>CBDBCD010000002.1:0-2656897 GCA_965202815.1 Dehalococcoidia bacterium
GAGGCCGACCTGGGTGACATCACACCTGTGAGCGACAATTAAAAGCTACAAAATTACGGTAATATTTTCGGATGAGGCAACAGGCCGGCAAAAGTTATTGTCGCGTATCAACGTTACTACCCACTATGTCAGGGACGCCTTGTAGGGTACAGCCGGAAGCGCAACCGATCACTTGCCAAGTCACGACTGGGGTGACGGAGAGAAACGACAGTTACATTTGTTAGCGCGAGGAACAGGAAGATAATCAACGCAGTCGCGGCACGGCTGTTCTCGTGAGCCTCGCTCCTTTCATGGGACCTCGTCAGCCAACGCGGCGAACTCCTCCCCCACGGCCCAATAGGCACCTGAGCAAGCTGGCAGTATCTCCGCCAATCCTCCATGCTCCACGGCCTGTTGATAAGTGAGGTTAAGTGCGCTGAACTGGATCTCGTCTCCGTTGCGCGCGACGACGCGACCGGCTTCGTCGACTATCTCAACTTCCCCGTCATCCACGCTGATGGAAAAAGTACTTGGCCAGATCAGGAGAGCAGATATAGGCAGATGGACGCGGTCCATTACGCGAAGCGGAGAATCGACCTTCAGGCATTTTCCGTCCAGGAACAACTCTCCTTCGAAGCGCTCTGCGTCCTGTTCCATCGTCAGGGTCCCATCCTGCCTGGGGAAGTAGACCTCCACGTCCGGCAGCACTTTGATCTGATTGGGAAAAAACACTTCCCCGGAACAGGCGCCGCTATCGAGGCTGCGGTATCCTCCGCCAGCGGCTATTTCATCTCCGACCATAGCTATGACTCGACCCGCCCCATTGCGGACTTGGACCACTCCGCGGTGGACATGAGGTGTGAAGCCGGCGGGCCAGACTATCGTGGTCGAACCGCCCAGGCGAAGGCACTGGCCGTCCAGGACCAGCTCTCCGACGCCTTCCGCCTGCATGAGGCTCCGGGGCCCCATTACGGTCTTCTGCCTTAGAAACAGGACATCGGGGTCTGACAACCGCAATTCGGTGGCTTCGCTCTTGGGATCGAAGGCGGTGACCTCATCACCCACCAGGAGATAGGGCCCTGCGCAGTCCTCGGGCAATCCCTCAACCAGCCCCCGGTCCATGGCCTGCTGATAGGTCAAAGCGGCACGGCTGAGCCGCACATGGTCTCCGACGTGCGCAGCGGTCCGGCCAAGTCCATCGACTATCCGAACCGAGCCGGATTCCGATTCGAGTGTGAAGGCCTCGGTCCAGATTAGCAGCCAGGATGATCGGGGATTCACAGCATCATTGGAGGGGGCCTCGGCGCGAAGACAACTTTTGCTGACGACGAGCTGTCCGGCGAAGTATTCCCCTCCTCTGTCCGTTTCCAGCGGCGCGTCATGCCGCGGGAAGACCAATTCGTCGCTGCTGCAAGCAACAGCGAAGGCAAGCAACACGAGGATGCTCGAAGCCGCAATGAACACTCGCTTAAACTTCCCTTCTGTTCCCCTTGCTACGTCAAGTGCCAGCCCCACATATGAATGAAGTCAATCAGACCGGCCATAAGCGTATCCAACGCGACACGTATCAGGACAGTCCCCTGTATTCCCTCACGTTCTGCGCTTTCCATGCGAGTAAGGGCTGGGCCCGGATCCGTCCCTGAAGTTCCACATCGTCCGTCAGTAGTTCCGGCCTGACTTCACCCTCGTCCAGCAGCGAGTCCAGAAAATCCCGCTCCGCGCTGGTGAAAGGCAGTAACGCGGACAGCGCTGCGCGGCACTCTTCGACAAGCGCTCCACCGTAGTTTGCCGCCTGAAGTTCCTGAGCGCCGTCGATATGGAGCGCGGGGAGCAGTTGACGGGCCAGATCCCTCGGATCGAAAGTAATGTCGTCAACGGAGACGCGCCGCCAGTCCCTTCGGTTCATGGCCCCGTAGAGAACGAATGCGACTCTGAGCTTCTCGATGTCGAGCCCCTCCATCGAGAATATCAGACGACAGTCGAACAGGTCCCTGGCGGTCCGGCGGGCGAACAGGGCGGCCAGTTTTCCCGCGGCGAGTTCGTAAAGGTCGATCACCGGAAACTCCACGGCTTGCCAACTTCCCAGAGGACGCGAGATCACGTCGGTGACCGGCCACAGCGGTACTCGGTACATATAATTGAGGTCGACCTCGATCCTACCGCTCTGCCCGAACGCCGTCGGATAGCGCAGCGACCACTTCCCACCGGCGTGCGAATCGCCGGGCGCCCGCCTCACGGCATAATCTTCCCGGAGAAATACGGCCTGCAGCGCTTCCTCTATGCCGGGCCGGTCCGCCAGCATATCCTCGCGGATCTCGGCGCCGACGTAGTTCAGATCGACGTCCACCGACAGTCTCGGAACGTTGAACACGAACAGGTTCAGCGCGGTCCCGCCCTTGAGCGCCAGCTTGCCCCTTAGGAACGGATGGCTATTGGCGGCGTCGAGAAGCGCCAGTAGCTGGAACGTCTTCTCGAGAAAATCCGGCTGAAATCCCGTCGCTTCCGATTCGGCGATCAGCCTCTCGGCGGAAATTCTCATAGCACTTCCGCCCAGGAGCGCTCTATCACTTCCGCTGGCGCCACCAGGTTCCACTCGGATACCAATCTCCCGCCGGGTTTGGCCCGTTCGAGGTAGTGTGGCCGTTTAGGGCGGTTGCGTCGCAGCTCATTGAGGTGGCGTTCCTCCACCATCAGCTCATCCCGGCGCTGCTCCAGGAAGAAGCCCACGGTGGCCGCCATGGTCGCGTTCTTCAAAAGGAGAGCGTACTCCACAACCCTGTCCAGATCGAAGAACTCCACAGATTCGAGCGAGCGCCAGACCTCCTCCCATCCGCCCGAGTACCGCGGACGACTCAGGACGTCCACCAGGGTCCGCTCGAGGCTGGCGACTCTCAGCGACACATTGGCCCGCTCCATGGACAGCACGCCGAACAGCTCATTGCCGGAATGGACCAGTGCTTCGGGAAATCTCGTACCCTGAAAGACATGGGAGCGAAATGTCAGTCGTCCAAGGGGCCTCCTCGCCTGATAGCTGACCTGCCGCCATGGTGTGTAGGCCCGGCCGTGGAGTTCCAGCGCCGTGTGATGAGACAGAACCGAGTCACGGGTCAGTCTTGAGGCAACAAGATAGGGGTCTATCGGGTATGAGTCCTTATCCGCGCCGGGAGGTATGACCGCATAGAGCCCGCGCCTTATGCGGAGCAGACGGCCCGTGCGGGTATGGTATGCGAGGACCGATTCCTTCGTCCTTCCACCTTCCCGACCGCCGCATGCAAGATGCCCGGAGAACTCGTCGCCGGTGAACACTGGGTGATTCCGAAAGAAGCCATCGTGCTTGAGTGTAGACATATGCGATACTTCGATAGGCGCTCTGGTGTGTCGTATGATGTGGGCTGTAGGTCGTCGGGGTGTTGCACAGCCCACTACTTGATCTTGTTGCGCGTAACACATATATATATTATGTGTTACGCGTTCCTTTATCAACTGTTGAGTCCAAAATTCCCAAGATGCGTCCACTTGGGACGACGCTGCGATTTCGGTGTCCATTCAATGACTTCCCGCTCGGGATCCGGTAGCCGGTCTAGGGCTCGGCAAAGATGCGGCTGGGGTAGCTCGCATCTTCGCCTACCTTGCGGTGCAGTCTCTTCACGTAGGTGCGACCGGAATCGAGCCGCCGGAGTTTTCCTGGCCCCAGACTCGCTTTCACAGTTGCTCGTGTGGAGGCTCTGTCTCTTGACTTTGGGAAGGCCGCCGGCAGGTCCTGGATTCCGTCTATTGCCACAGGTCGGGATCTGGTCGGTTCATCAGTCCGAAGCCCAGGTATCCGTACCAGATAACCAGTAGCACGTAGCAACCCCTGGCCAGGGTGAGAAATGTGTCGCGGCCCTCGTTGTTGAGTATAGCCATCATGAAGAAGACCATTATCGCCAGGCTGACAAGGGCAGCCAACAGAGAGATTATCCGGTTGAAGTCGTCTCTCGTGGAGAGGCCCAACGCGAAGATGAAGCCGCCAAACCCAAGCGCAATCCCACCGGCGTAGAGAAAAGCGGATCCGACGTAGTAGACGGGAACGCTTCCGCTGATCTGGTCGCTGGTTTGGGCATCGGCTAGGATGAAGTCCATGCCGCCGGATAGAATCCAGCCCGTCAATCCGACGAAAATCATGAAGAAGCCCATTTGAACAAGCGCCTTGCCGTTACCCTGCAAGGTTACGTTCCGCATTAGCGCATAGAGGCCCGAGAGGATCAGTGCCAGACCAAGGATTATCGCGAAGTTGGTTACATTGGTCAGCGTAGCGTTGGCGCTCTTGGCCGTTATGGAGCCAACGGCGTCTGACGCGGCGGCGCTGTCTATCAATAATCCTCCCGGCTCCAGGAGAAAGAAGACGAAGGCGATTATCGGGCCGGATATGAGGGACAGACCTGCTAGCCGGTTCACTGATATCGTGCCCATGTTTGAACCTCCTTTATGTGATGTCATGAGAAGGATATATTTGGGCTCAATCGCTGCTAGCATACATTCTGACGCCGGAGTTGTGGCATTGCAACAGGAAGCGACCTGTCTCAATAGCTGTACCTGCTTTGTACAAAATTGGCGATTTACACGATGATAGACAGAGTTTGCACAAGAATCATGCGGTGCTTCAGACGCCCCGTTCGTGGGTTAAGCGGTATCGGTAACACTGCTTCATAATCAAGCCGCACCAAGGGAGATAAAGCCAAGCTTATGGAGTCGAATCTCACAGCGAATCCCAGTAGCTCCGCAAGACAGTTTACGTGGATTCCTATCAACAATCCAGGGCCTTAATATGTACACAGAGGTAGAAAATGACAGAAAGCGTTTACATCAACACATCAGTGGTGTCCTACCTGACCGCGAGGCCCGCCCGTGATGTAGTCGCAGCAGCACGGCAGATCGAAACAATGGAGTGGTGGACAATCCAGTCGCCTCACTTTGAACTCTTCAGTTCCGACACCGTGGTTGAAGAGGCAAGACGAGGTCATCCTGAAGCTGCCCAGAGACGCATAGAGATTCTACGAGAATTGACGATGCTAACACTCACTCCCGAAGCGTCCGACCTAACCCGCGCTTGGATAGAAGGCAGAGCAGTGCCCGCAGAGGCAAAAGACGATGCGAGGCACATCGCCATCGCAACCGTAGATAACATAGACTACATCCTGACCTGGAACTTCGCTCATATTGCAAATACGGTCACCATGCCTCTCGTTACTGACGTTTGCGAGCAGGAGGGCTACGATAGCCCCACGATTACCACTCCCAACCAGCTTCGGGGAGGTCGTTACATTGGACGATGAGATTATGAAGGAGCTGCACGACATCAGGGCAGAGATAGCCAAAGAACATGACAACGATCACCAGAAAATCAACGCTTTCTACGAAAGCCTGAGATTCCCAGGATTCACCTACGGCATCCCGGGACGCACCTTCCAGACCGAAGACGAACTGGACGAATACATCGAGGAAAGGAACAAGGAATACGAGATCAGGAAGGCCCGAAAGGCTGGCTTGGATGGTATGCGTCCACCTAAGCCACGCTAATCTGCGGATACTGAAACTGATAGCCCTCGACAGCATATCGCCGTCGGGGACTTAATATTTGTGTAGGTATGTCGATTTTGGTGAGAAACCGACTTTTTGTACAAAGTGGCGTCAACTATACACTCGCAACAGCGAGGCGATAGCTACATAGGCAAGAATAACTCCCAAGATCAGCAGCGCTATTCCTGCCGAGCGTAAGAAGTAGTTAGGGTGATTGACCTTGACTATCCATACGCCCAAGCCGAGCAGTACGATTGACGGCAGTCCTAAGATTAGCAGGATTTCTATTCCTGACCTCTCAGTAGTTACTTCCATCCCTCAACTCCGGTCGTAACTCGGCACGCCAGCCCTGTTATCCAGTTCGTCATAATAGCTTCTCGACGAGGTTACGTCAAATTGTGTGTAAACAACATCAGGCGGCGACCTCTTCCGTAGCCAGTGTTACTGCTCCGTCTTCATACTTCTGACCGTCATAGACGGCCTTCATCATATCCGGCGCGTTCAGCCGCCTGAAGCGCTGCTCTACGACCATCAACATCTTCCAGATCACCGCTATCGCACGGTCCACCCGCTTGTAGCGCTTCGCCGCGTCAGTCCTCAGTCTCAACGACGCGAACGGAGACTCCACCGGGGTGGTCGTCCGAAGATGCTGCCAGTGATCCTTCGGGTAGTCATAGAACGCGACCATCCTCTCCCAGTCCCGTTCCAGTGCCTCGGATGCAGACTCGTGTCCTCGTTCTGCACACCATCGGGCAAACAGATTCCTCAGACGCTCTGACTCTTTCCTCGTCTCAGCATATAGGATACGCTTGAGCATCATCTTCGCCTGCGCCTGATCCCGCTTAGGCAGCCTGTCCAACACGTTCAGCAGCTTGTGATTCCAACATCTCTGCTCGTCAGCTTCGGGATAGACGTTCCTCAGCGCTCCCCATATACCGAGATGACCGTCCCCTACAACCAGCCTCGGACAGTTCATTCCCCGGCTCTTTAAGCTCCTGAGCGTCTCCGACCAACTCTCCACAGACTCCCTGTAGCCAGGCTCGGCGCTCAGCACCCGCTTGCTGCCGTCGCCAAGAGCGGCTATCACTACCAGGATCGCCGCCTTCTCACGCTCAAGACCGGCCTTCACGTACACGCCATCAACCCATATATACACCACCTCTAGCTCGTCGAGACGGCGACTGCGCCATTCTGATAGCTCAACGTTCCACCTGTCTTTCAGTCTCGCAACGGTCGCAGCAGACACCGGCGCTTCATCTCCCAACAGCCCCCGCAGCGCCAGGTCGAAGTCTCCCTCCGACAGACCATGAAGGTACAGCCGGGGAATAAGTTCGGACACCTCGTTGGTCCTTCGAGTGAACAGTGGCAATAGTCTGCTCTCGAACTTCTCTCCGGTGTTTCTGACCCTGGGACTGCTCACCTCTATCGTTCCCGAACTGAGCGTCAGCTTCCTGGGCCTTGCGTACCCATTCCTATAGCCGCTGTCGTTGTCTGTGTCGGAGCGGCGGGCGGACTTGGCTCTGCCCAGGAACTCGGTTACCTCTTCTTCGAGAACGTGTTGGACCAGGTCCTGCATCCTGTCTCTGAGCCAATGTTCGAGAGTGTCCCATTCGGGCCTTGACTCTGAGGCGGTCTCAGTGGTTTGCTTTCTCATGGGCGGTGTGTCTCCTCTTCTGGGCTTCAGCCCCTTTTGGTTCTATGAGGAGGTTACACCGCCTGACTCGTTTACACACTTATTGAGGGTACCTCCTTCTCGACCGTTCGAATATCATCAATACCTGAGACCGAGGGACTATCCAGTACCACCATTTCGTACTTTCTACGACCTCACACAGTCGCCGGCCAAGACCTGGATGGAATTCAATCATCTCGTCAATATCAGCTATCGAACCCCATCCTCCGAACCATCCACAACACAGGCTGACCTTCTTGTATTCGTATATCCGCGATTACGCTACCCTTCGTCTGCGGTACATATCATTATCATCATCGCTTCTACAATAGTCCGGGTCCGACCCCGCCGGGGAGAGCAGGAATATCGCTGCTCATATCACGGCCCTCAGTCCGAACACTCGTATGAGTATCAGAACGCCGATGCCGGCTAGTGCGATTGCTGCTGTTATTGCTATTGCTGTCATGAGGTAATGTTAGAAGTGGTGGAAACAGGGATGCGGTGTTGAAGAGAGAGGCGTACCCTTCCAGGTAACAATACAAGCCCATGGGACAGAACTGGAGGGATACGCCGTGAGGGAAATATGTCAGAGCCGATAGGACGCAGACGCGGTCGGCGACACTTGGAAGACATGGTCAGGGTGGGATCCTGGCGGATGCTCATGCCGTTTACCATGCAGGCTCTTCGGACACGCATATACAGTTCCACGCTGTACATCCTTCTCACCTCCCTTCGGGTCGGTTTCGACCCTATGAAAGGCGATAGACGGTCCAGTTTTCAACCGCCGCAATCAGGCAATCGAACCGCCTACATGGCCCATTTTATGTCCGCCGTTTACATCCGTCTCGGATCTTCTCATATTCCGCCTGCAGGACGCACCGCACCGATTCTCGATTCCACGAAAAGTCGTTTCTACACAATAAGTCCGGCATCGAACGGTTAGATGTCGCCGATTTGATGTCTTGCACAAGAAGTCCCGTTTGCACATAAAGGTGGAATCGCACCACCAGCTACGGGTCTTACGAATTGACGCCGGTATTGGGAATTAACAGAAGCCAGACCGTAGCGTGGACAGCCAGTTGATGTTCGGGCCTAGAGTGTGTCGTCAAATAGAGTTAAGAGATGATAAGTTGATGCTTAAATAGTGAACCAGGAGCATCATATGTCAGCGTCACATCGTCGGCACGATCTATCGGATCGAGTGTGGGACCGCTTGGAACCTCTTCTGCCAGGGGGCGCTGGCAAGGTTGGCAGGCTTGCCTTCGACAACCGCCTGTTTCTGAATGCTGTATTTTGGATCTTACGCACCGGTGCACCCTGGCGTGATCTACCCCCGGACTACGGAGACTGGAAGAATACACATCGCCGTTTCTGTCGTTGGCGTGACCGGGGCGTCTGGGGGAAACTGCTGGATGAGGTGATTGATGAGCCTGATTTTGAGTGGTTGATGATTGACTCCAGTCATGTCAAGGTGCATCCCCATGCTGGTAGCGTTTCCTCTTTGGTGGTTGAATTTATGACATCAGATAGAGACGCGAATTTTCCAAAGCTGGAATCGGGCTATTGAACAGCTATGAGAGCTGATCCTCCACCTGAAAGGAAACGCTACCCCCCATGCTGCGGGAGCGGCGGGAGGAAATCAGGAGATGGCGCGTACAAAAGGGGGCTGAACACCAAAGTGCATCTGGCAGTGGATTCCCATGGTATGCCGGTACGTCTGATTCTAACCGAAGGAACCACCGCTGACTGCTCTGAGGCAATTGCATTGATTGAGGACATCGAGGCGGAACATCTGTTGGCGGACAAAGGATACGATAGCAATGAAATCATGGAGGCGGCGTTAGCTTCAGGGATGAACCCTGTTATCCCACCCAGAAGCAATCGTAAGAACCCTCGCGTGTATGATCGGCACCTATATAAACTGCGACATCTGGTGGAAAACGCATTTCTCTACCTGAAGCAATCGCGAGGGGTGGCGACACGTTACGCTAAACGGGGAGATTCTTTCCTGGCTGTCTGCCAAATACGCGCTCTGGTACTGTGGACTAAATTATTTTGACGACACACTCTAGTAGACCGGCATCGGCTCCAGGCTTATGACCCTGCCGTTTACGAGCCCGCCGTCGAAGTTGAGATAGAGTCAGTCGTACCAGAACCTGTTCGGGTGAGATACGGCCAGTACCCTGATTTTCTCGTGGGACCTGTTGAAGGGCCTCTGCGACCGGGGCTCTTCGCCGAGAGTTACGCCGAGGACGGTATGGACGTCGTCCGGGGCACTGGTGTCGATGGCGATGCCCAGCGCGCTTATCCGGGAGGTCACCGAGACCGCTGCGCGGCCCGGGCCGTGCAGCAAGTGGGTGCGCGATACGATGAGATACATCTCGTCGTCAATCCGGTACAGGGAGGGGAGGAGATGCCTGGGGGCGCCCATGCGGTATGCAGGGGTTCGACGCCGGTGAGGTGACAGGTCTGCTCGCCGTTAGGCGATCCGGCAGATGGTCGCGGGCGGTTCATGTGGATACCAGACCCTCAGGCCAGTGATGCCGAGTATCTTGATGGTCCCGGCCGGCTCTCAGTCTTGATCGCACCCGTCCGAGGTCTGGATGACATCGTCATCCTCACCCAGATGACCTTGTCCTCCGATGCGCGGCGCTCAGGTCCCAGCGTCTCGGATTCCACCACTTCGCCTGCGATGCTCTCGTCTATCCGGGCGCTGACCAGCACGGGCAGCACCCTAGTACCGAGTCCACATGATATTGGCATAGTCTTTACAGCTTTGGATCAGGATAGATGCGGTTGAGTTTGACACGAGCGTCCTCGGACCTGAAGAGCCAGTCTATCGTCGCGCCCGCCTCGTTACGCTCCGTCTCAAGCGCCCCTATCTGACGCCTCAGAGTCTCCTCATCACCGATGCGCCCTCTCATAGCTTGCTTGCTGAACACGCTGAGTTCTATTTCCGCCATGTTCAGCCAACTCCCATGTTTCGGCGTATGGTGAAACTCGAGCCGTCGGGCTATGCGTCGCGCCTCTGACGGTTCGTACGCTTCATACAGGGAACCGAACTTGTGGATGTTCAGGTTGTCCAGAACCACCCTGATCGTTCCCGCGTCAGGGTACGCCTCATCAACCAGCCATTTCATCTGCTCTGCAAAGTCCACCGCGGTGCGTCTCTGTGTAACTTCGATGTGTCTATAGCCTCCCCTCGGCTCGCAGAACACGAACAGGTTGCGCGTGCCGTTTCGCCTGTACTCGTAGTCGTAACGCTCCGGTCTTCCAGGTTCAGAGCGGATGGGAGTTCTGGTATGACCGACCAACTGCTTGGATGTCTCATCGAAGCACACAACCGGACGTTCAGCGTCATACTCCTCCTCGTAAAGGTCCAGTACGTCCTCCATGCGAGCGACGAACTCACCGCTTACCTCAGGGATGCACCACTCCTTCTTCTTCCACGGTTTGAGCTCGTTTTTTTCAGACTCTTGCGAACCGTCTCTCTGGCAACGGAGTCCACATAGTCCAGTTCCACCATTCGCTCCGCGAGCATCTTCAGCGTCCAGTGAGCGTGGCCCTCGGGAGGATCGCTGCACGCTATCGCCACAAGGTGTGCCTCCGCTCGATCATCCAGCTTGCGCTTCTGACCCGTTCGCGGTCTCTCCACCAGAGCGCTCTCAAGACCCTCCTCACAGAATCGCTTGCGGATCCGTACGACTGTACGCCTGCTTATCGAGACCGCCTCTGCAATCCGGTCGTCCGTCTGTCCTTGGTCGCTCTTGAGCAGGGCCAGAGCGCGCTTCACCGTTCTCGCCGGCGATCTGCCTTGATTGGCGACTTCACTAAGCCGGCACTTCTGAGATTCGGTCAATTTGACTCTATACTTGCTTGCAGTCATGTTCGGAAACAACCTCGCCAGGTGATGCTTCCGAATGTAACCTATTTATCCGACTTGTGCCAAAACTGCGTGGACTCGGTACTAGTGCCCGTGGCGCGGGACAGGTACTCGGCCGCGCGGCGACACCTTCCCGTCTCCCTGGGCCCGCCCCTGACCGCGATGGTTAGCGCGGCGTAGGCATCTCGACCATCATGGCCCCTGCCCAGGAGTACCGCGTCCACATCGATGAGCGACCTCATGTCGTCGGCGATACCGTTCCGGGCTGCGGACTCGGCGATATTGCGTAGCCGCCTGAAAGGGAGCCTTCTGTCATAATCCAGGCCAGCGCAGTAGGCGATAAAATGTTTCTTCCTGTGCGCGTATCCCTGATATATTGAGGCATCTACGAGCGCCATGTCGTCTTCAAGACTGCGGAGAGTGTCGTTCTGTCCTCTGAGTTCGTCTGCTATTCCGCCGAACCCGTCCTTCGTTCCGCAAGGCGGCTCTTCCACTCGGCTGAACGCCTCTGACGGTTTTGGCATCTCGTCGCCCATGATCAGCTTTCTAATAAGCTTCATGATCGCACCCCCTATCTTAACTCACTTCTCCCGTCCGCGGTGAAGAGACCAGGTTTATGTTCACGCGCCACTGGCCGGAGTTGACGCACATATCGTCCAGGATTTGATGAGTGGGGAACAGGGATATCCGGACGAACGCCAACCTCAACACGACTGTGGACACCCCACGGCGCCGGACCATGGACAGAGTGAATATGATGTCCACTTTCAGGTGTGCGTCCAGGCTTCCGGAGGCACTCAGGCGACACTTGCGGCGACCAGCCTGTCGAGCTCATCAGGGATCTGTTCCGGGCCGTTCATCCCCATTTCGGACATGAACATCCCCACCTCCCTGTCCCCGAGCGAGTCGATGCCCATCAGACCGCACACGGCGGGAACCGTCATGCCGCCGCGGGAGTCCGCCCACTGCTTGACCACGCGCGCGCCGCCGACCTTTCCCGGACGCAGGGACGGTCTCCGTCCGTTTTCTCTGCGTGCCGGACTCATGCTCCCTCCAACGCGACGTCCGGACCCTGAGCGCAGGTCGAGGCCGAACTGCGGCCCGAAAGTGCTGAACGCCCTCTTGAGCGCGCGAGTCACCGACGCCGCGGCCGCAGTGTCGTGCGCGCCAGGGGTGTCGGCGGCTATTTCCCAGCAGCCGACGCCATCCCGAGTTCCGACGCCCCTTACCGACAGGGAGACGATGGCCGTGTAGAAGCCCCGCCTGACCTCGCGGCCATCCCTGAGCGCAGGGGACGTCTCGGTGAAGGCGACCTCGCCGACGATGCGGTACGACCAGCCGTCGTGGCCGAGTATCCTGTTGGCGCTCCTGATGACCGTCTCACGGTCGATGTACTCGAAGTCGGGCTTCCTGGGATTGAAGTCGTTGCGGCGCACCAGGTCGGGGTCTATGGGGGCTTCGAGCATCTCGATGACCCTGGCGCTCAGCCCGCCGGCATGTTCAGTGTGGTTCATGGTCGCTCCCTCTTCTAATATCTGCATTTCCGTTTCATTGTAGGTCGTTTCGCGGATTGCGAAGTCGTTCCGGCTTCGTTGCGAACGCGGGGACGACCGCTCCATGCGCACCTGACCTCCAGCGGCAGACCCCGGCTCCGTCCCGCGCTACGGTGCCGACCGGACGGGGAACCGGCGGCGCATTGGAACAGGACGACACGATAGCGACACTGTTATATCCCTCCGACCGCCGCTGCGCATCTCATGTCTGCTCCTGCCCTGGGAGAATTGAGAACGACCGGTCTCCAGCCCTCCAGGCCCTGCGACCTTCTTGCGCCCGGGTCTATGCGGTTTCCCCGGGTTCTTAGCATGAAGGGGAATCCTGTGTCCGCGGCCGGCAGGCAGGGTGTCAATCGGGAGAATCGTCTATTCTGAAATGGGGAGTCATCGATAGAAGGAGAATGATATGAACCACTGTGCCAATCGGTCAGGCGTATTAGGACGGCAGCCGCAGGACTGGCGACGGCAGCTCGAAGAGATGAAACCGAGGCTGGCCGTCGGTCTGGACCGCGCGGAGTTCGAGCGGTTCGCGGACATCGAGGAGTTGATCGCGAAGGACGCAGGCGCCAGCGACGCCATCTCCGTTTCCAGCCTGATCGACGACGTGCTGACCGCCTCGGTGGCAGGATGTGCCTGGAAACATTCAGGCTGCTGCTGCCCCTGGTAGAGGAGCGAAGGAGGTTTGAAGCTCACACTGACTGGCTCAATTTCAAGCCTGACAAGATGGAGTGGATCATCGAGAACTGGCTGCCCGCCCACCTTATCGTACCGTCCACCGTGCCGCATACACTGACAGGAGAGGAAGACACAACATGGATATTGACACACTCGACCTTCTCAATCTTGCGATACCTATCGCCGTCTGGGTGACGCTCTTTGCTGTCCTCCTCGAGATCGTGATCTTCTACGTCCGATTGGCGACACCGGCGAGGCATCGCCGTTTTCTGGCTGGTGACGTCTACATCACCGTGGCCTTGATCGTTCTCACCGCCGGTCTATTCTTCTGGCGGGATGTAGAACGGTCCCAACCGCCGCACATGACAGAGCTCGTTGCGCATACCGACCAGGCCGGAGTCTACATACTTCACTTCTCAGACCCGGTGCGGTGTGCAGGGCAATTTGCCCTACAGACTCAGGACGGTATTCAGTCCAAGGCAACCGCGTCCTGCCAGGAGGATCGCACGTATTCAGGGATGACGTTTAGGTTCGACCCGCCCCTCCCTGTAGGCGCCATTGTCACCAAGTTTTCTAAAACCAGAGGAGCCCGGATCGTCAGTGAGACCGGCGTGGAGCTAAAGTCGTACGACGTACCAGACTTTGTCGTGGGCTCTTCCTCCCGCTAGGGCATAAAAATGGCTAGCACGAGCCTGATCGGGGATGCGAGCAAGTTGAAAACTCTCTCTTTTTCGAGTCGAGCTCTCCAGGCATTGGTAGAGCCTCGTTCATACGACGGCAGGTTTTGCTCAAGAGCCAGTTTAGCCAGGAGGAGCGATACGTAGGGCGAGGCTTCCAGCATGCCTCCGTCCTCCATTTCCTCCAGGACAATCCGCCGCCGGGTGGATACATCCCGCATTGAGGACCTCTCTCGCTCCACAGCCTCTGCTTCTGTCGCCACACGACACTCCTCGCGCTTCAGACCCTCATCGCGCAGTTGGAATGCCTGCTTATCCTCGTCCAACTGCCGCCTCTCTTCCTCCCGCCGGCGCTCCCACGCTCGTTTGTCAGCCTCAACGTTCTCAATGGCCTCGGCGAGGTCTGTCTCACGCTGCGCCAAATCAGCTTCGCGGCGGTCGAGCTCATCCCTGAGCGGAATAAGGCTCCGGAGTTCGGTCGCGAGGCGGGAGCTGTGCCACCAGATACGCTCGTCATCCACCTCCAAGCCGTATGTTTGCATCTTCTCGATGAGGTAACACATCATGAGATAGACGGTCGCGGTTATATTCCCACCCGCCAGGCGCTTCTCAGTATTTTGGCGGATATCGAGAGTCGTTGCCGTGACCCCGAACCGAATTGCCAGGCGGTTCACGGCCATCTCCCTCTCCATTGCATCGAGGTGGGCGGGGACATGATGGTCGAAGAGTTCACCGAACCGGTCAGTGACCTCTCCATCAGTCAGGCCCAGATACTCACTATTCATAATGTCCTCCTCTGCTGCTACAGGTATAAAAGCGTTCGCGGGGTCCATCTGTCCCGGGCCTGCGCCACACGACCTGCAAGAACCCGCATTGGACCGAAAGTTGGTCCATATTAGTGAGCAAAATCGGTAAGTGGGTCCGACCCGCGTCGACCTGGGACTGGCCGAAGGCGCGCTCGCTGTCCGAGTCATCGAGCACTGCCGCGACCTGCGGCGCGACGGGAAACGCCTCTTTGAAGCGCTCAGTATCCACTGCGCGCGCGTAGTTGTCCAGGCGCGCCTCCCGCTTCTTTCGCTCTAGCGACTTCCGCTCTGCCTCCAGCAGCAGCACATACCGCTCACCGGACGACATCTGAAGGTCGATCCGGGCATCCGGCATGACCGGACGCCGCTCGGAGAGGTGGGCTGGCAGTATCTGAAACGCCTCGACGTCCGCCGCGGCCCTGGCCTCCTCGGCGAAACGGGCCACGATGGCATGTACCATGTCTGTGTGCTTAATCTCACGGTTGAGCTTTTGCAGCTTCGTGCCCACAAACCGCCCGTCGGCGCGCCTCCTGGAAGTCCAGAACTTTCGCGCCTCCTGGTCAGCGGCGCGCGCCGTCCAGCAGATGAACCGTATGCCCGGGTCGGTCAGGACCCAGCGCATCTCGCCGTTGCGCGCCTCCACCTCGCGGATCAGCCCGTGAGCTCGCAGCCGCCTCAGCATTGAATTCAGCGACCCGGGAGTCGCGTCCGCCAGCGCCGCTATTACGCTCCTCTTGGACAGAGGCCAGTCTGCGACGGTATAGATCACACCCCACTCCTTGTGGGTGAGCGCAATCCTTGGCCGCCAGCCGCGACGCGGGATAGCCACCCGCTTATAGGAGTCGTGCGGCGGCTGAAAGGCCCGCACCATCTGGGCGGGGATAATCCGAAGCACCTGCCGTGTGCTCCACACCCGCTCCGTGCCGTCGGCGCGGTTTGGTTCCCGCCATACCCGGTCGTCAGGATCGCCCAGGTCCTCCAGCGACGTGATCAGGAACGGCTCCTTCCAGTTGGCCCGGACGAGGCGCGTCACGCCATGCTCCGCCAGATGGCTGGGGGCCACGACCAGCAGCGTGGACGGCTTGGCCTCCATCTGCACGCGATAGCGCCAGACCTTCAGCCCGAAATGGTCGTCGTCGAGCGAGCGCTGCTTGACCATCACACCCAGCGAACAGGGCGCCGTCGGCATCGTTATCACGCCGTCGAGCGGCCCATCGAGCGGGAGATGTACGCGCAGCTCCGGTTCGTCGAAGCACGCGGCCAGCGTAGCGGCGGTCTGATACACCCCCACCAGAATGTGGAGCCGCCGGTGATATGTCGCCAACGCCCGGCCGGTGGTGCCGGGCCGATCCATGACGTCGGCGGCGCGTTCGGCAAGCACCTGGACACCCTCCCCGGTCAACATATACCGCCTCCAGCCCTTTCTACCATGCACGCCGTGCAGGACATGGGCCACCAGACCATCGTCTTCGGCCCTGGTAAGATGATTCCTGGTCGAGGTGTTTCCCTTCCCCAGGCGCGCTGCGACCTCTTCAACGGTCTGGTATGGCTCATACGAGAGCAGCTTCAGCTCTGGAGCGACCTTCTGGGACGCATCTCCGCTCGCTGCATCAGCGTCTTCTGTGTTGCCGGTAATATCCCGTTCTTCCCTCATCACTCTTCCCCTTTCCCCAGGGGCGCACTATCCCGCCCCCGCTCATCTCCAATGCCCTGGCCCGCCACCTGAACAACCTGTTCCAATGCCGCTTACTATCTTAAGAGTTAGCTCACTGCAAGGTGACGGGCAAGACCGTCCCGAGTTCCTTCCAGCTACGGATGCGCTCTCGAACAACCTGTTTTGGCGTGATATATTCATTTGCCCTACAACTTCTTGGAAAACAACCTGTTCTGGCGTCGGGGACGGACCGGAGAACGCGCACCCGTCTGCTGGTTTGCAAAGAGGCGTTGCGATATAGGTAACGTCTGCAAACTATCGCTCCGCGTAAGCGATATGGGCGGTCGGTCTGTAATCCTGATGCACCTCTTTCCTGTTTCCATTGATGTCCTCCGCTGGCTCCGCGGGTCCAATAGCACGTTCATCAAATCAGATTCCCAATTTACCGAGATCCTGGGGAACCATTACAAGCCTGAAGGTGAACTGTCCTTCGGTTCGACACTGGCGATACTGTCGTAACGGGCAGCTCCCGGCGCGACACCTCCTACAGGTCTCGCAATCCCAATCTGGGGCCGACTCTGTCAACGTAGTGATAGACCACAGCGCCAGGGTCTCCCTCCGTAGGAGAGCGGACGATGTCAACAGGCGAGAGCCGTTTATCTCAGAACCTGAGTCTCTGCTGCCTAGTCCTGGTCAGCGGCGCGGGGGCGGCTGGAAATCCAGTCTTCAATCTCTTGTTCGATCCAGCCGGTCGCCCGCGGACCGAGCTTAATCGGCTTCGGAAAATAGCCCTCCTTGATATATCTCCACAGAGTGGACTTAGACAGCCGACGCGCGCGACCACCTCATCCAACCTCAACACTCGCATGACCAAACCTCGCTTTCATGAACCGAATATCGTCGTTTTCACGCCAGCGAATATTCCCAAAAATTGCCAAATAAACGAATGTTCTAAAGTGGCGCTGGATAGTCCAGAGGCTTCGAATTCCCACACGAAATTCCCACCGCCTCGGCCTCTAGGACACCCATATTTTGCGGTCTACAAACGGGAAAGTCATGGAAAGGCCACGTTACGTGTCACTTACGGAAACTCATGCCATGGGCGAAAGCCCTGGCCCTGAATTTCACCCTCACATTCCATTTTGCCTAATATCCGGGGCTGTCCGAGGAATATATCTGCCGAAGAATGCTCCCCGATTATCTCTTGATCTCAGAATCAAATTTCGGCCAGCAAAGAAAGACGGAACGAAACGGACGTGCTGTGTGAAGACAGGGCTCATGGAGGTTAACTTCGAGGTGGATAACGCGGTCGAACACGTGCATCGGCAGACCGCATCAAGTCACTATGCGAGGCTGTGATTGGAACGACCGGTCCGGCGCAGCCGACGTCGATGATAGAGAATGTGAACTGCATAGCGAAAAGGGTGGCAGTGAATGGGCCTGCCCATGGATTGCCGAGCGGCTGACCTCCTCTTCGGTTACCTGAACCCGCAAACCTAGCCGGATACGCAGGCCGCCCCTACGCAATCCCATGGTCTTCGGCCGGAAGCTCATTTGCCATCAACACATGGGAAACGTGCCCCGCTGCGGAGGACGCGGCCGATTTCATGGTGGGTCGTATCGTATTGGGTACGGTCTCCGAGGACACGCACGAACCTTGGACCACCGCGAGACTATTGACCGCACCGGCGAACATAGCCCCAGCACCTTCCTGTCGTTGAAATGTACTGTTGGGATGGCCCTTCCGGAAACTATCCCACAGTCCGAGGGATCGAGGAAACGGCTCTCATTAACGCGGCGAATGGAGTGGGATTCAGTGAGGCCTGGGAACGACGCCAATGTATCGACCGTCAGACGCGACGCCATCATTGAACTTCTCGGCTGCGAAGCGGTCTGGATGACCCGCAGGAATCGGCCCGTCAGCAGTCCGCGGCAACAGTCAGGTCTGCTCTCGGTTCATCTTCCCGAGGAGCATCCGCCATCCTCTCGGTCCCAGGTCCTGCCGACTCTCCACTCCCCAAGGGTCCGCCGGACTCACGAAACGGACGGGATGTCTCGCCACCCCTGATGTTCACGGCATCCACGCCGAATATGGTTGAGTCGCCGACGAATTCACCCCATTTCTGCATAAGCTCACGGCGTTCTTCCAGGTAGTCGGTGCGGAGGTAGGCGCGAGTGACCTTGCTTCCGACCACGTGAGCGAGGGAGTATTCGACAACCGCAAAGTCAGATCCCTTTAGACCGTGCGCCCACTCGGAAAAAGATGACCTGAAGCCGTGCGGAGTGGCGGGAATCTCCAACTCCCGAAAGAGCTTGCTGTATGCGCTGTCGCTGAACGGGTTCCCCCGCTCATTGGGAAATACCAAGTCTGAGTGCGGATTCAGAGCTTTCGCAATACGGAGAACGTCCAGCGCCTGCCCCGATAGTGGAACGCGGAATCGCTTGCGGCTCTTCATGAGCGTTTCTGGAATCTCCCAGACGCCATCATCCAGATCGAATTGATCCCACGTGGCGAGTCGTACCGAGCGAGACCTGACTGCTGTCAGCGCGAGTAGCCTAATCCCGAGCTTGTTTACGAGGTTGGCGTCTGACTTGTCCAATGTGTCCAGAGCGTCCGAGACCTGGGTGTATGGCAGCGCTTTGTAATGCTTCTGTGCGGGTGTGGCGGGCAGTTGACCTCTAGGAATCTGCCGCACCGGATTGGCGTCTATGAATTCCTCCCACTCGGCAAAATCGAATATCAGGTTGAGAACATCCTTGACAGATTTACCCGTTTCCGGCGTCTTGATGAGTATTCCAGCCAGCAGGTCACGCAACTCGCGTTTGTCCACACGGTCTATAGGAGTCTCGCCAATTGCCGGATCAACGTTCTTGAGGTAGCGCGTAGTCCAGGCCCGGACATTCTTCTCGTGAGTCCAGCGCTTGGCTTCCACCGCCTGCTCATACGCTACCCCCGCTATGTCCCGGACGGTCGGCGTGTATCGCTCGGACGGATCTCGTGTCCGAGCGAGATTGCGCCTGTCTTTGGCGGATAGCGGGGCCTTCCCACTCGCCACCAGCGAACGGTTTTCGATGGTCCACTCTCTCGCAGTTGCGAGAGATGTGGACGGGTATCCCCCCAATCCGATGTCTCTGCGTCTTCCACCTACCGTGACTCTCTGAATGAACGACTTGCTTCCGGTCTTTGCTATGCTAAGATACAGTCCTGTAACTTGACCGTCAGCATGTAGCCCAGCATCTTTCAAGGATTCGATTTTCTTGACAGTCAGTCGATTCGCCATTGCAATTTTCCCCACACATTTCCCCACATCAAGTGTGGGATGTGGGGAAATGTTACGGCACCTTACTGGATAAAGCAACCCTACGGAGAGTGACAATTAGCTACGAATATGTGGGGAAAAGTGACAAATGGGATGATTTAGCACTGAATATATTAAGTCCGTCTCCCGCTCCAACTCCTTCAGTCATCCCTCCCCGTTTTCACTCATTTCACTTGGAGGACCGCCATCAAGCGCGTTGGATTTCTGCTGAAGGTCAGGCAGGATATGCTTGACGAGTACAAGGAGCGTCACCGGAACGTGTGGCCAGAGATGCTGGACGCGCTGCGGCGAAACGGGTGGCGAAACTACTCGCTGTTCGCGCGGGAGGACGGGCTGCTGTTCGGATATTTCGAGGCGGAAGAGGACTTCGCGGCGGCGCTGGAGGGCATGTCGGGAGAGGACGCGAACGCGCGCTGGCAGGAGTTCATGGCGCCGTATTTCGAGATTCCTCCGGGCGCGAAGCCAGATGAGATGATGGTGGAACTGGAAGAGGTGTTTCACACGGAGTGATGGAGACCAGCGAGGGAGTTCGAGAATGAGACTGAAAGACAAGGTCGCTATCGTTACTGGCGGAGCGGCGGGCATCGGACGCGCGATATGCGAACTGTTCGCTCAAGAGGGCGCGAAGGTTGTGATCGGGGATATTGACGCGAACGGCGGACGGGAGACGGTGAGGCTGATTGAGGACGCGGGCGGGAGCGCGGTATTCGTCCCGACCGACGTGTCGCAGGAATCTCAGGCGCAAGCTCTCGTAGATAAGGCGGTGTCCGAGTTCGGCGAGGTGAACGTCCTGGTGAACGACGCGGCGGCGTTCGTGTTCGGCGAGGTGCAGGATGTTTCCGACGCGGACTGGCAGCGGGTTCTGGGCGTGAACGTTCTGGGGCCTTCCTACATGGTGAAGCACTCGCTGGGACCGATGAGGGCGGCGGGCGGTGGATCCATTGTCAACATCGCGTCGGTGTCGAGTTTCATCGCGCAGCCGGCGTTCGTGCCGTACAACACCTCTAAGGGCGCGCTGCTGCAGTTGACGCGCTGCCTGGCTATGGACCTCGCGCCGGACAACATCAGGGTGAACTGCGTGTGTCCGGGCGCGATTCTGACACAGGCGACCGAGCGGCATCGCGAGTTCACCGGAGAAGATCGGGAGAAGTTCCTGTCGGACGCTGCGGACTCCAACTTCATGAAGCGCTTTGGGCAGCCGAAGGAGATCGCCTACGGTGCGCTGTTCCTCGCCTCGGACGAGTCGTCGTTCATGACGGGCCAGCCGCTGATCATAGACGGAGGGGCGACCGCGCAGTAGAGCGAGTGTCCCTGTCACGCGCGATACACGCGCCAAAGCAGATGTTCACACGAACGAGCGAGGGCAATGTACCAAGGGTCTGTCTCAGGCGCGAGTGGGGACACTAGTATCGAACGCCATCCCGCGCGATTGGCTCCAACAATGTCAGTGGCAAGTCTGTCGCCGACGAATGCCCACTGCTCCGCCGGAACGCCAAAGTGTCGCTCGGCTTCACGATAAGGCTCTATGGACGGCTTCTTCTCTCCCTTCGGTATGACATGGAAGGGAAAGCGCTCTTCTAGCTCGGCGCGACGCCTATCCGTGCAATTCGAGATGATGCACACCTGACCGGAGAACAGTTCGCGCATTGACTCGATGTTCGTCAGCAGTCGTTCAGGTATATCCGTTCCGTGATAGGCGCACAGCGTCTGATCGGCGTCGAAGCCGACAGCGCGGACACCCAGCTCGTACAGATCTCGAACATCTATGTCGGCTATGCTGTCGAACTGGTGGTCAGGGCGAATGTCGCTTCGGCGCGGAATAAGACCGAGGATTAGCATCAAAGTCTCCTACTAATGTTGTATAATAGTTATAATGTTCGAAAGTCCGGGCGTTAGTTCAGGACTTCGTAGATAGCGACTTCATCGGAATGGAACACCTTGCTCACGTAGGGAGACAGGTCCGAATCGAACTTGGCTATCCCCTCCGGGGAGTAGTATGACCTCTCAAGCTGGCCCACATAGATGTATCTAACGCCATACTGGGCGAGCAAGTCCCTCGCAACGGAGACGTCCTGGGTGGAGTAGATGCGCTCTACGTCCCTGATTCGAGGCGCCACCATCTGGCGGTAGTCCCAGCGCTGCTGCTCCTGGTGCCACTGCCAGCCGACGACGCTCGGCAGCCCGGTGTGTATCGAGACTCGTCCGCCCCAGCGATAGGTCGGCGTGTTGGCCTCCAGCACTATCGGAGAACCCCGCGCGTTGTCGCGCAGCCACCTGATGCCCTCGAAGTCGGCGGCGAGGTCAATCGGGCCTTCGGGTTCGTTGTAGATGGTTCCCGGGATGTAAGCGAGGCCGTCCAGTGTCAGGGGCGTGGTGTTGCCGTTGAAGCGGTCTCGCAGCCTGTCCTGAGTTCCGAGAGCCGGATAAACGGACGCGCTCACGATGAGTATCGCAACGACGCCTGCCCAGACGTATCGGTACTCCCACGGTCTCCCGCCAGCAAACATGGCAGAGCGCAGAATCCACCAGAGCGCGAACGCGGCTGAGAGCGCGAGGAGCGCCCATACCTGAAGGTAGAATTTGAAGACGCTGTTCATGCGTTCGATGTCGCCCTCGACCCTGAATATATCCAGGCCGAGAACAAGCGCGAATGCCGTCCCCGCCATCAGGATGACGAACAACGTGACCGGAGACCCGTTGCGAGAAGTCGTGAGGGTGCGCAGCGCGACGATACCAACAAGGCCAATGGCGGCAAGCGCTAATATAATCGTGCCTCCCGCGCCGTATCCGGAGAGAATCGCGGTCAGGAAGTAGCCGACGGCGACGGACGCCAGGATCATCCCGACGAGGGCGCCGGGGCCGACGGTCGGCAGCGTGGAGGAAGCGCGAGCTGGGCTGCGCTCGGCGAGGGTGTCCAGCAGCGAGCCCAGGCGCGGACGTATTCCAGAGAACGCCGAAGACAATATGCCACGCAATTCCCATAGGCAGAAGGAGCCGATGATGAACACGAACAGCCCGCTTATCGCAAGGAACTGCCAGAGCGGTGTCGTGTTGGTCGTCCTCTCGATACTGCTGAAGAAGGTCTCATAGTTCAGGTGATACGGCAGGAAGACTACATATCCAACGGCGAAGACGAGCAGGCTCTTCACGCCTACTCTTAATAACGTTATGAAGGAAAGACCGCCATGCGCGAGAAATTCGCCCAGCGCGACAGCCGCCGCGCCGAACAACAGATATGTGGGGTAGTCCCAGGTGTTCAGCAGTCT
Organism: Dehalococcoidia bacterium; assembly: GCA_965202815.1. Lineage (GTDB taxonomy): Bacteria > Chloroflexota > Dehalococcoidia > Lucifugimonadales > UBA1123 > VXRN01. The sequence continues at coordinate 23,045 of CBDBCD010000002.1, forward strand.
CAACGCGCCGACAGCAATCCCCAGGACGACTATTCTGGTGATCTGCTCCATGCTCCAGGGAGATGAGCCACCGGAGCGCGACACTCTACCCAGTACAACCGCCGCCGATAGGCCGATGCACAACACGGTGAAAGGCAGAGCCCACAGGTGTGCATGGGGATCGGCAAACAAAAATGTAAAGAACGGGAACTCGGTGATTTCGTGTCCGGGCGGATCCGGGGGCATCATGCGGCTTGAACGCCAGAAGTCGAATTCGCCCATCGGTACGCCCTCGATAGCCGCTCGCCAGGCCCCCTGCCCAAGCTGTATCGCGCCGTCCAGATTGCCCAGAACAACCACGAACGCCGCGCCGAACAGTCCGGCGACGACAGGGGATATTCCTCCTACAAGCACATCGCGGTCTCTCGCGGCAGCGGCCAGATTATAAATGACCGAATATGAGAACGCCGCGGTCATAGCGAAGAACAGAGGCACCGCGAGATTTACGGCGACCTCGGGGACGATTCCGGTCGCGTGGATCAACATTCCGACGAGGAATTGCCCCCAGTAGTAGTAGTTGATGTAGCCGCCGCCGAACCAGGGATCGTAGGGCGGCATGTGGACCGACTTGAGCACGGCGTTCAGGTACGCCATGTCCATTGGCTTCTCGCCGCCCCTGTACGGGTGCCACAGGTCCGGATTCGCCATTCTGACAATCAGGAAGGCGACAAATGCGGCGAGGAAGAGCAACTCCGCGATCAGGACGACGTTCCAGTTCCTCCTGAAGAATTCGCGGATTTCCTCGAACTTCATGATCAGAAGCGCGAGGTTGGCCAGGGACAGCGCAACCGCTCCTACGACGATGGTAGTCCGGGTGAATGGCATCAATTCCAGGCTGGTCAAAAGCCAGACGACCAGACCCGTCAGGAGCAGGCCCAGCCCCTTGGAGAACAGCCAGCCTCTATCTCTCAGCGGTCGGAATACCACGAAGGCAAGCGGGAATACGATCAGCGATATGACCTGCGCGACCGCGATCCATATAGCGACCGAAACCCAGTCCGCCCCGAGGCTGGGGTTGACGATGTCCGTCCAGGTCCCGCCGGACTGTCTTGCCTCCGACTGTGCCGGTGTGAGCATGAGCCGACGAGATCTGTCCGTCTCCGGGGGTGAGTATGATATAATTCCCGAAACGGTCGGGAACCCGCCGGAAGAATCGAAGATGCGGTTGTAGATCGTCTCCGAATCGAGCCGTCCATCATTGCGGAAGAGAAGGAGCTTCGGATGATCGTAAACCGAGAAGCTCTCGTCCGCAAATCCGAGCCTTAGCGCCAGCGGATAAGGCTGCAAGCCGTCGAGCGGGGGCGGCACGGGCAGTTCGGGCCGTCCGAAGGTGTCATCAACGAAGCCCACGCCGAAAAGATTGGGGTGCGAATCGAAGCGCGCGACTAACGTGTAGCCGAGTTCGCCCGTGAAGAGAAGTTCGTAGTAAGCCCGGCTAACCGGATAACGCTCGGGCAGGCGGGGTATGGTCCCGTAGAGGCGGTTACTGTAGATAAGGATGTAGTCGCCGCTAGCGAGTTGGTCGCTCATGCCGGACAGTTTAGGTTGGCTGTCGTGATTGTAGAGTTCCAGGTCCTGCCACTCGTATGTGCCGAGGCCGGGAACTCCTTCGTCCCAGTGCTCTCTCAGGATCAGCGAATCACGAGGCACATTAGACTCGATCCACTCTCCGGCGCGAACCGCCGGGTGTGTCTCACTGTATATCCCCAAGTACGAGACTGCGTAAAAGACGGTAAACAGCAACGCCAGCGTTCCGGCTGCTCCCAGCGCCGCCCGCGCGAGGATGCTTGTCCTAGTCGAAAGCCTCATGGCTCCGCGCCATACGTCGGTCAGCATCAAAGCGGCGAACAGCAGCAGGAACGGCGTAATCGGAATCATGTAGCGCATGAACTTGACGTCGAACGCGCCCGTAATCAGGAAGTAAGGCGCTACCCAGCAGAGCGGAAGCGCGGCAATCCGTGTTTCCGCTCTGCGGACAGGGATAGTCAGGACAAGCGCGCCGACCGAGATCGCGGAAGCCAGGACGAGGCTCACCAAGCTACCTGAAAATACGAGAATCGCCGCGGGCAGACAAATACCCGCCAGGAAGTATGCCAGCGCCCACCAGAGTCTCAGCCCCTTAATGGCTACATAAGCCGTCCCCGCCCAGGCGACGATTCCAAGCGGCAGACCCAAACCCCACACCGACAGTTGCTGGATGTGATAAAGGTACGGAATGGTGTCAATGTACTGGCGCGTGTAGGGATAGTCCCTGATCCGGCGCACCATCTCCGATTGCTCGATGATGTCCGCTGAGAAGCGATTCCAGTCCAGCAGCGCGTAGGGCTGGGCAATCAGGAAAGTCGCAACTATTGCCAGCGTACCCAGAATGGCGTTGCCAGCCACATCAGATAGACGGTCGGTGAACGACAAGTTCCGGCGTTTGTCGGAATCCGATAGACCGAACGCCGCGATGAAGTGCGCGACAAAGTAGGCCGCAAGTATTGGAGCGACGCTGATCTTGGTGGCGAGACCGAGTCCGAGGAAGATACCCGCCAGGACCGAATCGCTTAACCTGCCGGAACGCGCGACTCTGACCAGAAAGAGCATAGTGGCGAAGCAGAACAGGGCCATCAGCGTGTCCACGGCGAAAAAGTGACTAAGCTGAATGTGGATTACGGCAACTGCCACCAGCGCGGAGGCCAGCAGACCAACTCTCCTGGACCACACCATCGCTCCCAGTACATATACCAAGGCAATGGTCGCAACATCGGCCAACGCGGAAACAGCCCGTCCCGGCACCCGCAGATCATTTGGATCTAAACCCGGGACGAAGCCGCTCAACGCTCCGGTTATCTTGAGGACGTATAAGGGGAAACTGCCGTATGGAAACCAGCGGGGATTCCAAGGGCTTTCGTCGGCGTTCAGCAGAGAGGGAAGGTCTGAAACGCCGGGGAACGAGAGGGCCACGACTTTGAAGAGTATCGCCCGCTCGTCCGGGTGGGGCGTCCAGCCAAATCCGTCGTCCCAGTCGAGGCCGTACAGGCGCAGCGCGAGGGCAAGAAGCAAAACTATCGCGAGTCCCCAGGACGCCGTCCGACGGCTCAGGTCGCGGTCAACTTTCACCGCAGTGTTGTCGGTATCCGAACTGGTCACACTCAGCCTTCGTCGAACAGCGCGTCAACTTCGCGGCGATAGGGCATCGCCTCCTGAGCGCCCCTCTTGGTGACCGCCAGCGCTCCGGCCGCTGAAGCGTATCTGATGGCCTCGTTCAGAGAGCGGCCCTCGGCGAGCGCGACCCCAAGGGCTGCGCTGAAGGCGTCGCCGGCCGCTACGGTGTCGGTGGTTTCCACGTCGTATGCCGGTATGAATCCCTCATCGTCCCTGGCAGCGTAGTACGCTCCGCCCTCGGCCATAGTCACTACGCAGGCAGACACCCCTTCGCCGACCAGTTTCTTCGCGGCGTTACGCGCCGAATCGGGGTCTGTAACCGGAATCCCCGAGAGGTACTCGGCTTCCGACTGATTCGGGGTCAGCACGTCGCAGAGCGCGTAGGCGTCACGTCCCATTTCAAGGGCGGGCGCCGGATCCCAAACAACCCGGACTCCCCTGCCCTTCGCCATTTTCGCCGCCTCGGTCGCCACTTCGAGGGGCGTCTCCAACTGCATCAGGAGAACGTCCGCTCCGCCTAAAGCAGACTCGACGGCTTTAATCTGTTCATGGTCGCTCGCCAGGTTCGCGCCATAGATTGCGATGATGTAGTTCTCTTTCTGACCATCCAGAAGGATCATCGCGATGCCCGAGGAGTTGTCCGGGTCGGTCGCTACGCCGGAAACGTCTATCCCCTCTCTTCGCAATCCGTCAAGCAGAACGGGGCCGAATTCGTCCAGACCCACGCGCCCGACCATCCTTACCTGCGCGCCAAGCCTGGCAGCCGCCACAGCCTGGTTCGCGCCCTTTCCACCCGGCGCGGTGTGGAAGGACTGTCCGAAGACGGTCTCGCCGGGGGCGGGCATCTCTTCGGTCGTCCCGACCAGGTCCATATTGATTCCGCCCAGAACTACTATCACGGGCGTCCCGGTTCCGCTCATCCTATGAGTCCCTCCTCAAGCATTTCATCCAGGACCTGGGCGACGCCGTCCTCCTCCATGGGAGGCGCGACGACGTCCACGATCTCCAGGACTTCGTCAACAGCGTCCCCTACCGCAACCGACATCCGCGCCCATTCGAGCATGTGCACGTCGTTATAGCCGTTACCGAACGCTATGGTCTCATTGCGGCTGACACCTAGGTATCCGCACAGCCACTCCAACGCCTTGTCCTTCCCGCCGCTGGGATTGAGAATCTCGCAGAAATAAGGCAGAGACCTCGTGATGTACATATCTCCATCGAAGCGGTCTTTCAGGATGGGTTCCAGACGCTCGATTTCGTCATCGGCGCCGTGGACCACAATCCGGGACATGGACCTGGAGGTGAATTCATCATAGTCAACGACCCTGACACCGACGCCGGTTCTCTCCCCGTATGCCTTCGCCCAGTCAGTCATTTCGGTGACGAAAATCTCGTCCCCCAGATAGCCCGCTACCTGTATATCCTCCCAAACGGAGAGCGCTTCGAGCGCCGCCGACGTCATGTCGTGAGTGAGGGGTACGTGCCAGAGCACTTCGCCGGTGCGGGGGTCGGCGACGTGCGCTCCCTGGAACGTGACTATGGGCGCGGTCAGATTCACGTCGGACGCCGCGCTCGCTCCACTCTTGTATGATCTGCCAGTCGCAATAGTGACAATCGCGCCCGCGCTCTCGACCTTCTCGATTGTGCGCCTGGTGCGTTCGGAGGTTGGACGGTCGTGGCTCCGGATCGTTCCGTCCACGTCAAGCGCTATCAGTTTGTAGGCCAACTCGGTCGTCCCTCCATTCGTTTCGGTTTGTGATAGTATTCATTCGCCTATAAATACAAACTTCGCAGGACGCATCCCATGTTCCAATTCAGCCCGAGAAGACTACTATGGATGATAGTCGTACCGCTGGTAGCCATTACCCTTGTTCTGGCGCTCAGGGGAGGCGCCTGACACATTCTATACCAGTTCGCCGACGGAATTGAATGAAAGCGAGTGAATAGAATTGAGTACCAAGACACGAGTGCTGGTGACCGGCGCCGCCGGCCAGATAGGCGGCATTATCAGAGACAAGCTCGGCTACCGATACGACCTGGTGGGTCTGGACAGGGTGGATTGCGGCTGGCCGGAGTCGCGCGTAGGCGACATCGCCGACTTCGATTCGATCAGGCCGGCTTTCGAGGGCGTGGATGCGGTCGTTCATCTCGGAGCGGATCCCAGTCCGTTAGCGACGTGGGAGTCCACGCTGAACAACAACATCATCGGGACACGAAACGTGTATGAGGCGGCAAGGCTGGCCGGCGCCAAGCGCGTGGTTCTTGCGAGCACCAACCACGTAATAGGGTTCTATCCGTTGAAGGACGATCCGTACAAGGCGATATACGACGGCAGGCTGTCCGAGGTGAGACGCCCGTTCAGGATGCTCGATCATCGAGATATGCGTCCTGACAGTTTCTATGGAGTGAGCAAGGCCTTCGGCGAGGTCCTGGGGAGCTACTACCACGACGAATACGGGCTGTCAGTCATCTGCCTGCGCATCGGGTGGGTTATGACGCCGGACGACCCGACCTTTCACCCAGCCGCGCTTTCACTGTGGATGAGTCACCGCGACACCGCCCAGCTTATCCAGAAGGCGGTTGAGGCCCCCCCGTCCGTCGGTTTCGCCATAGTTCATGGAATGTCCGACAACGATCTGAAAATCTGGGACATCAGCGACGGGGAGCGGCTGATCGGCTACAAGCCTGAAGACGGCGCAGGGGAGGATTGGACACCACGCGAAGGCCAGAGGGACTTCATGGGGAGGTAGCGAAGCCTCCCTAATGGGGATCTCGGCTGGTTGGCAGGTGTTCTCCGACGTAGCCAACCAGCCACCTGCTTTCTTTCTTGTTCCAGGACACGTGTATCCTCAGCATGAATCTGTTCTCGCCTCTTAGCTTGAAATGCTCCTCCATGTACACGAAGTCCCCAGAATCATCATCGCGAAATGTTCGATCTTCCTTGTATCTGGCCCATGTTTGTTCGCTTTCTTTCGGAGAGTAGTCAACGCCCCGGTCCCTGAACCACTGTGCTGGGTTCTTCCCGAGACCAGTTGATCGTTTTCTGGCGCATTCCTCCATCTCATAGAAAGTCTTGTAAAGTTCGTCTGTTCGTCTGAACTGGGACTTGGTGACCGACTTAGCCGACTCGAATGCGCTTGGGAAGAAGCGCAGGCCACCCAGTTCGCGATCTGCGCGTTGGACTACTTCGAGAACGCCACAAGACATTGGTTCGGGTGTGTCTGATGGATCGGGCGATGGAGGATCGGGAAGTTGGTCAATTGGACTACTAGAATACTGCTTGATCTCTTCCACCAACGCTTTGTTTCTGTTATTGAGCGCCTTCGCGTTCTTCATCAGATAGTCATATCTCATGCGAGGCACGCTGTCTTCATAATCTGTATCCGAAAGTTCAAGCAACTCCAGCAGTTCGTCTAAATCAAGCGACTCCAGCGGCAATTCATCATCCCTGTCGCTCCGGTTCTGTTCAAGTTCTTCAATTTTGGATTCCAGACTCTTGGTGTCCTCAGCGCGAATAGCATTCCGAACACGGGAGAACATACGGCGGCGGCCTTGTCTGGGCAAGCGGATTACACATTCGTCTCTGAGCATACGCAACATCATGTCTGGACCCAGCTTATCCATGTCCGATGGCAACCAATAGGGATGCTGTTGGGAGACATCACTCTCAGAACAGCCGGGTGAGTACAGACGCATCGCTCCGTCGCAGCATCTGAGTGGACGGGGCAAATCCTTGGCGATCCGCCAGGCGGTGTCATGATCGTAAGAGACCACTTTGGCCAATCCGAGTAGTTGACGCTGCAAGTGGTTCGCTTTCTCACGCCATGCCCCCGGAACCGAGAGTCCCCCATATTCGACCAACTGTTGACGCTGCAAGTAGTTTGCCTTATCACTGGCGCTGTTTCCGGACTTTTCTTCGGACACGACCAAAAGGGGTATGCTCCTGTTTGGATCGAGCAAATCCCGGAGGAAGAGATTTGTGTCTGCGACGCGGCGAGCCTCGGTCATGAGTCGTTCCCCATCGAGGGAGCAATTGAACTCATGGAACAGAGTCGAGACAAGCGAAGGCGGCCTAGCCTGAAATTCATCGGGCGACGCCTCTCCCTGCCCTTCCATGCCCTGAACCTCTATGTCTGCCTCCATATCGTCGCCTTCGGTCGCCAGGCGCAAACCGAGTCGCCATTGAAATTCGGTGTCACGCGGATCAGCATGTTCCCACACCAGCCGGAATATGCCAAAGTCGTTAACTGACCTCATCCCGAATCTCAATCTTCCGGCAGTTCCTTCCAGTTCACCTCTCATGCCATCGAGAGATTCACCAAACTCGCGCTCAGCCCATTTGCGCGCTTCATTCGCGACTTTCTCCAGAAGTTCAAGCCCCTGAGCGGACTCCTCAATGGTGAAGATCGTTCGGTAATACTCGACCATAGTTCTCTCCTCGTATCAGGACTTGGGTCGGCGGCACGGTCCGCACGTGTATTTGTATGTGTATTTTTTCTATTACGCAAGTGGTTAGCGGGAAATACCGCGCCGCCGCTATACTTGGCAGAGCCTACGGATAGTCGTTACGACTATTCTGGAAGGATGTAAAGATAGATATGGCTAATGGAGGAGACGGACTGCGCCGACTGATGTCGGAGGACGGCGCGCTGGCGGTGGCGGGCGTGTTCAACCCACTGTCGGCGTTGATAGCGGAACAGGCGGGATTCAGGGCGTTGTATTTCTCAGGCGCGGCCTTTTCGGCGAGTCTTGGGATACCGGACATTGGGCTGTTCACGCTGGATGAACTCACGACAGCAGTACGCTGGGTGACGAGGGCGACAAGCCTGCCGTTGATCGTGGACGCGGATACCGGTTTTGGAGAGACGCTGAATGTTTACAGAACGGTGAGCGACCTTGAGGCGGCGGGAGCGGCGGCGATTCAGATCGAAGACCAGGTTATGCCCAAGCGGTGCGGACACCTCGACGGCAAGCAGATAGTCCCCGCCGAGGAATTCGTCGCGAAGATAAGGGCTGCGAATGAGGCGCGAAATTCATCGCTGATCATCGCGCGGACAGACTCGAAGGCGGTGTATGGGATGGAAGAGGCCATCCGGCGCGGGCATCTATACCTGGAAGCGGGGGCGGACATCATCTTCCCGGAGGCACTGGAGTCGGAGGGAGAATTCGCCAAGTACGCTCGGCGGGTTGACGCTCCCCTGCTGGCGAATATGACGGAGTTCGGAAAGACGCCGTATCTGACCGTTCAGCGGTTCCACGAACTCGGCTACAAGCTGGTCATATTCCCGGTTACTTCGCTGAGGGTGGCGGCCAAAGCGATGGAAAGCGCGTTGTCCGAGACGCTTTCGCTTGGAACACAGAGCGGCCTGTTGTCCGACATGCAGACGCGGGCTGAACTATACAAGCTCATCCGATATTCGGAGTATGAGCGTAAGGATGATCTATTCCAGGGGCTGGACTAGGTTCTGTTGACGTTTGATGTTTCAGCCTTCTAAACAATCATAGCGATAGTAACGTCGGCTATACTCCAAGCACTTGGATCCCCGTTTTCACGGGAATGACGAGAAATGTCAACACGGCCTAGCCGATTGCATATCTGGACAGTTTGTCTTCGTCGAACTGGACGCCGAGGCCGGGAGTCTGGGGGAGGACTATCATTCCGTCCTCGATAATGGGCTCCGTTGTGAAGAGGTCGAAGGTCCAGGGCATGTGCTCGACGTAGATTCCGTTGGGAGCGGCGGCTATGGCATGGGCCAGCACCTCGGTGGCGAGGTGGCTGACTACGGGCAAGTTGTATATCTCGGCCATGTGCGCGACTTTCATGAATCCGGTCAGTCCGCCGACTCTCAGAAGATCAACCATTACGATGTCGAGCGAGCGGTTCTCCAGCATGTGGCGGAATGGGACGGTCCCATAGTGATACTCGCCGGTGGCGATGGGCGTATCGAGCGCGTCCGCGATTCGCGCGTAGCCGACGTAGTCCTGGTAGTGCGTTGGGTCTTCGAGCCAGTAGAGGTTGTAGTCCGCCATCTGACGCCCGATTCTGAGGGTGGTATTGATGTCCCAGCCCTGGTTGATGTCCACCATGAGGTCTATATCGTCGCCGATGGCCTCACGCATTACTCTCATCCGCTCTATTTCCTTGGCGTCGCTGTCTTCAGCGCCCAGCCTGAACTTCATGGCCCTGAAGCCGCTTTCGACGAGTTGGGGGCCTGTCCTGGCGAGCATATCGAGGTCATAAGTGCGCCAGAGATGTCCGCTGGCGTATGCGGGAACGCGGTCGGCGAAACCGCCCAGAAGACGGTAAACGGGTTGTCCGAGGGCCTTGCCGCGAATGTCCCATAGGGCGACGTCAATCGCGGATACGGCCCTTGTCACCAGACCTGAGGGCGAACCACCACCGCCGAGAGTCAGAAGCCTCGCGCCTATGGCCTCGGTCATCATGGGGTCGGAGCCGATTGCCTGCCCGGTGAGAGCGTCCAGAGTCTCTTTCAACGCTTTCATCATGATGGCGGAGGTGAATCCGGCGTAGCCGATTCCCTCGATGCCATCGTCGGTTCGGAGCTTGAGGGTAACGAACAGGGCGGACGCGCCCATCGGCCCGGAGTCTCTGGGCAGTTCTACGATTTGGGTCTCGAATCCGGTCAGTTTCATGGGTTACTCCCGTTAAGCTCTATCAAGCCTTCAGCCTATGGATTCCCGTTTTCGCGGGAATGACGTACACTCTAGTGAATCAGGTTATACCCAGTGGTTTTGCTGGCGGGAGGGCATGGTGAAGCGGCTTCTGTATCCGCCTCCCGTTTCGGGGGTTCCCTGTGGGTTGGCGATGAGGGCGTCTTCGTCCATTTCGACGCCGATGCCGGGTTCGGCGGGCAGGTCGAAGTAGCCGTCGGTCTGGCGCTTGAAGGGCGCGGTCAGAACGGAGTCGAACCATGGGGCGTGACCGCCTTCCTGTATCAGGAAGTTGGGCGTGCAAGCATCAACGTGAATCGCGGCCATCGTGTTGATCGGACCGTAGGGGTTGTGGGGCGCGAAACCGACATAGTAGGTCTCGGCCATGGCGGCTATCTTCTTGAGCTCGCTTATGCCCCCGGCGTGACAGACGTCGGGCTGGACGACGGCGACGGCCTGCTTTTCGAGCAGGTCCTTGAAACCCCACTTGGTGTAGATGCGCTCGCCGGTGGCTATCGGGATGTTGATCGCTTGGGCGACGCGAACCATGGCGTCTATGTTCTGAGGCGGGACGGGTTCTTCGTAGAAGAAGGGGCGATAAGGCTCGAGGCGCTCCCCTATCCTGATTGCTTCGGCGGGGGTGAGCCTGCCGTGCACCTCGACGAGCAGTTCTACGTCGTCGCCGACGGCCTCGCGCACGGCCTCGACCTTGGCGATGGCGTCGCGCTCGGACTCGGGGGAGGTGAAGATTCCCTGGTGTCCGAAGGGGTCTCCCTTGAGAGCGGTGTAGCCATCCTCGACGAATGACATGGCGGTCTCGACGGCGGCGGCTGGGTCAACACCGTCGAAGCGGCCATAGGTCCAGAGCTTATCGCGCATCGCGCCTCCCAGAAGTTCATAGACCGGGACGTTCAGGGCCTTGCCCTTGATGTCCCAGAGGGCGATCTCGATGCCGGATATGGCGGCCATCTGGAGGGCTCCGCCACGGATGTTGTGGTGAAGGTGATACATGTCCTGCCAGTGTTCCTCGATGCGGAAGGGGTCTTTGCCGATGATCGCGGCGCCGAACTCTTCTATCACGGCGGCGACGGAGGTCGCTCCGATGCTGGACTCTCCCCAGCCGACGATGCCCTCGTCGGTCGAGACCTTGACGAAGACGTAGTTGGAGAACGCGCCGGGGGGCTTGGTGACGAACGCTTTGATGTCGGTGATTTTCATTTGGAGAACTCCATTCTGAAGTCATTAGGTTCTGTTGACATTCTATAATTCCCTCTGCCTTCAAGGTATTGCGGTAGGGAAAATAACTACACCCCACACTCCTGGATTCCCGTTTTCACGGGAATGACGAGAAATGTCAACACGGCCCAATTTTCGGTGGTCAGTTATCAGTCATTGGTCGGTCGGCGGGTTATATATTATCGTTTATGTCGTACAGGTGGGGTTCCAGGTGAGTTTCCATGCGGGTAAAGTGTTTAGAACACTTGGAAGTGACCTGTCATCACCTGTTGTTAGCTACGGACCGAAAAATTTTAGGGCGTAGGAACGATCATTGATAAACTATACTATATATCATTGCACATTTGTTCTTTCGGTGAGATGATTATAACAAAGCCGGATAAGTATGGGAAGAGTGAGAGCGGGCCTGACACGATTGATCGCGCCGTCACATTCTCGCCGCTACCGACTCGGCGAAATGCTCCATGGTGCGGATGCAGTCGTCCATGTCGGGGGTTCGGAAGTCGAAGGTGAGCTGCTGTATGCCGATTTCGGCGCACGCTTTTACGTCCTCGATTACCTCTCCGGTGGAGGCGATGAGCGCGCTGTTGGAGGGGTTGGAAGGGCCTTCGTCCAGTCCGATGTCGGTAAAGTGGAGCGTGCGCTTGAGGGAGATGGTGATTTCGTCGGGGTTGCGGCCTAACTCGGCGCTGAACTCTCTGAGATATGGCAGGTGGGAGGCGACGAATTCGGGCGACTGGCGGGTGGGATGCCAGGCATCGCCGTACTTGACGGTCCTCCGGACGGCGCGCCGGGTGTGTCCGCCGACCCAAATCGGGATATGGCCGTCGCGGACGGGCTTGGGGGCGAAGTAGATGCCGTCGAAGTCGTAGTGGTCGCCGTGGTATTCGGGTTCTTCGTCGTTCCAGAGCGTTCTGAATATCTCGAGGTACTCGTCGGTGACGGGGCCGCGGTCCTTGTAGGACGCGCCGAGGACGTCGAACTCCTTCTCCAGCCAGCCCACTCCTACGCCGCACACGGCGCGTCCCTTAGTCAGAACATCGAGCGTGGCGAACATCTTTGCCTGGAGAATCGGGTTGCGGTATGGGACTATGACGACGGTGCTGCCTATGGCGATTCTCTTCGTGGAGGACGCAATGTAGCTCAGGGTCATCAGGGTTTCCATCTGAGGATCGTCGGGACGGGAGACGAAGCGGCCGTCGGGGGTGTAGGGATACTGATCGGTTTCCTCGGTGGGCAGGACGATGTGGTCGCCCATCCAGACGGACTCGAAGCCGAGGCTTTCGACGGCCTGGGCGAACCTGATGAGGGCGTCGCCGTCGGTTGATTTGGGAAGAGAGAAACCATATTCCATGCCAGCGCCTCCTGGGGACAATGTCGGCGCGAGTGTAGCAATGAGATTGATGGGGGTCAATGATTGGCATTACTTTGCTTTTGGCGTATCATCCGCGCAGTCACATAGTTTCGCGGGGAGGGATACCCATGAAGTACGACGTTATCGTCCTTGGAGCGGGATCGGGTGGAGGCGTAGCGGCAACGCGGCTGTCTGAGGATCCGGAGCGCTCCGTGCTGCTTCTGGAGGCGGGGCCGGACTATCCCGACTTCGAGACGCTTCCGGACGAGTTAAAGTACGGTTACGCCACCGCGACCGACGTGACGGTCAGCGACGAACACAACTGGCAGTTCACAGGCAGGGCGAACGACGTTTCGGGGCCTATGCTGGTGGCGAGGGGCAAGGTGACAGGCGGCACGAGCGCGATCAACGGCCAGGTGTTCATGCGCGCGCTGCCGGAGGACTTCGAGCGGTGGGCGTTGTGGGGGAACGACGAGTGGTCTTTCGATAAGGTGATGCCGTTCTATCGCGCCATCGAGACGGACACGGACGTTCACGACGACTTTCATGGGACGGACGGGCCAATCGTCGTCCACAGGTTCAAGCAGGAGGACTGGCTTCCGCCCCAGGCGGCGTTCTACAACGCCTGTGTGGAATCAGGAAGTCCCAGCGCCTACGACATAAACAACCCGGACGCCTCCGGCGTGGCGCCGATGGCGTTCAACAACCCGAACGGTATTCGCATCAGCACGGCCCTGGGCTACCTGCCCACGGCCCGACACCGGCTCAATCTGACAATCCGCTCGGACTGCCACGTCAGGCGATTGATCTTCGACGGCAAGCGCGCGACAGGCGTGGAGGTCGAGAGCGGCGGAGAGACGTTCGTGGTGGAGGCGAATGAGATTGTGATGAGCTGCGGCACGGTCGCCAATCCGCAGATTCTCATGCTGTCGGGAGTCGGTCCGGCGGAACATCTGGCGGAGCACGGAATCCCTGTCGTGCATGACCTTCCGGGGGTCGGTCAGAACCTCAGCGACCATCCATTGATCTTCATAACGTTCAGGACAAAGGAAGGCTTTCCGCTGGACGGTCTTGCTCCGAGGCTCCAGATAGGATTGCGCTACACGGCGTCCGGCTCGCCCCTGCGGAACGATATGCTGCTATGGCCTATGAATTTCGCCAGCGCGCGAGTTGACAGGGGCGGCGACCGGATGGAGCCAATCGGCATCAGGTTCGTGGCGGCTATCTATCTCGCTATGAGCAAGGGGGAGATAAGGCTCAAGTCTGCCGATCCACATGACGAACCCGACATAAATGTGAACCTGCTCGAAGACCCGTTTGATTTAGAGAGGGCGCGTGAGGGGGTCCACAAGGCGATAGAGCTGGCCGGGCATTCTGACTTCAACGATATTATCGAGAAGATTACAGAGCCGCCTTCTTCCGCGCTGGAGTCGGACGACGCGCTGGACGAGTGGCTGCGGCGCGAGGTGGTGACAGGGAATCACCTCACGAGCACGTGCAGGATGGGACCGGCGTCGGACGCGACGAGCGTGGTTGACCAGTATGGCAGGGTGCATGGGATAGAGGGACTGAGAGTGGCGGACGCCTCGATCATGCCGGACTGCGTGCGCGCCAATACGAACGTCACGACGATGATGATTGGGGAGAGGATCGCGGATTTCATAAGAAACGCGGGCTGAAGCGGCGCTTCGTTGAGGAAAGTTAGGAGTGACCCGCCTCGGACTCGAACCGAGAACCTACTGATTAAGAGTCAGTTGCTCTGCCAAATTGAGCTAGCGGGCCGTGAGCGCTTGCGGTCTCTACTGAGGCGGGATAATTTTAGTTGCGTCAACCATGTACAGTCAAGCAAAGGATTGGCGGAAGAGTGGAAATGAGCGCCGACAAGGAATTACCCCCATCCCCGTATCAAGTACGGGGCAGGCTCTAGCCTTCTCACGCCAAGGGATCAGAGGAGTAGGTATTCAGCATAATCACCCCCATCCTAACCTTCCCCCGTCAAGGCGGAAGGGATCTTGGAGACACAGGCGACGCAGGCCGCTGTTGTGCAGGGCCCATCGGGTAGTCTCGCTTGTCGGGTTGCGACAGTCGCTCCCATCATTGACGCGACATCGGATGCTGTGATAATCTGAGTTCGTGAAATAATGCACATATTCGCTAAGGGACGGTTGAGTTTACACAGACGAGCGGTTATCAAATATTGCCGAGCGATAGAATACAATCCATATTCCGCATCGTGGTCGTCGCCGCTATCCTGTCCGCATTCTTCCAAGTAACGCTCGGTGGAGTGGTGCGCGTTACGGACTCCGGCCTCGGCTGCCCCGACTGGCCTCTCTGCCACGGACAGATCATTCCCCCGTTCGACACCGCCACTCTAATCGAGTACAGCCATCGCCTATCCGGTTCCGTGCTCGGTCTCCTGGTCATTGCGACCACCGCCATAGCCTGGATGCGCTTCCGCGCCCACCGATTGGTCTGGCACACGAGCGTGGCGGCGCTAGTTCTGGTGATCGTGGCCGGGATTTTGGGAGGAATCACCGTCCTGACAGAACTCGCCTGGCAGTACAGGCTGCTTCACCTGGCGATAGCCGAGATGCTCATCGCCTGCCTGATAGTAGCGGCCATAGCGGGCTGGAACCCATACTCTTCGGCGCCCACCGGCGCCGGTTCCAAGCGGGCCAATTCGCTCAAGCCGCTCATAATCGCGTCAATAGCGGGCGCGTTCGTTCTCATACTGTCCGGCTCATATATGGTCGGAGAGGGATACGGAACGTCCTGCGCCACCTGGCCGCTGTGCCGCGGCGGCCTCCTCCCCGAGGGATGGGCCTACGCCGTACACATGGGCCACAGACACATAGCGGCAATCGCAGGCGTCATAATCGTATGGACAGCATGGAAGGCATGGGCTTCGGCTCCGGCGCACAGTCCGGTCAGAATGGCCTCCGCGCTGCTGGCGTCGGCATTCGCTCTACAGATCGTGGTCGGCGCGTTCGTGATATGGAGCCGATTCGCGGCAGACCTGAAAGCGACACATCTCAGCCTGGCGACGCTGGTCTGGGTATTCCTGGTAATTCTCTCGGCTCTGATATACTCCTATCGTCCCGCTACTGAATCAGGCAGAGCGGCAATGAGACAAAAAGCGACCTAGCGGGAGTCGGATGGCTACTTCAACTGCGGCCCACAGCCGCGCGAATTCAACACTCAGGGGCTACATAGCCCTTACCAAGCCACGAATCATATCTCTGCTGGTGTTCACGGCTCTCGGCGGTATGTTTCTGGGCGCGCGAGGTCTTCCGGACCCGGCGCTCGTCATTCTGGTACTTGGAGGAGGAGCGCTGGCGGCCGGAGGGGCTAACGCGCTGAACCACTATCTGGACCGCGACATTGACGGTCTGATGGGACGCACGTCGGGACGCCCGATAGTGAGCGGCAACATCGCTCCCCTGCACGCGATGTGGTTCGGAATCGCGCTGAATGTTGTCGCGTTCATCATACTCGGCGCCTTTGTAAACCCCTTGAGCGCGCTGCTGACACTGTCGGCGACGCTCTTCTATGTATTCGTCTATACCAAGGCGCTCAAGCGAAGCACCCCGCAGAACATCGTGATCGGCGGAGCGGCGGGCGCCATACCGCCGATGGTCGGGTGGGTAGCGGTTACGGGCGAGCTCGGACTTCCCGCGCTCTATATGTTCGCAATCGTCTTCTTCTGGACCCCCCCACACTTCTGGGCGCTGTCTCTGCTCATCAAGGACGACTACCAAAGGGCCGGAGTGCCGATGCTGCCGGTTGTAGTGGGAGTCCGGGACACCAAGCTCCATATCTTCCTGTACACTCTTCTCCTGCTCGCGCTGACCACTATGTTCTTCACTACAAGAGCGGTCGGATGGGTCTATCTGGGAGGATCATTGGCCCTGGGAATAGGATTTGTGGCTTACGCCTGGAGACTGATGAGGCGGGATGGGATCGAAGGAGCGAAATCCGCCTACCTCTATTCCCTCGCGTACCTGGCCCTGCTGTTCCTGGTAATCATGGTGGACAGCGTTGTGAGGTTGTAGTCATGCGGGAGGATACAGAGTCCATCGAGAAGGCTTGCGCGCGCTTCAGCGCCTTGACTGAAACATGACGCTTTGATAGATTCTTTGTCGGTTTCGGGAGTGGTCTCTGAGTTATAATGACAAGCAAGAGGGAACTTGGGAATATGCTAAATCTCTACCGGCGTCACGGTGTCTTGCTCGGCGTACTTGCGCTGGCGTCCCTGTTGGCGTTGATGTTCGGATGCACGCCGGGCGATCCTCAGTCCACGTTCGACGCGGACGGGCCGGTCGCTCAATCGCAGCTCAACCTCTTCTGGATCATACTGGGAGCCGGAGCGGTGGTCTTCGTAGCCGTACAGGGCGCTCTCATCTATCTGCTCATCAAGTTCCGCAGACGGAGCGACGACGACATTCCCGAACAGGTCGAGGGCAATCATACTCTTGAATTCGCATGGACCGCCGGGCCGACGGCCCTCGTAGTCCTGGTAGCGATACCCACCATATTTACTATATTCGACAACCAGGTTTCGCCCGACCCCGGCGCTCTCACCGTTGACGTGATCGGTCACCAGTGGTGGTTCGAGTTCAGGTACGACCATCCGGACGACCCCACAAAGGACGTGGTTTTCGCGGGGGACCTGCACATTCCTGTCAACGAGGTCGTCAACGTGAATCTTGATTCGGTTGACGTGATTCACAGTTTCTGGATTCCAAAAATCGCCGGGAAAGTGGACATGGTGCCTAACAACGACAACACCATGTGGATTCAGGGCGACCAGACGGGCACGTACTACGGCCAGTGCGCGGAATTCTGCGGCGTGCAGCACGCCAACATGCGCTTCAAGGTCGAAGTCCAGACCCGCGAAGACTTCGACGCCTGGCTCAGGGCTCAGGCTACGCCGCCTGAAGAGTCTCAGGACCCGCTTGTGGTCGAGGGCAGCAAGGTATTCCGCAGCGCAGGCTGCTCAGGCTGCCACGCTACCGATCCTGTCGCTAACGACGGCGTCCCCGGACGCGAGGGGCCGAATCTGGCGCACGTCGCCAGTCGCACTAACCTCGCGGGCGGGATGTTTGACAATCGCGGCGAGGACGGCAACGTCAATCTCGCCATCCTGCAGCAAAACCTGAGAACGTGGATTTCAGATCCAGAGAGCGTGAAGCCGGGCAATACGATGGCCTCGGAGGGGGCTCCGTACATAGACCCAGAGAACGCCCTCAACGAAGCGGAACTGTCCGCCATAGTAGCCTACCTGTCGAGCCTGAAGTAACGGCGCGGCGGTTGACATTAGTGTTTGGAGAAACGGGATGACTACTCTGGCAATACCGAGACCTGTACACCCTACGGGCATCTGGTCGTGGATTACCACTATTGACCACAAGCGCATCGGCGTACTCTACGGAGTCACCGCATTCCTGATGTTCTTCTCAGGCGGCATCGAGGCGACCCTGATACGAATTCAGCTCGCGCGCCCGGAACAGAATCTCATTACGCCGGAGATCTTCAATCAGCTGTTCACGATGCACGCGACGACGATGATCTTCCTCGGCGTCATGCCACTGTCGGCCGCTTTCTTCAACTTCGTCGTCCCGCTTCAGATAGGCGCCAGGGACGTCGCATTCCCTCGCCTTAACGCCTTCAGCTACTGGACCTTCCTGGGAGGCGCCCTGCTTCTCAAGATAAGCTGGTTCACCCACTCCGCGCCCAACGGCGGCTGGTTCGGGTACTCCCCTCTTACGGGCATCACCTACAACCTGGGGCACGGCATTGACGTCTGGATCATTTCTCTCCAGGTGCTGGGAATCGCCTCCCTGGCGGCGTCCTTCAACTTCATCGTTACTATATTGAATATGCGCGCGCCGGGCATGAGCCTAATGCGCCTCCCGCTCTTCACATGGATGACTATGGTTACGGCCATACTGCTGGTACTGGCATTTCCCGTCATCACCGTCGCTTTGATCGAGCTCTACTTCGACCGCTCCTTCGGCATGAACTTCTTCAACGTCGTAGCGGGAGCTAACCCGGTACTGTGGCAGCATCTGTTCTGGGTATTCGGACACCCGGAGGTGTATATCCTGATTCTCCCCGCCATGGGCATCGTATCCGAGATACTGCCCGTATTCTCCAAGAAGCCGCTGTTCGGCTACGCGACCGTCGTTCTTGCCGGCGTGATCATCGCCTTCATGGGATGGATGGTCTGGAGCCACCATATGTTCACCGTCGGGCTCGGGCCTGTCGCCAACTCGGTGTTCACGGTAACAACTATGTTGATAGCGGTGCCAACGGGTATCAAGGTGTTCAACTGGATGGGTACCATGTGGGGCGGCTCGATCAGTTTCAAGACGCCAATGCTGTTTGCAATCGCCTTCGTCTCCATGTTCATCATCGGCGGCATCAGCGGCGTAATGCACGCGGTCGCCGCGTCCGACGCCCAGCAGCAGGACACTTACTTCATCGTCGCTCACATTCACTATGTGCTGTTTGGAGGGGCCATATTCGCCATTCTCGCAGGCACGTACTACTGGTACCCCAAGCTAACCGGCAGAATGTACGACGAACGAATGGGGCAGTGGCACTTCTGGCTGATGTTCATAGGACAGAATATTACGTTCTTCCCGATGCACTTCACCGGCATGAACGGGATGCCTCGCCGCATCTATACCTACTACGGCGGTATGGGCTGGGACTTCTGGAATATGGTATCCACAGTCGGCGTTCTGCTCCTGGTAGTGGGATTCCTGATCTTCATTCACAACATGGCGAGAAGCTGGAAGAAGGGTGAGGTAGCGGGAGCCGACCCCTGGGATGGTCGCACGCTCGAATGGTCTATACCGTCCCCTCCTCCCGAGTACAACTTTGCCGAGATACCGAACGTCCAGGACCGCGACGACTGGTGGGAAGAGAAGCAGCGCAGGCGCGAACTCGCGCCGGGCGCGCCGGTTCCCGTTGTCGCCGGCGGTTCCGACTCCGAAGACGCCCACGACATTCATTTGCCGCAGCCTTCTTACTGGCCGTTCTTCGTTTCGCTCGGCCTTTTCATAGGCGGGATGGGTCTCGTCTATCTGATAAACGTGAGCGATGCCGGAATACGAACGCTCAACTGGGTCGCGCTGACGACGACAGTCATAGGAGTCATCATCGGCATGGTATCCGTCTATGCCTGGTCGTTCGAGCCGGTCAACGATCCCGAACCCGACGGCGGACACGCTGCCCATTAACCGAACGGAGGCTTTTTAAGTGGCACACGCCCCCGCCATTCATGGCGAGCACGAACCGACTACAACAGGTCTGAACCACAGAAAACTGCTGATGTGGGCCTTCCTGGGCTCCGACTGCATGTTCTTCGGTACGCTGATAGCGACTTACCTGGTGTACAAGAACAAGAGCCTCGAAGGCCCGCTGCCTATAGACGTCTTCGACATACCGGTTACGTCCGTAAGCACCTTCGTCCTGCTGATGAGCTCGATGAGCATGGTGATGGCCTACGCATGGCTGACGAGGGGCAACCTGAAGGCGTTCAGAATCTGGCTCGCCTCTACCGCCATAATGGGAACGACGTTCCTGGCCTTCCAGGTGTACGAGTTCTACGAATTCGCCAACCATGGACACTTGACACCGCGGACCAACCTGTTCGGCACCACATTCTTCACGCTCACCGGATTCCACGGCGCGCACGTAACGCTCGGCGTAGTATGGCTGCTTTCCATACTCTTCCACTCGTTCAGGAAGGGCGGCGTAACGCCTGAAAAGAATCTGGACGTTGACCTCGCGGCGCTCTACTGGCACTTCGTGGACATTGTGTGGATCGTCATATTCACCGTCGTGTACCTGTTCGGCGTCTTCGAGGGATTCCCGGGGACAGTGCCTTCTACTCCGCATTAACTGGATTGACCTAACCGAGAGACCGAGTAAATTCTAGCTATCGCTCAGGGAGTTCAAATGAGCCAGGAAGAGAGCCAGGCAGTAGATCAGCACGCTGCCGACAACGTTCATACCGGACACCCGACGCCTGTGACCTATTTCAAGGTCGCGATGGCCCTGTCCATTCTGACGGCGGTCGAGGTCGGTATCTTCTACATAACTCAGCTCAGTTACGCGATCATTCCCATACTCGCTATTCTCTCGATTGGCAAGTTCGCGCTCGTTGTCATGTACTATATGCACCTGAAGTTCGACTCGAAGATATTCTCGGGTATGTTCTTCTTCGGTATGTTCGTGGCGACGGGTGTCATCTTCGCTCTCATGGCGCTGTTCAGCTGGTTCCTGCTCTAGTACGAGCCGAACGCCCACACAAATCGTAAGCTGATGGCCTGAAGCGGACGGCGCGGCTAACGCCGGAAGGAGGATCGGGGAGTTGGAAACAGGGTCGCTGTGGATGGCGTGGCAGGCCGACCTCGAATCCGTCATCCTCTTAATTGGGATACAGGCGGTCTATCTTCTTGGCGTCGGCCCGCTCAGGCAGCGCAACAACTGGGCCGAAGATGTGGACCCCAGGCAGATCGCCACTTTCACGCTTGGCGTCCTCGTCATCTTCATCGCTCTCGCCTCGCCTATTCACGTCGTCAGCGAGAACTACCTGTTCAGCGTGCATATGCTCCAGCACGTGCTTCTGACTCTTGTAGCGCCTCCGCTCATGGTACGCGGGCTCCCGGACTGGCTCATACGTCCGCTTCTGAGGCCGGACTGGTCATTCAGAGTGGCGCGGGCCCTGACCCATCCAATTGGAGCGTTCCTGGCGTTCAACATCGTATTCTCGATCTGGCATATACCGGCCCTGTACAACGCTTCTCTGACCAATCACGGCATACACATCGTCGAGCACATAATGATGATAAGCACGGCTATACTCATGTGGTGGCCTCTGACCAGCACGATGCCGGAACTGCCCAGGGTATCCTACCCGATGCGGATCATGTATCTGTTCGGCCTGTCGGTGGCGCAACTCATCGTGTTCGGCGCGCTTACTTTCGCGGGGGAACCGATCTACGGGTTCTACGTGGACGCTCCCCGAATCTCGTTTATGACGGCCCTTACCGATCAGCAAATCGGGGCTGTTATAATGAAAGTCGGCGGCGGCCTGCTGTTCCTCGGATTGCTGATAGTGACCTTCTATCGCTGGTATGGAGAAGAGGAACGCGCTCGACAAGCGAACCACAGACGACAAAGAAATTACCCGACAAGTTTGGAGGACACACCAACGTGAGCAGCAATTTCAAATTCTCGATACTCTTCCCGTTCCTGGCGGTCCTGCTGATCATGCTCTACGGCGGGGGGCTTGGGGTTATTTTCATCCTGTTGAACACCATAAAGTTGAATGCGTTCGGCGAGCAGATTCCCATCGCCGTCATAGTTCTTGGCAGTTCCCTGGTGTTCGGTGTACCGATCATCGCCTATCTGCTAACGCGAAACGAGCCTACGGAGTAGGCCGCCATTTCGGGCCGAGCTCCAACAATCCGGTCCATGTTTCCTAAGCGCCTTTCCCATAGGTGGCTGCTGACGCTCTCGGCTGTCCTGTTCATGGCGGCCTGCGGCTCCTCAGAGTCCGGCGTCGCGTTCAACGGGACTGTCCTGAAAGACGCTGAAGTCGCTCCCGGCATCACGCTGACCAACCAGTCGGGCCGAACAGTTCGGCTCGAAGACTTCAGGGACAGCGTCGTCGTACTTACCTTTCTCTACACGAATTGCCCGGACGTATGCCCAATCGTGACTTCAAGACTACGCGAAGTCCACGAAACTCTGGGTAAAGACGGCGCAGATGTACAGTTCGTCGCCGTCAGCGTTGATCCTGAGCGCGACAGCGTCGAGGCGGCGCGAGAGTACTTGGACAAGTGGGATCTCTCGGGAAACTGGCAATTCCTGGTAGGGGACGAGCCAGCTCTGGAGGAAGTGTGGAAGAACTACTACGTGGACCCGGCCGTGAGCGGCCACGACCCTTTGGAACCGGCCCAGGCTAATCCAACTCCCGAACCGAGAGGCGCGATTGATTCGCTGAGCGCGGAGATCACGGAGCGCTACCTGGTGGTCCACTCGACGCCGGTCTTTCTGATAGACCGTCAGGGAAGGCGGCGCGTGGTCTTCACTCCCCCGCTGGAACCGGAGGAAGTGGCGCAGGATATAAGTAAACTTCTCGACGCCGGCTAGGCGACTGGTTCGAGTTCCCGCTTGGCGGTTTCGGCGATCTGGGCGAATGCGCCGGGGTCTTGCATGGCAATGTCCGCAAGCATCTTGCGGTTGACCTCGACGCCAGCGAGCTTGAGGCCATGAATCAGCTTACTGTATGTGATCCCGTTGGCGCGCGCGGCGGCGTTTATCTTGACGTTCCAGAGCTTTCGCATATCGCCCTTGCGCTCGCGCCGGTGGGCGAAGGCGTAGGAGTAGGCGTGAAGCATAGACTCGTTCGCCTGCCTGAACAGCGTGTGGCGTCCTCCCTGATGGCCCTTGGTCATCTTGAGAATCTTCTTATGGCGTTTCCGCTTTGTTACACCACGTTTGATCCGGGTCAATTGGACTACCTCACTATTCAAACATACAACCGCCCCTCGCTGTTAAGCCGGGGCAGTTTGAACTACGATTCGCACTCTGGGAATTGTAGCAGTTAATCCAAGCCGTATGGAAGCGCGCGCTTGAGCATCTTCACGTCGGACGGGCTTACTTCCAGTTTCTTGGCGAACAGGCGCTTGGCCTTGTTCGACTTCTTTCGCCTGAGGTGGGACCTGTGCCCCTTCATTCGGACCAACTTGCCAGTCCCGGTTATGCGGAATCGGCGCTTGGCTCCCTTGTGTGTCTTCAGCTTAGGCACGTACTTTCTCCCGCCTTTGATTCGATTTCTGATCCCTTGCGTTTGGACCGCTTACCGGCGCCAGTATCATCGAAAGCATTCTTCTACTCTCGAAGTTAGGTGGGCTTTCGAGCGCGGCGTCGTCAACCAGCGCTTCGGCTACCAGCCTGAGAAGATTCATGCCAATCTCGGGATGTTCGTTCTCACGTCCCCTGAACATGACCGATACCTTGACCTTCGCGCCCTGTCCGAGCAGACGCTTGGCAAGCCTGGTCTTGGCGAGGCGGTCATGCTCCCCTATCCGGGTCTTCATCCTGACCTCACGCAACTCATTCGTGGGGCGCGCCCTTCTCGCTCTTCGCGCCTCTCGCTCCTTGCGGGTCGCCTCGTACTTGAACTTTCCGAAGTCCATGAGGCGACAGACCGGGGGATCGGCCCCCGGGGCGACCTCCACGAGGTCATAGCCTCTTTCGTCTGCGATTTCGAGCGCCTGCCTGGTAGGAAGCACACCTAGCTGCTTTCCCTCTTCGTCCACGACACGGACCTGGGGAACTCTTATTCTCTCGTTAGCGCGATAATCCCTGGGTGGTATCCTAGCACCTCTTTCTTTCGCCAAAGCGGTTTTACCCAAGCCGATACTTGGGTTTCAATGAATATATCACAGACTAAATTACGTTACAACACCGTTCCAGCGGCAGGATGCTGTATCAGTTTAGTCGGTATAAGGAATCACCCTCACCCCAGCCCTCTCCCATCGAGGGAGAGGGAATTCCCGAGTCAGAGGTATTCCCAATTCCTCAGACGGCGGCGGCATCCGCCGCGATTCTTTGGACGAGTTCGTCAACCGCAACGGCTCCCAGGTCCTCTCCCGACCGCAGCCGGACGCCAACCGCGTTCGCGGCGACCTCACGGTCACCCACTATGAGCATGTAGGGCGTCTTCTGCATCTGGGCGTCCCGAATCTTGAAGCCCATGCGCTCGTTGCGTAGGTCGGTCTCAGCCCTGATTTCCGCCTGTCGCAGCTTGCGCTGAACCTTGCCCGCGTACTCGTGGTGCCGGTCGGCAATCGGGATGATGGTCGCCTGAACCGGCGCGAGCCATGTCGGGAAAGCGCCGCCGTAGTGTTCTATCAGCACGCCCATGAACCGCTCCATGGAGCCGAACAGCGCGCGATGCACCATGTAGGGCTGATGCTCCGCGCCGTCCGCGCCAATGTAGGTGAGACCGAACCTGCGAGGCAGATTGAAGTCGAACTGGACGGTCGTGCACTGCCAGAGCCTTCCGATGGCGTCCTCGATGTGAATGTCTATCTTAGGGCCGTAGAACGCGCCGCCGCCTTCTTCCACCTCGTAGCTCATGCCCCGCGCTTCCAGCGTGGAGCGCAGCGAATTCGTAGCGACATCCCACTCTTCTTCAGAACCGACAGCCTTGTCCGGCCTGGTGGAAAGCATCACCGAATAGTCCTTGAATCCGAACTTGTTCAGCAAATGGAAGGTGAGATCGAGAACTCCGTTCACCTCTTCCTCGATCTGGTCGGGGCGGCAGAATATGTGGGCGTCGTCCTGCGTCATTCCACGCACGCGCAGCATCCCGTGGAGCGTTCCGCCTCTCTCGTAGCGATACACCGAGCCCAGTTCGCCTATTCGCATCGGCAGGTCGCGGTAGCTCCGCAGGCCGTTGCGGTAGTACATGATATGGAACGGGCAGTTCATGGGCTTGAGGTAGTAGTCCTGCCCCTCCATGTCCATCGCCGCGAACATATTCTCCTTGAAGTTCTCCAGGTGGCCGCTCGTCTCCCACAGAGTGGAACGACCGATGTGAGGCGTATAGACGAGGTCGTATCCCCACCTGTAATGTTCGCGTTTCCAGAGGTCCTCCACGAGACCGCGAATTCGCGCGCCCTTGGGGTGCCAGATGATCAGCCCGGGGCCGGTCTCCTCGTGTACCGAGAACAGGTCGAGGTCGCGCCCGACCGTCCTGTGGTCGCGCCTGCGCGCCTCCTCGAGCCTTTCGAGGTGCTCGTCCAGAGCTTCCTGGGACTCGAACGCCGTGCCGTAGATCCGCTGGAGCATCGGGCGATTCTCGTCGCCGCGCCAGTAGGCGCCCGCCACGTTAAGCAGCTTGAACGCGGGAATCTTGCCCGTGGACTCGACGTGAGGGCCGGCGCAGAGGTCTTCGAATCCGCCGTGCGTATAGGTGGAGATAGCCTCGCCCTCGGGTATCTCGGCGATAACTTCCAGCTTGAGCGGCTCGTCCGAGTTGAGTTCGTTGATCTCGTGCCTCGAATACTCTCTGTACTCGAAGGCGTGATTTCTCTTGATCACCCGGCGCATCCGGTTTTCTATACGCTGGATATCGTTGGGCGTGAAGGGCGTCTCCACCATGAAGTCGTAGTAGAAGCCGTCGTCCGTGGGCGGGCCGATGCCGATCTTGGCGTCGGGAAAGAGCGTCTTGACGACATCGGCCATCACGTGGGCGGCAGAGTGTCTTATCCGCGTTCGCAGTTCTATCAGTTCGGAGTCAACTTGGAGCGTCATTGGTATTCTCCCGTTTAGGATGGCCTGGGTATTCAAAATCGTACACAGGCCGGTAAAGTCGTTTGGCAGGGTGAGAATCGGGCGATTGCCCGAACACGCAAAAGCCCCTCGCGCAATTGATGGGCAACCCGCGAGAGGCTACATAGTCGAGAACGTTATTCGTCTGAAGAGAACTATGCGGTTCCCAATTCGTTCAGTCCTGTACTTCTGATAACTGTGAGTCTGCGATAATTCTAGGTTGTTCGGGTTACGACGGTCAAGGGAGATTCGCCGATCCTGATTCGGGCAAGAATCCCTGATATACTGGCATCGAAAGCCAGAGTTCAGGAGAGTACGCTATGTCCGGTTTGTCAGTAATTCCCCAAGCGAACAGGCCCGCTGCAATGGGCGTCAATGGGATGGCGACGTCGGCGCATCCGCTGGCGTCGCTTGCCGGCGTTCGGATGATGATGGCGGGCGGCAACGCGTTCGACGCCGCGGTAGCAATCGCTTCGACGCTCAACGTGTGCGAACCGTTCATGTCCGGCGCGGGCGGGGTCGGACTGGCGCTGGCATACGTGGCAGCCGAGGACCGCGTTCGTGCGCTGAACTTCTCAGGCCGTATGCCCGCCGCAGCCGACCCGGAGGAATACGAAGCGGCGGACAAAGACATCGGCATCAAGTCGGCGCTCGTGCCGGGGAACGTCGCGGGTTGGCTGACCTTGCATGAGACATACGGAAGACTTGACCGCGAACAGATCTTTGAGCCCGCGATTGGCTATGCCCGGAACGGCACGGCTATCACGCACTTCAACGCGAAATCCATCGGTAATTCGGTCCCGCGTCTTGCTCGATTTCCGTCCAAAGGCATATTCGTCAAGAACGGCAAGGGGCCAATGCCGGGTCAGAGAGTCAAGCAGCCCCAGTTGGCCGAATCCCTGCGCACGATAGCCCAGGGAGGCAAGGATGAATTCTATCGCGGCGAACTCGGCGCGAGGCTCGTGAAGGGCGCGCAGGAACTCGGCGGCCAGTTCACGGAAGAGGACTTCGCCACCTACGAGGCCGAGTGGCGCGAACCAATCGGCATAGAGTACCGCGACTACGAGATCTTCTCCGTTCCGCCAAACTCAACGGGATTCCAGCTATTAGAAACCCTCAAGATAATGGAAGGCTTCGACGGCCCGGACCTTATCTTCCAGCATCCGGAGACCGTCCACTCCTATATCGAGGCGGTCAAGCTGGCCGTTACCGACCGCATCAAGTGGGGCGGAGACCCCGATCACGTGAAGGCGCCACTGAAAGGGCTGCTGTCCTCCGGTTACGCCGAACAGCAGCGCAGACGAATTGACCGAGACAACGCCGCGGTAGTTTCGGGCGAAGAGTTCAGCCGCATGATACCGTCCGGCTCGCTCAAGGCGGGCAGCCCCGACGAATTCGACGGCGGCATGACGACGCATTTCGCGGTCGCGGACTCAGACGGCAACGTCGTCTCGGTGACGCAGACGCTTGGCGGCGGATTCGGATCCGCTGTCGCGCCAGGCGACACTGGCCTCTTCCTGAACAACATGGCTCACTGGTTCGACCTGGAAGAGGGGGCGCCCAACCGCCTTGCTGGCGGCAAGCGCGTTGATTTCTGTCTCGCGCCAACCCAGACCTTCAAGGACGGACGCTTCCACGTAAGCCTTGGCACGCCGGGAAGCTGGGGAATTCTTCAGACGACGCCGCAGTTCGTGATGAACTTCCTGGATTTCGGCATGAACGTGCAGGAGGCGATAGAGGCGCCTCGCCTGCGCGTCTTCGAGGAACGCCGCGTCGTCATGGAGGAGAGATTCCCCTACCACGTCCGCGCCGCGCTCGCCGCCAAGGGCCACGACATCGAACTGGCCGAGCCGTTCTCGATGACTGTGGGCGGAGCGCAGGGGATACAGATTGACCACGAATCGGGGACGTTCCAGGGCGGGGCGGACCCACGTCGGGACGGGGTGGCGATTGGGTGGTAGGAAGCCATAATGGAGCAAGTTCCCGCGACAATACCAGAAAATCCTACGAGAACCGTATATATCGAGACCTCCATTGTGTCCTACCTGACGGCTAGAGCTACAAACAACCTGCTCGCCGCCGCATGGCAGACCGCCACGGTGGAATGGTGGGACCAACACAGATTCCGCTTTGAGCTTCGCACATCAGTCCTTACCGTTGAAGAAGCCCGCAGGGGCGACAGGGATGCCGCCGCCCGAAGACTGCGAGCCTTGACCGGAATTCCTATATTGCCCATTACCGAAGAAGCGATCACTCTGGCCGAGGCGTTCATACACAGGGGGGCCCTTCCTCCGAACGCCCAGAATGATGCTATCCACATTGCCGTATCAGCTACACATGGCGTAGAATATCTCTTGACGTGGAACTTTCGGCACCTCGCCAACGCAGAGACTAGGCCGCTTGTCCGGGAGGTTTGCGCGAGCCATGGATACAGCCTTCCCGAGATCTGCGCTCCAATCGAACTCATGAGAGATCCCCAAGATGCTTGACGAAATCATCAGAGAACTGTGGCAGATCAAGGATGATATGGCCCGGGATCACGATTATGACGTTCGCGCCCTCGCCACCCACCTTCAGGTCCATGAAGACCACAGCCATCTCCACAAGACCGGGACGAACGGGGAGACGGAACTGTCCGAGACCCGGAGAACCGTGGGTTCGAGGAGACCATGACCGTTCGCGTGGATATGCCTGATGCAGTAGCAATTGCGGTTACCGAGGACATGCTAACCGCCCGGTTGTCCGATGGACGGACAATCTCCGGCCGTTGGCGTGGTATCCCAGATTGGTCCACGCTACTCTGGAGGAGCGAGACAATTGGGAGATCCATGCGGGAGGCCAGCACCTGCACTGGCCTGACCTCGATGAGGACCTGAGTGTGGAAATTCTGCTGACGGGTCAAAGGTCTGGTGAAAGTCGAAGGTCATTCAAGCGATGGCTAAAGGCCAAGCGAGCAGGACTTCCGGTAACCATCCACGAAATACGCCCCGCGACAGATGGCTGACTCAGGGGAGGATAGCAACAGGGCAGAGCAATACTATACCCAGCAGAGGAACGATATGGTGACTGACGACGACCTGCTGAAGCGAATAACGGCGCGTCCCGACGTCTTTGGCGGGAAACCCATCATTCGCGATATGCGTCTATCCGTGGAATTGATACTGAGCCTGTTGGCTCAGGGCGTAAGCCAGGAGGAGCTCCTCGACGACTACCCGGACCTAGAACCCGACGACATTCGTGCCTGCGCCACCTACGCCGGCACGGTCGCCCGCCCTGAACTAGATTAAAGAATTTCTCGATTCGGATGTAAGAATATGACCATACAGCAATACTCGGTGAAGAAATCCGCCAATATCCTGTGCGCGGCAGTCAGGTCATACAACTATCCAGCGGTCACATACGACTTTCAGAATGGTAAAGAAGTCTGCCACGAGAACATAAGTCAAGTTGAGGACAAGATACTGTCCCAGTTGCACAGCAAGAATCTGCAAGAAGTGAGGGATGGGCTATCGAATGTCCTGTACTGGGGATATGCAAGTCGGCGCCGTGAAGGCAACGGTCCATGCGACGGCTATATTCCTATGACCGGCAGACAGAAAGACAGAATACCTAAATTTCGTAAGGTCAATTCAGTGAAGATTAGTCAGTTTATGGAGATGACGCCTGTATCTACAGACCCGTGTTTAGTTCGTATCCGCAAGATCAATATGCCTGAGTATTCTGGCGTGTCGTTCGTAAGCAAAATCAGAATGTTCTTGGATCCCGAGAACTATCCTGTCTTAGACAAGAATATCGCTGAGTTTGGCAAGCAGTCAGGATTCCCAATCCTGACAGATCTCAGGATCGGGAATCGAATAGACATTACAAATAAGAGCGAGAGTATTTACAAGAACTGGGCCTCATGGTGCAGAGGAATTGCCCAATTGGTCAACTGCGAATTATCCTCATGTCATCAGAGCCTTAGAGTAGCGGATGTCGAAAGAGGCATTTATCAGCTCATAGGATCAAAGAAAGACCGCGTTCCAACTCGGCAACGAGAGAAGAATCATCTCAAAGTCCGGACACTATTGAATTGTCCTGAAGGCTACTCTCATAAAGACGTCACAGAACTCGGCAATAAGCTGATAACTAAGAACTAATCACTGAAAACTGATAACTCTCCAAAACGACCCTTTTTCTTCGGCTGGTGGATTGTGCTTGCCGGTGGGCTTGTCATGTCCATCGCATCGGGGATCAATTTTCATGGGTTCGGAAATTTCATCATTCCGCTTGGGCGGGAGTTCGGGTGGAGCCGCACTACTATCTCGGTGATATTCAGCGCGGCGCGGCTGGAGTCGGGGCTGCTGGGGCCGATAGAGGGCTGGGCGGTTGACAAGTTCGGACCGAGATGGCTGATACTCGTCGGGATACCGCTGATGGGGCTGGGCTACATCGGGCTGAGCTTCATCAACGGGCTGCTGGCCTTTTTCTTCGTCTATGTGTTCATGATCGCGCTGGGCAACAGCCTGGGGATGAGCACACCCATCACCGCTGCGGCGGCGAACTGGTTCAATAGGCGGCGTGGGCTGGCGTTCGGCATCATGTGGTCGGGCGTGGGACTGGGCGGGCTGTTCGTGCCAGCAGTGGGCTGGCTGGTGGAGAACTACGGATGGCGGACGGCGGCGCTCGTTATCGGCATATTCATCGTCATCATAGGGCCGCCGGTGGCGTCGGTGATGCGGCACAGGCCGGAGCAGTACGGCTACTACCCGGACGGCATCGAGCCGGAAGGCGCGCGCGATTCGCAGGGCAGGGCGAGGCCGATAAGGGCGGACCTGTCCAACGACTTCACGGCGCGGGAGGCGCTGCGGACGTCCAGTTTCTGGTTCCTGACGCTCTCTATCATGGCAAGGTCGCTGGTGAGCGGGGGTATCGGGCTGCACCTTGTGCCGTTCTTCGTTGACCTGGGGGCGTCGAATGTGACGGCGGCGGCGCTGGCCGGTTCAGTTGGACTGATGAGCATACCCGGGCGCTTCGGTCTGAGTGCGCTGGGAGACTACGTGAACAAGCGTTACGTCATGGCGGCGTCGCTGGCGGTGATGTCGGTTTCCATCATATTCATGGCTCGCGCTGAGAACGTGGCGGCAGTGATTCCGGTGCTGATCGTGTTCTCCGCTTCACAGGGCGGCATATCCGTCATTCCGCAGTCGTTGATTGCGGACTACTTCGGTCGCCGAGCCTACGCGACGATACAGGGGTTCAGGTCGAGCATACAGATGTTGGGAATCATCGCGGGGCCGATTATCAGCGGGTACATATTCGACACGACGGGCAGCTACACGAACGCCTTCCTGGGATTCTCGGTGGCGGCGCTGCTGTCAATGGCGCTGGTATTCATGGCGCGGCCTCCGCAGAAGCCGACTGCGCGGGGACGAGGGCGGTCAGGATTCCCGCCTTCGCGGGAATGACTGAACTGTATTGTAGTTCACCCTCACCCTAACCCCCGAAAATCCTCGCATCCCGCAAATACCGCTTCAGACGCCAATACCCGACCGACCAACCCCACACAGCATCCACACTTCCCATCCCATCCCGATCCATGCTACAATCCGAACATACAAACTAAACCAACCGCTCATAACTAAAGACTAATGACTAAAAACTGAAAACTAATAACCAAAAACCCATAAACCAACGATTATACCAACAAAAACAGGACGCCGGGAAAAAAGGGCCTCATAGCTAACGCAGGCAAAACGCAGGCAAACTCTGGTCACAGTGGTCGCCTGTCGCTCCCCTGTTAAACCCCAGTGGCTCACCCAGCCCGAGCCCAGCGCAATTATAAGCCAACATTTATGAAACCACCGAAATTCAGCCCCGATTGCCCTGCAACCGAACCCTTCAGCCCGCTCACAAGCGTAGGAAAACGCGCGAAGCCGGCCATGAACGTCAACAGAAAGTCCCCTCTCCTCTGGGAGAGGGTTAGGGTGAGGGTAAATACCCAGCCCTCTCAGCCGTCGAAGGAGAGGGGATTTTCAGGTTGGGGTAAGTGCAACGGGCTATGTAGCGCTGGCGACGGGATAATCGAAGTAGGCGGCGTTGATCAGGGAGTGGAGTTCGCGCGACTGCTCCAGGGCGCGGTTGAGCAGGTCCTCGCGGTCCAGATTGTCGGGCCATTCATACTGCACCAGCCCGCTGAGGCGTCCGGCCATCCGTCGAACTGCCCCGAATGTATCGGAGCTGGGGCCGATTCCAACTGAGTCGAGTTCGCGCTCGATCTCCTTGAACGACCGGCTGAGCGAACTAGGGAGCAATGGATCTGTCACAAGCAGGTCCATGACATCGCGGGGATGAACTGAAATGCCGTAGCGCCTGTTGTACTGTTCCAGCGCATTGGAAACCCATAGCAGGTCCAGCCAGTCCCCTTCCCTATACTCTCCCGCTTCCACATCAATCAATATCTGCTGGATGAGGAGTTCGGTCGAGAACTGCGCCCTTTCGATGAACCTTCCGATTTGCAGAAAGCTCCAGCCTTCGTCCCTGTACATCGTGGCCTCGGCGGCGCCGACGAATGCGTCAATATCGGCGCCGATCTCCGTATAGAAAGCCTCAGGAGATCCGGCCCATATATCCTGAATGTCCAGGCCGCGTATTCGCAGATACACCATATTGAGACGATGCCACATTTCCGAGCTTATTCGATGGCGCATCTGGCGAGCGTTTTCCCTGCCCTGCGCGAAGCAGTTCCATACCGAATCCGGGTTGACGCGGTCGAATGTCAGATCGCCGGCCAAGGTGTATGAATCGGCCAGCATGTAGTCATCGTTTTCGCCGATGCCGATTTCGATGCTGCCGCCCGGCGGCAGGCGGTGCAGCGACATATAGAGACGGCTCCACCCGGCATGGATGTCCCGCGCGGGCCTGTCAACCAGGGACTCGGTCTGCAGCCGCAGCAGACGACAGATAAGCGCCGTCCGCTCCAGGTAGCGGCTCATCCAGTAGAGTCCTTGCGCGTTCCGAGACAGCATCGGCTTAGTCTTCCAGTACCCAGAGGTCCTTGCAGCCACCGCCCTG
This sequence comes from Dehalococcoidia bacterium, assembly GCA_965202815.1. Lineage (GTDB taxonomy): Bacteria > Chloroflexota > Dehalococcoidia > Lucifugimonadales > UBA1123 > VXRN01. The sequence continues at coordinate 55,911 of CBDBCD010000002.1, forward strand.
GCTGGAATTCACGACCAGGCTTCCTTCCCGCAGGGCGACGCGGCAAAACGCGCCGGGTACAAGCCTGGAATCCCTTCCCTGAAGCACATAGGGCCTCAGGTCAACGTGACGCGGCTCTATGCGACCATCTACCATACAGGGTGCGCGAGACAACGACAGCGTGGGCTGGGATATGAAGTCCGCAGGGTTAGCTCTCACTTGCTTGGCGTATTCGTCCCTTTCTTCAGGGGTAGAGTGCGGACCCACCAGCATACCGTATCCACCCGACTCGCCGACTCGTTTCACTACCAGGCTCTCCAGATTGTCGAGAGTGTATTCGAGGTCCTCAGGGTTGCGGCAGAGGTAGGTTTCGACGTTCGAGAGAATCGCGTCTTCTCCAAGATAATAGCGAATCATGTCGGGGACGAAGGCGTAAACGCTCTTGTCGTCCGCTATACCCACGCCCGGGGCGTTGACCAGCGTCACATTGCCTCGCTTGCAGGCGTCGAGCAGACCCGGCACGCCGAGGAGCGAATCGGGTCGAAACGCGACCGGGTCAAGGAACAGGTCGTCCACGCGGCGGTAGATCACATCAACTCGGCGGACGCCTTCGGTCGTGCGCATATAGACGTAGCCATCGCGCGTCAGCAGGTCTCTCCCCTCAGTCAGCTCCGCGCCGATCTCACGCGCGAGGAACATATGCTCATAGTAGGCGGCATTGTAAACGCCGGGCGTGAGCAGGGCGATAGTAGGCTCGGGACTGCCGTCGGGCGCCATCTCCTGGAGCGTCTGGAGCAGCATCTGTCCGTAGTCTTCTACGTCGCGCACCCGGGAGGCCCTGTACAGCCGCCGGAAACTGGCTTTGGCCGCCCTGCGGGTCGCTATCATGTATGACACGCCTGAAGGGGAGCGAAGATTGTCTTCGAGCACGAAGAACCCGTCGTGAGTACGGACGAGATCAGTTCCGCAGATCGCGACCCATGTACTGTTCGGCGCGGAGTATCCCTCCATATCCAGACGATACTGCGGACATTCCAGCACTATGTCCTTGGGGATCACCCCATCCTCGATTATCCGGGCGCCGTTGTAAACATCTTCGATAAAGAGATTCAGCGCGCGCAGGCGTTGAGTCAGCCCTGATTCCAGCATTTGCCATGTCGCAGCATTGAGAATGCGCGGTACGCAGTCCACCGGAATTATCCGTTCCTCCGCCTCATCGTCCCCGTAAACCATGAAGGAAATGCCTTCTTGGAGAAAGGAGCGAGTCACCCACTCCTGTATACTGGATATGTTCTGGGGAGAAATTCTGTACAGGGTCTCGTAGAGGGACTTCGAATGGTCGCGCGGCGTCCCGTCCGACAAGAACATCTCATCGTAGATGCCGGTATCGAGGTCGTATGCGCCAAAATCCATAATGCTCGCGGCGGAGGTCAGACGGCCGCTTCCTCCCCTTCTCGGATCCCGTCCACGGGCAGCACCACTACCATCTCCGTATATTCTCCTGGAACCGAGACAGGGCTGATCGTGCCGCCATGCTCCCTGACAATATCGTTTGACAAGGCCAATCCGAGCCCGGTGCCTTTGTCGGTCGGCTTGGTAGTAAAGAACGGGTTGAATATCTTGTCTATCACATCGTCGGGTATTCCGTCGCCGTTATCCCGTATGCGAATCTCCAAAGCGTCATCGGTTCGGTTCGTCTTGAGCCAAAGGGTAGGCATGTATGAGCCTGATTCGCCCTTCTCGACCAGGGCGCGTCTCTTGTCGTCAGTGGCGTGGCAGGCGTTGCTGACCATGTTGAGAAACACGCGACCCATGTCTTCGGGGATTACAGGCCACTCTCCGGCATCGGGATCGAATTCCGGTCTCAGGTCTAGCTGGAAGTCGGAGTCCAACGCCCGCGCGCTGTGATACGCGAGCAATGCGTGTTCGTTGAGGAGGTCGTTTATCATCACAGGGCGCACTTCGCCGCCGCCGCGTCCCAGTTGCAGCATATCCTCGACGATTCGATTAGCGCGGGCTCCGTGATGACGTATGCGCTCGAGATTGCCGGAGAGGTCCTGTGAAATCTCCTCGATGTAGTCCCGCTGTTCGTCTGTTATATCATCGGAGAACTCTTCAAGCACTTCTTTCAGTTCCTCGATAAGTTCTTCCGAGACTTCAGAGAAATTCTTGACGAAGTTGAGCGGGTTTCTTATCTCGTGCGCCACGCCGGCCGTCAGTTCGCCCATCTCGGCCAGCTTCTGCTGTGTGATGATCTTGTCCTGCGCGAGGCGAAGTTCCTCCAATACACTCTGAAGCTCGTCGTTTCTCTCCTGGAGGTCGGCGGCCAGCAACTCGACCAGGTTGAGGCGCTGAACCTCAAGGGCGTGCTGGCGAAACACCTCGAGGGCCGCGGCCATATCGGTAACTTCGTCGTTTCCGCCGATTTCGACCCTGGCTTGCAGGTCTCCGGCCGCCATCCGGCGCATCCAGTCCGACAGAATTTGTATCCGTCGCAGAAGAACCCGCCCGACGAACAGCCACGCAATCAAGAGTGCGCCGGCGACGCTTAGCGCGCTAATTCCAAGCAGGAGCGTCCGGCCGGTCAGGATCGCCTGGGTGGAGGCGGACGTCGCTTCCCCCGCGCTGTCGCGTGCCGCAACCACAAGTCCGTCAACTTCCGCAACCAGAGCCACCGCCTCATCCTGGTTCTGAGCCAGCAACAGGCGCTGACTCTCGTTGAGTCTGAGCTCTCTCTCCAACAGGGCAAACCCGTTCTGTTCACCCATTCCCATCTCGGAAAGCCTCATAAAGGCAGGAGCGACGCTAAGGTACGCATCCGAGCCTTCGAGGGCGGCGAGATTGCGCTGTATTCGGCTGTCAACCGCTTCAAATCTTTCGCGCAGCGGCTCGATTGCGGCGGCTTCCGAAAGCGTGAACGCGTTCGCCAGAAGTTCGGTCGCTATATTTGCGTCTGACTGAAGTTCAGAAAGATGGCGATACCTTTGGAATTCCTCCTCCGAGAAGTGTTCCTCGAATTCGACTGGAGGCTCTCCAAGCGCTCTATAGCCGGTTATGATATAGAAGAGTTGGTCATCTATCGCCGGAACTACAGTATCGTCAAGTTGGCTTCTCAAGTCCGCCAATTCATTGCTGATACTCTCTCGTTCGGTTACGAGTCTGAACAGTTCAGTTCTTTGAGACCTGATAGCTTCGACATTAGAGATGAGTGTTTGGGAATGCTCACGTATCTTCGCCAGGCGTTGGTCCTCCGAGTTTGTCTGCTCAAGGACTTCCAATTGAACTTCAAGGGAATCGTTCGCGTCCGAAATACTGTCATATACAGATTCCAGGTCCTTTCGAGTTATCGCGGAGGTCAATCTGGGCGCCGCGGCCACCAAGGCGCTGCTGTATTCTGCGACTTCAAACGCCGCGGCCATTTCCGGGATGCTGCTGTCGTTGACCTGGCTCTGCGCATTTCCTACGCGGTCGAAGGAGAACCAGCCAACAAGGCTGGCCGCCACGGTCAATAGCACCGCGCCTCCTATGCCTAAGTACAATTGCGTGGACAGGCGGAACCTGTTGTTCGTGATTCTCTTGAAACGCTCGATCATTGCGTCGCTTCCAGAAGTGTAGTAATCGGATGGTATTCTCCATCACTTCCAATGACCGTCAGGAATACTTCGTCGGATCCTTGATTGTCGTCCGGACCGAACTCCAGCTTGAAGCCGTCGAGATCCATATCTTCTCCCCGGTTTATGCTGTCAATAAAGCATTGTCTCGTAACATCCCTTCCACAACGTTCGAGCGCGGCAATCGCGAGTCTGCCGGCCAGGTAGCCTTCGAAAGAAACGAAGCCAGGCTCGGCGTTCGGGGCGAAATCAGCCAGGGCTCGGTGGTATGACTGAACTATTGGGAGGCTGGTGTCGGTGGGAAAAGGGACGACCTGGCTTACGAAGACTCCCGCGCCGGAAGAAGTCAGTTCTTTAGCTCCGAGTTCCTCGGCCAGCGCGTTGCTGCCAACGAACGACACAGTCATGAAAACCGGATCAAGGCCGGTAAAGCGAGCCCATGCAATCAGCGCGGCGACAGGCTGGTAGGCGCCAATGATGATTACGGCTTCGGGGTCGCCTCGGCGCAGGTCTAGGAGGCCGGTTTTCACCGCTAGAGTATTGCGGGGATAGAGGCCGACGGACACAGGCTCCATGCCGCGGCGGGCCAGCGCGCTGGTGGCCCCGTTATAACCGGCTCGTCCATAGGAATCATCCTGGTACATCACGGCGACCCGCTCGATACCAAGGTCGTTGGTCAGACGCTCAACCATCTCTTCGGTTTCCTGGTTATACGAAGCGCGCAGATTTACGATGTTCTTCCATTCCGGTTCGCGCAGGAACGCAGCCCCCGTGAAAGGGGCGACGTATGGAATGCCTTCGGCAGCCGCGACAGGGGTAGCCGAGCGCGACGTTGGCGTCCCTACCGCGCCGATCAGGGCGAATACCCTGTCCTCGATCAGCTTCTTGGTATTGGAGATCGCGGCTTCAGGCTCATAGGCGTCATCCATGAACTTGAGCTCGAGGCGACGACCGTTTACACCACCCTTCGCGTTGACTTCCTGGAACGCGGACTCGATTCCACGACGCATATTGATACCGAGTTCACTCGCCAGACCACTGAAAGCGGCGGACTGACCGAAGAGAATGTAATCGTCGAAGACGCCGGGCTCGCCTAGCGGAACGGGTTCGGCTTCAGCGCTATCCCCGATGGCGGACGCAACTACACTGGACGCGTGATCCTGATTCGCGGAAACTTCGGCTTCGTCACTATTGAACCAGGACAACCCACCCACGCTGATGGCTACAATAACAGCGACTCCCCCAAGGGCCACCGCCAACAGCAGAGCCGCCAACAGGCGATTTATTTGCTTCATTCAGCCTTTCGCATGACCAGTGTAGAATGGTTCCTCGAATCCTGACGTTCGTAGCGCATCTCTTCAGTCATAGTGCGGACCAAGTGCAAGCCCAATCCGCCGATGGGCCGCTCGTCCATGGGAGCCATCGTATCGGGCGTCGGCTTGTCTTCCAGTGGATTGAACGGGATCCCATCGTCCGTTATCTCTATGGTAAGAGTTTCCGGCTCGGACAGGAGGGTAATTTCAAAATCGTGGACGCCGCCCTCGTGCGCGTAATTGATAACGTTGATGCCAAACTCTTCTAACACCAGATTGACGCGGAAAGTAAGAGACGGAGACCAGTCCTCGCTCTCGGCTAACTCTTCCACAGCGGCGGATATACGCTCCAACTCTTCAATCTTGTTCTCAACTCTCAGGCTGCGTTTCGTGCTCATGCGTCAACCTCGCTGCGGTGAAGGGTCAGACAAGTAATGTCGTCCGACTGCGGGGCCTCGCCCGCAAATTCGCGTATGCTCTCGAAAATCGCGGCGGATATATCCTCCGCCTGTAAGGAAGACCCAGATACAAGGACTTCGCACAACCGGTCCATGCCATATTCTTCACCTTCCTCGTTCATAGCCTCGGTCACGCCGTCAGTGTAGAGAACCAGAGTATCGCCGGTCAGAAGGGTAATCGAATCCTGCTCGAACTCGAAATCGGGCATTACTCCTAGGGCGATTCCTCCGGTCATCGGCAGAACGGTGTAAGAGCCGTCGGAATGGACGATGACAGGGCTATTGTGGCCTCCATTCGCATAGGAGAGCGTTCCGCTCTCAGAGTCATAGACCGCGTAGAAGAGGGTAACGAACATCATAGCGTCGTTATCTTCGCACAGCAGGTCGTTGACCTCCTTCAGGGTGCTGCCGGGCCATTCATTGCCAATCGCCGCCCCTTTCAGCAATGTCCGGCTGGACATCATGAACAGCGCGGCAGGCACGCCCTTTCCGGACACATCGGCAATCGCCAATCCGACTTTGCCCGCATTGAGGCGAATGAAGTCGTAAAAGTCCCCTCCAACGTTGCGCGCGGGTTCCATACTCGCAAAAGACTGAAAGTCGGCCCCCTGGGGAAACACCGTGGGCAGAATTGACTGCTGCATACCACTTGCGACATCCAATTCATTCTGAAGCGCGACCAGCTGATCCCGAGACGCTAGGGCCTCTCGCCATTCGGTGAGATGCACGAGAGTCCTGTCAATCGTGATCCGCAGATCGTTGAAGTCCAGCGGCTTGGTTACGAAGTCGAACGCACCCCTGTTCATAGCGGTCCTTATGTTCTTCATGTCGCCATAAGCCGAGATGATTATCGAACGGATATTGGGGTCGACTTTCGGAATTTGCTCCAACAGCGTCAGTCCGTCCATCTGGGGCATATTGATGTCCGAAACCACCATGTCTATTTCGTCGTCCTGGTGCAGCACCTCCAATGCCTCCACGCCATTGTGCGCGAAAACGAAGCTATACCGTCCCGCCCTGATGTGGCGCCTCATGCGTTGCAGCATGAGCGGCTCAAGATCCGGCTCATCGTCCACGACAAGAATCTTGTACGACTCTGCCATCGGTACCGCCTCCTTGGCAATCAGCTATTGAAGGAACCGATAGCCGACTCCTGAGAATCGTGAATGGGGATTATCCTGTCGAAGCCGCTGATCACGAACACTTCCTTGACAGGGTCAATCAAAGAGCAGACCGCGAAATTCACGTTCTGCCTTTGCAGAGCCTTGGCCACGACAAGGATGGCGCGCAACCCAGCGCTGCTGATATACGAGAGGTTCGCGAAATCCAGAATTACCGGCTGGTCATTCCCCTTGATGGCGTTCTCCAACGCATTCTGGAAGTCGACCGCATTCGTCCCATCCACGCGACCTTCGGTCAACAGGATCAGACTGTTCCCCTGCTTAAGGGTATCCACGTTCATATGTAGAGCCTCCTAGTTTTCTTATCACTAGCTACCGCGATGCCGGGACACTTCCTGCGGCAACTGTTCGCAGACGCCAATTTTAGCACAAACAACGGTGTGTATGTCCGCCTTCAATCAGTAATCAGAAGTCGTATCCTCTCTCGCCTTGCGTAGCGATGTCAAGACCTACGATCTCATCCATTTCATCAACTCTCGGCCCATTTACCAGGGCGCCGGTAATCTTAATCAAGATAAACGTAATGACCCCGCTCCAAGCGGCCGCGGCCACCAGTCCAAGGGCCTGAACTCCAAGTTGTTCAAGGAACTGCCGTCCGTCCTCTACGAACCCGCTGCCACCGAGTACCTCCAAGGCCAGGACGGCCGTTAGTAGCGTGCCAAGTATGCCGCCCACCCCGTGTATCGCAAATACGTCCATGGAGTCGTCTATTCTCAGCCTATTCTTTACTATACTGACCGCGAAATAGCAAATCGGGCCTGCTATCGCTCCCAATACGAGCGCAGACAGCGGACTGATGAACGCCGAGGCGGGAGTTGCAATGGCCAGTCCGGCGACCGCGCCTATCGCGGTCCCGACGAGCGTCGGCCTTCGTTCCACGATCCACTGCGTTGTCATCCAAGTAATGACCGCGGCGGCGGCAGCCACGTGGGTAACTACTATGGAAATAGCAGGCTCCCGACCCGCGAACACCTGCATTCCGCCGTTCAGCGCGAGCCACCCTATCCATAGCATCCCCACGCCGGCGGCCGCCATCCCGGGATTGTGCGGCTCGGGAAGTTCGTCAGGAAACGCCAAACGCTTGCCGATGACCAGGGCCGCAACCAGTCCCGCAATTCCAACGCTAGTGTGAAGAGTCGTGCCCCCTGCGGAGTCCATGATTCCCATCTGATTGAGCCAGCCGCCTCCCCATACCCAATGACAGACCGGCGCGTACACCAACGTGGACCACAGCGCACTGAACACCAGCACAGCCGGGAACTTTATCCTCTCGGTGTAGCTGCCAACGATCAGCGCGGGAGTCAGAATGGCGAATGTCAAATGGAACATCGCCCAGGCTAAATCGGGCACGGTCCCCGCTGAGACGCTATCAACCAGCCCGATGAAGAAGACGTTATCCACGCTCCCGATAACTCCGCCAACGCTGTCCCCGAAGGCCAGAGAGTAGCCGATATAGAGCCACAACAAGGTCGAAATGGAAGTGATGGAGAAGCACTGCATCATTACCGATAGGACTGACCTCGAATGCATCAGGCCGCCATAGAACATAGCGATTCCGGGCAGCGTCATGAACAGCACGAAGACTGTGGAAGTCAGAATCCACGCGGTATCGCCGGAGTTCATATTACCCTCCAAACTGTACGGGGAGAGATGAGGCCGCTCTTGGCGCGGATTATAACACTGCCCGCCAAATGTGAACAGTACGCCGATGTCTAAACGATACAGCTAAATCCGCGTAGAGAGGATGACTCCGATCTCCGCGCCGGTCCAGCGTAAACGGCGATCCGCTCCCCGCTCCGTTCTCTATTTCCAATTGCAAATTCGGCGTGCTACCATAGTGCCATGTTCGCATCACGGACAGACTCTCTAAAGTTAGTGAACGACCTATGTCCGAACGCATACTCGTAGCCGTAGCCTGGCCTTACGCCAACGGCTCCATCCACCTCGGCCACACCGCGGGCGCGTACCTGCCCGCGGATATCTTCGCGCGCTATCACCGTATGATAGGCAACGAAGTGGCGATGGTGTCCGGCAGCGACGCTCACGGAACACCCGTTACAATCGCGGCCGACCAGCAGGGCGTTACCCCGGAGGATATCTATTCCAAATTCCAGGCTGAATTTCTGGATACATGGGAACGCTTCAACATCAGCTTCGACCTGTTCACCACGACTCATACACAGAATCATGCGGAAGTTACCCAGGACATGTTTCTGCGCCTACTGGAGAAGGACTACCTCTACACAGACACTATGAGTCAGCCCTATTGCGTAAGCGATGAGCGGTTCCTCCCGGACAGATATGTGGAAGGCACATGCCCTCACTGTGAAAGCGACGGCGCGCGCGGCGACCAGTGCGACAATTGCGGACGCACTCTCGACGCCATTGATCTCATTGGAATCCGGTGCCGCACCTGCGGCTCCACGCCGGAGATAAGGGAAACGGAGCACTTCTTCCTGAGACTCAGCGCTTTCGAAGACCAGCTTCTGGATTGGATCAAAAAGCAGGACCACCTGCGTCCAAGCGTAAGGAATTTCACCATCGGCTATCTCGAGGGGGGATTGCGCGACCGGGCGATCACACGAGACCTGGAGTGGGGAGTCCCGGTCCCGGTCGAAGGATACGAAAGCAAGCGTATCTACGTCTGGTTCGAGGCAGTGATAGGCTACCTCTCCGCGACCAAAGAGTGGGCCGAGCGCAGCGGAGAGCCGGACAAGTGGAAGGAATTCTGGCAGGGTGAATCCCGCTCCTACTACTTCATGGGCAAGGACAACATTCCGTTTCATACCGTCATCTGGCCCGCTATGCTGCTTGGGTACGGCGGCTTGAACCTGCCGTACAATGTACCGGCCAACGAATATATGAACCTGGAGGACAGAAAGCTGTCCACAAGCAGGAACTGGGCCGTGTGGATGCCCGACTATCTGGACAGGTATGAACCCGACCCGCTTCGCTACGTCATTTCTGCGATGATGCCCGAATCGAGCGACTCCGACTTCTCGTGGTCGGAATATGTTCGCCGCAACAACGACGAACTGGTCGCTACATACGGGAACCTGGTTCACAGAACTCTGACTATGGCCGGGCGCAACTTCGACAGGGCCGTTCCCGACCCCGGCTCCCTCGACGACGAATCTGTCGCGCTGCTGGACTTCGCCCGGGAGGCGCTGAACGAGACAGGGCAAAGCATCTCAGATTGCAGATTCAGAAACGGACTTCAATCGGCTATGCGGCTCGCGCAGTCAACAAATCGCTATCTCGACGCAAAGGCACCCTGGCAGGCGGTAAAGACTGACAAGGCCGACGCCGCAAGGACGATATGGACGAGCTTGACGGCCATCAACTGCCTGAAAGTCGCGCTTTATCCCTTCATGCCTGCCAGTTCTGAAAAGCTGCACGCCATGCTGGGGCTGGACGGCGCCGTAAAGACGAGGGGCTGGAATTGGGAACCCGACGACTTGAAGCCCGGCATCCCCCTGCCGCGCCCAAAGCCTCTGTTCCGCAAGTTCGATGAGTCCCTGATAGAGGAAGAGACAGCGCGTCTTGGAAGTTAGCTCGGACAGAGAGACCATAGATCTAATCTACGCTCCCGTAAAAGAGCGTTTGTCCAGAGTCGAGGACCGGCTCGGCAGCATGGCCGATGTTGACTTCCCTTTCCTGTCCGAGGTGCTTTCCCACGTCTATTGCTCCTCCGGCAAGCGAGTAAGACCCGCGATAGCGCTTCTCGCGTCAGGATTTTATCCACACGACCAGCAGAAGTCTGAAATCATGGCGACCGCGATTGAACTCCTCCATATCGCCACACTGATTCACGACGACACTGTGGACGAGTCAGACTTCAGGCGCGGAAGAACGACGATATCGAGTATGTTCGGCAAAGACATCGCCGTACTAGTGGGAGACTACGTATTCGCGTCCTCCGCGACCCTGGTCTGCGATATAGGGCACATAGGCGTCATAAGAAGATTCTCGGAAACTATCATGGACTTGTCCAATGGCGAGTTGCGCGAGCGGGTCGGCATCTACGACCCAGAGCAGACTCTTGACGACTACTACTCGAGAATCTTCAGCAAGACCGCTTCGCTATTCGCTGTATCCGGTGAGTCCGCGTCCACAATCAGCGGAGCCCCCGACGAGCATATTTCCGCGCTGCGAGAGTACGCCTACGAACTCGGAATGGCCTTTCAGATAGTTGACGACATCTTGGACTTCGAGGGCACTCAGGAAGAGTTCGGGAAGCCGGTGGGAAGCGATCTCGCCCAGGGGGTTATGACTCTGCCTACCTTTATAGCGCTCGACAGGCACAACGGGAGCAATCCCGTAAAGGCATATTTTGAAGACAGGAACAACGACAAGCTGCTTGCCGAAGCCGTTGAGATGATCAGGCAGCCCGAAATCATGGCCGAGGCATACTCCGAAGCATCCAGGCGGTGCGACGTCGCGCGAGACGCCCTCCGACTCTTACCCGAATCAGAAGGGCGCCGCTCTCTCGAACTTCTTCTCGATTACGTTGTCAGGCGCAGAATGTAGATTGTCCGACTTCGCCGCCGGGACTCTGTCCGAATCAACTCTCAGAGACTACCGCGCCGCCCAGAAAGGTCATGACCGGACGAATCGCGCCGACTCTCTCCGGCGGACATTGAGTTATGTCTTCGTCGAACAGGACCATATCGGCCAGCATTCCAGGCTTTATCATTCCAACCTGAACATCCAGACCCGTCGCACTGGCCGACGCCGAAGTGTACGCTCTAATTGCTTCAAGAGCGCATATTCCCTCCCCTTCGGAGAGGACTGCTCCGGTTTCGGTCCTGCGCGTCACGGCAGAAGAGACGCCCAGCATAGGATTGGGATTCCCAATGGGCGCGTCGGAGCCAAAGGCGACGGGGATTCCATTTTCGGTAAATGCGCGGATTCTATACAGGTATGGAAGCGTCACCTGATCCACTGAGGACAAGTAGAGGTCGCCGTTCTGGAAAATAAAGCTTGGCTGTGTCGCTACTAACGCCGAGGACCGCGCCACGGCCCTCAGCGCTTCAGGAGGACATTCCGAGCCGTGTTCGATGCGGTGAGGCGTGCGGATTCCGGTCAGACCGGAGACCGACGATATTGCTTCAGCCGCGCTGGTGACGGCCTCGGCTTCCACAGCGTGAATCGCGACCTGGAAGCCCGCTTCCGCGCACTCGCGGACTATGCCCGACAACTCCCTCTTATCAGGCGTCATGCGCCCGGAGGAGACAGTGACCATGATTTTGGCGTGCCCTACTCTCTGTACCGGATTCCCGGACCCGAATTTCAGACCCCGCTCCGCAAACTCGGCGATATTCCGATATCCCGGCATGAGAGAAACCCTCGGCATGTCTCCGACCCGCTCACGGACGCGTGCGAAATAGTCCCACCGGGAAACCGAGTTGTACTGCGTCGCATCCTGCACCGAAGTGACGCCTTGCGCCAACAGGCTTCTCGCTACCGCCTCTATGGAGGATTCCAACTCATCACTGGTGTGACTGTTCGTCTTTCCATCAAGGAATTCCTGCATCTCGAGAAGTACACCGCTGGGACTTCCGGTATCTAGTTCGCGCTCGACAGTCGCTCCCGAGGGCTCGGAGAATGAGTCGCCGACGCCAACCCGCTCAAGCGCCGGAGAGTTCAGGACACAGGCATGTCCAGACCTGTGATCGAGTCGAACAGGGTGCCGCTGAGTCGCGTCGTCCAGGTCCCTGCGAGTAGGATGTCGCCGCTCTTCCAGCGAAGATTCGTCGTAACCCCAGGCCCTTATCCACTCCCCTTTTGGAGTGCGCGACGCTCTCTCACCGATCTCACGCTTGATGTCCCGGATGGACGAAACGGACGCGGGCCGACAGTCAACCGCCAGCGCCGTAGATGCGTAAGACAGCAGGTGAATATGCGCGTCGTGAAAACCCGGCAGCAGCGAACCGCCAGCGCAGTCTAATTTCCTGACATTCCGCCAGCCGCTCGTCGTCCATTCCGAGGACGACCCTACCCAAAGGAGGCGACCGTCCTTGATCGCAACCGCGTCCGCTCGAGGACGCCGCTCGTCCATTGTCAGTACGCGGGCGTTGGTCAGTATGAGATCAGGCGGCCCATCAATAGACACGAGAGGGAGGCCCCTGGTTGTGTTGGGTCTGTGCGCCCGACTACTGAATCACCGAGCGCGGCGTGGCCTCGATGCGCCGAACTACGATTTTCGACCGGTCCATCATTCCCGGTATTCTGGGAGCGACTTCGTTAACCCAGTAATCACTCTCATATACGGCTTCATAGAGCTTTTCGCGCTGCTCCTCACTGTCGAAGCGGCGCACCCAGATATACAGATCGTCCTCTTCCTCACCCACGAAACTTCCCAGGATCGTCATACCCTTCGACACCTGAAAGGGAATAATCTCCTCTTCCATGAACTTCACCCAGTTTTCTCGCTGCCCGGGCAGCGTCCTGTACTCTCTGAGTTCGAAGAACATTCCGTTCCCTCCCTGTTCATACTTATACTCAACGCCAAACTCTCAGCGAAAGCTGAGCCTTCGCCTATACTATCGCGGAATAGCCGCTATCCCGGCCGGGATAGCGACCCTGATTCGCTTCTCCATGATAACAAAGTATGATGGAAAAGTCTGGTCATCTGCCCAGAAACGCCAGTGCGCTGGCGGCCGCGTAGAGAGCTATCATAGCACCCGCCTCAACGGTCACCGGCATTTCGAATGCGTAACGCCTGTTTATCAGAATGCCCGTAACGACTGTGGCGGTCATTACCATCGCGATTATAGCCGTCATAATATGTATCTCGGCTATGTTCGCCCACAGAACTCCCTGAGTATATACCAGGTCGTCAACGAACAGAACGAACCCCATGTTGAACAGGTTGCTTCCCAAAAGGTTGGTGATAGCCATTTCGGGAGCGCCGAGTCTAATCGCAGCGAAAGAGGCCGCCATCTCAGGCAGAGAAGTGCTCAGCGCCAGGAACTGCGTTCCGACGAAACTCGCTTCCCAGCCCATAGCATGGGCCAGGTCTTCACCTATATTGGCGAGCCAGACTGCCGATCCAACTACGACTGAAGCGGTTATCAGATAGGCGATGAAGGCTTTCGGCAGGCTGCGACCCGTGTAATCATCTCCCCTTTCCACATTCCGGTCGGAACTCCGCTCATCTCTATACGTGAGGTACATCGCGCCCATGAATATGGCGAACATGATAACCGTCAGCGGACTCACGAACCATCCAGAAGCCATCGAGGTGGAGTTGTGGAACATCAGCGCCGCCAGCGCCACTGATATAACGAGAATTCCCTGCACCCCCACCAGCGCGGAGGTCAGGGTTACACTCGCCAGGATGGGACCTCGGCGCCAATACAGATCCAACAGCCCGATTATCAGCAGATTGAACAGGTTGCTGCCGAAAGCGTCTCCGGCGGCCAGGTCAACCTCTCCAACGAGTACGATGGAACTGACGCCTGTGCCGAGTTCGGGAAGCGAAGTGACGGTGGCCAGCATGACCACCCCGACGAAAGATCTGCCCAGTCCCGTCTTCTCAGCGATTACGTCTGCCGCGCCGGCCATGAAATGCGCCGCAACCAGGATTATCCCAGCCGCAGCGGCTAGTTGCAGCCAGAGCAGAGTGAGCTCCACGACATCTCCCGTAACACAAGAAAAGGCCCCCTGTGATCCGGGGGCCATTCGACAATATCAAAAGCGGGCTAAATTGTACCTATCCCGGCCTGCCGCTTACAAGAAGATCGGCGCGGTCGCCCCACTTTTCCAGGAAACGGCGGTAGTTCTTCAGACTCAACTCATCGCGCTCTCCCTCCGCCAGCTCACTCCATACTCTGTGCTCGTGCTGAACAACCCCAAGCGACGCGTCGGCAAGTATCCTCTTGCCCGCCTCCTTGAAGTGGAAGCTGTAGTCAATATCCAGATTGCGGTAGAAACGGAAACTCTCGCGCATCAGACCCACTTCTTTCAGCGCGCTGCGCCTGAAGGCGAAGCAGTACGCCTGCATCGCATCCATCTCTCCGGATTCGCCTTCTCCGTCGTGGAAGTGGTGAAGATTGTCGGTTCGCAGGCCGAACGGTCCGACCACGCCGACATCCTTCTGATCGAGCATTTCCTCGATTCGACCGTATATGTCAGCGCATATCTCTGCGCTGGTATCCAGCAGGACTATCGTGCGTCCGAGGCTCTGTTTCAGGACGATATTCTTCGCCGCTCCCTCGCCGAGCTTGTGGTCGGCATGAATCACTCTGACACGAGCGTCCCGCGACGCCAACTCCTCCAGCCATTCTGAAGCACCGTCCGTCGAACCATTGTCCAGAATCACGACTTCAAGGTCGCGTCCGTTTGCCCAGTTGAATGCGCTGTTGACCGCGCGCTTCACGTCTTCCGCATAGTTGCAAGCCACGATTCCGATGGTCACTTCACGCGAGTCTTCCTCGTCAACAAGCGACGGCACCTCGGCCGCCGAAGAGACAATGTCGCGGTCTTCGGTCAGCTTCTCCCACTCGGCTTTGGGCCTTATCCGCGACGCCGTCGCATCGTCCTCGACGACGTATCCGGCGTCCTCCAGGCCCGCCCTGATTCGATCGGCGTCCGCGTATTCACCCGATTCCCGATGATGCGACCTTATGGCAAGTTGCTCAAGCGCTTCGGGGTCAGATTCATATTCCTCGACTACATTCATGAGTTCCAGGCCAAGCGTCTCGTCAAACTTCTCGACCAGCGCGAGCTTGGTGGCAGCCGAAAGGTCGGACCTGGCCATTTCCCACGTCAGCGCCAGCGCGCCGGGCATATCCAGGTTCGCGTTCACAGTATCGAAGAACTTGCCCGTCCACTCCTCGACGTCAGCGCCGTTCGCAGTGTCGCCGTCCGCATCCATCGTCCACTGCCAGATACGGTTCTTGAGGCGTTGCAGGCCGCGCTGAGCGGCTCTCAGCGACGTGAACGTGAAGTTGAGCCTCGTATTGTATCGGGCGGTCATGCACAGATATCGGAAGGCCATCGAGTCTATCCCCTGGGCCTCTATGTCCGACATTATGAAAGAGTTGCCCGCCGACTTCGCCATCTTGACGCCATCAGCGAGCAGGTGCTGACCATGCACCCAAGAGCTGACAACCGACTCCCCTGTGAATCCCTCGCTCTGCGCTATCTCACCTTCGTGGTGTGGGAAGATGTTGTCCACGCCCCCGGTGTGTATGTCGAACTTCTGCCCGAGATACTTGAACGACATCGCGGAACACTCGATGTGCCATCCAGGGAATCCCTCTCCCCAGGGGCTGGGCCACTTGACCATGCGGCCCGGCTCGGCCGCTTTCCAGAGAGTGAAGTCGCGCGGATCACGTTTCAGAGGGTCCGCCTCTACCCTGACCGCTTCCAGCAACTCGGCTTCATGAATGTTGCCTGACAGCTTGCCGTAGTCCGGGAACTGCGAAACCGCGAAGTACACGTTGCCGTCCGCTTCGTAGGCGTAACCCGTCTCCACAAGTCGCTCGACGATTTCGATCATCTCCTGAATATGATCGGTGGCCTTCGGAAACTCGTGCGCGGGCTGGATCCTCAGCTTCTGCTCGTCCGCGAGAAATCGGTCGGTGTAGAACTGGGCTATCTCTTCAGTAGTCTTTCCCTCTTCCAACGCCGCCGCGATTATCTTGTCCTCGCCACGCTCGAGCATCTCCTGGCGCATGTGCCCAACGTCGGTGATATTCTTGATGTGGATGACGTCCAAGCCCTGGGCAGACAAGATGCGTCTAATCCAGTCCGCCATCAGGTAGGAACGCAGATTGCCGATGTGCGCGTCCCGGTAAACGGTAGGCCCACAGGTGTACATCCTGACCACACCGTCTTCCAGAGGGGAAACCTCGTCAATCTCCTTTGTGAGAGTGTTATATATTTTCAGCATCTTCCACGGCTCCCCTTGCGCGCCACTTGAGGCCCAGTTGGGACCACATACTATTTAACCAGGTCTATCTCACGAACGAATCTTTTTCCGCCGCATCAAATCGAGGGGTTCTCCCCATCCTTGGATATATTCATTACGTACAGGAAGTTGGTGCTTCCCGGGACTCCCAGCGGAGTTCCCGCGGTCAGCACCAGATTGTCGCCGTCGGTGAGCGCGACATGCGATACTGCCCAGTCTTCAGCTTCCTCGAAAAGGTTCTCCAAGTTTGTCGGAGTCGATCCTATGACAGGACTCACGCCCCAGCTAAGGGTCAGTTCACGCTGGACCGATTCGTGAGGCGTCAGCGCCAGAATCGGCGGACGCGGCCTGTACCTGGATACCCGGCGCGCCGTGCTGCCGGACTCGGTAAACGCGACTATCGCCACCGCGCTCATCTGGTTGGCTATATTGGCGGCGGCATAGCTTATAGCGTCGTCGGTCTGCTGCTCTGAGGTCTGCGCCTTTTCCGCCAGAATGCGGTCGTAGTCGAGAGCGGATTCCGTCTCCAGCGCCACCTTCCGCATCACGTCCACGGCGCGGTCGGGATACTTTCCGATTGAGGTCTCGCCGGAAAGCATTATCGCGTCTGTTCCGTCGTACACCGCGTTGGCGACATCCGTAACCTCTGCCCTAGTGGGCTGCGAAGAAGTGACCATGGACTCGAGCATCTGAGTGGCCGTGATAACCGGCTTCCCGGCAGTGTTGCACTTGGAGATGATGCGCTTCTGTTCAGCGGGAACCGCTTCCATCTTGATCTCCACTCCCATGTCCCCCCTGGCGACCATTACGCCGTCGCTGGCAGCCAGTATGCCGTCGAACGCCTTGATCGCCTCAGCGGTCTCGATCTTGGAGATGATGAATGGAGCACTTCCCCTCATGTGAAGCAACTGGCGCGCGGTATATACGTCTTCGGACTTGGTTATGTTCGAGAGCGCAACGAAATCCGCCCCCGCACTGGCCGCGAAACTCAGACCGTGCATAGCGCGATAGTCCAGCAGCGGAAGCGTCGGAGCTCTTCCCGGAGTCGTTACGCCACGTCCCTCGGTTATCCTGCCGCCGTCTATGACTCTGCACTCGACCTCCTGGCCGGAGACCGAGATCACTTCCAGCGTGATCGCGCCATCGTCCACCAGCACCCGACCGCCTGCCACCGCGTCGTTGTGAATTCCGGATGGATACACCCCAAGCATCCCGGGATTCCCGGTGATGTCCCGGCTTGTCAAAGTCAGTGTATCGCCTGAACTCAAGTCAAAGTCGCCCGGCGACTGCGGTCCGGTCCTGTACTTGGGGCCCGGAATATCCACCATTATCCCGACGGGAATGCCGAGGTCGGCGGACGCCTTCCGCACCGCGCGAAACAGTTCCTGATGCTCGGCAGAGGTGCCGTGAGACAGATTGAGCCGCGCGACGGCCAAGCCGGACTCGATCAGCTTGCATATCATGTCATAGGATTTGGTAGCGGGGCCGAGTGTGCAGACGATTTTAGTCTTGGGCCGCTGGGACATGGTTTAGGCTCCAAGTTTTCGCTAAGTTTCAAACTTGCAATATAGATATTACAAGAAAACTCAATTCAAGACTACCAACAACCTACAGTGGCGTAAATCCCCACGGTAACGGTCACGCGGAAACACCTGCCGTCAGTGGCAGGATTACGAGAAACAGGGGCGCCGCGATGACAGCCCAGAACCACCCGACAGCGGCCGCTATTCCGGCCTTCCACCAGGAGATGGCATGAATGTTCTTCACCGCCACGACCCCCGCCGCCAGCGTCCAGATCGCTCCCGCCATGAACAGCGCCGCTCCAACGGCGGGCACTCCGATCAGCAGCCACAGCGCCAGCGGAAGGTAACACACGCCCAGAGATCTCAGGCTCGCGCGATACCCCTCTCTACCGGAGAAGAGAATCCGGCCCAGCAGCCACACGAAGACCGTCCAGACTACCCAACTGGTGAATATAGACGAAACAGCCAGCACAAGATAGAGATTCTGGTCCAGGTCCAGTCCTTGCTGAGCGGGATTTCGGATAAGTCCCCAGACACCCATGCCGAACGCTATCCCGGCGACGAGAACGACTCCGAGCGCGCTGAAGGCGGTCTCCTGCCTGTCTCTTATCTCCTCATAGACGCTGCCGTCGAGCATCATCGCCCGGAATGCCAGCCTGAGCATATTCTCCCCCAATCGCTACTACTGATTGAGATTCTATCCCCGTGTGAGACGCCGCTTCAAGCGACGAGTCCGGCAGACCCCGGCGTAAACCATAAATTCACTATTCGACCCGCTCTGGTGTAGAATCTGCGGGATAGTCTGACAGGAGAGTCTCTTGGAGCAGC
Organism: Dehalococcoidia bacterium; assembly: GCA_965202815.1. Taxonomy (GTDB): domain Bacteria; phylum Chloroflexota; class Dehalococcoidia; order Lucifugimonadales; family UBA1123; genus VXRN01. The sequence goes on from CBDBCD010000002.1 coordinate 74,723, forward strand.
CCGACGCGCTTATATTGACCGGCGTTGGGATCGGCACATCATTCAGCGTGCTGGTCCTGCTTCTCGTCTCAGTCCTGCTCATTCGGCTGGCGGCGCGTCTGATCAACGACGACGGGGACGAAGCCGCCATGCAGGAAGAGACGCCGATTGAAGATCAGGAGACACGAAACCGCGCCACCGCCGCCGCAATCGCGGTAACCGCGCTTCTCGAATCCAGGCCCTACCCCACAAGCCGGACAACCCGGGAACCGAACGAATAGATAGCCAGGACGAATAGTATTTGGACGAGTTACTGAACTTCCTTAAATTAACCGGCTTCAGCGAGTTGGGGCCGGGAGAAGTCGTGATGATAGCCGTCGGGCTTCTCTTCATCTACCTTGCCGTCGCCAGGGACATGGAGCCATACGAGCTCCTGCCCATCGGCCTCGGGGTCCTCATCGCCAACCTCCCGCTGACGGGACTGCTTACGCTACCGGAAGTGGGCGCCGGATTCCAGGAATCAGGGCTGTTTGGAATCATCTTTCACTACGGCCTCTCGTTCTGGAATATCCTGCCGCCTATCATCTTCCTCGGACTCGGTGCGCTGACCGACTTCGGTCCCGTAATCTCCAATCCCAAGACCCTGCTGCTCGGAGCGGCGGCGCAGGTGGGCATATTCATCGCCTTCTGGGGCGCGCTGGCGACCGGAGCGCTGGGGATTTCGGGGTTCGGGCTTTCGGAAGCCGCTTCCATCGGAATAATCGGCGGCGCCGACGGTCCTACGACGATCTTCCTATCCGCGCGGCTTGCGCCCGAAATACTCGGAATCACCGCCGTCATAGCCTACTCCTACATGGCGGCTGTCGCGTTCATACAGCCGCCCCTGATGAAGCTGCTCACCACTAAGAACGAACGTGAGATCGAGATGCCTCCACCGAGGAGAGTCTCGCGTCTCGAAAGGCTGCTGTTCCCTACCATCGCGATGATAGGGATCATCCTGATCGTGCCGAAGTCCGCGCCGCTCATCGCTATGTTCATGATAGGAAACCTGTTCCGCGAGAGCGGAGCCGTACCAAGGCTCACGTCCGCCGCCTCCAACGAGATACTGAACATCGCGACCGTATTCCTGATGCTGACCGTCGGAACGCAGCTATCCGCCGAGCGCGTATTCCAAATAGAAACGCTGATTATCCTGGGTCTCGGACTCGTGGCTTTCGCCTGCGGCACCATGGGCGGACTGCTCTTCGCCAAGTTCATGAACCTGTTCCTCAAAGAAAAGATCAACCCGCTTATCGGATCCGCCGGAGTTTCCGCGGTCCCGATGGCCGCGCGCATCTCCCATCACATAGGTCAGGAGTCCAATCCACGCACGTTCCTGCTGCCCCACGCGATGGGTCCGAATGTGGCCGGCGTGATAGGCTCAGCCGTGGTCGCCGGAGTATTCATTTCCCTTATCAACTGAACGACTTTGCAAACCGGGTCCACCCATCCTGAAAATCCTGATTCAGACGAAGCGAGCCATGTCAGAAACCGTCAGAGTAAAAGTAGAAGGAAAGTGGTACACCGTCGAGGTCGGCGACCTTACCCAGAGGCCGGTGAGCGCCGTCGTGGATGGACACACCATCGAGGTTGAGGTCCAGGATCCGGTTCCCCAAGCCGTTCAGCAACCTCCCCGACGCGCTCCCACGCCCAGACCCACACCTTCTCGCGCGACCCCGAGACCGGCACCCGCCGCGCCGCGCCCTGTCGCCAGGCCGATGGGCGCGGTGGTCGAAGAATCCCCCGAAGCGGCGAAGCTATTCAGAGCGCCGATGCCCGGCACGATCCTGTCTATCGAGGTCAACCCCGGAGACCAGGTCGTCACCGGCGACGCTATCTGCGTCCTAGAAGCGATGAAGATGCAGCAGATTCTGCGCGCGGACTGGTCGGGGGTGGTGAAAGAGGTCATGGTCGCGGTCGGCCAGCAGGTAATGGCCGGCGCACCAATCGTGGAACTGGAGTAACAGGATATTCAATCTCACTGTCCTCCTACTCTTTCCCGGCCCGCAACTCCCGGAACCGCCTTATCAGGTCGCGCTGCTCGTCGTTCATGCTCTTCGGCATCACCGGACGCACCGTGGCATACAGGTCACCTTTCTTGCCGGGTGAGCCGAGAGTTGGCATCCCCAGTCCGCGCAGTCGGATGTTCTGCCCGTTCTGGCTGTTCTCGGGGATGGTGACCGCTATCCGCCGTCCGTCGAGCGTCATCACCTCCGCCTCGCCACCCAGAATCGCTTCCTCGAACGCGACAGGAACGTCCGTGTAGATGTCCTCGCCGAGCCTCCTGAACCTGGGATGCGGAGTTACCGACACCCTGAACAGCAGCTCCGTACCGCTCTCCGGCGTCACCCGTACAGCGCTGCCGTTATCCACCCCCGGCGGGATCTCCACCTCGAACCGCCGCGCCCTACCCCCTGTCGTCAGGTTCGCGTTGATCGTCGTTCCGCTGTACGCCTCTTCCAGCGACACCGTGATCGTCGTCTCGGTCCGCACGCTCCTCGGAGCGCGCCTCGTCTCGAAATCACGAAACCCGCCGCCCGATTCGAATATGTCCTCGAAGCCGGAAAACAGGTCGCTGTTGTCGTAGTAGCCGCGCGCGGTGAAGTCGAACGGCGACCGCGAGGCGCGACGTTGCTCCTCGATCCGGTCCGCGTCCTTCCATTGATCGCCGTAGGTGTCGTACTTCTTGCGGCTGTCCGCGTCCGACAGCACCTCATACGCTTCGTTCACCTCCTTGAACCGCGCCTCCGCGTCGGCGTCCTCCTTGTTCAGGTCGGGGTGATACTTCCGCGCCAGCCTTCTGAAAGCGCCGCGTATCGCTTTTTCGTCGGCGTCCCGCCCGACACCCAGTGTCTTGTAGTAATCCGCCATAGTTTCACGCTGTCCTCAGACTTACTCTCCTGGAACTATATCATATGCTCCCTATATGCAAAGTATATTGATATGAATTATATCAGATTTATTGACAATACAATCCGCTACCTCCTATAATCTATCACAAGGTCAGATGACCTCAGTTCAATAATATACACCGAAAGGAGAACAACGTGGCAATTCAGAGATGGAACCCGTTCATAGACGTAAGGCCCTTCAACCGAGCCAGGTTCGGGACATTCGAGAGCGGACGCTGGCCCATCCCGATTGACGTAGTCAGCGAGGGAGAGGACGTCGTCGTCCGAGCCTCCCTGCCCGGACTCAAGCCCGAGGACATCAGCGTAACGCTGGAGGACCGGCTTCTGACTATCCAGGGCGAGACCACTTCAGACAGCGAGGTCGAGAAGGGCGATTACCTGCTCAGAGAGCGGCGCGTCGGAAAGTTCAGCCGCTCCCTGCGCCTGCCCAACTCGATTGACGCCGACAAGGCCGAACCCACCTACGAGAACGGCGTCCTGACCGTAACCATCCCGCGCCAGGAATCCGGCAGCGCGCGCCGGCTCGAAGTAAAGAGCGTCTAAACACATTACGCTCCTAATCGAGCGTGATCACACCCAGCCGGGGCGGGTCGTTTGACCCGCCCTTCGCGCTTGAAATGTCAACACTGTCTAGCCGTCGTCATAGCTGTCATAGTCTTTCCTAGTTGGGACTTTGACGTTGGACTCTCGCCATAGTCTCTGTTTTTCGACCGCTTCGTAGAAGAGGGCCGCGCCGATTCTGGCGTGCTCTTCGGTGATTTCGGGTTCGGGCAGACTGTCTATGATGTCCCACATCGAGTAGTCTATCCGTCGGTCTGAGGATTCCTCTTCCTCGTATTCGGACGGGTCGGCTTCCTCGGCTATCTTCTTGATCCTGTCGAGAACTTCCTGGATTCGGGCTTCTTCTTCAGGAGTGTAGGCGTTGCCGGAGGCAACATCCGTGTCTTCGGTCGCCTGTTCGGTGGGTTCGGTGTCGAGCGCGACGCTGGAATCGGCGTCGGTTTGGTCCGGGACGCGCACGTCGGCCTGGGCAGTCCGGGTGTAGTCGTAGTCGCGGTCGTAGGCGCGCGCGAGGATCTCGCGGACGGCTCTCATCCTGTGATGGGCCTTGAAGGTGTCTATGCCGGTCTCGATGGCCGGGGTGCGTCCCTGCATGACGTCTATGAGCCACTGGGCTGTGGACGCCGGACTTATCTCGGCGAGGATGACCTTCTTCAGAGCGGCGTCGAATTCGGACAGTTCTTTCCGTTCGCGCCTGGACTTTCGGGGGCCGCGCTTGCCTGAGTGTCTCTGTATGAAGAGTTCGGCGTCGGGGAAGTGTCCGTGCTTTGTGAGCATACGGGCGGCCTGGAGCTGATGGTTGAGACGGACGTCGGGTATGTTCTGACCGAGGACGTCTTTGAGGAAGTCCACGATGTCGTTGCCGTTGTCGGTCTTGCGGTGAATGGCCAGGGCCAGTTCAGCTCTCGGGTCGCAGAACATGGTCGGTCGTGAACCTCCGTCGAGTAGTATTCGGTTGTTAAGGCTTTGTGCGGTCGGTTGCGTAAGTCGTTATGGTGTATGTTCAATTGGTGAACACATGATAGCAAGTATGTTCTGTGGGGTCAAGGAGGATTTTGGCAATTTTCAATTTTCAATTGGGAATGACGAGTGGGGGATACGGACATGACGGTGGGGTTGTTGGAAGCAGGATTCGCGGGAATGACGGTAAATGTCAACACGGCCTAAAGACCGATGACTCTTTTGCTATAATGACCGCCGGAGGCAAAGTACAATTGAAGATATACACCAAGTCAGGAGATGAAGGCGAGACCGGCCTGCTGTTCGGCGGCCGCGTGTCCAAGGCGCACGTTCGCACCGAGGCTTATGGGGCCACGGACCACGCAGTATCGGCGATTGGACTTGCGCGAGCGCTGTCCGAAGACGACCGTGTGAAAGAAGCGCTCCTCGAAGTCCAGCGCGAGATGTTCATGATTGGCGCGGAACTCGCCACGGATAACTCCAACCGCCATCACCTGCTGGAGCATTTTCAGATCATCTCCGAAGGCCATGTGACCCGCCTTGAGTCGCTCATAGACGATCTCAACGCCGAGGTCGAACTGCCCCCCAACTTCATAATCCCCGGCGCGTCCCCGGGCTCAGCGGCCATAGACGTCGCCCGTACCCAGACCCGCGCCGCGGAGCGCAGAGTGATCGAACTGCGAAACGAAGGGATGCTTCCCAACAGGCAGATAATGATCTACCTCAACAGGCTCTCCGACCTGCTCTTCATGCTCGCCAGGTACGAAGACCGCCGCCTGCCCATGGAAATAGTAACCGGGCAGCCTCCCGATAAGGCCGACTAACAATGCCCACGCCCACCATTGCCATCGCGGATTACAACGCAGGCAACATACGCAGCGTCCAGAAGGCGCTGGAGAGATTCGACGCCCGCGCCGAGATAACCTCGTCGCCCGAGTGCATCGCGAACGCCGACGCGCTCGTAGTCCCCGGACAGGGCGCGTGCGACTCCTCCATGCGCCATCTGCACTCCGGCGGCCTCGTAGAGCCAATCCGCGAGTTCATAGAGGGCGGGAAGCCATTTCTGGGCGTATGTCTCGGGCTTCAACTCCTGCTCGACAGTTCCGAAGAGGGTGAAGAGCCCTGCCTCGGCATAGTCGCCGGAACCTGCCGGCGCCTTCCCGAAGGCCGCAAGATCCCGCACATGGGCTGGAACCAGGTATCCCTCAAGAAAGAGCATCCCGTGTTCGAGGGCGTGAAGGACAACTCCCACTTCTACTTCGTCCACAGCTACTACGCCGACCCGGAGGACCGCTCGCTGGTTGCGGGAACGACAGACTACGGCGTCGAATTTTGCAGCGCGGCGGCGTGGGACTCCGTGGTAGCCGTCCAGTTCCACCCAGAAAAGAGCGGCGCCGTCGGCCTGAAGATATACGAAAACTTCGTCCGCTATACACGCGAGCGCTGAGGAGGCCCTCCTATTGCTCCAAATTCCACCCCCGAACCTGAAGAACATAGATAGCCGATGACTTCTGCGAAATTATTGACAGACGATGTGCGACAAGTGGCGCTCGGCTGGCTGAATAGGCACTTTTCAGGGCAGCGCGACCGTGAAATACTACTCGGCCTTCCCGAATGGGACGACCGCCAAGACGTATGGCGCGTCGCGCTCGTGGCTTCCCGAAACCCTAATGCGCCAATCGGAGAACTTCAGGTCAACGAGGATGGAAGTATTTCCCGCTCCCCCTCGCACTCTCTTGTGAAAGAACGTCTCCGCAACGCCCACGCCAGACAAAGCCAGACAACTCGCAAGAAGAACGCTCGCATCGCATTCCCGCCCATCCCCAACAAGGTAATACTGGGCGACTGCCGGGATATTCTGAAGGACTTCCCGCCCAATAGCGCGCAGTTGGTCTTCACATCCCCGCCCTATTTCAACGCAAAGGTCGAATACGCCGAATATGTGGATTACGAGTCGTACCTAGACTTTCTTGGCGAGGCTTTCTCCGCGTGCCATGACGTTCTGGCCGAGGGACGCTTCCTCGTCGTCAACCTCTCCCCGGTTCTGGTACGCCGCGCTTCCCGAAGTTCCGCCAGCAGGCGACTGCCCATACCGTTTGACTTGCACCCCATCTTGCGCCGTATTGGATACGAATTCATAGATGACATCATCTGGCGCAAGCCTGAAGGAGCGGGCTGGAATCTGGGCCGCGGACGCCGCTTCGCCGCCGACCGTCAGCCGCTGCAATATAAACCGGTCACAGTCACTGAGTATTTGCTGGTCTATCGCAAGAAAACCGACAGACTAATTGATTGGAACCTGCGGAACCACCCCGATCCCTCCGCCGTGGAACGATCCAGGATCTTGGGTGAGTATGAGAGAACTAACGTATGGGAGCTAACTCCCGCCAGCCACAAAGCTCATCCGGCGGTATTTCCCGACGAACTTGTAAAGCGTGTCATCAGTTACTACTCGTTTGAGGGCGACAGTGTTCTAGACCCGTTTGCGGGAACCGGCACTGTCGGTCGCGTAGCCTCAACTCTTGGGAGAAGGTTCATACTCACCGAAAATCGTTCTGACTACTTTGAAGTAATGCGCCAAGAGTTGTACGACATAACTACATATAACTCAATAGACTTTGACGACATCCAGTACCTATGGAGCGCGGACATTGACCCCAAACATATATAGCCTTGAGTCCTCAGAGGGGATCAGGGAAATCGTCGCCGCGCTGTTGATGGGTTACAACTACCGCCTTTATACCGAAGGCCAGACCCGAAGCCAGCTTCTGGATGCCTATCAGAGGCTCATCGCTGTTAGAGAAAGTCTTCCTGCCGACGCTGGACATGATGAGTGGCTGGCGGCGATGGAAGGAACGTTGGAGCGGAGCGAGGACAGCCTTGCTTGGTGGCTGCTCGGCTTGACGAACAAGACTGCCCAAAACCTGGGCATCAGACGCGCTGAGCGCCTTTACTACCTGAAAGAGGTAGTGGCACATATCCAGAGCGTAACGGATAGCTCCTCTAAACTAAATTTTGACGACGCTATGCTGATGGTATGGGCCGGAGCCGCCACGCTGACAATCAGAGGCGCGAGGAAATCCACGGTCGGCAAGGCATTGGAACGCGCATTCCTACGAGCGGGTCTTTCTATGCTTGGTTTCGTGGAGGGTGAGGACTTCTGGATAAATTTACAGAGAGACGTGGAAGTGGGCCGTGAAGTTGATGCCGAAATATCGAGCAGGCGTGGACGGGTGCGAGTCGAAATGGGACTTATAGAACGCGGCAACCAAGAGGTAATAGAAGACAAGATCAACCGTGTAGGTAGCGGCGGCATAGTCATATTCGACAGGATAGGCCCAAGATCGAATGTATGGCAAACTGCCGAAAACCAACAGGTTCAGTTCATTCAGATACGGAATAATCGTCCACTGACCGAACTGTACGACTATCTGCGTGACCGAGTAGATAGAGCGCTTATAGAGCCGCCCACAGACGCGGACGGAATCAGAGCCGCTGTCAACGGTCTCCCTGACAATCTATTCAGATGAGGGTTGATATAAGGAAAGCAAACTTGGAACTGATTCCCGCCATAGACCTCATAGACGGAAAGTGCGTCCGACTCTACCAGGGAGACTACTCTCAGGAGACGGTGTACGCCGACGACCCTGTGGAGGTTGCCCTCCGGTGGGAGAGCCTCGGCGCGAGCCGCATCCACATAGTGGACCTCGACGGCGCACGCTCCGGCAACCCCGACAACCTGCCCGTCGTCGAGCGTATAGTCAAGGCAGTCAAAGTCCCCGTCCAGATGGGCGGAGGAGTCCGCAGCCTGGACGGCGCGCGCCGCATCATCGAAGCCGGAGTCCAGCGAGTCATGCTCGGCACAGTGGCCGTTCGCGACCCCCAAATCGTCCACGACGCCTGCGCTGAGTTCGGAAGCGACGCCGTAGTGGTCGCCGTAGATTCAAAGGACGGACTCGTCGCCGTCTCCGGCTGGACATCCGCCAGTCAAATCCAGGCCACCGACTTGGTAGCCAGCATGATGGAAGCGGGAGTCCAGACCTTCCTCTGCACCGACATATCAAGAGATGGGACGCTCTCAGGGCCGAACTATGGTCTAATGCGGGATTTGGTGGAAGTCGCGGGCGAGGGGGTGATCGCGGCGGGGGGGATAGCTTCCATCCAGCACCTCCAGAGTCTCATGTATACAGGGGTTGGTGGGGCGGTTGTGGGCAAGGCGCTTTATACGGGGAATGTGGACTTGGGAGAGGCGATAAGCTCGGTCGGAGGTCACGATTAGACCATGCTAACCAAACGAATAATACCCTGCCTCGATGTTGACGCCGGGCGCGTCGTCAAGGGCATCAGCTTTATCGAGATACGCGACGCGGGTGACCCGGTTCAGTTGGCGACGTACTATGACGCCGAGGGCGCGGATGAGCTTGTGCTGCTGGATATCACGGCGAGCTCCGACTCGCGGGAGATCATGGTGAACGTGGTGCGCGAGGTAGCGGAGAGGCTCTTCATCCCGTTCACCGTCGGAGGCGGCATGAGAAGCGTCGCGGACGTGCGGCGTATGCTCGAAGCGGGGGCGGACAAGGTGTCGCTGAACACGGCCGCTGTCCAGAATCCAGACCTCGTAAGCGAGGCGTCGGAGCACTTTGGGGCGCAGTGCATCGTGGTGGCTATTGACGCGACCTCGGTGAGGCCCGGCGACGCTCGCGTCATCTGCGATGATATGACGCTGGCTCTGGATGACGACTCACGCTGGGAGGTTTACATCCACGGCGGCAGAACTCCGACCGGCATTGACGCTCTCAAGTGGGCCGTCCGCGCAAATGAACTCGGCGCTGGCGAACTGCTCGTCACCAGCATGGACACCGACGGCCATCAGACCGGCTACGACCTCGATATGATAAGGCAGATCTCCGAGAGAGTGACCATCCCGGTCATAGCCAGCGGCGGCGCGGGGTCGCCGGAACACTTTCTTGAGGCGTTGGATTATGGGAAGGCGGACGCGGTGCTGGCGGCGAGCGTCTTCCATTTTGGGACTTACCGGGTAAATGATATAAAGGACTATCTGAGCGAAAACGGGACGCCGGTGCGTCCGATAGAGTAACCTGGAGAGACAAATGGCTACCGTTCTGCTGGATGAAAAAGGACTCGCCCCGGCTATATGCCAGAACATCGAGACAGGCGAGGTGCTGATGCTCGGATACGTCAGCCCGGGCGCGCTCAAACGCACGCTCGAGGGCGGAGAGGTCTGGTTCTACAGCCGCAGCCGCTCCGACCTCTGGCACAAGGGCGAGGTATCCGGCAACTACATGAGAATACGCTCCGCCTCCGTTGACTGCGACGGCGACGTGATTCTGCTCAAGGTCGTCCCCGACGGCCCCATCTGCCACACCGGAAACCCGACCTGCTTCTTTACCCCGTTCAATGAACTCCCTGAGTTCGAGACCCCCGAAAAAGGCCCGGGCATCCTGGAAGAACTATTCTCCGTCATCCAGGACCGCAAGGAGTCAATGCCCGAAGGCAGCTACACGACCGAACTACTTCAGGGCGGCCCTGATCGCATAGCGCAGAAGGTAATCGAGGAAGCAGGGGAAGTCGCCATAGCCGGAGTCAAGCAGGACGGTGAGAATCTTGCCGACGAACTAGCGGACTTGCTCTACCACTCCCTCGTCCTCATGTCCGCCACAGGAGTCCGCCCGGAAGACGTGTGGACAGCGCTTAGAGAGCGACGGGGGTAAATGCCAAAGTTTGATTGTGGTTGGATGAAAGGCAGAATGGCATGAAGCGTCTGGTACATTGGGTGAAATTTTTTGCCTTTAGATCACTGCGAAGTCGGACAAGCCCCAAGTGGTTTCATCGTCTAATCAACACATATTGTCGTATATCCGGGAGAAAATACCGCATTTTTCGCACAGAACATCCTCAAATATATCTGTGTGATGACGGCAACTCACAAATATATTTTTGCCGACAGGGGCACTCCCGCTTGTATCTGTCATACGAATTGCGGGGAGGGGAGATAGGATGGCGCGTACAACGTCTGTCTGAGGCATATAATCTCGACAAGATCAGAGTAAATCCTCCTGGCACTTTCATAGATTGCGGAGCCAACGTGGGTGAACTTGGATTGTGGGCGCGGGCGAATCGTCTCGAATACATACCGTTCGAACCAGAGCCACTTGAAGCGCTGTGTTGCGACCTCAATAATTTCGATGGCAACCCGATGACGCGACGAATGGCATTATGGAAAGAAGATACACTTCTGACTTTTTATTCCAAGCCTGAGTCCGCAGACAGTTCAGCAATAGATCAAGGGGGAGCGATTCCGATTGAAGTATATGGAATAACTCTTGATAACGCCGTAAATCTCACCGACGCTTCAGGGACAATAATCTTAAAAGTAGAAGCGGAAGGAGCAGAGCCGGAGGTTCTGGAAGGGGCAACCATGACACTGCCGATGATTGACTTCGTGGCAGTTGACTGCGGCCCAGAACGTTACGGCCATGAATTCACTTTTATCGAAGTGAACGCCTTTCTGCAAGATCGTGGATTTCGTCTGATCGAGTTCAATCCTGAAAGATTCACTTTTCTATACCAGAACACTCGGCGTCAATCCCGTCAAACCAAATAGGACAGCGTTGCACTGAAACCAAGCCGATTTGGTAGATTAACGAGCGTCATGCGTCCGATTGGCCGTCGTCCGCAGTCAGCGCGGCGTTCATCGCGGCGACGGCGACTTCTATCTGGTCGTCGTCGGGCTGGCGCGTCGTGAGCTTTTGCAGAAGCAGATTCGGCGCGCTTATCATACTGACGAGGGGGTTATCCTCGTATCTGCCGCTCAGACGTATGACCTCGTAGGCGAGCGCCGCTATCGCGGGGATGAAGATTATCCTGGACAGAATCATCCACCATAGGGGATCCCTCGGAACCAGGACGAATACCAGGATGGCTACTACCATCACGGTCAGAAGAAACGCGGTGCCGCATCTAGGGTGGGCGGGCGAGTATTTCCTGATCGCCTCGATCACAAGGGGGTCGCCCCTCTCCTGGGCATGGACCGTCATGTGTTCGGCCCCGTGGTACATGAACACGCGGCGTATGTCGGGCATTCGCCCGATGATCCAGATGTACGCCACGAATACCGCGAGCCTGATAGCACCCTCCACAATGTTGGAGAGGATGTCATTGCCGAACATACCCTCGAAGGGCCTGCTGGCGAACAGCGGCAGCAGGAAGAAGAGCGCGATGGCGAACGAGAAGGAGATGAGAAGCATGGACGCAATCGCGCCTTTGCCAAGCTCTTCCGACTCGACCTCGGAGTTCGGGTCGGCCTCCGGGTCCTCCATATTCACGTTGGCGGAGTAGCTGAGCGCGCGCATCCCGAGGCTCAGCGTCTCGACGAGTACGATGACTCCACGGAGAAGCGGGACTCTTCTCACGACACCCGTGTAGAGAGTGGATAGCGGCCTTTCGTCAATCGCAATCGCGCCGTTGGGTCTGCGGACGGCGACGGCCATGTGATTCTGGCCGCGTATCATTACGCCTTCCAGAACTGCCTGGCCACCGTAAGTGGGCGGTCGTTGTCCGGTCAAATTTGGCATCGCCTAGGATATTCGGATTATAAGCGTCGCAAGCGCTATGAATCCGCCGATCATGATGTTAAGCAGTGTCAGAAAATAGCGGTCAAGACAGCGTTCCATGTTATTCAGTCGCTCTATGACTTGATCGAGTTGTCCTTCAACGCGGCCTATTCGCGCTTCCCTGCTGTCAGCGCTCTCAACAGTAGTCATAGCAAGTTCTCCCAGACTATCCGGTACAGTCGGATTGTAATACAAAACGCCGTTCTACCGCAGCAGGCCATAGACTCTCTCAGGCGAGACCAGGACGATGACGGCCTCCTGGTCAATCATCGCCTGGTCGTACTCATCCCAGTCGGGATGTTCGGTATCGCTACAGGCCATATAGACCTCTCGCAGCATCACTCGCATCTCTTCGGCGTCCATGTTGGAGTAGTCGAAAAGCGCAGCCTGGCCTTCGATGGCGGCCCACTGTCGCCAGTCGTCAGTCACGGCCAGCACGGTACAGTTGGGATCACGCCGGAGATTGCGTATCTTCTGGGACCTGGGATAGACGGACACGAAGGCGGCGTTCCCGTAATACGCGCCGCACACCACTATGCTGGAGTGGGTCGCGCCATTCGGTCGGCGAGTGGCTATCACACCCCTGTGGTGAGTCTCCAGGAAGGGACGAACATCATCAAAGTCCACTTTTTTCCTCCGGCGCGACTGATCCACTTGGATGAGTCATAGTTGGGTCTTCAAAAGGAAAGGGGTGAGACTTGCTCCCACCCCTTTCGCGGCAATTCATTGTCGGTCCGCTATTGCTGTAGGTTGAACCTTCGCATGAGCCGTTCGACGCGACCTTCGGTGTCCACGATTCGCTGTTCACCCGTGAAAAACGGATGGCACTGGGAGCATATCTCGACACGAAGCTCGGGTTTCGTCGCGCCTGTGACATAGCTGTGTCCACAGCTGCAAATAACACGGGCTTCATCGTAATATGTAGGGTGTATTCCTGTCTTCATTCGGCCTAACTCCCCGCCGGATACACGCTGGCCAGCTTGCGTCCCAGCCGTCCATGCTCGAACTTGACGGACCCATCTATCAGAGAGAACAGCGTATGGTCCTTGCCCAGCCCTACATTGGTTCCGGGATGGATGCGAGTGCCACGCTGCCGGACGATAATCGTGCCGGCTCTGACCAGTTCGTTGTCGTACCGCTTTACGCCAAGCCTCTTGGCGTTACTATCTCGACCGTTGCGTGTGCTGCCGCCGCCTTTCTTATGCGCCATGATCGTATCTCCGGTTTCTGGACGTTAGTCCTGGTCCATCAGTATGTCGGTAACTGTCAGGTCGGTGTACTGCTGACGGTGGCCCTTCTTGCGGCGATAGCGCACCTTGGACTTGTACTTGAAGACGACGATCTTCTTTCCCTTGCCGCTCTCCGATATTTCGGTCACGACCCTGGCTCCTTCGACGGTCGGCGTACCAAGAGTGACGCCGTCATCACTCGAAACCATTCGCACGTCGGTCAGTTCGACCGTATCGCCAATATCACCGGGGATTGACTCCACTCGGATGGTGTCTCCGGTGGCGACCCTGTACTGTTTTCCGCCAGTTTGGATTACTGCATATTCTGCCAATTTACATACCTCTCAGGCAACGACTCATTTTAGTGATACAGGACAGTAACAGTCAACCCGAAACAGCGGACGGCTCAGGGCCTTTCCAAAGTCGACGCTGTCCAAGATTCCACCGCACCTCCCCACTGGATTCCCGCCTTCGCGGGAATGACGGTAGTGTCCGAGAGTAACTTTGCAAATATCCTGGCGGACGGCTAATCGTTCGACGCTTTGAACACCTTGTCGGGCTTGAAGCACTTTTCCGAGTCATCGAAGCGAAGCAGCGCAAGGAACTCGCCCTCTTCGCTGTAGGCGCGGAAACGCTCGTCTTGCCGCGGCGTACAGTCTTCATGCGCAAGGTGGATGCGCCTACCGTTCTGTATGTCTCTCCGCTCTCGCTCACTGACAACCAATGCCCTGAGGTCTCCAAGTACGCTGTCCGGGCTGATCAGCAACTCGCACCAAGCGCCTTCCCGGAAGCTACGCTGAACGGTCTCTATGGAGACGGCGTCCGCTATTCTGAGTCGGCCAGTCCTGAGACGAGTCAGAGACTGAAGATGAGCCCCACATCCCAACTTTACTCCAATATCGTGCGCGAGGGAGCGCACGTAGAACCCGCGACTGCACTCGATTTGTACGGCAGCGATGGGCGGACGCCAGTCCGCGAGCCGGATCGAGTGCACCGTCATCGCACGCGGCTCACGCTGAACTTCGATTCCCTGCCTGGCGAGTTCGTATAAGCGCTTTCCCTGTCTCTTTAGCGCACTGAACATAGGTGGAGTCTGCTCTATTCGGCCCAGAAAATGCGTGAGAACGTCTTCTACTCGCTCCTGGGTTATACCGGAAGAGTCACGACGAATGGTTATTTGGCCATCGGCGTCATACGTGTCGGTGGACACGCCCAGACAGACCTCACCCACATACTCTTTGGAACTGTCGAGCATGTATTCCATCAGGCGAGTAGCCCGGCCCAGCAGAATCGGAATCACGCCCGTCGCCATAGGATCCAGCGTTCCGCCATGCCCTACACGCTTTATCCCGCTGGCGCGCTTTACCTTGCGGACGGCGTCCATGGATGAGATGCCCTGAGGCTTGTTCAGTATGAGAATGCCGTCCACGGCGCCAATGGTCATGAAGCGGGCGTCGAGTCCGGAATTTCTTCCGCCAGGCTGTCGAGCAATTCGAGCATCTGGTTGCCCTCGGTCAGCGTGTCGTCAAGGATGAACTTGAGGACGGGAACGTGGCGAGTCTCCAGCCTGCCCCGAAGTTGGCGCCTGATGAATCCGGCGGCTGATTGCAGAGCGGCAATCGTGTCTTCTTTTTCTCGCAGCGTCCCATATACGCTTACATACACTCTTGCGTGCTGCACATCATTGGATGTGTTGACGCGAGTCACGCTCACAACGCCCGACACCCTTGGGTCCTTCACTTCGTAACGCAGCAGTTCGCTCACGTCACGGCGGATCATGGAATTGAGACGCTCGATTCTTCTCGACAAAACAGGACCTCCGAGCAGATACCTGGACTAGGCTCTGTTGACATTTGATGATTCTGCCATCTAAACGATCATAGCGATAGTAGCGTCAGCTATACTCCAAACTCATGGATTCCCGTTTTCACGGGAATGACGGTAACTGTCAACACAGCCTAATGAGCGATCACAGAATCCCAGGACTAAACAGGGCCGCGCGGCGATTGCGGCTTCCGAATGAAATACCGATGGCCTCGTGAGAATTGCGTCCTACCTGACCTGGACTGAGCGATAGGACTCGATGACATCTTCTTCCTGCCAATCGTTGAATCCTTCGATGGCAACGCCGCCCTCGAAGCCATTCGCTATCTCTCGCACATCGTCCTGGAAGCGCTTGAGGCTGGCGGGAACACCGGTCGCTACGACATTGCCGTTACGCATTACACGGAGCGTATTGCCTCGCGCGATGCGCCCGTCGTTGACGTAGATGCCCGCGACCCTGGCGCGCCTGCCGAGGTTGAAGACCGCGCGAACCGTCGCTCTGCCCTCGAACACATCTTCATAGACGGGCTGAAGCATACCCGTCAGCGCGCGTTCGACGTCTTCGGTCATGTGGTAGATCACATCGTAATTCCGGATCTCGACACCTTCCTGATTGGCGAGCATCTGCGCGCCCTGTTCAGGAGGGCTGTTGAATCCAATGATCACGGCCTTCGAGGCGACTGCGAGCAGAATGTCGCTTTCCGTTATTCCGCCGCTTGCGATGTGAACTATGTTGACTCGCGCGCTGTCCGAATTCAGGCGTTCGAGCGCCGCGCGCACCGGTTCGAGAGTTCCCTGCACATCGGTCTTTACAATCAGGTTGAGCGCGACGATCTCCCCAAGTTGAATCCGGGTGTGGACATCCTCAAGCGTCGGACCGCTCTGTCGCTCTCTTCTCTGCTCGATCTCATATTCCTGGACCCACTCCCGAGCTTCGCGTTCGTCAGCCGCCACCTCGAACAGTTCGCCCGCTTGAGGAAGGCTGTTCAGTCCAAGAATCTCGACCGGCGTCGAAGGGCCGGCGGAATCAATTCTGTTCCCCTCGTCGTCGAACATCGCCCTAACCTTGCCACGGATACCGCCAATCACAACATTGTCTCCGACTTCAAGCGTCCCGGTCTGGACAATCAGGGTGGCGACAGTTCCGCGGCTTCGGTCTCGCCTGGCCTCTACGACCACGCCGAGGGCGTATCTGTCAGGGTTAGCTTTGAGTTCGCTGACTTCGGACAGCACGATCAGGTTTTCCAGTAGCTCATCTACACCCTCGCCGTTGATCGCAGACACAGGGACGGCAATAGTTTCACCGCCCCACTCTTCGATGAGGAGGTTTTGCTCGGCAAGCTGACGCTTCACCCTTTCCTGGTCGGCATTGGGAAGGTCAATTTTATTGATAGCGATTACGATGGGCACTTCAGCGGACCTGGCGTGATCTATCGCCTCGATAGTCTGGGGCATAATGCCATCATCCGCAGCGACAATCAGAACCGCTATATCGGTGACCTGGGCGCCTCTCGCACGCATCGCCGTGAAAGCCTCGTGGCCCGGAGTGTCCAGGAAAGTAATAGGCGTTCCCTCATGATCAATCTGATACGCGCCCATGTGCTGGGTGATTCCGCCGGCCTCGTCTTCGACTACGTTGGCATTTCGAATCGTGTCCAACAGAGTAGTCTTGCCATGATCCACGTGTCCGAGAATAGTAATAACCGGCGGACGCTGTTCCAGGGCATCCTGATCATCCTCTTCATCGGGTGAGAATACCAGGGATGTCGAACCGGTTTCTGAACTCGACTCGGCTTCAAGCGGCAGCAGGCCATACCCGAAAGCGGGTGAAACCACAGACGCGACACTGTGTTCGATAACATCGTTGATAGTGAACATATAGCCGGTGCGCATCAGGGCCTTGATTACTTCGACCGGCCCCACGTCCATTGCCGAGGCGAAGTCCGCCACGGTAATAGCCGCCGGTATGCTCAGAGGCTCGAGCCCCTGAAGCCGGATAGCGGTCGAAATCTCTTCAACGCTATGTTCGAGCGACGTTGTCGTAGATTGTATGGGTTGGGATATGTTGCTCGTTGTCATAGCCGCACATACACCTCCTCTTTCCCGAAGCCCGGGTAAAGACTATCTCGACGCCTTCACGCTAAGACATCATAGCCTCAACCAAGGCCCGCCAATTATCTTCGTCTATCTTGGTCCGCAGCGCGTACTCTATCCTGTTGCGCCGCAGGCGTTTCGAAGCGCCGCGGCACGACACGCATAGATAGGCGCCTCGACCATTCTTCTTACCGGTCAAGTCAACGACTACACCGTCGCCCGGCGCCGAAACCAGCCGCAATAGCTCGCGTTTGCCGGCCTTCACGCCGCACGATACGCAGGTCCTTTGTGGAACTCGCCTAAGCACGGACATGAAGCGCTCCTCACATCGTCAGAGTTAACGTCGCCGTCTGCTGGTTCTGCCACGGCCACGCCTACCGCGACCTCCCCTAGCGGCGGCGGGGGGCTGACCTTCAGTCGTCCCCGGAGAGTTCCTGCGGGTTCTTCGCGCGGTAACTCCTCCCCTGAGCCCGTCAATGTCTTCGGCGAATCTTATTCCACTAGGTTCGGCCTGACCCGGCACAGTGGGAATCGTCCAGATGTCTTCGGGCAGATTCCTGAGCGAAGTCGCCTCAGCGGCAGCGGCTTCAGCCGCCTCTCTCTCACGCTCCTCAGCTTCGAGGGCGGCGCGAAGTTCCTCTTCTTCACGCTCAAGCTCGGCCAGTATCGCGGCCTCTTCAGCGGCGATTTCTTCGGGGGTGCGTTCCGGTTCGGCTTCGACTTCCGCCGCGACCTCCAGAACTTCAGGTTCCGTTGGAGGCTCTTCGGCGGGTTCCTGAACGACTTCGGGAGTCTCCGCGACGGCAGCGGCAATCTCCTCTTCGGAGAGTTCCTGTTCGTCTTCCGAACCGGCCTCTGCCGCAGCGCGCTCTTCGGCTTCCAGGCGAGCCTTTTCAGCGGCTGCCTCAGCGGCGATCCTGGCGCGTTCAAGCGCCGCCGCCTCAGCGTCGGTGGAGTTCATTATATCTACGCTCCACCCCGTCAACTTGGCGGCCAGTCGAGCGTTTTGACCCTCTTTGCCGATTGCCAGCGAAAGCTGCCTGTCGGGCACCACGGCGATGGCGGTATCCGTAGCCGGGTCGAGCTCCACCCGCATCACCTGGGCAGGATTCAGGGCATTGGCGATGAACCTCGCGATGTCCTTGTTCCACTCCAGTATATCTATCTTCTCTCCCTGGAGTTCGTTGACTATGTTCTGGATGCGAACTCCGCGCAGCCCGACGCATGACCCGACCGGATCAACGCCATCCTGACGAGCGCGGACCGCGACTTTGCTCCTGGAGCCGGCCTCACGTGCAATCGCGACCATATCAACCGCGCCATTGTAAATTTCAGGAACTTCCATTTCGAACAGGCGTCTGAGCAAATCCCTGTCCGCGCGCGAGACTATCAACTCTGTCCCGCGGGGAGTGCGCTCTACCGATTTCAGGAGAACCTTGAACTTCTGCCCCTGGCGATAGCGCTCGGAAGACATCTGCTCGGAGTGCGGCAGTATCGCCTCGCCCCTAGCCATGTCCACGACAACGTGGCGGGCTTCAACCCTCTGCACGGTTACAGGGAAGACTTCCCCCACCCTCTCGATGAACTCCTGGTAAACCAGGTCTCGCTCCGCTTCTCGGAGCCGCTGCATGACTACTTGCTTAGCGGTCTGGGCGGCGATGCGTCCGGCGCTGTGAGGAATACTGCTGGTCGAAATTACATCTCCAAGCGCGACTCCACGGCTTATCTGTCTGGCGTCGGGGAGCAGGATTTCGGTCTCAGGGTCCAGCACCGTATCCACGACAGTCTTGAGTATATGGACGGTGACGTCTCCCGATCCCGGATCCAACTTCACCGAGATATTCTGCCCGGCTGCGATAGTGTCCTTGCGGTAAGCGGACGCCAGCGCAGCCTCGATGGCTGAGATCACAATCTCTTTTGGCAGGTTTCGCTCAGCGGCAAGCTGTGTCAAAGCGATCACAAAGTCGCTCTTCATCATTCAGCCACCTCCTTGACTATTCCGGCGAGAATCGCACTCTCTATTGAAAAAAGAAAGTGGGCCGCGCCCACTTCCAACAAGTCAATAGATTATGTTCTGAGTATAGCATCACCTGATGATATGGACAAGGAGGGCAAAGCATGGGTCAGCGAACGGTTGAGGACATGGGCGGTCGGCGCTCCTGTATTAGTTTCTATGTTCGCGTTATAGCGGATTTGGGACGGAGATATGTAGTTCTATGTGAAACCGAGCAAAGCATTGACAGCATCCTCGACCGTTGCTAATATCAGGCCAGCTAATGAAGGCCAACCCAGTTCGGTGCGCTCGATGATCGAGCGCGAATAGGGAAAGCGGTGAAAGGCCGCTGCGGAGGCGCCACTGTAATCGGCTAGCCTCCCGCTAATGCCACTGTCCTAAATGGATGGGAAGGCGCGGGACAGGCGATGATCCGAGAGCCAGGAGACCTGCCGAACGGGGCTGAGTAGCCGCTCTTCGTCTCAGGGAGCGCCTCAGGTTCAGGCGGCGCTTCGATAAAGAGGCGCAGAGTCTAGCCGACGCAATCCCCGCAACGCGAAAGCGGCGGGGATTTTTCTGTTGCGTACAGCAAACTCCGGGGCGCCGAACCTGCGCTCCGACAGAGACGGTCTGAATCCCGGCGGACAGACACTTCGCCGCCGGACCGCATTGCCTCGACCTATCTTCTTCTCCGACTCGCCCGTTCTCCTCAAACTAGCTGTCGGCTCAACGCTCCTGATCACGATGGCGCTCGCATTGGCGATGGTCGCCGCGGCAGTCGGACCCTACGCAATCGCTCCACAGCAAGTCGCGGCGGTACTTCTCGAGTGGCTTGGCGCAGGTCAATCAACCGCTTCAGACACCGAGAAGGCGATTGTCTCAACTATCAGACTGCCGCGCGTAATTCTCTCTCTGACCGTGGGAGCTGCGCCGGGAGTAGCGGGAGCGGTCATGCAGGGCCTGTTCAGGAACCCTATGGCGGACCCGGGCATAATCGGCGTATCGGCGGGCGGCGCACTGGGAGCCGTGGCAGCAATCGCGCTTGGGGCGCAGGTGGCATTTCCGCTCGCGCTGCCGGCCATGTCGTTCGCGGGCGCGACCATTACGCTCGCGCTAGTGTATTTCGTAGCCTCCATCGGAGGCCGCTTCTCCATGGCCGCCCTTCTGCTGACGGGAGTGGCAATCAGCGCGTTCGCGGCGGCGATCATCTCCGCAATCATCCTGTTCACCAGGGACCTCGAGGCGCAGCGGGAGATGCTCTTCTGGCTGGCCGGAGGCCTGGGCGCTTCCACCTGGACGGACGCGCGGATCGCCATACCGCCGATTCTGCTGGGAATCGCGGCGGCGGTCGCGCTATCCCGGGACCTGAATCTGCTGATGGTGAGCGATGAGGAGGCGCGCTCGCTGGGTGTACGGGTAGGTCTTACCAGGAACACGCTGCTCCTAGCCTCTTCGATGATAACCGGCGCGGCGGTGGCGTTCTCAGGGACGATAGCCTTCGTCGGCCTGATAGCGCCGCACATTCTGCGGCTGGCGGTCGGGGCAGACCACCGTGTACTGATTCCGCTGAGCGCGCTGGGGGGCGGAGTATTCCTGCTCGTCGCGGATACGCTGTCCAGGACAGCGATAACCCCCGCTGAGATTCCGGTCGGGGTCGTCACCGCGCTGGTGGGCGCGCTGTTCTTCATCCTGCTGTTAGCGCGCAACAAGGCGCGCGCCTCAATGCTTTAGTCATACGAATAGAGGAAGTGAAATGATGTCGAGATTGAGACCTTTGCCAAACCCCGCTCCACTTCATCACGGAGGTCTGGGCGAACCCATAGCTGGGCAGGCCGCCCCTCCACCCCTGGATTCCCGCTTTCGCGGGAATGACGGTAGTTGCGCGAAGGTCTCTTTTCACGGGAATGATAGTAGTTATGCAATTGTCCTGAGATTGAAGACAGGGTATATGGCCGTACTGTTCGCGTTGGTCATGGACGTCGCGCTTGTCGCTTGTGGCACGGAGTCGGAGCCTGCCACCTCTCCGGCAGCCGCGCCGACGACCGCGCCTACCGCCAGGCCCGAACCAAGTTCCACTCCGATGCCCGCGCCTACAGCGACACCGGCACCAAAGGCTACGCCCGAACCGACGCCTGCGCCTACCGCTACACCCCAGCCGACGGCCACGCCCATACCCACGCCGACGGCGATACCGTATCCCGCGGTTTCGGGCATAGTGGACGTGTCCAACCGAGGCTGGCCTCGCGAGGTGGAGACGGCAGACGGCCTGGTGCGCCTGGAGGGGCCACCGCAGCGCATTCTCTCCTACTCACTGGGCCACGACGAGATACTTCTCGCGCTAGTGGACAGAGACAGGTTCGCCGCCGTCGGACCGTTCACCGGCGACGCGGCCTACTCGAACGTGTCGGAACAGGCGGCGGGCCTGCCAACCTTCGAGAAGGGGGTGGAAAACGTTCTGGCGGCCAAGCCGGACCTGGTGATCGTGTCCAAATTCACCGACGCGGACATAGTAGGGCTGATACAAGAGGCGGGGGTTCCGGTCGCGCGGTCCGCGCTGGAGAGTTCGGCAGAGGGCAATATCCCGACCATCCTGCTGATGGGCTATATGCTGGGGGTGGAAGAGAGAGCACTGGAACTGGTCGCGGAGATCGAGGGCAGGCTCGCGCTGGTGAGCGAGCGTGTCCCGCCGCGCGGCGCTCCTGAACGCCCCTCCATCATCTCGATGACACGCTACTCGGACGTACTCTACGCGGCGGGAGCGGACACCACGGAGGGCGGTATATTAGAGACCGCGGGAGGCGTGAACGCGTCGGCTCGGGACGGGATAGCCGGACACCAGACCATCAGCGTCGAGTCCGTAGCGGCTATGAACCCGGACGTAATCCTGATAACCCAGCCGGTGGAGTACGGGGCGAACGAACTGCGGGACGACTTGCTGAGCCATCCCGCGCTCGCGGAAGTGTCGGCGGTGAAGGAGGAGATGGTCCACGTCGTTGATTCACGGAAGTACACGACCCTTTCTCATTGGAACGTGCGGGGCATCGAGCAGACCGCGCTCATGCTGTACCCGGACAGGTTCGAAGATGTCGAATTCAGCGACTTCGAGCCGTATGACGGGGAGTGATCGGATGGGCGAGGGCGTTCCAATCAGGGCGAATGAGGTATCGGTGAGGCTGGGAGGCAGCGAGGTTCTCCGGTCGGTTTCGCTCGAGGCGCGTCCGGGAGAACTAGTGGGCCTTATCGGGCCGAACGGCGCGGGCAAGAGTACGCTGCTTCGGACGCTGGCGGGACTTCTTCGACCGGACTCGGGGAGTGTGAGGCTGGGCGGAACGCGCATCGAGCGCATGAAGGCCGGGGAGCGCGCGCGGAGCGTCGCGTTCATGCCCCAGCAGGACGCGGCTCACCCGTTCACCGCGCTCGAAACCGTTCTGATGGGAAGATACGCCCACCTGGGCCGGTTCGAACTGGAGGGACGCCGCGACAGACGGATAGCGCGGGAGGAGATGGCGCGGACAGACACAGAGAGATTCGAAAGCCGCCAACTCGACCGGCTGTCGGGTGGAGAGAGGCAGAGGGTAGCGCTGGCGCGCGCGCTGGCCCAGCGGACGCGGGTGATATTGCTGGACGAACCGACATCGAGCCTGGACCTTCGATATCGCCTCTCGATAATGGAGACGCTGAGACATGAAATCGTGGAGCGCCGGGTCGCCATGGTGGCGGCGCTCCACGACATAGCTCTGGCGGCGAGGTACTGCGACAGGCTGGCTATGCTTTCGGACGGCGCGATAGTGTCGGAAGGCAAGCCCGCCGAAGTATTGACTCAAGACAACCTAAGACAAGTATTCGGGGTGGATACGTCGGTGCAGATAGATCCCGTGACCGGGTGTCCGCAAGTATGGCTTATCGGACCCACTCGGTGACGGCGTTGGGAGGCCACAATGACGACAGAGAGCGGAAAAGAGCGACGAGTTAGAGAGCGACCGATCAGAAAGGGGCTGGTGGTCATCAATACCGGCAATGGAAAGGGCAAGACGACAGCCGCGCTCGGCGTGCTGTTCCGCGCCTGGGGTCGGAACATGAACGTGGAAGTGTTCCAGTTCATCAAGCACACCGGCTCCCGGTACGGCGAGAGCCGAGCCGCCGCCAAGCTGGAGATACCGTGGGGCGCGCTTGGCGACGGCTTCACGTGGCTGAGCAAAGACCTCGACGCCAGCGCGGACCTGGCCAGAAAGCAGTGGGAGAAATGCCGTGAGGCGATTCTGTCGGACGACCGCGACGTTATCATCCTGGACGAGTTCACATATCCGCTCCACTACGGCTGGATTCCAGTTGGGGACGTGATAGAAGTCCTGAAGCGGAAGCCGCATATGCTCCACGTGATCATCACGGGCCGCTACGCGCCGGACGAGTTGATAGAGTTCGCGGACCTCGTTACCGAGATGCGCGAGATCAAGCATCCATACAAAGAACAGGGCATCAAGGCGCAGCCGGGACTGGAGTTCTAAGGATATGAGCAATACTCCCATCACTGTATCTGAGGCCATAGAGCGCATACGTCCGGCGGACGCGGATGCCATGCGGCGCGCGGAAGCGCGGCAGTTGGACCTGACCAAGCCGCCGGGCAGTCTCGGGCGGCTTGAAGACGTGTCCGTCAGGCTGGCGGGAATCTTTGGGTCGGAGCGTCCGCAGATTGGCAGCAAGGCTGTCGTCGTAGCAGCCGCGGACCATGGCGTGGTGGCACGCGGCGTTACGGGCTACCCACAAGAGGTTACCGCGCAGATGGTGATGAACTTTCTGAATGGAGGGGCAGCGGTCAGCGTGATGTGCAGACGTCTTGGCGTTCGCCAGATCATCGTTGACGCGGGAGTCGCCTCGGATCTACCGCCGAACCATGGACTGCGTTCTCATAAGGTCGCTCGCGGCACAGGTGACATCAGCATGGGGCCGGCAATGTCTCGCCACCAAGCCGAACGGTGCATCGAAACGGGGATAAATCTGGCGGTAGAGGCGGTCGCGTCCGGCGCCGACCTCATCGCAACCGGCGAAATGGGTATCGGCAACACAACTCCATCCAGCGCAATTACATCGGCTGTCAGCGGCAGACCGCCCGCCGAGACAACCGGAGAAGGAACCGGACGAACGCCGGAAGAGCTGCGGCGCAAGATAGAAGTGGTGCGGGAAGCATTGGATGTAAACAGGCCCGATCCGGACGACGGCCTCGACCTGCTTGCCAAGGTTGGGGGATTCGAAATTGGGGTTCTGGCGGGCGTGATCATAGGGACCGCGATGTCGCGGCGGGCGGCTGTACTGGATGGATTCATTTCAGCCGCCGCCGGGCTAGTAGCGGTCGCGCTGTGTCCTGTCACGCGCGACTACATGATCGCGTCGCACGTATCGGCGGAGAGAGGACATCGCGCGGCGCTGACCTTCCTGGAACTTGATCCTTTGCTCGACCTGAGGATGCGCCTTGGCGAAGGCACGGGCGCGACGCTGGCCATTCCTATAATCGAGGCCGCCGCCGCGTGCCTATCAGATATGACGACGTTCTCAGAAGCGGGGGTGTCGGAAAGAGAAGATGACACGGGACACAGGAGCGAGGAAATTCGGTGAGGGGCCTGATGTCTGCCATCAGTTTCATGACGATTCTCCCCGTTGCGCCGCGTTACGCAGCGCCCAGGCTGGCCTTTGCGCGGGCCTGGTTTCCGGTCGTCGGCCTGATGTTGGGCGGCATTCTCGCGGCGACCGACCTTCTGCTGAATATGGGATACGATTTCATAGCGCAGGACACGAGTCCGATTCCTCCCGTAATGCCCGCCGTCATCCTGACTGTCGCCATGGTCGCGCTCACTCGCGCGCTGCATCTGGATGGATTGATGGACTGCTGCGACGCGCTTTTCGGAGGATTCAGCAGGGAGCGTCGCCTCGAGATTCTGCGAGACCCATATGTCGGAGCATTCGCAGTAGCGGGAGCGGTCAGTTTACTGTTCCTCAAGGTTGCAACGATCATGTCGCTTCCACAAGGAGGCCGGATATGGATCCTGATCCTGTTCCGTGCCTCTCCCGCTGGGCCGCGACTCTCGCGATGGAAGTGTTTCCCTACGCACGAGATAGAGGAATCGGGACGCCATTTTTCAGAAGCGGTCGGCGTTGGCACATCGCATCAGCTCTTGCGATTTCGTTCATGGCGGCGTTTGTCCTCGCCGGGCCGATTGGCCTGGGGCTCCTGGCGGCAGCCAGCGCCGCAGCCTGGTCGTTGGGAAAATGGTCATCGAAGCAGTTGGGTGGACTAACCGGGGACGTCTATGGAGCAATTATCGAAGTCACTGAGGTGGCCGTCCTGCTGGTTAGCGTGTTTTTGGTCGGAAGCGCGCTGTTGCCAGTCGTGTCACCGTTCACCTGGCTGGGAAATTTGGATTAGGACTGCGCGAAGTGGAATGGGAAATCTGGCCAGGCGAATGGCATCTTGACACGACAGCGCTTCTGTTTGCGGTCGCGCTCGACCTGGCTATCCGAGAATTGCCTAACTCCGCACATCCCGTTGTCTGGATGGGCAGGTTGACCGCCTGGCTGGAAGGCATCGGTCCTTCTAGCGGATCAAGATGGCCCGCGCTACTTTGGGGGATGGTCATTGCGACAGTCGTCCCCTCGACCGTGGCGATGCCGGCCTGGACTATGGCCAATGTCCTGCGTGAGTTGAGTAGCATCCTCTACGTTGCAGGATGCGCGCTTCTACTCAGCACGACCTTCGCGGTTCGAGCTCTGGCAGTCGCCGCTGAAGGTGTTCAGGAAGCAATGGAATCGAAGAGCATCGGCCAGGCTAGGCACGGATTGAGAAGCCTGGTAAGCCGCGACACTAGAACACTGAGCCGTCCTCTCGTGGCAGCGGCGGCAATCGAATCGGTGGCGGAGAATACAACAGACAGTTTCATAGGGCCGTGGCTGGCATTCGCACTCCTCGGCCTGCCAGGCGCATTCATCTATCGAGCGATAAACACGCTCGACAGCATGATCGGCTACAAAGGAAAGTACGAGCATCTGGGCAAAGGGTCGGCACTGCTGGACGACTTCGTGAACCTGATTCCCGCGCGTCTGAGCGCGGCACTCATAATATCAACCGGTGCGCTGAACGGGCCATCGGCCGGAAGCGCGCTCGCGTGGGCGCAGACTGACCGCGAGTCCGAACGCGGGATGGACGATTGGCGCCATGTCCAGACGGCTTCGGTGTCGCGCTGGAGAAGCCGGGCCACTATCGAATTGGAGACGGTATGCCGGATCCAAGCGCGTCTCATGTAGGAGCCGCGATTCGGGTGGCTTATATGGTCGGCGCTCTTGGCATCCTCGTATCCATTGGCTTTCTTGCTTTGCGTGGAATTCTGTTGGGTTTCTGTTGGGTTAAGGAGTGAAAATGACTTTCAGATTCACAAGACCAACACACGGCGGCCTCAACTCGTCGGAACTCAAAAGTCTTGGGCTGCGACACGAGGATGCGCTGGACTTCAGCATAAGCGTGAACCCACTTGGACCGTCGCCGCTCGCTATCAAGGCCGCGAACGATGCGAACCTGGCCACGTACCCGGATACGAATTGCGTTCAGCTCAGGGCTGCCATTGGCAGAGCAGTGAACGTTACGCCAGACAGCATCCTCGTCGGCAACGGTTCGACCGAACTCATACATCTGCTGGCGAGAGCGTTCCTCCCGAGCGACGAAACCGCGTTGATCTTTACCCCCACATTCGGCGAATACGAGGCAGCCTGTCGTCTTCAGAAAGTTTCCCCTGTCGCACTCTCTCCAGACGGGAGACGCTTTCAATGGGACGTTCAAGCTGCTATTGACCACATAGCCGCAGAGCGGCCATCGGTCGTATTTCTTTGCAATCCGAATAATCCGACAGGGGTTTACCTGGGGGAGCGAGAGGTGACGCGCATCGCCCACGCTCTGCGGGGCGTTGGCCTGCTGGCGCTGGACGAAGCCTATGTGTCCTTCGTGGACAGGAGTTGGGATTCGACGCCGTTGCTCGCCATGTCCGACGTGGCGCTGCTGCGATCCATGACTAAGGACTATGCGCTGACCGGGCTGCGTCTCGGGTATATGCTGGCGTCCGAGGAGGTGGTAGAGCGGGTAAAGAGCTTCCAATATAGCTGGAGCGTGAACGCGCCCGCGCAGGCCGCCGGAATCGCGGCTCTCCGAGATGCCGAACACGTAGAGAGGGGACGCGAGGCTGTAAGAGAGGGCAAGGAGTACTTGAAGGAAGCGGCTCGCTCGCTGGGGATGGAGCTTGCGCCATCAGCCGCGAACTTCGTTACGCTCAGGGTGGGAGACGCCACCGGACTGCGCCTGAAGCTCTTGAAGCGACACAAGGTTTGCGTACGGGACTGTACATCTTTCGGAATGCCTGAATATATCAGAGTCGGGATAAGACGCATGGACGAGAACCGGAGGCTGGCCGAGGCGCTCAGACAGGTTGTCGCCTCCGAGTGAAGCAACCCTTTCCCGGGAGGGGGATTTGAGCAAGGAACTTATTCTCATATTGGGCGGAGCGCGTTCAGGCAAGAGCGCGTTCGCGGAACAACTGGCGCGCCAGCGAGAGCGCGTGCTGTTCGTGGCTACCGCGGAGGCGTTGGACGAGGACATGGAACGACGCATCGCCGCCCATCGCAGACAACGTCCGAGCCGGTGGACTACGCTGGAAGAGCCGCTTGATCTGGCTTCCGCCATCCGGGCCAGCCTGGATAGCCACGAAATCTGTCTGCTGGATTGCCTGACGCTGTGGGTCAGCAATCTGTTGATCAAAATGGAAGACGACCCGAACGTGGAGAAGGAAATCCTGTCCACGCTGGACGAAGTGATCGAGGTATACGAGAAGTCGGCGGCGACGTGGATATTGGTTAGCAACGAGGTCGGGCTGGGCATAGTTCCGCCGACGCCGCTCGGGCGTCTGTACAGAGACGCGCTCGGGCGAGTGAACCAAGTGGTGGCCGCCCGCGCCAACAGAGTATATCTCATGGTCGCCAGACACGCGCTGGACGTGAAGTCGCTCGGCGCCCCGATAGCGGGCGCTAACATGAACGCCCAATGAGCCGCGGAATCGTCAGCGGCGGCGTGAGGATACGCCGATAGGCCCGTTCGGGCCGCGAACGGGAACGCGCGAGCGAAACGGCCTGTCTCAGAAGACGGCTATCGGGTTGACGGGAGAACCCGTTCCGCCTATCACATTGAGCGGATTAATCGTTAGCATGAATTCATATCGCCCTTCCTCGGCGCAGGCGTTGGCAAGCGGCTCCAGAAGCGAGTTGTCCAAGAGCGCGACGCCGTAAGCGAAGATTACCCCGTGAACCGTCCAGGGCACGTCGTACTCATTGGGAGACGCGTCCATCATGTCCCAGCCGAGTATGGAGATGTCGTTGTCGCGCACGAACTTGAGACACGATGCGTGGAGGCCGGGCCGGGAATCTTCTCCGGCCCAGTTGCCGCCGTGGTCGGCGGCGTATGCTTCCCTTCCGCTGTAAACCATGACTGCGTCCCCGGCCCTTATCTCCACTCCCTGCGCCTCCGCGATCTCCTCAAGCTCCCATCCGTGGACGGGCGAATCGAGCGTTACATAGGAAGAGCCGCGATGCCCTGGAACATCCAGAAGAACTCCGCGCGTGAGTATCCCATCGCTCCAGGCGTCAACCGTGCCGTAAGAGCCGCCCGAGAAGCTGAGGATATCCTCCGGCGACTTGCCGTCCCACATGCCGCCGGAGTCCCATACGTGGCAGAGAGCGTCAATGTGGGTAGTAGCGGTGCCGTGATAAGAGACACCGTAGAAGTCCATCGCCGCCCCGCCTCCATGCGGCCTGTCCATGACGAACATATAGTGCTGGGCCGGCCTTGGATTCTCGGCTCTCGGTTCGACCGGCAGCGGCCTGCTCAGAGACACGGCGCGACCGTTCTTTACCAGCCCGACGGCTTCCAGCCGCTTCTCGGCGTCTATGAGATTTATCGCCCCCGCCGATCCCTTGTCGCCCCATCTGCCCCAGTTTCGACGTTCTCTCAGGTATGACATCACTTCATCTTTGCTCGGCGCCTGTTTTTCGGACATCGGAATACCTCCATTTCAATGCTGTCGGAAATGTACTCCATCGTCTGAACACGCACAACCCCATAAAGCAATACGGCATATGGGTATATAATGCGGTCGTCGAACGAAGACAAAGAAACTGGAGGACCAAAATGGGAAGACTAGACGGTAAAGTGTGTGTAGTAACCGGGGCAAGCAGGGGCATTGGAGCGGAAATCGCTAGACTGTTCGCCCAGGAAGGCGGCAAAGTCGTTGCGGCCGCGCGCACCCTC
Organism: Dehalococcoidia bacterium; assembly: GCA_965202815.1. GTDB lineage: Bacteria > Chloroflexota > Dehalococcoidia > Lucifugimonadales > UBA1123 > VXRN01. Next base: position 104,281 of record CBDBCD010000002.1, read on the forward strand.
AGGGAGGGAGATCACATTCTGGAGGGATCTCTGGAAAAGACTGTCTCCGACATACGCGAGTCGGGCGGCGACGCAACCGCGTCCGCGGTAAACATTTCGCTTCCTGAAGACTGCGAGCGTCTCATCGAGGAGGCTCACAGCGCATACGGCAGCGTTGACGTACTCGTGAACAACGCAGCGCTGACGTACTTCATTCCAGTGAAGGACTATCCGCTGCGACGCTGGATGCGTTCGTGGGCGGTGAACTTTCACGCGCCGTTCATCCTATGCCAACTGGTACTGCAAGACATGATGGACAAGAATAGCGGAAGCATAGTGAACATCTCTTCAGGCGCGGCCATAGGGCCCGGGCGCGGACCTTACCCGGACGCTCCCGCGAATTCCGGCGGCACATGCTATGGCGCTGAGAAGGCCGCGCTGGAACGATTCTCCCAGGGACTCGCGCAGGAAGTTTACCAGTACGGAATCTCGGTCACCTGCGTTTCGCCTTCCCAGGTAGTTCCCACACCGGGCACTGTTTTCCACAACCTGGTGACAGGAATAGACGACCCGCGCGGCGAGCATCCCGACCTCATGGCTAAATCGGCGCTTTTGCTTGCCTCTGAACCACTGGACACGGTGACGGGCCGGGTCACGTACAGCCAGGAGATCCTGAAGGAATTCGACTGGATAGACGAAGCCCGAGGCACTGGCGTGGATCGGAAGGGATCGGGCTACAGCCAGATCTAAAATCGAGAGAGAATCGTCTTAGACTCCTTACGCCGACTTCGACGGATGAAGTCCCTGAAGCAACTCTTGGGACCTCCGCCCGAGTCGGCGTAAATTTTTATACAAGTCTAAAACAAGGCATATAAACTCCTTGAAGAGGAACCGTAACCGAATGTTACTCTTTGCGAACAGTGGACAGGGGGTGTAGGTCAGAGAGTCGAACATCCTCTGATTCCTAGACGCACCATAGTGAATAATTGTGCTAACCGATGGCGTAAATAGTCGGCGTCGGGGCCGCGCGGAGGATTTGCCGAGGAGGAAAAATGAAGCTAATCAGAGCTAGAGTCACGAACTACCGCAGCATTGACGACTCAGGATGGGTATCCATCGATAACGTCACGTGCATGGTGGGCAAGAACGAGTCGGGCAAGACAGCGTTTCTTCAGGCGCTGAGGCGTCTCAATCCGGTGGACAGCGCCAGCGGGAAGTTCAGTCTGAACGACTATCCCAGAAAGGGATATGTACGCTACAGACGGCGCCACGACTCCGATCCCGACGTCGCGGTTCGCGCGGAATTCGAACTGAGCGATGAGGAAATCGCTGATCTGGAAGCCAAGTTCGGGCGGGGCGTAATGCGCTCACGCCGCGTAATGGCGTCCAAGAACTACAAAAACCAGAGAGCCTGGCAGTTCGACATGGACGAGTCCGCTGTCATCCACCATCTGGTCGAGTCCGCGGGACTGCCCGAAGAGATACATCAGTACGTCGCTTCGGTCACCACGTGGCAGGACCTACAGGAGCGACTGCAGTCAATAGAGACCAAGAATTCGGCGGTTGACGACCTCATCGGACGGCTGCCCGAAAAAGACCTACGCCAGCAAGTCGTGCTGGACCATCTGGAAAAGTACCTTCCGGTGCTTGTGTACTTCGACAACTACAGCACGATGCGCGGCCGGATTTCCATCGAGGACATCAAGAAGCGCAGGGCAACGCCTGAGGAGTTGGACGACGCGGACCGCACTTTCATGGCACTGTTGTCCATGGTGGGAAGCAGTCTCGACGACCTGGAACACGAGACCAACTTCGAATACCTCAAGGCGGAACTGGAATCCGCTTCAATCGGGATAAGCGACGAGGTCTTCGAGTTCTGGAAGCAGAACAAGCAGCTTCGGGTGCAGTTCGATCTTTCCAGGGCGAATCCGAACGACCCGCCTCCTCTCAACAGCGGCGCTATCCTTCACGTTCGAGTCTGGAACGAACGGCACCGGGTGTCGGTCCCGTTCGACGAGCGCTCAAAAGGATTCGTGTGGTTCTTCAGCTTCCTGGTTTACTTCTCGATGATCGAGAAGATACAGGAAGAGCAGGACCGGGACATGATATTCCTGCTGGACGAGCCGGGACTCAGCCTGCACGCCCTGGCGCAGTACGACTTCCAGCGATTCATCAACGAGAGGTTGGCTCCCAAGCACCAAGTCGTTTACACGACTCACTCTCCATTCATGGTTGACCTGAACAACCTGACCAGCGTGAGAACGGTCGAGGACATGGACAATCTTGGCACGACTGTCAGACAGGACATACTGCAGAACGACGACGACACGGTCTTCCCCCTCCAGATGGCGCTGGGATACCAGCTCGTCCAAACCCTGTTCCTGGCTCCACACTGCCTGTTGGTCAATTCGGCCTCGGACTTGATATACCTACAGGTACTCGGTGAAATGTGCGCTGCTGAACGCGCTTCGAAGCTCGATCCAAGGTGGGTTGTAATTCCGGTCGGCAACGCCGAGAATCTGCCGACGTTCATCTCGCTTCTGGGCGACAACTACACAAGTCTCGCAGTGCTAATGGACACTTCGAATGAGAACAGGGAGCACTTCGATCAGATCAACGAGGCTATGGCGGCCGTCGGGCGCACACCGGTTAACTGGATAGAAGTCACGCGTGTCAGAGAAGCGGACATCGAGGACCTCCTCGACCCAGGATTCTACCTGAGGCTCGTCAACCAGGCCTACGCGCCACATCTGAAAGAACCCATCACACTCAGGACAATCTCGGACAGCAATCCGCGCATAGTAGAGCGGCTAAAGTCTTACTTCAGCGAGAACGACATAAACAACGGCGAGTTCGATCCGTACAAGCCGGCGTCGCTCCTTCTGAAGAACCACGCGATGATGCGGGGCGAGATCAACCGTGTAACGATTGACAGCGCCTCATCCATGTTCGACCGGATCAATGCCATGTTGTCGAGCAATGGCGTCAGCGCGGGCTACAGACCCGCGAATGGCGGAGGCATCCCCATAGGCTTCGACCTGGGCCAGTCAACCACAACAATCGCGTCGGCTCTATCCAGATAGCGGATAAACGTTCGCGGGAAGCCAGAGCGATCTAGTGAAGAGGTCCCTGTCCCAGAGGCGGGGGCCTCTTCTTCGTGAGTGAAATCCAACAGGAACTCAGCCCCGCGAATACTCTCCTAGAGCGGTGAGCCTCGCGTTCAAGACCAGAAGCCGCTGGCGGTACTCCTCGTCGGATATTTCGCCGGACTCGTAGTTGTCGGTGAGGTCGGATATCATCCTGAATATGATAGCTCGCTCATTGGAGATGTCCGAAGTAGATTCAACGCGCCGCCTACCCGCGCTTTTCGCCAACGCGCCATAGATCAGCAAGGCGAACATGAGGACGCCCAAGGCGACAGGCGCGATGTACTGGAACTTTATGCCCGAAACGCCGCTCGCAATCCTGTCGGCGGCGCCGCGAGTTGGAAGCCCGTCGAGTTCCATAGTAAGCGACTCGCCTCTTCCCACACCGTCCACGGTCAAAACCCGATACTGACGCTCCCCTATCTTTACGCTTTCAGGCTCGCCAAGCCCCTCGACCGCAATGGAAACCACTTCTTCCGGTGCGAGGATACGGAGTGAGTCAGCTCCATAGCGATATGTCTTTTGGAGCGAAAACGACCCGCCCGGATAAGGAAATCTGTACGAGAACATGATTTCGTGCTCGCCGGGGGGGACACTGGCAAGCAGAGCGAATCCCCGGTCAACCTGTATGAAGTCCGCTCCGATAAGCCGTGTGTCCAAAGAGAGTTCGGTCGCGCCGGCGGGCAGGCCGAATCTGAGCAGTTCCATCACTCCCGCGCCGGGCACATATGCCAGGTCCGAACCATTAACCAGGGTAATGATCTCCAGGGCCGCCAGCGTCTGATCCGTGGCATCCGCCGCCGCCAGAAGCAGCGAAGCGGCTCCGACAGACACAATCGAATCGTCGTGTGTCGCTTCATACACGGTCAGTGTGACGGGTGGAGGGGAACCGGACGACATATCCAGGTCGGTACCGTAGATGGCATCCTGGTATCGCACGGACACACCGTAGCTTGTCGAGGGATCGTATTCGATACTATCGAATCTGAAAGCGCCGGAGTCATCGGTGAGAGTCGTAACATCGTCAAATCCGGCGGAGGTGACGCGATGCAGCGTAACGACCTGACCAAACAAGTCGGCTCCCCCTGCCGTTCCACTTACGACTACACCTTCGACGGTCCGGAAGTCCGGCTGAGCCTCAATCGGCCCATGACTCAATAAGAGCGCAAGAAAAATCAAAGCCACGGCTACCGCTAGTCTCTTTGCCACGCCGTCCGATGCACTCCTCGAATTTCAGATCGCCAACCCAAGGCGAGTTTAGCAACCTGTCCAAGACAGGGTCAACGAAGCAGTCATCCCACGATCTTCCCGGCAATTGCATTGGCGGCATATACACCGCTCCGCACCGCACCCTCCATCGTGGACGGCCAGTCGGTATCGGTCCAGTCTCCCGCCAGAAAGAGGTTCGGAACAGGAGTTTCCTGGGACGGTCTGAGCCGATTCACCCCAGGCGCGCATCGGAATGTGGCCTTTGGCTGCTTGATGATAAGCGATTTTTCGATTGCGGCTCCGCGGGCCGAGGGAAACAGCCGCTCCATCTCTTCCTCGAACAGCTCCCGGAGTTCGGCCTTGGAACGATCTATGAATTGCCAAGCCCCGCTGAGCGATATGCACACATGCTGACCAGGAGAGTCGCTGTCGCCCTGGATCAGACTGCGATTGAAGATCCACTGTATCGGACTGTCTATAAATGCGATAAATGGCTCTTCCATAACGCGCCTGTCGTACCACAGATGCACGCCTACTATGGGAGCGGATTGGAGTTCCGCGATACCCACGAAGAAGGGGTCTGCCGCCCTTTCGGCGGGCAGACAATCGAGCAGAATGTCGTGGGGCAGCGCGCTGACGTAGGCGTTTGCCTCCAGGGTAGAACCGTTCGAGAGTCGCACGCCGCACACTCCGTCGTCATCGAATAGGAGTGAGCGGACTGTCGTCCGCAGGAGCGTCGAGCCTCCACGCTGCTCGATGAAGCGCTGTCCGGGAAGTCCGGCAAGAGAACTCAGTCCGATGCGGGCATACCCGATAGCCGCGTCCTCCGGACGCTTCAGCAGGCCTTCCTGAATCACCTTGAGGGCCATATCCGTGTTCACGCTCCTGACATCGTCATTGAGCGTCGGCAGTATGACGATATTCCAGAAATTCTCGATAGCCCTCTCAGATTGTTGGTGACGCCTCAGCCAGTCATAGAAGGTCTCTGAGTCCAGCTTCCGCGAATTCTTACGTCTGTCGGTCAGAGCGGCGCGAGCCAGTCCGTATGCGGCGCGTATCTTGTCGCCAACGCCGAGATGAGGATACTTCAAGAAGGAAGGCATGAGGTGCAGAGGTCCGAGGACCGGCGCGCTCGAGAGCGCTCCTCTCCTTCCATCCAGTTCCACTTCGGCGTGAAGGGACTCTTGCAAAAACGCGTCACCATACGCGCCCAGGGCCCGGAGGAAGTCAATGTAGTATGCGCAGCAGCCCATGAAAACGTGCTGGCCATTGTCCACCTCGCTGCCAGTCTCATGCGAGTAGAATGAAAACGCCCTCCCTCCCAGGAACGGCCTCTTTTCGATAAGGGTCACCTCGTAGCCCATCTCGATGAGTGAGCGCGCCGCCGACAGTCCCGCAAGTCCACCGCCAAGAACCGCTACTCTCGTCGAATCGGGGTTTGAAGACACGGGAATCGAGTCTCCGCTATCTGCCGCGCCGGATGGCAAGACTTGGCGTTAAGCTGCCTGCCCAGAGCCTCGCAACCAGCAGCAGTTTCTCGCCGACGCTCAACCCAATGCGACGCTCGAATACGTCGTAGCCGGAGGATTCCATTCTATCGAGAATCCTGCTGTACAGCTGGTGCAGAACGGCGGCACAGGCGCGCGACTCCCGGGAAAGCAACGGGAACAGCCTGGCGCCGGAGTCGAAATAGCGCCTGGCGCGGGCAGCCTCGAAGTCCATCAGTGAACGGAATCTGTCGTTGTTGCGCTCATCCATGAGGTCCTGTTCCGAGTAGCCGAATTGGTCAATGTCGTCGAGCGGCAGGTAGATACGTCCCCTGTCGGCATCCTCTTTTACGTCCCGCATTACGTTTGTCAACTGCATGGCGATTCCGAAGTCAATAGCGTATTCGCTTGCAACGGGGTCGTCATATCCGAAAATCTCGATGCAGATGAGGCCGACCGTAGAAGCGACGAGGTAGCAGTAGTCCCTCAAGTCGTCGAAAGTCTGGAAGCGGGACACTTCCAAGTCCGTCTCAACACCCCGGATCACGTCATCAAAATAGCGGCGTGGGATCGCGAATTCTTCAATGGCGTTCTCGAGAGCTACGAATACAGGGTCCTGAGATGAAAAGGCCCGGTCGCGCAGACGATTGCGCGTCTGATCCAACAATCTTCGCTTCTCATCCAGCGGCAGGTCTTCGTCAGCCACGTCGTCGCAATACCGACAAAAGGCATACACGGCATAGATCGCCCGGCGTTTCGCCGACGGGAGGGTGCGAAAGGCATAATAGAAGTTCTTGGCGTGAGTCTTAGCTACGCGCTGGCAATAGTCGTAAGCCTGGTCGAGGTCGCTTGTCATGTCGCTACCTCATACCCTGTTCAGCAGTTTCAACTTCAAAAGCGTACTGAGAAGTAGATACATCTTCTTCCCCTTACCCACGACGGGACGTTTTCCCAGAACATCGTAGCCCTGCCGTTCTATGCTGTCGAGCACACTCAGGCCACCCTTGCTGAAGAGGGCGATGTCGAGCTTGAGACTGTCATCAACCAGATTGACCAAGTGAAAGCCTTCGAGGAAGAGTTCCCGGGTACGCTCGACCTGAAACCGCATGAGTCGCCGGAAGCCATCCGTGGCTTCATGCCGTTCAAGTTCCTCCACCGTATAATCGAACTTCTCCATATCCTCGAGCGGCATGTATATCCGCCCCTTCGCCAAATCGCGCGACACGTCCTGCCAGAAGTTAGCGAGTTGGAGCGCGGTACACGTATAGTCGGACAGCCGCTGACGTTCCTCGTCGCGGTATCCGCATACGTACAGTACGAGGCGTCCGACGGGATTGGCCGAGCGCCGGCAATAGCACTTGAGGTCTTCGTAAGTCGGGTAGCGCGTGATAGTCTGGTCCATTCGGTTAGCCTCTATCAAGTTCAGAAGAGGCTCTTTCGGTATATCGAATGAGTGGATAGTGTCGCGCAGGGCTATCATATAGGGATGAGACGGCTCACCGAAAAAGCAGGCTTCGGTCTCTTCCTGCCAGTAGTCCAGCGCGGCCAACCTGTGGCCATCGAACTCGTCGCCGAGGTCGTCAACGAAACGGCAGAAGGCGTATATCGCGTAGAGATGCCTGCGCTTTTCCCGCGGAAGCAAGAATGACGCGATGGAGAAATTTTCGTAGTGTGTTCTGGCGAGACGCTCACACAGAGAGTACGACTCACCCACACTAACGGGGCCTGGCGCGCCGACCATCATGGGAATATCACCCAAGCTATCGTACCGGAAACGTGTCATCATCGCACCTTTACAGGCCGATGTTAGCACCGGTGATTTTGGGTGTCAATTTAACCGGCGCCGTCTGCACGGACTACCACTGCCTGCGGCATTAGGCTTACAATCAACCAACGCAATCAATTCTCATCAAGGATGTTGGAAATGCTCGACTACTACAACGTATTGGATATGCTCGGCGATGAAGAGAAGCAGGTCCAGGCGACGGCGCGGGAATTCTTGGACTCCGAGGCCGCGCCTGACATAGCGGACTACTGGGAGCGAGGGGAGTTTCCGCGACATCTGGTACCGAAGCTGGGCGAGATGGGCTATTTCGGCGCGAACCTGCCCGTGGAGTATGGAGCCGCGGGTGTAAACAACGTCTCTTATGGGCTGATCATGTACGAGTTGGAGCACGTGGATTCGGGGCTTCGGAGTTTTGCCAGCGTTCAGGGCGCGCTCGTGATGTATCCGATATACGCCTACGGGTCGGAGGAGCAGAAGCGGGAATATCTCCCCAAACTGGCCTCAGGGGAGATCATCGGATGCTTCGGGCTGACCGAGCACGAGGGTGGGTCGGATCCCGGAGCGATGCGAACCCGCGCCACGAAGGACGGCGAGAGCTACATTCTCAACGGCTCTAAGATGTGGATAACCAATGGAAACATCGCGGACGTCGCGCTGGTATGGGCGGCTGACGACGAGGGCGTTGTACGGGGGTTTCTGGTACCAACCTACACGCCCGGTTTTACCGCGAACGCTATCAAGCACAAGATGAGTATGCGGGCATCCGTAACCAGCGAACTCGTCCTGGAGGACTGCCGCGTTCCGGCGAGCGCCATGCTGCCGGACGTCACGGGACTGCGCGGGCCGCTGTCCTGCCTGACGCAGGCGCGCTACGGGATTACGTGGGGTGTTCTGGGAGCAACCGAGGCGGTTTACCAGGACGCCCTGGACTTCTCTCAAACTCGCGAGACGTTCGGGCAGCCGATTGCGTCGCGGCAGTTGGTGCAGGACAAGCTGGTGGATATGGTATCGGACCACACGCGGGGACTACTTCTGTCCTGGCGGCTGGCGGTTCTCAAGGACCACGGCAAGATGGGATTCACCCAGGTCTCACTCGCCAAGCGGGAGAACGTCAGGGCTGCGCTGAACGCCGCGCGCTCGGCACGGGAGATCCTGGGCGGATCGGGCATCGTGCTCGAACATCCGGCCATCCGGCATATGCTGAACCTCGAGACCGTGGACACATACGAAGGAACGCATGACGTTCACACGCTCATACTCGGACGTGACCTTACCGGGCACAACGCCCTGATCTAGACCAATTCATCTGTCAGGATACGTCCAGGCGGGCCTCACCGAGTCCGTCAATAGCGACGACAGCGACATCTCCGGCGTCGAGCATATAGGGCGGGACGAAACTCCCGGTGAGGATAATCGCTCCCGCCTCTAAACTCTTTCCCAGTTCGGCAAGATTGTTGGCCAGCCAAGCGACGGGTTCGACCGGATGTCCCAGCACGTCAGCGCCAACGCCCTCCCCTATCAACTCCCCATTTACGACGAGACTGCCGCGAGACGCGGGAAGATCAATGTCTCGCCAATCGGCGACAGGTTCGCCCAGCACGGCCCCGGCGTTGCTGATGTTAGTGACAATCGCCTTCAGGGCAGGGTCCTGTCCCTCAGCATCAGCGCCTGGGCGTCCGTCAATTACCTCGAAAGAAACGGCAAGCCACTCTATCGCACCGGCGATGTCCTTGCGCGAGTATGGCGCGCCCGACGCCGGCAACTCTGACGCCATTTTGACCGCGACCTCGCATTCAACGCCGAGCCGGACGAAGTCCGCTCTCAGCGCTGTGGCAGGAGAGCCAAGCACGCCATTGGAGAGTATTCGCCCAGAGCATGGGGCGTTCACGCCCGATCTCTCCCGCATTATCGCGTTGGTATAGGCGATCTTATATCCGACCGCCGGACCTCTCACCACCATCATGCGAGACTGGAATACGTCCTGAATCGCGTACGCTTCTACCTGGGAGCGGGGCGCGAAATCCTGCCGCATTATGTCCAAAGGTCTATTTGCCGTGTATTCGGCGGCAAGATATTCGCCCGCCTGCTTGAATCTTTCTCTGTCGCTCATGTGTCACCGTCTCCCTGAGTTGGAATTTCTTGCCCGATAGCGACGCCTAGAATTCGTTGCGGACTTCCGCGGGGCCGCCCGATCTGAGCGAATCCCAGCAGGCCAGTCCGGTGGATACGACACACGCGCCTTCCCTCACTCCGACCCATGGGGTAGCGCCGTTCAGAACGCAGTCGGCCATGTGCTGAAGCATCATCATCATCTCGCCCCTGTGCCCGCCAGCAGGCGGATACTCTATCGAAAGAGTGCGCTGCGGAAGCCACTCGTCGGCGTCCAGACGTATCTTGTTGTCCAGAATCGTACCCCTGGTCCCGTACACGGACAGACTGTTCATGGGAACGCCAGGGGTGTGAACTACTCCCAGGAAGTTAGCAACTCTGCCTATCTTGCCACTGGCGAACCTGACGTTTATGACGAATGTGTCCTCCTGCGGATAGTCCGCGGATACGCCGCTTCTGATGCCGTAGCAGTGAACTTCCGCAATGTCTCCCATGAACCAGCGGAGCAGGTCAATCGGGTGACACGCGCCTCCGAGAATCAGGTCCTGGGGCATACTGACGCGCCAGGGTGTCTGTTCGTAAACCGGACGAAGGTCGTGGACGTAGTGCGCCTCAGCCATGAAGAGCTCGCCGATTGTTCCAGCGTCGCAGATGCGCTTGGCCTCCATGAAGTCGTAGCGGCCTCGCATCGTCTGGGTTACGAGCAGGGTCAGGCCGGTCCTGTCCACAGCCTCGACGACCCGCTCGGCTTCTTCCATCGTGTAAACCATGGATTTGGTTACCATTACGTGCTTGCCCGCGTCGAGGGCGGCGAGTATCTGGTCGGCGTGCAGGGGGCCGGGAGTGTATATGCCGACTATGTCAATATCCGGTCGGGCTACGAGTTCGGCGTAATCGGTGGTGGCGTGGCTGACGCTATGCTCGCGGGCTACGGAGTCGAGAAGGTCTTCGTTGGTGTCGCAGAGCGCGGTCACGCGTATCGGAATGTCGGAGCGGTTCGCTCCCAAGAGTGTTTCGCCGTGTCCGAGTCCGGCCAGGCCGAGCCGTAGTTCCGTCATCTACTCGCCTCCAGGTTGCAAGGTCTTCGATTTATCAAGATTGTCTAATGTGGGGTGGTTTCTGGATTCCCGTTTTCACGGGAATGACTGAATTGTAGTTGGGGTTTCACCCCCATCCTAACCTTCCCCCGTCAAGGGGGAAGGGATTTTCAACACGGGAATGACGATTAGCGTAACTTTCGCTGAATTGCCTCCCAGCGTCCGGGCATATCCTCGCGGGTCATCTGAGGCTCGAAGCCCATCGAGAGGTAGAGTCCAATGGCGGGAAGCCGCCAGTCGTCGGTGAACAGGATAACGCGGGAGTATCCCTTGTCAACAAGGTAGCGCGTCACGGCGGCGCATACCAGCCTGCCGAGTCCGTATCCGCGGTGTCGGGGCAGGCTGGTGACGAAGTCAACGCGGCCCATGTCTTCCATGTCGGGCTGGACTGAGGCGAAGGTGGCGGCTGCTATCTCCCCTTCCCGTTCGGCTACGCGCGAGCCGGGGATGCGCTCAGGGCCAGTCATGTACTCGTCGAAACGGGGGCGATCCCAGTCGGAGCCATACTCGCCGGAGTTTATCAGCGTTACCCATGAATCCTCGTCGCCCGCTCGATAGCCGCGAAGGGTGAAGCCGGGCGGCGTGCCCGGGGCAGGCATACGCACGACAGCCTGGGCGGTGATTATCATGCTGAGTTGCTTGGGCGGGAGGTCTTTCAATCCGTTCTCCTATGCAAGGGTATGGTATATATTCGGGCTTATAGTTGTTCTGGGGATTGCGCAGGCTGTCCGCAGGGAATCCGCTGGGGCATCTTCATGGTGATTCTGTCCTGCATATCCCCAGCAAAAGCCTGCATTTCCCAGTTCAGAGAGTTTTTCGGGTTTGGGTGAGCCTCGTTGATAAATTCTGCCTTATGCCAAAGCACTATTGTTCTGTAACGGAGATATTATAGCACAGCGCTACGGGGAATGCGCAGCGGCTCCAGGCTCTTTTCATTTTCGAGTGTCACCTGTGTAGTCCGTTCGTGGTGAGCCTGTCGAACCATGAACGGACGGCCCTTCGACAAGCTCAGGGCGAACGAAAGATTGACGGCAAGACGAAAAGGCCCTGGCGGCGGCTCCGAAAGTTGTTCCAAACTCTGCCCGATGATAGAATTTCCGCAAGTTGGGGCACCATCCAACCGCGAGATGCGATATGACTACTATCAATACTTTGACCGAGAATCCGAAGTCCGCAGACTTATACGAACTGCCGGATACGCCTCGACGCGAGCCTGACGAGATGACCAGTTTCGACCTCCTGCACTCACTCGGCAATTCTCATCACATCATCCGGCACCTCGGAAACGAGGATACCACCCTGGTATTCACGGACAAATACATCTCCCTGGACCCGTTTTCGAGTTCAGCAGACCTGAGAAGGAATCCCGACCTTGTCGTTGCGCCCAACGCGGACCGCGCCGGCTTCCTGCGGAGAAATGGATACATCATCAGCGAGCAGGGCAAGCCACCTGATTTCGTTATCGAGATCGCGTCCAGAAGCACGGCGCGGGTTGACGTGGGCCAGAAGCGCGTTGACTATGCACTAATGGGAATACCGGAGTACTGGCGGTTCGACGAGACGGGGGAGTTTTATGGCGCGAGGCTTGCGGGGGACAGGCTAGTAGAGGGCCGTTATGAGCCAATGGTCATCGAGGAATTGGCTGAGGGAGCGCTGCAGGGGTACATCGAAGTATTGAACTTGATCATTCGTTGGGAGCATGGTTATTTGGGATGGTACGATCCCGCAACCGGACTTCACATCCCTACGTTCGACAGCGAACGCGAACGTGCCGACAACGCAGAGGCACTCGCCGAATACGAACGCGCGCGCGTCCGTGAATTGGAAGCCGAGATAAAGCGGCTTCGCGAATCATAATTGGCAAGCCTTATGATGAATACAGTATGAGGGAGTGGAATGGGCAACCGAATTGATTTCAACTGCGACATGGGCGAGAGCTTTGGAATGTACAAGATGGGATATGACGAAGAGGTCATCAAGTACATTACGTCCGCGAACATAGCCTGCGGGTTTCATGCTGGAGACCCGAACTGGATGCGCGAGACCGTAAGGCTGGCGGAAGAACAGGGCGTGGCAATAGGCGCTCATCCCAGTTTCCCAGACCTGGCCGGATTCGGCAGAAGAAACATGATCGTCTCGCCGGACGAGGCGAAAAACGACGTCATCTACCAGATGGGGGCGCTCCAGGCATTCACGAAATCCGGGCAGCTCCAGCATGTTAAGCCGCACGGCGCCATGTACAACATGGCCGTGGACGACGACGACCTGGCCAAGGCAATATGCGAAGCGGCGCTGGAGGTTGACGACAGTGTCGCGCTACTCGCTCTCGCGGGATCGAAGTGGATCTCAATCGCTGAAGAAATGGGCCTGAGAGTGGGACGCGAGATCTTCGCCGACCGCGCTCTGAACCCGGACGGGACACTCGTATCTAGGTCGAAGCCCGGCTCGGTTATCCATGACACCGACGAGGTTGTGGAGCGCAGCTTGCAGATGGTGAGGGACGGCAAAGCGCGCGCAATAAGCGGCGATATGATTGAGGTACAGGCGGACAGCTTGTGCCTACACGGGGATACACCCGGCGCAGTGGAGATGGCGAAGGCGCTCAAGCAGGCTCTGGAAGACGAAGGCGTAGAGATCAAGCCGCTGGGAGAACTGGTCTAGGGATGACATCGGAACGCCAGCCTGTATTCCTGCCGTCCGGAGACAGGGCAATTGTGATCGAGTTCGGGTCGGAAATAGACCCGGAGATAAACGCGCTGGTTCACAGGGCGACAGCGGCCATCGAATGCGCCGATCTGGACGGAGTGATCGAACTAGTGCCGACATACAGGTCGCTAATGGTTCACTACAACCCATCTCTCACACATCCCGACGAACTGCAAAACGCTATCCTGTCGCTGGACCTGAGCGAGATGGCCGAGTCCGGGGGGCAACGAATCGTGGAAATACCGACACTGTACGGCGGAGAGTTTGGACCGGACATCGGCTTTGTCGCCGAAAACGCCGGAATGTCGGAGTCGGAGGTCATCGAAATTCATTCGGGCGCCGACTATCTTGTGTACGCGATGGGATTCAGCCCCGGCTTCCCGTATCTGGGCGGGCTGGACCCAAGACTGAACACGCCGCGACTGACAACTCCGAGAACACTGATACCCGGGGGTTCCGTAGGAATCGCGGAGACTCAGACGGGCGCGTACCCGGTCGCCAGTCCCGGAGGATGGCAGTTGATCGGCAGAACACCTCTGAAGCTGTTCGAACCTGAATCAGACCCGCCGGCGATAATCAACGCCGGAGACCTGGTCCGCTTCATTGCATTGGCGGATGAGGACGCCTTCCTGGAAATCGAGCGACGAGTCCGGGACGGCAGCTATTCCGTAGTAACCTGGCAAGTCTGATGGCAGTCCCTACCCTGGAAGTAGTCTCTCCCGGCCTGCTGACCACCGTGCAGGACCTGGGACGCTTCGGATACCAGAGATACGGCATTCCCGTGTGCGGCGCGCTGGACAGCGTTTCTCTCAGGATCGCCAACATCCTGGTCGGGAATCGAGACCACCTGGCAGGACTCGAAATCACGGCAATAGGACCTACCATAAGGTTTGCCGCCGATACGACGATTGCCGTCGTGGGAGCGGATCTCGAGCCGACTCTGGACGGAGTCCCAATGCCCGCCTGGGAGTCGGTCAACGCTCTGGCAGGCTCGGTATTGAGTTTCGGAGCTCCGAGAGACGGTCTGAGAGCATATCTCGGCGTCGCGGGAGGAATTGACGTTCCACTCCTCATGAACAGCAGGTCCACCGACATAAAGGGCGAGTTCGGCGGATTCGAAGGACGGGCTCTAATGCCGGGAGATATTCTTTCTACGGGATATTCGCCTTTCTCCTCTATTCCCCTACCCAACAGTCTGCCGCCGGAGATCAGCAGGCAGCCCACCTATCAACAGCAGTTCACGCTGAGGGTCGTGCTCGGCCCGCAGAACGATTCGTTCACCGAGGCGGGCGTTTCCACGCTGCTCAGTTCTGAGTACACGGTCTCGAATGACACGGACAGGACGGGCTGCCGAATGGAGGGGCCGACTATCGAGCATGTCAGCGGCGCGGACATAGTGTCGGACGGGACCGCGCTGGGGTCGGTGCAGGCGCCGGGCAGCGGAACGCCAATCGTCCTGCTGGCGGACCGCGGCACGACGGGCGGCTACACCAAGATAGCGACGGTAGTAAGCGCGGACATCGGGCTGCTAGCCCAGGCGATGCCGAGGGCGAAGATCCGATTCGAAGAAGTATCTGTCGAGGATGCCCACGCCATCTACATGGCACAGGAGTTGATGATAGCGGAACTGAAGGCGCACGTCGGCCTCGACCTGACGGGCGCGATTTCGGTACGCTCAGGCGGCGACTCATTCACCGCGCTGGACGCGGACGGCAGAGTCATAGCATCGCCCGGAGAGTACGCGGTGAGCAGGGCAACCAGGCAGGTTTCAGCGACGGTAGAAGGCCAGAGGTTCGACTTCGATATCGAGGTCGCGTCTCCGTAGAGTATTAGAAGGAGAGGCTTGATGAGCGACAAGCGCATTGTGATCATGGGAGCGGGAGCGGCGGGCAGTTATCTGGGCGCCTATATGACCAGAGAGGGTTACGACGTTACGCTCGTTGATATGTGGGGAGAGCACGTGGAGACGATGCGCAGCAATGGGCTGAGGGCGTCGGGCAGCCAGGGCGACTTCACGATTCCGGTAAAGGCGTTCCACCTGTCCGACGCGATGCAGCTGGACGGCCAGTTCGACATTGGCTTCCTTGCCATGAAGAGCTACGACACGGAGTGGGCGGCGCACTTTCTCAAGAGGCTGGTCAAGCAGGACGGCGTGGTAGTCTCGTCGCAGAATTGCATGAACGACCAACTTGTGGCCTCAATCGCGGGATACGACCGCGCCGTGGGGTGCATAATGTCCAGCATCACGGTCGCGCTGTGGGAGCCCGGACATGTGACGCGCGGCGGACCTCCCGGCAGAGGACGCGGACACGTGGTATTCCGTGTGGGAGAACTGCACGGGCGCGTCACTCCCAGAGTGGAAGAACTGGTTGACATACTGATGTGCGTTGACGACGCGAAGGCGACCTCCAACCTCTGGGGCGAGCGGTGGTCGAAGCTGACGACCAACTCGTCGGGCAACCCCGTCGGCGCAATGACCGGACTGGGAGCGCAGGGCGTTGCGTCCATGCCCGAGGCGAGGCGCATCCAGATCAACATCTGCAAGGAGTCGTGCCAGGTCGCGCTGGCGCAGAACTACCAAGTGGAGCCGATTCGCGGAGTGTCGGCGGAGACATTCGCCAACGCGGACGACGGCGAGGTATATGAGGAACTTGACGCCAAGTTCCAGCCGACCGGAGGAGGAGCGGACTGGAAGTCGTCCATGGGGCAGGACGTGGAGAAGGGACGCCGCACCGAGATAGAGTTCATGAACGGCTACATCGTCGAGCAAGGGCGACGGTCGGGCATTCCCACTCCGATCAACGCCGCGATTGTCGAGGTAGTCAAGGAAGTACAGTCCGGCAGGCGTTCTCCCGGACCCGACAATGCGCGTCGCGTTCTCGAGTTGGCGGGCATGGCATAGATTCCAAGGCGCCGGGACTCAGAGCAATGCACTACTTGGAGCAGATCGGCAGCTGGATCGAAAGCCTGATCGCAGCCATAGGCTATCCTGGCATTGTGCTTGCGATGGCGCTGGAAAACATCTTTCCGCCGATTCCTTCGGAAATGGTGCTGCCGTTCGCGGGGGCGCTGTCGGCCAAGGGCGAGCTCAACTTCTGGTGGGCAATCGCGGCCGGCACACTTGGCTCGCTGATTGGAGCGATAGTCCTCTACGCAATCGGCTACATCGCCCGCGAGGCGGGCGTTCGCAGATTGGTGGAGTCCTATGGCAAGTACGTATTCATTTCCGAGAGGGACCTCGACCGGAGCGTGGAGTGGTTCGAGCGCTACGGCGAGGCGGTCGTATTCTTCGGCCGGCTCATTCCGCTCATCCGCAGCATAATCTCGGTCCCGGCGGGGTACGCCAGGATGAATTTCCTGCGGTTCCTCATCTACACTACTCTTGGAACCACGCTGTGGAACGTGATCCTGACGTGGATAGGCCGCGTCCTTGGCGAAAATTGGGCGGACATAAGCGACCTAATGGCACCATACGAATACGGCGCCCTGGTCGTGCTGGCTCTCATCGTTCTGCTATTCTTTGGCTGGCGAGCGCTACGCTGGCGTCGGCGGCGATCTGAATCTTAGACCTGACTTTGGAGAAATTCGATTTGAGCGAAAATCAGCGAATGGACATACGAAACCTGGCAATAATCGCGCACGTTGACCACGGCAAGACCACCCTGGTTGACGCGCTGCTGAAACAGGGCAAGGTCTTCCAGGCGCACCAGAAGGTCGGAAGCCTGATCATGGATACAAACCCGCTGGAACGTGAGCGCGGAATTACGATTCTGGCCAAGAACGCATCTGTTTCCTACGACGACGTCAGGATCAACATCATAGACACGCCCGGACACGCCGACTTCAGCGGCGAAGTCGAGCGCGTAATGAATATGGCGGACGGCTGTCTGCTTCTGGTTGACGCGGTTGACGGGCCAATGCCCCAGACCACGTATGTCCTCCGCCAGGCGCTACAGCAGAACGTCACGCCAATGGTCGTTATCAACAAGATAGACCGTCCCGAAGCGCGCGTCGCAGAGGTGGAGGAAATGGTCCAGGACCTCTTCCTCGATGTCGCTACGAATGCCGATCAGCTCGACTTTCCCATACTGTACGCCTCGGCCAGGGATGGATACGCCAAGACCGGACTCGACGACCCGAATACAGACATGCAGCCCCTGTTCGAGGCGATACTCGATTCGGTAACGCCGCCGTCTGGAAACCCGGAAGCACCCCTGCAAATGCTGGTCGCCGCTCTCGACTACGACAACTATCTCGGACAGGTGGCAATTGGACGACTGACGAACGGAACTCTCAGGTTGCGCGACCAGGTGGCTCTCCTGAACGGCGAATCCGAACCTCTCGCCTACGATGTGGAGCGCATATTCGTATTTCAGGGCATGGACCGTGTCGAAGTCACGGAGGCGCGCGCGGGCGACATAGTGGCGGTTGCCGGGCTTACGGGGGTATCTATCGGCGACACGATTGGTTCAGTCGAAAGTCCTGCGGCGCTGCCGTCCATCGCCATCAACGAGCCTACGGTGCGAATGACCTTCGCCGTAAACAACTCCCCGTTCATGGGCAAGGAAGGGGACTACTGCACGTCCCGCAATCTGCATGAAAGACTGATGCGGGAACTCAGGACGAATGTCAGCCTGCGCGTGGAGACAACTCCCAGCCCGGACGTGTTCGTCGTCGCCGGACGCGGTGAACTACACCTGTCCATTCTGATCGAGACCATGCGCCGCGAGCAGTTTGAGTTCCAGGTATCGCGTCCGACGCCGGTTACCAAGGTTATCGGGGGCAGGATTCACGAGCCTTACGAGATACTGAACATCACCACGCGAGAGGAGTACGTAGGCGCTCTGACCGAACACCTGTCATCCAACATGGGCCAGATGCGAGACATGAGATATGGCGAGGACGGGTATGTTCACCTGGAGTACAAAGCGCCGACTCGCGGACTCATAGGATTCAATGCTCTCTTCCTGAGAGTTACGCGCGGCGACGGAGTGCACAGCAGCGCGTTCACTTCGTATGAGCCTATGGAGGGGGATATAAAGTCCCATCGCGGTGGAGCTCTCGTCGCGTCCGAGGGCGGCGTGGCGGTGACCTACGGGTTGCTCAACGCCCAGGGCAGAGGCGATACATTCATAGACCCGGGCACCAGGGTGTACGAGGGCATGATCGTTGGCTCTCACCGTAGGAGCACCGACATCGAAATCAACGTCTGCAAAGAGAAGAAGCTCACCAATATGCGCTCTTCTACCGCCGAGATAACAAAGCGGCTGAACTCCACGATCAGGTTGAGCCTCGAAGAAGCGCTGAGTTTCATAGCGGACGACGAGCTCGTCGAGGTTACTCCCCAGAATCTCAGACTCCGCAAGATGGAACTCTCTTCGACGGGCCGCAAACGCCAGAGTCGGAACAAGGCTCGCGCCGCCAGCTGATCCTCTTGACCGTCCGTCGCGGTACTCATAGACTGAATGCAGACCAGATTAAGCGTTTGGAGGCGTCACATGGATATCAAGTTCACGCAGCAGGAAGAGGATTTCCGCCAAGAGATTCGCGACTTCCTACGGGAGACGCTTCCAGAGGACTGGGACCCGCTCGGGCAGACCGGAAAGTCCGCTGAGGAGCAACATACTTTCACCCGACAGATGACGCGCACCCTCGCCGACAAGGGATGGCTCACCCTTGCCTGGCCCGAAGAATATGGCGGCCAGGGACGCTCGATCATGGAGCAGGTCATATATAACGAGGAGATGTCGTACAAGAACATCCCCGGAACTGAACTCGGCACCGGGGCAATCTCCTGGGTCGGCCCCGTTTTGATGATCGCGGGAACGGAAGAGCAGAAGACCGAGCACCTGCCCCCAATCGCGCGGGGGGAACGGCTGTGGTGCACGCTGTACAGCGAGCCCGGATCCGGCTCGGACCTCGCGTCGCTTCAGACGTCGGCGACCAGGGACGGCGACGACTACGTCATCAACGGACAGAAGATATGGACATCGAGCGCGCACGTCGCCGACTGGGGATGGCTTGCCGCCCGCACCAACCCGGACGCCCCAAAGCACAGGGGCATCAGCATCTTCATGCTGGACATGAAAAGCCCGGGTGTAAGCGTCCGCCCGATTGAGAACATGGCCGGAGGCCGCGACTTCAACGAGGTTTATTTCGATGACGTGCGGGTGCCCAGCGGAAACCTGGTCGGCCAGGAAGACCGCGGATGGTACACGCTGGCGGTTGCGCTGGACTTCGAGCGGTCCGGGGTCGGCTACTCAGCCGGCGCGCGCCGCACTCTGGACGCGCTGGTCAAGTACGCCAAACAGACCGAACGAAATGGCGAACCGCTCAGCAAGAACCAGAATGTCAGGCGAAAGCTCGCCCAGCGTTTCACTGAGACTGAGGTATCACGCTGGCTTGCCTACAAGGTCGCCTGGATGCAGAGCCAGGGCAAAGTGCCGAACGCCGAGGCCTCGATGTCCAAGATGTACGGCACCGAGCTGACCCAGCGAGTGGCACGCACCGGCATGGAGATTCTGGGCATGGCGGGGCAGATTTCTCAGGGGTCGAAATGGGCGCCGCTTGAAGGCCACATCCAGCAGATGTACCTGTCATCGGTGTCCTCCACCATAGCGGCGGGGACGTCCGAGATCCAGCGCAACATCGTCGCTCAGCGCGGCCTGGGACTGCCTCGATAGAATCGCTAGCGGTGGGAGGACTTGTTCTTCATTTCCCAATATGACCTGAACCGAGGGGATACGCCTTTCTCCGGCTGGTCTTTCCTCACTCGGTTCTTCGTAGGCTATCTTCCTCCTCCGCGGCGCGGGCTCCGGCGTTCACGTCAACCCACCTGAGAACGACCGTTCCGGCTATGATTATGACGAGAATAGACGTAATCGCGACACGAGTGTCAAAGACGGAAGTAACAACCACGTACATCATTGGGCCGAAGACCGCCGACGCCCTGCTCATAAATCCGAAGAAAGAGAAGAACTCTCCGCTCCTGGTCTCAGGAGTTATCTGCGCGAACAGGCTTCGGGCGAGCGCCTGACTTCCACCTATCACCATTCCGGTGAACACACCCAGAAGCAGCCACTGATACCCGGCGTCGAAACCGAGCGGCTTCCATATCTTGTCGCGCACGAACGCAGGCCACCAGTCCAGAGGGCCGGAGCCGAGCGTGGAGGGATGGAGCCCTCCGACGCGCTTCTGTCCGTCCAGGTTTCCGCCTACTATGGAGATCGAGTACGACGAGTTATCCGAAACCCGGACACTTTCGCTGAGCGCGCGGGCGGCTTGAGAAGACACCACATCCCCCTCAATGTACTCACCCACCTCTTCTCTCCATAGGACCTCCGCGCGTGAATCGTCGAGATCGGGAGCTTTCTCCACGATGTAGTCGCCGCTGGCGGATTGGTAGCTCAACCGGTAGTCGAAGTCTGAACGCTCGGAGGGCGCCAGTGGAGACAGCGCCACACCGAACAGCACTATCATGCACCAGCCTATCAGGGCGACTACGAGCGCGGTCTTCGTACTGAATCTCAGCGCGAGTTTTCCGAATACCAACGCTCCAGGCGCGGCGACGAACTGGATAATCAGGATCGTAGCCATGTTGAAGACGAGCGGGATGCCGAGAGTGTCGGCGGCGAACGCCCCGGCGATACTCATTACTGTCTGTAGCCCATCGTTGAACAGCAAGTACGCCCCCAGATAGACGAGAACTACCCTGAAACGCTTCAGTTCCCGGAAGGTCTTCGCAAGTTCGCTGAACGCGATGGAAACTACACTTAGTATATTCGCTCCCCGAACTCCGTCATAAGTGGGCGGCTCAGGGATTACGGTAAGAGTCCACAGCGCCCATCCGAACCACCAGAATCCTATGGACGCCATGGAGATACGCGTCACCAGATCGGCTATCGCTGTGTCCTGAGTCAACATAATCAGCACGAGATGAGCCAAAAGAAGCAGTCCGCCGCCAAAGTATCCGTAGGCAAACCCACGGCTGCTTACATCATCAAGAAGATTGCGGGGCGCGATGTGAGGCAGAAAAGCGTTGTAGAATACCAGACTGCCGGCGAATCCGATGTTGGCGAGGATGAATGTCCCAAACAGCCATGCCCATGGACTCGACGTGTATGCCGAGAAGAACGCAAGCACGGTAAAGAGCGACCCCGCAATGGTGTATGCCCAGAGAAGCGCCTTCTTGATGGGCACCCGGTCCGCAATGACGCCCAGAACCGGACTCGACACGGCAACTATCGCGGTAGAAACGGCGACCCCGAGGCTCCACATGGAACTGCCGGTGAAGGCGATACCAAAGAACGAAGCACTCTCGCCAAGCGCGTCATTGAACAGAAAAACGAAGTAGAAGGGGAAAATGGCAACCGTGCCGCTGGTAGCGAAACCGGAGTTCGCCCAATCGTACATGCACCAGGCTCGGATGACTCTTCGCTGTTTCGCCGTCAGTTCGCCGATTCTGGCATATGTCATGTGACCTTCTTTGACGTGGGGTGGAATGCTCGAATCTCACGTTTCGGAGCGGTCATATGTTAATACAGCCTTGTCTTCATTGCCAGACAAGCGGGCTGCACGCGAAAGTAGATTTCCGGCCATGAATCATCCACGCGCGCAGGGCTTTCAGGCGTCTCAATGTTGATATGGCATGTGGACAATGGAAAGCGTTCTCTGCGATACTCGCAAACACAGCGTTACGAATGTTATGGCGCACTTGCGGAGGATTGCACTATGCCGGCGGCTGTCCAAACGACTCGCTCGATCATTGATGAGTTCCGAAATAGAGGGCTGATTCACATAACCGACGATGGCCAGGAGTTGTTCACTCCCGGTCTGGAAGAGCTTTTAGCGAGAGAGAAGGTAACGGCTTATATCGGGTTCGATCCTTCGGCTGACAGCCTTCACATTGGGAATCTGCTCGGAATAATGACGCTCGTTCGGATGCAGAAGTACGGCAATACGCCGATAGCGATAGCGGGCGGCGGAACGGGACTCATAGGGGATCCGGGCGGAAAGTCCCAGGAGCGTCCCCTTCTTACACGGGAAGCATTACAGCAAAACCTGGAGGGCATAAGGACCCAGCTCGCGCGCTTCATGGACTTCGACGCCCAGGACAACGCAGCCCTCCTCATCAACAATGCCGACTGGCTGGAGCGGATAAACGCGATTGACTTCATGCGCGACGTGGGCAAGCACTTCAGCGTCAACTATATGCTGGCGAAAGAGTCGGTTCGCAGCAGAATGACCGACGGAATATCGTACACCGAGTTCAGCTACATGCTGCTGCAGGCCTACGACTTCCTGACACTGTACGACCGGCACGGATGCGTTCTCCAGATGGGAGGGAGCGACCAGTGGGGCAACATAACCGCCGGCGTGGATCTGATCCGTCGAGCTCGAGGAGCGCAGGCGCACGCCCTGGTTACCCCTCTGATTACTACGGCGGCAGGCACGAAGTTCGGCAAGACGGAGGCGGGCGCGGTCTGGCTCGACGCGGACAAGACGTCGCCATTCCAGTTCTACCAGTTCTGGCTGAACACCGCCGACGCGGACGTTGTTCAATTCCTGAAGTATTACACTCTCATCCCCCTGGAGGAGATAGAAGAGTACGAGTACGAGGTATCCGAACAGCCTGAGAAGCGCGAGGCGCAACAGAGACTTGCGTCTGATGTTACACGTATGACTCATGGCCAGACCGGGCTTGAAAAGGCGCTGGCCGCTTCCGGCGTACTCTTTGGAGGCGACATATCGGGGCTTAGCTCCAACGAACTCCTGGATATCTTCCAGGACGTGCCTTCGTCAACCATGCCGCGCGATCAGTTCGAGGGAGACGGAGCCCAGTTGCGCGACCTTGTCGCGGAAGTGGGGCTGGCGTCTTCTCGGGGCGAAGCGCGACGGCTCATCCAAGGCGGCGGGGTCTCGCTGAACAACCGGCGCGTGTCGGACGCCAGGCAGAGCGTCACCCTGGAACACTCGGTGGACGGCCAGGTAATAGTTCTGCGGCGCGGCGCCAGGCAGTATCGACTGGTCAGGCTTCAGAGCTAGGTTGTGTTGACATTTGGTATTTCAGGCATCTAAACGATCACGGCGGTGGCAATGTCAGCTATGCCCCGCGCTTCTGGATTCCCGCTTTCGCGGGAATGACGATGAATGTCACCACACGGCCTAGACAGTCCTCGACATCCGGACGCGGCTGACTTCCATCTGGGGATATCATCGTGTCAGTTTACTATTCGTTCTCAAGGAGATTTACATATTGCTGGCTAAGGTGAAGTCGTGCGCGGTATTCGGTCTGGACGGGTTCGTCGTTGACGTAGAAGTGGATATATCCCCCGGCCTTCCAAGATTCGACGTTGTCGGACTGCCGGACGCCGCCGTTCAGGAGGCCAGAGCCCGCGTAAGAGCGGCGATTCGCAACTCCGGCTACGAATTTCCGCTGCGGCGTATAACGGCAAACCTCGCTCCCGCAGACGTCAGGAAGGCAGGCTCTACCTATGACCTGCCGCTCGCCGTCGCGCTGCTTCAGAGTTCGGGGCAGATACAGCCCGTGTCCGAAGACTCGATATTCATAGGGCAGCTTTCGCTGAACGGCGACCTTCTCCACACCGACGGCGTGCTGCCAATGGCGGCGCTGGCAAGGGAATCCGGCGTCGGCAGGATCTTCGTTCCGAGGCCGGACGGGCAGGAAGCCGCCCTCGTCGAAGGCGTGGAAGTGTATTCGGTGGGCAATCTTGCGGCTCTCATTCGCCACCTCAGCGGCGAGCAGCGTTTGAAGCAAGTCACCTGGGAAGGAGCGGCAAGAGACACGGATAGCGCGGACAGCCCGTTCGACATTTCCACGATACGCGGGCAGGAACAGTCCAAGCGAGCGTTGGAGGTCGCGGCGGCGGGAAGCCACAATTTGCTGATGAGCGGCCCTCCGGGGTCGGGGAAGACCCTGCTGGCCAGAGCGCTTCCGACGATCTTGCCGTCGCTCACACACGAAGAGGCGATAGAGGTGACGAAGATCTACTCAATCGCCGATTCGCTGTCGCGGGACAACCCCCTCATCACCGAGAGACCGTTTCGGGCGCCGCATCACACGATTTCATACGCCGGCCTTGTTGGAGGGGGCAGCAGACCGAGACCGGGCGAAATTTCGATGAGCCATCGCGGGGTGCTGTTCCTGGACGAACTGCCGGAATTCGGGCACAGGATCCTCGAGTCTATGAGACAGCCGCTCGAGGACAAGAGAGTGGTGATAAGCCGAGCGCAGGGTTCGGTGTCATACCCGTCCAACTTCATGCTGGTCGGCGCGATGAATCCCTGTCCCTGCGGGTACTATGGCGACCCGATGAAACAGTGTTCCTGCACCGACTCGCAGGTGTCCAGATACGGGAAGCGGCTCAGCGGGCCTTTGCTGGACAGGATTGATATATTCGTGGATGTCCCGAGCGTGGACTATGAAAAGCTGACCGCGCCACCCGGAGCGGACAGATCAGAGAACGTGAGAGCGCGAACCGAACGGGCGCGGGAAATTCAGAGGGCGCGTTTCGCGGGAACCTCTCTGCTGACAAACTCAGAGATGGGGCCGAACGAAGTTCACAGATTCTGCCAATTGGGTCAGCAGGCGTCGGGAATGATGGGGTCCGCCATGCGGCAGATGAACTTATCGGCGAGGGTGTATCACCGCATTCTCAAACTAGCGCGGACAATCGCGGATCTGTCGAATTCGGACGCCATAGAAGTCGAGCATCTTGCCGAGGCTTTGCAATACCGTCCTTCGCAATGGATGTAGTCGGTATTCTTCTCATGCGCGTCCGTCTCTCCGACACTGTACAATTGACGCCCAAGATACCTGAAATCAACAATTCGCTTCTATGAAACAACTCGGAGGAACAGATGGCGACCTTTGTGCTGGTACACGGATCATTTCAGGGCGGGTGGATATGGAAGCCGACCGCGGCGGTTCTGAGAGAGGCGGGACACGAGGTTTACGCTCCGACATTGGATGGGTGCGGAGAGCGTCACCACCTCATACGACCGGGCATTACTATCGCGGCGCAGGGACGGGAGGTCGCGGATATGATGTTCTACGAAGACCTGAGTGACGTCGTTCTCGTCGGGACGAGCACCGGCGGACTGGTGATATGCAAGATCGCGGAGTTGGCGCGCGACCGCATCAGCCGCGTCGCGTTCGTTGACGCGCTCGCGCCTCAGCCCGGCGAGCGCGTGTCCGAGATAGTCCAGCGTGATCCGAATACGCCGCCCATGCCCACGACGGAGTTGACGCGCGGTCCGACACGGGATGAAATGGAGAACCGACTGTTCGCCGAATTGGAGCCGGAACTGAGGTCGTGGGCCGTGGAGCGATGCACGATGCACCCGGTAGAGGCGTCCGACGCGCCGGGAGAACTGGACGCTTTCTGGGTGCAGGAGTGGGACGCGCGAGTGATCCGATGCCGTCTCAGCGTCAATCCGCCAGAGTGGCACCAGCGTCGCACCGCCGAGGCACTAAACGCCGAATGGCACGAGATGGACGCCGGACACTATCCCATGCTCAGCCATCCGGAGGAACTGGCTGAGCTGCTGCAATAGGGAATCACCCCATCCTAACCTTCCCCCGTCAAGGGCTGAGATGGGTAGGCATTGAACTTGGATTGGAGGAGTCACCCCCATCCTAACCTTCCTCCATCAAGGGGAAAGGGATTTTCGGGCTACCCTATCCCCTGCTGTCGGCGTACACCCGGTGGGCGCGGTCTATGGCGCGAGTTCGGCCTTGTACCAGCGTCTCCTGGCGCGACCTCGCCCACTGGTTGGAGTTCTCCAAGCCCACAAGCGATCCCTGGAAGCGAGGCATTACATAGCGCGCCAGAAGCTCGAAGCTGTTCAGGATTCGGTCTCTTGGCGCCCAGTCAATCGCCTGTACCAGGAATCCGCCGAAGCCTCCGCTCTGCTCCTCCAGCTTCAGGATACCTTCGATACAGTCGTCGGGCGTGCCGATTATCCATGAGTTGGTATCAGCCATGTGATCAATGACCTCTTCGAGAGGCCCATCGAACGCGGCCTTGCGTCCATTGGTTCCTTCCGTGTATTCGCGCAGGAAACGACCGGCTCCCAGCCTGGCTTCCTCGAACGCCTTCTCTCTAGTTTCGGCGAGATGCACAGGAACAGTCAGCCGCCAGTCGAACCGGTCCACGGTCTGGTTGTGTTCAGCCGCAGACTCCTCGGCAACATCCCAGAGGAACTTGAGGTTAGTCCCGCCAGTGGCGGAAGGGTCTCTGGGCACCGTGATCGTAAGCACGGAGGCGCCATATTTGCCCGCAAGCGCGACCCCGGAGGGCGACTGCACTGAGGCGACGGCTATCGGCATATGCGGCCTGGTGTAGGGACGCAGCTGGAGCATCGCTTCGTTGAGTTCGAACCAGTCGCTCTTATAGGTGAATGGCTCAGTCTCGGTGAACAGTCGCAGGACGATTCCAAAGGCCTCGTCCATCTTTTCGCGCTGCGTCGTGGGATCAATTCCCATCATATAGGCGTCGCCGGGGAGCGCGCCCGGACCCACGCCGAACATTACCCTGCCGTGCGTCATGTGGTCGAGCTGCACCATGCGATTCGCAACCATAAGGGGATGGTGATAAGGCAGGCTGATCACTCCAGTGCCAAGTTTGATGTGGCGAGTGCGGTCTGCCGCGATTCCTATGAAGATTTCAGGAGAGGATATCGTCTCCCATCCCGCGCTGTGGTGCTCCCCTATCCATGCCTCGTCATAGCCGAGGTAGTCGAGCCACTGTATCAGTTCGAGGTCGCGGTCTATCGCCAGAGTGGGGTTCTCTCCCACACGATGGAAGGGACCGAGGAAGATGCCGAATTTCATTCTTTCGGGAAGTGTCATTTTGGTTCACCTGCGCCCTGATTATTGTCGCTCCCAGCTAGTAGCTACCCTTCATTGCAAGCTCTGCCTAGACGTCCACTTTGTACACGCGAACGGCGGTGTCGTGGAACATGGCGGCGCGTTCTGAGTCGGAGTAGCCCTTCGACAGGCGCTTGAACGCATTGTACATCACGTTGTACGAGTACGAGACCTTGTCCACCGGGAAGTTGCTCTCGAACATACTGCGTTCGGGCCCGAACCGCTCGATGCAGTAATCCATCAGCGGGGCCATGTCCTCCGCCAGTTCTTCGGATCCGATGGGAGTGTCTCTTTCGTGCCAGTCGAAGCCGGTGCGCGGCATTCCGATGCCGCCCAATTTGACATTCACGTTCGGACACTCGGCAACCGCCGCAATTCCGCTGCGCCACGCTTCGAGCACTTCATCGTCGTTGTTTCCATAGGGGCCCACCCTCAGCAGACCGCCAATGTGGTTCAGAATGATGGTCAGATCTGGCACGGACTTGGCAAAGTCGGCCAATTCGGGCAGCTGCGGGAAGTACATCCACGCTTCCAGCGACATTCCCATGCGGGCGAGGACGCGCGCTCCCGCCCGGAAATTGTCATCGGCCAACTGGCCCTGCATCCTGTGGGCCGAGGTCACTTCGATCTCAGGGTGGGGGTCCCAGGTCACGGAGTGTCGTATGCCCCGGAAGCGATTGGGGCTGGCGGTCTGAAGAGCTTCTAGTACGGGTTCGACGCCATCACCCAGTAGTAGATTCGCGTGTCCGACAATCGAGGCGGCGGCGCGAGTCGGGCCGTAGAGTCCGCTCTCACTTGCGGCGGCAAGACCCTGTACGAACTCGACCTCGCCAACTGGGCGCATTTCCTCGGGACCACTGGAACGGTACATCGCCCTGGCCTCTATAAACACGGTGGACCGGACATTGTGTCCACTATTCACATCGTCGGCAAGTTCGTGGAGGAGGTATCGCTGGTAAGGAATACGCTCAGTCCGCATATCCCAGAAGTGATGATGTGGATCGCAAATAGGAATTTCGGGTTCAAGAGTGGGCTCGGTTGTCAAAGCGAGCCAATCATTGCCTCCAAACGGCATAATAGTACCTCCGATGCTTGATTTGGCGACCCAATCATATCACAGACGGAGTTCTATGGATTCGGCGGTATCGGCGTGAGATTTTGCAACTTAATGACGGAAATACTTACGCCCGGGTTCTCGCTAGGCGGATGTGGAGGTCGGAGTGGGCGTCGGCGACTTGGGCGCTCCGGGCAGAGATACACAGGCTATCCCGTCGCGGTCTCTGTCGAGTCTGTGTGGGTCGGAATCAGGGCCGCCCTCGGACTCATAGAACTCCTGCGCTTCTGACCATGTATCGAAGTCTGAGCAGTTGTGAGTGTCTGCAGATTTAGACGTGGACTTGGGCGCGCCGGGTAGGGACTGGCAGGCGACGCCATCTCCGTCGTTGTCAAGGCGATGCGGGTCAGACGCAGGGCCGCCTTCGGACTCATAGAAGGCTTGCGCTTCAGGCTGTGTGGCGAAATCTGAACAGTTGTGAGTATCTACGTCGGGAGTAGGCTCGGAGGTTGGAGTAGGCACTATGGAAGCGGGTGTTGGCGTTGGCTCGCCGGGCGCGCCCGGCAAGGACTGGCAGGCGACACCATCCCTGTCCCTGTCCAGACGATGTGGGTCGGAAGCTGGACCGCCCTCAGACTCGTAAAAGTCCTGTGCCTCAGACCATGTATCGAAGTCTGAGCAGTTGTGAGTGTCTTTTGGCTTGGGTGTGGGCGTTGGAGCGGTACTTTCGGGCCGACTCGATGTAGATTCTCTGCCGCCGGGCGCACCGGGTAGCGACTGGCACGCGACACCATCACCATCCCTGTCCAGACGATGTGGGTCTGAACCTGGACCGCCCTCGGACTCGTAGAATGATTGAGCCTCCGACCAGGTACTGAAGTCTGAGCAGTTGTGGGTGTCCTTGGGCTTGGGTGTGGGAGTTGGAGCGGCGCTGCCAGACGGATTCGACGTAGGTTCATCGCCGGGCGCGCCAGGGAGAGACTGACAGGCAACGCCATCTCCGTCCCTGTCCAGACGATGTGGGTCGGAAGCTGGACCGCCCTCGGACTCGTAGAATGATTGGGCCTCCGACCATGTATCGAAGTCGGAGCAGTTGTGGGTATCCTCGGGCTTGGGTGTGGGCGTGGGAGTGGCGCTGTCGGACGGATTCGATGTAGGTTCGTCGCCGGGCGCACCGGGGAGAGATTGGCAGGCGACGCCATCTCCATCCCTGTCAAGGCGATGTGGGTCTGACTCGGGGCCGCCATATGATACGAAGAATGCTTGCGCTTCAGACCAAGTACTGAAGTCGGAGCAGTTGTGGGTGTCCTTTGGCTTGGGTGTGGGAATTGGTTCGGTATTGGTGGACGATTTCGAGTCTGACTCGTCGTTGGGCGCTCCGGGCAGGGACTGGCAGGCGATTCCATCCCTGTCTCTGTCGAGACGGTGAGGGTCTATATGGGGGCCGCCTTCCAATTCGTAGAAATCCTGTGCCTCTGACCAAGTGTCAAAGTCGGAGCAGTCGCGGTCTTGTATCGGGGTTGGGGTGGGCGTAAGCGTAGGAGTGGGAGCCGGCGCTCCTATAAGGGACTGACAAGGAACGCCATTGCCGTCGGGATCGAGTTTGTACGGGTCGGATTCGGGGCCGCCATTTGATACGAAGAATGCTTGCGCTTCGTCCCAAGTGCCAAAATCCGAACACGTTGGGGTAAGCGAAGCTATCTCGCCATCGCTCGATTCGGGCGTAATGGAACTGTCGGGCGCGCCCGGCAGGGTTTTGCAGGCGATGCCGTCGCCGTCACGGTCAAGTTGGTGTGGATCAGAACCAGGGCCACCGTGCAACTCGAAGAACGCTTGCGCCTCTGACCATGTATCGAAGTCGGAGCAATTATGATCGGGCAAGGGTTTGGGGAAGTCCACCGATATAGGGGTGGGGGTGAGAGTGAAAACGGGGAAAGGCGTTGGAGTTCCTACTGACAGTACGGTTCGCGTAGGAGCTACCACAACGGGAGTTTCGGTTGGAGGCTTGGTTTGAGGAGTAGATGCTGTAGCAGGGATTGAGGTTGGCAGCGCGGTTACAGGAGACGGCGCGACGGTGGGCGTGGGTGTCTCTTTGCTCTGACTGTCTTCCCTACGCTCGGTCTGTATGAATACCCGTGTTTCGCAGGTCGAGAGCATCTGGCTCAGCGCGTCCGCCTCCGGCTCGGTGGCGGTCAGATCCCATTCGCGCTTGATGGCTACCCAGTCCAGCGCGTACTGGCACCAGTATTCGGTGTTGGGCGGTCTCCATTCATCGGGACCTTTGCCTCCCTTGGAACGATTGGCCGAGGCGCTCACCGCGATGAGGTGCCCGTCGTAGGAAAGATCGTTGGCGTACTCGCTCTTACGCTCCCGATCCCAAGCGTGGGCTCCCGACCTGTGGGCGTTGATAAGAGGCACCATGTGATCAATGTCCAGGTCTCCGGGATCTGTGAAAGCTGTTCCTGTGAACGGGTCTGTCCATCGTCCGGTCGCAATCCTGCACTCGCGGTCGTCAGTGAACTTCGGCAGCGCTGTGGATTCTTCCAGAAGCGCTTCCTGGCGCGTGTCTTGGCAATCATCATCGGCGTCTATCCAGTGCTTCCAATCGTCGCGGTCATATGGGATTTCAGCATTGGCGGGGGCGACGGCGAGTTGGAGGATGATCGTGGACGCACTGGGAAGAACAGTTGGGACTGGCGTAGGCGTCGGGGTGACCTCGCTGATCGGCGTCCAGGTCGGGATAGGAGACGACACAACTTCAGGAGAAGGCTGGGAAACAGGGATCGAGGTCGGAAGCAGTGTAATTTCAGGAACGGAGTCGGGCAGGTCTGAGCAAGCCGAGAGAACGGATATGGATAGGCACAGACTGATAAGAATCGCCATGCCTGCCGTTCGATATGGCGGGCATGGCGACTTTAGATCACAAGGCACTGGGCCGGATGCTGACCTGGACTTCAGACGGCGCACTCTCCCTCGCCGCGCTCAAGGATGTACTTGGCAGTCTTGCTCCAGTCAATGTACAAATCCAGGGAATCCCGATTAAGTTCGGGAATGTCCTTGAATTCCTGCAGCAGCGGTTCGAAGGACTCCGGCCCAACCCTGGCGGCAAAGTCGCGGAATATCTCGTCATCGTCGCGCTCGGCCTTGTAGAAGTCGAGAACCTTTCTGAGCGCCTGGGGCATACTCTTCGCGGGGACCTTGGTCTTGACCCTGAGACCGATGCGGGTGTCGCCGTTCTCGAAGCCGCCACCGAGGAACATCTCGTATGCCGGAACCTGTCCGCCGGGGCCCTTTGCGGCGGCGCCGTGGAAGCCGATGTCGGCGACATGGTGCTGTCCGCAGCCGTTGGGGCATCCGCTCATCTTGATGTGCATCTGTCGAACGAGCGGGTCTTCCTCTTTGTCAATCACCTGGACGGCGTCGCTGATGGCGCGTCCCAGTCCCATCGAAGACGTTATGCCGAGCTTGCAGCTATCGGTGCCCGGGCAGGATACGACGTCGGTAATCTCCATAGCACCGGAGTCGCCGAAGCCAATCTCGTTCAGCTGCTGCCATACTTCGTAGAGCGCGTTTTCGGGCACCCATCGGACAGCCAGGTTCTGCTGGTGGGTCAATCTTACTCGGCTCGCGCCGTACTTGCGGGTGAGGTCGGCCAGCTGATAGAACTGATCCGCCTGTATATCGCCCAAGGGCAACTTGGCGGTAACGGTGTGGTATCCGTCCTGCTTCTGGGGCTTTACGTTGGTCGAAAGCCATCGGTCGAATTCGGGTTCCGAGCCGGACGCGGCGAAATCGCCGTCAAGCGATGGGGCGTCTGCTTCCTCGTCGTCAATGAAGAGGAGTCCCGCCGGGTCAAACGAACGCTGGGCCCAGTCTTCCCGAAGCTGTTCTTCGACCTGCTTGCGGAATTCATCTATTCCTATGCGATCAATCAGGAACTTGACGCGAGCCTTCATCCTGTTTCGCCGCTCCTGGTCCGAATTGTGGAAGACCCTGAGCGCGGCCTCGGTTACTTTCAGATATTCGTCTGCGGGAACGAATTCATAGAGCGTGGGCGCGATTCGCGGCATGATAGAGGTGCCGCCACCCATCATCATCTTGAATCCTCTCTGCCCGTCCTCGATGACCGGAAGGAAGCCCACGTCGTGTATGCCGGTGATGGCGCAGTCTCGGGAGCATCCTGAGAAAGCGGTCTTGATCTTGCGGGGCATTGACTGGGTGAACGGGTGCCGGACGAAGTAGCGGGAGTAGGCGGCGGCATAAGGCGTAACGTCGAAAGGCTCGAGAGCGCAGACGCCGGCAATCTCGCAGCCGGTAACGTTGCGCACCGTGTTTCCGCAAGCCTCGCGCGTGGTAAGCCCGACGGAGGCGAGCATACGCATTATCTGGGCGGCGTCATCGAGAGGAATATGGTGCAACTGGATATTCTCGCGAGTTGTTACGTGCCCCTTGTTGAGTGGCGCGTAATCGGCGACTATCTTGCCGACCATGTCCAACTGGTCCGCGGTCATGCCGCCGAAGGGAATCTTGATGCGGAACATATGGACGTCAGGCTGACGCTGGCCGTAAATGCCCTGTCGCAGGCGGAATGCCATGAAGTCGGTCGGGTCCCAGTCCCCGGCCTGGAATCTCTTCACCCCTGCTTCGAACTCTTCGATCTCGGAGGGGAAGTACTCGATAATGGGATTGGTCTGGGTAGTCATTCTCAGGGTTCCTTCCTGGGCTTATCACATGGATGGTTCGTAGACCAAGTTCGGCAACGAACGGCGGGAGACGCAGAGCGTCACAGCGTAAATCTATCAACAGAGTCGGTGAGTGTCAACCGAGTTTGCGATAAAGCCAATTTCAGAAGTTGGATTGTAGCAGAGTCACAAAGACGCTAGTTTCTGGATTCCCGCCTTCGCGGGAATGACGATAGGCGTGGACTTGCGGACTTCTGCAATCGTCTTGCGATAATAGTAGAGTCGGGAACTCGATTGACGATTTGGCTGAAGCGTTGATAGATTGGAGCGTGAGTTTTGAAATGACGCTCTTGGACAACTCATGATGTGGCAGACGGTTGGACATGACAAAGCTATTCGGACGCTGAACCGCTCGTTAGAGGCGGGAAGGCTCGCCCACTCTTATCTGATTACGGGGCCTTCCAAGATCGGCAAGAGGACGCTCGCGCTGGACATTGCGCGGGCGGCGAACTGCGTTTCGGACAGCAGACCTTGCGGCGAGTGCCGCCAGTGCCAGCGGGTCACGTCCGGGCTGCACCCGGACTTGCGGGTGATTGGGCTGGAAGAAGCGAGACCAGGCAGGCTGCGGACGCAGATCAGCATAGATCAGGTGCGTGAGATCCAGCGCAACACGAGTCTGCTGCCCTACGAGGGACACAGCCGGGTCTTCATCTTCGAGAGCGGCGAAAGGCTGAGCGGCGAGGCGGCCAACAGCCTGCTCAAGACGCTGGAGGAACCGCCCGACAGGGTCATCATCATAATCGTGGCCTCGGACGCGAACGCAGTTCTGCCGACGATACTCTCCAGGTGCAGACGGATAGACCTTCGAACGATTCCTCCGGGAATGATCGCCGACTTTCTCGTGGAAGAGAGATCAGTCGGTCGCGAAAGGGCCGAGGAGATAGCCGGCCTGTCGGGCGGCAGAATCGGGTGGGCAATCGAGGCGGCAGACGATCCGGCGATAATCACTCGAATTTCGGAGACCCTGGACTTGATCGAGGCTACGGTCAAAGGGTCTCTGGCCGAAAGATTCGACTATTCGGAGAGTCTCTCGCGACGCTTCTCAGCAGACAGGCAGGGAGTTTTCGCGGAACTCGATCTCTGGCAGTCGTGGTGGCGCGACGTACTGCTCATCGGTCAGAGCAAGCCCGAACTGGTAGTCAACTCATCCCGCAAAGAGACGCTGACCTCGGTCGCCGATGAAAACTCCATCGAAGCGATTTCAGAGTCTCTAAAGGCGATTCGACGGACGGCGTTTCTGTTGGATAGGAATGTGGCGCCGCGCCTTGCACTGGAGAGTATGATGATGAAACTGCCCGTGGTGTCCTGAGCGCGCGAAACAGACAGACATGATTATCGGAGTCAGGTTCAAACGCTACGGCAGGGTCTATTACTACGACGACAGTGGAATCAGCTTGTCGTTCGACGACAGGGTTCTCGTCGAATCCGACGAGGGCGAACGAGAGGCCAGCGTAGTGATCGGGTCCGGCCAGACTGTGCATGCCAGTCTAAAAGGCACACTGCCGCGTGTTCTGAGCGTCGTCGAAAGAGCCCCGGAGATACCGTAGCAGGAAGCTGTCCTTCTCAACTCAGCCAGGGAATGAACGGGCGCCATTCATCCATGATCTCGCGATGCTGGAACATATAGTAGGGGTTGGGCTTGGGCACGCCCGGCTCTCTCAGCAACTTCATTCGCGCCTCGCGAGGAGTCCTTCCAGCCTTGTGGTGGTTGCACGGGATGCACGCGCTCACAACGTTATCCCAGGAGTGGGGACCGTGCCGCCACCTTGGTACGATATGGTCGAGAGTAAGCTGGCGCGTCCGCTTGCCACAGTACTGGCAGGTGAAGCCGTCACGATAGAACACTGCCTGTCGAGAAAGCCGGCGGCGCATCACCGGCCTCTTTACCATGTAGATCAGGCGGATGACGGATGGCGCGGGGAACAGTTCGGAAACGCTCTGGATATGCCCACGTCCGTTTACGACAAGCTCCGCTTTGCCCCGCCCTACCAGGACAACCGCGCGTCGCACGTTGCAGACGTTAAGAGGCTGGTAATTCTGGTTGAGCACCAGAACCGGCGAATCAATTGCGCTCATTCTACGCCTTCCGGTGGACTTGTCTGTCAGAAACTCCCCGAATTGGATACTGCTCAATCCTAGTCTAACTCAAAATGCGGGTTTATCTCCATATCACGCGACGCTATCGCCGCTCGCCTCTCTGGACAGCATGTCCAACCCAACCGCAAAGTCTCCAACCACGGGCCCGAATGAGATTTCAGGCACTGTGTCCCACACATCGAGAAAGAGTGAAACCGATTTCGAGTTGACCAGTCCGTCCACTAGAATACGCCTGTTGTCTTCCATAACGGAAGCAGTGTCGGCGGTGTCCACTGCGACTATACCCGTCGTGGGAATGTCTATGTCAGATCCGGTGAAAGTCGAAGCGAAGGCAAGGCGCGCGAGAATTACTATGAGCGCGCCCGATACGGTGAGACCGACGAGGAGACCGAGAGCCACGCCCGCGAGCCTGTCGGCCAGTCCCGCAGCGCCCAGCGTGCCCGTATTCGCTATTGACTTCACTACCCGCCCGACCATTACGAATATCGCAGTAGAAACGGACATGATGAATACATACGCAAGAACCGACACAAGAGCGTCAGCGCCCGCGGAGAAGCTCACCAACTCGCCGGCATTGGCGGCGTATCTGCCAGACAGCCACCATCCCACCACTAATCCAACGCACAGGAAGACCACATCCACAAGCCCGGTCTTCAGGCCCCAGAAGAGCGATACGCAAAGAATTACGATTATCAGAAAATCCAGCCACTGCATCAGCTAACTTCCACAGCGTCAACCTCTAAACCAAGTAGGAACTGCGAGCGCAATCGGGCAGTCACATGATTCCAGCCTAGCACAGCCCAGTCGCCTCCTAAAGGGAATCTAACCACGCGCAGACGGGAAAACGTTCGCAGATCGTATTGCCTTATCCCGTCGTTTGTCTTTATATTCATCTCAAGACTAGGATTGAGGAGGATGCCGTAATGCTCGTTATGGGCATTGACCCTGGAACACGCAGCATGGGAATTGGTCTGGTGGAGTCGGACGGCGAGGACTTCTTCCTGAGACATTCGGACGCGCTCAGCCCACCCAGGAACGCGGATCTGGCGGAGCGTCTCGGGTGGCTTCACGTCCACCTAGCGAAATTGATCGCGGAGGTCAGGCCGGACGTAGTGGCCGTAGAGTCCCCATTTGTCGGTCGAAACATCAAGGCGGCGATTGCGGTGGGCCAGTCGCAGGCCGTGGCCATGGTGGCGGCCGCCACTCATGGCATTCCGGTTTCAACATACGCGCCCAGAGAGGTGAAGAAGGCCGTCACCGACAACGGCGGGAGTTCAAAGGAACAGGTTCAGGACATGGTACAGTTTCTTCTCGACCTGGAAGACCCTCTGAGTCCCGCCGACCGGGCGGACGCCGCCGCCGTGGCGATCTGCCACATAAACAACGCCCAGACCCTGGATATCGAGATGTGGGAGTAGCAGTTTGGTATCCACTCTCATATCATCCATTAGCGGAACCCTTCGTGGAGTAGGCCCTGACTGGGTTGACGTATCGGTGGGAGGCGTGACGTTCCGGGTCAGTATGCCGGACACTTCGACCAGCGCAGTCGGGCGCGTCGGAGATCCGTTGAGTCTGCACACCTCGCTACAGGTCAGGGAGGAGAGCCTGACTCTGTACGGGTTTCCGACGGAAGACGAGCGGCAGACATTCGACACACTGCTAAACATCAGCGGAATCGGCCCCCGGCTCGCGCTCGCAATGCTCGCGCGGTTCAGTCCGCAGTCGCTCGTCCAGACCGTGGAGGAAGGAGATACGCGAGCGCTTTCGACTGTGCCCGGAATAGGTCGCCGGACCGCCAGCCGCATAGTCCTGGAACTCAAGGGCAAACTGGACCTGGACTTCGCGGATGGAAGCGGGTCGGCCCCCGACTCTGAACTGGTTGACGCACTGACAGCGCTCGGATACGGCGACAATGAGGCGCGGGAAGCGCTATCCAGGTCGACGTCGGACGGCCAGTCGGAGGAGGACAGAATCCGCGCGGCGCTGGAGTACCTGGCGGGCGAGTGATGGAGTATTCGCCATACGATCCGTGGGCCGAGATATACGACGCCGTTTACTCGTATGTCCGGGCCGACATTCCCTTTTACACCCAGGAAGCAGTGGAATCGGGAGGCCCCGTTCTGGAACTGGGAATCGGCACGGGGCGCATTGCCATTCCCATCGCCCAACTAGGCATAGACGTTGTTGGCATAGACACGTCGGCGGCGATGCTATCGAAAGCGAGGCACAAGCTGGGTTCCCTGAGAGAGGAGTCCGGCGACGTTGAATTGATTGCGGCCGACATGCGCGATTTCGACCTTCGGCACGAGAGTGGTGAGCAGCGCAAATTCCCTCTCATTACCATCCCGTTCAGGGGTTTCCTCGCGCTTATGACGGTCGAGGACCAGATTCGGACTCTCGAACGGATACGCAGTCATCTGAGGCCTGGGGGAAAGCTGGTCTTCAACATTTTCGTCCCCGACCCGAATCTGGCCTTCGAGCAGAGTGATGTTCCGCGGCACCTCAACGACGTAACCGACCCCGCGACCGGCGCGAGTTACGTTTTGTATCAACAGAGTTGGTACGATACCCACGACCAGATGGTCAGCATCCGCATGATGATCGAGGAGTTGGACGAGGATAACGTCGTCTCGCGGAAGATGTATCGCGATTACAGCCTGAGATATTGCCATCGCTGGGAGATACACCATCTGCTGGTAATGTGCGGGTTTGAAATCGAAGCAATGTATGGGGACTTCGACAGGTCGGAGTTTGGCCCGGGGAGCACGGAGATGATCTGGGCGGCGCGGAGGGGGTGAGCTGACGAGGCAAGACGTCCACCTGCCGATAAACGCGACTTGACTGCAATAAGCGCGCTCTCATACTATTCGGGGTGCGGCCCGGCGCACACTTTGAGCCTGACCGGAATTTTCTTACGACGGCAGGAGTTCATGTTCATAGACCTACACACCCACTCAGTGTCCTCAGACGACTCGCGCGCCGCCGTAGAGCAATACGTCAAGTGGGTCGGAGTGCTGCGCCGGAAGGGCTACTCGATTGACGGCTTCGTTCTCACCGAGCACCGGAAGTTCGATTTCGACAAGGACTACTCGGCGCTGGCCGAAGAGAACGATGTGCTAATCATGAAGGGGTCGGAGCTCGACACCAACATGGGGCACTTCCTGGTTTACGGCGTGAGTGAAGCGCTGACTGAGGCGGTTGACTTCTCCGACGTCACTATGGACGCGATGGAGCTGGTGAGAGCGGCAGAAGAGAGTGGCGCGATTGCAATTCCCGCCCACCCCGGCCGATTTGGAATCGGGCTGTGCGAGTTTTCGGATAACGGATCGGACTTTGGCCTGATAAGAGCCGCAGAGGGCTTGAACGGTTCCAATCGTCCTGGCGAACAGGAACGCGCCGAGGAGCTCATCAAGGGCCTCGGAGTTTACGCCACCGGAGGCAGCGACGCCCACCTAGTAAGCGCCATCGGCAAGTGCATGACAAGCTTCGATGGTCAGGTCCTAGACGAAACCGATCTGGTACGGGAACTCCGCGGGGGCAGCTACGGTCCCGTTCGACTGGATGACACACTTTAGGAGCAGCAATCATATGACAACCGAGGAAATGGAATTGAAGTTCGACCGCAGTCTGCTGGGCGTCGAAAACGACATCGGGGAGTATCCGGTAACCAAAGAGATGATCGTAAAGTTCGCCAGTTCTACCGGTGAACAGAACCCACTCTACTATGACGACGATGCCGGAAGCCGGTCCGAGCATGGAAGCATCATCGCGCCGCCGACGTTCTGCAATATGTTCGTGTCCGGCGTGACGCGCCCGGACATCAAGCTGGAATTTGGGGACGTAAGCCTGTTCGCGGGCCAGGCAATCGAGTCGCTGTCTCCGGTCAAACCAGGAGACACGCTCCACGCCAAGACGAAGCTGAAGGACGTTTACGCGAAGACAGGTCGGTCAGGCAGAATGGTCTTCCAGGTGTGGGAGACGAGCTTCGCCAACCAGAACGGCGACACGGTCGCGCTGGTGCAAGAGTCGTTTGTGAAACGCAACAGGAGGCCCAGATGACGGCAGTGGAAGTCTATTTCGACGACGTTGATCTCGGAGATGAGGTAGGGCCGGTCGAGCGAATCGTCACCGACGACCAGGTTATAGAGTTCACACAAGTCTGGGGACGCGAGACGGGCCCCACCCGGTTCACGAGCCGCGAGAAGGCGCAGAGCGAAGGACTGCCGGAAGCTATCGTGCCCGGCGCGATGAACATTGCCATAATGTCGCAATTGATTACGGGATGGTCTCCTACGGTCAAGCTCAAGAAGCTGGATGTTGTGTTCAGAAGCCCGGTGCTGCACAATCGTCCACTAACTCTGAAGGGTATGATTACCGACAAGGACATAGTTGACGACGATCCAACCATCGAGTGCGATATAACGATGGAGAACGAGGAAGGCACTCCTCACGTGATTGGCAAGGCGACCGTGTCCCTGCCCACCCGC
This sequence comes from Dehalococcoidia bacterium, assembly GCA_965202815.1. Taxonomy (GTDB): domain Bacteria; phylum Chloroflexota; class Dehalococcoidia; order Lucifugimonadales; family UBA1123; genus VXRN01. Next base: position 144,071 of record CBDBCD010000002.1, read on the forward strand.
GACTAAATACATCCAGCGACATACCGCAATTCCGGCAATACTAAGAGAGGCGTCCATGTGGACGCCTCTCTTAGTATCAATTGTTTGTAATTCCGGAACCTAGTGTTCCATTATTGTGCCGCCGTTTATGTTGATGGACTGCCCATGAATCCACGACGCTGCCTCGGTACACAGGTAAACGCAGAATTCACCGGTTTCGTCGTCGGTCCCATTGCGACCTATGGGCGTGGTTTCGGCCATCTCGACCCAGCGAGTCTCGCGATCTATGTCGTCCATCCTGTGGGTATCGACGGCGCCAGGGCAGACACAGTTGACATTGATTCCCATGGGGCCGAATTCTCTGGCCATGGATTGAGTCATCCCAACGATGGCGAAGTTCGCGGCATTGTATGCAAGAGTGCTGGCGCTGCCACGCTTGCCAGCCGACGAAGAGATATTCACAATCTTTCCGCCTGTGCCCTGCTTCTGCAGCTGGGCTACGAACGCCTTGGTGCAGAGATACGTTCCGCCGACTTTTATGTCAATGACTCTCTGGAAAATGTCGTCGTCGAGCTCGAGAACAGGGACTCTGTCCGGGCCACGGGCATACGCGGCGTTATTCACCAGTATGTCCACCCGACCAAACTCTTTCACTGCCTGATCAATCATATCCTGTATGTGATCCGTGTTAGTGACGTCGGCAACCAGGGGCAGAGCCTTCACGCCATGAGACTCGATCTGGTCCGCGACGCTGTGTATGTCGCGCCAGTTAACGGCCTTCTCATCGTCTGGGAAGGTCGAAGGATCGCGACCTGTTCCTGTCACAACGACGTTGGCGCCTAATTTCGCAAACCCGACTGCGGCGGCGCGTCCTATTCCGCGCAGTCTTCCAGCTCCGGTTACAATCGCAACCTTTCCGTCTAATTCACCCATTGGGAGTCCTCACTGATCATGCTGAATAGAATTTTCGTCGGGCAGAAGTATATCGCGCCTGAGTCGAAGTGTAAACGCGCGGAGTCACAGACCGAGATTGTTTCTCAGCCAGTCCCCCAGCATTTCGCGCAACTCCTGACCGCACTCCATAAGCCCATGCTCGGCGCCCGGATACAGGACGAGTTCCTTGGGCTGCTTTGCCCAGGAGTAGATCTGCTCAGAGCAGTACGGCGGCAGGCGGGTGTCGCTCGCTCCGTGGGCGAGGAGCAGCGGACGGGGCGAAACCTTGTCGGCGGCGCGCGCGCCGAAGGTCTGACTGGACAAGGCCGCCACCGCCTTCACGTCTTCGCTATATGGCGCGGCTGTTATGACCACCGCTCCACCGAAGGAGTGCCCTACGAGAGCGATTTCGGTATGGCCGGTTCCGGTGAGGAACGAAACGCCGACCAGCGTGTCCATGACACATTCCTGGATGTTATTCGGCATACGATAGTCAATCCGCACGGAAGTGACGTCTTGTTTCAATTCCTCGGCAAGGTCGCGATACAGTCCGCCGGCCGGGCCCGCGAATCCGCCGCGCGCCCCCCACACCCAGATGACGCCCTTCGTAGCGCACCCTTCCTGGTTGTTGTGAACGATGACATTGACGTCGCCCCGCGTAGTGCGCAGCAGCATCCCGCGACCGGGTTCGCCGTCGGGAGGCTCCCAGGGCTCGACGCCGACAATGCGAATAGAAACTTCTGAGGATGTCATGCGGCGAATCCAATCACAGCGAGGGACGGAGGGAATGCCAGTCCGTAGCCTGCTCGAGCGCGTGGGCGATTCTGAAGATCGTCCGCTCGCCCAGCGCTTTTCCGAGTATCTGCAGCCCGACAGGCAGGCCATCCGACATGCCGGCGGGAACGGATATGCCAGGAATGCCAGCAATGTTGGCGGGCAGCGTGAGAACGTCGGACAGGTACATCTGCACCGGGTCCGAGGTCTTGGCGCCCAGTTCGAATGCCACGGTCGGCGAAGTCGCGGACACTATGGCATCCACGTCCTCGAAAGCCTGCTCGAACTCGCGCCGGATGATAGTCCGCACGCGCTGCGCCTTCAGGTAGAAGGCGTCGTAGTAGCCCGCTGACAGCGCGTAAGTGCCGAGCATTATGCGGCGCTTGACCTCCGGGCCGAAGCCGCGACCCCTGGTCTGTTCCAGCGCGCCCCACATGGTATCGGCGTCCCTGTCGGAAAAGCCGTACTTTACGCCGTCGTACCGCGCGAGATTCGCCGAACACTCCGACGGCGCGAGGATATAATACACCGCCAGCGCGTACGACGTGTGCGGGAGCGAAGTCTCGACGATTTCGGCGCCCAGGCCGCGAAGGATTTCGATGGACTTCCTCGTCGCGTCCTCCACACCCGGCTCCATGCCTTCGACGAAATACTCGGTCGGCACACCTATGCGCAGCCCACTCAGGTCTTTTCCAAGCGATTCGGTGTAGTCAGGAATCTCTACTTTGAGGGAAGTAGAATCTCGCGGATCGTAGCCCGCTATCGCGTTCATGACCAGCGCGCAGTCGGTTATGTCCTTGGTGATAGGGCCTATCTGGTCGAGGGAACTGGCGAAGGCTACGAGTCCGTACCGCGAGACCAGTCCGTATGTCGGCTTGAGGCCGACCACGCCGCACAGGGAGGCCGGCTGCCGTATGCTGCCTCCTGTGTCCGAGCCAAGCGAATAGAAGCACTCCGACGCCGCGACCGCCGCTGCCGGACCGCCGCTGCTGCCGCCGGGAACACGATCCAGGTCCCAAGGGTTGCATGTCGGAAAGAAGGCGGAATTTTCGGTGGACGACCCCATGGCGAACTCGTCCAGGTTGCCCTTGCCGACGAGGACGGCGGACTGGTCGTATAGTCGCTGGGTGACGGTGGCGTCGTATGGCGGAATATAGTTTTCGAGCATTCGGGATGAACAGGTCGTGGCAATACCCCGCGTCGCCATATTGTCCTTGAGCTGCATCGGAATGCCGGTGAGCGGCGCGGCATTGCCCTTGGCGATGCGCTCGTCCGCCTGCTCAGCCTGTTCGATGGCGAGGTCTTCATTGACCGACACGTAGGCCTTGACCCGATCCTCGACCTGTTCGATGCGTTCCAGCGTCGCCTTCGCAAGCTCAACCGAGCTGATTTCGCGGCTGTCGAGAAGAGAACGCGCCTCGTGAATCGTGAGAGACGATAGAGTTGCTCCGTCCATTACTCCAACACCGCCCTGACTCGAATGAAGTCCCCTTCGCGGGTGGGCGCGTTGGCGAGCGTCTCTTCCAATTCCAGTGAAGGCTGAACCTCGTCGTCGCGCATCACGGAAACAAGGTCAACGGAATGGCCGGTGGGCTCAACGCCCTCAGTGTCAACCTGGTTGAGGATGCTTATGTTGCCAAGTATATCCGACATCTGATCGCGCATGAGTTCCACGTCGTCGTCGGACATGGCGACGCGGCACAGCAGCGACAGGTGTCGTATTTCGTCGGAGGTGATCTGGGTCATTTCACGCCTCGCTTCCGGTTCATCCGAGAAAGTGTAGCAGTATGAGGCGTGGGCGCGTAAGTCCGAAATGTAGCTTAACCAGAGAGCTGGTATCGAAGTAGTAACTCGCCATGACTTTGGCTTAGACCCTATCTTCCCTATCCTCTATGACGGTATCCGAGATAGGGCCGCCACGAATCCGTATCGGCTCGAATCTCGGACGACGGTTATTGCCATTAGGGCGAACCCGTATTCCGCTCCGATTCAGACATATCGCGATAATCGGTTGTTGCAGATTGTCGGGATTGATCATCCTCCTTACTAAGAAACAGGCCCCCGTCCTCAGCTTTCTCTAGCAAGGACTTGACCTTCTCCGGATCCTTCGCCCAAGCGAGGCCCGACTTGGGAAGGATATGGTCGCGGAACTCGGACAGTGGGACGTAGTGATAGCGCATCTCGGCCTTGTCCAGCTCGGCGATGAGCTGATCCATCGGCTCCTTCGGATCCTTCTTCACTTCTATGAACTTGCGGGTTTGCATAGCGTATCTCCCGACGCTCTATCGAATACTACTCAATGATATTGCCTCTGATACACTTGGGCAAAGCAAATCCTGACTAACAAGGAGACGACCATGGATGTGCAAGAGATTGCGGACGCGCTGGTGACCAGGGGGCAGACCGTATCAGTGGCGGAGGCGGACACGTGCGGGCTGGTAGGTTATCTTTTCAGCACTGTTCCGGGCAGTTCGAGGTGGTTCCCGGGCGGCGTGATTGCCTACACCGGCGGGTTGAAGCAGAAGGTACTGGGCGTCTCGGACGAACTGTATGAGAGCAAGGGGACGGTCAGCCCGGAGATGGCCAAAGCAATGGCAGTCGGCGCGAGAGACCTGACCGGTACGGACTACGCAGTGTCGGTCACCGGGATCGCGGGGCCGACGGGCGGACGCTCGGGACTGCCCATTGGCACATTCTACATAGGGGTCGCGGGACCCGACGACCTGGAAGTAGCGGAGCGAATCCACACCGACACGGGGGACCGAGACGGCAACAAGCGACAGGCGGCCCAGGCAGTGATTGACTTGCTCGGGCGACAGCTTTCGTCGGGCTAGAAGCAAAGTGGCGGGATGATTTCCCGCCACTTACTGTGAATTATGTCAACGCTGTTCGCCGTTGAGCCTACTGGCGTGGCGGCTGGGCCGGAACCGGATTGATCAGGTCAGAACCCAGCGATATTGGAATCAGGTCGTCAAGCTCGTCCAGAGTCCAGCGCCCGTCCTTATGAATGCTGCGAATCACGTGGCGCGGCGAGTACAGCGTCGCCTGCCATCCGCTGACACCGATAACCTGACCGGTGATGTCTCCGGCGGCTTCCGAACAGAGATACACTGTCTTGGGGGCGTTATTCGCGGGATCGCGCGCTTCGGGCGGTCCTTCGATGGGAGCGCCCTGCGCCGCCATAGGAGCGGGCTGCGCCTGCGCCCGCTGCTGCTGACGAAGCTGGGTCGTGCTCTCGGGGATCGAAGCCGTCATTCTCGTCGCGCCGCCCGGGTACACGGCGTTCACCGTGATTCCGTGGGGAGCCAGTTCCTTAGACAGCGAGCGGGCGAAACCGACCATGCCTTCCTTCGCGGCTGCGTAGTTCGCCTGTCCCGACGCGCCCAGACCGGAACCGGACGAGAACAGTACGATCCGCCCGTACCCCTGGTCCATCATGTGCGGTACGCAGCGCCGAACCATGTTAAACGCGCCGTAGAGGTGGACGGACAGCACGCCATCCCATTCCGTTTCCGTCATATTGAACACCATGCGGTCGCGCAGAATGCCCGCTACGTGGCAGAGCGCGTCCACACGCCCAAAGTTGTCAATCGCCGACTGCACGACTCTGCCCGCGGACTCGTACTCTGCGACCGAATCGAAGTTGGCGACCGCGGTACCGCCCGCATCGCGTATTTCCTGCGCTACCACTTCGGCAGGCGCACTGGAGTCTCCCGTTCCGTCCAGTGAACCTCCGAGGTCGTTCACGACCACGGACGCGCCATCGGCTGCCATCCACTTGGCTACCTCGGCCCCGATTCCGCGACCGGCGCCGGTTACTATTACAACTCTTCCTTCAAGTCTGTTACCCATGTCGCTACTCCTAGAACCCGGTCCCGATCATCTTCGGGAAGAGGACATCCATTTCATCCATCGTGAAGTTGCCCCACTTCTGCACCGCCCGCTCCACTCTGGGATTCGAGTAGAGATAGACGCTGCCGCCTCGAACTCCGAAGACGTTGCAATTGATGTTCGGAGAGGCGTATGTGCAGAGATAGACCGCGAGCGGAGCGACGTTTTCGGGATCGTCCGGCCAGCCGGCGCCTTCCCAGCCCACACCTTCGGGACTGAAGATGCCGGCGCGCTGGTCGCGTGTCGGCCCTTCGACGGACGCCACGCGATACTCCTCGACGGAGCCGGGGAACAGGCGGGTCTCGACTATCGGCGATATGGCGTTGCAGGTAACGCCGTAGCGTCCCATATCCCTGCCGACCGTTCGGGTGAGTCCGATGATAGCCTCGGACGCGGCGGCATAGTTGGAGCGTCCGACATCGCCGAGCCCGGCGTCCGAAGTCATATTCACGATGCGTCCGCTGCGCTGCTGCCTGAACAGGATGCACGCGAACTTCGTCGGGGCGAAAACCGCCTTGACGTTGTTGGTCACCACGCGGTCCCAGTCTTCCGGCGTCATCTGCCAGATCATCCTGTCTCGCAGCGACCCGACGCAGTTTGCAAGGACGTCCACCTGGCCGTAGGTGTCAACGGCCTGCTGGATGACTGCCTCGCCGCCCTCCATGAGCGCCATGTTGTCATAGTTGGCGACGGCCTCGCCGCCACGCGCCTTTATCTCTTCGACGACGCTGTCAGCGGGAACTTGCGAGCTGCCTGAGCCATCCACTTCGCATCCAAGATCGTTGACCACGACTTTGGCGCCCTCTTCAGCCATCAGCAGCGCGACTCCGCGGCCTACGCCGCGTCCCGCGCCGGTCACTACCGCAACCTTGCCTTCAAGACGGTTGCCCATGTATCACCTCCACTAAATTGATTCACAGTAGTCGCCACTCCATCGTGACGGGTGGTTCTTCCTACACCGCCAATAAATATACTGTATGGAGAGGGTTAATAAAAGTTTTGCATCAATTCGGCCATGGCTTTTGCAAAGTCGGCGCTCAACACTTTGGGGGACGGATTCGTCCTGTCATATACTTTCGTTTATAAAGTGACAGGTAGCAACAGGTGGCTTAACTGGTGGGCAACAGGTGATTAGGACGCCTGTTATCCACCTGTTAATCACCTGCTTTAGCTTTGGGGAAAATTTTTTGCCCCTCCGATTTTGGGCCAGCATAAGTAGGTATTTATGTATGTCGAGGTTCAGAATCATGGTCGGACAAGCTCCACGGTTAGTTTCTATGTTCGCATTATAGTGTATGCAGCGCGCGAATGTGTAGTCTTATGAGAAATCAGGGAGCACTTTGAAAAGCTCCTGGCGGATAGGACCAATGGACATTCATGTCGTCGGGACCTATGTTAGAATGAAGATATAATCATACCGAATCGAGAGGTCACGCGCATGGCGACAGAGGGAAGGACTCAGACCTTCAGCACGGTGGAGGAGTTGATCCAGATACTGGACGCTAACCCTGAATTATTGAAAGAGTTGCGTTCGCGCATCCTCACCGAGGAACTTCTGAACCTGCCCCAGGCTCACGCCGAGTTCGTGACGGAAATGCACGGTTTCGTGGCGGAGATGCGCGAGTTCGTGGCGGCTACCAACCGGAACTTTCAGAGACTCAGCAATGACTTCGGAAACTTCAGGGGCGCATACGCTGAGACCGCCGTCGAGAAGAACTCAATCGTCATCGTCATGGACCTGAGCGAGGCCATGGGGCTGGGTCTCGAAGAATTGACCGCCCGAAATCTCAAGCAGAAGGACCTGGTGGCCGTGGCCCGCCATTCGTGCGACACGTCAGACCTCAGCCGGGGCGAGTTGCGGAGTTTCTACCAGTCCGACCTGGTTATCGAAGCGAATGACGTCAGCGGGGAAACTCACTACATAGCGGTAGAGGCGTCCTATACCTGCAACGGCCGGGACACCACCAGGGCCATATCCCACGCGCGCCTGCTGAAAAGGTTCACCGGACACCCGGCGCATCCCGTTATCGCCGGAGTCCGCAGGGACATCGGGATAGAGCCGGATATAGAGGATGGAAAGGTGTTCTGGCACCAGATAGACGAGGACCAGTTAAAGCCTTAGCTCCCGGTCGCCATTTGAATATGCCAATGAACATTGATGTTCCAAGTGAATACCATAGCGCCAAGGCCAAATCATATTCGACAGGGGGACAATCTCATGGCGACAGAGAGTCAGACCGTTGATATTAGCGCTTTCTCGGCAAACTCCGAGGAAGCCTCTCTTCCGGAGATTCGTCGGGCGATTGCCGCTTTGTCCGAAGAGGACTATCACCAACTGAAAACGTGGTTGGAAGAACACAACTGGGACAGGTGGGATGAGCAGATCGAACGGGATTCGGAGAGCGGAGCGCTGGACTTCCTGGCTGATGAAGTCCGTGAAGACAAACAGAACGGTCTGTTGGAAGAACTCTAGTGCATCGAGCTAATCCTCGTTTCTGGAGATATTTCAACCGACTCTCTGAGTCTGCGCAAGAAGTCGCAAGAGAGAATTTCGAGTTGCTCAAATCGAATCCGAGACACCCGTCCTTACGTTTCCGCAAAGTTGGCAGATATTGGTCGGTTCGCGTTGGAAGCGGGCGCAGAGCCTTAGCGGAAGAAGACGGCAATGACTTCGTATGGTTTTGGATAGGCGAACACGACGAATATGAGAGGCTCATCAGATATTAGCTATCACTATCTCGTCCCTAGACATAATCTCAGTGCGCTCCCCCGACGTAGAATGTGCGGTGTGCTACCATGGATTTAGTAGGATGGTTCTGGAGAACGGAAGGAGGCTGCCATGTCTTTTCAGAAAATCAGCGTGTTCGTGACTGCCCTGCTTGCTCTGGCTGTAATCGTCATGGCGGTCGTCGTTTATATCCAGTCGTCCGAAATTCGGGAACTGCGCGAGGATATGGCTTCCCTGCAACAGGCGGCGGAATCGGAGAATCGGGGCCTCCGTGAGGAAATGGCTTCCCTTCGGACTGAAATCGCGGGACTGGACGCGAGCGAGGATCTTGCGACTATCCACCAGTCAATCTCCAGGTTGAGACTGCAAACGCTGGGTGTCTATTTGGAAGATGAACCGCTCGCCAGCCTTCAAGTTCCACAAATCGCTCAACCCGGCCTGTCGGTCTTCAATATGCAATCACTGAAACCCGAAGCCAATTGGTGGTGGGAGCAGGAACCGGAAAGCGTTCGGACCATCACGCGGAGCGACTACGGCCCAGAGTGGCCCTTCGAGACCGATGAGGCCCTACTCGGATGTCATGGGGGCGATGTCCTTGCTGTCGTTGAAGGGATAGACGTCATGGTTGACTCCGCTTCCCCAAACCTGCATAGCTTCATGGCTGACATGGCGCTCATTTCAGTGTTCGACCTCTCATCCCCAGAGATTGCCGAGGCACGTGAGCGTATGACAGAAGAGGCCCGGAGCCTTTGCAAGATTGTCCGCTAGGCTGAATTGGCTTCCCAGCAGCCCACGAATCCTCCGGCGATGTCGAGCGGCTGGTTTTGTCCTGAAGCATCGAGAAGAATTATCCTATTAGATTCGGCGGGCGGTAGTTCGGAGCGGACAAGCTGATAGCCCAGCTGCCCGCACACCAGAATCGAATTGCTGTCCGGCGACCATAGCGGGTGGGACTGGGCGTACTGGTCGAAGAACATGAAGTGGATAAGCTGCTCCTGGCTGGGCACGAAATCGGGGAGGTAGGTCTTCCTACCGCTCTCGACTTCGACTACGCCGAAGCGCAGCGAACCATCCGCTCCATCCGAACGGGTCGCGTAAGCGACCTTCGAGCCGTCCGGAGACCAGTAGAAGGCGAGCGCGGGATCATCGGAGAGTTGGATCTCCTCGCGCGTCTGGTAGTCTACCAGCCACAGCCCGGAGTAGAAGCCGGTGTTGCGTATCGTCTCCTTCACCATTCCCAACTGCGAGTATCCGGGACGCCACACCACTGCCGCGATACCGTAGAACTCGGTCAGCATCCTGGCCGAACTGTCTTTCAGGTTGATGACCAACAGACGCTGCTTGCCATGCTCGCCATCCAGGAAGAAGGCGATGCCATCGCCCTCCCTTCCCCAGGCAGGGGACATATACTGAGTGCCTCTCCCAGGAAACTGCTGTGGGGTACCCTCTTTTGTCGCATCCAGAAGGTAATGATCCAGAAAGGAGTGTGTGTAAATTTCGTCGGAGTTCGGCGACCAGGCGAAGTACATCGGGCCGCCGTCCTGCGTCACGCGAGGGTCGCCCGTATCCCCCTTGTCCCAGACGAAAAGCGTCAGGCCCCTGCCCGTCTGCGCCACGAACGCGAGCCTGGCGCCGTCCGGCGACCAGGAGCAGTAGTGAGGCGTCGCGCTCGCAATCTCGCCTGTGCCGGCCTCGTTGGAATAGATGAGTCCCGGCCCGGGCGTCTCATATCCTGTTACGTACACGCCGAGCATCGCGCCGCCGTTGCTTCCCCGCGCATATCCCGAGAAAGCCACGGTCTCACCATCCGGCGACCACACGGGCCACGCGCATTGAAGACCCGGCACGCTGAGAACAAAGTCTTCGGCGTCCGGTGTCTGCGTGTCGTGGACGCGCAGCGCTCGGTCGTGTCCGACATAGGCCAGCTTCATCGCGCGAACCTCGGGGAACTCAGTTCTCGAATCACGTCGGAGTCATACGGCAGATCATCCTCCGGGTATGTCCACGAATCGAGGTCGCCGTTTGGCGCGCCAATGCTGACGGCGATCTTCCGATAGGCGATTTCAGCGAGTTTCGGGAGTGAAAGCACGTCTTCCGCGTTGTAGCGAATGAGCGTTTGCAGCGCGCCTTCATTGCCCCTGGCCCACATACGCCACATCCTCACCGCGTCGTAGCCGTTCAGCGATGACAACTCCGACGGACGTCCGACACCCATCCTGTTCTCTATGGCTTTCAGGCCACCCTTCAGGCCAAGCCGTCCAAGGACGAATCTCAGGTCAATGTGGGCCTTGTGCTTGAATACGGACCCGAAGTGATGCTCGACAAAGGGCAGGTCGAACGAAGCGCCGTTGTATGTGACGATGAGATCGTACTTCTCAAGCGCCTCGCGGAGGTCGGACAGGTTTTGGTGATAGACGAACGGGTGATAGCCGTCGGTGTCGAGTATTCCGACCAGGGTGATGATGGAGGACTGCGGAGAGAGGCCGGTCGTCTCGATATCCAGGAACGCAGCGGAGCTCCTGAAGTCGGCATACATCCGCCAGGACTCTCTGCGCGGGATCTTCTCCGAAAAGTAGCGGGAGTCCAGTTCTTCGAGCCTGTCCACGCACTCTGCCAGCATCGGACGCGCAATGCGGAACGCGGATTTGGCGCGAACGGGAAGGCCGGTCGCCGACAGGAAGTCATTCCAGGTGTGGATGCCTGAGTCCCATAGCTCGCGCTCGGTGACCGAGCCTATTCCGGGAATGTGTATGAAGGTGTTGTTGAGCAAGGTGTGAGGGGTCCGTGTACAGGATGACCCCGATTCTACATGAAATAGGGGGAAAGTGGGTTAGTCCGCCGCGGCGTGTGAGTAGAACATCTCGCCGCGATAGATGCGCCTTATCGTCGCGCCCTGCCAACTGGCAAGCATGACAATGATGAATCCGACGCCGCCGGCCAGCAGCAGAAGGGAAGCTCCACCGCTGCTGCTCAGCATATCCCCAAAGGCGGTGCCGCTGAACAGGTTAGCGGAGGCCATCATCGCGCTGATTATGTCGGCGAACCAGCCGTTGATGAGATTCGCGGAGGCCATCATGCCGCCAATGTGCACGGAGTAAACGGCGCCCACCCTGCCCCTCACTCCATCGTCGGTTACGGACTGGATCATCGTGTGGGTTAGCGTCATGAAACCGGCCTGGGTAGCGCCCATGATTCCGGCGGCGACCAGCGCGGTCGGCATATTCACGGACATGGCCAGCACCGCGGGCGCAAGTCCGCTGAGGACGCCCAGGTTCAGGAAGAGTTTTCCCTTGAGCGATTCGCTGGTGACTCCGGCGAGCAGGACTATGGAGACCATCGCTCCCGCGCCTACCGCCATCATCAGCAGGCTGAATCCGGCGTCCTGAGCGTTGAGTCGCGTGTCCGAAAGCACCGGAAGCAGCGACTCGAACGACATAGTAAGGCCGCAGTGGAACAGCGCCATGATGACGACGGCGCGCAGGATTGGCTGGCGATAGACGTACTTCAGCCCTTCGAGCAGATTATTGAGGAAGCTCTGGCGCCTGTCTATGTTTCCGGTCGAATATGTCTTGATTCTCAGCGCCTGTATCAGACTGATGGCGTAGAAGCCGGAGCACAGGACGAACGCTCCCTCAACACCGAACCAGAGCAGGAGGGGCGCAATTGCCAGGGGACCGATCAGGCGCGAGCCGTTCATCGTCGCCTGGTTGAGCGCGATGCCGTTGAGAAGGAGATTGCGAGGGATCAGATTCGGAATGAGCGCCTGTCCGGCGGGCATCTGCGCCGCCCGCGCCGAACCGTTTACGAAAGACAGGATGACCAGGTGCCAGATCTCTATGACGCCATATACCACGAAGGCGGCAAGCGCGACATTGTGGACGAGGTTGACGGCGAACATAATGGCCATTATGTTGCGCCTGTTGAACCTGTCGGCGAGATAGCCGGTGAATGGGGGAATCAGGACGCGCGGTATCATCGCCGCGAACGTAACGATCCCGACCCAGAGGGATTCGCCGCCAGTAAGGTCATAGACCAGCCAGCCCCTGGCGACTATCAGCGCCCACGCCGCCGCCCCCGACGATAGGCTCGCCGTCCACAGAGTCACATAGTCGGGGTAAGCAAGAGCCGCCGTGTAGCGGTGAACAATGGCGGATACGTGGGACCTGGCGTCTATTATTTCGTTCCTCCCTGGGCGCAGTGAGCGGCAGGAGCGAGAGGTCTTCTCGCCTCTCACTCCCCTGAGAATTCCCAATTCGATTCGGCGAGGTTACACCAATTGGACTGAATTGCCAATCTGAATATCAGGCGCGGACGCTGACCTTGACTGGTCTGACTCCGTTTACCATGTAGCCGAGTCTGTTCCAGTTTGTCTTCATAGGCTGAACTTTCCCGCAGGCGTCAACCGCGCGAGACATGAGCGTGTATTCACCCGGGGCCGGTGGTGTCCAGGAATAGCGCCAATGCTGCCAAGCGTAACGCTCGGATGGGCCAAACACGTCGGCCCGCGCCCAGGTATCGCCTCCATCGCAGCTTACGTCAACGGCGGTTATCCTCTCGCCGCCCGACCAAGCGACGCCAGTCACACAGACCTCACCCATACGGACCGCATCGCCTTCGGCGGGCGAGCCGATTACGGACTTCGTTCCGATGTTGCTAAGCTGAACGGTCTCGCCGGTTTCGTCTTCGATTATGTATCGGTCCGTCTGGAAGAATCCTTCATAGCTATAGTCCAGGACCGTAATGCGCTTCAGCCACTTCACCGAGGCCATGCCGTACCAGCCTGGTACCATGAGTCTGATCGGATGTCCATGTTCCTTCGGTAGCTCGCAACCGTTCATCTCGTACACGAGCAGCGTATCCGGGTGCATCGCAACGTCAATCGGCAGGCTGCGCAGGTATGGCATTTCGGGCTCGTCCGGCGCGGGCGAACCGTGGTCGTGGCCTTCGAACAGGACTTCCCTGGCGCTGTCGCCTATGCCGGAAATCGCCAGAACGTCCTTCAGACGGACGCCTGCCCAGTACGCGGTGCTAACCGCTCCGTTCTGGAACTGGTTGCCCGGAGTGGGCGGATCGAGGTCGCTGCGGTTGTTGCCCGCGCACTCCATGGTTATGGGCAGAGTAACGCGCGGAAGTTCCTTCAATTCATCGAGGGTCAGATTCGAGTCTCGCAAAACCACGCCATCAATGTGAAGTCGCCATTCGGAACAGCGTATATCTGGAATGTCGAAATGGTTTCGGACGTAGAAGTGGGGGTTGGGGGTGAGCCAGTTGTCGAACGCACGTTGAGGGGTTTCGCCGATCATCGGCTCGCGTTCGATGGTCACCAGGGACTTAGGATTATCGTCTGGCCGGATCTGTGCGACTTCGGTGGATGCGCTCAGCCCAGCCCTGATACATGTGCAATTACACATCGTATTGTCTCCTCTGATTACTGTTATTCGCTCCATAGATATGGTTTACCCACTCTATCCTATGGAAAAGAGGATTTCAAGTGGTTTGGCCGGCATGGAACCATCCCATGCGATTGCCATTTCACAGTCCCAGGCAGTTCGATGACTGAGAGAGCGATTTGCGGTCTCACGGCTGGGCACTTCTATGCGCCGGCCGCCATGTAATGATCGCCTGGCGCCACATCTTCACGCCCCGAACGGTCAGACCCTTACCGGTCTCTTCCAGCAAGTCGTCTGCCGCCGCGAGCAGCCTTTCGTCCGCCGAGGCGCCTTCCTCCACAGCCAACATTCGTCGAAGTTTTTCCAACGCCGAGTCGTGATCCTTGTCCAATACCGGAATTTCAGGACTGAGCATCGTCACATCGGGGAAGATATCCATCTCCCACAGAAGGTTCAGCAACTTCGGGACGCCAGGCAGCGGCGTGGGGCTCATGCCATACACACGCTCGTAGAATGGCACTGCCAACGAACCGGGTGTTTCCACCATCTCCAGGATTACCACGCGGTCCCTGGCGCATTCTTCCAACTTTCTCACGAATGGCGCGGCTTCCAGCACGTGATGAAGCACCAGGGAGCACAGGGCTATGTCTGTCGAGGGAGCTGCCGCGTCCTCCCAGCGCTCGTGGACGGCAGTTACGTTGGCAATTCCGAATTCTGTCGCGCGGGTCCTTAGCAGGTCCAAAGATTCGGCGGAGGAATCTATCACGGTCACGCGCTTGGCGCGTGTCGCCAGGGGCAGGGCGAATCGGCCCGCGCCGCCGCCAACGTCCAGGACCTCCGCGCCTTTGCCCACGATTTCATGGAGTCCGTTGAGCGCGGCATCGTCGGTACGGTATAAATCCAGGGGCTCGGCGGCAAATACAGAACGCCTGTGACCGCCCTCCTGTCCTCCCCCGCGTATGGTTTCCATGTCTCGGTCAAATGCCAAGACCTGCTCGCGCCAGGCTTCAATCGCTGAGTTCATAGTCGTTACCTCCAATTGATCAGAGTAGGTTGATAGAGGGCCGGTATCTCATTTAATTCAACGTCCGCCATTTAGCGCCTCTTTTTATTACATGTGGAGTAGCGGCTCTCGGCAGCGGAATGCTCAGACGAGCGCCTTCCGCCTGAACGAGGCTACCAGTACGAATATCCCACTCGCCACCAGAGTCATAGCAGGACCGGCGGGCAGATTGAAGTGATAGGAGACATAAAGCCCGGTCACGGCGGACATGGTCCCTATCGTCGCGGCCGCGATCATCATCGGAACAAAACGTCTGACCAGCAGGTACGCCGTGGCGGCAGGCGTTACCAGCATTGCCATGACAAGAACGATACCCGCAGCCTGAATCCCAACCACTATGACGAGGGCGAGTAGGGCCAGAAGCACATGGTCCACGAAATTGGCGCTTATACCGATTACCTGAGACCCCACGGGATCAAAGCTCGTGGACATAAGCCTGTGGTGAAACGCGAACAGCCCCAAGATGACCATTCCCGTTATCGAAAGGGATACATAGATGCCGGTCGGAGAAATAGCCAGAATCTGGCCCAGTAGCAGGTCTTCCATATCGACCCTGATGGTTTCGGCAGTTGCCAGCATCACAAGTCCCAGGGCAAACATGGCCGCGAACAGGATACCGGTGGAGGTATCCGCGCTGAGGCCCGCGCGACGGCTCACTGTCCTGATCAGCACGGCAACCGAGACCCCGGTCGGAACCGCGGCTATGGCAGGGTTGATACCGAACATGAATCCGATCACCATACCAGGCAGTACAGCGTGGGCCAGAGCGTCCCCAATGAAGGCGAGGTTTCTGGTGACGACGTATGCGCCAATCAGCGGACACATCACGCCCACAAGCGCCGAGCCAATTAGGGCTCTCACCATGAATCCGTACTCAAGTGGCGCAATAAAGAAATCTATCACGTTGTCCCGCTACCGCTCCCGTCTGTAGCGAGGCGTACACCGTGGGCGCCGTACAGCTCTTCCATCACCTGTGATGTAAGCACCTGGCCGGGAGGGCCGCAGGCGCATACGTGGCGGTTCAGGCACAACACTTCGTCGAAGCGACCGGACAGGTTGGTCAGGTCATGGGTGGCCAGAAGGACGATGCGCCCCTCGTCTCTCAGCGTCTGGAGGACTTCGACCAGTCCTTCCTGGGCGCCGATGTCAACTCCGCTGAAGGCTTCATCCAGCAGAAGAACGCTCGCTTCCTGGGCCAGCGCCCTGGCGACGAATACTCTCTGCCTCTGCCCTCCCGAAAGCTCCGTCATCAGGGCGGAGCGGCGATCCCACAGGCCGACGCGGCCGAGGCACGCCTTGACGAGTTCTCTATCGCTCTTCCCGGGCCGCCGGAACCATCCCAGCTTGCAGCACCGACCCATCATGACGACGTCCAGCGCGGACATGGGAAACCGCCAGTTGACGCTCTCACGCTGAGGCACATAGGCCAGCGCTCCACTTCGCCGGTCCACTTGGCGCAGGGTCACTTTCCCATGACGAACAGGGAGCAGTCCGGCAATGGCATTGAACAGGGTGCTCTTGCCCGCGCCGTTTGGTCCCACCACACCCATCAGGGTACCCGCGTCCACATCGAAGGTTACGTTGCTCAGGGCCATGTACCCATCTATCTCGACAGTCACGTCCCGCAGAGACATACTTGCGCCGCGAGAGTTTGCAACAGAGTTCACTTCAAAGCCTCAACTATGCGCTCCACGTTTGTTCGCAGCATACCGATGTACGTGTCGGCGCCACTGCCCTCTTCTCCAAGCGACCCCGAGTAGAGCTGGACCAACTCTGCGCCTGTCTCCCTTGCCACGGTTTGCGCCAGCCTTTCACTGACGGTTGTCTCTCCAAACACTGCCGGCACATTGCGTTCCCGGACCACTTCAACCACTTCCGCGATGTGTTCCGCCGAGGGTTCCACATGAGTCGCCAGGGACGGTATGACCAGCCCTACAACCTCAAACCCGTAAGCCCGGGCAAGGTAGGAGAGGCTGTCATGGGACGTGACCAGCAGTCTGCGCTCCGGCTGTACGATGTCAACCCGCTCCTGGATCCAACTGTGCAGTTCATCAAGTCGCTCTCCATAATCTGAGGCGTTCAGAAAGTAGGTAGCCGCGTTCTCGGGGTCCAGAATCGAAAGCTGGACAGCGATTTCGTTGACTGCGACCTTCACCCGAATTGGGTCGAACCAGAAATGAGGATCCAGAGAACCGTGGTCGTGTCCCTCATGTCCGGTATGTCCATGATCGTCACTGTGGTCGTTGTGACCTTCGGGCTCGCCCACAATTCCAACGAAAGCAATCTTGGTGGGCGCTCCGGCTACGTCCCAGCGCCTGACTACTTCCAGTTCGCGCTCGTCTAGCTGCAGTACATTGCCACCCACCGAGTCCGTGATGGTTGTGGCGAACAGATCACCCTCCAAGAGTACCGCCGCTCCATGTTGAGGACCCACATTCATCCATACAGGAACATAGCCGTCCCCTTGTTCTCCCAACTCATGTTCGTTGAGAAGCGCCACTTCACCGGTCTCCAAGTCTATGACGGAAACCGTCCCCCGCTCCCCATCGCCTACGAGCAACCGCCCTACGATCATCTCGCCATGACCGTCGTCACCCTCATCCTCGTGATCGTCGTGCGTATCAACCATGGCAAACTCGATGGGATCAACACTGTCGCCAAGCGCGACTATCTTGGACTCATCTGCGCTGGCGTTGTGTAACAGATCATCCAGCCAATCGGCCTCCAGGCCGAGACCGACAGTGAACACGACATCCGCATCCACTACCTTGGCAACGTCGCGCGCCGCCGGCACGAATGTGTGTGGATCGCCCCCCGGTGGCAGCAGACCGAACACCTCTACCCTTTCGCCACCTACTACTCGAGCCCAGTCAGCCACAAAGTTGGCGGTTGTCACCACCTGGACCGGCGGCCCGGAGGGTGTGGCGCTCTCTCTGGCAGCTATTGTGTCGGGGGGTGAAGCCGTAGCGCTATCCGCGACAGCAGGCACGGTCGTGGGACTCGGCGCCTCCCGGGTTAGCTGGGCGTCGGCAGACGCGACGGCAGATGTAGCAGTTGGCTGTGGCCCTTCTACTGCCTGCGTGTCCTGGTCGTCTGAGCAGGCAACCAGGAAAGTCACACCGAATATGACAAGGCCCACAGCTAACGTCTGGAACAGACGTCCAAAGTATATATTGCGACCTAGTATCAACATTATTCCAAGTTCTCCTTCTAGTTACTCCTTTTGTCATTGGGGACAGGAATCGAGGCGAGACGCGCCGATGCCTATAAAGCCTTCATGCTTCCGCTCCAAGAGTCCGGCTGTCGCCTTCTTGGGAGCGGTGGCCCGATAAGCCTTCGTTTCCAGTATCGCCATCAGGTTTGATGCGTAGCCTTTCAGACGATAATAGTGATACTACATATCATAGTAATCATGCTGTAATCTCGGCTATTCTTCTTAACTAACGATACAATATATCAAATGAATACTAGATTGTCAACACGGTCGCTTCTGTAGCCAGGGTCTTTGTAAAGTCAAAGAGTGGCTGAAAGCGGGCAGTACGCTGTTAGCAGCCTGTCCAATCTCTCGCCTTCAATACTGACTTTGCAAAGGCCATGCCAAAGGGCTGTCCCGGAACAGGTCCCAACTTGACCATCCCAAACCTAAAACGTATATTACGTTTCGGATTGGAGAGAGTTAATGACCGCTTCCTCTATGGTTGCCGGTCGCATCCGCATTTGGAGGACACATCATGGCCTACGGACAAGGAGATTATCAGTACGAACTAGTGGAAGACTGGGGAAACCTGCCGGAAGGCTACGAATGGCACCAGGTGGCGGGCGTAGCGGTGGACAGCAACGACAATGTTTACGCCTATAACCGCAGCGAACACCAGTTGATGATATTCGACAGCGACGGCAACTTCCTGAACACGTGGGACGAAGTGTTCGCGGGGCCGCACGGCATTCACATCGGCCCGGACGACAGCGTTTACCTCGCCGACCGGGACGCCCACACCGTGATGAAGTATTCCAAGGACGGCACGATGACGCTCAAGATGGGAACCGGCATCCCATCGGAAACCGGATACACGACGAACGCGGAGCCCGTGCCGCACGCCGCGGGTCCGT
Organism: Dehalococcoidia bacterium; assembly: GCA_965202815.1. Lineage (GTDB taxonomy): Bacteria > Chloroflexota > Dehalococcoidia > Lucifugimonadales > UBA1123 > VXRN01. Next base: position 162,939 of record CBDBCD010000002.1, read on the forward strand.
TCAACCTGCCGACCGGAATCGCAGTGTCGGAGGAGGGCGACATCTTCATCTCGGACGGCTACGGGAACGCCCGGGTCCACCGGTACACCGATACCGGCTCGCTCCTGCTTTCCTGGGGACTGCCAGGAAAAGTCAACCCCGGCGACTTCCACCTGCCGCACGGCATCGGCATTGACCATGAGGGCTACGTGCTGGTGTGCGACCGCGAGAACGACCGTATCCAGGTGTTCGACCAGGAGGGCGAGTTCCAGCAGATGTTCGACGGATTCCGACAACCGACCGACCTCTGCGTCGGCCCCGAAGGCGAGATCTACGTGCCTGAACTTCAGGGCAGGGTGACGATAATAGACGACGAAGGCAACGTGCTCTCGCAGTGGGGCGGCGAGCGCACCCATGAAGCGGGCCAGTTCTGGGCGCCGCACGGCGTAGCGGTGGACTCGCGAGGCGACATGTATATCGGCGAGGTGCTGGACGGGATGCGCCTCCAGAAATTCGCAAGAGTGAGATAGCCCCTGAAACACAGCATAGTTGCTATAATGAGCCATCCTCAGCCGCTTCCCCAGAGAACGGCGGGGGTGGCTCAAAAAATATCGAACGAAAGTTACTCATAATGACTGCCGCCTACACCACCCCGGACGCCATATCCGAAGAATACAAACAAACCGGACAACGCTACATCCGGCAGGCCGACGCCGAATTCGACAAGGGCGACTTTCTTCAGGCGTCCGAAAAGGCGTGGAAGGCCGCCGCCCAATACGTCAAGGCGTTGTCCGTCCTGCGTGGTCTGGATCACATGGACCACAGGGATCTACGCTACGCCAACAGCCGCATAGCCGATGAGGCGGAGCAAAGCCAGATTCGACGGCTGTTCAGCGTGGCTGAAAGTATGCACGCCAACTCCTACGAAGCATGGATGCCCGAAGTAGATGTCAGAGAAGGTATAGCCGACGTGAAGACGCTGATATCCCTTCTCGAAAACATCCCTCCCCCTAACGGTGACACCCCCGTCCGTCCGCCACGAGCGCGCCTGTTCATACGAGACCGAGGCGACGATAACTAAAGACCAATATCTAGTAGTCAACATCTAACACCAAGGAGAACGTACATTGAACGGAGACCAGGCAATAGCCAAGATACTCAAGAAAGAGGGCGTCGAGTGGATCGCGGCCTTCCCGGCGCAGTCCCTCATTGACGCCTGCGCGAGAGAAGGGATACGTCCCATACTCTCCCGGCAGGAACGCGCCGGAGTCAACATGGCCGACGGCTTCAGCCGAATCAAGAACGGCAACACAATCGGCGTATTCACAATGCAGACGGGCCCCGGATCGGAGAACGCATTCGGCGGCGTCGCCCAGGCATTCGCCGACTCGGTGCCCATCCTCTGTCTGCCCGGCGGACAGCCGCTGAACAGCATGGACGTACACCCCAATTTCGAGGCTGTCAAGAACTACGGTGGAATCACAAAGTGGATGGCGCTGGTCAATAAGATCGAGCGCATCCCCGAACTAATGGCTATGGCCTTCACGCAGCTCAAGCACGGCAGACTCGGCCCTGTCCTGCTCGAACTGCCGCGCGACGTGATGGTGGGAGAAATCTCCGACGTCCTCGTTGACAGCTACAAGCCGGTGAAGAAGTTCAGGTCGGGAGCGAGCGCCGAGGACGTTCGAGACCTCGTTGCCGCTCTTCTCTCCGCCAACAACCCGGTCATCAACGCCGGACAGGGCGTCATGTACGCCGAGGCGACCGACGACCTTGTAGAATTCGCCGAACTCACCAACATCCCCGTCATGACCACGCTGGCGGGCAAGAGCGCCTTCCCCGAAGACCACCCGCTCTCTCTCGGCACCGGAGCGTCCTCCGGCACGCTTATGTGTCAGCACTTCCTGGAGAAGACCGACCTGGTACTAGGCATGGGTACCAGCTTCACCATTTCCAATTTCAACGCGCCCATGCCGTCCGGCGTTACCCTCGCCCACTCGACCAACTGCGCCGACGACGTGAATAAGGACCACCGCGCCGACTACGGCGCCATTGGCGACGCCCAGGTAGTCCTCCGCCAGATGATCGAGGAGACCAAGAGCCAACTCGGCGAGCATGGCCGGGGCGACATTCATGGCGTCCGCGACGAAATCGCGAAGGTCAAGAGCGAGTGGATGGCCGAATGGAACCCTTCCCTCAACTCCGACGAGGTTCCCATCAGCCCATATCGCGTGTTTACCGAGCTTATGAAGGCGGTTGACGCGCGCGAGACGATCATCACGCACGACTCCGGCTACCCGCGCGAGCAGATAGTCCCATTCTGGCCCGCCGTCACCCCGCGCAACTACATCGGCTGGGGCAAGTCAACCCAGCTTGGCTACGGACTCGGACTCGCGCTCGGAGCGAAGATGGCCGAGCCCGATAAGCAGGTCATCAACATAATGGGCGATGCCGCGTTCGGCATGGCCGGACTCGACATAGAGACCGCCTCCAGGTCCGAGATTCCCATTCTGACCGTCGTGCTGAACAACGGCGTGATGACCCACTACTACGACCATATGCCCTACGCGACCGAGCGCTGGAACAGCAACGCCCTGGGCGGCGAATACGCCGAGGTCGCTCGCGGACTCGGAGCATACGGCGAGAAGGTCAGCGACCCCGACGAAGTCGCTCCGGCCATCCAGCGCGCCCTCGCCGCCAACGCCGAGGGCAAGCCCGCCCTGCTCGAAATGAAGACCAAGGAAGAAGAAAACGTCTCGCGCTACTGGCGCTAAGAACGGATAGCTAGGATAATCTGAAAACAAGGGGCGGGACTCAGTACCCGTCCCTTCAGTTTGGATTGTCGTCGTCAGTCCCCAAACATTTCAAGCATCGAGCGTTGTTCAAGATTCAGGTCAAACATCCCATTGTTCGGATTGGGATAAATCTCCGCCTCATCCCAGAAATGACGCCTGACACTAGTGGCAATGCCAATCTTTACACTAAGCCGACTGACGAGTTCGTGGTGATTAAACAGAAATACCGATGAAATCACCCACGGCCGAGTCGCGCCACGAGAGGACATTGCTGCCGTTTTCGGACCTGTGAGGACTAGGTAGAAATCGGGTGGATCCTCCCGTTTCATATCCAAGATCCCCTCTCTCTTCCCATAGCTCTTGATGTTCACTGTTCGCCCAGCAAGCCTGCCACGTTGGAAGACTCCGTCGCTGCCCTTGTGGACAGCTGACTCGTGCAGTTCTATACCGAAAATCTCCGCCGCAACGAACTCTCCTATGTGTCCTCTTTCGGCTGGACGTCCGATGATTTCGGAAATGTCCTCCTCAATTGCGTTGCGTTGTTTAATGAGCGCAGCAAGTAGTTCTAATTCTCTATGACTGATCACGGCTCCGCTCCTTCTTACTCCCTATGTCAAGCTCAGTCGCCAGCGCCTCTCGATCTGAATCCCCTTCTTCGCGCTCCGCCAGTTCGCGTCGTCCCAGACGCTCGAAGCGGCCCGCTTCCGCTGAATGGGGATCGTCCGACGACAGCAGCGCCCTCAGCCCTACCACCTGCCGCGCGGTGCTGGACAGTTCCGCAGCAGCAGCCCGACGCCACAGCGAGGCTATCGCGTCGGCCTTCTCGCTCTGTCCGTCCTGAGAGCGCTCCCAGCCGGCCCGCATCCTCAGAAGGCGCGATACCCGGCTCGCTATGTAGGCTTCCACCAGTATGCGAACGCGTATCGGATCCGCGCTGAGCGGCTTGCCTCCGGACTCGGTAGTGCGTGCGTAGTCGAGCAGCGCGTCGGTCTCCGTTTCCACCCAGCCGAGCAGGTCGGCGTTGGGGTCGAGCGACACCTGCGCGCTTATAACGCGGTGACCGTCGCCCTCCGGCCCCAGCGCGTCGGTTCGCAGTACCCAGACATCATCGAACCGAACAGGACGCGCCGCCATCGCGGACAGCATTCTGGAAGGCGCGAGCGTAATGCCCTCGCTCACAGTGTCCACGAGCAGACACACTGGGAGAGGCTCAGAGTCCTCGCGCTCCACCAGCACGACAGTCCACAGTATGCAGGGAGCGTCGCCTAGGCCCCGAAACATACCCGACCCGTTGACTATGTACCCGTCAGCGTCCGGCGTGGCAATCAGGCCAACGGAGTCGTGATCCAGCGCAGTCGGGCCATCCGAGCGCGGCGATGCGGAGACGTCATGCCGCCACACAATCCGCTCCCCTCTCGACAGAGAGCGAACAAGCCGCGTCCGCTGAGCCTCCGTTCCCCAGCCACGTAGCGCCGCCCTGAGAGCCTGCGCTTCGCCCTGTACAAGCGAGAGCAGTCCACGACGATTCAACTCTTCCAGAACTACGACGGTCAGATCGGCAGACAGCGCCGCTCCGCCATTCTCGGCGGACTCGGACGGGGCGAGCCAACCCTTGCTTCCGATCTCCCGCGAAAGCTGGGCGAGCGCAGCCACGCCTTCTGTCGTGTCATACAGAGCGTCGGGGTTCTCTGGAACACTACGGTCAAGCCATCGCGTTACGGTCCGGCGAAAGTCCTGCTGTTCAGCGGTATAGTGGTAGGAGAAGTCCATGTATCAAAGTAACCCTGCGACATTTGGATTAGGGCGATCAGCCTCGAAGCTCCGCGTTCAGATTTCGGCTTAGCTGGCGCAGTATGTCGTTCTGGAAGCGGGTCCACCTGATCCGATGTCAGCGTCCCCCGGTCGGACTGGAACACCACGCGGAAGGCTACCGATTTGCGTCCTTCCTCCACGCCCTCGCCGGAATATATGTCGAAGGGAGCGCTGCGTACCACCAGCGCATGGCGTTCTATAATCTGTCGGATGCGAGAAACAGTCACGTCCTCATCCACGACTATGGCAAGGTCGCGGTACGACTCAGGATAGGGACTGGAACTCTGGTACGTCAGACTAACGCCGCCGATTGCGGACAGCAGCGCATCCATGCTGATTTCGAATATCGCCACCGGGTGAGCGTCGAGGTTGAAGTTATCGAGGACCCTCGCCTGAACCTCGCCTATCACGCCGAGGGTCTTGCCATCCGCCGTCAATGCCGCCGCGCGACCGCGCTGAAGTATCGAAACCTCTGACGGTTCGTAAGCAACATCAATGCCCAGCCCGGCGAAACGCGTACTCCAGGAACCCTTTGGCGTCGAAGAAACCCATGTCGCTGTCCTGAGCTATCCAGGACGCTCCGAACCTGGGCCCGGACACCACGCCCACCAGCATCTCCCGCTCCTCCGGCAGGTCGCGCTCCCTCGCCTCCGGCTTGGGGATATAGACCCGGCCCACCTCGAAAATGCGGATGCCCTCGCCCTGGGCTATCCGACGGTTGTATGAAAGCGTGTTCAGGATGTTGGACCTCAGGCTGGTCCGCATGTACTCCCACTCTCGACTCAGGGGGTTGGATATGCGAAGGGGCGGATTGGATTCGTCGAGCGCGTCCACCGCCTCCAGGTTCTGCAATGTCGTCGGCGAGTAGGAGATCGTCTCCTGCATCCCCGCCGCCGCCAGCAGATCCCTGACCGTGTCCTTCAGTTGCGTCATGGGCTGTGGCTGCCAGTGTGGTATCGAGCCGGACAGCATCGTCGTTGGCATAGAGTTGTATCCGACGATACGCGCCAACTCTTCCACGAGGTCGTCCTCGATGGAGATATCCGAACGCCAGTATGGGACTTTCAGCCAGAACGTGTCCGAGCGCTCGGACGACGGCCCCGCCTCGAGAGTCTCGATCAGGTCAATCAGACCTCCCGGCTCCTGTGCCTCCTCGAATCCTAGCGATTCGAGCGTCCGCTTTACCTGCGACGCCGGATAGTCAACGCCGAGCACCTGTCTTATCCGTGAGCGGCTGAGCTTCACTGTGGGCGGTTCGCGCTCTGCCTCCTTCGGATAGAGATCGATGATTCCCTTGGCGGCGGTTCCCCCGCACAGCTCAACGATGAGTTTTGTCGCTCGCCGCAGACCCTCCGGGCGCGAGCGCTGAGCGTATATCCCGCTCGAACCTGTCCGATGCGTCGGTCCGCATCCCAAGCGCAGTTCGAGTCCGCCGGGTGTTGACCGGATTGAAGCTGGCCGACTCGAGCAGGACCGCAGTGGTCTCCTCGGTCATCTCCGAGTTCGCTCCGCCCATGACGCCTGCCAGTCCGACCGGATCGCGCGAGTCAGAGATCGTGAGCATCGGCGGCTTGAGCTCGTGGACCTCTCCGTCCAACGTCGTAAGCGTCTCACCTTCCCTCGCCGCCCTCACGATAATCGCGCTGTCCCGGCACTTGTCGAAGTCGAAAGCGTGGAGTGGCTGACCGTACTCCAGCATCACATAGTTTGTGATGTCCACCACGTTGTTTATCGGACGCTGACCGGCCTTTACCAGCGCGTCCCTGCAACCAGGACGGCGACCGGCCCAATTTCGATACCCGTAATCAGGCTCGCGGTGTAGCGGTAGCACAGGTCGGGGTCTTCGATCTCTATCCTGACCAGACCCTCGATGTCTTCGCCCTCTTCCGGGTAAGACTGGGCTGGCTCCGTCACACGCTCGCCGTTTATGGCGGCGACTTCGTGCGCGATCCCGAGTATGGAGAGGCAGTCGGGCCGATTGGACGTGACCTCTGCGTCCAAAACGGCGTCCCCTAGATACTCGGCAAGCGAAGCGCCCACAGGCGCGTCTGCGTCCAGAACGAGTATCCCGTCGTGGTCTTCGCCTAGACCGAGTTCCAGCGATGAACACACCATCCCGGCTGACTCCACCTCCGCGAATGCGGGCGCGCTTCAGCGTCTCCACCTTGCCCGAGCGCGGACTGAACATGCGCGCGCCCTCTTTGGCGAAGGCAATCTTCTGTCCGGCCGCTACGTTCGGCGCGCCGCAGACGACGGTCGCGGTCTCGCCACCAATGTCCACAGCGGGCAGACGAAGCCGGTCGGCGTTCGGGTGGGGATTTACCTCCAGCACATGACCTACGACGATCTTGTCGGCGTCCCAGTTATCGCCGACGATCTCCACATCGCCGATCTCGACTCCGGCCATCGTCAGCTTGTGAGCGAGGTCATCCGGCGAATCCGTAATCGGCACGTACTTCCTGAGCCATGAGATGGGTATTAGCATTTGATCCTCTTTTGCTGCAATCTTCTCAAAATAAAATCGGGCGACCGCCCGGTCGCCCTGTATATGCCATGAGCGGCCGGATAGGTGGTACTAACTAAACTGGCGCAGAAAACGCAGGTCGTTCGAGTAAAACAGCCGTATGTCCTCTATGCCGTGCTTCAGCATCGCGATTCGTTCCGGCCCCATTCCGAACGCGAAGCCAGTGTAGATGTTGGGATCGTATCCGACACCGGCAAGCACTTTCGGAAGCACCATGCCCGCGCCCATTATCTCGATCCAGCCCGTGTCGCTGCACACCCGGCATCCGCCGCCATCGCACAGAAAGCAGTCTATGGACATGTCAACGCCCGGCTCGACGAACGGGAAGTAGTCGCACCTGAATCGTACCTTGCGGTCCACTCCGAATATACGCCGCGCGAACTCGTACAGCGTGCCCTTCAGGTCCGTCATGGTTATGCCTCTGTCCACGGCGAGCCCCTCTATCTGGTAGAAGTGCCACTCGTGCCTGGGATCGGTCGCCTCGTAACGATAGCACTTGCCGGGGACGACCACGCGCACCGGCGGGTCGGTCGTCTCCATAGTCCGCGCCTGCATCGGGGACGTGTGCGTCCTGAGAAGCATCGGACGCTCGCCATCCTCGTCCTCGTAGTCAATCCAGAGCGTGTCCCACATATCGCGCGCCGGATGGTCCCTGGGGATGTTCAGCATCTCGAAGTTGTAGTGGTCCCCACTCGATCTCTGGACCTTCCACGACGCTGAAACCCATAGAGGCGAAGGCGTCGCATATCTCCCTGACTATTCGCGTGGTGGGATGAATCCCCCCTCTCGGGACCGGCCACCCCGGCAGCGTAACGTCAATCCAGTCCACCGGAGCGGACTCCGCCGCCGCCCGCTTGATAGCGTCCTCTCTGGCGGACAGCGCCTCTTCGAGCTTCCGACGCGCCGCATTCGCCGCCGCTCCCGCCGCCGGCCTGTCTTCCCGCGGGCAGCGAACCCAGTCCACGAAGTATCTGCGTCAATTCTCCGCGTCTGCCCAGATAAGAGACGCGCCATTCATCCAGGGCCTCCAGGTCCTCGGCCACTTGAACGTCGGCGAGAGCCTTGGACTCAAGCTCTTCAATCTGAGTAGCAATTGCTGATTCGGTCATCGGTACTCCGGTCGCAAGCGCGCGACACTAGCACAGATTATAGGTTTGCTCCGAAACGGCGGTCAAGGAAAACGCGAGCGCCAACAGCCAACGCCACTCGGAAATCGCGCCCCTGTCCTTCCTCGTGTACAATTGACCCACCAACCCAGTCCCCACAACAACAAGCGGCGGTCTCCCATAGCAACCCAAACCCAAAAGGCGGAAGGCACAGACCCCAGAAAACCGCCCCATGTTTCCGAAGAAGAATGGCGCAACATACCCGAGACCATCCCAGACTCAGAACTCCCCAAAGCCCATCTTTCTCTCGGAAGAGGAGTGGCAAGCGAAGATGGAACGAGAGGCCCAGAGAGACTTCGGTATGAGCGTAGCCGAGTTCTTCGAGGCCTGGAAAGCCGGCAAGTTCCACGACAAACCCGAACTTCACGACGCCGTCGTCGGCTTGGCGATGCAAATTCCGGAGGCTTGGGACTGCGATGCCTGGTAGAACCCCCGGCTGAGGCCGTTAGCGAATACGTCGAATCAATTCAACTCGCCGTATCGTGTATATCGGATGCCGTCGCCACCGTTAAGGGTGGATACTATCCAGCCCATAGACCCCATACCCCGGAACTGAACGAAGGAAGCCTAGTTAGACTTCGCGGAACATCCAGGCTATCTCTATTTGTTCAGCAGTACTACCGCATAGTTGAATCACGAGCGCCCCGAACTCGGTGGACAGTAATAGAGACTGGCTACCGATACAAAATTCTGGACGCCAACCACAGGGAAATCCTGGCCTACCACTGGCACCCGGTCGGACAGAGCTCCTTCATCTCCCAGCACCTGCACATAAGCCATGGCGCGATGCTCGGACGCGAGGAACTCCACACCGCCCACCTGCCCACAGGTTATGTTTCCTCGCCCGACATCATCCGCCTGCTAATCAGAGACTTCGGCGCGATCCCCAGACGCGGCGATTGGGAATCTGTCCTGAGTACCTTGCAATCTTGAGGGGGCGCGGAGAAGCAGGTTGCCTGAGCCGCGATTGTATATCTCGGACCTGGTGGACAGGCTGATGTTGCCGATGAGTTGGACCTTCCAATGTATGTCTATTGGGTCGTCCACCCTGGCCAGAAGATGTATTCGACAGGGCATTTAATTATTTTGACCTTGATAGTCCACAAGCAGTTGTATGGCCGCGTCAGCAGGGCAAGCGCATTTGCTTGAAAAGGACTAGACACCAGACTATAATTGTCTGGATTTTCGGGACAGATAGATTGCATACTCTTGTGCCGCCCGACTGAACCCCTCGACAGGAGGATTACAAGGAAATGACCTACATCATTGCGGAGCCGTGCGTGGACGTGAAGGACGGGGCCTGTGTGGATGTCTGCCCGGTGGACTGCATCTACGGCCTGGACGAAGAAGACGACAATCAGCTCTTCATCCATCCCGAGGAGTGCATAGACTGCGCGGCGTGCGAGCCGGTCTGCCCTGTTACCGCCATCTTCGCCGAAGATGACGTACCGCCCGAATGGGATAATTTCATTGACATCAACTACGAGTACTTTGGAATGTCCCGCTAAGACGATTCGCCAGCATCATAAGTCTTCGATACATACCCTGCCCTCCTCTCCCAAATCGGCGGAATGGACGAGGCAGGGTATTCTTTGGCAAAATCTAAATCAAACGCGGACAAGGCATCTTCGACATCCATGCCTGCCGCGCCTTTCCTGAGCACACTAAATTCGACGGACAGGAGGACAACGCATGGTCACCATCGAGTCAACACCCCGAATTCGCCGCGCAGACCTATGAGAAGATGGCTGAGAGGCTTGAGGTCATCAGAGGGCGTCTGAACCGACCGCTCAGCCTGGCAGAGAAAGTTCTCCTGTCTCACCTGGACGATCCCGAAAACCAGGAGATCATCCCCGGAGAAACCTATATCCGAGTGCGACCGGACAGGGTGATACTCCAGGACGTTCTGGGTCAGACCGCCATGCTCCAGTTCATGCAGACGATGCGGGACAAAGTCGCCGTTCCGACCACCGTTCACTGCGATCACCTAATACAGGCGCGCGAGGAAGGCGTGCAGGATCTACGCGAATCCCTAGCAGAAAACGATGAAGTGTATGGCTTTCTGAGGTCCGCGTCCGCCCGCTATGGTGTCGGCTTCTGGGAACCGGGCGCGGGAATCATCCACCAGGTGAACCTCGAAAACTACGCTTTCCCCGGCCAGGTGATTATCGGCACGGACTCTCACACACCAAACGCCGGCGGGCTTGGCGCCTGCTCCGTTGGTGTAGGAGGAGCGGACGCGGTTGAGGTCATGGCCGGTCTTCCATGGGACGTTCTGATGCCCAAGCGCATTGGAGTCGTCCTTACGGGAGAGATGAACGGCTGGACCGCGCCCAAAGACGTCATCCTGAAACTGGCCGGTCTCCTGACCGTATCCGGCGGCACAAACCACATAATTGAGTATCTGGGCCCGGGCGTGAGCAGCTTCAGCTGCACCGGCAAGGCGACCATCACGAATATGGGGGCCGAACTGGGAGCAACCACTTCGATGTTCCCATACGACGAGAGCATGGCAAGATATCTCAGGGCTACGAACCGCCCGTGGCTCGCCGAGGCCGCCGACGGGCACTCGGATATGCTCCGCGCCGATCCCGAGGTGGAGGCGGATCCCGACAGCTACTTCGACCAGGTGGTACGCATTGATCTATCCACCCTGGAGCCCCACGTAGTCGGTCCCCACTCCCCGGACAGGGCGCGACCCATATCGGAGATGGCCGCGGAGGTGGCAGACAGCGGCAATGAGTTCGTTGACGCCATATCCGCAGCGCTCATAGGTTCATGCACCAACTCCTCGTATGAGGACATGAGCCGCGCCGCCGACGTAGCGGAACAGGCCGCCGCGCGCGGTCTCAGGTCCGCCGTTCCGTTCATGGTAACGCCCGGCTCCGAACAGGTGAGGGCAACGATAGAACGCGACGGCCAGATTGACTCGCTCCACAAGATAGAGTCCACAGTTCTCGCCAACGCCTGCGGGCCGTGCATCGGACAGTGGAGAAGGGCACAGGATGCCACGACTCAGGCAAATACAATCGTTACGTCCTATAACCGGAATTTCCCTCGGCGAAACGACGGTCAGCCGACTACGATGAACTTCATCGCCAGTCCTGAAATCGTGACCGCATACGCCATCGCCGGCGCACTATCCTTCAACCCTCTGACCGATGAACTCACCTCGCCGTCCGGCGAAAGGTTCAGGCTCGAAGCCCCCGCCGTCGCGCCTGATGTCCCTGAGCAGAATTTCGACTTCGGCGACACCAACTACGTCGCGCCGCCGGAAGACGGCAGCGGCGTCCAGGTGGAGGTCGCTGCCGACTCGCAGCGTCTCCAGATCATGGAACCCTGGCCGGCTTGGGACGGCCAGGACTTCGAGCAGGCGCCCATCTTGCTGAAAGTGTCCGGCAAGTGCACTACCGACCACATCTCGCCCGCCGGGCCGTGGCTGTCCCTGCGCGGACACCTCGACAAATTCAGCGACAATATGTTCATGGGCGCGACCAACGCCTATACCGGAGAGGCCGGCAAGACCAAGAATCTCGAGACCGGCGAGGAAGGCGCAGCTGTTTCCAAGGTGGCGCGCGACTACAAGGCGAGAAGTCTCAAGTGGGTCGTTATCGGCGACGACAACTATGGGGAAGGCAGTTCAAGAGAACACGCCGCACTGTCGCCCAGACTGCTCAACGGCGCCGCGGTAATCTCCCGCAGCTTTGCCCGTATCCACGAGACAAACCTGAAGAAGCAGGGACTTCTGGCCCTCACTTTCAGCGACCCGGCTGACTACGACAGAATCCGTGAGGACGACCGTGTAAGCCTAGTGGGACTGAGCGAACTCGCACCGGGCAAACCGGTCAAGGCTATACTTCACCACTCCGACAGCTCGGAGGAAGAGTTAAGTCTCAATCACTCATTCGCGGAGGAGCAGATCAGGTGGTTCCATGTTGGGTCCGCTCTGAACCTCTTCCACCAATAGACATTGATAAACAGCGAACGACGATCCAAGGCTTAGGATGGCAGTTTGGGAATGAAAGATTGCAAAGCGGCCGTATTCGAGATGCCAGACGTATTGAAACGCCGGCGAGAATCGGGCGAACTCTATCTGGAATTCCTGACTGCCTCCACGATGAGCGTCGGGGTGTACGCTTTGGCCGCAGGATCAGACGATCCCCAACAGCCTCATACAGAGGATGAGATATATTACGTCCTCGGTGGGCAAGGGCGAATCCGCATTGGCGACGACGACTTGGACGCCAAGCCCGGAAGCGTGATATTCGTAGCTGCCGGACAGTCACACAAATTCCACTCGATCACCGAGGACCTGCGACTTTTGGTAGTTTTCGCCCCGGCCAGAGGATCGGGAGGGAAGTAGCTCCGACCGCGCCGGTTGGCTTTTTGTCAACTTGGGCGCAGTCTCACCACTGCCCCGTTAACTTAACGAAAGTCAGTCACCGTCCGTTCCGACCCAGCCGGACTGGGATATGTCTATCATAATCCCCTCTGGGCCGGCGTATTTTGTCTCGACATTCTGGCCGCCGTGTCCGCTACCCATAGCAGAGTGAAGGGCCTTGTTGATTTCGTCCCTTGGCTCAGATCCAATGTTCTTCAATTTTACCTCAGTGGCTTCGGCGTCGTCAACTTGGAATCCGATGTGATGGATACCCGCGTATCCCACGCCGAACTCATCCCCGGCCACTACATCATTTTTGAAATTCAGTATCGCCAGATTCACGTTGCCGTCGCTGAGATAGTAACCGACGGCATTCGCGCTCTCCACCTTGCCGACCTCCTTCAGGTCGAACACCAACTTGAAGAATTCGGCGGTCTTGTCAGGCTCCTGGCTGGCAATCGCAATATGTTTGATCTTCGCCATTTTCCCCTCCTCGCGCTACTAGGCTGTCTATGAAAACGCGGCAACGAATTGATGACAAATTTCGACTTCTCCAAATATAGAGAGCGAGCCCAAGCCTGTCAAATCCGTGGACGCTTCTATCTTATAGTCGCAGAGAGTTCGGGAGCGTCTTCTTGGGAATGGTGAGTAGGGACAAAATCCTCAGTCGTCAGACTGCACCCGATGGCCCTGAGCGCGTTCATTACTGTGGCGATGTCAGTATGGCGGTCTAGTATAAGAAGATCCCGGACGTTGGACCCGGGTATATCCAGGAGGCGAGCGAGTTCGGATTCGGATATGTCCTGTTCGCGCATAGCGATATAGAGCGCGAGTTTTGCGGCGACCATCGGTTCAAGCGCAACCAGTTCCTGTCCAAGTTCCAGAGGGCTGGGGGTCGGTATGCCTTCCCAGTTTTCTACGTGTGAGCTTAGAATTATGGTCAAGGCGTCCTGGGCCATCTCGAGCGCTTCGGCTCGATCTTTCCCATTGGTGAGCGCCCCACGCACGTCAGGGAATACCACATAGAAACCACCACCTTCTTCGGAGTTGAGGTCGCACGGATAGGCGTATCGCATGGTTCAGAATGTCCTTATCAATTATGCCATATGCGTGTGGATTCGTGAAAATTCATGTGCACTAGCTAAGTTCTCCAGGTTGAGCAGTCTGGTATTGGTCCAGGCGGGCGGCCAGGGGGTGATGCTCCTCTCTTTCGAGCATCGGGTCCACTTCGAGAAGGCGCGCGGCTTCCCGTCGGGCGAGAGACAGGGATTCGTAGTCCGTTATCTCGGCGACGCGGAATGAAGGCAGCCCACTCTGGCGGGTGCCGAGATAGTCTCCGGGGCCGCGCAGTTTCAGGTCTTCCTCGGCCAGCCGGAAGCCGTCGGAGATATGCTCAAGCAACTTCAGCCGTTTAACGGCATCCACGCCGGGCGACTCGGACAGCAACATGCAATATCCTCGATGCTCGCCACGCCCTACCCTGCCCCTGAACTGGTGCAGCTGGGACAGCCCGAACCGTTCCGCTCCGTCAATCAGCATGACGGTGGCGTTCGGAACGTCAATGCCGACTTCCACGACCGGAGTCGAGACAAGGACATCTATCTCGCGCTGCTTGAAGCTGTCCATCACCTCTTCCTTTTCCTTCAGCGACATTCGACCGTGCAGCAGTCCCACCGAGAAGTCGGGATAGATATGCTCGGACAGCCGCTCGTACTCTTCCTGCGCGGCCTTCGTCTGGATGACCTCCGACTCTTCTATGAGCGGGCATACGACGAAAGCCTGCCTGCCCTGATTGACCTCGTTGCGGATGAACGCGTAGGCGGAATCTCGCTGATCGTTCTCGATATACCGGGTGCGTATGGTCTGGCGACCCGGAGGCATCTCGTCAATGACCGACACGTCGAGGTCTCCATATACCGTAAGAGACAGCGAGCGCGGAATGGGGGTCGCGCTCATTGCCAGAAGATGCGGTCTTTCGCCCTTCTCACGCAGCGTCTGTCGTTGTCGGACACCGAACCTGTGCTGCTCGTCCACGACCGCAAGGGCCAGATTGGGTATATCCACACCGTCCTGGATCAGCGCGTGAGTTCCAATCACTATGTCTATCATTCCGGCGGACATGAGACTGTACAGATCGTCGCGGATGCGTTTGCGATGCGCGCCCAGCAGGAGCGCGACCGTCACCTTGCGATCAATTCCCGCTACGTCCAGCCGCTGGATGTAGCCACCGGCGGGTTGATAGCCGGAGCCGCTGAGCAGACCGCACACCGTGAAGAAGTGCTGCTCGGCGAGGATTTCGGTCGGAGCCATGAGCGCGGCCTGTTTGCCGTCCTGAACCACGGCGAGCATGGCGGCGGCGGCAACCACGGTCTTGCCACTGCCCACGTCGCCCTGGAGCAGACGACTCATCGCCCTGTCGGACCGCATATCGGCCAGGGCTTCCTGAAGCGACCTGTTCTGCGCTCCGGTAAGGTCGAAGGAAAGCGAACCGAGAAACGACTCGACAATTGCCGGGTCCACATCAATGGGGATACCGCGATCCTCCTCCCTCCACTCATTCCTGCGCCTTATGACAGACATCTGGAGCAGGAAGAGTTCGTCGAAAGCCAGCCTGCGCTTTGCGGCTGCGACGGCATCCCAGTCGTCGGGATAGTGGACCTGGCGCATGGCGTTGGCGAGTCCTATTAGCCCGGTTCGGTGGAGCAGGTCGGGGGGCAGGAATTCCTCTACCCGATCTATGGTCGCGTCCACCGCGCGCTTCACCAGCGAGCGCAGAACGCGCTGAGACAGCCCCTGGGTGGATGGGTACACCGGCACGAGACGGCCGGTGTGGACAAGCTGATCGCCGCCGTCAAGCAGCTCGTACTCGGGGGCCTGAAAGACCAGGTTGCCCCTGAAGACGTTTACCTTGCCGCTCAGGACTACCTTGACGCCGTGCTTGAGTTGTTTCGCAATCCAGGGCATGTTGAACCAAGTGGCCCTGATATTGCCGGTTTCGTCTCCCAGAACGGCCTGGGTGGACTTTTGTCGTCCCAGCATAGTCTCCCTGGCTTCCCACACAGTAAGAATTGCAGTCTGGTTGTCGCCGGGGGAAAGCTGGGAGACAGCTCGCACGTTGGTGAAGTCGTTGTACCGGCTGGGGAACAGGTGTACGAGGTCGCCGACAGTATTCACTTCGAGTTTATGAAGGCGAGGCAGCAGTTTTCGCCAGACGCCTTTCAGGACGGTGACGTCGTCGGACATCTCAAGCGGACGGCGCGGAGCGGGTGGCTTTCTGGGCGCCGTCTTGCGTTCAGGCGCGGGTTTTTCGCTCCGCGGCGGCGCGGCCTTAGACGCGGACGGCGGAGGGCGGCCATCCGCTCTCACCGACACCCCAGCATCCCTCATTCGCAAGACTGTCCTCGTGGCCCAGTCCGCCCTTTCCTCCGGGGACATCCCGGCGTACGGAGTGGAATCCCCGATGTACGCCGCAAGGTCATCCGAGAAGCGTTGCAGGAAGGCGTCCAGTCCGCCAATGACGGCGCGGTCGTCGAAACCGCGCTCGCGCTCCCGCCGGAGTATGTTGTATAGAGACGTGGCCCGTTCCGCGTTGGTCATGGCGATACCTATTGTACACACTGGTATCGCATCAGCAGCGCGAGATTCAAGGCGGTTTGGTTATCAGTCTTTAGTTTTCAGTGGTCATGGGTCGTATTGGGGCTGGGATTGGTGGGCCGGGCATGGCAGACGGCCCTGGGTCTGTTCGCAGATGATCTCCATGCGCCGCGCGAGTCCGCGCTTTACCGACTCCTTGATCCTTCGGCTGTCGTCTTCGCTGAATTCGGGGAATTCCAGATCGGAACGGGGGCAGCCGCCCTCTTTGCCTACACATACTTCGTATTCGTCGTCGTCCAGGTCGTCGTCCATGCAGGGACATTCGACAGGCTCGTCGCTCTCGATGGAGGCCATCAGGTCGGGTGAGAGTAGTTCTCTGAAGACGTCTCCTGTTGACTCCCGCTCTTCCACCGGAGGATGGTACATGGTCCAGGGCGGAGAGTCCGGGTCCAGACGACCGGAGGCGGCGTTTCGAGCTTCCACTACGGGCGCGGGCGCTGTCTCGGCTTCGAGTTCCACCTCCGGGCCGAAGCCGATTGCGATGAGTTTCTGGGCCGCGGCGATGCGATGGTGGGGCTTGAAGCCTTCGTCGGCTCTGAGTCCATCCATGACATCAGAGTAGAAGCGGACCGTCTTTCGACCGCCGTCGGTTAGTTCTCTGGCGTACTGGGCGAGTTCTGCGCGGGCTTCCTGGAGTTCGGGTGAGGCTTCGGTGTCGGACGCGGCGGGACTCTTCGCGTTACGGGCGCGTTTCGAGGGCGCGGGCGCGTTGGCCTGTATGTAGTCCTCGAACTCTTCGAGTCCTATCTTGACGAGTTCTTTGGCTGCGTCCATGCGGTGGTGCGGCTTGAATTCTTCCTGTTCTCCCTCTGTGACGGACACGAAGAATTTCACGACTCTACGGCCGCCGTCGGTTTCTTCGGCGACTATCCTGGCGAGTCGCTGTCTTGGGGTGAGGGTTTGGGAAGTCATCGGTTCCTAGTCTTTAGTCCTTAGCATCTGGGAATATATGTTCGCTGAGTAGTGTATAGTATCGTGATGGTTGTGTAAAGGGCAATTTCAGAATCAAGATTTTCTGGATTGAGGGATGTTCAGGATAGGGTTATTTCCACTAAGGGCGCGAAGGGACGCTAAGGTCTGAATTGTGATTTATTGATTGGAGGGGTCGGGCGGGATTTGGAGTCGTGGTACAATGGGAGCGTCCAGTAGCGTGGGAATATAGCTCAAGGGGTGAGACGCGATGATCAATGGGGTGAAAGCTACATACTCGAATGGCGCTATTGTGCCGTTGAAGCCGCTAGACATCGAAGAAGGGGCGAGCCTGTCGGTAAGCGTGGAAGTGGAGTCTCGGGCTTCTCGCTCCGAGCGCGGTCTGAAAGCGCTGAGGGCGACCGCCGGCGGCTGGAAGGGCGCGGGGGACCCGGATGAACTGATACGGGACATCTATGAAGCGCGACTTGCCGGCAGCAGACAGAATCAGGAGCGCTAGGCCGCTATGCGCTATCTTGTAGATACGGACTGGGTAATTCACGCTCTTCATGGCAATCTCGCCGTCATTCGGAGTCTTGAAGAGATGACCGATGAAGGCATTGGCATAAGCGTCATTTCGACAGCCGAACTATATCAAGGCGCGTTTTATTCTGATGACCCGCAAGCCAATGAAGTTCTGCTGCTGGAGTTCATAAGTGGTTACGATGTGGTTCAGGTAGATGACGCTATCTGCCGCGCGTTCGCTCGCGAAAGGGGCAGATTGAAAGCGGCGGGAACCCCTATAGGCGACCTTGACCTGCTAATCGGTTGCACCGCTATACGGCATGGTCTTATCTTGCTGAGCAACAACCGCCGACACTTTGAGCGGCTGCAAGGGCTGGATGTCATATCAGCATAAACGGATGAACCCAGGCATCGTGGTGGTGAATCCTTTTGATAGTGATTTGTAGTCGAGTTGTCGGGCGTGGGGAGCGAGCGGTGGGCAGAGCAGACCGGGGCGAATAATGTGATAATCGCCGAATTCAACGCCTTGGGACAGCCTTACGTAGGTGTGAGGTTGTCATACTACACTTGAGTACATCTTGAGGATTAAATATGCCTGTCAACTACGATATCATCCGAAAAGATAACATTCGGAAGTATGGTGAAGAGATTGCTCGGTTTGGCAAGGACCTCCTCTCCGATCGGTACGACGACCCTACCCACTTCATATTTGAGATTCTGCAAAATGCCGAGGATGCGCTTAAGAAGCGTAGGCAATGGGATGGGTCGCGCTCCGTCAGTTTTTTCGTGGATTCCAACGCCCTTGTTATATCCCATTCAGGGAAACCCTTTGATGAGGCTGACGTCCATGGTGTTTGTGGTATTGGAGAGAGTACGAAAGAACTAACCGACATTGGTCGTTTCGGGATTGGCTTCAAATCTGTATACGCCTTCACCGATAGACCGGAAATCCACTCAGGTCAAGAACATTTCGCAGTCGAATCTTATGTCTGGCCAAAAGCCGTGGAGGAACTAGATATTCCACCGGAAGAGACGCAGATCATCATTCCATTCAGGGACAGTTCATCATGCTCAAAAGAAGAAGTTGTCCAAGGACTGCGACGGCTAGGACCTCGGACGTTGCTCTTCTTACGGGAAATCGAAGAAATATCCTGGTCGGTCGCCAGCGGCCCATCTGGAAAATACTGGCGTAGTATTTTAGATGTCTCGCATGACGGCGTCCGGAAGGTAGTAGTAGGTGGCAGGGATGATACTAATGGAACCGTTGAAGAGGAGTGGATTGTCTTTTCTCGCGAGGTGCATAGCAATGGAAAGGCAGTAGGCTATGCGGAGATTGCTTTCGCATTAGATCAGGACAGTACCGAAGACGAAAGCATATCAGTATATCCCACGGAGGATTCCCGGCTAGTCGTCTTCTTCCCGACCGTCCTATCCACTCACCTGGGTTTCATAATCCAAGGGCCATACCGGACCACGCCAAGTCGGGACAATGTTCCTCCACGCGACACCTGGAACCGGCATTTAGTCAAAGAAACGACGGAGCTTTTAGTAGATGCGCTGAAAGAGTTACGTGAGCTCGATCTGCTTGATGTGTCCGCTATTCGATGTCTGCCCCTGGATGAATCCAAGTTCCCTGAAAACTCCATGTTCGCGCCGATTTTCCAAGAGGTTAAGGAAGCGTTGACAAAAGAATCTCTACTCCCCGCATACGGCGGTGGACATACAGCAGGGAAGAATGCCAAGTTGGCCCGAACCCGCGCTTTACGTAACCTCATCAGTCCCAAGCTGTACCGCGTCAATCATTTTTGCCGGTTGCGTCAATGGATTTTGCCGCTCTGACTCCTTCTCCGACTGTTGATTTCGCCCTGCATACGCACGACAACTTGTAGTTGACGCGACAACCATTTTTGACGCGCGTCAATTACTCTTGCCGGCGCGACAACTTCTCCGCCTGCCGACTCTGCGCCGCATTGGTCCGGTAGCTCGGCAGGTCGAACTCCAATATGACCGAGTGATGCACGATCCGGTCTATCGCCGCCGCGGTCGCCATGGGGTTGGCGAACACCTTCTCCCATTCACTGAAGACCAGGTTCGAGGTGATGCCCAGAGACCGACGCTCGTAGCGCTCGGCTATCAGGGTGAACAGCACCTCGGACTCACCGGCACCCTGCGGCAGGTAGCCCAGGTCGTCTATCACCAGCAGGTCGAAGTTATCCAGCTTCCTGAGCATCCGAGGCAGTTCCAGGTCCCGCTTGGCAGCCAGCATGTCCTGCACCAGCCGGTACGCAGGGATGAACAGCACCGAGCGTCCCGCCTGCACGAGCCGGTGTCCTATGGCGCACATCGCGTGAGTCTTGCCGGTGCCGGGCATACCGAAAGCCAGAACGTTCACTCCACTCTCCACGAAGTCGCCCTCGGCAAGCCCCTCGAGCTGCTGCCTCAGCTTCACCGGAGCGCGCTCGTGCTCGAACGTGTCCCAGGTCTTGCCCGCCGGCAGCTTGGACGCCCGCCTGAGCCTATCCACTCTGCGTATGCGCCGGTCCTCGGCCTCCTGCTCCAGCACTTCCACGAGGGTCGGCAGGGCGTCGGCATGTCCGGCTTCGCTGAAGCGGCCGACGGTCTCCGACGCCAGCGTCGGCAGCCTGAACTGTCTGCACAGCTCCCTGATCCGCTCTCCCACCACGCTGGGCGTGTACGTCTCCGTCGTCATCGCACACCTCCCACGAGCAGCTTGTCATACACGCCGAGGTCCACCACTCCGGACAGTTCCACCGCCGGGATCTCAGGGGACGCGGGCGCCGACAGCTGCCGCACCGTCGCGTAGTCGAACCTCACCCTGCACTCAAGCAGCCTCCTCAGAGCCCTCTCCACATCGCACTCCATGGTCGTCGCCGCAAGATGCAGTATGCGAACGTAGTCCACGTCCGCCCGCTCTCCCTTCCAGCCACGCATAGCGTCGTATGCCAGGCGGAAGGTGTGCGAGGGGAACATCTGCTCCCTGAAGCGATAGCGCGCGAACGCTCCCGGCTTACGTACCAGGGACCCTATGATGTGGCGGTAGTCTATATGCGCCTCGCCCCCGCCTCGTATCCGCTCCATGCTCTCGACGAGATGCCCCTTGTAGTACACCTCGACGTGATCGGTGTACAGCCTCACGTCCACCTCCACGCCTATCAGACGGGAGGGGACCGAGTACGTCCTACCGCTCACCCTGACGGTGCTCCACTTGCGCACCCTGGTGCGGTAGCTGACGTACTCCGGCACCGGGGCCGGAGGCAGCGCGCGCAGGTGTGGATACTCACGCGCCAGCTTGTCCTTGATAAGCCTGTTGCGTCTGTCCACGATACTCCTGACGAACGCCGTGTACGCTTCCACCGACTCGAAGTCGTCGCT
Organism: Dehalococcoidia bacterium; assembly: GCA_965202815.1. Lineage (GTDB taxonomy): Bacteria > Chloroflexota > Dehalococcoidia > Lucifugimonadales > UBA1123 > VXRN01. Next base: position 184,077 of record CBDBCD010000002.1, read on the forward strand.
GCCTCTGAGGACCAGAGCCTGCGCTATGGCGTCCTTCAGGCGGCGGTGGCCCTGCTCGGCGACCCCGTTCTCGTGCGAGCTTCGCGGGTTGGTGCGTGTAGCCTTCAGCCCGTAGTGGTCGAGTACGGCTTGGTAGCTCTCGTTGAACGCACGACCGCGACTGTCCCTCAGATCGTGCGTCGCAGCCGACAGGTTGTCGGTCCTGACCACCTCGGGCACGGCGCCAAGCTCCCACAGCGCTCCCTGGAGTCCGCTCACCAGCGCGGTGAACGTCTCGGCGTATGCCACTTCCGCATATCGCCAGCCCGAGTGACTCATAACGAACTGGAACAGCAGATGGCCGAACGGCTCTCCGCCTATCTTCACCCCGAGCTCCCCGCAGTGCGTGAAGTCCATCTGCGCCTCGCGTCCAGGCGGATGCTCCTGCTCGAAGTACACCTCGCGGTCCGGTCCGTGAAGAGCGCGCCAGTCCCGCATCCTCCGCTGCAACGTGCGAAGATGAGACCTGCCGAACCGTCCCGGATGCCGCCCGTCCAGCCAATCGAGCACTGTGGGCGCGCTCAGCACCCCTTCCACATCGGACCGAAGCAGTGGCTCTATATCTTCAGTCCACACTACGGCGAACGGGTCCGGTCTCGTCCTCTGCCTTCGGCTTGCCTTCTTCTCCGACGGCAACGGACCCTTACGCCAGTTCCGTACCGACCTCTCACTCATCCCTGATGCCGCCGCCGCTGCCTGTTGACTCTTGCCTTCCATAATCTTCTGCCTCGTCAAGACTACCTGTCTGTCGGTCATCAATCTCCCACCTCCTGGCGGGAGATAATCACCCATTACAACCGGCAAGTTCTATTGTCGTGACCGGCAAAAGTCATTGTCGCGTATCAGCAAGCAGTTAACCCAATTGTTCTCATCGGACAATCAACTTGTCTGGCTTAGCGACGAGATAACTGCGGACCGTACTCCTGAACTCTACAAATATATTACTGCTGAACTTGATATAGATGAAATAACCCCTGAAAGGCTGATAGACCATCTCACCATAGGGTTTCTGGAATCTCAGACTGACGAGTGGATACAGAAACTCTATGCATTCCTTAACGGGCAGAGATCGCAGTTAATAAGACTAAAACTCCTTGAGATTCCCTTAGTACGATTAACAGACGGATCACACACTTTTGCATTCTATGATGGTCTGCGCCCGTTAGCATATCTGCCAGGTGAACGACCAACAGAGTTCCCGACGGTTAATTCAAATGTGTGTCAATCCGACGATGCGTGGGAGTTTCTCGAATCGCTAGGACTTCGTACCCCCGACCCGGTTGATGATGTTATCGCCAATGTTCTCCCTAAGTATGCTGGTGATCAAGTAGATGTGATTGAAGACGAATATCAATCTGACATTGAGCGAGTGATTGCTGCCTACAACACCGATTCATCCAGTCAACGAATGGCACTGGTTAACGCTATTCAAAATGTCAGGTTTGTCATGGCAATAGATACAGAGAGTAGACAACAGCAATTCGTGTATCCCGGTGACGCCTATATGGCTACAGAACGCTTGAAGAGTCTATTCGATGGTGTTCCAGATGTTCTTATCGTGGATGATTCAAGTGATTACCTTCGTGGTGAGAGTGTCCGTGACATTCTCCGAGCATCAGGAATCCAGACGTATCTGGCGCACTCAGAGGTTGAACCTTCACTGACCTATGAAGAAAAAAGAGAGCTCAGGCGTCAGGAACAGTGGGGGGATGATTCCATCACCCGCTACCGAAAATCATCAGTAAGAGACTACACACTCAGGGGATTGACTTCTCTCCTAGCCGTGATGTCCACTTTGTCTGAGGAAGAGGCTTCCAAGCGAGCAAAATTACTATGGCAATGTCTGCGAGACATTCCCAATTCAGCATTCAGCGGGGAATATCAATGGTTTTATTTTCGTGAGAAAAGAGCCGCATTCCCAGCCCGTTTCATTGATCAGCTTAACACAGCCGCTTGGGTCCCATGCAAAGATGGCAAACTTCATATTCCCGGCGACGTTGTGTTTGAGGATACAGGATGGGAACGAGACTTGCTTCTGCTTGAAAGGATCAACTTCAAATCTGAGCCTCTGGCAGAATTAGCAAAGAAGAACGGGTTCGAACCGGAAGTTCTTGACATTCTCAAGAAACTGGGGGCTACCAGTGTTGACCGGTTAAAGGAATTAGGAATCTTCGATAACGAGGTTGAAGGCCCAGCCAGTACTTCCAATGACAGTTATTCAGGGCAAGCAGATTATACTTCCGGGGGTAATTCCAAAACAGAGGGGGCTGAAGGCGACAAAGATACCAGCATCGAATCCAATAAGATTGATACATTCGGTCAGCAGATGGCACAGGACAATAATGACACAGATGGAATCAGAGATACAGAGAGCGATAACACAGGCGGCGAGAAGAAGTTTATATCTTACGTAGCAGTTAGCCATGCGGAATCCACTGGAGACTCAGACGGTCTGAGCCATGAGCAAAACATGGCTCTTGAAGAGAAGGCGATTACCAAGATTCTCTCAGAAGAACCAAATCTCAGTCGGACTCCAACCAACAATCCTGGATTCGACTTAAAAGAGATTGGACCAGACGGTGCCACTGTTCGTTGGGTTGAAGTCAAGTCCATGACAGGCACACTTCAAGATCACCCAGTGGGAATATCGAGCACACAGTTCAAATTTGCTGAGAAGCACAAAGACGCATACTGGCTCTACGTGGTAGAATGCGCAGGAGACCTAGATCAGTCTCGCATCATCCGAATAAAGGATCCGGCAGGCAAAGCTCAGACTTTTACTTTTGACCATGGCTGGGTCGAAGTATCGGAGAATCCTGATTGAGTTCGGCTATTCGCTCTCTGAAGAGGGATTCGTTGGATACATTGTCCCAGATGTAGAATATCTCGGCCAAGATGGTGTCAATCAGGAGTTGGTCATCTCGCTCGTCCGGATCCCAGGCGAGCGAGATGATTCGATTTTCAAGCGCGTCGAAGTCTATATAGTCGTTCAGGTAGAGTCTCAGTATGTCAGGAATTTCGTTAGTCATGCCAACCTCCCAGCCTGCTGGATACTGTATCAATTTGGTGGGTAAGGTGGATCACCCCCATCCTAGCCTTCCCCCATCAAGGGGGAAGGAACTTTCGAGTCGAAGGGAGCGCAGACTAATTTGATACAGGCTCGCCCGCTATTGTAGAGGCTACCGACGAGAAAGCGTCACTCGCTGAGAAGCGAGATGCCGAGGGCGTTGGGGCCTACGTAGGTGCCGAGGGCGGGGCCGAAGCGGGCTATTACGGTGTCGCCGGAGACGGCGGGGCGCAGGGTGTCGGCGAGGCGCTCGGCTTCGTCGCTGGAGGTGCTGTACATGACAGCGAGGGATTCGACGGAGCCGAATTCGCCCGCGGCGCGCTGAAGGCGAGAGACGGCCTTTCTGCGGGTGCGCTCTTTGGCGAAGTTGTCCACCTCGCCGTCGCGCATGATTATCATGGGCTTTATCTTGAGCAGGCTGCCTATCATGCCCTGCGCCTTTCCGATACGACCTCCCTTGATGAGGTATTCTAGGGTGTCGAGGAGGCAGATGCACTGGCATCTGCGCGCGGCGTCGTTGGCGACCGCGGCCACATCATGGAAGGAGGCTCCGTCTCGCGCGGCCTTGGCGGCTGCTATCGCGGCCAGCCCGGAGCCCATGGAGGCCTGAAGCGTGTCCACGACCTCTATGGGACAGCCAACATCGGCCAGACCCGCGCCCTGCTGGGCGGAGTTCACGGTTCCGCTGACCTTGCTCGATATGTGCACCGACACGATCCCATCAGCTCCGTCGGCGACGCTGGCGTAGGTCTCTGAGAAATCGCCGATGGCCGGCTGTGAGGTGGCCGGAAAGTCCGGGCCGTTCATCAGCCTGTCCAAGAACTGGTCGGTCGTGAGTTCGACGCCGTCCTTATAGACGTCGTTGCCGAATCGGACATAAGCGGGAACGATGGTTATGCCGAGTTCTTCCACGATGTCTGCTGGAATGTCGGATGCGCTGTCGGTGACTACTTTTACGGCCATGTTCATCCTCCGCTGGGGTTTCACCCCCATCCTAACCTTCCCCCATCAAGGGGGAAGGGATTTTTCGACGTACTAATAGCAGTCTTATTCGATGGATATGAAGAAGTGGTAGTGAGGCTGTCCGCCGTGGACGAGCTCGAATTCGATTTCGGGGAACTTGCCTTCTATGGCGGACATCATGTCCTCGGCGGCGGATTCGTCCAGCGGGTCGCCCCAGTACATGGTGACCAGTTCGGAGTCCTCATCGAGCGCCTTTTCGAGCAGCCCGGCGAGGGTGTCTTCGATGGAGTCGGAGGCGAAGACAAGCTCGCGGTCGAGCATGGCTATGACCTGGTTCTCCTCCACGGCGACATCGCCGAGGTCGGCGTCCCTGGAGGCGAGGGCTATCTCGCCGGTCCGCACATCGCCCAGCCTGCTTTCCATGGAGTCGGCAAGGTCGTCCAGAGTCAGACCCTCGGGGACGTATTCGAGCGCGGCGGTTATGCCCTGCACCACAGTGCGGCTCTGCACGACACGAACTCGCTTGGAAGACAGGTTGGCGGCCTGGCCCGCGGCGAGCGCGACGTTAGGGTTGTTTGGGAGCATCACAACGGCGTCGGTAGGAGCGTCCTCGATAGCCCGGATGAGGTCGGCGACGCTGGGATTCATGGTGTCGCCGCCGGTGACGAAGTTTTCTATGCCATATTCTCTGAATATCAGTTCGAGACCCTCGCCCTGGACGACGGCCACCACGGTCGAATCGTCGCCTTCTATCTCGGACCTGCGGTCGGCGGAGTAACGCTGACGCTGCTCGTCCATATCCTGGATGTTCTGGTGAGACACGCTGCCCAGAGACTCGGCGTACTGAACTACCTCGTCGGGTTCGTATGTGTGGACGTGTATTCTGAGCATCTCTTCCGAACCGATGACGACGGGGGATGTGCCAACCTCGAGCAGTTTCGCCATCAGGGAGTCCTTGTCCAGACCTTCGCCATGGAGCAGGAACTGGGTGCAGAAGCCGAACTCTTCCTCCTCGATCTCGTCGAGGAAGTCGGGTGAGATGTTGCCGTCGCCCATGTCCGGCTGCGGGGCGGCCAATGACTCATCTAGGTCGGCGTCGCGCATGACGTGGCGGCGCATCCCTTCTATCATTAGATAGATGCCATAGCCTCCGGCGTCCACAAGCCCGGCCCTGTAAAGCACCGGGAGCAGCGTCGGAGTACGCGCGACGGAGGCCAGCGCCGCCTCGGACGCGGTTTCCAGAATGGTTGATAGGTCGTCGGTGTCATTGCCTTCGACGGAATCGGCGGTCTCGCGCATGACCGTCAGCATGGTGCCTTCCCTGGGATGTCCTACTCCGCCATAAGCGTGGACGGACGCGGAAGTCAGGGAGCGCACCATGTCGCCCGCCCCGAAATCCGAGCGTCCTTCGAGCGCCTCGGCCATGCCGATGAAGAAATGGGAGAGTATGACACCGCTGTTGCCCCGGCCTCCCATGAGGGCCTCCCTCGCCATGACGCTGGAGGTGTCGGCCACCGAGTTGGACACCAGAGGGCCGGACTTGGAAACTATGTCTCTCAGGGTGAGATACATATTGGTTCCGGTATCGCCGTCCGGGACCGGGAAGACATTGAGCCGGTTCAGTTCAGAGACATTCGCCTCGATGAGACTGAGGGCGGAGTCGAACATGGAAAGGAGTTCCGGACCGTCGTATCGCGATTTGAAGGAAGCCATAGTGAGGAAGGGTTTGCCCTATCTTTCGGGGGTGTGCTAAGGTCTAAAGGTTAATTTTCACCGATTTTTCGCAGTATAGTTTAATCCTAAATAGGTGGTCAACATGGCTCGATGCCAGATTTGCGCAAAGGCCGGACAGTCGGGAAACAACGTCAGCCACTCGAAGCGGCACACCCGCACTCGCTGGCTTGCGAACGTGCAGCGGATGACCGTAATCCGCGACGGCAATCCGACCAAGATATACATGTGCACGCGTTGTCTCAGGACCGAAAACAAGGCGCTGATGAAGGGCTGAAATCCGACCCGACCACGCGCCCCGACGAGCGAGTAACTGGCTGAAGAGGGTCACCCCCATCCCAGCCTTCTTCCTCGACAGATTGAGAGGGGTAGCATCGAACTTGGATTGGCGGAGTCACCCCCATCCTAACCTTCCCCCATCAAGGGGGAAGGAACTTTTGCCTACCCTTGCAGCCCTCGACAGGGGAAGGGACTTTTGCAATCGTCTCCCACTCCATTTATTGACACTGCATACTACCCTAGTTAAGATTATCCTGTCGGAATTGCCGACGGTTTCGCTTGGCGAGACCGTCTGAGTTTGAGTTGCGGAGTGACTAATGGCCGAGTACACAAAGAACGAAGCAATGGACTGGGCGCGAGAGAATCTCCGCGGCCAGTGGTCCACACTGATGACGCCCTTCACTCCCGACGACGAGCTCGACGAGGACGGGCTGCGGCAGAACATAGCTCACGTCCGGTCGCTTGGCACCCATGGAGCGGGCTGCACCTGGGGGATGGGAGAGTTCTGGAGCCTGGACAGAGAGGAACGTCTCAGGGTTTACGACATCGTCGCGGAAGAGTCCGGCGGGGAATGGCCGATAGGCGCGCACGTTTCGCACACCTCGGCCAAAGAGATGGTCAGCCTCGCCAAGCACGCTGAGGGCGTTGGATTCGACCTCCTCATAGTAGGAGCGCCCTATTTCGTGACCAACCTGGAAGATCAGGTAGTGGAATGGGTAAAGATCCTGGCCGAGAACACCAATCTGGCAATCATGTATTACAACTCCCCGCAGTTTGGCACAGTGGTGAGCGCGGAAGGGCTTCAGAGAATTTGCAGGATTCCGAACGTCGTCGGCGTCAAAGAGGCCAGCTTCAACCAGGAACTATCCATCAGCGCTCACCAGTTGGTGGGCCGGGACGCCATAATCAGCACTCCCGATGAATGGATACTGTTCAAGGGGCGCGAGCTGGGATTCGAGCAGCAGGTGATGTTCGCTAACACCTCGGACTGGCGGTTCGACACCCCGGACAAGAACTACTACGTCCAGTTCATAGACAAGGCGATGCGCGGCGACCTGGACGATGATTTCTACGCATCCCACGTCAAGCCCATCAAGCAGGTCTCCGACAAGTGGTGGGGCTATACCGTGCAGAAGTTCGGGGGCGCGCTTCCAGCGTCCATGTGCAAGTACTGGGGCGAACTGATGGGACTTGCAGGCGGACACGTGAGGCCGCCGCTTGGAGACCTGTCGGGCGACGAAAAGGCCGAGCTCAAGTCGGACGTAGAAGGCACACTCGCGCAGATGCCGTAGCGCGCGGGCCGGCTGCCGATACCTAAACTAATCTAACGACAACTCTCGCATAGAGGTGGACACCTATGCTTCTCATGGTAAGCGTTCAGAATCTAAATGAAGCCATCGAAGCCCTTCATGGCGGAGCGGACATCGTTGACGTCAAGAACTTGCAGGAAGCGCTTGTGGGATCGGCTCACCCGCTCACTGTAAAGGCGGTGAGAGATTCTATTCCGATGGACCGGCACGCGAGCGTGACGCTCGGAGTCGTTCCCAACCAGGCCGGCACCGTCGCAATGGCGGTGTACTCCGCCGGCATACTGGATGCGACATCTGTCAAAGTGGGATTCATGCGGACGGAGTACAGCCAGGCCGTGGAGGTCCTGAACGAGTGTCGCGAGGCGCTGGACGGGTTCGACACCAAGCTCATCGGCTCGCTGTTCGCCGACAATCCTCTGTACGACGGACTGGACGCCAGCCACATGGTGAACCTGGCCGAGGACAGCAAGTGCGACGGGTGGCTGATAGACACCCTGACCAAGGACGGCAGGAACCTGTTCGACTTCATACCTGAGTCAGAACTGAGAGACATGGTATTGTCAGGCAAAAAGAGCGGTATGTCCACCGCGCTATCGGGCCATCTGAAGATGTCGGACCTGGACGAACTGGCCCGCATCAACCCCGACATCGTGGGAGTGCGCGGTGCGGTCTGCCAGAGGGGCGAGAGAGATTCTTCGGTTCATCGCGACGCCGTCGCGGAGTTCACTCGACAGCTTCGGCTGCGCGAGACCGGCAAGATAAGCGTCAGAGAGGCTCAGATCATGGCCGGCAACGGCGCGGACGCCATCGGGACGAACGGCTCGAACGGGTGGATCGTCATTGACGGCACGGGGAAGACCTGCGCCGGGATACTTGCCGCGCTGACCGCCCAGATCGAGCGGGACTCGGAGTCGTTCATCGAGGTGATCATCCCAGACGTCCTCAATACTTACGATGTGGTCGTGTGGGCCGAGGAGTCCAGCCACAGCGTACTCACCGAGCGCAGGGACGAGTCCGGCGCCACGAGGATGCTGATAAAGCCTTAGCCTAATACTCCAGAGTGGGGCGCGAATCGCTATCGCCCACACGCAAATAGCTACGTCATAGAATTCCGCGCTTTGTCAGGCGCGGAATTCTGATATTTGGGGATCACGTTTCCATTGCGACGCATATTTCCCCGTGCTACGATTAAATCGAGACTTATAAAAGGATCAATATGTTTGATTGGATTTGGTTCCCGGCTAAAGATTCTTCAATCTTAGAGAACACTGCGCTAGTAGTAGCGCTGGCAAGAGATGTCGTATTCTTGGTCATACTGCTCATCGCGCTCATCGCGCTGTTGGTTTTGTTCGCCAAGATTCGGCAGCTGCTGAACACGGTCCAGGAGACCGCGAACACAGTGAAAGAGACATCGGAATCGGTGCAGGAAACGGTGAACACTATCTCGGAACAGGTGGTCGAACCCGCGGCGTCCAACGCGGGAGTGATGCGCGGACTCGGCGGTTTGTTCGGCTTCCTACAGGGATTGCGCCGCCGTAAAAGGCGCGGAAAATAAAGACTGAAACTAAAGGGTCATGCAAGGAGACTGGACATGAGCGATAAGAATAGCGGCGGCGGATTCGTAATCGGATTGCTGATAGGCGGTATAATCGGAGGCCTGATTGGGTTGTTGCTCGCGCCGAAGTCCGGCGCCGAGACCAGGGCCGAGCTTCTTCAGAAAGGGGAGACCTGGCGGGCCCAGGCCGACCAGATCGCCGCTGATATGCGGAGCCGTGGAATGGAGCGCGCCGAAGAGGTGAGCCAACGCTTCGGCCCGGCGGTTGACTCCCTGAGAGAGCGGGGATCGGCCACACTAGAGAACGTGCGCGAAACGGGGGCCGAGGCGGTCGCCACGGCGAGGCAAAGGGTTGACGCAGTCAAGCATCGCGGCAACAACACCGAAGGCGCCGCGACAGAAGACGCTGAAGCCGAAAGATCATAGGCGGAGAACAATTTGATTAGCGAAGGGCAGGAGGTTTTGCCTCCTGCCCTTCGTGTTTCGGCTATCCTGAAGCGCGCGCCTTCGGATACGATCCGAAAATCTTGAAAAGGGCGGCGCGTTCCCTCACGCCCTCCAGCGCCTCGGCCACTACCCGGTCCTCCCGATGCCCGTCCATGTCTATCAGGAACACGTACTTGCCAAGGCTTCTTCTATCGGGGCGAGACTCTATCTTTATCATGTTGATCCGCCGCGTAGCCAGTTCCCCCAGCGCGCCGTAGAGAGTCCCGGGGGCGTCCTGGGAGAAGTCGAAGCATATCGAGGTCTTGTCGTCGCCTGTTCGTTCTCCGTCTTCGGCGGCCAGAACGACGAACCGCGTGAGGTTGTTGCGGACGTCCTCTATATTCGATTCCACTATCCTGGCGTCGAAAAGCTCGGCGGCCCTTCGGCTTGAAACGGCGGCGGCGGGATACCTGCTCGAATTCATGTCCTCCACCGCGCTGGCGGTGCTAAGCGCGGCGATGTGCTCGGCGTTCGGCAGATTGCGATTCAGATACCCCCGGCACTGCGCGATAGCCTGCGGATGAGAGTACACCATCCGCACGTCCTCCATACTGACGCCGGGCCGCATGAGAAGATGATGGTGGATAGGAACTACAACCTCGCCTTTCATCTTGAGCGGCGATTCGTGAATCAGAAGGTCCACCGTGTACGTGACCACGCCCTCCAGGCTGTTCTCGATTGGAACGATAGCCTCCTGGACTTCTCCGGACTCCACGGCCTTCACCACTGCCGGTATTCCGCTGTAGGGAACGCGTTCGGAGTCAGCGGCATAGTCAATAGCGGCTTGCTCGCTGTAAGTGCCTTCCGGCCCAAGATACGCTAGTTTCATCTCCGCCCTCTCTACGGCGGGCCTCCGGCTTCTTCAGTCAGAAGTCCCTCCATGCTGCCCATGAAAGCGTCCACAAGCATCAACGACGCATCAATCGAGACGTCAATTCCAAGCCTGTCGAATAGCTCGATGCGCTCGGATACATTTACAATAGACATTACGAGGCTCACATCGAAGAGATGCTTGGCCATCTGGCAGATGACCAGATTCTGGTTATCTCTTCTGCCCGTCGCTATCAGCGCCCCGGCGCGGACCGCGCCCGCCTTGCTGAGAACATTGAATTCGGTAGCGTCGCCCTCCACGACCACGCTTCCAATTTCATCCTCCAGCGCCGAACACCTGGCCGGATCGCGTTCTATAACAGTTATTTCCTGGTCATTCTCCAAAAGCCGACGCGCAATCGCGGTTCCTACACGTCCTGCCCCGACGATTATCACATACATAAGCAGGGCTAGCCGCCCTCCCCTCCATCGCGCACGAGGTCAATTACCATATCCCGGACAAGGTCGGCGTGACTCATGGCGGTTAATTCCAACGCCTCATACATATCTCGTTTGACCGGATCGTCCATCCGACATATTACCGTAGGAACTCTCAGTATGTGGCGCGCTATCTGCGCGGCGGTCGCGTTCACCGAATCGCTGCCAGTTACGGAAATGAACACATCCGCGTCCTGCGCGCGAGAGATTCTGAGACTCGATGCCAATGTTATGTCCGCGAGGCGGGGTTGTACCCTGCCGTTCCTGATGAGAGACGGCGAGAGGCGGTCGAATGCGGAAGGGACCAAATCCAGTACCTGCACCAGGCTTCCAGACTCACAGAGCGCGGCGGCCAAGACCGCTCCGGTGCGACCACAACCACCGATCACAATTCTTTTCGCAAGCAGTCGGGTGTTGCTGGTCATCTGCTTCGCTCGAAGGATGGGACGCGTTGATTGGGGATCTCGGTCGTTAGCGGCTCGCGCGACAATATGACTCTACAGGGAGCGTGCCTGAGAACATAGGGAATATGCTCGTCCAGTGTGTAAACGCCATATGTTTCCTGGTATGACGAACCCATGACAATAGCGTCCACTTCCTTGAAAACCGCCTCGCGCACGATTGCCGCTCCGGCCTTTCGCACCTGAACAATCTCCGCATTGAGAATGCACTTATAACCGCTCGCAATCTCCTCCATTTTGTTGAGAACTCTTTCCCCGGACATATATACGGAGTTCATAGCCGCGTCGAGAGGATGTTCCCGCGACACCTCGATCACATACAGGATGTGCAAATTGCTCTGGCTCGATTCGAGGAGCTCGCATCCGAGCCTCACGACCTCCTCGTCGTGCGCGGCGCCAGTCACCGGAACCAGAACCGAAGGCATTCTTATTCCGTTGCGGTCCTGGTCTCGTCTTCGAGCGGCTTGTCTTATCCGATTGAGCAATTCGAAGCCTCTACGCTATGCCAAGCTGGTCTGTTGCAGACTCGCATCTATCGGCGGCGCCATTCCCTGTATGGTATCGCCGACCATGTCCAGCACTTCATCCTGGCCCGCCAAGATCATCCAGTCACCCGCGCTCACGACGTCATCCATGTGAGGATTCAGAGTAACATTTCTGCCCCTCCGTATGGCGAGAACCGTGAGCCCGTATTTGTTTCGGGGGCCGGAAAACCCGAGATCCTTCAGACTCATTCCAAAGAACCTGTCCGGCACTCGCAGTTTACTTATGCCATAGTTGGGCGTGATCTCCAAATACTCTTCGACATTGGGGTTGAACATACTGTGCGCCAGCCGAATCCCCGTTTCATCTTCAGCGTGAACTACCTTGTCCACCCCTATGCGAGACAGAGTGTTTCCGTGAAGTTCATCGTGGGCTCTGGACACCACGTATGTTACACCCATGGTCTTCAATATCACAGACGTCATCACGCTTGCCACGATGTCCGACCCTATCGCGACCACCACCGCGTCGTAGTCGGTTATTCCAATCTCCTTCAACACCGCGTCATTCGTGCAGTCTCCGGTAAGCGGGTAGGTTGCCTTCCCCACGATGTCCTGCACACGCGCTTCGTCCCTATCCATAGCGAGAACGTCGTGCCCCAGATTATATAGGGAACGAGCCACGCTGGAACCGAATCTTCCAAGACCCAAAATGGCTATCTGCTTCTTCATCTTAGTAGCCCCTGACTCAATTCGCTCAATTCATCATGCAAGGAGAAAATTCATCAACCTATTGTAACGCGTTCTTCGACGAACCGATACCTGTCCACCTCGGTCTGCTGCGCCATCGCGATGCCAATCGTAAACGGCCCCACTCTCCCGATGAACATGGCGACAATGAGGATGAGATGGCCCCACTGCGAAAGGGAGGAGGTAATTCCCGTGCTCAACCCAACCGTGCCGAATGCGGATACACCTTCGAAGAATAGATCCAGGAAGTCGAACGCGCCGTCAGTGATACTCAGAGAAACGACGACTACGAATACTATCGCCGTAGCAATCGCTCCGATTACGAGTGCGCTGCGGACCTGTCTGCCGGGAATCTCCCGGTCGAATGCCGAGGAGGTATTTCTACCCCGAATCGTTGAAAGCACCGCGACTAGCACGACGGCAAGGGTATTTACTTTGAGACCGCCGGCCACTGACGCGGACGCGCCTCCTATGAACATCAGGCCCGTCATCATGAAGTTGGTCTCCGTCTCCGTCTCGGCGTAGTCAAGAGTTGAAAAACCCGCCGTTCGTCCGCTGATTGATTCGAAAACTGAAGTTGTAATCTTCTGGCTGACCGGCAGGCCCCCGAGCGTCTCCGGGTTGCGATATTCAAACAACATGAAAATCGCGATGCCCAGCAATATAGTGGCGGCGGTCATAGTAAGAACCAACTTGGTCGTCAGCCCGAACAGCCGGAACCTTCGATACCTCACAACATCGAACAGGACACCGTAGCTGATCGCGCCCAAAAAGATCATGAAGGCGGTGATCCCGATAACCACACCGTCCGTTTGAAATGCGGCAAGTCCTTCTTCCTGGGGGAAGATAATGAATCCGGCGTTGTTGAATGCGGACACAGCCTGAAACAGCGCTTGCATCAGCGCCTGGCCAGGTGGGTATATGGACCAGAACTTGACCGCCAGCACCGCAAAGGCGACGATCTGACTGACGACCGCAAATGCCACGATGCTGACCGCCAGTCGTACAAGTCCTCCGTGCCCCATTCCCATCAACTCGCCACCAAAACTCTCCTGAATCAGCATTCTTTGAGACAAGGTGACTTGCTGGCCGATTAGAACTATGGCGAAAGTGGCGAGGGTCATGAACCCGAGCCCGCCCACGAAGATTATGCCCGCCAGAATCAAGTGCCCGCCCGTAGTCCAATAGGTGGCGGTGTCCTGCACGACCAGGCCAGTTACGGTTACGGCGGACGTCGCCGTAAACAGGGCAACGAAGAAATGATCGAATCCGTTCTGGCCGTAGTGCGTAAACGGCAACAGCAAAAGCAGCGTAGAGACCAGAACCAGAGTACCGAACGAATATAACAGTATGAGCGGGGTCGCGGACGCCCTGGATTTAGTCTCCCTCTCTTCGACCGCAACCGATACAGGCCCCAGTTCCACTTGGCGGGGCTGTCTGATCATCTGGTCGCCTGGCTTGGGTTCCCAGGGAGAGCGCACGGAGCAGGCTCCTAAGTCTGTATGCAGAAAGGGGGAGACTGACTGGATATGATAACCTGACGCGATTCTAGGATTCACCTCTAAGGATTGTCAATGATTAGCGCGAGGCGGAGCGACATCAATATGGCCGCTCGAATTGTCCTTGAACGCTTTCCCCAGTCTGTTTAACCTTTGAATAAGCCACAACTTGCGCCAGGTCTTAGAAATGTCCAAACGCCCGTCACATCGCCCAAGACTGTTCCATCGCCCAAACATCCATGTGCCTCATCTTCACAGGCCGGACCTGCACGGCGTTCATATACCTCACCCGCATATTCCACACCCGCATTTCAGGCCGGAGACTATCTGGTTCCTGTTCGACAAGAACCTGAAGCCCAAGATGAAGAACTATCTGTTCCAATGCGGGCTGGCGATCCTTTCGCTGATAGCGATCCTGATGGTTCAGAGCACGCTGTTCAGCGAGGCGATAGTGGTTTCGGTCGCCTCGGCCGCCTTCACCATCTTCGTGTTCCCGGACAGCATCGCGTCCACTCCTCGCAGGGTAATCGGGGGGCAGATAGTCGCGATTCTGGCAGGCGCCATATTCTTCGCCATACTCCATACCCCCACGCTGGAGTCCGCGGCGGAGACTATAAAGCTGGTGCCCAGTGTGACCGCCGCGCTCGCCGTCGGGCTTAGCATTCTGCTGATGGTAGCCACGAACACGGAGCATCCGCCAGCGGCGGGAGTCGCGCTGGGCATCGTCATTGACCCCTGGCAATGGTCGGCAATCGCATTCGTACTGATCGGCGCGCTGGCGCTCTCTGTAATTCGGGTAGTTCTGAGGCCCAAGATGGTAAATCTGCTATAAGAACCCGGATGCCTCGCTATTTTTGTCGGTATGAGGAATCACGCTCACCCCAGCCCTGTCCCTGAGTCCAGGGTCTTGTATCTTGACTTTGCCATGAGACAATCACGTCCTAAGTATATATCGGAGCGCGGCAGACCGTAGGGTCTTAGGTCATAGAAGACCGTACGAAAGCGAGGGTCGCCGCGCCCATTGCGAACAAGAGCCCGAACAGTTGCCTGGGCTAACCAAGCCCGTATCTTGCAAGGCCGGGCCATTGTCTGACAGGAGACAGAAATGGACAAAGAGCTCATATACGTAGGCATAGACGTTGCTAAGGATCGAGTGGATGTCGCGGTCCGTCCCTCTGGGAAGGTGTGGAGCGTATCCTATGACGAGGCCGGAATAGCTGATCTTGTGGTTGAACTGAACAGCTTGGACCCGGAGGCGGTGATCGCTGAATCCACTGGCGGTCTGGAACTTCCCCTGGCGGCGGCTCTGGCCGCGGCGTCGCTGCCTGTTGCGGTGATCAATCCCCGACAGGCGCGCGACTTCGCCAAGTCCACAGGACAGTTGGCCAAGACAGACCGGCTGGACGCTCAGGTTCTGGCTCACTTCGGCGAGGCTGTACGTCCACCCATACGCGCTCTGCCGGACGCCGACACTCATGCGCTCGGAAGTGTGCTGGCGCGTCGGCGACAGGTTGTGGACATACTGGTGGCTGAGAAGAATCGCCTCGGTCGCGCCACCGCAGAAGTTCGTCCTCGGATCCAGGCTCACATAACCTGGCTGGAACAGGAGCTGGGAGACTTGGACACAGACCTGCGCGACAGAGTGCGCAAAAGTGCGATGTGGCGGGAGAAAGACGACCTTCTGCGCAGCGTTCCTGGTGTGGGACAGCAGGTTTCCCTGACGCTGTTGGCATATCTGCCGGAGTTGGGAACGCTGAATCGCAAGCAGATAGCCGCGTTGGTCGGTGTGGCTCCGTTCAACCAGGACAGCGGGCCCCGTCGGGGCAAGCGCAGTGTCTGGGGAGGTCGAGCCAGAGTGCGCTCTGCGCTCTACATGGGAGCGTTGGTTGCCAGTCGGCGCAACCCCACGCTTAGAGAGTTTTACCAACGCCTGCTGAATGCTGGGAAGCCGAAGAAGGTGGCTCTGACCGCGTGTATGCGCAAGCTGCTGATCATACTCAACAGCATGATGAGAACGGGTGAGCGATGGAACTCCGCTGTCGTTGGATGTTGACATTTAAGACAGTTGCTTTCGTTTTCGCCTCATCTTTGATCTCTCGTTCGCCCTGAGCTTGTCGAAGGGCAGTCCGTTCATAGTTCGACAAGCTCACCACGAACGGACTGCTCTGGGGACGCTTAATAATGAAAAGACCCTGTCCCCGAGTCGGTCTTTCTTGACTGCGCTTTCGGGCGTGTGCTAGCTTTTTCTTGATATTCGAGGAATATAAAAGCCATGACAACCATCGAGCAGTCTCGAACCGCATACGGTCACCGGGAAATGCAGACAAAGTGGCAGGAGCGCTGGGAGAGAGACGGCATCTACAAGGTGGATGACGACGATCCCAGGCCCAAGTGGTACGAACTCCATATGTACCCGTACCCCTCCGGCGACCTCCACATCGGCCACTGGTACGCGATGTCCGGCGCCGACGCCCGCGCCCGCTTCATGCGCATGAAGGGCTACAATGTCCTCCATCCCATGGGATTCGACGCCTTCGGTCTGAACGCCGAGAACGCCGCGATCAACAACGGCGTTCATCCCTACACCTGGACGATGTCCAACATCGAGAATATGCGTCGCCAGCTCAGGTCTATGGGCCCGATGTACGACTGGGACCGCGAGATCGCTACCTGCACCCCCGACTACTACAAGTGGAACCAGTGGTTCTTCCTGAAGCTATACGAGAATGGGTTGGCATATCGCTCAGACGCCCCGGTCAACTGGTGTCCGTCGTGCCAGACGGTGCTCGCCAACGAGCAGGTGATAGACGGCGAATGCGAACGCTGCGATTCCCTGGTCGAGCAGCGAAACATGGAGCAGTGGTTCTTCCGCATCACCGAGTACGCCGAGGAGTTGCTGGACAACTCCAGGATGGAGTGGCCCGAGCGCATAAACCTGATGCAGACCAACTGGATTGGCCGTTCCGAGGGTGTCGAGATAGAGTTCGACATCTCCGAGTATGGCCTGGAGCAGGAGTCCGTCCGCACCTTCACCACCCGGATAGACACGGTGTACGGCGTCACCTTCATCGTGTTCGCGCCTGAGCATCCACTGGTACCTCAGCTGACGACTGAAGAACATCGCGCCGAGGTCGAGGAGTATATTCGACAGGCGCGTCTTCAGACGGAGATAGAGCGTCTCTCCACCGAGAAAGAGAAGACCGGCGTGTTCACCGGCGCTTATGCCGTCAACAATCTCAACGGCGAGCGTGTGCCGATATTAGTGGCCGACTACGTGCTGCTGAGCTACGGCACGGGTGTCGTAATGGGCGTCCCGGCGCATGACGAGCGCGACTTCGTATTCGCCAAGAAGTACGACCTGCCCATCAGGGTGGTTATAGCGCCGCCCGACTGGGACGGCTCCGACCTCGACGAGGCTTACATCCCCGAGGGAACGCAGGTCAACTCCGGCCAGTTCGATGGGCTTCCGAGCGCCGAGGGCAAGGAGCGAATTGCCGACTACGTCGAAGAGAGCGGCTGGGGACAGCGCGAGGTCAACTACCGGATGCGCGACTGGCTGATCAGCAGGCAGCGCTACTGGGGCACCCCCATACCCGTCGTTTACTGCGAACGCTGCGGCGAGACCCCGGTCCCTGAGTCCGACCTGCCCGTCCTGCTGCCCGAAGACGCGGAGTTCCTGCCCACCGGCGACTCGCCGCTGGCAGTCAACGAGGACTTCGTCAACGCGACCTGCCCCGACTGCAGCTCGCCCGCCAAGCGCGAGACCGACACGATGGACACGTTCGTAGATTCATCCTGGTACTTCCTGCGCTACGCCAGCCCCAATTTCGAGGACGGCCCCTTCGACCCCGATGTGCTGAACCTATGGAATCCCGTTGACCAGTACACGGGCGGCGTCGAGCACGCCGTCATGCACCTGCTCTACGCGCGCTTCTTCGTGAAGGCGTTGCGCGACATGGGGATGCTGAACTTCGACGAACCGTTCGCGCGCCTGCTGAACCAGGGCACCATACTCCACAACGGACAGAAGATGAGCAAGTCGCGCGGCAACGTGATAGCGCCCGACGACTACGTGGGCGACCTGGGCTCCGACGTGGTCCGCAGCTACCTGATGTTCATGGGCCCCTGGGAGCGCGGCGGCGACTGGAGCGACGGCGGCATCAACGGCGTCGCCCGATGGACGAACCGGGTGTGGGACATCTGCAACCGCGATTCGCGCATCCTGGACGATCTGCCCACCGACGCCGACGCCGCGCGCGACCTGCGCCGCGACCTGCACAAGACGATCCGCAGAGTAGGCGAGGATGTCGAGAGCTTCAAGTTCAACACCGCCATAGCCGCGATGATGGAGTTCTCGAATTCCCTGAATCAGGCCTGGGAGCGCAAGGACATTGATTCCGACGTCTGGAACGAATCCCTCAAGGCGCTGGCCCTGATGATGTCTCCCATAACGCCATTCCTGGCCGAGGAACTGTGGGAGAAGCTGGGGCAAGAGTATAGCGTCCACCAGCAGGACTGGCCCGCCTGGGACCCGGAACTGGCCGCCGACGAGATGATAACCCTCGTCGTGCAGGTCAATGGCCGTCTGCGCGACCGCATAGAAGTCCCCGCCGGCATATCCGAACAGGACGCCCAGGAAAAGGCGCTCGCCTCCAACCGCGTCAAGACGCACACCGAGGGCAAGACTGTCCGCCGCGTCATCTACGTCCCCGGACGCCTGGTGAACGTGGTGGCGACGTAGAGTCCGTGTTCTCAAAGAGCCGTTTCGAGGAGGCGCTGACTGGCCTGGCCTCCACGCTGTCGGATTACGCGAGTACCGACGCAGGTGAGTGGATGACGGCCTTCGATATCCCCGCGCCACCGTCCCAAGAGACTCGAAAGCTCCCTGACTACTTCAGAACTCGCTCGGCATTTGCGTCCTACGGTTGCCGCAATTATAGTATTGGCAGTAGCGGGAGAAGCGGATGGACAATAACATTCGAGAGATCGTCGCAGCGCTGCATTCAACCGAGAATATGACCTCGCTTGCCATAGCCGGCGCCGGCACTCGCGCGATTGGCTGGATACTGGGCGTCGCCGGCGCGTCACGAACCGTACTGGACATACAGGTTCCATACGCGTCGTCGGCCATGATCGAATACATTGGAGCCGAACCTGAACAGTTCGTCTCAGAAACAACCTCTCGCGCTCTCGCCAGGGCGGCGTATCGCAGGGCGATTCGGCTCAGAGAAGGGGATATGCCGGTTATCGGCCTGTCCTGCACCGCCACTATCGCGACCGACAGACCAAAGCGAGGCGAGCACAGGTGCCACGTTTCCACCTACTACTCCACAGGCTGGAATACGGAAACCCTCACGCTCACCAAGGGACTACGCGCGAGGGATGAAGAGGACGACGTGGTGAGCAGGTTGATCCTGAACGCACTGGCAGAATCGTTCGGACTGGACAAGCGAATCGCTCCGGACCTGTCGCCCGACGAAGAGGTCGTCCCAACCGGACATCGGTTTGGAGATCCGCTGGAGGCCCTGGTTGCCAGTCACGTCGGACATGTCCTGGTTCTGGCCGATGGCGCGCGTTCGGCTGACGCCGCTTTCAGTGGAGCAATACTGTCAGGGTCATTCAACCCGCTTCACCGGGGACATACCCGCCTGCTGAACGCGGCTTCAAGGATGCTCGGCAAACCCGGCATCTTCGAACTCTCTATTTCCAATGTTGACAAGCCCGACTTGGCTGTCAGCGAAGTAAACCGGCGCCTGAAGCAGTTTCAGGGCAAATCCGACATCGCGGCAACACGCGTGCCGACATTTGTCGAAAAGGCCCGCCTATTCCCCGGCGCAACTTTTGTAATCGGCTTCGACACGATGACTCGCGTGATTGATCCGAAATACTATGGCGGCAGCGAAAACAGGATGAACTCAGCGCTTTCAGAGTTGCAGGACCTCAACAGCGGATTCCTCATAGCCGGCCGAGTGATCGAAGGAGTTTTCAAGACCCTGGATGACCTCCCGCTGCCAACCGCATACCGGGATCTGTTCACGCAGATACCGGAGTCTGAGTTCCGGGATGACATATCATCCACGCAGATCCGGAATGAACGACCGTAAACGCATCGTTCTCGATTCAGCAATCAGGACAACGAAAAAAGACGATTTCAGAAGTGGACTTGCAATAGCTACAAAGACGCCAGTTGCTGGATTCCCGCCTTCGCGGGAATGACAGTTGGGCGCTGCAACAGACTTTTGCCATTGTCTCCGAAAAAATGAAGACGGGCAAACGAAATGAGATTCAAAGACCTACGCGACTTCATCGCCCTCCTGGAGGAAAGGGGGGAGTTGAAACGGATATCCGCTCCGGTCAATCCACACCTCGAGATTACCGAGATTACGGACCGGATGGTGAAGTCCGGCGGCCCGGCGCTGCTGTTTGAAAACGTCTCGGGACACTCTGTCCCGGTCTTGGTCAACATCTTCGGAACTCACAAGCGCGCGGCGCTCGCGCTGGGCGTGGAAAACATCGAGGAATTGGCGAACAGAGTTCGCCGCCTGTTGAGTATGGCCCAGGGCCCTCCGTCCGGCCTGGGAGGCAAGATGCGCGCGCTGGGTGACCTGATCGGGCTGGCCAGATCCCAGCCCAACCTGGTCAGACGCGCACCCTGCCAGGAAGTTGTACTGACAGGAGACGACGTTGACCTGTTCACCATGCCCGTAATTACATGCTGGCCGCTGGACGCCGCGCCCTTCATAACACTGCCCCTAGTAATCACTCGCGACCCGGAATCGGGCAGGCGCAATGTCGGAATGTACAGGATGCAGGTGTACGACCGCAACACCACCGGAATGCACTGGCAGACGCACAAAGTGGGAGCCCGGCACGACAGGCGCGCCCAGGACCGGGGCATCGAGAAATTCGAGGTCGCCGTAGCGATTGGGGCGGATCCGACCACGATGTGGACCGGGTCTATGCCCCTACCGCCGGACATGGACGAATTCGGGGTTGCGGGCATCATTCGGGGCGAGCCTGTGGATATAGTCAAGTGCAAGACGGTTGACCTGGAAGCGCCGGCGCAGTCGGAGTATGTGCTGGAGGGGTATGTAATACCGGGTGAAATGAGAGACGAAGGGCCTTTCGGCGACCATACCGGCTACTACTCCCCCGCCGAGCCGTACCCCGTCTTCCACGTAACGGCGATGACGAGTCGCCAAGACCCGATATACGCCACTACGATGGTCGGTCGCCCGCCCTCGGAAGACTTCTTCATGGGCAAGGCGACCGAACGGATCATGCTTCCCGCTCTCCAAATGACGTTGCCCGAGGTCGTGGACATGAATATGCCCGCGGAGGGCATCTTCCACAACCTGGTGATCGTCTCCATCAGAAAAGAGTATCCGGGCCACGCCCAGAAGGTCATGCACGCGCTGTGGGGGCTCGGACTGATGATGCTGGTCAAGACCATCGTCGTCGTAGATCATTACGTTGACGTCCAGGACTTGTCGGAGGTCGCGTGGAGAGTGACCTGCAATATCAATCCGGCCACCGATGTTATTTTCAGCGAAGGTCCGATAGACGATCTCGACCACGCCACGCCTACGCCAAAGTTCGGCAGCAAGATGGGGATTGACGCTACCGCCAAATTCGCAGGCGAGGGCAGGACGCGAGAGTGGCCGCAGGATATAATCATGAGCGAGGACATCAGGAACCTGGTTGACCAACGGTGGAAGGAGTACGGATTCTGACGACCGAGGCGCAGACACAAGCGACCTGGCGCAAGGCGCCTATGTTCCTGGACGCGATAAAGTTCCAGGAGAGCGTATTCGCGCTGCCGTTCGCCTACATAGGAATGGTACTCGCCGACATCTATACAGGCGGCGACGGATTCCCTGGCTGGCGCGCCTTCGCATGGATAACGGTCGCGATGGTGTCCGCGAGAACGGTCGGTATGTCCGCGAACAGGGTCATTGATCGGCACATAGACGCGATGAACCCTCGCTCTGCGCAGCGGCACATTCCACAAGGACTCCTCACCGCGACGGAGATGACGGCGCTGGCTGCGGTCGCGTTCGCCATATTCCTGTTCGCAGCCTACCAGCTTAATATGCTAGCTTTCGTACTCGCGCCCGTCGCGGCTGCGTATCTTGTGTTCTATCCGTTCACGAAGAGATTCACCTGGGCGGCGAATCTGCTGCTAGGATGGGCTCTGGCGATATCTCCGACTGCGGCGTGGATCGGGGTAACGGGAAGTCTGTCTCTCGAACCGGTGGTTCTGTCGCTCGCGGTGGCGCTGTGGGCGGGCAGCTTCGACATCCTGTACCATACCCAGGACTATGAGTTTCAGAGAGAGAATGGCCTGCACTCGGTGGCTTCCCGGTTCGGCGTAGTCAACGCCTTTCGCGTCGCGCGGACACTCGACGTTCTGGCGGTGGCGTGCCTCGTCTCTCTCTGGGTCTGGATGGGCCTCGGATGGCCGTTCCTCGTGGCCTGTGGCGTCGCATCCTGTATTCTCTGGTACAAGTACCGGCTGGTCTCGCCCGACGACCTGTCGAAGATGGGAATGGCTTTTGGACGCATCAACGCAGTTGTCTCCACGACAATGCTGATAGGAACGATAGCGGCTATAAGCCTATGATGAACTCCGAAGATACAGACCGAAGACCCGTAGTGGTAGGAATAACCGGCGCGAGCGGCTCGCTGATTGCCCGACACACTGTCGAAGCCCTACTCGACTGCGAGGTCCCTGTCGTCGCCTCTGCCTCCTCGGCGGCGCGCATCGTATGGAAGCAGGAGATGGACGAGTCGTTCGGGGAGGCACTGGAACGCTGGGCAGACTCGGGGATATTCAGCTATCACGCGGCATCGGAGCTAGCGGCTCCGATAGCAAGCGGCACATTCTCGACAAGGGGCATGGCGCTGGCCCCATGCAGCATGGCGACGGTGGCGGCGGTGTCGCAGGGACTATCGGATAATCTGGTCCGGCGGGCGGCGGACGTAACTATCAAGGAGCGGCGACCACTGGTCATCATTCCCAGGGAATCTCCGCTGAGCGTCATCCATCTCGAGAACCTTACACGGCTCGCCACGCTCGGAGCGACTATCATACCCCCCGAACCCGCCTTCTATCTGAGACACCAGACGATAGTGGATGTGGCGGAGTACGCGGCCCAGCGCGCCCTGCTTGCGCTCGGTGTCATATCGGAACTGCCGGAGGGGATGCGGTACGAGCGGGGGAGCTAGGCGCCGGGAGGCGGCTCGTCGAAAGGCTCGCCGCGCGCTTCGGCGTCGAGGCGGCGCGTATTCCAGTCCACCCAGGCCTGGCGTTCATCGGCCTTACCTTGCTCTCTGCCTTGCTCTCTGCCTTCCTCTCTGCCTTGCTCTCTGCCTTGCTCACGGAATCTCTCGCGCTGTTTTTCTATCTTGGCGTCCAGATACTGTTTCGCAGCCCGCGCCATTACCATGATTCCGCCTCCCAGTATGAAGTTTCCGACGATTACGATAAGTATAGAGTAGATTACGATAAGAGGCACGCCGCTCGACGCGCCTGATCCGATGGCGACTGAGGCTTCCAGCAGGCCGGCGCGCTTGCCGCCCGATACTTCGGCCCAGGCTACAACCGCAGTCCACGCCACTGTCAGAAGGCAGATTACCCATAGGCACCAGGGCCAGAGTTCCTTCGTGATGCTCAGGGGCGAATATAGGCCGCTCGACTCGGATCGTTCCAATTGATATTGCTCCGATTATAACAAAGTTGAATTAGCACGATTCAGGGATAGTTGCACAGCATATACTCGAATTTATAGCGTGCTGGTGAGTGTGCAGGGGGGCTGCTGGGTGGGCACAGGGGATGGTCGTGGATGGCTTTGCCCTGCATATTGCCTGCATATCCCTGTATTTCCCAGTTCAGCGAGTTTTTTTCTGCGCTCGGAGCTTTGTCTATAAATCTGGCCTTATGCAACGCTCTTATGTTCTGTCGTTGCGGGCATTGTAGCACAGGATTAAAATGGGTGTGTAGTCACATTGGAAACTCGGCTGCCGTTTTCTGTCTGAATCAGGATTTTCAGGATGTGGGGATGTACGGGATGTGTCGCCGGGAGTCAGGTCGTCTCGAAATGCAGCGTGGACAGGTTCAACTCCGAAGACCGCGTTGAGAGATATAGCAACTCCACCCCGACGACCTCATCAGATTCGTTATAATCCACCACCACGCCCGGCGCCACCTCCTCAGACTCCACAATCACGGATTCATCAAGCCGCAGGTACAGCGCGTCAGCTTCCTTATCCACATGAAGTTTCATAGCCTTCTCCTCATTCTGCGGTCAAAAAATACGCTGACGACTTTCCAAGGCGCAACGCGAGTGTTGACAATCACACGCAGGACGAGACCGTCCCGCTCCGGCACACGAGCGAAGAAACGCTCAAGCTCTGGATCGTTCGGGGCGTCAATTCGCAATTCTGGTTCGGACACTACTCGTTCTACCCATTCAGCCGGTATCACTCGTTCCGACATAGCGACGCGAGCGTGGAAACTGTACGACAGCGGCCCTGAGCCATTTCGCATAGTGGTCTCCGCGCACGTATCTCCTTACCTATGTCATTATACCACCACCCCCGCCCCCCTCGGCCTTCGCTTGCCGCTATGGGACAACGACTCTGCGACACCAGATTGGCAGGGGCGTTCTGAAGGGCAAGAAGTTCGGGCGCAACTGGATGGTTCGCAATGACCACATGGCGTACTATGTGCGGGAGTGGAGTCGGAAGGTACAAGAGTACAACTAATACCAATTCGGAGTGATGTCACCACATTCTACCCAGCCAGGCTCAGTGGATTCCCGCTTTCGCGGGAATGACGATACACAGACTGTCGTCGGATTTAATGTCTCTGTCAAAATGAAATGGTATAACACAGGTGAGTCAATATGAATGAATTTCTGATTGCAATGGGCTTTATTCTAGTAGTTTCCGGCCTCACTTTTTCAGTGTGGTCGCTTATAGATACGAGAAAACGATACCCCAAAGGATACGCTGACAGAAGCGATTTCAATCCAGAAGCCTAAGAGTTTCTATGCAATATTGGCGTTATGAGCGTCTTCCGGCTTTCATCCACTCACGCCAGCACGAGCCGCTCGCCTTTCGGCTCGGGTATCGGATCGCCGAACTCCCGGGCCGTATCAACCCACAAGTCCATCGCTTGCTTGACTTCCGCAAGGGCCGTTTCCTGAGTATCGCTGTGTGCGGCGCAGCCGGGCAGTTCGGGAACTTCGGCTACAAAGGCGTCGTCCTCGTTGTTCCAGTACATGATGATTTCGTATTTGTGCATCAGGAACATCTTTCGGCAGTTGTGAACACTATGACCTGATAAAGTCTGAACGCTATGCTGCGAGTTCTTGCAATGACATATCTCGTCCTGACCATTGAACGGTATGCACACCGTAGTTACTTAAAGCGTCAAGTACATTTGTCGGGACTGTAGAGATCGAATCGTTCAAGATCGCGTAAGCTCGTGATTCCGGTGGACGCACGTCTTTGGTATCAATCCAAGAAAAAGCCATCGCCTGAGCGCGATCACGATTCGGACGATTTATTGTACGCAATATTCTTTCTGGGTGTGTGTCCGATCTTGGTATGACAAAATTGAATAGGTGATCATAACCGCTTACACCGGTAAACTTTACATTAGGGGTGTATCGGATTTTGTTTTCATCCAACCAGTCAACTACGTCTTCATAAAACAAATTTGCGACCAATGGCTGCGCCAGGTAAAACAGATCGTTTACGGCTAGCATAGCTTGTAAAAGATTGTGTTTACGAACCGCAAAGTTGTCTTCTGAAGCATACACCTGAAGCTCGTTATTGACTTCTCTTACTCCAAAACCATTGAGTGTCATCTTCAGTAGTGAAGTACGTCTATTTCCCTTAATCTCACAACCTGATTGTTCTAGATCCTCAAGAATGTAGCCATCATCTGTAAGTACGTATTCCCCACTCTGACGCTTGGCGTATATTTGGAGAGTATCGTTGTGACGGTCCAGGTATGGTGTTGTAATTTCTACCCAATCATCTATTTGACGAAGCGTTGTCTTGTCGCGCAGCCAGTCCCAGTACTGATCAAGCAGGACTTGAATTTCGTCTATCATATTGTCAGGCCTCGTAGTATGTAAGGCGAATCTACAATATTGCAATAACGCAAGAAATCCTGAAAAACTTGCCACTGATCGTTCAACGTAACGAAACTATCTTTAGGTAAAGGGTAGGCCCATTTATCTCTATATCCTTCCTTGTAGATGTGAATATGTGGAGACCCTATTTCTTCCTCATCCGGATTGTAATGTGAACCACTTCCAAAACAGAGACGTACTAATGGCTCGACGCGCCTCCCACGGTTCTGGTAGGACCCCTTAAGAAGATTAACCCTGGAACGTCGTATGTCCAGCATAAAGTTCTCTCGCTGGTCAACTGACAATAACGGGATTGAGATGCCGCCTCCCATACCAGGGTAATTCCATTCCTTGTCGTCAACGCGACGTTTTTCAAGTTTTATGAGCCTATCTGCCTCTGCTTGAGTTAAATCTGGCATTCATTTACGTCCTTTCATAAATATGAATGGAGTGAGTTTATCACATAGAAATGTGTATCACACCACCAGCCGCGACCCTCGCGGCCTGCGCTTGCCCCCATGCACCGACGGCTCGGCGCACCACTTGGCGGAGAGGCGGCGGACGGCTTCGTAGGTGTCCTGGCCGAAGCCGAGGAGGTCGCAGATGACGCGCTTGTCCAGCAGGGCGCGGTTCGGGTCTGCGTCCGCGATGTAGGCGGGCTTG
The DNA here is from genome assembly GCA_965202815.1 of Dehalococcoidia bacterium. GTDB lineage: Bacteria > Chloroflexota > Dehalococcoidia > Lucifugimonadales > UBA1123 > VXRN01. The sequence goes on from CBDBCD010000002.1 coordinate 210,816, forward strand.
AGTTCTTTGTGTCTGAATTCGTCGAAGATGTCTTGGGCTTTGTCCAGTTGGTCGTCGGTGAGGGGCGCGGAGGTCGAGGATGGGCAGGGATTGGGCCGAGCGGATCGTTATGGTGGCCTTGCTTGATTGTTGGCGAGTGGAATGCCACCAGTAGCATAGAAGTCCCAACGTGCTATTGCCCCAAATCGTGAATGCGTAATCAAAACGGCTGTCATCAAACGATACATTGGGCCATACTCTGCCACCAGCAGACTCTTGTTCAGTGAACGCGATTGCCAGGGCTTGCGCTCCGAATGTGAATTCACGGTTCAAGTGAGCACGACTTGAGGTAGCCCAAATCTTTGCGACTTCCGACTCCATTCCGGGCCTGACCAAGAGTTGGGAGTCGGGATTGCATATCATCCGGGTTTCGTTGCGCGCGTCGTGATTCCATAAGGACGGGTAGGTGGCTGTTGGGCTTGCGGATGTTCTGGTGAATGGGCCTTTGTGCGCCGCGCTAATGAACATTTGTGAATCAAGTCCACGCTTTCCCACTTCACTCAACTCAGCCATTGATAGTTCGCGCGCTTTCGGTTCGGCTGGAAGCCACAACTTGCCAGAGGACAGCGAATAGGCAACCTGAGCCACCGATGCGTCGAGGATTCGCGCCGCGCCCCAGCCTGTTTCGTGGTCGTCAAGCGGCGCTTCTACGCTTTCTCCATCCCGTTCCTCTCCGCTGTATATTGGAATCCCGCCATATGGTCCGTCTTCCAGATGCCGTGTCTTCGCGATACTGGCGACGGATTTCGATAGTTCCAGAGCTTGTATGAAACTCGACGGTCTGCCCGTCAGAGACACGAATTCGGCGCGCATGGCGGCCTTCCCGTTCTCACCTACCTTGCGTCCGATTACCAGACACTCCGCCATACCCGTATCCGAGGAGAACGACATATCCCGCCCGTTGGCCGCGATGCTCAAGATCGTTATGTCGGTGTATCTCGACGCAATCATCTTCCTGAACTTAGCCCAGGACGAACCCGTTATCGCGGTAAATGGCAGAACGAATGCCATAACCCCGCCGGGACGAATCTTCCGGTCGGCAAGCGCGGCGAACGCTGATCCAAGCCCAGCGTGACCGTGATACGCAGTGTCTTTTGCCCTCCGTTTCATAAGTTTGGCCATGTCGGACTGGTCTTCCTCTGATGCGTCGAATGCCGCGAATGCCGCGTTCAGAACGCCGTCGCCCGCGTCGTAGTGCTTGGTGTTGCTCGTAAACGGCGGGTTCATTATCACGAGGTCGAAGCCGGCGTCCGGCGCTTCCACCAGCGCCTGCGCCGCCGTCTCCTCTCCCGCGCTCCCCGTCCTCAGTACCGGGTCCGACATATTGAACAGCGTCATCAATTCCGAAGATTGCAGAAGCTCCAACGACCCTATCGCCACGCTGCCGTCTTCCTGGCGTCCGTAGGGCATGGTATAGAGGCGTGATTGGCCGAAGCCGACGTTGGGCTGCATACCGGAGAGCGTCGAGCCGGTTATGTGTATGGCCGACGGCATCACGTCGCATCCGTAGAGGATTTCCTCCATCATGGCCCTGTGCAGGTTCGCGGAGTCGCCGCCCGTCCGCTCGTGCCGAGCCGCTACCTGGTCGTACACCGCTGACAGGAGCGCGCCAGTTCCGCAGGCGAAGTCGCCGATACGCAGGTTGGCTATAGCGTCGGCGTCCGACCAGTCAACGTCCATCTTGGCGACCGCGAGCCGGGCGAGCAGCGCGGCGGACGCCGGAAGCGTGTAGAAGGTGGCGAGATACTTGCGGTCGGCTATCAGCCGCTGGAAGATGCGCCCGGTCAGGTCGTGCGCGTTGGTCACTCCCGCCGCGTCAATCCTCTGGGCCGTGCGCCTGAGCGTCCGCAGAATCCGCGCCGCGTCCCCGGACGGAAGCTGCTCCAGAACGTCCTTCGCTATGGCGAATATAGGCCAGTAGTTGATGCCCAGTATCACCGCCCAGGCTTCCAGCGTCGCCTCCTGCGGGTTCGCCACGCCGTCCCCGCACACCAGTCGCAGCGGCCTGACCTCATCGTGCATACCGGAAAGCTGTTCGTGGAAGACCATCGCGTTCGCTATGATCGCGCAGGCCATACGGCGTGTCTGGCGCACGTCGGACATTCCGAGCAGGTCGGCTATGGCGCGTGTAATCGCCGGTCTGAGCATCGCCATGTCGTCCAGCGCCTCCACCGCGCGGTCTATCCCGTTCTGGAGAGCGTCGGCGGCGCTGTTGACCGCTTCCTGAGGCACGGAGACCAGCCGCGCGAGTTCGGCGAGGTCGTCGGGAGAACCATCGAGCCAGCCGGATTCGGGGAAGCGAGTTCCGTCCTCGTGGAAGACGGCGTACTCGAGCCGCGCGTCGAGCATGGCGTCGTTCATGCCGCCTGAGAATTCGAGTCCCGCAGGATAGCGCAGCGCTATGGCCGCTTCGATGGGGCGGCGTCCGTCCACTACCTCCAGGCCGAGCCGGTCCAGGGCCTCTTTCTCAGCGTCGGCGGCGGGCATGAACTCCGCTTCTATGACGACCGGAGCGCGGTCGGGCGCTGTGATGAGGATGTCGAGTCGGAGGGCGGGATTGTCGGCGATCACGCGGGTATTTTCTACCCTGACCGTACAGATGGGGAGCATACGTTGGAGCAGCTCGGCGAGGGCGATGTTGGCAGCCTGTTCGATCTGTCTTGACGGCATATCCAACCTCTTATGATATGAACCGTCGCAAATGTCCCAGAAAGGCTTCCGCTCGCTCATAGGCGTCGACCGCCATCGGTTCGTCGAACACTTCCGACAGATGGTAATCGGCGAGCCCTCTCAGGCCATGAAGCCTGCCAATCTCAGCGCCCCATTCAGAGGAAACCAGCCCGGGTTTCACCAGTTCAAGACTGAACATCCTCTGCACTCCCTTGTGGCTGTCGGTACGCCTCCCCGACGCGCGCAGGATAACGGCTTTCGCGACGTACATAACCGCATAGTACGAGTGCGAAACCGCGATTCGATAGTAGTCATTGGACAGACAGAGATGGGCGACCGATAAGTGATCCTCAGCCTGTCGCCACAATACCGGAACCGGAGGGCCGGTCATATAATTGAAACTCCCTCATTCATGGCGGACCAGTAGAAAGGGTTGTTCTCGCGTTTGGCTGTGGCCCACTGCGAGGAGGTCAGCGCGATTATCGAAGGCGCGACGGAGTATTTGGACATATCAAGCCGGTGTCCGATGGCGCTCACCTCGTCCGCCGTAACCCCGTTCCTTTCCGATATGACCACCAGGGTGTCCAGTCTCAAATCCTCATGGACTATCCCTTTCGCCCGAAACCCATAGACTATGACCCGCTCTATGTCGTCAGCGAACCGTTCCCGAAGCCCCTTGCAATACTCTTCGAGCCAGTCCGCCTCGTCAGAGGTCAGGGCAAGCGAGCTCTTAGGCCGCTCGTCCTCGCCGGGCATTATCCGAATTGGAACGTCGTTGTCTCCAATTTTGATAATGCGCTCGGTCTCCGTCAGTGATTCACTCAAGGACGCGGATTTCATTGAAACATCTCCAGAAATGATGCCGCCGCCGCTTTCAACCGTGGGGTTATGACTCCCGTCGGGCGATTCAATCTATCATACCACAGAAATAAATCCCCGCCGCTTCCGTGAATTTGGTATCCTGAGCGCGAGAGATTGCCGGGACTCTACCCTATTCTCAAGGAGTTACTCAATATGATTTCTTCGCTTGACGCGGTCAAGGCTATCAATGATGTCCGGGGCGACGCCGTGGTAGTCGGAACCATGACTCCAAACAGGTACTGGGAGTCGGTGACGGAGAAGCCCGATTTGGACCTCCCTATATTCGGAGGCATGGGGAAGGCGTCTTCTGTCGCGCTCGGCATTGCGATTTCCCAACCGGATAGGAAGGTACTGTGCCTGGACGGTGACGGGTCGCTGCTGATGAACCTCGGTACGCTTGTCACGACCGCTGGCACGGCCCCGGAGAACCTCGTCCACTTCGTGTTCGAGGACGGCGGCTACTTCACGACGGGCGGGCAGCCGGTGCCCGGGTCCGGTAATGTTGATCTGGCGGGAATGGCCAGGGACGCCGGATTCGCCGAGTCCTACGAGTTCAGCGACCTCGAAGACCTGGCGAGCGAACTGCCCCGCATATTCGAGCAGCCGGGGCCCATATTCGTGTGCCTAAAGGTCGGTCATCCTCCGACTCCCCCGCCCTTCTACATGGGCAAGACCGGCCCTGAGATGAGGCGATTGGCTGAACGACTCAGAGATAACTAGTTTGCGTTGTGTCAACGTATCGGAAATGGATTCCCGCTTTCGCGGGAATGACGGATAGACCCAGGGGCGAGTAGCGAATGTTCGACTTCCACACCCATACGTTTTTGAGCGACGGCGTTCTGGCGCCGATAGAACTTGTCCGGCGCGCCATGAAGATCGGCTACCGCGTAATGGCGATTACGGACCACGTCGGCCCGGGCAACATGGAGTTCATTCTGAAGACGCTCGTGGCCGACTGCGAGATGGTGAACAAGCGATGGGATATACTCGCTCTGCCCGGCGTCGAAATCACGCACACTCCGAGCGAGGACATTGACTACCTCGCGCGCGAGTGCCGCAGACTAGGGGCGAAGGTCGTCAACGTGCATGGTGAAACGATAATGGAGCCGGTTATCGAGGGCACGAATCACGCCTCAGTGTCCAGTCGCCATGTGGACATACTGGCGCATCCGGGGCTCATCACCCTGGAGGACGCGCGGATTGCGGCTGAAAACGGCGTCTTCCTGGAAGTGTCGGGGAGGCGAGGGCACGGCACCGCCAACGGCCACGTAGTGCAGACGGCGCGGGCGGCGGGCGCGAAGATGGTTCTGGACTCGGACGCGCACGCTCCGGGGGACTTGCTTACGCGCGAGTTCGCCATGAAGGTGGCGCGGGGTTCGGGGCTGAATCTTGAAGACGCCGTCTCTCTTCTGGATCGAGCTCCGATGGACGTCCTGAAGAAGGTCGGCGTCAATTCAGAACGAATTCCGGCTTAGGTAGTTGGGGCGAATATCTCACAGCAAAGGAGATTTTCACCCCCATCCTAACCTTCCCCCGTCAAGGGGGAAGGGACTTTTGCCTACCCCTCCGTGAGCCCATCGAGGGCGAGAAGGCTCTTGAGTCAGTCTCTTAATCGGGCAGGACTACGGACTCGGGATCCTCGCCCCGCACGACTCTTGCGCCGTTGTACACGGCGAAGGTGCGGCTCTTCTCGCCCGACTCCTGGGTGAAGGACGCCAGGTGAGGCGTAACGAGCACGTTGTCCATGTGTAGCAGTGGGTTGTCAACCGGCGTCGGTTCCTCTTCCAGGACGTCCAGGCCGGCCTGGGCGATCTTACCCGCTTCCATCGCGCGTATCAGCGCGGCCTCGTCCACCACTGGGCCCCGGCAGGCGTTGATGAAGACTGTGGTCGGCTTCATCAGGTCGAATTCGCGGTCGCTTATCATGTGGTAGGTCGGACCGCCGAGAGGAACGTGCAGCGTGATGATGTCCGCCGTGCTTAGAAGCTCGTCGAGCGGGACACGCGTGAGGTTCAGCTCTTCCTCGATGCCCTCTTCGGGGTCAACCACGTCGGCGTAGATGATGTCGCATTCCCAACCCTGGAGTCTGCGCGCGACCCTGGAGCCTATCCTTCCGAGTCCAACGATTCCGACGGTCTTGCCCGCAATCTCGTTGGCCTGGGAGAACCAGGCGGCGCGTATGTCTCCGGCCCATTCCCCGGCCTTGACCGCGTTGAACTGTAGCTGGAGCTTCCTGATGGTTGAAACCAGCAGAGCTATCGTGTGCTCTGCTACGGCGACAGCATTGCCGCCGCCGTTGTTGGAGACGCGAATCCCCATCTCGCCCAGAGCGGTCTTGTCAAGCTGGTCCGTTCCGGCGCTGGTGGTCTGGACCAGCTTCAAGTTGGGGGCGTGGCGGGCGACCTCCACCGAGACGTTGGCGCCGGCGACGATCATCACCTGCGCGTCGCGGAGTTCGGCGGCCTGGTCCTCCATTGGCAGGCCGGAGTCCACCCATCCTACGTCAACGCCCTCCGGCGCAACTCTCTGAAAGTCGGCAAGGCCGCTATCGCTGGGACCGTAAATTACAATCTGAGCGCCCATTATGGTATCTCTCCTCATCTCTGTCTTCTTAGCGCGCGGGTCTTTCCCCGCGCAAGCCATCCAGATTATACGGTTGCGGGGACTTCTGGGCAATGTTAGCCAACTCGGTTCAAATGCGGACTCATACTGCGATACAATGCACGCGGCAACATTGAATCGAAAGGCGAGTCATGGCTGTTTCCAACAAGATACGCGGTCTGCTCGAACAAGGCTCCTGGATTCGCAGGATGTTCGAAGAAGGCATAGCGCTTAAGCAACAGTTCGGCGACGAAAACGTGTTCGACCTGTCGCTGGGCAATCCGATACTCGAGCCGCCCGACGAGTTCTTCGCGGAACTCAGGCGCATTGCGGACAGTCCGTCGCCTGGTATGCACAGGTACATGCCGAATTCGGGCTACCCTGAGACGCGCGCCGCGGTAGCATCGCAGCTTGCGGAGGAGACCGGGGCTGAACTTTACGGCGGACGAGTTGATCATGACCTGCGGAGCCGGGGGAGCGCTGAACGTAGTTCTGAAGACTCTGCTCGACCCGGGGGACGAGGTGGTCATCTTCGCGCCCTACTTCGTCGAGTACTTCTTCTACGCCGACAACCACGGCGGCGCGTGCAAAGTCGTGCCGCCGGACGAGAACTTCCTGCCGGACATGGGCGCGCTGGTGGAGGCAATCGGAGAGAAGACCCGCGCGGTTCTCATCAATTCTCCCAATAACCCAACCGGAGCGCTGTACACGGAGGAGACTCTCGCTGAAATCAGCGGAGTAATCCGCGAAAAGGAGCGGGAATTCGGCAGCGAGATTTTCCTCATCAGCGATGAACCTTACCGAAGACTCCTGTTCGACGGGCTGGAATACCCGCACATCTTTCACCACCATGCTCGCTCCATCGTCGCTACATCGCACTCCAAGGACCTCGCGCTTCCAGGTGAGAGAATCGGCTATATAGCCATCCATCCTGATTATGAGGACGGCGTGGAGCTTATGGACGGCCTTGTCTTCTGCAACAGGACACTCGGCTTCGTCAACGCGCCCGCGCTGATGCAGCACATAGTAGCCAAGCTCCAGTCGGTGACCGTGGACATCGGGGAGTACCAGTCGAAGCGCGACTACCTGTACCGCGAACTGACGGACATAGGCTACGACGTGGTAAAGCCGCAAGGGGCCTTCTACATGTTTCCCAAGTCGCCCATAGAGGACGACGTAGAATTCGTGGCGGAACTTCAGAATTACAACGTGCTGGTCGTTCCCGGAAGAGGGTTTGGAATGCCCGGCTATTTCAGGATTTCGTTCTGCGTGACGGACGAGACTCTGTCCGGCTCGATTCCGGGATTCAAAGCGGCATACGACGGCGCGTCCACGTAGATTCAACCGCTACTCGGGCAGCGCGTCCTTGAGACCGAAGCCCGTTATGGCCGCGAGCGTGGATTCACCCTTCTCGGCGTGACCATGTCGGAGCAGCAGTTCGATGCCTGCGAGAGCGGCGGCTGACGTGGGCTCGGCGAATATGCCCTCGGACGCGGCGAGGCGCCTCTGCCAGCGCACAATGCTGTCGTCCGATACTGCCAGGACCACACCCCCGGATTTTCTCACCGCCCGCAATACCTGGTTCTTGCGGGGCGGCGCGCCGACCGCGATGCCTCCCGCAATAGTGGACGCTCCGGGATTCCACTCCACTCCCGCGAACTCGGCTGCTATGGGCATGACCGCCTCGGCCTGAATCGCGTGCAGCTTAGGCATAGCGTCCAGCGCGCCATTGGCTATCAGTTCAGAGAATCCCTTCCAGCAGCCCATGAGCAGGCTGCCGTTTCCCACGGGAATGACTATGTGATCCGGCAGCGGCGACATCTGGGCCACGACCTCGTAAGCGAATGTCTTGGTACCCTCGACGAAGTAGGGACTCAGGTTGTGCGACGCATAGACCAACCCGTTCTCGCGCTGGAACTCGACCGCCGCCGCCGTACTCGCCTCCCTGGGCCCGGGGACAGCGTGGGTTCGAGCCTCGTAAACACGTATCTGGCCCAGCTTCGCCGCAGGCGCGGTACTGGGCGCGAAGACATGAGCCTCTATCCCGGCCCTGGCGGAGTAAGCCGAGACCGAGGCGCCGGCGTTGCCGGAGGAATCTTCGACGACTTCCGTTACTCCTTGCTCAAGTGCTACAGACAGCATCGTTGCCGTGCCACGGTCCTTGAAAGAGCCGGTGGGGTTCATGAACTCCAGCTTGCCGAACAGGTCTGTGGTTCCCAGAGATTCGGAGATCCGAGTCAACGGGACTATCGGGGTATCGCCCTCGCCCATAGACACGGCGGGACCATCGGAATGGTACGGGACAGGCATGTCTAATCCGGCCCAACGTATCGTATGGCGGGCATCAGGCTTGTACTCGACATCCAGAGGCGCGCCACATTCCGGGCATCCCAGAGTGTGCATATCCGCCTCGTAAGAGGCGCCGCATTCGGTACAGACCAGGTTGATGTGAGACAATCCAACTTTCTCCCGTCTTGAAGTGAATGGCTCGCAGGAGGACAAAGGGCGGGATGGCCAGTTAGTCGCAGTCCTTTTTTCCAATCCGCGCGCGCCAATCTGGTAACATTGTATCAGTCCCCATCTCCAATACTCACAGTGTTTGTGTGGTTGGATAAATCCAAAGACTTCAGGATGGCAGAGACATGGCAACGCTAACAGCGCCGTACCCAACCGCCGAAGAGTCCACTATGTCTCCCCGGGCCGTGGTGTTCAGGGGGGATGGCGAACCAAAGTCTCCTGAACTCATGGTCAGGAGACTGGCCAAGATTGCGGACGGCATCGGCATAGAAGCGGACAACTACTCTCTCGGCGGCGTGGTGGAGTCGGTCGAGATGCGAATGGCGGAGATACTGGGCAAAGAGGCGGCGGTCTTCATGCCGACCGGCACGCTGGCGAACCATCTCGCTATCCGCAATCAATGCGGGCGCGGACAACGCGCCATAGTCCAGGAGCAGAGCCACATCTACCACGACATCGGCGACTGCGTTCAGCAGCTCAGCGGCGTAAATCTGATTCCGCTGGCTTATGAGCGTCCGTACTTCACGCTGGAAGAGGTCCGGGCGGCGGTTGAGACGGCGGTTAGAGGGAGGGTGCTCACTCCTGTCGGGGCGCTGGTGGTCGAAAGCCCCGTCCGGCGTCGGCATGGTCAGATTATGCCCTTCGACGTAATGAAGCAGATCACCGAATACTGCGCGGCGGAAGGCATTCGCACTCATCTGGATGGCGCGAGGCTGTTTATGATGAGCGCGGCTACGGGAATATCGCCTTCGGAATACTCCGCGCTGTTCGATACGGTGTACGTGTCGCTGTACAAGTATTTCGGGGCTCCTTTTGGGGCAATCCTGGCTGGAACGAAGGAGTTCTGCCGAGAACTCTTCCACGACCGGCGTATGTTCGGAGGCGGGCTTTCGAGCGCGTCGCTGGCGGCGGCTCTGGCCCTGGAAGGACTGGATGGCTTCGAGGCCAGATTCGCGGACGCGATGTCGAAGGCCAACGGCCTGTTCTCAGAACTGAACTGTCTCGACGGCATGAAAGTGAAGCCCTACGAGCACGGGTCGAACATTTTTCGGGTGGCTCTGGGCGAAGACGTGGATGTTCAAAAGCTGATCGAGGAACTATCGAATAGGTTAGTATTCGTCAATACCCATGAGTATGACGACACCAAGGTCCATCTGACAGTTAATACGACGATATTGCGGCAGGACAACGAGGATATAGCAAGCGCATTCGAGGCGGCGTTGAACATTGCTAGATCATGATTCAGTACGAGTCGTCAGGAACTATATCCAGAGGACCGGCGACAGGATAAACAACCGTTACGGCGGCATAATAGACCGGATTCGACGGATATTCGTCGTCGAACTCACCATCAGGGTCTTCAGGGAGATGTCGGAGGACGACCTGACCCACATGGCGGCCGGCGTCGCATACTACGCGCTGTTCTCCCTATTCCCGCTCGTCATAGGGATGATAACGGTGTTCAGCTATTTCCTGGCGCCGGAGCAAATCCAGGCGAACATATCCGGCGCGATAGGCGGGTTTCTGCCAGGCTCCGAACAGTTCGTCCAGGACAATATCGAGGGCATATTGAACATACGGAGCGCGCTGGGGCTGTTCTCCTTCCTGGGCCTGCTGTGGTCGGGCAGCGCGATGATGGGGGCGCTCGACCGCGCTATCAACCGCGCCTGGGACATACACAACGACAGGCCGTTCTATATAGGCAAGCCCAGGCACATCCTCATGGTGATAAGCGTGGGCATCATGTTCCCGATTTCGATGTCCAGCGCGGCAATTGTGCGGACGGCCCAGGAACTGCCCAATTTGAATTTCCCGGTCGTCGGATTCGTGATTGACAACGTGGGGTATATCATCCTCCAGGGTATGTCTTTCTTCCTGATGCTGCTGATATTTCTGATGATGTACAAGATGGTTCCCAACACGAAGACATACTGGAGATACGTGTGGCCGGGGGCGCTGGTGGCCGCAGTCCTGTTCGAGACGTCCAAGAACCTGTTCATACTGTACCTGGAACAGTTCGCGTCGTATCAGAACGTGTACGGTTCGGTCGCTCCGGTTATCGTGCTGCTGTTCTGGGCTTACGTGAGCAGCTTCATCGTGCTGATGGGAGCGGAGCTATGCTCAGAGTACGAGCGTCTCAAGCACAACGTAGAGCGAGGAGAGCTTCGACACGACAGGCATAGCGCGGACGCGACCGTCGGAGCGGAGGGCCCGGCGCGCTAGGCCAGTGTTGTCCGGGGAGCACCCTTGTCTAATCCGCGTTCCAGTCGGGGTCGGAGTGGGCGTCGAGGTAATCCTCGTCCAGTTCGACGCCGAGGCCGGGTTTCCCGGACAGATGCAGCGTTCCGTCGCGTATTTCCAGCGGCTCGGATATGATCTTGTTGTGAACATCCAGCGCGGCGTGGTTGAATTCCAACTTGTAGAAATTGGGGACAGTCATCATGACGTGCGCGCCGGCCAGTATGTTCACGGGGCCGCTCGCGTCGTGCGGGCTGACCGGGATGTAGAAGGACTCAGCGAGGTTGGCAATCTTTCGCATTTCGCTTATGCCGCCGCACCACAGAATGTCCGGCATGAGGTATTCGGCGAGCCGGTCGGTGAGAATCGGAACGAAATCCCAACGGTGATACAGTCGCTCACCTACGCAGAGGGGAACGTCAACCGCGTCCCGGACGGCGCGCAGGGCGTCGTTGCTGTTGGGCTGCACCGGCTCCTCGAACCAGCCGATGTCGTAGGGTTCCAACTTACGGGCCATCCGAATGGCGGTCGGGACGTTGAAATTGCCGTGGGCGTCAATCAGTATTTCGACGTCGGGGCCGACGGCCTGGCGCATGGCGGCTATGGTGTCCGCGCCGAGAGCCGCGCCAGCGGGCGAAATCTCGCCCTTCATGTAGCGACGGTGATGCTGTCTCATCTCGGGCATGAACGGGTCGGTCTTGAGCGCGGTGAAACCCTCGTCGGCGAGCTCTTTGGCCTGGGCGGCGGCCCTGTCGGGATCGCCGGGGGCTACGTGCGTGTACATGGGGACATCATCCCAGACCGGTCCGCCGAACAGTTCGTATATCGGACGATCCATCACCTTGCCCTTGATGTCCCAGAGCGCGATGTCTATGCCGCTGAGGAGAGTCGTGACGAATCCGCCAAATCCGCCGCCGCCAGTGAACCGGCGATACAGCTTGTGCCAGATACGGTCTATGTACTGGGGGTCCTCGCCAATGAGCGAATCGCGGAAATCTTCGCTGACCGTGGAGTCGCGCAGGAAGCGGGCCATATTGCCCACGATGATACTTCCGCCGCCGCCGGAACTGGTAGCCTCCCCTATGCCGAATACGCCCTCGTCGGTGTCAATTCTGAAGAAGACGAAGGAGCGTCCCTGCGGCTCCGGTCTTGTAACCCAAACTTTCAAATCTGTAATCTTCATAGTAAGCTCCTGTATTGTCCCAACGTGTGGGCGCGAGACTCGCCCCTCCAGTTGCGTCAATACTCTTAACACAAATCAGGACAGTCTGAAACCATGCTCAAACTCGATGTCGTACTGCCCGGACTAAATGAAGAGAGAGGGCTGGAGAATACCGTGCAAACGCTGTCCACCTTCATGCGCGAGCGCTTGCGGGAATACGAGTGGCGAATCGTGATAGCGGACAACGGGTCCACGGACGCCACGCCGGAGATCGGGCGCAGGCTCGCCTCGGAGCGCGGGCGGGTCGAATACCTGAGACTGGAGCGGCGCGGACGCGGGCGGGCGTTGAAGTACGCCTGGTCGCAGAGCGACGCGGACGTTGTCTCGTACATGGACATGGACCTTTCCACCGACCTCTCATACCTGCCGACGCTGGTCGGGGCGGTGGCGAACGAGGGACACGACGTGGCAATCGGGTCGCGGCTGAAGCGCGGGGCGCAGGTGATAGGACGGTCGCCGAAGCGAGAGTTCATATCCCGATGCTACAGTCTCATCTTCAGGACGATGTTCCTGACCGGATTCCAGGACGCGCAGTGCGGGTTCAAGGCGGTTGGACGCAGAGCGGTGGAGGAGGTACTCCCGCTGGTGAAGGACACGGGCTGGTTCTTCGACACGGAACTGCTGATTCTGTGCGAGAAGAACGGGTACAGCGTGGAGGAAGTACCGGTTCGGTGGGAGGACGACCCGGACAGCAGGGTGAGGATCGTCAGCACGGCATACGAGGACCTGAAGGGGCTTGCCAGGCTCCGATTCGGCGGCCTGAGAGAATCGCGTATAATCCTGGGCAGGCTAAGGCAAGGTTCATAGCGGAGTTGACTCATGCACGCTTTCTTCTGGCTTCTGATATTCGTGGCGTCCCTGTGGGCGGTGGAACTTGCGGACGCCCTGACGAACCTAAACCTAAACCAGTATGGGATCCTGCCGCGAGATGTGACGGGACTGCGCGGGATTCCTCTAAGCGTGTTCCTGCACGGCGACTTCAGCCACTTGTTATCGAACACGGGGCCGCTGGTTGTGCTTGGCGGCCTGATTTCTCTGCGTGGACATAGCAGGCTGTTCTGGTCGTCGGTCTTCATCGTCCTGGTGGGTGGCGCGTTGGTGTGGCTGCTGGCGGGGATAGTGACGGGCTACGGCATCCACATCGGGGCGAGCGGGCTGGTGTTCGGGTACTTCGGGTACCTGGCGGCGCGGGGGCTCTACGAGCGCAGCCTGAGTTCTATCCTGATTTCGATTGCGGTGATAGCGGTGTACGGGACTATCATATTCGGCGTGCTGCCCACCCAGGAAGGCGTATCGTGGGAGGGGCACCTGTTCGGTCTGATAGCGGGTGTGCTGTACGCGGGGCTGGTGGGCAAGGACGACAGGGAGGCGAGGGAGGGGGAGGCGGAGTAGGTCCGAGATAGCTGGCTTCATCTGTCCGCTGCAAACATGACGATTCATTACAGTGTCCTCCGCGTTTATCGCAACAGTGCATCAATATGGTTCAGCGCTCGGCGTCCTCGATGGGCAATAGTGTCGGCCATGTGCTTACATTCAGACCACTCCTGTGAATTGGGGATCAAATTTGCGTACTTTTCAGCGTCTTGAACCCAACTGACATAAGATTCTCGCCAGCGTTCAACTCTCTCTCGGACAAGTTCCATCTCACCTATCTCTATACGCCAGCCTCCTGCCTCCTGGAAACTGGCCTCAAGTGCCTGATGAGAGTTGTATGGATGAGGGAGACGCGATTCCGTAACCCCGTAGCTTGGGTGAAAGTCGTACCTGAAGCCGAGCCATTCGGAGTTCGTTGATACCAAGATGTCGTCCGTACATAGCCCATCGGCTCGCGGCCATTCCAGTCCCCAGAGCATACCAATCTCTTGGAGACGCTCAGTGTCCGTCATCTCAGGGGCATCGTCTTCTATGGAGCCGCAGGAAATTCCGAGCAGTAAGAGAACGGCAGTGACCGATGCTGTCGCGAGCGACCAGTTCAATTTCAATGTCCTTTTCCTTTGCAATCTTTTATGAAAGAGACAGCCTGGATGGGCCGTCTCTGGGTTATAGCGCGTATGCAATATGGGTGGCTATACTGTGGCTAACTCCGGTTCGCGGACGACTTTGGAAAACCCCAGCGCCGAGCCGTCTTGAGTTGTGTCGGCGGTGACACGGTCGCCTTCGGTGAATTCGCGGGCCAGTATCTTGCGCGAAAGCGGGTTTTCGATGAAGCGCTGTACGGCGCGGCGTAGGGGACGCGCGCCGAACGTTCTGTCGTAGCCCTCGCGGGCGAGCCAGTCGCGGGCGTCGTCGGTTAGATCGAGGGCGACGCCGTGTTCGGACAGGCGGCTGGCAACCTCGCGGACGCTTATGTCAACGACCTGGCGGATCTGCTCCTCGGTGAGCGGGTCGAAGATTATGGTGGCGTCGAGCCGGTTGAGGAATTCGGGCCTGAAGGCGCGCTTGAGCGCTTCCTCGACGGCGGCGTGGCGGCGCCGCCTGTCGTCTCCGTTGGAGTCGCGCAGGAAGCCGACGGGCTGAAGCTGGTCGGAGCCGGTGCCCAGGTTGCTGGTCATTATTACGAGCGTGTTGCGGAAGTCAACGGTCCTGCCGTGTCCGTCGGTCAGGCGTCCATCCTCCAGGATCTGGAGCAGGATGTTGAACACGTCGGGATGCGCCTTTTCGATCTCGTCGAACAGTATGACGCGGAACGGACGACGGCGGACGGCCTCAGTTAGCTGGCCGCCCTGGTCGAAGCCGACGTAGCCGGGAGGCGCGCCGATGAGCCGGGAGACGGTGTGCTTCTCCATGTACTCGGACATGTCGAGGCGGACCATGTTCTGCTCGTCGTCGAAGAGGTATTCGGCGAGAGAGCGGGCGAGTTCAGTCTTGCCGACGCCGGTTGGGCCGAGGAATATGAAACTGCCGATGGGACGCTTGGGGTCCTTGAGTCCGGCGCGGGCGCGGCGCACGGCGTCCGAGACGGCGACAATGGCCTCCTCCTGGCCGATCACGCGGTCGTGGAGGCGTTCCTCCATGTGGAGGAGCTTTTCGGCCTCGCTTTCGAGCAGGCGATCAACTGGTATGCCCGTCCAGGTGGCTATGAGCCGGCCGATGTTCTCAGGCGTGACGACCATTTGGACTTCCGCGGCGGGCGTCTGCGCGCTTAGTATCTGGCGTTCCTCCTCCAGGCGCAGCCTTTCGGATCGGAGTTGAGCGGCCTGTTCGTATTCGGCGCGCTGCGAGGCGGCAAGCTCCTCATCTTCGAGTCGCTGGATGCGTGCCTCGGTTTCAATCAGGTCGGAGGGCTTGGCCTGGGCATCAATGCGGAGGCGCGAGGCGGCCTCGTCAATGAGGTCAACCGCCTTGTCGGGCAGCAGCCGGTCGGAGATGTAGCGCTGGCTGAGGTTGACGGCGGCCTCGATTGCGTCGTCGGTTATCTCGACCTTGTGGTGCGCCTCGTACTTGGGTCGCAGTCCCTTGAGCATTTCGATGGCAGTCTCGGCGTCAGGCTCTTCTATCAGGACGGGCTGGAAGCGTCTTTCGAGGGCGGCGTCTCGCTCGATGTAGCGGCGGTACTCGTCCTCAGTGGTCGCGCCGACGGCCTGGAGTTCGCCGCGAGCGAGCGCGGGCTTCATCATGTTGGAAGCGTCAATCGAACCTTCGGCGGCGCCGGCGCCAACAACGGTGTGGAGCTCGTCTATGAACAGGATTATCTCGCCCTGGGACTCCTTTATCTCATCCATGACGGACTTGAGGCGTTCCTCGAATTCGCCCCTGAACTTGGCTCCGGCGACGAGGGCGCCCATGTCGAGCGCGAGAACGCTGCGGTTGGTGAGTTCGTCGGGCGCGTCGCCGGAGGTTATGGCCTGCGCCAATCCCTCGGCGATGGCGGTCTTGCCGACGCCGGCGCCGCCAATGAGAACGGGGTTGTTCTTGGTGCGTCGGATGAGGGTCTGCATGACGCGGTGTACTTCGACGTCGCGCCCGATGACCGGATCGAGCTTGCCGCCGGCGGCGAGTTCGGTGAGGTCAACGGTGTAGCGCTGGAGGGCGCCGTAGCGACTCTCGGCGCGTTCGTCGGTGACGCGGTGTGAGCCGCGCACCTTCTGGAGGGCGCGGTACACCTTTTCGGCGTCTATTCCGTACTCCCTGAGCACGTGGGCGACGGGGCCGCCCTCCTCCTGCGTAAGCGCGATCAGCAGGTGTTCGGAGCTGACGAATTCGTCGTTGAAGCGGTCGGCTTCGGCCTTTGCGCGGGCGAGCGCGCGTTCGGCCCTGGGAGTCATGAATATCTGGTTGGACTCGCTCGAAAGCTTGGGAGCGGCGTCCAGCATCGCGTGAAGCCTGTCGCGCATAGTGTCGGCGGACGCGCCGAGTTCGGTCAAAATCGAAGCTGGGACGCCTTGCTCCTGCTGAAGAAGGGCCATCAGAATGTGTTCGGCGTCCCACTGCGAGTGGCGATAGCGGCGCACCATCTCCTGGGACTCGCGCAGGACTTCGCGGGCTTGTTCGGTGAAGTTTTCCGGACGTAGGACCATGTTGAGTTCCTTAGTGGGTAGTTTTTAGTTATCAGAATATATGAATATAGTGTAGCAATAGGATTGACATGATACAACTCAATTATGGGCGAAATATATGATGGACGTTCCCGACTCAAAACGACGACTCCGAAAAACATCGTCCAGTGCGTAACATCAGTGCACTACATTGGTGAGATATTTTATTCTCCCCAGGGAGAATAAAGGGATTGAGGGCGCAGTTGTGTTAGAATTGTTCGGGAACAGGAAATCAGGATTATAAGCGGACGCCGTTGATAATAGACATCCATACTCATACCTACCCGACTTCGGTTGACAGTTTCATTGACGCGGACGAACTCATCGAGGAGGCTAAGCGCATTGGCCTGGACGGAGTTTGCATAACGGACCATGACGGGTTCTGGGACCATCGCGAGGTCGAGGACCTGTCGAAGAGGCACAACTTCCTGGTGCTGCCGGGCTGCGAGGTAACGACTGAGGAAGGCCACCTGCTGGTCTATGGACTGCGACGGTATATCTTCGGAATGCACAGGGCAGGGTTCGTGAAGGACAAGCTGGACAGGGAGAACGGGGCGATGGTGGTGGCCCATCCCTACCGCCGGACTTATCGCAAGGGGGCGGATGTGGACGCCGACGCGTATCATGAGATGCTGGAACGGGCCTCGCGGAACAAGGTCTTCGATATGGTGAACGCTGTGGAGCTACTGAACGGGCGCGGACTGCCGGAAGAGAACGCTTTCAGCCACGACCTCGCGGACTGGTTCGGTCTGCCGGGCACCGGGGCGAGCGACGCTCACAAGTTGGAGGACATCGGCACATACGCGACGGAGTTCGAGCGGAAGATCATCTGCCTGGACGACCTGATAGTGGAGTTGCAGGCCGGCCGATTCAAGCCGGTGGTTCTGGACAGGGGCGCGGAGGCGAAGCGGGCGGAGTTCGGGATGCAGGCGGCTGCGGGGTGATTGTCTGAATCGGGATTTACAGGATGCCTGGATGGGTTGGACACGTTGTTCAGTATGAGCCTTGTATCTCGGGAGGACCACCCCCATCCTGGCCCTCTCCCGTCGAGGGAGAGGTGATTTTCTCGCCGTGCGCGTATTGACCTAATGAAGTCTTAGGGGAAGGCGCAGCAATGCCACCTTTGCTGGAGATACGAAATCTTCATACCTACTTTGCCACCAGAGAGGGCGTGGTAAAGGCGGTGAACGGCGTGTCGCTGTCGCTGGAGGCGGACAGCGTCCTGGGCGTGATGGGCGAGAGCGGGTCGGGGAAGACGATGACCGCGCTGTCGGTGATGCGGCTGGTGCCGTTCCCAGGGAAGGTTGTGAGCGGCGAGATTCTGTATGACGGTCGCGACCTCCTGCGCCTGCCGGACGATGAGATGCGCCGGATCCGCGGGCAGGAGATATCTCTTGTGTTCCAGGACGCTTCGTCTGCGCTGAATCCGGTCATTACCGTTGGCAAGCAGGTCGAAGAGCTCATGATCGAGCATACGAGCGTGAGCAAGCGACAGGCGCGCGATATCGCGGTTGATCTTCTTTCCAACATGGGCATACCGGACGCCAGGGACATGCTGAACAGGTATCCGTTCCAGTTGAGCGGTGGCATGGCGCAGCGCGTGATGATGGCGATTGGCGTCGCGCTGAGACCGAAGGTGCTGATCGCGGACGAGCCGACATCCAACCTGGACGTGACGCTCCAGGCGGAGATTCTCCAGAGGATGCGCGAACTGAGGCAGGAGAGCAAGACCGCCATCATGCTGGTCACTCACGATCTGGGAGTGATTGCGCAGATGGCGGAGAAGGTGGCGGTGATCTACGGGGGCTATGTGGTGGAGTTCGCGGATACGGCGACGCTGTACAGACGTCCGATGCACCCGTACACGTCGGGGCTGTTCCAGTCGGTGCCCAGGCTCGACGCGGCGGGACAGAGACTCCAGCCCATGACGGGCGCGCCTCCGCAGATGCTGGACCCGCCGGACCAGTGTCCGTTCCTGCATCGCTGCGCGAAGGCCACGGTGGAGTGCCGCACGAGTCCGAGGCCGCCACTGGTGGAGGTGGAGGTGGGGCATACACTGGCGTGCTATAACCCGGTGGAGATCGAGGAGACGGCGGCGGACTAGGGTCCCAGCTATAGTGACAGGGATTCTATGAGATAGTCCGGTCGCTCAGATCGCGGAAGTTGCGAAACGTCGTAGCCGGAGATTCCTGTACTGATCAGAGCGGACGCTATGCCAAAGTCGTTCGCGCCCTTGATGTCGGTCTCTATCTGGTCGCCTATCATCACCATGTCCATCGTGCCGCTGCGCCTGAACGCCTCTTCGTATATGGCGGGATGGGGCTTGCCGAGACGGATAAAGCGCAACTCGGGGCGGTCGGGGTAGCGGAGTTCGAGCGCGGATTCGAATATCAGCGCAACCGATCCGCTGGCGAATCCGAAGCCGGCGCCTTCCGGGTATATGAGGTCGGGGTTGGGCAGAACGAGGTTCACCGGCTTACCGGCGTCTATCTTCCGAAACAGGGAGCTGAGAAGAGTGTCGGCGGCTTCCAGGAACGGGAAGCCAGCCTGGTCGCCGATTACCAACGCGTCGAATTCGTCTCCGTATTGCACAATGCGACCACCGGCGGACTCGACGTAGCGAATGCTGTCCGCGGGGCCGAGGACGACGCAGCGGGAATCGGCGAGGTCTTTATCGGCGAAGTACCCGGAGAGGAGGCTGCCGGAGGTTATGATGCGGCTCGCGGGTATGGGCAGGCCCAGCGATTCATAGCGGGCCGCCCTGGTTTCGGGGAGTGCTGAAGCATCGTTGGTGAGTACGAAGTAGGGCTTGCCAATTCGATCTAGCAGGCGGATGGCGTCGGGGGCCTCGGGAGCTACGAAGTCGGAACCCGCCAACACTCCGTAGGCGTCGAATAGGATTACGGAATGGCGGTCGGCGAGTTCGCGGAGGGTGGTCTGCGGGATTTGCGGCATCGAGCTATTGGGCGGTGTAGCCGCCGTCTATGATGATCTCGGAGCCGGTGACGTATGAGGACTCGTCGGAGGCGAGGAACAGCGCGCCGTACGCCACTTCTTCCGGCTTGCCATAGCGTCCCATCGGGGTGTTGTCAGCGACGGTATATTCGCCTATTCGCTCGGCGTTGGCACGTCCATCGGCGGTCATGGGAGTCTCGATTGGGCCAGGGTGTATGGTGTTGACGCGGATGCCGTCGGCGGCGTGCTGGACGGCGGCGGACTTGGTGAAGATGCGGACCGCGCCCTTCGAGGCATTGTAAACCGCGCTTACGGTGTCCTGGCCGATATTGCCGCTTATGGAGGATATGTTGATGATGGAGCCGCCTGTCCCCTGCTCTTTCATCTGGGCTATGGCGGCCTTCGTTCCGAAGAAGACGCCCTTGGCGTTGATGTCCATAACGCGGTCCCAGTCCTGGACGCTGGTGTCCTCGATGGAGTGTCTGAGCGCGACGCCGGCGTTGTTGACGACTATATCGAGTTTGCCGAATTGCTCCACGGCGCGGGCTACGGCGGCGTCCCACTCGGACTGTTGGGTGACGTCGAGGCGGACGAAGATTGCGTCGCCTCCGGTCTCGTTGATCTCGGCCTCGGTCTGGCGTCCCTCTTCCTCGAGGACGTCGGCTATGACAACCTTCGCGCCCTCGCGGGAGAATAGTTTGGCCTCGGCGGCTCCCATGCCCCTGGCTCCGCCGGTGATCAGGGCGACTTTGCCTTCCAGTCTCATGTTGGTCCTCCTGGGAAGATGTTCACAGGGATTAATCGGCTCCGACCGGCTCGCCTTCGATCTGCCTTTGCAGAGTGGCCAGAACTACCTGGTTCATGGTACTAACGTTGCCCAGGATTTCGGAATGGCCACGCTCTACCGCTCTCAGGCGTTCGTCAACCGAGTCCAGCCTGTTGGTGTGCTCGGTGGCGATATTCTTGAGTTCCGACTGGCCGGCCTTGAGTTCAGCCTGACCTTGTTCGACCATTCTTAGGCGGGCTTCAACCGAATCCAAACGCAGGCTATGATCAGTGGCGATGTTCTTGAGTTCGGCCTGGCCAACCTTGAGTTCGGTCTGACCTTGCTCGAACGTTTGCAGGCGTCTGTCAATGGAGTCCATACGTTCGTCAACCGAGTCAAAACGAGCGCTGTGCTCGGCGACAATAGTCTTGAGTTCGGCCTGACCTTGTTCAATCGCTCGCAGACGGGCATCAATCGAGTCCAGACGCTTATCAACATCGTCTACTCGCCTGCTGATCCTGCCCTCCATTCTGTGGAGGGATACAAGCATCAATCCCGTGATAGAGATACCCATCACGATGATTGCGATTAGTTCGGCTGACATACTCTTATTCCTCTGACGCGCATTATAACCTACTTTCAGGCGTAATATGAGTCAGGTTCAGTCTCTTTCGCGGCTGACCGAGACGGCGGTGTGCAGACCGCCGCGCACTTTGTAGTCGAGAGCTATGGTCATGCGGCGCGGATTGCAGAGGGCGAACAGGTCGTTCAGGATGCGGTTGGCGGCGTGTTCTTGGACTATGCCGACGCCGGTGTAGCTCAGCAGGTAGTATTTGAGCGACTTGAGCTCGATGCAGGTACGGTCCGGCACGTAGGTGATTATGAGTTCGCCGAAGTCCGGCAGGTTGGTCCAGGGGCAGACGGCGGTGAATTCGTCGGTGTCTATCACGACCTCGGCGCCGCTGTCGGGGTAGTCGTAATCGAAGGCGAGCAGACAGCCGGGGTCTATATCCTCTTCGGTGAGGACCGGCTGGACATGTGCGTCATTCAGGCTTTCGTACTGCTGCTGAAGTTGCTCGATTGTAGCCATTTGATTCCTCGGCTTCTGCCGCTGCGATCACCTTGGGTTCAGCGACCCTTATTCTGAATTCTGACTGTTTGCGATAGTTGAATTATAGTTATACTTTCGGAGGAGGGTCAATTTCGATGCCAGAGCCAACTGAAATCAGGACAGAGAGATTGCTTCTGCGCCCGTTCAGGCTAACGGACGCGGACGATGTGTACGCGTATGCTAGTGATCCTGAATGGGCTCCCTACCTGCCGATCCCCTCGCCCTACGAATACAGGCACGCGGAGACTCATGTTTCTATGAGCTTCCTGGTCTCATGGGATACCCACCCTACTTTCGCCGTCAGCCTGGACGATACGGTCATTGGCACCGTACAGATCAGAATAAACGCGGATAATGTGACCTCAGAGCTTGGTTACAGTATCGCCAGAAAGCATTGGGGCAAGGGACTGATGGCGGAGGCGGTTGCCGCGGTCATAAACTGGGCCTTCGAGGAGTTCGATCTTGTTAAAGTGGGCGCCAGGGCCGACATAGAGAATAAGCAGTCGTGGAGGGTCATGGAGAAGCTCGGCATGAAGCGAGAAGGAATTCTGAGGAGCCAGGAGCCACCCAATCCGGCGAATCCGGAGAAGCGCGCGGATATGGTCCATTACGGAATACTCCGGGAAGAGTGGGAGCTGCAAGCTGAGCAATAATCACTCCGACGCCCCAACTGCCGATCCAAACGCTGGTTTCGCGGTGCGTATTCGCGGAGTCACCAAGTCGTTCGGGCGGACGCCTGTTCTGTGCGGAATAGACCTGGACGTGCCCATTGGTCAGATACTCAGCCTGGTGGGCGCGAACGGGTCGGGCAAGACAACTCTGCTGAAGATCCTGGCTACACTCTCCAGACCGGACTCTGGCCAAGTGTTGGTAAGCGGATTCGACGCGGACAAGAACGGAGACCGGATTCGCGCCCGGATCGGGGTCGTGACGCACGATCCGCTTCTGTACGACGATCTGACCGGGCGCGAGAACCTGAGATTCTTCTGCCGGATGTTCGGGGTAAGTCATGCCGACGAGCGTCTGGAATGGGCGGCAGACCAGATGGGGATGACGGCGCGGCTCGATCAGCGGGTTGGAGCGCTGTCCCACGGGATGAAGAAGCGTTTCAGCATAGCGAGGGCGCTTTTGCACGGCCCTCAAATCCTGCTGATGGACGAGCCCGAAAGCGGACTCGACCGAGAGGCCGTGGCATTGCTGGACGCCGTCATCTCGGACCGCTCAGAACCGCGCCGCACTGTGATTATGACGACTCACAATTTAGAACGCGCCATAGAACTTGGCGACGCCCTGGCGTCGCTGGAGGGCGGGCGCGTGGCCTATTCGGAAAATACGGGCGGCGCATTCACGAGCAGCGCACGCCACGACCGAACGGAGGGCGGACAGTGACGGCGTTTGTGAGGCCGGCGCTAGCGATACTGATCAAGGACCTGCTGCTGGAGTTTCGCACCAAGGACATTCTCGTCTCCATGCTTCTCTTCGGGCTGCTTGTTATCGTCGTGTTCAACTTCGCGATAGATCCGTCTCCCAGTTTGGTGGCAGCGGTCGCTCCCGGCATCCTATGGGTGTCGTTCACATTCGGAGGTGTACTCGGGCTGAACCGGTCCTTCGGACTGGAAAAAGACAGGGGCAATCTGCACGGACTGATGCTGGCTCCCGTTGGCAGGGACACGCTCTACTTCGGCAAGATGCTGGGAAATCTGGTATTCATGCTGATCGTCGAGGCGATTGTGTTTCCAGCGTTTGCGATCATCTTCAATCTACCGCTATGGATCCCCGGACTGATACCCATAGTCCTACTTGCGACAGTGGCGATCAGCGCGGTGGGCACGGTATTCAGCGCGATGGCGGTCAACACGAGGTCGCGCGAGGTTATGCTGCCGGCGCTGTTCTTCCCTGTGATAGTCCCCGTGATCATCGGAGCGGTGGAGGCGACGGGCATACTGATGGGGCCTGAAGACGAATCCGGCGTCCTGCGGTGGGCAACCTTCCTCGCCGTATTCGACGCAGTATTCCTGGTGGTATGTCCGGTGGCGTTCGGGTTTATACTGGAAGAGTGAGGTGGAATATGAAGACCGGAACGAACGGCAATGCTGATCCGAGGGCGGTGGCGGTGGCGCACGCGGTGTACGAGGCGGTTAGGCCGGAATCGGTAATCCTTTTCGGCTCGCGGGCTCGGGGGGACTATCGAGAGGACTCGGACATTGACCTGATGGTGATATGCAAAGAATATATGTCTAACGACGCTTATGTGAAAGCGCAGGATGCGGGCAGACAGGCTATGCGTAACATTTACGGGGCTTATCACGGCGTGGATATTCTACCCATGGATAAGAGCGAGTACCTGCGCTGTCGAGGGGGAATAAATCACGTGGCGGCTCAGGCGGCGCAAGAGGGAGTGGACATGAACGGAGATAAAGAGGACTATGATCCTAATGTCGAACAGAACTTCGACTGGGAAGATATTCGGCAGAGAGTCATCAATGCCGATAGGGAGATCATTCTTCTGGGAATACTGACAGAAGCATCAGACGCTCCGCAGGAAGGTGTTGGGTTTCACGCTCAGCAGGCGTTGGAGAACATCCTGAAGGGATGGATATCCGCGATTGGCGAGCGTTATGGGAACACCCATGACCTGGGAGAACTGGCGGGAATAATCAGAAGCGTCCCGGAAGAGTGGGATACCCCCGCCGCCGAGGAGTTGAAATGGCTGACCCGGTACGCAGTGAGGTACAGATATACGGGAGCGGTGGTCGAGATGGATGACCCTGTGGAGCTTCACCACGTGATAGCGCGGACCGTACTCGCTATCGAGGAGCGAATCAAAGAGTTGACGGGCGTTGACGAACTGCCGAGATATACAAGGCCGACTCGCAGGTCATCAGATGACGATGATATGGATTGATTGAGAGCGAAAGGCGAAATGAATATACCAGAAGAGATATTGACCGAAATATACAGGCACGCGCGCGAGGAGTTTCCGAACGAGTGTTGCGGATGGCTGACAGGGCCGAAAGCCGGAGACCGAGTGACCAGCGTAAGACGCGCTGCCAACGCGTACGAGCCCGATTCCCACCCTACCGCGCATGACAGGACCGCGGAAACCGCGTATGTGATAGACGGATCAGATTTGCTGGAACTAAATCACACTCTGGATAGCCCTGAACCATCCAGAGTTACTTACCAATATCCCGCTATCCCAGTAGTAGTACGTCCGCGACACGAACCCCCACGCGTGATCTACCATTCGCACCCTAACGGACGAGCATACTTCTCCGAGACAGACCGTAAGGTGGCGACATGGGGTGACGAGCCGGTGTATCCGGTGAAACAACTGGTTGTTGGGATTGACTCGAACCGCGTGGTGGTAGCCAGACTATACGACTGGGACGATTCAACCAAGGGGTTCAAGCCGGTGGCGGAGTTCCCGGGAGCGGAGATTTAGAGCGCTTTCCTGAGCGCCTGCCGCAACTCTTCGAGGGGAGTGAAACCCTCGAAGCGGCCCGCAATCACGCCTTCCCTATCAATCACGAAGGACCACTCGGCGCTTGGAATGTCCCACTCTCTTGCGACGGGGGACAAGACGGCGCGGCCCAGGTCGCCCTGGATCTCGTGGGGATTGTCGTAGTAGTCCACGTGGATGAAGTTGGCCTGGCCCGCGAACTCATTCTTCAGGTCGCGCAGAACTTCCACCTGCGGGCCGCAGACGGCGTTGATGCAGAACGCCGGACTCGCCATCACTATGACGGTCGGCAGGCCGTTCTCGACCGCGTCCGCGATTGACACCTGGTACAAGTCTTCGTCCTGCATGGATCCGGTCGTGAGTTGGGAAAGCGTCTCCACATCCTGAATCGTCTTGCTTCGGCTTGGAATGGCGGGGGCTCCGACAGCCGGTGCGCGAGTCTCGGCAGGCACGTCGAAGAACAGCGCGGCCTTCCTGGGAAGTCCGTCGTCGCCGAGAACCGTAGCCCGAATCGCCCACCTGCCGGGCTGATCGAATGTAAGGTTTGTTACATACAGCCCTCGCTCAACAAGAGGAAACGGGTGGAACAGCGCCAGGGCCGTCTGCTCAGGGTCGGTCAGTGAATCACTCTGCGGATCGTGGAAGGACTGGACCGTAGCGGACAGCGCCTTTACCAGGCCGGTCTGCGAAGTAAGCGCGAACGCTATCCGGTGCCTGCCCGGGCTGATGTCGGGCGTGGCGAAGATGGCTTGCAGCCCATCCTCGGAGATCGGCCCCTTTATAAGCGGCGCTTCTTCCGGCGGCGCGGCGGCTCCGGGTTCAGTCGCATCAGGTTCGGATGCGGCATCCGGCGCCTGAGAACAGGCGACGACCAGGGCAACCGACAGAGCGCACAGCAGAGCGAACGCAAGATTGCGCCGCCAATACGTGGAGGTCTCATTACTGAACATCTTGCGCTACGACCTCGCAACAGGCTCGCCGCCCTCGTATGAGCCGAACGTAAAGGCGAACACGGTGAAGTCCGGCGAGTTAGAGGAAAGTTTCAATTCGCCGCCGCCAAAGTCATCCATGTTCACAAGATAGTACATCCGCGACTCATCCACGGTTACATAGCTGTTCCCGTCGGCGTCATACATGATGTCCCTGCCCGCTTGCTCTTCAGGCACCGGTCCGTCGTCGAGGATGATTCTTACTTCGTAGGGCTCCGCCGCCTCGCTGACCTCAGCCTCATCTTCGCGCGACTCGGGGGCCATGACGACGTTGACGCTGGTGCCGAAGAACTTGAGCGCGATGTAATCTTCGTAGTCTTCCGTTTCTCGAGCGTGGACGAGGCTCTCCTCGGTGTTGAGCCACAGGCCATTCAGGTAGAGAAAATGGTTGATGTGCTCGCCCGGGTCTTCGTACAGCACTTTCGCGTCCGGCGCCTCATAGTATTCGACGTGCCGAACATAAGGGGGGTACTGCTGCGACATCAGCGCACCATAGTTGCGGTCGTAGCCCGCGTACAGTTCCCGGGTCTGGCTCTCCTCTATCGTAGCGACCCTCGCGCCCTCCGCGCGAGAAGGTCCCGGATCGGAGCTCGCCGCCACACCGCTGACATCAAAACCGGCTTCCTCCAGAATCTCCCGGATCTTGATTTCGGTCTCGTCGTAGGCACCCTCTCCGAAGTGGCTGTACCTTATCTTGCCATTGTGGTCAATGAGGTACTTGGCGGGCCAGTAGCGATTGTTGAACGCCATCCAGGTGCCGAATTCGTTGTCCTGCACGATTGGATATTCGAGCTCGAACTTGCCCGCCGCCTCCACCACGTTGTTATACTCGTGCTCGAAGGCGAACTCGGGAGTGTGCACTCCCAGGATTACGAG
This sequence comes from Dehalococcoidia bacterium, assembly GCA_965202815.1. GTDB lineage: Bacteria > Chloroflexota > Dehalococcoidia > Lucifugimonadales > UBA1123 > VXRN01. The sequence goes on from CBDBCD010000002.1 coordinate 237,659, forward strand.
ACCGTGATCGGCGTACTTGTCGTGCCACTCGCTTACATACGGAAGCGTGCGAATGCAGTTGATGCAGGTGTATGTCCAGAAATCAATCAAGACCACCTTGCCCTCTTCCTGCAACTCGTCGAGGGTGAAGGGGTCGGAGTTTATCCATCCACCCGTCTGACGGAGATCGGGGGCGGACGGATACTCCATGGCCTGCGGAGCGGGAGTCGCAGTGGGATCAGGTGTCGCCGTCGGCGGAACCGGAGTAGCCGTGGGCGGTTCGGGCGGAGTCGTCGGCTGTACGGCTGGCGCCGCGGTCGGCGGACTTGTGGGGACGGGCGCGGCCGGTGGCGCGCCGTCGCCGTCTGACGAGCAGGCGACGGCTATGATCGCCAGGGCGGTTATGAGTAATGATGCCAATATATGGATGGGTGATTTTCTCTTTTGCATGGGGAATTCCTGTGCCTGGGGTGTCTCAGGGGAGCGTTACGAGGGCCTTGTCAACTCTACCGCTTGAACTGGTTTACGAGAAAGTCTGTTTTCGCGGTTCTTGCTAGTTGGATGCGGGAGCAAAGAGGTCGGATTCAGGCCTTGGGACTCATTGGCCGACGCTGCGCGCCGAGCGGGGCTTTGGGGTCTCTTCTTCCGTGGCGCATTTCCATAGCCTGCTTCCAGACATGAATCGGCGTCAACGGCGCGCCAGGCGTTTGCGCCGCCGACTCACTATAAGTAACATACAAGACGTGGGCGCATCGCCCCCGATTCAACACGGAGAGGTCATAGCAATGAAAGTAGGATTCGTAGGCGTCGGATTCATGGGACGCCACATGGCGCGGAATGTGCTGAATGGCGGCCATGAGATGAAAGTGTATGATCTGAGCAGGGATGCTGCGGACGAGCTCGTTTCAATGGGAGCCGAGTGGACAAACAGCCCTCGCGAAGCGTCGGAAGACGTGGACGTGATCTTCACGTCGCTGCCGACGCCGCAGGTCGTAGAAGAAGTGGCGTCCGGCGAGGGAGGTATCCTGAGCGGAGCGCGGCGCGGAGCGGCGTATTTCGACCTCAGCACCACGGACCCTTCGACCATACTGCGAATCGCGGCGCGGGCGGAGGCGAGCGGGCTCAGAGTACTCGACGCGCCCGTTTCAGGCGGGACCCCGGGCGCGGACGCGGGAACCTTGTGCGTGATGGTCGGAGGCGACCGGGCAGCCTACGACGAATTCAAGCCGGTGCTCGACCTCATAGGCAATCAGACTATGTACTGCGGTCCGCTCGGATCGGGAGCGGTGTGCAAGATCGTGAACAACCTGATCGGCCTGAGCGTCGGAGTGCTGCTGTCCGAGGCGTTCACGATGGGAGTCAAGTGGGGCGTGGAAGCGCAGACGCTCTACGAGGCAGTTTCAAAGAGTTCGGGCAATACGACCAGTATGCGCGGCTTCCCTAACGGAATCTTCCAGCGCAACTTCGAGCCCGGCTTCCAACTAGACCTGGCGGCGAAAGACGTGGGGCTGGCGACTCAACTCGGACGCGAGTTGCGTGTGCCGATGGAGATGTCCAACATTTCCCAGCAGAGGTACATTGCCGGACAGAACAAGGGCTTGGGAAAGATGGCCGCCGGAGCGGTCGCAATCGTTCAGGAAGAGCGAGCCGGCGTTGAGATCAAAGGGCCGGAGGCGTAATCCAGCACTGCCGCCTGAATCAGAGAAGAGTGAGTAAGTGAAAGGCGATCATGGAAAGACCTGAGAGAGCGCTTGTGATAACACCGCATCCCGACGATGCGGAGATAGGATGCGGCGGAACGGTTGCAAGCTGGATAGAGGAAGGGACAGAGGTTTTCTACGTCCTCTGCACCAACGGAGACAAAGGCTCGCAGGAGCCGGATATGACCTCCGAGCGTCTAGCGGAGATTCGAGAGCGAGAGCAGGCGGAAGCCGCCGCCGTTCTGGGGGTGAAGGAGGTTGTGTACCTGCGATACCCCGACGGCGCGCTCGAGGACAGCGCGGAGTTCAGGGGCGACCTGGTTCACGCGATCCGCAAGTTCAAGCCTGACGTGGCGCTGTGTCCCGACCCGCACAGACGGTCATTCTACCTGCACCGCGACCACCGCATCTGCGGGCAGGTAACGATGGACGCGGTGTTTCCATACGCGCGAGACCGCCTGCACTATCCCGAACACGAGCGCGAAGGGCTGGAGACGCACAAGACAAGCGACGTCCTTTTCTGGGGAACGGAAAACCCCGACACGTTCATCGAGATCACGGACACGATAGACAAGAAGATCGAGGCGCTGAAGAAGCACGCGTCCCAGGTAGGATCTGAAGATGGGGACGTCGGCGACTTCGTTCGGGCAAGCGCGCGCAGAACCGGCGAAAGGGCCGACGTGCCATACGCGGAAGCCTTCCTCCGCATCCAGATACGAAGCTGATGTACGACCTGCACGCCCATATCCTGCCCGGCGTGGATGACGGCGCGGCGACTCCCGAAGACACGCTCGCCATGAGCCGCGTCGCAGCCGATACAGGCACGAAGGTTGTTCTGGCGACACCTCACCGCAAGGATGTTACGGAGGAATCGTCGGTTGCCCACATTCGCGCGCTTATTGCCGACATGGACGCGCAGAACCGTGCCCACGGCGTGGAACTGTCACTGGTTCTGGGCATGGAAAATCACCTCGATAGCGACCTCCCGGCGGAGATAGAAGCCGGTCGCGCGCTGCCCATGAACGGGACTCGTTACATCCTGATAGAGATGCCGTTCTTCGGCAGGCCGGACTTCATCGAGGACACCCTGAACGAAGTGCAGTCTATGGGCTTGACTCCCGTACTGGCGCATCCGGAGCGCATCGAGGCGTTCCAGCGCGACCCTGATATGCTGAGAAGGTTCATAGAGAAAGGTATGCTGAGCCAGATTACCTCGAATAGCCTGATCGGTTTCTGGGGCGAAGAGGTGCGCGATTTCACGCGCTGCCTGCTCAAGAACGGCATGGCGCATATAATGGCCTCGGACACCCACCACGCGGTTGGCGGTAGATCTCCCAGGATAGACGTCGGGCTAGAGGCGGCGGCGGAGCTAATCGGATACGACGCGGCGCTAGCCATGCTGGTTGATACTCCCAGGGCCATACTGGAGGATAAGCCGATAGAGATAGAACCGCCGCGCGAGACTGCCCTGTTCGGGGCGTCGCCTGGTCCGAGAATCCAGGGATCATAGGGATCATATAGAGCGTAGATAATGCGAATGCAGCATCAATGGGAGGTATCTTGATGGCACAGGCGAACACACCGCAACCACCGTACTACGCAGCGATATTCTCGTCCACGCACACCGGCGCCCACGAAGGGTACGCTGAGGATACTGAGGCTATCCTGGAACTTGCCAGGCAGCACCCGGGCTTCCTGGGCATCGAAGCGGCCGGCGACGACGATCTGAGCATCGCGGTCTCATACTGGGACAGCGATGAGACCATTCGCGCGTTCAAGGAGCTCGCCGAGCATCTCATCATTCAGAAGCGTGGCCGCGAAACGTACTACAAGAGCTACAAGGTGCGTGTGGCCCGGGTGGAGCGCGACTACGGATTCAATGTCTAGCCTGAAGACCAAACGGCGATAGGAGGTCAGGAAGATGAGCAGACTGTCAGGACAGGTCGCGATTGTAACGGGCGGAGCTCAGGGCATAGGCGGCGCAACGTCGCGGAGATTGGCGGAAGAGGGCGCCTCCGTCCTGATAGCGGACGTGGACCTGGATACGGCGAACGCCACAGCCGCCGCGATTTCGGACACCGGAGGCCGCGCCGTACCGATGCTGGCGGACGTGAGCCGATCCGAGGACATCGAGGCGATGGTCGCCAGGGCGGTGGATGAGTTCGGTCGGCTCGACATACTGGTCAACAACGCCGTGTCGTCCGATCTTTGGGGCGGCAACAGCCCGATCACGGACATATCCGAAGCCAATTTCGACGCTGGCATGGGAATACTGGTGAAGGCGCACTTCCTCGCCGCCAAGCAGGCAGTTCCGCACATGGAGGCCACGGGTGGGGGGAGCATAGTCAACATATCGTCGGTGCACGGGATGCTGGCGGCGCCCGGCGCGCTGATATACGAGACCGGCAAGCACGCGGTCATCGGCATAACCCGCCAGATGGCAACCGAACTGGGGCCGCTCGGAATAAGGGTGAACGCCATCTGCCCGGGACACATCGTAACGGAACGCGCGCAGAAGGGCTGGGACGATAATCCCGCGGGCTTGGAATTCTTCGTGGACCAGTACCCGGTAGGCAGAACCGGCAGGCCCGTGGACATAGCCAATGCCATCGTGTTCCTGTGCTCGGAGGAGGCCAGTTTCATAACCGGCCACGCGCTGGTCGTGGACGGCGGCCTGACGGCGCAGTTGCAGGAGAACTTCGGAGTGAAGCAGGCGCGCTACATCCGCGCTAACCCGGATGTCCGCCTGCCCTACTGATAAGCAGCTTTTCCACTTCATACAGGTCGGATACGTAGGCGAGTCCCCCGGTCCTGGGAGTATCGGGGTCTCTGGCTACCACAGCGCCCTGGAAGCCGGACTCTATCGCGACCCGCACATAGGGCGCCCAGTCGTCCAGAAAGAGGATATCTTCAGCCGGCGTCTCCATCTGTTCGAGCGCAACTGCGAACAACTTCGGATCGTCTTTCAGCAACCCATGATTGGCTGAGAGGACTGCGCGGATTGGCTTCATGTGAATCTCCTCTCTGCTCAAATTGTACCGCAGCCGATTTACCAGAAGCCTATTCTGTCATATCATGATCTCAAGATATTCGTGAGTTGCCGCTGAATGGAGTCAGGCAGTGAAAATACGAGCTCCACGAAACAGGACCATCACTTGTTCGGAAGAAGAGATGAATGACTTGAGTAGTGAACTGCTTTCAGTCGAGTCGCAGACTACGTTTTGCGAGATCGAGAACAAGATCATTCATCAGGACGTCCTTGATGCGGTATCTCATATGCCAGCGGGCTTCGTGGATTTACTGATTTTAGATCCCCCTATAACCTGTCGAAAATTTACGATGGGAGGTACTTTAAGGAGAAACGACGCTCGGATTATCAGACTTGGTTTGCAGCCTTGGTACAGGCGCTTAAGCCACTCCTGAAATCCAGCGCGACCATTTATGTATGCTCTGACTGGAAGACCTCGACGCTGATCGCCCCGATACTTGAAGAGAGTTTCTACATACAGAATCGGATTACATGGGAGCGGGAAAAGGGCAGAGGAGCCTCGAGGAATTGGAAAAACAACACTGAAGACATCTGGTTTTGCACGGCTTCCAGGAAATACACGTTCAACATTGACGCCGTTAAAGTAAAGCGTCGGGTAATTGCCCCATATCGCACAGGTGAGGGCAAACCCAAAGACTGGCAGGAGGAGAGGGAGGGCAATTTCAGGATTACGCACCCCTCTAATATATGTATATGGACGGATATTTCCGTTCCGTTCTGGTCAATGCCGGAGAATACCGACCATCCTACTCAAAAGCCTGAAAAGCTAATTGCCAAACTGATTTTGGCAAGTTCTAATCCTGGCGATACGGTATTCGATCCGTTCCTCGGAAGCGGGACTTCGGCAGTTGTGGCGCGAAAGTTGGGCAGACGATTCGTTGGAGTGGAGATTAGTGGCCTCTATTGCTGCTGGGCGCTAAAACGGCTGCGAATGGCCGACAGTGATCCGTCTATACAAGGGTACGAGGACGGAGTGTTCTGGGAGCGCAACTCCCTTGTCAATCGGCGTAATAAGAATCCTACAGCCTCTATGCGGACAGAGAGATTCATATTTCAGACTCTAATCGAATCATCGTCAATCACGGATATTCCAGAAAAGCGTGGATGCTCAGTCTTTGCGAGTCCATGTTCGAGTTCTACCCAAGAGAGATACTCAAAATCGAGGAACGCATAGACCGATTCAGAAGCGTGAAGAGGTTCTGGGATCAGAAACAAGACGTATGGACCTGACGCGAAGGAGCGATACATAATATGTCCACCGTGAGTATTGACCACATTGCCATGCCCACCGCGAACGCCGAGAGGCTTATCGAGTTCTACAAGCGGCTGGGGTTTACTATCAACGACGAAGACGAATGGCGCGCCGGCGAGGCGAATGCCTTCTCGATTCAAGTGGGCGACTCCAAGATCAACGTCCACCCGGAGGGCTACACCGCCAGCCTGCGAGGGCCGACGGCGGTGCCCGGATGCGGCGACATCTGTTTCGTGTGGAACGGGACCGCGGACGAGTGCGGGGAGATGCTCGAGAAGGCGGGCGTCGAGATAATTTCGGGCCCCGGCCCCAGGCGCGGAGCTCTGAAGCATAGAAACGCGGTCAGCCTGTACGCTCGCGACCCTGACGAAAACCTTCTTGAGTGGATGATTTATCAGTAGCATCCATCCCCAGGGAGCCGAAATCCGACAACTGAACCGGAGTCGAAGCCTTTCACTTTGGCTTCCGTCGAGGTTGCAACCAGACACCCGTAACAATTATGATTCAGTTTAGCTTGCTCGCATGTCGGAGCAGGTAGATTAAGCATGAAACGCGCCCATAGGCGCACAGACCAATAGCGAGAACCCTTCGGGGGGAGTATGTTTCTATGGTAGCAACAAGCGGAAGCTCTACGGCAACAGTCAACACTTTGTCTATTTCGCGCGGCCTGACCCGCCGCGAAGTGGAACTGCCGGACTACGACAGGGAGCGAATAGAGGATGTTGGCTTTCTGACTGCCATGACCCTCGTTCTTCTCGGCAACTACGCCCAGACAGGACACTTCGGCGGCCCGCTGGCATACACGCCTTATACGGTCACGAGTCACCTCATCGGCGGTGATCTCGGCGGTTTGAGATACGACTACCGCAGACCCAAGCATCCCTACTCAGACAGATTCATGCTCGCGGGCGGACACAATGCCCCTGTCACTTATGCACTGTGGATGATAATGGGAGAGGCGCTCGCCCGCAAACACGCCGAGACAGGCGACAACCGCTACTTCGCCGATCCGGATACCTCGATGCTCTCAATAGACGCGCTGGGCTTCCGGCGCGGCAGAGGCGCTCTCGACACCATTCTCAAGGACAACAACCTTGAAGACCACCCTCTCATGGCACAGGCGGCGATCAGGGGAATAAGGTCCCTCGCCGGTCACTCGGAGACCACGGACCTCACCAACGACGTGAACGGTGGACCGTCCGGCATCGGCATCGCCACATCAGCGGGCAAGGCCGCTTTCTGGGACATCGTTGGCGCGCCCGACAGCCTGAAGATAATGGCAATCGAGGGCGAGTTCGCAATGACTTCTGGGCACTCTCAGGAGATGAAGACCGCCGCCGTCGCCCAGCAGGTCGGAAAGCGACTGCGCATACTGCTCTCATACAACAACGCAGGCATAGACGACGAGCTCGTCGGAAGCGTCATCAAGCCGGTCTATGATGCCTACAGGATCGAAGACCAGTGGGCAGCATACGGCTGGAACGTGATGACACTTGACGACGGCAACGACTACGACCAGGTAGTCGCCGCGCTCAAGACGATGGAAGAGTGGGACCACGAGGACGACAGGCCCATGATAGTCGTGGGCAAGACCGTCAAGGGATGGTGGCCCGCCGCCCAGAACGGACACATACCGGGCTACGGCGAGCAGGTCGTCAGCTACCAGAGTCACCCATACAACATGGCGATGAACGGCGACTACTTTGTGGGACTCGCCAATACGTTCGAAGAGAAGTTCGGCGTAGAGTTCGAGGGAATCCGCAACGGAGCGGTGTCCGACGAACGAGAACGCCTCATCCAGTTCAAGAGGAACATGGACGTGGCGATGTCCGTGCTGGACCAGAACGGTCTCGGCGACTGGATAGCCAACCGCCTGGTAGAACTAGGCGAGAGCGTGGACGACGGACTGCCGCTGCGTGTTGACCGCGCCTCGAACCCATTCAAGGACAGCCGCCTGTCGGTCGAGAACCTTCCGGTGGAAGCTCAGAACGTCAAGGTGTCGAATCCTGCCTTGGGCGAAGAGAAGGACCTTTCCATCAAACTCTTCGAAGAGCCGGGCAATGTGCGCGGCACCCGCAGGGCCATATCCGAAATAATCAAGTGGATGAACTACGTTACGGATAACCGCTTCATCGTGGTTGCCGCCGACCTGGCGGAGTCCATCAACGTAGAACATGGCGCTATCTGGGATACTTTCGACCCCGTGGCGAACCCAAGCGGCGGACGCCTGAAGGCAGCCATCCAGGAAGCCGGAAACGCCTCCACTGCTATTGGGCTTGTGGGACAGTCGGTATCTCTCGACCCTGATGAACACGTGGGAGTCTGGGCGCTGAGCGGCACATACGGCGCGTTCACCCCGCTCATGTATCTGCCCGCTCGCGTCTGGAGTCAGCAGAACCAGGACAGCCCGTTCAGGACTGGCGTCCTTCACATTCTCGCCGGACACTCCGGCCCCGAGACTGCCGCCGACGCGCGCACGCACTTTGGCATTTTCTCGCCGCAGGTCTGGAAGCTCTTCCCTCGCGACCAGGTGATAGTCCTGAGTTTCTGGGACTACAACGACGTCGCTCCAGGATACTTCGCGGCGGCGGAGATAGCCGCCAATGACCCCAAGGTGGGCGTCATAGTGATAGAGGTAGCCAGACCTGACTTCCCTGTATCCGACCGCAGCGCCTTCGCCGACACCGACCTCAAGGCGGCCGCCAAGGGCTTCTACATGATCCGCGACTTCGACCCAGACAAGCCCAGAGACGGTTACGTAATGGTCCAGGGTTCATCCTCGACGGTGAACCTGGTTTCGGTGCTGTCTCGGCTGGAAGAAGAGGGCGTCAATGTCCGCGTGATCGCGGCCATAAGCGAAGAACTGTTCAGGCGTCAGTCGCAGGAGTACCAGGATTCTGTGCTCCCAGCCTCCGCCAAGTACGACCTCATGGTAGTAACGACCGGCACCCGCCGGATGTGGCCGGTGCAGAACGTCGGACCGCTGACAGACGAATACTCGCTCACATCTGACTGGGACAACCAATGGCTCACCGGCGGCTCCGAGGCTGACGTGATCGCCGAGGCCCACCTCGATTCAGAGTCCATCTACAAGGGCATCAAGCGCTTCGCCTCTGAGCGCGAAAGCCGGCTGAGCAGACAGCGGGAGGCGCTGGCCGGTCTGGGGTAGGCAATCAGATTCATCATCAATTCATATCGGGGCGGAGGTGATCAAATCCTCCGCCTATATGTCTGAGGCAAACAGATGACCATAGATTCAAGAACCATCGCCATGCTGATAGATGGTGATAACGCTCAGCCATCTCTGGTAGTCAACGTTCTTGCTGAAGTAGCGAAGTATGGAGTTGTGTCTATCCGCCGTGTTTATGGTGATTGGACAACTCCGCAGATGTCGCAGTGGAAAGATCATCTCAACACTCACGCCATCCAGCCAGTACAACAGTTCAGGTATACAACCGGCAAAAACGCCACTGACAGCGCTTTGATCATTGAAGCTATGGATCTGCTTCATTCTGGTGTCGTCAGAGGGTTTTGTATAGTTTCCAGTGACAGCGATTACACACGACTGGCTACTCGAATCCGTGAACAGGGTATGTTCGCAATGGGAGTCGGAAGGGCACATACTCCAGAGGCGTTCGTCAATGCGTGCGACCTATTCGCCTATACCGAAAATCTGACGCCAAGCAAATCCTCTCAAAATATCAATGAGGGCAATGGGGCAATCTCATCAAGATCAGACAAATGGCCCGAAATGATTGAACATGCCATTGAGATGGCTGATACACCTGACGGCTGGGCATTGCTTGCAATGGTTGGAAATAATCTGCGCAAGCTGGACCCTGCATTTGATTCCCGCACATACGGACATCCGAACCTCACAGAGCTAGTCAGATCTGATCCAGATAAGTTCGAGATAAAATTATCGGATACTGGCCATGCTCAAGCGCGTGTGCGACTATGAACTCATAGCCTAGATCAATTTAGCGCAGAAAGGATGACCACCATGAATCGGAAGCGAAATTTGGAAAGTCCTACGCTGGTAGATGATTCTACGGAAGACCTGCGCCGGCGCCTTGAGAACGCTAATAGTCACTTCAGACGGAAGGCGGCCTCTGTTCTTGGCGACGATGACGCTATATGGCTGCTTTCCACTCTTTACCAGACTTCTTCTATTGAGATTGTTGAGGTCGACACCTGCAAATATGGTATTGGGCTAGCCAAGCTGACAGCAGCCAATTTCTGTGAGATAGGGGCCAACGTAGTCTATATTACTGAAGCAGGTCAGAACTTCATCAAGTCTATACACGACGCATGACTCTACATAATGATTCATTCAATCATCTCATGTTAGCCAAGGGGCATGAAATCCGAGACCATGCGCCTGAAAGGCCTCTACGTATCGCTGTCCTTGGGCCAAATCTTGAAGATAGCAATAACAATGGAACACAAAAGCGGAAGCAGATATACGAATCACTGAAGAGCGATGGTCATGAGCCGTTCTTCCCAGAAGATGAAATAGATAATACTGACAATCCGTTTCATCCATGGATCATTCAAGAGTCCCATATGCTTAGCGAAGATGACGTCGACTTGGTTATCATACTAAGTACAGACGACTCAGCAGGGGCTCTTGGTGAGATATTCAGCTTCGTTCATTTTGATGAAATTAGGTTGAAGACCGCCATCTTGTTTCCAGAATGGCACTATAAGCCTGATGAAGGGCTACCTGCCAATACAGTCCAAGCCTACTTCGCGCGATTCTCATACACCAGAGAGCAAATGGAAACTTGTCGCCTGATTTCGGAATGTAGAAGGTGGGCTTACGATAGGCAGAACGGCATCTGGCCCGGTCTTGTCCCACAAAATTTCTGAATCAGAATTGGTATGGACTGATAAGTCACCCATACGCTAAGAGCGAATTTGATCCTCAAGAAACTGCTGCGCAAGAAGAAGATCGCTACCGACACTCCCAAACCCGACCTGATCGTGGTCGGACTTGGGAATCCGGAGCCGCATTACGCCCGCACGCGGCACAACGCCGGTTGGTGGCTGGTTGACCTGCTTGCCGAGAAGCACGGCATAGAGGTCGGCAGGGCGCACAGCACGACTCGGCTCGGCGTCGGCGCAATGGGCGAGCATACCGTCGCTCTCGCGAAGCCGCGCACTCACGTCAATGGCAGTGGCGTGGCTGTTCGCTATCTGCTGGCCAGATTTCGCACTACTCAGGACCGTCTTCTCATCGTGTATGACGAGACGGCATTGCCACCGGGCAAACTGAGGCTGAGGCCCAGGGGCAGCGCGGCGGGACACAACGGCATGAAATCCATAATCGAGGCGCTTGGCAACCAGGACTTTGCCCGTATGAGGATTGGCGTCGGGCGTCCGCCGCCCGGCGGCGACATGATAGGCTGGGTGCTGGGAGAGATGTCCTCCGAGGACCAGAAACTCGTGGACGAAGCGATTGTCCGGGCCGCTGACTCCATACACTACCTTATGGACGACGGCGTGGACGTCGCCATGAACAAGGTGAACTGAAAGTCCCTTTCCCCTGCCCGCCTACGCCAACCCCATCCGCTGGGCGAAAGTCTCCACGTAGCCCGAAGACGCCCCGAACTTCAACTCCGCGACCTTCGCTCGCCGAGTCCAGAGTTGCAGGTCGTACTCCTCCATGAACGCTATGCCGCCATGCATCTGCTGGGCGGTCAGCGTCGTCCACTTATAGGCGTGGTTGGTCAGAGTCTTGGCCAGCGCGATCTCCTTGTCCGCCTCCTCGCCGTCTTCGATGCGAGTGATGGCCTGGTACACAGCGAGCCGCGCCGAATCTATCGCTATCACCATATCCGCGCAGTCGTGCTGTACAGACTGGAAACTGGCGATTGGCCTGTCGAACTGCACGCGCTGCTTCGTATAGTCAACGGTCATCTCGAGAACCCGCTGCGCGCCGCCCACACTCTGCGCGCAGTGCAGCAAGGTCGCTCTATCCAGCGCGCGTTTCAGAATTGACCATCCATCGCCTTCGCTGTCCAGAATAGAATCCGAGGATACCGATACATCCTCGAATCGCAGCGCGAACTGCCTGTCTCGCGCGATGCTGTCCAACGCGGTCACCTTGATACCGTCGTTAGATGCGGGAATCAAGGCCAGAGCGACGACACCTTCGGAATTTCGTATCGGGGTTAGGACCACGTCCGCGGAGTTGGCGTACTCTACGAACATCTTCGTCCCGTTCAGAACGGATTCGCCACCACGTCTTTCGAGCGACATACTGATCGCTTCAGGACGATACCGCGCGTCCTCTTCTAACAATGCGGCGGTCGCTATCGAAGATCCATCCGCAATCCGGGGTAGAATCTCCGTCTTTTGCCTTTCCGAACCTGCGTCCAAGATTGTCAGACCCACAACCGCTACCGAGTTGAAGAAGAGTCCGGGCACCAGCGCGCGTCCGAACTCCTCGATAAGGACTGCTAGGTCTGTCAGCGACCCCCCTGAGCCGCCGTACTCTTCGGGTATGGGCAGTCCCATCCAGCCAAGCGCCGCCATGCGTTCCCACAAGTCGGCGGAGTATCCTCTTTCGTCGCGTTCCATTTCACGGACGAGACTCGTGGGGCACTCTCTATCGAAGAACTCTCGGGCTTCGGTCTTGAGGGCTTCCTGCTTCTCTGTAAGAGACAGATCCATTCTGAAAAGGTCCTCGTTGTCTTTAACCTAGGAAGTCACCTGCGTTCCGCCGGAGCGGGTGAGCGAAGTGAACCCGGCGGAGTCCGGCCTGGGCATTCCGAGTCCGCGCCGCGCTATGATGTCGCGCTGCACCTCGTTCGCGCCGCCGCCAAACCGCAGGAAGATGCCGCTGCGATACGCCTGTTCCATCTCGCCGTCCAGAAGCGAGTAGGGCGAACTCTTGGTCAACTGGCCGTACATCCCCAGCAGCTCGAAGCCGAAGTCTGCCACCTCTTGAATCAGGTCGGTAGCGACTATCTTCAACGCGGAGCTCTCATAGTTCGGCACGATGCCCTGGTCTATCATCCAGGCGGTGCGGTATGAAAACAGCCGCACGACTTCCAGCTTCATTCCAAGTTCTGCGAACCTCGCCCTGACATGCGGGTCCCGGGATATCGGCGCGTCGTAATTCCCGTAATTGTACTTATGCTCATTGGCGAACTTGATGAGCCTGTTCATGCGGCGCAGCAGGCCGGTGTAGCGCGATCCTATGCTGACACGCTCGAAATCCAGCGCCATCGCCACGTGATACCAGCCCCGGTTGGGTTCGCCAATAAGGTTCTGACGCGGGACGCGAACGTTGTCGAAGAAGACCTCGTTCGTGCGTCCGCTGTCCATACGCCAAAGTGGGCGAACGGTTATGCCCTCCGAGTCCATCGGCACCAGGAACACTGACAGCCCTCTGTGCTTGCGGACCTCGGTGTCCGTCCGCGCCAGCAGCCACACATGGGACGAGAAGTGCGCCGCGCTTGTGAACATCTTCTGGCCGTTGATCACATAGTCGTCGCCGTCCACCACGGCGCGGGTCTGGAGTCCGGCGAGGTCGGTTCCGGCGCCGGGCTCGGAGTAACCAAGCGCGCACTCGACCTCGCCGCTGAGCATCCTGGGCAGCCACTCCTCGCGCTGCTCGTCCGTTCCGACGTTCATTATCGTGGGACCGACCATGTGCGTGGCGGTGCCGTTGGTGTACAGGCTTCCGAAGCGACCGATCTCCTCTGAGAAGATGTACTGGTCCATGAGCGAGCGTCCCAGCCCGCCGTACTCCTCCGGCCAGGATATGCCGAGCAGTCCGCGGCTTCCGAGCGCCCGCATGAACTGCTTCTGCGCCGGCCCGGGACCCACGTCGTCGGCCGTCTCCATCTCATCCCGCAGTTCGGGCGTTATGAGAGACTCTATGGTGGAGCGTATCTCGCCCCTCCACTCGTCCTGCTCAGGTGTAAATCGGAAGTCCATGGCGTTCTCGCAGTCGTTGGCTATCGGGTGGGAATTTCACCCCCGCCCCTGCCCTCTCCCATCAAGGGACCACAAGGGTAGGCAAAAGTCCCTTCCCCCTTGACGGGGGAAGGTTAGGATGGGGGTGACTCCGCCAATCCAAGTTCGATGTCTACCCATCTCAGCCCATCGAGGGAGGAGGGGTTTTGTGTTCAGGGAAGAAATCAGGCAGGCTCGAACACGGGCAGCGCTATCTCGCCCTCGCCCTGGTCTATCCAGGTCAACTTGACCCGCATCCCGCACTGTATGTCCTCTATCGGGTTATCTACCCCAACCACATTCGTCATCATCCTGAAACCTTCGTCCAGATCAACATACGCCAGCGCGTATGGGCCGAGGTCCTTGAACGCCGGATGGCGATTCTGCATCACGACGCTGAATGTGTAAACCTCGCCCTCCCCCTTGGAGACATTCCAGGATATGTTGGAGGAGAGGCAGCCCGTGCAGTGAGCGCGGGGATAGAAGATAACCTCGTCGCAGTCGTCGCAGGTTTGGTAGGTCAGTTCGCGCCGCTTGGTGGCTTCCCAGAACGGCTCGGTGTCCTGCTCAGGAAAACGCGGCTGGGGCCTAAGAGCTTGTTCGGTCATTTTGCAGTCCTTAGTCTGGTAGTCTTTAGTTGTCAGTTATCGGATGGATTCCCGCTTTCGCTGGAATGACGGCAATATCAGAGCTACCTAGTCCGCCGCGAGTATCGTGACGCCCGTGGCGTGTCTCGACCCAAGTTGTCCGCCGTTGCCGACGGCTACCGCAAGCTGAGCGCCATCCACCTGAGAGTTGGACTCGCACCTGAGCTGCCGCGCCGCCTCTATGAGCAAGTATATTCCGCGCTCTCCGGGGTGATTGGAGGACAGCCCGCCGCCATCGGTGTTCATCGCGGGCTTGCGCGGGTCGTCGAATACCAGGTGTCCCTGCGCGACGTACTCTCCACCCTCACCTTTATTGCAGAAGCCGAGGTCTTCGATCATGCACATTACCGTGATGCTGAACGAGTCGTAGGCCATGAGAACGTCAATCTCGTCCGGCGTAACGCCCGCGTCCGCAAACGCCCTGGGACCAGACTGCGCCCCCGCGCTCACGGTGATGTCGCCGCCGTTCTCCCTGTACTTGGTCGCCTCGCCGCCGCCTATCACCCACACCGGCTTCTTGGCGCAGTTCGCGGCTACTTCCTTGGACGCTATTACCACGGCTCCGCCGCCATCCGAGATCATGCAGCACTCCAGCAGTCGCAGCGGCCACGCTATCATCCGCGAGTCAACGACGTCCTCCACGGTAAGTTCACGCACACCGACAAACTCCAGGTCGGTCATGGCCTTCACCGCTTCCGGGTTTCGCATCGCGTGCTTGCGGGTGGCCACCGAAATGTGCGCGAACTGCTCGTTGGTCGTGCCGTACTGGTGCATGTGGCGGTTCTTGACCATCGCATAGTTGGCGATGAGTGTCTGACCCCACGACGCCTCCATGTTCGACTGAGGGTTGGCGGCGCCCGCCCCCACCGCGCCGCCCGTGCCGATGGCGCGGCGGTCCGAGTGCGCCGTCGAGCCATACGTGAGCAGAGCGACGTCGCATTTGCCCGCGGCTATCATCGTCGCGGCATGATTCGCCTGAAATTCGTATGAAGTTCCGCCGACGGCCGTGTTGTCTATCAGCTTTGGCTTGATCCCGAAGTACTCGGATATTCCGAGCCCGCCGATGCTCTGGTGGCTGCCCGTATCGTAAACGGCATCCACGTCGCTCCACGAAAGTCCCGCGTCTTCCAGCGCGCGGGCGGCGGAGGCGGCCTTGATCTGGAGGGCGCTAACTCCCGGCCCGACGACCCTCAGCGGATATTCATGTATGCCGACGATTGCGGCCTCTCTTGTCTGAGGCATGGATTAACGCTCCTTTCACGAGGCAACGCCTCGACGCGCAAGTTCAATTTCGCGCCAAAGTGTAGCGTAAGACCGCAACATCGTCAACGAATCGCAAGACCATTGGGATTAAGATGCGCTACAATATCGGCTGTAATTTGGAGGAACTGCGAGCAGGAGTGGTTGTGAGCGTTAGCAGAATGCTGGATCTGATGAATGAGGCGCCATACGGCGTCTATGCTGTGGACATGGATCAAAAGATCGAGTTCTGGAACCACAGCGCGGAACGGATTCTAGGCTATAAGAGAAGCGCAGTCATTGGTCTTCGCTGTTACGAGGTGTGCGCAAGCCTCCCGGAAGAAGGATCCGAGCCGGTCTGCTTGAACGGATGCCCTTCGATTCGGATGGCTAGGGAAGGCATTATTCCTCCCGTAGTCCACGTCCGTATGCTTTGCTCTTCAGGTGAAAGAAAGCCTGTTACCGTCACCCCCTTCATCATTCATCGAGATGAAGACGACGAAGAGAATCTCCTCGTCCATCTGTTCCACGAAAACGTAAACGACGCCCGCGCCAAGTCTGTCGCTGAAAACGTTCACAGCCTTCTTTCAGCCAAGTTGGAACCTGGCGAAGCTCCACACGACAATCACAGGCCACTCACTCATCGAGAGATCGAAGTATTGCGACTTCTGGCGATGGCCCTGGAAGCGGACGAGATTGCCGAACGACTCGAGCTCAGTTCCCATACCATTCTCAACCACATCCGCAATGCGCGAATGAAGCTCAATGCGAAGAACCGGCTTGAAGCCGTGCTCGCCGCTCAGCGCAGAGGACTCCTGTAATACCATTTCATTCTGACCAAGACCTGAGGCTCGGCATCTAACTCGCAAGAGACAGACCCCGCAAGATGCGGGGTCTGAGGCCCCGGCGCCGCGCCGCTCCCTTGCGCCACGCCAGGACTGTGATTGCGTGTCCGGTTGGCTAAGACGAATCGCCGTCGTTCAGGGACCGATGACGGAATACCCGGTGGAAACTCCACCCGGCGCCGGGTCCGAACTTATGAAATCTGCCTTTGCGGTACCCGGGTCCGACTGACTGGTCGGTATCACCCTGTTTCACCACCTTCACCTCCCCGTCAACATCCATGACCATTACCTCCCGGTCAGTGTCCAGTCCCGAGAGATCGTCCACCTCATCCTTTCCAACATAGATGCGCGTGTCGTCGTTGATGGTGTAGCCAACTGTGTCCGAACCATCTTTCGGCTGGAGCGTGAATGTCCCCGCGTCGGCGCCCAATGCGGTAACGCTCCCAAAGACGGTGCGGTAGGTTCGATAGTTGCCATCATCATCCGCCTTCACTATCTGCGCGCTCGCTACACGGTCATGCGCCCGACCCTGTCGGTGGAAGACGCCACCCTTCCGGCGCGACTTCTCAGTCCACTCGCCCACGGTAATGGTCACAGCCATATCAGAACCGTCGCGCGTGAGAGTAAGCGTGAGAGTCTCTCCGGCGCCGGTCTCCTCGATTGCGTCGGTCAGATCTTCCGCGCCGTCTATCTCGTCGCCATTCACAGCCGTTATGACGTCTCCGGCCTCCAGAACGCCATCGGAAGGACCATCTTCCAGTACCTTCACAACTTTCACAGCGCCGTCGGATAGCTGGCTAATGACGACCCCGATATATGGCTTCGCATCGGGTTCGGTGTCCGCCGAGACCTGAAGCTGTCCCAGACCGTCAGGCCGGGATGTCCGGCCGACATTCATAGTATCGGCTCGGCTGGACACCTCCGCCTCTCGCGCCGACGCGGTGGACGTATCCGCAACGGACGCTTCGGTGGAAAGAGGGTTTGTTACTATGATCGCGGCAACGACGATTGCCGCCAGCGCCGCAAGTCCGCTAACCGCATAGATCCTGATACTCATGGCGTTCGAACCTCCCTGTCAAGTCGTTCCCGATTTCGTTGCTCTGACATATAGAACGCGAGGAGTCCGAACAAAGTTAGCGCATGTCTGGGAGCGAATATCTGGAATGTCGGAATGAGAGAGAACGCAGTGGCTCCGGGGAATGGATCATCCCCCAGCCACTTTTCGCCACAAACGCTTCAGCCAGTTATCCGACTCAGAAGCCTTCGAGGTGATGGAAGAACGAAGAGCGGACAGCGGATTGCCGCTGCGGGGTCGGGTCCTGCCCGCGGTGCACTTCGCGCAGTTACATGCCGGAGGATGGTCGTAGTACCAGTTCGGTCTGCCCATCGCTCGATCTCGCTCCTAATCCATTTCAGAAAGTCACATTGTCCGCCTGTGTTACAATGATACTATGGAGGATACATCATCATGGCCCAGTTGGAGGAACCCATGCCGAAAGCCACGATAGACTTGGAAGACCCTGAAATTCTGCGACAATTAGGCGCCGAATGGCGTTTCGGAGCTGGGTGGGAACCCGGCAGTCCAA
This sequence comes from Dehalococcoidia bacterium, assembly GCA_965202815.1. Classification (GTDB taxonomy): domain Bacteria; phylum Chloroflexota; class Dehalococcoidia; order Lucifugimonadales; family UBA1123; genus VXRN01. The sequence continues at coordinate 255,924 of CBDBCD010000002.1, forward strand.
ACGAGGGCCTCACAGCCCAGGCCGCAGGCAGCTCAGCCCGCCAGCCGGACTACGACGACTCGGACTGGGAGGTAATTGACGACGTGGAAGCGGGCGGCAAAGACAAGGCCGCCGGCGGGGACAACCCAGGCATCCGCAAGACTCGTTCCACCGGCCTGACTTTCGGATGGTACAGGATCAGCGTCACCCTGCCGGAGACGGTGGGAAACTTCAATACTGAGGGAGCGGAAGTCTGGTTCGAGTCGAATATAGACGACTACGGCGAGATATGGGTGGACGGCGAATGGGACAGGGACGCCGGCGCGGTGAACGGATTCAACGTTACCAACCGGGTCCGCGTCACCGAGAACGCCAAGCCCGGAGATACCCACGTGATCGCCTGCCTGGCCGTCAATGGACCTTTGGCTCGCCCGGGCGGCGGCATATTCATGCGTTACGCGCTCCTGGAATTCGAGAAATAGCCCGTGAAACCTGACGCTGCCGCTCTATACATGAACAATCTGCCGACATTTCATAAATTGACCCGTGCCACATGATGTCTCGCCAACGCGGACTTCCGCTGTTTCCGTTGAACACAGTCCTGTTTCCACAGGCCGCCATCCCGCTCCAGATATTCGAGGAGCGGTATAAGATGATGCTCCAGGAATGCCTCGACTCCGATTCCAGGTTCGGAGTGACACTCATACAGGAAGGGGCGGAGGTCGGAGATCCCGCCGTCCCACACAATGTTGGAACCGTCGCCCGCATAATCCAGGTAAACAGAATAGAAGGCGACAGGTTCTTTGTTTCGGCAGTCGGCGAGAGACGATTCCGCATAATCCGGGTCACCCAGGACAGGCCATTCATGGCGGCGGAGGTTGAACTTCTGGACGAAATTGGCGACGCTCCGGTATCCGAGTCCCTGATTACTGAAGCAACCGACCTGTTCGGCGAATACGCGCGATTCTCCGTCGGCGCATCAGGTGGATGGGTGAGCGAAACCAGAGTTCCGACCGACCCGGCGCGCCTCTCATACCACATCGCCAGCAAGATCCAGATGGACCTTTCGGACAGGCAGCGAATGCTCGAACAGGAGAACGCCGAACAGAGACTCGCCGCCGAAATAGACCTCATGAAGCGAAATTCCCGCCTCCTTCGTCAGCAGATGACCTGGCAGCTGCTCAGCCGTTTCAGCAGACAATGACGTCCGGCAGACACAAGCCACCCTCCATTTCAGCATCCTCCACAATACTCAGGGGCAAGAGACATGAACTATTCTACCGTCAGAAGTGAGCGAGTCGGGGACGTGGGTGTCATCACGCTGGACCGGCCCGAAAAGATGAACGCCATCAATCGCGCGCTCATAAACGACCTGGACGCAGCCATTCACCGGAACGAAGAGGACGGCGTTCGCGCCCTCATACTCACCGGAGCGGGACGCGGATTCTGCGCCGGAGCCGACCTCACCGCCGCGCCCGGCGAAGGCCACATACCCGGCAACGAGACTCTGCTGAAGAAGGGAATGCCCCTGGGTTACCCGTCGCTGCTGCTGCGCCGCTTTCCGAGGCCCACCATAGCCGCCGTCAACGGGGCCGCCGTCGGAGCCGGGTTCGGCTTGGCGCTCGCCTGCGACATCCGCATAGCCTCCGAGAGCGCCCGCTTCTCCGCCATATTCGCCAAGCGAGCTCTCACGCCGGACTACGGCTGCACTCAGCTGCTCCCGATGGCAGTCGGAATGTCTCGCGCGATGGAGCTCATGTACACCGGCGACATCATAGACGCCCGCGAAGCCGAGCGCATTGGACTGGTCAACTACGTCATCCCGGACGACGAGTTCACCGAATACACTATGCAGTTCGCGCAGAAACTGGCCTCCGGCCCTTCCGTCGCCCACGCTATGACAAAGCGCATGGCATACTCGGCGCGCACACGTGACTTGGAAGAGCAACTTTGGATAGAGGGCCAGGCCAGCCAGGTCTCGGGAATGTCCGAAGACCGGGCCGAGGGAGTCAAGGCATTCTTGGAAAAGCGGGACCCGGTATTCCAGGGACGCTAGGCTGTGTTGACATTTATCGTCATTTGTATGTTGAAAATCCCTTCCCCCCTTGATGGGGGAAGGTTAGGATGGGGGTGAAACCTCTGCAAATCAGTCATTCCCGCGAAAGCGGGAATCCAGAAGCGCGGGGTATAGCTAACGTTGCTATCACCATGATCGTTTAGATGCCTGAAATGTCAAATGTCAACAGAACCTAGTCGCTGTCGCCCTGGTTCAGAAACGCGACCGCCGCTTCGGGATCAATCAGCGGGTAAACGTCGAACTCCGCGGGGATCATCTCCGCCCATTCGGTCAGCAGTTGGTGCAGCGTCTCATTCGAGTCAACGTCGAAGAGCGCGACCGCGCCTCGCCCTACCCTGGCGAAGAAGAACCTCGCAAGCCCGCGGTCCAGTTTGTCCTGCGCCCAGGGCCAGTAACTCTTCCGTATTTCGCGCACCTCGGAAGGTCGCGTCGGCAACGGCGCGCTGATGGCTAGAAACAGCATTTCTTTTCCTTTCCAAATTCAGATACACAATCACTCACAATCCATGTTACAATATCAGCGCGACAGAACAAAGGTACTTAGGCATACAGCCGAGTTTATATATGAGCGGCCTACCCACTCTAAAAAACTCTCTGAGCTGGTAAATACAGGACTATGCAGGGAGAAATAGGTACATTACGCAGGGAAAGGGATGCCAGCAGGCTCCCTGCAAGCCCCAGCAGAACTCCTGCACGCTCACAGCATATTTATAAAGCCAAGTATATATAAAATTTCATCCTCCTACTCGAAAGGCGCAGGAAACCAATGATAGACCTAACCAAGATCAAGGCGCTGACCTGGGACGTAGGCGGCACGGTTTTCGACTGGCGCGGCTCGATCCAGAAGGAAGTAGGCCGCCTTGCCGCCGAACAGAACGCCGACGTTGATGTCACCCAGTTCGCCACCGACTGGCGCAGGTGGATGTTCCAAAGGCTCGCGCTTGTCAGATCGGGCGATCTGCCCTGGATGAACGCCGACCGGATACACCGCAGCGTCCTGGACGATGTTCTCGACAAGCACTCCGGTTTAACTCTGTCGGAGTCGGAACGCGACGACCTGAACGAAGTCTGGCACAGGCTCGACGCCTGGCCCGACGCCGCCGACGCCATCAAGAGGATCCGGGAACGCTACACGACGGTCGTCCTCACGGTCCTCAGCTGGTCAATCGTCGTGGACTGCTCCAAGTACAACGGCATTGACTGGGACGGAATCCTGTCCTGCGAATTCCTGGGACACTACAAGACCGATCCCGAGGCATACCAAGCGGCGCTCAGGCTGCTCCGGGTTGAACCGTCTCAGGCCATGATGGTCGCCGCGCACAAGAACGACCTCCGCGGCGCGAAGGCCGTCGGGCTGCGCGCGGCCTACGTCCACCGGGAGGGCGAATCCGACGTGTTTCCCGGGTCGTCCAACGTCGAAGAGGCGGAATCCGAATTCGACGTGGCTGCCACCGACTTCCCGGACCTCGCGGACAAGCTGCTCGCCTGACCGCTCAGAACCCGGCGGTCTTGTCGCACACACTTCTCGTCATACCCGCGAAAGCGGGTATCCAGACTCACCCTTAGAGGGATCAGAAACCAGCGGTCTTGTCGCACACGTAGAGGAACGGCTCGTTCGCCAGGAACCGGCGCATATTCTCTTTGAATATCTCGCGACGGCCTTCCACCATCTGCACCGTTAGCGCGGAGGCGTGCGGGGAGATGATGACGTTCTCCAGTCCCCACCACGCGCTGTCCTCAGTCAGCGGCTCCACCTCGAAGGCATCTATTCCGGCGCCCGCGATACGGCCGTTTTCCAAGGTGTCGTAAAGCGCGTCCTCGTCCACGATTCCGCCGCGCGAGATGACAATCAGGTGCGCGGTCGGCTTCATCAGTCCCAGTTCGCGCGCGCCAATCATCCCCCTCGAGTCCGGTGTATAGGGAGCTGTCACAACAAACCAGTCCGACATCGCCAGAAGGTCGTCCAGCCTGTCCAGCCCCCACACCTCTTTGACTCCGGACGGAGGAGGAAACGGCTTCATGTCAACCGCATAGACTTCCATCCCGAACCCGTTCGCCCGCCTGGCAATCGCCTGCCCTATTCCTCCCAGCGCGAGAATCCCCATCGTCGCGCCCTCCATCTCCACCTGCTCGCCGTGGTACTTGCCGGCATCCCAGACCCGCGCCTGCTGGTCGAGCAGCATTTTGTGCGTCTTGTGCGCGAACGCGAGGCAGAACGCCATCACATGGTCGGCCATCGGCGCCGTGTGCGGACCGCGAGCGTTCGTCAGCACAACGTCGCTGTCCACGAGTTCGGGGATCTCAGTGTATTTATCTATTCCGGTGCCGGGGCAGTGCAGCCACCTCAGATGGTCAGCCGCGACAAACACCTCCCGACTGGGCATCCCCATGTAAACGTCCGCGTCCTTGATCTCCCTCGCCTGGTCATCTTCGGACACCGCGAACGCAAATTCCACGTCCGGGAACTCTTCCGAAGGCTATCTTCGAACCCGTCTCCCAACAGACCTGCAACGACTATCTTCAATGTTCTCTCCTATTGATCAACAATCCACTCCACATCTTCTCCAAACTCACGCCGCCAGCGCGGTTCTCGCTTCTCCAGAAACGCGCCTATTCCTTCTTTGGCGTCCGCCGTCTGAAGATTCTCGACCATTACACGCTGCGCCAGTTCATACGCCTGCGGCCTGTCCATCGCCATCTGGCGGTAGAACGCAGACTTGCCAATCGAAACCGTACTCATAGGCGCCGAAGCCACCTTCGCAGCCAGCACCATCGTCTCCTCTTCCAGTCTGTCTGCCGGGACCACTCGGTTTATGAGACCGGTGTCCAGCGCATCCGACGCCGAGAGCGGCTGTCCAGTCAGGAGCATCTCCATAGTTTTCTTCAGCGCCGCCGCCCTGCCTACCGCAACCGCCGGAGTAGTGCAGAACAGTCCGATGTCCACGCCCGGGGTGGCAAAGCGCGCATCCTCCGACGCCACGGCCAGGTCGCATGTCGCCACAAGCTGACAGCCCGCCGCGGTCGCCAGTCCCTGTACCTGCGCGATAACCGGCTTCGGAAGTAGGCGCGCGGCCTCCATCAACTCGGTGCATCGGGCGAACAGGATGGTCTGGTCTTCGATGTCGCCTTCGGACAGTTCGCGCAAATCGTGCCCAGAACTGAACACCGGCCCCTCCGCGCGAATCACCACGACACGCACACCGTCGTCATTCTCAGCGCTTTCGAGATGTCCCAGCATCTCATCCATCATAGCGAGCGACAGCGCATTGCGCCGACGCGGATTGTTCAGAGTCAGAACGGCGATGCCGTTCTCGGCCTCATACAGCGTAAGACTCTCAGACATTGACGCCACCTCGGCCTGTCCCAAATAATCGAAGACTATACACCAGATTCGCCATCTCCCATTCTACAACAACCCGCCACTTTAGCCTCTACCCAATTCTCGATGCGGTTCATGGTATCCTGTCTGCGCCAACAACCCAACCAATACCCGTCAGGAGAATCAACAGATGGCAGACAAGATACAAGTCGGAAACGTCGAGATAGTCGCAGTTCTGGACATGGTTCCCCCGCCGCGCGACCCTACTATCTTCATCAGAGACTATCCGCGCGAGGCCTGGGCGCCCTACGAGGACGAAGTCCTCGAAAACGGGCTGCTCCAGCTCTACTACGGATCGTTCTTCGTGAGGTCGCAGGGCAAGACCGTCCTGGTGGACACCGGCATGGGCCCCGGCCCTCACGCCCACCTGGAAAACCGCACCGGAGACCTCATCGGCCAGATGCGGGCCAAGGGCGTCGGCCCCGACGACGTGGACGTGGTCATTCACACGCATCTTCATCCAGACCACGTAGGCTGGAACGTGGACAGTTCCGGCGACGCCGACAAGCCTTACTTCCCAAAGGCGCAGTATCTCGGCCCGCGCAAGGACTGGGAACACTTCATGCAGCCCGACGTGCTTCCGGACGCGCCCCACATAACCCAGAACGTCATACCACTCAACGATCTCCGGCCTCATCGAGTTCATTGACGAGGGCCACAACGTCACGGATGAGATAACCACGCTGGAGACGCCAGGCCACACTCCAGGTCACCAGGTAATTTTGATAAGTTCCGGGGGCGAGAAGGCGGCCATCATAGGCGACCTCATACACAATCCCGTGCAAATATACGAGCCCGACTGGTGCGCCTTCGTGGACACAAGCCCGGAGGACACGCGCCGCTCCCGCATGGCGTTCATGGACCGCGCAGAGCGCGAGGACATGCTCGTCGCGGCGGGACACTTCCACCCCGACCGGCACGTAGGCAAGTTCGTCAGGCTCGAAGGCCGACGCTATTGGCAGGCAGTTTAGCCGCGCGGGTCATTCAACTTCGATTGCAGTTTGAGGCAAGACCTCGATTTCATCGAAAAGCGGTTGAACCTTTGCGGGATTCGTATATACTGGCAATCGAACGTCAGCGCACATGATCCGTCGCGGGAAATAGGAGCGGCGGTGAATCTTAGGAGGCATATTCGAATGGCAGACTCCGACTGGGGACAGATTTACAAAGACCTGGGCGCGCAGCCCATCATCAACGCAATTGGCAGCGTTACCATGCTGGGCGGCTCCACTCCGGCGCCCGAGGTGAAGGAGGCGATGGAGGCCGCCGGGGTAGCATACATACCCCTGATGGAATTGGAAGAGAAGGCCGGCCGCGCCGTCGCGGACATCGCCGACGTGCCGGCCGCCTGGATCACGTCGGGCGCGGGCTCCGCGCTGACTCTCGCCGCGGCGGCGGTAATGGCCGGAGACGACGACGACAAGATCCAGCAATTGCCCAACACCACCGGCATGAAGAACGAATTCCTCATCCAGCGCAGACAGAGGTACTGGTACGACCGCTGCCTCGAGACATCTGGCGCAAAGCTGGTGGAGTTCGGCTCCGACGAAAGGACCACTCGCGAGGACCTCGAAAACGCAATAGGTCCGAATACCGCCGCGGTCCACTTCTACGCGGTTGAACAGGAACCGGACGACAATATCCTTCCCTTGAAGATTGCATCGAGATTGCGCGAGAGCGCGGCGTAGCGGTTACGGTTGACGCGGCCGGGCAGATATACCCGCTCGAAAACTTCGGCAAGTACGTCCGCATGGGCGCCGACTTCCAGTGCATCGCCGCCAAGTACATGGGCGCTCCCCAGTCAACCGGATTGGCGCTCGGCACCGAGGACTTCATTCGCAAACTCGGCTACCAGTCCTTCGTAGGCTACGAGGGACGGCGAATACGCGGCATCGGGCGTCCGCACAAGGTTGACCGCCAGGAGATGATCGGCGCGGTCGCCGCGGTCAAGCGCTGGTTCACCATGGACCACGAGACGCGGCTCGCCGAAGTCGAGCAGAGAAGCCAGGCAATCCTCACACACATAACCGGCATACCCGGCCTGAAGGCCGAGATGATGGACAACATAATCGGGCATCAGCCCTTCGGCGTGCACCTTGAAGTTGACCCTGAAGTGGCGGGATTCTCCGCGCAACAGCTTGTGGACAGGCTCAAGGATGGCGACCCGCCAGTCTGGACCCGCGTCCGTGAGGGCGAGGAGCATATAGACATCCACGTCTTCGGCCTCTACGAGGGCGAGGAGGACATCGTGGGCCAGCGAATCGCCGCCGAGTTCACCGACTAACGCCGCTCTTCGGCAGTAACCGGTTTCAACGGAGGGGCGGGGGTCAATGCCCGCCCCTTTTGCATTTATGAGACACTCGCGCAGACTGGACAGGAGTATCGAAATGCCCGGCCCATTGGAAGGAATCCGAATCGTTGACCTGACTCAAGTTCAGGCAGGGCCGTCCTGTACCCAGCTATTCGCCTTTCTCGGCGCCGACGTCATCAAGATCGAAGAGCCGGGTGTCGGCGACCGCACCCGCCATGAAATGGCGATCAGAGACGATGTGGACAGCTTCTACTTCATCGTCTTCAACGCCAACAAGCGCAGCGTGACTCTGAACCTGAAGACGGAACGCGGGCGCGACATCCTCCTGAACCTGGTAGAGAAGGCGGATATAGTCGTCGAGAACTACGGCCCCGGACAGATGGACAGGTTCGATCTCGGCTACGACACTCTCAAGAGCGCCAACTCGCGCATCGTTTACTGCACCATCAAGGGCTTCGGCTCTTATGGCCCCAACGCCCATGTCAAGAGTTTCGAGGCATATAGCCCAGGCGATGGGCGGCGGGATGAGCGCGCAGGGCGAACCCGGACGCCAGCCCACATTCGTCGGCGCCGGCATCGGCGACTCGGGCACAGGGCTGCACGCCCGCCATCGGTATGCTCGCGGCGCTGCGGCAGCGCGACGCCACCGGACAACCCCAGCGCGTGGAGGTCTCCATGCAGGATGGTGTCGTAAACCTGATGCGCGCCCGCATGATAGACACCTTCAACACCGGCCTGCCGGCGGAGAGAAAGGGGAATGCGCCTTGGGGCGGGCCGCCGCTTATCTATCCGTGCAAGCCAAGCGGGACCGACGACTACATAGCTATCGTGCTGGCCGGCGATTCTTGGGACACTATACTCGCGCTCGCCGACCGCGCCGACCTGATTGGCGACCCACGCTACGCTACCCAAGAGGCAAGAGCGGAACACCCCAACGAGGTTGATGAAATAATCAGCGCCTGGACGCGCACAATCACCAAGCGCCAGGCGATGCAGACGCTAACCGAACTTGGCATAGCCGCCGGAGCCGTCCAGGATTCGTGCGAGGTCCTCCAGGACCCGCACCTCAAAGCGCGCGAGATGGTCATTGATATGCGCGACCCCGCTCGCGGTGACTACCAGATTATCGGCTGCCCGATCAAGGTCGAGGGCAACAACGTTCCAGTAACGCCGCCCCCCCTGCTGGGTGAACACTCCGAGGAAGTGCTGACGACTGTGCTCGGGATGAGTCCTGTCGATGTAAACCTCCTGAGAGAAGAAGGTGTGGTCTAAAACGCAGCGTCCACCGGTCGTCCATATTCGTCGAATCTCCCAATAATCATAAGATGATTACCGATGGGTCAGTTTCCATTAGCTTCACCACCGCTCCTCTTCGGGATATTCCCTGTTCATCGAGTTCTCTTAGAACGCAGCCGAGACTGTCCCCTGCAATCGCCCTTCCGTCATCGAGCAACGCTACCCACTTATCGGGGTAGCGTTCCTTCAATTCATCACGTCGCGCGTCCATGCGCTCGATTCGGCGCGAGAAATCGCGGAGACCCTCGCGTATGGTTTCCGCTCCACCCATCTTCTCAACTATTTCCGCGAAGTCTATCGAAGGGGCATTCTTCTCTGGGATAGTCATTGCGCGCCTCCTTTGCAATGAGAATCATACTCCATATGTAGCATCCGAACAAACAGCGGGAGGTTTCCCATCCCCGGACATGGGACACACTTCCTATCATGCCGGTATCGCAAGCTCAGGGTGCTCCATCGGCGGATTCTGGGCCTTGACGACCACTTCCTGCTCCGTATCGGTCAATGTCTGGAATCGCTCCGCCGCGTCCAGGACTTTGGGCAGCAGGCTGATCTCTCCGCAACTCGGGGCGGTGTGCATCGGCTGGGACAGGACCCACCACAGCGACTTGTCTATGTCGGCCTGTTCGCGGTGCGGGTCGTACCAGGTGTGGCAGTCTCTCTCGCCTCCGTTCCAACCGCCACGCGCGATCATCTTGATAGTCTGTATGCCGACGTTCCTGGCGTTGGCCTCCTCCAGAAGCGCTTCAGAATCACGGCGGTAGTCCGGGTTGCGCGCCATAGCCGGATTCAGCGGGAACATCACCGTGTCGAAGTCGAACCTGCGAAGACTCTCCAATATAGTGCTTGGCACGTAAGGCCCGTGCCCTGTTATGCCAAGCCACTTCGTCAACCCTTGCTCCCGCATCTCTACCAGAGTTTCAAGCGCGCCGCCCTTGGCGGTGGCCTTGTCCAATTCGTCGAGATTGACGACCGAGTGAAGCTGGAACAGGTCGAAGTCCTCCACGTTCATCCTCTTCATGATGCTCTCGACATCTCGCCAAGCCTCGTCCCTCGAACGGAAACGGGTCTTTGAACCGAGAAAAACCCTGTCCCGTATCTCCGGCATCCAGGGCGCCATCCGCTCCATGGACTCGCCATACGACGGCGCAATGTCAATATGATTCACGCCATGATCCAGAACGAGCCGGATAGCCTCGTCCGCCTCATCCTGACCAACATACCCGACGCCGAACGCGCCGAATGTTACGACTGTGCTTTCATGACCCGTTCGTCCCAATACCCGCTTTTCCATCCAAGACCTCCAAATTCCTCATTCAAGCGATGGGATATAGACTTTCGATGTATTCACGCGTGCGATGAAACTCCGCTACTTCACAGTCAAGGTATGCGGCGGCGGTGTGATCGCTTATCAGTTTGCGTTCATATGAGGCGGCCACAATACCCGCAAATTTGCCTCGACGCTGGATTGGCGCACTATTTATGGGAAAGTAGTCGGCGGAAAAGTCCTCAGCGGCTTTCTGTTCATCCGAAGGCCATGTTTCGGGAATGTCATAGACCGAAGGCATATCGAACTGTCTATACCATGCGTTGAAGACATGGAATTGCGCCGAAGTTCGGCTTATGCCGAAAGTCTGCATCACCCTGGCCACCGACTCCCCGGAAACAGGCGTAGGCGCCAGCTCGCGCACCGCTTCGTTGGGCGCGAGAAACGCGATTGCGAAGGCATTCGCCCTCTGTTCCACGTAATCGGCAGATGCGCTTTGGGGATCCATATCATTGGCATCGTAGGAATCCACTCTCGCCTTTTCAAGGCGGTCCTCGGGATCGTACAGCAGATGGCCGACTTCGTGGGCGAGCGTTGCTCGGCGCACCCAAACGTTCTGGTTCTGTCCAACAGTATTCAGAACGATTCCACGATATTCTCCTCCACCATTATTGCCAACCGCGACCGTCGCACCCGCGATTCTCTCAGGAAGTCGCGCCTGTATGACCGGTATACTCAGTGTGTCTTCCACCAGTCCGCGTATAGACTCTACCGGGCGATCTCCCAGGTGGAGTTCCCTTCTAGCATCTTCGGCAAGTTTGTAGCCTACTTTCCACGCAGGATTGCCAGGGTAGCCATAATTTGAATCCGGCTCGAATTTCCCAATCACGGATCCGACACGCAACTCATCCTGGAGCTGTGATTGAACGCGAATAATTGACGCTGATTCCGCAAGTGTGAGAATCGCGCCTGCCGACAGGCTGGCGTTGTCAGTGGTCGACTCTATTTGAAGGGTCCTGAGCCTGACCGCAAGCCCATCATCCGCGCCCGCCGTCGGATGATGCGCCAAGACGCTCTCATCCAGACCCAGCGCGAACGCGATACGCTCAAGGTCCTGGATAGATACATCGTATGCGTTCGTTTCAGCGAGCGATACTGTATTAGGGGAAAGATGGACCGCACGCGCCACGGACTCTTTACTCAACCCCAGTTCCTTCCTGCGATTCCCCAGGGACGACTCGATAGCTCGCCGCTTGCTCGATATAACCGCACTACCATATTCCACCGCTTCTACGAGTATGTCCAGCCCGAATGTCCGGTAGGCTTCCAGCGCGGTCAGCACATGGCCCGTCGCCTTGCGTTCAGGGTCGTATGGGGACATTTGTGTATCGCCCCTGACGAATTTGTACTCGGATTGTCGCGCGACTTCTTCAATGGACAACCCAGGCTCATGTCTTCCGAAGACAAACCTCCACTCCCAAGGAGTGCTAGTCGTCATGATATTCTCTCCACGCTCTGTCATTCTTGAAATCCCATCCCAGAGAAGTCACACGATAGTGATAAGACTCAAACACTCTGACCGCATCGCTCAGTTGATTAGCGTCAATCGGGGGATACCTGCCAGAGCCACCGGACATGAATAGGTGGCTGTCATTCGAAAACCACAGCTCCCCTCCAAGGTAAGCGTTTCCACCGCCTGTCAGATTCGTATGCTTCGGATCGAAATCGCCAATGTCAGCCAAAGGTCGTTCGATGATGTAGGGTATGCCTTGGCGATCAATGACCCATAAGTATCTGTTGGAGCCGCGCTCTCCCCTCATCGTAGGCGGTGCGCCGAAATGCACGTCGGACGCTGGTGATGGTTGAAGTTGCCTTACACCCTGGCGTTCGCTCAACTTCAGAAGTTCATGTGGCCTATAATCTATACGGGAAGTCCGAGGGCGTTCAGAATGTCGTTCCCAGAACTCCTCAAGTTCTTGTGTAACTATACTTGCGGACACCCCGTAAATCAGTCCTTGCCTCATTGGATTCTCTGTTCTACCTCGCCATCGTAACTTTAGCATACCACAAGCCCCGTTTACATGCGCCCGCGATTTCGTGTACAAATCACCAACAAGAACTGAGAATGTTATAGCGGAGCAAAGAAACCATGTCCCATATCTTCTATATAGCCCATGAGTACGTCGAAAGCGTCGCGCAGATTAGCCCGCTCAGGGCGACTTATATGGGCGTGCCGGGCCACGACCACGAAATGAACGACTTCTCGCCGGAAGCCTCGGATGCGGAGGCAGAGCTTGACCGCGCCACGCTGGCGCAGCTTGAGACCGCGCCCGTCGAGGGGGACTACGACCGCATAGCGCGCGAGGCCATGATGGACGGCCTCCGTCTGAATCTCGACAGGCAGGACGCGAACGAGCATTACCGCAGCCTCAGCATGATATTCAGCCCGATTCACAGCATGAGGCAGGTCTTCGACCTGATGCCCCGCGACGGTGAGGAAGCCTGGGCTAACATCGCTTCTCGGATGGCCCTCATTCCCGACGGGATTGCCAGCTATCGCAAGACGCTGGAAGAGGGTCTGGAACGTGGCCTCGTGGTAGCCAAGCGCCAGGCCAGCGAGACAGCGGACCAGTGCGACATCTGGAACGGCAGCGCGGAGGGCCAGGAGTCGTTCTTCAAGAATCTCGTTGATGCTTTCCGGCAGTCCGGCGTGGAATCCGAGTCCATTGAGTCCGACCTGCGCTCCGCCGCCGAGTCCGCCAATGGCGGCATCGCGGAGATAGCGCAGTTTCTCCGAGAGACATATATCCCCGGAGCGTCCGACCGGGACGCCGTCGGGGAGGAACGCTACTCCCTCGGAGCGCGCGTTTACAACGGCATAGAACTCGATCTGCGCGACACCTACGAGTGGGGCTGGGAACAACTCGCCTGGGTTGACTCCGAAATGGAAAGCACAGCCGAGAAGATCGCTCCGGGTCGAACGGTCGAGGAGGTCATTGGAATCCTGGACACTGACCCAGACCGCGCCATCGAGGGAGTGGACGAATTCCAGAACTGGATGCAGCAACTCCAGGACCGCACAATCGCCGAACTAAACGGCGTCCACTTCGACATAGCCGACCCCGTAAAGAAGATAGAGGCGATGATCGCTCCTCCGGGCGGCGCGTTGGCGATGTACTACACCCACCCGTCCGAGGACTTCTCCCGTCCCGGACGCACCTGGTATCCCACAGGCGGCAAGACACGCTTTCCGCTCTGGGGAGAGGTCTCCATCGCCTACCACGAAGGCGTCCCCGGACACCACTTCCAGCTTGGAACAACCGTCTATTTGAGTGAACGGCTCTCCCGTTACCAGAGACTCCTCGGAGGAACTTCAGGCCACGCAGAGGGATGGGCGTTGTACGCCGAGCGTCTGATGGGAGAGCTAGGCTACCTGGACAATCCCGACTACTACCTCGGAATGCTGGCGGGACAGGCTCTCAGGTCGGTTCGCGTCATCATTGACATAGGTATGCACCTGGAGCTCGAGATCCCCGGAGGTCAGCCCTTCCATCCCGGAGAAACATGGACGCCGGAACTCGGTCTTGAGTTCATCAAGCTCAAGGGGCGCTTCCCGGAGGACTTCGTGACGAGCGAGGTGAGCCGCTATCTCGGCATCCCGGGACAGGCCATCAGCTACAAGGTCGGCGAGCGCGAATGGCTGTCCGTCCGCGAGGAATCCAAGCGTAAACTCGGCTCGGATTTCGACCTCAAGGAGTGGCACACCCGCGCGCTGTCGCTGGGGCCCATGGGCCTGGCTCAGATGCGCAGGGAACTGACTGCCTAGAACTCGTCGCTACTTCCACTGGTCGTGGTCATCGGGGGGCCAGATGTTGGACGCGCCGCGTCCGGCGCCCTGAAGACCGGAGTCCTCGCGCCAGTCGGCGGTGGCGTCTCGCCATCTCTCGAAGTGCGGAGCCTGCGTGTGCGCCTCGAAAGCCGCCTCGTCCACATAGACTTCGTACAGCCAGATACGGTTCGGGTCCTCGGCGTCCTGTATCACGTCGAACCGGATACAGCCCGGCTCGTCGTTCACGGAGCCAACCGCGTCCCCGATCATCTCTTCGATGAACTGTTCCTTGTAGCCTTCCTTGATCTGAATGGGAGCGATGATTACGTACATTGATTGTTCTCCTTTCTAAGACCCAGCGACCTGCTGGCCGCAGACACCGCCGCGCCCGGCGCTACTTCGTATCCGACCGTGGGCAAAATCGCTTCGAGCGCCGACAGCGCGATAAGCACATAGTCCGCCCTGCTCGACTCGCCCATCAGCCCGAATCGCCATACTTTGCCGTCGAAGGCCCCAAGTCCTTTGCCTATCTCTATGTTGTATTCTGAGAGCAGCCTTGCGCGAACCTCCGCGTCGTCCACCCCTTCAGGTATCCAGACAGGGGTGACCTGCGCGAGTCGGGCGTCCTCCGGCGACACCACTTCCATGCCGAGCGCTTCCAGCCCCGCCCTGAGAGCCGCCGCGTTCTTCTCATGCCGAGCGAACCTGTTCTCCAGGCCCTCTTCCAGAACAACTCTCAGACCCTCTCTCAACGCCAGCACCATGCTTACGGGCGACGTGTGATGATATACACGGGGTGAGTACCAGTAGTTGGCGTTCAGATTGAGGTCGAGATACCAGGACGTGGGCGGCGTTTCGCGCGACCGAATCGAGTCCAGCGCCCTCTGGCTCACCGCCACCGGCGACAAACCGGGCGGACAACCGAGGCACTTCTGCGTCGCGCTGTAGCTGTAATCTATATCCCATTCGTCGAAAGACAGGTTGTTTCCGCCCAGCGAGGTCACCGCGTCCACCATGAACAGGGCGTCATGCTCTCTGGCAAGTCGGGATATTTCTTCTAGCGGCTGCCGGACGCCGGTAGAGGTCTCGGCATGGATTATGGCAACCAGTTTCACGTCCGAATTCTCTTTGAACGCGGCGCTCAGCATTTCGGGAGGAAACGGCTTGCCCCATTCCGAGCGCAGCGCCACCACGTTCGCGCCTACGCGAGTAGCCATGTCAACCATGCGCTCGCCGAAGAAACCGCATATACAGACGATCACCGTGTCGCCCGGCTCCAGCAGGCTGGACAGCCCAGCCTCCATGCCAGCCGAGCCGGTTCCCGACAATGCCATCGTCGCCGCGTCGCCGGTCTGGAACACTTCGCCCAGCAGCCCCGATACATCCTCCAGCATCAGAACATAGTCGGGGTCGAGGTATCCGATCATATTCTGCATCATTGCCTGGAGCACTCTGGGGCTGACCATAGACGGCCCCGGGCCGAGCAGCACCCGGTCAGGCACGGACAGAACCTCGGACACCGGCGCGGCGGCTGAACTGTTTTCGGTCATTGGCGATCCTCTCTCTGTGCCTGTCGCTGAATTGTCAGCGTTATGAATACCTGAATCAGCTGCGATTGTATCGGTCCTCGAACCGCACGATGTCGTCTTCGCCAAGATAGCTTCCGGTCTGCACCTCTATGATCTTCAGCGGAATCGTTCCGGGATTCTCAAGCCGGTGCCGCTCGCCTATCTGTACGTATGCCGCCTGGTTTTCGTGAAGCAGAAATTGCTCTCCGGCCTTGGTGACCTTCGCCGTTCCACTCACGACTACCCAATGCTCCGCGCGGTGATGGTGCATCTGCAGCGACAAGGCAGCGCCTGGGTTGACCGTCAACTGCTTTACCTGGAATCGCGGCCCGAAGTCAACCGTCTCGTACCAGCCCCAGGGCCTGTGAACACGCCGATGGTTCTCCTGCTCATAGCGTTCATCCCGCTTCAGGCTGTCCACCAATTCCTTTACGTCCTCCACCCTGTTCTTGTCCGCTACCAGCACCGCGTCCGCCATCTCGATCACTATCACGTCCTCCAGTCCGACGACGGACACCAGCCGATGCTGTCCGTGGATCATGGAGTTTCGCATCTCGTGGACGTACACATCCCCCTTGATGACGTTGCCGTTGGCGTCCTTGCCGCTGATGTCCATGATGGCTGCCCATGATCCGAGGTCGGACCACTCCGCGTCCATGGGAACGACCACCGCCCGGCGAGGGCTGTCGCCATTGGCCGCGGTTATGCGCTCCATGACCGCGTAGTCAACCGTATCCGCCGGACACTCCGCGAAAATCTGCGGGTCGGGCCTGTAGAAGATGCCGTCTTTCGCGCCGCTATCGTACGCCTGTCTGCACGCGTGAGCGATGTCCGGCCTGAACCGTTCGATCTCTTCCAGCCACACGGACGCTCTCATAATGAACATACCGCTGTTCCACAGGTATTCCTCGGTCTCGAGCATACTCTCGGCGGTCGCCTCGTCGGGCTTCTCCACGAACTCAGCTAATTCGTAGGCGGCGCCATTCATAGCGGGCGACGTGTTGGGCAGTCGAGCTCCTCTCCGCATATACCCATACCCCGTGTGAGGAAAGTCGGGTGTTACGCCCAGCGTCGCTATGGAGTCGTCCTTCGCCAGGCGCGCGGCTAGCAGCGCAGCCGACTGAAAGGCGGCGACGTTTCCTATCGCGTGGTCCGCGGGGAAGGCGAGAATCAGCGGGTCATGCTCGCCCATGGCCTGGCCTTCGACGGCAAGCGCCGCGAGAGTGAGCGCCGGCGCCGTGTTGCGACCGACAGGTTCCAGCAGTATGGACTGTGGCATACGGCCTATCTGCCTCGCCTGCTCCGCGACCAGGAACCTGTGCTCCTCGTTGCATACGACTGTCGGCTGAGCCATGTCCTCGATGCCGTCCAGTCTCAGAATCGTCTCCTGAAACATCGTGTGCGGCCCGGTGATAGGCAAAAACGGCTTCGGATAGAACTCCCTGGAAAGAGGCCACAGCCTCGTCCCGGATCCTCCGGCGAAGATAACAGGGTATAGATTCATCATGCTCCAGTCATATCGGGTGATTAGTCCGAGTGGGTCGTTATGTTACCATCTCAGATACTCAACGGGTAGTTCTGGGCCGTGTTGACATTTACCGTCATTCCCGTGAAAACGGGAACCCCGAAGGGCTCGCCGTTAGGCAATCCAGAAGTTTGGAGTATAGCTGACGTTGCTATCGCTGTGATCGTTTAGAGGACTGAATCATCAAATGTCAACAGAACCTAGCCGTCCAGCGCAGCTGAGACGATGAGCTTTTCCATCGCTATCCCCAGCGCCGCGGCTTCCTCCAGACGCGGATGGTTGCCCACGGTCGCCACATAGGTCACGCCCAGGATTCTGCCCACTCGGAAGTCAACGACCGTCGAGGATATGATCTGGCCCGAACTGTCATGCACCGCCTTCAGCGCGACCGCATCGTCGAAGAATCCCCGGGGCTCCAACTCCTCGACCTCGATCATCTTCTGTCCGTTCTCCAGAACGGCCCCGACATTCTCTGTGAAGTCCTTCAGGAATATCTCCCGCATCCAATGGCTTACGTCTTCGGGCGTACTGAAGAGGTGGGCGACCGACCCTACTATCAGGTCCGCGCCGTCCATGTCCAGCTGGGCCGTGGGCGACACGAACTCTCTGACATACCCCGCGATTCGACCGGCCTCCTGAAAGCGACGCTCCGTAGCCCCGCTGAACCCGTGCTCGGCGAGGGCGCGGTTGTCCAGATCACCCTCGCGCACCGCCGAAAACCCGTCGAAAGGCGGCGCAAGGTCATCTTCCAGCAGGACCATATTAGGCAAATCGCCCTCCCTCAGATCCATCGTTGCCTGTGTAATAGAAACCGACACGAATACCTCCCGGCCTTCAAATTTCCGATGCCCCGATTGTTGACGCCTCAACCCGCTATGTCAAGCATTCACAAATGTGGATCAAGTCTGCTGAGCCACACTTTTCCAATGTGTGTATAATGGCGCGAACTTACGGTAGCGTGAACTCCCATATCCAAAGGGGTATGTATGAGACTTCCAAAAACAGGCGTCGAGGTGCGTGCTTTACCCCAGATCTCTGCCGCCAGCCACCACACGGCTAGCGCATCCTAGCCTTAATTCGAGCCGGGCATCACCAGCTTCCTGCCTGTGCTATCCTCCAACTTCATATGGGACGGCCTTAGAGACGTTCTCGAACCTAGGCTAATGGGCAGATTTTAGAAAAAGAAAATAGAATCGAGAGTGTATCATGTGCGTCTTAACCGGCAAAGAAATCGAAGTGAGAGCTGCCAAGATATTCAAAGGGGACACATGGATAAGAGAGTCTTGTCAAGAAACTTCGTATGACTTAAGAGTAGCGACTGAGCCCTATTTACGAATTGGGGGAGGATTCTACGATCCAAAAAATCCATACAAGAAATCCTATATCAAGATTGAGCCAGGTGAGTTGGCTATGCTTCCGACTGTGGAGTCATTCAATATGCCTTGGAACTTGGTAGGTGACATCAAGATCAAGTTCCGATACTCACGACAAGGGCTTATACCATTTCAGTTTGATGAAGCCGCGTAGTCTTCAGATAGTCCCTGAACGTTCCGTCTGATCCACTCCCAACTCACCAGCGACTTCACCCGCTCAGGATCAGACTCCAGCCCGCTCAGACACTCGTTCACAGCATCCACCTTCTCCTCAAGACTCCCATACACTCTGCCTTCCACCCACCTGCGTACCTCCTCGAATACCCGCTCAGCGGGATTCAGTTCAGGACTGTACGCCGGCTGAAGTATCGTCCTCACTCCCTCTACGCTTCTGACCAACTCGCTTCTATGGCTTCCCGCTCCGTCCCACACCAGCGCTCTCACATCGGTATGGCGCTTCACTGACAACACCACCGCGCGAAGCGCCATCGCCGAACTCATAGAGTCCATCCACGTCCACTCCAACTTCCCGCGAGCATAGTCCACCACCAGGAACAGGTACTTCCACTCGTACACCAACTGAAGTCTCTGAACCACCTTCAGACCGCGCACTCCCCACACCCGCCGAACCATACCCCGAAGGCCCACTCTCATCTCATCTGCGAACCCGATCAGAGTCTCCGGCTTTACACCCGCTCTCCTGAGTGAACGTCTGAGTCCCCCTTTTTCCATGACTGCTGCGCACTCACGTCCGCCTTCTCGTGCCGACTCCTCGGAACCTTCGGCGAACACCCCAGACGCTCCAACACACTGTATATGCTGTTACCCTTGAACCTCACTCCGTACTCAGACTCCACCCAGTCCGCTATCTCTCCGGCGGCGTGAGAACCGCCCGCTTCCTACCTCCTCGACCAGCCCGCTCTCCTGCTCATCGCTCAGAAATCTGGGCTGACCCACTCCTCCCATCTTCCTTGATACAACCCCTCCGTCCCTGTACCACTCAATCCATCTCTGGGCGCTCCGGTAGTGAGCGCCGACGGCCTCTGACGCCGCTTTGATCTGCCAGCCGCTGCGTACCAGCCACAGCAGGTGTACCCGTGTGCGAATGTTGATGTCCGTCTGGGACTGGTAAGCCTCTTTCAGTCTCTGTGGGGTGTCGCTCTCATGCCAGTCTATCCTCAGCGGTCGTCCCATCATCCTTCTGCCCTCCAACGTCAGCGTTGGACTCAGCATAGACCAAGTATCAGACTTAGACCAATCCCTTCATGCTGACTTCAGACCGAAACGGTAATAGTAGTATTCCGCAACACGCATGGCTTCTACGCCGCCGTACAAGTATTGAGTATCCAGGACGATAGTCGTGGTCCCGACCATGACGAATTGCGTTTCCGATATATCATACAGCCCGATGGCTCAGATGATTTCACCGTATTGGGAATTGTAGATTGATTCGATACACGCTGACTTACGCAACCAAGCATAGTTATACCAATTCGCAGTGATGTCGCCATGTTCTACCCGATCTAGCGCGATGGATTCCCGCTTTCGCGGGAATGACGATAGGAGTTGGTCTCAGAGATTCACGGCATAGTCAGACTTAAATGGTATTATAGGCTTTTCTATCCTGATAGCCGCAATGTACATCTCTGAATACTCCAGAAGGCCCGAGGACTTCTTCATAAAACCAAACCTATAGACGACCCTAGCGCTCTATGGACATTACAGATGGAATTACTGTCTCTGGCCGAATCGGTTCTAGGGTCACGTGATATTTCTAAGAAGATATACCAGCCACAGTTTACCGATGACGGCCCTCAGATTCGCAATACTCTCAGCATGGACGGAGCCTTCACTGAGTTGAGTCGGGCCTGCGAAAATAGCTGGTCGGAAACTGTATTTGAAATGGCTCATGAGACTGTCCACCTGCTCAACCCTACTTCCGGCAATACTAACTACCTTGAGGAAGGGATCGCTGTAGCATTCTCATTGAGAGTTCAACCGACTTATGGAATCTGTATACTAGGATCACTAACTTCGTACTTCTATGCACTACAACTCGTCTATATGCTTCCAGAAGATCCAATCAGAATTGCGAAACATCTTCGCGAACGGGTTGGACCTCTCTCTGAAGTCACCGAGCAGCACTTAATGGAGCTATTACCAAATGTTCCAGAGACGATATTGAACGGGCTATCCCAAAAGTTTGTAAGGTAATCGCTGCTCTTAGTTGCTATAACAGCAACCTATGTGAATCCTATGGAAAAGGAGACGACGCCTTATGCGTAAGATAGCGCAGGGTATAGGATGGATCTGGGTAGTATTTCAAGGATTGGCAGGGATCTACGGATTTGTGTCTGAAATCGTTGATGATGGACTGGCAACTGGCATGGTGAAAGGTGGAATGCTAGTTTTGGTAAGCGTGATACTTGCCTTACCGGGATTAGCATTGATCTGGTGGGGAAGGAGAGGACATGGAGAACATCCAGAGGAGCGTGGAAACACTGAAGGAGACCGTTCCAACGGATAACCAATCCATCCTTAGACATACACGCAACCTACTACAACAGCATCAGGCAGAACTCACCGACTGGCCAGGCATGAAAGAAGATACGGACCAAGCCCTGCCTCCTACAACGCCATGATCCGCGATATGCCGGCGGACATGAGGGCCGCCAGAACTATGTTTCGTCCCTAAGAGCGTCGCACAGGAACGCCACCCGCTCAACGGCGGACTCTGCCCTTTGTGAGTCGGGGGCTTCGGACGAGAAGACGACCGCCAGCATCACCGCCGCGTCCAATCGAAGCAGCAGGTTCAGCGACGGGGGGAGTTCAACCTCCCAGTCCAGACCGCCATATCCGCCCAGGAAGTCTCTGTTCAATACTCCGTATTCCGCCATGCGAGCCAACTCGAGAGCGGGATGGCCTAAGAGCGCGTTGTCCCAGTCCACCACGCCCACTATCTTGCCGCCCCTGGTCAGAATGTTATCCGGACGCAAGTCCATGTGGAGTAGCGAACGCTTGTCGCCGAGTCCTCTCAAAGTAGTCCTGAATTCGTCCAGGGACGGAGGGTTCAATTGCCGCCCGGACGCGGCCTCGACGACACGCAGTCGCCTGTGCAGACGCAGTGCTATCGTCTCTTCGACGGAAGCGTCGGTCTGGGCGACCAGTCGTATGTCCGACGGCGGACAGTCGTGAATCAGGCGAATCAACTCGCCAAGCCGTCGGCTGTCATAAGCCGTTCCACCGTGGGCGATGTATTCGGATACCAGGAAGTCCAATCCATCGTCCTCGATGACCAAGGCATGAACCTTGGGAACCGGAACGCCGAATGACACCACATGGGAGGCCAGTGCAGCCTCCTGTCGCAGCAAATCCCGAGAGTCCATACACGGGTCGTTGTCATCCGTGATCCAGCGTTTCATAGGGGTCCTGATAGCGATTGGCCCGAAAGCCCGCGACTCCGCTCGGAAGACAAGGAATTGCAGTCCCGCCCCGGCTATTTCGATACCGGACACGCCCCACTCCTCGTTGTCCGAAGCGAGTTGCGCGCGGAGTTGTTCGAGAACAAGCCCCATCAAATCCTGCACCATACCCTCCTGAGCGAGAGCCACATAACTGTCGCCCGGAGTTGCGACGCTTCACGCGGCCTGTTCAATCCTGTTCCCAGATTATATAATCAGAGGCAACTACGGAGCGACAGACATGACCACAGTCAACACAGCCGAAGACCTGATAGATCTGCTGCGCGAGAACCAGGAGTTCCGCGAAGCCGTGCGGCAACTCATCCTGAGCGAGGAACTTCTCAGGCTTCCAGTGGTGTTCCACGCCTTCATGTCCGAATTCCGCAGTTACTCCGAGGGCGCCGACAAGCGATTAGAGACTCTCGAAAGCGGACAGCGGCAACACGCCAACGACATAGGCGAACTTAGTCTGGAACTAAGACTTTACAACCGGGGCGTGTCGCTGATAGCTGCCTTGATCAAGGTAAGGGAGGTATATCGGGTCAGAGTCGCGGAGAGAGACGACAATTCAGCAGACTTCAACAACGCCATCTACGAGGCGCTGGACAACGATGTCCTGTCCCAAGCGGAGTATGACCGTGTTCTGGACACCGACATGATAGTCAGCGGCGTCAGGCCGGGTTCATCCGATCCTGTCTATGCCACTATCGAGGCGTCATACAGCGTATCCCGAAACGACATTGCCAAAGCGATTCTGACGTCTGACATACTCGGCAAGGTATTCCGCGACGCTGAGATACACGCGGCCCTCTACCACATGGAAATCGCGTCCGACATCAGGGAAGAGGCCGTCCGGCAGGGAGTTCACCTCATACGAGCGAGGACCCTGCTGAACTAACGCCATGCCTGTTTCGGTATCGCGTTTTCAGAGTTTCCCAGACAGGCATAGAATGAACGACTACACCGACCAGACTCCAGCCCCCTACAACCCGATGATCCGCGATATGCCCGCGGATATGAGGCCGCGCGAGAGGCTGATCGGACTCGGGGCCGGAGCGCTCTCCAATTCCGACCTGATAGCGATACTGCTCCGAACGGGCGTCAAGGGCGAGAACGTGCTGAGCCTGTCCAACAAGCTGCTTTCGAGGCTGGGCGGGCTGTCGGGGCTGTCCGAGGCCACAATCGGGGATATGTGTGAACTGCACGGCATCAGCGAGGCCAAGGCGTGCCAGGTGGTGGCCGCCGTCGAACTCGGCAAGAGAGCCGCCAGCATGAATCCGCAGAACAGACCATCCATCGGCTCGCCCGAAGACGTGCATAACCTGGTCGGCCTGGAAATGTCCCAACTGACACAGGAGAAGCTGCGCGTCCTGCTTCTGAACACCAAGAACCGCGTGATGGCCATGAGGGACGTGTACCAGGGAACCGTGAACTCAGCGTCCATCAGGGTTTCGGAGATACTGCGGCCCGCCGTGAGGGAGAACTGCCCTTACATGGTGGTCGTGCATAACCACCCGTCCGGCGACCCGACGCCAAGCCCGGAGGATATACTGGTAACCCGGCGCCTGAATCAGAGCGCGGACATGATGGACATCGAGCTGCTCGATCACATCGTCATCGGACAACAGAGTTTCGTCAGCATGAAGCAGAGAAGCCTGGGCTTCTAGCCCAGCGAGGAGGCAATCATGGAACGTGAATTGGGAGACGTTGGAACGCAATTACTGTGGGAAGACGATCACGTGAGGACCTGGGACCTCGTCCTGGAGCCTGGACAGTCGAGCGACTGGCACAGGCACACGATGCCCTACGTGTTCACGGTAACGAGGGCGGGCAGGCTGAAGACCGAGTACGATGACGGCTCAGTCTCCGTAAGCGACCTCGCGCTGGGCCAGGTGGTGCAGGGACATCACGGCTCAGTCCACAGGGTCACCAACGTCGGCGACGCGCTGTACAGCAACTCAATCGTGGAAGTGAAGCAGAGTTAGGAGAGAGAGACTATGCCAAGAGGGAACGAGCCGCTGGGCGAGATAGCCACCGACGTGCTGTTCGAGAACGACAACGTGAAGATATGGAACCTGGTAGTCAATCCGGGCGAGGCAAGCGACTGGCACATGCACGGGCGCGACTACGTTACGATAGTCGTCGAGGGCGCGGGCCTGACCGTCGAGTACGACGACGGCGCTTCGGAAGACAGCCCATCCGGTCCGGGCACATGGCGATACCACGGTGAGCATAAGATTCACCGCGTAATCAATAATACCGACACCAGGTACGTGAACGTGCTGGTCGAACTGAAGAAGTAGGCGGTCTGGTGCCAAATGAAGATTCTCGTAATGGCCGCCGGAGCGGTCGGCGGATACTACGGAAGCCTGCTGGCGCGCGCGGACAACGATGTACTGTTCGTAGCCAGGGGCGACAATCTGGACGCCATCCGGCGGGATGGACTCAGGGTGAACAGCGTGAACTCGGGCAATTTCACGATTCGCGTGAATGCCGTGGATTCGCTCGATGGTAGCTGGACGGCCGACCTGGTTATGTTCTGCGTCAAGGGATACCAGAACGCGCTGGCCATCAAGACAATCGCGCCCGCCGTCGGCGACAATACCACGATACTCACGCTTCAGAACGGCATAGGCTCCGGCTCCGACCTCTCCGAGGCGTTCGGCGCGGACAAAGTGCTTCTGGGAGCGGCCTACGTGGACGCCTCTCATCCCGAACCGGGCGTTTTCGACGAACGCGGCGGCGCCTGCCGCATAGTGTTCGCCGAGCAGGAGGGACCGCCTACCGAACGCTGCTCTGAGATTCTGCGTACCCTGCAATCCGCCGGAATCGAGTCTGAGATAGCCGCCGACATCAACGAGGCGCTGTGGAACAAGCTGGTTTACATCTGCGGCCTGAGCGGCATGACCTGCATTACGCGCTCGGCTTTCAAGGAGGTCGTGGAAACTCCCCAGACCGCCGCCCTGACCCTCAGAGTGATGGAGGAAGCGGCCGCCGTGGGCAGGGCCGCCGGGGTGAATCTGGCGAACGACATCGCGGAGACGACTATGGCCCATCTCTATGAAGAGAGGGACGGCCTGGTCTCTTCGATGCACGCCGACCTCAACAGCGGCAGGCCGCTGGAGCTCGCCAACCTCAATGGCAAGGTGTCGGAGCTGGGGCGCGAACTCGGCGTCCCTGCCCCGCTCAACGACTTCATCACCGCCTGCCTTACTCCCGCCCACAACCGCGCGGTCGCGGGCTGAATTCGATTACTCCAATCCTACCTGAACACGGAGGACCCAAACTTGACCTACACCTACAACCCAGACGACATAACCCGCAGAGAACTCGCGCCCGGCGTATTCCTCAGAACTATGTGGGGCGAGAAGATCATGATGAGCATCGTGGAGATCTCGCCCAACTCCGAAGTGCCGATGCACGAGCATCCCCACGAGCAGGCGGGAATGGTGCTGGAGGGCGAGTTCGACTTCACGATTGGCGGGGTTACATCAAGAGTGAAGAAGGGCGATACATACGTAATCCCGGGCGGAGTGGAGCACTACGTGAAGGCGACCAACCAGCCCGCGGTCGCGCTGGACATATTCAGCCCGCCCCGCGAGGACTACAAGCACTGATCCCTTTCGGGGAAAGAAAGAAAGGGGCGTTCGCTCGAACGCCCCTTCCGGTTTTCAGTCGAGTTGAATCCTACACGCCGTAGCGGACGGCGGCGTTGGGGTCGCTGTACTCCACGCCCTTGGTGGACCAGAACACGGTGGCGATGTCGTCAACTGCCGCGACCAGCGCCTCGGCGTTCTCCATGCTGACGGTCTGCTTGCACTGGCTCGCCAGCTTGAGCGCCGCGTTGAACTTGGCGGCGATGTCGTTGGCGTCCGTGCCGGGCCAGGTGTAGTCGGCCCACAGAACCCTGAGCTCGTGCTTGCACAGCTCGGCATGCTCTTCCTTCACGGTGATGTAGCGGCCAAGCGTGTTCGCGGAAGCGGCGTCTCCGGCGTCATCCAGGGACTCGATGCGGAGCACCATCTTCTGCACGGTCTGGGCCGCGATCTTCGCCGAAATGGGGTCGTAGATTCCGCACGGAATGTCGCAGTGGGCGCTTGCCTCACGCGCGGGGATTAGTCTTGCCAGGGCAGACGTGATTGTCATAGCCTGCATTCTCCTTTCAGAAAGCTGGGGTTGTATATTGCACATATGAAGATACAAAAATCGGAGTGGTCGCGCAACCCTGACGCGCGTTCACGCGCGCTCCGCCAGAAACTTCCCGACGTCCTTGCTGAAGCGAGCCGGATCCGAGCGATGCAGTGAGTGTCCCACCCCGGAGTAAACCGACAGCCTAGATCCGGGTATGACTTCCAGCGCCACCCGGCTCTGCCTGAGCGGGAAGTAGGGGTCCCTGGTTCCCCACAGGATGAGAGTGTCGCAGCCGACCTCCGCGAATCTGGGCAGGTCGTCCTCCACAGGCCGAAATGCCATCCTGGGATAGGGAGACTTCAGCCCCAGCACACGATGTATCAGCAGGCGAGCGTGGCTGAACAGCCTTCCCCTCCACGCCACCTTCCCGAAGCCCATAGACGCCTCCAGCGCCAGTCCGCTCACCCTTTCGGGATGTCTGAGCGCCACTTCCAGGCACACCCTGCCGCCCAGGGAGTGGCCCACCAGCGCCGCCTTCTCTATCCCAACGGAATCCATGAACCCCACGAGATATTCCGCCATGTATTCGGGCGTATGGGGAAAGTCCCGTCTTGGCGCATCGCCGAAACCGATCAGGTCGGGCGCATAGACGCTGCTGTCCCTTGCCAGGACGGGAATGACGTCCTTCCAGGTGGCCCGGCTCGAACCCGCGCCATGCGCCAGCAGAACGCTGCGCTCCGAATCCCCGGCCGCCAGATATGGGATGCTGTCGCCGCCGACCTCCGCCCACTTCTCCTTAACCGTCGGTTCAACGGCTATGCTAATGTCATGTGTAAAATCTGGAGAGGGCATTGGATTGTTATCTATTATAACGTCGCCGCGGCTGTTCAGGTTACGTGGGCCGAGCATGGAGCCTTCACTACGCGATGGAGACCTGTTGCTTGTCTCGAAGCCGCGCCGCGCGCCGGACAGGGGACGGGTAGTCGTGATACGAACGCCCACCGGGAATCGCCCCTGTTGGCGCGTCAAGCGCGTAGTAGGGCTGCCGGGAGACATCCTGGTGTTCGAGGACGGACTGCTGTTCATCAATGGCATCCGACACGCTGAGCCATACCTTCGCGGCCTGCCCGCCTATCTTGGACTTGACAGAATGAGCTTCCAGGTTGGAGACGGGCGCTATTTCGTGCTGGGCGACAACCGGACCTACAGCGACGACAGCCGCGCCTTCGGCCCGGTTGACGCGAGCCTGATAACAGGGGTCGTGGCGGCGCGTCTGTGGCCGTGGCCGCCGACCAGGTTAAGTTGACCCCAGGCTAACGCCCGCCAACCACAAGTTCGGTCTCTATTTCCGCCTCCTCCGGCGCGACCGCGCTGTGTGCAAGCGGCTCGCCGCCCTCTCCGAGTCGGCCTACCGGAATAGCCGGAAGAGTCGTTATATGCACTCCCACGCTGACGCCCAGATGCATCGAGAACTGGGCCGCCTCCTCATTGCCCGGCGCGGACACGATTCCAACGAAGTCGTATTCGCCAAGAACCGCGTACAGCCCAAGAACTCCGGCGCCCGGCACGTCTATGTCCTGGGCGGAAGCGAGCATACTCTCCGGGTCGGCCAGCATCTTGCGCCGGCCCTTCTGGGTCATTCTCATTAGCAGGATATACGTCGCCATAAGGGTTCTCCGTAATATCTATCGCCGCTCGGACTGAAGCCACTCGGCGACTTCTTTGGCGTGATAGCTGAGGATTACGTCCGCCCCCGCCCGCTTGATGCTCGTCAGGATTTCCATGGTTATCCGCCTGCCGTCAATCCACTCGTTTTCGGCGGCTGCCTTGACCATCGAGTACTCCCCGCTCACGTTGTAGGCGGCGACCGGCGTGGCGAACGTCTCTCTGGCGCTCTTCAGCACGTCAAGGTACGCCAGCGCGGGCTTGACCATCACCATGTCCGCGCCCTCCTCGATGTCCAGCGCGATCTCCCGCATCGCCTCTCTGACGTTGGCGGTGTCCATCTGGTATCCCGCCCTGTCGCCGAACTGGGGAGTCGAGTCCGCCGCGACCCGGAATGGTCCGTAGAATCCCGAAGCGTACTTCGCCGAGTAAGCCATGATCGGCAGGTTCTCGAAGCCGGCCTCATCCAGCGCGCCCCGGATAGCCCCGACCTGACCGTCCATCATCGCCGAGGGCGCTACCATGTCAACGCCCGCCTCCGCCTGCCGGACGGACATCCGCGCCAGTAGGTCCAGCGTCGCGTCGTTATCAACCGTGTCGCCGTTCAGCACTCCGCAGTGCCCGTGACTGGTAAACTCACAGAGGCACACGTCGCCTATCACGGTCATCTCGGGCACGGTCTGCTTGATGACCTCGATTGCGCCCTGGATTATCCCTGTGGGACTGTAGGCGTCGCTGCCCCGCTCATCCTTGTCCGCCGGTATCCCGAACAGCATCACCGAACGGATTCCCAGTTCGTACAACTCCCCCACCTCATGCACGAGGTGGTCCAGTGACATCTGGTAGATACCCGGCATGGGGGGCACTTCTACTCTCGTGTCCCTGCCGTGCACCACGAACATCGGATAGATGAAGTCCGAGGCGGAAATGCTGGTTTCTCGCGCCATCCCGCGCAGTCCCGGATTATCTCTCAGGCGGCGCATTCTGGTTGTTGGGAATCCCGGCATGGATGCCTCCTCTACTCCCCGGAAAAATGCTCGACAAGCGCGTCTGCCAAGCTATCCGTGGCAGCTACTTTAGAAACTATATCAACTTTCAATCCGCAGTCGCTAGCCGTAGCCGCCGTCACCGGGCCGATGCACGCTACCGCGACCCCCGCCAGCGGCGAAACGTCGTCATCCAGCAGTTTCAGAAGGTTCGTGACGGTGGACGAACTGGTAAATGTAATCGCGTCCACTCCCCGGCATATCGCCTCTTTGAGCGCATCCATCGCTCCATCGGGAGTCGCCGTTCGGTAGGCGTCAACTTCGATCACGATGGCCCCGCCGGAGCGCAGGCTGCCCGGAAATTCCGTCGTCGCGATGTCGGACCTCGGAAGCAGTATCCGCTTGCCGCCGACTCCAAACTTGACAAGCGCCGACGCGAGTCCGTCCGACGTCGCCCTGTCCGGCAGCAGATCGGCCCTCACGCCTCTCTTCAGCAACTCGGACGACGTCGCTCGCCCCACCGCGGCCACCTTGACGGGGTGGAACGCTCTCATGTCCATACCCACATCCATGAGCCTGTCGCACACGGAGCTCACCGCATTCCCGCTGGTGAACGCGACCCAGTCGAATTCGGACAATCTCCGCAGATAAGAGTCGAGTTCGGAGAAGTCTTCCAGCGGGCGAATTTCGATAGTGGGTATCTCCACCGGGTAGGCGCCCAGTTCCGCGAGACGCGCCGACAGGCCGCTCGCCTGCGCTCTCGACCTCGTTACCATAATGCGCCGACCGAAGAGCGGCAGTTCCTCGTACCAGTTCAGGCGCTCATGCAGTCCGGCCACTTCTCCGACGACTATTACCGCGGGCGCTCCAAGTCCGACTTGCGTCGCGGCATCCACAACGTCGCTCAGCCGACCGGACACCGATTTCTGGTCGGCGGTCGCGCCCCAGCTCACTATCGCGGCCGGGGTGTCCGTCGGCTTGCCGGCTGCGATCAGCGCGGATACTATCTCCTCGGCCCGATTCCAGCCCATCAGGATGACCAGCGTCCCGGGAATACGCGCCAATGCCGACCAGTCGGCTCCCATTTCCGGTCTGCCCGGCGCGACGCTGCCCGTTATGACGGTAAACGCGGAAGCGTAATCCCTGTGCGTAAGCGGTATTCCGGCATAGGCCGGCGCCGCGACCGCGGAGGTGACGCCCGGCGAAATCTCGTAGGGAATTCCGGCGGCCCGCAGCGCCTCCGCTTCCTCGCCGCCCCTTCCGAACACGAAGGGGTCGCCGCCCTTCAGCCGCACTACCCGCTTGCCCCCTCTCGCCCTTTCGATGAGCAATTCGCTGATGTTCGCCTGGGTCTGTCCGCGTCCGCCCGGAAATTTTCCCGCGTCCACCAGCTCGACGTCCGGCCCGGAATGATCGAGAAGCCGCATATCAATCAGCCGGTCGTGCACGACCACGTCGGCGTTCCTGAGAAGACGCAGCCCCCTGAGCGTAATGAGCTCCGGGTCGCCCGGTCCCGCTCCGACGAGATACACTCTTCCCCCGCTCACGGCCCGCGCTCCCCATAGATGATCGCGTCCGCCCCCGTTGCCAGCAGTGAACGCGCGGCCTCGCGGCCCGCCGACTCTGGATCCGCAGCCGACGCCTCGACTCGCTTTCTGTATATCCGGGAACCGTCCGGCAGGCAGGCCATCGTAGCAATCCGCAGTTTCCCGCCGCTTGGCGCTGCGTAAGCCGCCACCGGGACCCGGCACCCGCCTCCAATGAAGTCAACGAACGCTCGCTCCGCGCTGACCGCCGCCCACGTCGGAGCGTGATTGACGGCCCCGACCATCTCGCGCATCTGCTCGTCCCCCTCGCGCGTTTCAACCGCGAGCGCGCCCTGTCCCGCATCCGGCACGCACAACTCCGGGTCCAGGATCTCCGTCGCCTCCCCGATCCGACCGAGACGCTCCAGGCCAGCCGCCGCCAGCGCCACCCCGTCTAGGTCATCGCTGCCCACCCTCGACAGTCGCGTATCTACATTGCCCCGGATGGGCGCTATCTCGATATCCGAGCGCGCCGCCAGCAGTTGCCCCGACCTCCTGGGACTGCTGGTGCCCACACTCGCGCCTTCTGGAAGATCGAAGAAGCCCGCGCCGAACCTGTTGACGATCAGATCTCGCGCATCCTTCCGTTCGGGGTACGCCGCGATCACGAGTCCTTCCGGCAAAACCGTCGGCATATCCTTAGCCGAGTGGACCGCGATGTCAATTCGCCCGTCCAGCAGCCACTCCTCCACCCCTTTGACGAACGCGCCGCGCCCCAGGCTCAACAGTGGCGCGCTCTTTCTGCGGTCGCCCACCGGCGTTATCCGTACAACCTCGAAGACAGCCTCGGGCCAGGCCTCGCCCAGTGCGGACACCACCTCCTCGGTCTGCGCTATCGCAAGCGCGCTTCCCCGCGTTCCGACCCTGACCGTTCGCCTCTTCATGGCAGTCAAAGCGGCTCCGATCCGGCCAGCAGACCTTCCAGGAGAGTGTCGTAGGCGCTCTCGTACTGACCGGACTGCACCATGTCCAGAAGCTCCTCGGTAATGCACGCCTGCCAGTGGTCGGGGGATACGCGCAGGCCCCTGCGCCTCAGTTCCGCCCTGGCGTCCGAAAGCGCTGGCGCGAGGTCCGCGTACTCCAGTATCCGGCTGGACTCCAACTTCTCCCTGAA
Organism: Dehalococcoidia bacterium; assembly: GCA_965202815.1. Classification (GTDB taxonomy): domain Bacteria; phylum Chloroflexota; class Dehalococcoidia; order Lucifugimonadales; family UBA1123; genus VXRN01. The sequence goes on from CBDBCD010000002.1 coordinate 287,471, forward strand.
CGTACGCGCGAGCGCCGGACTCGCTCCGCCCGTCGAGGTCGCAACTGTCACTTCCCCCCTTCGAGCCACCGACGGCGCTATGAATGTACACAGGTGGGTCACGTCCACCACGTTCAGGATGACGTTGCGCTCCTCAGCCTCTTTGTAGATGAGCCTGTCGGTTTCCGCGTCGCCGGTATTGGCGATGGCGATGAACGCGCGCTCCAGATCGCCGTACTCATAGTCCCGCCGGATCCACTCCACCGCGCCGTCCTCCGCAAGCTCCCGGACCTTATCCGTAACCTCCGAACTGACCACCACCACCTTCGCGTCGCACTCCAACAGCTTGACCACCTTCTCCTCCCCCAACTCGCCCCCGCCGATAACCAGGCAGTCGCGCCCCCGAACATCAATGAACGCTGGATAATATCTCGGCACGGCCTACCGCTCCTGAATCTGGGAATCTACCCATCCATTATATCCCAGACAGCCCCACAACCCAAAAGGGGCGCGTCACAAAGCATACCTTCCCTTCTCCCTCTCAGCCCCTCTACGGGGTTGGAAAGCAGCGCCTCCGGCTCCGTTTTCCATTTCGTCGAAACTTTGGTATATTCAGACTGTCATCAATGCCTTGAGGGATTGGCTTGAATACCCTGCGGATCTCTACGGGTCGCGATTCGGCGACCCGTAGATGGCGTTGCTAAGTCCACACAATGAGGAATCCTATGGACGACGGACAGCTGGCGATAGTGATTACTCTGAGTTTGGGATTCTTGGCGGTCGTCCTGGCGGTTGTCGCTTTGATATGGCAATCGAGGAAGGACTCTCGAAGCCTTGGCGACGATGTCCGAGAGTTGAGGGGAGAGATGCGTGGAGACATGCGAGAGATGCGCGGAGATATTCGCGATCTTGGGAATCGGCTTGGCGAGCGTGTGAGCGAGATTGAACTCGATCAGGCTCGCAATCAGGCGGTAAACGAGTTCCTCCGCGGAAGACTCGACCGCCAGGAAGACATACATCAGGCTCACGCCGACTGAGTTAAAGGTCTCCTTGACGGAAGACACGGTTGAATGTCTTGGCGACTAAGGCGCAGTAGGTTTACCGGTATGAGGCGTCTGGCTTCCGGGTCCACTGCCAGCAGCGCATCCTCGAGGGCGATAACCCCCAGCAGGCTCGGCTCGGCTGGTTCGCCGAATATCACAGGTGTCGGGAACTCCTTCTCCTCAAGCCTGATAATCGTCCTGCCCACGTCCACCGGCGCTACGCTGCCATCGGCCAACTCGGATTGGGCGGAGCGCTCTACCGGAACTCTAAGTCGTTCCAACAGTTTTCTGGAAACCGTCGAAAACGTCGCTCCGGTATCCACCACTACTTCAAGGTCCTCGAACCTTTGTCCCTGCGGATCTCCGACCCCTATGGTAACGACTACGGTTCCCAAAGCGCTTCTCCTCTCGATGACTGGTTTGACAACCAACGCGTCAGCGTCTCCTGAAAGGCTAGCGATGAAAACATGGCGTCATCACTGCCAACTGGTATAGATCTATGGGGATATATATGCGTAGGTGATCACCCACAGGACTCCGAAGGCGAAAAGCCACGTGAGCAGAAACCCGAACGGGTAGATGTAGATGCCACCCGGCAATATATCCCTCGGATTGGAAAGAGGTCGTCGGCTGTCTCTGTGGTCGGCGTTAACCAGCGCTTGCAGCGTAAGGAGCCAGGTGATGAAATTTGCCGTCGCCGCTCCAATCCATATTATGGTCACTGTCATCGCTTTTCCAAATCCAAACCGACCAAGTCCATAAGAGTCGAAATAGAAAATCTCAGTCCACCAGAAGGAGACATACCCGGCTACCAGGCCAAACCAGAGCGCGAAGACAATCACATAGACAAAGATTACAGCGCTCCGGGAGACACTTGCGCCGTTCATCCGGGCCACTAGGTAAACCCATGGCAGAAAGAACAGCATGGAGTATCCGGCCCCGGCTCCGGTGAAAGCCGTGCTGTTCAATCCCTTGGCATGAGCTATCCGATTACAGATGAACGCCGCAAACGGCGACCACAACACACCCCCTATCAGCAGAATAGAGACCGTTATCGTAGCTATTCCAAGGGCCGCGGCCGGAATGACAAGCCATCCGGGTTCAGAGTTCATGTCTCCACGCTCACTCTAATACTTTTTGTTGAACTTTTGTGGAGGCTAGTAGGAGCCGCCCAATCCCCCAACCTGTTGTCAGGTTTGATCCTGATTACCCCAAACGATTCGACCGTTTTGAAGGAGAAATCTGTAATGAGTAGAGTTTGGCTCGAATGATTGCCGGAAGCTGTTGCACATTCATCCTCAAGAAGTCCGGGAAACCATAGCACACCGTTGGTATCCCAACAAAGCTGGTAATCGTCAACGGTTGCTTGTCGTACAGTTCCAGGAACGTACGTTCAACTTACTGAGTAACCTGTGCTCCCCGATTTCGACACTCGTCCCAGGTCACGTACACAGGAAGCGATTCGCCGAAAGCTCCTGACGAATGGCTAACCTTCACCCTAAACTTCATCGTCCCCCACGTCGAGGTCGAAAACTCCATCTCATCCGACGTGGACTCCCGCCCCAGGTTCAACCATGTGCTCGTGGCTTGCCGCTGCCACTGGTAGCTGTGGATGTGACAGATGTCCCCGAAATGTTCGCCACCACCCTGTACACCTGCTTGAATCTGGAATGGATTTTTCCGCGGCGCACAGGGTGACAACCCCCTAACCCGAGACGCAAACACTCCTCAGTGACCAAAGACTTTAGAAAGCCTTTCCTGGGATTCCATAAACACCTGCGTGTGGATAAACCAATATAGGATGCCGACTGGGGCGCAGTCCGAAATTCATAGCGCCCTTTCCAACGGCATAACGGCCAACGGGACTTTTGAAGTCGTCTCCATGTTCCGACCCCACTATACAACCATCCCTCCAATGCGCTAGAATGCACCCATGCAGAACAACCTATCTAATACTATATACATAAACGCGAGATTATATTTACAGAAAATCGGGAGCCGAGAAAACAAACTCCCAAAGCTAACGCAGGTGAAACTCAGGTGGATAACAGGCGTTCTAATTACCTGTTGCCCACCTGTCGCTCACCTGTTATTCACCTGTTACTCCTCCAGAAGCCACCTGTAGGACTATAATCCAGAATATATGACCCCCGACCAAATGACAGACACCGAACACGCCAGGCTCAGCCTGCTCAAGAAGCTCGCGGACGATGTGCCCGACACCCGCGTGCTGGACGCCATGCGCCGCGTTCCCAGGGAGCGATTCGTAACATCGGCCACCGCAGACCTCGCCTACCAGGACATCGCCCTACCCATAGCCGCCGGACAGACGATCTCCCAGCCCACGATGGTCGCCATCATGGTCGCCGAACTCGAACTGCGCCGCTCCGACAAGGTGCTGGAGATCGGCGCCGGAAGCGGCTACCAGGCCGCTATCCTCGCCGAACTCGCCAGGGAGGTCATCACCCTCGAGCGCATTCCCGAACTCGCCGAGTCCGCGCAGTCCGTTCTCGCCGCGCTCGGATACCGGAACGCGCGCGTCGAACTGGCCGGACCGCGTCTCGGTAGAGAGGAAGACGCCCCGTACAACGCTATCATCGTTGCCGCCGCCGCGCCCAGGCTGCCCCTTTCTCTCCTGGACCAGATGGAACCCGGCGGAAGATTGGTCGTTCCGGTCGGCGATAGGCGCGAACAGACCCTCATGAAGGTCGTCAAAGGCGACGAAGGCTTCACAACGCGAACGGTGACCGCGTGCCGCTTCGTCCCGCTCATAGCCGAAGACGCCTGGCCCGACGACAGCGCCTTGTAATGTCCCTTCCACCTCGATAGGGGAAGTCCAGGACGGGGGTGAACTCCCAATAGTGTTGTAAAGATTCATCCCCGTTAAATATACTGAGAACTGTAAACTAAGAACTAATCACCAAAGACTATGCCATGAAGTACGAAGTCGTCATCGGGCTCGAGGTACACGCCCAGCTACTGACCCAAAGCAAGATGTTCTGCTCTTGCAGCGCGGCGTACCAGGACGCCGACCCCAACACGGTCGTATGCCCCGTGTGCATGGGAATGCCCGGCGTTCTCCCTGTCATTAACAGGAAAGCGGTCGAGCACGTCATAAGAACGGGCCTGGCCCTGAACTGCGACATCGCCGGATACACCAAGTTCGACAGGAAGAACTACCCCTACCCCGACCTCATGAAGGGATACCAGATTTCGCAGTACGACCTGCCAATCGCCTCCAACGGCAGCCTCCCCATCGAGGTTGACGGCGTTGAACGCGAGGCCGGCGTGACCCGCGTGCACCTCGAAGAGGACGTAGCCCGCCTGCTGCACCGCGCGGAGGACTACGGCGAGGGATACTCGCTGCTGGACGTCAACCGCGCTGGCATTCCGCTCATGGAGATAGTCGGAGAACCTGATCTCACAAGCGCCGAAGAAGCGCGCGCCTACCTCATGCAGCTTCACTCCATCCTCCAGTACATCGGCGTCAGCGCCGCCAACATGGAGGAGGGCAACTTCCGCTGCGACGCCAACATAAGTGTCCGCCCGGAGGGGGAAGCGCGGCTCGGCACGAAGGTCGAAATCAAGAACATGAACAGCTTCCGCTCGGTATTCCGCGCGCTGGAGTACGAGGCCGAGAGGCAGGTATCGGTCCTGGAGGACGGCGGACGGATCGTGCAGGAGACGCGCGGCTGGGTAGAGGCCGACGCCGTAACCGTGTCCCAGAGAACCAAGGAAGGCGCCTCCGACTACCGTTACTTCCCCGAACCCGACCTGCCGCCGCTCCGCATCTCGCGCGAGTGGGTAGAAGAGATCGGCGCGTCGCTGCCCGAACTCCCGCGCCACCGCAGGCTGCGTTTCGTCGAAGACCTCGACCTGCCCGCCTACGACGCCGCGCTGCTCACGGTGAGCCAGCCCACCGCGGACTACTTCGAGAAAGTCCTCGAATCAGGCCCGTCACCGACCGACCCAACTTTCGCCAAGGCAATAAGCAACTGGATGCTCGGCGAGATGGCCCGACTCCTCAACCAGGGCGGCGGTCACATAAACGAAGTGAAGATCGAGCCCGAGCAGCTGGCCGACCTTCAGGGTATGGTTGACGACGGAACGCTCAGTTCTACCATGGCCAAATCCGTATTCGAGAAGATGTTCGAGACCGGCGACAGTCCCAGGGCGATAGCTGAAGCCGAAGGTCTGTCGCAGATTTCCGACGCCGACGCTGTGCTCGCCGCCGTTAAGCAGGCCATATCCGACAATCCGGGGCCCGTGCGGGAATATCTCGACGGCAAGCAACAGGTCATGGGTTTTATCATTGGACAGGTTATGAAAGCCACCCGCGGGAAGGCGAATCCGCAGGTCGCCAGCCAGCTTGTCAGAGAGAACCTCGAGGCCATGCGCGAATGAACCCGCGCAACATCGGGACCGGCCCCGAATCGAACGGCTCTATCGCCGCGCGCGCCAGAATCTTCCTCCGCCTGCTGTACCCGGGCGTAGGACTGAAACGATGGGCCGCGTTCGGAGCGATTGGCGTCTTCATCTGCTCCATCGGAATGGCGTTCCTTCTCAGGAAGTTCTTCGCTCTGCCATTCCCGGACTTTCTGCCCTGGTACTTCGAGGGATTCCTGATGCTCGGCGTGGGCGGCGGCTTCATACTTGCTTCCATGTACGGCTTCTACAGGGCGCTCACGCCCTTCATGGCGCACTCCCAGCCCATAGACTCCCTCGCCGACTCGATCTACAACCGGTGGCACAGGGGCAGAGGCCCCAGGATCGTGACAATCGGCGGCGGCACCGGCCTTTCAGTCCTGCTGAGAGGCCTGCGCGAACACACGGACAACCTTACCGCCGTCATAACCGTCGCGGACGACGGCGGCAGCTCGGGCCGGCTCAGGCGCGAACTCGGCGTTCTGCCTCCCGGCGACTTTCGCAACTGCCTGGTCGCGATGTCCGAGGACGAATCGCTGCTGGCCGAACTCTTCCAGTACAGGTTCGAGGAAGGCGACGGCCTGAAAGGACACAGCTTCGGCAACCTGTTCATCGTCGCGATGGCGAACGTGACCGACGGCTTCGACCAGGCGCTCGTCGAGTCCAGCCGCGTGCTCGCCGTGCGTGGGAGAGTCGTGCCAGCCACGACATCCAATCTCCATCTCTCCGCCCGATTCAAGGACGGAAGCGTAGTCAACGGCGAATCCAGCATCACCCGGCACAGCGGCGAGATCGAGCGTCTGATGATAGAACCGCAGGAGGCTGCCGCGCACCCCCTCGCCATTCGAGCGATAGCCGAAGCCGAACTGGTGGTCATCGGCCCCGGCAGCCTGTATTCGAGCATCCTGCCCAATCTCCTCGTCAACGGCATATCCGACGCGATCAGAAGCACAACGGCGACCGTCGTGTATGTATGCAACGTCGCCACGCAGGTCGGCGAGACGGGTGGATACACTCTCGCCGAACACGTCGAGGCCCTTCGCAACCACACCTTTGAGGAAATCGCCGACTACGTTGTCGGAAACAGCAACCCTCCCGACATCGGAGACCGGTTCGAGGGCGAAGGCGTCTTCCATGACGGAAGGCCGCTCAGGAACACGACGATTCTCCTCTCGGACCTGGTTGACGACTCGCATCCGGTGCGCCACGACTCGGCCAAGTTGGCGGAAGCGATCATGCAAATTCACGGCGCAAGCGACGGGCGACTTTCGGCAGCCGCGGTGTAACGACATCCCAAATAATAATCAGAACGCATCATTAGCTAGGAAACGGGAGCTCTGAACAGGAAATGGAACTGGCCCTCAACATCGCTCACATAATTGTATCGGTCCTCTTGGTAGCCATAATCCTTCTCCAGGTAAAGGGGCAGGGCACCGGCCTGTTCGGCGCCGCCGACAACTCGTTCAGGACGCGGCGCGGGTTCGAGTTGGCGCTGTTCAGATTCACGATTGGCCTGATAGTGGTATTCATCGCGCTCTCGATAGTGAGCGCGAGCAACCTCATCAACCTGACGTGATTCGCCCAATCGTCGCGCTTGCCGCTGATCTCGGAACTGGCGACGCATAAGCCGACGCGCTATCCCCAAGCCTTGCCGGGATTGAGTATTCCAGCCGGGTCCAAAGCCTTCTTGATCCTGCGGGCGGCGGACATGCCGGTTCCCAGTTCGGCCTCGATCAGGTGAGCCAACTTCAACCCGACCCCGTGGCAGTACTCCATCGAGCCGCCCATGGACTGCGCCAGCGCCAGGACGCTATCTACCGTCGTCCCAAGATTCGCGCCAGCTTCCTCCGCGTTACTACCCGCGATAAGGAATGAAAAGAACTCCGGTCTGCCCCAGACCGACCACTCCCTTACCTCTACACCCTCGTCGGACAGAAGCCTCTCGCACTTCCTGCGGTACTCCAACACCTTGCCCACGGGCAGAGCGACGTGCAGATAGTCCATCCTGTACGCCGACCCGCTCTTTCGCGCACCGTCCGGGGCTTCGCTATCCAGAACATTCCGCTTGTAGCGCAGCGCCGACGCATGGCGGTTCGTCCAATAACGCCGCGCGTGCGCCTGGCTCCCGCGTCTGCCGCCATGCCGTAAGCAAATTGCGGTCGTATCCGACACATCGGCGTCCACCGCCTTCTTGCTGCCCTCGAACGCCAGGTAGAGCGTCGCGGTCTCGCGCCCGCCGGAGCCGTCGGAGGCCAGCTCGTCGCCGTAGTCCATTACAGTCGGCCTGAGATTCTGCCCATACATCTCGTTGATGGCGTAGAATCCCGAATCGAATTCAGGAAAGTCGAAGCAAAACATCTCCCTGGAGACCGGCGCAGGGAAGGCTTGGAGTGTGGCTTCGGCGATCACTCCGAGACTACCTTCCGTCCCGATGAAGACGTGGTTCAGAGAGGATCCGAACAGAGACTCCGGGACCGCTCGCGTTTCGACGATCTCCCCGTCGCCGAGTACGACTCGCAGTCCGAGAACCTGGTCGCCCATCGCGCCGTGGACGGAAGCCGTGTATCCGACGCCGTTCGTGGAAATAGCGCCTCCTACGGTCGCAATGGGTCGGCTCCACGGATCGTGTCCCAGCCTGAGTCCGTCCGCCCCAAGCGCGCGGTGGGCATTCTCCAGGACGGCGCCGGATTGAAAGGCGCCCGTCCTGCTCTCGGCGTCCACGCCAATAATCCGGTTCATGCGCTGCATATTCAGAACTATCGCCGAGTCAACCGCAGCAGCAGCGCCCATGACACCGGTTCCGCCGCCATATGGCACGACCGGCGCTGAGTTGCGAGTGGCATACGCAAGAATCTTTGAGATATCCTCCACGCTCTCAGGCCATACGACCGCGCCCGCTCGCTCACTCAGCCGAGACACCGAATGGAAAGCCCTGTACACGCCGAGCGCGTCCCCGCCGTATCGCAGAAGGTCGGCCTCATCGGACGCCACCGCTCCCCTTCCAAGCAATGCGATCAGGTCTTTCACAAGCGCCTTTGGCATCATTCACTCGCCCGGACCAGGAGTTCGTTCCTGAATTCGATTGACATCGGATGGACCAGGTTGCCATTGCCCAGGAAGTACTCGATAGTCTTGTCCAGGTACTCCAGGATCGCCAGGTCGAGGCTGTGCTTGGACATGTCGGCTACTCTCGCCAGGTAGGGGAACCGGGCAACCTTGCGCGGGTCGAGTTTATCCGCAAGGAAGACGACCTTGGCCACGTCGCTCATGCCCGTCCTGCCGGTAGTGTGCCAAGCGACCGCCTCCAGCGTCTCCTCATCCATATCGCCTCCGTCGCTCACGAGCCATCGCGCGGCAACCGGCCCATGCAGGAGTATAGGCTCATGGCGTTCCACGAGACCTATATCGAGACCCAGCTTCTCGGCCTGTGAGAGCAAGCGGGGACGGTCCAGCGCCCTCGCGAGGTCGTGGGCCGCCGTCCCGACGTCGGCGGAACGAGCGTCCACTCCGTGCAGAATGGCGAGTTCTTGGGAAACCACGCGAGAACGCTCGATATGGTCGCGCAGGCCCGAAGGAAGTATCCTCAGCCTGGCTTCAATCGTTTCAGGAAGATCGCTCACTTGGAATTCCCAGTCCGCCGAGGCGCCGACCGCCCAGGACGTGCATATGCAGGTGCGACACTTCCTGCCCGCCGTCTCTTCCCTGGTTGATCATCAGCCGGTAGCCGCTTTCGGAGACGCCCTCGGCGTTCGCCACGTTCTTCGCCGCGGCGAACATCGCTCCAAACGTCCGGTCGAAACCCGACTCCAACTCCGATATTCGCTCGAAATGCTCAACCGGGATTACGAGCAGGTGCGTCGGAGCGAGAGGGGCTATGTCCCGTATCACGAAGCACAACTCGTCGCGGTACAGTATATCGGACGGAATCTCGCCGTCCCTGATCTTGCAGAAGATACAGTCTTCGGCCATCTGCCTCACTCTTCCCACTCAGATTACGGCGATTGCCTCTATCTCTACCAGGTAGCTCGGACTCACCAGCCCGCTGATGAAGACAGTGCTGGAAGCCGGGCCGGGATTCCCGAAGAAGTCCAGCCTGGCCTGCGCATACGCTGGGTAGTCGTCGGCATTGACCAGGAAAGCCGTGATCTTGGCGACATCGGCTCGAGTCGCGCCTGCCGCGTTAAGCGCCTGCTCGACGTTCTCGAGGCACTGAACGGACTGCGCCAGCGCGTCTCCCTCCCCGACCAGGCTGCCTTCGGCGTCAACCGACACCTGGCCGGATACGAACACCAGATTCCCCGCTCTCGTGGCGGGCGAGAAACCGGACGGCTTGTTGTCCGGATTAGGAAAGAAAGCTCTTCTTGGCATCTTTCACTCCCTTTCGATTCGTGTGTGATTGATGTCTATCCCGGCAGCTGAAGCAACTCTATGCGCGTATCGTCGGGCCCGGCTATGAACGCGATGCGAGGTCCGTTGGGAACATCTATCGGGCCCTCTTTCAGGACCGCGCCCATCTCGGTCAGACGCGCCACCTCGGCGTCCATGTCGTCAATCGTTATGCCTATGTGCTCCAGGCCCCAGTGAACGTCCGCGTTGCCCTCGTCCAGTTCTTCGCCCGTTCGCGCGCCGGATATATTCACCGTGACGCCGTCCGGTGTCCTTGTAACGACAAACTGGTCGCCATAGGGCCGAACGATGTCGCTTACGATAGTGAAGTCGAAGGCCGTGGCGTACCACTCAGCCGTCTTGCGCGGGTCGGGCGCCTTCAGGTGGACATGATTGAACTCGTAACCCATAGAAATCTCTCCTGATTCGGAATCGCCGGTTAACTGAAATCGCCACCTAGCAGTTTATAGCAAACAACGCGCCTGCGACCACCGCATTCGTCAATCCAACTCGCGCAGCACGTTGTACATGTGAAGATACAGCTTGAATATCTCCCTTGCATAGATGGGCGGACTTACGGGGCGGGTAGGGTCCACGTGCTGAAAAAGCGAAAACTCGGTGTGATAGACACCCCCTCGCTCGGAGAGCGCGTCCATCAGGCGTCTGGATTCCTCGGACGGCACGAGCTTGTCCTGCCTGTCGTGCATTATCAGCACGCGAGCGTCTAAGTCCTGTATCCGCGTGGCGGGAGAAATCGCGTCCAGTTTCGATCTCATGGAGTCCGGCAGTCCCGAAATCAGTTCCTTCGCTTCAGGAAGGCCGACGCCCGACAGAAGGCGGTGGGCCGCCTGGGCCTCCGGCGTCATCGTTAACACTACGCTCTCATCCGCAACCGCGTCGCGCTCGATGAATATCCTATCCAGCAGCGCCCGTTCACCGGCGTCGGGAAGCCCGTCTATGAGATGCGACGCTACGACCTCCACGCTCAGTTTTGCGGGCGACCACGGTTCGATCACGTCGCCATAGAAGCGGCTTGATGAGACAACCGACGCGGTGAGGTCGCTCGCGTCGTAGTATCCGCCAAAGAAATTGACGAACCGGACCCGGTCTCGAATTCTGTCGTCCTGCGCCGCTACCGTCGCGAACGACGCCCCAACGCAGAATCCACCCATGCCCGACCTCTCCGGGTCAACTCGTTCACGCGCCAGCAAGTAGGTGTATGCGTGAACCAGGGAGTCAATCTCGGTCGCCGACACCTTTTTCTCGGTCATCGTGTCAGACCAGGGAATCATGACTATCACGCCCGACTGCGCCAGTCCCTCGGCCAGCCCGACCACCCTCGGGTCGTCCCGGCCCGCCGGATTCACTCCGAGGAACAGCAGTACAGCGCCATGCGTTCCGTCCCCCGCCGGCATGTACAGGTCCGCGACGCCGGAGCCTTCCTGGGTCGGAAAGCGTACCTCCTCTACAACCGGATCGCCCGTGAACCACTCTTGAGGCTTGACCGGAATCGTAGGAAGCACCTGTGGGAGAAACAGCGCAGTCTTGATCGCGGTACGCCCTTGCGGGAAGACCGCGATCAACAGCGCTATGGCCAAAGATACGACCAGTGCGCCGATTGCTATACGTCTGAACCACCCTGACGCCATTGACCTGCTACCTCTCGATGTCTAAAGTGCGCCAATTCAACAGAATCGGTACATTCTGAGGAGTCTCTTCACCTATCTGCGACAGCCCGACGAAATACAAACCCGGATGACTTTCGTATTATTTGACAACGATATAGAACGATGCAATTCATTCCCGCATGATGTATAATAACGCAAGTATGCTAGATTGCATGTTTCAGTTGCTGCGCAACCCGCATTTTGGTTGTTATGCAGGTGAATCCCGAGGATAAGGGTTGCGCCCCTCCCGGTCCTCATTGAGACCTTGGTCTGAATAATCCGAGGGCCCGCGTCATTCAACAGGAGTGGGCGGGCTGTCTCGAAAAAATGGAAGAAGACTGACAATGATCGCGGATATCCTTTCCCGCGTCGTTGGGGGCGCTTTCCTGCTCACTGCCGGATGGGGCCTCGGCGGGTACATAGCCGATACCTGGGCTCCGGAGCGCTACGTGTTCTGGGCCCTTGGGCTTGCCGCCTCCGGCCTCTTGATTGGTCTGATCTCGACTCCCTTCATTCTGGAACGTCTTTACGGAAGTATCGCGGAACGGACTCGCACAGTTCCCACTTCGAGGATACTGTCCGGCGTCGTCGGCGTTACAGTGGGCCTGCTCCTTGCCTTGCTCTTCTCTATTCTTCTCTGGAGAATTCCCGGCTGGCCCGGAACCACATTCCCGATTGCGCTAAGCCTCCTACTGGCGTACCTGGGCGGAATGATAATGTTCTCCCCTTCCCGCGATCTGTTCCAGAAATTCGTTCCTGAACACCCGTCGAACTCTCGCAACGGCGGAGGACCCGATTTCCCCAATAGCCAGGCCGGAATCATGCTGATTGACACGAGCGCTATCATTGATGGTCGCATAGCCTCAGTTTCTCAGACCGGCTTCCTGCAGGGAACGCTGGTCATTCCCCGATTCGTCCTCAATGAACTCCGGCACGTGGCCGACTCCGGCGACTCCGTAAGAAGAGCGCGAGGCAGACGCGGGTTGGAGATACTGAACCAGATAAGAATGGACGGCAAGGTGCAGACCGAGGTTCTGGAGATAGACTATCCACGCGCCAGGGACGTGGACGCCAAGCTGGTGGGTCTGGCGAAGGACATGGGAGCCTCCATAGTCACCACTGATTTCAACCTCAACAGGGTTGCCCAGATTGACGGCATTACCGTGTTGAACGTCAACGAACTGGCCGGATCGCTTCGACCTGTCGTCATTCCCGGCGAGAATCTGCGCCTGAGAATAATCCAGGAAGGAAAGGAGGCTGGCCAGGGAGTGGGATTTCTCGAAGACGGCACGATGGTCGTAGTCGAGGCCGGCGTCCGCTATCTCGACACTGAAATCAATGTCACCGCGACTCGAATACTCCAGACGGCGGCGGGACGCATCATCTTCGCCCAGCCCGCGCGGGACTAGGCGGTGTTGACATTTGCCGTCATTCCCGTGAAAACGGGAATCCAAGAGTTTGGAGTATAGCTGACGTTGCTATCGCTATGATCGTTTAGAGGACTGAATCATCATATGTCAACAGAACCTAGCCAGGGTCGCCGCTCCATTGAGTTCTGATTCTTCGCCACGCGCTTCCAGGGTCGGAGTCGCCATCGTCGCGGCGGGCGCGAGCCGCCGCATGGGCGATATTGACAAGATATTTGCCCCGCTCGGTGGCGCGCCCTTTCTGGCCCATTGCCTCAGTTCATTCAATGATTCTCCGTCGGTTCACGCCATTTCCATCGCTACGTCTCGTCGCAGCGTCGAGAGAGTCGAGAAACTTATCAGCGAACACGGCTTTGACAAAGTCGAATGTGTCGTCGCGGGAGGCGCGCGCAGGCAGGACTCGGTCCTGAACGCCCTGCTCAACCTGGATGGGTGCGACATCGTATTGATCCACGACGGCGCCCGTCCGTTCGTTGACGAGGACATGATCGAGCGAGCGATTGAGGCGGCAAGGGAATCCGCCGCCGGAACCGCGGCGGTTCCGGTCAAGGACACGATAAAGGTCGCCAACCCGGACATGAGCGTAAGGGAAACGCCGCCCAGAGAGTCCCTCTGGGCCGCTCAGACTCCCCAATCGTTCAGCTACGACCTGATTATCCGGGCTCACGCCCAGGTAGAGCGCGATGTCACTGACGACGCCGCTATGGTCGAGGCAGTCGGACACCCAGTGAAGCTATTCATGGGATCATACGACAACATCAAGGTCACGACGCCGGAGGACTTGTACATTGCCGAAGCCATCCTGCGCAGCCGGCGGGAAGCCGAGGCGAATTGAAGTTCCGAACCGGCATAGGAGTGGATATCCACCCGCTTGTCGAGGGACGCGAACTCGCGCTCGGCGGCATCGTCATTCCACACAGCCACGGTCTCGAAGGACATAGCGACGGGGACGCTCTCATCCACGCGATCATTGACGCCTGCCTCGGCGCGGCTAATCTCGGGGACATCGGAACGCACTTTTCATCGGAGGATCCGCGCTACTCAGGCATCTACAGCGCCAAACTGCTGTCGGAGACCGCGCTGATTCTGGACCGTCGAGATTGGCGAGTGGATTACATTGATGCTACAATACTCGCCGAACGTCCCATTCTCAGGCCATACATCGGTGAAATGCGCGCCGCGCTCGCCCATGCCTTGGGAATAGGCGTCGAGTCGGTAAGTCTAAAGGCAACCACCGCCGATCAGCTCGGATTCGTAGGTCGCCGCGAAGGAATCTGTTGCATGGCGGTCGCCACAATTACTCAGATATGAAACTCTACGACACCCTGAGCGCTAAAGTTAGCGATTTCGACTCACCCAATGGACTGGTCCGCATGTACGTGTGCGGGATCACTCCTTACTCTTCCTCTCACATCGGACACGCCATGTCCGCCGTGACGTTCGACGCCCTGCGCAGATACCTCGAATTCAGGGGTTTCAAAGTCAGGCACATCCAGAACTTCACAGACATAGACGACAAGATGATAGTCGCGGCGAATGAGCGGAATATCACCGTCTCCGAGCTCGCCGAAGCGAACATTGACGAATACGTCAGCGCAATGGGCGCGCTGAACGTAGCGCCCGCCCACGAGTACCCAAGAGCGACCCAGGAGATAGACAAGATAATCGAGATTATCGAAAGCCTCATAGAAAAGGGGTACGCCTACGATGTCGAAGGCGACGTCTATTTCAGGGTGCGGCGCGACGAGGACTACGGGAAGCTGAGCCACAGAAGCGTTGACGATCTGCTCTCCGGCGCCCGCATCGAGGTTGACGAGAGAAAAGAAGACGTTCTCGATTTTGCTCTCTGGAAGTCCCAGAAACCCGGTGAACCCGCATGGAACAGCCCTTGGGGAAAGGGCCGGCCCGGATGGCACATCGAGTGCAGCGCAATGTCAATCAAGTACCTCGGAGAGACGATTGACATTCACGGAGGCGGCGAAGACCTCGTATTCCCCCACCACGAGAACGAGATAGCGCAATCCGAGTCCTACACCGACCGGATTCCGTTCTCGCGGTTCTGGCTGCACAACGGAATGCTCCGCCTCGGCGCGGAAAAGATGAGCAAGTCCCTGGGAAACATCATATCTCTGCCCGAAGCGCTCGAATTCTACGACCCACAGTCGCTGAGGCTCTTCTTCCTGAGCTCCCACTACCGCTCTCCCCTCTTCTACAGCGAGGAAAGCGTTCGCTCCCAGGAGAGGGCGATGCAGCGACTTCGGCAGGCCGCGAACGCCCCCTCCGGCGACGGCGCTCAGCTGGACGCCGCGCGGTTCAGGGAACGATTCATCGAGGCCATGGACGACGACCTCAATACCCCCCGCGCTCTCGCGTCTCTCTTCGATCTTGTGCGCGAAATCAACCGCGGACGCGAGAGCGGCTCGAATATCAAGTCCGCTCAGGATACCCTGCGTGAACTCGCCGGAGTCCTGGGACTCGAGCTCGACGAGCCGCAGGTCGAAAGCGCCGAAGCCGCGCCCTTCATTCAGACTCTCGTGGACGTGCGCGCTGAACTGCGCGCCGCTCGCCAGTTCCAACTCGCCGACAGCATCCGCGACCGTCTCACAGAACTTGGCGTAACCCTGGAAGACAACCCCGAAGGCACAACCTGGCGTCTCGGCTGACACGCCGGAAGGCAACGGGCTTCCACCAACCGGCCAGCCGACTTAGAAACTATCGCAGGAAACGAGCCACAAGGGTAGGCAAACTCCCTTCCCCCTCGATGGGGGAAGGTTAGGATGGGGGTGGAATCCCTTCCGATTGGGTTTCGAGATAGTCACCTAGCGGTAGTGCCGCTCCAACTCCGAAGCGTATTCCTGGCCGAGTCCATCGGCGTTGTCCGCAAGCCACTCCGTTATCCTGGTCGGAAGAGTAGGTCCGCTTGCCTCTTTCGACGCCAGAAGGCCGCCCGACAGTCCCTCTATCTCGTCCCGGGTCAGAGTTACGTCATTGACGAACGCGCCCACCACCTTGGAACCGAGCAGCGCGAGACCGGGAGGCATTCTCAGCACCGCGCACGTCGCCCCGATATTGCTCCTGACGAGTTTCACGTAGTCATAGTAGCTGAACGTCTCCGGCCCAACGGCGTCCATCTCCACGTTCTCGTCGCTCTCACCCAGCGCGACGGCCAGGTCCGCGATGTCTTCCACAAAGCCGGGCTGGACCGGATAGTCGCCTCGTCCGGGGACCGGGAAGACCGGAAATCGCCTGAGCGCCCACGATATGTTGTTCAGCAGAATGTCCCCATGCCCAAAGAGCAGCGTCGGCCTGATTATCGCGTAGGACGGTCCGAACTCGCGGAGGTACTGTTCCGCCAGCGCCTTGCCGCGATAGTACGGCAGGTGAGAGTTGACGGTCGCGTTGGCGATGCTTATATGCACGACGCGCCGGACGCCCGCCCACTGGGCGGCGGCAAAGAGGATCTTGAGGTTCTTGGCCGCTCTCTCGTGCGTCATGTCTCCGCGCGCCATGCGGATCCAGTAGGTGTTGAAGAGCGTGTCGGCCCCCACCAGGCTCCGGGCGAGCAAGTCGGGGTTCTCGAAGTTGTAAGGCATCACTCGGACCCGGCCCTCGAATGGGCTGGGCCGCGCGGGGTGGCCTGTGAGAGACCGGACTCCGTGCCCCATCCCAAGCAGCCGCCGGGCGATGAATCGCCCCGTGTATCCCGTAACTCCCGTAACGACATGGGTCTTGGTCATCTGATTTACACCTCCCGCAACCAAGCTGCTAGTATCATCGCCGCCCGGTATTCTCTACACGCGCCGATTATCCTGTGATCGTCATTCCCGCGAAAGCGGGAATCCAGCCCCCCGTAGGCGTTATCAGCGCGTGCTGCTAATACCTGCCGCGAGCCTGTACCAATTTAGTCGGAAGCCACCAGTAGGACATATCCTAAGGGAAGCAAAAACCAAAAGGATGTGTCCAGACTGATGGCAGAGAACAACGTATCGCAGTGGAACAGACAAGACCAGAGCTTTGGGGGCGTGGATTGGGAAGAGGCGAGCTATCGTGAGGGATGCGCGTATGCGCGGGAGCGAGCAACTGTCAGACTGAAGGAACTGGATGACCGGTTGCTTCGGTCGAAGCCAAAGGGCCTGCGAGTGGAGGGATTTCGGGAGCGGACCGTGGTTACCCGTTTCGCAGAGGTGGTGGTCAGACGACGGATGTATCGGGACCAAGAGTGCAAGTCGGTGTTCGCTCTGGACGAGAGTCTGGGATGGAAGTCTCATCAGAGTTCGAGTCCGTCGCTGGCAGAGAGTGTGGTGTCAATGGCGACTGTGGCGCCCTTTCGGGTGGTTGCCAGGCTGCTGAGCGCTCTGACTGCCGGGGTTTTGTCGGCAATGACGATACATAGGCTCTTGTCTGCGGTCTGTGATAGAGCTATGGAGGAGGAGTTAGAACGTTGGGAAGCGTGTTTCGAGCGAGGCGAGGATGTATGCGACGGTCAGAGTCGGGCTGAGGTTCTGTACACCGAAGCGGACGGGGTATGGGTTCACCTTCAGAGAGAAGAGCGCGACAGCTACGAGGTGAAGAGCGCCATAGCGTACAGTGGATGGAAGCGTGTGGGAGATGACAGGTACGAACTGGTGGGCAAGCGTATGTACGGACACGCCTCAGAGCGTATGGGGTTTTGGGAGGGGAATTATATACTTATGCACATTTAGGCTGTCAGACCTCAGACACAACAAGACGCCGCTCCATTCGTGGGAGCGGCGTCTTGCCATAGGTATCTAAGCTACTTGCCTTCCCTCTCGAACCGCCATTCCCCGCGCTTCTTGGGCGGCATACTCAGAACCATCTCGGCTATCTCTTCTGGACTCGCATCTATGCGTTCAGGGTAAGGCTTGGTCACTGGCCTACCACGCGGACGCTTGGGGTTGGATTCTGTCGCCATGTCTATCCCTCCAGAAGTTTCAATAGTGCGATGCTCAATGTAGCAGCAGTAGCCATTCCGCCGATCATAACCCCCACCATCCACTTTATGAGTTCCGCCTTCAGGTCGGCCAGATCAGCTTTTGTTGCCAAGTGTTCGTGTGCGCCTTCCAGTTTGCTGACACATTCCTCAATGCTAGCTGTTGCCATTCTCTATCTCCTTCAACCCAGCCAAAGCCAGATGTGGCAACAGTATAACACGTTTTTTAGACAAGATGATTGGGTTTCGATAAGAACCGACACCCCTCCCGGTTACGTGAATCACGAAACGTTTGACAACATGAATGGAAAAATGGCAACTCTGAGTATGAGCCGACTGGTAGGGATGATGACTCTGGAAGTTGAACTAAGAGGGTGTCTGAGAAGTCATTTCAGGTAGGATGCGCCAGTCTGCGAAGCATCAGTCTGACCATGGCAGCATACACGAACGACTCTTCAGTTTCAGGCAAGTATTCATAGTCCTTGGACAGTCTGCGGTTACGCACCAGCCATGCGAATGTGCGCTCTACTACCCAGCGCCGCGGCAATACCACAAACCCCTTCGGACGACTCGGAGGTTCCTGGTCTCCTACCACCCATACCATGCCGGACCAACTATGTCTCACAACCTCCAAGTCCCAGCCCAGTGTGATTCTCATCCACTGCTTAAGTCCACGATATGCGTAGTCCGTCCACACCTTCCGCATCCTCGGAAATCGGCTGTTCAGACCCTCCAGAACTATCTTGGCGCCCGCCTTGTCAGACAATCCAGCCTCATGCACCTTCACCTTCAGCACTAACCCTTCGGTGTCCACAAGTATATGACGCTTCCTGCCGTTCACCTTCTTGCCGCCGTCGTAGCTGCGTATGCCCCCCTTTCACTCGTCTTGGCAGACTGCGAGTCTATCGCGCCAGCGCTCGGTGTGGGACATCGTCCCTGTGTTGCTCTGACTCGCTCGCGCAATGCTTCGTTCATATCCTCCCACACACCTTCCATCCGCCATGCTCTGAAATAGTGATAGACGGTCTTCCATGGCGGAAGGTCATGGGGAAGCATCCGCCACGGTATCCCACCTCTGAGAACGTAGAAGATGGCGTTGACGATCTCCCGCATATCCACTGAGCGCGGTCGTCCGCCTGCTCTGGCTTTCGGAATCAGTGGCTTGAGGATGGTCCATTCGGTGTCTGTCAGGTCTGTGGGATACGGTTTGCGCTTCATAATGAGACGATCTTAACACTTCTCAGACACCCTCTAAGACCGTTCGAAAGCGAGGGTCGCCGCGCCATATCCAGTCAGAGCCCGAACAGTTGCCTGGGTGAGTTAGCCCGCATCGTGCAAGGATGGGCCAACAGACAGCGGGAGTGAGAGATGGAACAGCAAGAGATATACGTGGGCGTTGACGTATCCAAGTACCGACTGGACGTTGCGGCGCGTCCGAGCGGAGACGTATGGGAAGTCCGCTACGACGAATCGGGGATCGAAGAACTGGTCTTGGCTCTGAAGAGTCTGAATCCGACCATGGTGTTGCTGGAAGCGTCTGGTGGTATGGAGTTGCGCTTGGTGTCTGCGCTGGCGGTTGCGTCTCTGCCTGTGGTGGTGGTCAATCCGCGTCAGGTGAGAGACTTCGCGCGCGCAACGGGGAAGTTGGCCAAAACCGACGCTCTGGACGCAAAGGCGCTGGCTCACTTTGCCGAAGCGGTCCGTCACCGGCGCGTCCTCTGCCGGACGCCGACATCCAGGCTATCGGCTCACTGCTCACGCGCAGACAGCAGGTGGTATCAATGCTTGTGTCTGAGAAGAACCGTCTGGGCAGTTGCGCCGATGCGGTGCGTCCGCGTATCCAGGCTCACATAGCATGGTTAGAGCAAGAAGTGTCGGACTTGGACGAAGGTCTGAGACAGGCGTTGCGAGGAAGTCCGCTGTGGCAGGAGAAGAACGACCTTCTGCGCAGCGTCCCTGGCGTGGGTGAACAGGTATCTTTCGCTCTGCTGGCATATCTGCCTGAACTGGGCAGTCTGAACCGTCGTCAGATAGCCGCGCTGGTTGGTGTCGCTCCGTTCAACCGCGACAGCGGTTCTTTGCGAGGCAAGCGAATGGTCTGGGGCGGACGAGCCCGTGTGCGTTCCGTTCTATACATGGGAGCGTTGGTGGCCAGCAGATACAACCCGACCATAAAGGCCTTCTATGAGAGGCTGTTGGAGGCAGGCAAGCCCAAGAAGGTGGCGCTCACCGCCTGTATGCGTAAGTTGCTGACCATCCTCAACTCGATGATCAAACATGGCTCACCATGGCGCGGCATGACTCTTGAAGTCGCAGACAGTACCTGTTGACTTTCAAGACAGTTGCTTTCGGTTTCGTCTTGTCGTCAATCTATCGTTCGCCCTGAGCTTGTCGAAGGGCAGTCCGGTCACGGTTTGACAGGCTCGCCACGAACGGACTACACAGGTGACACTCGAAAATGAAAAGAACCTGCAGCCAGACCACGTCTTACTGCCGAGCCGCCAGATACTCTATCAGCTTGTCCGGGAAGTTGACCGTCGTGCCGTCCGCGCCGCAGTCCACGGCATGACGCATCAACTCTTCGCTGTAAGCGCCATGACACCTGGCGACGAAGCCCTTCTGATGCAGCTTTCTTACCAGTTCCGGCGTTGTGATATCGGCGCGTGGGCATACTTGGTCGAGCCCCAGTTCCAGCGCCTGTTCGATGATCGAGTCGTCCCAGGAACTGTCTCGCCCTAATGGGACAAGCCATCCCGTCGTGAGTTCAGGAGCGTACATCCTGGTTTCTTCCAGCCACGGTTTCCAGAAGGACGTGAACGTCACATCTTCAGTCATACCGTGAGCCCTCACCATGTCCGCCGTCCGACTCGCCAGCCCCTCGGCGCGCGCCTTTATCTCTATGTGAAAGTGGAGCCTGCCCTTGTACTGCTCGAATATCTCGGCAAGCGTCCTGATACGTTCACCCGAATACTCGGACCCAAACCACGATCCGGCGTCCAAGCTCCTCAATTCGGCAAGCGTCATATCCGCCACCGCGCCGGAGCCGTCCGTCGTCCGGTCCAGCGTATCATCGTGAACCACCACGATATGCCCGTCCCGCGAGAAGTGGACATCCAACTCCACGTGACTGGCCCCAATCTCCAGTGCCTTGTCGAACGCCGCGAACGTATTCTCGGGCGCGTACGAAGACGCGCCTCGATGCGCGACACACAGGAATTCTCGTTCGGCCATTAGTCACCACCCCGTCCCGGATTGGGAAACTTCACAGAATTGCGCCCGCGCCCTGGACTACTCATGTCCACTCCGGGCTCGTGTTTTCATCAAGTCATACAGAGAATCCGGCTTTAGAATATGTCGCTGATATTTACGCTGAAACCCTTGATTGTTGAAGCTGTCAGCGTGTCGCCTTCATAAAGCGTATCGGAAAGCTCCAGGTATCCGTCTCTAAGGCGCATGACCCATAGAGTCCGGTTGATGGGGTCTATCAGCCAGTACTCCTTGACCCCGTGCCTGGCGTACAGGTCCCGCTTGGTAACCCAGTCGCGCCCGGTAGAAGACGGCGAGATGATCTCCACGCTTGAACCTCCCGCCTGTTCCGGCGTGTCTGTGCGAATCTTCTTACAGTGTATCACCCCAAGCCGACGCCTTCAGTCTATAATGCGGGCAGAATCATCGAAACACTCATTCCCCAAGGAGGAAGACATGGGCAGGCTGGACGGCAAGGTAGCGATCATAAGCGGCGGCGCGAGAGGACAGGGCGCGGTCGAAACCGAACTCTTCGCATTGGAAGGAGCGAAGGTCATCTTCGGCGACGTTCAGGACGAAGACGGCAGAAAGGTCGAGGCCAAAGTCGCTGAACTAGGCGGCGACGTCGAGTACGTCCACCTGGACGTTACGAGCGAAGACGACTGGCGGCGAGCCGTCGAACTCGCCGAGAGCAAGTACGGCAAGCTCGACATTCTCGTAAACAACGCCGGAATTTCTATGCGACACTCCGACATGGACGTGTCCTCCGACGACTGGGACACGATGATGGACGTCAACGCCAAGGGCGTATTCCTCGGCGTAAAGTACGCCATCCCCGCCATGCAGAGAGCCGGCGGCGGCTCCATAGTCAACATATCCTCGATAGCGGGCATCCTGGGCAGGCCGCTGGCGTCTCCCGCGTACAGCGCATCCAAGGGCGCGGTGCGCGTGTTCACCAAGTCCACCGCCGGCCGCTTCGCTGGCGAGGGCATCAGGTGCAACTCGATTCACCCGGGGCCGATTGACACCGACATGATTCGCGCCGCCACCAACTCCGTACGACCCGAGACCCGCGTCGGCGAGATACCCATCGGCAGGCTCGGCCAACCCGAGGACGTCGCCTACGGCGCCCTCTATCTCGCCTCCGACGAGTCCTCATTCGTAACCGGCTCCGAACTGGTAATAGACGGTGGAGTCTCCAACATCAGGCCGTAGGTAAATGTCTTTGGCAGGTTAGCCCGAAGGAAAGTGGAGCCTGAATATGGCAAGGAACGGGGGATACCCTGTACCTGAAAGCGTTAGGGATCGGCGCGGTCATCGGATATACCTGACATGGGAACGGTGGGAACACATATGTGACGAACACCCTGAGATGCGTGAGTACAAAGATCATGTATTTGAGGCAATTCGCAGAGGACGCCGATTTCAGGACTCCGTCAGACCCTACATCTATCTGTACCACCAAGACCGCGCCGACCTTCCACTAGGAAATACGACAGTAGTAGCAGCGGTGAAATTTGGATCCAATCTGGATGGAAGCGAGAACAACTTCATACTGACGGCATACTGTGTCAGGCGGCGGAGGGCAAAATGATGATGAACTCAGTTCGTATAACATACGACGCCGAAGGCGACACTCTCTACATTGCCTTCGGCAACCCCAGACCAGCCACAGGCTACCAACTCTCCGACCAGATACTTCTCAGGATGGATCCCAAAAGCGACACCCC
The DNA here is from genome assembly GCA_965202815.1 of Dehalococcoidia bacterium. Classification (GTDB taxonomy): domain Bacteria; phylum Chloroflexota; class Dehalococcoidia; order Lucifugimonadales; family UBA1123; genus VXRN01. The sequence continues at coordinate 310,325 of CBDBCD010000002.1, forward strand.
CGCCGGCCTGACCATCTTCAACTTCCTGCACCATGTAGGTTCCGAAGCCGAAATAGAACTTACCGAATTGGAAGACGGTCTCATGCAAATTATATCCTCGGAGCCTGTGAGTCGCTTCCTGGAAATACAAGGCGACAGGGATAAAGTCACCGCCCGCCTGCTCGAACCTTCTCTGCAAGAGAGTGTAGCCGTCGCAAGCTGAGAAATAAGATTCTAGCGACTCGACAGTTTACGTCCGACCCTGATGAGTTCGGGCAACACCCCTGCCTGACCGATTCCCAAGAAGCCCCGGTAGAATGACCCTATATCATCCCGCGTCCGAGAGTACCCGCTATCATGCTGGGCACTATTCCTTTCCTTTCTGAGTTGACTCATAGAATTAGGCAGGCTCTCAGTTAAGAATCCAATATCTTCATTTCCAAGTCCCTGCCGCTCCAGAAATTCCCGGAAGAACGGACGCTTACAAATATCGTATTCATAATGACTCATGTCTGGACTTGAAAGTTGTGGATTCTCAGCCAGTTTGGCTTGGATATTTAGAAAGTCGAACCCTGAAGGTGTTCTATCATCCTCCAAAGGTCGCCATATAAACTTGAGACAAGTCTCTTCTATGGCTATGTATAATTCGTTGAGAATACTTTCTAGTCTTCCAGCCTCTCTTGAGTTGTATTCTCTGTCTGCGCTTATAAGGGCCTTCCGCGCTCGTGGAGGCACATCCAGCCAAGTGTCATCGAAGAAATAGTTCTTGAGTCGGTTTTCAGCGGCCCGTGCTTCCTCTTGTTCTCGCCATTCCCAAAATTCACTGCGACTCATCTGCGCACTCGCCCAAGCTCGTGCGCTATACCAGAATTCAATCCATCCTATCTCCATAGCTCCATACTCAGAATCAGGATCATCAATTACATCGCTGTATCCTGTAACAGCGTCAGTGCGAACATAGGACAATCCATCACACGCTCTAACTATCCCTTTCCAGTCTTCTACCGATTCGTTTTTAGATCTAAGCGCATAGAAAATATCAGCAGCTTCTTCAAGTGAAACGTCCAGACCAGTTAGAAGTTTCTGAAACCGGGCATTCCAATCGTATCCATCTCCTTTATCGTCTACGTCATTACTTAGGTCTATGATCTGTGCATACTCAAGTGCATCTTCGTAATACAATACAGCTTCCCACAGATTGCTAAGGGCTTGCATATTACTTCCCTGCGCTAGATCAATACGACTGATTTCTCTAAAGGAAATAGCTACGATGGCGTGAGTTGAAATATATTTCGGATGTTTGTTTCCGAGATGTGCGTAGCTTTTCCAGGCACTTGTTGACCTAATACGTGCATACGTGCTCAGAATTTCTATGAAGCAATCTATTGCTTCCTCAGACAGTCCATTATTTTTACGAATCCTAAAAGCTCGCGCAGCTATAATGTGTAGATATATGAGGAGTTCATTGTATCTACCGGAGTCATCAGTATCAGGTATATAAGGAACTTTGCGACATTTGTACAAAGAATCCAATACAGCCAATACTAAACCTTCGTATTCTTCTGTGGAGTCTGACAAACTGGCGGGAAGGGAGCCATCTTCGGATTTCCACCACTCGTACACATCCCAAAATAAGACCATCGCATTATGGACATTAGGTTTTTCATTGAACTTCTCAAAAGCCGACCAGTGTATGTACTGACAAAATTCAGCCATCGTGTAGCCGATTGCTAGTATGTTATCCTGATTTTGCTCTTCATTGCGCATAATCACAAAATCGCGGAGATCATTCCCCACTCTTTCTTTTAGTATATCCAGTGCTTCATTCTGCTCAGGCAATAGAGTTGCCATATTCAAGACTCCGTGTTGAATTAAGATGATCCGTTATGGCGATGCTGATTTGAAGGGAGAAGTGCTCGAAATTTCTCTGATCTATCTGAATTTCTCTGTGAATATCTCAGGCACAATCATATGTATCATGGCATATCACGGCTGTCAAATCATCCGAAAATTCTCGTCAAATCAGTTAAGAGTTAGTTAATTAAACTAATAGCTAACTAAACTATTAACTATTGGCTTTAACACTAATTCATAACTTAAGCCTGTCCGTACTATAATGAAAACCTGTAATACCATTTCATTCTGACTACGACGTAAATTCTGACGACAGGTTAGGTTTACCGTCATTCCCGCGAAAGCGAGAATCCACTGATCCGAACGATGAAAACATGACGACATCACTCCGAATTGGTATTATACTCACTCCCCCGCCTCCACCATATCCTCCACATACAGCAACGCCGCCTCCCTCACATTCGCCTCGGCTTCTTCGTAAGTACAGCCCCATGTATGGCATCCGGGCAAAGCCGGACAATATGCGTGATACGCTTCCCGACCATCCTCGAACTCATCCGCTTCGATCACAACCTCAAACCTGTACGTACTCATCGCCCCTTACCTTTCACGACACCCCTATATCCCATACAGCCCCTCAGCATTCCCCGAAAACAGCGCCTGCCGCTCCCCTTCGCTGAACCCCGTCGTTATCTCGTCATACGCGCTCACTATCGCGTCATAATCGCTGAACAAGCTGTCCACCGGCCAGTTCGTCGCGAACAGGCTGCGCTCCACCCCGAACGTCTCTATGCAGTGCAGGACATAGGGCCGGATGCTGTCCACCGTCCACTCATTGTCCCCCATCCCCAGGCCCGAAATCTTGCAGATGACGTTCTCCGCGGTTGCGGCGGTCCGCATCCCTCTCTTCCAGTTCTCGAAGTATTCCGGCGTTCGCTCCGACGGGACTCCAGCATGGTCTATCACTATCGGGGTATTGGGAAACTTAGCCGCAAGCGCAGCCAACTTCTCCATATCCTGCCACTGCGCCGCTATGCTCGCTATCAGCCCGTACTTCTCCAGCAACGCATAACCCCTGTGAAAGTCCGGCTCCACCAGATAGTCGCCGTAAGAAAAGTCCCGGATGCCGCCCATATTAGGAAGCTCGCAGTGCCGTTCCAGCGTCGCCTCCACATCCGGGGCTCTCAGGTCGGCATAAGCTACGATGGCCTGCGGAAACCCGGTGCGGTCCGCGGCCTCCTGTAGCCATTCCGTCTCCTTCACCGGGTCCGCCGACCCAATCGCCGCCTGCACATGAACCGCCTTGGTCACATTCACTCCGCACGTCAACTCGATGAAGTCCTCCGCGAGCCAGTTGCGCTCCGACAACTTTCTGGGCAGCGTACCCAGCGACGGATGAACCACATCCGGTTGCCAATGCGCGTAGTGCAACTCCGGGTGCTGCATATCATAGAAGTGTACGTGGGCGTCAACGAACTCCGGCCTGTCCATTCTCTTCTCCCCCTCGGCATCGAACTGAAAGTTTCCACAGATACTACACGACTGTCTAGCGCTGTGCTGCAATTGACTGCAAGAACAAACGTACCCAGAGCATAAATTAAAACTTATAGCGATGACCCCCTAACCAAAGAAATTTCTCGGCCCAAAGTTAACAACAGGTGATTACAGGCCACTCCCCACGTGACCCGCCTCCTGTTCCGCTTGGGAAATCACCAGGCGCCCCGCCTGTACGAAATAAAGCGCAATATATAGTCGACACTCCCGAACTGAGGACTGGCCACTCTGGAAAGGCCTTGCCTCCGCAGTTACACAGGCCTCGCTCCGACGCCTCCTATCCCGAATCTTCGCTCGCCAAAACACTGCTGTTGACACCCCGAAAATGCTTTCGCTATCATCTGAATTAGCAGTCTTGTCTATGGACTGCTAACCACCAAAATCAGGCAGTCAACATACTCTAATACAAGGAGGTTCCAGCAAGAATGGCGACCGAAACGAAAGTAATGTTCAAGCCCCTTGGCAACCGCGTGGTTGTCGAGCCCCAGGAGGGCGAAGAGCAGATGACAGCGGGCGGGATCTACATACCCGACACCGCCAAAGAGAAGCCCCAGGAAGGTGTCGTAGTGGCCGTGGGTCCCGGACGTCTGTCCGATGACGGCAGCGCGCGCATCCCCATGGAAGTCGCGGTTGGCGATGTGGTCATCTACTCCAAGTACGCCGGCACCGAATACAGCGACGGCAGCGTCGAGTACCTCGTTCTGCGCGAAGACGACATCCTGTTCAAGAAGTAATCCAGTAACCCCCTATTTCCCAAGTACCCAAGAAGGAGGACTGAACCAGAAATGCCAGCGAAACAGCTTCAGTTCAGTGAGGAAGCCAGAGCCGCGATGAAGCGCGGCATAGACGTTATGGCCGACACCGTCGGCGTAACGCTTGGCCCACGAGGCCGCAATGTCGTATTGGACAAGAAGTTCGGCCCGCCCCAGGTCTGCTCCGACGGCGTAACTATCGCCAAGGAAATCGAACTGGAAGACCCGTTCGAGAACATGGGCGCCCAGCTTCTCAAGGAAGCCGCAAGCAAGACCAACGACGTCGCCGGCGACGGCACCACCACCGCCACAGTGCTTGCCCAGGCCATCATCCACGAAGGATTCAAGAACATCGCCGCCGGAGCCAACCCCATGGCCCTCAAGCGCGGCATCGAGCGCGGTGTAGTTGCCATGCGCGACGCCGTCGAAGAGATGTCCACCCCCGTCGAAGGCCGGATGCAGATCGCGCAGGTCGCCTCTCTCTCCGCCCACGACGACGAAATGGGCGAGCTCATCGCCGATGTCATGGAGAAGGTCGGCAAGGACGGTGTCATCACCGTCGAAGAGTCCAAGGGTCTGTCCTACGAGCAGGAGTTCGTAGAAGGTATGCAGATAGACCGCGGCTACATCTCCCCTTACTTCATCACCGACCAGGACCGCATGGAATCGTCCATTGACGACCCCTACATCCTGATCACCGACAAGAAGATCTCCGCAGTCTCCGACGTTCTGCCCGCCCTCGAGAAGATTCTCCAGGTCGGCAAGAACGTCGTTATCGTTGCCGAAGACATCGAGGGCGAAGCCCTGGCAACTCTGGTTGTCAACAAGCTGCGCGGCACGCTGAACTGCGTCGCTATCAAGGCCCCCGGATTCGGCGACCGCCGAAAGGCGATGCTCGAAGACATGGCCATCCTGACCGGCGGCCAGGTCATCAGCGAAGAGGTAGGACGCAAGCTGGACTCGGTCACGGTCGAGGACCTTGGTCGCGCCCGCCGCATCGTTGCCTCCAAGGAAGAGACCACATTCGTGGACGGCTCCGGCACCGAGGACAACATCCAGGGCCGCATCAACCAGATCAAGGCCCAGGTTGACGAGACCACATCCGACTTCGACCGCGAGAAGCTCCAGGAACGCCTGGCCAAGCTCTCCGGCGGCGTTGCCATCATCAAGGTCGGCGCCGCTACCGAGGTCGAACTCAAAGAGAAGAAGAACCGCGTAGAGGACGCGCTGTCCGCGACCCGCGCCGCTGTTGAAGAGGGCATCGTTCCCGGTGGCGGACTGGCCGTTCTGCGCGCCAGCGTCGCCCTCGACGCTCTTTCTCTCTCCGGCGACGAGGCCACCGGCGCCACGATTCTCAGCGAAGCTCTGCAGCGCCCCATCAAGCTCATCTCCGAGAACACGGGCGTTTCTGGCGAGGTCATCCTCTCCGAGAGCCTCAAGAGTGAAGGCGACTGGGGCTACGACGCCGAGGCCGGAGAGTTTTGCCACCTGCTCGAAAAAGGCATCATGGACCCCGCCAAGGTTACCCGCGCCGCGATAGAGAACGCTTCCTCCGTCGCCGCAATGGTACTAACGACCGAGTCCCTGATAACCGACGTGCCCGCCCCCGAGCCCGCGGCCCCCGCGATGCCTCCGATGGACTACTAGTCGCCGACAATCTGATCTAATAGCATGAAAAAGAGGGGCTGATCCATTCGGGTCAGCCCCTTGCTCTTCCCCCAATATCCCTAAATCGGCAACTGAAAACTAGGCCGTGTTGACATTTATCGTCATTCCCGCGAAAGCGGGAATCCATAGATGCGGAGTGTAGCCAATGCTATTGCTGTAACTGCCGTCTGCATGACTGAAACATCAAATGTCAACAGAACCTAATAACAGACCACTAACGACTGAAAACTGCCAATTGCCGACACCACCGCTTACTGTTAAGCTAATATATAGAACCGGATCACGGTTTTCATCTATCCACGGAGGTGGTACAGCAATATGCAGGACGTATTCCACGAAGCCGTAAGCTTGCTTGAGAAGGAAGAACAGTTGGTAATGGCAACTGTTATCCGCACAAAAGGCTCCACGCCCCAGAAGCCCGGCGCGAAACTGCTTGTTCGCAGCGACGGCTCCGGCGTCGGCACTCTTGGCGGCGGTTGCGTCGAGGGCGACATCTGGTACGCTGCCAGCCAGCTCATGCGGCGCGGCGGCGACGCCCAGTACCGCGAATACGAACTCAACGAAGACCTCGCCGCCCAGGACGGCTTGGTGTGCGGCGGCACGATGTTCTTCCTAATAGACCCCGTGTACCAGCCCGACCAGTATCTCGACTACGCCAAAGAGATAGACGCCGCTTACGAAGGCGGCCCCTCAGTCGCGCTCGCAAGCCTGATAAAGTCCGCGCCCGGCAAGGATCTGCCCATCGGCGCAAAGCTGTTCATACGCGAGGACGGCTCCACCGAAGGCTCTCTCGGCGACGCCGAACTCGACCGCGATGCCGTCAAGCGCGCCCACGGCCTCATGGCTATGGGCAGAAACGAGTACGCAATCGCAGAGGACGGTACTGAGTACTTCATCGAGGCGTACACCACGCCTCCCCAGTTGGTCATCTGCGGAGGCGGACACGTATCGTTCGCTCTCGCCGCCCACGCCAAGCCTCTCGGCTTCAGGCTGTTCATCACCGACGACAGGGAAGAGTTCGCAAACCCGGAACGCTTCTCGGACGCCGACATCATCATCGCCAAGAAGCCCGAGGACGCGCTGGACGAACTCCCCATCAACGCCAACACCTTCATCGTCGTCGCCACGCGCGGCCACAGGTTCGACAACGTGGCGCTGGCCGCCGCGGCCGCCACCCCCGCGAGATACGTCGGCCTTATGGGAAGCAAGCGCAAGACCATCCTGATCTACGAAGACCTCGTGCGTATGGGCATTGATGAAGAGCGTCTGCGCAGTATCCGCTCCCCCATCGGGCTCGATATCCGGGCTCGCACCCCCGAAGAGATCGCGGTCAGCATCATGGGCGAGATTCTCATGTACAGGCTCGGCGGGACCGGCCTTCCCATGAAGCTGGAGCAGCGTCGCATTGACCGCATCATAGCCAAGGTGGATTCGGAACGAGTTGCGGCTGCTGACTGAACCAGGACGTCTTCCATGCGTTTCATATCGGCGGTACTGACCGCGGCCGGCCTCAGTTCGCGCATGGGAAGCCCCAAGCCGCTTCTTCCGTGGCAGGGCAAGACACTCGTCGAGAGCCAGATTGAGACCCTCCTCGAAGCGGGCGCCTCTGAAGTGATCGTGGTTCTGGGACACAGGGCGGATGAAGTATCCCCGCGCGTCAGCGGCGATAACGTCCGCGCCGTGGTCAATCACCAGTACAGGGACGGACGCGCCTCTTCGATAAGGGCTGGACTTGACGCCATATCGCCCGAGGCCCGCGACATCGTGCTTATGGCCGTGGATCAGCCTCGCTCCCCGGAGGTCGTATCCAGGGTAATCCGTGAGCACCTGGAAGCGGACGCCTTGCTAACCTCGCCAAGATACCGAGGACGCGGCGGACATCCCCTCATGTTCTCCGCAAGCCTACTGCCGGAACTCAGCCAGATTTCCGAGGAGAACCAGGGACTCAGAGAGGTATTCGAACGACATCGCTCGGAGATTACGCAAGTACACTTCGACGATCCCTCAATCCGCCTCGACCTCAACACGCCCGAATCATACCGGGAAGCCTATGAGAAATACGGACGCGCGAAATCAGTCCGATAACTGAAAACTAATAACTGTTCACCACACTTCAGGAAGCGATTCGCTTGACCGCCGCGTCCGGGAAGAAGACATCCCGGATTTGCCGCGCGATTCCCTCCGCGTCCAGTTGCAGCCTACGCCTCTGGTCAACCGCCGCGCCATGCTCGATGAAAGAGTCCGGCATTCCTATCCGGTGGACTGCTATGTCCTCCATACCCGCCGCCGCGAGCCCTTCGACGACCGCCGACCCAAATCCCCCGGCGAGCACATTCTCTTCTACCGTGACTATCCGCCCGGTCGTTCGAGCCGCGTCCACGAGAAGATTTATGTCCAGCGGCTTCACGAAAATCGGGTCCACGACCCCGCACGATATCCCATAGTCGTCAAGCAGTTCCGCGGCCTCCATAGCGGCCGTGAGCGACTTCCCCAGGCCGAATATCACTGCGTCCCGGCCTTCTCTCATCACGGATCCCCTGCCGATAGGCAGCTCTCTCAGTTCCTCATCCATAGGCGCTCCGACCGCTTCCCCTCGCGCTATGCGAATAGCGAACGGCCCCGGGTGCTTGTAAGCCGTGTAAACGAGATGCTGTAACTGGTTCTCATCCCTTGGCGCGGCAAGAACGATATTGGGAAGACAACGAATATACGATATATCGAACGCGCCGTGGTGTGTCTTGCCGTCTTCCCCGACCACTCCCGCCCTGTCCGCGATGATGGTAACGGGAAGGTCTTGCAGGCAGACATCGTGGACTATCTGATCGAACGCGCGCTGAAGGAAAGTCGAGTATATTGAGACGAAGGGCTTGACCCCGGCCGACGCCAGCCCGGCCGCCATGCTCACCGCGTGCTGCTCCGCGATTCCAACGTCGAATACTCTGTCCGGAAACTCACGCCGCACGCCGGCCAAGCCGGTGCCTTCCAGCATCGCCGCGCTGATACCCACAACTGACTCGTCTTCACGCATGATCCGCGTGACAGTATCGGCGAACACCTGGGAGTAGGTTGGCGCCCCGGAACCGCTTCCCAGCGGAGAACTCGGCTGGTGGAACTTCACCGGGTCATCCTCCGCCGGCTCGTACCCGTGCCCCTTGTGCGTAACCACGTGGACCAGCGGGACCAGTCCCGTAGGAGTCCGGGCTTGACGGAGCGTCTGTTCGAGTTGACCGAAATCATGCCCGTCAATCGGCCCGAGGTACTGAAAGCCCATCTCGGTCCAGAACATGGTGGGAACGATGAACCCCGCCAAGGCAGTGTTGAACCTCTTGACCAGGCTGTACATCAACTCACCCGTAGGTACCCTCTTCGACAGTGCCTTCATTCGGTCCACCATCGCCTGGTATTCGGGATGCGTTATCAGGCGCTTGCGCCAGTTGGTCAGGAATCCGATATTCTCGGAAATGGACATCCCGTTGTCGTTCAATACGAGGACGAACTTTTCGGGATTGAGATGGACTATGTTGTTCAGCGCCTCGAAACTCGACCCCGAGGTCATCGCGCCATCCCCTACGACGGCAATTGTCCAGGAGTCCAGATTGCGATTCGCCGCTCCTTCGGCGATGCCCAGCGCGATGGAAAGCCCGGTGCCGGCGTGTCCGGCGGCTAACGTGTCGTGTTCGCTCTCGCTCGGCTCGCCAAACCCCGAAAGCCCACCCTCCAACCGGATATCTTTGAATTCGTCCCGCCTTCCGGTAACCAGCTTGTGAGTGTACATCTGGTTGGTCGTATCCCAGACTACCCTGTCGGTTGGGCTGTCGAAGACGCGATGCAGAGCAAGCGTAAGTTCTACAACACCCAAGTTAGAGGCCAAGTGTCCGCCACGTTCGGTAATCACCGAAATGATAGTATCCCGCGCCTCTTGAGCTACCTGCAAGAGCTCTTCGTAAGTCAGGGGCTTGAGATCGCTAGGCTTATCTATCTGATCCAGAAGACGGCCTGCCATTATGGATACTCCTTGCGAAGTGTCGACACGTTCACCGGATTGACCAGTTTCTCTTCACATTCTAGGCAACGGATAGCATAAGGCCACGCATAGCGAATTGTCAAAGCTGCGGTAGCAGGGTCTTTCATTTTCGCCTCACTGTCACCATCCCGTTCGTCCTGGCTTGTCGAAGGGCCCTCCGTTCATGGTTCGACAAGCTCACCACGAATGGACTACACAGGTGACACTCGATAATGAAAGGCCCTGGGGTTTTACCCGGGGTCTTTGGGTTGTCAGCTTTGTGCGAATCGTGTCGAATTGGCAGGTTTCATAATGCTTGGTTTATAGTCGCGCTGGTCTCCGGCTGGATGAGTCGCTGGGCTTTAACAGGGGAGCGACAGGTGACCGCTGTGACCAGCGTTTGCCTGCGTTTTGCCTGCGTTAGCTATGAGGCCCTTTTTTTCCGGGCTTCCTGTTTTTCATGGAATAATCTCCTGTTTATGAGTTTCCAGTCGCCAGTGATTAGCTTCCAGTCATTAGTTCCCAGTTATAGGCGACTGCTTTAGTTTGTATGTTCGTATGTTAGCATGATTGGAGAGTGGGTGTACAGCAGGGTCTTTCGGTTATCTAATATGGCAGCGCAATTAAAGGGCAACCCCTGTGGTTGCCTCTACATGAAGACGTACGTTGCGAGCGTATGAGATGGACAATCGAAAGACCTTGGCGGCAGCAGCCGCGGGCAAGGATGGGCCAGACGGATTCGACCAGGCCGTTGCGAAGCCCTGAGCCATCTCGGCGACGCCTTTGGAGGTCGGGCGGAAACTTACAATAGAAACTTTCGCACCAACTGCCAGAGGTTGAAGGCTATTGCCGCCGCCGCAACTATAAGAATGGCGCCCAGGAAGAGTTCCCGCGCAATAAAAACGGTGTCCATGATTGTTTCCAGCAGCAGAAACAAGAGCAGAAAGCCAAGGCCGATGAGCAGTCCCCGGCGGAAGTTGTCCTTTGAGCTCTTTTCAACCTGGTTCTCCAGGCGAGTATAGAAATCTCTGGCGGGCAGATCTGCATACTGACCGCACGAGCATCTCGTCTGCCCCGCCCGCAACACGGAGCCACATCTGACACAATTCACATCAATCAACTCCTCAATTTCATATTTTCACCTATTTCTATAGGAGTTACGGAGGTTCGTCAACATCTGTGTAAACGACGGTAGTATCTCTTCAGGCAGGCAGGCGATAGCACACTTGAAGAGGGATTTTCTATCAGTGGTGGCAGCCGCGGGCGAGGATGGGCCAGACGGATTGGACTAGGCCGTCGCGTAGCAGGCGGCGAAGAGGCGCTTGCTGAGTTTGTCGTATTCTATGGGGAGTTCTTAGTTTTTAGTTGTCAGGAAGTGGGCGTCGCGGTTGGAGACCTACCCTCCTAATAGCTGATCCTCGAACCATTGCTTTGCCTCCTGCCAGCCCGATTCGGCCTCGAACCGCAGTCGGTGGGCTTCTTCACGACGACGGCTGACTTCGGCAACGATTGAATTCTGTTCATCCACTGGTGGAGCGGGTATGCGAAGTTGTCTTAGAGTATCTGTGTTGATTCCCGCTTGATTGTTGAAATTTGTACTTAGCAGGCCAAGATAGCCTGTGTGCCTGAGAGCGTTGAATACAGACGCTAGATACTCGGGGATTATACTTCTGATTGGTTTCAGTCGAGTGATGTGGTTTGAGCAGGCGCATGGCTGATCCAAGCCAAACACCGCGCTCTTGCCAACCAAGTCAGTGGAATTCGTATTGTTGAACAAAACTTCGCCCTGGACGCACTGCTTACTTTCAGCGGTTGATGATTTTGGCACGAATTTCGTGCCTTCAAGTGAAATCTGTCCGAATGTATCAAGGTTAAGAGGACGCAGATGGGGAATGCCGTATTCGTAGTCGAATGCCTGATTTTGCAGTCCTGCCGCAAACCCGCTTTGGATGTATTCGCAAAGCTCGCCGACAGTTTTTGATGGATACTTACCTCTCTCTATCCCGTTACGTATCGTCCTGAATCGAAGGGAGTGAAAATCTGAATCGAATCTTGAATCATGAACATCCGTTGCACTCACCGCGAAAACAGAGCGTTGTGGTGCATTTGGGTTGACGCCCAGAGCGTCAAGGACGAAACCGTCAATTCCGGCCAGTAGGACGTCGGCGTCGGCCAACTTTGTCTTTAGCTCAGCTCGCACGGTATCCACTTCTTGGACCATCTCGTTCTGGTGAGCCATAGATAGTTTGGGAAATGGGAGGTTCTCGAGAAAGGTGGCAGGCACTCGTTGTTGTCCGGCTGAACCTGTGAATGCGTAAGTTGCAACTTGTCGAAGCGTTTCTTGGCTTACGAATTCGAGCACAAACTGAGGTGAGATTTCGTGGTCTTGAACTCTCAGAACATGGAACTCGGTTGAACCGAAACCTACACCATTGGTCAACCCATCAACGAGGCATGACTTTCCGTTTTGCATAGATGGCGTGATCTTGGCCCATAAGATGTCACCATTCCTGAAGCGACTGTATCCTTCATTCACCTCATGGAGTTGTTTGACAGAGGGGAAATACTCGCCAGTGGCACCGACAGAGACTGACTCCATTGGAATAAAACTGACAGGGTGTTCAGGTTTCATCCCGCGTAAATCCATACTTGGATTAACTTCGACATATGTACTCAATGGCTTATGAGTTTCCTGACGCTTGCGAAGCTCCTGTAAGAAGTGTTGAAGCTCCGACGCATAAAAGGATACTCCCAACGATAACAAGTCTATCTCATGGTATTTGATCCCAAGAAACTGTGGTTTGCCCCGTTCATCGGGGCTTACGCGAAAAAAGGTGTCGGATCACGCTTGAAAGCCTTCCACTGCGCGAGCAGACCCGTGTTCGCTATCACCTCGCGCCGACGTTCGCTCCAGTCGGAATCATCCGAGTTCCACTCATAGTACACCTTCTGGTTGTACAGGTCGCAGCTATGGATTTCGACCTTCTCGCTCCTAGGTACTTCTTCCTTGACAGTTCTATGAAAAGTAGAATTGCCTGAACCATCGTAGCCGATGTTCTCAGCGATGGCCATGAATATTGATTCATCGCCAGAAATCACCTCACCCTCATCCAAACGGCGCAGAAACACGATGCTTGCTTTAACTGCGGCATCGTAAGGCTGAAATGCGAACTGCGGTAGGCTGACGACGGCAAGCAGTTGAAAGTGTTGTAGAATCCAGTGACGTACACCTTCTGATGAGGAGTTGGTCAGAATCCCGTCCGGCAGTACGATGGCGGCCTTACCCGATCCGGGCTTCAGGAACGAGTGTATCCGTTCCAGGAACAGAATTTCCGTCTTTACGCTGGCGACTTTCGACTTTGGATTAGGGTATCGTTTACCAAGATAGCGGCGCAGGTCGTACTGTTCGAGGTAGCCATCCCCTTTCTCGGTACGCCTGATGACGGCTCCGAAAGGCGGATTCGTGAGAATCTTGTCAAACTTGTTTTCCTTCAAATCGCCGTGTCTAGCCTCAATGTTCTGCTGGAAGTCCAGCGCATCGTGGTCAACTACGTTCGTGTGCCCATCGTCATGGATGATCATGTTCATCTTAGCTACACGGGCTATTTCGTCGTTTATCTCGACTCCGAATAGGTTTTTCTGAGCGAAATCATGCCAGTAGTTGAAGTGTCGAACGCTCTCCCGCGGATCTGTCCTGTGGTTCGGAAAGCGTTTATCGGCCTTGCGCCTCACGTGATCCAGCGCGTACAGAAGGAATCCGCCCGATCCGCAGGCAGGATCGAGGATGAGGTCATTGCGCTTTGGATTCAGGACTTGTACGGCAAAGGAGATAAGCTCGCGTGGCGTGAAATACTGGCCGAAGTCCCCCTTGAAGAAGCCACCCATGAACTCCTCGAAAGCTACGCCCTTGGTGTCCAGATCGGTGCGGTCAAGCGATATGCCTTCCAGGTGTTCCACGCACTGCGCCAGGATTGGCGGTTCGACACCGATGTTATCTTTGAATACGCCCGGCTCGAGTTCCTGCTGAACGGTATATAGTCGTTCAATACGCTCTGCAAGCCGCTCGACAGTCTCCCCGTCACGCCGCTGAAACTCGTATGGCTCCCCGTCCTCTATGTCGTCGTTCTTCTCGTCGAGATGTTTTATGAAAACCAGCTTGGAGAACTCTCCGAACGCTTCAATGGGACTGCGCCGACCGCCTTCCCACAGGGTCTGGTGGCACTTGCGAATCGCGGCGCGCAATTCCTCGCGCGGCACGGCAGCTAGATCCTGGCCCCGATTGTTCTTGTAGAAGCGCCACGGCGGTGGGTTGCCGTAGTTTCTTGGAATGTCGGTGAGATGGTTCCTGTCGCGCTCTCCAGATGGGAATCTGTCGAACCTCAGCAGGCGGCGGGTAAGGCCCGCGATAGCGCCGCAGAATTGGGCGCCGAGGCTTGCGCGGTTGCCGCAGGCCTGTTCTATTGACTGGTTGAATTCGGCGTCCGAGACGTTAGCCCGCTTGCACTCGAACACGAACCAAGGATCCTTGAGTTCGTTATCCCTGAAGATAACAAGGTCGGCATAGTCGTTTGGAGTTCGACGTGGGACATTTACCTCGAAAGCTATCCGTTCGGGTAGATACCCGTACTTGTAGATAAGCTCCGCCCAGAACTCGGCGCGGACTTTCTCTTCAGGGTCAGACCAACGCTCTGAATGGTCAGCGGCCATGTAGCGGATGCGCTGGCTTCTGCCCTCAATAGAGAGTTCGGCGAGACCCTCTTCAAGCGCGCGTTCAAGATAAGTCTGATCATCCTGCAAATTCGTCATGGTAAATCCTTACTTACGGCATCGCACCAGTAGGGGACGGTCTCAGAATCCGGCAGCGACCCCTCACAGATGTACGGAAAGTAAAAGTATATATTTAGTGATGGCATCCTCTTGCAAGAATGGGCCAGACGGATTCGACTTGGCCGTTGCGGATGCCTATGAAGCGGTCCCAGCGGTTTACGAGGATGTCTTGCTGGGCGCTGAGGAGGAGGAACTGGTCGCCGACGTCGAGGGGCATTTCTCCCTGGGATTTCAGGATGATGTGGTCGGGGGCTAGGGAGTCAACTTCGATGTCGTCGTGGCCCTCGACTGAAGGGAGGACGCCGTTGGGGGCGGCGAGGGCGCGGTAGCCGACGTCGCCTATGGCGATGTGGTCTGAGGGGCGGCTTATGACTGTGGTGAGTATCTTGGCGGCGAAGTGGAAGTCTTCCATGTAGTCGCTGGTGGTGTTCATGAGGGCGTAGGTGCCGCCCTGCACTTCGGTTACCTCGGGCATCTCGGGGGCGACGTCTATGGTGAAGGTCTCGCCGGTGGAGACTATCTCGACCGGGATTCCGGCGTCTTCGATGGCGTTTCCAACGTCAACGCACATCTGCATCCAGCGGCGACCCTCGGAGAAGCGGGTCTCGCGGTCGGGGTCTCCGCTGATGGACTGGTGGCTCATGACGCCCTTGAAGGTGACGCCGGGGAGCTCGGTGGCGAGACGGGCGAGGTTGATGCCCTGCTCGGTCCTGCGTATTCCGGCGCGGTCCATGGAGGTGTTGACCTCTATGACGACGCCAACGTCGGAGTCGCTGCGCTCTGAGATAGAGGATATGAGGCGGAGGTTTCGCTCGTCGTCTATGGCGACCTTGGTGTCGGCGAGGCGAGAGAGGGAGCAGACGCGGGCTATCTTGTCGGGGGTGACGACCTGGCTGGTGATGAGGATGTCCTTGATTCCACCCTCTACCATTACCTCGGCCTCGGCGACCTTGGCGGCGCATACGCCTCCGACCGTCCCTCCGGCCTCAATCTGCTTGTGCAGGATGGCGGGGGTCTTGATGTTCTTGGCGTGCTCGCGCATCTTGCACACGGAGTCGGCGTAAAGCGCGGAGATGTGCTCGAAGTTGCGCTCGAGGGCGTCGAGGTCAACGAGCAGGGCGGGTGTGTCGAGCTGGGATATGGGGGTTCCGATGGCGGGAGGTTGAGCGGTCATGTTGGCACCTCTCTGTTGCGTTGGTCTGGATTCCCGCTTTCGCGGGAATGACTGAATTGAAGTTGGGGTTTCACCCCCATCCCCGTATCAAGTACGGGGCAGGCTCTAACCTTCCCCCATCTAGGGGGAAGGGATTTTGGGACTCGTCCTTCGACAAGCTTCCTTCGACAGGCTCAGGACGAACGATTTATTGACTTACATACCCTTGTGGTCCCATCGAGGGGGAAGGGATTTTGGGACTCGTCCTTCGACAAGCTTCCTTCGACAGGCTCAGGACGAACGATTTATTGACTTACATACCCTTGTGATCCCATCAAGGGGGAAGGGATTTTATCTAGTCGTAGCGGCCGCGGGCGGCTACTTCCCAGACAGCTTCGAGTTTGCCGTCGCGGACGGCGTGTAAGTAGTCGTAAACGTTTACGGTGTTGGCGATGTTGTGGGGGACAAGCCAGACCTTGCTGCCGAGGTCAATGTCCCAGCTTGCGCCTTCTTCGAGAACCATGCCGCCGTGCTCGGCACTCATGCGACTGACGGTCGCGCCCGGGACGCCGTCCACTTGGGGCAGTCCGGTGTCTATGCTGGTCGCCTTCTGTCCGGCGTCGAGCCAGACGAGTCCTTCGTCCTGGTGAGTCATTACGGTTGTGAGGATTCGGGCGGCGGGCCGGAGGTCGGGCAAGGCGGTCAGGCTGGCCGAGTCCACGAGCGCGTAGGAACCGGCGATTATCTCCGTAACGCCTGATGCAGTATCGGGAATGCCCATGTTCTCTGAAAGTAAGAGCGCTACCGTGGAAGCCTCGACACCACTCTCTGAGCAGGTGGACGCGGCCTCGATCAGCGACTCGATGTTTGAGGACATGAGCCCCTCGAATTTTAGACCCGGCGCGTCCAGGACCAGAGTACCCAGTCCGGCTGTATCCGACGGGGCGGCCCCGATGAAACGCTCCTCGTCTCTAACGACGACCATGACTCCTATCTCATAGCCGGCGGACGAGGCGGCTGCGCTGAGGTCAGTGATGTTCCGGGCGCTGTCGGCGCCTATTTTCACGTTCGCTCTTCTAGCCAGGGCGGCGACCCTGGCGATCTTGGGAGCGGTGACCGCGAGGTTGATTATGAGGATGTCGTGGAAGCCGCGCTGGGCGAATGTCTCGGCCTGTCCCAAGGTCGAAACCGCTACCCCGCCGACGGTTCCGGGCGCGCGGAGCTGCATGTGGGCTATCGCCGGCGAGAGGTGGGACTGAAGGTGGGGACGGAGTTTCTGCTCGGAGTCCGCGAATCGGGAGTGAAATTCTGAGATATTGGATTCGAGTATGTCCAGGTCCACGACCAGCGACGGGGTGTCGAGTTCTTCGGAAGGCGTACCTATGGGCTTCAGAATCGGGCGTTCCATGTCTAGTCCTTAGTTTTAGTTGTTGGTTCTTAGTTCTTGGCGCGTGTGACAGAAATATCAGGCCAGGGGGCGGATTCAACTATCAAACGACCCGTGAACTGTCATAACATAAGAGGCGGAAATTTACCAGTCCGGCAATGAGGTGATCGCATAATGCTAGTCGTCAATAACGCGCGGCTTTGGGATGGAACCGGCTCGCCTGTCCAGGAAGGAATGGCGGTGGCGATAGAGGGGGGCAGAATCGCAAGGGTCGGGCGGGCGTCCGAAGTCGGCTCGCCCGAGGGCGTCGAGGTCATGGACGCGAACGGCATGACTCTCATGCCCGGGCTGATAGACTGCCACGACCACCTTAATTCGTTCGGATACGGACTCGCGGACAAGTGGGCGCTGAACGAACCGACCTCCACCAGGCACATGAGGGTCGCGGCGACTCTCAAGCAGACGCTGGAGTCGGGTTACACGACGGTCAGGGACGCGGGCGGACTGGACGCGGGATTCAGGATGGCTGTGGAACAGGGCATCGTGCCGGGTCCGCGCCTCCAGGTCGTGCTGCTGCCGATAACGCCGCCGGGCGGCCTGGGAGAGCATCGCAGTCCGTCGGGACATCATCCGCCGGGCCCGCCGGACCCTTCCCTGCCGGACGGCGTGACGAATGGGCCTGACGGGATGCGCGGCAAAGTGCGGGAGATGGTGAGGGCGGGCGCGGACGCCATAAAGACTGCCACAACCGGCGGCGCGAGTTCTCGTCCCGATTTCGGCCCGTCGGACCACCTCATGAGCAGAGAAGAGATGGACGCCCTGGTGGACGAGGCGCGCCAGCATGGCAGGAGGGTCATGTGTCACGCGCTGGGAGGCCCCGGCTTGAGGATAGCCATAGAGGCGGGTGTGGATTCGATAGAGCATGGGACGAATCTGGATGAAGACCCGGATCTGGCGAAGATGATGGCGGACAAGGATGTCTTCTACATACCGACGTTCAGCGTGTACAACTATCACCGCGAACGTGGGACGCCGCACGGTAGAGAGCGATCCGCGAACCTGCGCGAGCATCACATTCGCAGCCTGGAGCTCGCCGACAGGGAGGGCGTGAAGATCGTCGCGGGCACGGACGCGGGCGGATGGGTACACGGCAACAACGCGGAAGAGATCAAGCGCCTGGTCGAAGCGGGATTGTCGAGCGAGTCCGCGCTGAAAGCTGGCACAAGCAGGGCCGCGGAGTGCCTGGGGCTTGATTCGGACGTGGGAACGGTGTCGGCGGGCAATACAGCCGACCTGATTCTGGTGGACAAGGACCCCTTGACGGACGTATCGAGCCTGGAGTGGGGGAAGTCGGTCCGGCTCGTCCTGCAGGGTGGGCGAATAGTCGTGGACCGCATGGGTCAGCGTGGACAGCGGTAACGGTCTGGTATGATTGGCGTGAGTCAGAGTCGTGGGAGGGATTGTTGGACCTAGGGGAGTTCGGCCTTGGCGAGCTTGAGTTGCTCGACGGCGAGCGCGTCACGGCTAAGATGCGCGCGGACCGGCAAGGCGGAAGGCGGTTGACCAGAGAGTCCGGTTCCCTGCTGCTCACCGACAACAGGGTCATCCACATTTCGGGAGAGGGAAACAGACGCCAGACGATGATGATTTCGGTCCAGGATATCGAGTCCGTCTCCGTGAGGCTCATCTTCAGCGAAGGCATAGGGCCATACCTATGGGCCGCGCTGTCCCTGGCCTTGAGCCTGATCCTCTATTCATATATAGAGCACACGATTGGCCGCGTCGCGATACCGCTGATCGTCCTGGCGATGGGGGCGTACCTGGTCATTGACCGGGTTACGGAGCGAGGCCGGCCGTCGGCGATATTCAAGGCGCGCGAAGCACAGATAGAGTGGCCCTTCGACTCGAAAACAGAGTCTAAGGAAGTGTACGACTTCATCAATTCGGTGTACCGGACGAAGAGAGCGTCGTCATTCAACCTGGATGAATGGCTGTCGCTGCACTGAGGATGTCGCGAAGGGCAACCACAAGGGTTGCGCCCCTACGGATTGGGGACAAGCAGTTTGTCTAGCCTAGCCTGAGACTGGGTATGACGTCCAGGTCCCACTGGAAACTGCCGACACGGTCGAGCGAGAAGTACGCGGCCGCGCCAATCATCGCGCCGTTGTCGGTGCACAGGCCGGGGCGCGGCACTATCACCTCGACGGGCGACGCTTCGGTCATCTTCTGACGCAAATGAGAGTTTGCGGCTACGCCACCGCCCAGGATAATGCCGTTTACACGGTGTTCCTTCACGGCGTCCATCGTTCGCCGCACCATGGAATCAACTATGGCTTCCTGGAATGCGTTCGCGACTTCGGCGACGTCCGAGGGATCCAGGTCGCCTTCTTCGGGCGGCGGATACATGCCCTTGAGTTCGGCGCGTCTCAGGACGGCGGTCTTCAGTCCGCTGAAGCTGAAGTCGAGAGAGTTCCGTATTCTCGGGCGCGGAAGGTCGGGCTCGAGTCCGACGGCGGCCTCGGCGACTCTCTGGATTTCGGGGCCGCCGGGGAATCCAAGTCCGAGGACGCGGGCGGCCTTGTCGAACGCCTCGCCCGCGGCGTCGTCCCTGGTTCTGCCGATCAGCCTGTAAACGCCGTGCCCCTCCATGAGAATGAGGTCAGTGTGACCGCCTGAGGTTATCAGACACATCAGAGGAAATCCGGGCCGAACTTCGGGGTCCACACCTTCCTCCAGCCACGCGGCGTAAACGTGGCCTTCGAGGTGGTTGATGCCTATGAATGGGAGGTTGTGGGTCAGCGCCATGCCCTTTGCGGTATTCACTCCGACTAGCAGCGCTCCGGCGAGTCCGGGGCCGTGGGTCACGGCCACGCCGTCGAGTTCGGGCAGTTCCATGCCCGCCTGTTCGAGGGCGCTGTCCACAACGGGTATCAGGGCCCGCATGTGTTCGCGGGATGCGATTTCGGGGACGATTCCGCCGTAGCGGGCGTGCATCTCCACCTGTGTGGCGACGACGTTGGAGATGATGTGCCTTCCGTCCTCGATGACGGCGGCGGCGGTCTCGTCGCAGGATGTTTCTATTCCGAGGATTTTCATTTGATTGACCTTCCAGCTATATTTTCGTCGGCGAGTATTCTCATAGTTCTCTGGGTTTGGGTTCGTATGTGCCGTCCATGATGGCGTCAATGTCCGCCCAGGTGACGTAGGACAGTTTGGCGCCGGTCGCCTTGTACTGGACACAGGCTTCTATGTCCTCAGGTGTGATGTGAGGATAGTCCTCAATGATTTCGGCTTCAGTGTGTCCGCCCTTGAGAAGGTCGGTTATGAGTTCGACGGAGATTCTGGTACCTTTCACGGTGGGCTTGCCTGCGAGTATCTGAGGATTCTTGACGATCCTTTCCTTCCAGATCGGGGGGTTAGGTTGTTCGTTGGCGGTAGTCATAGCACTTCTCCGGCCGGTATGCCTAATGAGTATCTATATGCCCCGCTCGCCGGGGGTGAGGGGCAGATAGGGGTGTGCGTTCACTACGTCTTCGTTGAAGGTGAGACCGAGGCCGGGGCCTGTGGGCAGATCAACGTAGCCGTCTTTCTGGCGCGGCAGGCCGTCGAACACCTCGAAGTAGTGGGGCTCGTAGAACTCGGCGTGGTATTCCTGTATGAGGAAGTTGGGCGTCGCGGCGTCCAGGTGGAAGCTGGCGACCGTGCCTACGGCGGCGTTAGTATTGTGCGGCGCCATGAGCACGTGTCTCGGTTCGGCGATGGCGGCTATCTTCTTGAGCTCGGTGATTCCGCCGGCGTTGCACATATCGGGCTGGAGGATGTCCACGGCGTCGGCTTTGACGAGCTCGTAGAACGGGAACTTGAGGTAGAGACGCTCGCCGGTGGCTATGGGGATGTTGACGCGCTGCCGGACTTGCGCCATCTCACCGACGTTCTCCTGGGAGACGGGTTCCTCGAACCAGAAGGGTCTGTACTGTTCGAGGCGCTGACCGAGGTGGACCGCGGTATGGACGCTGAACTTGGCGTGGACTTCGACGAGTATCTCGACGTTGGGGCCCACCGCCTCTCTTACGGCGGCGACCCGGTCTTCGGCCAGCTGAGCTTCCTCGGGGGAGATGGTGTAGTAGTTGCGCTGGCCGAATGGGTCGAATTTCATCGCGGTGTATCCCATTTCGACTACGCGCAGGGCTTCTTCGGCGTTCTGCTCAGGGGAGCCCGGGTTGGTGTACCAGCCATTGGCGTACACCCTGATCCTGTCGCGGATGGGGCCGCCAAGCAGTTGGTAAACGGGGACGCCGAGCGCCTTGCCCTTGAGGTCCCAGAGCGCGATGTCAATGCCGGACAGCGCGGTGGAGAAGAGCCGTCCGCCGCGGTCGGCGTTGTCCTGGTGCATACGCATCCAGTGGAGTTCGTGGGCCATGGGGTCTTTGCCGACGAGGTAGTGGTCCGTCCAGGCTTCTATCAGGTTCGCTACTAGGGGATCGTAGGAGAGCATGGACGCCTCGCCGATGCCCTCTATGCCCTCGTCGGTCTGCAGCCGCAGGATGAGCCAGTTTCGCTTGGCGTTTCTGTGCCGGGAGGAGAATATGTTGGTCTTGATTCCGGTAATCTTCATTGCGCGGGTCACCCCCATCCTAGCCTTCCCCCGTCAAGGAGGAAGGGACTTTTGCAATCGTCTTTCCAATCTGTGAGAGATGGCATTGCCATATACTATGCTTTATATCGTACAGGTGGGGTTCCAGGTGAGTTTACAAGTGTATCAGGATGCGGGTCACCAGAAAAGTGACCTGTAATCACCTGTCATTAGCTTTGGGTCGGGAATTTTCCGACTGGGCGAGCGGTCGTTGATAAGTTTCTCCTTATATACCAAGGCGCATGTCAAGCGCATTTGTTCTGTAATTATAGCAGACAATCGGCTGGGTGGACAGCGGCGCGGCGCGGATTTGTGATATTTCGCACGAATTGAGATATTTGACGCGAATATAGCGATATTCGTTTGACACATAATGTTCTCTTTGGTAGCATCCCTTTCGCTTGGCAGTCATATTGACAAGCCATAGCGAGGCATGAATTTGCGATGCGTTCCGACGTACAGGCGCGGAGCAAGTTCATTTGTTATGACGGGCAAACGCAGGCGCTTCGCCCGCCGTACGGAAAGCAAGGGTTAGATTCAGGAGGTAAGTGTATGTCTAGCAAGGTGAAGAGAGCGGGAATACTGCTTCCCATAATCGCCGTGTTCGCGCTGGCGTTCGCTATTGCGTGTCAGAGCGATCCACAAATCGTCGAAGTAGAGAAGATCGTTGAAGTAGAGAAGATCAAAGAGGTCGAAGTGCCCGGCGAGACCGTCGTGGTAACGGAAGAGGTCGTGAAGGAAGTCCAGGTGCCAGGCGAGACCGTCGTGGTCGAGAAAGAGGTCGTGAAGACCGTCGAGGTGCCGGGCGAGACCGTCGTGGTCGAGAAGGAAGTGGTGAAAGAGGTTGAGGTCGAGAAGGTAGTCGAGGTCGAGAAGATCGTCGAAGTCCCGAAGGAAGTGGTGCTCGTCCACACTCCGACCCCTGTTGTCGAAATCGTGGCCGCTATTTCGGCTCCGGAGGCCATGGGTGAGGCTGGCGTCATCAACATCGCCATCACGGATGTGGCTCCCGGTGTCGGCATCGGTTCAGCGCAGTTGACCGACGCGATGCACTACTGGGGCGTCGGCGAGGTAACGATGAAGTTCGTTCCACCCGGAGAGATCGCGCCCATGCTGGCGACTTCCTGGGAGCTTGACTTCGAGGAAGGCCAGAGCATCCCATACGGAGCTACGCTTCAGATTCGGGACGACGTGATATTCCACGGCGCGGGACTTGGCGACCGCAGCAACATGGGCGAGAGCTGGGGCCAAATGACCGCTCATGACATCGCGTTCACCATCAACGACGGCAACGGCGCTATCAACACGGCCAGCATCCACTGGCAGGCGGGCGACTTCGCGACCGTGTTCGGGAACATCCCGGCGGTGGCGGTGGACGACACCACGCTGCAAGTAACGTTTGCGAAGGACGCTATGGGTGAGACCATATACGACCCGCGCTGGAACGCGAACCTGATGAACGACGCCGCGCAGGCGTACAGCGTGCAGAGCCTGAACCGCTACGAGACGGTCGGCGAGACCGAGATGAAGGATACTCCCTTCATCGGCACCGGCCCGCTACAGGTCAGGGAATGGATCCAGGACGACACTGCTATCCTGGACGCGGTCCCATACAAGCACTGGAGAGTGGACGCCGAGGGCGTTGACACCCAGATCGAGACGATAGTATTCAAGGAAGTTGGCGAGCAGAACACGCAGATCGCGCTGATGGAGACCGGCGAAGTTGACGCCGCGCCCATCCTGCTCAAGAGCCTGCCGCGTATGCTGGAAGGCGGATTCAAGACCGCCGACAGCGGCCTGGCGGGACACGCCTCCGTAGTGTTCTCCGGCAACCTGTGGGAAGCCGAGCACGTGCTGTTCGGCACGCCTCTGGACACCGCGGCGGTTTACATGAGAGACCTGCCCTGGATTGGCAACCCCAACCCGAGCGACAGCGGCAAGTGCCCGGCCGGATGCTCGGACTTCGAAGAGGGCGTACTGGTTCGCAACGCGCTGGCCAGGGCCGTCAACAGGGCCGAGATCAACGAATTCGTACTGAACAACCTGGGCTTCGAGGCGCATCTCAACCAGTTCAGCACGATCAACCCTAACTGGCAGTCCAAGTGGGAGTATGAATACGATCCCATGAAGGCCCAGGAACTGCTCGCCCAGGCGGGCTATCCGAATGGCTTCGAGATTCCTCTGTACGCGCCGAACCCCGGTGGATACCAGGAAATCGCTGACGCCATAGCCGGATACTGGGAAGACATTGGCGTAAGGACGGCAGTGCAGAAGTACGCCTACTCGGTGTATCGCCCGACAATCGTCGCTCGCGCGACCACGCTTCCGTGGGTAACCGCCTGTGACGACGGCAAGAGCACCTGGCCTTGGGAGTGGCCCAAGTCCGCCGACCATACGTCTCTGACACGCGGCGGCTTCGGCTGCGGCCTTGAGATCAAGGAAGCGGCAGACACGTGGGTCGCGGTCGCGGCTGAGCCGGACCCGGCGAAGCAGATCGAGATGAACAACGCTCTGGCAGACTACCTGTACGAGCACGCGGTCAGCTTCGGTGTGGTCGGAGTTCCCGGTCCTATCACGTTCAACCCGAACAAGATTGCTTCCTGGCCGATGGACCCCGCGCTGTTCTCCACATGGAACAACCCCGAGGACATCGTGCCGGCAAACTAGGCTAATAGTCATCACATGGGACGGCGGCGAAGTCGCCGCCCTACTGTACCAACAAGCATAGTAAGCAAGGAACG
The DNA here is from genome assembly GCA_965202815.1 of Dehalococcoidia bacterium. GTDB lineage: Bacteria > Chloroflexota > Dehalococcoidia > Lucifugimonadales > UBA1123 > VXRN01. The sequence goes on from CBDBCD010000002.1 coordinate 334,876, forward strand.
GCCTGACCATAATCCTAAAATTGGTCAGGCCGTTCCGAACCCCGAACAGATAACTTTCGAGAGCATCTGATAGACGAGAGAGTTTCAGTGGATTGAAAGTTCGGGATGCAATCAGATTGGTAGAGCAAGATGGGTGGTATAGAGTGAGAACGCGGAGGGGAAGCCATCGGCACTACCGGCATCCGACTAAACCCGGTCGCGTTACAATTCCCGGGCAGCGCAACGAGGATCTGAAGCCAGGCACACTGCACAGCATCTTGAGACAAGCGAGGCTGAAATGAGCGATAGACTCAGATATGAGGTTATCGTCGAGGGAAATGATAGCGAAGGATACTCCGCGTTTCTACCGTCTCTGCTGGGGTGTGTGACGGCGGCGGGAAACATCGAAGAGATTAAGAGATTGATTGTCGAAGCCGTGACCATACATATAGAAGGTATGGTAGAAGATGGCTTGCCAATACCGGAAGCGCTTAGCCCGGAACGGGCGGAAGAAGCGTTCGGAATACCCATACCGGTTTCGGTCGCGCCTGGTATGTTCGTCGAAGTCTCGGCTGTTGAACCCATAGAAGTCGGATTGCACATGGAGGAAGCGGTCGGGTTGTATGCGTAAAGAGTATTATTTTAGACTTAGTTGTGTTGGGAGGAGACTCAGATGACAACGGATGAACGTCTGACAGCCGTTGAGGAAACGAATGCCAAGATCGTGGACTTGCTTGAGCGAGTGGTGGAGTTGATCGAGGAGACCAGGTGCGAAAGTCAGCAGACGCGGCGCATCTGGGTAGCCTTCGCCAAGCATCATGGCTGGCCTGAAGACCTAGAAAATTAAACGACGGCAACAGAACCCAATATCCAATCCAAAACAAAAGCCTGAAGTCGGTTACATCCACCAGTATAGATTTTAGAGAAAGAAAGCGCGTATATGTCTTCATTCCTGATTCGCAGACTCGCCTTTGTGTTGGTATCGCTGATTGGAGCGACGGCAATCGTTTTCGCGCTGTCCAGGATGGCGGGCGATCCTATCCTGCTCTATGCCAAGCCCTACGGATACGGCGATACGGAAAAGTATCTTAACGAACTGCGGGCGCATTTGGGACTGGACCAGCCGCTTGTCGTGCAGTATGCAAAGTGGGTCTGGCATCTGATGCAGGGCGATCTGGGCCTTACGCTTCTGTCGCGACGTCCGGTGATTGACGTCATCAACGAGAAGATATGGAACACGTTCCAGTTGGCGTTCACCGGGTGGCTCTTCGCCACCATATTGGGGGTGCCGCTCGGGGTGCTGTCCGCGGTCAAACGCGGGACTTACTGGGATTACCTGGGAAGAGGATTCGCGCTGTTCGGACAAGCGCTGCCGGCCTTCTGGGTTGGCGTCATGCTGGTGCTGATATTCGCGGTTACCTGGAGTATTCTCCCCGCGGCGTTCAAGGCTCCAACGGACGATCAGTATGGATTCCATCCTGAGTACTTCATATTGCCCACAATCACCATCGGCTGGGGCGCGGCGGCAGGATACCTGCGGATAACGCGCTCCGCGATGCTGGAAGTGTTGGATTCGGAGTTCGTGAAGTTGGCGCGAGCGAAAGGCGCGAGCACCAGTTCGGTCATCTGGAAGCACGCTTTCAAGAATGCGCTGATTCCGCCTCTGACCGTATCGGCGCTGCTGCTGGCCGGCCTGATGAACGGCGCGGTGGTTGCGGAAGTGGTGTTCGCATGGCCGGGACTTGGAAGGATCGCGCTGGTGGAAGCGGTGAACAACAACGACTTTCCGCTGCTGACGGGGGCTATCTTCATCTTCGTCATCATATACCTGGTGATGAACTTCGTGGCGGATATGCTCTACGCATGGGCTGATCCGCGGATACGATATTCGTAATGGTTTCACCCTCACCCATCAAGGGAGAGGGAATTTCAGTAGAAACGCAAGATTAGAGAGTCAGATCAAGAGAGTTGAAGAGGGCAGCGGATAATGAATGAAGGCGTAGCATTCGAGGCCCAACTCGAGCGGCGACAGCGCAACACTTTCCTGCGTGTGTGGGGAGTATTCCGCAGGTGGCCCGTTATTCCAATGGTCATACTCAGCGTCATGGGTATATTCGCCATCTTCGCGCCCTGGATCTCGCCCAACGACCCAATTGACCAGTCGCTAAGGCATCAGTATGTTCCTCCGGTATGGGCTACTGAGCAAAGAGCGGCATGGCAGCCCAGCAGGTCAAGACCGCCCGAGGAGATTGGCCCCACCCGGTATATACTTGGGACGGACAACTTGGGGCGGGACATTCTCAGCCGGATCATATACGGCGCGCGCATATCCCTGATGGTCGCTCTCATATCGCTGTCAAGCGGTATTCTGGTCGGCTCCGCGCTGGGACTGATAGGCGGGTGGTACGGCGGGATAGTTGACGAGTTGGTGGCGCGGCTGGTGGACATCTGGTACGCGCTGCCGTTCCTGTTGGTGGCGCTTGTGGTCGTAATCGTGCTTGGCCAGACGCTGGTGGTGATGATGTTCGTTCTCGCGCTCACGGCGTGGAGCCCGTTCGTCCGCAATGTGCGCGCGGAAGTGCTCTCGCTGAAGGAGAGGGACTACGTGGCTCTGGCCAGGGTTGCGGGCGCGTCGCCCTTCTATATCATGTACAAGCACATTCTGCCCGGCGTGATAAACACCATCGTGGTCATCGCTACGTTGAATGTCGGCGGGTTGATTCTTGCGGAAGCGACGCTAACGTTCCTTGGAGCGGGTCTTCCATCGAACATTCCGGCCTGGGGCCTGATGGTTGGCGAGGGGCAGCTAGAGTTGCGGATTGCCTGGTGGGTCTCCTTCTGGCCCGGCCTGGCCATATTCCTGACGGTGATGTCGCTGAACTTCACCGGAGACTGGTTGCGCGACCGCCTGGATCCGCGACTGCGACAGGTGTAGAGCGGCGCTTCGAATCCTGGCGTCTGGGGGAGGAATCCGTTGCCATCCGTGGGACTAGCGTGGTTCCTGTTCCGAAGCTGCACCGGCATATTTTTCTCGTGCGTCCTGGGTTTCGTGAGTTGGGTGTTGGTGCGGTTCATCATGCACTCGTTCTTCCTGGTAACCCCGCTATTCAATGAAGTCATGAATATCTGCTCGATTGGCATAGCGGCGGGCATAGGAGCGTCGGTGGGCACCTGGATGCTGGAACTGACCAGGCCACAGTTGGCTACCAGGATCATCCTGGGAATTCTCGCAGGGCTGTTGGGAGCGTGGCTGGGCTTTCAGTACGGCAAGGGCACGTACATCATGATAGGTATGCCGGGCATACCGGACCTGCGCGGGCTGGTGTGGGGCGCGCTGATAGGGGCGAACGCGGTCCCGATAATCTTCGACCTGGTTGGGGCGGCGCGGCAGAGAAGATTTCAGAGACGGTGACGGTATGCCCTCACCCTCACCCAGTGGGAGCTGATAGGGGTATGTATTTGAGGTATTTGCGCTTGAAATTGCGGATTCACCACTACCCCGCATCAAGTACGAGGTAGGCTCTAACCTTCCTCCGTCGAAGGGAGACTTCGGAACTCGTCCTTCGACAAGCTCAGGACGAACGGTTTATTGATTTACATACCCCTTTCAGTCCAGAGGGAGAGGGGACTTTCGCTCTCAGGCGGCAGAGATCATTGGGGCGGGGGGTGAGTTTCCCAAATGCTTCTGGCGAAGTCCATGTGGGACGCTATGTGGGCGCTGAGATGATCCGACCCGTATTCGGATATGCGATGGGCCAGTCTCTGGTACTCTTTTGAATCCCGCGTAGGTATATCCAGGTCCTTGGCGTTTCCCCTGACGATGCGAAGACCGTCTATCAGCTTGCGCAGAAATGTGTATGACCCGGAGATTCCCATGGAGAGGTCATCGTCAAGGTGTCCCTTGCGGCGCAGGGCTTCAACCGCCTCCAGGGTGTTGGTCAGCCGAAGTTCTCGGTCTTCCCTGCCCCGGGATATCTGCCACGCCTGCACGTAGTACTCGATGTCCACGACCCCGCCCGGGCTCAGCTTGGCGTTGACAGACCCTCGCTTTACCAGTTCGCTGGCCTGTCTGCGACGCAGATGAAGAATGTCCGCGGTATCCAGGGGTTCCGGGGAATAGACGAACGCGTCCTGCACGGCCATTACGGACTGCACAAGGCGCTCGTCGCCGGAGACCGGACGCATCCTGACCAGCGCCAGACGCTCGAACTGGCGCGCGTCTCCACCCGGCGAGTAGTAGTCCCGGAACGCGGCCAGCGATGAGGCGAGCGGACCCTTGCTCCCGTAGGGGCGCAGTCTCATGTCTATCTCGAATATGCCCTGGGGCCGAACTTCCAGGACATTCAGGAACTCCTTGACAACTTCCTCGAAGAACGTGGAGTTGCGAACAGGGTCGTCTCCGTCGGTCGTGCCTTCCTCTTCATAGACGAACATCAACTCGATATCCGACCCGAATCCCATGTCCCTGCCGCCGAATTTTCCAAGCGCGAAGATTCCGCAGCCGCAGACTGCGCCGCTTTGCGTTCTGGGAACGCCGTGACGCCCTGCGACGAAGCCGTATCCGATCTCGAAGGCCTTGCTCGTGAGCACGTCGGCTATACTGGTCAATTCGCGGGAAAACCGGCTCAGTCCCACTCTGCCGGTGATGAAACGCAGATCCACCCTGAACATCTCGCGGTCTTTGAAATCGTTGAGGACACGCGAGCGATCATCGCGCGATTCGCAGCTATCGAGTTCGGAGTCAATCAAGGCATCGAGCTCGTCGAGGGAGAGCGAGCTGTCGAGGGAATCGGCGTCAAGCAGGACGGGAAACAGGTTGTCGTGCTGCATACGCAGGAAATCTTCCCACAGGAACCGGCTCGCGCCCATCATCCTCGCCAGGGTCTCCATGACGTCGGGAGAGTCGAGGTCGTGGAGCTTCGAAGTCCAGTCTCTCATCGCAAGCAGCTGGGTTGTCAGCGAGTTGAACTGGCGAAGAGCCTGCGCCGGGTCGGGCGCGATGGGCAGGTAGTAGGTAAACTGCTTTATGAGCGCGGCAGCCACCCACAACTGATTGAGCCGGTGGTCGTCCTCGATTTTGCCGCCGGACGAGTCCGTGAGCCAGAAGGTATCCCGCACAACGTCGTCGTATGTCCGAATCGTCGCGCGGGCAATGTTCATTTGTATGCTTGAGAGGGCGTTGGTGAACGAAAAGAGGAAGCCCGGCGTATCCAACGAGCTTATGGTAATGAGAGTGAAACGGTCTGAGGACTCGACATCGGTAAATATGTCTATGGGCAACTGGTCGCCGCCGCCCTGCCCCGCTTCGCGCATCGCGTCGGAGAAGCGGTCTATGACGGCAGAGGTCGCGGACTCGGCGCGACCAGTCAGCGCCCGTCTCGCGGCGGTCCTGATATCCTGTTCGATCTCGTCCCAGCTCAGTATGCCGTTCAGACGTTCCCTGAGCTCGAACATCATCGCGACACGACGCTGGGCGCCGCGCGTCGCGTTCCCGGAAAGCGGCCTTCGCCGGCGACGCCAACCGTAGTCGGAGGATTGCGAGCGTCTGGCAGGCTGTCGGCGAGAAGTTCGTTCGGCTGGACTATTTGAGGGACCGACGGTGAATATGTCCGCCTGAGAAATGTCCAGGCCATTCGACGTGAGAAGCCCGGCGACCAGCGGCAGGACATTGGCTCTCGCGTCCGTGGACACCCCTACCCGCCAGCCCGCGCCATGCGCCTCAACCCGCATCCTGACTTCGCCGTATGTCGCCTCGCCCTCCAGCAACTCGGACATCAGCGCGGCGCCGGATTCATCGAGTTCGGAGAGCGCATCGCCCCATTGGGTGGTGAGCTGGTGAAGCGCGTCGGATGTAGCTTGCGATGTCACTTTCTTATTTCCAGGATGTATCCTCTGTGGCTGGCATAAGAGCCATGTACCTGACTATTATAATGTTATCACGATCCGGTATTGTGCGGAGTACACTCATTCGATGACCGGAATAGCATATCTTATAGAGGCGTTCGCGGAAGGAGACCTGCTGCGTCCGCGGCCCGAGGTTCGCAACCTGGTTGATATGTCCAGGGCGGTCGGCCAACTGTGCGGAGTGGATGGACTCGACCTGTCGGAGAACGCGCGGGGAATCGCGCAGGCCATAGGGGACGCGGACCACATCATTCTGGCGCTGGTTGACGGTCTCGGGATGAACCTGCTGGAGCGGCTTCCCGCCGACTCGTTCCTGCGGCGGAACCTATGGGAGCAGATGCAGACGGTGTTTCCGTCCACCACGGCGGTCGCGCTTACGTCTCTGACGACGGGAGAGTGGCCGCAGGACCACGCAGTCACGGGATGGTGGACGCAACTTCCGGCGCTGGGGTCGGCGGCGACGATTCTGAGCTATACGGCTCGCAGCAACAACCAGGACCTGTTGAAGCGCGGGATTCCGCCGGAGGTCGCGTTTCCGGTGGAGTCGCTGTGGAAGTCCATGCCGCGCGACGCGCGGGTCATCGTCCCGAAGGCTATCGCGGACTCGGTGTATTCCAGGTACTTTTCGGGCGGGCGCGAGACGGTTGGCTACGAGTCGCTTGCGAATGGGGTTGATCTGGCGGTCAAGCATATTTTGGAGTCGGAGGGCAAGACATTCACGTATCTGTACTCGTCGCGGGTGGACAGCGAGGCGCATATGTACGGGATGACGCGGCCACAGGTCCAGCACGCGCTTTCGGAGGTGGAGCGGGAGATAGAACGACTTGCCCGCCTGGTGGGAGACAAGGCGCGGATAGTGGTTACGGCGGACCACGGCTTTCTCGACGCGCCTCCGCATAAACGCCACACGCTGCGTGTGACGCGGCAGTTGCAGCCCATGTTCAGGCTCATGCCGTCGGGCGACGCGAGGGTGATGTACCTGTACACGCTCGAGTGGGCGAGGGAGCGCGTAAGACGCTATTTCGAGCAGCGATTCGAGCAGGTCTTCATGGTGGTGGACATGGAGGACGCGATCAAGATACAGCTGTTCGGGCCGACGGAGCCGACGGAGGAGACGCGGGAGCGGCTGGGCGACCTGGTGGTGGTGTCGTCGGGCGCGGACGTGCTGGAGTACAACGCCTCTCGGGGCTCAGGCAGGATGCTGAAACTGAATGGGCACCACTCCGGCCTGACACCGGACGAGATGCTAATCCCGCTGATTATCGTGTGAAGGAATGGCCGCGGCTGTTTGGGCGTCAGGAGAAGAGAAGGGCTGATCCGCAGGTCAGGCAGACCATAACGAACAATAGCCATTTCATAACCCTCTGATTCACGTTCAGCGCGAACCTGACGCTGGCCATGGCTCCCACTGTCGTTCCTACGGCAAGAATTATGCCCGGAATCCAATCCACGTTGCCCGTCGCTACGAAGACGACAAGGGCGGCGATGCTGAACAAGGCGGTGCATACCACTTTGAGCGCGTTGGTTCTTACCAGGTCGTAGCGCAGGCCGACCGCCAGGGCCGCGATGAGAATGAATCCGACGCCCGCTTGCGCGAACCCTCCGTACACGCCCGCGCCGAACAGCATGAGAACGCCGAGCGGTCTCTCTTTAAGGGTGTACGTGGGACTGCCTTCGGGCGGCGCTATGACGTCAGGAAACACGAGCATCGCCAGGGCAATGGCTATCATCGCGCCAAGCAAGATGGGCTTGAGGGCGTTGGGAGGGATGTATGAAGCGATGAGCGCGCCAATAACGGCGCCGGAGATTGTTGGCGCGAGCATCGGCAGTATGGCATTCTTATCGAGTTTGCCAGACTTGTCGAAGCCTCTGATTCCGGTCAGCGATTGCTGAAGAACTCCCAGCCTGTTCGTGCCGTTGGCGTAGTCGGCGGGCATACCAAGCAGTATCAGCGCGGGAACGGTGACCATGGACCCGCCTCCCGCGAGCGTGTTAATGAAACCGCCAGCGACACCCGCTACCAGCAGTATAGGAATTTTCCACCAAGTCAGATCAATGGTGGCGGGCATGAGAAATTCGGGCATGATACGGGATTCGCTATGGTATAGAATGAAGGTTCAAGAGGCACTGTACACTAAAGCATTCGCTGGGCAAAGTATGGAAACGCGGGCGGGAACACAAAGTTCGGAATCCCGGTAGGCCAGGGCATTTTCATAGTCGCCGCCGTACAAGATTCCACCGCACCTCCCCACTGGATTCCCGCCTTCGCGGGAATGACGAAAGAGGGTCTATGAACCACGAACCGCAACTTTGCAAAGACCCTGCCGGGAGGCATTCACATAATGTGCCCGGTCAAGATATATGCTATAAATTTGTGATACTCGTTTGATTTCGATCCGATTTTCCAGGAGGACGACAATGTCCGAAACACTCAATTCCATACAGAAACTTGGCGCTTTGGGCCAGAGCGTTTGGTACGACAATATGTACCGCTCACTCATAACATCCGGCGAGCTGGAGCGGCTCGTTGGGATGGGCGTGACCGGCCTGACTTCCAACCCGACCATCTTCCAGAAGGCTATATCGTCCGGGAGCGAGTATGACGACTCACTGGTGAAACACTCCTCGCGCGGCCTGATTGCCGAGCAGTTGTTCGAGGCGCTAGCGACGGAGGATATACGCGCGGCGGCCGACATTCTGCGCCCGGTGTATGAGCGGACCGGGGGCGCCGACGGATTCGCGTCTCTCGAGGTCAGCCCACGCTTGGCGCACGACACGGACGCGACGGTTGAAGCCGCGTTGAGGCTTTTCGCCGCCCTCGACAGACCGAACGTGATGATAAAGGTTCCGGCGACGCCGGAGGGAATTCCGGCCATCCGCGAACTGATCGGAAAGGGCGTCAACATCAACGTGACGCTGATATTCTCGCTGGAGATGTACGCCAGGGTCAGAGAAGCCTATATCGCCGGACTGGAAGACCTCGACCGCGCGGGAGGAGACGTGAGCGCTGTGGCGTCGGTGGCGTCGTTCTTCGTCAGCCGGGTTGATACCGCTGTGGACGGGCTTTTAGAGCAACATAGTGGCGATCTGGGACCTCTGATGGGCAGGGCGGCGGTCGCCAACGCGAAAATCGCGTACCAGGACTTCAGGCAGACCTTCGGCACGGACAGATTCGGCGCGCTGGCTCGGAAAGGCGCGCGGGTCCAGAGGCCGCTTTGGGCATCCACCAGCACCAAGAACCCCGAATACAGCGACGTGCTGTACGTGGAGACACTCGTGGGCGCGGACACGGTGAACACCATGCCGGACGCCACGCTCGAGGCATTCCTGGATCACGGCAAAGCAAACGCCACAATTGAGAATGACGTGGAAGCGTCCCGCGAAGTGATGAACAGGCTGGAAGGCAACGGGATCAGCATAGACAGCGTAACCACCACACTGATGCACGAGGGCGTGAAGGCGTTCGCGGACTCCTTCGAACTGTTACTCGACGACATCCAAGCCAAGAGAGACCGCCTCATGGCCGGCGCGGCGGTTCCGGTCGGCGCGGGCTCGGAGGCGACATGAGCGCCGCAAGCAAGGCGGTCGAGTCCCGGGGGCTAAGCGACATCGTCAGCCGCATCTGGGACCGGGACTACACACTCTGGTCCGACAGTCCAGCCGAGATTACCAACAGACTGGGTTGGCTGGATGTCGCGGACGAGATGAGGTCCGAGGTCGCTGCGCTGAATCGCTTTGCCCGGCAGGTCCGGGACGAAGGGATACGGCACATCGCGCTCCTCGGGATGGGCGGAAGCAGTCTTGGAGCGGAAGTCCTCAGACAGCGCTTCGGAGCCCGGGAGGGCTGGCCGGAGCTTGTCACGCTCGACTCCACCCTGCCCGCCCAGATTGCGCGGACCGTTGACTCCATTGACCTTGATCGCGCGCGCTTCGTGGTATCGTCCAAGTCCGGCACGACGGTCGAGCCGAACCTGCTGTACCGATACTTCAGAAGTCTCGTTGAAAAATCGGGTCTTGGCGGCGAAAGATTCATCGCCGTTACGGACCCGGGTTCTCCGCTAGAGGAACTGGCGAGACGGGAGGGTTTCAGGAAGGTGTTTCTGAATTCGCCGGACATCTGCGGACGCTACTCGGTTCTGAGCTACTTTGGGCTTGCGCCCGCCGCTCTCGCGGGATATGACATTGCAGGAATCCTCGACAGCGCGATCAGGATGAGTAAAGCCTGCTCCCCGCACAGCGCGGCGCGCGCCAATCCCGGCGCGTTGATGGGAGCGTCATTCGCGTCCCTCGCTGAGTCGGGGCGGGACAAGCTCACGATACTCACGTCCCCCGCGCTCGGCTCGTTCGGGCTGTGGGCAGAGCAGATAGTGGCGGAGAGTCTGGGCAAGCGCGGCAAAGGGATCGTGCCCGTCACCAACGAACCAGTCGCAGACGCCGGTTCCTACGGTCAGGACCGGCAGTTTGTGTACCTGAAGCTGTCGGGTGAAGATTCCGATATAGACTGTCTGGCGACGGAACTCTCACACGCCGGTCATCCGGTCATTCAATATGAAATCGAGGACATGAGCGCGCTGGGCGGTGAATTCTATCGCTGGGAGTTCGCGGTTGCGACGGCGGCCGCGCTTATGGGAGTCAATCCCTTCGATCAGCCCGATGTCGAGCGAGCCAAGATTCTCACGAAGCAAGCCCTTGAGTCCAGGAAATCGGATGCCAGCGCTCCCATGACGACTTCGGGGGATTCGGTCGCAGAGCTTATTGCAGGCATGAAGCCGCGCGACTATCTTGCGATTCTGGCGTATGTCCCGCAGACGCCGGAACATGACGCGGCGCTGAGCCGTTTCAGGTCAGACATCCTGGACAGGTACCGGATTCCCACAACCCTGGGTTACGGGCCGAGATACCTTCACTCTACCGGGCAGCTTCACAAGGGAGGCCCGAACAATGTCGCGGCGCTGATGGTCGTGTCTCCACATGAGGAAGACATCGCCATTCCGGGAGAGGACTTCACCTTTGGAGTGCTATCCGACGCGCAGGCCGACGCGGACCTCCAGGCGCTGAGGGACGTAGGTCGGAGGACGGCGCGGGTATCTATGAGTAAAATTGTTCATGGGATGAACGTGGGAAAGATATTCTAAATTTTGGCAAGCCAACCCGTGATGATATATCATTGCGGGAGAGGTACAGCTATGCCGAGCATAGAAATTTTATATCCGAGACTTCATGGGAGACGTTTCGATAACGGAGAAATCCCTCTAGAAGTAATTGGAGACTTGGCGGCTCTTCAACAAATGGTAATTGATGTTGCCAAATGGAGATTTTATGAGGAGAATCCATACCGCCAACGCATTCCTCGCGGCTTTATTAGTAATATTGATTTGAAACTCACGGACATACGAAGTGGAAGTGCTGTACCGGTAATTGGCCTGTCTTCCGAAAGGAATATTTACGCGGAATCTCTGCATCCATTCCAAAGATTCTATGAGCAAGCCGTAGAATACATCGTTGACGCCATTAGCGCAGCATATCAAGATCGCCATCCAACCCTGAACGGTCGTTTGCCGAATCGCTATTTTGCTCATTTTGCTAGAATCGGCCGGAGCCTACGTGATGGGGAATACATTGAGTTCTGTCTTCGTTCAGGCAAGGTTTCTGCACCGTTTACCCCATATGCTCGAAATCGACTAGTAGCCATGTCACGTGAAAATGAACTTATGGAGGAAGTAAATATTCGTGGCTTCATACCCGAAGCCGACCAAGACAAAATGACATTTGAGCTGCAACCAATATTTGGAAGCAAGGTTACGGGTCCTATACCGGAACACCATTGTGACACTATCATTGAAGCATTCAGTGGCTACGGCAACGGAGCTAGAGTTGCAGTTAGAGGAGTAGGCAGGCTTAACCATCGAAACCGCTTGATTCGCTTGGAATCCATTGAGAAAGTGGATCTACTGGATCCTCTGGATATTCCAGCACGCTTAGATGAGTTCCGCAATATAAATAACGGTTGGATCAATGGGGGCGGATTCTCCCCCAACCATAATGAGTTGGACTGGCTGTCCGCAAGATTTGAACGCTATTTTCCAGATGACCTGCCCCTGCCATACATATTCCCAACACCTGAAGGAAATATAGAAGTGGAGTGGTCCATTGGGAGATGTTCGATTATATTTGAAATTGACCTAGATTCTCGGCAGGGCGACTGGCTACGCTTCGACAAGCAATCCGATGAGGAAGACGCACGTTTTCTGGATCTAGATGACGATGGTAAATGGAAATGGGTTGTATCTGAAATCCGCCGCTTGGTCGAGTTGGCTGAATGAATGGAAATACCCTGCTCTATCGGGTAATCGGTTCCGGTATGTGGCTCCAAGATGGTCAGGTCGCGTCTCAGGCATTCCGGCCAAGACGAATAGACGGCAAGCTGCTATCGGTCTATGATGGCGACCAGATCACGCCAGAGGCAGCTTGGGTCCACTATACCAAAGACCCCAGCAAGCCGCCGGCAGGTGTCCTAGCGGTCACCGTCTCAGAGTGTCTTGCCCTTGATTTACACGTTCTGCCAGATCCCGAGACGTTTCCCGAACACGTCTTGATTGATTTCAGGTCGTTTGGAACAAACCAGATTAAGAGAAAATCTGAGAGTCTCAGGGATGCGGCCCTCGCTCGCGGCTGGCAGTATCGCACAGCATGAATTTGTAGCGGGGTTTGGATTTCCAATATACTTTGGGTTAATTCCAATTCCCGTGCATATGGCGCACAGAGGCTTTATCCATGTCAGAAGAATCTATACTCGCGTCGAAGGACTTCATCAGGGCCCAGATTGTAGAAGATAATGACACCGGCAAGTTCGGGGGCAGGGTGCATACCCGCTGGCCGCCGGAACCCAACGGCTACCTGCATCTCGGTCACGCCACCGCTATCTGTCTGAATTTCGGCATATCCGACGACTTCGGCGGACTGTGCAACTTCAGATTCGACGACACAAATCCCCTCGCTGAAGAGATGGAGTACGTCGAGTCGCAGAAGGAAGACACGCGCTGGCTCGGCTTCGAATGGGAAGACCGCGAATTCTTCGCGTCGGACTACTTCGACAGGTTGTACGAACTCGCGGAACAGCTTGTCGTAGAGGGCAAGGCATACGTGGACAGTCTGAGCGCCGAGGAGATACGGCAATATCGCGGCACGCTGACCGAACCCGGGCGCGACAGTCCATACCGCGACCGGTCGGTGGAAGAGAGCCTTGACCTGTTGCGTCGTATGCGGGACGGCGAGTTCGAGGACGGCGCTCACGTGCTGCGCGCGAAGATTGATATGGCGTCGCCTAACATGAATATGCGCGACCCGACTATCTACCGCATTCGCAACGCGCGGCATCACCAGACGGGCGACAAGTGGCACATCTACCCGATGTACGACTACGCGCACCCTATATCGGACTCGATTGAGAGCATCACCCACTCGCTTTGCAGCATGGAGTACGAGGATCATCGCCCGCTGTACGACTGGTTCCTGATAGAGCTCGGTCTGTACAGGCCGCAGCAGATAGAGTTCGCGCGCTTCAACATCTCGCACACCGTACTCAGCAAGCGGCGGCTGATAAGGCTGGTCGAGGACGGCCACGTGGACGGCTGGGACGACCCGCGTATGCCCACGCTCGCCGGGATGCGCCGGCGCGGATACACGGCGGAAGCGCTGCGAAACTTCTGCGCCGAGGTGGGAATCAACAAGACAGAATCGCTGACTGAGATGGCGCTGCTGGAACACAATCTGCGAAACGACCTGAACCAGCGCGCCGAGCGGCGCATGGCGGTACTGAATCCGCTGAAGGTGGTCATCGAGAACTTCCCGGAGGGCGAGACGGACTACCTGGACGCTATCAACAACCCGGAGGACGAGAGCGCGGGCACGCGCCAGGTCCCATTCACAAGGGAGATGTACATAGAGCGCGACGACTTCATGGAGGACCCACCCCGCAGGTTCTACCGCCTGGCGCCGGGCCGCGAGGTGCGGCTGAGGTACGGCTACTTCATCAAGTGCGAGGAAGCGATCAAGGACGCGGACGGCAATGTCGTCGAACTGCGATGCACATACGACCCTGAGACGCGCGGCGGCTCCGCGCCGGACGGCAGGCGCGTTCGCGCCACGCTGCACTGGGTGTCCGCCGACCACGCGCTCGACGCTGAGGTACGGCTGTACGACAGCCTGTTCACCATCCCGAATCCAAACGACACGCCGGACGACAGGGAGTGGACGGAGTTCATCAACCCGGACTCGCTCCAAGTTCTGTCGGGATGCAAGATGGAGCCTTCGCTGTCTGGCGCCGAGGTCGGCGAAATCTTCCAGTTCGAGCGCGTTGGGTATTTCGCCAAGGACAGGGATTCGACGCCGGATACGCCTGTTTTCAATCGCGCCGTGCCGCTCAGGGACACCTGGGCGCGGATACAGAGACGGGGCAGGTGACGAGAGTTTCTCTGAGAATGAATGGAGTTGGACAGTCGGCGGCCCGCTATGGCAGACTGTTTGGCAGAAGCGTCGCGTTAGTCTGTTTAACATGATATTTCATTAGACGGAGACCATGTGTGGCGCGTTTATCCTCATGTACCGGCAATCGTCAAGGCTTGACGACGACTAATACAGGTACAGGCGCGGAGCGTAGGAATATGTTTACAAAAGCCCTGATTCCTCTGGATGGCACTGAAGTGTCGGAAGGAATCATCCCCTTCATGACGCAGTTGGCGCGAGGGATGGAAATGACCATTGTCCTGGCGACAGTGGTTGACCTCGACCCGATACAGAACGAGCTGATTAGTCAAATATCCGGCGGCATGACCGAAACTCGAACGGAAGGCCGTTCGCCTGCGCGCCCAGTGTCTAACACCCGCCCGCCGGTTGCCGAGGCGGTCGAAGGCCACTATCCCCAGACCGCCCAGCTAATGGAGAGAATCGAACGGGACGTGAACGGACGCCTGAGCGAGTTGGCCGACAGAATCGCCATGGAAGGAATATCCGTCGAAACATCCGTCAGGTTCGGCTCGGCGTCGGAGAACATCATAGAGATGGCAAAGGACTCCGGCTGCGACCTGATCGCCATGTCCACCCGGGGTAGGAACGTTCTCCAGAGCGGACTCCTGGGGAGCGTAACCTACAAGGTCATGCACGAATCCCCGATGCCGGTCCTGGCTATCACGCCTGAACGCGCCGAACGTCACTGGAGCGCGGACTACGGCATAAGCCGCGTCATCGTTCCGCTGGACGGATCCGAGCTTGCCGAAGCCGCGCTGCCGTATGCGGCCGCGCTGTCTCGCAAGATGGATATGAGCCTCTCGCTGGTGAGGGTAGTGTACCTGGACAGCGTACTCTACAGCGGCGGTTATGAGATAAGCCATATGCTGCCCGACGTAGAAAAACAGGTAATGTCGGAGGCTCGGGAATATCTCGTGGGCGCGGCGCGACCGTTGCGAGAGGAAGGGCTCGACGTACAGGAGAAAATCCTGCGCGGAAAAGCCTCGTCGGAGATAACCGACCTCGCTCGCGCGACCGACCACAACATGATCGCGCTCGCCACCCACGGACGTTCGGGAATGAGCCGCATCGTGCTCGGAAGCGTCGCGGAATCCGTGGTTAGAGAATCCGGCGACCCGGTTCTTGTCATCCGGTCATCCGATTGACGGAAAAACGACCTTCACAATCAAGGTGATCATCGAGGCGTCTGAAACGGACTGCGCGAATAGATTCCGCGTCTTGTATCTCACCTGGCTATGAATTCCCGCACCTGGCCCATATCCGGCATGGCCTCGGTGTCGCCGTGCCGGGTGCAGACCAGCGCTCCACAGGCGTTGGCTATCTCGAGGGCGCGACTGAGTATGCCGGCGCGGGTGTCCGGGTTCATGTCAAAGAGGGCTGGCAGCGCGCATCGCTGGAATATGCCCGCCAGGAATCCGGCCACGAAAGCGTCTCCCGCGCCCACGGGGTCAACCATTTCTACTGCGAATCCGGGATGCGCGATGATGCGCTCTCCGTCGTAGGCGACCGCGCCGCTGTCGCCGGTGGTGATTACGGTGAGGCGCGTGTTTCCGCCGAAGAAGTAGCGAGCGTAGCGCTCGGCTGACAGTCCGAGTCCCCAGATGGTTTCGGCCTCGTCGTGGCCGACCTTGAATAGAGTGGCGAGTAGGCGCATCCGGTCACAGACCGCCCTGGCTTCCGCCGGAGTCCAGAGGGCGTCGCGGTAGTTCACGTCCATGCTGACCGGAATTCCGCGCTCGACGGCAGCGCTCATCACTTCCATCACGGTCATGCGGCAAGTGTCGCTCAACGCGGGGGTGATTCCGGTTACGTGAACGAGGTCGCTGCCGTCCAAGTGAGGCATGACTTCGGTGGCGGTCAGTTGGCTGGCGGCGCTTCCGGCGCGCCTGTAACGGCGCAGTACCTCTCCTCCGCCGAGGTGGTTTAGCAGCTGGATGCCGGTGAATTTTCCACCGAACCACGGGGCGCGGACGGTTATCCGGTCTATCAGTTGTCCGAGAATCATGTCGCCGTCGACGTCCTGACCGAGGCGGCTGACCCAGACGGCCTCGATGTCGGGCATGAGCCTGCGAAGGTCGAGCGCGACGTTGGACTCCGCGCCAGCAACATGGCGGGTGTAGCTGCCATCCGGGTCGTAGGGGCCGATATAGTCGGCGTTGTGCTGGACGAGGGTCTCGCCGAATGTGAGGAATTTGGTCATTGTTGAGTCGTTAGGTTTTAGTTCTCAGTTTTGGTGGTGGAGCCATTATATGATATGTTGGGATGGCTATGAGGGTATTCTTGAGAGTGGCAGGGATAGGGTCATGATGGAGTACAAAGGCTATCGAGCATCGGTGACATTCGATTCGGACGCAGGCGTGTTTCACTGTGAGGTGGTGGATACGCGAGACGTGATCGTATTCGAGGGAACATCCGTCGAGCAACTTCAGGAAGAGTTCCAGTTTTCCATAGACGACTACCTGACCGTGTGCGCCGAGAGAGGTCGGGAGCCGGACAAGCCGTTCTCAGGACAGATTCCGCTCAGGGTTTCTTCGGCGGTTCACCGCTCAGCGACTGCGACAGCAAGGTCTGAGGGGAAGAGTCTCAACTCCTGGCTGGCTGAGACTGTGGAAAGGGCGGCCAGCGAGACCCTCGGATAAAAAGGGGAGCGTCCACAAGGGACACCCCTACGGTTACGATGACGGGCCTCGATGTTCCTGCGACTAGATTGGCTCATCTATTATCTGGGGGAAGATGACAACAGACATTAAGAATCAGGCTGTCGCGTCATGGCTGGGCCGCGTCCCATACATGGAGGCTTGGGACATTCAACTGCGTCTGCACCAGGAAGTCTCTGAAGGCGGCAGGCCGGATACGCTGCTCCTGGTCGAGCATCCCCACGTTTACACGCTCGGACGGCGGGGTCAGGAGAGCGACATCCTGATTGACAGGGCGGAACTCGCGCAGCTTGGTGTCGAGGTTCACCACACGGACAGGGGTGGAGAGGTCACCTACCACGGCCCGGGTCAGCTTGTCGGCTACCCCATCCTGAATCTGCGTCGCTGGGGCGGCGGACCACTGAGGTACGTGCGCGCCCTGGAGCGTGTCCTGATCGAGATGCTGGCTGAGTTCGGAGTTCGAGCCGAGAGCGAGGGGCATCCGACCGGCGTGTGGGTCGGAGACCGCAAGATAGCGGCGATTGGAGTGAAGGTGAGCCGACGGGTCACGACTCACGGGTTCGCGCTGAACGTATGCCCGGACTTGTCATACTTCGACCATATCATTCCGTGCGGAATGCCGGACGCCGGAGTAACGTCGCTGAGCATCGAGGTCGGACGGACCGTTACGGTCAGCGAAGTGGTCCCCGTATTAGTGGAGCGGTTCGGGTCGGCATTCGGGCTTCGGATGGAGCGGTCAGCATTGAATCCGCTCGTTGACAGTGTGGCGGGCTGATAGTAGGCTTCGCCTGTAATTCCAAAGAAAAGTGTCGGCCTTACGGCCTGAACGCGGGGAGACCTGTTATGTGCACATACGTTACCGAACACGCGGATATAGAAGGCAGCGGCAGAGGGCACAAGGGATGGATCAAGCTGACCGGGGCGCGAGTGTATTACGACCACCCCTTCCACTCGCAGTCCGACCACACGCTCAATATTGACTTCATCAACGAGGGAATGGGGCTGGACGCTCGAGTGCCCGTGGAGTTGTCGGCGAAATCGGCGCGCGAACTGGTTCGGGCAATCGAGGCCGCTCTGAAGGACGCCGAGGAGTCGCACCTCGTAGTCTATGACGCCTAAGCACAGGGCCACAGATAATGTATAGTTGATGAATGATACGAATACAACTGACTCCAGACGACACATCCAGACTTCAGTCTCTGCGAAGGGACTCTACACTCAAGCCTGCCGAGAGAGACCGGGTGGAGATGGTACTGCTGTCTCAATCGGGATGGTCAGCGGTCTCCATAGGCTCACACCTCGGCTACTGCGCGGCCACCATAAGACGAGTGCTCCACCAGTTTCAGTCAGAAGGCGTAGAGGCCATCAGACACAGACCACGCGGTCCGGCGCCGGACACGGAGCGTCGGCTTCGGATTCAATCCGAACTTGGTCAACTCATGTCTCGGGAACGCGCGTGGAGTTCTCGCCAGTTGTCGGCGGCGCTACTGGACCGAGGTGTAACTCTCAGTCCACGTTCGGTTCGCAGACACCTTCGGCAGATGAACGCCCGCTACATTCGCTCCTGCCGCACTCTCAAGCACAAACAGGACGATGTGAAGGTGAAGCAATCGCGCGACAGCCTGGACAATCTCAAAAAAAGTCTGCCCAGGGGAAGCTGACTCTTGCGTTTGTGGACGAGTGCGGATTCAGTCCGTCCCAGCCGGTCAACTACTCGTGGGCTGTATGGGGTGAACGCAAGTATGCGCCTTACGAGAACCCGAACAGGCGCAGAATGAATGTGATGGCGGCGATGATGAGCGATGGCCGTTCTGGAACGCTGGTCTGGTCCAAACAGCCAAGACCGTTTAGGTCTGAGGAGTTCGTGAAGTTCCTGACCCGAACATTTTCTGAGGTGAACGGTTTGAAGGTGGTTGTAGTGGACAACTACTCGATCCATCGCTCCAAGGTGGTCAAAGAGGCGTGTGGGAGCCTGAGAAGGGCTGGGATAGTTCTGTACTGCCTTCCCCCGTACAGTCCTGAACTCAACGACATCGAAGGAGTGTTCGGAGCGATCAAGCATCACGACATGCCTGAACGCGCCTACAAGAGTCTGGACGAACTGGGAGAAGCGATAGACTCTGCATTCGGCAGGGCAGACCGACGACTCAAATCAAGATATGAATATCAACTCAGGCCAGCCGCTTAGCGGCGTCTATCAGGGATACCTATACTCGCGCACGCCCCTGACCAGGCGCCAGACGGCAATGACGACGACTATTCCGATGACGCCTCCCAGAATCATCGTATTGTTCGCGCCTATCTGGTCGGACATATAGCCCACTTCCAGCGTTCCCAGATTGTTGGCGCTCATGGCGCTTACCGAGTGTGCGCTTACTGCGCGTCCGCGCATGTGGTCCTCGGTGGTGAGCTGAACAGTGGTCTGGCGCGTGGTCATGCCTATGGCGTCCGTGGCTCCCAGCCCCACAAGAAGCAGCGAGCCGAGCCACAGGTACGGACTGAACCCGAACGCTATGAGCAGTATGGCATAGGCCAGCGTCGCATATATGACTATCATGCCCTTTGCCCTGAATCTGTTCATGTAAAGCACGGCAAAGGTCCCGGCGACGCCTCCGACCGAGTTCGCGGCAGACATGATGCCAACCGCGCCCGCTCCGGATCTGAACATCCTGTCCGCAATCAGCGGGAATATCTGGCGATAGAAACTCACTATCGTTACGCCGATGTCCATTATGTACAGGCCGGGCAGTATGGGATGCGACTTGACATAGACGACGCCCTCCCATATCCGTTGGAGCATCGAACCCTCGCTCTGCGGGCGGTCCATCTTGGCCCTGATGAGAAGCGGGAGCGCGGAAGCGGGCAGAGCGAACACTGCGGACGCGGCGAACGCGGCGGTGATCCCCAGCGTTTCAATCACCAGGGTAAACGCGAGAGGGGCGGCTATCGCTCCGATCTGGAACGTCGCGGTGTTGCAGGTGACCGCATGCAGCAGGTGAGAGCGTGGAACAACATTCGCGGTGATCGCGGAGCGCGCCGGCCCTCCCAGGATGCTGGTGACTCCCAGAATCGCGGTGACCGCGTAAACATGCCACGGAACGAGCCGGTCGAACATCACAAGCGCCGTCATCAGCGCGATGAAGATGAAGCTGAATGACTGCGTGATGGCAATCAGTTTCTTGCGGTCCATCTGATCCGCCAGCGCGCCGCCATAGAGAATCGCGGGAAGCTGCACCGCAAGCTGCACGGCGCCCAGGAGACCAAGCTGAAGTCCCGAACCCGTGACGTCGTAGAGCCACACACCCGTTACCAGCAGCCGCATCTGCATCGTGACCAGGCCGGCCGCCGACGAGAGCCAGAGGATGCGGTAGTCGCGGAAAGTGAACGCCGACCAGGGACGCAGCGGGGGCTGTTCGCGTGGGAACGGTCTGGGACTTCGCTGTCCATCGCGCTCCGGTCTGCCGCCGGTATCTTCTATGGACAAAGCGGCCTGCCGTAGGTGAGAGTTGGATGATTGAATTTCATTTCGCGGCTGAGATTATAGCGCATGAGAGGGCGTTCTCAAAAGTGGAGCGCAAGATTTGAGTATGGTAGGATACGCTCCACGCTGGCGAGCCGACCGACCGCGAGATGTGACATGACCACTCTCAATACCCTAACCATCAGTCCTGAGTCCGCAGACACCTTCGTTCTGCCGGATACGCCTCGACGCGAACCCGACGAAATGACCAGCTTCGACTCCCTTCACTCACTAGGAAACTCTCACCACATCATCCGGCACCTCGGAAACGAAGATACCACCCTGGTCTTCACAGACAAGTTCATCTCCCTGAATCCGATTCTGGGACCGGACGACCTGAGAAGGAATCCCGACCTCGTGGTCGCGCTCGACGCCGACCGCGATGGCTTCCTTCGGAGAAACGGCTACATCATCAGCGAGCAGGGCAAGCCGCCGGACTTCGTTCTGGAGATAGCGTCCAGGAGCACCGCTCGGATTGACGTGGGACAGAAGCGCGAGGACTACGCGCTGATGGGAATACCCGAGTACTGGCGGTTCGACGAGACCGGGGAGTTTCACGGCGCGAGGCTTGCCGGGGACAGGCTGGTGGAAGGTCGTTACCAGCCTATTCCCCTGGTAGAGTTATCCGAGGGCGTATTGGAGGGATACATCGAGGTATTGGACCTGAATATCCGTTGGGAGGACGGCGGTCTCGGCTGGTACGATCCCGCGACCGGGCTTCACATCCCCACATTCGACAGCGAGCGTGAACGCGCAGAGATTGAACGCGCTCGCGCAAACAACGAGGCCAATGCTCGCGCCGACGCCGAGACGCGCGTCCGTGAGTTGGAAGCCGAAATCAGACGGCTGCGCGGCTACTGATTGGCAAGCCTCAACATGATGCCCACACCGCGAGATGTGACATGACCACTCTCAATACCCTAACCATCAGTCCTGAGTCCGCAGACACCTTCGTTCTGCCGGATACGCCTCGACGCGAACCCGACGAAATGACCAGTTTCGACTCCCTTCACTCACTAGGAAACTCTCACCACATCATCCGGCACCTCGGAAACGAAGAGACCACACTGGTCTTCACAGACAAGTTCATCTCCCTGAATCCGATTCTGGGACCGGACGACCTGAGAAGGAATCCCGACCTCGTGGTCGCGCTCGACGCTGACCGCGACGGCTTCCTTCGGAGAAACGGCTACATCATCAGCGAGCAGGGCAAGCCGCCGGACTTCGTTCTGGAGATAGCGTCCAGGAGCACCGCTCGGATTGACGTGGGACAGAAGCGCGAGGACTACGCGCTGATGGGAATACCCGAGTACTGGCGGTTCGACGAGACCGGGGAGTTTCACGGCGCGAGGCTTGCCGGGGACAGGCTGGTGGAAGGTCGTTACCAGCCTATTCCCCTGGTAGAGTTATCCGAGGGCGTATTGGAGGGATACATCGAGGTATTGGACCTGAATATCCGTTGGGAGGACGGACATCTCGGCTGGTACGATCCCGCGACCGGGCTTCACATCCCCACATTCGACAGCGAGCGTGAACGCGCAGAGATTGAACGCGCTCGCGCAAACAACGAACGCGCTCGCGCCGACAACGAGGCCAATGCTCGCGCCGACGCCGAGGCGCGCGTCCGTGAGTTGGAAGCCGAGATCAGACGGCTGCGCGGCTACTGATTGGCAAGCCCATTCGAATCAGAGCAGTTTTCCATGCTTCCTGAAACAGTCCCCTTGAGCGCGTCGGCGATTTGACTCTTGGAAGTTCTTGCCGACGTCGCGCGAGTTTCGAGCGTCCGGCAACTTACCAAAATCTCCATCCAAATGACCGCCGGTCTCTCAAACTCTTTACCTGCACTGAATCTCGGCTATATACTTGCACTGGGCCTGAAATTCCAACATCCCTGAAGGAGGTTTCGACATCGAAGAGACTCGGCTACGCGCGGTTCTGGAACAGTTGAGGCAAGGCGATGTCGGCGTTGACGACGTTGTTTCTCAGCTGCGGAACCTCCCCTATGAAGACCTGGATTTCGCCAAGGTGGACCACCACCGCGCCATACGCCAGGGATTCCCGGAGGTGGTCTTCGGACAAGGCAAGACACCCGATCAGATTGCTTCTATCTCGGCTACGGTACTCACCCGATCCGACAGGCTGCTGGTTACGCGAGCCTCTGAGGCGGCATTCGACGCGACACGTGAACGCGTAAGCGACGCAGTGTATGATCAGACAGGTCGCTGCATTGTAGTGGATCGCAGGGAAGATGCAGTCGGCCTGCCGGGCGTCGCGGTGCTTTGCGCGGGTACTTCGGACCTGCCTGTGGCTACCGAGGCGGCGATAACCGCTGAACTGATTGGCTGTCAGGTAGATAGAATCTCCGATGTCGGCGTCGCCGGACTTCACAGGCTGCTCGACCATCTTCCCAGATTGAGGAAGTGTCGCGCCCTGGTTGTGGTAGCTGGTATGGAGGGCGCGTTGCCGTCCGTAGTGGGCGGACTGGTGGACATTCCCATCATTGCGGCGCCGACCAGCGTGGGTTACGGCGCCAGTTTCGGCGGGTTGGCGGCGCTGCTGGGCATGTTGAACAGCTGCGCCCCTGGCGTGGGTGTAGTGAATATAGACAATGGATTCGGGGCCGGCTATCTGGCGGCGATGATCAACTTGACCTCGAGGTCAAGGCCACACGACTGACATATATACCGCACAAACTAAAATCCCATTTGATTCTTTGCAGGTTTTCATAATATGAACTCTCACGAATCACCCTTCCCCATCCCTTTGGCAATCGCGGTCCCGCAGACATTTCCAGATGGCGACATTGACTTGGGTATGATCCGCTCATACGCCACTCGCGCGGAGGATTTGGGATACCACAGCCTCTGGGTGGCGGAGCAGTTAGTCGGCTCGACGCCAACGCCGGAACCGGTCACCTTCCTGAGTTACCTGTCCTCGGTTACGGAGAGAATTGGGTTGGGGGCGGCGGTCATCATAGCGACCACGCGAAATCCGGCGATGCTTGCCAAGCAGCTCAGCACGGTTGACGTTCTCAGCGAAGGTCGGCTGATTATCGGAACCGCGTTGGGCGGCAGACCCTGGACATATCCACTGTTCGGCGGACCGCCGGAACGCCGGATAAGGCACTTCATCGAGAGTGTCGGCGTCATGAGGGCGCTCTGGACGCAGGAACGCGCCGTTTTCGACGGGGAGCTGTGGAAGCTGGAAGGCGTGCCCATGTCTCCAATGCCCGTTCAGAAGCCCCACCCGCCGCTGTGGTTCGGCGGTCGGCATCCGGTCGGACTGCGCCGGGCGGCGCGACTTGCGGACGGGTTCATGGGCGCGGGTTCGACGAGCGCGGCCCAGTTCAGAGAGCACGTCCAGATAATCCGCGCAGAACTGGAGCGCAGGGGCAGAGACGTGGAATCGTTCCCAATCTCGAAGAGAGTTTATGTCGCGATTGACGACGACCGCGACCGCGCGGAGAGCAGGCTCAGAGACTGGTTCGGAGCGTGGTACGGCAGGGCCGAGATGGGATCCGAAGTATCCGTCTGGGGCAGCGTCGAAGATTGCGTCGAGGGACTCATGGCGGTAGTCGAGGCCGGGGCGGGGATGCTCATGCTGAACCCCGTCTTTGACTACGAAGACCATCTCGAACGACTGGCATCCGAGGTCGCGCCCCTGCTGCCCGCCCCGTCGGTGGCGTGACATAGCCAGGAAAACCAAACTATCCCGATGCGACAACGATTCACAGAGTATTCCAATAGTCTGACGTCCCAGGGCTGGATGCAGAGCCTGATCGGCTTCTCAGACCGGCTGGTGAACGCGCCGGCCTTCGAGTGGGGAATCATCGCGGTCATCATAGTCAACGCCATACTGCTGGGTATGGAGACGTCTCCTGCGCTCAACGACGCGTATGGCAATTGGATGCACGTCGGAAACTGGATTGCGCTGGCCATATTCATCGTGGAGGCGCTGTTGAAGATGATCGCGCTCGCGCCGCGCATAGACAGGTACTTCCGGGACGGCTGGAACATCTTCGACTTCTCGGTGATAGTGTTCGCCCTGATACCCGCCACCGGCGAATTTGCCATGATAGCGCGTCTGGCCCGTCTTCTGCGCGCGCTTCGCCTGATCTCTACTATCAAGGAGCTCCGCCTGATAGTAGCCGCGGTGGTACGCTCCATTCCAAGCGTCTTCCACGTGATTATGCTGATGAGCATCATCATCTACATCTACGCCATCATCGGCTACCAACTCTTCCATGAACACGACCCCACCAATTGGGGCAACCTGGGCATCTGCGTCCTGACCCTCTTCAACATGATAACCCTGGAAGGCTGGACAGAGATAATGGCGACCGCCATGGAGCTGCACGACTGGGCCTGGGTGTACTTCGTAACTTACATAGTCGTCGCCACGTTCGTGGTGATAAACCTCTTCATCGCCATCATCATCAACAACCTCGATGAAGCCAAGCTCGAACGACTTCAGGAATTGCAGGAACCTGCCACGCAGGAAGAGATACTGCGCGAACTGCGCTCGACTCAAGAGGCACTACAGCGTCTCGAAGCCCGCCTGGATGTTCAGGAAGCGGACAAATCTCAGACAAGCGACGCCTAAGTGCAATTTCTCGGAGCATCGTGTGAATCCCTACGAATTCTCCAGAAAGTGGGAACGTTCGCAATTGCGCGAGCGCGCAAGCTCACAGGAGCATTTCATTGATATATGCCGTCTGGTTGGCGAACCGACTCCGGCGGAGGCCGATCCAAACGGTGACTTCTTCACCTTCGAGAAAAGCCTGAAGAAAGAAAGTGGCGCGACCGGATTCGCGGACGTTTGGCGCAAGGGGTGTTTCGCCTGGGAGTACAAGGGCCTTCACGCTGACCTGAACAGGGCGTACAGTCAGCTCCAACTTTACCGAGAGGCTCTGGGCAACCCACCCCTGCTGGTCGTGTGCGATTTGGATCGCTACGAAATCCACACGAACTTTAACAATACCGTCAAGCGTGTTTACAGATTCTCAAACGCTGATATTCAGTCCGACAAACTTGTGGACGGAATTGCCCTCACTCCCACGCAGTTGTTCAGGGCATTGTTCTCTGACCCCGATTCGCTTAATCCGGGCAAATCTCAGGCCAGGCTGACGGAAGAAGCGTCTGACCTGCTCGTAACCTTGGCCGAGGACCTGCGAAGATGGAACGCCGTCAGCGACTCGCCAATCCCCGACCAGCGCATCGCCAGGTTCATCATGCGGATGATATTCTGCTTCTTCGCCTGTGATGTCGGACTTCTTCCCAAAGACGCCTTCACCGATCTAATCAGGGTCAACAGGGCCAATCCGGAGGCGTTCCGCAGGTATCTCTCAGAACTGTTCGGCGCAATGAAGGACGGCGGCGTCTTCCTCATGCGCGAAGTTCTCCAGTTCAACGGCGGTCTGTTCGACGACACCCATGTGCCGCCCTTGATAGCGGATCAGATAGCCATGTTCGAGCAACTGAACCAACTTGACTGGTCGGACATAGAACCCTCTATCTTCGGCACTCTGTTCGAGCGTGTCATAGACGAAAACAGGCGCAAGCAACTCGGAACTCATTACACATCAAGAGAGGACATCGAACTCATCATCGAGCCTGTCCTGACGCGGCCCTTGCGCGTAGAGTGGGAGCGTGCCAAGCAACGCGCCCAGCCCTATCTCGATTGGGCAGGGGCGGAAGACGGCAGCCGCGAAGAGCGACGCGACAGGCTGCAAGCCATTCTGTCGGGATTCCAGGACAGGCTTGCGGGCGTCAGGGTACTGGATCCCGCCTGCGGCTCGGGCAACTTCCTGTACGTAAGCCTCGCGCTGCTGAAGGCATTGGAAAAAGAGGCCATCGCATTCGCAGCCGCCCACGGCCTGGACGGATTCACGCCCAGGGTACACCCGCTCCAACTCTTCGGAATCGAGACGAACGAGTACGCGCACGAACTCGCCAGCGCGGTCGTCTGGATAGGCTATCTCCAGTGGAAGCACCGCAACGCATTCGACCTCACCAGCGAGACGCCTATCTTGCAGCCGCTGGACAACATCAGCCTTAAAGACGCGATACTTGAATGCGATGCTGACACTGATCCATCTGAACCGGAGTGGCCGCGCGCCGACGTGATAATCGGCAATCCGCCATTCTTGGGCGGCAAGATGCTCCGACGCGAGCTTGGCGACGAGTACGTGGACGCCATGTTCGAGGTATGGGCCGACCGAGTCCCGCGTGAGGCCGACCTGTGCTGCTACTGGTTCGAGAAGGCGCGTTCGCAGATAGAGAAGGGCGAAGCGGGACGCGCAGGGCTTCTGGCGACGCAGGGAATACGAGGCGGCAGAAACCGCGCCGTCCTGGACCGAATCTCGGACAGCGGCGCGATATTCTGGGCGCAGTCCGATAGAGAGTGGACGCTGGACGGGGCCGCCGTCCGGGTCTCGATGGTCGGATTCGACGACGGAACTCAGACCGACCGTGAACTGGACGGCCTGCGGGTGTCGGAGATATACGCCAACCTGCGCTCCGGCGCGACCGACGTGACAAAGGCGCGGAGACTGAAAGAGAATCTCGGCGTATCCTTCATGGGAGATACCAAAGGCGGCCCGTTCGACATTCCTGAATCGCTTGCCAGGCAATTCCTGTCCCAGCCCAACCCGGACGGTAGGCCCAATTCGGACGTCATACGCCCCTGGATAAACGGTCGGGACATTACCCACCGCCCCAGATATATGTGGATAGTTGACTTCCCGCCCGGAACGACGATGGAAGAAGCCGCTCTCTACGAAGCGCCTTTCGAGTACGTCAGGCAAACCGTAAAGCCAAAGCGGGACGTTTCCAGAACTACTATCAGAGAATGGTGGCTACATGAGCGTCCGAGAGTCGAGATGCGGGCGGCCATTCTAAGGTTAGAGCGTATAATTGTAACCACTCGGGTATCAAAGCATCGCCTGTTCGCATGGGTTTCAAAGGACACACTGCCCGATAGCGCGACTATCGCATTCGCGCGCGACGACGACTATTTCTTCGGAATCCTTCACTCCCGCGTACACGAAATATGGGCGCGCGCACTTGGAACGCAACTGGAAGACAGACCTCGCTACACTCCCACCTCCACATTCGAGACATTCCCGTTCCCCGAACCGACGTCTGAGAGCGAGGCCGACATATCCGCCGCCGCCCAACGTCTCCACAGCCTCCGCGACGGCTGGCTGTATCCGCCCGCGGACTCCGTAAGCCCGTCCCAACTCAGACAGCGTACGCTCACCAACCTCTACAACGACCCTCCCACCTGGCTCCGTCTGGCTCACAAAGCGCTGGACGAAGCGGTCTTCGCAGCCTACGGCTGGCCCGCGGACCTCACAGACGGCCAAATCCTGGCCCGTCTGCTGGAACTGAACCTGAGCCGAGAGCCTGCCGGGTAGCTTGTCCCTGTCAGACCAGCATTCATAGCGGGACGCGGGTTGCAGATGAGCGGTTCTTTTTGTCCCTTGTGTTGGGAATTCAGATTCCAAATCGGCTTCTGACGATAAATTACCCACATAGGGGCATTGAGATATGACCCTGCTTAGGTAACAAGCTGGTAGGAGGCGGAAAATGAAACCACTAGCACAAATAGTAGAAGCGCTGGTTAAGCCGGTGTTGCTTCTGCCGGTGTTGCTTCTGATAGAAATAGGACAGCCCGGCTACGCTCTTGCGTTCTTTGTACCGATACTGATACTCATAGCATTCATCGCAGTAGTAGCGATTCGGGCACGATGATTGTCTTAAGCTACCCGGCGTCACGTATTCCATCCGCAGCGCCCTTCTTCATTGAAGCGAGACGCTTCTGGTGGTGAACCCGTTCTGAGAGGTCACGCAATTCTTCAGCGATATCCGGCGGCGGATCTTGGGCTAATGCCTTAGCCGCCAACTTCTCCGCCAAGCGATACTGATTGCAGTCCAGAGCCAGCGTCCCCGCGCTGCGGTGCAGGACCGAATACGTCGGTTCGACTATTCTATCCAGCTTTTCCAGTTCTCTGATCGCGGCAAGTTCATTCTCCAACGCCTTCTTGAAAAGGGGAGTTGCGTCTTCCGAGTTGCCGCGCTCTCTTTCCATAAGCGCCAGCGCGGCTAGATCCATCGCCTTGTGGTGAAAGTCGTTAATCGCGCTCATTTTTCCATGACCTCCGCAAGGGGGCGTCCAAATTCGACTACGATTACATAGGCGGGATTCCGCAAATCGTCGGACAGGTCGGTCTGACGCAATTTCTCTCTTACCCGCCTTCTGACTGCGCCATCATCGCCCTGGCGAATCCCCGATACTTCCAGTCTCGCTTTACGCTGGAAGGTTTCATCCGACTCATCTCCCAGCCAGTAGTCGAAACCCGTGCCCCTCCGTGAAGCCTCTATAACCGTATGGCTGAATTCCCTGTCAACCAGCAGAACGGCAATGCCTATTGCTCCGTGTTCGGTGGTGTACTCAATGTCGTTCCACGACCTGAGAGCCTGCTCGGTAAGAGGCCGCCAAGTCAGCGAGTATTGACCTTCAATATACCCCCTAACAGTAAGCCTGACGTTCTGGTCGTGGCGTTGTGATTCCAGACATACGCTTGCAGCCTCGGCCAACATATTGCCCAAGGCAGGGGTGATTGCCGGGATGGAACCGCTACCCAGATCATCCAAGTCTAGCATACGATCTCCCGACCGCCTGATTTCCACACTTTAAGATCGTCTCAGAATTCAGAACGCGTCCGGCGCCTCTGCGATAGCTTCCAGGTCCTCGCGCGTGTATGAACCCAGCGAGCGGAAGTCGTACTCTGTGTAGTTCTTGATCCACTGCATGGCGACCTTCGTCGCCTTTCTGTATCGCTCCGCCTGCTCTTCTGCGGCGGCCTGCGATCCGGCGTCGGCTGGAGCCTCCGCCCGGCGACGCTCGATGATGTCGGCCAGTTCCTCTTCCAGAAGGCTCTTTACCAGTTTGAAGTCCTGCGCCTCACCCGTGTCCGCGTCCTTCGCGCCGTGAATTATGCGCTGCGCCGTCTGGGCGACCGAGATGCGTCCGGTGGCGAGGTCTTCCATGAGCGCCGGATGAATTCCCGGTTGACCCTCGAGGCTGTCAATGCCTTTTGCTCCGCGTCCGCCGAGCCATCCCTCCACGTACTCGATCAGCATACGCGCGTTGCGGCGAGAGCCCGCGGTAGTGACCTGCCCTTCCGGCACGGTGATGTTCACCGGGAAGTTGTCGGGGACGTACATATCGGGCGACGGCTCCCAGCCGGAGCCGCGCAACTCCTTGAACGGATCGGCGGCGGTCTTCATGTGGAAGATGTGCGCGACCCAACCTCTGAGGAATCCCTGCTCCGCCTCCCACTCCTTATCCGCGCGGATGGACTCGCCAGCGACCTTGTTTACTTCCTCATCCCTGGACGGAAGGGCGGTCGCCATTCCGCCAATGGGCGCGGCGCCCCTTCTGAGGCACACAGCCACCAGCCGGCGGAAGATGTTCGTCATGAAGTCTGTCGTCTTTATGTCAACATCGAACCTGTCCGGCCACACTTGTTCGGGGTCGGACATTATGTATTCGAGGACGGAGGCTTTGAAGTCCCAGCGCGCGGCGTTGAGTCCGGCGGCGTATGGGCCGAGTTCCCAGAGCAATTCGTCCATGATGTACACGGCGGGCAGCGACTCCACCAGGAAGATAGCCCTGATTTCGGCGTCCGCCGGGTAAGCGAGGCGCTCTTTGCCGAAGTCGAAGAACTCCCGGTAGAAGCGAGCCTCCTCGACGACTTCGACCTTGGGCAGGTAGAAGTAGAGCCCCTGGCCCCTTTCGACCTGCGCCTTGCCTCCGTGCGCGAGCGTCAGTCCCAGCCCCAGAATCGTCGCTGGAATCGGCTCGCCGTCTATCGTGAACTCCGCCTCGTCCAGGTGCGTCGCGCGCTCCCGGTGCATGAAGAAGGGCAGTTCGCCCGGCTGCAATTCATAGACGCGCCCACGCGCGCGGTTCTCGAACCTGAGCGTCCCAAGCGTGGCGTCCCTGCGGTTGATCGCGGCCTGGACCGTATCCGCGAGGCTGTGTCCCGCCGAGTCCTCGTCGTCGTCGAGGTAGCCGGTCGCGCGCTCGCCCTCGGCGCCCGGATTCAGAGCGTTGATCGCCATGTTCGTGATTGACACCGGCCCTGAGATTTCTATTCCGGGTCTCATCAACTCCGCGGGCAGAGGCGGCACATGCCAGTCCCCGGAATTCACCTCGGACTCAGGCGGAAATGCGGGCAACTCCCGGTCACGCACTGCGCGTCTCACCATGTCGGCGCGCTTCTGCCGGATATCTTTGATGGCAGGGGCGAACTTATCGAACGCGGCTGTTATGTACTCCAGGAATTCTGGAGTGAATAGCTCGTCGGCCCCTGGGACTTCGGTGTATGCGACTCTGTCTGCTGCGGACATTTCTGGCGCCTTTCCTGCGGGTGAGTTGACACATGCGAGTTTACTCAGGTCGCCTGAGAGTGTCAACGAACGAGTCTCACACCGGAGCCTGTCGAGCAAGCCCAGCTCCGCCTCATTGTGGCGCAATATCGAGAATCAGCGGCGGAGTTCCGACCAACCTTTGGCGAAATTTTGGCGTTGACCCTGAGTAATCGCTGCGTGTAGAATCAATAATCGCGCGGCCCCGTGGTGTAGTGGCTTAACATACTGCCCTGTCAAGGCAGAGATCGCCGGTTCGAATCCGGTCGGGGTCGCCAGCATGACAACGCTCCGGTTCCTCTCCCTCTCATCCCTCCTTGAGGCGCGTGCGCCATGATCCCTCTCTCACCGATGCGACGACGCTTGCGCTTTAACAGTTGCGCTTACTCCGCATTGCCCCTTACCGGATTCGCGCGTGATATACTCGCTTGCGGCGGTTGGAATTCTGTAAGCGAGGCAGGTTGGAAAAATGAGAATAGTCGTCATTGGCGCTGGAATAGTCGGCTCGGCAATCGCGTTCCACCTGGCGCGGCGCGGCGCGGAAGTCACCCTTCTGGATTCAGGCGAGCCCGGCATGGGCGCGTCGAGCCACTCGTTCGCCTGGATAAATGCTTTCGGCAAGGAACCAAGGCGCTACAACGAACTGAATCGCCGATCTCTGGACACCTGGGACCGCTACGCCAGGCTGCTGGACACGGACATCGGATTGAGGTGGGGCGGCCAACTCACCTGGACATCCACGGACGAGGACGCGGAGTGGCTTAAAGAGAACGTTGCCAAGCTGCAATCCTGGGGATACATCGCCCGCCTGATAGACGAAAGCGAGTTGGCTCGGCTGGAACCCGGCCTGCGTCCCGGCCCTGTATCAGCCGCCGCAATCAGCGAGAACGACGGCCACGTTCTTGGAACGAAGGCGGCGCAGGTCGCTGCTCGACGCGTGAAAGAACTTGGCGGCGTGGTCAGACCCAATACGCCCGCGCTCGGATTCGACGTGGTGGATGGCCGAGTCGCTTCAGTGCAGACCGAGCCGGGCAACATTGACTGCGATGCCATAGTCCTGGCCGCCGGCGTCGCCGTAACCGAATTGGCCGCGACAGCGGGCGTCAGCGTTCCGCAATACGAAAGTCCGGGCGTCGTCGTGAAGACCAATCCCATCCCTCAGATAATCGAATCGGCCTCCGTCCTCTACGCTCCGCCTATCTCGGACGACCAGCCGGAAATACACGTTCGACAGGGAACGGACGGCGTGGTGATGATAGGAGAAGGCACCCAGGAGAGCCTGGCGCGAGACGACTCCCAGGAACACGCCGTCCGGCTGCTGGCCCGCGCGTCCCACTATCTTCCCGCGCTTGCGTCCGCGCAAACCGTACCCGTTCCTGTGGGCTACAGACCCATGCCGCGCGACGAAATGCCGATTCTGGGTTTCACGGAGAAAGTCCCCAATCTCTACATAGCCTTGACTCACAGCGGGATAACGCTCGCGCCCCTGATTGGGGAATTCGCCACTATGGAGATACTGGACGGAGCTCGAATAGACCTTCTCGATCCATTCCGCCTCGAACGCTTCAGCTAGGCCGTGTTGACATTTACCGTCATTCCCGTGAAATCGGGAACCCCGAAGGGCTCGCCGCTAGGCAATCCAAGAGTTTGGAGTATAGCTGACATTGCTATCGCTATGATCGTTTAGAGGGCAGAATCATCAAATGTCAACAGAACCCAGTCTGGGAACGCAAGAAAAGGCCGCAGGTTATTCACCGGCAAGACACCCCACAAGTCCAAACGGAGTCCTGATTCATGCCAGCAAGCTATGACAAACTATTGGAGCTTATTGACTCGATACGCGCCCGCGCGTCTTTGCCCTGGGCGGACGACGGATGCGGCGTTACAAGGCAGGACACGCCTATCGGCGCGCTGGTACACCCGGACGCCTATTCGGAGGAATCCGACCGGCATCGCGTCCTGCTGCTCGGCGGACTGCGAGGTTCGCAGGACGACGCGGACGCTATGGCGTCGGCGCTCGAATCGTATGCCACGAACCGAAAGCTGCGAAACCGCATCGCTCTGAGCGTGATTCCATGCGCCAACCCCGGCGGGCTCGATTCCGGCGATGCGCCCGCTAACGGATCGGGTGGCAACCCCACAGGGGGCTACCCTCCCGAGGGCGGGTACTTCAACCATGAAACGGATCCCGAAGCGCGCTATCTATGGCGTTACATAGGATTCATGGCGCCGGATTTCGTCCTGGAGATTCGCGCCTCCGACAGCGTGAAATGGGAACGCTCGAACGCTCCCTCGCCGATCTCCGAAGCGCTCGATGCCGCGCAAACGCCCGACGATGGTGACCTTCTGAGCGCCCTGGATTCCGGCTGCCCAAACGATCTCGGTCGTGTTCCCGGGCTGCGTCTGAACACGCCGCCCGGCGAGGCCGGCGAACAGGTCGCGAGACTCTGGGAGATTCTCGCTGGCGAGTCCTCGGGCGTAAGCAAGTCCGAAGCCCGGGGAGCGCTCGACTCCCGCAGAATAAGAGCGCCCAGAGACGTCGCCGGAAAGTTGGCCGAGCGCTACGGCGACACGCTCGACCCTGTCATCTACACACAGGGCGTCTCGATAAGCGGCAGGCTGCGTTATGGCGCGCTGAATGACAGACTGGACGAATTCGCCACCGGCGCCGCAAGCCTCGTCGAGCCATATCTGTCCGGCGACAGGCCCTGGTTCGCCGATTCGGACGGCGGCGCCAACTACGCCGGTATCGTCTGGTGCGACGAGATGTACGATGCCACGGGAGACTCCCGCTACCGTGACCTGCTCCTGTCTATCTCGGACAGGTTCAGAGGCAACGACATGGGTCTGCCGCCACCGCCCTGCGATCCCGACTACCGCACCGAGGATATGTTCTTCGCGGGCGCGATACTTGGCCGGGCTTACGCGCTCACGGGCGACATTTCCTATCTGAACATCCAGACCGCCTTCCTGCTCGAGGCCGATATACAGGTCGAGAGCGGCCTGTTCAAGCACTGCCGCTCCGTGCCATTTCACTGGGGACGCGGCAACGGATTCGCGGCGATGGGTTACGCGGAGACGCTAACGTACCTTCCGGAAGACCACGCCGACCGCGACAGTCTGATCGCGGCCCACAAGCGCCATCTGGACGCGCTGAAGGCTCAGCGTAGGCCGTCCGGCATGTTCTCTCAACTGCTGGACCTGCCCGGCGCATACCAGGAGTTGACCGCCGTCTGCATGGTTGGCTACGCGGTCGCGCGAGGGCTGCGTCTCGGCTGGCTGGACGAATCCTATCGGGATTTCGCGAACTCACTCTGGTCGGCGGCGTCTGAACGAATCGGCCCCGATGGCGAGGTGGTTGACGGCTGCACAGGCACCGGCGCGGTCAACGACCGGCGATTCTACATAGACCGCGCCGCCGAATACGGCAGAGACGACAGGACCGGCAATCTCGCGCTCTGGTTCGCCGTCGAGATGGAGCGGCTGAACCGCGGGAATTAGCGCTCATCTTCTGGGACGCAGACCGCATGACCAAAAAGGGCCGCCCCTGTGTTAGAGGCGGCCCAGTAAATTTGCGCCTATGCTTCCCTACGCGTACTTCCCTGTCAACTGCGGCGTCGTTCCCTCATTGCCCGCGCTCTCCCATTCGTGACGAGTCTCCCGGCCCCATGTGCGCTTGAGGTCATCGCGGACGGCTAAGTTCAGCCTGCCCAGCCCCTCGATCTCCATCTCTATGGAATCGCCGTCCTGAATCGCGCTCAGGCCGAAGTGGTTGGTTCCGGTGGCTATCACGTCACCCGGTCCAAGAGAGTGAACGGAGGTCACCCACTCGACGACCTGCGGGATCTTGTGCGCC
Source organism: Dehalococcoidia bacterium (assembly GCA_965202815.1). GTDB lineage: Bacteria > Chloroflexota > Dehalococcoidia > Lucifugimonadales > UBA1123 > VXRN01. The sequence continues at coordinate 369,754 of CBDBCD010000002.1, forward strand.
ATGTCGTCCGTGTTGAAATCCTGGCAGAGCCGCCCGTTGACCCACAGCTTGACCGGCAGCGACTGCGGATCGGCTATCTCGTCCGCCGTAACGAGCCACGGCCCCATTGGAGCGAAGGTCTCGCGCGACTTCATCTGGTAGAAGGCCGGAATGCCGCGAGCCGAAACATCTATGAAATTCATATAGCCGAAGATGTAGTCGAAAGCGTCTTCGGCTTTCACCTGCCAGGCGGGTTTGCTTATCACCAGCGCAAGCTCTGCTTCGTGCTCGAATATCGTCGCCGGAACGTCGGTCAGCAGGATGGTGTCGCCATCCCCTATCACCGCGTTTGGCGACTTGTTGAAGCCGTTCTTGGGGGCGGGTTCCGAGCGCGTGCCGTTCTCCATGTAGTTCACGGCCATGCACGCTATATTGAGCGGCCTGGGAGCGGGCGAACGCAGACGAACCTGGCTCAACGGAACTCCGTCGCCTGAGTCGGCGGCCTGTTCCAGCTTTCCCCTGTAGGAATCGAAACCGGAAATCAGGCCCGAAAGCGTGTCCTGCGGAGACACACTCGGAATGTCGGACACTATTTCCGAGACATCTACCACCGAGTCGCCATTCACCACGCCCAATTTGAAATCGTCGAAGAATACCAGTTTCATCGTCTTCTGCCTCTATTTTTTGATTCTGCGTCTTAAAACACAATCCCCTCCGAATTCGGAGGGGATTGTGGAAGTTTCTCTTTCGTCTAGACGCGGGCGGCGTCCCAGCCTTCGACCTGTATGCACGACACCCAGTGACCGGGCGACACCTCGCGCAGTTCGGGCATCTCCAGCTGGCAGTCGTCCACCATGATGGGACAGCGAGTGTGGAACACGCAGCCCTGGGGCGGGTTCATCGGGCTCGGAACGTCCCCCGTGAGGATGATGCGCTCACGCTGCGATTCGATGATCGGGTCCGGTATCGGAACGGCGGACAGCAGCGCGCGAGTGTAAGGGTGCAGCGGATTGTCGTAAAGCTCGTTGCGGTCCGCGATCTCGACGATGTGGCCGAGGTACATGACCGCCACGCGGTCCGAGATGTGCCGCACCACGGACAGGTCGTGAGCGATGAACAGGTAAGTAAGGTCGAACTGGTCTTGCAGATCCTCGAGCAGGTTGATTACCTGCGCCTGAATGGACACGTCGAGCGCGGACACAGGCTCGTCGCAGACGATGAAACTGGGGTTCACCGCCAGCGCGCGCGCGATGCCGATGCGCTGGCGCTGACCGCCGCTGAACTCGTGAGGATAGCGGTCCGCCATGTAGGGGTTCAGCCCCACCACCTGGAGAAGTTCCGATACCCTGTCCCGGTACTCGCCCTTCGACGACGTGAGCTTGTGGACTATCAGCGGCTCGCCCACGATGTCTCCGCAAGTCATTCGGGGGTTCAGGGAGCCGTATGGGTCCTGGAAGATGATCTGCATCTTGCGGCGCATGGCGCGCATATCGTTGTTGTTCAGATCGTTCAGGCGCTCGCCCTCGAATACCACGTCGCCTTCGGTGGGCTTGTATAGCTGCAGAATCGCCCTGCCCGTGGTGGTCTTGCCACAGCCGCTCTCACCGACAAGTCCGAGAGTCTCGCCCTTGTTGATGCTGAAAGACACGTTATCAACCGCTTTTACGTCGGCTATCTTGCGCTGAAAGATGATCCCGGACGTAACCGGAAAGTACATCTTCAGATTCTTTACTTCCAGCAGAGTTTCGCTGCCATTAGTCTGGGTGGTCATCGTCCTCTTCTACCTCTCTGTTAGTCAGCCACACCGGCCAGTTGGTGAAGTTCTTGGTGTCTCCAACAGGCGGAAGTATGCCCATCCGCGGCCATCTCCAGCATTGGAGTTTCCTCCACGCATCTCTCGTAGATGTACTTGCATCTTGGAGCGAAGGAGCAGCCCTCCGGCAGATTTACGAGGTCCGGGGGCAGACCCTCGATTGCGTCCAGCTTCACGCGCTCGCTCGCGTCAAGCCTGGGCACCGAGTTGAGCAGCGCCAGCGTGTATGGATGCCGCGGGTTGTGATATATCTCTTCGGCTGAGCCGGTTTCGATTATCTTGCCCGCGTACATGACGTTCACGTTGTCAGCGTAGCGCGCGACCACTCCGAGATTGTGCGTGATGATGATCATGGCGGTGCCGAAGTCTCGCGCCAGGTCCTGCATAAGCTCCAGTATCTGGGCCTGAATCGTAACGTCCAGCGCAGTCGTCGGCTCGTCCGCGATTATCAGCTTGGGATTGCAGCTCAGCGCCATCGCTATCATGACGCGCTGTCGCATACCGCCGCTGAACTGGTGCGGGTAGTCAACCAGCCGGGTTGCGGCGTCCGGTATTCCGACCGTCTGAAGAAGCTCCGCCGCCCTGTCCCTCGCCTGCTGCCTGTTCATTCCCTGGTGGAGTTCCAGCGTTTCTGTCAGCTGGCGTCCGATGGTCAGGACGGGATTGAGCGACGTCATCGGCTCCTGGAAGACCATCGCGATCCGGTTGCCCCTGATGTTCCGCATTTCCGCGTCATCCATTTGGAGCAGGTTCTCGCCCTCGAAAACCACTTCTCCCGCTACGGTGCGTCCCGGCGGCGAAGGGACAAGACGCATTATGGAAAGAGCGTGAACGCTCTTTCCGCAGCCGCTTTCGCCCACGACTCCCAGCACTTCACCCTCTTCGAGGTCATAGGTGATACCGTCAACCGCCTTGACAACTCCGTCCTGGGTGAAGAAGTGAGTGGTGAGATTATTCACTTCCAGTAGCTTGGTCATTAAGGTCCCCCTTACGCCAACTATGCTTATCAATTGGCGATTGATGCGTCGGTAGTGCGACGCGGCGTGACATGGCGAACACGCGCCAGACCCATCGCCAAACAAACCTGCTTTTGGCTAGGGTCAAGATATGTGTTTTATCCCCTATTGTCAAGTAAGACATTTCCGTGGATAGGATTTCAGAAGTCCCCTCTCCCTCGACTGGCGAAGGCGATTCCTTATACCGACCAAACGGTACAGCATCCTTGCCATGCGCATAGTCGCGCCGGTTAAGCGGTGTCTGCTAGACTCTAGCCCTGCCCCCTAGTCTGAAACAAGTGCATTCACCGACTTGCGCAACCTCCGACGCTCCCGAAACATCTTCTACGGATGGTATCTCGTAGGCATCTCCAGCTTCATGCTGATGCTGATGTCAACTACCGTATTCCAAGGCGTCGGCACATTCTTCGTCGCCCTCGAACGCAACTTCGGCTGGAACAGGACAACACTGTCAGGCGCATTCGCCCTCTCCCGCGCCGAAGGCGCTCTGCTCGGCCCGGTCGAGGGATTCCTGGTTGATCGTCTCGGCACTCGCAGGATGGTCGTAATCGGCTACTTCATCATGGGTCTGGGCTTCATCTTCTACTCCCAGATTCAGGAAGTCTGGCACTTCTACGTGGCGTACCTCGCTATTTCGCTGGGCTCAGGAGTTGGAGGCTGGATTGCCATAGTCACACTGATCAACAACTGGTTTTCGAGGCGGCGCGCCCTGGCTATGTCCCTCGCCGTTTCCGGCGTTCAGCTAGGCGGATTCCTGGTGCCGTTGATGGCATGGGGGATAGAAAACCACGACTTCCGCATGACGTCGCTGGGAATCGGAGTCGTCCTGATACTGGTGGCGGTCCCGGCTTCGCGCATGATGCGCAACCTGCCGGAGGACATGGGCCTGCGCCCGGACGGCGCCGCCAGCCCGGCAGCCGCTTCAGGTCCCTCCGAGATTCAGGCGGACGAAGTAGTAGAAATGACGCCCAAACAGGCTCTTCGCACCGTGGCGTTCTGGGTCATCGCCGTCGCCCGGCTCACATCCGTCGTTTCGATCATAACGCTGTCGGTACACCTGGTGCCCAAGCTCACGGACTCGGGCATCTCGCTCATCACCGCCAACTTCGTTGTAACCCTCTACACGTTCGTTGCGTTCCTCAGCGGCTTCGTGGCCGGGTATCTCGCCGACCGAACATCCAAAGTGCTCGTTCTGTTCGTGTGCATGTTCATGCAGGCGGCGGCCATGACCATCCTGGCATTGACCGATTCCCTTCCAATGGCGGTGGTGTTCGCCGTCCTATGGGGCGCGGGTTTCGGAGGACGAGTGCCGCTCCTGACAGCCATAATCGGCGACTTCTTCGGCAGGAAGAACTTCGGCTCCATACTCGGCATCAACATGGTGCCGTCCAACATCGCCATGATTTTCGCGCCGCTGTTCGCGGGGTTTATGTTCGACCTCAGGCAGAGCTACTTCATACCGTTCATCACATTCGCGATCATGGGATTCATAGGCGCTTTCGTCATTCTGCTGGCTCGTCAGCCAAGCTCACCGGAAGAACCCACATAGGCTCTCGGCCAACCTCGTATGTGTCTATACGGTCAATGCCTCCCCAAGCTTCATTGATCTTGTAAGCCGCGAGTTTTCCTGAGTCCAGCCCTGCCGCGTAGAGGAATCTTCCGGACGGATCCACATTCAGAGCGCGTGGCACGGGTTCAGACGGAACTATCGCCTCGCGAGTCAGCCCCCCGGATTCCTGGTCAATGAGGAAGCAGGCGATGCTGTCATGCCCTCTGTTCGGCGCGAACAGCATCGTGCCGGACGGATTTATCCGAATCTGCGCGCACGAGTTTCTGCCGCTCCAGAGCGAGGGCAAGGTCGAAATGGTCTGAAACGCGGACAGCGTTCCGGCGTCCGAGTCGAAATTGTAGGCTGTTACACTGCACCCCTGCTCGTTGGAGAAGTACAGCACGTCCAGCGACGGGTGAAAGCAGTAGTGCCTGGGCCCCAGGTCGCCGTCTGGCGAAACGGAAGCCGGATCGTTGGGAGTGAGCGTTCCGGTCTCTTCGTCGAAGAGAAACTGGAAGATAGCGTTGACCCCGTTGCCGCCGCCGATATGCGGCACGAACGCGAACCTGTTCGACGCGTCCGTCTGCATACAGTGCGCGCCCGGACCCGTTGCCCTCCACTCCGCGGGCGGCGACTGGGCGACTCCGCTTTCGTCAATGGGATGGACAGCGCACCTGCCCGCGATGTAATAGGCTGACAGCAGCCAGCGACCGGTCTTGTCCGTCGCAAGGTAGTTGGGGTCTGATTCCAGGTCCGCGACCCCCATCAGGTCCAGGTCGCCGGTTGCCGGATCAATCGAGTAGCTGGCGAGCTTGTTCACATCCCGCCTGGCAACGTACATAAAGCGGTCTTCCGGGTCGGTAGCCAGAGGCGCCGGACGGCCTTCGGCGTCCACCTCGCCCACTTTCTCGAGCGCGCCGGAATCCTCATCCTGGCCGAAAATCAGTATCTTGTCGTCTCCCGAAGCAGTTATGTAAACGAATGTAGGCATTGCGAGCGTATCCTCTTGGGTTTCGGTATTCTTTACACGCGCTGGTTATCTTGTGATCGTCATTCCCGCTTTCGCGGGAATCCAGCCCTCCGTAGGCATTATCAACGCGTGCCATTAATACCTGCGTTTCAGTTCAGGGCGAACTCTATATCGCGTATTGTATCATTGAAGGAAATTGAACAATCCCCGAGGTGAATCATCATGCCGCAGGTATCCATCAACGGAATCCAACTCGACTATCAGGAATACGGACAGGGAGAAGCCATAGTATTCTGCCATGGCGCGGGCGGAAACCTGCTGTCCTGGTGGCAGCAGATCCCCCACTTCTCCGAGAGTTACCGCTGCGTGACATTCTCCCATCGCGGATTCGGACATTCCTACGACCAGCCGGGCGGGCCGGGAATGAAGTCGTTCGTTGACGACCTGGCTGGCCTGCTCGACTATCTCGGAATAGACTCCGTGCACCTGGTAGCCCAGTCAATGGGAGGCAGGACGGCGCTCGGCTTCGCCGTCGAGCGCCCCGCCCGAACTCGCAGCCTCGTACTCGCCGACACCACAGGCGGCATGGGCGAACCCGACGTCGAACAGGCCCTGGCCGACTGGAGAGCCAGGCAGACCTCGACCCGCGAGCTGGGCTTCCGCGCGCTGGCGCCCGGATTCGGCATACGCGAACCCGAACTCGCCAACCTGTACCTCCAGATCTCCCGCACCAATCCTCCCAGGCCCGACCTCGCGGGCGTGATGAGCGGCGGCCCCGCCGGAGCCGACCTCTCCAACCTCCGCGTTCCCACCCTCTTCATAGTCGGCGAGGAAGACGACCTCACGCCGCCCCACGTCATCGAGGCCGCTTCGAGACACGTCCCGGGATCCAAGGTATTGCGCGTTCCAGGCTGCGGCCATTCCGTTTACTTCGAGAACCCCAACGTATTCAACTTCGAGGTCTCCCGTTTCATAGCCCAGGCCGGAACCCCCGGTGCCTAGCCCAACAGCCACTACGGAGGACCAGCATGACCACACAGGCAGAGAGAGACGCGGTAGCGAACATCATCAGAGAGATACTGGACGCCAAGTTCGGCGACACCCTCGTCTTCGACCAGATCATGGTAAAAGACCAGGTGGACATCGTAGATGGCATGGAGTATCTGAACATCATGATAATATTCGATGGAGACCGGAAATATCTGGATCCGAAGTGGACTGTCGGCCTAACAGGTCGCGTCCGTCGCAAGATGGCCGAACTGGGCATATATGAATTCCCAGTCACGTCATTCTCGGAAAAGTCCGAGTGGGAAGCGGTACTGGCGGGGGAATACTTTGAATCCTCATGATCTGTTGAAAGTCGCATACCAACTGGCACTTGAACCAAGAGTAAGACGCCCCCGCCAAGCCAATCTCAGGCGCGCAATCAGCGCCGCCTACTACGCTCTGTTCCACTCACTTGCGAACTGTTGCGCCGATATGCTTGCAGGATCCACCAGGGCCAACCGCAGCCAGCGCGCCTGGCGACAGACGTATCGGGCGCTAGAACACGGTCTCGCCAAAAGCCAGTGTGTGAACCAATCCGTAATGAACCGATTTCCAACTGAAATACAAATTTTCGGATCAGCATTCGCATACATGCAAGCGCAACGCCATACCGCAGACTATGACCCAGATCCTGAGTATGTATTCACCCGATCCAGGACTCTGCAACTCATCGAAGAGTCCGAGCAAGCCATACACGAATTCGAGAACACGCCCACAAGCGACCGCCGCGCCTTCGCAATCTATGTCCTGCTCAGACTCCGAAGCGGCTGACCCAGACCTACCCCAACCCCCGCGCTTTCATCGCAGTCGTGTGGTCCCAGGGCGCGATCCACTCTTCCTGAATCTCCATCCCGAAACCGGGCGCGTCCGACGGCGTCACATACCCGTCCTTCGGCATAGGCATTCCCGGAATCGGACACACCTCGTCCAGCGGAATCCCCGGATCGCTCCCCATCCAGAATTCGGCCAAAGGCGATTCCGGCATCGAGATCGCGAAGTGCTGTCCCCAGGGTGAAGCCGCCGCCGCGTGCGGAATCGTGATTATTCCCGCCGCCTCGCCTATCGTGTATATCTTCAGAGCCTCCGACAGTCCGCCGCACCACTTCATGTCCGGCTGCAGAACGTCAACAGCTCTGTGCTCCACCAACTGCCTGAACGTCCAGCGTCCGTGATGGTCCTCTCCCGTCGCCAGTGGAATCCAGTTGATCGCCTTCTTCAACTCGATATGACCTTCCAGATCCGTCGGTATAAGCGGTTCCTCGAACCATCGCAAGCCATACGGCCTGAGGCGATCCGCGAGCCGGACCGCGAACTCCACGTTGAAGCTCATCACCGGGTTATACATGAGTTCGGCGTTCGGCCCGACCATCTCCCGCGCATTCGCGATCTTCTCTTCCACTATGTTGATTCCGTCAATCCCCTCGTCGTAGTGCGCCGGGTTGGACACCTTGAAATGCTTGAATCCCAGCTCCAGAGACCAGTCCAGGTCGTCCGAAGTCACATATATCAGCGCCTTGTCTCTACACGGGCCGCCGATCAGCGAGTACACCGGCTGTCCGAGCAGTTTACCCTTCAAGTCCCACAGCGCGAGGTCAACCCCGGACTGCGCCACCGTCGCCAGCCCGCCCGCGCCGAACCTCTGCGTCGAACGCCACATCAGGTCGTTCAGATACTCCAGCGCCATGCAATCCCTGCCCTCCAGCAGCGGCCCGAAGTGGTAGTCAACCAGCGCGGCCGTCGGTTCACCGAAGCTGCACTGACCCAGCCCCCACGTCCCATCCTCCGCGATCACCTGCACCCACACCTCCGCTGAGGTATTCGCCCCCGGCATCTGGCCGTGAAGCCTCGGAAACTCCGGGTACTTGTTGATGGGAAGCGCGCGCCGAGCGTGCGTGTTCCAGTTGGGCCGCCGCGACTTGGACTTCGGCGGCGTCCGGGGTATGTTCACTTCTACTGCCCTGACTTGCTTTATCTTCATTCCTTGCCATCCTTATTCAGCGATGTATTTTCATCCGTAACGGAATCCACGCGATTGTCTCACAAAAATTCATTCGTGTCTGTTGTAGAATAGCCCCAGCACACAAATTTTGGAGGCTCCAAATGGTTACAAGGCTTTACACTGGAGACGACGGCCAGTCGCACTTCGAAGAGTTGGACATGGACACCGGCGAGTTCCCCTGGGGCGAGCTCAAGACCGCCACAGGCGTCATGTTCAGGTACGACGAACCGGGCAAGTTCATAGACTGGCACGTGGCCCCACGCCGACAGTTCATAATAACGCTGTCCGGCCAGGTGGAAATCGGACTCGGCGACGGCACGCTGCGATACTTCGGCGCGGGCGACGTCATGCTCGCCGACGACCTCACCGGGCAGGGACACACCACGCGCGCCTATGGCGACGAACCCAGAATATCGGTAGCCATCCCCCTGGACTGAAAGCCCCTGACTACTGATAACTGACTACTGACAACTCCAATCCCCGGAGGTTCCTCATGGCGAACAACGGACACCGAACCCACATCTACGTCGGACTCGCGGGAGAGGGCGAAAACATCGCCGAAGGCGGACTGCTCCGCCGCGCCGAGGGCGAAGACGACTGGCGCAGCGTCACCAACGGTCTGCCGGAAAACCCCCAGGTCAGGGCGCTGCTCGTGCATCCCGACAACCCCGCCGTCGTATATGCCGGAACCCAACTCGGCGTCTATCGCTCCGACGACCGCGGCGATCAATGGGAAGCGCTCGAATCGCCGCGCGACGGCATGGACGTCTGGTCACTCGCCTTCCACCCGTCCAACCCCGACATCATCTACGCCGGATACGAACCCTGCTCCATATACCGCACTGAAAACGGCGGCGAGTCATGGTCGCGGACGAACACCGACAGGGTGGCATACCCCAACGTAACCACCTATATGCCCCCGCTCGCCAAGCGCGTCATCGGAATCGCGGCGGATCCGTCAGACCCGTCCGATATGTACGCGTCCATCGAGGTCGGCGGACTGCTCGCGTCCCGCGACGGCGGCGAAAGCTGGGACTCCATCACCGACGGCCTCTACACCGAGAACCACACCGTTGACCTGCACGGCGTCCAGGTCAGCCCGGTGGCCCCGGGAACCGTATTCATCATCGCCCAGGTAGCCATGTTCCGCAGCCGAGACCGCGGCCACCGATGGGAGCACATCCGCTTCGGCGAGATGTTCCCCGGCGGTTCATACTGTCGCGGCCTGATAGTCGCGCCCGACGACCCCAGCACGCTCTACCTCGCCGCTGGCGCGGGCGGCGGAGGCGCGCCTGCCGGAACCCAGGAAGCCGGAGCCCTGTTCCGCAGCCGAGACACAGGCGAGACCTGGGACCGAGTGGACATCGGCGACACTCCCCCAAGCCGTATGTTCCAGATAGCCATAGACAGGGCCACGCCCTCCAACGTCTATTGCTGCACCGGCTACGGACACTTCTACGCCAGCGCCGACGGCGGCGAAACCTGGTCCGGCTCCAACCTGCCCGTAGAACTATCCCGCAGCCGCCACGTCTATCCAATGGTCGCCGGATGAGCCAGCATTTAGTGTATCCTGTAATCGCCGCATCCAACACAGTTGAAAAGATAGTGGGTAACGATATGAATATATCGATAAGAGAACAACACGTGGAACACATCCAAAGTAAAGTGGATTCTGGGATGTATCCATCCTCGGACGCCGTGATAGCTAAGGCGCTTGCGCTTCTGGACGAACACGACGATATGCTATACGCGGAACTGTCCGAAGTCCGCAAAATGGTGCAAGAAGGGGTTGAAGCCCTTAAGAACGGAGACTATGTAGAGTACACCGACGAAAACCTTCACGAATTCTTCGAGGATATCAAGCGGCGAGGACGCGAGCGCTGGGCGTCCGGCAAGTCTGACGTTGATTGATGTCCTCTTATCGCATCGCCAGTCCTGCAACAAGGGACTTGGATAGAATTTGGGACTACCATCATGATGTGGCAGGTGAAGAAGTCGCCAATCGGCAGATTGTCCATTTGCGCGAGCGATTTCAGATTCTGGCCGAATACCCCTACATGGGTGTCGCCAGATACGATCTCGCCCCGGAAGTGCGTAGTCACGCCATCCCCAACACCCGATACATCATCTTCTACTTCCCGAAAGACTATGGGGTTGAGGTAGCTCGTGTCGCACATGGCAGCCAGAACCTGCACCGACTGTTTGAATAAGACTACCGCAAGCGTACCGAACGTAGGGGCGAACCCTCGTGGTCGCCCTTCCAATCCTAAACCGGCCCCGGCGGAAGCCGAACCGGGAACGGAACATCCGGGTTCTCCGACACCAGCCGACCCCAGACCTCATGCCCTATCCGCTCCGCCTGCTCTATCACATCCGCCTCGTCAATCGTCAGAACCCGGCCGTCCCGCATCACCCACCCACCATCCACCATCACATGAGTCACATCCGCCGGCTGACCCTGGTGAACGAACCCGGACACGATCCTCAGAGTAGGCACAAGATGCGCCCTCCTCGCGTCAATCATAAACAGGTCCGCCCTCTTGCCCGGCTCGATGCTTCCAACCTCGTCCGCTATCCCCAGCGCGCGCGCTCCTCCAATCGTCGCCCACTCCAACACATCCTCCGGCATCGGCCACATCTCATCATTCCGCCTCACGCGCTCATGGAACAGACCAGCCCTCATCACCTCCACCATATCCTCCGCCATGTTGTCCGACCCCATCCCTATCACGCAGCCCGCCGCCTGAAGCTCCAAGACCGGAGCCGCCGCCCCTCGCCGAGCCGCTATCGCCGCATTGTTCGACACCGCCACTCCATGCTGACCCAGCAGCGCGACCTCCGAATCGTCAACATACCGGCAATGCGCCACCACCAGCCGCTCGCTCAGCAACCCGTTTGCAAAGAGATACTGCGTCGGGCGCACTCCCCTCACCCTCATCACCCCCTCCACCTCCTTGTGGCTCTGAGAAAGATGTATCGTGCTGCCGATGTCATGCCTCTCAGTCATCAGCGCAGACTCCCTCAGCAACTCAGGCGAACACAACTCCGGCGCGTGCGGAGACACCATGCACCGCGCGCGACCGCCCTCCGCCCCGTGCCACCGCGAAATCAAATCCTCGCTGCGCCGCAGCCCGGAGTCCATCTTGGAGGGTGAAAACTCAAAGCGACCTTCCGCGAACCGCGCGTCATCAATATCGTTGACGTTCTCCGCCAGAAACAGCCGCATACCCGTCCCCGCCAGGCTCTCCGCATACGACGGAATATCGTTCGAGATCTCCAGCATCGTCGTCGTGCCGCTCCGAATCGCCTCCAGCGCGCCCAGCAGACCGAACACATTCCGCCCATCCTCATCCAGCAAACCGCGCCCCGTCGTCGGAAACCGCAGCGTCGTCGGAAACCCGAAATCCTCCAGGATCCCCCTGTCCGCAGTCGCCAGCAGATGCGTATGACAATTCACCAGCCCTGGAAACACCACCCTCCCGCGTCCATCCACCCGCTCCGCCGCCGGATACCTCGCCTCCAACTCCCCGCTCGGCCCGATCTCCGCTATCCGCTCCCTCTCCACCGCAAGCGCGGCCCCATAATGGACCCGCCGCCCCGCGTCGCACGTCACGATAGTAGTATTCGCAATCAGAACAGTCATATCTTCTCCGAATCCAAGTACAAGTTACTCCAAGCCCACAAACGGATTGATCACCCGAAGCCCCTCATAATCTTGGCTGTGGCTCAGGTCTTCCGAATACACAGCGTCGCACCCGCTAGCGCGAGCAGCCGCCAGAATCGCGCCGTCCCAATACGACAAACCAAAGCGCTGACTTATGGAAACCGCGTCCCGGAATAGGTCCAGAGTCATCGCTTGAACTGGAAATCTGAGCAGAGTGCCAAGAAACGCTAGAGCGTCCTCGTGAGTCATTCGACCAGGACGAGTCGGACGAGTCGCCTGATGGTAGAACTCCTGTAGAACCTGCACTGATATCGCCAAGTCAGACCCTCTCAATAGTTCAAGTGCGCGACGTCGCTTGTCGGTATCCTCAGGCAGAATACTAACCGCATAGATCAGCACGTTCGTGTCAACGAATCGCATTGGGACCGCTTATCGCTTCATCGTACAACTCATCGCGGCTCAGATTATCCCTTGAATCCAACCCCACACCCCTGGAGTCGAAGTCCGCAATTACTTCGTCCAAATCCCTGGGCCGAAGCTCAAACCCAAACGACACATCAACCTCATCCAGTTCCTCGCGCGCGAGACTGCTTAGATAGCCCCACGCCAGCGCGGAAACCGACGTCCCCAGCCGCGCCGCCCGAATCTGAACGACCCGATACGTCTCATCATCAACAGATACAATGACGTTCTTCATGATCCACAACTCACCTGCGCGTCATCTCGTTCTATCCTCCCCCATTCTACCCCAAAATCCCAAAGCCGAAAAGCAAAGCAGACTCCAACCCATACCCGAAGAATTCATCTCCCTGCCCTCGTCAGCATAGACAATGTATGCCAACGCCCATATCATAATTCGTCACGGCGCCCACACATTGAAATTCTCGAACTCCACTGGACTATGGTGTGAGTTGTAGAAATCACCCATCACACTGACCCAGCCGGAGTCCATGTTATGGGACAGGTCCAGTTTGCCAAACAGATTGTTATCCAAGAAAAACCAACCCGTATCGCCAAAGGCCATCAGTAGAAGATTATTTCTGCCCCTTAACATACTTCGATAGCCCGACCTCAAACCGGGAGAACCTTCCGCTACTGTGGTATATTCGCTGTCGCCTGCAGCGCGAGTCTTATGAAACCACCCACTACGCCACTCAACGCCGATAACTTCTAGCCGATTGAATTCTGGGTTGCGGATAATGAAACCATAGTCCCAATCATCGCCTTGCGGACTGACAAACTCTGCTTCCGCGACCAGGTCCCGCGTCCACACACTGCTATCGTGGTCTGCGATAAATCCTGGCTCTTTCTCCAGCTTCCCGTCAGCCGGACCGTAACGCTTGGTCAACCGTGTGCCAGTGAAATTCTCGAACCGGGTGACCTTTCCATCCACCTCGTTTCCTGTGAACGCTCCAGTGATGATGGCTACGTCGTATTCATCGCTTCCAGTAGCGTCTGATATATCTATAATAGATACGAATTCATTGTTGACGAAGAACCAACCACGCTCTCCTATAGTCACAACCCGTAGATGGTTCTCTCCTCCATTGCTAGTATCCAGGTTTGAGAGTGTTCCACCACCTATCGGCTCGCGATAACTGAGGTCTTGATTTCTTACTTTCGCGTCCCAACGTCCATAGCTTGTCACTACGATTTCGATGTAATTCCTATCGTATTCCTCCATAAAACGTTCTATCAAATCAAGATCGCGTATATTAAATCCGTAGTCCCACGAATTGTAACTGGACGAGTACGGGTTGATAAATGTAGCCTCTACTACCATGTCAGCCATGAACACATTTGCGTATTCGGTCTCAATCTTGCCATCCGTAGCGTCATGCCGCAGTTCACCACTGATAGGGCCAAAGATATTTGTTTCTCCTGTACTTGAGTGCGGGGTCGGTGTCGGAACTGGGTTAGGCGTGACAGTAGGTAACTGGGGACCCCTGCCGGTAAGATCTTCTTCATCGACCTGAAGGACAGGAATCCGCTCTTGTACGGTCTTTTCCGATATTGCGAATCCCAGCCCCTCAACACGTGTTTCGGATATCTTGAAAGTGTTGATGCCAAGCATCTCCCCGGACAGCGAGAGCATTGGCCCACCGCTGTTCCCGGGGTTGATAGCCGCGTCGGTTTGTATCACATCGCTCTGATGGCGAGAGTCGTATCGGGTGGCAGAAATAATCCCCCTGCTTACGGTGGCCTCTCCTTGCATTCCCAGTGCGTAGCCTATGATTACCACCTCGTCGCCAGCCCCCAACTCAGAAGCGTCTCCAAAAGACAGAACACTGAAATCACCACAGCATATCTTCACCACCGCCAGGTCCCGAACCGAGTCCACCCCCAGAACCTCACCTTGATATTCGTCCATATCGTTCACTGTAACCCTGACACGGTTGTAACTCTCCACAACGTGCTGATTGGTAATGATATATGCCGTTCGCCCGTCCACTTCGTATATCGCGCCACTGCCCGACCCCGAATTGGTTTCTATCCTCACCACTGCGGGCCTTGCCTGCTTGACCATATCGCTCAGAGAGGCCGCCGGGGGGTCGGTCGGCATCGGTATCGGAGTCGCGGTAGGTGTGGGAATAGCTGTAGGCGTAGTAGTGGGAACGGGCGTCGCGGTAGGGACCGGAGTTGGGACAGGTGTCGGCATGGCCGTTGCAGTATGGGTCGGCGTAAGCGTCGGAGTCAGCGTGGGTGTATGAGTAGGCGTCTGCGTAGGACTTGGGGTGGGCGTCCCGGTAGGAATGAGCGTCGGAGTAAAGGTAGGCGTATGAGTATGCGTAGGGGCCGCCGTCATCGTCGCCGCCACCCCCGCCTCGATTGTCGCCTCTATATCAGGCGTGGGAGTTGGCGTCTCCGTCGGCAGCGCCGCAATCACCATCGCCTGCACCGTAGCTTCCAGATCCGGCGCGGGAGTTGGCGATGGGGCTTGGCTTCCCAATCCACAAGCCACCGCCAACAATATCGTCGGAACCAACACGCCCAAAATTCTCATGGCCGCATCCTAACACAGGCAAGCGCGGAGAAAGCTAAAATATCTCCCCAACCCCCACCTCGAACCCCTCCAGCGCCGCCGACGTCACCATATCCCCCTCCACATAAGGCCCCTTTACCCTCAAAACACCCACTTCCGGCATTACCACCGACACTATCCTGTTTACCGGGTCAACTATCCAGTACTCCTTCACCCCATACTTGGCGTACAGCTCCCTCTTGTACTTCCAGTCCTGCCTGGACGACGACGGCGACAGTATCTCCACCACCATATCCGGCGCGCCTCGTACATTCGCCCCGCTCCTGATATGCTCCCGCTCCTTCGAGATGAACATGAGATCCGGCTGAACCACCTCCGTGTCCGAGAACACTATGTCGAACGGAGCGTGAAACACCCAGCCCAGATCCCGCGCGGTCACGTAGGGATACATCAGCGACACCAACTTCACGCTCGCCAACTGGTGTTCCTCGTTCGGTGAAGCGACCAAAATCAACTCTCCATCCAGAAGCTCGTACCGTTCCCCCTCCGGCGTATTCAGATAGTCTTCATACGTGTACTTCGCCTTAGCAACCATCTCAACCCTCTTGAAAGCATGACTTGAAACCCGGACCGCCTCGCGCCATTCAGCCGCCTACTTGACTCTGTAGCGCCCGCGTAACCCAGCTGTTCACGCTTATGCCTTCCTCAGCCGCCGATACCGTTATCCGGTGATGAAGCTCCGGCCCAATGTGAACATTCAGGTCGCCCGAGAACGGCTTTCTCGGCTCAACCCCGTCCTCCGCGCACGACGCGAGATAATCGTCTATGGATATGCGGAACTCTTTCCGCAGCGTATGAACATCTTCCGCCTCACAGTTCGCTATCGGATACGGACCGCTGTTCACTACGCTCGCGTGAAGCAGCCCGACCGAATCATCATACTCCACCCTGGCGACATAGCCCTTGTACTCTAACATGGCCTCTCTCCAATCTGTTCCAGAAAGTGCGCAATGTCTCTGACAGAGGAGCGTCCGACCTCCGGTCCAGGATGAGGACGATGAACTACGATGCGCTCCGATCCCCGTCTGAGAAGTACCCTCGACCCCGAGCGTTCGACGACATCTATGTTCAGAGCCCTCAACATCGCTTCAATCTCTGTCCACCGGATACTCGCCAGCGTGGGTCTTGAGAATATGCGCTCCAGTGTTCGACGATGGCGTGAATTCATTTCTCTATAATACTGTTCTATATATTTACCCTGCAATCCGAGACTGTGGCGCCAGGGCTGGTGCAAAGTTACGACTCAGACTTCCGATTCCCACCCACCAATCCATCCTGTACATCCCATCATCCCGCAAATCCCGCTTCTGACAAAACCTGTACAGCCACCCCCTCCATACGCTACAATACACCCGCAAAGAACGAATTTTCTAGCGTCAGTTACATAAATAAGAGATTATGCAACGAAAAATCTCGCCCCTGAAAAATATCTTCCCATAGCTAACGCAGGCAAAACGCTGGGCGGTAACAGGCGTTCTAATACCCCAGAGCGCCCCTGTCGGTAGCCTGTTATTCGCCTGTCGCCCGCCCAGCGCATTATAAACCAAGATATATGACACCCACTCGAAACCGACCAAACCCGGAATTGATAACTGAACATTGATAATTGTCAATTGAACCCCGAGAGGCAACCATGACCCCCAAATCGGCAAACGTAGTCGTCATCGGCGGCGGCGTCAACGGAACCAGCGTCGCCATGCGCCTCGCCCGCATGGGCGCGGGCAAGGTAGTCCTCGTCGAGAAGGGACACCTCGCCGGCGGCGCGAGCGGACGCTCCGGCGCCATGGTGCGCGAGCACTATCTACACCCTACCCTCGTCAAGATGGCGATGGAGGCCAGCGACATCTTCCACAACTTCCCTGACGCCATAGGCGGCGACGCCCGCTTCATCCAGACCGGCAGGATGCTCTTCTTCGGCGAGCGCGACGCCGACGCCGCCCGCGCCAACGTCGAAATGAACCGCGAACTCGGCGTCGAGATCCAGACCCTCGCGCCGTCCGAAGTAGCCGAGATAGTCCCCCAGGCAAACCTCGACGACATCGCGCTCGGCGTCTATGAACCAAACTCCGGCTACGCAGACCCCATGGCCACCACCTACGCCTACGCCGACCAGGCCCGAAATCACGGCGCCGAAATCCTGACCGGAACCGCCGTCACCGAAATCAAGACCGCCGGAGGCCGCGTCGCCGCCATCCAGACCGAGGACGGACTCATAGAGACCGACGCCGTAGTCGCCGCCGTCGGCCCCTGGGTCAACAAGCTCGCCTCCCCCCTTGGCGACTTCCTACCCGTCACCCCCATCCGCGTGCAGATGGTACACCTGCGCCGTCCGCCGTCCCTTGAATCCCTGGGCGTCAACGTCATTGACTACACCACCGGAGCCTACTTCCGCGTGGACGCCGGACACAGCACCCTCGTCGGCGGCGAGGACTGGGACGACCTGAGCGAGGTCGTCAACCCCGACGCCTTCGGCCTCAACGCCGACCACGACACCATAACCCGCTTCTGGGACCGCGCCAGGCTGCGATTCCCCGACTTCGACGCCGCCACCCAGCGCGGCGGCTACGGCTCCCTGTACGACATGACCCCCGACGGCAACCCCATCCTGGACAAGTCGCCAAACGTCGAGGGACTCTACTGGGCCACCGGCTTCAGCGGACACGGCTTCAAGCTCTCCCCCGTCGTTGGCCGCATGGTCGCCGAATTCGTCATGCACGGCGACAGCAGCGACCATCCTATACACGAATTCCGCGCCACCCGCTTCGACGAGGGCGACCTCATCGAAGCCGAACACCCCTACCAAGGCCGCCGACACCAATGAACTTCGACCTTAATCCGTCATTCCCGCTTACCCCACCGTCATTCCCGCGAAAGCGGGAATCCAGACACGCCACACAACTTGGACAATAGAATGAACCCGCAAACTTGGACATTCTACTACGACTCCGACTGCGGAATGTGTACCGCCGTCGTCCGCTGGCTGCGCCGCTTCGACACCCGCGACCGCATCGCCTGGACCGCCATCCAGTCCCTCGACACGCCCCCCCAGGGATTGACCCACGCCGACCTCGAAGCGGCCGCCTACCTGGTCTGCGCCCCGGGCGACAACCACGAAGGCTTCTTCGCCTTCCGAAAACTTCTGCTCAGACTGCCCCTCCTCTCCCCGCTCGGCGCGCTCATGTGGATTCCCGGCGCCAGATTCATCGGCGTCCCCGCCTACCGCTGGGTCGCCCGCAACAGGTACAAAATCTCCGGATGCCAGGTCCCCGGCATAGGCGGACGGTCTCGCTCCATCTCGGACTAAATCCCACATATCCCCGCCACACCCCGACTCCCCCTCAGCCCCACTGTGCCCGATTTCCAGCCTCTAAACACTGACAACTAAAAACTAGGCCGTGTTGACATTTACCGTCATTCCCGTGAAAACGGGAATCCAGTAAGCGCCGTGCTGTCGAATCTGGATAACCGAAAGACCCTGACACTGACAACTAAAAACTAACCACTAATCACTCAATAAGATATAATGTCGCCGTTTGATGAGACACAGAGGAAGGGGCATTCTCTCCAACATGCAAGGCACACAGGTATCTCCCGAAGTCAGGCGAGGCCGCAATCAACTTGCGGCCACAGTCGTTCTAGGCCACACCGTAAAGCATATTTACAACTCCGGCCTCAACTCCGTCATCATGGCCGCCATCAAGGACGACATGGGCCTGACCGGAGCGCAATTCGGACTGCTCTCCACCTCCCAGCGCATCACCAGCGGCACGACCACTATGCTTGCCGGATACCTCGGCGACCGCTTCGCCAACCGCTCCGGCCTCATGCTCCTCATCTCGCTTGGCATGATGGGCATATCCTTCTACCTGCTCGGCAGCGCGCCCAACTACTGGCTGCTCATGGCTGTCATGCTGCTCGTCGGTATCGGCCCCTCCCTCTACCACTCACCCGCCATAGCCTCCCTCTCGCGCAAGTTTCCTGACAGGCGCGGCTTCGCCATCTCCCTGCACGGCACGGGCGGCAGCGTCGGAGAAGTCGTAGGCCCCGTCCTAGTCGGCGGACTGATTAGCGGCACCTACCTTGTCGCCTTCACATGGCGAGACGTGCTTCACATCGGCGTCGCGCCCGCCCTCTTCTTCGCAATCCTCATCTACCTGATGATGCGAAACATCCCCACGGCCGCCACCGACATCGAGTCCGTAGGCGAATACTTCAACTCACTGAAGACACTGCTGCGCCGTCCCGCCATGATCTCCCTCGTCGCCGTCACCGCTCTCCGAAGCACCGGCCAGTCCGCCGTAATGGCCTTCCTGCCCGTCTATTTGAACGAAGAACTCGGCTACGAATTCGTCGTAATCGGCCTCTTCATGTCCGGCGCCCAGGTCACCGGCATCGTCGTCCAGCCCATCATGGGCTGGCTGTCCGACAAGTTCGGGCGAAAGGTCGTCCTCGTCCCATGCACCGCCGCTATGGGACTGCTCATAGCCGCGCTCAAGTTCGCCGACTCCGAAGCGCTGCTCATCCTGACCATTCTCGCCATGGGCGCGTTCCTCTACTCCCTGCACACTATCTACATAGCCAGCGCGATGGACGTGGCGGAGGGTCAGGCGCAGTCCACCGTCGTCTCCCTGATCTACGGCGCGAGTTTCCTCGGCGCGTTCTCTCCCTGGGTCGCCGGCGTCATAGTTGACCGCACCGAAATATCCAACGCCTTCATCTATGGCGGCGTAATGGTGATCATAGGCGCAATCATACTCGCGTTGACAAAGCTGCCCAGGACAGTAAACCAGGAGAACGCCACGAACTGACTACCGAAAGACCATGCGGCCATTAAGGGCGCTCATTCACTCTTAGTGTATAATTTACTTCTAATTGGGGAATCGAGCAGCTCGCTCTCGTATCCTGAGCGAATGACTTGTCGAGTAAGGAAGTCGTTATCACCGTTATCCGGGTGAGGAGTGTCAGGAAATGCCAACTCGACGCAGAGAAGTAGCGAACACGCCGTTGCCCTCACCGTTTCCCGAGGGCTGGTACTTTATTGCGAGCCGTCAGGAAATAAGGAAGGCCAGGCTCATCCAAAAGACCTGGATGGGGGAGAACATCATCGTCTGGTGCGACGAGAACGGGCAGGTCTGCGTGGCCGAGGCGTTCTGCCCGCACCTGGGCGCCGACCTGGGTCCCGAAGCCGGGGGGCGCGTCTGCGCTGGCCGCCTTGTCTGTCCATTCCACGGCTTCGAGTACGACGCGACCGGTCAGTGCGTCGCGACTCCCTACGCCGACCCGCCCAGGACCGCGAAGCTGCAAGTCTTCGAGACGAAGGAAATCCTCGGCATGATCTTCGCCTGGTATGGGATCGAAGGAAGGGAGCCCCAATGGAATCTGCCCGCCGAACTTCCCGACCAGGCCGGATGGAGCGGCCTCGAAATCAGGACCCTCCGCTTTCCCGGACATCCGCAGGAGACCACGGAGAACTCAGTGGACCTGGCGCATCTGCGCTACGTCCATGGCTACGACAGCGTGAACCGCATTGGAAGAATATCGGTGGACGGCGCCTCTCTCGAGAGCAACTTCGACTTCGTACGTACCCGGACTTTTACGGGAGGCGTGAAATTCACGCTTGACCTCTCAGCCAACACCCTGATCTTCGGCTTGGGTTACTCGTTCGTGAAGATACGCGAACGCTCAATCGGAATGGATCTGCGCCTGTGGGTGCTGGCGACGCCCGTTGACGGCGCTCTCATAGACTTTACGCTGGTTTCGCAGGTGCGGGAAATCCGCAAACCCAAGCGATGGATCGCGGGACTCGGCTTTCTGTCTGTGAGGCTGCGCACAATTCTGATGAACAAGATCCTCGCGTATTTCCAACTCAAGGACGTTCTGCAGGACGTGGTCATCTGGAGACACAAACAGTACCGCTCCCGCCCGCGGCTCTGCCGCTCCGACGGCGAGATAATGCCCTATCGAGCCTACTGCGCCCAGTTCTACGCCGATCAGCGCTATCCTCAGGCCCCCTCGCGGCGGCGGGCGTCTCCGGCAGGGGCTGCTTCGGATACCGGCTCCATCCATGAGTAGGGTACTCGACAGGCTGAGCTGGCTGGTCACGGTCCGCCCGTACATTACGCTCATCATTCTCCTTATCGTTACGGTTATGCTGGCCGCGGGAACTACGCTGCGCGCCCCGCCGACGGAGGGGGCGGACGTAGCGTTCCTGCCGACCGGACACGCCATAGCCAACGCGACACGCGAAATAGATGAGTTCTTCGGAGAATCCAATGAGGTCAGTGTCGTAACGCTCATCTTCCGCGGGGACGCGCTCACCCCCGGCGGCCTTTCGCAGATGGATGCGCTGATCAACGAGGTCGTCAGCGACTCGAGCGTGAGTCAGCTACTGGCGCCTGGCGATCCGGTCATCGCCCCCGTGCATCTGATCAATGCCATACTCCAGGCTGAGAGCCTGGATTCGGTCACGCAGGCGGAGATTAACTCCGCCCGCAGCGTCCCGCAGATTCAGGGGCCTCTGTCCGCGATGACCGGAACCGACACGGATGGTACGCCGGTTGCGATTGCCAACATCCGTCTGAGGGATACAGGCGACGAGAGAGTTCAGGACGCCGAACGAAGGATCAATGAGCTTGCGACAGGGGATGAGGGTCCACTGCGCGTGAGCAGCCTGTCGCCGGCGATCTTCGAGGACGAGTACACGGAAGCCACGGAGTCCGGGATGGCGCCGCTGATAGGGCTGGCCCTGCTTCTGATCGCGGCGCTGCTCCTGCTCTTCACGCGCGCCCTCTCGGATATGCTGCTGACGCTGGCGGGACTCGTCCTGGCGCTGGCCTGGATCGTGGGGGCAGAGGGCTGGCTCGGGCCGAACGGGCTGGGCCTGATAGGTCCGCCAAGCTCGCTCACTTCGATGGTGCCTGTCGTCATCATCAGCCTCACGGTGGACTATGCTATTCAGGCAGTCTCGCACTACCGCGAGCAGCGAATTGCCGGTGAGCGGGTTGTGGAGGCGGTACGCAGGGGATTGAGCAACGTTACGATCCCCCTGACACTGGCCGCCGCTACCACTATCGTCAGCCTGCTGGTGTCGTTATTCTCGCCGGTCGGGGTCATCGGCGACTTCGGTGTTGTTGCGGGGCTGGGAGTGGGAATGAGTCTGATGGTGATGCTGACTCTGATCCCGGCAGGTCGGACGATCATTGACAGGCGGCGCGAAGCGCGGGGCACGTTAGCTGATCCCCGTCCTATCTCCAACGCGCTGCCCGGTATCACACCGGCGGCGGAGTTGCTGGGGAGATGGATTACGCGCTGGCCCGCGCCCTTCCTCGTCGTCGTGATAGCGGCAACGATTGGGCTCGGATTCGCCGCCACGGGGCTGAAGTTCGAGTTCAGCATCCGCGACATCCTGCCCAGAGGTGGGAGCGTGATGGAGGATATGAATACCCTCGATGCGGCTGTCGGCGGCTCGACGGAGGTCGCCACCATTCTGGTGAAGTCCGAAGTCACCAAGAGCCGGACGCTTCTGAATCTCCACGACCTCACGGCCGGCTTCGAGGACGAACTGCGCCGTCCCCCGGCGGCGGCCGGACCGATTCAGGGATCGTATGTAGAGCTCGTTCGCGACTGGACTGAGGACTCCGGGGAACCAGGCGACAAGTACGACCCTGAGCTCGCGGAACTCTTCAGGGCAGCCTCTCCCGGAGTGGAACTCGACCCGGAGCTGATGCAGGAGTTCATGGATAAACTCGTCGCGAGAGAGCCTGATCTGGCGCGCTTCCTGATCAACAACCCGGAAGGCATGGATGTCATGCTGCTCCAATTCCCAAGCTACCTTGACGATCCTGAGCAGACGAGGGTGCTCCAGGAGGACATCGAAGCGCTATGGCTGGGCGACGACAGCGCTATTACGGCGCTGTCGGAAAGCATCGTCGCAGTCGCGGTCACGGACCAGATTACGGACCGGCAGACGGAGGCAATCAGCGCCACCATCGCAGTGGCCCTGGGCCTCCTCTCCATCTTCTTCTGGGTGACGCTGCGGCAGCCCGCGCTGGGGTTCATAGCGGTAGGCCCAATCGTACTCGTACTCGTCAGCGTACTGGGCACGATGGCGCTGCTGGATATTCCCTATACGCTGATCACCTCGATCATCACGGCGCTGTCAATCGGCATCGGTGTGGACTACACTATCCACGTGATTCATCGCTACCGGGAGGAGTTCACCCGCCTGCGGGACCCGGAGAAAGCGGCGGTCCAGACCCTGGCCACAACAGGTTCAGCGCTGCTGGGCTCCGCGCTGACGACGGCGTTCGGATTCGGAGTGCTGATAGCCTCGCCGCTGCTTGCGTCCCAGCAGTTCGGCATCACGGCGACTATAACGATCCTCTACTCCCTGATAGTCTCCATCGTGGTAGTGCTGCCCGCGATGGTGGTCTGGGGCGCATACCAGAACATGCGCCTGCGCTCCATGGTGGAACGCATGTGGAACGAGGTGGATGTGGCTATCGAGGAAGTGGACCGGCGCTATTAGCAGGCACGGGACTCAGACAGCCAGTTCGCGCCTCCGCTCGGCGATGCGGAACTTCAGCTTCTTGCTCGGCTTCATAGACGGCAAGGGGTTGAACTTCAGCTTATCCTTATAGGCGGCGGGCGACACTTCAATCGTAAAGTAATGCGCCACCATCAGCACGTTCACGGCTAGTTGCAGTTCCATCCACCGGAACCCCAGGCACATGTGCGTGCCGAGTCCGTAAGGCGCGTATCCGGGACTGCGGTGTTCATTGCGTGAGGGCAGATAGCGATCAATATCGAACTTGTAAGGGTCGGGAAAGACGTCGCTCATATAGTGCGAGGCTGTCTGCGCGATGACTATCTGCGACCCCACCGGCAGTTCGTAGTCCTCCACGACACACGTATTCATCACGTGTCGCATGGACATGGGGACGATGGGGTATATCCGCAGGCACTCCATCAGGAAGCGGTGCGTGACGTCAATTGCGGACAGGTTGAAGTCCGCTGCGTCCGGATCATCGTCGCCGAACAGGGCGTCGGCTTCCGCCCGGATCTTCTCGAATATCTCCGGCTGCGACGCCATGGCGTACAAAGCGAAGCTGAACGCGTCGCCGAGGTAAGCGCTGGCTACCAGCGCCACGGTAAAGGCGAATCGCAGATTCGATTCGGGCATGAACTGCGGATCGCTCGCGTGCAGGCTCAGATAGTCATCCACCAGGTCCGGGTACGCTCCGGCTCGCTGGGCGGGAGTATGCACTCTCTCGACTCGTTCGAGCAGCGTTTCGATCAATTTCTCGCGGCGCTTCATGCCGGGGGTTTTCAGCATGAACTTGGGCATGACCTTTATGATGTGAACGCTGAGCGCCCGTTCCTTGAACTTCAGTAGGTCATCTATGATGTCCTGAGAGTCAACCCCGACCATGAGCGGCGAAATCTGAGCGTTTATCATTTTCCTGCTCATTTCCGTCGCTGGGTACGAGTCCCCGACCTTCCAATGCGCCATGTGCTTCCGCGCGGCGTCATAGAGTTTGTCCATCTGGCCCGCCAGTCTGTTGCGGGAATAGGCCGACGACAACGACTTGCGCAGCCGGAAATGGTCGGCGCCATCCAGGGAAGGCAATACCCCGGACGCGCCATAGACTTTCTCGAATTCGCTGAAGTAGTCCTTGGCCCTCAGGTACATACGCCCGCTTCGCTGAACCCAGTGATTTGTCTCCGGCCCGGCCAGAAATATCATGGGCTCTTTGAATGGCGGTCGAAGCTGGAACACTGGTCCGTACCGGTCCGCGAGGTCCGCGAAGAGCGCGGGAATATTCCCGTCGCGAACATGGGGACTGAACATTACATGACGCAGAGAAACTGTCGGGATAGTCTTGGACAGCGCGGATCGCCTGAGTAACGGACCTGCAAGGTTGTGGGACACCGCTTCGGCTATGGAACGTCCGATCAAGGTCATTCTGCATATGAACTCTATCCGTTCCTCCGCCACCTCGTCGAGTTGAAATATGAAGCGAAAGACATCGCACGTGTTGATGAGGCAGATGATGATGACGTCTCTCGGGTCCGGAATCTCGTTGTCGAAGATTTCCATGGCGATGCGCGCCTTGACGAACTGGGCCCTGGTGCCTTCCACGGAGGCCCCGAACATCTCCGTCTGCCCCATGGCGCGAGACAGCGTCCAGAAATCGCCGTCGTGATATTCCAGTATATCCATGGCAGCCAGGCGGTCCAGAATCAAATCAATGATGGACTCCGCGCGAGGAGCGAGCCGTTCGATCCAATACTGGGCGTTCCGCTGCGTCGGTTCGTCCGCGATCTCCTTCAGGATAGTGTCCAGCGTGGGATCGCCCGTTTCAGATCTGTCTATCAGGAACAGGGTTTCAAGGTCCGTGTCAATGCGGGACAGCAGTGAAAGCTCCGCGAGCGCCGCGCCCACGACGACACAGTTCAAAGTCCAGCCGGGCACTTGGTGAAAGTACCCGTTCTCTTCGTTGAGAAGCATCAGGATGAGCTCTTCAGGCAAGCTCAGCGCTTGGTTGGTTGCATTGTCTGCCGAGAGAATCATAAGTTCCAACCTCCGCCAGTCGTCAATATACCCCAAATCCGACCGGGCTTAAAGGGGCTTGCGAGCCAGGAAGCAGTATAGCGGAGTGAAGACGCCCGCCTTGCCGCCCGCGACATAAGCGTCCGCGGTCCTATCCAAAAGCCGGACGACCTCCGCGGATCCCTTCGGAAACAGTCGCAGCGCTTCGGCCAGTTTCAATCCCGTGATGATCGCTTTCCGGCCCAATGGAAGCCTGCGCAAGGCGTTCCCCAGTGTCCCATGGAGACTCTCCATAGGTTGATACCAAGGCGCGGATGGCCCTTTCTGAACGTCGCGGTCAATCCCTTCGATAACCTGGAATCCCACCGCTTCGAGCGCATGATTCACTTCCCCGAACGTCGCGATGTCGTTCAGCGCAATCCCGTGCATGAGGTCCCGCTTGATTGCCCTGTGCCTGCTGTCGTCCGGGTCGAACTTGTCCGTCAAACACATTTCCTGACCCCAGAACAGGGCTCCGGGTTTCAGTATTCGGAATATCTCCGCGAACGCGCGTTGTTTGTCTGACGCATGGCACGTTGACTCTATGGCGTAACCCCGGTCGAACGTGTCGTCTTTGATGGCGCTCATATCCATGAAGCTGCGCGCCTCGTAATCCACCATGTGGTCGAGCCCCGCCTCAGCGTTCAGCCTTTTCGCCTCTTCTAGCTGGATTTCATTGATGTTGATTCCGACAACCCGCGCGCCGGCCTCGCGGACGACGCGGCGCATCGGGCCGCCGACCCCACAACCAACATCCACCACTCTCATACCCTCCTGTATATCCAGCTTGGAGATCATCAACCTCTGATGCCGGACTTTGGATTCCTCCAGGCTCTCATCGGGCGTGAGAGGCGCGAAGTGCAGGGATTCGCCCCAACCCCACACCATGAACCCACTGCAAAGGTCGTAGTAGTCTTTCACCGTTTCGGTATGGTCGTACCCGCTCGCGCCGTCTGTCTCCAGCGTCGCCCGCTGGATCCAGCTATCGAAGTGTCGGACGCGGCGTCTGACGTCCGATCCCCGGTACGCGTCACTCAGATCTCTCGATAGTTTGCCTAGCTGCATTTCGCGTCACTTCCTCTTGGCTCTTCGTATGCTGCGAAGGCGGTAACCCCGAAGGGCCTTCGCCGCCAAGCAATTCAGGAGTGGGCGGTTGATTTCTATACGTCAGAAGCGCGTGGAAACAGCTACACCCCTATCAGCGCCACGTCCCGCTGCATCTGCGTCGTCACCTGCGGCCCGTCCTCAGACATGAACACGTCTATCTCCGACCGCACCCCGAACTCCGGTATATAGATCCCCGGCTCTATCGTTACCGCGATGCCCGGTATCAGCTGCCGCGTGTCATGCGTCTCCCAAGAATCCAGGTTGACCGCGTTGGAATGAACCTCGCGCCCCAGGCTGTGCCCCAGCCGGTGATTGAAATACTCCCCATAGCCCGCCGCCTCGATATAGTCCCGCGCGACCTTATCCAGCTCCCAGCCCTCCAGGACTCGCCCCTCCTCGAACGCCTTCTCCATCTCCGCCAGCGCCGCGTCCCGCGAACCCAGCACGATGTCGAACACCTCGCGCTGCTTGGCCGGAACCTCGTCGCCCACGTAGGCCGTCCAGGTTATGTCCCCGAACATATCATCCTCGCCGGGCAACCGCGTCCACAGGTCAATCAGAACCCAGTCGCCCCGCTTTATCTCAACCGAGTTCTCCGGCGTCGGGTCAAAGTGCGGGTCCGACGCGTGCTCGTTCACCGCGACCGCCGGCCCATCCGTAACGATCATCCCCTCTTCCAGGAAGCGGTTGTTGATGAACTCCTTCACGTCGTACTCGGTCACTCCCGAATCAATACTGTCCCCGATGTACCTGAACGCCTCCTGCACGATCACGCTCAGCTTCTCCGCGGCATAAACGTGCGACTCGAACTGCTCCGCGCTCCACCTCTGCGTCGCGTACTGCAGCAGGTCAGCCGACGGCACGATCTCTACCCCCAGGCTCCTCACCAGTTCCAGCGTCCCGCCGTCCACGTTCGACACTCGCGGCAGCGCGCCCTCCGGCGTGTACTCCATCGCGACCCTGACTCGCCTCGTCCCCAGTTCGCGGCGCAACTCGGCTATGGCGGCGGCGTCTCCGGCCGAAGCGTCCCCTGACGCTCGTTCCAGGACAGCGCCACCAGACGACATACCCACTATCTCACCCAGCTTGTCAATCATATCCCGCCGATTGATGAACAGCGTCGTATCCAGCTCAAGATGGTCGAACCGGCTCTGGTCAACGAAACTCAGCAGCAGGCGCGGACTCCCGCTCGCCGGAATCCACAGCCACACCGGGCGCGTCACGTGTCCGACTCTGCCAACCGTATCCGCGAATATCGGATTCAGCCCCCGATAGTCGTACAGCAGCCAGCCATTGACGCTATGCTCCCCCATATACTCCTGAGCCTGCTCGATAACATCTTGTATAGCCATACGGACAATCCCTCCGAAAATTCAGGCCCCGCCGTCAGCGGAACTCAACGACACCAATGTAACAACCCCACATTCACCCCGACAACCCAAGACACATCGAGACGATTGCAAAAGTCCCCTCTCCCTTTGATGGGCTCACAAGGATAAGCAAAAGTCCCTTCCCCCTTGACGGGGGAAGGCTAGGATGGGGGTGTTTCCTTATACCGACCAAACTGATACAGCATCTTCTCCAGAAATGCAATTGACACATCCCAACCCCTATGCTACCAATCAATCAATCAACAATCAGGAAGACCAAGCATGACCGACGCCTGCTGCGCCCCCTCAGCCGAGGGACGCAATCACACCCCGACGACCGCCATCCCCCGCACAGCCGCGGTACGCCGAGCCCCCAAAGACATGGCCTACATCCCCGGCGGCCCCTTCATCATGGGCGCCGACGACGCCATCGGCTTCCCCGCCGACGGCGAGGGCCCCGTGCGCGAGGTCGAGGTCTCCCCCTTCTACATAGACCAGACAGCAGTCACCAACGCCCAGTTCGGCAGATTCGTCAGGGCCACCAAATACAGGACAGAGGCCGAGATGTACGGCTGGTCATTCGTCTTCCACCTGTTCGTACCGCCCAAACTCGCGCGTACCGTCACCCAGGCCGTCGCCAACGCCCAGTGGTGGTGGAGGATTGACGGCGCGAGTTGGCGCAGGCCCGAAGGCCCCGGCTCCGGCGTCAGCCGCCGCATGGATCACCCCGTCACCCACGTCTCCTGGAACGACGCCCAGGCGTACTGCCGCTGGGCGGGCAAGCGTCTGCCCACCGAGGCCGAATGGGAGATGGCCGCGCGCGGCGGACTCGACGGAAAGCGCTACGCCTGGGGCGACGACCTCACCCCCGGCGGCAGGCACATGTGCAACATCTGGCAGGGCGACTTCCCCAACTCCAACACCGAGGAAGACGGATTCAGCGGCCCGGCCCCCGCAAAGTCCTTCGACCCCAACGGCTTCGGGCTCTACAACATGAGCGGCAACGTCTGGGAATGGCAGTCCGACTGGTTCAGCCCCAGCTACCACCTCGGCGGAGAGAGGCGCGACCCGGCGGGTCCGCCCACCGGCATGAGCCGCGTCATCAAGGGCGGCTCATACCTCTGCCACGACTCCTACTGCAACCGCTACCGCGTCGCCGCTCGCAGCTCCAACACCCCCGACAGCTCCACCGGCAATCTCGGCTTCCGCTGCGTCCAGGACGCCGCATAGCAACCATGGATACACCCCGTCCCGAAGGCGCCGACGTCATAGTCATAGGCGGAGGCCCCGGGGGCAGTACCGCCGCCGCCCTGCTCGCCCGGCGCGGCTTCGACGTAACCCTGCTCGAACGCGAACGCTTCCCGCGAGAACACATCGGCGAGTCTCTTCTGCCCGCCTCCATGCCCATCCTCCAAGAGCTCGGCGTCCTCGAACAGATCGAAGCCGCCGGCTTCCCCAGGAAATACGGCGCGACCATGCTATGGGGCAGCGACCCCGAACCCTGGAGCTGGTACTTCCGCGAGACCAACCGAACCTGGCCCCACGCCTACCAGGTCTGGCGTCCCACCTTCGACAAGATACTCCTCGACAACGCCCGCGCCAACGGCGTCCGCGTCCTCGAACAGCGCGCCGTCACCGGCCCCATACTCGAAGGCGACACCGTAACCGGCGTCGCATACCGCAAGCCCGACGGCTCGATTGCCGCCATCCACGCCGAATGGACCATAGACGCCAGCGGCCAGTCCGCCATCCTCGGCAGGTCGCTCGACCTCCGACGATGGGACGACTACTTCCGCAACATGGCCGTCTATGCCTACTTCCAGGGCGCTCACCGCCTGCCCGGCCCCGACGCCGCCAACAACATCTTCATCGAGTCCTACCAACACGGCTGGACATGGAACATCCCACTGGCGGAGGGCAAGGCCAGCGTCGGCATAGTCGTGGACTCCCAACTCGGACAGCGCGGCGTTGCTGAACTCGGCGTGAACGACTACTATGCCGAGCAGCTACACTCCGCGACCCGAACCGCCCGTATGCTCTCCGACGCCCGCATGATAGCTCCGCCCCGCGTCATCAAGGACTGGTCCTACACCTCCAACCGCATGACAGGCGACGGCTGGATACTCGTCGGCGACGCCGCCTGCTTCATAGACCCCCTCTTCTCCTCCGGCGTCCACCTCGCCATGATGTCCGCGGTCATGGCCGCCGCCTACATCCGCGCCATCCACTCCGATCCCGCCATGCGCCAGCCCGCCGCCCGCCTCTACCAGCAGCTATACCGCAAAGAATACGGACACTTCCGCGAACTTGCCAGCCTCTTCTACGCAAGCAACCGCGCGGTAGAATCATACTTCTGGGAAGCGCGCCGCATAATCGGAGACCGCGACCTCGAATCCCGCCGATCCTTCATCCGCGCCGTCGCCGGACAAGCCCCACGCGGCTACGAACGCGCCGTCCTCGACAAAGGCCGCCTGCCCACCGACCTCACCGACGCCATCCAACGGATCGAGTCCGCCAGAACCCAAAGATCGCGCGACTTCGATCACACCCCCATCCACAACGCCATCCCCAAACTCGCCCCCGGCGCCCGCCTCGAACGCGGCCTAACCTTCGCCGACGACCAATTCCAGTGGAGCCACCTGCTCATAACCCCCGACCGCCCCGAAGGCGCCCCCATCAGCCAGCTGGTCGCCGCCCTCATCTCCCACATAGACGGCCACCACACCACCACCCAAATCCTCACCCGCCTCACAACCGGCATCCAATCCGAGTCCCAAAGACAACTCGCCACAGAGGCAATCATAGCTTCGCTACGGATACTACATACCGATGGCGCAGTGAAACTCTAGCCTCCGGCCGACAATTCAGGTTATATTTTGACAGTTCGCCTAGGTTTCAGTCCCAGCTCAAAGAGGATTGATTATACTACTTATGAGACAAGAGCCAATGGATATTAACTGGCAATCAATCCGAACAATCAAGGGTTCTCAAAGGGAAGGCTTTGAGGAGCTAGTAGTCCAGTTGGCGCGGGCGGAAAGTCCCGCAAGCTCCGAGTTTGAGCGGGTTGGTGCACAGGACGCCGGTGTGGAGTGTTACTGCGTTCTGGATGATGGGGGTGAGTGGGGATGGCAAGCGAAATACTTCACATCTGCCCTCGATCCTGGGAAATGGGGCCAAATCGACGGTTCCGTTAAGACTGCGCTCGATAAGCATCCTGCGCTAGTTCGCTATTTCGTCTGCGTACCTTGGGATAGACCGGACGCTCGCAACCCTAGTCAGAAATCGGCCATGCAACAGTGGTACGAGCGTGTTTCCAAATGGAAAGGCTGGGCACAAGAGCGCAACATGAATGTTGAATTCGTTTGGTGGGGTTCGTCAGAACTGATAGAGAGGTTGTCTCGACCAGAGCATATAGGTCGGTTGTTCTTCTGGTTTCAGGAGCAGTATTTTAGCGAAGCATGGTATAGAGACCATCTTCGTGAAGCTCTTGAGTCGGCAGGTCCCAGATATACGCCCGAGTTACATATTGACTTGACCATCGCACAAGATTTAGAGGCTTTCGGCAGGACAGATGCTGCGTTTAGCCAAATCAAGGCAATCGCACGAGAAGTCCGAAGCGAGTTCAATAGTGCCAGACCGACAAGCGCGGACGACGAGAGAGTGCGCCAAAACGTTGACGTGAGTAGGCTCACGCAGGCCGGAGAAATGATCCTCAGCGCATTCTCGGACTTACAGCCCACGCCTGCCGACAAATTTCCGATTGCGGATATAGTGAAACAGATCGAAGCGGCAGAAATTCCAGTGAGTGAAGTCTTAGAAACCTTGCGTACGCTTTCACGCAAGTACGATTCGTCACGCGACAAGCCAGATGACCTGCGCACTCGCCAAAATCCTTTTCAGGATATGTACTACCATGTTTCTGGATTGAGAAGCGGCCTTGCGGATTGGCGTAAACAAGTCGGACACGCAGAAAATTTAGCGAATAGTCGTGTAATGATACTCAAAGGCGAAGCCGGAACGGGCAAGACTCACTTGCTCTGTGACGTAGCTCGCACTCGCATAGAATATGGCGCTCCCACAGTTCTCCTGATGGGCCAGCGTTTCACTGATTCATCAGATCCATGGATTCAGGCGCTTCAACAGCTTGATATGCCTGGCGCGAAGTCCGAGCAGTTCATAGGCGCACTAGAATCTTCGGCACAGGTTGCCAATCGCCGCGCGCTATTGATCATAGACGCTCTGAATGAGGGACGTGGACGTGAAATCTGGCCGCCTAACCTGTCTGCGTTCCTATCTCAGGTCGAAAAATCTTCCTGGGTTGATGTCATCCTTTCAATCCGTTCGTCCTACGAGCGGGAGGTCATTCCAAGCGAAATTCAAGAGCGAGCGGTGAATATAACGCACAACGGGTTTGAAGGGCACGAGTATGACGCCGCACGAATATTCTTCGAGCATTACGGAATTGAGTTCCCCTCTACCCCTATCCTTCAGCCAGAGTTTCGAAACCCGCTTCTTCTCAAGATAATTTGCGAAGGTCTGAAAGACAGAGGCGAGCGAAGAATGCCACGTGGTCTCAATGGGATTACCAAAGTGTTCAGTCTCTACCTTGAGAGCGTGAATCACCGTCTTGCCAAATCTCTTGACTACAATCCAAATGACAACCTTGTCCTACGAGCATTGGAAAAGATCGCCGAACAAATCATAGACGCCAAGGCAAGCATACGATGGCTATCAAGGCAACAGGTCGAAAGTACAGTGAACGAGTTGCTTCCGGGTCGTACATACAGCGCCTCACTATACTGTGGCTTGATCACTGAGGATGTGTTGACCGAGGAGATGTATCGGTATGAGGAAGAACCTGAAGAAGTCATACGCTTCACATACGAGCGGTTCTCAGACCATATTATCGCAAAATTTCTACTGCAACAGCATTTGGATGTGAACAATCCGAAGGCTGCCTTTGTTCAAGATGGTAGCCTGACCTACCTTTGGGATAGGCCATCGCTTGCGTCTCAAGGCATATTAGAGGCTATGTGCATCCAGGTTCCAGAACGCACAGGACAAGAACTTTTCGCACTCGCTTCCACGCTCTTGGATGGTTCTTGGTATATCCAAAGTGCTGGAGATGCGTTCTTGCAGAGTATCATCTGGCGCGCCCCGGAAACGTTTTCGGATAACACATTGGACACACTTAACGAACTTAGCCATAAGGGAGCTTTCGGGAGTGGTGAAGTAGTCGAGGCTATGCTAACTGTTACAACTGTTCCAGAAAATCCGTTTAACGCCAAATACCTGGATAGTAGGCTTCGTCAAGAGTCAATGCCGGACAGGGACGCTTGGTGGAGTACGTACTTGCATCGCGCCTGGGAAAATGACAGTGGCCCAATACATAGATTATTAGATTGGGCGTCTGCCATATCTGGCAAAGAAGAATTGGAGGAAGAAGTTACTGACCTGGCAGTGATTTCACTAGCATGGATGTTGAGTACCTCAAATCGCTTCGTTCGGGATAAGGCAACTAAAGGGCTAGTATCCCTACTGACGAACAGACTTGACGCAACTCTGCGCATGGTCAACAGGTTTGATGACGTTGACGACCCTTATGTCAGAGAGCGTATATATGCGGTAGCCTACGGCGTGGCTATGAGAAGCTACGACGCTGATAAGGTAGAAAAGCTCGGGCTGAGCGTATATGAGAACATATTCGCGTCCGGCAATCCGCCAGCCCACATACTTCTACGCGATTATGCTCGCGGCATAGTTGAGCGAGCTCTTTATCTCAACCCAGCACTCAGCATCAACCCAAAACTGATTAGACCTCCGTACAGCAGTAATTGGCCCATGATTCCTTCAGAACACGATATTGATCGCTTAACGCCGCACTGGAAAGGTACAGAAGGTAGGTGGGGCACTTTGGAGTGGGCTAGGAACCGTATCCGATGGTCGGTTATGGACGATGACTTTGCGTTTTACGTCATAGGTACCAATTCTAGCTCTCGCAGCACTCGATGGTTAGAACGTCGGCTTGACGAAGAGAGATGGCAGTCGCCCAACAGACGCCTCGAAATCCTAGTAGAAAACATGACCGACTCAGAACGTTCCGCTTGGTATGAGTTCAAGGCGAGGGAGTCCATAATAGGTCAGAAACTCATGGTAAACATCCGGTTTATGGCTTCAAAGCCATCAGATGATGATGGAGACCCTATAAAGTTGATAGAGGATGAACGCGGCAAACAGATTTCACTCGCTCGGAGCAAAGTCCTGTCAGCCATGACAGCTTCCACACGCTCCGAGTTGAAGGCAATTTGGGAGTCACAATCTAAAAGCCCTCCCGGATTCGACCTGAGTGTAATTCAGCGGTACATAGTAGGTCGCGTTTTTGAGTTGGGCTGGACAGTAGAGCGATTTGGATATTTCGACAGCATCTCTATCGGAGATTCAGGAAGAGATGCACATAAAGCGGAACGCATAGGAAAGAAATATCAATGGATAGCATACCATAAGATCCTCGCTTACCTGGCTGACAATTACCAGTACGGTTCTTGGTATGGTAGAGAGGGGCAAGAATATCAGGGCGCATGGCAGGACATATACCGCGACATTGATCCATCATGCACGCTGTCTGTCAAAAGAGGTGACTCTGAATGGAGTGGACATAACCAGTCTTGGTGGGCGAGGACATCCTACGAAGTCGTAAACGACACTACCAGTCACTCAACTTGGCTTGGGACTGAAAACGACATCCCAGCGATAGCTGACCTTCTACAAGTCACTCGTCCAGACGACAAAACCAACTGGCTCGTTGCCGAAAGTTTTTTCTCTTGGCAACAGACTCCTCCCCCTGACGTAGAACCCTACGATATTCAACGACGAGAACTCTGGATTATGTGCCACGGCTATTTCAT
Organism: Dehalococcoidia bacterium; assembly: GCA_965202815.1. Taxonomy (GTDB): domain Bacteria; phylum Chloroflexota; class Dehalococcoidia; order Lucifugimonadales; family UBA1123; genus VXRN01. Next base: position 404,807 of record CBDBCD010000002.1, read on the forward strand.
TCATGATAAAGAGGCCGACAAATTTATCCGTTGGGCAAAAGGCGTTGATTTTTGGGGACGCTGGATGCCTGAACCGCCGGATATCGGTAAGACCAGTCTATATCAGGGCGAGTATATCTGGTCACCTGCATTCAAGCATCTCAATAGCTCATATGAAAATTCCGAAGAAGAACCAAGTTGGAATAGCAGCAGACCTAAATGCCCCGTTTCTCTTAAAACAGCGGCCTTTCGCTATTATGCGGAAGAGGGTGGCTTCGATTGTTCAATAGATGAGGGCTATAGCCTGTATCTCCCAAACGCGGACTTCGTTGTGAAGCATGGACTCAGACGGTCCAGTAATGGAGCCGACTTCATCAACAGTCACGGTGAAGTGGTTGCGTTCGATCCAACAGTTTATGAAGATGGCCCAAACGCCTTGCTACTACGCAAGAACGAACTAATGGAACAATTGAAAAATGATGGAATAACACTTTGCTGGGCAGTATTGGGTGAAAAATGGTTAATTGGCGGTATAGACCGGGATAGGCCCAATAAACATATGCCTCGTAGGTTTTCAGGAGCTTATGTGCTGACCGAGAATGGACTTAATGGTTTCGCGGAGTGGAAGGACACAGCGTAACCTCTTCGTAGAACTTGTGCCGATGCAGGCTACGTCGCAATTGGGAGGACAGAAATACACAACAGATTCAGCCCAAAATCCTGATTCTGACATCAATCCTCAGAGCAACCAGCCTAGCGCAACATCTACTATTCCCCCCACCTCCCCATAATGCTACAATACGAACATACAAACTAACCGCCAAAGACAAGAATACATAAATCCGACATTATATTCCAGAAATGCGGAGGTCCAAGAAAAAGCCCTCCAAAGCTAACGCAGGCAAAACGCTGGGCAAACGCAGGCAAAACCGCTCCCTGTTCAGCCCTGTGGCCTCCCTGTTAAACGCCTGTTCACCCCCCAGCGCAAATATAAACCAGCCTATATGAACAGCGTCCGATCCAACCACCGGCGCCCTATCACCATCTCGGGCCAAATCAGTATAATGACCGCGAGAGATACAACGACATGGCGACCATAGAAACAGACGCAGACGTCGTAAGAGTGATACGCGAGAACCCTCGTATCCTATTCCGTGCGCTCCACGAAGACCCGGAACTGCTGGCCGAAGTGCGCCGCCTCGTCCTCACCGAAGAAGTCCTCGCCATGCCCGCCCAACTCGCCGAGGTCATCGAAAGACAAGACCGCGCGGAAGGCCAGTTGAACCAGGTCATCGAAAGACAAGACCGTACTGAAGGCCGGTTGGCCGAAGTCATCAGAATCCAGAACGCGCTGCTCGAAACCCAGAACAGGATTCTGGCTGACCAGGACGAGATGCGACAAACTCAGAACAAGCTACTCGAAACCCAGAACAAGATCCTCGCCGACCAGGACGAGATGAGACAAACTCAGAATAAGCTGTTGGAAGGTCAGGACGAAATGCGCGGAGACATAAGAGCGGTGCATGGTATGTACAGGCGACAGCATGACGACCTGGGCAGATTTCGGGGCAAGTACGCCGCCGACGCCGCGAGGAAGAATGACCTGAACATCGCTCGCCTCTTTGGACGCCACCACGGACTGAGCCGCATAGCCGCCAGGCCACTCTCGACAGATGAACTCGAGGATATGCTGGCCGCCAATGCAACCGCGCTGGATGAACTGGAACTCGACGACGGCGCATGGGACTCTTTCCAGCGGCCCGACCGTATCGTGGGAGTCTTTCGATTGGGAGGCATTCACCCGCAGTTCTACATAGCGATAGAAGCGTCATACACCGTGGATGACCATGACGTGATGCGCGCCGCGGACAATGCCAAGATACTGCGATGCGCGACCGGACTGCGCGCATACGCCGCCGTCGCGGGAGTTAGAATCTCAACACGCCTGACCAGCGCCGTAATCGAAGATGTCTCGGAATATCTTGATTCGGACAACGAGGACGCCGCCCTCTGGTATGCGCTCGCGGAGGAACTCATGGAACCGCCCAGCGCAGAGTAGGCGCCGCCACTCAACGCCGTTAGCTCAGCCACGATGCCCGTAAGAGTCCAGCGCCTCCTCGGAAATCGTTGACTCGCCCAACCCCGCGCCCATATCATCTCAGCGTGGACGAACACACCGACACCGGCATACTCCCAACCATGCGCGCCCTCCTGAGGTCCGCGCGCCCTCGCCAGTGGACTAAGAGCCTCGCCGTCTTCCTCCCCCTCTTCTTCAGCGTCAACGAAGCCTGGACCCTCGACGACCCTGGCGACGCCCTGCTCTTCGCCGCCCGCGCCGCCGCCGCCGCCATCGTATTCTGCCTCGTCAGCGCCGCGGTCTATCTCTTCAACGACCTCGCAGACATCGAGCGCGACCGCACCCATCCCTACAAGCGCAACAGGCCCATAGCCTCCGGCCTCCTCCCCCCTCGCCTCGCCTTTGCCGTCGCTGTCGTACTCGTACTCGTCGGGCTCGCCTCCGCGTTCGCCCTCGGCATCGCCTTCGGCATCGTCATCTCCATCTACCTCCTCGTGCAGGTCCTCTACTCCGCCCGCCTCAAGAACGTCGCCCTCCTCGACGTATTCTCCGTCGCCTCCGGCTTCGTCCTGCGCGTGCTCGCGGGCGCGGTCGTCATCGGAGTGCCGATGTCCCCCTGGCTCTACATCTGCGCCGGTCTCGGCTCCCTCTTCATCGCGCTCGCCAAGCGACGCAGCGAACTCGCCCGCGCCGGAGAGTCCGCCGGAGAACAGCGCGGCATACTGGGCGACTACACCCTCGGTATGCTCGACCAGATGATAGGCATCGTCGCCACCTCCGCCGTCGTCGGCTACGCCCTCTACACCTTCACCGCCGACAACCTGCCCGACAACCACTCCATGATGCTAACTCTGCCCTTCGTCGTTTACGGCGTATTCAGGTACATCTACCTCGTCCACACCCGCGACATCGCCGAAAGCCCCGAGGAAATCCTAATCAGCGACATCCCCACCATCCTGGCCGTAGTCCTCTGGCTCGCCACCGGCGCCGCCATCCTCCTCCTGTACAGATAGCTCGATAGCACGCGCAATCGTCATTCCCGTGAAAACGGGAATCTAGGGGTGGACGGGTGGCCACCCAGCCTTAGAGACAGGCAGACGAATAGCGGCGCATACGGCGCTATGCTAAACTCCGCTACACTCACAACCACATTCCCAATACAGAAAGCACAGGAGTTCAACCATGGTCCCGCCCGGAGACGTGTTCGGAATCATCCCAGTCTGGCTGGCCGTTTACGCGCTGTCCATCGCCGCGTTCGCCGCCGCCGCCTACATCCTCTACCTGCGCGTGTTCCGCCTCGTCCTGCTCGGCAAGGACCCCGAACGGTTCGACCAACCCGTCCGCCGCTTCTTCGGCGCGCTCCCCTATATCTTCGGACAGCGAAAGGTCCTCCAGAGCGTATCTCTCAGAGACCGCGCCGGACTCGCCCACTTCTTCATCTTCTGGGGATTCCTCTCATTCACCGCCAGCTACATCCTCTACATCTTCACCGACTCCATCTGGCCCCAGTTCTCCGAGACCATACTCACCGACGCCGGCGTCCGGATCTTCACCGCCTACCTCGACATCCTCGCCGTCGTGTTCTTCGTCGTGCTGGTCTGGGCCGCGATCCGCCGCTGGGGAATCAAGCCCAACCGTCTCAGCTTCGATCTCACCCAGAAGGGCGAATCCGCCATAATCCTGATGCTCATAGCCTGCCTGATGCTCTTCACCCTGCTCACCGAGGCGTTCTACGTCGCCTCCGGCGGACACGGCCCCCACGCCGACGCGCTCATAGGCCGCCCGCTCGGAGAAGCCTTCGCCAACGCCGGAATAGACGGCGACCTCGCCAACGCGCTCCAGGGCGTCTTCTGGTGGCTCCACCTCGCCATAATTCTGGGATTCTCCCTCTACATCCCGCTCTCCAAGCACATGCACATCGTCGCCGCCCCGATCAGCTTCTTCACCCGCAAACTCGACGAGCGCGGCGCTCTGACCACACCCGACCTCGAATCAGCCCTCGACAACGAGGAAGCGCTCGGCGCGAGCAAGATACAGGACTTCACATGGAAGGAACTCCTCGACGGCTACTCATGCGCCGTCTGCGGACGCTGCTCCGACAACTGCCCCGCCAACATCACCGGCAAGATACTCTCGCCCATGCACATCGTCGAGAACATGAAGGAGCACGTCCTCGAGTTCGGAGATGGCGTATCCTCCGGCAACGACGAGCAGGAATCCAAGCCGATGATCGGCAACTGGATCGCCGAGGAAGCGCTCTGGGACTGCGTAACCTGCGGCGCCTGCATCCAGGAGTGTCCCGTGGGCGTCGAGCACATTGACTCCATAGTGGACATGCGCCGCTTCCTGGTCATGGAGCAGGCTTCCATGCCCGACACCGCCATGAACGCGCTTCTCAGCATGGAGCAGCGCGGCCACCCCTGGCGCGGCACCACCTACTCCCGCACCGACTGGGCCGACGGCCTCGACATCCCGACACTCGCGGACAATCCCGACGCCGAGATACTCTTCTGGGTCGGCTGCACCGCCGCGCTCGAACAGCGCAGCCAGAGCGTCGCGCGAGCGATGGCGTCGGTGCTCAAGCGCGCCGGCGTGAACTTCGCCATCCTCGGCGATGAGGAGTCCTGCACCGGCGACCCCGCGCGGCGCATGGGCAACGAGTACCTCTACCAGATTATGGCGCAGCAGAACATCGAGGTCATGAGTGCCTATGATGTCAAGAAAGTCGTTACGATCTGCCCGCACTGTTTCAACACGATCAAAAACGAGTACCCGCACCTCGGCGGCGACTACGAGGTCATGCACTACACTGAGTTCGTCAACGACCTCATCAGCGAGGGCAAGATAAGACCGGTCGCCGAGATAAACACCACCGTCGCCTACCACGACTCCTGCTACCTCGGCAGGCACAACGGCATCTACGACGCGCCTCGGCAGATAGCCAACGCCATTCCCGGCGTCGAGCTGGTCGAGATGACCCGCTGCCGCGAGCGTGGATTCTGCTGCGGCGCGGGTGGCGGTCACATGTGGATCGAGGAGTCCAAGGGCCAGCGCATCAACCACGCCCGCGCGGAGCAGTTCCTAGACACCGAGGCAACCACGGTCGGCGTCTCATGCCCCTTCTGCCTCCAGATGTTCGAGGAGGGCATCGGCTCCCTCGGCCAGGACGGTCAGAAGCAGGCCAAGGACCTCCTGGAAGTGCTGGACGAAAGTCTGTCGGGCTAGGATAGAATGAAGCAAGCCAATGGCGAAGGGAAGCGAACATGGTTTCCGTAAAGATAAAGAACAAGTTCACCTACGAGGACTACCGCAACACGCCCGACGACATCCGCTACGAACTTCACGACGGGGAGCTGGTCGAAATGCCGTCGCCTAAAGAGATTCACCAGAGATTGGTCTTGCTGCTGGGAAGTCTGTTCCTCTCTTTCGTTTCCGTCAAGAAGCTGGGCGAGGCGTACATAGCTCCATTCGACGTCGTACTGTCCGATACTATAGTAGTACAGCCAGACGTGATCTTCGTCTCCAGAGAACGCTCGCACATCATCACTGAGGATAACATCCGCGGCGCCCCCGACCTGGTAATAGAAATCCTATCACCATCCACTGCGGGAATAGACAGAACCTTCAAGCGCACTCTCTACGAACGCCACGGTGTTACGGAATACTGGATGGTGGACACCGCGGCCAGAAACATCACCATCCTGCTTCTTGGCGAGAACGGCTACGAACTCGCTGGCATCTACGGCGAGGGACAAACCCTCACCTCCCCGACGCTTTCGGGTTTCAGCCTGAACCTGAACGACATCTTCTAAGCTATTCGCCGGAGTTCGATCAAACGATTCTCGCCGCCCTCAGCCTCGAAGTCTCTTCCTCCGTGTAACCCAGCATATCGCTCAGAACCTCGTCCGTGTGCTGACCCAGCAGCGGCGGAGACGTTACATTCACGGGCGAATCCTCCAACTGCACCGGGCAGCCCGGCATCGTAAACTCCCCGCGTATCGGATGCTCATAGCTGACTATCATGCCGCGCTCTTTCAGATGAGGGTCGTTGTAGATGTCGTCGGCGTTCAGGCACGCGCTGCACGGAACTCCCGCCTCGCCCAGAATACGCATCGCCTCATGCTTGGTGTGCTTCATCGTCCACGCCTCAATCATATCGTTGATCTCGTCCGACACCTCCGGATGGTTGTTCGGGTCGGAATACACAGGGTCCTCGATCAGGTCTTCTTTGCCAATGGCAGTCAGCAGTGCGTTCCACATCCGGCTTCTGCGAGCGAGCGCGGTCATGTAGATATAGTCGTCCGGCCCGCCCGGAGCGCACTTGAACAGACCGGATCCGGGCCTTCCGGGCCAGCGTTCCGCGCCACGCCTCGGCGGAGACTGCCCTGTATCGGCGTAGGAATTCATCCAAATCCGCGCCACGTTCACAACCGCGTCCTGCATGGATACCTCCACTACCTGACCCTTCCCCGTCGTCTGCCTTTGCCACAGCGCCGCGAGTATGCCGATCACCGTGTGCATACCTGTTCCGGTATCGCCTATCGTGATTCCCGGGCGCACCGGCGGAGAATCCGAAAACCCGGTAGCGCATACCGCCCCTCCCGCCGCCTGCGCCACCGGGTCGAAGCTCTTATACTCGCTGTACGGACCATAAGTGCCGAACCCCTTGATGCGCGCGAGTATCACCCTCGGATTGGCTTCCTTCAGCGCGTCCCAGCCCACTCCCAGCCTTTCGATAGCTCCAGGAGCCATATTCTCCGCCACGATGTCAGCCTGTTTAACGAGATCGAAGAATATGCCGCGACCTTCCTCGCTCTTGAGGTTCAGAGTAATGCTTCTCTTATTGGAATTGAGGTTCAGAAAGTAAGATGAATCCGCTCCGTTGCCGGAAGCGCTGACCATCGCTGTTCGACCCGGATCGCCCCGCGTCGGCTCCTCCACCTTGATTACATCCGCGCCAAGCCACGCCAGCATCTGCGTACACGAAGTCCCCGCCTCGAACTGGGTAAGATCTATTATCCGAACGCCATTCAGAGCTTTGTCCATTGCGCTCCCCCTTCATTGACCGCTAAACAGTTGGCGCGCATAACCGCTCACCAACCGAGAGCGTCCATATCCCATAAATCCTGAATCAGACGGTTCCAGACAGCCACGCCCGCAACTCGTCCGCTAATTCCTCCCGCCTTAGCGCCTCGGTCACTGACGCCTTCAGTGCGCCCAGCGGATTCCCCACATCCTGGTGATCACCGCCGAAGTGGTACCCGTAAACGCCGGGCGCCTCGATGTGTCTCGCTATCGCGTCAGTAAGCTGTATCTCGTCCAGGGCGCCCGCCGGGGTATTCTCGAGCGTATCGAACATCTCGGCGCTCAGAACATACCTGCCCACGATTGCTAGGTTCGAGGGCGCGTCCTCCAGCGCGGGCTTCTCCACCATCCCCACAATTCGCGACGTCGTCTCCGACATCTTCTCAATCGCCACGATTCCTTTGCTCGGAACATCCTCGTCCGAGACCTCTTCCAGCGCGATCACGTTGCCGCCCGTCTCCTCGTGAACCTCTATCATCTCCCCGATTGTCGGGCTGTCCGCCCATATCACGTCGTCCGGCAGAAAGACCGCGAACGCCTCCTCTCCAACCATCTCACGCGCCATCAGTACCGCGTGCCCCAAACCCCTCTGTTCAGCCTGGGTTACGCAGGCCACATTCGCCATCCGCGATATTTCACGCATCCGCTCCAGCGCCGCCGAATTGTTCCTGGACGCCAGAGCCTCCTCCAGCGCGGGCTGCGGTCTGAAGTAACGCGCTATCGGCTCCTCCTGGCCCTCCGACACGATGAAGATGATGTCCTCTATGCCCGCCGCCGTCGCTTCTTCTACGCACAAGTGGACCGATGGATGATCAAACACCGGCAACAGGTTCTTCGGCACCGCGCGCGTGACCGGCAGAAAGCGCGTCCCGAATCCCGCCACCGGCATTACCGCTTTGCGAATCGTCAAGTCGCTTCCTCCATCAATTTAGAATTTGCAATTGACAATTGATCACGCCACCGCGCGGCCCGTTCTGTAAACGCGGCGCAGGTCAGGCAGCGTGATCCCGAACGCCGACAAGAATCCCAGGAACAGAATGGCCGTGACATACAGTATGGGCGGGGACGAGAATACGTCCGCGGTGAAGCCATACCCCAGGTTGGCGAAAGCCATTATCCCCCCTGCGTGCAGTATATACAGGCTGGATATTCTGCCTCTCAACCGGTCCGGCGCGATTGTCTGAACGTAGGTCGTGGTCAGCGCCATGAAGGTTGACTGCGCCGCTCCCATGACCACCATGACCGCGATAGCCGGGATTACGTTCGGACTGAACGCCAGCAGAATCGGCGTCAGTCCGCTGAGGATGCCCGTCCACAGCAGCCACTGTCCTTTAGACCGGTCATTTCTGACCCCCGCCATGATGACCGTGCCGATCAGCGAACCCGCGCCAAACCCCATCACCATGTACCCTAGGATAGATCCATCCACCGCCCCCAGCTCGTTCCGCGAAAACACAGGAAGAATCGAGTCGTTGGACATAACCAGCGCGCAGTGGAACGCTACCAGCAGAATGAAAATGGAGATCATCTTGTTCGTGTAGATATAGACCAGGCCGTCAACCATGCTTCGAACTATGCCGGTCTGCGCCATCGCGTCGCCGGTCGACCGCGTCCGCGTCAGGGAGATGAAAATAGTCCCCATAACCTGGCAGGCGACGCTCAACACGAGCACTCCCGACACCCCGATGAACGGTATCGCCAGCAGCGGAGAAGCCACCAGCAGACCGAAGAAGCGCGCGCCGTGCCGCGTGGCCGCGTTCAGCGTGATCGCGTTCAGAAGGTCTTCCTGGGGCACCTGGTTAGGTATGAGCGAGGCCATCGCAGGTTCCTGCATGGACCTCATGCAGCCCGATATGAATGTCAGCGCCGCAAGATGCCAGAGCGCCAGGACATCCGCGAACACGAGTACCGTGACTATGGCGGTGACCGTGCCGTTCGCTACGAACGTGAACCGCGCCACTCTCTGCCGGTCCAAACGGTCCGCCAACAGCCCCGCCACCGGAGACACGAGCAGGAACGGCAGCATAGACGCGAACGTAACGATTCCAACGTCGCCCGACCTGTCCGACTTCTGCAATATCAGCCAGGACACCGCGACTATGAATGTCCACATCGCCGCCCCGGAGAACATATTCGCGGTCCAGGTGAAGCGGTAATCCCTGTGCCTGAGCGCCGCGAGGTGCGGCAGCCGCCGAACATCCCCAATTTTGGTCAAAACCATACGCGCAGCGCCTGTCCCTTCCGTGAGCTAGGGTGCGATTATAACAGCCGACAATCATATCCGCATTGTGGGAAAGCGGAAAATTTGTCCTAATTACTCTAGACACCGAACCTAAGTTCGTTCTATATTTGTTCTATATAAACGCCAAACAGCGCACAATTCCAATAAAAGGAGAATCAATGGGAAATCCAGTAGTGCACTTTGAAATAGCCGGGCCGGACGGGCCGGCCTTGCAGCAATACTACCGAGACCTGTTCGGCTGGAACGTAGAAGCCCAGGGCGAAGAGATGGGCTTCTACGGAGTAGTCCAGTGGAACGAAGGTGGTATCGGTGGCGGTATCCTGGGAACACAGGAAGGTATGCCGCCCAATTATGTCACCGTCTATATCCAAGTTGACGATCTCCAGGCCACCCTGGACAAGATAGCCGCCGCCGGAGGCGCCTCTCTGATGCCGCCTATGGAGATAGCGCCCGAAGTAGGGTCAGTCGCCATGTTCACAGACCCCGCAGAAAACTGCCTGGGACTGTACTCAACACCGACCGGAGGACACGGGGAGTTCCCGCCGAAGGGCGACACGCCGCCTGTCGTCCACTTCGAGGTTGGCGGCTCCGACGTTAAGACACTCGAGAACTTCTACACCGAGATGTTCGGTTGGAAGATAAACCTCATCGAGGAAGCCAACTACCGCCTGATCCAGCAGGAAGGCGAGGGAATAGGCGGCGGCATGTTCGAGCACGTCGAAGGAATGCCGCCAAACGCCCCTTCCATAGCCGTAGCGGTTGACGACCTCCAGGCATATCTCGACAAAGCCGTAAGCCTGGGAGGGACAGCCCTCATGCAGCCCATGGACATCCCAGGAGGATTCGGCTCCCTCGCCATCTTCAACGACATAGCCGGCAACCGCATATCGCTCTTCAAGTAAGCGTAGAACGGCGCCTGACCGCGCGACCTGACTTCCAATCACGAATGCGCTCCCCGCGGCCAACGCTCTCGACAAGCGCGGTCGCGGGGAGTGAGAATGGATGATAGAATATACCCACGCTGACGCGCCGACCGACCGCGAGATGTGATATGGCCACTACCGATACACTCACCACCAGACCAAAGTCCGCAGACACTTTCGTACTGCCGGACACACCCCCACGCGAGCCCGACGAGATGACCAGTTTCGACCGCCTGCACGCAATCGGAAACTCTCACCATATCATCCAACACCTCGGAAACAGTCGAACTACCCTGGTATTCACCGACAAGTTCATCGCGCTCGTCCCGTATTCGGGGGCCGCGGACCTGAGAAGGAATCCCGACCTCGCCATAGCGTTCAGAGCCGACCGCGACGCCTTTGAGCGGAGCAACGGCTACATCATAAGCGAGCAGGGCAAGCCGCCGGACTTCGCGCTGGAGATAGCTTCGAGGAGCACAGCGCGCATTGACGTGGGCCAAAAGCGCGAGGACTACGCGCTGATGGGGATATCCGAGTACTGGCGTTTCGATGAGACCGGAGAGTTTCACGGCGCGAGGTTGGCTGGCGACAGGTTGGTGGAGGGAAGTTACCAGCCGATACCCATCGTAGAGTTGTCCGACGGAGCGCTGGAGGGATACAGCGAGGTCTTGAACCTGAACATACGTTGGGAGGATGGAGAGTTGGGCTGGTACGACCCCGATACCGGCCTTCACATAGCCACATTCGAGAGCGAACGCGAACGCGCTGACAACGCCGAAGCCCACGCCGAGAGCGAACGCGAACGCGCCGACAACGCCGAAGCCCGCGTCCGTGAACTGGAAGCCGAGATAAGGCGACTCCAAGACTCCTGACCGGCGCGCCGAAGCGTCGTCTTTCGTCGTTCTATATGATCCCTCGCGAACTTTTCACTAACAAACCAAAACCAACAACTACCCACAAGGAGACACCCATGCCCGAAGACATCGGACTATTCGACGCGCTCTACTCCCAACGCGCCATACGCTACTTCAAGCCCGACCCCGTTCCCGACGAACTGGTCCACAAGCTCATAGAGGCCGCCACCAAGGCCCCCAGCGGCGGAAACAGCCAGGGTTGGAAATTCCTCGTCATTCGAGACCAGGCAACCAAGAACGTCATCGGCGACTACTACGAAAGAGGCTGGGAAGCCGCCTACGGCAAGGACAATCCGAGTCCTCCGCCTATCCAGTCCCACGTGCGCCGCTCAGCGGACTACCTCGCCCGCCACATGGCCGAGTCCCCCGTACTCATAATGGCCTGCATAGAGCACGACGGAAGTCCCTCCACCATGGGGCGCGGCGGCTCCATATTCCCAGCCGTCCAGAACCTGCTTCTCGCCGCGCGGGCGCTCGGACTCGGAAGTTGCCTCACCAGCCTGCACAAGCGCTACGAGGACGAGATAAAGGAACTGCTCGATATACCCGAAAACGTCGAGACCGCCGCCCTGCTGCCCGTCGGCTTCCCCGCCGACAACGCCCGCTACGGCCCCACCCGCCGCGCGCCTGTCGAAGAAATCGCCTACCGAGAAAAGTGGAACCAGGCCTGGTAAATCGGCGCTCTGATATACTCTATCGCAACATCTCGAACTGTCATTCCCGCGAAAGCGGGAATCCATGAACAAAGAGGAAATCCCGCCATGTCTTACGAATTCCTGACCTACGAACAGAAGGGCCGCATCACCTACGTGACCATCAACCGACCCGAGCGGCTGAACGCGCTCCACCCGCCCGCCAACGCCGAACTCTACGACGCGTTCACACGCTTCAACGACGACCCCGACGCCTGGGTCGCCATCATCACCGGAGCGGGCGAGAGAGCCTTCAGCGCGGGCAACGACCTCAGGCACACCGCCGAGCGCGACCAGCGCCGCGACGATCCCGGCGCTCGCGCCAACCGCGCCCCCTTCGGCGGCATCACCTCCGACTTCGAGTGCTGGAAGCCCATCATCGCCGCCGTCAACGGCTACGCCCTCGGCGGCGGACTCGAAGTCGCCATGGCCTGCGACATCATCATCGCCGCCGAACACGCCCAGATGGGTCTGCCCGAGCCCCGCGTCGGCCTCTACGCCGGAGCCGGTGGCGTCTTCCGTCTGCCCCGCCACGTGCCCACAAAGGTCGCGATGGGCATGATGCTCACCGCCAGGCGCATATCCGCCCAGGAAGCCTACCGGATCGGCCTCGTCAACGAAGTCGTGCCTCTTGCCGATCTCATGGACACAGCCGAACGCTGGGCGAACGAAATCCTGGAATGCGCCCCTCTGTCGGTCCGCGCCAGCAAGCAGATGGCCTACCAGGGCGCGGACATGCCCTACGACATAGCCTTCAGCAGGAATTACAGCGAGCAGCAAAAGCAGATCGCCTCCGCCGACCGCATCGAGGGCCCCCGCGCATTCTCCGAAAAGCGACCCCCCAACTGGACCGCGTCTTAACGGGGCTTGACGCTACCCCGTAGGGGCAATCCCTTGTGGTTGCCCTGCCATCCTGAACATCCTCAAATCCCGCAAATCCAGATTCAGACAATCAGGAAACAACAATGACATCAACCAACGAGTGGAAACTTCCCACGAACGTCAGACCAATACTGTACACCCTGACACTCGAACCCGATCTCAACAGATTTACCTTCACCGGAAGCGAGACCATCGCCATCCAGGTTGACGAGTCCACCTCCACCGTCACCATGAACAGCGCGGAGATAGCGGTCCAGTCCGCCACGCTCACGCTTCCCGACGGCTCGGCGCGAAGCCCCGAATCCATCTCCTTCGACGAAGAAAAGGAGATGGTGTCCTTCGACTTCGCAGACGCGATTCCGGTGGGATCAGCCGAACTCTCCATAGAGTTCACAGGCGAACTGAACGACAAGCTGCGCGGCTTCTACCGCTCCTCATACACCGACGTGGACGGCAACCAGCGCTGGATGGCGACCACACAGTTCGAGTCCACCGACGCCCGACGCGCCTTCCCCTGCTGGGACGAGCCCGCGGTCAAGGCCGCCTTCGACATTACCCTCATCGTCCCGCAGGAACTGGAAGCCATTTCCAACACTGAGCCCGTGTCCGTCGTCAACACCGACGACGGCAGGAAGACAGTCCACTACGCCGAAACGCCCGTGATGTCAACGTACCTGCTCGCCTTCATAGTCGGCGACCTCGCCTGCGTCCAGGACAGGACGCGCGACGGCGTTCTCATGCGCGTCTGGGCCACTCGCGGCAACGAGGAAAAGGGGCAGTACGCCCTGGAGACCTCTATGGCGCTCCTGGACTACTTCCACGACTACTTCGGCGTTCCCTACCCGCTCTCCAAGCTCGACCACCTTGCCATTCCGGACTTCGCCGCTGGCGCGATGGAGAACTGGGGCGCGATCACCTACCGCGAGGTAGCGCTGCTCGTTGACCCGGTTGACAGCTCCGTCGGCACCCGCGAAATCGTCGCGGCCATAATCTCCCACGAGATGGCCCACCAGTGGTTCGGAGACCTGGTCACGATGGAGTGGTGGGACGACCTCTGGCTGAACGAGAGCTTCGCCTCCTGGATGGGCGATAAGGCGGTTGACTACCTGCACCCCGAATGGGAGATGTGGACCCAGTTCCTCACCCACGACACCAGTTCCGCCCTGAACCTGGACGGCCTTCGCAACTCTCACCCCATAGAGCAGCCCGTAAACAACCCCGACGAAATAGGCGAGTTGTTCGACGCCATCAGCTACTCAAAAGGCGGCTCTGTCCTGCGTATGCTCGAACATTACCTCGGCGAGGAAGCGTTCAAGGAGGGTCTCCGCATTTACATTCAGAGACACCAGTACGCCAATGCCCGCACCCGCGACCTCTGGAACGCGCTTAGCGAAGCGTCCGGGCAACCCGTCGCCGAAATCATGGACAGTTGGACGTCCCAGACCGGCTACCCCGTACTGGAGGCGACCGTCAATCGTTCCGGCGAGGCCATCGAAGTCGGCCTCTCCCAGTCCCGCTTCCTGTACGACGAAATACTCGGCGAGGACGACGATCCGGACAATACCATCTGGAAGGTGCCGGTCACGGCCCGCACCGCGTCCAACGCCGAGCCGGTGCGCTCACTCATGGATACCGCCGAATCCGGCCTCGCCCTGCAACCCGCCTCTTTCGGCTCCAACGACGAGTGGATCAAGGTCAATCCCGACCAGTCGGGATTCTTCAGGGTGCAATACTCCGACGACGAAATCGAGCGACTGAAAACGTCGATTGCCAGCCTGACGCTTCCCGCCAGGGACAGGCTCGGCCTCCAGTCCGACGCCTACGCGCTCGCGAAGGCTGGCCGAATACCCGCCTCCGCATACCTGAATCTAGTCGAGGCCTACTCGAACGAGAACGACGCCTCAGTAGTGGGCGATCTGGCCGCCGCGCTGAACGCCCTCGACAACCTGCTGTCCGAGGAAGAGTTTCACACCGCGTACCAGGCGTTCGGACGTAGCGTCTTCAAGCCCATAGGCGACCGCGTTGGCTGGGACGCCCGCCCCGAGGAAGGACACCGCCAGGCTCTCCTTCGCTCCACGGCCCTGGCGCAGCTTGGCCACTTCGAGGACGATGAAACTCTCTCCGAAGCCCGACGCAGATTCGACGCCTACGCCGAAGACCCGTCCAACCTGCCCGCCGACCTCCGCGTCGCCACTTTCGCCATGTCCGCCCAGCGCGGCGACCGAGACCTCTACGACACGATGTGGGACCTCGAAAAGAGCGCGTCCCTGCACGAGGAGAAGTTGCGCTTCCTGAGAGCGTTGGCCGGTTTCCCGGCTCCCGACCTCATCCAGGAGACGCTCGACAGGTCGCTGAACGAAGACCACGTTCGCAGCCAGGACACGATCAGCGTCATGATGGCCACCGCCTCCAACCCGCATGGCCGCGAACTCGCCTGGCAGTTCCTGAAAGACAACTGGGACGAGCTGGACAGGCGTTACGGCGAGGGCGGATTCGCGATTATGCGCCTCGTCAGCATCTCTTCCGTCTTCACCACAGCGCAGAAACGGGAGGAGGTCAGGGAGTTCTTCGACGCGCATCCTGTCCCGTCAGCCGAGCGCACGATCAGGCAGGTTCTCGAGAGAATGACCAACAACATAACATGGCTCGACAAGAACCGCGACGACCTCAGCGACTGGCTAGTCGGCTAGAGAGTTGCGCTTGACACTTATCGTCATTCCCGCTTTCGCGGGAATCCAGAAGCGTGGGGCATAGCTAACGTTGCCATCGCCATGATCGTTTAGATGCCTGAAATACCAAATGTCAACACAACCTAGAGAGCCGCGTTTGACATTGAACGAGATCTTCAACAGTGCCGCGAGTCTTTGGACTCCGGCCCTCGACATACTCTTCCCACGAAGGTGTCTCGGCTGCGGCGTGCCGGGCGGATTCATCTGCCCCGCCTGCGCCGGGAGTATGCCCAAGCTAGAAGAGCCGTTCTGCGAGATATGCGCGAACCCCGGCACGGATGGAATCTGCGGCTGGTGCCTGGACAAAGAACCCGATATAGACGAGATACGAGCGCCCTACCTCTACCTGCCCTCCAGCCCCATCCACAAGGCGATAAGAATGCTGAAGTATCGCGGAATAAGCGCGCTTGCCCCCGAACTCGCGGAGCTTCTTGCCACGTTCCTTCAAGAGTCCCCGGCCAGGTTCGACTGCATCGTTCCCGTAGTAAGCCATCCGTCCCGCATACGCCGACGTGGTTACAGCCAGGCCTCGCTTATTGCCTCCAATCTGGGCGAGCGTCTCGATATGCCCGTGCTGGAAGACGCGCTCACCCGCGTCCACAACTCCCCTTCTCAGCTATCCACCCGCTCCAGGGAACAGCGCTGGAACAACGTGCAGGGAAACTTCACCTCAGACCACGACCTCAGCGGCCTTGTTATACTGCTGGTTGACGACCTCGTGACCACCGGATCCACTGCCGCGTCCGCCGCCCACGCCCTCAAGAACGCCGGCGCGCTCAGCGTATTCTGCCTGTCGGCAGCCAGAACAGCATGGTCGCGCTCACATGAATCTGTGGGAGACTCATAGCGCGATGCTCAAGATAGGCGCGAAAGCCCCGGACTTCACAATAACGCTCGGTTCGGGAGAGCGATTCACCCTCTCGGAGCATAGAGGACAGAATGTCGTCCTCTTCTTCTTCGCTCGCGCTTTCACCCACGGGTGAACAATCCAGGTCAGGAGTTTCGGCGAAACCCATGATGAGTTGAGGGCGCTCAATGCGGTAGTAGTTGGCATAAGTACAGACAGCGCGGATAGGAATGAGAGATTCGGCAACTCTGTTGGAATCCCGTATGAACTCGGAAGCGACTCCACGGGAGAAATACGCCGCCTCTACGATGTGCGTCGCAGATTCGGCCTCGGCACATCCAGAGTCACCTACGTCATAGACACACAGGGTATAGTCCGTGGAGCCTTCCACAACGAGTTCCAGATGACGAGCCATGTCCAGTACGCACTGAAGACGCTCGAAAAAATCTCCGATGAACCCCAAACTGCCTCACAAAGATAGGCAAAAGTCCCTTCCCCCCTTGACGGGCTGAAAGGGGTATGTAAATCAATAAACCGTTCGTCCTGAGCCTGTCGAAGGACGCGTTCCGAAGTCTCCCTTCGACGGGGGAAGGTTTGAGCCTGCCCCATACTTGATACGGGGCAGGAGGTGAAACTTCAGCTACAATTCAGTCATTCCCGATCTTTCAGGACTTCGCCCGCGGCTTAAACCCTGACGAACTTCGACACTCTCTCTCCCTGCCCAATCTCGGTCACATAGATGCTGCCCTGCGAGTCAACGCAGATGCCGTGTCCGCCGATCAGTGTGCCAAGTCCCGCGCCTTCGGTGCCGCGCCATCGGGTCAGCAGTTCGCCGTCCAGCGTCCAGATGCTCACGCCGTTTCCGCCGCCCTGCTCGATCACATAGATGATGTCATCATGAATCCACAGGTCGCCGGGAGCGGTCATGTCCGTCCACTCTTCTATGAAGTTGCCCTCATCGTCGAATAGCTGCATCCTGTTGTTCTCGCGGTCCGCGATGTAAACGCGGCTATTCCTGTCCACCCAGATATTGTGAACAAGCGCGAACTCGCCCGGCCCTGTTCCCTGCTTCCCCCACGACTTGAGCAACTCGCCCTCCGGCGAGAACTTGTGAACCCGGTGTCCGCCATACCCGTCCGAGACGAACAGGCACCCGTCCGGCGCGATTGCCAGCCCGGACGGCATATTGAACGGCAGCCCCTGGAAAGACGGCGACGGCGCCAGCTTCTCGCCCAGCGTCCGAATGACCTCGCCGCCCGGGGTGTACTCTGTCGCTATATGATAGTCCCGGTCCACTAGCCAGACATTGTCGTTGGGCGCGATATAGATGCCATGCGGGTTCGCGGAAAACGTGCCTTCCCCCCACGAACTAATGAAGTTGCCGTCCGTATCCCAGATAGTCAGCGGATGCAACCCCCGGCTGAAGATATGCACCTCGTCCTTTGAGTTTACCGCGCCGTCCGATGCCGCGCCGAACTCCCAGTACTTGGGCATATTCGGCCATTCATCCACTCTCTCGTATTGATAATCGCCCGATCCTACAACTGCCACAGTCTCTAACCTCCTGAAGTTCTTTAGACACCCCGCGAGCGGACCGCCCACGAGCAAGCCGATTCTATTTCCCGAAGCATCGCCCGTCAACTAAGCCGCGCGCCACTTCCAAAACCGGACACGTCATCCGGCCAAACGCGGCAAACTCTCCAATGTACCCAACCATTCTCCAAAGTGGGCGCACTCTCTGCGGATTGAGTCAATACCAATCTCGATAACTGCCAGGTTTCCCATGACGGGTTTCTCATAACCCTGTATCAGCTTTCTGATACGCTTGGATGGCGCGGTTTCGGGGGAATCGTCAATATCCTCCGGAGTCGTGAACTGATTCCTGATATTTTGGAAACTCGGAATGAGATCTTCGCGGCTAACACCGCGCCCAAACCCTACGCAATCACTGAACAGCATGGCCTCGAACTCGTGCATCATCACGTAAGGGATGAACCGACCCGGGTTAAAGCTAACTCCGATACTTTCGGCTATATCCTTGAGCAATGCCGCTTCAATCGTTTCCGCTTTATCAGAGGACGGTCCTGCATGAGATGTATCGCGACCGGGCCAATCGGCAGGCAAAGCATAGTAGTCCACCATGGTAGTGGCAAAGTGCTGTGAATCTTCTCTCAGATGATTGACTATATCCTTACTAAGCACAGGGCCACAGATAATGTATAGTTGATGAATGATACGAATACAACTGACTCCAGACGACACATCCAGACTTCAGTCTCTGCGAAGGGACTCTACACTCAAGCCTGCCGAGAGAGACCGGGTGGAGATGGTACTGCTGTCTCAATCGGGATGGTCAGCGGTCTCCATAGGCTCACACCTCGGCTACTGCGCGGCCACCATAAGACGAGTGCTCCACCAGTTTCAGTCAGAAGGCGTAGAGGCCATCAGACACAGACCACGCGGTCCGGCGCCGGACACGGAGCGTCGGCTTCGGATTCAATCCGAACTTGGTCAACTCATGTCTCGGGAACGCGCGTGGAGTTCTCGCCAGTTGTCGGCGGCGCTACTGGGTCGAGGTGTAACTCTCAGTCCACGTTCGGTTCGCAGACACCTTCGGCAGATGAACGCCCGTTACATTCGCTCCTGCCGCACTCTCAAGCACAAACAGGACGATGTGAAGGTGGAGCAATCGCGCGACAGCCTGGACAATCTCAAAAAAAGTCTGCCCAGGGGAAGCTGACTCTTGCGTTTGTGGACGAGTGTGGATTCAGTCCGTCCCAGCCGGTCAACTACTCGTGGGCTGTATGGGGTGAACGCAAGTATGCGCCTTACGAGAACCCGAACAGGCGCAGAATGAATGTGATGGCGGCGATGATGAGCGATGGCCGTTCTGGAACGCTGGTCTGGTCCAAACAGCCAAGACCGTTTAGGTCTGAGGAGTTCGTGAAGTTCCTGACCCGAACATTTTCTGAGGTGAACGGTTTGAAGGTGGTTGTAGTGGACAACTACTCGATCCATCGCTCCAAGGTGGTCAAAGAGGCGTGTGGGAGCCTGAGAAGGGCTGGGATAGTTCTGTACTGCCTTCCCCCGTACAGTCCTGAACTCAACGACATCGAAGGAGTGTTCGGAGCGATCAAGCATCACGACATGCCTGAACGCGCCTACAAGAGTCTGGACGAACTGGGAGAAGCGATAGACTCTGCATTCGGCAGGGCAGACCGACGACTCAAATCAAGATATGAATATCAACTCAGGCCAGCCGCTAAGAGTGAATAGCTACTCAATCAAGTCCTGATAGGGCAGATGCTTGCCTTCCATACCCCGTGCCATAACGGACATCTGGACTTCGGTATCGAGCGGACGCTGATTGTGTCTGCCCTCGAACTCTAGCGCGTAGCGGTCAAGATGCTTGGGTGAGACATGATGATACACCCCATTGATCCCGCGCTTGAGAGTAGCCCAGTGGGATTCCATGCCGTTAGTATGAACCATGCCGTGAACATACTCACCCACGCCATGCTGTACAGCTTCGTGATTGGGCAATCCGCGATAGGCCGCATGGTCATCTGTGAATACAGCCGCGCTACCCTCAATCCTATCGCTCACGAACCCTTGAAGCGTCCGCTTGTCCGTAGCCTCTATGACAGAAGTTGAAACGCGGTTAGTCTCACGGTCCTTGACACCCGTGATAGCAGTCTTGCCCACAGTACCGCGTCCCTGATTGAGCTTCTTGGACTTGTGCTTATTGGATTCCTTGCCGCCCACATAGGTTTCATCCGCCTCAACCGGCCCTGCGAACCTCTCAGTAGCATCATCCCAAGTCTCACGGATTCTATGTGCCAGATACCACGCCGCCTTCTGAGTAATGCCCAAGTCGCGGTGTAGTTTCATAGAACTCACACCCTTGAGATTCGTAGAGAACAGATAGAACGCCAATGCCCACTTGCCGAGCGAGAGGCGGGAATCGTGCATGATAGTTCCTGTCTTGACCGTGAAATCCTTCTTACAGTCATTACAGTGGAACACTGAGGTCTTGCGCCGAGCGTTAGGCTTGCGGGTGTGGATACGGTCGGAATCACAGACGATACAGCGGACGCCATTGGGCCAGCGGCGTTCAACAAACCATGCCTCAGCACTGGCGTCGTCACCGAACTTTCGGGTTGCCTCAACCAGAGTGATACCCTTGCGGTAAGCCTTGCCTGGAGCCTTGTGTGCCATGTCGAAACCCTCTCTTATTTATGGACTTAGTGTACACTAAGAAGGGCCGACTTGTCAAGCTAAATGTGCATAAGTATATAATTCCCTTTGGGAGGGAGGGAGCCTTGAGTGGGGCAAGAGCTACGATCTGGGTCGGGTGAGGTTGTTCGTGGTGGGAAGCGATGGAGCGAACTGGATACGGAGTGGAGTCGGAGAGTTCGGCGATGCGGTGTTCCAGTTGGACGGCTTCCACCTGTCTCGCGCCTGCGGCAGGGGCTATGGCGCAGAACTGGGTTCTGCCATATACGAGGCTATACGTTCAGGCCAGACCGCCTTCGCCCGCTCGCTGATGTCCGCCGCCGCAGAGTGTGAAACGAAGACGGAACTCAGATACAGAAAGTGCGTGGAGTCGAACGCCGTGTCCGGAATGGACTGGCGCAATCAGGTGTCCACAGTTCCCGCCAACGCTCGGTCTCTGGGAACCATGGAAGCCAACGGGGACAAGACTACGGCGAACCGGATGAAAAAACGTGGCATGAGTTGGACTATACGTGGGGCGCGGAGGATGGTTAAGGCCATACAGCTTGATCGCAATGGCGAGTTGTCCGGGTTCTGTCGCCATCGCGCTGGTCGTCGTCAGAGACGCGCTGAACCTGTTCCTACTTCATCGCGGCGACTTCAAACCGCGCCAAAGACAACGGTAAGCGACTGGGTTGAAGCCACTGTGCCCGCGTTGAACGGACCGCATAGCTCTCGACCATGGACACAGTCCCTCAGAAACCTCATACATAGTAGGCACCGACTAAGTTGATACAGGTTCATCTGCCGCCCTCGATACGACGCCGGCTGAGTTTATATGCTATAATGCGATCTGCGGCGGCACATTGAGTTCCCCCGGTCGCTCTTTGGCTTCCCAGGTTCAACCTGGGTATCCGGCCAGTTTCCCTCCGGACTTCCCAATGCCCATTGTGGCCTTTGCCCAGGTGTCCGTTTGCTTGTCAGATATATTTCGAAATGGAGAAAGCAATTGAACTACCAGGACAGAACTCTCTCTTGTGTCGAGTGCGGCCAGCCATTCACCTTCAGCGCCGACGATCAGGCGTACCATGCCGAAAGAGGCTTCACAAACGAGCCAAAGCGCTGCCCGGACTGCCGTCAGGCTCGGCGCGCTCAGCGCAATAGCGGCGGAGGTTTCGGTCGAAGCCCTCGTGAAATGCACACCGTCGTCTGCGCCGAATGCGGCAATGACGCCACCGTGCCCTTCAAGCCAAGGGGAGACCGCCCCGTCTATTGCAGCGACTGCTTCAGGCAGCAGAGGCCGTCGGTTTCCTCAGGCAGATACTAGGATCCCTAACGCAAGGCCGCCCGAAACGGTGGCCTTGCTGAATATAACATACGGAAAACAGAGGAGTCCGCCAACGCAGCACCTCTGTCGCCCGCTCACTTCATCTCATCGAAAATCGGCCGCAGGCTGGCCCTCGCGTCCGACTGCTCCTCGGTCTCCAGCGCCTCGTATATCGGCAGCTCTTCGTCCAAGTCAATCCTCAGATCGTACAGTTCTCCGGTCTCGTACAGCTTCCAGTTGCTGTCCCGGACGAACTGGATCCGGCGGGCGGCGTTGCGCGCGCTCATCGGCTCGAAGTGGAAGAACATCCACTCTCTCGGGTTGCCCTCATTGCCCGTCAACTGCGGGTAGAACGACCTTCCATCCGCCACGAACCCGTCCGGGAACTCCACCCCGGCCGCCTCCATGATAGTGGGCAGGAAGTCCGTGGACTCCACCATGTCCTTGTTCACGACTCCTGCGGGAATCGTTCCGGGCATACGGCAGATGAGCGGGACGTGCGTGCCCCGGTCGTTCGTCTTCCCCTTGCCCCCGCATATCTCGTTGTGCTCATGCACCATCGAGCATACGTCGTCGGGGCTGCCGTTGTCGCCCACATACAGCACCAGCGTGTCTTCGCCGAGGCCCCGCTCGTCCAGGTAGTCCATGAGCCTCCCGATGGTCTTGTCGTGGTACTCCACCATGTCCTTGTAGAAGCGCGGGTCGTCGCCCCATGAGCCTTCCTCCAGCTCCGCCCACGTCCTCCCGCCGAGCGTCCTGTTGGAAGGAGGGTCGAACGACTCCCATTCGGGACTGTCCGGCGTAGGCTCGTGAGGCTTGTGCGTCGCCGCCATCGGCCAGTACACGAAGAACGGTGTGTCGTCGTCCTTCTTACGCTCGATGAAGTCAACTATGTAGTCGCAGAAGACATCCTCGCCGTACCTGCCATCCGTGTCGTCTCTGTATTCGCCGTTTTCGTAGATGATGGGGTTCTTGTAGCGTGACCCCTTATCCTCGGTGTGGTGCGCGTGCCAGACGCAGAACTCGTCGAATCCGGCGTCCTCGATCCGCTGGCCCTTGGAGCGCATCTCCGGCGCCTCGTCGGGCGGGTTGTAGGAATAGAGCTGCCACTTGCCCGAGATGCAGGTGTTGTACCCGGCGTCCGAAAAGAGGTGGCCGAAAGTGACCTCATCGGGGCTTATCAGTCCGAACCCGATGTAGTTTCGGAAATTGTACTTGCCCGTCATCAGCGAGAGCCGCGTGGGAGTGCACAGCGGCATCACGTGCGCCTCCTCAAACCGCATTCCCTCCCGCGCCATCCGGTCGAGTCGCGGCGTGGCGTAGGAAGTGCCTCCGTTCGCTCCGATGACCTCGTAACCAAGGTCGTCGGACATTATCAGGACTATGTTGGGCTGCTTATCGGACATTCTCACTCTCCCTGTCTAGATTAACCGTCATTCCCGCGAAAGTGGGAATCCAGAAACGCCTCGCCGCTCGGCAATCCACAAGCCCCGCCAACCGCCGTCATCCCCTGTGCCGAATCACCTTCTCCCCAAAATCCGAAATCAACTCGCGCGCCGCCTGCCGGTCAACCGCCGCGAGCGCCACGTTGTTCACCCCGATTGTCTCCAAATCGTCCAGCTTCCGGCTGATCTCCTCCGCAGTGCCGGTCAGTGTGCGACCGACCATTTCCGCCGAAACGAACCGCTCCTCTCCATCTTTCAGATAGACATAGTGTCCTTCGTGGACGTCGAGGTATCGCCTGTCGTCCGGCGTGGGATTCGAACGACTGTCCCCGTATTCGCGGACGTACCGGTCGTACTCCTCCGCTAGTCCCGGATTGCTCATTCCCAGGTTCGAGCCGGGGCCGTAGTCTCGCTCCCACATCGCGTGGACGCCCGGAACCAGCGTCGGCCCCACGTTCCTGATAACCCGCTCGCTCGACACCGACTCGCCCTCCCTGAGAACGCACGCCGACGTGAGCACCGTCACGTATGGCTTGGCCCCGTGTCCGCCGAACTTGTCGAAGCTGTTGCCCGTCGCTTCCGCAGACGCCATCACCCTGGGCAGTCCTTCCGGGACGGACGCGCTCCTCGCGGTCGTTATCCAGCCGTCGGATACCTCCCCCGCTATCTTCTGACCCCGTGGGCCATTGGCGGCGAGCATCACAGGGATAGGGTCTTCGATGTTGAAGAACTCGTCCCGACCCGAGTTGGACTTGGAGTGGATGAGCCGTATCCATCGCTCCCGGCTCCCCTCCCGCAGCAGCGCGTCTTCCCCGGCGAGCAGCGCCTTGACCTGCACCGCGTATTCCTCGAACTGGTCCATCGTCAGCGCGGGAAGGCCCATCGTGTTACGGCCCGTATAGCCCGTGCCGAGCCCGACGATCACCCTGCCGGGCGCGATCTTGTTTATCGAAGCCGCCGCGGCGGCCGTCACCGGCGCAAGCCTGTTGCTCGGTATCGCCACCAGCGTCCCCAGCTTGATGCGCGAAGTGTGCTGGGCGGCCAGCGCCATCGTGGCCCAAACGTCGGAGTAGATGAGCTGCGAATCGAAGAACCAGGCGTGCGTGAATCCCGCCTCTTCGGCCGCCTTAACCTCGCGCCATGCCTCTATGTACGACGGTATGCCTATTCCGTAGTCCATCTTGACGACCATCCTTCTCAGCAACTCCGACCATGCTACGGGCGCTGGGAAAGTGTGTCAACGCTGGGTCGCGCGGCGGCAGAGCCTTATCAAAGCCATAGGAATGTCCTTCTCGTTCAGAACGAAAAGACCCCGCCGACAATGGCGGGGTCTTGGGCCATTCAAGCACGCTGATTACTGTACAAATGTTAACCGACAATTTGTGGCGAAGCCATAATCACCAGACGCGACAAGAACACTGAACCCTTCCCCGTCGTTTGAATGGTGTCCTGAGTCAATTCTCTCCTGATACGCTCCTGTAAAGTCGGCATGCCTTGCCCAACTACAAGAACCATCAGTGGGTACGACGCCTTCGTAGATGCCTGACTTAATCTCGACACCTACTAAGTACATACCCGGCTCAATGGTATTCGGTAGTTCAGACACAGGAGGACGGGTGAAGTCCGTAATTCTCGCCAACGCGCAATTAGTCTCGAGCTTGTAATCTGTTTCCAGTACACGGACATAGAACTGGTAACCTGCGCCAAAGTGGATATCCAGTTCGGCCTCATATTCCACTCCTTCGTTCTCTCGCCAACGCTTCCATGTGCATGAGGAGAATCTGCGTTGGGCTACAGTTCCACGATATAGTCCTGGTGCGATGTGCTTACCTACCTCATAGGTGCCGGCATTTATGGTCGTGGGGAATGACGGGCTTGGGGTGGGCGTGGGTGTAACGACCTCTGGCTCAGGTGCGCCGGGCAAGTCCTCACACGCTATGCCGTCGCCGTCTGGGTCAAGTCCATGTGAGTCATTCTGAGTGGCGAGGAAGAACGCCTGGGCATCCTGCCAAGTGGTGAAATCATCGCAATTGCGGTCTTGTCCTGCCGGGTCGTATCTTAGCGCGAGGCTGGGCTGCATCGTTGGCGTCGGCTGGGGCATACCGGTCGTGGACGGCGCTGGTATAGCGTAGTCGGTCGAGTCGAACGTAGCGGCCCGGCTTTTGATGTCATCGCGCTTGAGAAACTCTGCCGAGGCATTCAGGTCCTCCGCAGTCGTGAAGAACTGGACGTAGTACAGCGGCAGCAGTTGGTGAACTATGTCCAGTAGTAATGGATCCGACGCAAGGCGATAGGACTCCACCATCACGGCGGTGAACCTGCCCTCTACGGGTATGTCCTCAAGACGCGCCTTGACTTGTTCGGGGTTCTCGCCGGTGTAAGGGGTTATGAATCCGGTTATGTATATGTCGGAGAGGGCGGTGTCCAGTGTGGCCAGCAGGGGAATGTTGGTCGCCTTTACGTCGGCGGGCGTAGGCTGAGAGCGGATGTACTGCATGATAGCGACGAACTTGGCGAGGTCTTCGGAGTCCTGGGTGTTCTGCGCTTGAGATTGCGAGACCGTGAGTATGATTAACCCGGATACCAGAACAACGATAGCTGTGAGTGTAAGTAGTTTGACCTTCATAGGTGCCCCCCTGCGACAAGGATGTATCAGCTTCCCGCCACAGGTCGCCAATCCATATACGTCGTAAGGAGGCGTGAAGCCGCCCTTGTCATTCGACGTATATGTGGCGTATTGGACTGTAAGACCTGTGGCGGGGTCGGGAATCACATTAACGACCCCTGCGGATTCAGTCAAGGCTAAAGTTCCGCTAAACGAAAAGACGGCTACCTAGGGTAGCCACCTCGTAATCTAGTGCCAGAACCATATGGATATGTCATGCTCCGGCAACTAACCGTCATTCCCGCGAAAGCGGGAATCCAGGGGTGGGGGCAGGCTTATAACTGGCAAAACTAACTGGGCGCTGTACTAAGAGGGTGTCTGAGAAGTCATTTCAGGTAGGACGCGCCAGTCTGCGAAGCATCAGTCTGACCATGGCAGCATACACGAACGACTCTTCAGTTTCAGGCAAGAATTCATAGTCCTTCGACAATCTGCGGTTACGCGCCAACCATGCGAATGTGCGCTCTACTACCCAGCGCCGCGGCAATACCACAAACCCCTTCGGACGACTCGGAGGTTCCTGGTCTCCTACCACCCATACCATGCCGGACCAACTATGTCTCACAACCTCCAAGTCCCAGCCCAGTGTGATTCTCATCCACTGCTTAAGTCCACGATATGCGTAGTCCGTCCACACCTTCCGCATCCTCGGAAATCGGCTGTTCAGACCCTCCAGAACTATCTTGGCGCCCGCCTTGTCAGACAATCCAGCCTCATGCACCTTCACCTTCAGCACTAACCCTTCGGTGTCCACAAGTATATGACGCTTCCTGCCGTTCACCTTCTTGCCGCCGTCGTAGCTGCGTATGCCCCCCTTTCACTCGTCTTGGCAGACTGCGAGTCTATCGCGCCAGCGCTCGGTGTGGGACATCGTCCCTGTGTTGCTCTGACTCGCTCGCGCAATGCTTCGTTCATATCCTCCCACACACCTTCCATCCGCCATGCTCTGAAATAGTGATAGACGGTCTTCCATGGCGGAAGGTCATGGGGAAGCATCCGCCACGGTATCCCACCTCTGAGAACGTAGAAGATGGCGTTGACGATCTCCCGCATATCCACTGAGCGCGGTCGTCCGCCTGCTCTGGCTTTCGGAATCAGTGGCTTGAGGATGGTCCATTCGGTGTCTGTCAGGTCTGTGGGATACGGTTTGCGCTTCATAATGAGACGATCTTAACACTTCTCAGACACCCTCTTAGCACAGGGCCACAGATAATGTATAGTTGATGAATGATACGAATACAACTGACTCCAGACGACACATCCAGACTTCAGTCTCTGCGAAGGGACTCTACACTCAAGCCTGCCGAGAGAGACCGGGTGGAGATGGTACTGCTGTCTCAATCGGGATGGTCAGCGGTCTCCATAGGCTCACACCTCGGCTACTGCGCGGCCACCATAAGACGAGTGCTCCACCAGTTTCAGTCAGAAGGCGTAGAGGCCATCAGACACAGACCACGCGGTCCGGCGCCGGACACGGAGCGTCGGCTTCGGATTCAATCCGAACTTGGTCAACTCATGTCTCGGGAACGCGCGTGGAGTTCTCGCCAGTTGTCGGCGGCGCTACTGGGTCGAGGTGTAACTCTCAGTCCACGTTCGGTTCGCAGAC
Source organism: Dehalococcoidia bacterium (assembly GCA_965202815.1). GTDB lineage: Bacteria > Chloroflexota > Dehalococcoidia > Lucifugimonadales > UBA1123 > VXRN01. The sequence continues at coordinate 432,435 of CBDBCD010000002.1, forward strand.
ACCTTCGGCAGATGAACGCCCGTTACATTCGCTCCTGCCGCACTCTCAAGCACAAACAGGACGATGTGAAGGTGGAGCAATCGCGCGACAGCCTGGACAATCTCAAAAAAAGTCTGCCCAGGGGAAGCTGACTCTTGCGTTTGTGGACGAGTGCGGATTCAGTCCGTCCCAGCCGGTCAACTACTCGTGGGCTGTATGGGGTGAACGCAAGTATGCGCCTTACGAGAACCCGAACAGGCGCAGAATGAATGTGATGGCGGCGATGATGAGCGATGGCCGTTCTGGAACGCTGGTCTGGTCCAAACAGCCAAGACCGTTTAGGTCTGAGGAGTTCGTGAAGTTCCTGACCCGAACATTTTCTGAGGTGAACGGTTTGAAGGTGGTTGTAGTGGACAACTACTCGATCCATCGCTCCAAGGTGGTCAAAGAGGCGTGTGGGAGCCTGAGAAGGGCTGGGATAGTTCTGTACTGCCTTCCCCCGTACAGTCCTGAACTCAACGACATCGAAGGAGTGTTCGGAGCGATCAAGCATCACGACATGCCTGAACGCGCCTACAAGAGTCTGGACGAACTGGGAGAAGCGATAGACTCTGCATTCGGCAGGGCAGACCGACGACTCAAATCAAGATATGAATATCAACTCAGGCCAGCCGCTAAGAGGGTGTCTGAGAAGTGTTAAGATCGTCTCATTATGAAGCGCAAACCGTATCCCACAGACCTGACAGACACCGAATGGACCATCCTCAAGCCACTGATTCCGAAAGCCAGAGCAGGCGGACGACCGCGCTCAGTGGATATGCGGGAGATCGTCAACGCCATCTTCTACGTTCTCAGAGGTGGGATACCGTGGCGGATGCTTCCCCATGACCTTCCGCCATGGAAGACCGTCTATCACTATTTCAGAGCATGGCGGATGGAAGGTGTGTGGGAGGATATGAACGAAGCATTGCGCGAGCGAGTCAGAGCAACACAGGGACGATGTCCCACACCGAGCGCTGGCGCGATAGACTCGCAGTCTGCCAAGACGAGTGAAAGGGGGGCATACGCAGCTACGACGGCGGCAAGAAGGTGAACGGCAGGAAGCGTCATATACTTGTGGACACCGAAGGGTTAGTGCTGAAGGTGAAGGTGCATGAGGCTGGATTGTCTGACAAGGCGGGCGCCAAGATAGTTCTGGAGGGTCTGAACAGCCGATTTCCGAGGATGCGGAAGGTGTGGACGGACTACGCGTATCGTGGACTTAAGCAGTGGATGAGAATCACACTGGGCTGGGACTTGGAGGTTGTGAGACATAGTTGGTCCGGCATGGTATGGGTGGTAGGAGACCAGGAACCTCCGAGTCGTCCGAAGGGGTTTGTGGTATTGCCGCGGCGCTGGGTAGTAGAGCGCACATTCGCATGGTTGGCGCGTAACCGCAGACTGTCCAAGGACTATGAATACTTGCCTGAAACTGAAGAGTCGTTCGTGTATGCTGCCATGGTCAGACTGATGCTTCGCAGACTGGCGCATCCTACCTGAAATGACTTCTCAGACACCCTCTTAGTGCCAAGTCCAGAGAAATTTGTAGCAATCATCGCCGCTCTCGTCATTCCCGCGAAGGCGGGAATCCAGGGGTGGGGCAGGCTGATACATGGCAAAATCAAGTGGACGCGGTACTAGCCACGGTTCACATACAGGAAACCAGAATATATACTAGCCACACTCTGGCCCATGAACTTCAATGGGCCTCGCCGTCAAGCTATCAAGGGAGGTTTCGATAACTATGACAGGCAGAATCCCGACCGAAGAGGAAGTAATCGGATACTTGGACTCGCTCTCCAACTGGGGCAGGTGGGGCGACGACGACCAGATGGGAACGCTAAATTTCCTGGGCCCCGACAAGGTAAAGCGCGCCGTATCCCTCGTCGAAGAGGGAACCACCGTATCCTGCGCCCGCACAGTCATGTTCGAGGCGTCCCCCGATGTGCCGGTACCGCCCGTCCACTTCATGGTGGAGAGCGGCGAGGGCTGGGCCACCGGCGACAAGGTAACCACCCGCACCGCCCAGGGGGCCACCGACTTCTTCGGCATGATCTTCCACGGCTACTCCATCACCCACGTTGACAGCCTCGCCCACTTCTTCTGGGACGGCAAGATGTACAACGACCAGCCCGCTCACCTCGTAGCTACCAACCTAGGCGCGACCGCCGAGTCAATCGAGCTAACCAAGGACGGCATCGTCACCCGCGGCGTCCTCGTGGACGCGCCAATGGTGCGCGGCGTTGACTGGCTCGAACGCGGTGAAGGCGTCATGCCCGAAGACATACTCGCCGCCGAGGAACGCTGCGGCTTCAAGATCGAAGAAGGCGACGTACTCCTCGTCCGCACCGGAAACCTGCATCGCCGCAACGTCCAGGGCCCCTGGAACCCCCGTGAGGAGGGATCCACAGCCTGCCAGGCCGCCTGCCTGCCCCTCTTCCACGAGCGGAGCATCGCCATGATCGGCAGCGACACCGGCAACGACGTCATGCCCACCGGCTACCCCAACCTGACCAACCCCATCCACCAGGTCGGCATCGTCGGCATGGGCCTGTGGATCCTCGACAACGCCAACCTCGAGGAGTTGGCTCAGGCCTGCCGCGAGCGCAACCGCTGGGAGTTCATGCTCTCCATAGGCCCGCTCCGCCTGCACAACACGACCGGCTCGCCCGTCAACCCGATTGCGATATTCTGATGGCCATGCTGATACCGCACTCCCTCCCCGCCGACGAGGTACAGCCATACCTCGCCGAGGGAGAGCGTGTGGTATCGAGCTTTGGCCCGTATCACGCAACCTCGCGCCGCGTAATCCTCGTCATTCCCCCGAAAACGGGAATCCACCTTGCGGAAGGCCCCAGGAAAACCCGCGTCCACGAGCTGCCCTACATTACCCTCGAAAGCATCACCGAGATCAGAACGACGGACCGGAAGAAGATGCTGCTGGGCGCTTGCCTGTCCGCCTTGGGACTGGCGACGATCTTCGCATGGTACCTCATACTGCCGATAGTATCGGTAGTGGCCGGAGTATTCATAATCCTCCAGGGAGCGTCAGAAAAGCCGGCCTACTACCAGCTCAAGGGACGCGGCATGGAGGGCGAAGACCTTCACAAGTGGCAGGTCATACACTACGGATCCGGGAGCTTCATCGCATCTATAAGCACCATGACCGGAGTCCAAACCGCCCGCGACTGACCCAATACGTAGGGGCGAACCCTTATGGTCGCCCTCTTACGCTTATGCTGCCACCGCCCGCAGTCAGTCCAGCCCGTCCAACAGCGTCCTCACCGCCCGCGCAACCAAATTGGAAGCAAGCCTGACCTTATACCCATTGTCGGACATCGGCTCAGCGCCCTCGACCGCAAGCCTCCCGATAGCCGAGGCGTCAACATCTTTCGCCCTGGAGCCTCGAATAGCGTCCGAGGCAGACCGCGCCGAATACGGAGTCGGCGCGACACCGCCCAGAGCTATTCGCGCCTCCACAACCACATCTTCCACGATCTCCATATACGCGCACACGGAAACAAGCGCGAAGTCGTAAGCCTGCCGCTCCTTCGCTTTCAAGTACACGCTCCGGGCGCCCTGATCCCGATGCGGAATGAAGATGCGCGTCACAATCTCCCCCGCGCCCAGCGACGTCTCAGAAAGAATATCCACCTCCGGCCCCACGAACAGCTCTTCAATCGGGATGCGCCGCAGTCCGCCCTCCCCGAATATCTCCACCGCTGCCCCGAGCGCGGTAAGCGCGACAGCCGTATCCGACGGGTGAACGATGTGGCAGCGGTCCGCCCCCAGTATCGCGTGGTATTTATTGCCCCCATCTACCGCGAAGCAGTAGTCTCCACCCTTCTTCAGGCAATTGAAGGCCGGACTCCTGTAATACCAGCATCTGGGCCTCTGACACAGGTTCCCGCCCAGGGTGCCAGCGTTCCTTATCTGCGGAGTGGCGACGGATTCAACGGCCTGTACGAACGCGGGGTGCCGAACAGCCATATCCGAATGGCGAGCAATCTCACTCAAAGTGACGAGGCTTCCGAACCCCGTCTCACTCGAATCCGGCTCTATATCCCGCATCCCTTCAATGCGAGATATGTCCACCAGGCAGCCGGTCTCCCAGGTTCCCTGCTTCATCTCGCCGAGGATGTCCGTGCCTCCCGCGAAAACCGACGCATCCCCATCTCGTTTCACAAGCGCTAAGCGCGCCTCTTCGAGTGCCGAGGGCGTGAGTATCTCGAACGGTCTCATTGGATGCTGCCCTCTTCTTTCTCAGCCAGAAGATCGAGAATGCGGTCAGGCGTAGCCGGAAGTTCTAGCGCCTCTATACCCACTGCATCTCGGATGGCGTTCGCCACGGCAGGCGCCACCCCAATGCTTGGCGGCTCCCCAAGCGCCTTCGCTCCATAGGGCCCCACCGGGTCAACCACATCCGCGAAAATGACCTGGATGTCGGGATACTCCAGTATCGTAGGACTCTTGTGTTCCAGGAAATTCGCGTTCAGCGTAGCGCCACTGTTGTGGTCGGTGAGCATCTGCTCACTGAGCGCGAATCCCAGCATCTGCGATACACCGCCCTCGACCTGGTTTACAGCGAGCATCGGATTCAGGATGCGCCCTGAATCGTGCGCCGCCACATATCGCGTCACACGGATCTGCCCCGTATCGGTATTCACCTCGACCTCGGCGAAGTGCGCCCCGAACGAATTCACGATATAGTCAGCGCTGCCAGGCGAAACCGACGCCTCATGCTCGATGCTCCCGGTGCGCGACCCCAATTCCGCGAACGTCACACCTGCCCCACTCGAGTGAACTACCCCTTCCTCACTCAAGTCTAGTTCTGCTGCGGGAAGGCCAAGTGCTTCCGCGCCAGCCTCGAGGAGCTTCTCCCGCATACCCGATGCCGCCTTCTCTACGGCCAGTCCAGCCGAGAATGTAACCGTAGAGCCAGCCGTTATCGGGGAGTCGGGCGTCGTCGCCGAATCGCCGAATGTCGTCTCCAGGACTCCATAGCCAACTCCCAGCGCCTCCGCCGCGATCTGCGTCAAGACCGTGTAGCTGCCCTCTCCAACGTCCATGACGCCGGACTCCAGCCGAAGAGCGCCATCCCGTTCCAGTCGCATCCGCGCGATAGAGCGTCCGCCCGCGCCACCCCTGTATATGAAGATAGCCATTCCCTTGCCGCACCGTATGGGGTCGTCGGCCTGGGGAAGTTCCTCACTCCAGCCAAACGCCTCCGCGCCCTTCTCGATGCACTCTCTCAGCCCGTTGCTCGAGAAGGGCACTCCGCCCTCCACCGGCTGAGTGTCCATGATCTCGTTGGCGGGAGTGATACGCTCACCCGGCTGGCCCTCCGGCCCAACATGGTTCTTCAGCCTGAACTCCACCGGATCCATGCCCACCGCCTCGGCCGCGCGGTCCGCGATTACTTCTAGAGCGAAGTGCCCCTGTGGAGCGCCCAAAGCGCGGTATGATCCGCCCGATGGCGTATTGGTGTAGGTCAGGTGGCCGTCATAACGAACGTTGGCGCATCTGTACAGATAGAGCGCGCCCTGGCCCGCTCGCCTCACCACGCCCGGCCCGGATGACAAGTACGCTCCGGTATCCATGATCGTCGTGGCGTGGACCGCGGTAACTGTCCCGTCGTTCCTGACGCCCATCTTCACCGTCGTGATAGTCGCGTGCCGGTGGCGGCCCGCCACGAACTCCTCCTCCCGCGTCGCCTCTATCTTCACGGGACGACCCGCCCTCTGCGCCAGAATAGCGGCGAGGACCGATAAGCGCGTTTCATCCTTGTTGCCGTACCCCGCGCCCATGTTCACGCCGATTACCCTGACATCGTCGAGTTCCACGCCCAGCGCGATGGACAGCATCAGCCGGTCCGCGTGCGCGCCCCGCGTGGACTTCCACACCGTCAACTTGTCGCCCTCCCATGAGGCAACCGCGGCGCGCGGTTCCAGCGCGGCGCCTGAGTGGGAAGGCGTGGTGAAGGTATCTTCTAAGATAACGTCCGCCTCAGCGAACCCTTCATCCACATTGCCCCGTCCTAAAGTGATAGGCTTTCCGCCAACCAGGTTGCCACCCACGTGTACTGGCGGCGAATCCGGTTCCAGCGCATCGCGCATATCCGTCACGAACGGCAGGACTTCGTAGTCCACCGCGATTCGGCTCAACGCTTCCTCGGCAATATCCTCGTCTTCCGCTGCCACCGCCGCGACTTCATCCCCAACGAATCTGACCTCGGTGTCCAGAATCGGAAGGTCAGGCGCAATATTTCCCGTGGGAACATCAAACGGAGTAAGAGACGCGTACACTCCCTCCATACTCTCGACGCGGGACATATCAATCGAAACTATCTTAGCGTGCGGGTGCGGACTGCGCAGAATCTTCCCGACCAACATTCCCGGCAATTGAATGTCCGCAGCGTACTTCGCCTCACCCGTCAACTTTCCGGGCAGGTCCCTTCGCGGCACAGACTTTCCGATGTTGACAGTCATTGTCCCCTCGCAGCGGAGCGCACCGATTCCAGAATTCGGCCATAGGCATTGCAACGGCATATATTCCCCGCCAGCGCATGACGGATTTCATCATCCGAGGGATTGGGGTTGGAATTCAGCAGCGCGGTCGCGCTCATCACGAACCCCGGTGTACAGAATCCGCACTGCCCGCCATCGTTTTCGAGGAATGCCTGCTGAACCGAGTTCAGCGCCTCCGACGAGCCGAGCGATTCCACGGTACAAACGCTGGCGCCATCGCACATTGCGGCCAGCGTCATGCACGAGTTGACAGGTTCGCCATTGAGGAGAACGGTACACGCTCCACACTCCCCCAGGTCGCACCCGCGCTTTGCTCCGGTCAATCCCAGAACATCGCGCAGAACGCGAAGAAGCGTCCACCTGGCGTCCACCTTGAGGGTATGGGTCTCCCCATTTACCTCTAAATCAACATTGCAGCCATAAGTGTTCATCAGCCGACCTCTTGACTCTCGATGCTCAGCCACTCGATCCAGCGGCCATGCGCGTTTCTTCTCGCCGAAAGGATAGTATCGGCAACCCCATCCACTATCCTATTGAGTCGCATTTGCTCGCCCTCCGATTGCAGATGATAGACGGGCCTGTCCAATGACGCCCTGTTCAGTATCTCATAGAACGCGTTCCGAGACTCCACTGGAAACTGGTTCAGCGTGTGGCAATGAAATACGCAGAGCGCCGTATCTGCCGGGACCTCAGCCAGGACCCTCGGAAGAACCGCCAAGGCGTCGCCCCGCTCGACGCGCGGCGGATCATTCAGCCAGATTCGGCGTGCCGCTCGCAGCAGTGCGGCCCTGTCGGGATGGTCGGGCCAAACCAGCGCCATCATCCACAGGAATTGCTCATCATCGCCGAGGTCAACGGGGTTCAGGTCCACTCCTCTCCTGAAAGCGACCTCCGGCATCTCCGTGGGAATATCCGGCATTTCGTTCCTTAGTTCGCACTCTATAACCACCTCAGCGTCCAAGGGACCAAACGCCGATCCATCCGAATATCGGTATTGATAGCTGTCCCAGAGCAGGTTCAGTCCCGCGCTCGCGCCCACGTCTATCAGAGCGAGCGGCAATTCTCCGGCGTCCTGGAAGACCGACCCGAATGCAGGCATAAGGTACGAACACCTCCTTATCTCGTTGGTCTGCACCCTGCGCGTCCTGACGAGATCCACGATCTCAGAATCGTGCCTGGCGCAGAATCGAGCGAATGACTCCGACAGTCCGCATCCGGGAACGTCGCCCTCTGCTATGCGGGCATAGCGCCCCGCCAGTTCCTCGCATTGTCCGGCATCCACGAGGCGCTTCACGGCAGCGAAGAACAGGTTCGGTATCGGCTGCCCGACCATACATTCACGAGCGAGCGCAAGCAGGCCGGGATTATCGGCAATTGCAAGGGAGAGAGCCTCATACGTCGGCGACATGACGTTCAGCCCCGACGCGCCGGAGCATTCTTCCCGCGCGAACACCCTGAACCGCTCGGCGAGCGCCTCATCGGTACGCTCGCTCGGCGGGAGTCGCTCGACTCTGCCCCGGCCCTGGTGCCCGTCAATCTGGTCGGAAGTCAATCAACTATCTCGCGGTAACCCCGCCGTCAATGACGAGCTCCGCGCCGGTCATAAACGAAGACTCGTCCGACGCTAGGAACAGCGCGCCGTAGGCCACGTCCATCACCGTGCCTATGCGCCCCAGTGGCACACGCCCCTCCGACTCAGCCCGGCCTTCTGGGGTAGAGATGTTGTCCGCTATCATGTCGGTATCAATCGGCCCAGGATGAATTGAGTTCGAGCGTATGCCGTCCCCCGCGTGCTGAATGGCGGTGTACTTGGTGAACAGTCGAACGCTGCCTTTGGAAGCCCCGTAGGCGCTGCCTCTTTCACTGCCTACCAGTCCGGCGGTTGACGATATGTTTATGATCGAGCCGCCTCCCGACTTCTGCATCGCCGGGACCGCGTGCTTAGTCCCGAGGAATACGCCGGTGCTGTTGATGTCCATGATCTGGTTCCATTCGTCCAGTTCGGTCTGAACGATGGGAGTGCGCTTGTAGATTGCGGCATTATTTATCAGTATGTCGAGTCTTCCATAGGTATTCAGTGTGAACTCGACCGCGTCGCGCCAATCGTCTTCGCTGGTAACATCCAGCCTGATAAAGGAAGCGTCGCCGCCGCCCTCTCGTATTTGCGCGACGACCGCGTTTCCCTCGGGCTCCAGTATGTCGGCGATTACGACCTTTGCCCCCTCTTTGACGAAGAGTTCCGCCTCGGTCGCCCCCTGCCCGCGTGATCCGCCCGAAATCAGCGCAACTTTACCTTCGAGTCTCATTGAGTGCCTCCCAAATTTAGTTCTCATAGTCGGATGTGCTGATTGTAGCATCGTGTCTGGACATGGCAAGCCGTATGCAGCGCCGAATGTAGGGTCGCAGGGGCTGTGCTATAATTGCCCCTGCACTTCAACTTAGAATGAGACCAGCCGAAATCCTGGCGATGCAAGGAGCGCGACGATGCCTCTGCCTTCCATTTCAGATATAGCGCTCAAAGAATGGGCCGTAGCGGTGGAGACTCTGGGACAAGGAGGGCAGATTCTCGCGCTCAGGAAGGGCGGGATACATCGCGAGGACAGGGACTTTCGCTTCGTCCACCCGGAATTCCTACTGCTTCCGACCTACGAGCATCAGAAGGCGGAGCTAATCAAGTCCGAGTTCCACGACACGCTTAGCGATACCTACGATGACAGAGGTTCCGGCGAATCGGTTGACTTCACTTACTTCTGCCAGGTTACGGATAAGTTCGAACTGAGAGACGAGTCGGACCTGGACAGGATTTCGGACTTCCACATCTGGACCGACGACTACGCGCGCAAGCGTCTGCACTGGCGTCCGAAGCAGCCCCTCACGGTCGCGCTGTTGCGCGTGTACGAACTCCAACAGACCCAATCGCTCCCCGTCCTGCCCGAATACTCCGGGTGCAAGTCCTGGGTTGAGTTGAGCGCCGAAGTCGAACTTGGCGACATGACGCCGGTCCTGGGCGACGCCGAGTACGAGCGTCAAGCGGACACGATCAAACAGGCGCTCCACCGGGCCGTCGCGGTAGCCTAGGCGACCAAAATCACGAACTCCAGCAATGCGGTCTTCTACTTAGCATGAACTATCGTCAACTTGCTGACACTGAACTGACGGTCTCTGAGATAGGCGTGCCGCTGCGACCACTGGCTACCAACGACTACGGACATGTTACGGAGCAGGATACCATTAACGTCCTCAGCCGCGCGTTCGACATGGGCTTCACGTTCTTCGATACCGCCGACTCGTACACGGAAGGCTATGGCGAACAGATCCTGGCCAAAGCGTTAGGGCGGAACCGGCACGACATCGTCATAGCGACCAAGGCGGGGTATGACTTCTACCGACCCGTGATTGATCCCGACGAACGAGGCCAGTCGCAGCGATGGACGCCCGGGTTCATCCAATACGCCTGCGAGCGGAGCCTTCGGCGGCTGGACACGGACTATATAGACCTGTTCCAGCTTCATCACCCCGGCCCCGACCAGATTGAGGACGACGAGCTATTCGGGCTGCTGGACGATCTGGTCGTCGAGGGGAAGATACGCTACTACGGCGTCGCTCTCGATGAGAATCCTGAGTCGGAGGAGGCGGGCGAGGGCGCTATTGAGGCGCGCTCGGTATCGTCGCTCCGGACCGAGTTCGGGCTGCTGAAGCAGCAGCCGGGCCGGAATCTCATCGCGCGAGCGCAGGAAACAGCGACCGCCGTTCTCGCGTATGATCCGTCCGCTTCCGGCGCGCTGGAGAGACCGCCAGAGGAGCAGTCGGCGGATCCCGCCCAGAACTTCAGGAAGGCGGTTTACGAACAGCGCGAGTACGGCAGGAGCGCCCTGGTCAATGCGCTGCGGGTGTTCGGGGGCGACGTGAGCGCGTGGGCGATCAAGTTCGCGCTGGCGTCGCCCGTCGTGGCGGCGACGCTTCCGGTGATTACGTCATACGCGCGGCTGCTGGAGCTCGCGGAGATCTCGGATTCATCCGACGTTCCGAGGGAGTTCGTGGAAGCGGCCTTCGGCGTCTATGACGAGGAACTCGCCAACCGGCAGGTTTGGCGCTGATCCTAGTACCGCGTTCATATATTTCTGACATATAGAAACCGGCCCCCCACCCCTGGATTCCCGCTTTCGCGGGAATGACGGTTAGTGCTTGGAGTAAGGCAAAATCAGATTGAACAGGTACTAGCTTGAATTCCTGCGAGGCAAAGTCAGTCCTGGGACTTGGTGATGCGCTCCATCTCGGCCTCGATCAGCCTGAAGTCTTTCTGGGGGAGGAGATGCAGCCGGTCGAAGAAGGCGAGCGGCCAGTCTTCGGGCGCCCAGCGCTTCAGGTATTCGAGCCTGGGAGCGAGCAGCATCGCGTCTATGTAGTCCGGCTCGTCCAGGACTATATCCGGCGCGAGCTTGACCCGGTGATTGAATTTCTCGCCCCGCGCGGACGGCTTGAATACGGGTGAGTCGTCCTCGAATCCGCGCGACGCGATTGTGGCGGTGGCGGGCCACTTTCGTATGCCCTTCACGTAGAACAGCACCCTGTCGTTGGGCGACATGCGCTCGACCCTGCGGCGATACTTAGGGCCCATGCCGAATAGAGTCATCCCCATATCTTTGATGATCTCGAAGTTCTCGGGCGATTCGACGAACATCCAGTAGTTGCGTCCCACGCCTTTCTTCCTGTCGTTTCTGGCGGGTCTGGATTGCTGGGTCATTGTCGGTCCTCGATGATTGCTTGTTCGTTTCGTGGCGATGGGGGATATTGAAACTGATCACCCCCATCCTAGCCTTCCCCCGTCAAGGGGGAAGGGACTTTTGCCTACCCTAGCCTTCCCTCGTCAAGGGGGAAGGGGACTTTAGGGTCATTCCTCGATCACTACTATCTCGGCGGTCATGTTTCCTTCGGACACGGTCAGCGTGGCCATGGTGGCGGGCACCATGAAGGACTTGTACGCCTGGCCCGGGTTGAGGAACAGCACTCCGTCCCGCGTCTCGTTGATTGTCTCATGTAAGTGTCCGAAGAGAATAGCGTCCACCGGGTCAGGGAAGTCGGGAAGCAGTTCTTCCAGCGGGAATTCCGGGCCGCCCCACGCGGGGTGGGTGACTCCGAGCCTGACTCCCTCGACCTCGATGATCTCGGTGTAAGGAAGCGACTGTCTCAGGTCGGGAGGGTCGGAGTTTCCGTGGACTATGACCGCGCGTTTGGCCTCGCGTCTCATCCCGTCAACGACGTCCTGCCGGACGATGTCGCCACAGTGTATCGCGATGTCGGCGTCGCGCACGGCCCGCTTTATCCTGGGATGCACCTCGTCCCAGCGATTGAAGTGGGTATCGGAGATTATGGCTATTCTGGTCGCCAATCGCGTCGGTGTCCTCTCGCTTGAATCCTATCATATATCTTGTGCTGAGAATGGGTGTGTTCAGAAGGTTTCATAATGTCTGGTTTATAATTGCGCTGGTGACAACTGGCGAATGAACAGGTGACCGACAGGTATGCGCTGGTGGATTAGAACGCCTGTTAGTGACCAGCGTTTCACCTGCGTTAGCTATGAGGGCATTTTTTTCCGGCTCTCCATTTTTCATCTGCATAATCTCATATTTATGTAATTGGTGTTAGAAATTGTGTTCTTCATGGGTGTATTTTAGCGCATTGCGGGGATGGTTGTATAGCGAATCCGGTCTCTACTCCAGGGTCTTTTCATTTTCGAGTGTCACCTGTGTAGTCCGTTCGTGGTGAGCTTGTCGAACCATGAACGGACGGCCCTTCGACCAGCTTCCTTCGACAGGCTCAGGACGAACGGGATATTGACAGCGAGGCGAAAACGAAAAGGCCCTGGGTCTCTACTCGAATATGTCCTGGATGGGCATACGCCAGCCGGGAACGATGTCGTCGAGTTCGAGGGTGTCGGATTGGGTGAGGGTGGTCATGTCCGTGGTAGAGCGATGGATGTTTACGGTCCGCCTGCGGGGATTTACGAGTACGATGGCGCGGCAGCCGGCGTTCAGCCAGTCCTCCACTTTTTCTTCTACCTCGGTGTAACGGTCGTTTGGAGATATGACCTCTACCGCCACATCGGGCGCGCCCTGGGCAAAGCCGTCGGATTCGCCAATCTCGCTGAGCCTTTCGTTGGATATGAAGGCGAAATCGGGCGCGCGAACGTGATCCGGATCCATTTCCAATATGAAGCCGGTGTCGGCGATATAGGATCTGCCCAGCCGGTTCGCCTTGGCGTATCCTCCGAGCGAGATATGTATATTGGAAGCGTATCGTCCGTGGTTCTGTCCGGCGGGCAATCTCTTCCTCAACTTCCCCCTGACGAGTTCGTAGCGGAAGCCGTCGTCGGGCAGGTTCAGGAGTTCTTCGGCTGTCATTAGTCGGGCTGTGGTCACTATGTGGCGAGACCTCCGGGTTGTGAATCTTCGGCGCTTTCAGGGGCGCAGTTGTCTTTCGAGTTGGTATCGAGGACTATATCCGAATCAAGCGAATGGGTTTATGACCCGCAGGCCGTCGTAGTCCTGTTGATGGCTCATGTCTTCGGAGTACACGGCGTCGCATCCCATAGCGCGGGCGGCGGCGAGAATGGCCCCATCCCAGTATGACAACTGGAAGCGTCGGCTGATCTCGACGGCTTGGGTGAAAATCTCGAATGTCATCGGCACAACCGGGAAATCTTTTATTGAGTCAAGAAATTCTAACGCTTGAGCGTGAGTTAGTGGTTCAGGACGGTTAGGCCGCGTTACTTGGTAGTAGAATTCCCCCAAGACCTGTACCGACAGGGCGAGGTCGCCCTGATTCAACAACACTTGCGCTCTGCGGCGTTTTTCCGTCTCTTGCGGAGACGGGCTAGCTGCGTATATGAGCACGTTGGTATCAACAAAGCGCATTGGCTCAGTACAGTGCGTCCCAGCCCAGGATCTCGGGCATACGGAAGTCTATGTTGGTTGAAGTAAGGTTTCGCATCACCTGTTCAGGCGCTCCCGGAGGCTTTGCGTCTGGCTTCTTCCGCCTCTGCGCGAGCGGCGGCGCGGTCATATAATTGTTCTCGGCTCAAGTTGTCGGCCATGCGTAACCCGCCGCCATTTGCGGTGATGTCATCTATGACTTCTTTCAGACGCCGACGCCGACGTTCACGCTTAGCGTCTTCCGCCGCGGATCGAGCGGCTGCGCGGTCGTACAGTTCTTCACGGGGTAGATTATCAGACGCGCTGAAGCCCGGTCGCGTTGCGGCAATGTCATCTGTGACTTCTTTCAGGCGCCTGCGGCGGCGTTCGCGCTCGGACTCGACGGGTTCTATCATGGCGGCTCCTTCGTCGCTGGATTAGGCTGTCCTGGTTGGGTTGGGGCTCTAGCCGAGGAATCTGATGACGGCGGCGACGGCTCCGAGACCGAGAAGCTGGAGTCCTGCGAGTCCTATGACTACCTGGATCAGAGTCCCTTTCATATCGGCTTTCAGGTCGGACAGGTCCGCTTTTGTGGCGTAATGCTCTCGAAGCTCGCTGCGGAGCAGGTCAATTTCGTCTCTGACTATCTCGCGCATGGCTTCTCTGTCGAATGTCGCGGCGGAGGTTGTCATGGAGGTCTCCTGGTGGTTCAACACGTTTGTATTGACGGCTTATCTACCCTCACCCTAGCCCTCTCCCTGAGGGAGAGGGGATAAATCGGAATCTGAATATCCATCACAACTAAGTTGTCGCACTACCAGGGTGTGAAGTTGCTTTGAGTATAGCATGAGAATTGGGGGGATGAGGTTGTATGATGGGGGGACTTGATTAGGTTCTTTTCATTTTCGAGTGTCACCTGTGTAGTCCGTTCGTGGTGAGCCTGTCGAACCATGAACGGAGGGCCCTTCGACAAGCTTCCTTCGACAGGCTCAGGACGAACGGGATAGTGAGCCTGTCGAACCATGAACGGAGGGCCCTTCGACAAGCTCAGGACGAACGGGATAGTGAGTCTGTCGAACCATGAATGGACGGCCCTTCGACAAGCTCAGGACGAACGGGATAGTGAGCCTGTCGAACCATGAACGGAGGGCCCTTCGACAGGCTCCCTTCGACAGGCTCAGGGCGAACGGGATAATGAGCCTGTCGAACCATGAATGGACGGCCCTTCGACAAGCTCCCTTCGACAGGCTCAGGGCGAACGAAAGATTGACGACAAGACGAAAATGAAAAGACCCTGGGGACTCGACGGGGGGTATGGCCATGGTTACGCATCTGGATATTGGCGACGCGAGGTACGCGCGGGCGGCGGAGCGGATTCTGCGGCTGTATGACAATTTCGAGGCGGAGGCTAATATCACGAGCGCGGTCCGGGATTTCCTGATACTGACCGGGCTGGCGCGGGCGGATGAGATGGTGGAGGAGAACCCGCCGTCGGACGGCTCTCGGCGAGCGGTTGACCTGACCGCGCTGGATACGTTCATCGAGGTGAAGCGGCGCATCGGAACGGCGTCGGGGTTCGAGCCGAACCCGGAGTACGTGCGCCAGTTGGACGACTATCTCGCCGAGTCGGAGCGCGCGGGCCGGGGCGTCCGCATGGGCATCCTGACGGACGGACGGCGCTGGCTGCTGCGCTGGCCGGGCGCGGGGGAGCCGCGAACGGTGTATCCCTACGCCTTCACGCTGGAGTCGGCGGAGGGCTGGCTGCCGCTGTTCGAGTGGCTGCGGGACAGGGCGCTGGAATCCAGAGAGGACGCGCCAGTCGACCGGGGAATCGTGGAGGCGAGTTTCGGGCCGGAGAGCGGGCGCTACAACAGGGACATAACGCGGCTGCGCGAGTTGTACGACCGCTACGCGGACATGGAGACTATCAGGGTGAAGCGCAGGCTGTGGCGCGACCTGCTCAGGGCGGCGCTCGGCGAGATAGCGGACACCCGACAGGACGCTGACGACCTGTTCATCCGGCACACATATCTGACGACGGTGATCGGCATGGTGGTGCAGGCGTCGTTCGGGGTGGACATAACGCGGCTGGCGGAGACGGACCCCGAGGACCTGCTCAAGGGGCGTGAGCTTCAGAACGCGACGGGCTTGCAGGGTGTGGTGGAGTCGGACTTCTTCGCCTGGCCGTCGGAGGTGGGCGGGCTGCCGCTTCTGAGGGCCATCGCGCGGCGTGTGGCGCGATTCGACTGGAAGAGCGCGCCGGCGGACATCGCGCCCATCCTGTACGAGAGCGTGATACCGGCGGACGAGCGGCGGCAGCTTGGCGAATACTACACGCCGGACTGGCTGGCGCGGGCGATGGTGGAGGAGCTGGTGTCGGACCCGCTGAACCAGCGCGTACTGGATCCGGCGTGCGGGTCGGGGACGTTCATCGTGGAGGCGGTGAGGCGGGTGATAGAGTCGGCGCGGGAGAGCGGCCTGCGGTCGGAGGAGGTCTTCGACAAGCTGCGCGACTCGGTTATCGGCATAGACGTTCACCCCGTAGCCGTCCACCTGGCGCGCGCCTCCTGGGCGCTGGCGGCGCGGACGGCGATACAGGACGCGCCGAGCGTGTCCATATCCGCGCCCATCTACCTGGGCGACGCGCTGCAACTGCGCTTCCGCGCGGGGGATATGTTCGCGGAGCATGAGGTGACGATAGAGGTGGGGGACGAGCGGAACTCGACGCTGGCGTTCCCGGTGAGCCTGGTGGAGCGCGCGAACGATTTCGACTCGCTGATGGGCGACGTGGCGGACGCGATAGAGCGGGGCGACGACCCGTATATCGCTCTGGACGACAACGGCATAAGCGACGACCGGGAGCGGGAAATCCTGAGCCAGGCAATCGGCGCGATGCGGAGGCTGCACTCGGAGGGACGCGACCACATCTGGGCGTACTACACGCGCAACCTTGTGCGTCCGGTCGCGTTGAGCCGCGCGAGGGTGGACGTCATCATCGGCAACCCGCCCTGGCTGAACTACAACCAGACGGCGAGCGCGCTGAGGACCGAACTCAGAAACCAGAGCGAGAACCTGTACGACATCTGGGTGGGCGGCAGGTACGCCTCAAATCAGGACGTGGCGGGGCTGTTCTTCGCGCGGAGTGTTGACCTGTACCTGAAGGACGGCGGGATTGTGGGGATGGTGATGCCGCACAGCGCGCTGCAGACGGGTCAGTACCGCAAGTGGCGGACGGGGCGATGGAGTTCAAGGCGTATGGCGCGGACGCTGAGCGTGGATTTCGGGTTCAAGAGCGCGTGGGACTTGGAGCGCTTGGAGCCGAACACGTTCTTTCCGGTGCCGTCCTGCGTGGCGTTCGCCCGGCGGACTGGCGAGGCCGGCGCGGCGGCGGCGCTGTCGGGAGGCGTGGAACGCTGGACTGGCGAGGCGGGATCGGCGGATGTTCGGCGGACACGCGCCGGAATAACAGACACGTCGGAGGCAGGGGAGTCGCCATACGCGGGAGTCTCCCGAGAGGGCGCGTCAATTCGTCCGCGTTGTCTATTATTCGTACACCAGACAGAGAATCGCGCCGTGATACAGGCACGAGGGACAATCACTGTTAATCCGCGGCGCGGTTCGCATGACAAAGCGCCGTGGAAGACTCTCGACCTAACCGACATCAGCGAACAGACGATAGAGACCAGTCATGTTTACGACGCTTACCTAGGGGAAACCGTCGTTCCATACGCAACGCTGCCGCCTCTGAAAGCCGTTCTGCCCGTCAGACGGGGTGAGTATGAGATACCGACCGACGCTGATGGCCCCGGTGGAATTCGTCTTGGCGGACTCGACAGGCGAATGCGCGGACGCTGGCAGACTATCAACAGGCTTTGGGAAGAGAACAAGGCGCGGGCGAATCGGCTAAATCTAGTAGGCAGACTAGACTATCATAGAGAGCTTTCGTCGCAGTTTGATTGGGTGAAAGACCCGAAAGATAGACCCATTCGCATTATCTATACTACATCAGGCAATCCAACAGCGGCCTTGCTTGACAATGATAATGCGTTAATTGACGAAACTTTATACTGGGTCGTTTGTCGAAATATGGAAGAAGCCTATTATCTTCTTGCGATAATAAATAGCGATTCACTATCTGAATCTGTCAAGCCTTTCATGCCGAGAGGCCAGTTCGGAGCGCGCCACTTACATAAGCATCTATGGAAACTCCCGATACCCGAATACGACCCCAACAACAGCCTGCACACCAGCATCTCGGACGCGGGCCGGAAGGTGTCGGAAGGAGCGGCGACACGACTGTCGGAGCTATACGAGGAGCGGGGCCGGGTGACGGTGACGATAGCTCGGCGGGAGCTGCGGTCGTGGCTGGGGGGGTCGGACGCGGGGCGGGAGGTGGAGGATCTTGTGGGGGAGGTAATTGGATGAAAGGGAATTGGGGATGGCCCGGATAGAATATATTTGCGAAATATATCTCAAATTGTTACGATAGAACTTCGCTTCTTATAGGAGGATGATATGAAGACTCAGTTATGGATCCCAAACTCCGAAAAACAGAATTTCAATAAGGATCTGATTCAATATCAAAATGCTATCAGTAAATCCGATAATATATGTATTATGATGAATAATCATGGAGATATTTGTGGAAAATCCTCAACGGTCAGAAACCATTCAATTCCCGAATCAGCAGTATTATCTAATCTAGCTGATAGCAAAAGTGGAAAAGTACTTGAATTTCGTTGGGGCATCAAACAGTGGAGGGATATTTGGAGCCGAAGTAGTGATGTTAATCCAGTGGACTTATTTGACACTACGTTATTCGAGCCAGATCCAATCGGCATGGGTGATGCATCTACGGGTCATTTCGCTTGTGAGGATCACGATAAGCTGTTCCAGGATATTGATGTAGCACAACACGAAGAATTGAGCCAGAAGAAGGCAATTCTGAACGCATATAGGATAACACTCTATTCCTATGATCAGTATCGCAAATATACAGGAATGGTCTTTGATAAACAACTTAAGAAACGAATATTGCGGCAAAACATAAAATCGCTGAAATTGGAATTTTGTAATACTAATGCAATGATAAATAACCGTACTCCTATCCTTAGAAGACGTCTAATTCAGATAGGCAAAACTTGGCTCGACATAGGGCAAGTTATACAGAACCAGAGCAAGGTTATGGAAGTAACTCGACTAGAATTCCGATCTAAGCTACGATTTGCTGCTTCGTTAATTCTTAATTCCAATAATTGCTTTGCTATCGTATGTCCTAGTTCAAACGATATGCACACTATAAATATATTCTATTTGACAAAGGATAAAGATTTCATACCTTACGCCATATCAGATTTAACAAGAATGGCAGAAGATACTCATTCTTGTTGTAGTTATAGTGTTGAAATGGTAAAAGCACTCCTTTCTAATTCCTTTGGCAGCCTTGTATCTTCACCAGACTCATACGAGGGATTAACACAGAGGGAACGAAATGCGATTCAGAGTGTCATTCCCAATAAGAATACGACTGATCTGTTGTACCGTATGCTTAACGAGAAATTCAGAGGGAATATGTACTGATACGGAGCGCGCTGGCTGTGAACAGACTGAGAAGAATCCTCTGGCGGCGGGGCAGACATGGTGAGGCGCACTGATAACAGGCGTTGCGTTCGTGTCTCTGGTCGTCGCGTCGTGGTGCTGAGTCTTACGCTGGACGGCGCGGGGAAGGTGAAGGACGTAGCGGTTGTCGTGCAGTCGTCGGGGACGGCGGTCACTATTAGGATTTAGGGGATTTCGACTACGAAGGGACGCTCACCGCGACGTCGGCCACTTCTTGGGTCTGGGCCAGAATCTCGGTGATGCGAGTTCTAAAGATTGGTTCGTCGGATACGCAGTCCTTGATGTACACTAGCTCAATCGCGATTCGGTCAACGAGGTCTTGGTCTATGGACTTGTCGTCCCAGGTGAGCGTGATGACCCGGTACTCAAGCGTGTCGAAGTCTATGTCGCCGTTCAGGTAAAGTTCCAGCGCCTCAAGGATATTGTCGGTCATGCCAGTCCCTCCTCCACAGCCAGTGAGTATAGCCGCTTCTGAAACGGAATTGCGTCAATTGTACCGCATTTTGGATGTTAGAAGAAAATTGGATAGAGGGCAAGCCTACATCGAGGTACGGCGAACCATGGTCAGACCGCCTCGAGGCAACTTCCCTCCCGGAACACGCAGCCGGATGATAGACATCAGGTTAACCATCAACGACTGGCTGCTGTGCAAGGCGCATCACTATATAAACGCCGACGGCTCGGACTATACTGAACCTGACCCTAAGTGGATTCGGGTTGATGACGTAGAATTCAAGCAGGGCGGCGCAAGGTGATTGACAGGGCGCGGTGGTGATGAACAGACTGAGAAGAATCCTCTGGCCGCGCGGTCAGGCGTGGCGTGGGGCGCTGATAGTAGGCGCGGTCGTCGTCGCGCTGGTGGCTGCATTCGCGTTGCTGAATGTCAGCCTGTCCGGCGCGGGCAGATTCAAGGATATTGCGGCTATCGTCCAGTCGTCGGTGACGGCGGTCGCTATCGTCGTGGGCGGAATCTTCGCCTATTACAAGCTCCAGCTATTCAGGGACCTCGAGCCGCACCTGACTATTTCGCACGAGGTCTCACACAGGTTTATTGGGGACAACTATGTTCATATAGCGGTTACGGCGAATTTGCATAATAGCTCGCGGGTCAGCGTAGAAGTTCGGAGATTCACTTTCCGCTTGCAGGAAATCTCGCCGGTGTCGGATTCGGAAATAGAACGTTTGTATAAGGAAGTTTTCAAGGATCGAATCGAGGACTATATTCAGTGGCCCACACTGGATGGTATTGACTTAAGTAGAAATAAGGGTGAGATGATAGTGGAGCCGGGCGGGTCGCATAAAGAGACGTTCGAGTTCATAGTATCAACAGGGATAGAAACCGTTATGGTATATACCTACTTCTACAACTCGCCGCGCCCGCAAAATTCTCAGTCTTCTGAAGGCTGGGGAGCTACTACGGTCTATGATATAGTAGATATGAACTGAGGCCGCTATGGATTTTCCCATAAGGAGCGTGTAATGGCTTCCAAGACTAAATCCAGTCGTACAGTCCGTATAATAGGAACAGGTCCGAGGAAGGCCCCTCCGAAGTCTGATAACTCCGGCAAGCCGCCAGGAAGCACATTGACTAAGAACAAAGGTGGGGCGTCGCGGAAGTCTTAGAGCGACTTTCGTATAGAGGATCTGACTGTCATGGGGAGTAGTCCCAAGAAAATTCCGCCTATGCTGTGGGATTCAAACAAACCGCCGGGCGGCAAATTGCCTGAGAGTGCGATTCGCTGTGATTCACGAAGCCGTATTCTCAGTTTCAGGAAACCTTTGTGGCGTCGGCGTCTTGGGCCTGGGCCAGAATTTCGGCGACGCGGGTTCTGAAGATTGATTCGTCGGATAGGCCGTCTTTGATATAGATTAACTCAAACGCTATCCGGTCCACGAGTTCTTGGTCTTCAAAGTCGTCGTCCCATGCGAGCGAGATAACCCGGTTCTCAAGCGTGTCAAGGTCTATGTCGCCGTTCAGGTAGAGTCTTATCGTCTCAAGGATTATGCTGTTCATGACAGTATCCTCTGATCAGCCAGTTTCCGAGGAGGAGCGGCGGGGATTGTCCGGGGTGGTGTTACTGGAGGAATAGCCGGAGCAGGGCGGCCATGGCGGTGACTATGCCAAGGGCGGTTCCCACCATCAGGCCGGCGACCCATTTTATGACGCGGATTTCCGAGGCGCGGATTTCCGAGATGAATTCGGCGCGGAGTTCTTGCTTGGAGGATTCTATCTCGCCTTGCAGCCGCTCGGTAGCGGCGTTCAACTCACCGCGAAGTTCTGCGGCGGTGGCTTGCACCTCAGTGCGGAGTTCGGCTGCGGTGGTTCGCATCTCGCCGCGCAGTTCCTGAACATCCGCTTTGGTGGCGAGGTGGTCGTATGCGCCTTCGATGGAACTGACTCGTTCTTCGAGCATGGTCATGGGTTTCGCGCTCCTCTGTCATGCGGCTTGAGCATAGCGGTTCTTTGGGTTCATTATACCACTTGCTCAGTCGGCGACGGCGGCCGGGACTCGGCAGGCGATTTCGGCGACGCGGGTTCTGAATAGCGCTTCGTCGGAGAAGCCGTCTTTGATGTACACTAGCTCGACCGCTATCTGGGCAATGAGGTCTCGTTCCGATTCTAGCTGAGCGCTCCATAGGAGCGGAATGATCCGGTCTTCGAGCGAATCAATGTCTATATCGCCAGCCAGGTAGAGTTCCAGCGTCTCAAGAATTTTTTCTGTCATATTTTTGCGCCCCGCATCGGTTTACTTGGACGCGAGGCGCTTGAGGCGCACGGCGGGCAGTCTCTTCAATCGCTGGTTAGTCGGGTCAACTTCTATCCCGACCGATTCCAGGGCGGTCACTCCCAACAGAGGCTCGACGCCGGGGTCTCCAAAGATGATAGTTCCTCCGACGATTTCGCCCATGAATTCGATGTCGGCGGTGGTTATATCCAGCCCTAGCTCGGTCCCATCCGCCAATTCGTAGATTCTGCGTCCCTTGGGAGCCAACCCGATGGCCTCAAGATGGGGCCTGGGGACCAGGGAATCGGTCGCTCCGGTATCTACGAGGAACAGTCCTTCCCACACGCGCTCCGGCTCGGCGGGATTCCGAATAGTGACGGTTACGTGTGTCGCTCCCAATGTCCTGGCTCCTCATTGTGATGTGGGGCAAGTCTAACATATCGCCAATGGATACGTGATGGTCTTCGACTGTCGTAAGCACGGCCTTTTCGTTTTCGTCTTGTCGTCAATCTTTCGTTCGCCCTGAGCTTGTCGAAGGGCTGTCCATTCATGGTTCGACAGGCTCACCACGAACGGACTACACAGGTGACACTCGAAAATGAAAGACCCTGCTGTCGTAAGGCGAAACCCCTGCCCTCTTCCGAGCCGTGTGTTAGAATCGGCTGAATCTTCCACGAACATGCAGCCCGCAAGGGGAGGTGGCAAGTGTACGAGAATGGCGCAAACGGAGTTACCGGACCGCTCAAGGGAATCAGAGTGCTGGACTGGACGATGTGGCAGTTCGGCCCGATGTCGGCGGCTATGATGGGCGACATGGGGGCGGACGTCATCAAGATCGAGGCGCTGGACGGCGACGCGGGCCGCGCGGTCGCCAGGGCTTCGACGCTCGCCCCCACCCTGCCCGGAGGTCGGAACGCCTATTTCGAGGCGAACAATCGCAACAAGCGCGGCATAGCGGTCAACCTGAAGACGCCGGAGGGCAAGGCGATAGTCCATAAGCTGGTCGAGACGGCGGACGTGTTCATAGAGAACTATCGCCAGGGCGTCGCGGAGCGACTGGACGTCGGCTATGAGACGCTGAAAGAGATCAATCCGATGATCATATACGGGTCGGCGACGGGGTATGGGCCCAACGGGCCGGACTCGGCGCTTCCGTCATTCGACGGCTGCGGACAGGCGCGCGGCGGACTGATGATCTCGGCCACTCCCGCCGGGGCTGATGAGCCGGTGCGAGTGTCCCAGGGCGTATCCGACCAGATGGGCGCGATAATGCTGTGCCAGGGCGTGCTGGCCGCGCTGGTGGCGCGGCACGTTCAGGGCGTCGGCCAGAAGGTGGACGCATCGCACCTGAGCGCGAATATGTGGCTCCAGGGCATGGGCATGAGCATGAGCCTGATAATGGGCGGCGACCGCTTCGGGGCCTACGACCGCAAATCGGCCTGGAACGTGCTCGCCAACCTGTACAAGTGCAAGGACGAACGCTGGATCCAGCTCATGCACCTGCAGCCGGACCGCTACTGGGAGTCGTTCATGACCGCGCTCGGCCTGCCGGAGATAGTCGAGCATCCCAAGTACGCTACGATGGAGGCGAGGTCGGAGAACCGCGAGGAGCTGGTCAGGATAATGGATAAGCAGTTCATGACCAGGACGTCCGCCGAGTGGGACGCGCACTTCCGTGCGACCGGGGACTTCATCTACGCGCGGGTGCAGTCCACGGACGAACTGGTTGACGATCCGCAGGTGATAGCGAACGAGTACATCACGACGTTCGACCATCCCGCAATCGGCCCGATAAAGATGTGCAACCACCCGAACATCTACAGCGAGACGCCGTCGGGCATCTTCAGGGAGGCGCCCGAACTGGGTCAGCACACCGAACAGATCCTGATAGACGAACTGGATTATAGCTGGGAGGATATAGCGTCGCTTCAGGAGAAGGGCGTGATACTGTAGAGACATTCAGCGGACGGACCGACATGCCATGAATCACAAATACGACATCATCATCTACTGGAGCGAGGAAGACGAGGCGTTCATCGCGGAGGTTCCCGAGCTGATCGGCTGCAACGCTCACGGTCCCACGTATGAGGACGCGATCCGAGAAGTGCAAGCCGCCATGGACCTATGGGTAGAGACTGCCAAGGATCTCGGGCGCATAATTCCGAGTCACAAGGGGAAGGCATTGGGCTCGCACAAGGAGGCTGGCGTAGTCATACCGGACGACGCGAAAGACGCGGCGCTGGTGAAGAAGATTATCACGGTACAGGCCGGCAAGCGCTCAGGCCAAGCGTGCATTCGCGGCATGAGGATGACCGTTGACGATGTGCTGGGATACCTGGAGGGCGGCATGACCGAGGAGGAGGTTCTGCAAGATTTCCCCTACCTGACCAGCGAGGACATACGGGCTTGCAAGGCGTTCGCTGAAATCCGCAGAACGCACGGGATAGCGTATCGCTGGTGATTCCGCTTCTCTTCGATCAGAACCTGTCTCCCGCGCTGACGCGGGCGTTGCGCGATCTCTATCCTCGAACGATTCACGCTCAAGACCTCGACCTGGATGAGAGGGCCGATCTCGTGATATGGAGATACGCCAGAGCGCAAGGATATGTAATCGTCACCAAAGACAGGGACTTTGTACTCCTCAGCCAGAAGCGCTGGCATCCACCTAAAGTCATACGTCTGACCACGGGCAACGGCCCCACGTCGGAGGTGGTCGCGCTGCTCCGCGAGCGATACGATGCCCTACTGAACTTCTATCAGGATGAGAGTACGCCTTTTCTGGAAATCGGTTAGAATCAATCACCGACAATCGGATTATCGGATACAAGTAGCACCATAGGAGAAGAAATGGCAGAGATTGACGGCGGGCGACTGTTCGCCAAGGCATTGAAGCGCGAAGGTGTAGATTACATCTTCACCCTCAACGGCGGCCACATATACAACCTCTACGAGGGTTGCGTGGCCGAGGGAATCAAGATCATAGACTTCCGGCATGAGCAGGTGGCCGCTCACGCCGCCGAAGGTTGGGCGAAGGTCACCGGCAAGCCCGGCGTCGCCATCGTGACCGCCGGACCGGGCGTCACCGACGCCGTTACCGGCATAGCTAACGCATTCCAGGCGCCAAGTCCAATGATACTCATCGGCGGCAACGCGGGCATCACCGACCACCTGCGCGGCGGACTCCAGGACTTCGACTCGGCGACCTTCCTCAAGCCGGTCACCAAGTTCTCGGAGCAGGTGAAGCGCGTCGAGCGCATACCGGACTACGTGTCCATAGCGTTCAGGCACGCCACAACTGGCGTCCCGGGCCCCGTGTACCTGGAGATCCCGGTTGACGTGGTGAACGGCCAGACGGACGAGGACGGCGTGAACTATCCGCAGTCCTACCGCACCGACGCCAAGGCTTATGGCGACCCCGACTACATCAGCCAGGTCTGCGACATTCTGATGCAGACCGAGAAGCCGATGATTCTGGCAGGCTCCGACGTCTGGTGGAACGACGCGGCGGAGGAGCTGCGCGAGTTCATCGAGATGATTGACTCGCCCGTATTCCTGAACGCGATGGGGCGCGGCTCGATCCCGTCCGACCACCCCAACCTGGGCAGCCTGGGACGTAGATACGGTCTCGTCCACTCCGACACCGTGATACTGCTCGGCACGCCGATTGACTTCAGGCTCGGCTACGGCGCGGACACTATGTTCCCGCAGAACCCGAAGCTCATCGAGATCATGATGGACGGCTCCAAGATAGGCCAGAACCGCGACATTGACGTCGGGGTAGTGGGCAACTCAAAGGCCGTCCTGCGCCAGATAATGGACGAACTCAGAGCCAGGGGATACAGGTCGCCGGGCAAGGGCTGGGTCGAAGAGGTGATGACCGAGGACAAGACCCTGCAGGCCGCCGACGAGGATATGCTCAACAGCGACCAGACGCCCATACACCCGATGCGGCTGGTGCGCGAAGTGCGCGACTTCCTGGACTACGACGCGACCGTAATCGGCGACGGCGGCGACATCGTTACGTTCGCCGCGCGCGTGCTGAACATAAACGAGGCCGGCCACTGGCTGGACCCGGGACAGTTCGGATGCCTGGGCGCGGGATCAGGCTTCGCCGCCGCCGCCCAACTGGCGCGTCCCGGCAAGCAGGTCTGCATCATCTACGGCGACGGCGGCTTCGGACTCACCGGCTTCGACGTGGAGAGCTACGTCCGCCACGACCTGCCCATCGTCTCCATCGTGGGCAACAACGGCGCCTGGAACCAGACCACCCAGGGCGTCGTCCGTCGCGGAATGAGCGGCGTCGGCACATACCTGTCCCAGGAAACCGACTACGCCAAGATAATGGACGGCCTCGGCGGCTACGGCGAGCGCGTCACCGACCCCGACCAGATCCGTCCCGCCCTCGAGCGCGCCTTCGGCTCCGGCAAGGCGGCGCTCCTGGACGTCGTAATAGACCCCGACGTGGCCTACGCTGCCATGGGCGGCCGCTCAAGGCAGTCGAGACAGTACTAGGTAACCAATCGCTCCACACAATGCAGAGGGGATATTTAAGTGTCCCCTCTGTTACTTTTCTACGGCCCTGCTATGCCCTACACTTGAGAGGGCTTATAGTCATTAAACCCATTCGCGGAAGAACTTCATGGAACGAATCGAAGCCGAGAGACTACTCAAGACGGCGGTCAATGATCCAAACGCCACGTTCCATCCGGGACAGTGGGAATCCATTGACGCCCTGGTGAACCAACGACGCAAGCTCTTGGTGGTGCAGCGCACCGGCTGGGGCAAGAGTTCGGTGTACTTCATCAGTACTCGTATCCTGCGAGATAGAGGCGCAGGGCTAACGTTGATTGTCTCACCCCTATTGGCCCTGATGCGTAACCAGGTAGAAGCAGCAGGCAGGCTAGGTGTTCAGGCGGATACTATCAACTCCACCAACAAAGACGATTGGGAAGTAATAAAGCAACAGGTACTGGAAGATACAGTTGATGCGCTTCTAATATCGCCAGAACGTCTATCCAATGAGGAATTTGTAGAGGAGGTACTTTCGCCTATCTCTGACAGGGTAGGTCTGTTGGTTGTCGATGAAGCACACTGTATCTCCGATTGGGGCCATGACTTTCGCCCAGACTATCGCCGGATAGTCGGGATACTTGAGCGGATGCCGCCCAATATGCCAGTTCTAGGAACTACTGCGACAGCCAACGACCGGGTAATCCAAGACGTTCAGGTACAGTTGGGTGACATTAGGGTTGAGAGAGGCGTACTGGCTCGGGACAGCCTACACTTGCAAACCTTACGCCTACCTAATCAAGCGGCTCGTCTAGCATGGTTGGCTCAGAATATTCCAGATATGCAAGGAACAGGCATTATCTATGTGCTGACTAAACGTGATGCTGGGTATGTATCAGAATGGCTCAATTCGCGGGGTATTGACGCGCACCCCTACTACAGCGATGTCAAGCATGATGATTTTGAAGATGCCACCCACTATCGCCTCTATCTTGAAGATATGCTGCTGAACAATAAATTCAAAGTTCTGGTGGCGACAACCGCCTTGGGAATGGGTTATGACAAGCCGGACCTCGGATTCGTCATACACTACCAATCCCCAGGTTCAGTAGTCGCCTACTACCAGCAAGTTGGACGCGCAGGACGTGCTATTGAAAAGGCTTACGGGATCTTGCTTGCGGGATATGAAGACAGCGACATACATGAATATTTTCGGCGCAGTGCCTTTCCCAACGAACAAACTGTGCAGCTAATTCTCGACACTCTTGGAGAATCTAACGGTCTTTCAATGCGTGAATTGGAACAGCGTCTTAATATACGCAGGGGTCAAATCGATAAAGTACTCAAACTGATCAGTGTTGAAAATCCTGCGCCTGTGTACAAGTTGGGATCAAAGTGGTTCCGCACTCCTGTGCAGTTCAGTATGGATAGAGATAGGATTGAGCGTCTCACTCAACAGCGAGAGATAGAGTGGCGGGAAATACAGGACTACATAGATAGCGACTCCTGCCTTATGACCTACTTGCGCAATGCGCTAGACGATTCTCATACAGTAGATTGTGGCTGTTGTGCAGTATGCCGGAGGCATCCTGTCATCAGTGAATCAGTAGATACAAATCTGGCGATTGCTGCCGCCCGGTTCTTGCGTCGCGCTGAGGTGCCACTTGAACCGAGAAGGCAGGTGCCTTCCGGCGCACTTCAGTTATACGGCATTAGCGGAAATCTAAGACAAGATGTCCGAGCCTCAGAGAGCCGTATCCTGTCGCAATGGCGGGATGCTGGCTGGGGCAATATGGTAGCGGATGATAAATTCAATGGGAGATTCAGGGATGAGTTGGTGGAAGCTATCGCAGAGATGTACGAACACAGATGGCAACCCGAACCCGAACCTCAATGGGTAACTTGTGTCCCGTCACAAAATCATCCGACCCTAGTGCCGGATTTCGCGCGGCGACTTGCTAATCGCTTAGAATTACCCTTTGTGGAAGCGATCCAGAAGGTGCGCGACAACGAACCACAGAAGAATCAGCAAAACTCTTTCTATCAATGCAAGAATCTAGACGGCGCGTTCGCAATATCTGGTGATATTCCAGAATCGCCGGTTCTATTAGTGGATGATATAGTGGACTCACGTTGGACAATGACCGTGTTGGCGGCGCTATTGAGACAAAACGGAAGCGGTCCTGTCTATCCCATCGCGCTCGCTTCTACGGGATCAGGAGGTTGAACCATGTCCGTCACGCCAGACGCTCAGGCAATCATGCTTCTCACAGTCCACTTCCCCAAGTCGGGAAGCGACTCTGCCAAGCCGCTGACTACAACCGAATGGGCTCGCCTCAATAAGTGGCTGCGTGACAAAGACGCTGATTTCAAGCCCTCTGACCTGCTGACTGGCAATCCATCGCAACAGATGGAAGGCTGGTCCCAAAAGAGGGTAACTTGTGAACGGATAGAAGCACTGCTGAATCGCGGCATGACCCTTGCGCTGAGTGTCGAGAAGTGGGAGCGCTCCGGCCTATGGATTATGACCCGTTCCGATGAGGACTACCCTCAACGAATCAAAGACAGGCTAGGGCCGGGTAAGTCGCCGCATATCCTGTTCGGATACGGAAACCGCAGACTGCTTCAAGATAGCGGAAGCGTATTGGCGGTGGTGGGGTCGCGCGACGCCGACGAAACAGACCTGGCATACAGTCGAAACTTGGGCCAGAAGGCGGCGAACAGCGGATGGTCGGTCGTTTCCGGCGGCGCTAGAGGTGTTGATGAAGCCGCCATGCTGGGCGCACTCGACGCGGAAGGAACAGTTATCGGAGCGCTCGCGGATAGCTTGCTCAAAACGTCTCTCAGCAAGAAATACCTGCGCCACTTGATGGACAACAACCTTGTCCTGGTATCACCATTCAATCCTGAATCGGGATTCAACGTCGGCAACGCGATGGGCAGGAACAAATACATATACTGCCTGTCCGACACCGCCGTAGTCGTTCGGTCCGATACCAAAGGCGGAACCTGGAGAGGCGCGGAGGAGAACCAGAAGAACAATTGGGTGCCTATCTGGGTCAAGCACACCGACGACGGCAATCACCGCATCGTACAGAGAGGGGCTAATTGGCTGCCGAATAGCATTGACGAATTTGACCTGTCCGCGCTGACGGATACAGAGAAAGACGCGCCCGAACCACCAAAGCCATCTACCGACAACGGTGCGCATCCTCTGAATGACATATCTGATATGAGTTTCTACGATTTCTTCCTGAGATATGCTCAAAGATTGTGTAGCGACTCTCCAAAGACATTCGATGACTTCAGCGACGAACTGGATCTAAACAAAAACCAACTCAAGAAGTGGCTCAGAATGGCTACTGAGGACAAGAAGATGTCAAAACTGGAGAACCCGGAGTGTTATCAGTGGATACCTTCTGCTGAACACGAAAATCCTTCTGTCTTCGGCACTTCCACGAATGGCGAACTGCCGAAACAAGTCGAACAGTTAGGGATGCAGTTGGAATCTGAGACGCCCAGCCCTCCGCGGGCCACTCACGACCAAACCCGACCAACAACCACATTCGGCTGATTGACTGACCCTATGACAGTTTGGACCAGGAGAAATAAAGGATTCATCAGCCATGCAAAAAGCGATATACCTGAATGCGACTGTGCTGCCAGGGGGGAAGATAGAAATCGAGGGCACCGGTCTGCAAGAGGGCGAGTCGGTTGACGTGATCGTTATGCGCTCCGAAAAAACGGCCCCGCGTCGGTCGGCGCTAGACATCATCAAAGACTCGCCCGGTCAGCGTCTCTTCAAGAGCGCCGCCGACGTAGAAGAATACCTCCGGGCCGAGCGCGAATCCTGGGACCGTCGCTAACCTCCGCACCCGTTTCCCAAATTCCTACACACTCCCCTCCCCTCTATGCTACAATATGCGCATATAGGACAGAACTAATGACCGATAGACATAAACCGGAGATTATCAACAGCGATTTTCGCGCCCATGAAAAATTTCCTCCCAAAGCTAACGCAGGTGTTTGCAGGTTGAATGCAGGTCAAAGGTCACCTGCGCCCCTCACCAGCAACCACCTGCTAGGGTCACCAGCACAGTCCAGCTCGATTATAAATCAGGATATATGAAGCGTCTCCAATCCGCACCGCACGCAGGGAACGCGCTGACGCAAGATAGCCGAGAACGCCAATCTGAACTATAATAACGCTATCCCAAGCCACTGGAGGTTGGCCTGATTCATAGTCAATCCAACGGACACAGGCAACCTTTGACTGGCCTATGACTATCTGAACTATTTTGAGCGATGAGTCGAAACGAGGGGACATCGTGGACATAACGATTGACGGATCGGTGATAGCCATAATCGGAGTCGGGATCGCATTGGCCGGTCTGATACTCAAACTCCACCGCGATACCAATACCCGCATAGACAGGATAGAAACGCGAATGGACAGGCTTGAAACGCGGGTGCAGGCCGTAGAAAGCGGACTCTCTCGCGTCGAGGGATTCATAGAGGGATTCCTGCTTACCCAAGCGCGAGACCAATCCTCGCAAGCCACTTAGCAGCGCTCTATGTCGAAATTGGATACTACCTCACTATAATAAGCGCTACCCCAATCCCCCGGAGGCCAGACCATGACCACAAACGGAGCCAACGGACAACAGCCACTCCCCGGCCCGCTAACCGGCATCCGCGTCATTGACTGGACTATGTGGCAGTTCGGGCCGGTGTCCACCATGATGCTGGCCGACCTGGGCGCGGAGGTCATCAAGGTCGAGTCGCTGGACGGCGACCATGGCCGGCAGTTCGGGCGCGTTGGCGGAGTGCTCTCCGACCTGCCGGAGGGCGTCAACGCCTACTTCGAGGGAATGAACCGAAACAAGTACGGTATCGCGCTCGACCTAAAGAACCCGAAGGGCCGCGAGATAATGCACAAGCTTGTGGCGAAGTCCGACGTGTTCGTCGAGAATTTTCGCAAGGGGGTGGCCGACAGGCTGGGGCTTGGATATGAAGACCTCACCAAAATCAACCCGCGCATTATCTATGGGTCGGCATCGGGATACGGTCCGGAGGGTCCGGACTCTACCAAGCCCGCGTTCGCGCTGACGGGTGAGGCGCGCTCAGGCGCGATGTGGTGGTCGGGCCCGGACAACAACACGCCCTACGCCGTCGGCATCGCCGATCAGGCAGCCGGCATCATTCTCAGCTACGGCATACTCGGCGCTATGGTAGCGCGCGAGCGCTACGGACACGGTCAGCGAGTAGATGTGTCCCACCTGGGCAGCATGATATGGACTCGCGGGATGCAGAACGGCATTGCGCTCATCCAGGACCAGGAGTTCCAGCGGCAGGACTGGCGCGGCGCTGGCAACGTCCTCTGGAACTACTACGAGTGCGCCGACAGCGAGTGGATAGCCTTCTCGATGAGCCAGGGCGACCGCTACTGGCCCGCCATGTGCCGCGCTATGGACAAGCTCGAATGGATGGAAGACGAACGCTTCAACTCCCTCGAAGCCAGGTACGAAAACCGCGAACTGGTCATAGAGAGCATGGCCGAGGTCTTCAAGACGCGCTCGCGCCCCGAGTGGGAGAGTCGGCTGGCCGACGCGGGCGACCTCATCTACGAGAAGGTCCAGCGCACCCTCGAACTCAGGGACGACCCTCAAGTCAAGCGCAACAACTACATGATAAACTTCGACCATCCCGTCCTTGGCGATACCGAGTGGCTCCAGACGCCGGTCTCCTACTCCGAGAATCCGGTCTCCACACGAAAGATGGCGCCCGCGCACGGTGAGGATACGGAGACATTGCTGATAGATATGCTCGGCTACGACTGGGAAGACATAGCCGAACTGCAAGAAGAAAGAGTAATTCTGTAAAGCCCAAAGCGGCGAAGGAGAAGATAATGGCCTACGTATCCAACGACCCGGAAGAGGCGCGAATCGGCAAAGACCTCGGCAGCAGGGACTTCGTAGCCGACGATAGCCTTCTGAACGACTACTTCGAGGGACTTGAGATAGACGCCGGCTGGTACTCCGGCAACCCCTACCAGGCGACGGTGGCTCCCTCCATGACCGTAACAGCCGTTGACGGTGGCTTCGCGGGCGGCGGATTCAAGAACAGCTTCGGCAACCTGTGGATGCGCCAGGCGTGGGAACTCAACGCGCCCATCATCCCCGGTCAGCAGTACACCGCAAGCTCCAAGGTGGTTGACATATACGATCACCGCAACCGCACGCTCGTCAACTCCGAGGTGGTCCTGTGGTCGCCGGAGGGCGAGAAGATGGCGGTCGGCCACCACCATCAGAGCTACCTGCTCAGCCAATCCTCGGGTAAGGTCGCGCTCCGCGACCCGAAGGCGAAGGGCGGCGCGAGAAGGTTCGCGGTTCCGGCAGGCGACCTGGTGGAGGGCGACCCGCATCCCATCTCGCTTGAGATGTGTGGAACATTCTTCCACGGCAACGCCAACTACCACACCGACAAGCGAGCCGCCGAAGAGCTCGGCTTCGAGGAGGTCGTGGTCGGCGGACGCATGACCATGTCCTACGTCGGCGACCTGATGGACAAGCACTTCGGCAAGGCCTGGTTCGAGGGCGGCAAGATGGACATCAAGTTCACCAACATCGTATGGCCGGAGGACGTTGTAACCGCGAAGGCCGTCATAACCGACGAGACCGACGGACGCGCCAACGCAGCCGTCTGGATGGAAAAGGAAGACGGCACCGTCGTCATAGTCGGTACGGCGAGCGCGAAGGTCTAAACAAGACCGCGCCTTCCAACTGAATGGATTCCGAATCGGGGCCGCCGCCTTAATCCGGCGCGGTCCCGAGACTTCACCCCACCCCGCAACAAGCCGCGCGACAGGCAGTTAGGCCGAAGACGCAACTCGGGCAGAAGCAGACTCGGCGCACTTCGTCCTCATCCTCATTATCTTCCTCATCCTCAAGATTCTCCATGCCCTCCTTGATGAACAGGGGAATCAGCAACAGCGCCGCTACCGGGTCGGCCCACCACCATGAGAACAAAGCGTTGAACCCCAGCCCTACCAGAATAACCAGGTCCTGAAGATCGCAGAACAGGCTCTCTACGGCCTCTGCTCTCAAAGCTCTGGACTGCATCCGGGCGGCGATACGCATCTTGAACACGTACAGGACGCTCATCACAACGCCGCTCGCCACCGCAATAACCACACCCACGAGGCTAGGCTGCGGCTCAGGCAGCCATCCGACCAGGCTGGCCCCCGAATGAAGGCCGACATAGGCTGCCAGCAGGAAGAAGGTCAGCGCTATCAGCCTCCGCGCCCTGTTTTCCGCGGCCTCATCCTCCACCCCGGCCCGCTCCCTTCTCAGCTGCCACAACAAGACCCCGCCGGCGAATAGCTCGACGACACTATCGAGGCCAAAGGCGATCAGAGCCACGCTTCCAACCTGAATTCCCGCCCACAGAGCGACTCCGGCCTCTACCAGGTTCCACGCCAGGCCGACCGACACCAATACCAAAGCCGTCCGACGCAGGACGTCGGATTGAAGCGTCACCGCTGATTTCTCCTTGGTCTGCCTTCGCCCAAATCTTAATGGAAAAGTCCGCGCCTGGAAACTCATTGGGACAATCACTACGAGCGACTATCCCGGTTCGGAAGTTGAGGGTCGCACGAGTAGCGTCCCATAAGGTGGTGTAAGAGAGTAGGTGGAGCAGAGATGCCGCACCCACTTCATGACCAACCTTCCACCCGCGTACCCAAGAGCGCTCAGCCTTGGGTCGCGACCATGGCGCGCGCGATCTACCAGCAGCCGTCTGCCGAGGAGGCGCGCTCCCAACTCGACAGAGTCGTGGACCAGCTCAACGACCGCTTCCCGGAGGCTGCCTCGATGCTGGCCGAAGCCGGAACTGACATCCTGGCCTTCACCTTCTTCCCCGGCGCTCACTGGAAGCAGGTGTGGTCGAACAATCCCCAGGAGCGACTGAACAAGGAGATACGGCGCAGGACCTGCGTGGTGGGCATCTTCCCGAACCGGCCTGCGGTGCGTCGGCTGATCGGAGCCGTACTCGCCGAGCGGCACGACGAGTGGGTAGTGGGCAGACGATACCTGACACCCGCTTCGGCGACCCACGACAAAGTATTGCCGGAGGCCCAGGTCACACAACCGACCGCGGCTTAGTTGAACATAAGGATAGACGAACTCCCACACCACACATCGGGACTTTTGACCAACTCCGCGCCTCTCGAGCGTTCAAGTCCTCTGTGTCAGCGACCATTGCCAACCCTGCCAGCGCAGAGCGTGTGAGACAGGGGCAGACATAACTTCAGACCCCTGAAAACTGTGTAGGAGTCCCAGATTCAGATGGTCCTGTCGGCCCTCTCAACTCGCGGAATCTGTAGCCACGAAGCGGGCGCGCGGGGATTTCATGGGACTGATACTGAAAGCGTGGCCTTCCTGTTATGTCCACGCAGTATTCCGCAGTGGACCCATGCCCTTGACTCAGCGGCATGGCACGCGTCCCTGACGCTGCGGCCGGATGGCGACTCATACGGGATCGGGCTCTCATTTGTCTCTGAGACCGTTTCTGCGACAGCATTGAGACAGGTGATACACTTAGGACATGGACACTGGTCGAAGCGAGGGGGACGCCATGCTGTACATGACCACCAGCGACGAGAGGTTCGCGTTCGACTTCGCCTATGCCACGCTCGATGACGAGCTGTACAACCAGCTCTCGCTCCAGACGCTTGAGGCTCGCGGCCGGGGGAGTGGCGGCAGGTGGACACGTTCAGCGCCGACGCGCTGCTGTTCGCGCTCAGAGAGAGCGGTCTGCTCCGGCTTAGGGAGGCCGATAGCTGAGATGCGAGAAAAGGTCGCCGGGAGAGCAATCGGTGAGAGTGGAGCGTGAGCGGACAGTCGCGTTACGAGACCACCTCCCTGTCTGAGAGGTTGAATCGTGAGTTTCGACGTCGGGAGAAAATGGGAACCTGACGGGGTCCACACAACCTGCTGGTTCTGCTTCAGACACGCGGACTTCTGACTTCTGCTACGCCTTTGTACAGGAAGTGCCTTTCACACAGAAGGCAGCAATGTCCGCACAGAATCTCTGTGCGGCATTTGTCTACGTCAGTCTCCCCAGATAAGAAAGCCTCGCCGACTCTTGACGAGGCTGAGGGGGCAGGGGGACCTGTTCTAGCGGGGGTCCGGAGGTTCCAGGTCCTCTTCGACTATGGGAATCCAGACAACCGTGTTAGGAGCATCCGCCTCCAGGTATCTCTCGATACTGTCAAAGACAGAACCTTCGATACTCGGCGCAAGTCTGACGGCCGCGACCACCGCGTATGTGTCCAGTTCCGTCGCGCATCGTAGAATGCTCGCGCGCTCGGACGCTCGCGCCACGTCGTCTCTAGTTGCGGTGAATGACGCTTCCACCACGACGCAGAAACCCGGCCTAGAGCTTCTCCTTTCGGTGACCTCGATGACGAGGTCCGCCGCGGGGAAGGAGTTCAGTGCATCGTCGCTGAGACCGAGGTCGTCCAGGGATTCGTACTTCTCCTCTACTAGCGCGTCCAGCGTGGCGCTGTCGAGCACGTTGTAGCGTATTCGTCTCATCGCTCGACGCCTTGCGAACTGTTGTACGATCTGATACCTGTTCTTGTGCGCGGCATCGCTTGCGTAGTTTCCCCTGAACCTCTGTAGGTCCTGATGCTCCCGTCTGTACATGCCGTGAAGCGCTCGCGTATCTGTCCTGGCCTCGCCCATTTCCTTGAGCAGTGTCGCCACGATGTCGAGGATGGCGTTCTGGGCATTCTGAAGAGCGTCGGACTTGGCGCGCATCTCCTTCTGTTCATCGAGGATGGCGTTCTGGGTCTTCCTCATCTCCTTCTGTTCATCGAGGATGGCGTTCTGGGCATTCTGAAGAGCGTCGGACTTGGCGCGCATCTCCTTCTGTTCGTCGAGGATGGCGTTCTGGGTCTTCTGCATATCGACAAGCTGAGCGGGCACTGCCAGAAGATCCTCGGTCAGCAGTTCGCGGCGGGCGGCGGACTGGAACTCTTCGTTATTGCGCAGAGCACGAAGAAAGTCGTCAGTGTTATTGATGTGAATGATCATGGAACAGTCTCCTGCTTACAATTATAGACCAGAAGCTTCATGCGTAGAAATCGGTGATGGCGCCAAATCCACCGCTCTGACAGCGGGGGATCCTGGAAGCGCGCAGCGGCCGCATCAGGGCAAAGAGCGAGGACATCGGTCTGTGAAGCGGCTTCACCTTCCCCCTCTCCCCGGTGCGATCAGTCCGGCGCCGCACAATACCACTGTTTCATAGCTGACCATGGCCGCGATCCACGACCTTGGGATACCAAGGGTTCCCAGACGAAAACGTCTGAAAGATGACCTCGATATCCACCGCCGGTGGAGGTAATGTTAGAAGTTGTGGAAACAGGGATGCGGTGAAGAAGAGAGAGGCGTACCCTTCCAGGTAATCGAATCAAGTCCATAGGACAGAACTGGAGGGATACGCCGTGAAGGAAGTATATCAGAGTAACGAGGACCTCAGCGTGGTCGGCGACACTTTGGAAGAGATGGTCAGAGAGGGAGCGAGACGGATGCTTGCGGCGGCGCTCAGTGAGGAGGTGAATGGATTCCTGGGCAGAGAGCCATATGAGCGTTCCGACGAGTTCCGCGGGCATCGTAACGGACACCACCGGAGTCGCGAGGTGACGGTGGGAGTGTCGGCTGTGGAGGTGAAGGCGCCGAGGGTGTCGGACGTACCGGCTGAGGTGAGTGAGGACGGCTAGAGTTCGCAGATAGTCAGAAAGTACGAGCGCACTTCTCGACAGACGCAGGAGCTGTTTCGGAAGCTGTACATGGAGGGGCTTTCGACCGGGGACTTCGAGCTGGTGTTTCGGGAGTTGGTGGGAGGGACAACTGCGCTTAGCGCGAACGCTATCGTGAGACTGAAGAGTCGTTGGGAGGACGAGTATCGCAGGTGGCGGTCCAGTCG
Organism: Dehalococcoidia bacterium; assembly: GCA_965202815.1. Classification (GTDB taxonomy): domain Bacteria; phylum Chloroflexota; class Dehalococcoidia; order Lucifugimonadales; family UBA1123; genus VXRN01. The sequence continues at coordinate 469,734 of CBDBCD010000002.1, forward strand.
CCTCGACGAGAGCGGCTACGCCTACATATGGGCTGACGGAGTATACCTGGGAGCGGGCGGGGACCGTGAGAAGACGGCCTTGTTGTGCGTGGTGGGAGCTAGGGAGGACGGTGAGAAGGAGTTGGTGGGGATGGAACTCGGCTATAGAGAGAGCAAGGAGAGCTGGGCCGGCGTTCTGCGAAGTCTGAAGGATCGCGGTATGGGTGCGGGTAGCGTTTCCTTTCAGGTGAAGGATTAGCGTCAATAGTCATTCGACAGCTCAGTTCCAGCTTTGGCAAGTTGGTATCCTGGCCGGCGCTATAAGTCCAACCACCGCTATAAGTTCAACCACCAAAGAGAAAACGCTACCCCGCTTCTCGGACGTGTTGACACAAGCTGGAACTTAGCATACACTTAGTCTTGCCTTTAGTATGCGGTAAACGCCTTGATTAGCATGCATTGAAGCGAACGGCGTTGTTACGCTAAAATAGACAGGCCGCATATACTTACCGGCGCTCACTGTTGGCGGGCAAAGAGTATGTTCAGGGGAGTTTCGGGGATGCAGACTGCAGTATCCAATCCCAATCTGAGGACCAACCCAACCGGACAGGAGACTGTTTCGTCCGGTCATGCTCCCCGGTCGGCGGCGCAGCCTGCCTTCGCTCACAAGAGGGGGAGAATGCCTCTCAGGGTCTCCTGGCGATTCAATCTCATTTCTGTGGTCGCCGTGAGCGCGCTGGTTGCGATATCCCTTCTGCTGCAAGCCTGAAGCGCTCCTGGACACGCATTGTTCAGTGATGTATCTGCCACTCGAGCCGGCCGGATCCCTGTAGCCAAACGCTCAACGCGCGCTTTCGCGCGTATATGAGATACAAGGGAATACGCGCTCACTCTGCCGCGCAGTCCTCGCAAAGCGTGAAGACCTCGATCCTGTGACCTACTATCTCGCCGGTGACCTCACGCTCCAGGGCCCTCAGCAGCCGCTCTATGGTAGCGTGCCTGAATTCGCCGATGCTGTAGCACTTGACGCAGATCGTGTGATGGTGATGATGCACGAGAGCCGTGCTGTACATGGGGGTGCCATCCGGCAACGCCAGCTTGCAGATTACGCCCGCGTCCAGAAGCAGCTTTATGGTGCGATAGACGGTCGCCCTTCCAATGTCGGGCAGCTCGTCGCAGATTTCGTCCGCCCTGAATCCGCCGACCTTCTGGCTGAGCAAATCAATCACGCTCAGCCTCGGCTTGGTTATCCTGTACCCGCCGTCTTCGAGCACGGCAAGGAGGTCGGGCCTGATAATCGGTCTTTCTGGAGATTCGAGTCCGGCTGTGGTCATATCATTCACTCGCTCGCTGAATGAATTGGTGATTTACGGGGTTTAGACGGGCAAACGCGCTGCAAGGTAAAGCTAACACCTAGATATTCTCACGTCAACGAAGATTCCCGCTGAGACGCTATCGGTCTCGTTTTCTGCTAAAGTGTTCCCGTAGCGCTCAGAATCAAGGAGACCGAATCATGAGACTGGTAATCGCCGGATGCGAATACTCCGGCACGACAACGCTGACCTTCGCGATTGACGATTGGATGCGCGAGACCATCGGGGCCGGATTTCCACTGATACACGACCACTGGAAACTGCCGCACACCTCGGGACATCCGCAGCCCGACATGACCGAAGACGAGCGGCGGCAGGTGCTGGCGCTAAGTCCCGAACTGAAAGAGATGACGCAGCGCCACAGCCTGTACTATCACATCCAGTCAAACTCCTGGAACGGGCCGGACTGGATGTCAATAGGTCTGCACATAGACGACGGCGTTTACGGCCCGATGTACTACGGCTACGGAGGGGACGGCGAGCCACATGACCGCAAAGTCGTGGGGCAGCAGGTAGAGAGTTCGATTCTGCGTTTCGCGCCCGATGTCATTCTGGTCCACGTTAAGGCTTCGGCAGACGTGATAGCGCGACGGATGAGAGACAATCCCCACGCGCACAGCCCGCTGAAGGAAGAGGACATCCCGGCCATCCTGGATATGTATGAGCAGGCGCGCGAGCGGTCGCTGTTCAGGCACAAGATCACACTGGACACAAGTGAAGCGACGGTGGAGGAGTCGGTTGCGGAGTTCGCCAGGAAGGTCGAGCCTTTCCTTACCGAGGAGGACAGGTCGAGGATACTGACTCACAGGATCTGGTAGAGGCGTACCGGTCAGTACGACCGCCACCGGTTGGCGATTGGCATACGCCGGTCCCGGCCAAAGTTTCTTGGCGTGATCTTGATTCCGGGGGCGGCCTGCCTTCGCTTGTACTCCGAGCGGTCCACCAGGCCGACTACCAGCTTCACCGTCTCGGCGTCGTAGCCCATCGCGGTTATGTCGTCGAAACTCATGTCGTCCTCGACGTATGCCTTGAGTATAGGGTCGAGTTCGTCATAAGGAGGCAGGCTGTCCTGGTCTAGCTGGTCCGGGCGTAGTTCGGCGCTGGGAGGCTTTTCGATGACGGCCTGGGGGATGATGTCTCCGCTCTCCCGCTCATTCCTGAACCGGGCCAGGTCGTAACACATCACCTTGGGCACATCTTTGATCACGGCGAACCCGCCCGACATATCGCCATAGATCGTGGCGTACCCTGTCGCCATCTCGCTCTTGTTGCCGGTGGTGAGCACCAGCCACCCGAACTTATTCGACAGCGCCATTATCAGGTTGCCCCTGATTCTGGACTGGATGTTTTCCTCGGCTACGCCCCAGTCGGTGCCCTCGAATTGGGGGGCGAGAGAGTTCATGAACGAACCGAAGGTCTGCTCTATCGGTATGGTCCAGATTTCAATGCCAAGGTTCTCGGCCAGCGACCTGGCGTCAACGACGCTGCCTTCGGACGAGAACTCAGACGGCATCGAGACGCCGACCACGTTTTCGCTGCCCAGCGCGTCAACGCCGATGGCGGCCACCAGGCTGGAGTCTATCCCGCCCGACAGCGCCACCAGGACCTTGCTGAATCCGCACTTTCGCATGTAGTCGCGCGTTCCCATGACAAGCGCTTCGTAGATCTCCTCCGGGCCGTCGTAGGAATGTCCGAATGTCTTCGCGGGGCGAATTTCTCCGCGCCCGGCGTCGCCTCGCGACTCGGACACCCGAATAGTCCTGGACTTTCCTACCTCTTTCAGAGACGCGGGGCTCTCCTTGCGCGACCTCGGTTCTCTCAGGCGAGAACGAAAGACGGTCTGAACGTCCAGGTCAACGATGAGCATATCCTCCTCGAACTGCCCGGACGCCGCGATGACGTCTCCCAGCGGGTCGAAGACCATGCTCGCGCCGTCGAACACCAACTCGTCTTGGCCGCCGACCATGTTGACGTATGCGAGGAAAAGCTCGTTGTCCGCGGCGCGCGTCGCGAGCATCTTCTCCCTGAAACTGCGCTTCCCCGCATGAAACGGAGACCCGTTGATATTGACTATGACCTCGGCGCCGGCGGCGCGCTGGACGACGGTGGGCCCGACCGGATACCAGATGTCTTCGCAGATGTTGACACCGACTGACGTACCGTTGATCACGTAAACCGGACACGCTCCGCCCGCGCGGAAGTAACGGTCCTCGTCGAATACTCCGTAGTTGGGCAGAAACATCTTGTGATAGACGTCTATGAGCCGACCATCGTATGCGACCGCCGCCGCGTTGTACACCTCCGCGTCCACGGCGTCCGCGAATCCCACGATGACCGCGATCCCTTCGGACTGAGCGACGACGCTTTCCAGGTGGCGGCGGTTCTCTTCGAGGAACTGTGGCTTCAGAAGCAGGTCCTCGGGCGGGTAGCCGGGAATGGTGAGTTCCGGGAACGCTACCAGATCGGCCTGAGCCTCACGCGCCATCTCGACGTAGCGGACTGCCTTGCGGGCGTTGCCATCGAGGTCGCCAACCGTGAGGTTTATTTGCGCCAGCGCGATTCTGAAGTTTCGCATGGTCTCCGCGAGGTTGAATTGCTAGGCCGTGTTGACATTTACCGTCATTCCCGTGAAAACGGGAATCCATAAGTTTGGAGTATAGCTGACGTTGCTATCGCTGTGATCGTTTAGAGGACTGAATCGTCAAATGTCAACAGAACCTAGAGCTTGTAATGCCGACGGGCGGCGACATGCTTGGGATCGTTGAGCCTGAACACGTCGGGATTGTGGCCGAGTTCCAAAGCCAGCCAGTATGTAAACAGCTGGAGCGGCGCCAGGTACACAATCGGCGAGAAGACTTCGGGACAGTCTGGCACGCCAATCGCGGTATCAACTAGGTCGCCGCGCGAGTCATCTCCGGACTGCAAAATCCCCGCGGTCCGCGCGCCGACCTCGGCGACGGTTCTCATCAAGTCGGCTACTCTGTCCTCCGATCCTGAGCGCGGAGGAGCGACAAACGTGACCATGCAGCCTTCATCCGTCGAGACAAACGGCCCGTGAAGGTACTGTTCGAGGTGAAAACCCTCGGTCGTCGTGTAATTGGCTTCCTTCATCTTGAGGGCGGCTTCGTAAGATGTGGACGCGTTGGGGCCGGTTCCGACGAAGTAGAAACGCTCCACATCCACGGATCGGGCAGCCCAGTCCTTTACGGAGTCTTCCGTGGCGATGGCGCCCCGAACCGCGTCGGGCAGCGTTGAGAGGGCCGCGGACGAGTCTTCTCCCGACAGTTCGGTCGCGAGCATGGTGAGAGCCGTCAGCGCGGCGGTGTGGCTGATAGTGAAAGCCGACGACGGATCCGGCTCTGAGGTCTCGACAACGACGTTGGCGAGTTCGCGGCGCGCGTCGGAGCCCACGCCTGTAAGCAGGCCGGTGGCCGCTCCCGACTCGTGGGCGCGCTCCAGGGCGCGCGCCGAGTAGGTCTTGGTGCCGCGATGGCTGAGAACTATTACCGCATTGTCGTCGCCGAGCGCGGGCGGGCGGGCGCAGAATTCGAAAGAGTTCCAGGCGCGCGCGTCCCGCCGTCCGCCCAGATTCATCAGCAGGTCCTCTCCGATCAGCGCGGCGTGCCAGGAGGTGCCGATCCCGACGACATGAACTCTCGCGGAACCTCGGACGAGCTCGGCAAGTCGCTGGACATTCTCCCGCTCTTCCGAAATTACGCGAGCGATGGCCTGTGGCTGCGCCATAATCGCGTCGTGCATATGATATGGATGTCCGGTGCGTTCCTGGGAAAGTGTCATCAGACCGCCTTCTTGACAAAGCCTTCAATACGATCAAGCGCCGTCTCGATGTTCTCCGCGGAATTGGCGAATGAGAATCGGACGAAACCTTCGCCGAACTCGCCGAAAGACTCTCCCGACAGACAGGCGACGCCGGCCTCGGTCAATAGTTCATCCGCGAACCTTCGGCTGCTCATTCCGGTCTCTTCCACGTTCGGGAAGGCATAGAACGCGCCCTTCGGAAGCGGGCATCGGATACCCTTGATGGAGTTGAGTCCGTCCACGATTATCGAGCGCCGCTTCTTGAACTCCGCGACCATCGAATGGACGTCATCGCGCGCCCCGTTCAGCGCCTCGAGCGCGGCCATCTGCGTAAAGCTCGCGGTGCACGAAACGCTGTTGGTGACCAGCCTGGATATGGGCTCCACGAGTTCAATGGGCATTACGCCGTAGCCGATTCTCCAACCGGTCATAGCGTAGGACTTGGAGAAGCCGTCCAATATGATCGTCCTATCCCTCATGTTCGGGAACGTGGAGATCGAATGGTGCTCGCCTTCGTATAGGAAGCCACTGTATATTTCGTCAGACAGCACGGCGATGTCGCGCTCCACCGCGAGCTGCGCCAGTCGCTCGAGGTCGTCCCTCGCGATGACCGACCCGCAGGGATTATTGGGGGAGTTGACTATCATCAACTTGGTGCGGCTGGTGACGCTCCGCTCGACCTCGTCAATGTCTATGTTGAAGTCCCTGGACTCGTACAGCTGCATCGGGACTGGTACGCCGCCCATGAAGTCAATCATAGATTCATAGATCGGAAAACCGGGATTCGGGTAAAGCACTTCGTCGCCCTCGTCAACCAGCGCCATGATGAGGAAGAACATTATCGGCTTCCCGCCCGGCGTAACGACGACGTTGTCGCCAACGACGTGAAGTCCGCGAGTATCCCTGATCTCCTGCGCTATCCTGTCGCGCAGTTCGGGGTATCCGGGGGAGGGGTTGTAGTGCGTGAACCCATCGTCCAGCGCAGTTTTGCCAGCTTCCACGATGTTTGATGGAGAATCGAAGTCAGGTTCGCCAATCTCCAGGTGTATGACGTTCATACCCTCCGCTTCCAGCAATCTCGCCTTGGCAAGAACCTCGAATGCGGTCTCGGTACCCAGTCTGTTCATTCTCTGAGCTAGTCTCATTAGGTTTATCCCCCTGATATTCGAGAGTTGGGAAGACTCCTGAGTAGTATAACCATCAATTCCCGCTTGTGCTACAATTCGCAAGCAGGTCAGAGGACGGAATTCGAGGGGGTTATCCATGAAAGTTATACTCGGCGTGCCGAGAGGGTTCTGCGCAGGCGTGGTTCGCGCCATAGACATCGTGGAGTTGGCCCTTCAGAAGTACCCGCATCCCGTGTATGTGAAACACCAGATCGTCCACAACCCTTATGTGGTCAGTTCTCTGGAAAAGAAGGGCGCGAGAACGGTCGAGGACGTTGACGAAATCCCCGAAGGCGCTACGGTCGTGTTCTCCGCTCACGGCTCGCCTCCGGAGGACTTTCAGAAGGCCGAAGAGCGCGGCCTGAGGGTCATTGACGCCACCTGCCCGCTCGTAACCAAGGTGCACAACGAAGCCAAGCGGTACGCGAGAGAGGGACGGAGAATGATCCTGGTCGGTCACCGGGGCCACCAGGAGGTCAAGGGAACGATGGGCCAGACCGACATGCACCTCGTTGACGACCGCGAGCGGGACAATATACCCGAATGGGGAGACAACACGCCCATCGCCGTGCTCACTCAAACCACGCTGTCGGTCAACGACACAAAGAGAGCGATTTCCGAGATCGAGGGGAGTTTCTCGAACGTCATCGTGCGAAACGATTTGTGCTACGCGACCACAAACCGCCAGTCGGCGGTGGACGAGTTGTCCGATCTGGTAGATGTTGTCCTGGTGATTGGCGCCCACAATAGTTCTAACTGCAACAGGCTGCGCGAGGTTGCGGAGGCGAACGGGCTTCCGGCCTACCTCATCAATGGCCCTGAAGAGTTGGACTTCGAATGGCTGGACGGCGCCCGGAGCGTCGGTATAACTTCCGGAGCGTCCACACCCGAGGACCTGATTATGGATGTCATAAGCGCGATTGGCCCGGATGAGGTCACGACGATAGACGGGGTGGAAGAGGACATTACGTTCGTGCTGCCCCACGAGTTCCGAGAATAGACTGAAGCCCTCTATCGCCCTCAATTCGCTCTCCAAGGAGTGTCGCACAATATGGAAATCAGGCTGGCCAGCCTTCTGGACGGCGCCCGAACGGCCTCGGGCGTCGTTGTCATCGTTGACGTGTTTCGAGCCTTTACCACGGCCGCGGTCGCCTTTTCCAAGGGCGTGGAGAAGATCGTTCTGGTAGCCGAGGTGGAAGAGGCGATTGCGCTGCGAGACCAGGGGGTCGGAGATCTGTGCGTGGGGGAGGTCGGCGGCATGAGGCCGGACGGCTTCGACTTCAACAACTCGCCGTCCGAACTTAGCACCGCGGACATCGAAGACAAAACGATAATTCATTCGACGCGCGCCGGAACCGTCGGAATGGTCGCGGCGACCCGGGCGGAAAAGCTGTATGGAGGCTCGTTGGCGGTAGCGTCCGCTACGGTCGAAGTCATCCGCCGTCAGCGGCCGGACCTGGTTACGATTGTCGCAATGGGTTCCGAGGGCCGTATCAGGGCGGACGAGGACGAACAGTGCGCGCTCTTCCTCAAGAACCTGTGCCAGGGCAGACGGCCAGACCACGACGCCGTGAGGACCCTGATTCTGGCCGGCGAAGAGTCTCAGAAGTACAACGACCCTACAAGTCCTCATTTTCCCCCCAAAGACCGGGAGATGGCCTTGGATATTGACTCGCGCGACTTCGCCATAAAGGTGGAGCGCGAGGACGGCCTGCTGGTGGCGCGGCGGGAGTTTTGAGGAATGAGAACGAAGCCGAAAGAAAAACTCGCACCTGACTCCGAGACTCACCCTGTTATCGCTATGATAGACCGGCTGAAAGCGGAAATGCCGGAATTGGATCAAGAAAAAGCGCCAACCGATGGCGCCAAGAACTACAGGCATTATCTGTACGGCCACCCGAAAGATAACGACTGAGGAGAATCACTTTGCAGTACAGACAACTAGGCTCCTCCGGCCTCCAGGTTTCCGCGATTGGGCTGGGAACCAACAACTTCGGGCGCAGGCTGGACGCGGCGGCGACCGAGACGGTGGTCCACGCGGCGCTGGATGCGGGCGTGAACACGATTGACACTTCCAACAGCTATGGAGGCGGCTATTCGGAGGAGTATATCGGCAGGGCTTTGAATGGACGGAGACACGAAGCCGTCATAGCCACGAAGGTGTCCAGCCGTATATCGGATGGGCCGAACAACGCTGGCAATTCCAGGAAGCACATCTACGACCAGGTGGACGTAAGCCTGCGAAAGCTGCGGACGGACTATATTGATCTCTACCAGATTCACTGGTGGGACCCGAACACGCCAATCGAGGAGACACTGAGAGCGCTGGACGAACTGATACGCGCGGGCAAGGTGCGCTACGCCGGCTGCTCGAATTTCGACGCCTGGCAGGTGTGCGAGTCGCACTGGACGGCGAAGACGCTGGGGATCAGTGGTTTCGTCAGTATGCAGCCCCACTATTCGATGCTGTACCGCAAGCCTGAAGAGGAGATGATTCCCTTCTGCGAGAAGTATGGTATCGGCATTCTGCCGTACTACCCGCTTGAGAACGGATTCCTTACCGGAAAGTATCGCAGGGGGCAGCCCGCGCCGGACGGCACGCGGCTGTCCGAGGGCGACAGGGGTACGCTTACGAGCGAAAACTTTGACATCCTCGAAGGACTGGAAGCGTTCGCGGAAGAGCGAGGCCATACGATACTGGAACTGGCATTCGCGTGGCTGCTCGCAAGTCCGATGGTGAGCTCGGTCATTGCGGGCGCGACACGGGTCGAGCAAGTAGAGGCTAACGCAGCATCAGCCGCCTGGTCGCTATCGTCGGATGAAGTCGAAGAAGTGAACAGGATATTGGGTGGAGTATGAAGTTCGGATATGTAACGCCGCAGAACTGGGGTGTAGAAAACCCGCAGGACGTTGTTGACCTCGCTGTCAGGGCCGAGGAGCTGGGTTACGACTCGGTGTGGGTCAACCACCACATACTCAACGTCGGGTACATCTATGACAGGCTTGAGGACAGGCCGTACTATGACGCGCTGACGTTCCTGACCTGGGTGGCCGCGCTGACTGAGCGTGTCCGCCTCGGAACGACGGTGCTCGTGCTTCCGTATTTGAATCCGCTGGCGCTGGCGAAGTCGGTGGCGACTCTGGACGTCTTGTCCGGCGGACGGGTTACGCTGGGCGTGGGCGTCGGGATGCTGCGTGAGGAGAATGAGGCGCTGGGCAGCGACTTCAGAACCAGGGGTGCTTACGCGGACGAGTCCATCGAGATAATGCGAGAGCTGTGGACATCCGAGGATCCCCAGCACAGCGGCAGGTTCTTCGAGTTCGGCGGGAATTTCAAGTTCTCGCCCAAGCCGGCGCAAAAGCCCGGTCCACCGGTGCTGATAGGGGGCATGAGTCGCGCCGCCATGCGCCGAAGCGCGAGACTCGGCGACGGCTGGCATCCGAACTCAGGATCCATCGAGGACATGGGCGCGCGGTTCCAGGCGCTCAGGGAGATGTGGAGCGAACATGGGCGGAACCCGGACGACGCCCAACTGGTCGTCCGCTGCGAACTGGACGTTCTGGATTCCGAGTCAAGCGATTCTTCGACCCCAATGATCGGGACCCCAGACCAGTTGGCCCAGTCAATCGCCGACTACGAGAGGCTGGGCGTCTCGGAAATCGTTCTGGGCATAAGCACGAACGACCTGGACAGGATCCGCCGTATCCAGGAGTCATTCGCCGAGCGCGTTATGCCGCTGGTGTCAGGGTAGGCGTTCGGCGTCAGGCGCGGGTTCAACCTCGAAAGTGTTGAGCGCGCAGGCGAGCATCGCGTAGTAGCCCATCGTGGCGGTGAGCTCAGTAACGCCCTTCACGCCGAAACGCGCTTCGGCCTTCCCGAACGTTCCGTCCGACACGCGCTTGCCTCCCAGCATCTCGCGCCCGTAGCCGATGACGAGAGCCTCGTCGTCGGTGAGCGCGTCGAGGGCGCCACGGTTCGCCACCGCCTGAATCGCTTCCTCGCGCACTCCCGAATCCCTTGCCAGAACGACGTGCGCAGACCATTCGTAGTGGCAGTCGAATTCCCGCGCGGCGGTTATGATGGCGAGTTCGCGTATGTCGTCGGAGAGAACGGACTCAAACCTGATATAGGAGCCGAGATGCGCGGCGCGTCCCGCTATCTCCGGACTGTTGAGCAGCATCGAGAAGGGGCCGCTCACACGTCCGCGGCTGCTGGCGATGGCGTCGAAATGGTGCGCCATGTCTTCGGGAACGTCGGAACGCTCCTGGATCTGGGGTATTCTGGGCATTGTCTTAAGACCTCCGTTTGGCTTGAGACTCTGTACCGGACGCGCACAGCTTACGCCGAATGGTCAAAGAGTATCAACTCCGCTTGGCGGGCAATATGCCCTATTGTACAATGGAGACGTGGACTTGGTAATAGACACATCCGCCATAATCGCGGTTATGGCTAACGAACCTGAGAAACAGGCTATATTGGAGTACGTGGCTGACTCCATTCCTATAGTTCCCAGATCTGTTCATTGGGAGATTGGGAACGCATTATCCCGGATGTTCAAGCGTGGCCGCATTACCATAGCAGAATCCAAGGTTGCGTTAAGTGAATACTAACTGATGGGATTTAGATTCATAGACGTTGACCTGGAACAATCGCTGGAACTGTCAGAACAACTGAATATATACGCATATGACGCATACGTACTCGTCAGCGCATTCAACCATCGGTTGCCGTTACTCACCCTTGATAAGGGCACGGCGGCAGCCGCGTCCCGGATCGGGATACACGTCTTGGAGGTGAACAGGTGAAGGCTTATACGATTGCCGAAGCTCAGAAGAATCTGCCGGCTCTTCTGGAAGAGTCTAAGAAGGGCGCAGTCGTCATTCACGGCGATTTTGGGGACGCCTTTCTACTGAAGGCCGAACCGAAGTCCGAGGTCAGGGACGGCAAATCACTAGCCCACATCAAGGGCGTTGACCTGAATATAACCACTGAGGAGATAGTGGAGATTGTTCGAGAAGGACGAGGTGGACCCATATAGGCGAAGTGGGCGCGTTGAACAACGCCATAATCATACAGCACCACCGATTCGAGACACTCGGCTCGAACTTCACCGCCGTCCTCCGCGGGCGCGACTATGACATAACCACCGTCCCCCTATTCGAGAGCGCCCCCAACTTCGCGCGATTCCACGCGCCCGATCTGGACGACGCCGACCTCATCATCGCCCTCGGCGGCCCCATGTCCGCCAACGACCCCTACCCCGCGCTGCATCAGGAGATGGACTACCTGGCCCAGGCGACAGAGAGCGGCAAGCCCGTTCTCGGAATCTGTCTCGGAGCCCAACTTCTCTCCCGCGCCCTCGGCGGCGTCGTAGAACCCACCGGCGGCTACCAGTTCGGGCTGAGGAAGCTGTGGGTGTCCGAGGAAGGACACGCCGACACCGCCTTCTCCAACATCGCCATACCGCTCGTCCCGACTCTGCACGGAGAATGCTTCTCCATCCCGCCCGGCGCGGTCAGACTGGCCGAGGGATTCATGCTGAGAAGAGACGGCAGGTATCGCCGCATCAACATGGCCTTCCGATACAACAACGCCTACGCCGTCCAATTCGAGCCTCAGCTTACGCTGGAAGAACTCAGGGTATGGAACCGCGAGTTGGCCGGCGACTACGACCTGATGGGCCCGGAGTTCGACCCTGAAGTCGAATCCCGCCGCAACCTCCACGAGTTCGCGGGATTCATGCCCGCTCACGAGGCGCAGATGGCGGCGTTTCTGCGGACGGTGATTGGGCTTGGCTGAAGACTTAGAGACTATCTTAAAACTCCTCTCGAGAGCGAGCGGAGTGGAGATACAAGTCCCTTCCCCCTTGATGGACTGGGAAGGGTAGGCATTGAACTTGGACTGGCGGAGTCACCCCCATACTGGCCTTCCCCCTCGATATTGTCCCAATCGCTTCCCGATGATAAAATTCATCCACGCCAACCGACCGCGAGATGTGATATGGCCGCCACCAATACACCGACAATCGCCGCCAGACCAAAGTCCGCAGATACCTACGTACTGCCGGACACTCCCCCACGCGACCCTGACGAGATGACCAGTTTCGACCGCCTGCACGCACTCGGCAACTCCCACCATGTCATCCGACACCTCGGAGACGAGGAGACCACACTGGTATTCACCGACAAGTTCATAGCGCTAGTCCCGTATTCGGGGCCTTCCGATCTGAGAAGAAATCCGGACCTCGCCATAGCGTTCAACGCCGACCGCGCGGCCTTCGAGCGGAGCAACGGCTACATCATAAGCGAGCAGGGCAAGCCCCCGGACTTCGTTCTGGAGATAGCGTCCAGAAGCACGGCTCGCGTTGACGTTGGACAGAAGCGCGAGGACTACGCGCTGATGGGGATAGCCGAGTACTGGCGATTCGACGAGACTGGCGAGTTTCACGGCGCGAAGCTGACCGGCGAAAGGTTGGGGGAGGGACGACGTTACGAGCCGATCCCCATAGTGGAGTTGTCCGAGGGAGTCCTGGAAGGATACAGCGAGGCGTTGGATCTGAACATACGCTGGGAGAATGGGGAGTTGGGCTGGTACGACCCTTCTACCGGGCTTCACATAGCCACATTCGACAGCGAACGCGCCCGCGCCGAAAACGCCGAGACCCACGCCGCCGAAGCCCTCACCCGCGCCGAGGACGAACGCTCCGCCCGACAGGACGCCGAGACCCGCGCCGAAAACGCTGAGACCCGCGCCGCCGAAGCCCTCACCCGCGCCGAGGACGAACGCGCCGCCCGACAGGACGCCGAGACCCGCGCCGAGGACGCCGAAGCCCGCGTCCGTGAATTGGAAGGGGAGATCAGGCGGCTTCGCGACTCCTGATTCTCCGATAAGCATTCGCGGATTTGGCCCTCACCCTGACTCTCACCCAAGCGGAGTCATCCTCATCCTAGCCTTCCCCCATCAAGCGGGAAGAGACCCTTGCTTACCCTTGTCAGCCCTTGATGGGGAAGGTGAAATTCCCCTCAATAGTTTTGACATAGTTACTTGGCAACCTAGTCTTGGCTTTATCCTTGCTGAACCTTGCCGAATCAACAAATCCCCTCTTGACACGGCCAGATGGGTTTGACACGATACGCCCCGACTAGCCAAAAGTCATTACAACCCACATACACCTGTGAACCATAAGGCAAGGGCATGGCGCATCTGCGCCCCCTTGCGGTTCACAGGGTTGAAGCGACTTTTGGCTAGGTACGCTAATGTCCATGCCGAAGGGGGCAACTGTTATGACTTTCCTGAAAAAGCACTGGTGGAAATTCGCCGGTGGCGTCGTAGGGTTCTTTGTCCTGATTATACTTATCGGGATTTTCAGTGATTCGGAAGGTGATACTGGAACTGATGATGCTGGAAGGATGGATATTACTAAAACGGAACTAGTTGATCTACTCACACAGAAAGATTTATTTAGTTGCACTTTACCTATGGAATCACGCAACGATAAAAATGAATTTGGTGTAAGATGTGATAGTAATGATGATGGTGCATTTTCAATTTTAATGACCGGAAAAGAGAATGAGGTAAGAAGTATACTTTACGTTGCTAACATTGTAGAACCAAGAAATAAAGCCGCCCTTGAAATGGCGAGTATTTCGATGTTTCATCGAATTTCTCCGCTTATATTTGAAGAATGTTTCGGGCCGGATGATTGCGGGTGGTGGTTCAAGAATGCTTTCAAGGATTCAGGAAGGACGGGTGAAGATATACATACGTCAATGCAAGGTATAGCTGTGACGGTAAGAACTGATGTGGAAGACGACATTGCGTATGAAGTTCTTATGAACGGCGCACTTAAGAATACCGATATTAGTGAGTATCAAGACCGTTATTCCTGTGAACGACTGGGTGAAAGAGCTATTGAAATGAGTGAAGAAGATGAAGAAATGACACCTATGTTGAAAATTTACAACCTTGAGTATACTATAGAATATGACCTAGATATGCATATTACAAGAGTTTCTAGACACGCGTCAGGTTGGAAAGTAAGAGATCCTATGCGCATATCTGAATGTACCGGAGAAGCTCTGTTTGAAAGAGGCAGGACAAGAGGTATTATTGTTTATGTAGAAGAATATATGGACGGAGATATTTTCACAGGATATAGATTGAGATAAAACTATTGACAAAGTAATATATGGTAAAAGAAAGTATATGGATTTCCTGGAAAAACACTGGTGGAAACTTATTGGTGGTCTTATTGGCGGCATGGTAGGATTCTTTGTACTGATTATACTTATTATGTCTCTTATTGTCTTTATTATGTCTATTTTTGAGAGCGATCCAATTAGACCCAACACAAGCACTCCAAACTATATTACGCCCACGCCAAACAGAGTTACCAGCGGGAGTACTACGGTAGAGCCCACCCTAGTCTCTACTTCAACTGTTGAATCACCAACAAGAATTTCTTATTCAGATCATTTAGGTATAACAATGGAAGCAACGGAATCATATTTTTCTAATTTAGGATTCAATTTTGGTTCCTCACGTCCTGATAAACTCGGCTCCAGTATAACAGGTACATATAAAGGCCATAATATTCAGATTGTTGGAGATGGCGACGTGAAATTGCTGGCGTATGTTGTCGAAAAAGCTGGCAACAGAACAGATGACGAAGTGGTGAAATTCGCATCAACCATAATCGGCGTAGTCCTGCCTGATTGTGATGAATGTGGCAAATGGTTTGAAGCCAATATGCTTCCGGCGTTCAATAGCAACATAGGAGCAAGTACGGTCATTCAAGGTGTTGAAATAAAATTTGACACAAAATATCCAACTCACTTTGTACTGTCTGTAAGAGCGAAGTAATGCTTGCCGAAGTAATGCTTGCCGAAGGAGATCAATATGGTTACGACAACAGACCCTTATTTTTACGCATATAAAAACCTTCGGTCTTCTGTCTCAGGCTTGATTGAACGAGACGAGCCACTCAGGAAGCGACTGTATCGTGCAATCGCGAACCTTTCTGGATTGCGGTATAGTACCGATCCGAAGACCGCTAAGGATAGATTTGCATTATGTGGCGATATCTACCGCTTCTCCCTAACGTACCCGGCGGGTATGATATGCAAGTAGCCCGTAAGTGCGCTGTGGATTTGAGAGGCAATGGCACAATCTGTGCGAATTGGTGCGGTTTGTGGCCGTGCATGAAGCGCAGATTGGGTCATTCCTGTGAGTGACGACCGGAGTCCACGATTCCTAAGCGCCTCTCCCCCGAAACCCCCATGATCCTGGCGGTCGTCGCCCAATTCCTAGCAGTTCTCGCCTCGATATGGCTGATATGGCCTCTGCGGGTCGGACCAATCTACTACTCGGAGCAGAGCATCGTGGATATAGACGGGCTGGGCGTCCTGCCTTTACTGTTCGCGCTCTCCGCGCTCATAACATCCCATTCCTCAGCCCCCGCGCCCCTACTCCCTGCCTCTAGCCTCAACTCACCCTGGCCCAACTCGAACTACACAACCACTCCCCCGCCATGCTATAATCCGAACATACAAACTAACCATCCATATTCGATAACCGATAACTAATGACCGAAGACCAACCGCCCATAACCGCGCCCATAACCGGAAACCCATAAACCAAAGATTATCCGAACCAAAAACAGGACGCCGGGAGAAAAGGGCCTTATAGCTAACGCTGGCAAAACGCTGGCAAACGCAGGTCACAGCGGTCGCCTGCCGCTCTCCTGTTAAACCCCAGCCGTCCGCCCAGCCCGAGCCCAGCGCAATTATAAGCCCGACATTATGGAAAGCGCCGACCGGAGTCCACAATGCCTAAACCCCTCTCCCCCGAAACCCCGATGATACTGGCCGTCGCCGCCCAATTCCTGGCCGTCATCGCCGCGATATGGCTGATATGGCCTCTTAGGGTCGGCCCAATCTACTACTCAGAGCAGAGCATCGTGGATATAGACGGGTTGGGCGTCTTGCCGATCCTGTTCGCGCCGTCCGCGCTGATACTTGGCGGGACGGTCGCGCTCTATATGTGGGTTACGCGGGGAGCCAGGATAGCGAAATGGGCGGCGTGGACAGTCGCCGCGCTTCTATTACTCGTGTCTCTAATCGAGTCTATGAGCTTCGGCCTGTTCTTTCTTCCCGCCGTCGTGACGATGCTGGCGGCGACAATTCTCCAAAGCAGGATTTTCAGGGCGATTCATTCCTAGTTACCGATGGCGCACAGTCTTGCGGGATCTTTCGATTGTCCGTCTCAGACGCTCTCAACGCGCGTATTAACGTAGGGGCAACCCTTGTGGTTGCCCTTTAGTTGCGCTGCCATATTATACCAATTCGGATTGATGACACCATGTTCTGCCCGACCGGCTCAGTGGATTCCCGCTTTCGCGGGAATGACGGTAGGTAGTTTGTATCGGATGTTTACGGCATAGTCAGACTTAAATGGTATTAGAGGGTGTTTCCAAAGGTGTATGTTATGAAGGTTTCAATCGCCGGAGCATGAGATGAGTCATAGCTATGTTGATCCACGCCTCCGTGGTCTCACACATTTCTTCGTAGTCTTCGCTCAGGCGACGACACCTGCTGAGCCATGCGAATGTTCGCTCGACCACCCATCTGAGCGGCAGGACATTGAACTGGCGACTGTCCCGTGGACGCCTCACGATTTCAAGCCTCCATCCTGTCAAGCTCCGTACCCACTCGACCAGCTTTCCACTATAGCCCGCGTCAGCCCAGATCAAGCTCAGACGCTCAAACCGACCCTTCAGTTTACAGATAACCAACTTCGCTCCATCTCTGTCCTGAATGTTTGCCGGATGAACTACCACATCCAGCAACAATCCTGTGGTATCTACTATGATGTGTCGCTTTCGACCATTTATCTTTTTGCCTGCGTCGTAGCCGCGAGGCCCCCTTTTCAGTGGTCTTGACCGACTATCTGTCTATGATCGCTGCGCTGGGCTCGGACGATAGCCCAGTATATGTGAGAAAGCGATAGCTCTGGCGGCTATGGGTCTGAGCTACTCGCAGGTGGGAAAGCTGTTCGGGTTCGCAAAGAGTACACTCTGCAAGTGGATAAGAGGGGAGAAACTGCGAAAGGACAGCCTGAACGGACAGGTGTACCGCGTCAATCATTTTTGCCGGTTGCGTCAATGGATTTTGCCGCTCTGACTCCTTCTCCGACTGTTGATTTCGCCCTGCATACGCACGACAACTTGTAGTTGACGCGACAACCATTTTTGACGCGCGTCAATTACTCTTGCCGGCGCGACAACTTCTCCGCCTGCCGACTCTGCGCCGCATTGGTCCGGTAGCTCGGCAGGTCGAACTCCAATATGACCGAGTGATGCACGATCCGGTCTATCGCCGCCGCGGTCGCCATGGGGTTGGCGAACACCTTCTCCCATTCACTGAAGACCAGGTTCGAGGTGATGCCCAGAGACCGACGCTCGTAGCGCTCGGCTATCAGGGTGAACAGCACCTCGGACTCACCGGCACCCTGCGGCAGGTAGCCCAGGTCGTCTATCACCAGCAGGTCGAAGTTATCCAGCTTCCTGAGCATCCGAGGCAGTTCCAGGTCCCGCTTGGCAGCCAGCATGTCCTGCACCAGCCGGTACGCAGGGATGAACAGCACCGAGCGTCCCGCCTGCACGAGCCGGTGTCCTATGGCGCACATCGCGTGAGTCTTGCCGGTGCCGGGCATACCGAAAGCCAGAACGTTCACTCCACTCTCCACGAAGTCGCCCTCGGCAAGCCCCTCGAGCTGCTGCCTCAGCTTCACCGGAGCGCGCTCGTGCTCGAACGTGTCCCAGGTCTTGCCCGCCGGCAGCTTGGACGCCCGCCTGAGCCTATCCACTCTGCGTATGCGCCGGTCCTCGGCCTCCTGCTCCAGCACTTCCACGAGGGTCGGCAGGGCGTCGGCATGTCCGGCTTCGCTGAAGCGGCCGACGGTCTCCGACGCCAGCGTCGGCAGCCTGAACTGTCTGCACAGCTCCCTGATCCGCTCTCCCACCACGCTGGGCGTGTACGTCTCCGTCGTCATCGCACACCTCCCACGAGCAGCTTGTCATACACGCCGAGGTCCACCACTCCGGACAGTTCCACCGCCGGGATCTCAGGGGACGCGGGCGCCGACAGCTGCCGCACCGTCGCGTAGTCGAACCTCACCCTGCACTCAAGCAGCCTCCTCAGAGCCCTCTCCACATCGCACTCCATGGTCGTCGCCGCAAGATGCAGTATGCGAACGTAGTCCACGTCCGCCCGCTCTCCCTTCCAGCCACGCATAGCGTCGTATGCCAGGCGGAAGGTGTGCGAGGGGAACATCTGCTCCCTGAAGCGATAGCGCGCGAACGCTCCCGGCTTACGTACCAGGGACCCTATGATGTGGCGGTAGTCTATATGCGCCTCGCCCCCGCCTCGTATCCGCTCCATGCTCTCGACGAGATGCCCCTTGTAGTACACCTCGACGTGATCGGTGTACAGCCTCACGTCCACCTCCACGCCTATCAGACGGGAGGGGACCGAGTACGTCCTACCGCTCACCCTGACGGTGCTCCACTTGCGCACCCTGGTGCGGTAGCTGACGTACTCCGGCACCGGGGCCGGAGGCAGCGCGCGCAGGTGTGGATACTCACGCGCCAGCTTGTCCTTGATAAGCCTGTTGCGTCTGTCCACGATACTCCTGACGAACGCCGTGTACGCTTCCACCGACTCGAAGTCGTCGCTGCCTCTGAGGACCAGAGCCTGCGCTATGGCGTCCTTCAGGCGGCGGTGGCCCTGCTCGGCGACCCCGTTCTCGTGCGAGCTTCGCGGGTTGGTGCGTGTAGCCTTCAGCCCGTAGTGGTCGAGTACGGCTTGGTAGCTCTCGTTGAACGCACGACCGCGACTGTCCCTCAGATCGTGCGTCGCAGCCGACAGGTTGTCGGTCCTGACCACCTCGGGCACGGCGCCAAGCTCCCACAGCGCTCCCTGGAGTCCGCTCACCAGCGCGGTGAACGTCTCGGCGTATGCCACTTCCGCATATCGCCAGCCCGAGTGACTCATAACGAACTGGAACAGCAGATGGCCGAACGGCTCTCCGCCTATCTTCACCCCGAGCTCCCCGCAGTGCGTGAAGTCCATCTGCGCCTCGCGTCCAGGCGGATGCTCCTGCTCGAAGTACACCTCGCGGTCCGGTCCGTGAAGAGCGCGCCAGTCCCGCATCCTCCGCTGCAACGTGCGAAGATGAGACCTGCCGAACCGTCCCGGATGCCGCCCGTCCAGCCAATCGAGCACTGTGGGCGCGCTCAGCACCCCTTCCACATCGGACCGAAGCAGTGGCTCTATATCTTCAGTCCACACTACGGCGAACGGGTCCGGTCTCGTCCTCTGCCTTCGGCTTGCCTTCTTCTCCGACGGCAACGGACCCTTACGCCAGTTCCGTACCGACCTCTCACTCATCCCTGATGCCGCCGCCGCTGCCTGTTGACTCTTGCCTTCCATAATCTTCTGCCTCGTCAAGACTACCTGTCTGTCGGTCATCAATCTCCCACCTCCTGGCGGGAGATAATCACCCATTACAACCGGCAAGTTCTATTGTCGTGACCGGCAAAAGTCATTGTCGCGTATCAAACGCCGAGGGTTCGCCCAACTCCGACGCCCTGGCCTACGCCCGCGCCGATTCCTACTCCCGTTCCGGGAATGGTCATTGACATAAACGAGGGATGGGGCAACCCCTTCCTGTTGGAGCAGTACGAAGGGATGCGAGTTACTCTCAACGTCAACGTGGATAGAATCAGCTTTGAGCATATAGCAGGATGGCCTAACACGGGAGGTAACTACGCGAAGTGTCATTTCCCGGAGGAGATTCCAGATAGCGCCGCGCGTCTGCTGGCTATGCTAGAAATACATCAGCCTGTAACACTCATCGGACTTTTGAGACATGACGATGATAATGACCGCCATGAATTGTACGACTGCCTACCCCACCAGGTTGAATAATGATGCCCCTGTCCTCTACCCGGCCCCAAGAGGTAGTCAGGTAGAGGGCATTGCCTGATTTGATATGAACATCAGACGGATTCACATAGGAAGGATCATCGGGAGATGCGATGATGAACGCCGGAGCAGGAGCCTTGCTTGTGGCGATTCTACTCTACGCGGGCTCGGGAATCGCAAAGGTCGCGTTGAAGACTTCGACGATACTGCTGGCTTTGAGCGTGTTAATGATATTCATCGTCCTGACGGTTGATCCTATATCCATCTTCGCGGCGTTCTACTACATCGCTTTCGTACTGACGGTCATAGGAGTCATTCTTATGTCTATTGAGTGGGTTCGGTCAAGGGGTAGGGTGTCGTAATTGACAATGTTAGATTGAGAGGGATTATCATTGACATTCTGAGACCAGGTACGTACACTTTAGAGTCCTATCGCTCGGCGTAAGCGTAATTACGGTCAGGAGGATGATGATGGCTAATCGGCAAACGGGTGTTCAGTCTCTTCACGACAAAGCAGTCTATACCGCTAGAGGTCTGTATGTAGAGGCGGGAAAGAAAGTATGGATCAATCCAGGTAGTCAGCAGAACAAGACTTGGGGAGGATACTATATAGATGTGATAGTAGCCTCCGACTCCACCGAAAAGAGAGCTTGGATTACAGAGATTGAGACTGAGGACTCTGTTTCCATGTCCGAGGCTCAAAGTCAGTGGAAAGCCTACGGCAAAAAATATAGCAACTGGAATCTGGCTGTTCCTATCGGGCTCGTAGCGAAGGCTCGCCAACTGCTCAAGGGACAGGGAGTATCCAATTGCACGGTTCACGGGTGGGGACTTAAATCTGATGGAACTATTCACTATCTGAGCTTGCCAGGGCTCAATTTATAGGTCCTAACTAGAGTCAAAACAAATACACGACCCCGGAGAGTTACATCACTGTCTGACAAGCATCTCCGGGGCCGTGCTGTAATAGTATATCAGCCTTTGAGAATCGAGAAAGGAATCAGAATAATGAAACGCGAAAAGGAGCACAACATACTATGGATATACTAACTGAGCTGCTATGTCGGGTCGGTGTTTTCCCCTCTGCGAGGCAGGCATACCCTTCTTTCGGAGTGTAGCCGCGCTAGAACTGCTAGGTGTAGTGTTAGCAATAGCCCTATTGACAGTTACCCTAGCGTACAGGGCAGAATATAAAACAGCAGAAAGGCTGAGGCGCAAGCTACGAGAGATCCAAAGCCAAGACGCTTAGCTCTGGCTATCTTCTTCTCGTTACTGTCGTTGAAGTCCCAAATCACCCAGGCTATAAGGAGAGAGATAGCCCCCAAGAAGCCAGTAAGGGCGACACCCGCACCTAAAAGTTGACATACGACATCCACAGTTCTCGCTCCTTAGACTATGCTCTGAGGCAAGCATCATAGTACCATAGAGTTGAGATAACTCACGAACGGAATCAAATGTAGAAATGAGGGAGACCAGAAATGACTCTAAAGGATAAAGACACCGTCAGGATAATGGTCAATCTAAAGGAAATCGAGATACCAGTCTCGGAGCTGTCCGAAGGCGATGAGATTAGTTACGGTCAGGTCTTGGAGATAGCAATAAAGGAATTGCCTACCGGAGAATACATAGAATATGAGATCTACTACGAGAAGGCGGCTGACAGGCCAGATAGTGGTGAATTGAAGGAAGGTGCGGAGGTCAAGATACAGGATGGTACAATCTTCAATGTTACCTACACTGATAGATCGTAGTCCCGATCTGCGACAACTCAGAAATGAGGGGTATGAGATTGAGGTACGGGGAAGCCATCTACTAATGCACCACGTTCCCTACGTCTCTGAGACCCGCTCGATCAGATACGGTATCCTCATCTCTAATCTGAGGTTAGAGAATGATGCTACAGCGACACCTGATAATCATATAGCCTACTTCGTCGGTAGTATCCCCCACACTGATCAAGGGGAATCACTACGAGGTAGGCTTGTAGCGGGAGAGAGATTTCCAATTGACGAGGAGCTGGTAGCGGATTACCAGTTTTCTAGAAAGCCTGAGCCAGGATACTCCGACTATCATCATAAGATGACCACATACGAGCGATTTCTGTCTAGGTATGCTCAACGCATTGATCCTAATGTTACGGCTAAGACCTTCGAGGTGATAGAAGACACGGATGAAGACTCTCCATTTGTATATCGGGATACGGCCTCTAGTCGAGTAGGAATCGCCGCAGCCACGGCAAAGCTCAAGATGGACTCCGTAGTTATAGTTGGGCTAGGAGGTACAGGTTCCTACATACTCGATCAAGTAGCTAAGACCCCCGTCAGAGAAATTCATCTGTATGATGGAGATACGTTTGGACAGCACAATGCATTCCGTTCTCCAGGAGCCGCTTCAATAGAGACTTTGCAGGAGAGATTAAGCAAGGCTGAGTATCTTAGAGGTATCTACTCAGCCATGCACTCAGGAATACATACTCATGGTCATATCACAGAGTCCAACATTGACGACCTTCGTCCGGCAGGATTTGTGTTCTTAGCTATAGATAGCGGACAGTCCAGGGCACTTATTGCTGATAGGTTGGAGGAATTCGGGACTCCTTTCATAGATGTAGGCATGGGCGTAGAGATGAATCAGGAGGATTCACAGCTACTAGGAGTAGTCAGAACCGTACTAAGCACTAGCTCCTCTCGAGAAAGAGCAAGATCATCTCTACCTCTAGCCCAGGGGAACAATGTTGATCTGTACTCTCGAAACATCCAGGTGGCCGATCTCAACATGATGAACGCATCATTAGCTATAATCCGTTGGAAGAAATTCCTTGGATTCTACGCCGACCAACAAGATGAGCATAAGAGCGTCTATCAGACTCCTAGAAATTCCATGTTCAGCGAGACAGGTGAGTAATGACTACCTATACCTTCAAGCATGAATTTGTAAGTAGCCGGCCCGAAGTGCTAGAGCGGGGTAAGCTCTATATCTCTATTGAGGGTAGGGCATCAATTCACTTATGTGCCTGCGGATGTGGGAGTTTAATAGTTTTGCCAATCAGACGAGATAGTTGGAAGTTGATCTATGATGGGGAGTCCATATCTCTAAGACCCTCAGTAGGCAATTGGAGACTGCCTTGTAGGTCTCACTACTGGATTACTCGTAATAGGGTTGAGTGGTTTCCCAGGTTTCCGGAACATAGTCCTAGGACGCAACTCACCTTTTGGGAGAGGTTTCGGTCCTGGTCGAGGAGCTTGTTGAAGAAGTAGAGATTCCCCGGTGAAGGCTGAAGCCGAGGGTAGAGGTACTAACTGACTGATGAGCGCAATACCGACACTAACGGGAAAGGCGCGCCAGAATTTGGAGACGAGCTTCCATCGCTAGGGGAGATTATAAATCAAGGCTATCTGGTATCGCGCGGAGTTAGAGCTTACGCTCTCATTGGATACATCAACCTAGAGGACAAGAAGACTCTAAGGCTTATAATAGGTACGATGCAGGGTCAGGACTGGGGACGGAATGTTGATACGCATCCCCTGGTAGCTACTATTGTACATGGAGACAGAGTAGAGATAGGCTACGCCTCTCATCAGTGGATTGTTGACCTCTTAGAGTGGAACAAGGAAAACGAGGATCCTTACGGTGCCATGATTCAAGGGCTGGTTCTGGGATACTCAGCAGAAGCAATAGAGAAGTTCATAACTTATCAGTCGGGGCTCAGGCATCTCAGATACGAGTCCAACTAACCGCCCTACGACACAACTGGCAAGGAGGCATTTTTTGGAGCCTGGTAAGGAACATATCTCCGTTCCAGTTGCATCGCTCGAATCTGCACTCTGTGAAGTAAGTTCCGGTTTCAGGGCACCTTTCACCAGTCCGTAGGTAGTTAGCCATAGTCCTCACTTCTCGTACTATATTCTGTGGCAGGGTCATAGTAGCATAATTTGGAGGGTGGAAGGGTGGAGTGTAATGAAAGTATGCCCGACGGAGAACATGACTGGATTCCTCCCACAGTAGGCTTCAATATTATTGCCGGAGGCCCTATTAGGGGTACTATCTGGATATGTTCTCGCTGTAGGACGACCTCGAAACTACCACCGGACGACTCCGAGGAGCTAGAAGCTGATTCTCCTATGGAGGACACTGAAGACTATACCTAGCGCGACCACGACGCCACTTCGATAACCAATTTTGATCATCATACCTAATTCGATCATTTTCGTATTGTAAACAAGACCCGACTGTCGACGGTCATGGTGTCTTTTCTCTACCACACCTATCTCTTCGGCGGTAGAGTCGAGACCGTCCTCCTGGACGGTCTCTGTCTTTGTGAGGTAGTAGAGATTCTTTACCAACCTGTACACAGACCGCATCAATCTCTACTACCGCGTCCTGAAGGACACGCCGTTCCGACGGCTTGACTTGCGGAAGATGGCCGAGACACTGTTCCTCCATTATTCTATGAACCGGGTTTGCTACTTCACCGCAAGGCTCACACCCGCCCGGGCAACTCCTCTCAACGCCAGCGGCAGCAGGCGTATCTCAGAGCGCTGGCCACACTATCTGGCTTCGACGCCTACTACTGCGCCTTCCGGTCCGGCGTCAAGCGCCGTCTTCCGGTTGAGGCTGTAGCCGGTCTCCCGCCTTACGTCCTGGTCAGAGACTCGGAGGAGAAGAGATCGGACGTGAACCTCGCCGCCCACCTTCTGGTGGATGGGTTCAACGGAGAGTAAGAGCAGGCTGTCGCCGTGTTCAGCGACGCGGAACTTGCCGGGACAATGCGGTATGGGTGGACGATCTGCGGGTTCGAGTCCACACACGTCAATCCTGATCCCAAGAACGCCAGTCCCGGAAACCTGGCTGATACTGCCTCCCACGTCAAGTGACTCTGGAGGAGCCATCTGGGACGGAGCCAGCTTCCCGATACGCTGAGGGATGAGGTTGGTATCGTCACTAAACCGTCAGGACTGTGGCCACCAAGACCCGGACTTATCAGCGGGTTGCCTGTCGAGTCAGCGAAACAGGAAGCTAAGGCGCAAGTCTATGGATACGGGGTCGCGCACAACACGGGAGTTAAAGGAGTGGGGTGGTTCCAGGCCGAAGCGGGACATAGAGGAAAGCGCCCTCTGGTTCATTTTGAGCTTCGTAAAGCTGCATGGATTGACTGTGGATGAACCGGGATTCAGGTGGTCAGGGCCAGTCCCGTGCCTGGTCATGCCTCAA
Organism: Dehalococcoidia bacterium; assembly: GCA_965202815.1. GTDB lineage: Bacteria > Chloroflexota > Dehalococcoidia > Lucifugimonadales > UBA1123 > VXRN01. Next base: position 495,268 of record CBDBCD010000002.1, read on the forward strand.
CTGGGTATCGCGGCGATGTTCCTATGTCTCTTACTCCCGGTAGCGGTTCTCATCTCACCACTCTTATCCATCAGACTTCTGAAATAGATCAAGGATACGCAGCCACGACTTGCGACTAAGGCGCCTTTCGGCGCGCGAACCTGCCTGGTCTCCAACCCGATGCCCGCGCGCGCTGGCAGACCTGTGATTTTCCGCTGAGAGAACAGGCTGAAGATCACTCCGGGCTCGGCAATCCCTAGCAGAGCGGGCAGGTATCCTGAGATGTCCACCACCACGGTTTCCCGGATGAACTTCAGAGCCGAAGTCCCATCGTCGCGCTTGCGCTCGGTCGCTTTCTCAGTGGGTCGAACTTAAGGATACGGATGAGGGAGTGTGTGAAACTCTGCTCACTCGCGGCCGGTTCTGTCGTCAACAGCCGCCGACGATGAGTATATCTCGGTTAGCTGCCGGACTTGCATCCTGAAGATAACCCCCAATACGACGGCGAATCCTATGACAGGAGCCGCGGTGCCCGCTGTCATCAGGGGATAATTTATGGGCTCGGCGACGATGGACAAGAATGTAGCGGTCAAGGCGCTGTATGGCAGGGAGAAGATCGAAATAATGAGCGCTATGTCCAGTCCACTCGAACCGTCGTTTGACAAGACCATGTACAGAAAGAGGTAAGAGCAGGCGTTCGTGACCAGGTATCCCGCCAGTGGCACCACCCAGAGGTCCGGATACCTGGTCACGACCATGAGTGCGCCGACAAGACTTGCGGGGCTTCCCACAAGCAGGAGGACCACCACAATAGGCAACGAGGCCTCAGCGTATATCCGTATCCGCGACATCCTTCTTCCCTCCCGGCGGTTCAGCCCGAGTATACGTGAAACCAGCGGCGGGGTAAATGGTGGCCCCCATGGCCCTTTCGTATTCGTATCGCCCGCCAGACCCGGGACCGTCATTCCCGAGAAGCCTGGCCTCGTGAAAACGGGGAGCGGGAAGGACGAGGGTCTCGCCGCTCGGCAATCCACGTCTCCGCCATCGAACGTGCAACACTTGACTCACACCAAACGGCATAATGATAGGATCCTGGAGCAGGGGTGAATTCTGCGAATCGACGCGCCGGTTGTGGAACTATGGCTTCAGCCCTCGACATCAGCTTCGCATGAAACTCGCCTGCCAGCGCCGGCTGTATCTTTATCCGAGGTCTGTACAGACGATTCAGTTACCAATGCGAGAGGAGAGCGAGCCTGGCATTGGGTACGACAGCTGTGGACCTAGATCCCCAAATAGGGCGTTCGTCTTCTAGGTACTCACCGAATGTCCCGGCTGTGTGAGTCAGTTCAGGGCGTGACTGGAATGGATTCCTAGCGTCTGGGCGGGCGTGAGAGTGGAGCTGGAAATGTGATCAAGAACGAACAGAGCGCACTCTGCTTTCCCAGACACCTGCTTGGAATGGACGAAGGAATGGTCGAAGCCAGCAAGTTCTCCGGCGCACTGACCCGCACGAGTTCTTCGCCGAACGAAAGTGTGCCAAGGCCCCGGACATCTTCGTGGAGGTCATCATCTGCGCTCTCATAACCGACGGCAGCGGAGCATATAGGGCCTTCGAGACGCCGAGCGCCGAGTCCTACGACAGCGAGGGGAATCTCAGCCTGATAGTCGGCGGACACGTCGACGCCGAACGCAGAAGCGATGCCGAACAGCTCGCCCATGAGCTCACGTAACGGGCTACAAAACGTGGGATCGAAGAGGAACTGGGTCAGAAGCCGCCGCCACAGATGCCAATGCTCAGCGTGCCGGTGGACGCAAGTTCCGCAAGAAAGTTCCGACATGTCGGCGTGGTGTATCAGTGCAAAATCCAAGGTAAAATATATCCTGAACCCTCGGGAGAGTTCATAATAGACTTGCCCGTCGCAGGCACATACACGCTCGCCGGGTTCGGCAAGCTCACAAATCTCATGGACCCCTAGGCTAAGATAGCAACCCGGGGACTGATGAAAATAGCGAAGACACATGCAGAGAACCCTGAACGAAGTCCCACGGTCAAAGAGGAGAAGGCCGGTGCTGATACCCACAACCAATTACTACATACCCGATGGCAACCGCCTGGTCGACGTGGCGATACTCGCGCGCCCGCAGGACCTCGACGAGCTCATAGCCGACTTGGAGATGATGTCGGCAAACCGGCCGGGAGAGGAACTGAGCGCGAGCGTCTACTCGCGCTCCATAACGCGCACCTGGCCGGGCCCATTGCCGGACGAACTCATAGACCTACTGCTCGATGAAGAGCAGAGCGCCGAGTTCATCATCTCCGTATCGCCCGAGGACGGGTCCACCCAGCACCTGGTCATAAGGGACGGCCACCTGGTCGAAATATCGACCCTGGTGAGCCTCAGCGTTGAAGAACGCGCCGCCCTGGCGGACGAGCTGAACATCTTCTTCATACCCAGAGAGTCAGCCAGACCGATGGCGGCGGTGCGCTACCTGGACATAGGACCAGAGCTTCTATACGAAGACGAGGGAATGTCCGAAGCGTTCAGGAACTTCACGGCAGAGCAGATGAGAAATGGACCCAGAGGAAGGATCACTGTCCTTCAGTGGACGGAGTAAACAAGAGGGGCCATAAGGGAGCGGACTTACCGAAAAGGTGGGGTCCGCCAAACCATGGCCCACTACATTCAAGAGCACGAAGGGAGTTTACAAATGAAACCCTCCTGCGGCGGTGAGGCATGGTCATGCGGGGGCCAGGTATGGGGCACATCAGTCTGGGCAGCGCGCGGCTCCTCTCCCCGGAGACACTGCGATGAGCAGTTGAAGGAGGGGTGGCGTGCCTCGCCTCCACCCGGTCCTCCATCTTGGAGGAGAATCGGGACGGGTTGAGTCTGCACCGCCGGGAGTGAGTCGCCACAATATCGAAATCCGCCGCCGCGTCTCGAGGTGGGGCAGGGGAGAGGATGAACGGCCCGCGAACGGCGCCGAAGGAGCTACGCAATGACCGAGAGACCCCCCATAACCGCCGCCGACTTCTTCAGCGACTCCGCCAGCCGGGAGGCCGGCCTCACCGATGAGTTCTGGTTGCGGGCCTACAACCTCTACATGGAGGAAGTGAACAGCGTCGCGGGCATGTCGTTCGACGTGTTCGAGATGGCGCGGACCGTCAGGGTCCCCTTCGAGCGGGGCCACGCAGACGTGCTCGTACGTTCCCAGCCGGATCCGCGGGAGGCGCGGATTCTGAGATTCACGGCGTTCGCCGCGGGCGACGAGGCCGAAGTCCGGCAGGTGGACAGGCTGTACTGGCTCGACGAAGACCGCCCGGTACTCGGTGAGGCATTGCTGCCGGACGATAACATCAGATGGTAAGCCGGTGCGCGCGTGTCCTGGGCGGTAAGGCATTCTGATATGCCGAAGGCCATCAATCTCTCTGCGCCTGTCTCCCTGAAATGGAGTTGTCGCGGCGCTGGAACGCCCGCAAGTTGAACTGCTAGTGTGGGTAATGTCGCGGCAGTACCACTGCTTGGCTCGCGAACCTGCGCGGGGAGTCCTTCATGAACAACGAGGTCAACATCATAATCACCAGCCTGGACGCGCTCGAGGAGCGGACGCCGGTCCTCAACGCCGATCAGGGAGATGAGCGGGACGTGGGAATCGCAGAGGACGCCGTGGTCGGCTTGAGGTTCGCGGCGACTCCGTACCGGTATTCGCTGTGCTCCCGCATGGGGGAGAACCCGGAGAGACAGTTCATGCTGCGGGATGAACTGACGAAGATCGGCGTGCCCGGGCGTTACCTGAACGTGCTGGACTGGGAGCTGTCCCGTCCCAGGAACGAGGACGGCGAGATCGACTTCGAGAACGTCGCCACGCTCGAGATACTCTTCAGAAATCCCTTCGATCCGCAGGCCGGATGATCCGACCGGAGTCCCTGCCATGACCCTCCCGCGCCTGGACATCGACACCTGGGAGATGGCCGACGGGCGTCTGGCCGGCGAGATCGCCGACGCCGGACAGATCGGACCCTTCGAGCGGTTCGTGGTCGGAAGCCTGCCAGTCAACCGTCCCGACCTGGTATTCCGGCTGGAGGCCCCTGCCGTTCCGCATGAGCACCGCGGCCTGAAGTGGGCGCTGAGCCTGGGAGTCGTGTACGACACTGACGTTGCGGAAGTCGGGGGCAGACCGGTCGGAGGAGACGGGACGTACTATGTTCCCCGCGACAGTCCCGCCGTCGCCGTGCTTGTAACGAGCCTCGTCAGGTTCAACTACATGGACAAGTCCGCCGATGACCGGATAGCTACCGGGCGGGCTCATCAGCGTGAGCGGCCCGTGAAGGTTTATAGGATAACCGTCGGCGCACAGTTCCGGTGATGTTCATCCAGGGCGGGAATGATAAGCCCGAGGTCTATCCTCGATAGTACAGGGAAGCCCTGAGCTTTGACCGCCATTATCGGTCATGGTATCTTTTCTCTACCACCCCTATCTCTTCGGCGGTAGGGTCGAGACCGTCCTCCTGGACGGTCTCTGTCTTTGTGAGGTAGTAGAGATTGATTACCAATCTGTACATATGCGGCTTCAATCTCCACTACCGCTTTGTACAACCAGCAACGGGGTAGCAACATTCTCCTACACCCCCGAAGCACCCACAATGCAATCATTCGATGACTCACTGCTATTCGCGCGAGAGGATATGTCCAAACCCGAGAATCGGCTCAACTTAGCCCTGTTCGGTTTGATGCCCCAGGAGTGGTTCCTGAGAAAACTGGATTTGCCCTTGGACTCTATACTGCATCCCCCGACGAATGCAGAGGGAGCGCGTCCCCACCTGAAAGTCGAGGCGCTGGACGGTTCAACAGAGGCATGGATAGAAGTCGAACTGGGAACCAACCCGGAGCAAATTGAGGACTACTGCGAGCTGTTATTAAGTTGCCAGCGCGTTCCATGAATGCCCAAGCGCTCATAGCTGGGACGCCTCTTCCGTACCCAGGGCACGGAATCCGGACTCCCTGTCGGGTCAGGCGCTGGTTCAAGCTAGATCAGCGTCACCTGTATCGCCGACTGCCTCAGCTAGCACGACGGATGATTGAACGCTATGCGACTTACCGGCAGACGCCAGGCGCATGAATGACTCGGCGAGGCGGGTCAGTCACCTTCCTGTCGGATGCCCGAACGCAGACCTCACCGCCGCTTAGCTTACTGAAAAGAGGCGTGATACCATCCAGGCTGCTTTCCAACAGGGAAGGCGCACGGTGCCTCGAACCGAATCTGAACTTGCATGTCCGACCCCACTCCATACGATCCCGCGACAGTTGCCGCCGAAACCTCCAGGCTGCACTGCCTGACCGCTCCCCGGAAATCCCGGATCGAAGTGTCCGGGCGCGCCATACTCATTAAGGACACTGCCGGAATAACGACCGCCGAACTTCTGGTCAACGAACTGGACGTCATAGCGCTCGAGCGGGGCCTGCTGTGAAGCGGCTTTTCTCTCAGGCTGGCCGACGGTTTATCATACTCGGTCGGCGGACTGCTTCACGAGGATGCACAGAAGATACAAGACCCTGGAGTGCGGCGAATTCCTGGACCAACCGGACGCCGGCGATCTCGACCCCGATAGAACCGTTGTCGGCTCTTGTCGAATCAGGCCGCCGGACCCAGTCCTTCACTCGCACACGACGCCATCGCCGTCCGCGTCCCGCATATACTGGTACGCCGGGTGATCCCTGCGGACTGGCGCGATCCCATGCCCGCGCGCCTCGGCGCAGGTAATCCGTCCGTTCCCGTCGTCGTCCCATCGTTCCAGCGCGCTTCCTGTGGAGGACCGCACAGCGGTCGTCGGAGACGGCATGGGAGAGTCGACGATGACCATCTCCACCGAACCGCACCCGGACAGTACCGAGCCGAGCGCTTCGGCCTCCCTCCGGTCTATGGTGAGGCCGTACTTCTGTCGCACTCTGACCACCCGGTCCGCGAACCAGCATCTGTTCACGTCGGGAAGCCATTCCGCGGCGTCCCTGGCGGCTTTCTGATGGCGATTCACGTTCGGCGCGGCGAGCGTGAGGTTCAGAAGGTCGGACGCGAAGCGTCTTCGCGTCGAGGAATCGGCGGCGCACAGTCCGCTGTCGTGCGCCTCGGAGCGCGCCACGATGTGCTTGATGTCGGCCTCGCCACCGTCTGCGAACGTGCGGCCGGTGTACGGGCCGTACATGATGCCGCCCATCTCGGCGATTATGTGCGGCTCGACCGACTGGGGATAGGGATAGTCGTCGGGATCGTAGGGTGAGCAGCGGTTCTCGTCCGAGACCGTGAGTCCCCGCCACCCGGCCGTCTGCGCAGGAGCGGCCGTGGGAGAAGGTGGGGCAGGGGTGACCATCGTTGCGGCCGCTGGGGACGGCTCCGAAGACGGCGTGGCGGTCGACAGCGCCTCGGGGACGACGGAGGACGGCGGAGAAGCGGGTCGCGTCGTCTCACCGCAGCCTGCGAGCGTCAGCGTGACCGCGAGACAGAACATGATGAAAGCTATATGAGTCATCGTACCTCTCCCGGAAGTGGAGCTATCTGAAGAATCCCGTGCGACGCGCATCGAGTCGCTACCCCGTCTCCTAGGTAATCAGCAGTTCCCTCATCGGACGTTGCCATCTGGGACGAAACCCGTCAGGTCCTCTCGTGAACAGTTCGTCGAAGCCGTCCCGGAAGATGCGGGCGGCCCGTTCCCGGTCCTCAGCGCGAAGCCATGGACCCTCGACAGCCCACTCCAGGGCCTCTTCTCGGCTGGCGTAGGCTCTGATCTCCCACCATGGCGCATCCGGCAATACCAGCACGTCGGGCAGGATACCCATCTCCCACAGCACCTGAAGCAGCAGCCGAAAGCCGGGCAACCGCACCTGCTCCTCGCCATACGCCAGCCGAACAGCGGCGCCCCTCTGCAGGGTGGCGGCACGCTCCACAGGGTGATCATCACCCTCCGGCGCGCCGCCGCAGCCAGCTTCTCCACGAAGGGAACGATGTCCCTCACGAAGTAGGTAACGCAACCCGAGATCGCCACGTCGCCCTCGATGGATGCTGCATCCATCCAGTCGGACTGCACCCTGCGCGCGTTGTCGATGCCGGCCTCCCTGCGGCTGGCGTCGAACTCCGCTCCCATTCCGGGCGAGGGCTCGACCATGACGACTTCCCTGCAATATCGCGCCAGGGGAAGACACATTCTGCCCGCCCCGCCGCCGACATCGACGAGCACGTCTTCTGGCCTCAGATAGGAGGAGATAATCTGCAGGTTCGGTTCCGGATTGCGGTTGGGGTCCATGCGGAAGGACCCGGCCGCAGCGCCCCAGGGGTCGCCCGGCGGCTCCGGTCCGAATATGCGGGACTGCTGCGCGGCGACAGCATCAAGACGGGCGGCGTAATCCGTGGCGGCTGACATTCGATTGGTTCTCCCAGGATTGAGTTGGCCTGTGTCCGGCTGGCGAGTAACCTTAGCCATAACTGTCTGCGACCCGCAAGTCCGACCCGGCAGGTAGGGCGGTCTTCTCGATCCGAGATCTTCCGAACGTTCGGGATGCCGGGCCGGACCTCACGGGTGGCCGACTCCTTTTGACATTGGCTCCGGCGGTTGAATAGAGTTTCGGGCGGGACGAAACCATGTTCTCGCATATGCAGCCGGAGGAAGAATCGGGATGCACCTGAGAAGAACCGCCGTTATGGTCACGGTCACCGTGGCCGTCGTCATAACCGTCGTCATCGCCGGAATGACGTTCATGGGCCTGTCCGGAGAGGAAGGTCCCACGAAGGACGACCCTGCGGCCTACACGAAAGCCTACGTACAGAATGCCATCGAGCGCTACGAACGGGACGGAAGACAGGCGACGATAGAGTATTACAACGATCCCGGGAACATAGATGGACAGTGGTACGGCGTCATAATCGACGAGGAAGGCTACACGATAGCCCACTACAACCCGGAGCGTAGGGGAAGAGACCCCGGCGAACGCGTGGACGCCACGGGCTACTTCTTCGGGGACGACGTAATGGCGGCCACCGGGGAGGGACACTGGGTGGATTACGTCCTCCTGAATCCCGCAACTGGACAGAACCAGAAGAAACACATCTGGGTCGTAAGGCACGACGGTCTGATCTTCGCCTCGGGGTGGTACGAGGAATAGATCCCGCAGGGACGTGCGATGTCGGGCGGCAGCCGGACAAGCTAGTTCAGTTCGCCGTCGCTCAGGTCCCGGGCGGCCGGTGGTCCACGGTCACAGGCGTTATGAGGACAGTCGTCTTCACACTGCCGGCGCCGGATGCCCCTACTACGAGAGAGGCGGCGGTCGCGGCCGCTTCGTCGGGAAGATCGGCAATGACGTACAGGTCGCCGTCGCCGAAGGCATAGTAGAATGCCTCCAGGCTTCCTCCCATTCCGTTCACCAGCATCTCAATCGCTTCCCGTCGTCGAGTGCACCCGTCTTTCAGTAGGCCGTGCAGCCCTTGCGTCGAGTGCGATGCCTCGAATAAGAACTCCGGCATGATACATACTCCTGCCCGTTGTTTTGGTGTGGTATGGATTCTGGCGTGAATGGGACTCGTCTGTCATATGCGCGCATACTCAGCCGACAGCAGTAGTGTCCCGTAGAGTGGTGTAATAGAGGACTGTAGTAGAGACAGACCATCGCGTCATCCTTATCATCGATAAGTGACAAGTCCGAAGTAAGGAGAACGACGATGGTCAAGGACAGCATGGACCTTATGCAACTATTGCGCAAGAGGGGTATGGACAGAGACGTGGACTTTCTGCGCGAGGCGATGCGGGTGTTGATGGACGCGATCATGGACGCCGAGGTCTCAGCAATGATCGGCGCCGAGCGCGGAGAACGCAACCCCGAGCGGCTTACCCATCGTAACGGTTACCGCTCCCGTACCTGGGACACCAGGGTCGGCACAATGGAACTTCGCATACCCAAGCTGAGGGAAGGGACCTACTTTCCCTCTCTGCTTGAGCCTCGAAGACGTAGTGAGCGAGCTCTTCTGGCCGTGATTCAGCAGGCATATGTGGAAGGTGTGTCCACCAGACGAGTGGATGACCCCGCATCAAGTACGGGGCAGGTTCTGGTCAAGGCATTGGGGTGCGATGGCATCTCCAAGAGCCAGGTATCTCGTATCTGTATGGAACTCGACGGTGTGGTGGACAGCTTCCCTGGGTCGGCCGCTGGACACAGGACCGTACTGCTATGTGTGGCTGGACGCGCTGAGTCAGAAGGTTCGGGAGGAAGGCAGGATAGTCAACGTGAGCGTGGCCGTGGCGACCGCGGTGAACGTCGAGGGCAAGCGTGAGATCGTGGGCATGGACGTGGGAACGAGCGAGGACGGCGCGTTCTGGCTGGCGTTCCTGCGATCCTTGTCTGCCAGAGGCCTGGAAGGTGTTCAGCTTGTGACCTCGGATGCGCACCGTGGACTCAGAGACGCGATAGCGACTGTGTTCGCTGGCGCCAGTTGGCAGAGATGCCGCACCCACTTCATGACCAACCTGCTGACCCGCGTACCCAAGAGCGCCCAGCCCTGGGTGGCGACCATGGTCCGTACGATCTACCAGCAGCCGTCCGCCGAGGAGGCGCGCTCCCAGCTCAACAGAGTCGTCGATCAACTCAACGAACGGTTCCCGGAGGCATCTTCGATGCTGGCAGAAGCCGGAACTGACATCCTGGCCTTCACATCCTTCCCCGGCGCTCACTGGAAGCAGGTGTGGTCCAACAATCCCGAGGAGAGACTGAACAAGGAGATAAGGCGCAGGACCGACGTGGTGGGCATCTTCCCGAACCGGCCTGCGGTGCGTCGGCTGATCGGCGCTGTACTCGCCGAGCGGCACGACGAGTGGGTAGTGGGCAGGAGATATCTGACGCCCGCTTCAGCGACTTACGACAAAGCGCTGCCGGAGGCTCAGATCACGCAGCCGACCGCGGCCTGACTAGAACAAAAGGATTGACGAACTCCCACACCACACATCGGGACTTGACCTTGCGATCTTCCGTGCCGTTATCTCAAACTTTTACGGCTCGCCCGTATGGTGTAGAATGGTTTGGGTCGTTTGGACGACCCCGCTAAGACTATTGATGAGGTTCGTTTTTTGCCTGAATATGATGTACTGGTTCTCGGCTCAGGTCCGGGGGGATATGTAGCCGCCATTCGCGCCGGACAGTTGGGCATGAAGACGGCGGTCATGGAGAGGGACGCTCTTGGCGGTATCTGCCTCAACTGGGGGTGCATTCCCTCCAAGGCCCTGCTCAGGAATGCCGAGGTACTCAGCATCATCCGGCACGCCGATCAGTACGGGATAGGCGTCGGCGAGGTAAGCCCGGACTTCGGAAAGGCGATTGACCGCAGCCGCAGCGTGGTCGGACGCCTGACAAGCGGTGTCGGGGCGCTCCTTCGCAAGAACAAGGTGGACCACATCCAGGGGACGGGAGCGCTTCAGGACGCGAACACGGTCCGCATCGCCGAGGACGGCAGCGTCGCGTCGGCGAATCACGTCATAGTAGCGACGGGCGCGAGCCAGAGGGACATTCCGGGCCTGCCGATAGACCGCGAGACGGTAATCACAAGCCGCGAGGCGCTGGAACTCAGAGACGTTCCAGCGCGGGTTGTGATCGTTGGAGGCGGCGCTACCGGGTGCGAGTTCGCGTATGTGTGGCGCGCCTACGGGGCGGAAGTCACTATCGTGGAGCTTATGCCGCGCCTCATTCCGAACGAGGACGAGGAGATAAGCGCGCAGCTCGAGCGTTCGTTCAGACGGCAGGGTATTCGGAGCGTTACCGGGGCGCAGGTGGAAGGGATCGAGGTGAACGGCGGCTCTGCCAGTGTGTCCATCTCGACCGACTCGGAGAACATGGTCGAAGAGTGCGACAAGGTTCTGGTGGCGGTAGGGGTGCAGGGCAATACCACGGGCATCGGACTGGCGGCTGCGGGTGTCCGCACGGAGCGTGGATTCATACCCGTTGACGACTCCATGCGCACGAACGTCCCCAACATCTATGCGATAGGCGACGTTACAGGAAAGATGCTGCTGGCGCACGTCGCGTCCGCGCAGGGGGTAACGGCGGTCGAGCGCCTAGCCGGGCTCGATCCCCAGCCGCTGGACTATGTGCAGATACCCAGGGCCATCTACTGCCGGCCACAGGTTGCCAGCTTTGGGCTTACCGAGGCGCAGGCGAGAGAGCAGGGATACCCCATAAAGGTGGGGCGCTTCCCGATGGCGGCGAGCGGCAAGGCGCTGGCGATGAACGAGTCCGAGGGAATGATCAAGCTGGTGGTTGACGAGGAGATCGGGGAGATTCTGGGTGCGCACATGATAGGAGCCGAGGTTACGGAGTTGCTCGGCGAGCTGGGAATGACGAAGCTGCTGGAAGCGACGACCGCCGAACTGGGCTGGCTTGTGCATCCGCACCCGACTATCTCCGAGACTGTCAAAGAGGCCGCGCTTGCCGCGGAGGGGGAAGCTATACATATTTGATGCGCTAACTTACGCTTTGGCGTCAGGACAATGGATTCCCGCTTTTGCGGGAATGACGAGTGGGGTTGCGGGAATGACGGTAGGGAGCGTGGGAATGACTGCAAGAGTCAATATATCTCATCAACTAAAAGCTGACGACTAACCAAGGAATGGATTCCCGCTTTCGCGGGAATGACGAGTGGGGTTGGGGTTTCACCCCCATCCTAACCTTCCCCCATTGAGGGGGAAGGAACTTTGACTAGCCCTCTCCCATCGAGGGAGAAGGGACTTTCAACATATAAATGACGGTAAGAGCCAACTGACTGAGGAAGTCCATGAAAGTAGCGATAAATATAGACAAGGCGCAGGTGGCCGACTTCTACCGGAAGATGCTTCTCATCCGACGGTTCGAGGAGGCCAGCGGCAGGCTCTATATGCAGGGTCTCATCCGTGGCTTCCTTCATCTGTACATAGGCGAGGAGGCGGTTGCGGTCGGCGCGATCAGCCTGCTGGAGCCGCAGGATTACATAATCACGCACTACCGCGACCACGGACACGCGCTCGCTCGCGGGATGGACCCGAAAGCGTGCATGGCGGAGCTTTGCGGAAAGGCCACCGGCTCCAGCGGTGGCAAGGGCGGCTCGATGCACCTGTTCGACGCCGACAAGCACTTCATGGGCGGTCACGCGATTGTCGGCGGCCAGATGCCGATAGGCGTCGGCATGGGACTGGGCATCAAGATGAAGAAGCAGAACGGCGTCGTCATGGTGTTCTTCGGCGATGGCGCGGTGAACGAGGGAGAGTTCCACGAGTCGCTGAACCTGGCTTCCCTCTGGAAGCTGCCCGTCGTCTTCATGCTGGAAAACAATCTGTACGGCATGGGGTCGCACGTGGACATGACCCACGCCGCCGGACGGGACATCTACAACTCCGCCGAGTACTACAAGATACCGGCGATGCAGGTTGACGGCATGGACTTGATGGAAGTGCGCGAAGCGACCTCCGAAGCGTTGGATCGCGTCCGAGCGGGGTACGGTCCGGTGTTCCTGGAGGCGATGACGTACAGGTATCGCGGGCACTCCATGGCCGACCCGGTGAATTACAGGGAGATGGACGAGGTGGAGGAGTGGAGGATCAACGACCCGATTGACCGATTCAAGACGCTGGCGCTCGGAGAGGGGCTTATCACCACCGACGAGTTGGAGGAGATAGACTCTCAGGTCGCCGGCGAGATAGACGAGGCGGTCGAGTTCGCCCGCGAGAGTCCCTTCCCGGAACTCGACGAACTCTACGACAACGTATATGCCTAGGATTCGGAGTGCGTTATGTCCGAAATGATTATGAGAGAGGCGATTGCCCGAGGACTGCGCGAGGCGCTCGACCGGGACGAGGACGTGTTCATGATGGGCGAGGACATCGGCGCGTATGACGGCGCGTATGCCGTGACGCGCGGATTTCTGGAACGATACGGCCCCGAACGCATCCGGGACACGCCCATCTCCGAGTCCGGTTTCGTCGGCGCGGCAATCGGGGCGTCCCTGGTGGGAATGAGGCCGGTCGTCGAGATCATGACGATCAACTTCTCCCTGCTGGCGATGGACCAGATCATCAACCACGCCGCGAAGCTGCACTATATGTCCAACGGACAGCTCAAGGTACCGATGCTGGTAAGGACGGTGACCGGAGGCGGGGCGCAGCTCGCCGCTACGCACTCGCAGAGTTTCGAGGGCTGGTACGCGTCGGTCCCGGGTCTCAAGGTGGCAGTGCCATCCACTCCCTATGACGCGCTCGGGCTGATCCGCAGTTCGCTCAAGGACGACAATCCCATTATCTATGCCGAACACGCCCTGATATACGGCGTCCGGGGAGAGGTGCCGGACGACTACTACGAGGTGCCTTTCGGCAAGGCAGAGGTACGACGGGAGGGTTCGGACGTCACCATCATCGGCTACTCGCGGATGGCGCACGTGGCCATGGAGGCCGCCGACAAGCTGGCGGAGCGCGGCAGGAATGCGGAGGTGATTGATCTCAGGACTCTGAGGCCGCTGGACATCGAGACGATAGCCGAGTCGGTCAGGAAGACCAACCGCGCCGTCGTGGTCGAAGAGGCGTGGCAGACGGGCGGATTCGCGGGGGAAGTCGCAAGCGCGATTCACGAGGAAGCCTTCGACTACCTGGACGGTCCGGTCGCGCGCGTGGGCGGCGTTGACGTTCCCGCGCCCTACTCCGGCCAGCTCGAGGCCGCCACTATTCCGGACGCGGACAGAGTCGTGAGCGAAATCACCCGGACTTTCGGAATATAGAACGTGTCGCTCATTTAACTGATCCCTGTGAACGGTTATCGTAATTCAGAACGGCTCTACGCAGGACTGTAGAGCCGTACTATATTTGAGAGAGGGGGGAGTTCCTTGGCTACTGAACTCACCATGCCCCAGATGGGCTACGATATGCAGGAAGGCACCGTTGTGCGGTGGCTGAAGGCCGAAGGCTCCAACGTCGAGTTGGGGGAGCCAGTGGCTGAGATCGAAACGGACAAGGCGGTGGTGGAGTTCGAGTCCTACGCCGCCGGCGTGTTGCATACGATACTGGTCGAAGAGGGCTCTACTGTGCCGGTCGGTCAGCCGATTGCGGTGGTCGGCGAAGAGGCCGAAGCGCCTGCCCCGGCTCCCGAACCGGAAGCGGCGGCTCCGGTCGCCGAGCCCGAGCCGGAAGTCCCCGAAGCGGAAGATGATCACGCCGCGATTCCTCTCGGAGCGTCAACGTCGGAAGCCGCGCCTGCGGACGTCCTAGCGGCAGAGCCGCCCAGCGCGCCAGCGCCCGACAAGCGTATCTTCGCCACTCCCATAGCGCGCCAGATGGCTTCGGAGGCCGGAATTGACCTCGCGGACGTCGCGGGAACAGGGCCGGGCGGACGAATCGTCAAAGAGGACATCGTCAGGATGACGGAGTCGCAGGCCGCCGCTCCCAGTGAGCCGGAGCCGGAAGTTCCGGTTATGGTCGAAGCGGAGCCGGAGCCGGAAGTCGAGCCAGTAGTGGCGGAAGAGGCGCCCGCAGAGGTCGAAGTTGTCGTGGCCGCGGAACCTGAGATGGAGGCGGAGCCGGAAGCAGAACCCGAAGTCGAAGAGGTCGTCGTCGAGCCGGAACCAGAGCCTGTCGCAGAGGTTGCCGAGGAGCCTGAGCCCGAACTCATTCCGCTCTCGCGCATGAGACAGCAGATAGCGCGCGTAACTATTCGCTCCAAGGACGAGAAGCCACACTTCTACGTCAACACGGACGTGGACATGACGGACGCGATGGCGCTCAGGGGCCAGATAAACGATGCGCTGGCGGACCGCGGAGTGCGCGCCACAGTCAACGACCTGATAATCGCCGCCAGCGTTCTCGCTCTGAAGAAGTTCCCCAAGTTCAACGCCTACTACGAGGACGGCAGCATCAGGATGAACGACGACATCAACGTCGGCATCGCAATGGCGCTGGAGGAGGGCCTGATAATGCCCGCAGTGGTCGGAGCGGGCGGGATGTCACTGTCTGAGATAGCGCAGGCGACCAAGGACCTGGCCGCGCGCGCGAATCAGGGCACGCTGAGGCCGGAGGAGTATTCCGGCGGCACGTTCGCCGTATCCAACATGGGCATGATGAACGTGACCAGTTTCGTGGCGATAATCCAGCCTCCGCAGACCGCGGTCCTGGCCGTTGGCGCGGTGCAGAAGCGCGCGGTCGTGGCTGCGGACGACAGCATCGTCGCGCGCCAGATGATGACCGCCACCCTGTCAGCCGACCACCGCATAGTGGACGGCGCGGAGGGCGCGTTCTTCATCAACGAGATAAAGCGGCTGCTGGAGAATCCACTTAGCGTGATACTCTGATCTGACAGGGGAAGAAGACCGCCTCAAATATGTCGAGAAGTACCGGCGCAGCGCAGCTAGAGCAGCGGCAGGACGTGACGCTCTATGGCGTGGGCGAGGCCGTCTTGTTCCACGGTTGGGACGCCGTAGTCGGCCGCGTCTCTCACCTCTCTGGGGGCGTTGCCCATCGCAATGCCGAGTCCGGCGGCCTCGATCATCGGCGCGTCGTTGAAGCTGTCGCCCACGGCGATTGTCTGGGAGGGAGCGACGCCGGTCATTTCGCACAGGACGCGCAGCGCGCTTCCTTTGTGGACTCCGCTGCGCGTGAAGTCAACAGCCCATAATTGGTTGTACGGCAGCCAGACCTTCACCATGTCCAGGCCGCTTTCGCCGGACATGCTTGCCATCATTGCGTCGGCGGTCTCTCTGTCCAGGTCGAGCGCAGAGACCCTGGTGAGTTCCCAGGTGTCCAGATTCGCCAGGTCGGTTACCGCGCCGCCCGCGTGGGTGGCGAAGAACTCACATCCGCTTTCGATGATGGGACGCATCGCCCTGCGCGAAAGCTCCTCGCCCAGGGGCGCGCTCCACAGGCTCTTTCGGCTCACGGGGTCAATGATCTGTGCGCCGTTGTCGGAGATCTGGGGCCATGTCAGGCCGAGTTCCCTGCCGTATTTCAGAACGTCGCCCGTCTCGCGGCCCGTCGCTATGGAGACGCCGATTCTGCGCGCGACTTCTTTCACGGCCTCGGCGACCCTGGGCGATATGAGTTCGTCGGGGCCGATCAGGGTGCCGTCCAGATCGAGTATGAGCGTCTTGTATTCAGACATTGGCTGGCGGTCCCGCGCTCGCCCGGCGTCTGATGGAGCGCACCGAATCAAGGTCCTGCAGCGCGGCCATCCTGTCCAGTCCCACGCTGATGTCCCGCGCGATTCCGGGGCCCCGGTAAACGAAGCCGGTCATTAGCTGAACGCTGTCCGCCCCGGCCATCAACGCCTGCCACGCGTCGCTCGCGGTGAATATCCCTCCCGACGCATTGATGTCCGTGTATCTGCCTACTCTTTCGCGCACTTCGCGGACCATTCTCAACATTTGTCCGAAGATGGGCCGACCGCTCAGTCCTCCCGTGCCGACGCCCAGCCGCTCGTCCTGGACAGGCTGGGTATTGGCTACGGTGAGCGCGTCCACATACTTGGCGGCGCATACGTCCGCGAGGGACAGAACGAGTTCGTTGCGCTTGGGGTCGTCATCGTGGGACTGGAAGGGCGGCAACTTCACGAAGAGAGGCTTGGTCCTGACCTCATTGAGCGTGTCGAGCAGTTCGCCCAGTACGTCGGGATAGTGGAAAACTCTCAGATTAGCGGTGTTCGGCGAGCTTATGTTGACTTCTATCGCGTCGGCGAGCGGCTCCATAGTCGCGTGACACCTGGATATGTCCACTATATCGGCTCCTGAAACGCTCACCACGATTGGCGTGTCGCCAACCAGTCCCATATCAGACGTGAGCCTCTCCACGGCGGCGTCGAGTCCGAGTCCAGGAAAGCCGAGCGCGTTCAGCAGCGCGTGGCGGGACTCGTCCCTGAGAAGCCGGGTCCCGGGATTGCCCGGACGCGGCTCCACGGTGACCGTGCCGCAGGTCACGTATCCGAAGCCGAGCGCGGCGAGACCGGGAAGAAGTTCGCAGTTCTTATCGTAACCCGCCGCCAGCCCCACCGGATTCCTGAGCGCGAGTCCGCCGACGTTCGTTTCGATTCTGGGCGAAGTGAAGCCGCCGACCTGCGCAGCCGCTTTCCACAGCGGCCACAGTTTCAGCGCGCGGTCCGCGACCTTCTGCGCCTTTTCGGGCGGAAGGGTGAACAGCAGCGGCCTGAGCAGAGCTTCGTATGCGCGTGGTATGAGGGCTAACGCCAATAGAGTTCTCCGCTCATGCCACTATCCGGGCCATGTGGTCGCTGACCTCGACGCGGGCGACGTGCGTCAGCAGGAAGTCGCGCTTTTCGTCGAAGTCCCTCTCGTTCCATCTTTCGATCATATCGCCCACGTCCGCCGGCTGCCCGGACTTCTCAGCCAGCGCCCTGGCCTTGTCCAGTTCGGCGAGCGCGCGTTCGAGCTGGTCGGTGTTGACCGCGCCGGACGCGGTCTTGCGAAGGGTCTGGGAGAACCGGCGTTCGGCGTTCTTGATTCGCTCTTCCCATATCTTCTTCAGCGGCTGCTCGGATTCCCGCGCGCGGTCATGGGAAGTGAGCCTGCGAAGCGCCCTGGTCTCGATTGCGAGCGGAATCTGCGCGAGCACCGCGCCTTCCAGGTCGGCCTCGCGCCAGGTGTGGTATCCGCAGACGCTCTGGTTGTTTCGAGACTGGCACTGGTAGTAGCGGTAGGTGGCGCGGCTGCGGTTGCCGTCCTTGTTTCTCCACAACTGGCGTCGCGTAACGCCCATCATCTTATTGCCGCAGGACTCGCAGAAGGCGATGCCGGACAGCAGGTAGGGCTCCGACTGCGACACCCTGCCAATTGGGCGTCGCTCCCTTACTATGTCCTGGGCCTCGCGGAATATCTCGCGCGGTATGATGGCTTCGTGCGATCCGGGCAGTCGGAGTCCGAAACGGGTGTATGTGCCGATATAGACGGTGTTCTTCAGGATGTCCCTTACGCTGACGACGTTCCAGTTTCCGCCCCTGCGCGTGGTTATGCCGCGCTCGTTCAGGTGCTGGACGATGAGTCTCATGCCCATTCTGTCCTTCGTGTACAGTCTGAAGATGAGTTCTACGACGGGCGCTTCGTCCTTTACGATCTCAAGGGCGCCGTCCTCGCCGTTGCGGTAGCCGAAAGGCGGGCGTCCCAGCCCCTTTCCGCTGAGCGCCCTGTTCTGCATGGACATTCGTATCTTCTCGCTGCGCGTTCTGGACGCGCCCGCCGGGCCCAGCGCGACAAGCGCGTTCTGGAGAGGGTCGGGCAGGTCATCGTCCTGGCAGGCGACCTTGCAACCCATGTTTTCGAGCGCCAGGAACGCGCGCGCCACGGCTTCGAGGTCGTTCCCAAGGTGGGACGCGTCGGGCACCGCGACCAGGAACTCCATCTCCGAGTCGCGGATGTAGCTCAGCAGGCGTTCATAAGCGGACCGCTCGCGGTCGCCGGTCGCTTCGAGGTCTCCGAATAGCTCGACCGGCTGGTGCATGTTGATGTAGCAGTAGTCCTGGAATTCGGTCTCGAATTCCCGCTGAGACTTGCCGTTATCTTTGGATGCGGTTGGGGCGTCAGCCCTGAAGTATCCTAAGGCTCTCATTTTGTAGTCTTTAGTCTTTAGTGGTTAGTTTTCAGTTGGGGTTTCACCCCCATCCCCGTATCAAGTACGGGGCAGGCTCTAGCCTTCCCCCGTCGAGGGGGAAGGGATTTTGCAGATCACTCGTAAATCAGGATTCGTGAGCAGCTGCCGCACTGCACTATTTCGTCTCCGGCGCGGACGCGCTGAAGCTCGGTCGTGGGTATGACTAGCCGGCATCCCTGGCACAGCCCGCGCCTGTCCACGAGGGCCGCGCCCTGTCCACCCCTGAGCTGCCTCACCTGCTCGTATATAGCGAGGGTCATCGGGGCTTGCTCAGACACCAATTCACCCCTGCGCTCCCTGAATTCGGGCAGTTCGGAGGACACCCGGGCGTGGCGAGACTTGAGGCTCTCAAGTTCCCTCTCGCGTTCGCCGTCTATGCGTTCGAATATATCTCTCGCCTTGTCCAGAAGCGCCTGAGTGTCGTCGGTCTCGATCATCAATTCGAGCAGCTTGTCCTCCTCGTCGGCGCGGTTGCCGGACAGGTTGGCCCGCTCGTCCTGGTAGGCTTCCAGTTCCCTGGGATTGGTCACGGAGCCGTCGTACAGCCTGACGTCAATCTCGGCGATTCGCCGCTCGATGTCCTGGATGTTGTTCTCGGTCTGGCGTCGGGGTCTCGCGAGGCCGGCCAGCTTGGTTTCGAGCGCGTCCAGTTGTCGCTTCGCGGTCTCGCGTCTCGAATCGTCCGCGGCCTTTGCGCGGATGTCCGCCAACTCCTCCTCGCGCTTCTGGATATCCCAGTCGAGAAGTTGGAGGTCATATAGGTCTCTGACAGACGGCATTGCCCGCGCTCAACTATTGTAGTTGAACTCATTCTAATACAAATGCGAGATTCTATGAAGTTGTTAGTTGCCAGTTTTTAGTATTCAGTCGTCAGGGGTCTTCGTATTCTTCTTCGAGTTCGCGCATGAGTTCCTCGAAGAATTCGATTTCTTCGCACTCGTCGCAGTCTCGGCACAGGCAGAAGTAGAAGTCGTCGCGGTCGAGGTCGTAGTAGTCGGCGGGGTCGAACTCGTATGTTTCCGGGGCTTGCATCCTCTGGGTGAGGGACTTTGAAAGCAGGTCGTCGGGCACGGCGACGACTCTGTGGTTGGGATTTCGTTCCTGGGCAAAGCGGTTGAATTCCGCTATTAGCTTTTCGGCCTCGATCTTGGCGGAGTCTATGTCGGGTCTTTCAGCCGCTCGGCGGATGATGGAGCGGTAGATGGATTCCTCCTCTTCGGCGCAGTGTTCTCTGGCGTATTCGTGGTGTGGGCGGGGTGGGGGATTATCAATTTTCAATTGGGAATTATCAATTGGGTCGGCGGCGGGTTGTGGGTCGTCGGCGGCCATGAGGGACGGCCCTATGGGTTCGGGGGCGGGCGCCGGTGGAGTTGGTTCGTCGGTTGAAGCCGAGGCGGGTTCGGGACGGGTTGGCTCGTCGTCAGAATTATCAATTGGATCGGACGTGGGTTCTGAGCGAGCGGGTTCGTCGTCGTAGTCGAATTCTATCTGGCGGATGAGTTCTTTGGCGGCGGCCATGCGCAGGTGGGGCTTGTACTCGGGGTAGTGGCCCTTCATTATGCCGACGAAGCGGATGATGATGTCCCGGCCGTCGCTGGTCTCTTTTTTGACCAGTCGGTAGAGCTCGGAAGTGGAGGCTGCCATTTCTTTTCTGGGCAGGTCTTCGTCTTCGGGGTGGACTCTCTTGAAGGGAGTGGGGACGTAGGTTCTTCCGAGGTAGCGCTTGCCCTCCTCAAGGCCGATTCTGGCGAGTATTCTGGCGGCGGCTATCTTGTGCGAGCGGGCGTAGTCCTTGTGTCTGAGACCGTAGAGTTGTGGAGCGCCTTCGATGTCCATGAAGGTGCTTTTGAGGAAGCGCACGACATCGCGTCCGTCGTTGGTCTCTTCGAGGACTATCTGTTTGAGTTGTGGGTTGGGTTTTCTAGTCATTAGTCATTAGTTGTTAGTTTTTAGTCGGTCTGGCGCACATGGGTTCTGTGCGTCTTATAGAGTACAGGCGTTCTGGGAAGGGTGTCAAGGGGAGAATTGGGAGGGGAAGGGTTTTAGTAAAGCCCGGGTGAGTTCCAATCCCATTTGGGTGGATTTCTGAATCGGGATGTGCGAGTGTGGGGATGCGCAGTATAGACGTATAGTGTAAGTCAGCGATTCAGAGTTGCAGGATGTTTGAGATATGACCATTTCGGAGAACACCAGGACACAAGCGCGCCGACTGGTAACCGTCAAACACCCGAATGAGGAAGCCGTCAGATTGCGGTTAGGATTTCTGCTGGAGTCCTTAGGGTACGATATCGAACCAGAGTACACGACTTCGGACGGTGGAAGGATGGATATATTCCTGCCCCAGCGTCGGGTTGTCTTTGAGACAAAGCGTACCGGCGCGGCTGATCCCGAAGCGATCAGAGCCTCCAATATCGGAGAGACGCAGTTCCAGCAATGCGACCGCTATGTCAAAGCGGAATGGGAGCGCGAGAGGGCCAGGTTCGACTTCGACGAATTAGGCGACTTGCCGTGGAGGGCGGTCCTCACCGATGGCCGCATCTGGTGGATGTGGCAGTGGGAGATTCTGTCGAACGGCGAACTAAGCTCCGCCCTGTTGATAGTTTCTGGGGAGAAGTACACCAGGAAATCGGTGGACTCATTGGCAAACTGGCTCTCAAGTTCCTTTGATCGGGTGCATGGCAAGCCTTGGGCGCCCAGGGCCCCGGCGCAACTTTTCGAGAGATTGAGGGATGAGTTGAGGAACGAAATATATCCCGCTCTCAAGGCGGACGCCGGAACAAAGACCAAACGCGACCTGTGGCTGGATGTGCTGAGAAGTTCGGGCAACGCGCCGTCCGGCGAACTGGAGCAACGACCGGACGACTCGCCGTATGTTACCACCGCCGAGGGAGACGACCTGTTCGTTACCCACACCATCCTCATTACTATAGCCCGAGCTGTTGGTCGCTCCCTCCAGAACGGGCAGCGCAACGCGAGTGACGATCCGTTGAGCTACGTGGACGAGGGTTTCGTGGCGTGGCCGTTCGCGCCCGGCGCGGACAGCGAGCCGACCCACGAACCCGGCGCTGACTGGGTGAGGCGCGTGTTCGATGTGGCGGACCGGTATGACTGGCGCGCGCGTTCCAGGGATGTTCTGAGAACTCTGTACCAAGACATGGTGCCATCGGAGCAGCGACAGGCATTTGGAGAGTTCTACACCCCTGACTGGCTGGCTGAGATGTTGGTCGAGCGCCTGCTGGATGAGAACTGGCTTAGCGATTCGGTGTCCCAGGCGCTGAACGGAGACCCGGCAGGCGTGGGCGCGCTGGATCCGTCCTGCGGGTCCGGGACATTCCTGTATCACGCGGCGCGGCGCATCGTCCAGTACATGAGAGAGCAGGGATACCAGGACGGCAAGATAGCGGAGGTGACCGCGCGGCTGGTCTATGGAATAGATATTCACCCAGTTGCAGTGGAGTTCAGCCGCGCGAACATTCTGCGCGCGCTACCGGTTGATCCGCCGAATGGCCTCAACTCCATCAACGTGGCGCAGGGCGACTCGCTGATATACTCGCGTTCGGGCATGACGTTGGAGAACCAGGAGAACGTCCCATACTATCTCGTCGAAACGCCTCTGCACCGGCTACTGGGCATACCCGTCTCATGGACGGACCAGGAATCGTTCGCAGATGATCTGAGGAGGTTCGTCCTAGCCGCCAACTCCATTCCGCCCAAGCCTATGCCCGTCGGCATAGCGATGGGCTTGA
Organism: Dehalococcoidia bacterium; assembly: GCA_965202815.1. Taxonomy (GTDB): domain Bacteria; phylum Chloroflexota; class Dehalococcoidia; order Lucifugimonadales; family UBA1123; genus VXRN01. The sequence goes on from CBDBCD010000002.1 coordinate 517,624, forward strand.
ATCAGCACGACACCCAGATGATAGAGAACACCTTTGACACACTCATAGAAGTATGCCGCGACGAGAAGGACTCAGTATGGGGTTGGTACTTTCAGAACATAGTGGGACCGTCCAAGCTGAGGCGGCGCAGGGTCAACCGCATTCTCGCCAATCCGCCCTGGGTTAGGATGTCTAAGATACAGACTGCGCAGCGAAAGTCCGAGTTGGAAGCTCTGGCCAACGAACTCGGTTTTTGGGGACAAGGCAAGGCGAATACCTCTTTCGACATCGCGGCTCTATTCGTGAAACGCTGCGCTCTGAACTACCTGGCGTCCAGCGGCGGACTTGCTGCTTGGGTTCTGCCGCAGGGGGCGCTGGACGGCACGAACTGGGAGAATGTGCGTGGTGATCCGTATATCAGCGCGGGCGCGCTTGAATACATGGATATTGGAAAAGTCAGGAAAGCGCCCTTCACTGTGGAATCCTGCGTCTGGCTGCAAACCCACAGCGAAGGACAGGAACAGACTGAAGACCCCGAATCACAGACAAACGACACGCCCACGAAGGTTCTGATGAACATGGAAGGCGTCCCAAAGGTCGAATCGCACACCAGTTGGGACGACGCGAAAATTCGTACCAACTGGGTTAACGCTCCGAGGAAGTTGCCAAAAGCTAAGTCGGGATACTTCGACGAGGACGGCAGGCCCTTGTTCAAGAATGGCGCAACTATGTTCCCGTACTGTCTAGCTATGATTGATTCGGGCACACTGAATATATCTGGGAATACGGTGAACTTCGCTACAAGGCCGTCGAGTAAGAAGCCGTGGTCAGACAAGGGTGCGTTAATTGGCAGAGATGTTCCAAACCAGTGGATACATAAAGCTGCATTTCCTACTAACCTATTCCCATATCAGTTGAGACGGACATTGGACCAAATGGTATTGCCATTGACCGAAGAAGGTCTATACGATCAAGACGCTGAGAGATTCAGCTACTGGGTCAATGCCGAGTCTGTTTATCAAGACGGCAGAGGTAAAGGCGGAAACACTCCGAAGAAATTATGGGGAAGATTAAATTTCCAGAATGGATTAACACGCCAGACAGCATCAGCCGCCGTGGGTGAGGGTTTACGGAAAGTTCTCTATAATGCCAGTGGTCGAATAGGGATTCGTGCAGTTAGAGTATCTCCCAATATAATCGCAAGCCACCAGTTCTACTACTACGTTAGTTCAACCGAATCTGAAGCCGCCTATCTGACCGCGCTGCTGAATGCCGACTGCTTACAGGAAGCTTACCGTCAGAGCCAGAGAACCCGCCGACACTTCGACCACCACTTCTGGCACACTGTACCGATTCCGAAGTATGACCCGCGCAATTCGACGCACATCCAACTCGCGGATCTGTGCAAGCGGGCTGAAGTTCTGGCTGAGGGAATCAGGGATTCATTCCCAGACGATGTTGGGCAGATCAAAGTCTCCGACGCCATCCACAAGGCCCTGCGCGAGCGAGGCATCGCAGATCAGATAGACGACGCGGCCCGTCAGCTAATGCCGGATCAGTCAAGCTAGCGCAGCGTCCAGCTAGTTTTGCTATTGGAAGCCGCGCCCCTGGATGCCCGCTTTCGCGGGAATGACGGTAGTTATCAGGAGTTTCATCACCCCCATCCTAGCCTTCCCCCGTCAAGGGCTGGGAGGGGTAGGCATTGAAGTTGGATAGGCGGAGTCACCCCCATCCTAACCTTCCCCCGTCAAGGGGGAAGGGACTTTTTTGCCTACCCTTGCGAGCCCGTCGAGGGAGAGGGGATTTTTGCAATTGTCTCAACGTGATACAAGTTCCAACTTCGGACGGCGGGCGACGGGGAGCGGGCGGACTTGCTAACATTAGGTATGGGAGTGATTTAGCTGGTGGGAGGATTGAAATGGCCCCGTACAAGATCAATGAGCGCGCGCTGTCGTGGGTTCCGCCGGAGCAGATAGAGGAGCAGGCGCTGGACCAGATACGGAATATCTCCGGTATGCCGTTCGTGTTCCGGCACGTCGCGGTGATGCCGGACTGCCACTTCGGCCTGGGGGCCACGGTCGGGTCCTGCATTCCCACCAGGGACGCTATCATTCCGGCCGCCGTGGGCGTGGACATCGGCTGCGGCATGATCGCGGTGAGGACGTCGCTCAGCAGGTCGGATATGCCGGAAGACCTCTCGGACCTGCGCGTGGCTATAGAGAGCCGAATCCCGCTGAGCGCGGGCCGCTATAACGGACGGGTGAGAAAGACGGCGCGTCCGAGAGTGGAACTGCTGGAGGAGAAGGCGGGCGACAGGCTGGGGTTCTACGACAAGATATCCAAGAACTGGCGAAAGCAGCTGGGGTCGCTCGGATCAGGCAATCACTTCATCGAGATAGTGGTGGACGAGAACGACGGCATCTGGGCGTTCCTGCACTCCGGCTCCCGGGGCGTCGGGAACAGATTAGCGACCTACCACATCCGCAAGGCGAAGGCGCTGATGGAGAAGATGTCGGTCTCGCTGCCGGACAAGGACCTGGCGTACCTGAGCGGTGGCACGGAAGAGTTCGACGACTACATCCGCGACCTGGACTGGGCGCAGTTCTTCGCGCTGCTGAACCGCGAGGAGATGATGGATCGGGTACTGGGAGCGCTGCGCTATCGCACGAGTGACTTCGAGGAGGCCGAGAACATCCAGTGCCACCACAATTTCACGCAGAAGGAGAGCCACTTCGGGGAGGACGACGTATGGGTCACCCGCAAGGGAGCTATCCAGGCGCTGGAGGGCCAGATGGGACTGATTCCCGGCTCGATGGGAACCAGGAGCTACGTGGTGCGGGGCAAAGGGGATATCGAGTCGTTCCAGACCGCGCCGCACGGGGCCGGACGCCGCTTCTCCCGCAGACGAGCCAGGGAGAGTTTCGACATGGGCGATTTCGACCGCTGGATGGAGGGCATCGAGGTGCGCCGGTCGGAGGCGTTCCTCGACGAGCTTCCGGGGGCGTACAAGGATATTGACCTGGTCATGGAGCAGTCCAGGGAGCTTGTTGACGTGGTTCACACGTTCAGGCAGATAGTGAATGTGAAGGGGGCGTGAGTAACCTGTATCGCTTAGCGCTCAGGGGGGATCACCCCCATCCTAACCTTCCCCCATCAAGGGGGAAGGGACTTTTGGACTTGTCCTTCGACAAGCTCAGGACGAACGGGTCTATTGATTTGCCTACCCTTGTGAGCCCGTCAAGGGGGAAGGGACTTTTGCGCCATAGAGGGAATACATCGTGGCGCGGATAGGCATACTGGGCGGGACGTTCGACCCGATTCACGAGGGACATCTGCGAATAGCGGAGTCGGCGCTCGAATGCCTGGGACTGGACAAGGTGATCTTCATGCCTGCCGGACGACCGTGGCTCAAGTCCGGCCAGCCGGTGACGGATCCCGCCCACCGGCTGGCTATGGTGGAGCTGGCTATCGAGGGCAATCCGCGCTTCGAGGTCTCCTCGATAGAGATAGATCGCCCCGGGCCCACCTACACGGTGGATACGCTGGCTGAATTGCGGCGACGCATGGGAGACGCCGATCTGTACCTGATTCTGGGCATGGACTCGGTGCGCGAGCTTGGCCGCTGGCATCGGCCTGAGCGGATATTCGAGCTGTGTTCGGTGGCCGCCGTATCCAGGCCGGGGGTCGAGGATGTGTCAGCGGACGATCTGGAACGGGACTTCCCTGCATCCGCGGGCAGGGTCAGGATGGTAAGCGGGCCCATGGTGGACACGAGCGCGACGGGCATCCGGTCGCGCTCCGCGGGAGAGGCGACGCTGCGAGGCGTACCGGACCCGGTGCGCCGCTACATCCGCAGACATTCGCTATACGGCAGCGGGGGAAGGGGCTTTCGCGCCACAGGCGGCGCTAACTAAACTGTTGCAGACTTGTACCTTAATTCTGCCATTGGCACATATCGGAAATTTAGGGTAATATCAGCAATCATCTGAACTATATCTAGTTTTCATCCAAACATCTGGGAGGAATCGTAATGACCGGATACTGCATGAAGTGCAGGGAATCGCGCGAGATACAGGAAGCGGAACAGGTAACGATGAAGAACGGAAGGCCCGCAACCCGCGGCAAGTGCGGCATTTGTGGTTCCACGATGTTCAGGATAGGCAAAGCGTCCTAACAAGCAGAACAATCTTAGAAATAGAGCGCGGCCCTGGCGAATCAGGGCCGCGTTCTGCTATTCAGGTACTGGCGCCAGGCGTCAGCCACCGACAGGCCCTCGCCTTCTTCATCCAGCGGCTCGTCCTCGTCGTAATCGTAGTCGTAACCATACGAGTCAGGGTCCACAGTCTGGACAATAGGCTCGGTGTCGCCCACGTCCTTCAGGTATTGAAGAAACCTGAGCGCCGTGGAAAGTTCCTCTTCGGGAAGCTCTTCGACCAGTTGGTGTATGGATTCCTTTATGACCATGCGTCCATCCTGTATCCCTCCGCCGGGGCGATGTCCAGACCATTGTATCACTAATGGCAATATCCGTCAGTGAACATTTTTGAGCCCGTTCCCGAATTTTCGCCAAGTCCGGTTCGGCCACTATCCCCGCCAGGGTCTTTCGGTTATCCGAGATCGCCATGGACTCAGCCTGTGGATTCCCGTTTTCACGGGAATGACGGTGGTAGAGTGCGGGAATGACGAATCACACGGAAGGGTTTCGGTTTGCAATAATCAAAAGGCCCCGCTATCCCCTCAGGGTCTTTTGTTTTCGCCTCGCTGTCAATATCCCGTTCGTCCTGAGCTTGTCGAAGGGCCGTCCGTTCATGGTTCGACAAGCTCACCACGAACGGACTTCTCTAGTGACACTCGATAATGAAAAGACCCTGGCTATCCCCTCGACTCAGCTTGACTGTCCGATGCAAGTTGGAGGCATGGCGATTCGGATTCCACGCGAGAGAGCCGATCTCTGTATGACCTAAGCCAGAATTTACATTTTCTTAACAAAAATACAACAGAAATGTTACATTCTGGAAAAGATTCGGTAATATCTGTTCAGTATCGTGGATTACCGAAAGGTATCGGCCCCCATCCACCTCAAGGAGGTATAGCGATTGACTAATACCAGTATATTTAGCCCCACACCCTTCAAACTCAGACTCGTCATGGTGGCGCTCCTGGGCATCGGAATCTTCATCGGCGCTATTGGAGTGGCCTACGCGCAGGACATTTCGGCCGCGGACGTTGACAGCAAGGTGGAAGACCTTGTTCTAACGGTCGCGGCGGCGCTGGTCTTCTTCATGCAGGCCGGATTCGCGTTCCTTGGAGCGGGCCTGATCCGTTCCAAGAACACGGTCAACTACATGACGAAATCGTTCCTGGACTTCTGCATCGCGTCGCTCGGCTTCTGGGCGTTCGGATTCGCGCTGATGATGGGCGGAGGCGCGGCCTCCGGCATCATCGGACTGGAGGGGTTCTTCCTCGCCGACTTCAGCGACTCCGACCTGGTCGGCTGGTTCTTCCAGATGGTATTCGCCGGAACCGCCGCGACCATCATCGCGGGCGCGGTGGCGGAGCGCACCAAGATCAACGCCTACTTCGCGTACAGCTTCATCGTGGGCGCGGTCGTCTATCCTATATATGGACACTGGGCCTGGAGCGATAACGGCTGGCTGACCCAGATAGGCCCCGGCATGGCTGACTACGCCGGTTCCGCGGTCGTTCACATGATCGGCGGCTTCCTCGCGCTGGCCGGCGCGATAGTAGTCGGGCCCCGCAAGGGCTTCCGCGAGGGCGCGGACCTCAAGGGACACAACATGCCCTACGTGGTAATCGGCACCTTCATCCTGTTCTTCGGATGGTTCGGATTCAACATCAACTCCGGCAGCCTGGGCCTGAACGCGGTCAACACGCTGCTCGCGGGCGCGGCGGGCGCGACCTCGGCCATATACGTCGTCCTGCTGCGCACGGGCAAGGCGGACATCGAGATGGCGTGTAACGGCGCGCTGGCCGGGCTCGTCGGCATCACGGCGGGCTGCGCCTACGTTGACCCCTGGGGCGCGGTCGTAATCGGCCTCATCTCCGGCGTCATAATGATCTTCGGCGTCGAGTTCGTGAAGAACGTCATCAAGGCGGACGACCCTGTGGGCGCGGTTACGGTGCACGGCATCTGCGGCGCATGGGGCGTCCTGGCGGTCGGCCTCTTCGCCGCGGGCAACAACGACGTGAGCGGACTCTTCTACGGCAACGCCGAGCAGCTGCTTCCGCAGATCGTCGGTCTGCTCGTAGCGGCGGCATGGGGATTCGGAGCCGGATTCGTCCTCTTCAAGGCCATAGACCTGAGCATGGGTCTGAGAGCCTCCGAAGAAGAAGAGATAAGCGGCCTGGACGAGCCCGAACACGGCTCTTCGGCCTACCCGGAGATGGCGGGATAGCCACCCGGCAACACTGACAACCCTTCCTCTATTCACAAGGCTCTGACCGCTCCAAGGGGGCTTGAGCGGTCGGAGCCTTCGCTTTTGCGTCCAGATTCACGTATCTGTGGTATATTCAGTATATGTTACACAAATTTAACATTTGAGTAACACGCCCGAAACAATGATCCTGGATAATGTGAAACATAGAACAAACGCGACGCCGAACCGATAGAGCGGCCCCCGGCGTCGGATCACTCAGACAGGAGTCAGTAAACAGATGGGTATCGAAGCAATTCTCGGCGGAATAGCATTTGCGGGATTGTTCGGACTGTGGGTCATCCTCCCGAGCAAGGTCCGCAAGAGCAGAGAAGAAAAGTAGTCGCGTTTACAAGTACCCCTGCCAGTGAGGCCAACCGCCATCGGCAGAAGAGTCAAAACCGATAACCTTCACTAATAAAGCGCCTGGGCCGATGGACTCGACCAGGCGCTTTCTAATGCAAGAGCGCAGCGTGTAAAATGGCTTCGGCGCTCAGCCCCCAACAGCCGAACGGCCGCTTCAGCCGGAAGACAAAACAGATACAAGGAGTGGAAGCATGACCCCAGAAGATGTCATAAAACTAATAGCGGACGAGGGAATCGAGATAATTGACCTCAAGTTCACGGACCTTCCCGGAACGCTGCAGCACGTCGGCGTGCCGCCGAACGAGGTCAACGAGAGCCTCTTCGCCAACGGCACCGGATTCGACGGCTCCAGCATTCGCGGTTTCCAGACGATTGACGAGAGCGACATGCTGCTCGTGCCGGACCCCAGCACGGCGGTCATAGACCCGGTTTACAACATCAAGACCCTGAGCCTGATCTGCGATATACGCGATCCTCTCACAGGCTCCGACTACACCCGCGACCCCAGGTACGTCTCGCGGAAGGCGGAAGCGTACCTCGCCTCCAGCGGCATCGGCGACACCAGCTACTGGGGCCCGGAGGCGGAGTTCTTCATCTTCGACACCGCCAGCTACGACCAGGACGCGCACTCGGCGTACTACAGCGTGGACTCGGACGAGGGCGTCTGGAATTCGGGCAGCGCCTACAATCTGGACGGCGAGACGCTCAACAAAGGCCACAGGCCGCGCCATAAGGGCGGCTACTTCCCCGTACCTCCCACAGACACGCTGAGCGACATCCGCTCGGAGATGGTCATCGAGATGCAGAAGTTCGGCATGGTCATCGAGAAGCAGCACCACGAAGTGGCGACCGCGGGCCAGGCCGAGATAGACATCGTATATGACACCCTGACCAAGACCGCCGACAACATCATGATCTACAAGTACCTGGTGAAGAACGTCGCCGCGAGGCACGGCAAGACCGCGACGTTCATGCCCAAGCCGCTGTTCGGCGACAACGGCACGGGTATGCACACCCACCAGAGCATCTGGAAGGAAGGGACGAACATCTTCTACGGCGACGGCTACGCGCACATGAGCGACACGATGAAGTATTACATCGGCGGCCTGCTCAAGCACGCTCCCGCGCTTCTGGCGTTCGCGGCCCCGACCACCAACTCGTACCGCCGCCTGGTTCCGGGCTACGAGGCGCCGGTCAACCTGGCCTACTCGTCGCGCAACCGCAGCGCCTGCTGCCGCATACCGGCGTACTTCGACACGCCGCCCGCGAAGCGCATCGAGTTCCGCTGCCCCGACCCGACGGCCAACCCGTACTTCGCCTTCAGCGCGATGCTGCTCGCGGGCATAGACGGCATCCGCAACCAGATAGATCCGGGTGACCCGCTCGACGTTGACCTCTACGACCTCTCCCCCGAAGAGGCCGCCAACGTACAGCAGGTTCCGGGCAGCCTGGAAGAATCGCTGGACGCCCTGGAAGGCGACCACGAATTCCTGCTGACCTGGGACGTGTTCACGTCGGACCTCATCGAGACGTGGCTGGACTACAAGCGCTCCAACGAAGTTGACGAAGTGCGCCTTCGCCCGCATCCCTACGAGTTCTTCCTGTACTACGACGCCTAAAAAGCGCGAGTAAAGAAGCATAGTAAAAGGGGCGACCACCATGGTCGCCCCTTTTTGTCATATCTGCCGCAGGCGCGGGTCGAAGTAGTCGCGCAGCCAGTCGCCCAGGAAGTTCAGGGCAAGGACGGTGAGTCCGATTCCGACGCCCGGTATGATCGCTATCCACCACGAAGTGGCTACGTAGTTACGTCCGTCGGCTACCATGCTGCCCCACGCCGGGTTGGGAGGCGGGATCCCGACACCCAGGAAGCTGAGCGTAGATTCGGCCAGAATTATCTGCCCGGTTCCCAGGGTCGCCACGACTATCAGGGTGTTGGTAACGCCCGGGAGAAGGTGCTTCCAGATAATCCGAATCGGCGACGCGCCCGCGACTTTCGCAAGCGCGACGTAGTCCATCTCCTTCAGTTGCAGCACTTCGCCCCTCACCTGCCTGGCGTAGCCGCCCCAGGCGAAGAGTGACAGTATTATCAGGAGCGTGCGGAAACTCGCTCCAAAGACGCTCACGACCACGAGAGCCGCCAGCAGGAATGGCAGCGCGTTGGTCAGGTCCACGAGACGCATGATGATCTCGTCCACGTGCCCGCCCGCGTATCCCGATATAGCCCCCAGCAGCGCGCCCAGGGCCACGCCTATGGCCATGGTAAGAGCGGCGAAGGTGAGGGACACTCGCGCGCCGTGCATCATGCGGGTCAGCAAGTCTCGGCCCTGGTGGTCGGTTCCCAGGATGTGATCCATGGATCCGCCCTCCTGCCAGAAGGGGGGCGTCTCGCGCTCTCTGAGGTCGCCGCGCACCGGATGGTAGGGGGCGAGGAATGGCGCGGTTATCGCCGCGAACGTCAGAATGAACAGGATGGCGACCGGAATCACCGGCCACCTCCTGAATTGCTCGTAGGCCTGGCGGAGTCCGGTGCTCGGCTTGAGTTCTATCTGCGCGGTTTGGTTGTCCTGTTCGGCCATGTCGGAATCAACTGTACCTGATGCGTGGATCTACGACTGCGTACAATACGTCTATGAGGAAGGCCGCCACGACATATATGACCGCGAACACGAGCACCGCGCCGACCAGTATCGGGAAGTCGTTGTTGAACACGGCGTTGAGGGCGAGCACGCCTATTCCGGGCCAGGCGAATATCGTCTCGGTGATCACGCTGCCGGTGGCGAAGCCCGCCATGAGCAGTCCGCCGAAGGTGAGAGGCGCGATGATGGCGTTTCTGAGCGCGTGCTTCCACACTATCGTCATCTTGCCGACGCCCTTCGCGCGAGCGAACGTAACGAACTCGGATTCCATGACGTCGAGCATCGCGGAGCGGGTAAGGCGCAGGAATCCGGCGGCGGCCAGCCAGCCGAGTATGACGGACGGCATAATGAAGTGCTGGATACTTCCCCTGCCCGACGTGGGCAGCCACTCCAATTGCACCGAGAATATCAGGATGAATACGATGGCGAGCCAGAACGGAGGCAGGGATTGCCCGAGTATGGCGAACGTCCTGCCTATGTAGTCCCAGAGAGTGCCCCTGTAAACCGCTGATACGATACCCAGGGGAATGCCGAAGATAGCGGCGAAGACGAACCCGCCAGCCGTCATCTGCATGGTTACCGGCACGCGTTCCATCACGGCCTCGAACGCGGGGCGCCCGTTCACGATGGACTGGCCCCAGTCCCCTGTAACCGCCTTTCCCAGCCAGATGAGGTACTGCAATGGCAGCGGCTTGTCCAGCCCCATCGCCTTGCCCCACGCCTCCCAGCGCTCCGGGTCGAGGTGAGAGTACTCGGTGAGATAGAGCAGGCGCGGGTCGCCGGACATACGTGACAGCGCGAAGACTATCACCGTGGAAAGCAGTATCGTCCACAGCGAATAGAACAGGCGACGAGCCAGAAACTGTCTCATGCCCAAGTTACATACCCCCGAGAAATGGGGGATGTCGGGCCTGACACCCCCATCCTAACCTTCCCCCATCGAGGGGGAAGGGACTTTTGCCTACCCCTGTGGACTATCTATCACAAGAGGGAAGGGACTTTTGCAATCGTCGCGCCGCTACTTGAGTGTGATTGACTCGAAGTTCCGGCGGTTTCCGGGCTTCAGGTCCCAGTCGGAAACTATGGTCGGGTTGAAGTAGAGAGGGTCTGGCGAGAACACGATGCCCACGCCTATCTTCGTGTCGAAGAAGAAGTCGCCCATCTCGATGTTCGCCTCTACGCGAGCTTCCCTGTCGCGTGGCGCGGCATTGACCTTCTCCATCGCCTGGTATGTCTCAATCGCCTCGATACCCCAGTTCCAGTCGCCTTCGCTCCAGGTAGAGCCCTCCGCCGCGGCGAACCTGGGCAGGTCCATCGTCGCCGTCTCATTTCCGCCCAGCCAGGCATAGAGGTATTCGGTCTTTCTCTCTACCAGCTTTGGCCTGAACGCCTGGTACGCCGTCCGGTCTATCCTCGGCGTGAGGCCGATGTTCGCCCACATCGTGGCTGTGGCTTCCCAGACTTCCTGGTTGAGCGCTCCAATGTCCGGGGCAACGAATATCGGGATCTCGAAACCGTCTCCGTAGCCCGCCTCTTCGAGTAGCTCTATCGCCCTGTCCGGGTCGTAGGGGATTATCCACCTGTCAGGGTGTTCAGGAAGCACGCTGACGAAGTAGGGAACATACTCGGGGCGTCCGACGCCGAGAAGAACCTGTTCATTGATCAGATCCCGGTCTATGGCGAGAGCCAGGGCTTCGCGCACCTTCCGCGCTCTCTCGTGCCGTTCGGGATCGTTGGGGTCGCCTATCCAGGGGTGGTCGTCGTCAGGCAGGAAGCCGGGCCGGGGTGGAACATCCTCGTCCCTGTCGTGGTACTTCTGCTGCCAGAAGTTGCCGCCCATGCCGACGAACTGCTGGGCACCGCCAATATGGTCGTTGGTGGGCTCGATGCCTGAGTCTTTGAGGTCCTGCAGGAAGCTGATGGGCACCGAGTCTATGACTGCGACTTCGCCGGTCTTGATAGCGGCGACCCGTGTCGAAGCCTCGCCCATCTCCAGCACGCGCAGCGTGTCGAATGACGGCTTGTTCCCATAGTAGTCGGCGAACGCCTCGCCTACGAACTCGTTGTCAGCCGTCCAACTGGACATCTGGAACGCGCCGGTGCCTATCGGGGTCTGGAGAGCGATGTCCGGCCCTGCGTCATCCACGTGCTTCTTGCTCGTGATGTTGACGATGCCCAGGTATATTCTTTCCCACTCGGTAGTGAACTGCTCGATTGGGAATTCGACCGTGTCGGAGTCAATGACGATGAGGGGTTCGAGGTGGTTGTTGATGAAACCGACCGAGCCGTGAATGGACTCGGGGTTTTCCAGAGCGGCGTCGCCGTAACTCCACTTGACATCCTCCGCTGTCACCTCGCCCCATCCGCCGTGGAACTGGACGCCGGACCTTATATCCACGGTCACGGACGTCAGATCCTCGGACAGTGTATAAGATTGGGCGAGCCATGGAGTGTGACTGAGGTCGCCCTCGCGCTGGACGAGCTTTTCCATTACGCTAATTCTTTCGGGTATTTGCTCGGGACCGCCGCCTGTCTGTTTGCCGGGCAGGCCAGTCGGAGCTCCGAGCTTCACCATGGCGACCGTCAGGGTGCCAGTCGTTTCCATTGACATGGCCGGCGCCGTAGTTGGAGCGGGGGCGGCGGGCGGCGCGGGAGCGGAGGTCGGGGCCGGAGCTGCTGCGGGGGCGGCAGTTGGCGCGGGGGTTCTGGGGACAGGCGTAGAGAAGTTGACCTGCCCCGGCACCCGTTCTTCAGTCGCGCAGGCGGCGAGGGCCAAGGACGCCGCCAGCGCGGCGACAGTCAACACGGTCACGAGAGTCCGTCGGCCGGACAATATTCTGAGGTTCATAGCAATCCCTCCATCGAAAGAAAGAGCGTAAAGGGGTCGAAACGACGAGGGACGCTGACACCCCCCGTATGATCGGAACAGTATCACCGAGCGCAGATAGTGTCAATTGTCCGCGAACCGCGACGATCCGTTATAATCGTTGGAACAAAAGACGGAAAGCGATATGGCAACGATCAACACCATACAAGATCTGATCCGCCTACTGCGGGAAAACGAGGAGTGGCGGAACGCCGTCAGGCGCGAGTTGCTGACGGAGGAACTGCTGGAACTGCCGCAGCGGTTCGCAGAGTATGCCGCCGCCAATGATAAGCGCTGGGACGACTTGGACAAATGGCGAGGCGACATGGACGAGTGGCGGGGCAGCATTGACGAGTGGCGAGGCGGCGTGGACGAGTGGCGAGGCGACGTGGACGAGTGGCGAGGCGACGTGGACCAAAAGCTTGATTCACTCCAGATAAACGTTGATTCACTCAGAGGAATTACGTTGGAAACGAAAATGTACACAAAGCTGGCTCCCCTGGTGGCCCGCGAGTTCGATGTGAAAAGGGTACGTCTTATCTTGAGTTCAGGAAATTATTTACAGGCGATGATGGGGTACCGCAACGAATTCATGGAGAAGATCGAGGACGCCGCGGAAAAGGGCGTCATCAGCGACGACGACGAAACCCGTATCCAGGTTACGGACCTCATCATACGCTCGCTGCGGAAGTCGGACGGGTCAGCCCTCTGGTTCGCCATAGAAGCTTCGGGCGTGATAAATGACGACGACGTCACCCGCGCCAAGCGCTCAGCCGACATCATAGGCAAGGTTTACGACCAGGACGCCGCTCCCCTGGTGTACGGCTACCGGATTCGGGACGAAGAGCGGAAGTTGGCCGGCGAGTTGGGAGTCAGGGTTTACCTCGACCCCGACAGAGATTAGAGACAACGATTTCTGCAATGCTCCGGTGTCCGGCAATTCGCGCGGGGCTTTCATGGCAGGGGGTTCGATATGCCGTTCTCAGACTTTGGCCGCCCTAAAGCCGACCTCGATGTCCGCGTGAGCGGGAATACGCTTCGGCCCGGCGACGAAGTAGAGGCCCGCGTGGAGCTTATGCCCAAGGAAGACTTTCACGTCCGGCTCGGCAAGGTGGAACTGGTTCGCGTGGAGACCTGCGTTCAGATAACCAGAAGCCAGTACGGCACTCACTATTCCACGAAGACGCACGACACCAGCCTCGCCGAAGAGACGCTCATGGAGAATCAGACCGTCCGCAGGCTGGGCGGCAGTTCGACCAACGTTAGGTTCGCCCTGCCGGAGGACGCGTTTCCCACACTGAACGGCGCGGTCGTGCAGAAGATACAGCCGGGCATCGCATGGGAGGTCAGGGTCTCGCTGGACGTGGCCAGGGGGCGCGATATAGTCGAGAGCCAGGAATTCACAGTTGACAGGATTCCGACGCCTGATGACGCTTCGCCGCTGCCGGTGGTCGAGGAAGCCGCGCACAGGCAGTGCGCGCTAACCCTGGACCTGTCCCGGAGCCGGGCGGGGTCGGGGGACAAGATAGAGGGCAGCCTGCGCGCCGAGATGCTGGAGGACGTGGACGCCGCCGAAGTCAGAGTCGAGCTTGTCAGGGTCGAAAAGTTCGGCAACGAGGCGCAGGACCACGTCGTGGACAAGGCCACTTTCGACCAGGACACCACGCTGCGATCCGGCCAGGCCCGCGAGTGGAGCTTCTCCCTGGACGTCGGCGGGGTTGACGTGCCGAGCCTCGAGACCGAAAAGTCGTCCGTCACCTGGCTGGTGAAGGGGATACTCGACAGAAGGATGCGCCGCGACCTGCGGGTGGAGCGGGAAATCGTCGTCGGCTTCTGAGGTCGGACATGGCGGAGGCCTGTATCAGCCCTCGCGCGGTCGGTCAGCTTCTTCTTTGGCGCGAGCGGGCCAGGTTTCCGAGCAGGTAGAGTACCTCGTCAACGCTCATCCGCCCGATTGGGCCGGAAGCGTACATCGTCCCAAAGGCTATGCGCCGCCGCTTCGCCACAAGGAACTCCGTAGGCTGAACGTAGCGTCCGTGCCGGTCATCCTCCGTCCACAGCGGCGCGAGGTTGGCCACCTGGTCTTCGGTGATCCCGTATGCGATGGGGAAGGTCAGTCCCACCTCTTCCGCCATGCGGGTCGCCGTCTCGCGGTCTTCCACGGTGCCCGCAATGACGGACATTCCAAGCTCTTCCAGTTCATCGAGGTTCTTCTGATAGCTGGCTAACTGCCGCCGGCAGTACGGTCACCACACGCCCCGGTAGAACAGCAGCGCGAGATACCGGCCGGGTATCTCGTCCGGAAGCGTGACGGTCGAGCCGTCGGTGAGGTTCAGCTCGATTGTGGGAAAAGGGTCTCCCTGTATGAGCTTTTCAGTCATGGCGCCTCTCCTTCTCGGTCATTCAGCGTTATTTGCGCTTGCAGGATACTATATATCACGTTCGACCGACAGGGCGCGGAACAGGCCTGCAGGTTCTTTTCATTTTCGAGTGTCACCTGTGTAGTCCGTTCGTGGTGAGCCTGTCGAACCATGAATGGACGGCCCTTCGACAAGCTCAGGGCGAACGAAAGATTGACGACAGGACGAAAATGAAAAGGCCGTGAACAGGCTTCGAAAGTTTGACACAACTTTCACAAACTGCTATATTTTTGACTGGTTTTCTAGGCGGTTTTGCGCTTTCCGCAAGCTAAATCTCGCTACCTGAAGACACCGCGAACCGATGTGAAATCCAAACCCGTCTTTATACCCGAACCAAGCCCTCTGTTAGCTATGGTGGACCGCGACCAGGCAATCGAATACGCGCTGAAAGAGGCCAGAGACAACGACGTCAAGTTCATTCGCCTCTGGTTCACTGATATTCTGGGCAACCTCAAGGGCTTCGCGATTACGGTCGAGGAACTCGAATCCGCGTTGACCAGGGGCATGGGTTTTGACGGATCGGCGATAGAGGGGTTCGCCCGCGTCGAAGAGAAAGACCTGTACGCGCTTCCGGACCCGAACACTTTCGCCATACTGCCCTGGCGTCCGCGCGAGAACGCCGTCGCCCGCGTGTTCTGCGACCTCATCACCCCGGACGAGGCCCCTTTCGAGGGCGACCCGCGCTTCGTGCTGCGCCGCAACATCGAGCGCGCTACCCGGATGGGTTTCACCTACTACGTCGGGCCCGAGATAGAGTATTTCTACTTCAAGGACGACACCTGGCCCAACACCGTGGACAAAGGCGGCTACTTCGACCAGGACACAACCGACTTCGCCACAGACCTGCGCCGCGAGACGGTACTGATGCTCGAAGAACTCAGCATTCCGGTCGAGGCGAGCCACCACGAGGTCGCGCCCAGCCAGCACGAGATTGATCTGCGCTACACGGACGCGCTCTCGATGGCCGACGCGGTTATGACCTACAAACTGGTGGTCAAGGAGATAGCGCAGCGACACAACTGCTACGCGACCTTCATGCCCAAGCCCATCGCGACCGTCAACGGAAGCGGGATGCACATCAACCAGTCGCTGTTCAAGGGAGGCCGCAACGCCTTCTACGACGCCGACGACCCCGACAGGCTGTCGGACACGGCAAAGCACTTCATAGCCGGCCTGCTCAGGCACGCCAGGGAGATAACCGCCGTAACCAACCAGTGGGTCAACTCGTATAAGCGTCTCGTCCCGAATTTCGAGGCGCCGGTCCACGTGACCTGGGCGAATGTGAACCGCGCGGATCTGGTGCGCGTTCCGTCCTTCAAGCCCGGCAGGGAGGAGTCGCGCCGAATCGAATATCGCGCGCCCGACCCGGCCTGCAATCCATACCTGGCCTTCAGCGTAATGCTCGCCGCAGGACTGGAAGGGGTAGAGCGTGAGTACGACCTGCCCGAACCCGCGGCCGGCGACGTGTTCGGGATTTCAGACTCGGAAAGGGCCGGACGAGGCATCGAATCACTGCCCAATAACCTCCTGGAAGCAATCCACATCACCGAAGAGAGCGAACTGGTCAGAAAGGCTCTCGGCGAGGCGGTGTTCAGAAACTTCCTGGAGAACAAGAAGATTGACTGGGAGCGATACGGGGCGCAGGTGACCGAGTATGAGATAGGCAGGTACTTGCCCACGCTCTGATCCCGGACATCCCAGCCCTTCCTCCAACATATTGACCCCGCATATCCCACTATATCTACGCAATGAATCTATCTAAGGCACAGCTATGAGCAGCAGCTATAACAAGGACTACACGCCGCGTCTCTCCACCGACGGACTGTACGACCCCTCTTTCGAGCACGAAGCGTGCGGGGTCGGTCTTGTCGCCAACGTCAAGGGGCGAAAGTCTCATAGCGTTATCGAGCAGGGCCTGGAAGTCCTGATAAACCTGGGACATCGCGGCGCGGCGGGCGCGGACCCCGAAACCGGGGACGGCGCCGGCATTATCATGCAGATGCCGCACGAGTTCATTTCACGCGAGTTCGGCGCGCTGGACGTGTCTGTTCCCGAACCCGGAAACTATGGCGTCGGAATGACGTTCCTGCCATCCGAACCGGACGAGAGAGCGAGATGCGAGGCTGTCATCGAGCGGGTTGTGCAAGAAGAGGGCCAGCGCTTCCTTGGATGGCGCGATATACCCGTGTCCCCCGACAACATAGGCGTCCTGTCGGCGCGAGTCATGCCGTTCATCAGGCAGTTCGCCGTCGGACGCGCCGAGGCGGTCGAGAGCGACTTCGAGTTCGAACTGCGGCTATTCGCCATACGCAAGCAGGTGGAAAAGGCAATACTGGGCGACGACCTATTCGCAAGCAGCGACTTCTATATTTGCAGCCTCTCCTCGCGCACGCTGGTTTACAAGGGCCTCATAATGGCTCACCAGCTCCAGAGTTTCTATCACGACTTGGCCGACGAGAGCATGATTACCTCGTTCGCGCTGGTCCACTCCCGCTTCTCCACCAACACGCTCGGCTCCTGGAAGCTCGCTCACCCGTACCGCTTCATCATTCACAACGGCGAGATAAACACGCTGCAGGGCAACATCAACTGGATGACGGCGCGCGAGAAGAACTTCCGCAGCGAGGTACTGGGCGACGACGTAAGAAAGCTGGTCCCGGTCGTAACGCCCAACCAGAGCGACACCGCGACCCTGGACAACGCCCTCGAGGCGCTGCTCGCCTCCGGTCGGTCGCTCGAACACGCCATGATGATGCTCATACCGGAGGCGTGGGGCGACCACATTCCCATGGACGAGAAGAAGCGCGACTTCTACGAATACCACTCGTCCATGATGGAGCCGTGGGACGGTCCCGCGCTGGTCATAGCGACCGACGGCGCCAAGGTCTGCGCCATCCTCGACCGCAACGGACTGCGCCCATGCCGCTATCTCGTTACAAAGGACGACGTGCTGGTCATGGGATCGGAGACCGGCGTGCTGGACATTCCGCCCGAAGACGTGCTCTACAAGGAGCGCATCTATCCCGGCCGCATGTTCATGCTGGACACGGATCGCGGCGAGATAGTCCAGGACGAGGCGCTGAAGGCCGAGCTCGCCTCCCGCAAGCCGTATGGTGAGTGGCTGCGCGAGAACATGGCGACTCTGGACGACTTGCCCGAACCCAGCAAGGTACACGGCGCCGATTTCGACACCCTGTCGCGCAGGCAGGCGGCCTTCGGATACACGCTCGAAGACCTGCGCCTGATCCTAGAGCCGATGGCCCTGACAGGTGGAGACCCTGTGGGTTCCATGGGCACCGACGTCCCGCTGGCGGTCATGTCGGACAAGTCTCCGGTGCTGTTCCACTACTTCAGGCAGAGATTCGCGCAGGTGTCGAACCCGCCCCTGGACTCGATACGCGAGGAGCTCGTAACCTCCACGCGCGCGATGATAGGCCGCGAGTTGAACCTGTTCGAGGAGACCCCGGAACACTGTCGCCAGCTCACCGTCAAAGAGCCGTTCATAACCAATGCCGAGCTTGAGAAGATACGCGAAATAAACGTCAACGGCATAAGGTCCAGAACGCTTTCGACTCTGTTCGATCCCGAAAAGAGGGGCGGACTGGAAGAGGCGATGGACAGGCTGTGCGCGGAGGCGTCACAGGCCATCGAGGACGGCTACTCCATCCTGATCCTGTCCGACCGCGGCGTGGACGAGGACAACGCGCCCATTCCGAGCCTGCTGGCCACGGCGGGAGTGCATCACCACCTGATACGCGAGGGGACGCGCGCCAGCTGCGGCCTCGTGGTCGAGTCTGGCGAGCCGCGCGACATAGCGCACCTCGCGCTGCTCATAGGGTACGGCGCGGGCGCGATCAACCCATACATGGTTTACGAGTCCATGGAAGACCTGATCCGGCAGGACTACTTCCTATCCAACGTGGACTATAAGACTGCGGAGAAGAACTTCATCAAGGCCGCGCACAAGGGCGTCGTCAAGATAATGGCCAAGATGGGCATATCCACCATCCAGAGCTATCGCGGCGCGCAGATATTCGAGGCGGTCGGGCTGAACGAGGATTTCATTGACAAGTATTTCGCCTGGACGCCCTCTCGCATCGGCGGCATAGGCATTGCCGAGATAGAGGAAGAGTCCAGGGCGCGTCACTCGTTCGCCTACACCGACCTGGTTGTGTCCGGCAGCATGGAACTGGACGTGGGCGGCTTCTACCACTGGCGCCGCGACGGCGAATACCACATGTGGAATCCCACCACCATCGCCAAGCTCCAGTACGCCGCCAAGTCCAATAGCTGGGACACCTACAAAGAGTTCGCGGACTGGGCGAACGACTACGCGCAGCGGATATGCACGATACGCGGTCTGCTTGAGTTCAGGAACGCGGACGAGCCTATTCCCATTGACGAGGTTGAGCCCGCGAAGGAGATAGTGAAGAGGTTCGCCACGGGCGCGATCTCGCTCGGTTCGATAAGCCGCGAGGCGCACGAGGCGCTCGCCATAGCGATGAACCGCATAGACGCGCGCTCGAACACCGGCGAGGGCGGCGAGGACTTCAATCGCTACACGCTCGACCCGAACGGCGACTCGCGCAACAGCGCGATCAAGCAGGTCGCGTCGGGACGCTTCGGCGTTACCATCAACTACCTCGCCAACGCCAAGGACCTCCAGATCAAGATGGCGCAGGGAGCCAAACCCGGCGAGGGCGGACAGCTTCCCGGCCACAAGGTGGACGAGTACATAGGCTGGGTCCGCAATTCGACGCCCGGCGTGGAGCTTATCTCTCCACCGCCCCATCACGACATCTACTCCATTGAGGACCTGGCGCAGCTCATACACGACCTCAAGAACTCGAATCCCAATTCCAGGATTCACGTCAAGCTGGTCGCCGAGGCCGGCGTCGGAACGATTGCCGCTGGCGTGTCCAAGGGACACGGCGACGTCGTTCTGATAAGCGGCGACTCCGGCGGCACCGGAGCCTCGCCCGAGGCCTCCATCAAGTACTCCGGCCTGCCCTGGGAGCTTGGCGTCGCAGAGACGCAGCAGGTGCTGGTCGAGAACGACCTGCGCGGACGCATCGTCGTCCAGACCGACGGCCAGATAAAGACGGGCCGCGATGTCGCCATCGCCTGCCTGCTCGGCGCTGAAGAGTTCGGAATGGCGACCGCGCCGCTCATCACCATGGGCTGCATAATGCTCCGCAAGTGCCACATGAATACCTGCTCGGTCGGCATCGCCACCCAGGACGAAGAGCTTCGGAAGCGGTTCGCGGGTCAGCCGGAGTACGCCATCAACTACTTCTTCTTCGTGGCCGAGGAACTCCGCCAGATAATGGCGGAGATGGGATTCCGCACGATCAACGAGATGGTGGGACGGCTGGACAGGCTGGACACGCGCAAGGCTATTGACCACTGGAAGGCGCGCGGCCTGGACTTCTCCAGACTGCTCAAGATGCCCGACGTGCCCGACGACATCGCCACCTACTGCTGCGAGGAGCAGGACCACGGCCTGGATAGGGCGCTCGACAACAAGCTGATCGAACTCTGCGCCGATGCGGTGGAGACAGGCGCTCCCATCGAACTCGATATGCCCATATCCAACGCTAACCGCACCGTCGGCACGACGCTGAGCTATGGCATCGCGCTGAAGTACGGCGAAGACGGGCTGCCCGACGACACTATCAAGACGCGCTTCAGGGGATCGGCAGGACAGAGTTTCGCCGCCTTCCTTGCCAAGGGCGTGACATTCCACATCGAGGGCGACGCCAACGATTACTTCTGCAAGGGACTGTCCGGCGGCAGCGTGGCGATAAGGCCGCCGCGAGAGTCCGGTTTTGTCCCTGAAGAGAACATCATCATCGGCAACGTCGCGCTGTACGGCGCGACGGGCGGCAAGGCTTTCGTCAGGGGAATCGCGGGCGAGCGGTTCTGCGTTCGCAATTCTGGCGCTGAGGCGGTCGTGGAAGGCGTCGGCGACCATGGCTGCGAGTACATGACACGCGGCACGGTTGTGGTTCTCGGCCCCACCGGACGCAATTTCGCGGCGGGCATGAGCGGCGGCGAAGCTTACGTTCTCGATGAACATGGTCGCTTCGAAGACCTCTGCAATACCGAAATGGTACAGTTGGAAGACTTGGTCGAGGAAGCCGACATAGAAAACGTTCGCCGTATGCTGACCGATCATCTTCGCCATACCGGAAGCGAGAACGCCAGGCGCGTATTGGACAACTGGGACGAAATGCTGCCCAGCTTCGTCAAGGTAATGCCCACCGACTACAAGCGAATCCTGGCGGAACGCGCCGAAAGAGAAAGAGCCGTTGCCGTAGCCTCGGGCGACTAAGAGACTATCGCAGAGCGAATGGAGTGGAGATACAAGCCTCTTCTCCCTTGATGGGTTCACGAGGGTAGGCAAAAGTCCCTTCCCCCTTGACGGGGGAAGGTTAGGATGGGGGTGAAACCCTCAATGGTTTTGGGATAGTTACTAGAGGATATTCAGGCCGATAATGGGAAAACCTACTGGATTTGTGGAATGGGCGCGCATCGCCCCGCCGCGACAGGACCCCGGAGAGCGAACTCAGCACTGGCTGGAGTTCTACGAGGACTGGCCTGAGCAAGAAGCGCGCAAGCAGGGCGGAAGGTGCATGAACTGCGCCGTACCCTTCTGCATGGGCGGCTGTCCTCTCGGCAATATAATCCCCGACTTCAACGACCTGGTTTACCGCGGAAAGTGGCAGGACGCGCTCAAAGAGTTGCACTCCACCAACAACTTCCCCGAGTTCACCGGGCGCATTTGCCCCGCCCCGTGCGAGGGTTCGTGCGTTCTCAACATCAACAACGACGCCGTTACCATAGAGTACATCGAGAAGGCGATAGCCGACCGTGGCTGGCGCGAGGGATGGATAGTCCCCGAGCCGCCCGAATTCAGGAGCGGCAAGAGTGTCGCGGTCATCGGGTCCGGTCCCGCCGGACTCGCCGCCGCGATGCAGCTGAACCGCGCTGGACACGCCGTAACGGTATTCGAGCGCGATGAGTACATCGGCGGACTTCTGCGGCTCGGCATCCCCGAATTCAAGCTGGAAAAGAGCGTCGTGCAGCGTCGCGTTGACCAGATGAGCGCGGAGGGCGTCGTGTTCAAGACCGGCGTTTACGTGGGCAAGGATATTCAAGCCGACCGGCTCAGGGCGGATTTCGACGCCGTATGCCTGACCGGCGGCTCCACCATCGCGCGAGACCTGCCCATACCCGGCCGCGAACTCGACGGCGTGTATCTGGCAATGGAGTACCTGACCCAGCAGAACCGCGTTCTCGCGGGCCAGACTTTCAACTCCGACGAACGCATCGTCGCCGAGGGCAAGCGCGTCCTCGTTCTGGGCGGAGGCGATACCGGTTCCGACTGCGTTGGAACGGCCCACAGGCAGGGCGCCGAGGTCGTCTATCAGTTCGAGCTCCTGCCTGAACCTCCGACGACGCGCAGAGACGGCAACCCCTGGCCACAATGGCCGATGATCCTGCGTACTTCCTCCTCCCACGAAGAGGGCGGCGTGCGCGACTACAACATCCTGACCAAGAACTTCTCAGGCCGCAACGGACGGGTCGAGAAGATGAGCGCCGTCCGCCTCGACTGGGGCCCGCCCGACGAGACCGGACGCCCCGCCATGATCGAGATTCCCGGCTCCGAGTTCGATCTCGACGTTGACCTCGTACTGCTCGCGCTAGGCTTCCTGCACCCGGAGCGCGAAGGGCTGCTGGATCAGCTTGGCGTCGAACTCGACGGTCGCGGCAATGTAACCACAGCGCCCAACAAGATGACCTCCGTGCCGGGCGTCTTCGCCGCCGGAGATATGTCCCGCGGCCAGTCCCTGGTCGTATGGGCGCTCGCCGAGGGCCGCGAAGCCGCGCGCGGCATTGACCAATACCTCATGGGCAAGACTAGTCTCCCCCACTCCGTCAACACCGTCCCCACGATGTAAGAAGATTGCAGAAGTCTCCTCGCCTCCTATGCCTTGGACATCCATTCCTTTCCGCATCTTGTACACCGACCGGACGGCGCCGGTTGGGACTCGACTTGGACGTTGGCAGTCTTTATGATGAACACTGGCGAGACTCCTGTGAATTGGTCTTGTGTCAACTCTAATTCTAAGGCCGTCTCGCCTTATTTCAACTTCGACACATTCCCTACACTCCTTGAAACAGTCCCGTCACCTCTCTCATACTTGACAACGTTTCAATCCAGACTTACGATTGCCTCAAATTTCGGGAAGGCTACTGCATTTCCCGAAATGCAGTTCATTAGACCCAAGTCATGGAAAAACTGGAGGAGGTTGTCGGATGAGTTTGAAGAAGATCGGGGTATTGCTCCCCCTGGCGTTGGTAGCCTCGTTGCTTGTTCTAGCGGCCTGCGGCAGTTCCGAAGAGGAAGCGCCCGCGGCCCAGGTACAGCCAACGGCAGCCCCCGCAGCTCCAGCGCCTGCCGTACAGCCCACCGCGGCCCCTGCGGCGCCCGCTCCGGCGGCCGTTTCCCAACCGGCTACTACCCCCGCGGAACCGCAGATGGGAGCGGCCCTGATAGGGGAACTCGAAGGACCAACGATAATAGACGACGAAGGCATGTGGCCTGCCAGTTTCAGCGAAGCTCCGCAGTTGGCCGAGTTGGTCAGCGCGGGTACGCTGCCTCCGGTGGCCGAGCGAATCGGCGAGGACCCGCTGGTCATTAAGCCTGTGCATGAGATCGGCCAGTACGGCGGCGTGTGGCGACGCGGCTTCAGCGGTCCGGCGGACAAGTGGAACGGATACCGGTGCTGCACCGGAACAGACCACGTACTTTACTGGGACTATACCGGCAGCACTCCCAGGCCCAACATTGCCAAGGGCTGGGAAGTGAGCGACGACGGCACGACATTCACTCTCTTCCTCAGGAAGGGTATGAAGTGGTCGGACGGTCACCCGTTTACGGCGGACGACTTCGTGTTCTGGTACGAGCACATGCACAACAATGAAGAGCTGATCCCGGTAAAGACTTCCTACTTCCAGACACCAAGTGGCGCTGGAACGCTTGAGAAGGTTGACGATCACACGGTCAAGATTACATTCCCCGACGCTTACTACCTGTTCATAGACGTACTGGCAGGAGCCACGCACCTGGGCGGACACGCCTACCAGGGGCCGGCCGCCAGGGGTATGTTTGCGCCAGCGCATTACATGGAACAGTTCCACCCGGCATTCGTCGGTGAGGAAGAAGTGGCGAAGATCGTCGAGGCGGAGGAGCTGGACAACTGGGTCACGCTGTTCAAGCAGAAGAACGACTGGGCGCTGAATCCCGATCTGCCGGTAGTAACCCCATGGAGAACCGTACAGCCCATCACAGAACCCACGTGGGTGCTTGAGCGCAATCCATACAGCATCTGGGTGGATACCGAGGGCAACCAGCTTCCGTACATAGACAAGGTGATTCTGACCGTATTCGAGAACCTGGAAGTGCATAACCTTCGCGCCGTCGCGGGCGAGTACGACATGCAAGCTCGCCACGTGGACATTCAGAAGGTGCCGGTGTTCCTGGAGAACGAAGAGAAGGGCGCTTACAAGCTCTACCTGGACCCGGGCGACTACGGATCGGACATGCAGGTCAAGATCAACAAGAGCTTCGAAGACGATCCGGAAATCGGAGACCTTCTGCGCAACGTGGACTTCCGGCGCGCGCTATCGCTCGGTGTTGACCGAGACCAGATAAGCGAGACTTTCTTCTTGGGTATTGCGCCGCCTCGCAGCGTCGCTCCGGTGGCGTCCAACGAGTGCTATCCGGGCCAGGAGTATGAACTGAAGTGGCATACGCACGATCCGGCCCAAGCTAACGCGCTGCTGGATGGGATGGGCTACACGGACAAGAACGCCAACGGCATCCGCATGAGGAAGGACGGCCAGGGCGCGCTAACCTTGGAAGTCACCACGTTGGGCGGACAGTTCGTGCAGTATACCCAGATCATGGAAGCCATCAAGGAGCAGTGGGCGGACATCGGCGTTGGACTGGATGTTAAGGAAGTGGAGCGCAGCCTCGCCGGTCAGATATACCGCGCGAACCAGCACCAGTTGGCCGCA
Organism: Dehalococcoidia bacterium; assembly: GCA_965202815.1. Lineage (GTDB taxonomy): Bacteria > Chloroflexota > Dehalococcoidia > Lucifugimonadales > UBA1123 > VXRN01. The sequence goes on from CBDBCD010000002.1 coordinate 542,411, forward strand.
TGGAACAATGACGGCAGCGAACACCTATTCACATTCCCCGGGCACGTCTTCCCGTTCTCCCAGGGAAGTTCGGGCGGCACCCTGCTAGGACTTTGGTTCCAGACCAACGGCGAAGAGGGCATGGAGCCCCAGCCGTATCTGAAGACGATAATGGAGAACTGGCGCAAGGGCTTCAGCGTTCCGAAGGACGAGCGTGTGGCTCTCTGCAAAGAGGTCTGGCAGCTTGCGGTTGACAACGTAAACAACATCGGAATCGTGGGGCCCGGCCCCGCTTCGATGGGCGTTCGGATCGCCAAGACGGACCTCGGAAACATACCCTCGAGGCACTACAACAGCCCGGACGGAAAGACTCCGGGAATCTCGAGGCCGGTCACGTTCTTCTGGAAGAGTGAAGCTAACCGCCAGCCTCAGCAATTGAGCATCCAGTAAAACCGGAGCTTCGCAGCTCCAACAAGGGGGCGAGCCGAACACTCAATATTGGTATTCGGCTCGCTCTCAACCGCATTTATTGATCCTAATACACCTCCCAAACATCAAGGGGGTCTTAGAGAGTGTTATCTTTCCTCGCGCGTCGCCTGGTGCTGGCTCTCATCACCGTATGGGCGATCTCACTCATTACATTCGCCATAATTCAGCTTCCGCCGGGCGACTATGTGACCGCTTACATAGCGCAGTTGGAGACGCAGGGCGATTTCGTATCCGAGGACGAGGCGATCAACCTTCGCGCAGAGTATGGACTGGAACAACCCTTCCCAGTGCAATACTACAAGTGGATGAGGCAGGCGCTGAAAGGCAATTTCGGCGTCGCCATGGAGTATAGGAGGCCTGTAAGCGAGGTCATCGGGGACCGGCTGCTGCTGACGGCGGCGCTGACTTTCACTTCGATTATCTTCACCTGGATTCTGGCTATTCCGATTGGCATCTACTCGGCTGTGAAGCAGTATTCGATTGGTGACTACACTTTTACTTTCATAGGTTTCGTAGGGCTGGGAGTGCCTAACTTCCTGCTCGCGCTTGTCGTTCTGTACGCGGGGTTCGTCTGGTTTGGAGCGAATGTAGGCGGTCTCTTCTCCCCGGAGATGGTTGACGCGCCATACAGCGTGGCCAAGGTGCTCGACCTGCTGAACCACCTCTGGATGCCCTCACTGATTCTCGCCATAGCGGGAACGGCGCAGCTCATCAGGGTTCTGCGCGCGAATCTATTGGACGAACTTCAGAAGCCCTATGTGGTCACGGCGCGGGCCAAGGGTCTGTCCGAGTGGCGGGTGGTTCTGAAGTATCCATTCCGGGTGGCGATGAATCCACTCATAAGTACAATCGGATATCTGCTTCCGCTCATCGTGTCGGGCAGCATTATCGTGTCGGTAGTAATGAGTCTGCCGACGGTCGGGCCGCTCCTGCTGAAAGCGCTGATCGCCCAGGATATGTTCCTGGCCGGTACCATAATTCTGATGATCGGGCTTATGACTGTTGTGGGCACTTTCATTTCGGACATCCTGCTGGCATGGGTGGACCCTCGCATTCGACTGGAGAGCACCTAATATGGCGCAGAACACATCCTCTCTCGAAGGGGTTTTGACCGAGGCGGCGGAATCCGCCCGCACAGAGGAGCGTATATACGCCGCGTCGCAGTGGCAGCTGATGTGGTGGCGTCTGCGCAAGCACAAGCTGGCCATGATCGCGGGCATTACGCTGATCGTATTTTATGGCGTCGTGCTCGGCGCGGACTTCCTGGCGACGTCGGATCCAACTCAGCCCGAGGCGCAGCGCGGATTGCTGTCTCCCCAGCGCATACACCTATTCGACGGGTGGAAGCCGAGCCCTCACGTGCTTGCTATCTCCGGCAAGCGTGATCCTATTACGTTCAAGAGAGTCTATGAGGTTGACCCCGAGACCAAGATTCCGATTCGTCTCTTCGCGCGCGGGTTCGAGTACAAGTTCCTGGGACTGATTACGACGGACCGCCACCTGATTGGCGTTGACGCGCCATACAAAGCGGAAGACACTATTTTCATTTTGGGCACCGACCTCCAGGGCAGGGACCTGTTCTCGAGGCTGCTGCACGCGACAAGAATATCAATGACCATCGGACTGGTCAGTGTCGCGATAACCCTGTTCTTGGGAGTGCTGCTCGGCGGCATATCGGGATACTATGGCGGCTGGATGGATATAATAATTCAGCGCATAATCGAGATACTCCGCTCGATACCGACTATTCCTCTCTGGATGGGAATAGCGGCAGGGGTGCCGCGGGACTGGTCTATTCTGAAGGTGTACTTCGCGATCACCATCATCATCGCGATCATCGGGTGGACAGAGGTCGCCAGGGTGGTGCGCGGACGCTTCCTCTCATTGCGGGAGGAGGACTTCGTGGCGGCGGCGGAACTCGCCGGGGCGAGCCAGATGCGAATCATATTCAGGCACATGGTCCCGTCGTTCCTGAGCCATATCATCGCGGCGACGACGCTGGCATTTCCGGCGATAATCATCGCCGAGACATCACTCAGCTTCCTGGGGCTGGGCATGAGGCCGCCAGCCATAAGCTGGGGTGTACTGCTTCAGGCTGCCCAGCAAGTTCAGGCGGTCGCGCTCACGCCGTGGCTGCTCGTGCCGGCGGTCCCGGTTATCATCGCGGTTCTGGCATTCAACTTCCTCGGAGACGGTCTTAGAGACGCAGCAGACCCATACGGATGACGACATGACTCAAAGCAACGGCCAGAACGAGAACGAGCCCCTTCTTTCGGTGCGCGACCTGAGCACTCACTTCCCTCTCGATGAGGGAACGGTGGTGGCGGTGGATGGCGCGAGTTTCGACCTCTATCCCAGCCAGACCCTCGGCATCGTGGGCGAGAGCGGCTGCGGAAAGAGTGTCACGGCGCGCTCGATACTCGGCATCCTGGACAAGCCAGGAGAGATTGTGGGCGGTGAGATCATGTTCCGGTACAGGGGCCGGAATGGTGAACAAGAGGAGTTCCGCGACCTCACCGACTTCGATCCCGACGGATCGGAGATGCGCGCGATACGGGGCGGCGAGATCGCTTACGTGTTCCAGGAGCCGATGACTTCCTTCAGTCCCGTGCATACGGTGGGCAACCAGCTAGTTGAAGCGATTATGCTCCACAGGGACATTTCCAAGGACGAGGCGCGAGAATTGGGGACAGAGATGCTTCGCCGCGTCGGAATACCGCTGCCGGACCGCAGGATGGACGAGTATTCGTTCCAGCTAAGCGGCGGACTGCGCCAGCGGGCGATGATAGCCATGGCGTTGTCGTGCAGCCCGCGCATACTCATAGCGGACGAGCCTACAACCGCCCTGGACGTGACGACCCAGGCGCAGATACTCGACCTGATGATAAACCTTCAGCAGGAACAGGACATGGCCATCATGCTCATCACCCACGACCTGGGCGTGATAGCCGAAATGGCCGACTACGTGGTGGTGATGTACCTCGGGCGAGTTGTCGAAAGCGCGCCGGTGGACGACATCTTCCACAATCCGCAGCACCCGTACACCCGGGCGCTGCTCCAATCCATACCGCACATACAGACGGACAGGGCCCAGGACCGCCTCGCCTCGATTACGGGGTCGGTGCCTCACCCATACGCAAGGCCGAGCGGGTGTCCGTTCAACCCGCGCTGTCCCGCTTTCCTGCCCGGAATATGCGATGCGAACGAACCGACGCTGCAACCCATCGGACCCGATCACCAAGTAAGCTGCTTCCTCCATCACGAGGTTTAGGATATGACTGCGGAAACACCAACTGCGCAAAATGGCGAAAGACTGTTGGAGATCAACAACCTCCGCAAGTATTTTCCGATAAGGCAGGGACTTCTAAGGCGTGAAGTCGGCAACATTCGCGCCGTAGATGATGTGAGCTTCTACATCAACGAAGGCGAGACGCTGGGACTGGTGGGCGAAAGCGGATGCGGGAAGACCACGACCGCAAGGTGTATCCTCAGGGCGATTGATCCAACGAGCGGGGAGGTTCTGTTCAGGTCGGAAAGCGGGGGAACGGTTGACGTGGCTACGGCGCCGAGAGCTCAACTGAGAAGTCTGCGCCAGGAAATGCAGATGATATTCCAGGACCCGTTCTCGTCCCTGAATCCGCGGATGACGCTCATGGATATAGTCGGGGAACCCCTGATCATAACCGGCGTACCCAGGTCGGAGCGTGAGGACAGGGTCGCGGAGCTTCTGAGCATGGTCGGCCTGCGCCCCGAATTCATGCGCCGATTCCCCCATGCCTTCAGCGGCGGCCAGAGGCAGCGCATCGGCATAGCTAGGGCTCTTGCGCTCAACCCGCGCCTGATCGTAGCCGACGAGCCGGTGTCCGCGCTCGACGTGTCGGTACAGGCGCAGGTGCTCAACCTCATGATGGACCTTCAGAGCGAGCTGGGGCTGACCTACCTGTTCGTCGCGCACGACCTCAGCGTGGTCAAGCATATCAGCGACCGCATCGCCGTGATGTATGTGGGCAAGCTGGTCGAGATGGCTCCGACCGACGCACTGTTCGACTCTCCGAAGCATCCTTACACCTCTGCCCTGCTGTCATCCGTACCGGAGCCGGACCCTCGCGTGCGGCGCAATCGCGTCGTTCTCCAGGGAGAGGTCGCCAATCCCGCCAATCCTCCCACGGGCTGCTACTTCAATCCGCGCTGCGAGTACGCCACCGACATATGTCGAAGCGAGACGCCACAGCTTCGGGAGATAGCTCCGAATCACTTCGCGAGTTGTCACCGCGCCGAAGAGCTTGGTCTGGCCGGAGCGATCGTGGATTCCGGCGACTGAACTCTTCTATCTCACGGGTTTTACAGGCCGGACAGAGGGATCGGGTAGGCGAATTGCCACGCGCGGATTGGCGTTGATAGACTGTATGAAGCAGGCTATTCGATGACAGTCTATTTCCTGTGAATCCGACTGTCCATCCACAGTTTCGCCACGCCTATACGTACAGGTAGCTTCCGATGCAAGACCGAGACGTTTCACTGAGAACATACCCCCGCCTGGCCCCTCCGACTATGGGCGAAAGCAGGCTGGCACAGCGCGGATACTTGATAATCTGTCTTGCGATATACGGCGGATCTCTCGGAGCCGCCTCGATACTGATAAACTTTCTGTCCCGCACCAAGTACCCGGACATTCCCGCGCATATGTCGCTTGCCCCAACTTTGTTACTGTCGGGCGGAGCTTTTGTGGTCTGCGCCGTACTTGGCGGATTGATAGCTTACTGGTCGAGCAAACAGGAAAGCGAATTACGCAACGTGATCATGTGGCTGCTGATCGGATTCGGGTTCGGCGTTCTGTCTCCGATAATCACCGGAGGCACATTGCCATTGAGCCTGGTCTTAATAGATCTCGAGGCGGGGATCGTGTCCATGGGAGAAGTCCCGGTGCGGATTACCAACGCGCTGTTCCACATGCCGAGATTCGCGTTCACGCACGGCGTATTCGGTCTGTTCACCGGCCTTCTGGCCGGCGCCCTCTTCGGATTGGGAGCGTTGCTAATGTCAACGCTGCGCGAATCGGCTGGCGGAGCGGTCGCAAGGTACGGCCCTTACGCACTCGCTATTGCGCTCTCGATACTCTTCTACGCCATCGCCACCCTAGGCCCGGCGCCAACGCTGGCGAAACTCGGCTAGCGCTCATTCATTTCCTCGCGCGTTAGTTTGCGACCCACCCGGAGTTTGCCTTGCAGTTCATTGACGACTGCCATAGCCTGTTCAGCCTGCCATTCTCTCCGCGCATAGCTTTCGAGCCACAACTGAAACTGAGAGTTTAGGGTAGTTCGTTCTGTCGTAGCGCGCCGCATCGCCGCTTCTATCAGACTTTCGTCGGCGCTCAACGTTATGTTCTTCATGCCGAGTTTCCTCCATCATTCAGTCTGAACAACTTTATCGTACACTATTCTTGGGTGAGCGGAGTGGTTCCCTGGACACTGCCACGAGCGTGGCGCCTACGAAGAAGGACGCGATGATGGCGTAGAAGGCGGGCTGGTACGCTCCCGCGATGTCGAACCACAAGCCAACGAGTATGGGGCCGAGGCCGGAGAAGAGAATCGCGACCGGATTTCCGATTCCCCTGATGGCTCCGATGTGCCGTCTGCCGAAATACTTCGCCCAGATGAATTCTCCCAATGGAATGGTGCCGCCGAATCCGAAGCCGTACATGAAGAACGCGGGGAAGAGGATGACGTACAGCCCTGTGGCGGTGGCGACAAGTATCAGTATTACGCCCGTGGCGGAGGCCATGAACGCGCTGATCACGAGCAGGCGGGGATGGACTCGCTGGAGGCCGTAGCCCCATACTGCCTTGGAAGCGAGGTTGCCCAATCCGTTTACCGCGAGCGCCGAGGCGGCTATTGCTCGCGAGAAGCCGGAATCGGTGAGTAGAGGGATCGCGTGAACCAGGACGGATATGAGGGCGGCCATATTGAATGCGAAGCCGATCAACAGCAGCCAGAACGCCGACGCACGGACCGCCTCCGAGCGGGTGAATGATACGGTCTCCTGGGTTCGCGCGGTTCGACCGGGGACGTAGGCCGGTTCGGCTGAGTCGCCGTCGGGGAGAAGGCCGTAGTCCTCGGGCGTCCTACGCATGATGAACGACACCGGAACGACGGCGACAAGCACGAATACACCCATCGCGGCGTAGCCCGTTCGCCAGTCCCAGGTATCCACGATGAAGGTCATGGTCACCGGGGCGATAAGGCTTGCCATGGACACGCCTATCGAACCCAAGGCCAGCGCCCAGCCGCGCTTCCTGATGAACCACTTGGTTATCGTGGGATTTACGACTGTCGAACTGAACAGGTTCCATCCCAGAAGTCCGCCCGTGGCGTACAATGCCAGGAAGACCCAGAGGTGAGACTGTGCGCTCAGACCCATGAGGCAGGCGGCTGCGACAAGGGCCCCGACAAGGATCAGAAGTCGTGGGCCGCGCCTGTCCACTATGGAGCCCGCGACTACCCCTGAAAGCCCTCCTGAGGCTGATGCCACGGAAGTTCCGAGGGTGAACTGCCACACCTGCCAGCCGAGGTCTTCGACGACAGGTTTGAGGAATACCCCCGCGGCTGCCTGGCTGACACCCATCCACGCGAACAGGCTTACGACCGCGCCCCCGACCATCCACCAGCCGTAGAATGGCCTGGGAATCGCTCTCGACGAGATGAAGGCCAAGCAGTCCGCCTCTAGTCCAGGGTGGCGACGCGGTGAGCTTCTATCCAGTCCCAGTCTAGTTCGAAGCCGAGGCCCGGGCCTGTGGGGGCTTCGAGTACGTCTCGATCATTCAGTTCGATGTCCTGGACGAGGCCGAACTGGTGGGCCTCGGTCGGCATCCAGTATTCGTAGTAGGCGCAGTTCCGCACGGAGCAGATGACGTGAACGTTGGCTATGTTGAGCATGGAGTTTCCAGCCGTGCCGATCTCGCAGTTGACGCCGAATCCCTCGGCCATGGAGCAGAGCTTCTTCAGCCCGGTGATTCCCAGCTTTCGGGCGGTGCCACGCACGAGTCTTGCCGCGTTCAGACGGATGTAGTGGTAGCCGGTCTGGAACTGGTTTTCGGGCTTGTCGCTCATGCAGATGGGAGTGACGAGACGCCTGCTGAGTTCGGCGATGTTGTCGTACTCATGTGGCGGGATGGGGTCTTCGTACCAGTAGAAGCCGAGGTCGTCCACCGCGCTTCCGACGTCCAGCGCCTTGCGGAAGTCGTAGCCATTGTTGGGGTCGAGCATGAGCTCCATGTCGTCGCCCACTATGTCCCTTACGCCGGCCATCATCTCGAAGACGTTCGTTGTGTCCATAACTCCGGGGTGTATCTTGTAGGCGCGGAACCCGGCGGCGCGAATCTGGTGCGCCTCTCCGAAGTAGCCTTCAGGGGATTCATGGCGCGGCGGGTAGGTGGCGTAAACCTCTGTCTCGTCGCGGCTTGCACCAAGCAGCTTATAGACAGGGACACCGGCGACCTTGCCCGCGATGTCCCACAGGGCCACGTCCACGGGCGCCCAGGCGTTCATGCCCAGTCCACGCCGTCCGCTGAGGATGGGCAGGCGGCTCCACAGACGTTCGCGCTCGAACGGGTCGCGTCCGACTATCTCCGGCTTGAGGACGTTCAGGATGGGGCCGAACTGCCCGTGTCCGCCACCCCTGAAGTCGCCTACGAAGCAGTTGCCCTCGATGCCCTGGTCGGTCAGGATTCGCAGAACGCCCTGCTCCACGTCGCCGAAGAAGCGGCCCAGGTCGGAGTCGAGGCCGGTGTCGGGCAGCGTTCGGCGGACTACTTCTATCTTAACGTCGGTTATCTTCAATTCTCGATCCTGTTATTTAGCTGGACTTATATATTCAGCGCATTTGCTGGTGGCTGTGCAGGTGGTCTGCAAGTGGCCTGCTGGATAGGTCTGACAGGGCTTGGCGCCTGCATCCAGCCTGCATTTCCCTGTATTTTCCAGTTCAGAGAGTTTTTTTCGGAGGTCAGAATTTTCTTTATAGATTCGGATTTATGTTTTTCGGTCTTCACATCCGTTTGGAACACGCTCATTGTAGCAGAATGTGGGAGAGTGTGTGTAGCGGAATTGGGAATGGTCTGTTGGAATATGGTGGGTGTGATATGATTTTGTCTTGGAACGGGAACCTGGATGATATTTTTGGCTTTCTTCAGGAAAGGAGGATCCCTGTGGACGAATCAGAGTGTATGCGAATAGCTGAGGATATTCTCGCCAATCCTCCCAGGATTGGATATCTGACCATTTCAAACGCTTTGCAGTGGAGACTTCAGTATCGGAGAGTCATCGAACAGGCCGGAGTCACGAGGGGAGTGCATCGCATTCGATAGTCCGATGTTCACGAATTCCAAGAATCGAAACAGAACAGAGTTCGGAGATTACCAGACGCCCGCCGAGCTGGTCATTCGGGTCTGCGGTATGCTGTCCAGGCGGAGGCTAAGGCCAAATTCCATCATAGAACCCAACTGCGGACAGGGCAATTTTCTGGTCGGAGCACATAGGACATTTCCACAAGTACGAAATATCATTGGAGTGGATATCAACGATTCGTATCTGAGAATTGCGCGTTCCACGCTTGGGAGTCTGTCCAAGGCAACTGATTGCGAAATAGTGAAAGGGGATTTCTTCACGCTGGAGTGGAACGACATACTCCGGACCCTTCCTGATCCGTTGTTAATCATCGGCAACCCACCCTGGGTTACCAACTCCACGCTCGGAGAGATAGGCGGTTCCAACCTTCCGACGAAATCCAACTTTCACAATCTAAATGGGATAGACACCATTACCGGAAAGAGCAACTTCGACATCTCGGAATGGATGATAAGTCGCATGATTGACTGGATGGATGGCCGAGACGCGACGCTGGCGATGTTGTGCAAGACGTCTGTGGCGAGAAAGATATTCCTGAATAGCTCGGCGAGTGGTCGGAATTTGGAGTCTTTCGATATTTTTTCCATTGACGCACAGAAATACTTCTCTGCCGCCGTGGATGCTTGTCTTATGGTCGTCAAATCTGGCAAATCGTCTCAGATCGCGGATTGCGGAGTATATGACCACCTAGAACAGACTGATTCCACGTCAATGATTGGGTACAGAGACGGCGGCTTGGTCGCAAACACGAAGTCATACGAACGATGGAAGTTTCTACGGGGAGGTCAGGCATATAAGTGGCGATCGGGAATAAAGCACGACTGCGCCAAGGTTATGGAACTTCGTACTGAAAACGGACTGTATCGAAACAGTATGGGAGAACTGGTTGACTTGGAAGACGAATATGTTTTTCCGATGCTCAAGAGTTCCGACGTTGCTCGGGACGCGGAGTTATCTCCTCGACTCTACGTGATAGTCCCACAGAGGCAAATAGGTCAAGATACCGGGAGCATAAAGGCGCGCGCTCCAAAGACGGCGACATATTTGGAATCACATGCAGACCTGCTAAACAAACGAGCCAGTTCCATATATCGTGGAAAGCCTCCCTTTTCGATATTCGGAGTAGGCGAATACTCATTCGCACCCTGGAAGGTGGCGATAGCGGGACTTTACAAGAAACTGGAGTTCAGGGTTGTGGGACACCATGATGGCAAACCCACTATGCTAGATGACACATGCTATTTCATACCTTGCCAGACAGAAGATGAAGCGCTCACATTATGCGAAATCCTGAATTCCGATATTGCCAGAGAGTTCTATTCGGCTTTCATATTTTGGGATGCGAAGCGCCCTATTACCGCCGGAATTCTGAATCGACTGAACGTTCTTGAACTCGCGCGAGTTCTCGGAACGAGTTCCAAACTGGACAAGCGCGTCCAATATCAGACTGAACTGAACATCTTCGCATAATCACAATATCTTCCTGAGATTAACGGGCTATATCACTTGGAAGTGCGCTTCGGTTGGGGTGCAATCTATGCCATTGATTGGGACGATGTCCTGCGGGCAGGCGGAAAAGGCGATGATACAGTCCATTTCCGCTCTCAGCAGCAGATAGTCTCCCGGCTTGCAGACAGGTGGCTCGAAGGTCAAGCTGCCGTCCGATTTCACGGGTATGTTCATAAACAGGTTCCATGGGCTGGGAGTTTCCGGGGGCGTTAAACCAAGTTCGGCCAGAGCGGCAGCCAGATTGTCGGTGCAGTTATCGTGGTACTCAGTGCAGCCCAGCAGTTCGTAGCGATAGCGGTCACAGGCGGCTAGCAAAGTGTCGTGAATGCCGCCGGATGTGTCCTCTGCCACAGTCAGTATCGGGCGTCTGTGGTTGGTCACCATGGAGTCGCCCACATCGGCCATTATCCGGCCCAACGCCGTCCTGGAATGCTCCATGGACATGAACTCTTCCAGACCGGCCTGGTTGAACGCCCAAGTGTCAACCACCTGCTGTCCATGAGTATTGATGACCTTGATATGCTGCCCACTGCTGACGAAGGCGGCCTTGCCACCTCTCGCGGGAATGGTCGCTGGGTAATTTATCGCCATTACCGAACCTCGCTTTCATATGCGATGGCTTCATTGTAGCGAACAGTAGAATAGGACGTGTACCGGAATTAGGTATGAGTATGTGTCTAAGGCAGGAAGAAATGAACACAGTTATTCCAGAGCTTAAGTTCAGGAGCGATCATTCCGTTCCAAATCTAAATGTGCATGACGTGGTTCTACGTGGACGTCGAGTATTGCTCAGGCCAATGACGGAGGGTGATTGGGACTACTTGATGCGGTGGAACAACGATCCTGATGTAATGGAACTGGCCGATCAGGGAGAATTTCAAGAGGCGCAACTGAGCGATATCCAGGCGATCTACCGGTGGATTTCCACTCACGCCCACTGTTTCATCATCGAAGTTGGCGGACGCCCTATTGGTGACTGCTGGCTACAGCGAATGAACCTGAAACGCATTGTGGACCGGTTCCCCGGCGAGGATATCCGCAGAATAGACCTGGCAATCGGCGAGAAGGAACTCTGGGGTAATGGCTACGGAACCGAGACAATCGGTCTGCTGGTAAACTTCGGTTTCCACATCGAAGATATAGACGCAATTTTCGCGATAGTGTCTTCCGATAACGGTCGAAGCCTTAGCGCATTTCAGAAGTGCGGATTCAAGCGCTACGACTTGGTTCGACATGAAGACGGCGATTCAGAATACGATCTGGTCTTGCAGCGAACCGATTTAGCAGATGACTATATAAACATCTCCGCATAACGCATTACGGGACAGGCTACGTCTCAAGTGGATGCGGCAATACCTCGAAGGCGTTCTAGGCCGTTTTGAAATCGGATTCCTGTCCTTGCAGGCTATGGGCTGCTCGTTCCTCCCCGCTGCTTGCGGCGCTTGCGACCTACCTTCCTATGTCCCTGTTCCAGTGCTGGGGGTTGGATTCGATGAAGCCTGCCAGTAGTTGCTTGGGGTCGTCGAGGTCCAGGTCTATGACCTCTATGCCGTGCATGATCATCAGGTTGCAGCCGTTTTCTTCCCCGAAGTTCTCGGATTCGGCGGCAACCACTTTGGCTATTCCGAACTGCACCGCTGCTCCGGCGCACATGTGGCAGGGCATGAGCGTGGAGTACATGGTCATGCCCTGGAAGTTCTGTATGGTCTTGCCTGCGTTGTAGAGGCAGTTTATCTCGGCGTGCATTACGCAGGCCGAGTCCTGCAGCCTGCGGTTGCGGCCTGTGGCGACGAGGTTGCCGTCGCCGTCCACTAGCGCCGCTCCTATGGGGATGCCGCCCTCTTCCATTCCGGCGCGCGCCTCATCGAAAGCCGCCTGCATGAACTGGTCCATGGTGAATCCTCAGTGTCCGGGTTTTAGGTAGTCAGCAGTTCCTAGATGTTCCTGAAGTCGAGTTCGCGTTCCAAGTCCACCTTGGACTCGTCTATCGCCAGTCCCAGGCCGGGGGAGTCCGGCACGGTGATCATTCCGTCAACCGGATTGAGCGGGGACTCCAGGAAGAACTGGTGGACGGCGTTCCATTTGATGAGGAATTCCTGGATGGGCGTGGTGGTTGGCGGCTGGGACGCTATGACGTGGGCCGTGGCGTGCGAACTGTGTCCGTGCGGTATGACGGGCAGGTCGAACGCGGAGGCCAGGGCGCATATCTTGACGGTCTCACTGATGCCGCCGCACCAGTAGATGTCCGGCTGGAGAACGTCCATCGCGTACTTCTCTACGATCTGCCTGAAACCCCAGCGAGTGTACTCGTGTTCGCCACCGGATATATCTATGGGCGAGTTTCGTCGAATCTCGGCGTAGCTGTCGAGCTTGTCGGCCATAACCGGCTCCTCCAGCCAGCGGATGTTGTATTCGGCGAGCTTGTTGGCCATCTTGATGGCGTATGGCACGTTCCATGAACTCCAGGCGTCCAGCATGATGTCCACGTCGTCTCCGACCGCCTCCCTGAGTGTCCGGGCGAGTTCCAGGTTCCGGCGTTCGCCGTCGCGCCCGTCTGTCGGGCCGTCCCTGAAGAACCACTTGGTGGCGGTGTATCCCTGGTCGGCGATCCACTTCGCGCGGTCCGCGGCGTCCTCCGGGGCAATCGAGAACCCGAGCGCGCTGGCGTACGCGGGGAATTGGCTGCGCGTCGGTCCGCCGAGCAGTGTGTACACCGGCACGTCCAGGGTCTTGCCCTTGAGGTCCCAGAGTCCGCAGTCCACGACGCTTATCGCCATCATCGTCTCGCCCTTGCGCCCGTGGATCATGGAGCGATACATCACGTCCCACAGCCGCTCGATGGCCAGCGGGTCCTTTCCCACGAGCAGCGGCCTGAGCGCGGTGTCTATGATGAAAGCCTCGCTGCGTGAGCATGGGCCGGAAAGTCCGACCACGCCGTCGTCGGTGTGTATCTCCAGGAAGGCGGCGCGGATTGCGTAGCGTCCGTCGCCCAGACTGGTGGAATAGTCAGCGCCTTCTTTCCGGTACTCGGGGTAGATGTCCTGCGGCCTGACGAGCCTCTCCTCCCAGAAGGGGTCGGGATGCTCCATCACGCCGTCCAGTTCGCGCAGTTTGAGGTCGGTTATCTTCATTTTCCGGTCCCAGTTAGATGCTTAATGCCAATAGCCTGTCAGAAATGGCGCGCGCGCCGACAACACGGAACTAACGCCATTCCTGAACTTTGGGAATTATATACTCTGCGTACTATACCGCAACTCTGCCCAGGTTGCGGACAGCCGCAGACGCGGGGAAAGGAGATGGCGGACAGGGTGGGATTCGAACCCACGAGAGCCTGTCTAAGACCCTACGCCCTTAGCAGGGGCGCGCCTTCAGCCGCTCGGCCACCTGTCCATGGCATCCGGCTCGACCGAACATTGCGGCCCGAACCGAGATTTGCAATACATTAACTTTACATCAGACCTGCGCCCAGCGGCAAGTTCAAGCCGGACCGGATACTCACAAATCGCCCTAAGCTGGGCTCGCCATTCACAATTAGTGACATGCAGGATAGAATGTCCGCACAGCTAACGGGAATCAGTTTCGATGAGGAGTGTCCGAGGTGGAGAAACGAACGATTAGGGGCCACGCGTCCCAGATTATGGTCGAGCAGCTAGCGGCGTCCGGCGTCAAGTATGTATTCAACAACTCCGGCTCACGCGAGGCGCTGTTCTTCGATACTCTGCACGCCCACTCCGACATTCACGGCATCCTGGGCCTGCACGAAGGCAGCGTGACCGCCATGGCGGGCGGATACACCCAGGTCAACGCCGACCCCGGGGTCATGGTAGTGCACCTCGGCGCGGGGCTGGCGCAGAGCATGGGACAGCTAATCAACGTATGGTGGGGCGGACTGCCCGTAGTGGTCATAACCTTCGCCGGCGACACCGGCAGCTTTGCGGACAGGATAAGCCTCGACCTGAGCCACAGCTTCGGGCCCACGTCCATCGCGGCTCCGATGACGAAGGAGAACTGGACCGTGGTCGAGCCGGAGGGTCTGCCCGCCGCCATAGAGCGCGCGCTCAGGGTCGCCTCGACGCCTCCGGTCGGGCCTGTTCACCTGGCTGTGTACGACAGTATGCTCGGTCCCGCGCCGGTAGATACTCAGATAATCGAGGGCGGAATACCGGAGGTAAGGGCAGGCTATCCGTCCGACGACGACATGGAGCGCGTCGCGCTCGCGCTGCACGAGGCTGAGCGTCCGCTCATCTACGCTGGAGACGGCATCTGGAAGAGCGGCGCCGAGGCCGCGGTCACGCAGATAGCGGAGCGATTCGGCGCGGCGGTCGCAACCGGCATGAACGATCTGCGCGGAGTGCCTATCAAGCATCCTCAGCACGCCGGATACTTCCCACGCGCCGTCGAAGCTCTCCAGCCGGACCTCATCCTGTCCATAGGCTCCAGGCACGGGGGCGCGGGCACGGCGTCTGACTACGACGGGTTCGGCGGCAATGCTAAACTAATCGCCATCGGAGCCGACGTGGAGAACCTGAAGAATATGCCCGGTCTCGACCTGGCCATACTCGCGGACGAACGCCGCGCGATGGAGCGACTTGCCGCGCTGGTACAAAGCGAAACGACTCCCGAACGCTACGACGACCGCAGGCAGTGGGCGCGCGAGAACTCGTCTGCGCTGCGGAACGAACGCCGCGCCGCGCTGGGCATATCCGCAGAGGAAGGCCGCGTTCGCGCGCTGCCCATCATTGACGCGCTGGACTTCGAGCTCGAACGGCTCGGCGGCGGCATCGTAACCACCGAACAGTTCGCGGTGCCGCAGGATGTGGTCGGCGGCGATAACGGTCCGGGCAACAATATGTACATACGCCCCGCCGGAGGCTCGGAGGGCTACGGGGTCGGAGCTCCCATAGGAGCGAAGCTAGCCGCGCCGGACAAGCCCGTCGTCGGACTGGTGGGCGACGGCTCTCTCTACTACGCCGATAGCGGACTGTGGACGGCGGTCCATCACCGCATCCCGGTGCTGTACCTGATCACGAACAACCAGGCATACGGAATAGTCGCGGGCGCTTTCGGACGCGCCGAAGCGAATATGCGCGAGTCGGGCGACTACGGCGGAGTCGCGCTCACCGGCATGGACCCGACCAGGATTGCCGAGGGTTTTGGATTGGAGGCAGTTGACCTGACCGACGAATCCAGGGCGAACGAGACGATAGCCGAGGGTCTGCGAATCGTCGAAAACGAGCGACGTCCGTTCCTCATCAACGCGCACATGCCCATGGGACTGCCCGAAGGCGGTCGTCCGGCGCAGCAGTTCAGATTTGCGGAGTAGTTACGATGCCCAGGTGGGAAAAGCGCGAGTTCAACCTGTCCCCCTCGCACAGATGGCAGGCGCGAAAAGGCAACAAGATATTCGTAGCCGACAGGGGCGCGGTGCAGTTCGAGTATCCGGCCGACTGGGTACCCTCGCCCGGAGAACACTCCTTCTGCTTCTATGACAAGCCGGAGCCTGATGACGACATACGGCTTGAGTGCTCGATGATTCGTATGCCGCCAATCAAGGATGATGACTGGAGCGGCCTGCCGCTGTCCGACTTGTTGGAGAACACGGTTCTTGCCTCAGACGAGAGAGGCGTAACGAAGACCGGAAGAAACCGCCGCCTCCTGCGTCCGAACTTGGAGGCGGAGTGGCTGGAGGTTGACTTCTTCGACGCAAGCCAGGACCGCTGGGCGAAGTCGCGTATGTGTCTCGCGCGCGGCAACGGCATCCAGGCGTTCATAACCATGGACTACTGGCCCGAAGACGCCGCCACGGTGCGCCGCGTCTGGGACGGCGTTCTGCGCTCCCTGAAGCTGGGCGAGTACATCAGCAGCCCGTTCCGCGGGCCGATGTCCGGCTAAGTCTGTTCCAAATCCCCATTGACCTGACAGGCCCCACACAGTATATTTCGGCGCATGATAATTGGACTTCTTTCCGATACACATCTGCCGAACCTTATAACCGACCTCGGTGAACTTGGCCCTGAGACGGTCGAGTTCTTCAGTAGCGTTGACCTCATATTGCACGGCGGAGACCTCACTACGCCGACGGTGCTCGACTGGCTGGAGCAGTTCGCGCCCGTCCTGTGCTCCACCGGCAACAACGACCCGATACCAGACTCCCGCTGTGAGGATGTCCAGGTTTTGGAGATAGAGGGCTGGCGAGTCGGTATGCGCCACTCGCTCGAAGGACAGTTCCGCCCTGTGCCTGTCCTCCAGCGGTTCTTTCCCAAGCCTGTGGACATAATGCTATCCGGCCACACCCACGAGGAACGGCTGGAACACAGGGACGGCGTAACACTTGTCAACAGCGGCTCGATAACCTTTCCGCACCACAAGGAACTGCGGTTCGGCACGGCGGGCCTGCTGGAACTCACGCCCCAGCGAATGAACGTCAAGCTCTTTCCGCTGGGACACACGAGCGGCAGACCGAACCCCACCCGCGCGCTCGAACTAGAAGTCCTGCGCGACGACGACGGCCTCCTGATGGCCGCCGACTCCTGATCCCCGACAAACTCACTGGACAGCCCCCATGACACAACTCCTCGAAGACATAACCGTTCTGGATTTCAGCCAGGGCATGGCCGGCTCGGTGGCGACGATGGTCATGTCCGACTTTGGCGCGCGCGTCATCAAGATAGAGCCGCCGGGGGGCGACCCCTATCGCGCTATGCCCTCGGCTCCGGTGTGGCACAGGGGCAAGAAGAGCGTCATCCTCGATCTTGATCAGGAGAAAGGCCGACGCCGGGCGCAGAAGCTCGCCAAGTTCGCCGATGTCGTAGTGGAGAGTTTCGTGCCGGGCGAAGCGAAGGCCAGCGGCGTGGACTATGACACCCTCAGCGCGCTCAATCCACGTCTCGTCTATACCTCGATAACCGCTTTCGGAGATAGAGGCCCCTACTCCCGCTACCGTCCTTATGAGTCGCTGGTGAGTGCGAAGTCCGGCCGCTACATGGCGTTCTCTGGGCAGAACGACCGCGAGGGTCCGAACTACGGCGCGGTTCAGGTGGCAAGCCACGCCGCCGCGATGGCGGCGGTGCGCGGAACGGTCGCCGCGCTCATGCTGCGAGACCGCACGGGGCATGGTCAGCGTGTGGAGACCAACCTGCTCAGGGCGATTACGTACTACGATCTGCTCCAGTTCGCGGTGTGGCAGATGATGATCAACCGTCCCGACATAATAGACTTCGACCCCACCGTCGTGGCCTCGCGCCCGACTCCGATACAGTACCTCCCGGTCCGCGCGAAGGATGGTCGCTGGATTCAGCTCGCAAACCTGATGGAAAGGCTCTTCATATCTGAGATTCACGCCATCGGGCTCGGGCGCCTACTCGAAGAGCCGCGCTACGCCACCGCTCCTCACCTCGACGACGACCCGCGCGAGGAAATGCGCGAATTCATCCTGGAACGGATGCAGGAAAAGACGATGGATGAGTGGATGGAGCTGTTCATAGATGTGGAAGGCGACGTTGCCGCTGAACCGTTCATGACGTCGGTAGAAGCGCTCGACCACACCCAGGTGATCTACAACGGACTCGTTCAGGAGGTAAGAGACCCGGTAGTGGGCGACACGCGGCAAATAGGTCCGCTATTCCGAATGGATGCCTCTCCACCAAGGATACAAGGTCCGGCCCCCCAGCCCGGTCAGCACACCGAGGAAGTCTTATCGGATATTTCATCCTCACCCCAACCCTCTCCCATCGAGGGAGGGAGAGATGAACTCCCCAATCACCCATTGGAAGGGTTCACCGTCCTCGATCTCTCGACCGTGATAGCGGGGCCGGTCTCCGGCTCGCTCTTGGCAGAACTTGGCGCGAGAGTCATACGAATCGAGACGCTGGCCGGAGACTGGATGCGAAATACCTTCAACGGCCTTGCCACCAACCGCACTATGGCCGGAACCCAGGGCCTGTCCATAGACCTGAAGACGACCGAGGGTCGTGAAGTGCTGAACAGGCTGCTGCCCAAGGTGGACGTAGTGCTTCACAATATGCGCCCTGGCGCGCCGGAGCGAGTTGGAATTGGTATCGAGCAGGTGCGAAAGCTCAACCCGGACGCCGTGTACGTCTATCTCGGCGGCTACGGTTCGAGCGGACCGCACAGTCACCGCCCATCCATGCACCCGATTGGCGGAGCCGTAGGTGGGGGCGTAATGGCGCAGATTGGCAGCGCGGGCATACCAGACCCCGACAGCCCGTTGAACATGGATGAGGTGAAAGCCGTCTCACGCAGGCTCGGACGCGCCAACGAGGTCAACCCCGACCCCAATACCGCCATGGTGACCGCCACCGCCGTAACCATGGCGCTCTACGCGCGACAGAGATTCGGAATGCCGCAGTACGTCGAAACGACGATGATAGGCTCCAACGCCTACGTCAACGCCGACCACTTCTTTGACTATGAGGGCAGACTCCCGCGTCCTACCCAGGACGCCGGTGGGTACGGCCTGAACGCGCTGCATCGCCTCTACGAGTCGTCGGATGGCTGGGTCTTCCTGGATTGCCCGTTCGAGGACGAATGGCGGCGTATGTGCGAGACGCTGGGACGCCCCAACCTGCTTTCAGATAAGCGATTCGCCGACGCCGACTCGCGCAGAGCCAACGACGACGCGCTCATCTCGGAGCTCGCCGCCGAGTTCAGACAGAAGCCCGCGCTCGAATGGGAAAAACTGATGACCTCCGCAGACGTCGGATGCGTTCAGACCGAGGACAGGGGAATGTACCACTTCTTCTCCGAAGACCCGCACGTCGAGGAGAACAGATTGCGGGTGGACGTGGAACACGCCAGGTTCGGCCCGTTATGGCGGTACGCTCCAATTCTGGATTTCTCGAACACGAAGTGCGTCGCGGGCGCGGGCATACTCAGGGGCCAGCACACGATTCCCATATTAAAGGAGCTTGGCTACACCGAGTCCGAGATTCACGAAATGCGCGCCAGGGGCGCCCTCGACTGGGAAGAAGTCTGAGCGTCATGCCCATACCAATAGAAGAGATAGCCAAATTCCCTCCGCCGGGTATGTCCACGCCGGTCATGTTCGCCTTCAGCCCGGACGACCGGCTGATGACCTACCTGCACGGCGCGAATCAGAGTCCCATACGCCAGCTATACGCGCTCGATACCGAGACGGGCGAGTCGCGGGTCATACAGGCAAGCGTCGAACCGGATTCCCATGAACTCTCGCTTGAAGAGCAGCTTCTGCGCCAGCGTCAGCGCCAACTCGGTCAGGGCATTGTAAGATACAACTGGGCCGCGAGCCGCGATCTGGTTCTCATTCCCGCGCAGTCCGGCGTTTACGTCAAGGACGGAGCCGACTCGCCCGCTCGCCTCGTCATATCCAACGATGAAGGCCCGGTACAGAACCCAACCCTGTCCCCCGACGCCTTGATGTTAGCTTTCGTCAGGGACGCCGAGATCTACGTAGTTCCGGTAGAAGGAGGCTCTCCCAGGCAGATTACGTCGGGCGCGAGGGGCACGGGCAAGACCCACGGGCTCGCCGAGTACATAGCCCAGGAGGAGATGCGCCGTCTCACGGGACTGTGGTGGTCGAAGGACAGCCGACACGTCGCCTTCGAGGAAGTGGACGAGACGCACATCCCGGTCTATCGAATCATGCACCAGGGCAAGGACGAGACCGGCGCGGCCGCCCAGGAAGACCATGGCTACCCATTCGCGGGCATGGACAACGCCCGCGTCAGATTGGGCGTCGTATCCGCCGAAGGCGGAGAACCGACGTGGATGAACCTCGGCGACAATCCCGACATATACCTCGCCCGCGTCAACTGGCTGCCAGACGGCTCGCTCTGCGCCCAGATACAGAACCGAGAGCAGACCAGGCTCGACCTCATAAGATTCGACATAGCCACCGGCCAGCCCACGACGCTGCTCACCGAGACCACGGACGTATGGATCAACCTGAACGATATGTTCCGTCCGTTGGACGACGGCAACTTCATCTGGGCCTCGGAGCGCAGCGGCTTCAACCACCTGTACCTGTACGGCTCCGGCGGAAGCCTAGTCCGTCAACTCACGTCGGGCGACTGGCAGGTGGACTCGCTTGCGGGCGTGGACCAGAAGCGCGGCGTCATCTACTTCACCGGCTCGAAGGACGACCCGACCGAGAGACGCCTGTACAGGGTGTCCATCGAGGGCGGCCAAATTGAGAGGCTGACTCCCGAAAGCGGCGCTCACATCGTGGCGCTTGACCACGGCTTCGGCAAGTTCGTAGATGTATTCTCCGATACCCGAATGCCTCCCACCATCACGCTCAGGTCCCTCGACGACGGATCTATCCTCCACACGATACATACCCCCGACGACTCCCGTGTCGCCGCTCTCGCGCTCTCGCCGCCCGAACTCGTCTCCATACAGAGCGGGGATGGCGAGACGCTGCACGGCGCTATCTATCGTCCGTTGTCTGAGGAGTTCGGCCCCGGCCCTTACCCCACCGTCATATATGTGTACGGCGGGCCGAGCGCGCAGATGGTGAACGATCACTGGTCAATGACGTGCTCCATGCGCGTCCAGAGCCTGCGCTCGCGCGGCTATCTCGTATTCGCGCTGGACAATCGCGGCAGCAAGGGCCGGGGTCTCGCTTTCGAGGGAGTGATCAGGCACAACATGGGCGATATAGAGGTGCGCGACCAGGTGGACGGCGTTCGCTGGCTCATATCCCAGGGTCTGACCGATCCCGACCGCGTGGGAGTCTATGGCTGGAGCTACGGCGGATACATGACGCTCATGTGCTTGTGCCGCGCTCCTGACGTGTTCAGGATGGGCGTCGCCGGCGCGCCCGTAACCCACTGGGACGGCTACGACACTCACTACACCGAACGTTACATGGGAACGCCAGACTCGAATCCCGACGGCTACCGTATAAGTAGCGTCATGTCCCACGTCGAGAACCTGTGCGGGTCCCTCCTGTTAGTACATGGGCTGATAGACGAAAACGTCCACTTCAGGCACACCGCACGCCTCATAAACGCGCTCATCAAGGCCGGAAAGCCTTACGATCTTCATCTATACCCCGACGAACGCCACATGCCCCGCAGTCTAGCGGACAGAGTTTACATGGAAGAGCGCATATCGGAGTTCTTCGAGCGCAACTTATAGAGTCACCCGTCGAAATGAGGTGTATAATCTGACCAAGGCATAAATGGCATGACTGCGAAATAGGGGACAACCATGACTATGAGAACAGTGCGCCGACCTTTGCTGAAGGGGCGATTCCCTCAGTCGGAGGGGCTTCCCGACCCTCCAAGGAATCCTGAGGAAGCGGATATGAGAGAACTTACCCACATCTCCAGGGCAATCGAGATACTCAACGCCTACTATGCGGCTTGGGGAAATGTGTTTGTAGGCGGGATGGGCTACTTGTGCTGGAATACCAGGGCACACCCGTCCGCGCGGCTTATTCCCGACCTGATTGTCGTGTTCGACGTAGATTTGGAATCCGCAATTCTGTGGAACGGATACGCGATAGATGAGATGGGCAGGCCGCCCGACTTCGTTCTGGAGGTTGCGTCCCGGCACACCGGGACCAGGGACTACACCGTCAAGCGAGAGGGCTACGCGCGCTACGGCGTCCCTGAGTACTGGCGCTTCGACCATACCGGCGGCGATTTTCACGACCAGGCGCTGGCGGGCGACCGGCTGGTAAACGGCGAGTATGAGCCGATTCCGCTGACGACCGGGCCGGACGGCGTCGTACGGGGCCACAGCGCGGTTCTCGGACTTGATCTGTGCTGGGACAATGGCAGCCTGCGCTTCTACGACCCGATGGCTGGCAGGTATCTGCCTGACATAATTGAAGCACTGAGCGAGCGCGATACCGAGAGAGTCGGACGAGTAGCGGCTGAGATAGAGCGCGACACCGAGAGGGCGGAGCGGGTCTCGGCTGAGACCCGGGCGGCGGAAGCCGAAGCCGAAGTCCGCAGGCTTCGTGAACAA
The DNA here is from genome assembly GCA_965202815.1 of Dehalococcoidia bacterium. GTDB lineage: Bacteria > Chloroflexota > Dehalococcoidia > Lucifugimonadales > UBA1123 > VXRN01. Next base: position 564,763 of record CBDBCD010000002.1, read on the forward strand.
TTGCGACTGGGACAATCCGAATAGCTCGATAATCAGGACATCACATGACCACGACAACCCAGACCGATGTCGCCCACTACATCGAAAGAGCCCACGAAATCGCCGCCCTCTTAGCCGATGTCGGCGACCGTATTGACTCCGAATGCCGAATACCGGAAGAGATAACCAACCGCATGGCGGACGAGGGCCTATTTCGGTTGCTCATTCCTAAATCTCTCGGCGGCGCGGAGCTTACTCACCCCGACTTTCGCAAGATTGTCCGCATATTCGCCGAGGCGGACGGCAGCGCGGGATGGTGCGTGAACCAGAACAACGTATTCTCCACCAACTCCGCCCGCGTCCCGGAAGAGACGGCGCGCGAGGTATGGACTGTGCAGCGAAACGTGGTCACCAACGGCCCACCCATGCCATACACCAGGGCCGACGTGGTGGACGGCGGCTACCGCATAAGCGGACGCTGGAACTTCAGCAGCGGCATACCCCATGCCACCTGGGTCGCGGCCCTCACTCCCGTTTACCAGCCCGGTCAGAGCGAGCCGTCCGAGATGAGGACTATGCTTCTGCCCAAGGGCGAGGTGAACGTGCTGGACGTGTGGAACGTCGGCGGACTGCGCGGCACCGGCAGCCACAGCTTCGAGGTCGAGGACGCATTTATACCCGCCGCCCGATCCTATCCCACGACCGCGTGTTCACGCGAACCCGGTCCACTGTACTATATCCCAACGACGCTGCTGTTCTGCTCAGGATTCGCCACCGTCGCGCTCGGAGCGGCGCGCGCCGGGCTGGACTCTGCCATCGAACTCGCCATAGGCAAGACGCAGATGGGGCGCGAGACTACGATGCGCGATGAGTCCACTACCCAGCGCATGGTCGGCGAGGCCGAGGCCATCTGGAACGCAGCGCGCGCCTTCCTGGACGAGTCCGCCAACGCCATGTGGGAGGGTGTCTGCCGCAACCGAGACCTCACGATGGAGGAACGCATCAATGTGCGCCTGTCGAGCACCCACGCGATCAGGCAGGCGGCTAAAGTGGTGGACATTGCCTACACGCTGTGCGGGTCGAGCGCGATATTCGCTGTCAACCCCATCCAGCGCAAATTCCAGGACGTCCACGCTATAACCCAGCAGATACAGGGCCGCCCCACACATTACGACACCGCAGGCCAGTTCTACCTGGGACTGGAGCCAGGCGGCATATTCTAACTCGCGCGGCATGAGCTATCAGGCATACGCTATCATTAGAATATGATCAAGCCAATCTGCCGTGGAATCCATCTACTGCTCGCGTTCACTCTGGCCATGGCGTTCATCGTCGTTGCGTGCTCCGGCGACTCCACGCTCGCGCCAGCCCCGACACCCGAGACATCCGCCACGACACGGATAACCCTCGCCTCTACCGATCTCGCAGTCGGCGAAAATCGTGTCGTCTTCGCCCTGATACGTCCTGGGACTGGATCCATCAAGGACGCCCAGGTGGAAGTCCAGACCTTCTTTCTGTCCGGCTCCACGCCAAACGAGGCCATCCAAAGCGCGTCCGCCGTGTTCCAAACATGGCCCGGCGGTACGGGTGGCGTCTATCGGACCAACCTGGATTTCGACCAACCCGGAGAGTGGGGACTTGGAGTAGTTGCGACACTCCCGGACGGGTCGAGCGTGAACGTGGGCGCGAGTATCGAGGTCAAGCGGACAAGCTCAACGCCCGCTGTCGGTTCTCCCGCGCCTCGCAGCGAGAGCAAGACCGCGTCGGACGCCCCGCAACTCACTGACATCTCCACGGACCCCAAACCTGACCCCGATCTTTACCAAATTACCATCGCGGATGCCTTGGCCAAGGAAGATCCGCTGCTCGTCACGTTCGCGACCCCGGCCTACTGCCGCACCGCCACCTGCGGGCCGCAGATGAACATCGTCAAGGAGCTCAAGGACAAGTATGCCGTCAGGATGAACTTCATCCACGTCGAGGTTTACGACAATCCCGCCGAGATACGCGAACAGGGAATATCAGCCGCCAGAACCGTCCCCGCGCTCGCCGAGTGGGGCCTGCCAAGTGAACCCTGGACGTTCGTCGTGGATGGCGACGGCATCGTCCGCGCCAAATATGAAGGTTTCGTTGACTCAGACGAACTGGAAATCGCCATATCGGAGGTATTACCGTAGGCGACAGGAGGGTTCGCATGTCTCTCGATCTGGGAAAGACGGCGCTTCAGATAGAGCGCATGACCGACGAACTGCGCGGTCGCCAAAACGACAGGCAAAGACGGCTGGTCAAGGCCATCCGGGAAACTGAGGCTTTCGACTCCGGCGCATACGAGGAAAAGCGAGCGCGAAGCCGGAGCGCTTTCAACTTCCTGCCCTCGCCCGGAGTGAACAGCCCTCCGTCGGCGACTTATGAGCCACATCCCCCCAGGCCGCCCAGCGATTTCTGCGTAGCGGCCGTTGACGGCTCCCACATAGATGTGGACAGGCACCTGCCGGTGAAGTGTTGCCTCATCAACATCGGATCCTGTGTGCTGACCTACGGTTCCACTCCGAACGCGACCCTTATGAACAGGCCGAGGCTCTACGCCTCAGAGGATGAACTCAGAATACGCTCGCGCGGCGCTCCATACCAGGAGCAGGCGGTCCAGGGAGCCACGCTTGGCGTACTGCGCGCCGTCGAGGAGATACGCGGACTGGTGGAGGCGGTCCGCGACCTGCCCCCGGACCTGCCCACGCTGGCGCTCATGGACGGCACTTTGATCATGTTCCTCGGACGCGGCACACCCGATTTCGTGGTGGAGGAACTGGTGCAGAGGGGATTCGTCCGCGCACTCGACGAGCTGCGGACGCTCGCCTCGGAGCGCAAACTCGCCCTCGCAAGTTATATTAGCCTGCCCGCGAGTTCGGAGTTCATGAGCGCGCTGAGGATATCCGCCTGCCCATATCCGGTCTCTGACTGCGGACAGCGCTGCGGCAGACTGTCCGCGGGCGCCCGACCGTGCGACGACGTTGCGGAGGGGATATTCGACAGGGAAGTATTCAGAAGTCTTCTGGCGGAGGGCGAGCGTTCGGCGGTCTTCACGTCGTCCAATCCACTTGTGCAGAACTGGTATGGGGGGCATGGGGTCAGCTTCTACTATCTGAACGTCGGGGAGGAGATGGGGCGCGTGGAAATCCCTACCTGGGTCGCCGAAGACGAGACTCTGCTCGGTCTGACGCACTCGCTCATCCTGGACCAGTGCAGGCGCGGCCCCGGATATCCGATTTCGCTGATGGAGTCTCACGAACAGGCCGTGATCACAACGTCGGACCGCCGCTACTTCGCCGAACTCGTCGAAGACTCGCTCCAAGACCAGAAGATGCCGGTTTACACCTCAGAGAAGAACCGCTCCAAACGGTTGCGCTGGCTGTGAGCGTTAAATTGACGCTTCAACTGATCTCCTCGGTGTACTGCCACCGGAGCGCTCTTCCAATTCATAGCTTGTAATCTTCTATTCTGAATCTAGGGCGCAGTTCATTGCCATGTTCACGCGCGGTTATATGGAACGGGCGATCAAAAGGGGCATAGGTTTCGAGTACATAAGGAATTACGTAAGCGATCAGCCTTAGCTGACTACGAGCGGACATTCTTCCTCCCTTCCGTCTAACCTATATCGTGCTGATTCGATTAGACACGATATCCGCCTTGTGCATCTTCTTTGCTCGATCATCTACATGAACCCAAATGCCAGCGGGCCCCAGTTGTCCCAGCCACGCAATTATCTCTTCATCCTTGACATTGTCTCTACGCTCGAACACCTCATATGCGCTCTTAACGGGCAGGTCTACAAGAGCTAGGGCATCCGCAACGGCATTAACCATAGAGTGGTCAACCAACACCAACGGCGACGGGGTGTTCAAGTCCCCGGAGTCTATTTTCCCACTCAATTGCGGATTCAACCTCTTGACGTTCAAGGTGGTAGGATCTCATCACATATTCCACCGAGTCTCCGCCCTCAACCATTCCCCAAACAGCGCTAGTGGGTATGCTAGTCCCTTTAATACAAGGCGCTCCAAGTTGGATATCCGGCGATAGCAATACTCCCTTGCGTGGTTCCCAATCTAGCACAATCCCTTCAGCGTCGAAAGCTAAGCCATGTACAGGTATCAACCAATCTCTCAAAAGCTCAAACGCCATTTGTCCTGAGCGTGACGCTGCGATGAGCCGGTCGCACATCTGAACAAAGACCTGCGAACCTTCCGTCCAGACTGCTTCAGTGGCAAATGGTCGGGGATGGTTAGAAATATCACGCAACCATCTCTCCGCTTCATATATTACACTGAAGGAAATCCCTGCCGACCTCAGAGCGGCGATAATTCTCAGAGAGACTAGATCCTCGAATCCGATCAGCAAATCCGCGCCTCTGACGTGAACCAAGTCTCGATCAGACAGTCCTTTCCGTATCCATCTAATCAATTTTGATGAATCCACGCGGTAAGTCTTGCTCGCACCTCTACTGGCCTGCAGAAAGAGAGCCGCTTCGCTCATTTCATACAATCCAGTGAAGTTGTACGAATCCACGCGCTGCATAACGTGCGTTGTAAACTGTGGGACCATATTGCCCCTCCAGATTCTCGACAGGTTGATTGAATACCGCATTTGCGGGTTGTCTTGTACAGAGTTTGCCATCCGATGTCACTGCTGTCAACGGATGCTTCCGCGGCGTGACCGGTCAAAACTCGCGCTGCGCCATACATGATACAATTCCCTCATCACATACTCAGAGGGACAGATCAGCTATGTCAGACGCTAAATTCACCGTTTACTTCATCGGCGGGCAGAATCCGGGCGCGGACCACTCCGATACCATAGAGGAGCTGGAAAAGGTGGGCGCGCGGCTTGTGCCTGTGCCGCGCTACGAGACAGAGGAAGAGATTATCGAACACACGGCGGACGCCGACGCGCTTATCGTGAGCGAGGCCCCGATAACTCGGAAGGTGCTCTCGTCCTACGACCACTGCAAGGCGGTGCTTCGGACGGGCGTCGGTTTCGACTGCATAGACGTGCCAGCCGCCTCGGACAACGGAATCGCGGTCATCAACGTGCCAGACTTGTGGACGCGCGAGGTGGCGAACCAGGCGATGATGCTGCTTTTGTCTATCAACCGCAAGCTTCTCGAACAGGAGCGCAGCGTGCGAGAGAACCGTTGGACTCCGCGTATCTCCGCCCCCGTCGGGCCTCTGCACACCGAGACCGCCGGCGTCGTTGGACTCGGGCGCATCGGCAGCGCGTTCGCCAGGCGCATAAAGGCGTTCGAAGTTGACCTGATAGCCTACGACCCGTTCATCTCGGATGAGGCGTTCGAGGCCGTGGGAGCGAGGTCGGTATCGTTCGACGAGCTTCTGGAACAGTCCGACTACATATCCGTCCACACTCCGCTGGACGACGGCACCTTCCATCTGATTGACGAGGACGCCCTACGCAAGATGAAGTCGACCGCCATCCTCATCAACTCCTCTCGCGGTCCGGTCGTGGATGAACAAGCGCTGATAAAGGCCCTCCAGGAAGGATGGATACTCGGCGCTGGCCTGGACGTGCTGGAGCAGGAGCCGCCCGACCCGGACAACGCCCTGCTCGGCATGGACAACGTAGTCCTCACTCCGCACGCCGCGCACTACTCCGAGCTCTCTATGGCGCTTCGTCCCAAGCGGTACGGGGTGGAGGTGGCCGCCGTCCTAGATGGACGCCAGCCCATGAATCTCGTCAACCCGCAGGTAATGGAGGTACTGCCGCTGCGCTAGGCGATCTCCAACTGGTCCCCGTCAAAAGCAATAGAGCGAGCGCCGTGCCTGAGGACGGCGCGTCCGAAGTGGCGGAGCTCGGTTCGCAGTTCGTTCAGCCTGCGGTCCGTCTCGGTCTCGAACCTTGGTGCGCCCGAGCCGCTCGACATGACTCCCCAGAGGTCGCGCTGCGGCATTCGCTTCAGCATCTTGCCAAAGCTCACGATAAACACCTCGAAAGCCTTCATGGAGAGTTCGGGCATCGGCGCGTCGTCGTCCGGATCGGCGAAGTATAGCTCGAAGACCAGATCCGACTCGTTCGTCGTCGCGGCGTCCAGCAACAGAACGGGCTGGGGCTGGCCTCCGAACAGCGCCTCGCCGCCCTCCACGCTTCGCGCGAAGTCCCGAAGCGCAGCCTGCATCACCCTGAGAGTCGAGGATACATAGGACACCGGCAAGGACTCGGCCTCCAAGATCAGGGTGATCCGATATTCTGTCTGTCCTGTGCTGTCCGATGTCATTCGGGCCCCGGCTGCGCTGCGTCTGGACGTGTAATTCGCTTCCTCATCGCAATACCCTCACGTCCCCGACGCGGCGGGTGATTCGCGCGTGATCGAGATGGTCCATCAGGGCGAGCGCGTACTTGCGACTCGTGCCCAGAAGGTTCCGCGCGTCGGCTACCGTGATTTCCCCGTTGCTATTCAGGTACTCGGATATCTTATCAACCATATCGCCGTAGGCCGAAGCGGAAAAGACCACGCTCTCGCTCACTTTTACCACCTGGCCCCTCTCATCCAGCAGGTTCACCACTTCGGGATCTATCACGATGTCCGTCGGGGGAGAAAAGGGGTCGGAGTCAAGTTGGCGCAGGTAGTCGTCCACGAGCTCCCGCAGAGTATCGCCGATGCTAGGCGCGTGGTCGGGCAGACGCGCCGTGGAGCCGTCTTCGACCGTGACGCCAGTTTCGTTGAGAATCCTGAGCGCGTCATTGAACACCTGCTGGGACAGGTTGAGCCGTGAGCGAAGTTCCTCTTTCGGCGCGCCCGCTCGCAGCGGGAACTGGCGGTGGTAATCGCCGAGCGCGGCGCGAGTCCGTTCCGTGAGAGCGGTCCAGCCGTCCGCGGTGTAGAACCTCGTGGCGCGATTGATATTGCCGCTTCCGAGCGCTACGACTCCTCCATCCGAGACCATTCGCTCCAGCTCCGACTTTGCGGCGTCGGCGTTCATGTTGGCGCGGTTGACGACCGCAGCGAACTCGGCGGGTTCCAATCCCTCGATAGTCTTCAGAAGCACTTCCCTGTCATCGCCGCGCTCCATGATCTCAAGACGCTCGATTGTGGGCCTGTGGCGACGGCGGGGCCGGGGCGCGTGCGTGTCAACGATGTTGCCGCCGCCGAGTGTGGTCATGTTCGAGCGTATGACGAAGTAGTCGCCCTTTGCCACCGCTATCGGGTTGTCCAGCTTGAGCTGCGCCCAGGCGGTGTCTCCGGGGAAGGCGCTGTCGTCCTCGAACAGTCGCAGCCTCGCCACCGACTCGCTCGATCCGGTGTGTACGGTCACGTACATATTGTGGCGCAGCGCGTTCGGCGCGTCCGGCAGCGCCCGTAGGTGAACGTCGAACGCGGTTGTGGGGCGGAGCCAGCCGGGAATCGTAAGAACCTCGCCGCGCGATATTTCGTCGTGTGACACGCCAATCAGGTTGGCGGCGACGCGCGTCCCTGGCTCTGCCCGGGACACCTTGCTCTTGTGCGTCTGAATGCCGCGAATCCGCGTACTCTCGCCCGCGACCGCAAGCTCGACATCCTGGCCTATATCCAGATACCCGTCTATCAGGGTACCCGTCACCACAGTGCCAAACCCTGTGATGGTGAAGGAGCGGTCTATGGGCAGTCGTGGCCGTCCAAGATCGCGCTTGGCCGGTATGTCCTTCAGCAGCGACTCTATCGCTGCTATAAGCTCCGGCAATCCCTCGCCCGTGTGCGCGGAGACAGGTATGATCCGGGCGCCTTCCAGTACCGTGCCCTCCAGCGTGTCCTCGATATCGGCGGTAACGAGCTCTATCCACTCATCGTCAACCAGGTCGCTCTTGGTGAGCGCGACCAGTCCCCTGGGTATCTGGAGAAGGTCCAGGATGGCAAGGTGTTCGCGCGTCTGCGGCATCACCGATTCGTCCGCGGCCACCACCAGCATCGCCAGGTCAATTCCGCCGACGCCAGCAAGCATATTATTCACGAACCGCTCGTGTCCGGGAACGTCAACTATGCTGATCTCATTGCCGCTCGGAAGTTCCAGCCACGCGAAGCCCAAGTCTATCGTCAGGCCCCGTTCCTTCTCCTCCGCCAGCCTGTCCGGGTCTATTCCTGTGAGCGCCTGGACTAAAGTGGACTTGCCGTGATCAACGTGGCCTGCCGTGCCTACAACGAACATGGGACGTACCTTCGGGAGATGGCTGTTTGCAATAGGATAACACAGGGTTCAGCCGTTGGTTATCGGTCGACAGGCCGAATGAGCCAGTAGATGTTGCGCAACTCACATCCCGTTATGCTAAGATATGCCTGTCACAGAACAAACGTGCCTTGCATAATATAACCTGGAATTTATCAATGACGACAAAACTGACCGACGAAATTTTTCGAGGGTGAATTCATAGCTAAATCCACTGATTTCCTGGTCACTTCCTAGCTGAAACGGTCACCTGGACTCACCTGAACATGACCAAGACTCCACTAGGACTAATATAAATCAGGATATATGAAAGTTCGTCTTGTCAGCCGATTCTTCACAGAACCGCCGACTTTGCAAAAGCCTTGAAACAGAAGAAAGTTCGACGCCCCCGTGTTATTCTAGGGTCAATAAATGCACAGGAGAATCATCCATGACAGCCATCGTCCCCACCGACCACAATATAGAAGTCAACGGCCTGAACATCCACTACCTGGACTGGGGAGGGCCGTCGAATCGAAACCTGCTGCTCGTTCATGGGCAAGGAGGCAACGCGCACAACTGGGACCATATCGCCCGCGAACTGCGCGACGAGTTCCGCGTCATCTCCATTGACCAGCGCGGGCACGGCGATTCGTCTCATACTTGGGAGGGCTACGGTGTCGCGGACTTTGGGCGGGACCTCGCGGTGTTCGTCGAGAAGGTCGGCATAGCTCCGTGCGACTACGTGGGCGCGTCGCTGGGAGCGCGAAACGGCATCGCCTACGCGGGCGACCACTCCGACCACCTCAAGCACTTCGTCTGCCTGGACTACGGCCCTGAGATGAGCGTCGTGTCCGCTCGCAACCAGATATCCGGCATGAATAAGCGCCTGCTCGGATACCGCAGCATCGAGGAGTACGTGGAAATCCAGATACAGGGCAATCCGAGGCCGGGCGCGGACTACTATCGCAACCAGGCCGAACACGGCCTGCGCCTGAACTACGCCGGAAAGTATGTCGCCAAGTCCGACCCGGATATGTTCTGGATCAACGGCAGCTTCGGCGTGAAAGAGGTCCCCTACCTGTGGGAACAGTGGGGTAAGATCACCTGTCCGATAATGGAGATGAAGGGCGGCGAGAGCGATTTCCTGTCGGATGAGATCAAGGCGCGGATGATAGAGGCGCAGCCCTCGATGACCTGGGTGGACGTGCCGGACTCCGGCCACGGCATCACCGGCGACAACCCCGACTTCCTGATACGCGAACTGCGCGCGTTCTTCGTGGACTGAGAGGTGCGCTCTGCTCCAAGGGTATAATATCTTAAACAAAGTGATCGTAGCGCAGAGCCTGATAATTGAGCGATGCCTAAGGTAAACCCCGAAATATTAATCTGGGCGCGGGAGACTGCCGGTCTCAGCCGAGAAGTTGCGGTTGGTAAACTCGGAATTCGAGACGCCCGGGGGGTCAAGGCTGTGGATCGGCTATCTAGCTTGGAATCCGGGGAGACCAACCCGACTCGGCCTACGCTTGTCAAAATGTCAAAGCAGTACCGCCGCCCGCTTGTCACATTCTACCTGTCCAAGCCGCCGCGGAAGGGAGACCGTGGTGCAGACTTCCGCACCTTACCGAGTGAACCTGACCCCGCCGCAAACGCGCTGCTGGATGCACTTATCAGGGATGTACAGGCACGTCAGAGTATGGTACGGGCAGCCTTGGAAGACGAAGAGGAAACAGAGCCTCTGAAATTCATTGGATCTAGGAGGATTCAGGATGGACGCGGGGTGGTTCTAGATTCCCTGAAAAAAACGCTTGATGTATCCCTTAGCGAATACCGTGGCCAATCTAACGCATCCTCAGCTTTTGATCTACTTCGGGCAAGCGCCGGGAGAGCGGGAGTGTTCGTACTGCTGAAAGGCGACCTGGGTAGCCATCACACTGCGATAGATACTGAGATATTCCGAGGCTTCTCCAGCGCTGACGAGATAGCACCGTTTGTAGTAATCAATGACAGGGACGCCACAGCCGCATGGTCGTTTACATTGCTGCACGAACTGGTGCACCTTATTCTTGGACAGACTGGCGTGGGCAGCTTTAGGGTTGACAGCAACATAGAACGTTTCTGCAACGATGTAGCCGGAGATTTTCTTCTTCCTGAAAGAGACGTCAAAGCCATCGGTCTCAAGGGGGCCCATAGCATCAAAGACAGGGTTGAGTGGATTGACGAATTCGCTCGCGGGCGCAATCTAAGCAGGACTATGGTCACATATAGGGCATATCGGTCAAATGAAATTGAGCGTGAAGATTATGAGACCCTAGCCTTCCACTTTCGTCAGCAGTGGCAACAGGAACGCGCAAACCGCCGAGAACGTGCGCGTAATCGAGATGTGAGAATTGACTACTACGTGATACGCAGGCATCGCATTGGAAATGAGCTTATCACGTTGGTCAGTCGTATGATGGACTCCGGCAGTTTAACCACCGCTAAGGCTGCGAAGATATTGGGCGTTAAACTTGGCCAGGTTCAACCTCTATTCGACATTAGCGCACAGTCATAGGCTTTGTTCTGTACTGTACCTTCTCGATGCAAACATAATGATAGACGCCAACCGTGATTATTATCCAATTGATAGAGTGCCGGAGTTCTGGGATTGGCTGATTGCCATGGGCCAAGCCGGACATGTGAAAATGCCTTTGGAAATCTATGAGGAAGTTACGACTGGCAAAGATGCTGTCGCTTGTTGGTTGAAAGCCAACAAGGTCGTTCTGCTTCTTGATGAGGATGTCCACGAGGAATTAGTTACACGGGTAATAGATGAAGGGTATGCCGATGATCTGAGCGACGATGAGATTGAGGAGATAGGAATGGACCCTTTCCTCATCGCCTACGCTCTTGTTGATTTAGGACAACGTTGCGTAGTATCCAACGAGTCCTCACGACCGAGCAGAATCAGGGCCAATCGTCATGTGCCAGATGTATGCGAACAATTTAATGTCCCTTGTCGCAACACGTTCCAACTCATCCGAGAACTGGATTTCAATACTAACTGGAATACTCGTTAGGCGCTTTATCCCGAACGCGTAGAAGTGGTCTGGGCGTCGGCGGACTGCGAAGACGACTTGGGCCTGGAGTCGCTCTTGAAGGCGGACGCTGTGGCTCCTATTACCTGGAGGACGCCCATTGCGAAGAACGCGACCTTGAGTCCGGTCATGAACGAGTCGAGTATGCCGGAGCCGCGACCCGCTTCGAGCACCGCGTCTATGTTGGGTTCGAATCCACCGCCTGCCATTACGGCGGTCACGATGGACGTGGCTATAGCCACGCCGGTCACGTTGCCGGAGTTGCGCGACAGGTTCACGAAGGCCGCCACGACCCCGTGCCTGCTCGAATCGGCGGCGCTGAATATGGAAGCCGAATTGGGCGACTGAAAAAGGCCCGATCCGACGCTCTGCACAAGTATTCCGGCGATCACAAGCGCCACTGATGAAGATACCGTCAGGGAGGCGAGCATGAACAGTCCGGTCGCCGACAGAAGGAGCCCTATTATGTTGAAGGGCCTCCAGCCGTAGCGGTCCGAGAGACGCCCGCTGAGCGGCCCCATTACGATCCTGCTCACCGCGTTGGGAAGCAGCACGATGCCGACCACGGCGGGTGTGTATCCGAGCGCCGCCTGAAGGTAGAAGGGCATGAGGAAGCGCGCCGACGTTATACCCAGGAAAGACATGAAATTGGTAGAGATGCCGATGCTGAATACCTTGCTCCTGAACAGGCCCATATCCAGCATCGGGGACGGCGCGCGGAGTTCCCACCAGACGAAGGCAACAAGGAATCCGACGAAACCCAGCGCGGCGACGATGATCTGAGGAGAACCCCATCCCATGCGCGCTCCGTTGGAGACTGCCAGCAGGAAGGTTAGCAGGACGGCGGTTGAGAGCGCGGCGCCGGGAAAGTCGTAAGCGCGGTTGCGCGTGTCCTGGCTGAATGCCTGGCTTCTGATTACCATGACGACCACGAGGATGGCCGCGAGCGCCATCAGGAAGTTCACGTAGAAGAGCCAGCGCCAGTCTAACGCCGTGATCAGGAATCCGCCGACCACCGGGCCGATGACGCCTCCGCTTCCCACGACGCTGGCATGGGATCCGATGCCCCTGCCACGTTCCTCCGCGGGGAACACAGAGGTCACCATAGCCATGCCTGTACCCTGGGTCATGGCCGCGCCGAATCCCTGCACCGCTTTGAACGCTATCAGCGCGAGGATGCTCTGGGAGCTTGCTGCCAGGAGGGCGGCGACGGCGAATATCGCCAGTCCTGAGAGGTAAACCGTCTTGCGCCCTATGATGTCCGAGAGCCTGCCCATCGGGAGAATGAGCGCGCTGATGGCGAGTCCCTCCGCGATTACGACCCACTGGGCAGTCGAAAGGTCGGCGTCGAAGTGCTGGGCGATGGTTGGCAGGGCGACAGACATTCCGCCGTGGTTTATGACGGAGGTCAACGTCCCCAGCGCGACAGCGGAGAACACCCACCAGCGGTAGGTTGGTTTATCAAATATACCTGAAGCGAGCATACGCTCTTACGACAGCGGTCAATCCTGTGTCTGAGTAACCGGTTCTGCCTCCTCCTGTGCGGTTGTTTTTGTCGGAGCGGGCGTGGCCAGGGTCAGGACGGCGGCGAAGACCATCAGCGCGACACCGGCCCACCACGCCGGCTCGTATGTGCCCCATATATCTCGGACGTAACCGGCGGCGGGCGCGCCGAGTCCGCCGACCACCAGGTTGATCGGGTTCACGAGTCCCCGTATGCTGCCCACGCTCTCGCGTCCGAAATAGTCTGCCCAGATGAAGTTCTGCAGGAACATCATGCCGCCGATGCCCAGTCCGAATACCGCCATGGATATGAACATTATCTGGATGTTGACGGCGTAGATCGTCATGACGCTCGCCGCGGCAAGCATCAGGAAGCCGGTCGCTCCAAGTATGCGCGCGGGAATATATCTGACCAGCATTCCAAAGGTGAAGGTCGCCGCGCCCGCGCACACGGCGTCGAACGCGGTGGCGAACGATATGAGGGTGGGATCGAGTCCCTTGTCCATGAAGTCCGCTATCCGGTGGAGCGCGACCGTGCCGGTGGCCAGCGAGACCATGCTGAACACTATGACGAGTCTCCACAGCGTTGTCGTGCGGACTGCCTCGGACACGGTCCACGACACCTCGGCTGAAGCCGTTCTCGACGCGCCGGGTTCCTGCTCTGCGGAGTCCGGGTCTATGTCGCCGTCGGGGAGCAGTCCCATGTCTTCTGGCTGTCGTCGGACGAATATGGCCGCGAGCGGCACGATGACGCCCATGCCGATGATGGCCAGGATTATCCAGGCCATCTCCCATCCGACCGTGTCTATCAGGTACTGAGTGAGGGGAACGAACAGCATGGCTCCGATGGGAATGCCCAGGGACATGTACGCAAGAGCGCGTCCCCTGTTCAAGACGAACCACTTCAGCACGGGTACGGACGTCACCAGCGCGCCAGGCCCGCTCATGCCGACGAGTCCCATGATTGCGAACAGTACGATCAGGTGCCAGGCCACAGTCATGTTTGCGAGGCCGATCATCGCGCCGCCGGTCGCAAGCGCGGCTATGGGCAGCATCAGACGGGAGCCGAAACGGTCCAGCAGCGGACCTATGACCGGGCTCGACAGCGCTCCCGCGCCCTGTCGGGCGGTGTGGGCCCATCCGAAGGCGGCGCGTCCGATGCCGAGGTCGTCGCCCATCGGCTTGATGAACAGGCCGAAGTTGAGCGAACCCATCGCCATACTGACCGCGCCTGACGCGGCCATCACCCCGACGATCACCCATCCGTAGAAGAACCGTCGTGGCTTATCGTTCATGCGCGAACCATTCTAGCCCCTGCCGATGAACGGCATCTGGGTTGCCATGACGGTCATGAACTGGACGTTGGCGTCGAGGGGCAGGTTGGCTATGTGTACGACGGCGTCGGCGACGTGCTGTACGTTCATCGTCGGCTCGACCTTGACCTCTCCATGCGCCTGGGGGACGCCCACGCTCATCCGCTCGGTCATCGGAGTGGCGGCGTTGCCCACGTCTATCTGGCTGCACGCTATGTTGTACTTGCGCCCGTCCAGAGAGGTCGCGCGGGTGACGCCGGTAACCGCGTGCTTGGTGGCGGTGTAGGGTATCGAGTTGGGACGAGGGACGTAGGCGGAAAGCGAGCCGTTGTTGATGATGCGCCCGCCCATCGGGTCCTGGCTCTTCATCATGTGGAACGCCTGCTGGGTGCAGAGGAACGTGCCGGTCAGGTTGGCGTTCACGACGGTCATCCACTGGTCGTAGGTCAGGTCTTCGAGCAGAATGGCGGGAGCGCCGGTGCCGGCGTTGTTGAACAGCACGTCCAGCCGTCCGAACCTCTCCTGGGTCTTGGCGAACAGATTCTTGACGGAGTCCGGGTCGCCAACGTCGGCGGACACGATCAGCGCGCGCGACGCGTCGTCGCCCGCCTCATCCACCGTCTCCTCCAGCGGACCCATGCGCCTGCCGGACAGCGTAACCGAGTATCCGTCTCTGAGAAGCGCGAGCGCGGATGCCTTGCCTATGCCCGTTCCCCCGCCCGTAACTATTGCGACCTTGCCGTTTGAAGCCATGTTTAAGTCTCCTGAGTATCTGGATTGTCGCCCCATTCTACGCCAACGGATGCCGGTTGTCAGTTTTCGGGCCGAGATTCCGGCTCACTCCTCCTCCCGGTCCGTCCGTATATTTACCAGGGAGGAGCATATAACCAGCAGGGCCGGCGCGAAGCTGATTATCATCATGGCGAGTCTGAGGTCGCCGAGCCTGTCCTGGAGCGCGCCGACCAGCGCCGGGCCGGTGGCCACGCCGAACGTGCCGAGCGTCATCATGAAGGACAGCGCGACCGCCGACTCTCGCGGCCTTATGCCGGGCAGATAGAACGGTATCGAGTTGAGCACCGGCCAGTAGCCCTGGGCGACCCCGCTGACGAGCGTTATGACGATGAGCAGCGGAATCGAGTCCGTGAGCGTCATCGCCAGGTAAGTCACCACCATAGTGACCCCAATCGCCTGGAGTATATTCCTGCGCCTGTCCCCGCTCACACGCGGCACGATCCGACTGAGCGCGACCCCGGACGGTCCGCCCGTGGCGATGCCGATTGCCAGCAGTACACCCGTCCAGTTGAGCGACACGTCGTACACGTCCAGCATCAGGGTTGGATAGAAGTTCACGAACGACGACCAAGCCATCGTCGTGCCCATCGAGCCTGCGCCTGCTATCCAGAGCTCCCTGTATCCGAGGACGCGCTTGATGATCCCGAGCCGTCCGTCCTCGGGGTCGGTCTCCTGCTGCTCGGACTCGGTGGATTCCTCCCCGTCGCTTCCCAGGACCGTCCATAGAACTGCCAGAACTCCAAGCGTCACCGCGAAAGTCAGAAGGACGCTCCGCCAGTCGTCTCCGACGCGGCTCAGGATAATCGGAGTCAGGACCAGCCCGCCGCCAACCACCAGCCCGAACAGCAGATTGTACACGCTGGAGACCAGGATGAACTCTCTTGGAGTGAACAGCCTGTGCATGAGAAGGACGCGAGCCGGCTCGCGCGCGAGGGTTGAGATGCCGAAGCCGAGCCGCCCGAGCAGCAGGATGCCGAAGTTGGGTCCCCAACTCTGAACGAACATCAGCGCCGAGCTCAGAGTGAACGTAACCGTGGTGAGAATCTTGGGCCTGTACCTGGATACCCACCAGCTAATGGGCAGCGTCAGGAACAGGTTTCCCAGGAAGGCCGCCGAGCCGTAGAACCCCTGCTGTGTGGGAGAGAGTCCGAGGTCGGCGCTGATAGAAGGCAGCAGCAGTCCGACGCTAATGACCATCATGAAGCCCGCCACACTGGACAGAAGCCATAGGCCCATGATAGCCCAGCGGTGCCTCAAAGGGTTGGTCATCTGTATCCTCGCGCGGCGCGCGGCGCTCCTGAATTGTCTGTGCATGAATAGTTACCGCACAGACCCGTCATGTCAAGGTGTTCTGCTATATTCACGTGACTGTCGAAGTCCCTTCCCTCTCGACGGGGGAAGGTCAGGATGGGGGTGAAATCCGCAAACATCTTCAGTGCCTGCCTCTGTCAACCCTCAGAAGGGGAAATGCGACTGGGGAAATCTGTACAATGGACGCGAATCCGAATTTCATATCGAGGACAGGAGTAAGAATATGGATCTCGAACTGCAAGGCAAGACCGCTCTGATCACCGGCGGAAGCAAGGGCATCGGCAAGGCAATCGCTATCGCGCTGGCAGAGGAGGGCGTGGACGTCGCCATCGCCGCCCGATCCCAGGATACGCTGGACGAAGCGGCAGAGGAGATAAGGTCGGTCACCGGGCGAAAGGTCGTCGCCATTTCAGCCGACGCCACAAAATGGGACGACGTTCAGAGAATGGTCGAGACGACCGTCTCCGAACTCGGCAGCGTGGATATTCTCGTCAACAGCGCGGCGATGGTCGGCGGACAGGTGCGCGGCACGATTGACGAGGCGGACGAGAAGGACCTCATAGAGGACCTCGACACCAAGGTCGTGGGCTACTTCAGGAGCATCAAGGCAGTCGTGCCACACATGCGCGCGAAGAAGTGGGGCCGGATCATCAGCATCGGCGGCGTGTCGGCTCGCCAGTCCACCATATACGGCCTTCGCAACGCCGCTGTCGTCCACATGACCAAGACGCTCTCAGACCAGCTTGGCCCGGACGGGATCACGCTGAACGTCGTCCACCCCGGCCTGACGCTCACGGACACGATCAACGAGCGTCTGGACAACCAGGCCGCCCAGCAGGGCGTGTCGCGGGAAGAGGTCAACGCCCAGGTTGGACAGAACGTCGCCATTCGCAGGCCAGTAAATCCCGAGGAGCTTGCGTGGCTCACCGCGTACCTCGCCTCGCCCAAGGCGGAGTGCATAACCGGCGAGACGATAGCCGCAGGCGGCGGAGCCCTGGGCGCCGTCCACCAGTAGAAGCGTCTTACCTCACATTGGCGCCTGAATCTTCGCGGCCCCTGCCCCCGGCTGAACCCGTCGGAGCGGGGGCCGTATCCGTCCGCTTCCACGAGCTCGACGCGCTGCGAGCGACCGCGATGCTGCTGGGGATCGTGCTCCACGCCGCCGTGTTCCTGATTCCCGGAATGTGGTCCACTGACTACGCCGACGAGGCTTCGGGCTTCTAGGAGAAGCGCGGGCCGTTCCGCTTGACATGACTCTTCGGGCGTGAGAATATGCGTTCGGGGCATTGAGGTAGTCCTGACCTACGCTTGTCTCAACTGTGCGCGTGAATACGGATCGTGGTTCACGTAGCGTCGTATCGGACATCTAATATAGCGTCATTGTCAGGCGGCTCTGCGACGGTCGGATGTATAAGGGGAATTGAACGGATGCGGACTGCAATCTCACCCAATGGCGGAAGCGCGCGGAGACTTCTTCACCTTAATCCGATTTCTTGCTCGAATAACCGCCCCAACACGACTTGACTCATTTGTTTCCATTAGTCAAAATAGACTTTGATATCCGTAAGAGCGGAAGGTGGTCGCATGAAACATAAAGCGATGAGCTTGTTCTCAGGAGCGGGCGGGATGGACATTGGGGTGGACAGGGCGAGATTCAAGACTGTTTGTTCCGTAGAATTCGACCCTCATTGCGTTTCCACACTCCGAAGGAACTCTCGCGGAAAGACGATTTGGCAGGTGGATATCCGCGCGTTGGATCCTAAACGCATGGCAGATAGCCTCGGGGTTGCCCCCGGCGACTTGCGCCTGCTCCACGGAGGTCCGCCCTGCCAACCGTTCAGCCAAATGGGGAAACAAAACGGTATGGCGGATTCCAGGGGAAATCTGGTCTTCGAGATGGTCAGGTTCGCCAAGACCCTACGTCCCGCGGCGGCGCTTATAGAACAGGTCCCCAGGTTCCTTCAAGCCCAGGTAACAGAAACGGACACTATGCAGGATATTCTCAGAGAAGAATTCTACGCCATAGGCTACGACTTTCATGTTCAGGTTCTCGATGCGATTCACTATGGAGTCGCACAACGCCGCAAGCGGGCGATCATAGTTTGCTTGCCTCGTGGGGCGCGGTTTGAGTTTCCATTCGGCAAATTCGGAGTGACTCCGACTGTGGGTGAAACTATCTCCGACCTCCCGCCCGCCGCGCTTCCAGGCAAAACGCCAGCGGTTCCCAACCATATAGATGTTACCCCCGAGAGGGACAGGGAGAGAATTTCTTACGTCCCAGAAGGGTCTTGGCTGTCTAAAGTCGCGGACGCGCCCCCGCACATCATTCAGAAATTGACGAGAAAAGACACAACAAAGTTCCGGCGACTGGACAGAGAATCCCAGTCTCTTACGCTTCGATGTGGAGAGGCGTTGTACCATCCTGTGGAAAACCGCTACATCACGCCGCGCGAAGCCGCTCGGTTACAGGGATTTCCCGACACATATATTCTGGAAGGCCCAATTCGTCGCAGAACCGGCGTTGTCCGAGACTTGGATCAACATAGGCAAGTAGCGAACGCGGTCCCACCGCCATTGACACAGGCCGTAGCCGGAAATATCAGAGACGCTCTATGCCTCATGTAAAAGAACTCTACGGACTTGTCCTTGGGGAAGGTGGCGCAAGGCGCGCGGAATCTCGACAGGTGTTCTGTCCTCATATGATGAGGTTGTGCGACGGAGGAGGAAACCGTGATATGGCGCGGTGGCCCGCTGCCGACCAGCCTCTGGCCCCGCTGTTCGATCCTTCTGTCGGCGAAATGGGCGGAGGCTTTATTCCATGCGGGGTATGCTCGGTCCATTTTCCAAACTCAGGAGATGATGATACAGGAACGGATTGGGCAGTATGTCCACGTCGCCTGCTATCGTTCGAGTCCCGGCATTTTTCAGATTCTCAGCGCGCGCTCGCCAAACGTGTTCTGCAACTGGCCGGATTTCACAAAGGAGATCGCATTAGGGTATGGTCTGAAATAAGGTTATATGACCGAGAGATGGGCGTTGACTACCGAATGGACTATGTTCTACGCAAAGATGATGACCCGCCCGTCATCGTCGAAGTTATGACGGCTTTTACTTCTGGAGGCAACCGAAGGAAGCGAACCGATATAAGGTCAGCATTCTCTGACGCAGTGCTGTATGAGAACGGACTTATTCCTGAACTCGGACGGTCCCCTGGTGTAAATGCGCGGCAGGTTTGGGCGCGTATGCTATCGCAGATGATAGTGAAATCCGAGATCGCAAACGAATGGGGTGGTTGCGCAATATGGGTTGTCCAAGACTCGTTGCGAGACTATATCAAGCGCAGCACAGGACTCAATCTTGACGCTCTACTTTCTGCCGACTGGCAACCGAATGAGGTCAACCTTATTTCGGCGAACATCAACGATCCAGAAGATATAGAACTCTATGCAGGCCCGATTCGACCGGAAGGCAACGCTGCGACATTCTGGCTTGAACTTCCGACTTCCCCCGGAGTTCCCCGAATGGAGAGTTTGACAGAGCGTCTTACGGACACAACCGTCATCGCTGAGTTGACGGTATAGAATATGCTGATAGCGGGCGTCATAACTCCCGAAATGGAATCCCGTCCCGAAAACATGGGCGCCACCAAGGTGTTTCTCCTGGACGACCTCGCACACGACAGCGAGACTTGGGTCGGATTCCTCGATGAAGTCTTCCATTACACCGTCCGCATCACCGACTCCACGATCACGGGATAGGCGCAGCTAATAGTCCGAGACGCCCTGCGCCTTCCCAAAGCCTCGCTCAGCTTCACATAGAACTACACATTCGTATCCCGTATGCGCTATAATACGAACATACAAACTAATGATGGAGGTGCCGACCACCAATGACTTCGAACGTCCACATACATAAATCTGAGATTATACAATCGGAATTTCGGGCTCGTGAAAAAATATTTTCGTAGCTAACGCTGGGAAAACACAAGCTAAATACTGGGCAAAACGCTCCCAGCGTCCCTCCAGTTCAACCCTGTTAAACGCCCAGTTCAACCCTGTGCAATTATAAATCTCACATTATGAAACCCGGACACATCCAGCCATCCGACAGCATCTGCGATAGCGGAAAGACACCAACGCTAGAACTAACGCTCTTGACAAGCCTTCTCTATGTATGAGAATATATGTTCCTGAAAGAACATATGAACACAGAAGGCTTGACCATGCTCATCAGACACACCCCCGACGCCTACGAAAAGCTCCGCATACTCGGCGGAATGGCGACAGACGACATCCTCACCCAGCCCGAGACTCGCGGCGGACGCAGAGGCCCGTACCCCTCGGCCAACAAGAATCCCACGCACGGCGTCTATCGCGCCTCTATGCCCAATGGCAAGTACATCAACCTCATGCGTGTCATGTTCACCGACTTCTGCAAGATGGACTGTCACTACTGCCCCAACAGCCACTGGGTGCCGCGAAAGCGCTACGCCTTCAAGGTTGACGAACTGGCGCGCACCTTCGCCGAACTCGCGCGGCGACAGACGGTCAGCGGGCTGTTCCTCAGCTCCGGCATAGCGGGCGATGGATCCAAGACCACAGAGCGGCTGGTGAAGGTAGTGGACGCCGTTCGCAACAAGTACGGCTTCAAGGGATACATCCACATGAAGGTCATGCCCGGCGCCGAGTACGAGTACGTCGAGGCCGCCTACCGGCTCGGAACCAGGCTGTCCGTCAACATGGAGACGCCCACGGTCGAGCACATGCAGAAGCTCAGCAAGATGAAAGACCTCAAGCGCGACATACTCGACCCCATGGAGTGGGTCCACAACCTGACCGAGAGCCACACCAACGGCGCTGTCGGACAGGCAACCCAGCTTGTTGTCGGCGCGGCGGACGAGTCCGACCGAGACATCTTTGGGCGCATGGACCAGCTATATACTGAGTGGAAGTTCAAGCGCATCTACTACGCTCCGTTCCAGCCAGTGCGCTACACTCCTCTCGAGGAGCATCCACCAACTCCCATGGCCAGGAGCCACAGGCTCTACCAGGTGGACTGGCTCAAGCGCGTCTATCGCTTCTCCAACGACGAGCTCGACCTCGCCTTCGCCGACAACGGCTTCCTGCCGCTCGACCAGGACCCGAAGACCTCCATCGCGGTCGAAAACTTGGACGCCTTCCCCATGGACGTAAACCACGCCAAGCGCGACCAACTGCTGCGCATTCCGGGCGTCGGCCCCAAGTCGGCGGAGCGCATCCTCAGAAACCGGAACAGGCACAGCATAGACACATGGCGAGACCTGACCGCGATGGGCGTGGTGAGAAAGCGAGCGTGGCCCTTCCTGGCATTCCCAGGCCATCGTCCGCCTCGCGCCAAGCAACTCAAGATGGACCTGTTCAGCGAAGACGCCAGGGAAAAACGCCGCGTGCAGGCTACTGCCAGCCCATCACCGAGTGCCGCCCCCTGTGGCGAGCGAATGTCCTGCACCGGCTGCCCGATGCTCGGTATGCCCGGCCACCCATCCGCCGACAGCCTGAGCGCGCTCCCTATGGCAAGCTAGACTAAGTGCGCCGGCGAGACTGCCGTCAGACCTCCCGGATGTCCGCCGTCCAGGTGATCTCGATGGCGTCCTTCACGCTCTCGTGCGCCGGACAGCCCTGTGGATGTACCCTGAGAGCGCGGTCCGCCGCCTCTCGCTTGTCAGCGGGAACCGGAAACTCGTAGTGTACGTTGATGCTGGTAATCCTGATCGTGCGTCCGATGCCCTCGATTCGACCTTCCACATCGGCGTTGTAGTCCTCGGGAGCGATCTCTATTCCGCGCGCATCCAGCGCGCGCCGCAGAGTGCCGTACATTCAACCGCCCACAGCGGAGACTATGTGATCGAGCGTGGAGGCTATCGGCGGGGCGTCCTCAGGAACGCCGTAATACTCCTTCAACTCGCCCTACACCGCGTACACTACGGGCGCGGGCACGTCGCCCATGTACGAGTGCCGCAGTCCGCGGTTCATCTCCAGCTTGTTGCGTGATACATATAGAAAGTCATCAGTCATCTTCTGAACTCCCGTGGATTCCTTGACACTGTGAGAAATAGGTCATGCTGAATGCAATTCTAGTTACCCATAACCATCCTGTCCAAACGAGGGTGAAGGCCCAGCCTTCCTGGTACGCCCGTCATTATACGCCAACAGAGGCCATTCTCCACTAAAGCGAGTTCAGGCGAAACCGCGCCTTCACTCGCTCCGTGTTGTACAATCTTCACCCAGATATACCCGGATACCGACCATCCCGTTAGGACGAGACCGAATTGATAAATCTCTACAACGCCCTGAAACCATATATCATCGTGTTCACCGCCAGCGCGTGCACGCTCATAATCGAGATCGTCGCGGGCAGGATACTCGCGCCGACCATAGGCGTATCGCTGTACACATGGACGAGTATCATCGGCATAGTGCTCGCCGGAATCAGCCTCGGCAACTACATTGGAGGGCGGGTAGCGGACCGCTTCCCACACCCCAAGACCCTGGGCATCATACTGCTCGCGAGCGGAGTATCCAGCATCGCCATCCTGCCCATAGACCACTTTGCCTCCGACTCGTTCCTGCCCCTTCCCATAATCCCTCGCATAGTCCTGCTCACCACCACGCTCTTCATCGTACCCGCCGTCATACTCGGAATGGTCTCCCCTGTCGTCATCAAACTCAGACTCTCCGACCTGAACCAGACTGGCAACATCGTCGGTAAGATATATGCCGTCTCCACCGCCGGCAGCATTCTGGGTACGTTCCTGACCGGCTTTGTTCTGGTACAGCTTCTCGGCACTCGTCTCGTCATACTCATCGTGTCGCTCATCCTGGTCGCCATGGCCGTCATATTCGGAAATCTCACCCGCGCCTGGAAGACCAACGCGGCGCTCGGTATCCTGGCCTTGGTCGTACTGGCCGCCAGTGTATGGACGGACAGCCTGGACAGCGGCTGTGAGCGCGAGAGCAACTACTATTGCATAAAGGTAAGAGCGCGAGACATCGAAGACCGCGAGGTGCGTATTCTCTATCTCGACGCGCTGCTGCATAGCTACGTGGATATCGAAGACCCGCTGTTCCTGCACTACTCATACGAGAAGGTCTTCGGTGACGTAGCTACCGCTGTCGCCCAGCGAAACCCAGACATGGACTCGCTCTTCATCGGCGGTGGAGGATACACTATGCCCAGATTCCTGGAGGTCATGTTTCCCGATGTGAGTGTCGAGGTGGTGGAGATAGACCCCGAGGTGACGGAGGTCGCGACCAAGTATCTCGCGCTTCCCCGGGATACAAGCATAATCACATACACCGAGGACGCCCGCACCAAGCTCCAGGAGTTGCCCGAAGGGAAGTACGAGTTCATCGTCGGCGACGCCTTCAACGATGTTTCGGTGCCGTATCA
Organism: Dehalococcoidia bacterium; assembly: GCA_965202815.1. Lineage (GTDB taxonomy): Bacteria > Chloroflexota > Dehalococcoidia > Lucifugimonadales > UBA1123 > VXRN01. The sequence goes on from CBDBCD010000002.1 coordinate 588,349, forward strand.
CCTGACTACACTGGAGTTCAATGAAATGGTGTTCGGCCTCCTCTCAGAGGATGGCGTGTACGCGCTCAATATAGTTGACAAGATGCACAGCGGCCGATTCCTGCGCTCTGTGGTCACCACACTCCAGCAGACGTTCCCCTACGTCTATGTGATGCGGGACGACACGAACTGGGACGGCGATACCCGCTACACTTTTGTCGTAGCCGCCTCACGGCAGCCGATAATTCGGTCCGACTTGGTGCACGCCAATCGCGTCACGGATAGGGGGGCAACTGTTACCCACTTCATGCCGGATGCCGAGTTCGCCCGATGGATGGAGAGTGGAGACAAGTCGCTGCTTACGGATGACTTCGTTCCCGTGGACGGGATGCTAGCGCCGCTGTACCTGGAAAGCCGATAGCTAGTCTCACGTCCACAGCACGACATTGTCTATCAACCTGACCCTGCCGATCCGAACCGCCATCGAAACGAGCGCAGGCCGGTCCACCGAGTCGAGTTCCACCAGCGTCTCAGCGTCCGCGACCGACACGTACTCCACCGCCGCCAGCTCGGATTCCAGCAAGTCCAGCATCTCGCGGCGCACCTTATTGGCGTTCCGAACTCCGTCCGCGTAAAGCGATTCGGCCAGCGACAGGGAGCGATATAGCGATAGCGCAGCCTTGCGGTCTTCATTGGACAAGTACGCGTTGCGGCTCGACATGGCCAGGCCGTCCGTGTCGCGCACGGTCGGCATTACGATTACTTCGGCGCCGAGATCCAGGTCCGCGTTGAGTCGCTTGATAACCAGGCACTGCTGGGCATCCTTCTGCCCGAAGTACACGTTGTCCGGCCTGACGATTGTCAGCAGCTTGCACACGACCGTCGCCACGCCCCGGAAGTGTCCGGGACGATGCTCGCCCTCCAGCCTATTGGCGATGCCGCCGACGTCAATCGTCGTCTCGAAGCCGTCCGGGTACATCTCCGAAGCGTCCGGCGCGAAAACCAGGTCCACGCCTTCGGCCTCCAGCTTGGTAAGGTCGCCCTCCATGTCGCGCGGGTAGGTGGAAAGGTCTTCGGACGGTCCGAACTGCGTTGGGTTGACGAATATGCTGGCGACCGCGGTCGCGTTATCCTTCCTGCACCGGCGCACAAGAGACAGATGCCCCTCGTGCAGGTACCCCATAGTCGGTACAAGCCCAAGCGGACGCGGGTACGCACGCTGTGCCTCACGGAAGTCGGCGACGGTCTGGATTACTTTCATGGCGCTTGATAAATCTATTGGATAGCAGGCTCTGCGAACCTCTCTACCTCGATGTTCTCGGCAATGTTGCGGGCTTGCCACAAGTCGTAGGCCATTTGCATTCCCAGCCACGTCTCGGGCGAAGATCCGAAAGACTTGGATAGTCGGATTGCCATATCAACGGAAACGGGAATATCTTCGTTTACGAGATCGGAAAGTAAGCGCTGGGAAACGCCCAAACCCGTCGCGGCCTCTTCTATAGGCAGTCCTAACGGCTCAAGGCACTGCCGTCTAACGATTCCACCCGGATGTGAAGGGTTGTGCATCGACATTTGGTAATCTACTCACTCCTATTCAATCGGTAGATTGAATTCTACTCTACTTTGAATAACGAGTTCTGAGATTATGTCCTCCAGATCACCATTGGAGATAACTTGTTCTAGCCGTTTGACTAGTATAGGAATGTTAAGCAGTTCTTCAATACTATCCATGTAACGATCAACTATGGCAACAATCCCATACGACCTCAAAGCCTGTGTCCGTATCTGATCTTTAACAAGGTCAATTGGATCACTAGACTTTATGACAAATGTGATTGGATACCGTTGAATTTTATCAATGTCCAAGAAATATTTCCGAAAGTCTAGTGATTCAGTGACTTGGAAGAAACGTCCTAACGGACGCATAACGAAATCTATACCTCCATCATTAGCATTTGTACGTCCTGTCTTATATAGAACTAACGCTTCTTCATTGATGTTATCTCTACTCCACCCCCAATATACAAATTGATCTCCATAATATGGTTTCAGAATAGCATAGCTAACTATCTCAAAGATTCGAGCATCCACGTTAGGGCGCAATAAATCTGCTATAAAGCTCTGAACTGCTTCTGGTCGATCAGATTGGATAGTATGAAGACGTTCACAAGCACGGATAAATGATTCAAAAGCATCTTGTTTCGCAGTCACATAAGCGTCTATTATTCGTAGGATAGCCGGAGCTAGCCTATATGTGAGTCCCTCCACTGTAACAATGAGTAAGTTCTCATTAATCCAATATCTGCTAGTTTGAGTATCTCTTAAGATAGGCTGATAATCTGATGTAGGGAAATATCTGCGAAATTCTTGATTTAACCTGTGGTTCAATGCGTGGTTCTGGAGTTTGCTGCCAAACGGTAATTGGCGTTGCCGCCTCAGCAGGTCTGAAAAACGTGCACCTTCGTAGGAAGCATACTCCGAGTTCGTATGGAAACCGCGATTGACATAATCTTCAACTAAGACATAGATCGCATAGTGATTTCCGAATGAGCCACGAGCCTTTGATCCTCTGGACGCAGAACGTGTCTTTATATTAATGTATTGAATAAAATCACTATTGTTAAACACTTCCTCAGCGTTACCAGGAAATTCATCTTCAAGAATCTCAAGAATAGTATCTGTAAATTCATGCTGAGCAGTCATGTGATCAAAAGTCCCGTTTGTTGAGTATCACGGCTTCTTCTATGATAGTGCTTTGCAGGTGGTTCAAGGAGTTCACCCTTGTATTCAGTTGCTATTCCTAGTCTCCGCAGTCCGATTTTTGCATATTGTTCCTGTATCTCAATTCCAACACTCTTTCTATTCAGACGCTGTGCAACGGCACAAGTGGTAAATGTACCTGCGAACGGGTCAAGCACTGTATCATTGGGATTACTACTTGCCTTTATGATTCTTTCCAACAGAGCTTCCGGTTTTTGAGTTGGATGTTCTTCATACTCTTGCATACGATATCTTACACGAGGGAAATACCACACGTTCCCAGGCACCTTGGTACTATTGTATGGCTGCGGTACTGGTTTACGATAATCTATCAACTTGCGTTGAGATCCGGTTTTGGCTTCAACAGAAACTTCTGATGAGTTAAAAGTGTATTTCTGTTTATCTTTCGCGCAAAATATTATAGGCTCATATAAGGAACCGTAAAACTTCTTTGCTTGAACACCGGAGCTATCATAGTGCCAAATAATTCTGGACAGAATATCCATGTAATTTCGCAGAAACATATCAATGTAAGGCATACATTGAGTACTAGACATTACATACATACTTCCATCATATGCTAGTTTGGATATGCAGAGTGTAAGCCATTCTTCACACCAGTTAATGTAGTCTTTCTCTGATGGCCACTTGTCAATAAAGTTGGCTAGACGTTTCCCAATATTGTAGGGTGGGTCAGCAAATACGAGATTTACTGAACCATCTGGAATTTCGTCGCGTAGGATTTCGAGAGCATCACCTATATATATTTTACTTTCTTCTGTTCCGAAATGTTGTCTATTTCGATTCATCATATTCTCACATGCCATATAACACAGAGTTCACCAGGCCCGCTAGCATCCTAGCGGACCTGGCCACTCTAGCCTACTTCCCCTCCATCGCCCTCACCACCGCCTGCGGATTCATGGGCAACTCTGTCATTCGCACCCCCGCCGCGTCGTGGATGGCGTTGGCGAGCGCGGCCAGAGGCGGAGCTATGTTCGCCTCACCGACTCCTCGCACTCCGAACGGGTGGCCGGGGTTGTTCACTTCGACGATCACGGCGTCTATCATCGGCAGGTCGAGGCTCGTGGGCATACGGTAGTCGAGCAGGCTCGTGTTCTGCATACTGCCGTCCCCGCCCATGAAGTATTCCTCGTTCAGCGCCCAGCCGATGCCCTGGGCCGCGCCGCCCTGTATCTGTCCCTCCACGTAGGACGGGTGAATGGCGAAACCCGCGTCCTGGAAGGCCGTGTAGCGCAGGATGTCCACCTTCCCCGTGTCCGGGTCGAGCTCGATGTCCACGATGTTCGCGGCGTATGAGCCGCCCGATCCTCCGGGGTTCAGGTTTGCGCGCCCGACGACCGGACCGCCCGTCTCCGGAAGCCTTGCCGCCATCTCCTCGAACGTGAGCCGCAACTCGGAGTCCGACTTATGCTGGAGCGTTCCGTCCACGTACTCGACGTTCTCCGGATCGGTGTCCCAGATAAGCGACGCGCGCACTATTAGCTGCTGCCTCACGTCCATCGCCGCCTCGTGCGCGGCCCAGCCCGACTTGAACGCCACGCCGCTGCCGCCCGTTACCGATGTGTAACCTATCGTATCGGTGTCACCGACCATCGGATTAACGTTCTCGACCGGAATGCCAAGCACCTCCGCGAACTGCTGCGCGATGGCGGTGCGCGAGCCTCCAATGTCCACCGAGCCTTCTACGAGGCTCACGTTGCCGTTGTCCAGCACGTTGGCGACGACACAGGCCATGCCCGTGTTGTTTCGGCAGAAGCCCATGCTCCAGCCGCGTCCACGCAACCTGCCTTCTACCTGCTCCAGAGGCGCGGAGTAGTGGGGATGCTCCCTGACCGCTTGCATGACTTCTTCGGCGCCGATGCGCCCGTTCATCACGCCGTCAGCGCGGCGGTCGCCCTGACGCGCGACGTTCAGCAGCCTGAACTCCACGGAGTCTATGTTCAGCGCTTCCGCAATCTCGTCAACGAGCGATTCCGCGCAGTACATCACGATGGGCGCGCCCGGAGCGCGGTACGCCTGCGTCCTGGGCTTGTTCGACACCACGTCATAGCCGTCAATCCGCACGTTCTCGATGAGGTATGGCGAGAAGACCGCTGAGGCCGCGCCCGCGAGCGGAGCGCCTGGGAACGCGCCCGCCTCCAGCGCCATCCAGCAGTGGGCCGCCGTTATCTTGCCTTCGTTTGTGACGCCCATCTTCATCCGAACCAGGCTGCCGGACGTGGGGCCGGTTGCCTCGAGGACCTCGGTGCGGTCCATGACCATCTTGACCGGGTGTCCGCTCTTCCTGGACAGGATGGCAGCCGTAGGCTCCAAGTATGGGGGGATCTTTCCTCCGAAGCCGCCGCCGATCTCCAGCGGCACAACCTTCACCTGCGACACGGGCAGCCCGAGTATGCGCGCTGTGTTGTCCCGCACGCCGAAGTGTCCCTGGCTGGAGCACCAGACGGTCAGCCGTCCGTCGGGCGACCACCATGCCGTCGCATTCTGCGGCTCGATGTAGCCCTGGTGGACAGTCTTGGTGCGGAACTCGCGCTCGAAGACGCGGTCGGCTTCGGCGAAGCCGGCGTCCAGATCGCCGAACAGGTACTGCTCCTGCGCGGCGACGTTCACCCCGCCGGGAAGGTCGGGGTTGTTCGTCCATGTGTCATGAATGGCCACAGCGTCCTCGGCCATCGAGTCTTCGATGTTGGTGTAGGCGGGCAGTACCTCGTACTCGACCTCGATGAGCGACAGAATCTCCTCGGCGGCGTGCGCGCTTGTCGCGGCGACCGCTGCGATGGCGTGTCCCTTGTACATAGCCTTGTCTCGGACGAGCACGTTGTCGGGCGGCATCTGTCCGAGGACGGCGATGGGGCCCACAGGATCGCTCGGAGCGAAGTCGGCGGACGTCACCACCCCGCGACATTCGGTGTGAGCCTCAGCCTTCGACGTGTCCAGTCTCGTAATCCGCGCGTGGGCGCGCGGGGAGCGCAGAACCTTGCCGTATAACATCCCGGGCAGGTTCATGTCGGCGCCATAGACGGCGCGCCCGGTAACCTTGTCCGCGCCGTCGTGCCTGATTGGTCTCGTGCCTACAACCTTATACTCGCGTGTAGCCGTGGTCATACTCTCTTCACCTCTTCGGGTAGTTGGTATAGCTGCTTGGAAATGGTCGGAGTCATATTAACACATAGCATTCTTGGGCTGGCGGCCCAAGATGTTTTCAGGGTCGGCGATTCATGGAAAACAGACTGGCAAGACAGTGTGCCATATATCTTGATTTATAATAATTCAGGTCAGGTTCAGGTGGAGTTCAGGTGACGTTTCAGGTGGCTGTGACCTAGAAAAAGCGCCAATTTAGCTTTGAAATTACACGAATCCGCCTGTAGAAATTTTTCGTTGGTCAAAAGATACATTCTGAATAACCTTCCGTTTATGTAATGAGCCGCGCGAGCCGGTATGTTTGTTGGTCGTTGGCTGGGCACATTATAGCAATTCTGTTCTATTAAGAAAAGGGCGCGCGAAAGTCTAGGGCAAGGAGTGTGGCAGGCAGAGTGGAGAACCGGCGGCGCAACGGGATGGTTGAGAGTACCTGTATCAGAATTTAGAGATCATGGGATAATGGACTGCGCGCTAAGATAACGACAGCCTGAAACAAGAATTTAGGACTTTCAGATGCCCATCATCAGAAACATAGTTGATCAGTCGAAGTTCAATCCGGACCCGACGCTTCCTTACGAACTCCGTATCATGGACTTCGAGGCGGCCATGCAGGACGTGTACGACTTCTTCTACGACGTTAATTCGCACTTGTCCGAAAAGGGCTTGGAGCGTCTCGACGATATGCTGCGTCCGGCCATAATGTCCGGTGTTCTCTCGGACATGGTGACTGCCAGCATGGCCAAGCATTCACGCGCGCTCACGGAGAACACCTACTTCAACGGACATCCCGATTTGGTTGTGCAGGGTGTCTATCCTGATAACGCGATAAGAGCGGGAGACCAGGGAGTAGAAATCAAGACGACCAGGAAGAGAGGCGGGGCGGTTGACACGCATGGAGCGCGTAACCAGTGGATGTGCGTTTTCGTGTACAGGGTTGATAACGAGACCGAGCCCGCGCTGGACAGACTACCCATGACATTCACTGAAGTTTACCTGAGCCTGGTTACGGTGGATGACTTCAGAAGAAATTCGCGTGGGGAACTCGGCACGCGAACCGCGACCCTCGACCGATATGGCATTCGGAAACTGCGTGAAAACTGGCTGTACCTAGATTAAGTCAGAGTGTTCACACGTTAAGTTCCGCGAGAGGTTTGATCGCCTTGACGCCCATATCAAAGTAATGCGGGTCCAACTCAACTCCAATAGATTCATAACCAACTGCTTCGGCGGCGGCGAGTGTGGACCCCGAACCAGCGAATGAATCAACCACAACGCCCTCTCCCAGAGGGAGCACACCCCTGACGACTTGGCGCAAGAATGCCTGTGGCTTCAAGCTGGGATGCGGGGCGATTGCCCTTTCACTCTTGCGTGTAGGCGATGATCTGATTACGTCCCCAAACGGGGACGCTGAAGACGGTCGCCGGAACCCGCCGGTCTTCCATTTTCTGAGGTTATCCTGAACTCTGCCTTCGATTGGCTTGCGGAACAGTACCCAAGGCTCCCACATGGACCTCGGCATTACGCTCACACCCCTAAATTCCTTGTGAGCTGCTTTGGGACGGTCTCCTCCCCTCATGGTGGTGACCAGCCTGATGATGTCTCCCCTTCTCTCGAGTCCAGCATCCGACAAAGCGCCCGCTACGATATAGGACAGCAATGGGTTAGACGCGACGACGACATTGGCGCCGGGCACGAGCTTGGGTATGAGCAGACGCGCCCAGATGAAGAAGAAGTCCCAAAGACGCGCCTTCTGCTCGGCGCTCAAGGTCGTGAAACGCGGAAGCGGCGAGCGTGTATGTCCGTCGAAGGATGGCGGTATTCTCCAGACTCCCCCTTTGCCGCTGCGGAGCTTTGCCTGTTCTTTCGGCGTGTACTCCTGAAGTCCATAGGGAGGGTCTGTCACGACCGCGTGAATACTGTTGTCTCCTCGGGCGTCCAGCCAGTTAAACGAATTGGCATGGAAAAGTGTAGCCTTGCCGAACTTAAATGGAGTCTTCCATTCCGAGTCGCTGACCATTGGATGCTGCAAGCCACCGCTGTACTCTTCCCTCAGCCTATAAATGCCGCGGCCTTCTTTGACGAATACATCAGGGCTGTTCAGCCGCAGGTATGACCTGACCGAAGACTCAGGAGTGGGGCCGTTGATCTTCTCAACTCTCTCCGCGATCTGCTTGGCGGACAACCCGTTCGACGTGAACTTCATCGCCTGAAAAATGGAGTCTCGAACCTGGCCTGGCGCGTTTCTTTCTGTTTTCTGCATCATGCCAGCATGATAAGACGTCCAGACGTCTTAGTCAATGGGTCCCATGGCTGTATTTCATACATAGTGGAAATCCGGCATAGGGGCCCGAATGACCACATGCGCGAAACCATACCTGCGGCGGGAGCTATGGGCGGTCTTCAGGTTAGCTTGCGGTACACTTCGGGCAGGGTCTCTTCGAGGCGTTCGAAGCTACGCCATCCGCCGTAGCGGGGTGTGAGGGCGGCAACGGTCGAGGAGGCCGCGTCCCGCTCGTTCCTGCCGTCTCTGATCGCGGTCTTGAGGCTGCCGAAGAGGTCGTGGATGAAGTCTCTCGCTTCCTCCAACGCGGAATGTTCGCCCACCGGGCCGTGTCCGGAGACGAATCGCTCGACCGGCAGGGCGACTAGCCTGTCGTCGGTGTCGGGCCACTCCTCGGGGTAGGAGTCGCCCAGGTATGGGATGCCGCCGTCCTGGGCGACATCTCCGCAGAAGACGATGCCGACGTCCGGCAGGTGGATGTGAGTGTCTCCGCCCGTGTGCGCCCTTCCCAGGTACCTGAGATGCAGTTCTCTGCCTCCGAAGTAGAGCCTCATACTGGTCTCGAACGTGAGACTGGGGGGCGTGATCGTTACCAGCCCGGCTTCTTCGGACCAGGAGTCGCCGGAATTCATTACGCTCTCGCGCCATCGCTCGTTCCACTCGACGTCCACCATCTCGTCGTAGCAGTTTTCGTGTCCGATGATGGTGGCTTCGGGAAATTCCTCGTTGCCCCAGGAGTGATCCCAGTGCGAGTGGGTGTCCACGACGTACTGAATCGGCTTGTCGGTGATGTGCCTGACGTCCTGGATCAGGTCGCGCGCGAATGAAGGCGCGCGCAGCGAGTCTATCACCAGCACGCCTTCGTCGCCGATGATGACGCCCGCGTTGGTGAGACCTTCGTGCAGGCGGGCGAAGACGCCCGATTCTAGTTCTATCAGTTCGGTTCCCGGTGTTGTGGACATTGGGACGCTCCTTCTTTCTTGGTCTTTGTGTTATGTCACTTTCGTCAGGCGTAAATCACCCTCACCCGGCGGTTGCGGGTTCATGGGCTTTCAGGAAGCGCCGGGCGTGGGCTACGACCTCGTCTATGTGTCGCTGCGAGTCTTTCCAGGGATAGATGGTCACCTCGGAGTTCGGGGCGAGATCGGCGACCTCCATCGCGCACTCGTATGGGTGGGCGGGCACATCGTCGGGGGCTATGAGCATCGGGGTCTGGATGTTGCGCACGAAATCTCGGGAAACGGTGAAGACGAAATCGGCGCGGTCGGTGTACATGCTGGTCAGGAAGTCGTGGACCTTGTCCATAGTGACTTCGGGACGCCTTTCGCAAAGGGGCGGTCCCCACCTCGCCGTGTTGTTCTGGTAGAAGATGTCGGGCGCATCGGGATTGAATCCGCTGGGCTGCATCAAGGCCGCCGCCACGATGCGCTCCGGGGCCAGCCTGAGAAGGTTGTGGATCATCGGTCCGCCGATGCAGAAGCCCATGACCATGAACTCCTCGATGTCGAGATGGTCCATCAGCCCGAGCTGGTCCTCGGAGTAGGCGTCCCAGGGGCGGTCAATCTCCAGCGGGCCGCTGGACTGCCCGCCATCGGCATTGCGCAAGTCGGCGGCAATGCAGCGGAAGTCGTCCTTGTACGTCTCCATCGGGTTGAAGGGCACCGCCGTATTCAGCGATGGCACGTTCGAGTTCAGTCCGCCGCCCGGAATGATCAGCAAGGGAAAGCCGGATCCGACCTCTTCGTAGTAGATGCGGCTGGGGCCTCTTTCGTAGAATGGCATGGCGATGTTCCTCCATCAGCAATTGCAAAGCCGGCTATTTGCCGGGTCATATATATCGGTTTATAGAGCGACAGGCGATTAACAGGCGGGAACAGGTGATTAGAACACCTGCGTTTCACCTGTTATTCACCTGCATTAGCTTTGGGAGTTTTTTCTTGCTCCCCATATTTTGGGTTGTATAAGTTCGTGTTTATGTAAGTTGACGTTTAAGGTGATCGGTGGTCTGGGTCTGCCATTAGTTTGCATGTTCGCATTATAGCGTAAATGGTATGTGAATGTGTAGTATTAAGGGAAACCTACCGCGAAGGAGACACTCTTGATTATCGTTCGACGAACCTATACACCAAAACCCGGCGGGGGAGGACTTCTGCAAAATCTGAAGGAGCTTCAGGGGGCGACGGTCGAGGCCGGCTTTCCTCCCCTGAGCGTGTACCGAAAGGTGCTTGGCCCTCATGGGACTATGGTCACAGTTCAGCGCTGGGACTCCATAGCGGCCTATGACGCTTCGCGCAATGAGGTTCGAGCCACGCGGTCCATTACTGAGATCTTCGAGAGAATCTACCCCGCGCTGGCGTCCACGCATGAGACGGAGATCTATGAAGAGATCGTATAGGTGAATCGGTCTTAAATCACCCTAACCCTCTCTCATCTAGGGCTGATAGGGGTAGGCATTGAAGTTGGATTGGCGGAGTCACCCCATCCCCGTATCAAGTACGGGCAGGCTCTAACCTTCCTCCGTCAAGGGGGAAGGGACTTTAGGGCTCGTCCTTCGACGGGCTCAGGATGAACGGTTTATTGACTTACATACCCCTGTGAACCCGGAGGGAGGGGGGATTTTCTGTTGACCCTCTTTCGTCTATCCGGCGTTACACGCCTTCAACGATGAAGGTGGTAGATACACTACTCTTTGAGCGAAGAGCGGCGATTTCCACGTATTCGGGTGAATTGACAAGAGCCCGAGCTTGCTCCATGCTTTCGAACTCTACAACAACCACGCGGTGAGGAGTCCGGTCCCCTTCGACAAGTTCGGTGCCGCCTCCACGCACCAGATACCTGCCGCCTTGAGTCTCAATTAGATTCTTCATGCCCGAGGCGAATTCCTCAAACAGATTCTGGTCGGTAATTTCACTGTCAACTATCAAATATCCCGCCATTTCAGCGCTCCTCTTTTGTCTGCCGGGGCCGTGTGATTTTCCCCAAGGTCTTTCGTTGTCGTCTTGTCGTCAATCTTTCGTTCGCCCTGAGCTTGTCGAAGGGCCGTCCATTCATGGTTCGACAGGCTCACCACGAACGGACTACACAGGTGACACTCGAAAATGAAATGAACCTGTGATTTTTTTCCGCGTAGTGTGGGAATCGGCGCCTGTTAAATGTTAAGCCTCTACGTTCACCGTGACAATATCAATTCCGTGGTACTTTTTGTGTCGCACCGAAGACGCGTAATGACGCAGCAGACGGAAGGACATTTCGCTCACGTCGGGCGTCTCGGCCTGGTCGCTCATAAACGCGATCCGGTCTTCGATGTTCTCCTCTTCGAACACGGCCAGGAACTCCATCTCCACCATCCCTGCGGCGGGTCGCGCAATCAGAATGAGGCGCGTGGCCCTTTCGTCTCCGTAGTCGTCGCGCAACTGCAACATACTGGACAGCGTCTCCTCCCCGGCGGCGCACAGCCTTTCGGTCGAGGCGTCGTTCCACTCCATGTCTGAGGCGAGTTCGCGGATGAACGCGTCTATGCCGGGAAGCGCCGCGATGTCAAGGTCGCTTTCAAGGCGTCTGCGGCGGGGACCTGCCAATTCGAGAACGGACGACAGGAGGACCGCTACAAGCACCCCGAGGACGACACTGCTCCCGAATGCCACTCCCCAGGGATCTCCCAGGAATCCCTCGAAGATGTTCCGTGTCTGCAGGCCGACCCCGACTGAGAGACACACCCCGACGATGAGGGCCTTATGCTGATCGAGTCCGTCCTGAAAAACGGTCCGGAACCCTTCCACGAAGAGCATACCCATTACGATCATCAGGATTGCGCCGGTGACCGACTGCGGTATCGTGGCGAGAATGGCGACTATCTTGGGCAGGAGCGCCAGGCCGATCAGTGTCGCTCCCACCGCGTACCCCACGCGCCGCGCGGCGACCCCGGTGAAATTGATCAGCGCGATAGTCGAAGGCAAATACATGGCCACCGGGAGCAGGCCCGCGATCCCTGACAGCAACATCCCCAGGCCGCCCACGTTGAGCGTTCCCTGCACGGCGCGAAAGTCTATCGCGCGCGGCCTGCGCCAGGAGACCTGTTGAATCACGGCGCCCTCATTGCCGGACCTGACGGCTAACACGGCGCTCACAACCAGGAATACTATAAGAAGCGCCCAGAAGTCGCCCCCCAGATCGGTACTCAAGCCGGGCCACGCCGAAAACTCGGGGAGGGCGAACCATGGCGCGTCGAGAGCTCGTTGAAAGTCGTACACTCCGAGCAATATGGCGATGACGCAGCCGAGCATGATAGCTATGGGCATTGCCAGAAGTCGAAGAAGACCCGACGCGCGCAGAGTCAGAAGCGCGGCGGCGGCCACCGTAGCCGTTCCCACAGCCGGACCGGCCATCGGAGGCCCACCCACGGACGCTTCGCCCAGCCTGGCGAAGGCTATGGGCATGGCGGAGACCGCTATCATCATGAAGGCGACGCCGGAGACGATGGGGGTGATGATTCGGCGCAGCTGCGCAAGCCAGGCTGCCATAGCGAAGTGCGTAATCGAGGAAACGACTATCAATGTCGCCATCAACGACAGCCCATCTTCTTCAACGGCCAGCACGCACACCGCAAGGAATGCTACGCTGGGACCAGACATGAGAATGTAGCCTGGCCCCAGTCGTCCGATTCTGGTCGCCTGGAGAGCCGTGACGAGTCCGCCAACGGCGAGGGACGCGAACACCACCCATGACAGGTAACTCCCCCCCGCGTTGGCCGCCACCGCGAATGTGGTCACTATCGTGATTGTGTTCGATAGAACGATCACCACGCCCTGAAACACGGCGCCAAGCGTCACAGGGAGAGGGGGCTTCTCTCCCGGCTCGTAGTGTATGTGCTCATTGACTCGTATTAGCTCATACTCCGGTGGTCAGGTACCAGATATTAGACGCCTGTAAGTTCGCTGCGAACCATTTGGGCGATTCCTGCAAGTTAGGATAGCCCGATTCATAAGTCAAGCGCGCCTGGATCGCCGCCAGGCTCTTTTCATTTTCGAGTGCCACCTGTGTAGTCCGTTCGCGGTGAGCCTGTCGAACCATGAACGGACGGCCCTTCGACAAGCTCAGGGCGAACGAAAGATTGACGACAAGACGAAAACGAAAAGGCCCTGGGATCGCCGCTTGACAGTAGGCGGCTTTTGCGAGATATTTAGTGTATAGCTAACTATTAGGATGGCTCAATGCAATCTCGTGAGGAGTTGGTCGAGAAGCTGGTCGAGCGGATGACCGCCATACAGAGGCACCTGCGCGCGAGACGCGCGTCGGCGTGGCTGGAGCAGGACCTCACGATGCACCAGGCCAAGACGCTCTTCTTCCTGGCGGACGGGCCGCGGCGAATGTCGGCCATCGCTAGGCGTTTTGGAGTGGAGACGCCGTCGGCCACCACGATGATAGACCGCCTGGTGGCCAAGGGGCTGGTGGAACGCGGACATGACCCTTCGGACCGACGCGCCGTCGTCTGTTCGCTCACTACGGCGGGCAGGGAGACGGTGGAGAGGTTCTGGTCGCTGCGGTCGGCCAGGTTCGAGGAGCTTGCCGCAGAGCTCAGCGCGGAGGAACTCGCCGACGTCGTCTCGGCCATGGAGACGATGGTCGCGGCCATTGACCGGCTGCATTCCAGGGACGGCACAGGCAGGCGCGAACAAACGGGTGAGGCTGAGCGATGAGTGTCCTCGTTCGTCTGACGAAGTACGCTTTCAGGCACAAGTGGTATCTGATTGGTGCATACGCGGCGATGACTGCGTCCAGCCTTTCCGCGCTCGTGATACCCCGTATGCTGGGTGAAGCCATAGACGAGGCGCTTGCCAGCGGACTACAGAGCCGTCTGCTCGCGCTTGCGGGCGTGATTGTGCTGTTCAGCCTTCTGAGAGGCGTGTTCTCCTACGGTCAGCGGTATCTTTCGGAGTCCCTATCGCAGAGGAGCGCCTACGACCTCAGGGAGGACTTCTTCAGGAAACTCCAGGGCATGAGCTTCGGCTTCTTCGACAAGGAGCAGACCGGCGACCTCATGTCCAAGGCCACACAGGACGTGGAGGCGGTGCGCATGTTCATCAGCATGGGCATGGTGCGGGGAATCTCGATTTTCGTGACGCTGGGCGCGGTCCTGACTATCATGGCGGTCACGAACTGGCGGCTCACGCTGGTCAGCGCGGCCTTCCTGCCGCTCATACTATGGAGAGCGCTGTCCATGTCCAGATCCCTACGTCCGATCTGGATGAGGGTCCAGGAAGAGACGGGCGCGATGACCACCGTGCTGCAGGAGAACTTGTCTGGCATGAAGGTGGTCAAGGCTTTCGGCGCCCGGAAATTCGAGGAGGCCAAGTTCAACTCCAGGGCGGACGCGATTGCCAGGCTTACCTACTCGGCCACGCGCCTGTTCGCGTTGCAGGGTTCGCTGATGACCTTCATATTCACGTCGGCTACCGGCGCGATCCTCTGGTTCGGCGGCCGGGAGGTCGCCGCCGGCAGGCTGACGCCCGGCGAGCTGGCGTCGTTCATCCTGTTCATGGGTCTGCTGGGAATGCCCGTGAGGATGAGCGGGTGGTTGATGAACACCCTCTCCCGCGCGTCCTCCGCCGGACAGCGGCTGTATGACGTTCTGGACGCCGAGTCGCCCGTGACCCAGAGTCCGAACGCCGTTCCGCTGCCGCGAGTGGCGGGACGCGTGTCCTTCGAGAACGTATCAGTCAGATACGATGACGGGGGAAGCGCGGTGCGCGGGATCAACTTCGAGGCGCGGCCCGGCCAGATGGTCGCGCTGCTGGGCGGACCGGGTTCGGGCAAGACTACCGTAGCCCACGTCATCCCTCGTTTCTACGACGTCTCCGAGGGCCGCGTCACGATAGATCGCTATGACGTCAGAAACGTCACGCTCTCGTCGCTCAGGCGCAACGTCGGGATCGTCATGCAGGACGTGTTCGTATTCGCCGCGAGCATCAGGGACAACATCGCCTACGGGCTGGACGACGTGGACATGGATGAGGTCGTCAGGGCCGCGCGAGTCGCCCAGCTCGACGACTTCATCGAGGGCCTGCCCGATGGTTACGACACCTGGGTCGGCGAGCGCGGCGTTACGCTTTCTGGCGGCCAGAGGCAGCGACTGGCGATAGCCAGGACGATTCTGCTCGATCCCCCCGTTCTCATACTCGACGATTCGACATCGAGCGTGGATATGGCGACCGAGCACAGGCTACAGCAGGCGCTGGAGGAGGTGACCAGGGGACGGACGACTCTCGTGATCGCACACAGGCTCTCGACCATCCGCAGAGCCGACCTGATTCTAGTTCTCGACGACGGCGAGATCGTCGAACGCGGGACGCACGACGGGCTGCTGGAACAGAACGGCCTGTATCGCAGCATCTACGACTTGCAGCTGCGTCCGCAGGACGATGCTCCCGCCGCAATTCTGACCGCAGCCGGAGGTGACGCCTGATGATGTCCGGAGGTTTCGGCGGAGGCGGACGCTGGATGCGCGGCGGCGGGTACAGGCGCGGCATGGGCGGGCGTCTCGGCATGGACCGCGAGGAGTACGAAGACGGGCGAGTCTATAATCATCGGGTAGTCACGCGGCTCTTCAGATACGTCCTTCCGCACAGGGCCAGGCTCCTGCTCACGCTCGCGGCCGTCATGGTATATACGGCTACAGTAGTCGCGCTGCCCTGGATGATCGCCAAGATAATAGACGACTACGTGCGCGAGGGTGACCTGTCGGGGCTGAATGTCGTCGTGCCGATCTTCGTGGGACTGGCGCTGCTCCAGTACGGCAGCCAGTACGTTCACCTCAGGACGATGTCCTTCGTCAGTCAGAAGGTGCTGTACACGCTGCGAGTGGGGCTCTTCCGGCACCTGCAGAGGCTGTCCATGAGCTTCTACAACCGGAACGAAGTGGGACGGGTGATGTCCAGGGTGCAGAACGACGTGAGCCAACTGCAGGAGTTCCTGTCCATAGTCGTCATCACAATCGCGGACGTGCTCAGTCTTGTCGGAATCATTACGGCGATGACGCTGATGAACGCGCAGCTGGCCGCGGTTACACTTTCGATAATTCCCGTGCTGTTCGTGATGATGGTGGTGTGGCAGAGGTTTGCGCGCCGGGCCTTCATGAGGGCGCGCCGGGCAATTTCCGAGGTCAACGCCAATCTCCAGGAGAACATTTCAGGGGTGCGCGTGGTACAGAGCATGAACCGTGAGAATGCCAACATCCGCTCGTTCGGATCGGCCAACTCGGAGAATCTGGGCGCGAATCTGGAGGCGGTGCGGATGCAGGCGGTCCTGTTCCCATCGGTCGAGTTTCTCTCCGCGGTCGGGCTAGCGTTCGTGATCGTGTTCGGCGGCTCTCTTGTGCTGGAGAACGCAATCGAAGTGGGCGTGCTGGTCGCGTTCGCGCTATATATTCAGCGATTCTTCGAGCCGGTGCTGAACCTCACCATGCAGTACGGGTCGCTTCAGCGCGCGATGGCGTCGGGAGCGCGTATCTTCGAGCTGATGGACGTCGAGCCGGAGCTGGTTGAGAAGCCGGACAGCCTGAATGTCGAGACGGTCAGCGGAGATGTGAAGTTCGAGGGAGTCAGCTTCCACTATACGGAGGAGGAACCCGTTCTGCGAAGTGTGGACATGCACATTCCGGCCGGCCATACCGTTGCGCTGGTAGGACCCACGGGCGCGGGCAAGACGACCATCGTGTCGCTTCTCATGCGCTTCTACGACGTGTCCGAGGGCCGTATTCTGCTGGACGGCGTTGACATACGCGACATAACCCTCGATTCACTGACTATGCAGATGGCGGTAGTGCCGCAGGAGCCTTATCTCTTCTCGGGGACCGTCCGGGAGAATATCCGGTACAACCGCACGGGGGCATCCGACGAGGATGTGATACGAGCGGCGGAGGCGGTGGGAGCCCACGACTTCATAATGAATATGGAAAAGGGCTACGACACGCCGCTCCAGGAGCGTGGCGGAAACCTCAGCGTCGGTCAGCGACAGCTAATAAGCTTCGCGCGGGCGCTGGTCGCAGACCCGCGTGTGCTGCTCCTGGACGAGGCGACCGCCAACATAGATACGTACACGGAGACGCTGATCCAGAGGGCGCTGGACGAGCTGCTAAGGGACCGGACGGCCATCGTAATCGCGCACCGTCTCTCGACCATCAGGAACGCGGACAACATCATAGTCCTGGACGATGGGCAGGTCGTGGAGCAAGGCAGGCACACCGAACTGGCAGCCGGAGGCGGACTCTACGCGCGGCTGTATTCGTACTCCGCCGAGGGTAGCGATGCTGAATTTGCCCGGTACAGTTTTCAGTCCCAGAACCGTGCGGGAACAGAGAGGGTTGAATATACATAATATATATTATGTATAAATTAAATTGGATTGACTGTACTATATTAAAAGTCTATCCTAAGCCCGGAATTGGCCTAAGTAATAACTGCCCTGCGAATCGCTCCCGCAAATTGTGCCGCGAATCGTCCGACAGTTTCCACGCGGGTTCAATCGTTTCGGTTGGCGCGTCGTCCCCCACATATCCGGCGGCGCGTGTGGATAAGTCAGAAGGAGGCGTTGTCAATGAGCGGATATTGCATGAAGTGTCGAGAGAGCCGGGAGATCCTGGATGCCGAGCAGGTTACGATGAAGAACGGAAGGGCGGCCACGCGGGGCAAATGCGGGGACTGCGGGGCCACGATGTTCAGGATCGGCAAGAGTTCGTAGGAGCAGGTTAGATATACAAGGGGGCAACCAGCGCCCGGTTCCGTATTTAAGTGTTATGTCGACTAGTTACAGAAGACCGTAACATGGGAATTATGTCAGCCATGTGGAAGGTTGCCCCAGTTTAGTTGTCCGAAGAGGGGAAACTAAACTTCGAATCCAGAATCGGTAGGGCGAAGAACCTGTATCAGTTTGGTTGGTAGAGGGTCACCCCCATCCTAGCCTTCCCCCATCGAGGGGGAAGGGAATTATCTCGTCACTGGTAAAGCCGACTAAATCGGTACAGCATCCAGGGCGGGCGCCGTGTTTGAACATTGCTCTCCAAACCCTATACTGTAGTCAGGGGTATTCGACCGTAGCACAACCTGAAATGGAGAGTGGAATAATGTTCACGAAGGCGCTTGTGCCGCTGGACGGCACTGAGGTTTCCGAAGGCATCATTCCATTCATTACCCAGTTCGCGCGGGGCCTTGAAATGGGCGTCGTTCTGGCGACCGCCGTTGAGTTCGGCCCGCTGCGGAGCGGGGCGCTCGGCAGACTCGCGGGCGGACTGGTACAGCCCCTTTCGGGGGACTCACCTGAAGGAGACAGTCCGTCAGTCCCAGGCGAACTGCGGGAGCGGACACACCGCGACGTGAAGAGTCGCCTCGACGATCTGGCGGACAGAATAGCCCTCGAAGGCATAGCAGCTGAATCGTCGGTGGGCTTCGGTCCCGCGTCCGACACAATCATTCGAATGGCGCAGGAATCCGATTGCGACCTGATAGCCATGTCCACGCGAGGACGGGGCACCCTGGGAAGCGGGCTGCTGGGCAGCGTGACCTACAAGGTGATGCACGAATCGCCCATGCCGGTCCTGGCGATCACACCCGAACGCGCCAGGCGGCGCTGGGATGCCGACTACGGAATCAGCAGAGTCATAGTCCCCCTGGACGGCTCTGAGCTTGCCGAGTCCGTACTGCCCTATGCCGCAACCCTTTCTCGCGGGATGGACATGAGCGTGACTCTGGTCCAGGTCCTGCCGCCGGACGATTTCTACACTGACGGGTACACAGTCATCGAAGTCCAGCCCGGAGCCGGGGACCGGTTGAGGGCGGACGCGCGTCGGTACATGGAGGGGATTGCTCGTCAGATGCGGGACGAGGGACTGAGCGTCGCCGTGCAGACCGTCCAGGGGAAGCCCTCCTCCGAGATAGCCGAGATGGCCCGGTCAACTGACCACAGCATGATAGCCCTCGCCACCCACGGGCGCTCAGGAGTGAGGCGTCTGCTGATGGGCAGCGTCGCTGAGGCCGTGGTAAGAGAGTCGGGCGATCCGGTGCTCGTCGTTCGTTCGGCGACAGCGGTCACCCCGGCGTCGGCGGGCGCAGCAGATCCGGCGCCCGCATAGCAGCCATAGACGGTTGCGTCTATGGCACTGGGGACTGACCAAGGTATGTGCGAGGTAGGCATTATAGCTACTTGGTCCGCGCCTCCCCCCTGGATTCCCGCCTTCGCGGGAAAGACGAGACGTGGTACGAATATCCGAAATCGGCACTATGCACATGCCTTGGGGACTGACCCCTTGCTTTAGCGGGTCCATGCCGTGCGATTCTCGTGGAAGTTCGTCAGAGCTTCGCCAGTTTCTGGACGCGCTGGTTGGCGGTGTCGAGTCCGTAGATGCTGCCCTGGGAGTCGGTGTAAACCTGGTGGGCTCCCTCGAAGGTCCGGCCGCGGGACAGCAGTTCGCCGTCAAGGGTGTATATGCTGACGCGGGGTATCTGGTCGGTAACGTAAACCACCTGGTCGGCGTCTATGTGGACGCCCATGGGGCACTTGAAGTCTGTCCATTCGGCCTGGAATTCGCCCTCCGGCGAGAATACCTGCACCCTGTTGTTCTCGCGGTCGGCCACGTAAACCCGGCCGTCGCGGGACACGCTGATGCTGTGGGGCACCCGGAACTGGCCGGGACCGCTGCCGGGACTGCCGAAACTGCCTATGTAGTCCCCTGCGGCGCTGAACCGGTGAACGCTGGAGTTACCGTAGCCGTCGGCGACGTACAACTCCCCTGACGGGGCCACACAGACGTCGGCGGGGTGGTTGAACGGAGCCTGCATCGCCGCCCGGTCCCTCGTTCCCAACGACTGTTGCAGATTGCCCGCGGTGTCGTAGATCAGGACCTGGTGGGCGTCGCGGTCGGTGAGATAGATGGTGTCGCCGGGGCCGACGTGGATGTGGTGGGCGTCCAGGGGGACACCGTTCCGGCGTTCCCATCCTTCGAGGAAATTCCCGTCGCGGTCGAACACCAGCACCGGCGGACCCACGCGCTGGTACACGTACACCCGGTCCATGGAGTCCACAGCGACGCCGCTGGGCTCCCGTATGAAGACGCCGTCCGGTGTCCTGGCCCACCCCGGCTGATATTCGTACCTGAAGTCTCCCGCTCCTATGATTGGCGGCATGGTGTCCTCCTACTTGGCCGGATTCGCCCGCGCTATGCCGGCGGACTGTTTTCTACCATGTTACAGCATTGTCGGCGTTGGCTCAGCAGCGTCGCGTCGCGATACGGGAATATGGGTGGTCAAGAGCGAAAGAGTCGTGGCTCGCGGACAGCGGAAAGCCCTCACCGCCTGTGATATAGTCTGTACCGTTCGAGCAGTTTCAGGACAGGAGGCGCGGCCATGGTTGACAGTCGGCTTGCAATAGATGGCGGGACGCCGGTTGTATCGGAACCTCTGCCGACGGGGGTTTCCGGCCCCAGCGTGATCGGAGACGAGGAAATTGCCGCCGTTACCGAGGTTCTCAGAAGCCAGGAACTGTTCCGCTACCCCAAGGACAAGAGCGAGGCGGCCAAGTTCGAGAGTGAGGTCGCGGAGCGCCTGGGAGTTGAGTATGCGCTGATGGTCAATTCCGGCACGAGCGCGTTGATTAGCGCGCTCACCGGCGTGGGTGTGGGTCCCGGCGACGAAGTCATCGTTCCCGGGTACACTTACATCGCTACGGCTGCCGCTGTGATGGCCACCGGCGCGGTGCCGGTGATCGCTGAGATTGACGAATCGCTCGGACTCGACCCGCAGGACCTTGAACGGAAGATCACGCCGCACATGCGGGCGGTCGTGCCAGTCCATATGCGCGGCGTGCCGGCCCGCCTGAACGACATTCTCGCCGTTGCGCGAAAGCACGGCCTGAAGGTGGTGGAAGACTGCTGCCAGTGCGTCGGGGGGGACTATATGGGTCGGAGCGTGGGAACCTACGGCGACGCGGGCGCGTGGAGCCTGAATTACTACAAGACGATATCGTCGGGAGAGGGCGGGCTCGTGTTCACGAACGACCGCGACATATACGAGCGGGCCTGCTTCGCCTCGGATCCGGGTCTGCCCATGTGGACGGCCAGCGAGGAAGGCGTCGAGTGGCGCAACGAGCCGTTCCCCAGACAGACTTACCGGCCCAGCGAGGTACTGGCGGCCATCGCCAGAGTGCAGCTGTCCAAGCTCGACGACATCCTCGAACATCAGAAGTCTCTCAAGCGTGCCTTCCTGGAGGGGCTGGAGGAAGCGAAGGGGTACCGAATCCAGCACGTGGACGACCCGGAAGGCGACACGGGCGTGTCGGCCTCGGTCATAGTCCATGACAAGGATTTGGCGGTCGGGTACGCCCACGCGCTCAACGCCGAGGGCGTCCGGGCGGCCACGGTTTACAACGACGGCTTCCCGGACAGGCACATCTACACGTACTGGGACTCGATACTGGAGAAGCGTTCGCATCATCCATCGGGATACCCGTGGAACGACCCGAACTACAAGGGAAACGTCGAGTACTCCAGGGATATGTGTCCCCAGACGCTGGACATCCTGGGACGCAGCCTGAGGTTCGACTTCAACATGAACATGACGGTCGAGCACGCACGGCTCATGGCGGAAGCGCTGAATAAGGTTGACGCGGCCGTGGGCGGGTAGCCGGGGACCTAGATTGTCCTGACGCTGCCCCGGACGTAGTCGGCGTCGTCCGAGGCCAGGAACGCGATGACGGCGGCGACGCCGTCAGGCGACGACAGACCGGCCATTATGTTGTCGTATCTTGCGCGGTCGCCGGTGTTCGCAAGCTGTTCCTCGGTCGCGCCGATTTTCAGAGGGGTGTCCAGATTTCCGGGCAGAATGTCGTTTACCCTGATGCCGTGTCCGGACAGGTGAGCGTCCAGCGTCATTGCAAGGCCGTGAGTTCCGCCCTTGCTGGCCCCGTAGGCCACGGACGAGCTTCCGCCGGTCACCCCGGCGCCGGACGACGTCAGTATGATCACGCCGTCTTGCGCGGGTATCATGTACCTGGCGACGTGTTTTACAACGATGTACGACCCCTTGAGATTGACCTCTATCACAGGGTCCCAGATGGACTCGTCAACCTGTGTGACCTCGAGTCCCGACCCCTTCAGTATCCCGGCCAGATGCGCCAGAACGTCGAATCCGCTGCCCAGCCAGTCCGCGGCCTCGTCAACGCTGTCGCTGACCTGCCGCTCGTCGGTGACGTCCACGTGCCAGTAGCGCGCGTCGCCGCCTGAGTCAAGGATCGTCCTGAGCGTGGATTCGGCGTCAGAGTCGTTGACGTCGAACAGCGCTACGCGACCACCGTCCGACGCGATGCGGATCGCGGTGGCGCGGCCAATGCCGGTTGACGCCCCCGTAACGAGCACGCGCTTGCCGCTAAGATCCGCCATGATTCTCTCCCGTGCGATTGTCCCACTCTATCCCCGCCAGCGACGCGTACTTCCGGTACTCGACAGCCGCCGCCGCGTATCGCTCCGGGGGCAGGTGCTCGATCAGAACGTGCCCCGCAGGACATACCCGTTGCATACCCTGGAGGAAAGCGACGTGGTCCAGCATACCCGAACCGATCTCTTCCTCCTCGAAGCGCACCATGAGCTGGTCCATGACCGTGAAGTCCTTGGCGTGCGCGCCGATAGTGAACTCCCCGGTCAGCTCGAAGAACTCTGCGAGAAAGCGGGTCGTGTCGTAGGCGTCTTCCAGGCAGCCTATGAAGTTCACCGGGTCCTGGTTGAAGCCCAGCGCGGGCGATCCGACGGCTTCTATGAAGTCCCGCACGCGACGCGCGGAGTAGAGCGGCGAGACCGCGCCGCCTTCCACCGCGACCATCACGCCCTCGTCTTCGGCCGTTCGGCAGAACTTCCGAGAGGAGTCCACCAGCCTGTCGAATACCTCGTCGCTCCGGTTGCCCGGATGCGGCTGCCATGGTCCATTCGGATTCAGGCTCCCCGGCCGCAGGTAGGTATTCGGCGAGCCGAGCCGGGCAGTGAGTCCACACATGCCCCTTGCGAACTCGATGGCCGCCTCCCTCTCGCCGGGATCGGGGCTCACCAGTCCGCCGCCGTATGCGCCGTTGGTCTGGCCTACCAGGACCCCGGCCCCCTCGAACATCGCCTTCAGCCGATCTGCGTCACTGTCCGTCATCGAAGTCGGGTCCTGAACGACGATGTTCAGCGCTCCGAACCCCTCCGCCGCGACTTCAGCCAGCAGCTCAGGCGTAATGTTTCGCCAGTCTCCGGGGATACGTCCCGCGGCGCCCAGCAGCATGATCTCATCTCCCCCAGGCGCGCCTCTTAGGTTCTGTTGACATTTGATGATTCAGTCCTCTAAATGATCACAGCGATAGCAATGTCAGCTACACTCCAAACTTCTGGATTCCCGTTTTCACGGGAATGACGGTAACGGTAAATGTCAACGCGGACTAGTCTGCCGCCGCCGCTTCGGACTTCTTGAACTCCGGTATCACGTACTTTCCGAACAGTTCGATGGACTTCATCACCTTCTCGTGCGGGATCGTTTCGGTCTGCATCATGATCATCATCTGGTCAATGCCCGTCGCTTCGTGCTTCTTGAGCGCCTCGATGCAGCTGTCCGGGTCTCCGGCGATGACCACGCCGCGGTCCGCCAGCGTGTCGGCGTCGAGGTCTTCCCACACCTTGTGAGCGATGGCCTGACCGCCTGAGAAGTCCAGGACATCAGTAACTTCCTCTTCCGAGTCATCGTCCTGCACGTACCTGGAGAAATTCTGCTTGAGGTGGTCTGGCACGCCGCCCCACTGCTCCAGCAGCCGGGCATAGACATCCTTCTGTCCCTGGACGTAGGGCCGGTCGGGTCCGAAGAAGTTCTTCAGGGACGCGGCTCCGAGTTCACGCGCCTCGCGATTGTCGTCGAGACAGATGCCGAGCGTGGAGTTGGCCCACTGGTCGTTTACGAAAGCGCCCACCGGGTTCGCCTTCTTTACGTTCTCCTTATAGGCTTGGATGTAAGGCTCCAGAGACGAGGGCGCGCTCGAACCGAACGCCAGCACTCCGATCCCCTTGGAAGCGGCTATTTCGTATGTGGACGGCTGCAGCGCCGCCACCCAGATTGGCGGGTGCGGGTCCTGGTACGGCTTGGGCAACACCTGTCTCGAAGGCACCTGCCAGTACTTGCCTTCATACTCGAACCAGTCAGACTCCCATATCTTGGGAACCATCGTGAGAGATTCCTCCCACATTTCGCGGCTGTCCCTCGGGTCAATGCCCATGCCCGTCAGTTCATAAGGCGCGGAGCGTCCCGTCCCGAAGTCCACCCTGCCCTCGGAGAGGTGGTCGAGCATGGCCACGCGCTCGGCGACCCGGTTCGGATGGTGGTACGGCAGGATCACCACGCCGAGGCCGAGCCGGATCCGCTTGGTGCGCTGGCTGAGCGCGGCATATACGAGTTCAGGACACGGCGACGCCGAGAATCCGGTCAGGAAATGGTGCTCGACGAACCACAGGTAGTCGAATCCCACCTCATCGGCCAGTATGCACTGCTCCATCGTCTCCTGGAGGACCAGCCGGTCGTCCAGACTCGGCCTTTGCATTTCGTACTGAAGCGCCAATTTCATGATGTGCCCTCCGAGGTCGTGTCCAATGCGCCGGATTTTCGGCGTATTCTACTTCGGACTTCCCGCGTTTACAACAAGACAACTCCGAATCGTTCCCGTCGAGGCTGCCTCGGAAGAGAGATAACGGGTCTGGGCGTATGCTACGATTGATGTGACGAGATTCCTGCGAATTCGAAGGGGCGGAACGACTTGATAGACTTGGTTGGGGTTTCCAAGATATACCAGATTGGGACAGTCGAGGTGCGCGCTCTGGACGACGTCCAACTTCACGTGGACGATGGCGAATTCGTCGTCGTGCTGGGCCCTTCCGGCAGCGGCAAGACGACTCTGCTCAACATCATCGGCGCGCTGGACACGCCCACCGAGGGAAGCGTTTCGGTCGGCGGACAGGACATCACCAGCGCGTCCAGGTCAGAGTTGTTCGCTCTCAGACGGCAGACCGTGAGCTTCATCTTCCAGAGCTTCAACTTGTTCCCCGGACTCACCGCGCTCGAAAACGTGGAGTTCGGCATAGACGTAGCCGGCAAGCGCGGAGTCACGGATCCCGAAGCCGTTCTGGAGTCAGTTGGACTCGGCGACCGCATCAGCCACTTCCCACACGAACTGTCCGGCGGTGAACAGCAGCGCGTCGCAATCGCCAGGGCGCTGGCGACCGGCAATCCGGTCCTTCTGGCGGATGAGCCGACCGGCGAGTTGGACTTCAGGACGGGCGCGCAGATACTGGAATTGCTGATCGAGCAGGCCACGGGAGACAGAGCCGTACTGGTAGTTACCCACAACCGCGAAATATCCCGCATCGCCGACAGGGTGGTCGAGATGAGCAGCGGCCGCATCGTCAGCGACGGCCCGCCTGAAGGGGGTAAGACTCCACTGTCGGAACTGCGCTGGTGATTGAAATTACCGAGACTTTCGGAACTGAAATCACTTGGCGCCAGGTTCTGTTGACATTCTATGTTGGGGTTTCACCCCCATCCTAGCCTTCCCCCGTTGAGGGGGAAGGGATTTTCAACTATCGGGACATCATCTCAGGGTTTTCATAGATTACCGAATTCCCTGAGCACATAGGCGGACAGCCACCTAGAACTTCCGCAACGCCCGTGGTCTGTCCCGCTTCCGAGGCGTCATCGTCAATTTCGTTGATAGTCAAGCTGTATGCGCCTCCGCCGCCAAATACATCGTATATGGCGATGTAGTATTCACCAGAACTCATAGCTGTCCAGTCCAGAGATGCGTCGGCGTGTATAGAACGGCCGTCTGAGGACTGGTCATCCCACCAGTTGTCCAGTACAGTACCGTCGGAAGCATGAAGCCTGAGGCGGAATATGTCCAGTGAGTGTCCATGGATGTCTATCCGATACCGGCTGCCCTCTGAGGCCCGGAACTTGAAGAAATCCAGGTCGAAATAGTCATCCACCCGTCCGTTCAGCGCTTGGGACAAGACGAGGTCTGAGGCAGTGGCTATCGTATCGCCATGGTCATCCATCCGGTCCTCGATCCTGTCGATTGACAGTGTATAAGACCCCTCCATCCCTCCAAAATTTTGTACCGCGAAGTAGTATTCACCCGAACCGGGCACTACCCAGAGCGTCTGGGGCCCGGATCCCGTATTCCATCTGGACAGCCACCTTCTACGCTCCGAAGACACTCCATCGGGACCGTACAGGTTCACGCTCCTGTACCGAAGCGTACTGTGTCCGACATTGATGCGATACTTGCCGTCCTGTTCGGCGTCGAACCTGAAATAATCGAAGTCGAATATGTAGTCTAAAGCGCCCTCGACTGGTACTCCTGGCTCTATCGAAGTGGCTGACGGGGCTTCATCGCCATGGTCGTCGGAGTAATCTATGTCGGGAAACGCCACGGCTCCGCCGTGCAGTCTCCTGTACAAATCTCGGAACGCTTCCTTTCGATCAGCCGGTGTGTGTTTCAGGAAGACCTCGTATATTTCCTCTTCGGTGGGAGGCTCTCTCGTATCTCCGGTTCGAATGAATTCCCGGTTAGGCAGGTACAACTCCCGTAATGCCGATGACATCGCCTCCCCGCCTATCGTCTCGAATGTCTGGAGAAAGAAATTCTCGCCCATTTGGTACGTACATAGGCCGGGGAGATAAATCCGATCCGGGTACACGTACATCCTGAGATACTCGGTGTGGCGTATGTTCTCTATCCCGTCATTGACGCAGTCCTGCTGGACCCACACTGACATTTCAGCCCTGCGGTCTGCCAGGTCTCGGGATCCTTTGATGTGGTTGAAGTAGGCTTCGACGAATTCAGCCGCGCCTTCCATAAACCACCACAGGCTGAAATTTCCATGGAAGTAGTAGTGGGCGGTCTCGTGAGGGATGTAATACACCTCCCCGTCGAATCTGTCGAGGATCATGAATGTTCTGTAATGTCCTAATGCGATACTGTGTTCTGTGGAGTGGGCGTCCAGGATGAGAAGAATGACGTCGGTCGTGGGAAAGGGGGCCCCAAGAAACTCCTCTGTTATCCGGGCCGTATCTTCGATGACGGCGGCGGAGTCGTCTCCCGGCGGGAAGGGAAAGGGTTGGACAACCCAGATGTTGACTTTGCCCGCGAGCGGCAAATCCGCGACGCGAGACTGTATGTAATGGTCCTGGAGCAGGACGTGAAACAGGCTCGGATTGGCGAGGGACGCATGACCTAGGACGACGATAAGAGCAGCTTCTTCTACCGAAAGGCCGTCCGTGAACCATGGCTGCGCGGCAAGCGCTTCGAACTGCGATGGAGCGGACTCAAAACGATAGAGAGAGTCAACCAGATACAGAACCAAGTCTCCCGAGTAGTGGTCCGCGAACTCCGTCGCTATCTCGCCAAGCGGCGGACTGTTGATAGCGAGCTCAACGATTCCGCTGATTAGCAGCGCCTCCTCTTTGACTAAGCCGTCGGCAATCCACGGGACGGCCCACATGACCTCCGCGGCTTCCGGGTTCTCTTCCTCCAGCTCAGCGAGGATTACGATACCGGTAGTCGCGTCAGTGATTCCGCCCATCAGCCGGGGGTCCGACAGGAATTGAGTCAGACCGCCCGGATTCCGCAGGTATATCTGGGCCAAGACACGCATAGCGTGGGCATCGGCAATCTCGACCCTGTCCAGAAAGGGCATTCCCAGGATTTCGACGATCAACTCATCGGCCCCGGGGTTCTGTGCCTCGGCGATTTTTGACAAGTACCTTATTACATAAGCTTCAAGCCATATCAGGTCGTCCTGGACCCAATCCTTGCGCGCCAGCTCTTCGAAGCCGCGCTCGGATAGCGCCTGAAGACTCCGCAGATGCTTGATGCCGACTCTTTCGGACTCCGATATTCCGTCCTTCACCCACTCCCATTCCCACGCTGGCACAGAGCCCTGAGTTGGGGACTGCGCTCGCCGCTCTCTGAGACGGTCCGCCACCATTTCCGAGGTCTCGCCGGTATGGGGCGCAATCAGGCGTTCGATGACCAGCTCGGATACCAGGTCGCTCAGGACATCGGGTAGCGCGCCTTTATAATTCGCGTCTCTGAGAACCGCCATGAGAAGCTGAAAGGCTGACTGCCCTTGAACGGTCAGACGAACCCTGACCTCTTCCGGGCTTTCGCCGGTTTCGGGTGTGATCAGGTACTCGATGAGCATATCGGCCAGCGCTTCGCTGATCGCGTCGGTCAGTATGCCCTGGTCATTCGCGTCGGCAAGCGCAGTCAGCAGGAACTCGAACGGGGTTGGCTCGGCGTCCGGGTCCTCGGCGTATGCGGCGCTGAATACGATAAGCCACGCCAGTATGGACGCGGCGATTGCCGGGAGCGTTCTTCTTGCCACAAGCAAGGGTTCGTCATCACTTCGCTGGATTTGATCTATGGAGAGCGGGGACAGTCGCAGTCTAAGAGCAATTTGTGGCAAAGTAAACAATTGAAGCGCCGTGATTCCTGCGCTACGATTAAACTAAGCGGATCACAGCTAGGGATAGGGATTTGGTGTATTTTCAATGACAGGCGGGAGATGACACAAATGGATACTCAAACCCGCAACCGCCTCGATTCCCTGCTGCGCGAGTTCGACGATCTCAAGCCCCACCTGATTGGCTACCCCTGCAACCAGGAATTCGACTACTCCGAGTTGCTGCCTTTCCTGAGCTACTGCGCCAACAACGTCGGCGACCCCTTCCACGACAGCAACTTCCTCAGCAACACGCACGAAATGGAGCGCGAGGTCATCGGCCTCTTCTCGGACATGATGCGCCTACCCCGCGACGATGCCTGGGGATACGTCACTTCCGGCGGCACCGAGGGGAATATGTACGGTCTGTACATGGGCCGCGAGATGTTCCCCGACGGCATCGTGTATTTCTCTCAGGATACCCACTACAGCGTCGTCAAGATCATGAGAGTCCTGAAGGCGCGGAACATCATGATCAAGAGCCTGGACAACGGCGAGATAGACTACGATGACCTGCACGAGAGCGTCCGCATCAATCGAGACGCGCCGGCCATAGTCATGGCGAACATAGGCACCACCATGAAGGGCGCGGTGGACGACGTGAGCAAGGTGCGCGACATTCTCGACGATCTGGCCATCGCGAACCGCTACATTCACGCCGACGCCGCCCTGAGCGGCATGATTCTGCCCTTCGTGGACGACCCGCAGCCCTTCGGCTTCGACGCTGGTTTCGACAGCGTGGCGGTTAGCGGACACAAGATGATCGGCTCGCCCATGCCCTGCGGCGTCGCGCTCACTCGAAACGAGTATGTCAGTCGCATAGCCCGCTCCATCGAGTACGTCGGCGTTCTGGATACCACTCTCACCGGGTCGCGCAACGCGATCACGTCGCTCATGCTCTGGTACGCCTTTCAGCAGCATGGTCTGGACGGATTCCGTGAAATCGTGCGTGAGTGTCTGAACGTCGCCGAGTACGCGGTCGCCCGCTTCAACGACAGCGGGATACCCGCCTGGCGGAACAAGAATTCGGTCACGGTCGTCTTCCCCAGGCCGTCCTACAAGGTGGTCCGCAAGTGGCAGCTTGCGCCATACGAGGACATCGCGCATCTCATTACGATGCCCCACGTGAAGCGAGAGACGATAGACATGGTGGTTGACGACTGCATCGAAGACCAGAATAACCGGAGCGCGGCAGGATGAACAGGATCATCGTAATGGCAAGAAACCGGGTGGGCGTCATTGCCGACATAAGCAGGGCGCTCGCCGACAATGGCATCAACATAGAGACTATCAGCGCGGAGCGGCAGGCCGAAGAGGGCTTCATAGCCCTGACCACCGACGCCAATGACGACGCCCTGCGCGCGCTGACCCAGGCAGGCTTCAAGACGGTCACCGACGACTCGCTGCTGGTAAGGCTCCCGGACGAACCCGGCGCGCTCGCCAAGGTGGCAGAGCGATTCAAAGACGCCGGAGTCAACATACAGAGCCTGCACATCGTTGACCGCAGCGACGACTACACCATAGTCGCCATCTCCGCCGACGACCGCGCCAAAGCCGAAACGCTCGTGGACAGCGCAACCGTCGTGTAATCTCTTCCGGTTTATCCCCTCTCCCTCTGGGAGAGGGCTAGGGTGAGGGTGGATAAGCCCTACGCGAATGCCGGAGGCCACAGACCGCTCTCCAGGACATCCTCGCACCAGTGCGCGACGCCAAGCAGTTTGCCTTCCTGGAAGGGCAGCCCGGCGAACTGCGCCGCAAACGGCAGGCCAGACTCGCTCACTCCCGACGGGATGACGATAGCGGGCAGTCCCGCCAAAGTCCACGGCGACTGAAACGCGGGGTCTCCGGTTGTGGACAGATCCCTAGGGGCAGGCTCCGGCGTAGCGGGCGTCAACGCCGCGTCCACACCCTGAAGCGCCTCTACCAAATCGGCGCGGAATCTGCCGCGCATCCGCATGGCGTGGGCATATCTGGCCGCAGGGGTCTGCATCCCCGCTTCTATGCTCGCCCGAATCCTGGGGCCGTAATCGTCCGGCCTCTCCCCGAAGTCATCCTCGTGGACGGTGGCGGACTCCACACTGCTCACCACGCGCTGGCAATCGTGCGCCGAGTCGAAAGTGTCCGGAAAGCCGATCTCTACTACCTCGGCCCCCGCCTCGGCCAGTCTGCGCGCGACCTCATCCGTATGCTCCCGCACTTCGGGCGAAGAGTGGTCGTAGAAGAACTCCCTGATCAGGCCGATTCGCGTCGGTCTGTCAACCGAGCGCATCTCCGCCAGGTAATCCGGTACGGGCGCGTCATACGACCCCGGATCGTTGCGGTCGTAGCCCGCCATAGCTTGCAGCATAACGGCCGCGTCCTCCACGCTGCGGGTGAGGATGCCCACAGTATCCAGCGACCAGCTGAGCGGCACGACTCCGTAACAGCTTATGCGCCCGTAGGTCGGCTTCAGCCCCACGATACCGTTGTACGCCGCCGGACGCCCGGTCGAGCCGCCCGTCTGCGACCCCAGCGCCGCCGCGCACATTCCCGCCGCCACCGCTGCCGCAGACCCGCTGCTGGAACCTCCCGGCGTGTGGGCCGGATTCCACGGGTTGCGCGTGCGGGATGGGTCGCCGGACGCGAACTCGGTAGTGACCGCCTTGCCGAGAACTATCGCTCCGGCATCCTTCAGCATGGCTACACAGGTCGCGTCGTAGTCCGGCACGAAATCCTCGTAGATGGGAGAGCAGGCCGTCGTCTTCATCCCCTCGGTATAGAAGATGTCCTTCAGGCCGACCGGAACGCCGTGGAGCGGCCCGCTGACATCGCCGGCGTCCCTCTCCTCGTCGCACCGCCTAGCCTCGGTCAACACATCTTCTCGGTCCACGGTCACCCACGCCTGCAACGCCGGATCGAATGCCTCGATACGCTCCAGCAGCGCCTCTGCCAGTTCGACCGACGTGATCCGGCCCTCTCGAATCTGTCTCGCCGCCTCCGCGACACCAAGTCTGTGCAACTCTGACATGACCACTCCTTCATTTCCGGGACTGAGGGTGTTCTATTGGCCGAATTCTATTGCAGCGCAGCAGGTCGGTCAATTCGCCTAGACGACAGACAGGCTTCGGCTGCGAATTGACCGCGCCGCGCACGCTTTATACACTGCGGCCTGTACGCAATGCCTGAAGGTGAGGTGAGACTATGAAAGTCGGCATACTGGGAGCCGTGAGCTATGAGGGGATCATCGAGCGAGAGGTGTCGAGGACCGAAGTGAAGACCCGATTCGGCGATGTCAGCGTCCTCGAGGGCACGGTCGGGGACGCGACCGTTTACTACATCCGCCGGTTCGGACAGGACAACGACATGCGCTCCGACATCGTGAATCACGCCGCGCACGCGCTCGCATTCAGGCAGTTGGGCGTAAGGCGCGTAATCACGCTCAATGGCTTCGGGATAGTGAACAGGGACTTCAACGTCGGCGACCTCGTAGTTTACGACGACTATATCCGAATGTGCGAGCGGTTCCCCACGACGATCTTCGCGGACGACAAGGGCTGGTTCAGGGCCAACATGAATGTCCCCTTCTGTCCGGGAATACGGCGCGTCCTGGTTGACGCGGCGCGTACCGAGTCCGACAGGACTGTGCGCGACGGCGCAATCAACATCTGCGTCCAGGGCCCGTACAACGAGACCCCGGCAGAGATTGAACTATACCGGCGCTGGGGCGCGGACATAGTATGCACCACGATCTACCCGGAGGTCGTTTACTTCAGAGAGTTGGAGATGTGCTTCGCCGGGCTGTCCTGGCTCAGCGATGCCGCCGGGGTCGAGGAGGAAAGGGACTGGGTAATGATTACGCTAGAAGACCTCGCGCCCATAATGCGCCGCGCCATCGGCGACCTCGACACTCCTACCGACTGCCGCTGTCAGCAGACCTGGGCCGACGACGACAGCCTGCCGGACTGGTATCGCGCCATCCGCTAGCCGTCGCGCCCAATCCTGTCTCTGAATCGGGCGGCTTGCTATCCATGTTCATTCTCTGAGAAAATGATCAGGAAATGAAAAAAGGCGTCCTTGAAAAATACCGCGCCCATCTGCCCGTTACGGACGACACGCCCATCTTCTCACTCGGTGAGGGCGACACTCCTCTTGTGAAGTCCCGTGCGATAGGCGATATGGTCAGTTGCGACGAGCTCTACTTCAAGCTGGAGGGCTGCAACCCCACGGGGTCGTTCAAGGACCGTGGGATGGTGGTCGCGGTCGCCAAGGCCATAGAGGCCGGAGGCCGGAGCATCGCCTGCGCCTCCACCGGCAATACCAGCGCGTCCGCCGCCGCCTACGGCGCCTACATGGGCATTCCCACCACGATCATCGTGCCAAAGGGCAACATATCCAGGGGCAAGCTGGCTCAGGCCATCGCCTACGGCGCGCGTATCATGCTGATACAGGGCAGCTTCGACCACGCGCTCGAACTTGTCCGAGAACTCACCAGCAGGCATCCTATAATACTCGTGAATTCGGTCAACCCGCACCGCATACAGGGACAGAAGACCGCCGCGTTCGAGATCGTCGAGGACCTCGAAACGGCGCCCGATTTCGTATTCATGCCCGTCGGAAACGCGGGCA
The DNA here is from genome assembly GCA_965202815.1 of Dehalococcoidia bacterium. Taxonomy (GTDB): domain Bacteria; phylum Chloroflexota; class Dehalococcoidia; order Lucifugimonadales; family UBA1123; genus VXRN01. Next base: position 621,693 of record CBDBCD010000002.1, read on the forward strand.
ACATCACCGCGTACTGGCGCGGCTTTCAGGAGGCTTTCGGCGCGGAGTGGACTTCCGTCCGCCCGCGCATGATGGGTTTCCAGGCGCAGGGAGCCGCCCCCATAGTGCGCGGCGACGTAGTGCCGGAGCCGGAGACAATCGCGTCCGCTATTCGCATAGGCAATCCCGCAAGCTGGAACGCCGCCATTAACGCGCGCGACCAGTCGGGCGGCACGATAGACATGGTATCCGACGAGGACATTCTGGACACCTACAAGCTCATGGCCAATAAAGAGGGAATCTTCTGCGAACCCGCGTCCGCTGCCGGCGTCGCTGGACTGCTCAAGCACGCCGAGGCCGGCCTCGATCTGGAAGGCAAGAAGGTCGTCTGCATCATCACCGGCTCAGGACTCAAGGACCCCGACCTCGCCAACGAAATAGAGCCCGAATGGATGGAAGAGTATGCCCCCGACCTCTCCGCCGTCGAGCAGGCGTTGTCGCTAGAATAGGAGCGTATCGTAAACATGCCGACCTCGGTCCGACAGGAAAGTTTCGACTCCATCTGGGAGCGCTGGGAGGAAATTCTTCCGCTGTCGGCGACGAACACGGTGTTCGTTACCCCCTGGTGGCACAAGACCTGGTGGGACAACTTCGGCGAGGGCGGCGACACCCTGATACTCTCGGTAAGCGACGACGACCAACTTATCGGAATCGCCCCGCTCATGGCAGGCGAAAACGGCGTTCTCACCTTCCTCGGCGACAAAGACCTCTACGACTACCTCGATTTCATAGTCCCGCGAGACAGCCTGGACAAATTCTACCCCGCGATGGTGGATCACCTGTCCACGCTCGACTGGACGACTCTCGACCTTCCCTCGCTTCCCCGCGGCTCTCCAACCCTGGAGCGCCTTCCTGAACTGGCGCGCGCGAAGGGCTGGGAGGTCTTGGTCGAAGAGGAGGAGACGACCCCCAAGGCCGAGCTTCCCGGAAGCTGGGACAAGTTTCTGGCCGGACTCAGGAAGAAGGACAGGCACGAACTCAGGCGCAAGCTGCGAAGGCTGGACCGCGAGAGCGAAAACAGGCAGTACGCAGCCGCCAACGGCGACTCTCTGGACGGCTCGATGCGGGAGTTCTTCACGCTGCTGCGAGCCAGCCGCGAGGACAAGAACGAGTTTATGACCCCGGACAGGGAGAGGTTCTTCCTGGATATGGCCCACGAGTTGGCAAGCCGCGACCAGTTCAGGCTATACTTCCTCGAGGTTGACGGAGAGAAGGTCGCCGCGTGCATCTGCTTCGATTACGGCGGAGACTTCCTCCTGTACAACAGCGGTTACGAGCCCGGCTATTCTAGACTCAGCGTGGGACTCATCAACAAGGCGCTGAGCATACGGACGGCAATCGAGGAGAACCGCAAGGTGTTCAACTTCCTCAAGGGCAACGAAAGATACAAGTACAATCTGGGCGGCAGGGACGAGGCGGTGTTCCACATGTCGGTAACACGCTGACAGGGGCCCTTCCCCATCTATGGGAGAAGGTTAGAGTCTGCCCCGTACTTGATACGGGGATGGGGGTGAAAACCCCCGCGAATCATGGAACTGGGTGGGGCCGCGCTCTTAGTCGGAGATGTTTATGTGTAGCAGGCTGGCGCTGTTGAGTTTTCACGGGTGTCCGGTGGCGAGGTTGGGGGAGAAGGACACCGGCGGGATGAATGTATATGTACTTCAGTTAGCCCGCGAATTCGCCGCAAAGGGTTACGAAGTCGACGTCTTCACCCGATACCACGATCCCGCCGATCCCAAGATAGTGGAACTCGAAGACGGCGCCAGGGTCATCCACCTCAACGCGGGCCCCCTGGACGCCGCCAAGGAAGACCTGTTCAACTACATCCCCATGTTCATCCGCGAGCTCTACGACTTCCAGCGGTCCGAAGAGACGCGCTACGACATGATCCACAGCCACTACTGGCTCTCCGGCAGAGTCGGCATGGCGCTCAGCCGCGAGTGGAATGTACCGCACGCGGCCACCTTCCACACCCTCGCCAAGACCAAGCTCAGGGCGCGGGTCGGCGAGCGCGAACCGCAGCTCAGGCAGGACATCGAAGCGCTCGTAATGTCCGACGCGGACGGGATTGTCGTATCCACCGAGGAAGAAAAACATGACGTCATCAGCCTGTACGATGCCCCGCCCCACAAGGTCGAGGTGATACCCGCGGGCGTGAACCTGGATATGTTCTCGCCCGTAGAGCAGAACTACGCCCGCCGCGAACTTGGCATAGAGGAAGAGAACATCATCCTGTACGTGGGCCGAATCGAGCCGCTCAAGGGCATAGACATTCTGATCCGCGCCGTTCCCCTGCTGGAGTGCGCGAACGACCTCCGCCTCATGGTGGTCGGCGGAAATCCGAGCGGCGACACCGAGATGGAGCGTCTGAAAACGATATCCGAAGACTTGGGAATAAGGGACTCTGTGACCTTCACCGGCCCCGTCCCACAGGATCGGCTGCCCACTTATTATAGCGCAGCCGATATCTATGTACTGCCGTCCCACGCCGAGAGCTTCGGACTCGCTCCGCTCGAAGCCATGGCCTGCGGAACGCCTGTTGTGGTCTCGAGGGTGGGCGGTCTCAAGACGTTCGTGGACAACGCCAAGACGGGCTACCTCGTGCCCTGGCGCTGCCCGGAGGCTTTCGCCCAGCGTCTGGACATGCTGCTGGCCAACCCCGACTTGAGGGACGCGATGGGCAGCGCCGCCCGCGAAAAGGCGCTCAGCATGGGCTGGAACCATGTCGCCGACAGGATGCTCGGCTACTACGATGGCCTCGCCCCCAACGCCTGGTCGAGCATGGCCGGGGACTGAACCCGTACATTCCCACGCTTATGGGTTTTGGCCCTGAGACGCGCGTTCACTAGCCTTGTAAGCTCTTACTCTGCTATATAATATCGCCATAGCCCCTATATAGTCAGTAATTGCTGAACCTGCGCGAGTTCATCGAGGCTGTAACCCATGGACGATACGAGCCAAGACAGGTCGGGCGTAAACGCGCCCGAAGACGGAGCGCCTGAGAGGGTGCCGGCGTTCCGCAAGGTGGAGCGTCACTTCTGGAGACGCATGAGCCGGGGGCTTCTGGTGATAATCCCGCTCCTCGTCACCTTCCTCATCCTGCGCTACCTCGTCGCAATTCTTGAAAACCTGCTCAGGCCGGTCGTCATGCTGCTTCTTCGGATCCCGTACATCGAAGGGGTTCCTATCCCTGAAGGGATTCCCGTCTCGACCCCCCTCGCATGGCTGATGGCAGTCTCGGGTGTACTCGCGTTCCTGTACGTGCTTGGCTGGATAGTTACGGGAGAAAGGGGGCAGAGAAGCGTAAAGGTGGCACTGAACTCGGTTCTGGACCGTATCCCGGTGGTCGGAAAAATCTATACTGTCGCCAACCAAGCGACAGAGGCCATTTCCACTCCCATGAGCAGCCAGTACAGCCGCGTCGTCTTTCTGGACTGGCCGCGAGAAGGCGTCCGCGCAATGGGACTGGTCACGGGGCAATACTACGTTCCGGCTGAAGACCGGGTCATGCTCGCGATCTACATAGCCACCGTGCCGAATCCGACGTCCGGTATGCTGGCGATTATCCCCGAGGACGAGGTGGTCGAGACCGACATCAGTGTCGAGGACGCGATGAAGATTATCTTCTCAGGCGGCATAGTCCTGCCCGATATGATGCAAGTGGGTGACCAGGTGGCATTCGCCCATCGCGACCGGGAACTCGACCCGATCCCGCCCGAAGAGGAAACCGTTCGCTCCAAGTAGCCGCTTTCTGGCGCCGGTCTGTTCGGGTATTCGTTAAATCTCTTCCCAGTCCCGTAACACCTCATGGGCCGCGTTATGGCCCGGGGCTCCCGTCACCTCTCCCCCCGGATGTGTGCCAGCCCCGCATAGGTACAGCCCCTCGACTGGAGTCTTGTATCCGTCGAACAGGTTGCTCGGCCTGTTGGCGAGTATCTGCGCCGAGGTTATATCCAGATGGCGAATGTTGCCGTCCGTCAGGCCGACCCGCTCCTCCAGCTCCTGCGGTGTGAACAGTTCCCAGTCCCTGACCGACTTTCGGAAGTTGGGCGCGTACTCCCCTATGGTGTCAATAAGATGCTCGCCCGTCTGTTCCCGCAGTTCGTCCCAAGCGCCTTCGCGCGGCCTGACCGGAGCGTAAAGCACCCAGATTGACATTACGTGCTTGCCTTCCGGCGTAAGCGACTTGTCCAGCACCGACGGGATCTGTATGTGCATCACCGGTGCCGACGACGGCCTTCCCGACCGCGCGTCGTCCGCGCTCTGCTGGAAGTATTCCACAGACGGACAGATACGCACCTGCACCAGGAAATTCTCGTCGTACCGGCTTCCGAGGTAGTGGGTGAAGTCCGGCAGTTCGTCCAGCGCGGCGTGGAACTTCAGGTACGACACGTCCGTCTTCAGCCTGCGGATACCCTGAACCACCTCGGGCGCGACGTCGTTCTCATCAACCAGCGACAGGAAAGTCCGCTTTGGGTCGGCGTTGGACAATACCACGTCCGCCTCGATCCTCTCTCCGTCCGCGAGCTCGACTCCGCCCACCCGACCGTCTCGCACCAGTATCCGCTCCACCACCGCGTTCGCGCGGATCTCCGCGCCCAGAGACTCCGCCGCCCGCGCCATCGCCTGCGTTATCCCGCCCATTCCCCCGTGCGGTATGCCGAAGTTGCGGTCCTCCGTGAACATATCGGTGTCGTTATAGGCCACGGATATGATCGAACCCGGAGCGCGCGTGTCGCCCGCATCCTCGGCGTCTATGAACACCGCCCTTACTTCGGGAGACTCGAAATGTTCCTCCACCAGGTCGCGCATATTCCCGGTCAGCATCCGCTCCCACACAGCCTCATTCTGGGTCCCGCGCACGTCTTCGGTCACCTGCGCCAGCGTCGGCGGACTCTCCAGGAAATAGCGATACAGTATGCCCGAGGCCCGTCGCATGAAGCCCTGGTAGCGATGGTACCCTTCCAGGTCGCCCGGCGACATTCGAGCTATCTCTTCCGCGTTGCGCTGCTGATCGTGCCATCGCAGCATATAGTTGCCGCTCGGGAACGGCTGAAAGCGGTACGGGTCCACAGGATGGATGTCGAGACCGTGCTTTCGTAGTTCCAGGTCATCTATCACCTTGCCCTGGAGCATATGGCAAATGTACGAACACGAAGAAACCCGAAAGTCGGGGAACAGTTCCTCGGTTATGCACGCTCCGCCCACGAAGTCGCGTCGTTCGAGCACAAGTACGCGCCCTCCCGCCTTCGCCAGGTAGTTGGCCGCGACAAGCCCATTGTGTCCCGCCCCTACGATAATCGCTGAATACGTCATAGAACTCCTCTTTACGACATCTCTTCCAGAACGTCCGCCAGAATCTCGTCGAACACGTCGTCGAATACCCTGCTCAAGTCCAACTCGAATCCTTCCAGGGTCGGCGACCTCAGCGTATCGTCCTCCCTGTAAACGCCCACTATCTCATAGCTCCCATTTTTCAGGAGCATTACGACCACCTGCTTCGCGTACGGGTCCACAAGCCAGAATTCCTTCACCCCGTGCCTCGCGTACAGATCCTTCTTGTACCCCCAGTCATTGGCGGATGTGGAAGGCGACAGAATCTCGACCACCAGGTCCGGCGCGCCTCGTATATTCTTTCCCGTCCTTATGTGCGACCGTCCCTTCGAGATAAACAGGATGTCCGGCTGAACCACGTCCGTATCCGTCAGGTACACGTCCGTCGGAGCTACATAGACTTCTCCTAAGTTCCGATCCACTATAAATATGTAGAATTCCCCGCCCAACTGCATCCCGACCCTCTGATGTGCCATGTTTGGCGCAGCCGCCATTATCAGCTCTCCGTCCAGAAGTTCGTACCGCTCGCCTTCCGGTGTCTTCGCGTAGTCCTCGTATGTGAACTTTCTCTTCGTCTCTTGTACAACCATCTCCGCCTCCCTATGCCTGTGGCGTCTCCATTATAGAACAATCCCCGCGCCGGTGAACCCGAATAGCGCCGCCTGCCATCAGATTCTCGCCGCTGTGATACAATTCGTCTCGGCTTACCCGGAAACCGGAAATCCGCCGCAGATCGCGCCCCCCTGAGGAATTAACATGAACTCCCGAAACTACGACATCGCCATCATTGGCGGCGGCATAATCGGACTGGCCACCGCGATGAGGATTACCCAGGAACATCCCGACCAGAAGGTAGTCGTCATCGAGAAGGAGTCCGTCGTCGCCCAGCACCAGACCGGACACAATTCCGGCGTCATCCACGCGGGCATCTACTACGCTCCCGGTTCGCAGAAGGCCAACTTCTGCTCCACGGGCGGCAGACTGCTCAGAGAGTTCTGCGACGAGCATGGCGTCGAATACGAAATGTGCGGCAAGATCATAGTCGCCGTCAACGACTCCGAGGTCCCCGGACTGGAGGAACTCTACCGGCGCGGGACCGCCAACGGCGCGGAGGGACTCGAGCTCATCGGTCCTGAGGAACTCAGAGAGCACGAGCCGCACGTCGCCGGGGTCAAGGCGATATGGTCGCCGAACACCGGCATCATAGACTTCACCAAGGTGTCCGAGGCGTACTCCATAGAGATGCGCGAGAACGGCGGCGACCTCGTTCTCGACGCCGAGGTCCACTCCATCTCCAGGAGCAACGGCTCCGTGCATATCCAGACCGGCGCGGGCGACTTCACCGCCAAGAACGTCATCAACTGCGCCGGACTCCACGCCGACAAGGTCGCCCGAATGATGAACGTGGAAATCGGCGTTCGCATCATCCCGTTCAGGGGCGAATACTTCTCCATCAGGCCCGAAAGTTCGCATCTTGTGAAGGGACTCATATACCCGGTGCCAGACCCGTCGCTTCCTTTCCTCGGCGTACATTTCACCAAGCGCATCAACGGCTCGGTCGAAGCCGGCCCCAACGCCGTACTAGCCCTGAAGCGCGAGGGATACACCAAGACCTCATTCTCGCTCGGTGACACGTTGGATACATTCACATATCCGGGCTTCTGGAAGATGTCCATGAAGTATTGGAAGACCGGAATTGACGAGCAATACCGCTCCTTGGTCAAGTCCGTGTTCGTCAAATCCCTCCAGACACTCGTGCCGGAGATAACAGGCGACGACCTCTACGCGCCCGGCGCCGGAGTGCGCGCCCAGGTCGTTGACGACAACGGCGCGCTGCTCCAGGACTTCAGCATCGCCCAGACCGAGGGCGCGATACACGTCCTGAGCGCTCCCTCTCCGGGCGCCACGTCCTCGCTCTCTATAAGCCGCTACATAGTGGACATGGCAAACGAGTCCTTTGGGCTGAACTAAACCTCCGAAAATAATGTGCGTGAGCAACCCTTAATTGCTGGAACACAGAGGCCGATATGCCAAGGTTCGGGAACATTCGTAAATTGGCGCGAGACGCTTCCAAAGAAAGACTCTCGTCAGTTGACACGGACCAGCTATCCCAGAGAGTTCGAGACACAGCCGAAAAGACGGTGCACACGGCGAGCCAGTCCACCGACCAACTGTCTCAGCAGGTTCGCGCTGCGTCGGAAAGGGCTGTGGACACTGCGAAGTCGTCCGCATCGGCGTCGCAAGAGTTCCTAGATGAAGCGAATGCCAGAGTAGCGGGCTTGACAGGGCAGACCCTGGAATTTTCCAATGAGGCCATTGACAAAATCTTCCCTGAATGTTCCGCGCCAATGTACATGATGCCCACCGGCTCAGGACAAGAAGACTACGCCCTGGTATTCCAATTCGACGAGATTATCGAAAACCTGAATGTCGGTGTCCTGGTCAGACCCAAAATCGAAGCTTGGTCGTCCGGGGGTAAAGACTACGATTTAGAACGACTCGGTGAGGAGATTCAGCGAGAGTTTGCTAATCAGTTTACACAAGCGCGTGAAAGCCAGGAGCGGTCTGTCAAGGCGCTGGAAGCCTCCGCCCAAAGAATTTCCGCCGAAATAGAATCCTTGACGCCCGGGATGGGCGCATACGTAGAAGTGGTCTTATTAGAAGATCCGTCGGGATTGGCTGAGATTATTCTGTCACTACGGGAAATGAAATCCAGGCGCAGACAAGAGAGTGAATTCAAGGACGAAGCCAAACGACTCAACAGGTCGCTGTCAGAACTGGACAGCAAAAATAAAATATTCCAACACGCGGTACCCAAGATCAAGATAAGGACACATCCCCAAATTCAAGAACTACATCATTTGATTTGCGATGTGGAAAGCGTCCCTTTCCCGTTCGCCGAAGTCAAGCCCGCGTCCAATGCGCCGGATATATCACGATACCTGCGCCACCCTGGATTTCTGCGAAAACTTCCTGATCACTACTATAGCCTACTGACCGTAATCTAAATCCACACTGGAGAGACAAATGGTCGGCAGAACAATTGCAACTACAAGTACATACACGGAACTCGAACGCTTCCCCGAGTTCCCGCCCCGGGACGATATGAATAATCCCATCTATCTCTACCGCCCTTCATACATCTACGCGCTGGAACTGCACGTGGGCGACCCGGAGACCACGATTGTCCTGGGCGAGGTTCCAGTGGGCTGGACTCCGGGACAGAGCGCGGGAGTCCGCGTGCCGGACCTTCTGATAGCTGTCAACGTCAACCGAGCGCTCATCATCGAACAGTGGGGTTATGCGATTGAGCAGCAGGGAAAGCCCCCGGACTTCGTGCTGGAGATCGCGTCCGCCACGACCGGAGGGACCGACTACACCGCCAAGCGGCGCGACTATGAAGCCTACGGGATACCCGAATACTGGCGATTTGACCCGTCGGGCGGAGAGTATCACGACGCTGCGCTGGCGGGAGACCGTTTGATGGACGGCGCGTATCAGCCGATAGAGATAGAGTGGCTGGATGGGAATCGCTGTCGGGGTTACAGCGAGTTCCTGGGGATGTACGTGTGCTGGGAGTACGGTGAACTGCGCTGGTATAACCCCGGGACTCAGAGCTACCTCCGCACTCACGCCGACGATGTAGAACGCGCCGATCAGGCCGAAGCCGAACGAGACCGCGCTGAAGCGGAACGGGAACGCGAGGCCGCCGTGCGTAGAGAGGCGGAAGCCGAACTCGACAGGCTCAGGAAGCGGATAGAAGCCATGGATGATAGTGAGTAACAGGGTGGACATGGCGTCATAGGGATTAGAGGTCAGCGTTATGTTGGTTCACGAACACATACAGACGGCCCAGGACTTCCTTGAAGCCGCGGACAGGGAATTCGAAGCCGGAGATATATTGCAGGGGTCTGAGAAGATGTGGGGAGCGGCGTCCCACGCGGTTATGGCCGTGTCCCAGCGGCGTGGCTGGCCCTATGGATCCCATAATGCGATGAGAATAGCGATCCGAAGACTCTCTGAAGAACGCGACGACCCCTTCCTTCGCGCCGCGTTCGGTGTCGCAGAGAAGTTCCACGCCAACTTCTATCACGACTTTATGGAAGGTGAAGAACGAGAGGAATCCATCACATCGGTCCGCCTTCTGGTCTCTCGTCTTATGAACATGACAGACGACGACCGAAATGGCGCTGATCGTTCACTATGACACTGACATTAACGAAAGAGGAGACGAAATGAAAATCGCATACGCATTCAGACGAGGAACCTTCTACCCCTTCGAGGCTGGCGCGGCCTGGAACATCCCTGAAGACCCCAAGACTCGAACCGAGTATCTCGGCAGGGTAAACGACATCGGCTTCGACGGAATTGAACTCGGCTTCGAGGCGTTCGGAGGATTCGACGCCACAGAGAAGACCGCAACGGAATTCCAGTCCATACTGGAAGACGCCGGAACTCCCTGCGTCGCCATCAGGGCGGGCGGCGGCCTCTGCCAGCCCAGCGTCGCCTCCGAGAACCGCGCGAAGCTCGAGAAGGCTGTCGAGATCGCCGGATGGACGGGCGTCGAAGTAGTCAACACCGCGCTCGGCACCCCGCCGCGCGACGCCACTCTCGACACCGGACCGAGCGGCGAGCCTTCATCGCACGGTTCCAGCGCCCTCGCCACCGAGGACGACTTCGTTCGCACCGCCAACGCCTTGAGAGAGGTCGGCGCAATAGCGGGAGGCGACGGCATCAACATAACTGTCGAAGTGCACCAGCACTCCATCGCCGACAACTCCTGGTCAACGCTCCACCTCCTGGAACTGACCAACAGCCCGAACGTATTTGCCAACCCGGACCTGGGCAACGTCCTTTGGACTTATGAGGAGCCCGAAGAGACGATGGAAGAGTGCATCACAGCGCTCGCGCCGCACTCCAAGTACTGGCACTGCAAGAGCCTTCAGCGCGTCCACATCCCGGAGTTGAACCACTCGTACTTCATACGAACGCCGCTGCCCGACGGCGACATAGACTACCGATTCGCCCTGTCCGCGATGCACGAGGCCGGTTACGACGGCTACTTCGCCCTCGAAGGAACTAACACCGGCGACCAGATCCACAAGGACAAGCGAAGCGTTGACTATGTGAAGGGTATCCTCGCCGAACTCGAAGATTAACGTAATCGAGGATGCGCCACTCGATCCGGGCGCATCCTCAACTTCCCGATTCCTTGTTTCACGGCTGACAATCTCAAGTTGTGTAACTTGACACTTTTCTACTCTGTTCACTAAAATTCCCTGAATTAACGGTTGGGGCTCCCTTCTTGCAGGGGTTTGACATGGAGTTAAACGTTTCACAGTTGCTGATGCAGCCCAGCGGCTCCAGTCGTGAGTATCACCTTGACGAGATTGCAAATCTTACCGAGGATATTCGCGGAGTCAGGATTCGAGGAAGTGTGAGACTTCTGCGGACCAACAAGAGTGTCTGGGTGAGCGCGACTCTGAATTCCGACATAGACTCTGAGTGTGGGCGGTGTCTGATACCTTTCAGCTACCCCATACATCTCGAGATAGAAGAAGAATTCGTTCCAACCCTGAATCCCATGACCGGAGCGAAGGTATCGCCGCCGGACGACGACGATAAGGACTACTGCACGATAGACGAGAATCATATTCTCGACCTCACCGGAACGGTGAGAGAATACACGATTATGGCGTTGCCGATGAAACCGCTGTGTGACCGCCAGTGCGCCGGTCTATGCTCCACCTGCGGGCTGGACCTGAACAGCAATGTCTGTTCATGCGAGGCTCCCCTAGATGCCAGATGGGGCCCGCTTCTCGAACTAATATCGGTAACGCCGGACGAAAAATAGAGCCGAAAAGAGAAACGCCAAATGCCGCCACTACCCAAGAAGAAGCATTCCAAGAAGCGACAGGGTGGACGCTCCGCCCACTTCGCCATCAAGGGCGTTTCGCTTTCCCGATGCCCGCAATGTCAGAGCGCCCGGCTCCCACACAGGGTCTGCGCTAGCTGCGGCTACTACAACGGGCGGGAAGTAATCCCCGACACAAGCTCTGACGTATTCTAGCTCCAAGCATCCGTCATTCCCGCGGAAGCGGGTATCCATGCTCTGAGAAGCCCCCCAATTGGAGTTTTTGATATGACACTCACGTTCAATAACGAAGCGCGCGGCCCCGAAGTAGCCTATCTTTTCCCAGGACAGGGCGCGCAGGCAGTCGGTATGGGAAAAGAGCTTTACGATAATTCCCCAGCCGCGCGGGACGTATTCGACCAGATTGACGACGCACTCGGGCGCTCCCTTACCAACATAATGTTCGAAGGCCCGGAAGACGAACTTCGCCAGACGGTAAATGCCCAGCCCGGCATCATGGCCGTCAGCCTCGCCTGCATGAGCGCTATGGAACAGGAACTCGACTCCGAAATCCTGCCGCAGCCGATCTTCATGGCGGGACACAGCCTCGGAGAATACACCGCCCTCGCCGTATCGGGAGCGCTGCCGGTTGACCAGACCGCCTTGCTCGTTCAGGAGAGGGGTCGCCTCATGCAGGAAGCCTGCGACCAGAACCCCGGGACCATGGCCGCGGTGATCGGGCTCGACCAGATCGCGCTCCAGGAAGTCGTCCGCGAGACTGGCGTATGGATATCCAACGTCAACACAGGCGACCAGATAGTCATCAGCGGCGAGCGCATGGCAATCGCCAGGGCCATGGACCTCTGCGAAGCCAGGGGCGCCAAGAAGGTCATCGGCCTCAGGGTGGGCGGCGCGTTCCACTCCGGCCTGATGGAGCCTGCCAGGGCCGGCCTCATGAACGCCATCGAGAGCATGGACTTCCACGATGCCCGCGTACCCATTGTCGCCAACTGCACCGGCTCCCCCTTGACCGACGCTTCCGAAATCAAGCAGGAGCTTCTATCCCAAGTGTGCAACACCGTCCAGTGGAAGGACACCATAGATTACATGGTGGGTTCTGGCGTGGACAGCTTTGTGGAGATAGGGCCGGGTCGCGCTCTCAGCGGCATGGTCAAACGCATCAATCGCCGGGCGAAGACGTCTAACGTCACCGATCTGGAATCCATACTCAAGTTGCGCAGAAACTAGCGGTTCGCGTTGTCGAGTATGTATAATTCGCGGGCGCGTTCGCGCGCCCGATCAAGACTCAAGCAACCAGACTGTGAGAGATGACGCAGATTCAGAACAGAGTACCCAGCGCCAGGCGTTTGATGCGCGTCGCGGTATTGCAGGTTCTATCCGAGGTAGATTGCGTCTCCCATACCCTTGACGACGTGCTTTCTTACAGGCGCGACTCTCAGGACTTGTCCGCGCCCGCGGATGAGTTCCTCACGGGTATGACCGAAGGGGTGCTTGAAAATATCAATGAATTGGATAAGATAATCACCGAGTTCGCCCCAAGCTGGCCTGTCTCGCACATGTCCGTAATTGACCGCAATCTGCTCAGGATGGCCATATATGAGATGACTATGGGGGGCGACGCTCCGCCGAAGGTCGCGATCAACGAGGCAGTGGAGCTTGCCAAGGTCTTCGGTTCCGATAGCTCTCCCAGGTTCGTCAACGGCGTTCTGGGGTCGGTGATGGAAACTTCGGTCTTGAAGGATCTGTCGCCAATTACAAATTCTGCCGATACGGAGGTATAGCAGTGGCAACGATATTGGAGCGGGTACAGGAAGTTGTAGCCGAAAAACTAAGCGTAGATGAGTCCGAAGTCGTGCTGGACGCCTCTTTCACGGAAGACCTCAACGCCGATTCCCTCGACCTGGTCGAGCTTATCATGGCTTTTGAAGAAGAGTTCTCCGACGATGACGTCACCTTGGAAATCTCCGATGAAGACGCCGAGAACATACAGACCGTCCAACAGGCTGTGGACTACCTGGCTGACAACGGCATTTCGGACGACTAGAACCTAGGACGTCTTCCACTTTTGTAGATGCGGGCAGGCCGGTTGCGGTCTGTTCGTTCCATATTTCTCTTGAAGGGCCAGTCCGCTGACCAGATCCAACGTATTTATCACAGGATTCTCGGGCGCAGGCAAAACTACCATTGGCCGTGAGGCCGCCCGGCTGCTCGGATGGACCTTCGTGGACACCGACGATGAGATAGTCGCGTCCCGGGGAATGGCGATAGAGGAAATCTTCAGCCGTCACGGCGAAGATGAATTTCGTCGCATCGAGCGCGAAACCCTCCAGAGAGTGGCTCGCGCCGACAGGCAGATAGTTTCCACCGGCGGCGGCATAATCATGGACGAACGCAACCGCGCCGTCATGGAAGCCAACGGTGTAGTGGTTCTGCTGGAAGCGCGCCCCGAGACGATACTCCGGCGCCTGGCCGAACAACATTCCCAGGATGATGATGCCGCGGCGAGGCCAATGCTGGAAGCCGCCGACCTCGAGGAGCGAGTCCGTTCCTTGAAGGCTCTCAGACAGTTCAACTATACTCTGGCCCACTGGACAGTTCACACCGACTTCCTGACGCCGACAGAAGCGGCGTCGGAGGTCGTTCGGGGGTTCCAAATGGTCAACGCTCGCTTCCAAAGCCAGGCCGCATCGCCAGACGACGCTTCCGCCATTCCCGCGAAGGCGGGAATCCATGGCGATACTGCCGCCCATGTTCGCGCGTCCTCCGGCGACTACCCTCTCTGGGTAGGCTGGGACATCATAGAAGAGCTTGGCGAGCGCGTTCGCGGTATGATGGACCCGCCCGCCGCATACATAATCTCCGACAACAACGTGCAGAACCAGGCGCGACGCGCCCATCGGGCGATGGAGAGCGCGGGCGTTCCCACGCACCTCTTCTTCATCCCGCCCGGCGAACAGAGCAAGAGCTTGGAAACCGCGCAGCGCATATACCACTGGCTCGCCTCTCTGAAAGCCGAACGCGGACACCTCATACTCGCGGTGGGCGGCGGAGTCGTGGGCGACCTCGCCGGATTCGTAGCCGCCACATATCTTCGCGGAGTGCCGTATGCACAGGTGCCGACCAGCCTTCTGGCAATGATGGACTCGGCCATAGGCGGCAAGACCGCCGTTGACCTGCCCCAGGGCAAGAACCTCGTTGGGGCCTTCTACCAACCCAAATTCGTCCTGGCCGACGTTTCTACATTGCAGACCCTCCGTCCTCGCGAGCTCGCCTCCGGCTGGGCCGAGGCGTTGAAGCACGGTCTCATAATGGACGATGCTCTGCTTTCCACGTTCGAGAGCCTGCCGGACGAGATACAGTCCCTGGAGCCGGAGATAGCCACCGACGTCATTCGTCGCAGCATGGCGATAAAGGCCAACGTAGTGTCCCAGGACGAGAAGGAGACGCTCGGAATTCGTGTGCTTCTCAACTACGGCCACACCATAGGCCACGCCATCGAGGCCGTTACCGGATACGATAGCTACCTGCACGGCGAGGCCGTTAGCGTCGGCATGATGGGAGCCGCGAACATTGGCCGTCTCATGGGCATGACGTCCGACTCCGAGGTCGAACGCCAGCGCGCCGTCCTCACTGCCTACGGCCTTCCGCTCGACGCCAGGGGCGTTGACCCCGAAGCCGTATCCCAGGCCATGCTCTCCGACAAGAAGGTTGCCTCCGGCTCGATACGCTGGGTATTGCTCAATGGCATAGGCAACGCCACTACCCGAAATGATGTACCCTCTGACGTGGTGCGGACGGTATTGAATGACTTGATGAACTGACGAAATGCACTCGTCATTCCCGCGAAGGCGGGAACCCGGCATGATCCGGCGATAAGATCATCCAGGATGAATCATAGCCCGGTTTGAACTCGGAGGGCCGTTGGAATACCTCGACTGGACACTGATGGTCCTGCTGGGAGTGGGCTCCGGCGCCTACGGCGTTCTCGTCGGAGCGGGCGGCGGCTTCATACTCAGTCCGATGCTCCTGCTGGCCTTCGACTCCGATGACCCGGAGATCGTCGCGGGCACGGTTCTTACGGCGATAGCCCTGAACAGCATCCTGGTAGCCCTTATCTACATCAGGAAGAAGGTCGTGGACTACCGCAGCGCGTTCCTCTTCGCGGCTGCGGCCACGCCGGGAGCCGTCATAGGCGCGTTCGGGGTGGGCGCGGTTGCCCCGGAGGTGTTCAGGACGCTGTTCGGAATACTACTGGTCCTGCTTGCATTGCAGCTCGCGTTTCGTCCCAACATAGTGCGAATCCTACGAATCGGGCAGTCGCGCCGTCGTATAACCATGTCGGTCAGCGAACGCCACATCGTAACGTCCGCCGGCCAGGAATATCGCTACCAATTCAACGAGACGCTTGCCACCTCATTCAATGTCGTGCTTGGATTCATTTCCAGCTTCTTCGGAATAGGAGGCGGATTCCTGAGGACGCCCATCCTGGTTCTGGCCTTCGGATTTCCTGTTAGAATCGCCGCCGCGTCATCGGTCTTCGCTCTGGCTATCTACGGCAGCGCGGGCGCGCTGACTCACGGATACCTGGGGCATATAGAACTGTTCCCGACGCTGCTCTTCATCGGCGTCGGCCTCATCATAGGCGGACAGATAGGCGCGATGCTCTCAGGCCGAATCGGGGGTGTCTGGGTAATGCGGATGCTTCTGGTAGTAGTATTGCTGCTCGGCATCCGGCTCATATGGGAGGGCGTCGCCGGGTAGGCAGGTGTCGCGTCGTCAGGCCGACGGGCCAATCTCCCCGTCTTCGTTTGCGGACAGCAGGGCCTGGTAGGAATATCCCCTGCGTCTCAGTTCTGCGCTGCCGCCCTCGTTGCGGTCGAGTATAGAAAGCACCTTGACGACCTCGTAACCCTCGCTCTCGACTGCTTCGATGGCGTGAAACAGGTTGGAGCCCGTAGTACAGGTGTCATCCACCACCGCCACCTGTGCACCCGCGCCGAGCGCGGACGTCGGCCCTTCTATCATTTTCTTCCCGCCGTGTCCCTTAGTCTCGCCCCGCACAATCAGCCCCGGAATAGGGCATCCTTCTATATGACTCACCACTGAGACCGCCGATACAATAGGGTCGGCACCCAGAGTCGGGCCGGCGATTGCCTGCGCGCCGCACTCTTGCAGAATGGGCAGGAACGCCTTGGCGACTCGGTAGCCACCCTCCGGGTCCAGCGCAAGAATGCGTCCGTCGAAGTAGTAGCCGCTTGTTCCGCCCGCCGAGAGCTGAAACTCACCGAACAGCAACGCTCCCTTGTCCTTCGCCAGTTCCATTATGTCGCTTGCCGCTTGCCGAGCGACCTGATCGCTTGATGCTGAGTTACTCATCAACTGCCTCGATAAATGTGTTTGATTCCCTGGTGTTCAGCCACTTCATAAGTTAGACATCACAGTCATGGCCCAGGGCCTTTTCATTTTCGAGTGTCACCTGTGTAGTCCGTTCGTGGTGAGCCTGTCGAACCATCAATGGACGGCCCTTCGACAAGCTCAGGGCGAACGACAGATTGACGACAAGACGAAAACGAAAGGGCCGTGAGTCATGGCCATTGTAGAACGCCGTCTTCGTAAATATCATCAAGAAAACGGTTTGTAAACGCCGATTCTACGTCAACCGCATTGGACAGGCCCTCATACTCCAGCAACGAGTCGTGGAAGCTCTTCCACTGTTCCGAGGTCATCCAGCCGAATCCGTTCTCCTCCGTCAACGGCGACGTGGCGTCCCTCTTCTCCTCCAGCATCATGTACCTCATGTGGTCGCGGTCCTCGCCTTCCGCGTACTTCATCACAAAGTCCAGGGCCTCTTCCGTATTCGAGAAAGCGTATTCCATGCCCTTCATCGTCGCCTTGAGGAAGCGTTTCGTGGTTTCGGGATTCTCTTCGGCGAAATCTTCCCGCGTCACGTAAGTCAGTCCCATGGTTCGCATTCCAAAGTCCGCCGCATCGAACGCGACTACATCAAAGCCGAGGCCGCGCACTATGTTCGGTTCATTCGACTTGAATACCGCCAACAGGTCCACCTGGCCCTCGGTCAGGACGCGCGGGTCGTATCCGACCCTGACCTCCTGTATCCTGGATCTGTCCACCTGCGCGGAGTTCACGATGGCAAGGTACTCAGGCGGAATCGTGCCCTTGTACCCGAACGTCTTGCCTTCCCAGTCGCCCGGCTCACTGATGCCAGAGTCGGAGAGCGCGATGAACGACTGCTGGCCTCGCTGTCCGAATAGGGCGATTGCTACGATTGGCAGTCCGGGGTCCGCCTTGAGCTTAAGCGCGTATCCGGCGTCCGCGGACACGAAGTCCGCCTCGCCGCCCATGAGCAGGTTCATTGACTCCCCAATCGAGTGCTGGATATCCACTTCCAGCCTCTGCTCCTGGAAGTACCCCATCTCCTGAGCGGCGTACACCGCCACGAGCGGTAGATTCGCCTGGGCCTTGTATCCCGCTATGAACCGCACACTCTGGACTTCGGGTTCAGCCTCCGTGCATCCAAGCGCAAAGAGGGACGACAATATGAAGATCGGAGCCAGGATCAATGTTCTTACTATACTCATGAGTGGTTACTTTCCTTTGCATACCAACCGAATACGCGACTTATATTACGTTTGAAGACTCGTGCCAGAAGAGCGCCCGCTTCTCGACAATCGACAGCAGAATGGTCAGCCCGATTCCCATGAAAGACAGCACGAATATCGCGCTGAACAGCGTTGGCATATCCAGGTTGGCGTGCGCCACGATGATCACGCTGCCCAGTCCCCGGTCGGCGCTGAACCACTCGCCTATCACCGCGCCTATCACGGCCAGAGGCACGGAAACCCGAAACGCGGAGAAAAGGTACGGAGTCGCGCTCGGCGCCCTGAGCTTGAGGAATATCTCACGCCGGGAGGCGCGGATAGAGCGAAGAAATTCCATTGCCCCCCTATCTACGGATCTGAACCCCGTGACGGCGTTCACGAGGACGGGAAAGAAAGTAATCAGAGCGACTACAAGCACCTTGGGAACTGGCCCGAATCCGAACCAGATCACGAACAGCGGGGCGACCGCCACGACCGGCGTGACCTTTACCAGAATCGCAAGGGGTAGCAGGCTGCGCTCGATGTAGCGCGACTGCGTCATCAGAACGGCTCCGATGAGCGCTACTATCGTCCCGAGAGCGAATCCCGCAAGCGCCTCCGCCAAGGTTACCGCTCCATGTCCCAGGAAGTACCAGATGTCGCCCGCCAGCCTGTCCAGAACTATGGAAGGAGCCGGCACAAGGTACGTTGGAACATCTGTCAACCGCGTCCAAAGCTCCCAAGCGACGCCCGCTACACTCAAAGCGATCACTGGCGGCAATATGTAGCTCAGCCCGAGTCCGGTACGCCGAACGCTGAAGATAGCGGCGGCAGACTTGCGTTGGGGTTCTCCTATTGCGCTGAGGCGTCTATCTAGCGATGGCTTGTTCATTCCGATTCCCTTGCCAGAGAAGGTCGTGCAGCCACTCTGAATATCGTCGGAACGCAGGCTCACGCTCCATGCTGCGAGTTCGCGGTCTTGGAAGGTTGATCTCGACCATCTCCACGATGTGCCCGGGCCTGCTGGACATTACCGCCACCCTGTCGGAGAGGGTGACCGCCTCGGAAATGCTGTGAGTAACGAATACGACGCTCTTCTTGTCGGCGTTCCATATCCTCAGCAGCTCATATGCCATAGCCGCCCGCGTTATTTCGTCGAGCGCTCCGAAAGGCTCGTCCATCAACAGCAGCGACGCGCCGGACGCCAGCGCGCGAGCGATGGCAACCCTCTGAAGCATCCCGCCGGACAACTGGGAAGGATAGTGGTTCGCGTACCTTTCCAACCCCACCAGGCTCAGCAATTCGGCGACGGAATGTAAGTTCGTGGGATTGTTCCGGTGATTGACTTCCATGGGCAGTCGCGCGTTGTCCGCCACCGTGCGCCACGCCAGCAGCGCCGGCTCCTGGAACACGAACCCGAATGCCTTTTTCGCCTGCGCCTCGGTGGGCGTCAGACCATCAATCCGAATACTGCCCGAAGTCGGCTCTATCAGGCCGCCGATGAGCCTCAGCAAAGTGGACTTGCCACATCCGCTTGGCCCTATGAGACAGATGAACTCACCGTGCGCGACTTCAAAGTTGATATCTTGAAGTACATACCTACTGTCCTCGTCTCTGTCGAAGCTCATGTAAACATCGCTTATACTGACGTGATGAGAATTGGACATGGATGTAAGCGCCTGGAGTGTGTATCGTGCCACGGCGACGGGCGGATTCAGTTTCGGCAAATTGCAGTATAGTATAAACTTGGGTTAAAAAGTTTCAACAGGAAATCCGCATGTTCAAAGCTGACATTGACTAATGTTGACATGAGTTTCATAAATGGGAGATTAACTATGTACCTGGTAAGAAGAGTCTTCAATACCAAGCCCGGAGAGGCGCGCAGGGTCGCGAGCATGATCCATAAGCAGGCGCAAATGTACCGCGACGCCGGTCATCGGAGCGAGTTCAAAGTCTATTTCAACGGCGGCACGCTGCCGGGCGAAACCAACGTCGTGGTGCTGGAGTGGACGGAGGAGGCGATCATGTCGCCGATGCGGGAAGGCAACAACATCCCGCAAGACGTGCTGATGGCCGGACGAGCGGCCCTCGAGTACGTGGAGAGCAACCGCATTGAGTTCATGGAACTGCTCACACCCGACAAGATGATGGATGTGTAAGCTGAAACGCTATCCGGTTGCCGCGCCGCCGAGTGACCTGAGCCATTGGTCCGCTGCTAGGGGAGAGCGGAGTCGCAAAACCTCCAGGTGCGCGTATTCCGGTTGCGCGAAGGCGAGCGGGTAGGACTTCCTTCGGCTCCAGTGCCGCCTGAACGCCCACACGAATAGGGAATCTTTGGCGAAGAGGACTCCCTTCAGGTCCTCCCTGTTGCCGTTCCACAGTTCGGTGCGTTTGACGTATCTGCTCACTGTTCTGCGGAACAAACGCCAGAAGGTCACGTTGAGTGGGTAGTCCAGCCACACGATAGTCGTTGCATTAGTCCAGATTATGTCCCTGGCTACGGAATAGTTGCCGTCCACAACCCAGTCTTGCCCAGACAGCGCGTCCGATATCTTCTCTCTGAAAATATCGTCCGGGGTCTCCTTCCAGTTTGGGCCATGGCGAAAGGCGTCCAGCTCGACGTGTGGTACATTCAGCAGGCGAGCGAGTTCACCCGCGAGCGTGGTCTTTCCAGCCCCTGACGTGCCTACCACGACAATGCGTCGCAGCGTGTCTTTACTCGCGGGCGGCGGCGTTGCTCGCATGGTTTTGTCGCGCTCCGGGATATTCAGTCCGCCGAAATCATAATATACTACCGAATTAACCCACAGTCGCGCGAAGAATGGGATCGGAGAATCGAGGATTTATATATGCGTCTGCAAGATAAGGTCGCGTTGGTAACGGGAGCGGGGTCTGGAATAGGCCGCGCCGTATCTCTACTGTTCACGCGAGAGGGAGCCGCCGTCGCAATGTCCGACATTTCACTCGCCAATGCGCGGGACACGCTGAACATGGCGGAAGAGTCGGGTGGCCGGGGACTCGCGCTCTCCGGCGACGTATCCGGCGCGGAGGACGCGGAGCGGATGGTTCAGGCGACCGTAGATGAATTCGGACGGCTGGACATACTTGTCAACAGCGCCGGAATCAGCGCGCGAAACGCGCTTCCCGAAGGGGCGTCTCCCGAAGCGATCTGGGACAAAGTGATCGAAGTGAATCTCAAGGGGACATACCTGGTGTCCTGGTACGCGGTCCCGGAGATGGAGAAGGCAGGCGGCGGTTCGATAATCAATCTCGCCTCGACGATGGGGCTGGTGGGATACCCCGCCGGGTTCGGAGGTGGGTTCAATCCATACCCGCCTTCCAAGGGCGGCGTCGTACAGTTCACGCGCACGCTCGCCATAGACAGCGCGCGCAAGAACATCAGGGTCAACTGTCTTTGCCCGGGCTTCGTCGCCACCAACTTCACCAAGGCTCTCACGGATGATCCTGAGATGAACGCCTTTCTCGAAGAGCTTCACCCGATGGGCAGGCTGGGCAGGCCGGAGGAGATAGCGAATGTCGCGCTCTATCTCGCCTCGGACGACGCGAGCTACGTCACCGGCGCCGCGCTCACCGTGGACGGCGGCTACACCGCGCAATAAACCCTCAGCCTTCCGTAAGAAACGAGCCCGGGCGGGCGCTACTCTGTTCGGGTTATGATCATTCTGTCCGAATAAGTGTGGAGGCTCAGCCTTCCTCGTAGAAGGTTACACTGCTCTTCCAGACCTCTCGTGATATGCTCTTGAGGGCCTTCTGGTTAGGCTGGTCCACGGTAAGGCGGCGGGCAAGCAATTTGGACTCAAGCTCTCGCTGTATCATCGGGCAGAGCTTGACGAATCCGTTCAGCGTACCGCGTTCGCCGCCAAGAAACACGTACTCCATCTCGCTGAGATGCGGGGAAAATACGGTCCGGGTGATCTCGCAGGTCTTGTCATAGAGTTCGCGTATCAGGCGCTCCCGGCTGCGCTGGAACCGGCGTTGGGACTGGCCGCCCGCTCGGTGCCGGTTCTTCATGTAGCGCGAGTCTGTCTTCGTGGCGACGAGGGACTCGCCTCTCAGGACGCCCACAGCGTACCGGCCAAGACGCAGCAGAATGACGCCTATCACGGGTTCAGAGCTCAGCAGGCTACGCAGCCCGTCGGTATGCGCGCCCGCGGCCCGGATGTCGTTGCGTAATGGAATCGGCGGCCTGACGACCACGATCCGTCCATCGGTGGCGAACACTACGGCTCCGGTATCTCCACTGCCCGATTCTTCCAGCGCCTCCGCGACGGCAAGACGTTTCACCCCTGCGTCCGGCAGAAGATGCCCGTAGTCACGCTCCGCCAACGTCTGCGCCGATACATACACGCTCGCGGCACAGCCTTCGGTCTCGATGTCGTCCAGCAGGCCGAGGACGCCTTTCCTGCTTATCTGCTTTGTCGTCTTGTTCATGCGATAGGTACTGATGTGATACTCTTAATGCTCAATGACACAGATATGTTGATTCTAGTATATCGGAGTGTGGAGGAGTGCGTCGTGAAGAAGAAGACCGAACTTGCGCTAGATGACGATCTGCTGCGCTACGCGAAGTCAGTGGCGGATGAAAACGGGATCTCTTTGGAGAAATTCGTCGAAGAGATCATCTATGAACAGATTTGCGAGCGTCATGCCAGGAAATCGCCAGACAAGCCGCTAGGTCTCGTTAAAACGATGGTGGGCGACTTCCTGACGGAGGAAGAGCTTCAGAAAAGGATGGACGCGGTAGAGAAGTCTTGGGGATATATGCGCGTGGACCGGGATGTAGTAGAAGCTATCCTCAAGGAGGACAGCTACCTTGATGTCCTGTGATGCCCACCATATTGACATCTTTATAGCTGCAAACATCTCTTATTCCTGTGACATACTTGATGGTGTTCCGCACCTGTAAACTGTTAGCATAGATATGCCCCCGTAGCTCAGTGGACAGAGCACTGCTGTAACGAAGCGAGAGGTCGCGGGTTCGAATCCCGTCGGGGGCCTTGGTTATGATGTGATGCTGTACCAATTTGGTCGGTATAAGGAATCACCCCCATCCTAGCCTTCCCCCTTGACGGGGGAAGGGACTTTGGCGACACAGGCAGCGCCGACTAAACTGTTACAGGTTCTTATGATGTCAATTCACTTGACAGTCTGACAACAAAAAGTTATAGTGAATTTGCTTCGTTACAGCGTCTCAGTATCTACTGGGTGAAGGGGTTGCGAATAGCGATCTCAAAGAAGACCCACCATGTTAAATCATTACGGGGTGGGTCTTCTGCTTTTAATCCAGCATGTAAACTGGCTGGAAGTCCACTTGCCAAGCGATCTCTGACGCCCCTGACTAGGCTGTCCCGTTTCCGTTCATCCAGTAATCGTACCGGTCGGCGGCCATCTCCGCCTCGCGCTCGATGTCCTCTTCGAGGATGTAGCCCTCCGAGGCGAGACTGGACGCCGCCTGCCTCACCCGCTCGACGTATTCGTCCCTGGACTCGTAGCGCTCCTCTATCGCGGGCCTCGGGTCGCCGGCGGCTTCCCTGTCCTCCTTCGACTTGCGGAACGGCAGCGTCCATCCGGCCAGCCCGCCGGTGATCCCGATTACCAGGTCAGGGTTGCCGTTGTCGGGATGGCGCAGGTTCCAGCCGGTGTTGGTGGCGAGCGGAACACTCACCGACGGCAACCGGATCCCTCCGAGCTCATTGCCATCGTCGTCAACGTTGGAGACGATTGCCGGGTACTCCTCGCCCTGCTCCGCGGGCAGCTTGACAGTACGCCCCAGGTGCGTCTCATCGCCATAATCCAGGCGCATTGCCCTGGTGACTTCGGGCGGGAACGTCACCGACGGAATCCGCTCGAACTTCTCGCGCAGGGTGTATGACTCCACTCCGGTGCCATCGTCCAGGCTGGGATGACGGGACGCGGGCGCGGGCGCGTCGCCCCTGACCCAGGCATCCAGATTGTTCAGCTGCGCCCTCTGCAATGGTGAGTAGTCAACGGCGTTGTAGGGCAGCTGGCCCTTCAGTCCATCCATCTGCCGTATCGTCTCGGGCGGGAACGTCCCTGTGCCGTGCTGAGTGCCCGCGAAGTGGTAGCGGCGGACGCTTTCGGACTCGGCGGCGTCGGTCATCGCGGAAAAGTCCGTGTGTATGAGAGCGGCGTCGCCACGCCAGTACTCGGCGGACGTGTTGGTGAACATTATCTTCGGTATATTTCCGCTCTCTTCCAGTCTCGCGGTCAGCGAACCGCTCGCGCCGGTAACCGGATCGGTCATTTCCACGTCGGAGAAGGGGAACAGTTCAGGGATTATGTAGCACACGTCCTTGGAGGGCTGTCCGAAGCGCAGGTTGAACTCGCCACGCATACCGCCCGCGATGTGCGGGATGATGCCGTCGAGCGCGATGCGCCCCTTCTCGTCGTTGTTCATCCCGTAGTAGATATAGGTTCTGAGGAAGCGGCCGCTCTGGGACGCGCCGAAGGCGTGGGCGTAGTCTATCGTGCCCGCGCAGGGGTTGCCGTCCTCCTCGGACTCGTACTTGAGGAAGGACACTATGTCCCGCACCGACGCCATTCCCACCCCGACGACGTCGGTCCCGGTGGTCGTATAGACAAGCTGGTAGATGCGGCCCGGCTCGAATCCGCTCCTGAGATATACGTGGTTGATATCCGGCTCCACCTGCTCGTCCTCGACGCGGACGAACTGGAACTGGTCCCTGGTTATTTCAGTAGCAGGGCCGTTCGGGTGGTCGCGCACTGTTAGGGTAGCGCCTGGTTCATTGGGATCGGTCGGCGGGTGCGGATCGTGGATCCTGTCCGCGAGCAGGAACACGTTGGTAGGCTCGTTGCACTGGAACTGGCACAGCATACGTCCCGTGAGACCACTGCCATTCGGGTTCAGCGCCTGGGGGGCGTACAGGCTTATGCGGTCAGGGTCGTCCGCCGGTACGTCGGACTGCCAGCCGCAAAAGACGACGGTGTATCCCTCGCGCATCAGGAACCCGTTGCCCGGATGCAGGGGCGCACCCGGGTCCATGGCGCGCGGCGAACTGTTGAATCCGAGGATCGTCTTGCGTCCGCGGTTTACGACGTCGAAGATGAGGCTGCCTCTGCCCCGTTCCGGGTCGGCGGGCTGAAGCATCTCGAAGTCAGCCGAGAAGTGAACACGGCCTTCAGAGTCGCGCGGGGCGAGCTCTATGTCGGTGATGGCGCTGTTGTTGGCGTGAAGCGGGTCAACCGAGAAGTGGGCGGTACCCTTAAGGTGGTTGTAAGCGCCCACTTCGCCGAATGTCTGTCCACCCGCGAACGGGGTGACGCTTGTTATGTCTAGCTTGGTTACTGGCAAGGTTCCGGTCCCCTTTCTTTATTGCGGGATGATTGTATCATCGTGATTGGCGCTCCGCATCCGGGGTCTGTCAGTTATCGGTATCTGGTGGTTGGCGTTCAGCGCGGGCGGACCGTGTCGAATGGCGGGCGCGGCCAGGTTTTCATAATGTTGGATTTATAATGCGCTGGGTTCAAGCTGGGCGGGCCGCTGGGGGTGTACAGTAGTCGAGCTGGGCAGGTTCTTGACCAGCGGCGCCCAGCGTTTTCCCAGCGTTAGCTTTGGGGCCGAAAATTTTTCGCGTCCTATTTTTCGTAGTATAATCTGTCGTTTATGATTTTGGTCGCTGGTCGCTAGTTTGTATGTTCGGATTATAGCATGATCAGGGAGTAGTTGTGTAGCGAGAATGGAAATTGAGAACACACGCCGGTTGACGTTGGCGCGATTCAGTTTCTACACTGGGATGGTCGCGCGGCGCAGGACTCATCGAAAGGGGCGGACATGCGTGTAGTCATAGGAGCGGACCATGGGGGATATCCTCTGAAGGAAGAGTTGAAGGGATACGTCGAGTCCCTGGGACATGAGATAGTGGACGTGGGCGCTCATGAACTCGACCCGGCGGACGATTTCCCGGACTTCACCAAGTCCGTTGCGGAGTCGGTGACCTCGGGCGAAGCGGCGCGAGGCATCATGATCTGCGGCAGCGGAGTCGGCGCGTCGGTGGCGGCCAACAAGGTGAGGGGAGTGCGCGCGAGCGTCTGCCACGACACCTACTCGGCGCACCAGGGCGTCGAGCACGACGACATGAACGTGCTGTGCATGGGAGCGCGAATCATCGGAATCGAGCTTGCGCGTGAATTGGCCGACGCTTTCCTGTCGGCGGAGTTCGCGCCGGAGGAGCGGTTCCAGCGCCGCCTGGACAAGGTGCTGGACATGGAGTCCAACTTCAGCAGTTAAAAATTGTCAATTCTCAATTGAAAATTGCTAATTGTCAGTCCCCGTACTCCGCGCCCAGCAGACAGGCGACCAGCGTCCGGTTCTCCTCAGCGTCCTCGAACGCCTCCGAGATGCGTCCAACATCCTCGTCCGTCTCCACCATGTAACGCCTGATGCCCCAGGCGTCCAGAATCGGCTCGGTGAACACGCCGGCGGAGTCGGTCATCTCGCCGCCTTCGCCCATCCAGCCCCTGTATCCCACGACCATGACCATCGGAATGCCGAGGTCCAGACCCATGCCGCGTATCGAGTCGCCCGCCTCGAACATCCCGGTATTCTGAATCAGCACCACGGGCTTCTTGCCGCCGATCCACAGTCCCGCCGCGATGGGCATGGACTCGCCTTCGCGGCAGATGGGCACCAGGCTCAGATCCTCGTCCGAGATGATCTGGTTGTACATGAAATTGGTCTCGGTGTCCGGCAGCCAGACGATGTGGGTCACGTCGTTCTTCTTGAACTGCTCGATGATGGCCGACGGGCTGAGGCTGATCTCTGCCATGGGACGCTTCTCCGTAGGTGGGGTGTTGGTGAGATTATATTTAGGCGATATGGAGCGGTCAACTTAGCGTAAGCTATAATAGAATCTGAGGAAAGATATATGGCAATCATCATCGAAACCACGGACGATTTCATTCGCGTCCTGCGCGAGAACGAGGAGTTCAAGGCTGCGGCGCGGCGCGAGCTATTGACAGAGGACCTGTTGGAACTGCCCGGCGAGTTCAGGGAGTTCAGGACATACGCCGAGCAACGCTTCGATAGCATCTCTCGGGATATAAGAGGGTTGACCAACAATGTGAACGACTTGAGAGGCTCGGCCCTCGAAGCAAAGATGCCCACAAGACTGCGCCAGAGAGCCGCCAGAACTTTCGGACTGACGAGACCCCGAACACTCTGGCTGGCCGAACACTATGTTCAGCCTCCCAGCAGGGCGGAAGCATTCGATAGGCTGAAAGAGCAAGCCGCTGACAGCGGACAGATTTCGGTTGAGGAAGCCGACCGGCTGACCGATACGGATATGATAATGCACGCTGCCACGGCGGACGACGAAACCGTATATATCGCTGTGGAAACCTCCGGCGTCATTGGCGAAGGCGATATTAGCCGAGTCCGCCAGTCCGCCGACATACTGAAGAAACTATACGGCGAAGACGCCATTCCCGCCGTGTACGGGCTCAGCATCGCGCCAGAACAGGTTGAGCAGGCTAAGCCAAAAGATGGCCTCGCAGAAGTCCACATATTCCTGGAGACCGAGAGGGCCTAATACTGTATCTAGCTGGTTTTGACATATTCAGACCGCCCCCAGCCCCTGGATTGCCTAGCGGCGATCCCTTCGGGGTTCCCGCCTTCGCGGGAATGACGGTTCGCTACTGGAGTATGTCATATTCATATGGACTTGGTACTAGGGCCGCACGGTCAGTTTGCCGTCCCTCAATGTCATAATACCCTTCAGCCGTTCCCACTCCGTGTTACAATACATTCATGGCGACCACCAACACCGAATTCCTCATGCGCTGTATAGGCACATTGGAACTGGCGCTCAATCAGCTACGGCAACATGAGCCCGGAGAGTTCATATACGAAGTCTTCCGTTCGGCCTGCGTCAATGAATTCGAGATAATCATCGAACAGTCCGGCAGTCTGTTGAAGAAGCGTCTCAGACCCTACTTCGCGTCCAACCGACAGGCCGATAGCCTCGCCTTCAAGGATATATTCCGATATGCGGCGAAGCACGGTCTTATCTCAGTGCAGGCATGTGAGCGATGGTTCGAGTACCGTGATAACCGGAACGACACCGCGCACCTCTACGGGGAAGACTTCGCAGAAACCACGCTCACTCTTCTCCCTCAATTCATAGCCGCCGACGCCAAGGATCTGGCGCGAGTAATATCGGAGGCGCCGGGTGAATGACCGACTACGATTGCCAAGCCGATACCGTCAGCAGGTGGAAGAAATACTTCGCGAGAATATGCCGCAGGTCGAAGCCTGGGCCTACGGCAGCCGCGTCAATGGCGAAAGCCATGAAGCGAGCGACCTTGACCTAGCGCTCCGCGCACCCGGACTACGGCCCATCCCAAGCTCGGATATGGAGGCGCTGCGCGAAGCGTTCAGAGAGTCGAACATACCGATCATCGTGGACGCGCGCGACTGGTCGAGACTGCCCAAATCCTTCCACCAGGAAATCGAGCGCGGGTATGTACCCATCACCTGGACGATATAAAGCTCAATATATGACAACGCATTCCGGCCCATGACCGGCCACTGAAAAAATGAAGGCTAACGACTAAGATCGTCCACTCCCAGGGTCTTTCGTTTTCGTCTTGTCGTCAATCTTTCGTTCGCCCTGAGCTTGTCGAAGGGCCGTCCATTCATGGTTCGACAGGCTCACCACGAACGGACTACACGGGTGACACTCGAAAATGAAAAGAACCTAGTCCGCCCCGAACCGCGATGAAATTCCGAGTAAACCTGATATGATTAAAGGCGCGCGCAAGCCTACTCTCTCTGAAAGGGACTGACATTGCCTGAGTTCGAGATAGTCTCCGACTTCCAGCCGACCGGCGACCAGCCGCAGGCCGTCGAACAGATTGTGAACGGCGTCAACCGCGACATGGTCCACCAGACCCTCATGGGCGTGACCGGCAGCGGCAAGACCTTCACGATGGCGAACGCCGTGCAGGAACTTCAGCGTCCGACGCTGGTCATAGCGCACAACAAGACGCTCGCCGCCCAGCTCGCCACCGAGTTCAAGGAATTCTTCCCGAACAACGCGGTCGAATACTTCGTCAGCTACTATGACTACTACCAGCCGGAGGCATACATCCCGCGCACCGATCTCTACATCGAGAAGGACGCGGACATCAACGAGGAACTGGACAAGCTCCGCCACGCCGCCACTCGCGCGCTGCTCACCCGCCGGGACACCCTGATTGTCGCGTCCGTATCCTGCATATTCGGCCTGGGTTCTCCGCAGGAGTACCAGGGGTTCATGGCGCACGTGCGCCGGGGCGAGATAAGAAGCCCCAGCAGGCTCGCGCGCCAGCTTATTGACATCCAGTACGAGCGCAACGACTTCGACCTCGCGCGGGGACGCTTCAGGATACGCGGCGACACGATGGAGATACTTCCCGCCTACGAGACGGTAGGGGTGCGGATCGAGTTCTGGGGCGACGAGGTGGAGCGTATCGTCGAGATGGACCCGCTCACGGGCGAGATACTCGCCGACCGCAACGACATCCAGATATACCCGGCCAAGCACTTCGTGACCTCGCAGGAGAGAATGCAGACCGCGATCCAGGACATCGAGGACGAGCTTCACGAACAGCTGCGAATCCTGAACCGGCAGGGCAAGCTGCTGGAGGCGCAGCGGCTCGAACAGCGCACGCGCTACGACGTTGAGATGCTGCGCGAGACCGGGTACTGCGCCGGCGTGGAGAACTACTCCCGACACCTGGGAGGCAGAGATGAGGGCAGCACTCCCTACACGCTGATGGACTACTTCCCGGAGGACTATCTTCTGTTCATAGACGAGTCCCACATGACCTTGCCGCAGATACGCGCCATGTACAACGGCGACCGCGCTCGCAAGCAAGTGCTGGTGGAATACGGGTTCCGTTTGCCGTCCGCTCTCGACAACCGCCCTCTGAACTTCGGCGAATTCGAGCAGGCCGTCAACCAGATCATCTACGTGTCCGCGACGCCCGGCCCATACGAATACGAACACTCCCAGCAGATGGTCGAGCAGGTGATACGTCCCACCGGACTCACCGATCCTATCATCGAGGTGAAGCCCACGGACGGCCAGATTGACGACCTGCTCCACCAGATCAAGCTGCGGGTGGACCGCGGCGAGCGATGTATCGTGACCACTCTCACCAAGCGCATGGCCGAGGAACTGGCGGACTTCCTGCGCGAAATGGGCATCCGGACCCACTATCTGCACTCCGAGATAGACACGCTGGAGCGTTCGGAGATTCTGCGCGACCTGCGCCTCGGCGTCTATGACGTGATAGTCGGCATAAACCTGCTCAGAGAGGGACTCGACCTGCCTGAAGTCAGCCTCGTAGCCATTCTGGACGCGGACAAAGAGGGCTACCTGCGCTCCACGACCTCGCTCATACAGACCATAGGCCGCGCCGCGCGCCACGTTGACGGTCACGTGGTCATGTACGCTGATCGGGTCACCGACTCGATGAAACGCGCCATAGACGAAACCGAGCGCCGCCGGGAGATTCAGCAGGTTTACAACCGGGAGAACGGCATTACTCCGAAGAGTATCCAGAAGACAGTCCACGACATAACCGAGCGCGTCAGGGCCATCGCTGAGACGAACGAGAGCTATGCTGTTGACTCGTCGGACATGCCCAAGGACGACATTCTCAGGCTGATCAAGGACCTGGAGTCACAGATGAAGACCGCCGCCAAGTCCCTCGAATTCGAGAAGGCCGCCCTCCTGCGCGACCAGATAACGGACCTCAGAAAAGTCGTGGTATAATTACAGGCTATATTTCGTGTAAAATAGCATATATACGGTGCCATCGGATCTTAACAGCAGGGGGAATTGTCTTGCGCGCGCTTATGGGGCGGGCCCCGTCAGCATACGGGTTTACACTCGTTATAGCGGTCATTGCGCTATTGAGCGTCGCCTGCGCGTCTGAGATTAGCGAAGGGCAGGGAACTCTACCAACGGATACGCAGGCCAACCTGCTGCCCAATGTTGACTTCGTCGGCTACCTCTACTTCAATCCGTCCACGTCCTCCACGGTTGACATCAGACGCTTTCTGCCGTCCGGCGGCGTGGACGTGCTTCCCGCGGACGCGTCGGAGAGCGTAGCAGTGTCGAGCGCGACCATCCTGACCTCGACCGAAGGGGACATCGCAGCCTCTCTGAGATTCCTCAGCGTGGAAGACGCCCAAAAGGTGCACAACCTCTACGGCCGGTATCCCGAGGAAACCCCGATATGGAGCAAGCTTGATTCCAGTACCGTAGAGGTGGTTCGTGGCGATTCGACTTGGGCCCAGAGCGTCCGCGGTAAGCTGGACACCACTACCCCCGACACCAGCACGATCATCTCGATGGGCGAAAAGAGCCCTGAGTCCTGGGCGCTGATGACCAATCTGCCCGTGTCAGAAACCGACCCTCCCATAGCGGCGGGGCTGATCTATCCCGACGACAAGCTCATCGAGGATATCGAAGCCAACGTGGGTGTGGACCTGTCCGATCTCGACATTGCCTTCGGCAACATCGGCGCGCAGAGGCTGGCGTATGCCATATATGGCGACGTCCCGATTGATATAACCCGGGAAATAGACTTTCGCTTCCTGACGCTTCACGATGTCGGCATGGTAACGGTAGCCCAGACCAGCTATCCGAGCTTCGCCCTCTCATTCCTGGTAAAGACGATAGCCGGGCGCATCGGAATGGAGACCATAGAACTCGGCAGCGCCAACGCTCGCTACCTCGAGACCGAACACGCGCACGTCGTCCTCAAGAACAAGGGCAGCCTGATCTACGCCGCCCTCGCCGACGACCGCCGCGACGCCGAACAACTCATGCTCCGCGCGCTGGCCGAAACTGAGTGACAGCCTGATATTTCTGCTCATACATTAGACTTGCTTGACGCTTTTGACACCAATTACCCGCGTGGTTACAATTGACCATATTGAACGAGAAGTACCCCCGGAGGCCACCATGACCACCCAGACGCTTACCAAAGACGAAGTTTACGAAGCGCTCAAAGATGTGTACGACCCAGAAATCCCAGTGAACGTAGTTGACCTCGGCCTGATATACGGCGTGGATGTTGACGCGGGCAACGTGGACGTCACGATGACCCTCACCTTCGCGGGCTGCGGCATGGGTCCGTACATCGCGCAGCAGGCCGAGTGGCGCATAGCCGAGATGGACAACGTAGAGGACGTCAACGTCGAGCTTACTTTCGATCCTCCCTGGACCCCGGACATGATTACCGAAGACGGCAAGAAACTGCTCGGTCTGGACTAGCGGACTAGCCTTTCGGGTCGGCTCGGAAGACACGCTGAGCAACTATAACCAGGAATTAGAAGAGGGGCGGCCTGATTCGGGTCGTCCCTATGTTTATGCCAGCAGGCCCATACAGGGCGGGAGATTACGATGACTCAGCAGATGGACCCCAATCAGCAGGCTCAGGCGAGAGCCAGAGTCGAGGCGATGCGCCGCCAGTTCGAGCAGAAGCGCGCCATATCGGAGTCCCTGTCGCGCATCAGGCACAAGGTCGGCGTCTATAGCGGCAAGGGCGGCGTTGGAAAGACGACGGTCGCCGTCAACCTCGCGGCGACCCTGGCGAACGATGGCGCGAAGGTCGGCGTTCTGGACGTGGACA
Organism: Dehalococcoidia bacterium; assembly: GCA_965202815.1. Classification (GTDB taxonomy): domain Bacteria; phylum Chloroflexota; class Dehalococcoidia; order Lucifugimonadales; family UBA1123; genus VXRN01. The sequence continues at coordinate 654,228 of CBDBCD010000002.1, forward strand.
TTGACTGCCCCAACGTCATCCGGGCGATGAAAGTGGCGGAGGCCCCGCTCGTCGGCGAGGACCGCAAGATGATTCCGCCGGAGCGGTTCGGAGTGAAAGTCATGTCCATGGGCTTCTTCCAGCAGGACGAGGAAGAGGCGATCATCTGGCGCGGCCCGATGATCCACAACGCCATCAACCAGCTATTGCAGTCCACCGAGTGGGGAGACCTGGACTATCTCCTGATAGACCTTCCGCCCGGAACGTCCGACGCTCCGCTGACCGTTATGCAGTCGCTGGACATGGACGGGTTCGTCGTCGTCACCACTCCGCAGGAACTGGCCAAGATAGACGCGATTCGCTCGGTAAACATGATCAAGAAACTTCAGATCGAAGTGCTGGGCGTGGTCGAAAACTTCTCGGGCGACATATTCGGGTACGGCGCAGGCGAAGAGCTCGCCGAACACCTCGAAATCCCGTTCCTGGGCAGGGTGGAGATGCGCGCCGCGTACCGCGACACATCGAGGCCCGCCATCCTGAACGACAATGCGGTGCTAGGGGAATACAGGGGAATTGCGGAGGGTGTGACTGCGGCTTTGTCGGAAGAGTAGCTGAAGCCAGCGTATGCCGAAATGAACGGGAGCGTCCGCAATAATGGACGCTCCCGTTGAGTTTCAGTCAGCCGACCTGAGCTATAGTCTGCTGGAACCGTTCCCGTCTGTTCGCTCATCCATCCGCCTCAGAATGTCGAGAAAGACCTTCATCTCCTCGATTTCCTGTCCTATGTGATCCAGAGACTTCTGGTCTTGATAGAAGTTCCCGTGCATCCCATTGGCGACCGAAAACATAATCTGAACGCGGGGTTCGCCGAGTTCAGCGGCTATTCGGTCGGATATCCTGAAAGCGTCCGCGTGAGTGGCATATCTCCAGCCGCGCCGCGCGGCTATGTGCTTGAAGTAGTGGGCGACCGCGCCCCAAGCCTTTTCCGACGCCTGAAGCCTGTCGCCTTCGGCCAGTTTCTCCTCAGCGTGGTCAATGAGACGACGACTGTGAATATAATGCGCCTCTATTGGCTCCGACCTTAGAGTCATATCACCGTATGCTCCGATACAAAGAGAATGGACAGCCAAGACCGTCCATTCTCTTTCTCTTTAATGGCTTCCCGTTAAGTTCCTACTCGCGTTCCGGCAGGGCGGCGACGGCGTATCCGGGGGTGGTACGCTGGCCTTCGTGAGTCTCAAGCCAGATTTCGCACTCCACTATGTTCTCATCGTCCTGCTGGTACTTCTTCTTCACGACGCCCTTGGCGAAGACCGGGGTGCCCGGAACGTCCATGCCGCGGTACTGCACGCTCAGCTTCTTCAGGTCGCCCCACTCGCCGATCCAGTCCGTCATCACCTGGCCCAGGAAGGCGTTCTTCAGCGCGCCGTGAAGAATCACGTCGGGCAGGTTATTGTTCTTGGCATAGTTCAGATCGTAGTGGATCTGGTAGTAGTCGCCGGACGCGCCGGCGTATTTGACCAACTGCTGGGTGGTCGGATCCTTGCGCAGGGTGGGGATATCCATTCCCTCTTCCACGTCGTCGAAATATACCTGTTCTGCCATGAAATTCCTCCCTTGGCGGCTTAACTGTCTTTCGCTACGGCTGGTAGCTGATGCCCGTGGTGCGCTGGATAGCCACCGTAGCGCCGAATTGATTTACGTACTTGGTCTCGCGCTGTATGAACAGCATATTGCCCAGGCGTCCAGGACGCTCGAAGATGTTGGATATCATCGTGGACACGGCTATCCGGTCTCCGGGTCGGACGGGCTCGTAGTATTCCCACTCGCTTCCGCCGTCCAGGTTGGCGGGGTATGGGCTGCTGACATCCACTTTCATCTCGCCGGAGCGAAGCGAGCGGAAGAATGTCGGAGGCGCCACCAGGCCGCCATACCGCGACTGCCTCGCCGCCTCTTCGTCATTGTAAATGGGGTTGTCGTCGCCGATGGCTTGGGCGAACTTGATTATCGCCCCCTTCTCCACGTCATTCACATAGACTTCCGACTCCACGCCGACAGCCGCTCGCATCTCGTCCGTGATCACCGATTCCTGGGTCATTTACACACACTCCCGGACAGTGGAAACCTGCCTCTGAAAATCTCGTCCAAGTGTAAAACCGAGGCCGCTGGGTGTCAAGGAACATAATCACGCGAGTCACTCCCGCTCTTTGATACAATATGCCTCGGCGCTCGTTGAACGCCATCAACCGAAGGCTGGAGGCCATGCAGGAACGACACGACCCTAGACCCGCGACGGCCTTCACTCTGCAAGCCACAGACGAAGACGCGCGCGCCGGAATCCTGCGCACCGCGCACGGCGACGTTCCGACGCCGTTCTTCATGCCGGTGGCGACGCAGGGTTCGGTGAAGGCCGTGGACCCGCCCGACCTCAGAAGCATCGGCGCGAACATAGTGTTGGGGAATACCTACCACCTGTTCCTGCGTCCCGGGACGGACCTGATGGAGCGATTCGGGGGGCTGCATTCCTTCATGGGCTGGGACGGCCCGATTCTCACGGACAGCGGCGGTTTCCAGGGGTTCAGCCTGAAGCACCTGCGCAAGATTGACAGGGACGGCATTCTGTTCAAGTCGCATATTGACGGCTCGCTTCACAAGTTCACGCCGGAGTCCACCATCGAGGCTGAGGAGAAGATCGGCGCGGACATCATCATGCCTCTCGACGTGTGCGTCGAGGCCAATTCGGACCGCGATGTGGTTGAGAGGGCGAGCAGCCTCACAACCCAGTGGGAAGCCAGGTGCAAGCAGGCCCACACCCGCGACGATCAGATGCTCTTTGGGATTGTCCAGGGCGGTCTGTACGAGGACCTGCGAGCGCGGTCGGCGGAGGAGATCATATCAATCGGGTTCGAGGGCTACGCGCTGGGGGGACTGAGCGTTGGCGAGTCGAAGGACGAGATGTACGGGATGACAGGCATCACCACCGCTATGCTGCCTGTGGACTCGCCACGCTACCTCATGGGTGTCGGATCGCCGGAAGACCTGGTGGAGAGTGTCGCTCGCGGCATAGATATGTTCGACTGTGTTCTGCCAACTCGAATCGCCAGAAACGGCGCGCTGTTCTCGCGCCACGGGCGCATCAACATATACGCGGCCCCTCACCGCGACAGGGACGAACCCGTGGAGCCGGGCTGCGACTGCTACGCCTGCCGGAACTTCTCATCTGCGTATATCCACCACCTGTTCAAGTCCAGGGAGTTGCTGGCGTATCGGCTGGCGACGCTGCACAACCTACGCTTCATACTCAGGATGATGGAGGAGATGCGCGAGTCCATCTTCGCGGGAACGTTCGCAGAATACAGAGCAGAGTTCCACCGGCGCTTCACGCCCCCGGACCAGAGGGCGCGCCACGAGCAGCGTCAGAAGTGGCTGGCTTCCCAGGGCAGGCCGGGGGCGTAGAATGTGCGGTCGCTTCACCCTCATCGCATGGGACGAAATAGAGGGGCGGTTCGTGCCCGCCGGCTCCGGCATGGACATCATACGCGAGCGGTTCGCCGATACGGGTGCGGAGCGTTACAACATCGCGCCCACGCAGGATGTGATCACGATTACCAGCGATGGCGAAGCGAATTCAGCACAGTTCATGCGCTGGGGACTCGTGCCGTCGTGGGCGAAGGATATCTCGATAGGCAGCCGTATGATAAACGCTCGCGCGGAGACGCTGGCCGAGCGTCCGAGCTTCAGAGTCGCGTTCAGGCGACGCAGGTGTCTAGTTGTCGCGGACAGCTTCTATGAATGGAAGCGCGACGGGCGCAGTCGCACTCCGATGCGGATAAGTTTGGAATCCGGGGAACTATTCGCATTCGCCGGGCTGTGGGAGTCGTGGAAGAGCCCAGAAGGCCGCAGAGTTCTGTCATGCACGATAGTCACTACTGAGGCCAACGAATTCCTTGCGCCGATACACGACAGGATGCCGGTGATTCTGCCGCAGGACGCCGAACCGATGTGGCTGGCCCCGGACGTTCAGGACACCGACGCGCTATCCGAACTACTGACGCCATATCCGTCCGAGCGTATGGCCGCATACGAAGTGTCGAGTGTGGTCAACTCAGCCGCTAACGACGTGCCGGAGTGCATCGCTCCGGTAAGCAGGTTGCTTTAGGGAATATGAATCATGGTCGCCTACGACGCCCACAAGACCGAGACTTTCTACGACGCCTATGGAAGCATCGAATGGGACAGGCTCGAGGCCACGGCGTATGGACGGATGAAGGCGATAATCCACGCCGACTTCATCGGGCGCTACGTTGCGTCCGGGGATCGAGTCCTCGATGCGGGTTGTGGCCCCGGAAGATTCTCTATTACCGCCGCGAGGCTGGGGGCATGGGTTACGGCTCTCGACCTGTCCGACCGCCAGCTTCAACTCGCGGATGAGAAGATAGGCCAGGCGGGACTAATCGAGAACGTGGAGGACTTCGTTCAGGGAGACATCACAGATCTCTCGGTGTTTCCCGACGGGCGCTTCGACACTGTGATCTGCTACGGTGGCGCGCTTTCCTACGTGTGCGAGCGGCGGCATGAGGCGGCCTCAGAACTCGTTCGCATCGTTCGTCCCGGCGGAGTGATCATGCTTAGCGTAATGAGCCGATATGGAGCGTCGCTGAACCTCGCGCGTCGTCCATCCATACCCATTTTGAAGGACGCTGAGGGTTGGAACGTCTGGGGCGTAGTCGAGGCCGGTGACCTCGATGGATTTCCCTCAGCGCAAGTGGGAATGCTCCACCCGCCAATGCACCTGTTCACGAGCGAAGAGTTGCGCGACTTCCTGCCCGGCTGCGACGTTCTGGAAGTCGCGGGAAGCAACGTGACAGTTTTCGAGGGTTCGACAGCCATCGAGGAAGTGTTCGATGACCCACAGGCGTGGGAGACGTCTGTCGGGCTTGAACGCGAGTTGAGCGGCCGGCCCGGGCTTGTGGATACGGGAAGCCACATCATCATGGCCGCCCGCCGGACTGGGTAAAAAGCGACCGATACCAAGTCCGGTTCATTCAAGGTCACTGCAACCCTATTCGGAAGTGTGAACAGATCAGGGTGGGGGCTGATTCCTAGCCGATTACACTGGCCTCCCCTCCCCTGGATGCCCGCTTTCGCGGGCATGACGGTAAGTGTCAACACCACCTAATAGAATGTGCAGCCGATTCCGTGGTAGCCGATGGTAACCTCGCCGTCCTCGACGACCACGGGCGTTATCTTGTCGCCGCCCGTAAGCTCCTGCAATTCGGGCCACCTCTCGGGGTGGTCGCCGAGATCAATTTCCTCGTACACCTTGCCCTTCTCGTCCAGTTCCATCTTTACGGAGACGCAGATGGTACATTCGGGATGAGTGTATATCAGTACGCCGCTTTCAGCCAAAGTTCGCCTCTTTCTGTTGGTAGTTATGCGCGTTCAGACCGGGGCCGCCCGTTTCGGATCGAAGCTCAGCTTTCTAGCCGTAGCAGCCTATGCCGTTGAACCCGACTGTGACCTCGTCGCCGTCAATCATGACCGGGCTGATGCGCTCTCCGTCGGTGTGCGGAAGCACCTCGGGCCAGCGGTCCGGGTGCAGCGAAAGGTTCACTTCCTCGTACTCGATGCCGTCCTGGTCGAGCTGTGCCTTGAGCATGTCGGTGTAGCCGCAGCCCACCGTCGAATATACAGTTACCGTCTTGCTTGAGGTAGTCATCGTTCCTCCGGATTTCAGTTATCAGTGTTCGGTCATCAGTCGTCGCTGCGCTACGAAGGACGCTCGCGCCTCTCGATTTCGCGCTCCTCGGCCTTGTTTCGGAGCGCTCGTCCCTTGTCGGGATGAGGGTCCTCGATGAGGCCGTACATCTCCTTGCCCTCGTGGTCTTCGGGCAGATGCTCAGTGATCGGCATACCTTCCTTGTCCACGAACAGCAGACAGTGGCAATACTTGTATATCTGCATGTCGTCGCAGGGGCAGATCCACGTGCGATGCTTGACCTCTTCCGTCTTGTCCGGGTAGAACCTGCACGGGCAGAGGGGGCGTCCAACCTCATCTACATTCTGGGCGAGTCCCAGAATGACCGACTCGGTCACGCCCTCCACCGGAGAGGTGTATGTCCCGGACTTCTGGGTGAAATTCTCAACTAGCCGGCGCATTCGCTGCATTGCTTTTTCACTGGGTTGTTCCGGCATTCGTGGCCTCCTGACATCTATCTGGTCGGGACACTGTGTCCCTTGAGCTTATTATACATATCATCCACCCGCCATGCTGTAAGATCTCCACCAGACCCAACGCCTGATATCCAGGAGTCTTCAATATGAACAATCTATTCCGCTTCCGTGAGATGGACACAGAGGTCAGGGAGGCGATGCTGGACCGTCTCGACCGCTTAACCGAACTGCCCCTGCTGCTGCTGTCGTTCATAATGATCCCGGTTCTGCTGGGACCTCTTCTATGGGAGGACAGTTTCTCAACCGCGGAGAGAGCGCTCTTCCAGACGCTCGACATCTTCATCTGGGCGATATTCGCGGCTGATTTCTTTCTGAAATTCGCCGTTACTCCAGAGAAGCTGCGCTATCTCAGGCGACACTGGCTTGAGGCGCTGACTGTCCTGGTCCCCTTCCTGCGCCCACTGCGAATTCTCAGGATCGTACTGTTTGGAGTGCGCGCAGTCAGGGCGGCGCGGCGCCTGGTAAACGTGGACTTTCTGATCGTGTATGCGATTGGAATAGTAGTCATAGCCGCGACGGTCGTGGCGGGAGTGGAGCGCGGACACGACTCGATCAACTCCTTTACCGACGCGCTCTGGTGGTCGGTGGTCACCGCTACGACTGTGGGATATGGCGACATGACTCCGATTACGCCCGTGGGCAGGGGAATGGCGGTCCTTTTGATGCTGGTCGGAATCGGGCTGTTTGGCGGCCTCACCGCCAACTTCGCGTCCACCATATTCAGGACGGACGACAACGTGGAGGCGAATACCGAACTGCTCCTGGACGAGATGAGGGAACTGCGAGAGGAACTGGGCGCGCTGAGGGAGCGGGTAGATGTGTCCGGGCAGGGCGGTCAGGCCGCTGCCCCGGCTAGGGGGTTTGCATTATCGGCGGTCACCAATATAATTCGGAGGCCGACATCAATCGTATCGAACATATTCAGGCGTGGAACTCAGGATACCGCGCGGGAAGCAACCGGAGATGAAAGTATGCCCGACGCACAGACCTTTAGACAGGCATGGGGTAAATTCGCCACAGGCGTGTCGGTGATAACGACCGTTCAGGCCGACGATGAGATACACGGTATGACCGCCAACGGTATCACGTCCGTTTCACTGGACCCTCTGCTCGCGCTTGTGTGCGCCGGCCACAGCACAGCCTCCTACCCGCTTATCAAGGAGAGCGGTCGTTTTGCCATCAACATACTCAGCGAGGATCAGCAGGCCGTCGCCGAATACTATGCCCGCCCAACCGACCAGAAGACGGGCGACGTTCCAGCGTCATTCAGCCGCACCGCGCAGGGCGCGGCCACGCTGGACGGGGGCCTCGCGTATATGGACTGCCGCGTCGTGAACGAATACGTCGCCGGAGATCACACCATCTTCATAGGCGAGGTAGAGGAGATACACATTGACCCTGACGGCGACAGGCCGCTGCTCTACTTCGAGGGCAAGTTCAACCGCCTACCTGATGGCGCGTAAGGAGGCAGACCCATGCAGCCCGAACTCATCGCCGACTACCAGTGTGTCACAGGCGAAGGCCCTCTCTGGCACCCGATGGAGAGCCGCCTCTACTGGGCCGACATCCCGGAGGGCAGGCTGTTCAGGTACAACCCGTACTCCCGGACCCACGAGCAGATATACGACGGTCGTGAAGTAGGCGGCTACACTATCCAGTCCGATGGCTCGCTGCTGCTGTTCATGGACAGGGGCTCGGTAGCCGTATTCCGGGATGGCGAACTGGACTTCGTAGTCGAGGAACTGCCGGACGAGTTGGACAACCGCTTCAACGACGTCATAGCCGACCCCGCGGGGCGCGTATTCTGCGGCACGATGCCGCATCCTGACGGTCGTCCGGCCACCCTGTACCGCATGGACACCGACGCCTCCCTGACGCCGGTTCTCGAAAATCTGGGACTGTGCAACGGCATGGGCTTCACCACCGACCTCAAAAGCATGTACTTCACCGACTCGCTCGCGCACGAGATATACATCTTCGACTACGACCTCGAAAGCGGTGAGATAAGCAACCAGCGCACCTTCGTCCAGACTCCCGACGACGACGGCACGGTCCCGGACGGCATGACCGTGGACGCGGAGGATCATGTCTGGTCGGCGCGATGGGACGGCTCCGCGCTCTACCGCTTCGCCCCCGACGGCTCGGAGGTCACCCGCATAGACTTCCCAGCGAAGAAGGTATCCAGCGTCATATTCGGCGGACGCGACCTGACCGATATGTACGTCACCACCGCCGGCGGCAACGACAAGCCCAACGAAGGCGCGGGTGCGGGCGCGCTGTTCAGGCTGAATGTGGGTGTGAGAGGGAAGCCGGAGTTTCTGTCGCGGGTGGGGCTGTAGCCTTAATTTGCGCTACTCGCAATGCCGGACCCTCACGCTACCGTGGATTCCTTCCAGAACTTCCAGTTCACGTTCCAGAACCGCCCTAACCTGCCCTGCTGTAACGCCCAGAAAACATTCCAGAAACTCGTCCACCGAAGCTCGGTCTCTCAGATTGGCAAACATAGCGGATACAGGCACGCGTGTGCCTCTGAACAGCCACGCGCCCCCAAGTTTCCAGGGTCACGCTCGATAGCCTCGCAGGTATGCCATCCTTGCATCGGTCTGCTCCTCTGAGTCATATTACGTCCGACGTTACCATCACTGTGGTAACATGACTAGACAGTTCTAATAATGCGTTCCCTTGGGTGAGGATGACCAATGTTCGGATTCACAAAGCGCGGAAGAGTCAAATCCCTGCTTAGGCGAGGACAAGATTGCTATGAGAGAGGATATTACGACGAGTCCATAAGGCATTTCAGTAGGGCTATTGAGATCGCCCCCGATGATGCTTCTATCTACTACAACAGGGGCACTTCTCACTTGATCAAAGGGGATTTTGATCAAGCTATTGAGGATTTCGGCAGAGCCATCGAATTGAACCCGGACTTGGCCGAGGCTTACCACGATAGAGCAGTCGCATATATCCATAAAGCTGAACTCAATCGTGCCTCGGCTCTCTTCAATTACGCCAATGCAGACTGGTACAGTCAGGCTATCGAGGATTACAGTAGAGCTGTAGAGTTAAACTCACGCTTTGCGTTGGCTTACGTAAACAGAGGGAAGGCCTACTATATGGAGTTGGGCGAGAGGGATCGGGCCCTAGCAGACTTCAATCGGGCCATAGAACTGGATCCATATGGTGATGCCCGCACCTACATCAATAGAGGAATGATATATCAAGATATGGGTGAACATGTTCAGGCTATCGCGGACTACAATGCGGCTATCCAACTGAACCCGTACAACTCAATAGCCTATGACAACAGGGGTAATACCTACCACAGCTTGGGACATTACGGCCAAGCTATCGCAGACTACGACATAGCCATTCAGTTGAACCCGTACAACTCGGATGCGTATTGCAATAGAGGGCTCGCCCACGCCGATCTAGGCTACTACGACCGAGCCATTGCAGACTACGATACAGCTATCAAACTGGATCCGGACAACGCCACAGCCTATTCCTACAGGGGAATTACCTTACGCTATTTGGGGTATCATGAACTTTCTTTTGCGGACTTTGACATGGCCGTTAAACTGAACCCAAACGCTAGTCATTACAACTGTAGAGGTAATGCCTACGACGCAATGGGCGATTATGACCAAGCTATCAGAGACTATGACAAGGCCATTGAGCTAGACCCGAACGACGGCCTAGCCTACTACAATAGGGGGCATACCTATTTACTCGGCAAGGGTGACTACGACAGGGCTATCTCGGATTTCGACAAGGCTATCGAATTGAACGCCAGTTACGCGCCGGCATATTACAACAGAGGGATAGCCCACCTAAATAGAGAAGAATTTGACAGATCTATTGCCGATTATGATAAGTCCATAGAACTTGATCCGAGCTACGCTAGATTTGACAACTACGGGGAAGTCGCCCGTTCGAAGAAAGATTCAAGTATTATAAGGTTACCTTTCACTTGATCGTTAAACTCCTCGGACAAAGAGGGCCTGAGGAGGTGGTTCAATACCAGTGGCCGATTCACCTTCCGCCTCCAGGCCGTAGTCCGATTGCAGACTAAGTCAGAATTCAGGTGTCATATCCAGTGCCGTTCCAATTCCCACAGCTATACCCACCCGTGATAGGCTCACGAGTTTCGAGAACGGCAGTCAAGCGGCTTTCCTCTATTCCCGTCGCCTGCACGAATTCTCCCGATCTAAGGCCCATATCCTCAAGAGTCTCTTCAAGATGTTCACCCGGGTGATCTGGGGTACATCTACCATTGGTCTCTCCACTGGATTTCTTTGGCGTACCAAAGAAGGGCGTTTGTATGATATATATATGCTACTGTAAACCCATTAGGATGTAAAACCTATCTGCAATTGGAGCGAAACCATGTCATACGAACTCATACTCAGCGAGGTCAGGGGGCGCGTGGGCGTCATTACGATGAACCGCCCGGACAAGCTGAACGCCATGAACCCGCAGATGAACCACGAGATCATCAGCCAGATATCGGAGTGGAACGAGGACGACTCCGTAGGCGCGGTTGTCTGGACCGGGGCCGGTCGCGGCTTCTGCGCGGGCGCGGACATCGGCCGCTTCGAGGCGAGACGCGACGGCCAGGCAGCCAGCGACGCCGCCCCCATGACCGACGATAGCTGGCACGAGGTGATCAGAAACGCCAAGCCTGTCATAGCCGCCATCAACGGCGTGGCGATTGGCGAGGGACTGACCCGCGCGCTTCCCTGCGACGTTCGCATTGCGTCTGAGAGCGCCCGGCTGTCGTTCAGATTCGTCCGCGTCGGACTCACCCCGGAGTTCGCTTCTACTCACTACGCTCCCCACCTGATAGGTCTGGGCAGGACGCTCGAATATATGCTTCGGGGCAACCTGATACCTTCGGACGAGGCTCTCAGAGTCGGTCTGGTGAACTACGTCTATCCCGACGACCAGATGCTGGACAAAGCCGTGGAACTGGCGTCCGAGATCGCGGACAATCCGATATGGCAGCTTTCGCAGGTCAAGCGGCTCGTTCACCAGAACTACATCGAGCATGACGTGGATACCGTGCTCTCAGACGAGGGGCCGACGTTCCAGACCGCCATGAAGAGCGACGCGCACAAGGAGGCGCTCACCGCCTTCCGCGAAAAGCGTCCGCCGAAGTTCAACTGAGCATCGGAAAGCCGGAGGAATTCATGATGGACAGGCCGCTGGTAGCGGTTACGACCTCCGACGTCGGCGACGACTCTGCGCCGTTTCTCGACGCCGTGGAACGGTCCGAAGCCGAACCCTGGCCGGTCAGAGCCGGCTACACGCTGACTACCGACGAGATATTGGCGCGCGCCGGGGCGCTCGTCCTCAGCGACGGCCCGGACGTGAATCCCGCGCTCTACGGTCAGAGTACGGACCCTGAAACCGGGCCTGCGGTATATGACGATGCGCGGGACGAAATGGAGATAGCCCTGGTTCGCGCAGCTCTCGATGCCGACCTGCCGGTTTACGGGATAGGGCGCGGTATGCACATCCTGAACGTCTCCCTGGGCGGCAAACTGCTCCAGGGTGTGGAAGGCCACCACCCGGCGCAGCCGGAGAATGGCGACTCGAAGCCCGAGTACCACCACATATACATATCACCCGGCAGCAAGCTGGCCGCGGTAGTAGGGTCGGGCGGATTCGTGCGCGTGAACAGCCGGCACCGCGCCGGTATGCGCGAGGCGCAGAAGTCTCCTTACCTGCTCGCATCAGCCTACTCGCTGGAAGACGGAATCATAGAGGCGCTGGAGAGCGCGAGTCACAGGTGGGTGATAGCCGTACAGTTCAGTCCCCAGCTCAGAATGGAGAATCCGCCACACTTCGATAGGCTGTTCCAGTCCCTGGCTGAGCGGGCGGCGGAACGCCTCGCGGCGGTCGGCTGAGTCTGGGCGACCTTCCCTATCTACCCGCTGTCACCGTTCCGGCCAAAGTCGAACTATTCTTGAAATCTGTTTAACATTTCGTTTGCGCTCGCGTGAAAATTCGGCTCGAAAATGTTACAATATACTGAGCCGAATGCGCTTCATTTGTACCTATCACTATTCTGCAGAGCCGCCCTCCTGCCAAAGACCTTAAATCCTGGCAAAACAGTCCCGATTAGTGGGAATCGGCGCTCTAGGGGCATTGCTGTAAAGAAGTCTATGGGGTAATCGCGCGCTTCAGCCATATCCTGGTGACGAATACTTCGAAGGCGTCTCGGTCCCGTCGGAAATATCTGTGACCTCTGGCGACAGAGGATAAGAATTGTCAGGAGTCGGCCATGGTAATCGAGGCAACGAAGACTGAATTCGGATACATCCGGCCAACGCAGATCGTTGATGAAATGCGTAGCTCGTATCTCGATTACGCTATGAGCGTAATTGTGTCGCGCGCGTTGCCCGACATAAGGGATGGGCTGAAGCCCGTCCAGCGTCGAATCCTATACGCCATGCAGGACCTGGGGATGCGACCCAACGTGCAGCACAAGAAGAGCGCGCGCCTGGTCGGAGAGGTGCTGGGCAAGTGGCATCCGCACGGTGAGGGAGCCGTTTACGACGCGCTCGTCCGAATGGCGCAGCCATTCTCGCTCCGTATGCCGCTCGTGGACGGTCAGGGCAACTTTGGCTCTGTGGACAACGATCCGCCCGCCGCGATGCGATACACGGAAGCTCGCATGGCTCCCATCGCCGAAGAGATGCTGACCAACATAGACCAGAACACCGTTGATTTCGTAGAAAACTTCGACGGCACTCTCAGCGAACCGGAAGTGCTGCCCGCGAGGCTTCCCAACCTGCTGGTGAACGGCGCGTCCGGCATCGCGGTCGGCATGGCGACCAACATCCCTCCGCACAATCCCATTGAGGTATGCGACGCGCTCATACACCTGGCGGATCACCCCTCGGCCACCGTCGAAGACCTGATGAAATTCGTAAAAGGGCCGGACTTCCCCACCGGCGGAATAATAATGGGGACCGACGGCATTCAGAATGCCTACGCGACCGGACGCGGCCAGGTAGTGGTTCGCGCGAAGGCGCGAATCGAGCCGATGCGCCGCAGCAACAGAATGCAAATCATCGTCAGCGAACTGCCGTACCAGGTCAACAAGGCCGCGCTGGTCGAGAAGGTCGCCGCGCTCGTAAAGGACCGAAAGATAGAAGGCATATCCGACCTGCGCGACGAGTCCGACCGCGAAGGCATGAGAGTCGTGTTCGAGCTTCGCGCCGGGGTGCAGCCCAGGGTGGTTCTGAACAACCTGTACAAACTCACCGCGATGCAGAGTTCCTTCTCCGCCAATATGCTCGCGCTCGTGGATAAGATGCCCAGGGTATTCACGCTCAGGCAGGCGCTCCGGCAATTCCTCGAATTCAGGCAGGAGGTCGTCAGACGCAGGACCGAATTCGATCTCGCCAGGGCCAAGCAGCGCGCCCACATCCTGGCCGGACTGCGAATCGCATTGAGCCACCTGGATGCGGTGATAGACCTCATACGAAATTCAGAAAGCGCGCAGGCCGCCCGTCAGCAACTCATAGAACGTTTCGGATTGGACGATGGTCAGGCGCAGGCCATTCTCGATATGCAGTTGCGCCGCCTTGCCGCCCTGGAACGCGAGCAGCTCGAAAAGGAGTACCAGGAACTGCAGGACTCCATCCGTGATATGGAAGAGCTGCTGGCCGACGAAAAGAAGGTCCTTGCCGTCATAAAGAAAGAACTGCGCGACCTGAAGAAGAAGCACGGCGACGAGCGGCGCACCGAGATCAGCGGCGAAGCCTTCGACATATCCCGTGAAGAGCTTGAGGCGCATGAGCAGATAGTCGTCACCCTCAGCCAGGGCGGCTACATCAAGAGAATTCCGGCGAATACATTCCGCAACCAGCATCGCGGCGGCAAGGGCGTCGGGGGCATGACCACCCGCGACAACGATGCCGTCAAGCACCTGCTGATAGTGGACACCCACGACAGGCTGCTGTTCTTCACTAACAAGGGCCGTGTCTATTCCCTGACCGCGTTCGAGCTCAGGGCGGATACGTCGCGCAACACCCGAGGCGTTCCGGTGATAAATGTGATCTCCATGACCGACACTGAGAAGGTCAGCGCCGTAATCGGGGTTAACAAAGAAGACCTCCAGAAGACGGACCGGTATCTGGTGCTCGCCACCGCCAACGGGCGCATCAAGCGAGTCTCGCTTACCCAGATGTCCAGCATCAGGAACGCGGGACTGAACATCATGGGAATGATGGACAACGACGAACTCGTGTCCGCTCGGCTCGCGGCCTCGGATGACCACATCGTGATGATTACCGAAAGAGGGATGTCAATCCGCTTCGAGTCGGAGAATGTCCGACCTCAGCAGCGAGGCGCTCGTGGCGTCATAGGCATGAATCTGGCCAACGACGATAAGGTTGTCTCCATGGATGTCGGCAAGCCCAAGAATCGGCTGCTTCTTGTAATCAGCAAGTTCGGGTTTGGCAAGAAGACCAAGCTGAGCGAGTATCGTCTCACACAGCGGGGCGGCAAGGGCGTAAAGACGCTGGAAGTCACGGCAAAGACCGGACCCGTGGCGGACGCGCAGATTATTGATGACACGAAGGAAGAAGTTTACGTCGTATCCGAGAATGCTCAGGTCATAAGAACCAGCCTCTCCACGATCAGCGTCATGGGACGGGCGACCCAGGGCGTCACCATCCTGAAGCCTTCCAAAGGCGACTCGGTAGCGTCCATATCCTGCGTGAGCGACCTGAACCTGATAGAAGAAGCTGCTGCGAAGAAATCCGCCACGCCGAAGGCCAGGAAGCCCGCATCCGCCAACGGACGCCGCAACGGTCGCGTAAACGGCGCGCAGGGCAGGCTGGACGGGATAGAGTAGGTTTAGTAATTGAAAGGCCAGGTGACAGAATCCGACGATTCTGTCACCCGACTTTTCACGCCGTTTGCAGGTCTCATCGCCTCTCATTGAGTGAACCCGCCCCCAGTCACTGGATCATGTCCAGACCGGACAATTCCTAATTGAACACTGAAACCCAAACCTTGACAACCTTTGCCCTCTGGGGTATCTTACCCCCGTGCCGATGGTATTAGAACGGTTCTAATTTGGTGGAACTCAGCTAACTCTCCCGGACCATGGGCCTAGGCCAGGAGATGATTTTGGACCTCCAGGTTCAACATCGTGTTAAAGAGATGTGCGCTTCCATGTCGGAGTTGGGTGTGAACGTAACTCCCCGACGTGCCAAAGTGCTGGAAACGCTTGCGTCCACCGACTGCCATCCCACCGTGAACGAGATACACTCCGAAGTTCGCCGCATCTACCCCTCTACCAGCCTCGCGACCATCTACAACACCATCGAGCTGCTCAAGGAAGCCGGACAGGTGCTCGAGCTCGAGTTCAGCGGCTCCCCAAACCGCTATGACGGCCTCAGGCCCGAATCCCACCCCCACCTCATTTGCCTGAGTTGCCGCTCCGTAGAGGATATGGATGCGTTCGAGATAGAGGATGTTTCCCTTGAACGTGTCTCCGGCGCCACCGGATACAACTTGGTGCGTCAGCGCACCGACTACTATGGTATATGCCCCGTGTGTCAGGAAAGCGACGGAGGCCCTTCTTCGTCCGCGAAACACAACTAATGTCAACGTATTTACAGCTATAAGCCGACCTTCAGACAAAGAGAGGAAAGGAGGGAATATATGGCCAGCAGAGAAGACATCGCGCTAATATCCCACCTCATGCGTCGCGCCGGATTCGGAGCGACAAGAGAGGATGTAGAGCGCTACTGTGAGATGGGGTACGAGGCGACCGTCGAGGAACTCCTCAATCCCGAATCCCAGCCCCCCGTGGACGAGTATTCGCTATACCGATACCACCCGATCACCGAGGTGCCGGGCGGAGCGGCCGCGCCGGGCCAGGCAAACTGGCTCTTCTGGATGGTAACCACCCAGCGCCCGCTCGAAGAAAAGATGGCGCTGTTCTGGCACCACGTATTCGCTACCGGAAATGCCAAGGTTGACAACTGCAACCACCTGCTCGAGCAGATAGATATGTTCCGGGATCATGGCATGGGGAACTACCGCGACCTTTTGGTCGAGCTTGCCAGGAACCCCGCCATGATATACTGGCTGGACAACAACGAGAACCACAAGCACGCTCCCAACGAGAACTGGGGCCGCGAGCTTCTGGAACTGTTCAGCCTCGGCGTCGGACACTACACCGAGACCGACGTGTTCGAGTGCTCCCGCGCCTTCACCGGCTGGACGATTGACGCCAAGATGCCCAGGTATCCTTACGGACGCCACCCTTGGAAGTTCAGCTTCAGGCCGGAAGACCACGACTACACCGAGAAGACCTTCCTGGGCCACACCGGCAACTTCGATGGCGAGGACATCATTGACATCGTCCTGCAGCAGGAAGCCTGCCCCAGGTTCATAACGCGGCACCTGTACAACTTCTTCGTCGCCGACGAGCCGCAGGTTCCCGCATGGAACATCGAAGAGCCGCGCAACCCTGAGGCGATCAACGAGCTTTCACAGACACTCGTGGACAACAACTACGAGATCAAGCCCGTGCTTCGCCAACTGTTCAACTCCGACTACTTCAAGGACGCTCAGTACCAGAAGGTCAAGAGCCCGACCGAAGTCGTCGTCGGAACGCTCAGGATGACGAAGGACATGACCGGCCCCGATCCTCGTCTCGAAGCCCTGGGCAAAGAGCCCGGATACATGGGCCAGGACATCCTAGACCCGCCCAGCGTCGAAGGCTGGCACACCGGACACGAGTGGATTAACAGCGGATCGCTGGTCAAGCGCGTCAACTTCGTCGCCGACCGCGTGAGCGACTCCGACCTCGCCGGCGTCCGGGAAATGGTGGACTATGTGGGCTCCAACGGTTCGGTGATGACCCCCGAAGAGCTTGTGGACCGCTGCCTCGACATCATGGGTCCGATGGAAGTTGACGACCGCACACACGGTGAACTCGTATCTCACGTCGCGAGCGGCGGCGACGTCAGCGTGGACTCGGACGACTTCGGCACCCGCGCGACCGAGACTTTCGCGCTCATTGCAGCCACCAGAGAGTACCAGTTCGGCTAGATAACTAAGACAAACAGTCCCTTCCCCCTTGATGGGGGAAGGCTAGGATGGGGGTGAATCCCACCCCGGACGCAAAAATACCCTCTCCCATCAAGGGAGAGGGGCTAGGGCGAGGGTGAACAGGAATAAAGTTTGCCCTTGCTGTGAAGAGGAGAGAAAAATGGCTGCCAATGGCAACGGAAATGGGAAGCCCCCGGTCTTTGTTGTGCTCCAGCTCACCGGCGGAAACGACTACTTCAACACGGTCATTCCCTATAACGACGAGAACTACTACGACAGCAGGCGCTCCCTCCAGATCCCGCAGGACCGCGTCCTGAAGCTGGACGACGAGCTTGGAATGCACCCCGCGATGGGCCCGATGCAGGACATCTACCAGCAGGGTGACATGGCGATCATACACGGAATCGGGTACGCCAACTCCCCCAGGTCGCACTTCCGCTCCATGGACATCTGGCACACCTGCGAGCCAGACAAGGTCGGCACCGAAGGCTGGCTTGGCCGCGCCACGCGCGAAATAGACCCCACCGGAGAGAACCCGGTAACTACGGTCAACATCGGACAGGCTCTCCCAAGGGCGCTGGTTACTCCGGGCGTGTCGGTTGCGTCCGTCGCCGATCTCGAGACCTACGGCCTGCTCACCAGCATCGAAGAAGAACAGCAGCGCAATAAGATGCTCGAGCGCTTCTCCAACATGTACGGTCCCGCCGTAGGCAGCGGCCCCGTCATGGACTACCTCGGCCAGACCGGGCTGGACGCGCTCAAGGGCGCCGACATCCTCAAGGTCGCGCCGGGCAAGTACGAGTCCAGCGTAGAATACGGCGCGACGCCAATCGCCTCCAAGCTCCGAGACATAGCCCAGATACACACCGCCGACGTCGGCACCCGCATCTTCTACTGCGACTACGGCTCCTTCGACACACACGCCGCCCAGGCGAGCACCCACGCCAAGCTGTGGCAGGACGTGGGCGAGGCAGTCGCCGACTTCTGGGACGACCTCCGAGAGCATGACGCCGACCAGAACGTCATCATGTTCATGTTCAGCGAGTTCGGTCGCCGCGTCCGCGACAACGGCTCCGGCACCGACCACGGCGCCGCCGGCGTCGCCTTCGCGCTCGGCCCCAGGATCAAGGGCGGAATGTACTCCGAGTATCCTGAGACCAGGCCCGAAGCGCTCGAACAAGGCGACCTCGTTCCCAACCAGGACTACCGAGGCGTGTACTCGACCATCCTGGAAGACTACCTCAACATCGAGGCGGCCCCGATAGTGAACGGTCAGTTCGAGGCTCCCAGCTTCATCAAGACCAACGGACACTAAACCCTGCCCGCATCTCGTACAGCCCCCGGGACAGACCAGGGGCTGTACGAGATTAATAGCTATTTGTAAAAAGCTGTCGGTGACGCCGCAAGGCGTCCATCGGTATATTCAATCTAAGCAAAATCAGGGGTGGTACCATGCTTACTACAACCGTAGCCGGAAGAACTTGGAACTTCAGCCACGCTATCGGCAGAAACGCCGCGGCTGGAAACGGATTCACGCAGCCTGTTGATGTAGCGGCCGGGCCGGAAGGCGTCCTGTATGTCCTGAGCCGTGGAAACGACGGCATTGGCGGTGTCACAGCGCCGAATAAGCGCATCGGCAAGCTCACGATAGACCAGGAATTCATCGGCGATTTCGCCAGGGGAATTCTCATGTGGCCCGCTGGACTTGCAGTTGATGCCGACGGCAACATCTACTGCTCCGAAGAGTTCGAGCACAAAATCTACATGTTCAACGAAGACGGAGAAGAACTCGGTTCGTGGGGCGAGTCAGGTTCGGGTGAGGGACAGCTCAATGCCCCGTCCGGACTCGCATTCGACAGCGACAACAACCTGCTCGTCGCCGACGCCCGAAATAACCGCGTCCAAAAATTCACCACCGACGGTCAGCACCTCGCCACAATCGGCGAGGGACAACTAAACTCCCCGTGGGGCATAGGTCTCGACTCCGACGACAATATCTACGTCGCCGACTGGGGCAACAACTGCGTTCGCAAGTTCTCTCCCGACGGTGAACTGCTTCTTACCTTCGGGGGCACTGACTTGGACAACGGCGGAGACCTGGACCATCCGGCCAGCGTTGCCGTTGACAGCGAGGGCGATGTCTATGTCTCCGACTGGGGCAACAAGAGAATCCAGATTTACGCCCCCGACGGCGCCATAATCACCGCGCTCCACGGCGACGCCGTAGAGTTCAGCAACTGGGCCGCCGAGGTCATCAACTCCAACCCCGACGCGCAGAAGGCTTACAGGCGCGTCAAGGACAGGACCCCCCTCGGCCTGTTCGAGAGGCCGGTCGGTCTGACCATTGACTCCGAAGACCGTCTCATCGTCACCGACTCCACTCGCGGCAGGCTCCAGATCTACGCCAAAGAGAAAGACTACATGGACCCGCAGTTCAACCTCTAGTCTTCTCGCAAACCTTAGCCATCTAGCCATCAGGGGGGCGATCACAACCGGATCGCCTCCTTTTCGTTTCAGGTTCATTGACACCGAATCCCGTCCTATATAGGATAATCAAGGGGCAGCCGTAGTTCGCCATAGCTAATCGAGGCGTATTCGGTGGTTGTTTTATCAAATGCGAGATAACTCAAGCATCTTGCCAGAAACGGCCGCGTCTGTTTACGACGTTCCGGCCTTTCGTGACATCCAGTACCCGGCATACCGCGCCGAGTTGCGTGAACTGCGCGTCCAGCTCCTGCTCATGCAGGAGTGGGCCATGAGACAGGGAGAGCGCATAGCCATAGTGCTCGAGGGCCGGGACGCCGCCGGCAAGGGTGGCACTGCCGCAGGCATAGCGCGCTACCTCAACCCCAAGACCGCCAGGATAATCAACCAGGGAATCCCAAGCCCCAGGGAGATGCGCAACTGGCTTGGCGTTCACTATAGGATGATGCCCCCCAGGGGCAACATCACCGTCTTCGACCGCTCCTGGTATTCCCGCGCTCTCGTTCAGCCCGCTATGGGATACTGCTCTATGAGGCAGTACCACTACTTCATGAACAAGGTGAATGACTGGGAAAAAGACCTCGTTGACGAGGGCATTTCCATCATCAAGATATACTTGTCTGTGTCCCGCGAGTCGCAGGAACTCAGGTTCAGACTGCGCCGGAGAAGCGAACTCCAATACTGGAAATACTCCGCCAACGACCGAAAGGTCTCCGAACGCTGGAACTTTCTCACATATTTCAAGGAAAGAATGTTCGCGGTCACTTCCACCGACTACGCCCCCTGGGTTATCGTAAACTCGGACAACAAGCACCAGGCCCGGTTGAACGCGATTCACTACATCCTCAGCCAATTCGATTACGAAGGAAGCGACATAGAAATAGATCTGCGGCATCTTGAAGAAGTTAACGAAAAGTCAATAGATATGGTTGTTGACGGCGTTCTGTTCACCGGACTGAACGCCGATCAGGCAGCGATATTGGAACGGATACACATGCATGAATAGAGATGACCTGCCCCAGATGCCGGCCGCCGGGGGACTTGTTCTCTGCGGCGGCCACGCTTTATTGATCAGAAAACACCTGAAGTGGGACCTGCCCAAAGGCAAAGTGAAGAAACGCGAACCCGCCGAAAAATGCGCCCTCCGGGAGATCTCAGAAGAGACCGGACTCGATAAGAAGCTCCTGTCCATTCGTCAGCCCCTCTGTCGCTCGAGCTACATCTCCTACTACTCATACGGCCCGGTCAACAAGACCGTGGACTGGTTCATCCTGGACTACGCCGGAGATGTCGGCGATCCTCTTTCTCCCGACCTGTCGGAAGACATAGATATATGCCGGTGGGTGGCCTCCGACGAATTGCTGGAAGTCATGGAAACCGCGCGCGCCTATCTCGATGACGTCAAACCGCACATCGTCAACTATCTGAACGCCGTTCCCATAGCCGCCGACTCCTGAACCAAGGGGCTCGGTAGGGGCAACCCTTGTGGTTGCCCGCGCGCCTTCCTCACGTAAGAGTCACCGGATCCACGTCCACCGTCCACCCTTGTGGAATGGACACCATATCCAGCAACATCCTCGGCTCCCGACCTCTGAGCGCGATGTGCCATCTGTACCTGCCCCTGAGCCTGGGTGGGTATGGCGGTGTCGGCCCAAGTATCTCGACATTCGCCAGGTCGGCGTCTCTCTGCGCCGAGCGCAGCTCTTCAGCGAGCCTCGCCGCGCGTGTTTCGCAGGTCGCGTTGTTCGTATGAGAATGGACGAGCCGTATCAGGCGCGAGAACGGCGGGTTGTTGTGCTCGCGCCGGTATCGCATCTCCGCCTGGTAGAATCCGTCGTAGTCCTGCGCCGCCGCCCTCTCGATGGCGTAATTCTCGGGTTGGTACGTCTGGAATATCACCTTTCCGGTCTCGCTCCCGCGTCCCGCCCTGCCGGCCACCTGGCACAGAAGCTGAAAAGTCCTCTCGCTCGATTTGAAGTCCGGGATGTTCAGACCCACGTCCGCGAGCGCGACTCCCACCAGCGTTACGCCGGGCAAATGCAGGCCCTTCGCTATCATCTGTGTCCCGATGAGTATGTCCGCGTCCCCGTTCCTGAATCCGGACAGCGTCGCCTCGTACTCCCTCGGATAGCGTGTCGCGTCGCGGTCCCACCTGAGCGTTCTCGCTTCAGGGAAGAGACGCTCTACTTCGTCGGCCACCGACTGCGTGCCGATGCCGTAGAAACTGAGCCTGTACCCAAGGCATTCGGGACAGTTGCGCGGCATCCTGCGCCTGCGACCGCAATAGTGGCACACAAGTCGCTGCATCGCCCTGTGATACGTCAGCGCTACGTCGCAACTTCGACAGCTTATGCTGTGACCGCAGCTCCTGCACTGCATCTGGGACGCCGTTCCGCGCCGGTTCAGGAATAGTATCGCCTGCCGACCGCGCTCCAGGCAGTCGCCGATCTCCGACTCCAGCGCCCGCGAGAACATCCCGGTGTTTCCGTCCCGCAGTTCCCCCCTCATATCCACTATCTCCACCTCCGGCAGAGGCGCGACCACAGCCGAGCCATCGCTCTGCCTGTTCAGGCGGTCCGGTAGCCTGTGCAGCCGGTACTCTCCGCGCAGCCCCCGGTAATAGGACGCGACATCCGGCGACGCGCTTCCCATGAGCGTTACCGCTCCCGTCATCCTTCCCAACTGCACTGCCACGTCCCTCGCGTGATACCTCGGCGCCGGGTCGTTCTGCTTGTACGTCCACTCGTGCTCCTCGTCCAGTATCAGCAGTCCAGGATTGGACAGCGGAGCGAAGACCGCGCTGCGCGAACCCACCACTATCGGATAGCGGCCTTCCTTGATGGCCCACCACTGGTCGTAGCGCTGTCCGTCGCTCAGGCCGCTGTGCAGAATCGCCACCTTGCCCGGGAACCTGCTCGCGAACCGCTCGATTGTCTGCGGAGTCAGGGAAATCTCCGGCACCATCACGACCGCCTGCTTGCCGAGCGCAAGACACTCTTCTACCGCGCTAAGGTAAACTTCCGTCTTCCCGCTCCCGGTCACGCCCTGTACCAGGACTACCCTGGGACGCCTGCTCTCGTCTCTGAGCGTCTCGACGACATCCGCGGTCACCGCCGCCTGCCGGGGCGAAAGCGCTACCGGAGACTCAGGCTCATACACGCGGTCCGCAAGCGGGTCCCTGAACACCTGCGTCTTCTCAATCTCCAGCCATCCACGATCCAAAAGAGTTCTGACTATCGTACTGCCGAACTCTTTCCGAATCTCCGACGCGATGACGGATTCGTTGGTCTCGGCAAGCCTGGCTACAAGTTCAGACTGTCTAGGCGCGCGTCTTCCTTCCGCCGAAAGCCAGCGAGCTATGGCCTCCAGCGCGTCCTCATTCACCCGCAGACTTTCCGCATATCGCGGCCCAACTGCCGTGCGGTTCGCCTGCGACCCTCGCTTCAATACTCCTCGTCGGACAAGGCCGGACACCGCGCTTCTCGCCCCCTCCCCCAGCCTTGACACCAGTCGCTCTATGTCAACGGATTCCTGGACTCGCGCGACCTCCACTATCTGCGATTGGAGTTCGTTCTGCGCGGCGGATTCAGGGTCGTCGAACTCAGGGTTGATGGAAATAACCGTGTGCGATCCGGTTCTCGATCCCGGCGGTAGCATAGGAGCGGCGGCCTCGAACAGCGAGCAGATATAGTAATCGCTTATCCAGCGAGCGAGCGAAATCTGCTTTGCGTTGAGGACCGCAACGTCGGACAGCGCTCTGGAAACCGGACGTGTCTGCTCCACCTGGGGCGCGGGTACGATCTCGAAGACAATGCCCTGCAGCGCGCGAACGCCGAAAGGCACACGCACAAGCTGGCCCGGCGCAAGGGTCATATCCTCGGGGATGTGGTAGCTGAAGGTCTGGGAGCGCCCGGTGGGAGAGTCCACGGCGACTTCGGCGTATCTCATAAGACCGCAACCCCCGCGTCCAGAACTGACCGGCCAGCAGATCCTTGAAGAGTTGATAAGGGTAGGCGAATCCCCCCTCCCCTGATGGGAGAGGGCTAGGGTGAGGGTGACCGCGCCAGCAATCGAAAACTAATAACTAACGACTGGGAACTCCCTACCTGCGGGCGCGTTCTCTCCTGTCTTCCCTGATGCGCGCCGCGCGTCCCGACCTGCCTCGCAGATAGTACAGCCGCGCTCGACGCACGCGACCTCTGCGTACCAGGTTGACATACTCTACGTTCGGCGAGTGAAGTAGGAACGTGCGCTCGACGCCGACTTCGTAGCTGACGCGACGAACAGTGAACGAAGCCCCCGGCCCGCTCCCACGCGAGCGTATCACCACGCCCTCGAAGACCTGCGTGCGAGTCCGGTTCGCCTCCGTAACCCGGACGCCGACCTGGACCGTATCGCCGGGCGTGAATGCGTCTATATTCTTGTTCTCTTCGAGCTTGACAAGCTGATGGGCTTCCATTGTTCTCGTATCCTGGGATCACATGGGGACAGGCAATTGCATTTGAACATTGTATAGACACCCCCCAACCCGATTCAAGCTCAGATTAGCGAGACCATCCCTATCTCATATCTCCTTTTCCTATACAACTCACCTGCTATTCTGCTACAATTTACACATCACAGAACAATTGTACCAGATATAGTGTGGAGTTTATGAATGAAAACTTACCCAACCAAAAAAACCTTCTGAACTGGGAAATACAGGGTTTTGCAGGCGAAATGCTGGTACCAGACCCCCACCAGGAGAGCTTGCGGGGCTCCTGCGGAATGCCTGCGTAACAACCAGCAGGATTCCATAATGTATAAAGTAAGATATATAGGAGATACACCCGATGCAGAATCTTGACCAGAACACCAAAGACGCCCTCAGCATTGATATGGTCGTTGACATAACGACCACGGGACGCAGAACCGGCGACCCGCGCCGCATCGAAATCTGGTGCCACCTCATGGACGGACAGCTATATCTGGCCGCGTCCCCCGGCCCCCGTAGCTGGTACGCCAACCTCTACGCCAATCCCGAAGTCACCCTGCACCTCAAGGACGACGTGAAGGCCGACATACCAGTCCGCGCCCGTCCAATCACCGGCGAGGACGAAAAGCGCGACGTGTTCACCCGTCTCAGCGCGCAGTCCGCTTTCCGCCAGGGCCAGGGCCTGGACGTAGAGACCTGGGTGCGCGGAAGCAAGCTCGTCGAACTGGTCCCGGAGGCGCGCTGATCGCCATGCGCACTCTCGACATTATGCGGGTCCAGATGGCTCTCTCCGATTCCGTCGTCGGAAACCGCATATACTACCAACAGATTACCGGCTCCACCATGGACGATGCGCGAGAGTTGGCCCGCGACGGTGAACGCGAGGGCGCGGTCGTCGTCGCGGAGGAGCAGAACAAGGGCAGGGGACGCTTCAACCGCGTCTGGGTATCCCCGCCCGGTCTCAACCTCTACTTCACCGTGCTTCTCAGGCCGGAGCGAGACCAACTTCCATACATGAACATGGCAGCCGCCCTCGCCGTATTCGACACCGCCGCCGGTTTCGCTGGATTGAAGCCCGCAGTGAAGTGGCCCAACGATGTCCGAATAGGCGGCAGAAAGCTGTCCGGCATTCTCATCGAGACCGAGTTCGAGGGCGACAAACTCGTCCACGCTCTGGTCGGCATCGGCGTAAACGTAAACCTCGATGTGTCCGAGCATCCTGAGATAGCCGACACCGCCACGAGCCTTCGTTCCGAGGCAGGCCGCGAGTTCGACCGCTCCGAAGTTCTGTACTCCGTCCTTGCGAATCTCGATAGGTGGTACGCTTATGTGAGAGCGGGCAAATCGCTCACCAATGACTGGGCCGCGACGCTGGAGACACTCGGAAAGCAGGTTGAACTCCGATGGCGCGACCAGATTCTCACTGGCGTCGCCGAATCAGTTGACGACCAGGGAAACCTGACCCTTTTCCAGCCCAACGGCGAGAGAGTAACGGTAGTAGCGGGCGAAGTAACATCCCAAGTATAATCATCCCGCACTGTCCTCTTGCTGGGCTACCGTCATTTATACGTCGAAAATCCCCTCTCCCTCGATGGGTGAGGATGAACTGCAATTCAGTCATTCCCGCGAAAGCGGGAATCCATCAGCAACCCATAAGTATTCATACCCTGAAAATCCAACATCCTGTAAATCCTGATTCAGACAACTATCCCGGAGAAGAAAATATGCTTGAAGAGAAGCTCAGCCTCGAAGGTAAGAGCGTAGTCATAACTGGCGGCGGCACCGGACTCGGCAGGGAAATGACCCTGGCCATGGCGCGAGCGGGCGCCGACCTCGTAATCGCCTCCCGAAGACCCGGCCCCATCCAGGAAGTCGCCGATATGGTCTGCGAACTCGGACGAAAGGGCGTCGCTATCTCCACAGACGTTACCGACTCCGCCCAGGTCAACTCCCTCATGGAGTCCGCCATAGCCGAACTCGGCAAGGTGGACGTGCTGTTCAACAACGCCGGTATAGTCAGGGGCCAGGGCGCTACCCCGATATGGGACATCTCGGACGAAGAGTGGCATCTCGGCATAGACACCAATATGTCCAGCGCGTTCTACTGCTCCCGCGCGATTGCCAGGCACATGGTCGAACGCGGCAGCGGCAAGATCATCAACCTGTCGTCGGGCTTCGGTTACAGGGGAGGACGCGACAACTATATGTACTGCGTCGGCAAGGGCGGGATCGTCCAGCTAACGCGAACGCTTGCCACGAGCCTCAGCCGCTACGGGATTACAAGTACCTGCATAGTCCCGGGGTTCATCCCTACCGAGGGCACCGACGAGTCCAGGCTTACGTTGCCCAGGGGAGAGTACATACCTATCGGCAGGGTGGGGCATCCCCACGAAATCGGGGCAATCGCCGTATTCCTGGCCTCGTCCGCGTCTGACTACATGAACGGCGAAGCATTCGCCATAGACGGCGGCGGACTCGCGGGCGGCTACGCTCCAACCGGCCACGCCCCCGAAATCCCGCTGACGATATAGAGTATTCAGTAATCAGTTATAAGTTCTCAGTCGTTGCGCTGACAGGCTGACAGCATGAATACTGATAACTGTCAACTTAGAACTAGACGAGGTAACTAATGCCAATACCAAGCGAATGGGATCTGACAGGTAAGAAGGCGATCATAACGTCGGACAGCAGGGGCTGGACGCCATACTTCGCCGGCGCGCTGGCGGAAGCCGGCGCCGACGTAGCGATTGCGGGCCTAGAGTCTTCCGATATGGCGGAAGCCACAAAAGCGGTCGAGAGCAACGGACGCAATGCCGTCGCGATCCCAACCGACCTGACCAACGCGTCATCAGTCCGGGACATGGTTGCGAGCGCAGTCGAAGAATTGGGCGGCGTTGACATACTCGTGAACAACGCCCGCGCCGAGTTCGGCAAGCGCTTCGAACTGGTCACAGAAGACGAGTGGGACCGCTACATGGACTTCACGCTCAAGTCGGTGTTCCTGACTTGCCGCGCGGTCGGCGATCACATGCTGGAGCGGGGGGGCGGCCACATCGTCAATATAGGATCAGGCTTGTCCCAGCGCGGCCTCTGGAACTCCGTCGCCGCCTGCGCCGCCCAGGGCGCGATTCACCAGATCACCTCCTCACTCGCCCTCGAATGGGGACGCCAGGGCATTCGCGTCAACGGAATCGGCGCGGGCTGGGTGACCCCTCAGGAGCCGTCCGAGGAGGACCAGAAAGAGCTCCTCGTCCGATACCTGCCCTCCCGTCGAAAGGGACACCCCAACGACCTGGCGACGCTCCTCGTCTATCTCTCATCCGACGCCTGCGACTTCGTAACCGGCCAGACTATCTTCATAGACGGAGGCGCCCTAGCCCACGCCTAGACGATACACCAGGAGGACTCATGCCCGCGCGTATCCAAATCCCTCAAGACCAGATAGCTGAATTCTGCCAGCGCAATCATATCCGTCGTATGGCCCTGTTCGGCTCGGTCATACGCGACGATTTCACTCTCGAAAGCGACGTGGACATCTTGGTGGAATTTCAGCCTGGACGAACACCCGGATTCGCCTACTTCGACATGGAGAGGGATTTATCCGAGATCATCGGGCGGAAAGTGGACCTGAATACTCCAAGCGAGTTGAGCAAATACTTCCGCCAGGAAGTGCTCGCCGAAGCGGAGGAGATATATGTCGAGGCGTGACCCCAGGGTGTACATCCACCATATGCTCGATCACGCCGCCGAAGCGTTGGAGATGACGCGAGGTCGTTCACGAGCGGACTTGGATACGGACAGGATGCTGAACTTATCCCTTGTTCGCCTGATGGAAGTGCTCGGCGAAGCGTCCAGGCGGGTTCCCGTGGATTTCCGTTCCAGGTATCCCGATGTGCCTTGGCGTCATACTTCCGACCTTCGCAACCGTCTGATACATGCATACGACGAAATCAATTTCGATACGCTCTGGGAGATCATTCGAGACGAAGTCCCCCCTCTGATAGAACAGCTAGAAGCCATCCTCGATGAGAACGGCAGGTTGCCGGGCTGAAGTCGCGCCCATCCGGTCAGCCGACCAGCCTCGCGTCCAGCATCCTGAAAGCCCAATTCACCACGATGTCCGCGCCGAACAACGTCAACACGCACAGCAGCGGCAGCAGCGTTGCCATGCGGCTCTCCGCCTTTGGAAACGCCCTCCTCACCAAAGACACCAGAGGCTCGGTTAGGTGATAGATCAGCCATTGGACATACGCGAAGAAACTGCCGGGTTTCGCGCGAATGAGCAGCAGCCCCGTCCTCATAGACAGCAAGAAGTACATGACGATCATCACAATGTCTATCACGAACTTGACAGGCTGGAGTATTCCCGCTTCGGGGTCGTAGTTCGTCAGGTTTATCAGGGCTTCAGGGAACAACGCTAAGAGTGCGCGGATTAGAGTACCGCTACCAGAATACGCTGAATCACGATCAACAGGATCATGGCGACCATTGGCGACAGGTCTAGCATCCCCATCCTGGGCATGACCCTTCTGATGGGCTCTATGATCGGGTCCGTGATCTGATTGATCATCTGCCGAATTATGAAGAACGGACTCTCCGGGCTGGGCATAGGAAACCACGACATCAATGCCCTGGCCACTATCGCTATCAGCAGTATATTGACCAGTATGTTGACGAACTGTAATAGGTAATTGGTCAACCTATCCTCCCAGAGCCCGGGACTTTTCGTATGCCGCGCTGACCGCCCCGAACACCGCGGCCCGAAATCCGCCGTCCTCGAACGCTTTCAGCGCCTCGATGGTCGTGCCGCCTGGCGACGTGACCATATCCTTGAGTTCCGCGGGGTGCTTCCCGCTGTCCTTGACTAGCTGCGTGCTGCCCAGCACCGTCTGAAGCGCCAACTGCCTGGAAACATCCCTCGCCAGTCCCAGATATACGCCCGCGTCTATCAGCGCCTCTATGAACAGGAATACGTAGGCGGGCCCGCTCGCGCTCAATGCGGTCGCCATGTCTATCATGCCTTCGTCGTAGGCATAGACCTCTTCGCCGAGCGTTTGCAGAATGCTCCGAGTGGTGTCCTTAGCCTCCTCGGAAACGGAGTCCGACGCCGTCCACATCGTCATTCCCGCCCCAATCTGCGCGGGCGTGTTCGGCATGACTCGTATCACCGGCTCGTGAACCAGTCCCGACGTGAGTGTCTTCATATTCGCTCCCGCCACTATGGACAATACGGTGTTGCCTGTGTCCAACTGACCGGCAAGCTGAGGGAAGACATACGGCAGACTCTGCGGCTTTACGGCGAGAACCGTTAGAGAGGCTCCATCCACCGCTTCCAGATTGTCGGAATGAGGCTTCAGCCCATAAGTATCTTCCAGATACTTGCGCCTGGACCCGACGGGTTCACCAACGCCGATGCTGTCCGCGGCGGCGATCCCTGCGTCCACTATTCCGCCGATGATGGCCTCGGCCATTACTCCGCCGCCTATAAATGCTATCTTCATGCCCATGATCCTGGTGTCTGCAATGCTAAGAATCGAGTCTTCGGTTCATCACGAATTTCGCAGGCGGTTCGCGCCGCCGCCGCCGACCGGCCGGTCGAGATTGAACTTCTTCCCTGCCCGCGCTCCTCGGCTGTAACCGGACTTGCTGTGTCTCTGGCGGACGGTGTTCTTCCCGACTCTTCCGATCAGGTTTCCGACCGCGTCATTCAGGTCCTGCTCGCTTCTCAGCGCCAACGCGCGCGTTTGGCTGTCTTGCCGCGAGACCTGCTTATACTTCTCTTCGAGGCGTTGGACTACGACGTCAACCGCGCCGTTGTAGAACGAACTCTTCCAACTGCGGCCATGCTCACGCGTCCTGCCCCTCGCCCTCTCCCATGTCACATCCGCCAGCCGCGAGATTTCATACGAAAGATAGTCGTAGAAGTGCCTGACTATCTCGATATTATGCTTCTGTCCCACTATCACCATCTTCGGAGTGCCCTGGTATCCGAACGCGGCGCACATGAGCGACCGCGCGATCCCGCTGAGCAGGATCCTGCGCCAGTTGATCATGTTGCCCGACGTCGCGCCAAGTTCGAGGTCTTCCCTGACGTACCTGTCGTCCACTTCAGGAGAATCTTCTTCGATATCCTCCATATCCAGGTTGTACTTCAGCAGTATCTCCTGGAGTTTGGCCGCGGCCGCGGCCGCCTCGCCGGGCGCCGACGACTCTGTCAGCGCCCTGACCTTCTGCAACCGCTGTATCAGGTCGCCGGTGATTTCAGTCGCGCTGGTGGTGGTCATTGGGGAAGTACGGAGTCGCTGGCCAGCGATACCGCCGTCCTGATGGACTCCAGCATACTCTCGGCATCGGCGATACCCTTGCCCGCGATGTCGAACGCGGTGCCGTGGTCCACCGAGGTCCGAATGAAGGGCAGGCCGAGATTGACGCTGACGCTCTTCGCCCAGTCATGCACCTTGATCGGGATGTGTCCCTGGTCGTGGTACATGGCGATTACGACGTCGAACTTGCCGTCAATCGCCTGGTTGAAAACCGTGTCCGCGGGCACGGGGCCGGTGGCGTCTATGCCCGCGTCGAGCGCGTCCGCCACCGCCGGCGCTATCTGTTTCGCCTCCTCGTCTCCCAGGAGACCGCCGTCGGATGCGTGCGGGTTGAGAGCCGCCACCCCTATCCTGGGACTGGCGAACCCCCATGCTCGGAAGCATTCGTCGGTCAGAGCGATCTTGCTGAGCACGTTGTCCCTGGTAACGTAGTCGCAGGCGACGCGGAGCGACCGGTGAGTGGTCAGGTGTACCACGCGAAGCGCGCCGGCCATTAGCATCGTGGCGACGTTCGGAGCCTTGGTCTGGCTCTGGAATATCTCCATGTGGCCTACGTCTTCAAATCCCGCGAGGTCGCACGCCTCTTTGTTGATAGGCGCGGTGGAAATCGCCGCGATCCGCCCGCTGGCGGCCAGCTTCCCCGCCTGCAGGATCCACTCGACCGACGCGCGCCCCGCGATTGGAGACAACTCGCCGTATGAAATCTGCCCAAAGTCCAGATTCTCGGGATCCAGCACGTCAATCGAACCATGTTCCCCGTCCACGTCTTCGACGTCGTGGACGATGCGCGCCGAGCCGTTTGCTCCAATGAGGTCGAGCGCCGAGTTCATCGCCGCCGCGCTTCCCACGACGAATGGGCGACATTTCTCATACACCCACTCATCCTGAAGCGCCTTAGCGGTAACTTCCGCCCCGATACCTGCGGCGTCGCCCATCGTGATGGCGACAAGAGGTCGTTCGCTCATAGGCCGAATGTCTCCTCTGCATTGTAAAACTGAGCCAGCCTGCTTGGTGTAGGCTGGCTCAGTCCCATTGTACCACCAAACGCGACGCGACTGGCGGGCACTACTCACATTTGCTGTATCCGCAGTCCAAGCAGTTGAGACACCCTTCCTGCGGAATAAGCCTGCCCGAACACTTCGGGCACCGCGTGGCTACCGGCGTCTGGCTAATGCCATTTCCGTTGCCGTTGATCCCGGCGTGTCCGTTGGCCTGTCGGTTGGACGGAAACAGTCCGGGCTGCACGGCGGAGGAAATCTGATCTTCAGATGGACCCGCAATCGCCCCATGCGATGCGCCCAGATGGTTGGTGAGAACATGGGCCATCGCGTCGGGCGCAGACCTGATCAACGTGCCGCCGTCCCAAGCCGGGCAGCAGGTGATCCCCTGGAGATGGTGAACGATCTCGTCCGGGTCTATCCCCGACCTCAGCGCTAGGGAAACCAGGCGCGCCACCGCCTCCAGGTTGGCCGAATCGCATCCGCCCGCCTTGCCCAGCGTCGTAAACACCTCGAACGGCTTCCCGCTGTCGTCGAATGTTATATTCACGTACATATTGCCGTGCCCGGTCCTTACCAAGTCGGTCACTCCCTTGACTGAGATTGGCCGCGTCCTGGGCGCCAGCATTGCTTCCACGTTAGCGCCGGACGTTTCATCTTCCTGATCCGCCTCAGAGCCCGTCTCCAACACCTGCATGGACTTGGAGCCGTCCCGATAGACCGTGACCGCCTTGCAGCCCGTCTTCCACGCCAGCTCATACGCCTCGCGCACTTCGTCAACCGTCGCGCTGTTAGGCAGGTTGATAGTCTTGGACACCGAGTTGGTCACGTGCTTCTGCCAGGCGGCCTGCATCCTCACGTGCGCCTCGGGCCTGATCGCCATTGACGTGCGATACACCGACGGATTCAGTCCATGCTCTCTCAGGACGCTCTCAGCCGACTCGGGATCGTCCACAATCTGTTCCAGGACGTTTCGCGCGCTTTCGTCGTCGCCAAGGTGCGCCTTTAGCGACTCGGTAATAGAAACCGGAGCGTCCAACAGGCGTGAACTTGTGCCTTCGTGGTCTTTCCACAGAACGTTCGACCACCATGCCAGCGCGAAGTGCGGCTCGATTCCGCTGGAGCATCCCGCTATACGGCTGATAGTCCCTGTGGGCGCTATCGTGACGATGCTCGAGTTTCGCACCGGCGGCATTCCGCGCTGCTTGAGCGCTGAGCGTTCGTACTCGGGGAATGGACCTCGGTCCTCGGCCAGCCGCGCCGACTCGTCCCATGCGGTGCTCTGAATGAACCCGCCAAGCTCGTCGGCGAAGTCGAGCGCCTCCTGGGAGTCGTATGGCAGCCCCATCCTGACCAGCGCGTCCGCCCAGCCCATCACGCCCAGCCCGATGCGCCGTGTCGCCAGGTTGACCTTCCGCAGCCTGGGAAGCGGGAACGTGTTGATGTTGATGACGTCGTCCAGGAACCGGACCGACGTCCTTACGGTGTCTTCCAGCGTCTCCCAGTCGAACTCGCCGTCTTTCACGTGTATGTCCAGATTGATGCTGCCCAGGCAGCAGTTGCCGTAATTCTCGAGGAACTCTTCGCCGCACGGGTTGCTCGTCTCGATTCTGCCCATCTGCGGATTAGGCGCGGTCTCCCACACCCTGTCCATGAATACGACGCCCGGGTCGCCCGTCTTCCAGGCCGATTCCGCTATCTCGTTCCACAACTCGCGCGCGCTTATCGTCTCTGCGACAGAGTTCGTCGGTCCTCGCCCCTCGTCGCGTGGGTTTATCAGGGGCCACTCCGCGTCAGCCTCGACCGCCTCCATGAAAGCGTCCGTAATCTGCACCGATATATTGAAATTCTGAAGCGTGTCGTCGTTGTCCTTGCAGTGTATGAACTCGCGGATGTCCGGGTGAGAGTCTCGTATCTGCCCCATGTGCGCGCCGAGCCTGAACGCCCCCTGCGTCAGTGTCGCGCCGACCGCCGAGTAGAGTTTCATGACAGCGATGGGGCCGCACGCGTTCCCGTGGGTCGTCTTGATCATGTCGTTGCGCGGGCGCAGCTTCGACAGTCCGAAGCCGATTCCGCCGCCCCACTTCTCGATCATCGCCGCGTCGTGCGCGACCTCCATTATGGACTCCATGTTGTCGTCGGGCGTCACCACGAAGCAGGCCGACAGGCATCCGCGTCCCGTGCCCGCGTTCACCAGGGTAGGGGAGTTCGGCAGAAATCTCATCGAGGTCAGCAGCTTGTAGAACCTGTTCTCCCACAGCGACTCCAGGCCATTCGACTCACCCTGCGCTACCGCGTGAGCCACGCGCCTGAATAGCTCCTCCGGTGTCTCTATCGCGTTGCCCTCCGAGTCCTTTCTCAGGTAGCGCTGCTCCAGAATGACGCGCGCGTTCTCGGACAGGGCCAGCTCCTCATCTGATGGGCCGTCTCCGTTCCTGCCGTTGTCATCCAGCGTCATCAGGAATCTTGCGGCCTTCGTCCGTATCTCGCGGGACGAGCCCGTGAACATCTGCTCGAACTGCCTCAGCAGGTCCTCTTCATGATTGGATTGCTCCGCCCCGCTGCCTTTCTGATCCACGTACATTGCTGTCTCCTGTTCAACTCGAGAAAGTCCGGCTTTCTCATTGGTTAAAGTTCAGATTCAACGATTACATTCAATAATAGCACAAACATTCTGTCAATGTATTGGGGAATTTGGGCCAAAAGTCGCCGACTTCCGGCAGAATCTACGCCGGATTGGCCTGCGGACGCTTAGAGGCTCTCCGTCCCGGCCTGCGTCTGCGGTGCGTGGACGCGTCGTCTTCTGGCCTCCGCGTCTGGCCCGGGTGAACTCCGCTGTCCCGCTCACCCGAATCCAGAAGTGCGTCTATCTCCTGCCTGAAGCTCTCGATGTCGCTGAAGTCGCGGTAAACGCTCGCGAACCTGATATACGCCACGCGGTCCAGGTCCCGGATCTTGTCCATAACAAGCTCGCCGATGACCCTTGCGGTTACCTCCGCTCGGCCCAGTTCCGACAATGTCGCCTCGATATCATCCACCGTCTTTTCGATAGCGCCGACCGGAAGAGGTCGTTTGGCGCAGGCTTTCGCCAGGCTGGTGAAGAGCTTTTCCCTCTGAAACTCCTCTCGCCGCTTGTCTCGCTTGACTACCATCATCGTGCGCATCTGAACGTATTCATAAGTAGTGAAACGACACTCGCACTCCAGGCACTGGCGCCGGCGTCGAATCCCGTCGCCTGAGTCGCGGGAATCAATCACCTTGGAGTTTGTATGTTCACAATATGGGCAGTACACAGTCTTGCCTTGAGCTGATACAAGTCTCGAAATTCGATTAGCATGAAATATATATCTTGTACGAAAAACCACAATTTGTTGCGCTGTCCAGATAAATTATCGCAATATATTGTGCCTGTCAAGTGCGTTTCACCACTTCATCAAGACACAGAAGAGGGCGGTCGGCCTTCTGCCGCACCGCCCTCTTCTGCAATTGCCCTTATTGCCCTATGAGCGCGAAGACGCGCCTAGTGCAGGCTGCTGCTGCCGTTGACTCCGTTGCCTCCGCGCAGGCTCGCGGCTCGCGCCTGCCTGCGCAGGAACGGCGGAAGGTCCAAGTCGTGCTCGTCGCCGTTGGCCAGCGCTTCGGCCAGTATGCGGTCTATATTGTCCTGGCGTTCGCCGAACGACTCGCCGACAGGGAACCCCGTCGCCACTATGGTGAGCTTGATCTCGTTCTCCATCTTCAGGTCGGTGACCATTCCGAAGATGATGTTTGCGTCCGGGTCAACCACGCGCTGAATCACTTCAGCCGCCTCGTGCAGCTCCGACAACTTCAGGTCGCTGCCGCCGGTGATATTGAACAACACGCCCTTCGCGCCCTCGATTGACACGTCCAGGAGCGGGTTGGAAATCGCCTGCTGGGCCGCTGTCCGAGCCCTGTGCTCGCCCATGCCCCAGCCAATGGACATCCACGCCGGCCCGGAGTCGCGCATGATAGCGTTTACGTCCGCGAAGTCCACGTTGATGTCACCCGCGACCGTGATAAGCTCGGCAATGGACTGAACGCCTATCCGAAGAACGTCGTCCGCCAGCTTGAATGCGTTGTCCGCGGTTATCTCCTCGTCGGTTATGACGTGAAGGCGTTCGTTCGGAATCACCAAAAGCGTATCCACGTGCTCGCTGAGCCGCTTGATGCCGGCCTCCGCGACCCTCATGCGCCGCAGCCCCTCGAACTCGAACGGCTTGGTAACCACCGCTACGGTGAGAGCCCCCGACTCCTTCGCTATCTGCGCCAGCACCGGGGCGGCTCCTGTCCCCGTGCCTCCTCCCATGCCCCCGGCTATGAATATCATGTCAGAGTCGCGGATGACCTCGAAGATATCCTCGCGGCTCTCCTCCGCCGACTTGGATCCCAGTTCGGGCACACCGCCTACCCCCTTGCCCTGGGTCAGGTGGTCTCCAATTCGGACCTTCATTGGTACGTCGCTGCGTATCAGCGCCTGAGAGTCGGTATTGACGACGATATACTCGACGCCAGGAATACGTTCTCTAAACATCCTTGAGACTGCGTTGGACCCGCCGCCGCCCACACCTACTACTTTGATGTGGGCAACAGACTCGTGATCGCCCCGGTATGTCGTCATGCCATTTCCCCCTAATCATTTTCTGCGTAATGCGATAGTTGTAATAGTTGTTGCCTATCTTCTCAGCAGCCGTTCCAGCATACGCTTGGGCGGCGCCTGGCTTGCTTCTTCTCTGCTCTCGTCCTGAGCGCTCTCTTCGAGGAGTTCCTCCAGCCCCGAAAATTCCTCAAACGAAGCGTCCGGGTTTCTCATCGCCCAGGCTACGAGACCGATGCTGGTCGCGTACTCGGGTTCCTGCAGAACTGCGGGCAGCTCCCACCGTGAATTCGGGCTTCCGATTCTCACGTCGCTGGTCAGATTGTCCCTCACCAGGTTCTCCATGCCGGGCAGCTTGGCTGTGCCGCCCGTCAGCACCACCTTGAAGTCGTCGGTGTTCTCTATTCCGCTTTCGATCATCTTGATTCTGATCAGCCGCAGAAGTTCCACCGCGCGGTCCTTCATAAGCTGCGCGATGTCGCGGCGAAGGATGCTGCGCGGCCATTCACGGCCTTCGATTGACAGCACCACCTCTTCCGACGGCCTGGTGCCGAGCACGTCTGTGGTTCCATGATCCAGCTTAGCCGCCTCCGCGGACTCGTATGTGGCGTCGAACGCGATACAAATGTCGTTGGTGAACTGGAAGCCGCCGACCGGAATAACCGACGTGTACTGCACTACTCCCTGCTGAAAGATGATCAGGTCGGTCGTGCCGCCGCCGATGTCCACCAGCGCCACGCCCTCGCTCTTCTCCGCGTCTGTCAGCGTCGCTTCGGCGCTCGCCACGGGCTGGAAGACCAGCGCGTTTACGTCCAGTCCGCTCCTCCGAACGGTATCGGTAAGTTTCTTTACCAGGGCGGGCTGCGCCGAGATGACGTGGCTCTCCACCTCCAGGCGCTTGGTATGCATCCCCAGCGGATTCTGTATTCCTCTCTGACCGTCCAGTGTGTAGGTGCGAGTCAGAGCGTGGATTACGTGCCTGCCGGATCTTGCGCTCGCGCCGGCGACGCTCCTCGGAACATTGATTATGTCGTCCAGGGTTATGACTCCCTTGGTCGCGGCCCAGTTGATCCGGTCATACCGGTCCTGGAAGGACACGTGCGTCCCGGTGATTCCCACATACGCCGAAGAAATCGGGGTGGCCGCCTTACGGGAGGCTGCCGAAACGGATTGCCGGATTGCGGATTCCGCCCGGTAAGCGTCCGTCACGTTTCCCTTCGTGATTCCCTTCGAAGGCGTTATGTTGTACGCGATGACTCGCGCGCGCTCATGACTCGTGGACTCGGCGACGATTGTGCAGACTTTCGTCGTTCCAACGTCAACCGCCACAATCGTTCTGACGTTTTGGGGTATGTTCTGGCCGAAGTCACGGCGCCTGCCTCCAAATGGCCGACCGAGCGAGACTGTGCCAAACAGCGAACTGGATGATGCATTTGCGGATGTTGCTTGTGTCATTTATATCCTCTCGGCGACGCGCATTCTGGCGCTGCGCGCCCTGGGATTGGCTTGTGTTTCTAAGACCGTGGGCTTGATTACCCTCTTGTTGATTGGCGTAAGTGTGGGCGAACTGTTGCACACGCACTCGGGCAAAGACGGCGGGCATACACAGGAAGCGGCGCTGCGCCGTATGAAATTCTTCACTATACGGTCTTCAATCGAGTGGTAACTTATGACCACCAGGCGACCGCCGGACTTCAGGGACAGCACGGCTTCCTCAAGCCCGCGCTCCAGGTTCTCTCTCTCCTCGTTCACTGCCATCCTCAGCGCCTGGAATGTGCGCGTCGCTGGGTGAATTCGGCTGTACGTCGGCCAGTTCAGCGCCCTTATCACGACGCTCGCCAACTCCAGGGTCGTATCTATCGGGCGGCTCCTGACGATGCCTCTCGCCACCCTCCCCGCCCTGGGCTCCTCCCCCAGATCGTGGATCATGCTCTCGAGATCCTCGACGGACCAGCGGTTCACTATGTCGTGCGCGCTGATTCCGGCGCTGTGATTGAACCGCATGTCCAGCCGGCCTTCGTGCCTGAAGCTGAACCCCCTGTCGGGCGTGTCCAGCTGCGCCGAGGATATCCCCAAGTCGAACAGGACTCCCGACACCGGCACGTGGCGATAGGAACTGGCGATCTTGTATAAGTCCGCGAAGTTGCCATGGTGCAGAGTCAGCTGGGAGGTCCACTTCGACAGGCGTTCCGAAGCCCTTACCAGGGCGTCATAGTCCAAGTCTATTCCCAGAACTCGCGCGCTGCGGACTGAGTTCAGAATCGCTTCGGTATGTCCGCCTTCCCCCAGGTTGCAGTCTATGAACGAACCGCCTTCGACCGGCGCGAGCGCCAGCAGCGTCTCTTGGACCATCGCTGGCCTGTGCGCGGGCTCCGTAATGAGGGGCGTGTCTATCTCATTAGCGAGGCTAGTCATATCTTGCCTTCTTCCACAGTTGACGCCGTTGCTTCCACAGCCCCCGCGCCCGCGTATAACCGCCTTGACGAATAGGGAGAGACTCGAAGCGTCCGGCTTCCCTGTTGCTTTTCCATTGAATGCCTGGACCATTCGGCAGAAGCGATGACATGAAATGCGATCCATGTCCGAATTGAACGGATTCTTCTTGTCCCGAATGGAAAATTGGCACTGTATCCCAAGTTTCTCTTTGATAGTATTGAGTATGCAAGGTGTACTGAGAGCAATTAGGCAAATTTTTGGAAGAGTATAAGATTATGACTGACGCCAATTTCAGATTCGCCGTCCTCACCATAAGCGACTCCGGGTCCGCCGGAGAGCGGGCTGAGGACGCCAGCGGCGACACTATCGTCCAGATGATGGACGCCGCCGGATTCCGGCAGGTGGACAGGCGCATCGTCCCCGACGAGCGCTCCGACATAGCTGACCGGCTGGTCCGGTGGTGCGACTCCGCCGAGGTGGACGTCGTACTGACCACCGGCGGCACCGGCCTGGGCCCAAGAGACGTCACCCCCGAAGCCACCCGCTCCGTCATAGACATCGAGGCGCCGGGCATAGCCGAGGCCATGCGGATGGAGACGCTCAAGAACACTCCGTTCGCCATGCTCAGCCGCGGAGTCGTGGGCGTCCGCAACGGATGCCTGATAGTCAACCTGCCCGGCAGTCCCACCGGCGTCCGCGAGACCCTCGAGGTGGCGCTCTCCTCCATGCCACACGCCCTGGAGATGATCCGAGGCTGGCGAACCCACACCAACCCATGACCGACAATCCTCAATCGCCAATTGATAACTGATAATAGAATCCTCCCCATGCGCTTCCACATACTCACGCTGTTTCCCGCGATGTTCCGCTCCTACCTCGGAGAGGGCATCCTGGCGCGCGCCCAGGAACGGAAGGTTGTTTCGATAGACCTCCACGACATCCGCGACTACACCCACGACCGTCACCGCGCGGTGGACGACTACCCATACGGAGGCGGGCCGGGTATGGTGATGAAACCCGCGCCCCTCTTCGAGGCGGTGGAATCAGTCCGAGCCTCCGGCGAACTCAGCGCCTCGTCCCCCGTGATTCTGCTTACGCCGCAGGGACGCAAGTTCACCCAGAATGTCGCCGAAGAACTGGCCTCCCACGAAGAACTCGCGCTCATCTGCGGACGCTACGAGGGCGTTGACGAGCGCGTTGCCCTTCACCTGTCCACCGACGCCATCAGCATAGGCGACTACGTGCTGGGCGGCGGAGAACTCGCCGCCATGGTCATTATCGAGGCCGTGTCCCGTCTTCTGCCCGGCGTCGTCGGCTCGGCTGAATCGCCCGCCAACGACTCCTTCACTACGGGACTGCTTCAGCACC
Source organism: Dehalococcoidia bacterium (assembly GCA_965202815.1). Lineage (GTDB taxonomy): Bacteria > Chloroflexota > Dehalococcoidia > Lucifugimonadales > UBA1123 > VXRN01. Next base: position 694,221 of record CBDBCD010000002.1, read on the forward strand.
CGGTATATACACGTCCTGAGACTTTCCGCGATTGGAAAGCGCCCGAAATCCTGCTCTCCGGCCACCACGCCGAAATCGCCCGCTGGCGGCGCAGGGAGTCCCTCCGCCGAACATACCTCAATCGCCCCGACCTCCTCGACAGTCTCCCCGAAGGCGAACTCACCGAAGAAGACATCCTCTTCCTCCAGGACCTGACCCACCAGGATTGACAACAGAAAATCCCCTCTCCCCCGAGCTCACAAGGGCAGGCAGGGTCTTTTCATTTTCGAGTGTCACCTGTGTAGTCCGTTCGTGGTGAGCCTGTCGAACCATGAGTGGACGGCCCTTCGACAAGCTCAGGGCGAACGAAAGATTGACGACAAGACGAAAACGAAAAGGCCGTGAGAATAGCCGGTCCGATTCGCCCCACACCCTCCCAATCCTGTACACTGGTTGCTCTCTGTCCCTCTCCGTATCCGCCGCCCGGAGACTCTCCCAGTGCCTCAGATCGTCGTCGAGAATCTCGTCAAACGCTTTCGCGTCGCCGAACGCCCGCCCGGACTGCTGGGCGCTTTGCGTGGCGTCGTCAGCCGCCGCTACCACACCGTTGACGCCCTCGGCGGCATATCATTCGACATAGAGCGGGGCGAACTCGTTGGCTACATCGGCCCCAACGGCGCCGGCAAGTCCACCACTATCAAGATCATCTCCGGCATACTCGTACCCGACTCCGGCAGGTGCGAGATACTTGGCCGCGTCCCCTGGGACGACCGAAAGGCGCACGTCGCCCGCATCGGCGTCGTCTTCGGACAGCGCACCCAGCTATGGTGGGACCTGCCCGTCATCGAGTCCTTCGACCTGCTCCGCGACATCTACCGCGTCCCCCAGCCGGAATACGCCCGCAATCGCGACGAGTTCATAGAGACGCTCAGGCTCCAGCCGTTGCTCGACACACCCGTCCGTCAACTCAGCCTCGGACAGCGAATGCGCTGCGACCTCGCCGCCGCCCTCCTTCACTCCCCCTCGATCCTCTTCCTCGACGAACCCACCATTGGCCTCGACGCCGTGTCCAAACTCGCCTTCCGCGACTTCATAAGCCGCTTCAACAAAGAGCGCGGCATAACAGTCATCCTCACCACCCACGACATGGACGACATAGAGGCGCTATGCGACCGTGTCATGGTCATCAGCGACGGTCAGATCCTCTCCGACGGCCCGCTTGAGGAACTCCGCGCCCGCGTCAGCCGGGAACGCCGCCTCGTTGTCCACTTGATGGACGAGAGCGCCGACGTCTCCGACCCGGACGCCGTTGTAATCCACCGCGAGGACTACCGCGTCCACCTCAGCTTCGACCCAGACCGCGTATCCGCCGCCGACCTCATCTCGCGCGTCACCGCCGCCCATCCCGTGCGCGACCTGTTCGTCGAGAACCCGCCTATCGAGGAGATCATCGCGCGCATCTATGAGGAGAACTCCCTGTGACGAGCTACTGGGCGGTCGTAAGCGCGCGCTTCAGGGAGTTGCTCCAATACCGCGCCGCCGCGGTCGCGGGAATGGGAACGCAACTCTTCTGGGGCCTGATCCGCGTGATGATATTCGAAGCCTTCTACCGTTCGTCAGTCGCCGAGCATCCCATGGAAATAGATGAGGTGACAACCTACGTCTGGCTCGGACAGGCATTCCTCGCTCTCCTGCCCTGGAACCTCGACCTCAACCTGCGAAACCAGATACGCGCGGGCGGCGTCGGCTACGAACTCATCCGCCCCGTTGACCTCTACGGCTACTGGTTTAGTCGCTCTCTCGCCTGGCGCGCGGCTCCCACTCTACTAAGAGCGCCCCCGCTCATCATCTTCGCCTTCATCATCATGGGCATGAGCGCCCCCGCTTCCTGGGCATCAGCCGGCGCGTTCATCATCGCAATGGCAGGCGCGGTCCTTCTCAGCGCCGCCCTCTCCACACTGTTCAATATCACAATACTGTGGACGCTCTCCGCCGACGGTATGCTCGGTCTCGCCCCCGCCGTCGTGACCATACTTTCGGGCATGATAGTCCCCATCCCGCTCTACCCCGACTGGGCGCAGACCATTCTGAACTTCCTCCCGTTCCGCGGCCTGGTGGACGTTCCCTTCCGACTCTATCTGGGCCACATCCCGCCGGGCGAACTGCCTATGCTAATCGCGCACCAACTGGCCTGGACCATCGCGATAGTTCTATTCGGTCGCTGGGTACTCTCGCGGGGACTCCGCAGAGTAGTCATTCAGGGAGGATAGAGCTATGCTGAACGCCGTACATCTCTACTTGCGCTACATCGAGATCTCCATACGCGGGCAGATGCAGTACCGTGCCTCGTTCGTCATGCTGAGCTTCGGACACCTTCTTGCCACCGGCGTCGAGTTCGTAGCGATCCTGGTGCTATTTGCCAGGTTCGACAACCTCCAGGGATGGACACTGCACGAAGTGGCGTTCCTATACGGAATGGTGAACGTCTCATTCTCCATAGCCGACGCCGCCGCGCGCGGCTTCGACCTGTTCGGCAACATGGTCAAGTCCGGCGACTTCGACCGCCTGCTCACGAGACCGCGCTCCACCGCGCTCCAGCTTGCGGGCCAGGAGTTGACGCTCAGGCGAGTCGGGCGATTCGCGCAAGGCTTCGGAGTCATGGCCTGGGCGAGCGTCGCGATGGACGTCAGCTGGTCCGCCACCGACGTCGCGCTTCTGTTAGGGACCGTCGCCGGGGGAGTGTGCATCTTCATTGGCCTGGTCGTCTTGCAAGCCACCCTCGCATTCTGGACGACCGAGACCCTCGAAGTTATGAACACCGTCACTTACGGCGGCGTTGAGACCACACAGTACCCGCTGGCAATCTATCGCCCATGGTTCCAGAAACTCTTCACGTTCGGAGTGCCGCTTGGCTGCGTCAGTTACTTCCCGGCTCTCGCGATCATCGGCAAGCCCGATCCGCTCGGTTCGCCCCTCTGGTTCCAGTACGCCGCGCCGTTGATAGGGGTCGCATTCCTGACGGTCACGCTCCGGCTGTGGAGATTCGGTGAGCGTCACTACCTGTCCACGGGGAGCTGATCCGGACAGATTTTACGTCTTTGTTAGTCGTGCGCTGACCAAGCGGTTCATACTGACTCCAGCCTCGGCTGCGTCCACAGCTAAAGCTCGATGCGTCTCCGGTGGTATGCGAATTGACAGATGTCCACTGTAGCTCCGAGTAGAAAACGGCTCTGGGACTGGGGCTCCTTCCTTGCGGAGGTCATCCACGCAGAAGGCCACTAGGTCGCGGATACCCGAAAATGCCTTCTCCGGGGTGTCGGCCAGATGGCTGAGCAGTCCGAACTCGGCACACAGACCAACGTATTCCCCGTCTTCTTCGGACCATATCACGCGGTAGGTGTAGCGGTCTGTTTCTTCAGTCATCTCATCTCCTTCAACTTGTCAATCGCCCTGAGCGCCTGGCGCACTTGATAGGGCTTAGCCATACCCCTGCGGGGTTGAATGTTGACCCGTGGCTCTCCAGGCCATGGTGTGCGGTAGATCAAATGGCTACTGTGTCGTCTGGGTTCCCCGAAATAGCGGTCGCAAATCCTGACTAACTCAGCGAACCGTAAGTTCCGAGGATTATGCCTAATGTTCTCAAGCGCCTTGTCCATATGAATATGATAGCACCAATAATACCTTAATCCCACGTCGGTCAGTTAGAGTATGAGTGTCAACAATCCCGTTCCTATCAGTACTATTGCCCACGCTTTATCCAAGTTGAACCAGGCCCGGCGCAGTATCGCAACCCCCACCTTCTCATAGACCACTATCGCCACGACCGCCATGACGCCGAACATAGCGAGGGTATGAATGGAGACGGCGGTGACCTGGGCAACGACGGTCTCGACGCCGCTCGGCGCGCCGATCAGCATATAATCCGCGTGAGGTAGGTCTCGCGCGTCAATGGCCTCAGCGATAGACAGCCGGTATCCCGGCAAGTTGAAGAGTATGGGAATGAGCATCAACCCCGCGCCGTGCGCCGACGCCATGAGGAACGACCAGGCGGTGAGATCGCGGAATCCCACTCGCATCCCCACCCAGCGCGGATGTGTCGAGCGCGCGAGCTTGTAAATTCCAAACCCGACCAGAATCGCCGCGCCAATGTACTTCAGGGCGTCGAAGGGAATGACCGAGCGGACTAGCAGCACGACGCCCACGACGCCTACGACAGAGATCATGTGCCCCAAGGCTATAGAGACGAACGCCTGATACACCGCCCCGCGCCTGCCTTCCTGGAGTCCGAGGGCCACCGCGAACAGCCAGCCCATCGCCGGGTTGACGCCGTGATACGCTCCCAGGGCGGCCAGCGCAAGCCAAGGCCAGAGTTCCGCTATTTCCAGCATGAAGACTCAACTCCAGTTTCGATGAGGGAACAAAAATAGAGGGCGGATTAAGCCTCCGCCCTCTATCGTCATTGTTGCGTCTATTCCGTTCTGTCTAGTCCGGGTAGCAGAAGGAGTCCGATGAGGAATCGCCACCCTGGAGCCTGATCTGGTGCGGACGCTCGTCGCCGAACTCGACGAAGAAGTCCTCGTCCACGGTCATCCCGCCTTCGGGGGAAGCGTTGATCTTGGCCGCCCAGCCACGTATGCCTTCAGGATAGAACTGCTCGTCCCACGCGACATAGAGCGAATTGGTGACGTAGATCCTGCGCCCGTCGCGGCTCACTTCGACCATCTGCGGACCGCCGTTCAGATTGCCGTTGCTCGGATGCCCGGCCTTGCGCACGATCCCGCCCAAGTGAACCGAGCCGGTCAACTGAGGGTTGAACGGGTCGGACACATCGTACTGCTGGAATTCGCCCGTTCCCCAGCACGAGACATACAGGAACTTGTCGTCCAGCGACAGATTGATGTCCGTAATCACCGGAGGAACAGCGCCGAATCCCTGGAGCAGCGGCGGCAGTTGGTCGGCGTCCGCGGGCTCAGCCGGAATCTCGATGACTTTCTTGATGGCCCACTTGCCGTTGTCCCTGTACCATAGCCAGATTGAGCCGGACAGGTCTTTCAGGCTGGTGACCACGCCCACGAAACCGTATGTCTTGCGAGGGTCGTGCGCGGGTCTGAGTTCGAGGGCCATCTGGTTTTCCGAACCCATGTCGAGTTCCTCGAGGTGCTTGCGCTCTCGCAGGTCCCATACATGCAGCTTGTGGCCGTACTCGCTGTTCAGAAGCAGATCGGGCTGGACGCCGCTTTCAACCATGCTGGGAGTGCCCCATTCGCTCGTGATCATGGTGTCGTGATTCAGGTGCCACCAGAAGTCATAGGATAGAACCTGTGAACCCCTGTCGGATTCCCACGCCCCCTTTACCTCGAACGTGTCGTGATCGAGCATGAACACGCCGCCCGGGCCGCCGCCATCCGGTGCGCCCAGCGCGTTCATGTAGATGGCGTCCGGGCCGCAGTGTACGGTGTGCGGGCGACTGTATCCGGTCTTCTCGGCAAGCTCATCGGCCTCGATGACCTTCGCGATTGTGGGATTGAGAGGGTCGGGCTGTGTATCAACGATATAGATTCTTGAAGAGCGGAGCGCTCCGAATAGGAGATAGCGCCGCTCGACGTGAGGGTGCGGCATGTTCGGACAGAGCGAAGCGCTGCATGCATTCCATCCGAAGTGGTGTAGTTCATCGCCAGAGTGCGGCAGATCCAAACGGCTGATCACTTCTCCAAAGCTGGAGGAATCGGGGTTTACGTCCATGACGCCAATGGCGTCAGGTCGTCCGTCGTCTTTGGGATTGACTATCGCTACGTATGCTATCTCCTCTTGGGGCGCATCCATCGCCTTCTTCGGAGAGGTATAAAATGTCGGGTCCGGTGTCCAGGTAGCCAAGGGTGGTATGTCCTCCATTCACTGCTGCGTCGTACTTAGGAAACGGTTCTCCCAAGTTACAGACATATAATAGGGATTATGGCGACATATTGTAAAGTTTATGAAAATTTCTCAAAACGACTCCACGCTATCCTACGATGGAGAAATATCAATTTAGCGGCTGCATGTTATCTGGATTCGTATTTGCACAGCTACCGGGCGTGGTAGAACTCCACATCGTCGGCGAAAGGCTTGTCGTAGTTCTCGGAACCAGCCAGTCCTATCTGGCCCCTGCCGGTCACGCTGTTCTTCGCCCCGTCCATGCGAGGGTCAACGTAGCGGTCGTACCAATCTTCCAGTTCAGCCCTGAGTTCTGAGATACGCTCACCGTACTCAGGGAAGTCCACCAGATTCAGCTTCTCGAACGGGTCGTTTGCCAGATCGTACAGTTCGTCAGGCCCGTCCGGGTAGCGGTGGACGTATTTCCACGTCCGGGTGCGAATCATGCGGGTTGGGCCGTACTCGTCCAGCACGTATATGGGCGCGTCATCGCCCAGCGATTCGCCTCGCAGGATGGAAGAGAAATCCCTGCCCGGGAGCGGCTGATCGGAAGGCGTCTCCAATCCGAGATAGCCAAGCAGGGTCGGCATGAAGTCGTACTGGCTGAGCAGCTTGTCGCATACCAAATCCTGTGGTACGTGGCCGGGCCGCGAAATTAACGTCGGCACCTTGACCGCCGTGTCGAACATATTGGGCGGGTAGGTCCCATTCCCCTTGCCCCAGATGCCGTGGTGTCCCATGTTCATGCCGTTGTCCGCGTTGAATACGACCAGCGTGTTCTCCCTGAGTCCGTTCTCCTCGAGCCAGTCCAGAAGCCTGCCAATGTTCCTGTCCATCTCCACGATGGCGGCGAAGTAGCCGCTGAGAGCCAGTCTGCGATTTTCGGGCGTATCGCCGAGGGTCGCCGCCCTGGCCTCTTTATTCAACTGGTTCGGATGAATGTCCTCGAACGGAACCGAGTCAAAGGCATAATTATCATGGAAATCGTCGAAAATCTGATCTGGATGGTGCTCCCGCCCCCAAGGCGCGTGGGGCGCGGTGTAGTGAACGTTCAGCGAGAAAGGAGCCTCTGAGTCCGACTGTCCGCTGAGGAAATCCAGAGCGTTGTCGGTTATCACGTCAGTCACATAGCCGTCCGGCTGGCGCAGTTCGCCATCTTTCAGCATGGGAGCGTTGTAGTAGTTGCCTCCGCCCGTGGCGTGGACGTTCCAGTAGTCGAATCCCAGTTGCGGCAATGCGGAGCGTCCCAGGTGCCACTTGCCGCTTAGTCCGCACGCATAGCCGTTCTCAGCGAGCGTCTGGATGTAAGATTTGCGCCCTTGCATATATTCGATTTCTTCGCCGTCTCCGGGCAGAAACTCGGAGTTGCCGCGACGCAGGAAGTCCTGAACGCCATGCTGTGAGGGAATCTGTCCGGTCAGTATGGAAGCCCTGGCCGGCGAGCAGACTGGCGAAGCGCAGAAGAAATTCTCGAACCTTATGCCGGTAGAAGCCAGCCTGTCCAGATTGGGCGTGTCCAGTTCCTCGCTGCCCGCGCAGCCCATAGCCCAGGCGCCTTGGTCGTCGCTGAGGATGAAGAGGATGTTGGGTCTTTCAGGATTCACGCTCGCCATATCGTATTCTTTCTCCTGCATCTACGCTTCGTTGAATTCTCGCCAGTCCAGCCCGAGTTGCCTGATAGCCGAGCGAAGAGTTCCAATCTTTAGGTCGCGTCTTCCCCAGTCCGTCAGTTGGGCCCGACCGCCTGTGTGGGGGTTGATCCACATTCTGTGCGACCCACGTCTTCGCTGGATATTTTCATAGCATCCAAAACGAATCAACTTCCGGGTGACCTCACGGTATCTCAAGAAACCGTAACTGCCGGTTCTAGGGTTACAGCAGGGTCTTCGGCAAACAGACCGCGTGGCAGTGGCCTCTCCTCCTCTACGTAGTCCTCGATAATCATTCCGAAGGCTTCCTGTATGTTCCTGAGAACCTCCTCAATTGTATCGCCCTCGGTTATCATTTCGGGGAAGAGCGGTGATGTAACGGTGTATCCACCCTCAGGCTGTTCGTCTATGAACACTGGCACCTTTGCTGTCAGAGGTATTCTGGCAATCATGTCAGGACTCCTAATGCTTGTTATCTATGTCGCTTACATCTCCACGCCAAGCGCACCTGCCACGGTGTCCATGTCCTTGTCTCCACGCCCGCTGAGTCCAAGCAGGACCACCTGGTCCCTGTCCAATGTCGGAGCGAGTTGGGACAGGTAGTACAGCGCATGCGAAGGTTCCAGCGCGGGGATAATCCCCTCTGTGCGGCACAGGAGCTCGAATCCTTCAAGCGCCTGTTCGTCTGTGACGCTGACGTACTCCGCCCTTTCCGTATCCTTCAGCCAGCTATGCTCGGGTCCGACGCCGGGATAGTCCAGTCCGGCGGAGATACTGTGCGCCTCGTGTACCTGTCCGTCTTCATCCTGGAGCAGGTACGACATGCTGCCGTGAAGCACACCTACATCTCCGGCCACCAATGTAGAGGCGTGTTCACCTGTCTCGATTCCTCTGCCTCCGGCCTCGACGCCGACCAGTTTCACCCCTTCGTCCTTGATGAACTCGTAGAACAGGCCCATGGCATTGGAGCCGCCGCCGACGCAGGCTATCGCGTAGTCCGGCAGTCTGCCGATGGTCGAAAGCAATTGCTCACGCGCCTCCCGGCCTATGACGGACTGGAAGTCGCGCACCATCTTGGGATATGGATGAGGCCCAACCACGCTGCCTATGAGATAGTGCGTCGTCTCGACATTGGTCACCCAGTCGCGTATCGCCTCGTTGATCGCGTCCTTGAGCGTTCGGCTTCCGCTTGTCACGGAGCGGACTTCCGCCCCAAGCAGGCGCATTCTGAAAACGTTCAGAGCCTGTCGTTTGATATCCTCCTCGCCCATATAGACGATGCACTCCTGATCGAGCATCGCGCAAACCGTGGCGGTCGCGACCCCATGCTGACCGGCGCCAGTCTCCGCGATGATGCGGCGCTTGCCCATGCGCTGCGCCAGAAGACCCTGCCCGAGCGCGTTATTGATCTTGTGCGCGCCCGTATGCGCCAGGTCTTCACGCTTGATGAAGATGCGCGCGCCGCCCAGTTCGCGCGTCAGGTTCTCGGCGTAGTACAGTTTGGTCGGCCTGCCCACATAGTCGCGGGAGAGCGTCTGGAGCCTTGCCTGAAACTCCTCGTCTGCCGCGGCCGCCTCGTACTCCACCTCAAGCTCGTGAATTGCGCCCATGAGCGTTTCCGGTACGAACATTCCTCCGAACTGGCCGAACCTGCCTCTTTCATCCGGTAGAACCTGTGTCTGAAGCATCTGTCACTTCCTGAAATCTGAGTTGGCTGATTATACAGTATTCATGGTATCCGATGATTGGTTGACCGTTCGGCCTCCCGTACCTAGAATACTTCTATCACTGACAAACATATGTAACAGGGAGCGATCTATGCCTATCTACGAATACGTCTGCAACGTATGCAGCCACAGGTTCGACAAACTACGGCCGATGAGCCGAATGGACGACGAAGCTCCCTGCCCGATATGCGAAGGCGACTCAGAGCGTAAACTGTCGGTGTTCGCGGCATTCGCCTCGGATGAGGTCGGCAGCATGGGGTCGGTAGCCGGTATGGGCGGCTGCGGCGGCTGCGGACCCGGCGGCTGCGCCTGCTCTATGGGAGTGTAGTGAATGAACACCACCGTTCAGATTCTGCTCACGCTGCATATATTGTCAGCGCTGGTCGCGGTGGGAGCCACCGTCTCCTATTTCTTCTGGATGCGGCGCGCTGTTCTGGTACCGGAATCCAGAAAGTTCACGCTTGAAACCCTTCGCGCGCTGGAACTGCGAATGGTCAGCCCTGCATACGTGATACTCTTTCTGACCGGACTCGGACTGATAGACCGCGCGTCATGGGGATGGGCTACCCCGTGGCTGGAGCTCTCCATCCTCCTGTTCATCGCACTGATGGGTCTGGTCGGATTCCATACCCGCCTCATAAGGCGGCAGATAGCGCTGACCGAAGACGAGGCGTCCGACCCGGCTGAATACGACGCCTCCCACAATCGGGGACGAATACTTATGCTGGCGAAGGTAGTCGTCATCATCGCGCTGGTTTACCTGATGGTGTTCAAGCCACCCCTCTGGGGATGACGTCCATCGGCGTTTGACAACCCTCTGACAGACAACAAGACACCGGAGAACATGGCTATGGCGACGCAGACATTGACTAGAACCCGCGCGGAGCAAGCGACGGATACTACTCTGCCCATCGTTCTCAGACTGAGCCCGGTCATTGAAATGACCGAGGAGCAGTTCCTCGCCTTCTGCGAAATAAACCATGAGGCGCGGATAGAGAGATCGGCAGAAGGAGAGTTGGAGATCATGCCGCCAGCGGGTATGTATAGTTCAAACCGAAACATCAAGGTCAGCGCTCGGCTGGAAGTCTGGACAGTACGTGACGGCACGGGGATAGCTTTCGACTCGTCGGGAGGCTTCACTCTTCCCAACGGAGCGGTGCGCGGCCCGGACGCGGCTTGGATTCCCAAATCACGCCTCGCCGAACTGACGACCGAGGACAAGAGAGGCTTCGGACACATCTGCCCCGATTTCGTCATAGAACTCAGATCGCAGAGTGACAGCCTTGCGGCGCTGAAAGCCAAGATGGATGAGTACATGGAGAACGGTGCGCGGCTGGGCTGGCTGATTGACCCGCAGAATAGGCGTGTGTATATCTATCGCCCAAACTCCGAGGTGGAAATCCTGGAGAATCCCGAAACCGTTTCGGCTGACCCGGAGCTAGAAGGGTTCGCGCTGGAACTCGCGGATATCTGGGGACAGCCTTTCTGATTCATTTTTCCAAACGCTCAAAGGTATGATTATGGCGACGCAGACATTGACTAGAACCCGCGCGGAGCAAGCGACGGATACTACTCTGCCCATCGTTCTCAGACTGAATCCCGTCATCGAACTGACCGAGGAGCAGTTCCTCGCCTTCTGCGAAATGAACCATGAGGCGCGGATAGAGAGAACGGCAGAAGGAGAGTTGGAGATCATGCCGCCAGCGGGTATGTACACAGGTAGCAAGGAACTCGACATTGGCGCACAACTACGAAATTGGGCGCGACGCGACGGCAGCGGAGTGGCATTCGGGCCAAGCGCGGGATTCACCTTGTCGAATGGGGCGATGCGTTCCCCCGACTCTTCCTGGATACTCAAATCACGCCTCGCCGAACTGACGACCGAGGACAAGAGAGGCTTCGGACACATCTGCCCGGACTTCGTAATCGAGCTGCGCTCCAGGACCGACAGCCTGCGCGTTCTTCAGGCCAAGATGGATGAGTACATGGAGAACGGCGCGCGGTTGGGATGGCTGATTGACCCGCAGAATAGGCGTGTGTATATCTATCGCCCAAACTCCGAGGTGGAAATCCTGGAGAACCCCGAAACCGTTTCGGCTGACCCGGAGCTAGAAGGGTTCGCGCTGGAACTGAATGATGTTTGGGCGCAGCCGTTTTAGTCCGCCAGGGAACGGAATCGTTAAGAAATATCGCGCCCGACGCCCTGTTCCACCGCCCTGTCATAGACTACTTTCGCCGAAGCAATATCCCACAACGCCATCCCAAGAGACTTGAACAGAGTCACGTCCTTGGCGTTCTCACGACCCGATGCCTGACCGTTGACCACCTCCCACAACTCCCGAGTCCGTTCCCAGATGAGTAGTCCGCGAGACGCCGGCATCATCAGTTCGCCCGACTCGATCCGCGACTGGTTTCTGTCGTCAACGACTATCAGGTCAGCCCTTTCCACGGCGGCGAAGTCAAGTTCGCTCACGTAGGGATCTGCGCCTCCGGCGGCAGCTATGTGCATCCCCGGCTCCAGCCACTCGCCATGAACGACTGGCGACCGCGAACTGGTAATCGTTATTACTATTTCGGCCTCAGACACCGCTTCGCGCGCCGACTGCGCGGGAACAACATCGAGTCCCAGTCTGTCCGACATCTCCAGTGCATACGCGCTCCGGCGTTCGCGGTTGGGGCTGTACACTTTCACCCGTTGAAGATCGCGTACCTTGCTGACAGCCTCGAGCTGGGTTCTGGCCTGGAAGCCGCTGCCTATCACCCCCACGCTCGATGCTTCCGGTGTCGCCATGAACCTGGTAGCGACTCCGGTCGCCGCGCCGGTGCGAAGCTGTCCCATCCGGTTGGCCTCGACAATCGCTAACAGTTCACCCGTTCGGCTGTCGGAGAGAAAAACGAAGAAGTTATAGACGCCCCCGGCGAATGTGTATGTCTTGAATCCCATGATGTCCCACTCGGAATCGGAGGCCATCATCGTGTTGACGTGTGTATCCGGGCCCGCGTTCAGCCGCTGCCTGGGCTGGTTTATGGCATTTCCGCCGGACTGGTGAAGCAGAGACGATTCGACGGCGTATAGCGCCGCATCCATATCGAAGAGGCGGTCAACATCCGCTTCTGTGAGATAGAGTCCCAAATGCTAGATTCGCACAGCTACGACATCCAGCCAGTTTCTGGGAACATACTCTATCTCCATCTCCTCGAACGTCTGGTGGACGCCTTTCTGGAGCGAGTCGCTGGCTTCCTTGAGAGGCACGCCGGGCAGTGTGCCGGCTATGAAGTCCTCGAAGGTGCTGATATCCAGCCAGCCCTCTATGGGTACGAGGACCGTGTCTTCCTCCAGTCGAATCACTCGAAAACCGTTGCGTTCCAGCAACTCTCTGTACTGGTCCGCGGTCAGATGTTTCCTGGACTCGACCTTTTCGGCCCTCTGCGGAGACAGGCCGTGTTCCCTGCGCAGAATGCGCGCCGACTTGAACATCCACTTGCGATAGAAGGCCGTGGACTCCGGAACCTGCCCGCCCTCGTAGAAGGAGGTGTTGAATGCGAACCTTCCGCCGGGATTGAGCGACTTGGATATCTCGCCTACCAGGGCGTCCTTGTCCGGTATGTAGTGGATGGCATTGCAGAAGATGATGGTATCCGCCCTCTCTTTGAGCGCGTCGGATACCTGCTCGACCTGGCTCTGCACAAACTGGACGGCGGTGTCCCTGTGAGACTTCAACTCTTCCATGGCCTGCTTGAGAGCGCCCGCCGAGTGGTCCATGGCAATGACCACTGAGTCCCTGGCCCCCCGCACATGCTCGAGAATGAGCTTGGTAACGCCTCCGGTGCCGCACGCCAGGTCAACGATTCTTTGACCGGATCCCGGCTCCGCCATCGCTACCAGCCTGGCATTCAAGTCTTCGTAGAACGGGTTCTGGGAAAAAGTGGCGAAAGAGAAATCGCTGCCCGCTTTGCCTGTTGCCATGATACCTCTCCTGAAACGCTAACTTCCCCTTAGCCGGATTATGACAGGCGACAGTATATCACATTTAGACGCAGTGATATTGCAATGTATGGAACGAGCCGTCCGTCTGATACAATCGGGATGCCCTTTCCGAAAATACGGCCGCAGGCAGGTAATATGGCTCAGGACATAGATATTCGCGGGTTTACGTGGGAAGACCTTGAATCGGTCACAGACCTGTTCAACCGCATTGGCGGAGCGACGGGGACAGAAAAGGAGTTGGACAGCGAAGTCGTGAGGCAGAACCTGTCGGTTCCGTCCGCGTCGCCCGAAACGAATCTGCGGCTGGCGGTCAATGGGGCCGACATCGTGGGATACCACCTGCTTTCCCCAGAACCACTCATCGGCAGGGCCGTCGTCGCGGGGGGCGCGATCCCTGAATTCCGAGACACCGGGATACTCACCCGTCTGCTGCGCGACTCGGTGGAACGGGCGAAGGAGGCTGGGGGGCGCGCGGTCCACTTTCAGACGGCGCTCGACGCGCATGACGACCATCGGCTTCTTGAGTCCGAGGGGTTCGTGAGGATCAAGGAATTCTGGCAAATGCGCTGGGAGGGGGCCGAACTTCCACCCCTGCGACTCAGGCCGGGCTTTCGACTCAAGTCCTTCGAGCTGGACAGAGACGAAGCCATGCTTACCGAACTCCAGAACACCGCTTTCGGCGAAAACTGGGGCTTCAGTCCCAATACCGTTGATCAGATAGCCGCGCGCGTCCGCGTAAAGATCAGTCCGCCTGAGGGAGTGATCTTCATCATGGACGGTGAATCGGCCGCCGCCTATAACTGGACGCAGAGAATCCAGAATCCCTACGGACACGTCGGCTTCGTGGCGATGACGGGAGTCCACCCGTCATATCGCGGCAGCGGGCTCGGCACCGCCGTTGTTGTCGCGGGCATGAAACATCTCCTGTCCAAGGGTGTTGATGCAATAGAGCTTGAAGTTGACGCTGAGAACACCCCCGCCAGGGAGTTGTACCTGAAACTTGGCTACCGCCGCGTCCATCGAAGCGTCTGGCACGAACTCAAACTCGGTCAGACCATGCCTTAGCCCACCCCAAACCGCTATGGAGATATCCAATGTCCTTCAATTTCGTTCAGATGTCCGATCCTCAATTCGGAATGTTCGCGTCTGTAAGCAACTACTCCGAGGAGGAGATCGAGGAGCGCAGGCGGAGGGGCATACTCATGCGCAAGGCGCCGGAGCCGATAAGCGGGTTCGCGGATGAAACCCGCCTCTACACAAGGGCCATAGACAAAGCCAACAGCCTGAAGCCGGACTTCGTAGTAGTGTGCGGAGACATGATTCACGATACCGGCGACGATGCCGAGATAGCTGAGTTATTCCGCATCACGGAGAATCTGAACGACGGCATCCCCGTACACTGGGTATCCGGCAACCACGACGTCGGCGAGGCCCCCACCTCCGAGTCCATAGCCCTGTATCGCGAGAAGTTCGGCGCGGACAACTACTCGTTCGACCACGCCGACTGCCACTTCACGGTGATAAACAGTTCGGTCGCGTCGGACCCGTCCAATGTTCCGCGCGAGTGGAACAGGATGATCCAATTTTTGGGAGACGACATGAGTACCGCGCGCCGCGCGGGCGCGGAGCATTTGATTCTACTGCTGCACCATCCGCTGTTCTTGGAGCGCCCCGACGAGGACGAAGACTACTTTACGATTCCTTTCGAAAGACGCGAAGCAATAGTGAGCATACTCAAGGGCAACGACGCCTCCGCCGTATTCGCCGGACACATGCACAGGAACAACTACGCGCGAGACGGCGACCTGCTCATGATAACCACCGGCGCGGTTGGCTACCCGCTCGGCCCCGACCCGTCGGGCATCAGGCTGGTCACTATGGATGAAGCGTCAATCACGCACCGCTACTATCCCCTGGCCGAGCCGCCGGGGTAGCGCCACGACAGGATTCGCAATGTCCCGACGTTAGTGAAAGAAGGAATCAATGAACAGCGAGAACAAAGTCCAGTGGGTTTACGCCTCTGAGAACAACCAGCAGCTCGAGGACCGCTACGACGAGTGGGCGAAGGACTATGATGATGACCTGGAGTCCGATTTCGGCTACGTCATTCCGAAGGTAGCGGCGGAGACGTTCGAGGGTTTCGTTTCCAAGGACGCGAGAGTTCTGGACGCGGGCGCGGGAACCGGACTGGTCGGCGTGGAGCTGCACCGGCTGGGCTACACGAACATCGAGGCGATGGATCTGTCGCGCGGGATGCTGGAGGAGGCAAGCCGCAAGGGAGTGTACAGCGGATTTCACCAGATGGTCATGGGCGAACCGCTCGACTTCGACACCGGCAGCTACGACGCCGCCATCGGCGTCGGCGTCTTCACCCTGGGACACGCGCCCGCGAGTTCGTTCGACGAACTTGCGCGCGTCGTCCGGCCAGGAGGCCACGTCGCTTTCACGCTGCGCCCCGACGTTTACGAACAAAACGGCTTCAGAGAGAAACAGCAGCAGCTTGAGTCCGACAAATCCTGGGAACTCGTGCATGTCACCGAAGAATTTCTGGGTATGCCCAAAGGCGAACCCGACGTGTCTTTCCAGGTTTGGGTCTATCGCGTCGGGCCGCGATGACGGATTCGGGTGAAAAATGCTACGGGGGAAGAGCATGGATCACGAACAGTTCATGAAGGTAGCGCTGGAAGAGGCGCAGAGGGCTGCCGATGAGGGAAACGTCGGCGTTGGCTCGGTGATAGTCCTGGATGGAGAGGTGGTGGCGCGGGGCCGCAACCTGGTCCCGACGACCAACGACCCCACTGCCCACGCCGAGACGGTCGCCCTGAGAAACGCGTCCGAGATACTGGGTACAGACGACATGACCGGATACAGCCTATACACTACGTTCGAGCCGTGTCCCATGTGCTGCGGCGCGCTGATGAACGCGAATATCAGTGCGGTCATCCTGGGCGGCAGGCCGGATCCGGACCAGACGCGCTGGGGCGGCTACACGATGGAAAACCTGCTGGAAATGTGCGGCTGGACGGACCGCATGGAAGTCGTCACAGACATATTGGTTGCGGAGTGTCTGAGCATACGGCGGCCATAAGGGGTTTTGTCCTTGAGAGGGGGAGGTTCGGGGCGCTGCTGATAAACGGGTCAATCCTGCCGGGCGGCGGCGTGGCGAGCGGGCTGGGGAGGGTGAGGCGGCTGCTGTAAGCGAGACATTTCTTCCGCTATCAACTCTTTAGCCCGTCTCTCAACCTTCTCCCGACGCTCTGGGGGCAACCTGTCCATCATCTCTTCGAGCGTGATCATGTTCGTCCAATCCTGTCCAGATGTCTGTCAAATCTGTCATCCGCTATTCTGATAAGTCGCCTGTAAAAGCGTCTTTCGCTGACCCCCGACTTGTCTCCGGCTATAAGCAATATAGCCCGACGGTTGGGGTCGAACGCGAAAGCGACTCTCCACACGCCGTTATCCGCATTAAACCTAAGCTCCTTCATGTTGGCGTGGCGGGACCCGTTCAGCGTATCTACGCGAGGCCGACCCAGTATCGGACCAAATTCCCGCAGTACGTTCACTTGCGCAAGGAGTTCATCCTGTACAGCGGCAACCATTGCATAGAATTCGGGAACAAAAGCCGAATCGAACTCAACTTCCCAACTCATAACCTAAACTATGCCCGGAACCCTATATACTGTCAAGGGCAGATCAAGGCAGATGAGACAGGTGGAAGCGTCACAAAAGTGGTTAGTCACCCCCATCCCCGTATCAGGTACGGGGCAGGCTCCAGTCCTTCCCCTGTTCCAGGGCCTGATAGGGTAGGCATCCATCCTCATCACCCCGTCTCATACTCCCCCAACGCCCTCACAATCGTCTTGTTCCGCCCATTCACATTCGGCTCCCGCGTGAACGTCCGCCAACTACTCAACGAACAAAGACTCCGACGGAATCCAGCCTTGGGCGTAACCGTCCGCTCTCCGCAGCCACTCAGGTATTCGTTCACTCACCGGATAATCCTGGCCCCAGTATTCCTCGAACAGCGCTCCGTCAAGCCTCTTGGCGGCATCCCGCATCAAGTCTTCTATGTCCCGCAGCGCTCGCATGATATATATGCCGCCGCGCGTATGATCAGCCCTCAACGCTACGCTGCCAGCCGAAAACAAATCCCGCGCCTGGGTGCAAAGTACGCCGTGTTGATTCAGCAGATATAGCGCGGCGTCCGTGTACTTGTTGCGAACCCGCGAACCGCCGCATATCTGCGGACACAGAATTGCGGCCTCAGCCCGCAACATCCGCTTTTCCGACTGTTCCAGCGTCATATATGGCCTTACAGATATTCCCTCACGGCTTTGGCTATATGCCATGCCAGCGCGGGCGGAACGGCGTTGCCGATCTGCCTTTCAGTCTCGCGCATCCCCGACAGGAACTTGAATTCGTCCGGGAATGACTGCAAACGCGCCGCTTCCCTGAGAGAAATGCGGCGCGGCAGTCGGTAGTGCCACTGGATATTGCCATGATGTTCCGCTCGGATCGTCGTGGCCGGAGCGTTGGCCTTCAGAACGCGATTGCCCTGTTCTGGACTGCGCGCCGCCTTGCTCCATATATGATTGATGCTTGGATCCTCGGACAAATCCTCAAGATCGTTCAGAGCCTGATGCGCGGTCATAGTTCGTAGTACGGGTTCGGGGCGATGGAGCTCGCGCCGCTCAGCCCGCGTTCCGATTATGAACACCCTCTCCCGCATCTGTGGAACGCCGTAGTCAGCCGCCAGATATAGCGAATGAGACACTTGGTATCCGGTGTCCTTGAATTCCTCGATCATTCGCTCGAACATCTCTCGCCCATGCGCTTGCCTCAGTCCCTTGACATTCTCCGCCACGAATATGCGCGGTTTCACCCTGCGAATAGCCTCGATCATCTGTCGATACAGGATTGTCCGCTTCCCCTGCGCTCCCAGCCTCGACCCATTGATAGAAACATCCTGACATGGGAACCCCCCGATTATTGCGTCCGCCGACTCGGGCAGAGTTTCCAAAGCGTCAATCACATCGCCTCGTACAATAGGGTGTTTAAGGTTATGCTCATACGTCTCGCAAGCCGGGACGCTGACGTCGTTCGCCCACGCAATCTCAAACGGCAAGCGGTCATAATAGCGCTCTCCAAAACGGAAGCCTCCCAGAAAGCCCAAATCCATGCCGCCGCAGCCTGAGAACATACTCACCACGCTATGTGTCTTGACGGGCGTACCCACCATTCCGGCCGGCATCCGCGCCGCCTTCGCGGAAATATGCCGGACTTCAGGTTCCTCTGTACCAATGCTCATTGCGCCATCTCCCCATCAACCACGTTTCGCCGCGCGGGTATCCGCCCTTCTATTTTGGCCGCTGTCTCAGCCATGAAATCCGCCAAGTTCCGTATTGCCATGCCTGCTATTGAACTCGCCTTATGAATCCATGATGCCGCCTTTCCACATTGCCCCGAACGATGTTTCACAGAACTTACGCTCTATTATCCTCATCCATCCCAACACTGTCAACATCTCCAGCGCCCTTCGATTATTGTATTGCCGAAGATCTCACAACTACTTGTCATTCCCGCGAAAGCGGGAATCCTCTAAGAGGCTCGCCACTCGCCAATCCCGCCCAGCGCCCCAATTCATAATTGATAATTTCTAATTGCCAATTCCATCAAAGTTGCCCTTGACGACCACAGAACATTATTGCTACCATACACCCCACAACACTGAAAACATAATATCTGATGGGAAGAGGACGAGGAGGAGGTCGCCATGTGCAGCAACGCAGACCCGCGCGCCGCGCTCGCCGAATACATCCGTCACAAGACGGACAACGGCAACAAGGTCGTGGACTACCTGCATGACGTCCTCGAAGACAGGCTTGACGGCGTAAAGCACCTCCACCGCGAGTGCGCCGCCGCCATACTCACCGAATACGGCGACCTCGCAGCTATTCGCTTCCAGGAAAAGAACAAGGAAGAAAAGAAGGCCAAGCCCTCTCCCAGGCCGCGCAAGCGCGAAGAGCGCGAGGACTCCGAGTTCGACGCCGCCCTCGCTCGCGTCATAAGAGACAAGACCAACGACACTCAGGACGTCGCCGACTACCTCATAGACACTATGAACGGCATAGACTCGGCCATCGAGTCAGGGCTGGGCAAGATCCGTCACCAGCAAAGGGTGTCAGCCGCCGCCGAACTGCTCAGGCGCGCCTTCGACCGCGACCCGGACTACACCCGGACGACCCAGGCCGAAGTGCGCGTCCCAACCCAGGCCGACGCCGATTCCAGCGTCCCGCTCGACACCGAACCCACCGAACAGGCGACTGAAGACACGGATGTTGCCTCCGGCAACGCCTACACTCCTGAAGAAGAAGCCCGAATCCAGGAAGTTCTCGACAGGATCAAGAAGATAGCCGAGGAAGCCGACCCGTCCGAGTACGAGGAAGAGGAATCCTCAGACCGACGGATAGACTACTCAATGTGGGACATCATAGACAGCCAGCCTCAACCCGTCATCACCGAAGAACACGCCAGAATCGGCGCTGCCCTCTTCAGGGAAGCGATGCAGAAACAAAGACTCTGGGAAGAGTCCAACATAAAGATCCCAACCAGGAAAGATCATGACAACTACGACGACGGCTAGGCCGCGTTGACAATTCATTACTATTTTATGCGATTTTTTCCGCAGACCGGGGCTTTTGACCAGTTCCATCTGTTGGGATATGATTGGTCCTGCCAGCCGCCAAGCGTCTCGTTTGGCGGCCCTGGTCGGATGTATATTGCGATGGGAGGGTAGCTATGGTGATCACGGAAGCGCCCCCGGAACGCGCGGTCATGGAGACGGCGGACGAAGCCCTGCCTATGTATAGGCCGGATAGGGAAGTCCGCGCCAGGCGACCGCTGGAGCTTGCCTGGAAGACATTCGCCCATATCTTCAGGCAGAAGTTCATCCGTCGCCGCGAACGCTTTCCCCTGGTGACGATGCTTGAACCCCTGGAGGCGTGCAACCTGGACTGCTACGGGTGCGGTCGCATACGCGAGTACCTGCCCGTTCTCGACAAGACCCTCACCATCGAGCAGTGTCTGAAGGCCGTGGAGGACTCGGGCGCTCCCATCGTGTCCATCGCGGGCGGTGAACCAACTATGTACAAGCAACTCCCCGAGCTCGTCGAGGAGTTGGTGAGCCGGAAGATATTCGTCTATTGCTGCACCAACGGACTGCTGCTGGAGCGCGTGATGAAGCGCGTCCCGCCCTCCAAGTACCTCGCCTGGGTCATCCACCTGGACGGAATGGAAGTCCAGCACGACATCGCGGTCAATCGCAAGGGTGTGTGGAAGAAGGCTATGAGGGCGTCCAGGCTGGCTCTCGAAGCGGGATACAGGGTCTGTTCCAATACGACCTTGTTCAAAGGCTCCAACGCCGAGGACCTCCACCAACTCTTCACGCTGGTGACGGACATGGGGTTCGAAGGCGTCATGGTATCCGCTGGGTACGACTTCGTAGATGGGCCTGTCCAGGAGATGTTCCTGTCGCGCGATGAGTCTATAAAGGTCTTCAAGCGTGTGCTCACGGACGAGGCGATAGACCGCATACGCTTCTATAACAATCCGCTCTACCTGAGCTTTCTGCGAGGCGAGCGCGACTACCAATGCACCGCCTGGTCGAATCCCACCTACACGGTCCAGGGCTGGCGGGAGCCGTGCTACCCACTGGCGGACAGACACACAGATAACGTCAACGACCTGTTCAGCGCCTCGCTCTGGGAGAACTATGGCGTGGGCGTGAACGGCAAGTGCGCCAACTGCATGATGCACTGCGGGTTCGAGTCGGCGATCATCTACGACTCCCTCAGCAGCCCCAGGGGCGCCGCGGACTTGGCGAAGGGCGTGATCGGCAAGCGCGCCGGCGCCGGAGCGGGCTAGAGAAGTGGCGGGAGGCCTGGCGCTTCTGGTGGCGCTGTCCGAGGAGGCCCGGGGCATCCTCAAGGCCGGCCATTGGAGCAAGATAGCGTCGTCAAGACCGCAGGCAATGTATGAGCGTCGCGTTGGAAGCGAGGAAACGGTCCTGGCCGTAAGCGGCGTGGGCAGAAGCCACGCGGAGACAGCGATCCGCACAGTGCTGGAGGAGCGTCGTCCAAAGGCGGTTCTCTCGCTCGGTTTCGCAGGGGGACTGGTCGCCGGACAGCGAGCGGGCGACCTGGTAGTCGCCAATGCGCTGATACCCGCCGAAGGCGCAAAGGGTGGCGAACAGAAGCCGCGCCTTGGCGAAGCTCTGCATACCGACCGCGCGCTGACCGGCAAGGCGCTGGATGTCCTGGCGACATCCGGGATTCGCTACCGGACCGGAGCGTGCGCGACCGCCTCCGAAGTCGTATTGCGCCCCGATGCGAAGAGGCGGCTGGGCTTGGACGCCAAGGCTCTGGCGGTAGAGATGGAGAGTTTCTGGATAGCGTTGGAGTGTCATGAACGAAACGTGCCATTTCTAGCCGTCCGCGCCATAGTGGACACGGCGGAGCGTCCGTTGCCGGACTTCATTGCCGATTCCGCGCCGGACGCGAGAGTGGGAAGCGGATGGCGGGGGGCGCTGTCCATAATGCTGCGTCCCCACCGGATCCCATCGCTGGTTCGGCTGGGCGGCGCGGCCTCCCAAGCGCGAAATTCGCTATCGCTCTTCGCGTCGGGCTTCCTGAGAGACTGGCAGTGTCCGGCCAGCGAGTGAACCCTGGTCTTTTCCGATGAGCGCTAAAGCCGAGAAAACGCAATGACCGTAAGAGAAGCGCCGGAATCGCGTGTTTCGCCAGAACTGCTGAACGCGGTCTCGAAAGCCGTGTCCCGGTCCCAGGACTACTTCGCGCGTACCCAGTCTCCCGAGGGCTACTGGTGGGGCGAGCTGGAATCCAACTCCACGATGGAAGCCGAGTATCTGATGCTGACCCATTTCCTGGGGATTGGGGATGAGGATACGTGGCGGAAGCTGGCGAACCATCTGCTCGAAACCCAGCGCGAGGACGGGACATGGGGGCAATACTACGGCTCTCCCGGTGACCTCAGCACATCGGTGGAATGCTACTTCGCGCTGAAGTTGGCGGGCATCTCCCCGGACGACCCTCGCATGATCAGGGCGCGGGAGTTCATCCTGTCAAAGGGGGGTGTCCCCCAAGCCCGCGTATTCACAAAGATATGGCTGGCGCTATTCGGTCAATGGAACTGGAATGACGTGCCTGCGATCCCGCCGGAGATGGCGCTGCTACCGTCCTGGTTCCCGATGAACCTCTACGACTTCTCCAGTTGGGCTAGGGCTACTATGCTGCCCCTGAGTATCGTGATGACTCATCGTCCGTCATGCCGTATCCCGGACAGCGCGTCCATCCCCGAACTCTTTCCGAACGAGCGGACGAAATCCCCGAGACTCAGACCCATGATGGGAGCGGCCGGTATATTCCACATCGCGGACCGGGTGTTCCGGTGGTACAACCGTCTGCCCTGGTGCCCGATGCGGCGGACTGCCATTCGCAGAGCCGTCAAATGGATAGTGGAGCGCCAGGAAGAGGACGGCTCATGGGGTGGGATACAGCCGCCCTGGGTGTACTCGCTCATCGCGCTGAAAGTCCTGGGATATGAGGTTGACCACCCCGTTATGCGCAAAGGCATCGAGGGATTCAAAGCCTTCAGCATAGAAGAAAATGGCGCGATGCGGGTCCAGGCCTGCGTATCTCCGGTCTGGGACACCTGCCTAGCAATGATAGCGCTGGAGGATTCGGGCCTGCCGCCCGACAGCCCGATCTTGCGTCGGGCGGGCGAATGGCTCATCAGGGCGCAGGTCGCCAATGGCGGCGACTGGCAGGTCAGGGCCAAGAACACGACACCCGGCGGCTGGGCTTTTGAGTTTGCCAACAGCGCGTATCCAGACATTGACGACACCGCGGAGGCGCTCATAGCTCTGAAGGGCGTGGACTCGGAAGACCCGGAAAGACTGCGGAAGGCGATACAGCGCGGCTCCGAGTGGATACTCGGAATGCAGAGCAAGAATGGCGGCTGGGCTGCCTTCGACAAGGACAATACCCTCAAGGCCGTAGCCGCCATACCCTTCGCCGACTTCGGGGAGATGATAGACCCACCCAGCGCCGACGTGACCTCCCATGTTGTCGAGGCTCTGATCCGCGTCGGCTATCCGACGGATACGCCGCCTCTCCGACAGGCGGCGCGGTATCTCTGGAATGAGCAGGAAGAGGATGGCGCATGGTTTGGGCGCTGGGGGGTCAACTACATCTACGGAACGGGGGCTGTCCTGCCGGCGCTGGAGGCAATCGGCGAGGACATGAAAAGCGAACCGGCGCGCCGGGCGGTTGACTGGCTCGTAGCCCACCAGAACGAAGATGGCGGGTGGGGAGAAAGTTGCGCAAGTTATGCCGACCCCGCTTTCGCCGGAAAGGGCCCCAGTGCCGCGTCGCAGACCTCATGGGCTCTGATCGCGCTCATGGCCGCGGGCGAGTCCGACAGCCATGCCGTCCGGCGCGGCATTCAGTATCTTGTGTCAACACAGCGGTCTGACGGAACGTGGGAGGAACCATGGTTCACCGGCACAGGTTTTCCCGGCTATGGCGTGGGCAGCCGTTCCAAGAGGACCCGGGTCCAGGAAGTGGAACTCCCCTCCGGGTTCATGATCAAGTACCACCTGTACAGAAACTACTGGCCGCTCATGGCCCTGGGACGCTTCCGTCGGCGCTCCGAGCATTGCTCTAACCAAAGCCGTCTCATACAATATCCTCAGTCTATATCAACGCCCCGAACGGAGGTCGAACTTCGATGACTCAGCAGGAATACAGGAAAATCATACCCGACCCGACACCCGAAACGGCCTTCTTCTGGAAGAAGTGCAAGGAACATGAACTCTGGATACAGCGTTGCATCGGGTGCGCCAAGCCCTTCTTCTATCCTCGCCTCCACTGTCCTGGGTGTATGACTGACAAAGTGGAGTGGTTCCGGGCGTCCGGCAAGGGAACGCTGTATAGCTACATGATCAATCACAGGCCCGCGCCCGGATTCGAGGACGAGGCCCCATACGCCATAGCTATCATCCAGCTCGAGGAAGGCCCGCGCATGATGGGCAACATCCACGGCATAGAGAACACGCCCGAAAACCTTGTCCTCGACATGCCGCTGAAGGTCGTGTTCGTTGACGCCAACGACGAAGTCGCCATCCCTAACTGGGGACCGGCCTAGCCGTCATTCTAATACTCTAATTTCGCCTATTCCTCTCGAATCCCAGGAGAAGCGCCACAATGTCATTACGATACAAGACCGCCATAGTCGGAGCGTCCGAGACCACCCAGCTTGGCGTCATACCCGATATGTCCGAGACCCAACTGCACATAGACGCCGCCATGAACGCCATGGCAGACGCCGGCATTGACGCCAGCCAGATAGACGGCATATCCGCCACCATGAATCCCGCGATTCTGGCCCACTACATGGGCATCGTTCCCAAGTGGGTGGACAACACCCAGGTCGGCGGGACATCATTTCTCATACACATGAGACACGCGGCGGCGGCGATAGCCTCCGGCCTCGCAACAACTATTCTATGCACAATGGGACAGAGCGGGCGCAGTCGCGTCGGTGTCGGGGGAGCGCGAATCGGCACGGCGGGCGCAGCCTCAGGTCCCAGGTACGACGGATCTTATCCCGGCCAGTTCGAGTCCATATACGGTGTTCTCGGCCCAACCACTATGTTCGGTATGGGTGTGCTGAGATACATGAAAGAGACAGGCACTACCATCGAGCAACTTGCCTCTGTCGCCGTCGCCCAGCGCAAGTGGTCGAACAAGGTGCCTCGCGCCATGTTCCAGCAGCTGGTTAGCGTCGAAGATGTGCTGAACAGCCGGATGATCTGCTACCCATACCGCCTGTTCATGTGCTGCCCCGTAACCGACGGCGGCGGCGCGTTCATACTGACCAGCGCCGACCGAGTTGATGACTACCCCACCAAGCCGGTCTATATCCTGGGAACGGGCGAGTCGGTGGAGACCGCCGTCGTCAGCCAGATGTACGACATGACCACATCCGCGGCATTCAAGACCTCCGGCGCCAAGGCATTCGAAGAGGCGCAGGTGCCACACGACGACATTGACCACATCCAGATATACGACGCATTCGCCCACCTGCCCATCTACGGCCTGGAAGACCTAGGCTTCGTCGGACGAGGCGAAGCCGGAGCCTTCATAGAAGAGGGAAACACATCGCCTGGCGGCAAGCTGCCCCTGAACACCAACGGCGGCGGCCTGTCCTACACTCACACCGGAATGTATGGAATGTTCGCCATGCAGGAGTCGGTGCGCCAGGTCAGAGGCGAGGCGGCCCACCAGGTGGAGGGAGTCAAGACATCCTTCTGCCAGGGCGTGGGCGGTATGTTCATGGCCGCCGGCAGCCTGATATTCACCAATGAGCCGCCGCATAGTTAGGACAGAGATGAAATATGCGACAATAGAAGTCTGGTGGGACGCAGAAGGCGATTATCTGTGGGTCAACTTGGCTGACGGCGACGGGGACATGGTTCCTACCAAGGACGGCAAATCAACCGTCAAGGTGGACGACGAGGGCAACATACTCGGATTTGAGATTCTTGGCATATCGGAGAGAGCAAAGCAAAAGCCCTTCAATTTCAGCCTTGATCCCAGGCCCGAACCGGACGTGACATAATAAAATACAAGCCAACAAACTCAGGAGAGTCATAATGATGCGTAAGCAGACTATTCGGTACGCGACCCCGCTTGACGCGCTCATCGCCATTGCCAAAAGACTGGGCCTGAACGAGGGCAAGTATCAGATTGAATCCGAGGAGTTCTATCACCGATACCAGAAGGGGGAGATGGGCGATGACCTTGAGTTTATGGAATGGGCGAGTGATTATCGGCATTATCTTAAACTTCGCCTCAAACTGGAGAACAGTTTGAAAGATGTTGCATAGCGCGCTCTCAGAATACTTGGAGAGGGTCGAGATGGCTGTTCTCCGGTGTGTTGAGGCGCGTAGTGAACGTTATGTCGAAGAGGTCATTACGTCTGAACAAGCTAACTTACGAATTCGCCTGCGCTTTGATACTGGGCACTTGCTAGAAATCGGTGAAGCTCTTACCGTTGAAGATGATTCCTTGATTTTCATTGACTATCATTACCACTACCAAGATGGGGACAATCTTTTGATATTCCGTTATGACGGTACGCCTCACCATCCTCATATACGGAGTTTCCCGCACCATAAGCATCTGCCTGATGCGATAGTCGAGTCCGGTAAACCCGACATCGAACAGGTCATAGAGGAAGCTGTAAGAGCGCTACACGGGGAGACCAGCAATTGACACACATCCTCTGCTACAAAGACAGCTACCTCCAGGAATTCGACGCGACGGTGATTGCCGTCACCGGCAAGGGTGTCGTCCTCGACCGCACCGCCTTCTACCCGGGCGGCGGCGGACAGCCACCCGACAGCGGCATCCTTACGGCGGGCGACACCGAATACCGCGTCAAGCGTGTAGCCCGCGACAAGGGCGCCTATGTACACGAGATAGAAGGCCCCGACGCGCCCGAAGTTGGGACCAACGTTCACGGCGCTCTCGACTGGGACCGACGCTACCAACTCATGCGTACTCACACCGCGCTGCACATACTCTGCGGAGTCGTATGGCGCGACTACGGAGCGCAGGTCACGGGCGGCAACATGACCCCGTTGCGCGCCCGTATGGACTTCGAGCTTGAGAGCATGTCCGCCGACTTCGCCGAGCGCGTAGAGGAGCATATCAACGCCGAGGTTTCAGCCTCGCGCGACATCCACATCTCCGTGCTTCCTCGTGAGGAAGCGTTCCAAATCCCCGACCTCATACGCACCAAGATAAACCTGCTTCCGCCCCAGATTACCGAGGTCAGGATCGTTGACATAGAGGGGCTCGACTTACAGGCCGACGGCGGCACACACGTCGCCAACACGAGCGAGGTTGGTCGCATTCGCGTCGCCGGACATGAGTCCAAGGGCCGCATCAACAAGCGGCTCAGGATTGAGGTAAACCCATGAATCTGAAAGGAGTCCCGATGGTGGAACGACCGATAGAAAAAGGCTACTGGGTAGTCCCAGGAAAGCTGCTTGCGGGGGAGCATCCTCAGAATTCAGACTCGATCAAGAAGATCGAAGACGCCGGAATAGTCTATTTCATTGACCTGACCGAAGAAGATAGACACGCCCCATACGACGAATGGCTGGAAGTCGCTGAGTACCGACGATTCCCAATTAAAGACTACGACATCCCAGAATCGAATGAACATACAATCGCGATACTCGACGCTATTGATGACAACCTCCGCGACGGAAAACCTACCTACATCCACTGCTACGGTGGAAGGGGGCGTACCGGAACTATCATTGGTTGCTGGCTGGCAAGGCATGGACACCAGGGGGAGGCTGCCCTGGAGAGGCTGAGGGAGCTGTGGGCGCAAAATCCTAAATCAAAGAGGGGACTACAAACCCCTGAGACGGACGAGCAGGAACAGTACATAGTGGAATGGAAGGAATAGACACCGATGACCAAAGTGCTGCTGACCGGAGCCTCCGGCTATATAGCCGACCAACTGCTGCCTACGTTCAAGGAGCGTTACGAGACCGTCCTGGTGGACGTGACCGACACCAATCGCAGAGGGGAGAAGGTCGAGGGCGTCGTCATACAGGACTTGATTGACCCGGACCGCGCCGCCTACTCCAGGCTATTCGAAGACATGGACGCGGTTGTTCACCTCGGCTACAAGAGAAGATCCGGGAATCCGCTCGACCACTTCTTCGACGAAAAAGAGAACGTCGAGATGGCCTACAACGTATTCCGCTCCGCTTACGACGCCGGAGCCGCGCGCGTGGTGATGGCCAGTTCCAATCACGCCGCCGACTGGTACGAGCACAATCTGATCCACCAGCGAAAGATGGAATCGCTCGATCCCTACCGCCTTCCCCTTTCGGACAACTTCTACGGCTGGGCGAAGGCGACATACGAGCACATGGGCTTCCTGTTCGCCTGCGGCGCGATGGACTTCCGGACCGCGAGCGGCGGGCAGGACCATACCGGATCGTCGCAGGCGCAGCAGCGAAAGCTGGAAGTGGTCATGGTGCGGATAGGCGCGCCGCGAGACCTCGATCTCGCCACATACGAGGGAGACCCCGCCAATTACAAGCGCGACCTCGGCGCGTACCTCAGTCCGCGCGACCTTGCCCAGCTATTCACCCGCGCCATAGAGACGCCGAATATCGAGAACGAACACGGCATTCCCTGGCAGGTGGTTTACGGGATCAGCGACAACACGCGCGCCTTCTGGTCGCTCTCCAATGCGCGCGAGGCGCTGGGCTATGCGCCGGAGGATGACTCGGAGGTCAAGTACGCCGACGACATCAGGGGCTTCCTTTCCGGCCCCGGCGCTTCCGGCGGCGTTGGCAGGGTGGGACTGGGCTGACCTGCAAAATGCCAGTCAACCGCCTGCATCAGTCCAGCAAACCAAGAAATTTGTCTTGACAGAAGCGAACGAGGTGTTATACGATTGCTACCTGCACCTAAGAAATGCACCTTAACAACTGGATAGTGGAAAGAACCAAACCCAAAACAAATCCGTAGAGTTTGATCCTGGCTCAGGACGAACGCTGGCGGTGCGCCTAATGCATGCAAGTCGAACGGGCGAAGGGGCTTCGGCCCCCTAGCTAGTGGCAGACGGCTGAGTAACACGTAAGTGATATGCCCCGGAGAGGGGGATAAGCCGGAGAAATCCGGTCTAATACCCCGTACGCTCCCTTTACTGCGGTATAGGGAGGAAAGGTTCCGGCGCTCTGGGAGTAGCTTGCGGCCTATCAGGTAGTTGGTGGGGTAACAGCCTACCAAGCCGAAGACGGGTAACCGGTGTGAGAGCACGATCGGTCAGAGGGGGACTGAGACACGGCCCCCACTCCTACGGGAGGCAGCAGCAGGGAATCTTGCGCAATGGGCGAAAGCCTGACGCAGCGACACCGCGTGGGGGATGAAGGCTTTCGAGTTGTAAACCCCTTTTCCCGGGGATGAGAAAGGACAGTACCCGGGGAATAAGGTTCGGCTAACTACGTGCCAGCAGCCGCGGTAATACGTAGGAACCGAGCGTTGTCCGGATTTACTGGGCGTAAAGTGCGCGTAGGCGGTCTGTTAAGTCTCATGTGAAATCTCCCGGCTCAACTGGGAGGGGTCATGGGATACTGGCAGACTGGAGTGCAGTAGAGGAAAGCGGAATTCCCGGAGTAGTGGTGGAATGCGTAGATACCGGGAGGAACACCAGAGGCGAAGGCGGCTTTCTGGGCTGTAACTGACGCTGAGGCGCGAAAGCGTGGGTAGCAAACCGGATTAGATACCCGGGTAGTCCACGCCCTAAACGATGGATACTAGGCATGGGGGGTATCGACCCCCTCCGTGCCGCAGCTAACGCAATAAGTATCCCGCCTGAGGAGTACGGCCGCAAGGCTAAAACTCAAAGGAATTGACGGGGACCCGCACAAGCAGCGGATCGTGTGGTTTAATTCGATGATAAGCGAAGAACCTTACCAGGGCTTGAAATGCTTCTGACCGGCTGTGAAAGCAGCCTTTCCTTCGGGACAGTTGCACAGATGTTGCATGGCTGTCGTCAGCTCGTGTCGTGAGATGTTGGGTTAAGTCCCGCAACGAGCGCAACCCCTGTCGCTAGTTAGGATGTCTAGCGAGACTGCCCCCACTGGGGTGAGGAAGGTGGGGTCGAGGTCAAGTCATCATGGCTCTTACGCCCTGGGCTACACACACGATACAATGGTCGGGACAGACGGTCGCGAAGGCGCGAGCCGGAGCTAATCCCACAAACCCGGCCCCAGTTGGAATTGCAGGCTGAAACCCGCCTGCATGAACGCGGAGTTGCTAGTAACCGCAGGTCAGCACACTGCGGTGAATACGTTCTCGGGTCTTGTACACACCGCCCGTCAAGTCATGGAAGTCGGTAACACTTGAAGTCGCTGGGCTAACCGCAAGGAGGCAGGCGCCGAGGGTGGGACTGGTGACTGGGACTAAGTCGTAACAAGGTAGCTGTACCGGAAGGTGCGGCTGGATCACCTCCTTTCTAGGGAGACAGGGATCGCCAATGGATAACATCCCCAAAGGCGTGCCCAGGTCGGTCGGCGGGTGAGTGGAATTGAAGCAGAGGGTCGAGCAGGATTCGGCGTCAGGCTTACGCCAGGCGCGCAGAAGGAGCTCCCCGAAACCGAAATCCGCTCCCTGAGAAAGCCCGCCGTAACTTACACATACATAGAAACCTACGGTAAGGTTCTTTTCACTATCCAGTCGTTAAGGTGTTTTCTTGTAATGGGAATACCGGGTTTTGCGGGTCGCCCAGCCTCCCATGCCAACGACGCTCAGACCTGAATCTCTCCTCAGCGTGGGGCTGTAGCTCAGTCCGGGAGAGCGCCTCCTTTGCACGGAGGAAGTCAGGGGTTCGAATCCCCTCAGCTCCACCAGACAATTATGCAGTTCACCAACTTTTATGGTATGGTTTGGGTTGAGCTATCTAGCATCCCAGAATTCCTTGAGGAAAAGAACCATGCTGCGATTTGTTGAAGAAATCCTTCTACTTCTCCTACACGACGAAGACGGCAGATTCATTAGCGTCCCGAGCTGGTCCTTAGACTACGCTATCGCCGGTGGCGTACTGATGGAACTGGCTATGGAAAATCGCATAGACACTGATCTCGAAAACCTTGTCCTGATAGACTCCACTCCAACCGGAGACAGCCTCTTGGATTCGACCCTCGCCGAAATCGCAGCGGCAGACGAAGCCCGCGACACTCGCTTCTGGGTCGAACACACGGCCAGGCGCTCCCACGAAATCCAGGAAGAAGCCCTGTCGCGCCTGGTCAAGGTCGGCATCCTCGAACGCGAGGACGACCGCTTCCTGTGGGTCTTCAGGTCCAGACGCTACCCCATAATTGACGGCGCCGCCGAACGCGAGGTCAAGTTGCGCATAATGGGCGTGCTCTTCAGCGACGAGATACCGTCCCCGCGCGACGTTATGATCATCTGCCTCGCCGACGCCTGCGACATCTTCAGTCGGCTGCTCTCCCGCCAGGAGCTCAACAGGGCATCCCCCAGAATCTCCCAGGTGGCAAGACTCGACCTCATCGGCCAGGCCATGTCCCAGGCCATCTACGACATCCAGGTCTCCGTCGCCGCCTCAGCCCACGGCCACATGGTGTAAGCCAACCTAACCAACCCTGTCCGCCATGCCCGCGAAACTTGTCCTCGTGAAAACGGGGAGCGGGCATCCACAGGCCTAGCGGGCTGATTCATGGAGCATATAGCTGACCCCATCTTGTCACCCCGCGAAGCCCTGCAAGCCCTCGCCGCTGACCCGGAACTTGAGCGGCTTGAATCTCTGCTTGCCGAGTTCAGTCTGTTTGACGTCCTCGGTGTCACGCATTTGGAAATCCAGCACTCCAGAGTCATAGCGTGGCTGCTTGATCCGCGCGAGTCTCACGGCCTGGGTGATCACTTCCTGAGCCGCTTCCTATCCAAAGCTGCGACATTGGCAATAGAGCGTGAAATCAAATGCGTCGCATTTACTCCAGCGGACGTTGACGGCTGGAAGTTCACCAATGTCGAAATTGCGCGCGAACGCCACAACATAGACATCCTGCTGATAGACGGAAGCAACGAACTCGTCTGTCCGATAGAGAACAAGATAGGCAGCGACGAACATTCCGACCAACTCAGCCGCTACCTGGGTACAGTGGAGCGCGAATACAAAGGTCTCACGCCATTCCCCATCTACCTTACGCCCGACGGAAGGAAACCCGAAAAGAGGCAGGATGCTGAGCGTTGGATACCATTCGGCTATGAAGTAGTCGCCGACCTTATAAAACAGACTCTCAACCGACGCTGCTCAACCATCAGCGCAGATGTCTCCAGTTTCCTGAAGCAATACGAGCGCACACTACGGAGGCGCGTCTTGGACACCCCAAGCGACATAGATAGGTTGGCCTTACAGATATACAACGACCATAGGCAGGCAATTGACCTCATTATCAAATCGAAACCGAGCAATATGCTCTGGTACATCATAGAACCTGTCGTAGAACGATATGCTCCAGACTTCAAAAACCACTCCAGCGACAAGATCCGGCTCTATTTCACTTCACCACGTCTCGATTTTCACATTGACGAGAATAAGCCAGAGCCAATGTTCCGATTCGATTTCCTCTACCACGAGGGATCATTGAGACTTCGCCTTATAGTCGCCCGCGATCCGGAAACTCGAAACCGCCTTTTCGAGATGGACCCACCAACCGATTATGACCATCGGGGACAGAATCCCGATGAAGAAGATTTCCGAATGTATTGGAAAGAAATCCTCAGCCGACATGAATGCAACCCCTCCGACCCCGATATGAAGCCGAGGCTTGAGAAGGCGATTCAGGAATTTTACGAGAACGACTACCTGCCTCTGGTCAACGCTATCCGCAAGGAGTTCAACCGGCCCCCTGTATCCCCAAACTGACACGGATCTCACCAAAACCGAGCTTCCCGAGCCACTACATAAACCCTTCCATCCTATGCTACAATCCATACATGTCCAGAACAACAGTCCTTAAATATATAAATATGAATTTATCAACCAGGATACCGCCGACTTGAAAAAATGCTCTGAACAGGGAAATGCAGGCTTATACAGGCAATGTGCAGGGCAAAAGTCCCCACCAGACGCCTTTGTAGCCTGCCAGCAGTCCCCCTGCAAGCGCCCTGCGGCCCTCCCAGCATATCTATAAATCCAAGTATATACCCTCGCCAGACGACGCGCGCCCACAATTGATAATCGCCAATTGTCAATTGATAACTGAAACTACCTGTATTATCATCTCCTCGAATCCACTCGGGGCCGCTACGAACCAGCGCCCCCCACCCATGACAGGAGATGAATCATGGTAAAACAGGGAGTGATACCCGACGATCTGACAAGACCCTTCTGGGAAGCCGCCTCCGAAGGCAAGCTCGTTATCCAGAACTGTACCGATTGCGACCGCCTTCAGAACCCGCCTCTGCCCGCCTGCTCCCAGTGCGGATTGGGTGACGGCCTCGAATGGAAGCAGATGAGCGGACGCGGCAAGATTTACAACTACTGCGTCGTGTACGATACCCCCGTCGCCAGCCTCCACGAGGACCAGCCTTTCAACCTCG
Source organism: Dehalococcoidia bacterium (assembly GCA_965202815.1). GTDB lineage: Bacteria > Chloroflexota > Dehalococcoidia > Lucifugimonadales > UBA1123 > VXRN01. The sequence continues at coordinate 727,714 of CBDBCD010000002.1, forward strand.
CTGTCGTCACGCTCGACGACGACCCGGGCATCCAGATGTACTCTCACCTGCCCGGAACACCCGTTGACGACGTTCCCATCGGCGCGGCGGTCGAAGTCATATTCGAGCCCACCGCCAACGGGCAGGTCGTACCCGAGTGGCGCGTCGCAACCTGACCGCGCAACCCATATCCCGCCCATCCTGAAATGCCGAGCAAGTCCCATCTCCCTCGATGGGCTTCACAAGGGTAGTCAAAAGTCCCTTCCCCCTTGACGGGGGAAGGCTAGGATGGGGGTGAAATCGCAAATCCAAGTTCGATGGTTACCCCTGAAAATACCGCAAACCCCGATTCAGACAATAGGAGCGACCCATGACAACGACAATAGACGCGCCGGAGTCCATGTACAGATCCGTAGAGGGCCTCGGAGTTTGGGAACACAGAGGAAAGGTAGCTGCCGTGGGCGTCGGACACTCGCCCACGTCCCGCCGCTGGGACGGCAAGCCTGAGACCACCGTCGGCGCCGGCAGCATCCTCTCTATGCGCCAGGCAATGGACGACGCAGGCGTATCACCCGACCAGGTTGACGGCCTCGTGATAGTCCCGGTTACTACCACGGGAGCGCACTGGCCGGAGGATGTCCCTCTGCCCACCGACGTGATCAACTCCTTCAACCAGACCGACGACCCGCTCGACGGCCTGGGCCAGCTCAGCGCCGACTGGCTCGAGCTCAATATGCCCGAACTCACCAACGTCAAGTTCAAGATGCACGCGCCCGGCTGCATGTCCGCCGCCATAGTCACAGCCGCCCAGGCCATAGGCGATGGCTTGGCCGAGACATGCCTCGTCGTCAAGGGCTGGCACAACCTGATAGGACGCTACAACCACGGCGGCCTCAGCGCCGCGGATCCCGTATCCGGCTCGGTCGCCATCGGCCCGGGACGCAGCCTCTGGGGACCGCCCGGATGCTATGGCACCGCGCTCCAGTTCGCCCAGTACTGCCACAAGTACGGCAAGAACCACGACATGATGGCCCCTTTCATGCAGAACTCCCGGCGCAACGGTCTCATGTTCCCCGAAGGCTACTGGTACCAGCACCGCCCCGAGGAACTTCCCGCTGAGGACTACCTATCCTCCCGATGGATAGCCAAGCCCGCCAACCTGTTCGACAACGACATACCCATCATGTGCACCGCCGCCTACCTCTTCACAACAGCCGAGCGCGCCCAGGACATGAAGCAGAAACCCGTCTATATCCTCGGACACGCATCCAGCAGGGGAACGCCTCGCAGCGTCACCCCGACCCTTGAAGAAGTGGAGACCGAGACCGCAAGCACCGGACGAAAGATCTACGAGTCCGCCGGCATCAGCGCAGACGACCTCTCATTCGAGAATATGTACGACGGCTTTGCCCAGTTCCACCAGTTCCACATCGAGGGTCTGGGATACAGGGGCATGGGCTTCGGCGACGCGCTCGACTTCTACCAGACCGACATCAGCATCGAGGGGCCGAACCCCATCTCGCCAAGTGGAGGCAACATCGGCAGCGGACGCAGCCGCTTCTGGATGCACACCGACTCCATCCAGCAGCTTCAGGGACGCGCCGGAGCCCGTCAGGTAACCGGAGTCAATCTCGAGGTAGCCGTCTCAGGCGGCCCCATGCCCCTCGGAGGCAACTTCACCGTCTGGAGCGCCACGCCCGACTAGCATGGCAAGAACAGAAGATAAGCCCCAACCCGCTCGCGATTCATTCCTGAGCGTACAAGCGCCATGGTGGCACTTGACCTTCTGGCTGTTCATCGGCCAGTTGGCCTTGGAAACCGTTATGGTAGTATTAGATGAGCGATCTCGCCTGTCCGCTATGGGCCTGGTCGAACAGGCGAGACTCATCCGCTCAGAGATAGCCGACGACATTCTAATCTCGGCTGTCATCGCCATAGCTCTAGTTGATATATGGAGGAATATCTTGGTTACCGCAGAATGGCTGAAAAGTCGCATAGAGAGACGCGAGGAAAGAATCCGCAACGAGGGCCACGATGAAGGCCGCGCCGAGGGACGAGTCGAGGGACGAGTCGAGGGACGTGATGAAGGCCGTGAAGAAGTGCTTGCATTGCTTGACGAGAACGCGCGCAAAGACATCGAACGCAAACTCCGGCGCAACAGAAACTCAGATTCTAAGGACTGATTGGGAGGTATCGGTTGATTACCGCGGGATGGTTGCAAAGACGCATAGAGAGACATGAAGCGAAGGAGCGGGCTGAGGCCCGCGCCAAAGGCTATGCTGAAGGTGTGGCTCAGGCCCGTCGAGAGAAGAGAATCCGGGACGAAGCCCACGCTCAAGGTCGCGCTGAAGTCCTGGACCTGCTCGATGACGATACGCGGAAAGAGGTGGAACGCGAGCTACGGCTGATTCACGATATCCGCTCCGAAGCCATTGCCGAGGGAGTTGTCCGAGTACTCCGATTGCTCGACGACGAAACCCGGATGGAAGCGGAACGCAAACTCGGCCTCAACCGATATTCAGAGAACTAGAAAAGAGGAAGACCAACTTGGCCATACTAATCAGCTTCGACATTGACGGCACCCTCGAAGTCGGCGACCCGCCCGGCGAACTCACCATGGACATGGTGCGTATAGCCAAGTCCAAGGGCATCATCATCGGTAGCTGCTCCGACCGAATCGCAAGCTCACAGCGCAGAATATGGGACGAACACGACATCCAGGCAGACTTCATCTGTGTCAAGGGAAGCCCTATGGAAGAACTTCGTCTCGAGTACATGAAAACCAAGTTCGACGCCGAGGAATACTGGCACATCGGCGACCGCGAAGACCTCGACCGCCAGATGGCCCTCCGCTGCGGCTTCCAGTTCCTCTGGCCGCATGAGGCGGCGGTAAAGGACTGGTTCATGCCATAGACAGTCGACACTGCGGGGGGCGGCATCAGATGGCCCAAAATTCAGAAAGTGCTTCCTATTTCGAGTGGACTCACTTCTACGAGGAGTTCGCTGATAAGTTGCTCACCTATAGGAATAACAGGGAGGAGTTGATTTTTGTTATACACAAAATCGCTTCCTCCAACCCCGGATACCTAATAGACCACTTAACCGATATATACAAAGACGGGACTGACGGACCTCTGAAGGATATTTGTCCGTTTAGCACTCTAGGATTGTTCAACCGTGTCCTCACTGACGAAAGAAGAAGGGCCATAGCCGGAGAGTTAGCACATTTCCTAGAGGTCGAACTTCCCCCACCCACGACTTTTGAAGGCATTCCCGTTCTTCAAAATTTGAAATTGCTATTTTTCTTCCCTGAGCGTGTCCGTGAACCCGATGATATTGATTCCCTTTGGGATGTGTTCTCAAATGCCATCCACCTTGCCGACTACGGTGACTACAGACCATTTATTCAATCGTACAATAAAGCCGTGCGTGTTAAGGGAGTGGGCTGGAATCTAACATCCGGGCTCTACTGGATCAGGCCGAGAACCTTTCAGAGTCTGTTTCCATCAAAACTACGAACATACATACGCGACGACCTCAAAACTCCTGTGGACAACCGAATCACCAACAACGCGGAAGCATATCTGTCTCTTATGGATATTCTCCAAGAGAAATTTCAAGACCCCGATTGTCCAGTTCATTCTTATCAGGAGTTATCACTAGCCGCGGACATGGATGACAATGAACGTCATGTGATATTCCCCATAGAACAGGCAGATAAATCCAAAGAAGAGGCCAGGCTTGGATCGGAACTATATGAATCAGTTCAAGAATACACCCTTGACCACATCCTCAAAGACGGCTGTTTCCTAGAAAAGGCCAAGCTATCCGAAATCCTAGACCGCCTGAAATCTAAGAAAAACCTCATCCTCCAAGGTCCGCCGGGCACCGGCAAGACTTGGCTCGCCAAGCGATTGGCCTACGCCCTGATCGGACGGCAGGATGCCGACAAGGTTCGCTCCGTTCAATTCCACCCCAACCTGTCTTATGAGGATTTCATAAGAGGCTGGCGTCCAAGCAGCGACGGCAAACTTGATCTGGTGGACGGCCCGTTCATAGAAGTGATTGACGCCGCAAGGGAAGACCAGAGCTCCAGACACGTCATAGTCATCGAGGAAATCAACCGAGGCAACCCCGCCCAGATACTTGGTGAAATGCTGACCCTGCTGGAATCCGACAAGAGAACCCCGGGCGAAGCATTGGAACTCACCTACCGCAAGCACAAGGGTGAGCGCGTCCATATCCCCGAAAACCTGTACGTTATAGGAACGATGAACATGGCCGACCGCTCCCTCGCGATGGTTGACTTCGCCCTCCGTCGGCGATTCGCCTTCGTGAACATGGAACCGGAGCTAGGGGAACCCTGGCTGGGATGGGTGCATGAGCAATCCGGCATTGACCGCGACGCGCTCCTGCAAATCAAGACCAAGCTCGACTCTCTGAACCAAGCCATTGCCGACGATCCGAACCTCGGCCCGCAATTCAGGATAGGCCACAGTTTCGTCACTCCAAATGACAAAATTGACAACGCCAACAACTGGTTCAGGCAGGTCGTCGAAACCGAGATAGGCCCTCTCCTCGATGAATACTGGTATGACGACCGTGAAAAAGCCCAAGAGGAACGAAGCCGGCTGTTGAGCGGTATCTAATGACCTTACCCGCAATTGCCGCCCAGCCCGACGCCACGAACTCCATTAGCTATATCGGCGCAAGCAAAGTCCCGGTCCGCAATATCTGGCTTCTGATGCTCTACGCATCCGATCTATACCGCCACACCAGGGACGAGAGGATAACCTCAATCGAGGAAAACCCCGACGATATAGCGGACTTAGTGGCCGAGATTCTGGCAGGTTCGGTCGAACGCCGAATCAAGAGAAACATGAGTTTCGCCTACCAGTCCAAAGACGCCGTTCTGAGCCGACTTCGCGGTCGCGTTGACCTGCTGCGAACCGAGCGCGGCCAACTTCTCCGGCGCGGCAAGATCGCCTGCCGCTTCGACGAGATGACGATTGACACGCCGCGCAACAGGTTCGTCCGCGCGGCGCTGGCTGGAATAGCCAAGTTCGTTCGTCGCTCCGACCTCGCGCGTCGCTGCCGCACACTGGCGACCACGCTGGCGCGGATGGGCGTAGGAATTCACCCGCCCCACAGGAACGACCTCACCATAAGATCATTCGGACGCCTCGACGCCGACGACCGCCAGATGGTAGCCGCCGCGCGTCTTGCCTTCGATCTCGCCCTTCCAAACGAATCCGAGGGCGCAAGCCATCTATCCAAGCCTAATACGGAATGGGAATGGTGGAAACTATTCGAGGACGCAGTGGCCGGATTCTACAGGTTCGTCTTAGGAAGCCGTGGGTGGCGTGTCAGGCCCCAATCGCATATATATTGGCTCCCTCAAAATATTGGCATCCTGCCCATGATGAAGCCTGATATAATTCTGGATAGTCTGAGCCGGAGCCGCCGTTTGGTCGTTGATACCAAGTTCAAACCAATCTTGCACGACGGAAAAGTCACAAGCGCCGACCTCTACCAGATTTACGCGTATCTCAGGTCTCAGGAAGATAGAGGCGATCCGTTGTGGTCAGATGCGTCCGGTGTTCTGCTGCATCCCGTCATCAATGACAGTGTTGACGAATCCGTTATGATTCAAGGACACGAAATCAGGTTCGCCACCGTTGACCTCGCGGCTCAGGCCACCGAGATACGAAACCAACTACTCCAAGCCATAGACAGGAGTCCCCAATGCCAGCCTACGTAATCGCAGACGTCGAAGTCACCGATCCCGAACTCTTCGCAGAGTACCGCGAACTGGTAGAACCTACCGTCAACGCCTACGGCGGCAGGTACATCGCGCGGGGCGGAGAGACCGCGCTTCTCGAAGGCGACCGCGCTCCCAACCGCACCGTCATCATAGAGTTCCCCAGCATGGAGCAAGCTAAGGCATGGCACGGCTCCGACGAATACGCCCACCCCAAGGATATGCGTATCCGCTCCACCAACAGCCACGTCATCATAGTCGAGGGTCTTTAAGAGTTCCTAGACTGTAGGATCGTCTCAGGACTGTATCAGTCCTTCTTGGGGCTGTGTCCAGGGTAGATGGTACACGAAAGCGTACTGATGAGCGCGCGGAAGGGGCATCTCCCCGAGCTGCGCGTCAATAACCACCGGCGCCTCCAGTTCCAGTGCGCGCGGAATCAGCTTCTCCAACTCCAGAGGGTCTTCCGTCCTCATTCCGACCACGCCGAACGACTCCGCGAACCGGACGAAATCCGGGTTGTGCAGGCTGGTCTCGTAAGTTCCGCCAAACGTTTCATTCAGGTCGGACTCCACGTTGCCGTAGGAATCGTTTCTGAGAATGACGGTTACTACATTTATGCCGTATCGTACCGCCGTTGACAACTCGGACGAGTTGAACATGAACCCGCCGTCCCCGGTCACGCACACCACAGAGCGTTCGGGCTGCGCTACCTTGACACCCAGCGCCGTAGGAAGAGAATAGCCCAAGTTGAACGAATACCCCGGATCTATGTACGTCTTGGGATGATTAGCCTGGTGGTGAGTTCGGGCATAGAACCCCAACTGCGAGACATCCCATACGACGAAGCCGTCCTCAGGAACGCCATTCTGGATTGCCTCCAGTATCGGGTACTGTGGCTCCTCCTCCCTGATTCCGAAGTAGGCGATCAGTCGCCGGGCCGCGGCAACCGCCTCCGCGGGCGACCCCCGTTCTCCCGCTCCGGCCTCCAAGAGCAGCGGAAGCAGCGCATCTATGGTCGCCCTCGCGTCGCCATGCAATGGGATGGTGTTGGACTGGATTCTCGTGAGTTCGGTGTCGTCAATATTGATATTCACTAAGACAGAGGACTCGCCCGCCGGATTGCCCAGAGAAAAACGTGTGCCGATTCCTATAACCACGTCCGCCGACTGCATCACGTCGAATAGCTCGTTCATCTCCTGTCTCTCGCCCCGCGGACTGAAACAGGAGCCGTAAGACAGCGGATGGCTGTCCGGGATAGTCCCCTTCCCGCCGCTGGACGTAATCACGGGTATGTTCGTCGCTTCGGCCAGTTCGACCAGCGCTTCCTCCGCGTCTGACCGCGCCACTCCGCCGCCCGCGAATATCAGCGGCATTTGAGCGTGAGCTATGACGCCGGCCGCTTCCTCGAGATCTTCCCTGCTCGGCACGATTCTCGAAATGCGGGCAGGATTCCGAAGCGCCACCTCCTCCCGCTCCACTCCCGCCTCAGGCGGCATCTCTATTAGAACGGGACGCGGTCGCCCTGTACGCATCTGCCTGAACGCCTCGAAAACCGCATCCGGCGCTTCTCTTGGCCTGGATACCTGTCGCCGCCACTTGGTCACGGGTCCTACCACATCCGCCTGGTTCGCGATCTCATGAACGGCTCCGAGATTCTTGCCAATCGCTCCGCGTGGAATCTGGCCCGCAATCAGAAGAACCGGCACGGAGCGCGAATATGCGTTAGCCAGACCGGACGCCGCGTTGTAAACACCCACGCCCGGGACTACCAGCGCCACGCCGGGCTTCCCCGACGTGCGGGCATAGCCGTCCGCCATGTATGTCGTCGCCTGTTCATGCCGGGTCGTGATCATGCGGAGGCCAGGCTCGTCTCGTATCCCCGCGACAATCCCGTATATCTGAACGCCGGGTATCCCGAACACGACCTCCACGCCTTCATTCACCAGCGACTTCGCAAGGGCTTCGCCACCACTCATTTTTGCCATAGTTCGCTACTCCGTCTTGCTGGGGCTAGATTGCACAACGGAGGCGGAGTTACACACCCTCCACGACAACCATGTTGATGCTTGAGGAACTGATCCGAAGTTCATTGAGCTCGTTGAATTCGGGAGAATTCAGGAACTCTTTCGCCTGCTCGATACTGCCGAATTCCAGTATCGCCAGACGCGGAGGATTCCAATCGCCCTCGATAACCTCGACAGTTCCCCCACGCGCCACGAACTTGCCTCCATGGTTCTTGATGACCGGCGTTACCTTCTCTATGAAATCAGCATAGCGGTCAGCGTCGGTGATTTCGACATCGGTAATCAAATATCCTGCCATTGCGTCACTCTCCTGTCGAGCTATGGATGCGCTGCTGAGTCAGTATATGCAAATGTGATACGATGAACAACTAACGATTGATAATAGGATTCTCGAATGAACACAGTAGGACTCGCCATCATAGGCTCAACAGGTGTCATAGGCCGCGTGCATATAGACGCTATCGCTCAACTCGACTCATGCCGGCTCGTCGGCGTCAACGCCCGGACTCAGCCGCCGCTCCGACAGCAGGCGGACGAACTGGGTGTCGTCGCCTATCCCACGCTTGATGACGCGCTCGCCGACCCCGACGTTAACGCAATCGTAATAGCCACGCCCCACCGCTCCCACGCCGACATTACCGAGAGCGCCGCCCGCGCGGGCAAGCACGTTCTCGTAGAAAAGCCCATGTCCGTCACACTCTCCGAGGCCGACCGCATGATAGAGGTGTGCCGAGACGCGGGCGTCAAGCTCGGCGTCCTGTTCAACAACCGCTTCCGGCCCGATGCATTGAAGATTCGGGAGCTAGTAGAACAGGGAGCAATCGGCGAGATATACCGCGTCTCGATGGCCTCCGCCATGATACGCAGCCAGGACTACTACGACCGCCTCGACTGGCGCGGCAAGTGGCAGGCCGAGGGCGGCGGCGCGCTCCTCAACCAGGGCATACACGCCATTGACCTGATGCAGTGGGTCGGCGGCCTACCCGCCTCGGTAATGGGCATCGTATCCACGCGAAGGCATGACATAGAGGTCGAAGACTTCGCCACAGCCGCTATGGCCTACGAGGGCGGTGGACACGGAACCCTCCATTGCACCACATCCCAGGCGCCCAACCACCAGCGTCTCGAACTGTGGGGGAGCGAGGGCGCGATAATCATGGACGACTGGAACGTCGCCCTTCACTCGCTCGAGACCGCCGTGGACGACTTCATAGCGCGCGACAAGTCCCCCACCTACGACAGCCCGGGCTCGACCATAGAAACTTTCGAGTTCGAGCCGGTCGGGAGAACCCACGCCCCCGCCATAGACGACTTCGCCAGGGCGATAATCGAGGACAGGGAACCCGCCATCACTGGTAAGGACGGCCTGAGATCGCAGGAAATCGTAGCCGCCGTCACCCTCTCAGGTTGCAGGAACAAGCGAGTGGACATTCCGGTTGACCGCGCTGAATACGACGCTCTCCTCTCAGAACTGGTCGCCGCCCGCCGACTGATCACCGAAAACTGACTACTGATAACCAAATGCGCATCCTGGACAGGTTGCGAAACCTATACTCCGGCTGGTGGGTCTTGCTCGGCGTCACCCTGCTGGGCGTCATGTCCGGCGGCATTCTCTATCACGGCGCGGCGGTCTTCTTCAATCCCATCAGGCGCGACTTGAACCTGTCCAGCGCAAACACGTCGCTCATCTTCACTATCTCCCGCGCCCAGTCCAGTCTCGCCGCGCCCCTGTACGGCTGGCTCGTGGACCGCTTCGGCCCCAGGCCCCTGATAGTAATTGGCGCGATAGTCGCCTCCGCCGGACTCGTCGCCGTAACCTTCATCAACAATTACATCCTCTTTCTCATTGCCTATGTGATCCTGGTGTCGGTCCCGTCCCAATTCGGATTCGGGCCGACACTTATGGCCGCCGCCAACGGCTGGTTCGTGCGAAGAAAAGCCATAGCGCTCACCATACTGCTCACCGGCATAGCCGCCGGGGGCGCGATATTCCTGTATCCGCTGGGACTCGGTGTGGCGACTATCGGGTGGCGTCCGACTCTGATTTACTCCGGGATATTCGTTCTTGTATCCGGCCTGCTGCTGTCGCGTCTCGTCCGTACCCCACCCGACCAGGTAGATGCGGTCGAGCAAATGCCCGAGCAGTCCCCGGAATCCACAGGCCCCTCCCAGTCTTACGACTTCTCCCTGTCGGAAGCGCTCAGGACCGGCGTCTTCTGGATTCTCCTCGCCGCTTCCACGCTCCGCATCTCCGCCGAAACCGGACTGTCCATACACATCATCCCGATAATGGTCTGGCAGGGCGCGGAAGAAGAGTTTGCCGCCGGACTCGTGGCTATCTTCTTCCTGCTGTCCATTCCATTCCGATTCTCGCTCGGAATGGCCGGACACCGCCTAAACTTCCAGCCTTTGATAGCTATGGGTATGTTCGCAGCGGTAACAGGGTGCATGATCCTCATATTCTCGGACAGCGTCGGCAGTCTGTACCCCTTCGTGGCGCTCCTCGCGGTTTACGAAGGCGCCGTCGTGCTGCAATGGATAGCGATAGGCAACTACTTCGGCAGGCGCAACTACGGCGCGATAACTGGTATCATGCGTGCATTCGACGCGGTAGGCTCGTTCTTCGCTCCCTGGTACGCGGGCTGGGTATTCGACAGGACCGAATCCTACGCCCCCGCCCTCGCGACCTTCGCGGCGGCCTATGCCGTAGCCGCGCTGCTTTACATGGTTTCTCGCAGGCCACGTCGAACCGGAACAGCGCTCAGCACTGGAGGCATTCGATCTTGAATGTGAAGATATGGTACACAGCCGCCGCCATACTCGGCGGCCTGGCGACGTTCATCTACGTGTACATAGATCGTCTTGACCATCTCAGGTATGTCGCGGAAATCAGGAACGGTCCGCCGGTTCCGACGTTCGATCCGGCGGTGTTCCAATTCGCGCTCGGTCTGAGCGTGCTGTTCGTTCCCATCGGGGCCTGCGCCGGGCTGATAGTGGTGTTCATCGTCAGTTCGCTGTGGAGGACGCTGAAGTCATACCAAAGACGCAGGTCTCGCCGCGACATCGGATGGAGATAGGCGTCTGTCCGATCCTGTTCGATGCTGATTGGCAAAATAGCCGTTGAGAATCGTCCATGAACTCGTTGAGCGCACCCGGAAAGAGCATCGTCTTCACCCTGGTCATCCTCGCTGGAGCGATGCTTGCGGCCTGCCACAACACGACCGCTGAACCCCTGGACTCTCCTCGAATCGGCGACGCCGCGACGCTGGACTATCACATCGGCCAGGACGACATCGAAAGCGGCAGCCTGACCCTCGATCAGATAGTCGAGCGCGGCGAGTTCTTGTTCACCGCCTCTTTCAACACGCTGGACGGCGCCGGGCGACCCGAAACCACCGATGTGTCTCCCGACAACTTCCGCCCGCCCCGCACATTTCCCGACAACTTCAACCGCATCTCCGGCCCCGACGCCAACGCCTGCTCTAGCTGCCACGGCGTCCCGCGTCTCGGAGGAGGCGGCGACAACGCCACCAACGTGTTCGTCCTCGCCGACGGCTTCCACTTCGTCAACTTCGACGCGGGAGAGGGCGACGACTTCCAAGCTCATACCCTGAGGACCGTGGGCAACGAGAGGACCTCGCTCGGCCTGTTCGGCTCCGGCTACATCGAGCTTCTCGCCCGCGAGATGACAGAGGACCTGCACGCCATACGCGACGAGGCCAGAAAGCAGGCGCGGGATTCCAATACCCCCGTATCCCTGCCTCTCACTACCAAGGGCGTTCACTTCGGTACAGTCACCGCTTCGCCCGACGGCTCCCTGGACACCGGCGCAGTCGAGGGTGTTGACCCAGACCTGGTGATAAGGCCGTTCATGCAGAAAGGCACCATCGTCTCCCTGCGCGAGTTCGCGGTCAAGGCCATGAACCAGCACTTCGGTATGCAGGCGTCGGAACGGTTCGGAGACGCCGTTGACCACGACGCCGACGGCATGGCAGACGAACTCAGCCGTGGGGACATAAGCGCGCTCGTCATATTCCAGGCAATGCTGCCCCCACCCGGTCGCGTCATGCCCGACCACCCCGAAGCCCGCGCCGCCGCTCAGAGAGGCGAGGGGCTGTTTTCCACGCTGGAATGTTCAACCTGTCACATCCCCGAACTGCCACTGAACAACCCTATATTCACCGAGCCCAACCCGTTCAATCCCGCGGGCAAGCTCCAGGTCTTCGAGGTCGCCAACGCATACTCAGTCCCCCTCCCCGACGGCGGCGAAGCATCAGGACTGCGAAGTGGACCCGACGACACAATCATGGTGCCGGTGTTCACCGACCTCAAGCGCCACAGCATGGGCGACATCCTGAACAACGAGACCCGCGAAGAGGAGATGGTGCCCACCGACCAGTGGCTCACCCGCAAGCTGTGGGGCTTCGCCAACGAGCCGCCTTACCTCCATCACGGTCGCGCCACGCTCATCTCCGAGGCAATACTCGCGCACGGCGGCGAGGCCCAACTCAGCCGCGACGCCTTCGCGTCCCTGCCCCCGGACGATCAGGCCGCCGTCGTCGAATTCCTCAAGACCCTCCAGATCATGCCCGAGTCAGGGGACGACTCGGCGCAGTCGGCGGGGTTCGCAGGGTTCGAAAGCGCGACGGTTTGGGCGGCGATTATCGGCATAATGATCGGGGTTCTAAGTACACTCCTGGTAGTGTACATTCGGAAGGTTTGATAAAGCCTGATTTATAATTGCGCTGGGATCCGGCTGGGCAGCCAACAGGTAGAGTACAGGGGTCGGGCTGGGCAGGTTTTTACCCAGAGATGACCAGAGTTTTCCCAGCGTTAGCTTTGGGGCCGAAAATGTTTCGCGTCCGATTTTTCTTAGTATAACCTGTCTGTTATAGTTTCTGTTTGCCAAGGGTTGGTTCTTGGTTCTCATTATTTAGCTTGTATATTCGGATAATAGCATGATTGGGAGTTGTTGTATAGGGAGAGTTGAGCGATTAATCTCAGTTCTCAGGTTCCTCGATAATGATAACCTGGTTGGCCTCGATGCTCTCCAACCTCTGCGTAACCCCGCTCGGCCATCGAATCACGATCTCATCCGCCCTGTCCGCCTCTCCCAGCCCGAATGTCATATCCAGGCTGTTCATGGACAGGAACGTCGAACTGCCCAGCGCTTCCTGCACCTGCGTAGTTGCGCTTTCCCCGTCTGTCTTCGCGGTAAGAAAAACCCTTGCTCCAATCCCGTCCGCATTGCTGCCTGTTCCGCGTATCGCCATCCCGCCCTTCAGCCGGATAGTCAGCCAATTGCCGTCCTTGCCGCCATTCAGCCACACGAACAGCGGCCCCTTCGTGAACCGTACGCCGCCGTCCACCCTGAGATCGCCGCTGCTGTTCGTGGCTATCAGGTCAACGTATCCGTCCCCGTTCAGGTCGCCCTTCGCCAGCCCCTTCCCGTTCTCATGGAACTCCGTCCCGATCCGCTGCGCCCGCGCGTCGAACTCCGGGGAACTGGTGTCCAGCGTTGAGTAGTCCACGTCCTGGATATCCAACAAGCGCGCCTCCACCGTGATATCCTCGAACCCGCCCGCGCCATCCCCGCGCATCATCCGTCCGGCTCCCGGGTACAGCAGACCGCCGGGCCCTTCGCCCCGCGACACCAGCGCGCCAAGCCAGTACAAGTCCTGGTCGCCGTCATTCTCATAGTCGAAGAACGCCGTCCCAAACCCGAAATCGTAGGCCGCCAGCCCGCTCGGAAGCTCCCACCCCGAGTATATATTCACCGGATCTAGTGACAGAGGAGGCATTATCCCGCTCGCCTCAACCTGCGTATCAGCGGTCACTTCCGTGAATTGGGGAATAGTCCCCGAGCCGGGAATCCCGTCGTTCCGTAGAAGGAAGTGGAGGCACGTCCCCCAGTCGAATTGGTGTGTGTACGCGCAGTCCGCCCCTGGGAACGGCACGGGACGCCGGGTAAGCGGATGATAGCCGATGTTCGTGACGAACACGTCCAGGTCCTCATCCGAGTCGTAGTCTCCCAGCGCGAACCCCATCCACTGCCCCACCACGTCAACACCCATCTCCGACGCTATGGGCGTGAAGACGATAGTTCCCCCGTCCGTATCGTTGCGATACACCTCCAGGTGGTCGCCGTCGTGCGCCACCCACAGGTCTGGGTCGCCGTCGTCGTCATGGTCGAAGAACAGCGTCGCCCAGGACTGCCCCGTCGGATCGCCCACCCTGTTCCCGAACCGGTCGCCGAGACGCGGGTCGTAGCCCTCGATGAACTCACCTGATTCGCGGTCATAGAACTCGATGGGCAGACCGTCCGGCGCGCGCATCGTTATCTGTCCGCCGAGCGCTCCCGCCTCTTCGCTGATGTCGCTGAACGTGAGGTCGCCATTGTTGCGGTACAGCACATTGTAGTGACCGTGGTGCTGCGGCACGGTAAACCGCACGAAGTCGAAGTCCGCCCTGTTCGCCACGTATATGTCCAGCCAACCGTCCCCGTCAACGTCGGCGCACGCCACACTCATCGCAGATCTGATGTTCACAAAGTCGCCGAACGCCCTCGACGTTATATCCTCGAACGTTCCGTCGCCCCTGTTGAGATACAGCCTGTCCGAGATAGCCGTCCTCAATCCGTCGCTTTCATCAGCCGACCGGTAATCCAGGCCGTCTCCCTTGCGCCCATGCGCGCCTACATACAGGTCCTGGTAGCCGTCGTTGTCGAAGTCGCACGCCGCCACGCCAGCGCTGTTGCTGATGACCGCCGCCGCGCCCGCCTCCTCAGACACCTCACTGAATGCTCCGTCCCCCTCGTTCCTGAACAGGAAATTCGGCCCGCCCTCCTCCTGCGTAACGTAGAAGTCCAGGTCCCCGTCGCGGTCATAGTCGAATATGGCGACGCCTGGATAGCGGTTGATGGTAAACGCCTTCTTGCCTAGCGCCTCAGGGGCTATGTTGGTGAATGGGGCTATACCGTCGCCTGGGTCCTCTGGTTGCGATTGATCTGTACACCCAGCCAGCAGGAATAGAAGGGCGAGAATGCAGAGAATGATCGGAAGGATAACGCGCGCCGAGTCAGGAGTTTCTTGGAGACACGGGGCATCTGATTTCATGCCGTTATTGTATCATAGACATTGAAAGGAATAGTCTCGTAACCGTGTCGGGATAGTCACCTAGGCAGGCTCCAGCAGAAATAACTCTCGCAGTCCGTCTTTCAATTCCAAGCGGTCGCGCACCAAGAAGCCACTGCATACTTCGGCTTCGAAATTCTCTGATGTGTAGTCAGAATAAGTCTCTTGTTTGTTAGCCAAGAGTTGCTGAAACATTTCATCATCTCGACTTATGAACTCCAGAATGACAGAGGCGTTCAGAGTTCGCAGCCAATCGAGAAACATAGAAATGGGTATATTCGCGGTGACGCGCATATGGTGAATCAGGGCGAGACAGATTACCATATCAGGACTTCGCCGCTTGTCAAAAGGCAGCCGTTCCAGTCCAGCCCACCCCTGTCCAGGAGACAAATTAGAAAGGTCCATCACCAGAGGAAGGATATTCTGAGGTCCGTTCAATCGCAGGTCTCGATAAAGAAGCTCTATGGCATCCTGATCGGAATCAAGGGCCACGACTGTTCTTGAGTTGTGGGCGACGGCGCGTGAAAACTCGCCGGTATTGGAACCGATGTCCCATGTTAAATCCGGGCGGTACCCAGCAGAGTTCCTTACAACGAAATCTTTCTTTTGCCGGAATTCAGATTGGCTGTATGAATGACTCTGAGAGTATTGGGACCAGTCTGAGCGTGTCGGTCCGTAAGACAGCTTGCGAACGAGTCTTTTCAGGCTATCCAGCAGAGCTAATGTTACAGTTCTGGGTTGTCGGCGTCGAGAACGAGTTTCGCGACTAGGGACGCCCGCGCTCTGACGTTTCCGGGCTTTGCGCTCCGCCCTGGCGGGAAACCAGACATGGGATAGAACTCCGCGCTTGAAAAGTCGGAGTCCGTAGAAGTATGCGGACGCTTCACCAGGGGGAATGCCGTCGAGTTGTGAGCGAAGCAGAGGCTGAAACGGCACGCCGAGGTGTGCCGTCAGCATCAACGGAATCAGGAAAGTAGAACAGAATTGACGATAGCCGCGCCAGTATTCACCTTCTTCCCAAGGGATGAACGATGGCGTGTCTATAAAGATTGGGCGAACTCCATCCCATTGAACGTTGAATGGAGTGGCGTCTTTGAGTATCCACCCATTCTGGGCGGCGGTCTCCAGCAGCCGTAGTTGCAACAACGCGGCGTCTTTGAGCATAGAAAACGGCCATTCGTATGGATAGGTGACGAAGTCAATGAGTTGATGCTCTAAGACGGAATGCCAGACGTCTGCCATGGTGGTTAGCGCATCGGAGTCGTCTTGACCAACGAAGACGGAATCAACAACATCACCTCCGGAAACCAGTTCCTGAAAAAATGGCTCGGTGAGAAGTTTTCGCATAACGGCATCAGCGGAGAGACTCAGCCCGCGAAGAATTCGCACGTCGCCACTCTGTCCGGATACCCTATACACTCGCCCCGAAGGGTCTTTGAATGATCCTGTGTCAGAGCTAAGAACGGGCGCCATCTTCTCCGTCCCTCCGCGCGGAGGCTTCTTCAGTCTCATTGCTACTTCGATTTCCAGGAGAGAAAATACTTTTCAGTCTGTGAAAGTATAGTCGTATGGTATAGCCGACCGCCGCAATGAAGCCCAGCACGGTAGTAATGACGAAGCCGGCGGCGCCGGGGTCTATGTAGGCGGCCACAATTTCTATTGAATCCCGTGTGACGTGGGAAGCGTAGCTAGGATATGTGTCGGCTAAAACTGTTCCACCAGAGATTAGGAACCAACAGATGGAAAGTGCGAACGCGATCACACGATGGCTATTCATATAAGAACTCCCTGTAATGGTAACTACTGTTTGGGGGGATACCCACTATTGGCGAGTCAGGGGCTGAGCCCACGGGAAAGTTCTCTTTCTCTGACAAGCAATTAAGTATCGTATGCACGGTACTCAAGGTTGTCATGTATCCTTCTGGGGCAGCGGTATCAAAGTAGGGTGAGCATATATCCTTAGGCCACACACCACCTAGTATCCCAAAATTATCATGCATGAAAAAGACCGGATCGTCCTCAATAGTCATTCCCTGGTCCAAGTGGACCCCATGGTCTCCAAACACGAATAAAATCGCGTCTGGATCGCTGTTTTCTATATGGTTTACAATCTGTTCAAGATATATAGAGGCTTGTTCAGATGCTCTAAGATAATGATTTCTGAACATCTCAAATTGAACACTATCACTCCTCTGAAATTCTTTCGAGGTGTGCCCAGGATATGTTAAGTGCGCTATGATAAACTGTGGCTCCTGATATGAGCTCGCGCTCAGTATGTGTTCAACCATCAGTTGATTAGAATCTTCTGCGTATAAACTCTTGTTTGTCAGGGTAATCAGTTGGCAATATCCCCAAAAGGAAAAAGGCCGTATAGATTCATCTAGTAGATCGCAGACAATTGATGGACTTGTATCTATTGGAATGTAATTATCTATGTTAGGTCCCTTTCTGAAACCCAGATATTTACTATAATAGATAGATTTTGTTTGATAACCGTTTTCCCGCAGCAATAACAATAATGGGCTGGGATGTTGGCCTGAGAATAAATACAAAGGATCAAAGTCTTCAATCAGTTCAAGGTATGAGCCCTCATCCAGAGACAAGAGGGTATTGAACGAAGGAACTGTCCATGGAGAATTCGAGAACATGTTCGGCAGTCTGCGAAAATTCTCTCTGAATATTTTGTGGAAGCGAGTGTCTTCTAGATTAAGATGTTTCTTGGTTATAGACTCTGGAATTATAGATTCAAATCCAATAAAATATATGTTTGGAGTCTTTTCAAAATACACATTTGGAATCTTTTCAAAATATGTGTTAGATGCTTCTGTAGTCGTCACCTCAGGACCGCATTCAGTAACTCCAGTTTGAATATATCTGGATAGACATCCCGGATTGCCCAATGGGATATGACTGAGACGACTGAGGCTAATGCTACTAGCGATCACAATTCCTGACAATGCCAGAACCGAGAGTAATGCTCCTCCCCAACGTAAGTCATCTATTACCCGAAAGCCTACAAACAACATAAAATAAAACATACCAATGACTAATGAAATAAGTAGATAGTTGTACTGTGAGTAATAGAGGTCAGTATGGATAACGTATGTCGTCAGTACTCCAAGCAGAACTATAAGGGACAAAATAGCATTAGCTATAATTTTAGATCGTATAAACGACAGGACTCCAAGAATGAGAATTGTGTTAACAACCGCTCCCAGCAATATAATGCTTATGGTGTCGAACCTACTTATGGCTACTACCGAGCTGGCATAAGTGGCCGAGAACGCAAGCCCAATGACAAGTCCCGAGAATATGAACTTGAACGCACTCCGCATGAAGCCGGAAGTTATACTAATTCGGAGTGATGTCGTCATGTTTTCATCGTCAGATCAGTGGATTCCCGCGAAAGCGGGAATGACGGCAACTTAACTTGTCGCCAGAATTTACGTCGTAGTCAGAATGAAATGGTATTATATAAGATCTAGCGGGGGAGGGATGATTATCAGGAACATCCATATCATCTATTCAGTCGAAAGCGAGATTGCTAGAGCCATTCAGGTAAATCCAAGCGGGAAAGCCAGTCGAACTCAACCCTGTGAGTATATCATCCCCCAGACTATCAAAAAAAGCGAGAATTCTGACGGGGAAGCCTAAGAGGGAACGGCTGCTAGTACAGATGGCACGAGACCAGATGCCCGGGCGCCACTTCCTGCATCTCGGGGATGTCATCGGCGCACGGCTCGAACACCGCCGGACATCGCGGGTGGAAGGTGCATCCCGGAGGAGGGTTGATAGGGGAAGGCACCTCGCCGCTCAGAACTATCTCCTCCCTTTCCACTCCCGGACGGGAGGACAGCGACGCCGAGATAAGCGCCCGCGTGTACGGATGGTGCGGATTGTTGAACAACTCGGAAGAGTCGGCTTCCTCCACCATCTTGCCCAGGTACATCACGCCCACACGATGGCTCATGTAACGCACCGTCGCAAGCTGGTGCGCTATGAGCAGATAGCTCAGATTGTGGTCTATCTGGAGTTGCTTCAGCAGGTTCATTATCTGGGCGCGTATGGATACGTCCAGCGCGGACACCGGCTCGTCCAGCACTATCAACTTCGGACGCAGCGCCAGCGCCCGCGCTATGGCGATACGCTGTCTCTGGCCGCCGCTGAACTCGTGCGGGTAACGATGGGCGTGACTTGGGTGCAGTCCTACCTCTTCGAGCAGCGAGAGTATCTGCTCCCTCAGTTCCCCTTTCGTGAGGCTTCGGTGCGCCGTAATGGGCTCGGCGATGATGGACTCGATTTTCATGCGCGGATTCAGCGAACTCCACGGGTCCTGGAACACGGCCTGAACCGACTCCCGGTACTCGTTCAACTGCTCTGGCGTGAACTCGGTGATGTCCTGGCCCTGGAATGTGAGCTTCCCGGATGTCAGCGCCTCGACCAGAAGCACCAACTTCGCCGTGGTCGTCTTTCCGCAGCCAGACTCTCCGACCAGGCTGTATGTCTGGCCCTCTGGTATGCTGAACGATACGCCGTCAACCGCCCTGACCTGCCCGATGGTCTTGCGGAACACAAAGCCGCTTGTGACCCGGAAGTGCTTCTTCACGTCCTCGGCCGCTATCAGTGGTTCGGCGCCGTTTACCGTATTACGATGTGCGGTGGTCGTCATCGAGTCTCCAGCATCGCGCTATGTGCTTGTTTCCAACCAGGTACTCCGGCGGGTATTCCTCGTCACATTTGTCGAATGCGTATTCGCAGCGAGGCTGGAAACTGCATCCGATGGGCATCTGGTCAAGTTGCGGCGGCTGTCCCTGTATGGACGTAAGCCACTCCACGTCCTCTTCCAGGTCTGGAACCGATCCAAGCAGCGCCTGGGTGTACGGATGCTGAGGCTTGTAGAACAGGTCCTCCACGTCCGCTATCTCCACTATCTTGCCCGCGTACATTACCGCCACGCGGTCGCACATCCTGGCGACGATTCCGAAGTCGTGCGTGATGAAGATGATCGCCGCTCCCGTTTCCGCCTGAATGTCCTTGAGCAGACGCAGGTACTGAAGCTGAATAGTGGCGTCGAGCGACGTCGTAGGCTCGTCCGCTATCAGCACCTTCGGAGAACGTGATATGGCAATCGCGCCCACGACCCGCTGTCTCATGCCGCCGCTCATCTGGTGTGGAAAGGCGCGCATCCTTATCTCAGGCGCGGGTATCCTGACCATCTGGAGCAGCTCCACCGCCCGTTCCCAGACGGCGCGCGCCGGGCCATGGGCGTCCGTTCGGTAGGTCTCCGTAAGCTGGTCTCCAACCGACAGCACCGGATTCAGCGAAGTCATCGGGTCCTGGAGAATCATGCAGATATCCCGACCGCGTATGTCCGACATATCGCTGCCATTCATCTCGACCAGGTCCTGGCCGTCGAACAGGATGCGCCCGCCCACTATGCGGCCCCCGGGCTCTGGCACAAGCCGCATAATCGAAAGCGCAGTCATGCTCTTGCCAGACCCCGACTCACCCACGATACCCAGAGTTTCGCCGGCTTTCAGATCGAAAGACACTCCGTCCACCGCCTTCACCACTCCCGTGCGGGTGAAGAAGTGAGTGCGAAGGTCTTCCACTTGCAGAACAGTATCTCTGCCGTTGTTCAATGCGTTAAACCCTCCGCAACTTGGGGTCCAGCGTATCCCGCAGCCAGTCGCCAAAGAAGTTGAACGCCATCACCACGGTCGTGATCACAAGGCCGGGGAACAGCGATATCCACCACATTCTGATCAGGCTCTGCCTGCCCTCGGAGACCATGATCCCCCAGGCGGGATCGCCGGGTGGCAGACCCAATCCCAGGAAGCTCAGCGACGCCTCGGTCAGGATCACGCCCGCCACCGACAGGCTCGTTATCACCATCAGCGTATTCAGCACGTTCGGAAACACGTGCCGCCAGATGATGACTGTAGGTGAGACGCCCGCGATTCTGGCTAATATCACGAAGTCGGAGTCTTTGACCGAGAATACTTCTCCCCTTATCATCCGCGCGATGCGCGGCCATGTAGATACCGCCACCGCAACCACGATGGGCATGAGCCCGGTTCCCAGAATGGCGACGATTATCATTGCCAGCAGAATAGATGGAAAACCCATCGTCGCGTCCGCTATGCGCATGATGATTGTGTCAACCCACTTGCCCGCGTAGCCTGAGATGAGTCCGAGCACCGTTCCTACCACCACGCCCGCGCCGAGCGCGAACATGCTGATGAAAGCGGACGTGCGCGCACCGTATATCAGACGGCTGAGGACGTCCTTGCCGACGAAATCGGTGCCGAGAGGGTAATTCCATGTCTGAAACGGGGGCGTCCTGGCGTCGCGCAAGTTCTGATCTCTGGGATCGTGTGGGGAAAGGACCGGCGCGAACACGGCCAGGATTACCAGTACGGTAATGACGACAATAGGTATCCAGGGAAGCCTGAGTTCCCTGGATTTGGCGAGCGCCGCCGATAGTCTGGTCGGTTGGCTTTCGGTTATAGTTGTAGAGGCCATGATCTACCCGCTCGTTGCCGTCTAGTTGGTGTCCCGGATTCTGGGGTCGGCGAAGCCGTACATGATGTCCACTATGAGCGCGGTTACGACATAGAAGAAACCCGATACCAGCACTGTCGCCTGCACCAGCGGCATGTCCCGCTGAATGACCCCCTCGATCATCATTCTGCCAAGTCCGGGCCATGCGAATACCTGCTCCACCACTATGGAGCCGTTGAGCAGCGCCGCGAGCGTCAGCCCACCGAACGTCATGAGCGGGATGACCGCGTTCCTGGCCGCGTGTTTCCAGATGACGATTCTCTCACGCATACCCTTCACACGCGCGAACTTCACGAACTCGCTGTCCAGGATGTCCAGCATACTGGAGCGTCCGAGACGCATCATGGCCGCTAGCGGCCCCAGCGCAAGTACGGCGGCGGGAAGGATGAAGTGGTCCGGTCCACCCGATCCATATACGGGCAGCCACTTCAAATACGCCCCGAATAGTATGACCACCATGATGGCGACCCAGAACTGGGGCGCGGCCAGCCCGAATATCGCGACCGCCTTGCCTATCTTGTCGGCCAGCGTGTCGCGTTTCACCGCCGATAATATCCCCGCCGGTACGCCGATTACGAACGACAGGAACAGACCTGCGGCGGCAAGCTGAATCGTGGCGGGTATCCGCTCCATTAGCAGGTGACGAGCTTCCTTCTGGCTGCGAACTGACCTTCCGAAATCGCCCTTCGTAATCAGGTTCTTCATGAAGTCGAAGTACTGCACCATGAAGGGCCTGTTGAGGCCAAGCTGCTCCTTCAGTTCCTCGTACACCTCTTCGGAGGCGTCAATCCTCACCGGCAGCAGCATCCGCGCCGGGTCGCCAGTCATGTGAACGGCTGAGAACACGACGAGACTCAGGCCAATCAGCGTGACCAGCGCCTCCAAGACTTTTCTGACTATGTATCGTGTCATCTTTCAGTTCTCAGTCGTTAGTTCTTGGTTATCAGTTTTCGGACACCCTCACCTCAGTCCTGTTCCTCGAATACCGTCATTCCCGCGAAGGCGGAAACCCCGAAGGTCTCGCCGCTCGGCAATCCACAGGAACGGAAGAGAGGAAGTTAACCCCGCTCCCTTCCTTGAGTTGGGAGCGGGGTATTCTGATTCAGGTTCCGCCTAGTTCTCGTTGAACTCGATTGTCCACATGGCCGTGTTATATGTTACGACCGGCCAGGGCTTCCAGCTTCCGGGCTTGATGCGCGGGCCCATGCCCCAGGGCAGGTTCACGAAGAACGGGCTGAATGCGTGGTTCTCCTCGCGCAACTCGCTGTACACCACCGGGAAGTTGGTCTCCCATGCGTCAACCGTAACCTCGTTCACGAGTTTCTCGGTGACCAGATCGTTCAAGCGCTGGCATACCGGGTCGCCATTCGGATGAGCGTCGGACGTCCACTCGGGATCGCAGGTCCTCCACGCCTTCGCGCCCGCCGCGTAGGTGTACATTCCTCGCGTGATGCTCAGCCCGTTCCAGCGCGTCTCGTTCGTGCGAACCAGCACACTGCCCGGCAACTTGCGCTCATTCCACTGCTGCCTCACCGAGGTGGCGTCGCCGGTTCTGACTTTTGTATCCAGTCCGAGTTCGTTGTTCCAGGTTGTGCTGAACACTTCGGCGAGCTGCGGCTGGAGCGGGAGGTCGCCCGCTTCCCACGTCCAAATGTCGAACGGCGGAATATCCACGCCCGCCTCTTCCAGAAGTTGCTTGGCCTTTTCCACATCGTGAGGACGCGGGTCGGCTACGCCGTCTCGGTATCCGATGGTGCTCGGCGTCACGTGCTGCCAGCCCTTTGGTATCGCCATGTCGCGGTTATACAGGCTGTCAATGATCGCCTCTTTATCTATGGCGTATTCGAGCGCCTGGCGAACTCGCTTGTCGTAGCACCACAGTTCAGGGTCCCAGCAGTCCACGAATACTATCCAGGAATAGGCCGCTTCAGGCTGATACACTACCTGGCCGCCCGCGGCCTCGATGTCCTCTAGCAGGAATACGTTCGCTTCTATCATGTCAGCCTGGCCCGCCTGGAGTCCGGCGATGCGTGTGGCGGCTTCGGGAACTACCTCGGTTATGTACTTGCGGAACTTGGGCCTGCGGTCTTCGTCATAGCCGTTCGCCGGCTGGTAGAAGTAGTCGTCGAAGCGCTCCAACTCGAACTTCTGGCCCGGTATCTGGGACGCGAACTTCATCGAGCCGCAACTGTCCGGGTTATTCTGGTATGCTTGGTCGTCGGTCTGGGATATGTCGCCGCCGGCCGCGTTGTATCCGGTAACCTCTTTCCAGTGGTCGGCGTTGAATATCTGGCCGTCCTCGCCCTGGGAGTTCTCCGAATTCAGGAAAGGAGTGTCCGGCCTGGGATTGGTGAACACCATCCGCAGGGTGTTGCCGTCAACCTTCTGTATGGACTCGGTAACTTGAGCCAGTCCAATCGAAGTCGGGTCAACGCCCGGTCGCTTGAGGGCCTCCTCGCCGAACGCGAACTCGAAGCGCCACCAGGCGTCCTCTATGTCAATGTCGCTGCCGTCGTGCGCCTTGATGCCGTCCGCTATGACGAAGTCAATCGTCTTGCCGTCGGAACTGACGGACCAACTATCGGCCACGCCGCGCGTCAGAGTTCCACCACCTGCGCCGCCAACCAGGGTGCAGTTATAGTAGCGGGTTACCTTCATGAACTCCGCGCCGCCTGATCTGGTCGGATCCCAGCCTCCGGTAGCGCCCACATTGGCGACGAGCAGCGTGAGCGTTTCGTCGGTCAGACCGCTGTCCATACCCGTCTTCGTAGTCTCCTGCATCGTAGTCGCGGGCTGAGCGGGAGCCGGAGCCGCAGCAGGCTGTTGGGCGGGAGCAGGAGCGGCTGGCGCCGCTGGTTCCGCCGGTTCATCCTCGCTGGTACACGCCAGCGCAATCATCAGCGCTATCGCCAAGACCCCGATGATCAGGAACAACTTCGCGCCGTCATAGGTGAAAGATTTCATGTTCATCCCCTTTACATGAAAGCGTCCGAGATTGGACTCACTTCTTGGACAGGTAATCCATAATAAGTAGATGCGATCCCCTTCGGGAAATCAGACCGACAATCTGTGAGTTGAGAATGGAATCAGTATTACCTCTCCAAATACCGACTATGGGTATGGCGGATAATATAGCCAATGTCAAAATGTGTCAATACGCGAATTCTGAGAGACAGGTGCTTTTGGCTGAATACTGACAACTGAAAACTGATATACTCCTCAACGACACCAGATTGAGCTAAGGAGACTGCGAATGACGACCGTTCAAGAGAAGCAAGACGTTGCGCTTATGGCACACCTGCTCAGGCGGGCCGGATTTGGGGCCACCGCCGCGGAGCTCGATCACTATATGGACATGAGCTACGAAGAAGCCGTCGAGGAGCTCCTGAGCGCCCGACCCGCGCCCAACGAACTGCCCGTGGACCTCATCCGACGCTACCACGTGGACCAGTCCGACCTTCGCAACGGCCAGGCCGCCGCCGCGCACTGGGTTTACAGGATGGTCAACACCGACGCCGTGCTGCCCGAAAAGATGTGTCTCTTCTGGCACCGCGTCTTCGCCACCGCCGCGACCAAGCTGATACAGGCTCGCATGGTCACAAACCAGGTAGATATGTTCCGCGAATACGGAATGGGTAGCTTCCGTGACCTCCTGGTCCAGTTGTCCCGGGATCCCGCCATGCTCATGTGGCTGGACAATCAGGACAACCACAAAGAGTCCATCAACGAAAACTATGGCCGCGAGATTCTCGAACTCTTCTCCATGGGTGTCGGAAACTACACCGAGGACGACATCAAAGAGTGCTCCCGCGCCTTCACCGGCTGGCGCGTCGTCAACCCCGACTATATGTCCATCAAGATGCGCAACAACACCGCGCGGCCCTACGGCTACATTGCCTGGCAGTTCGAGTACGACGACGATGACCACGACCACGAAGACAAGCGCTTCCTGGGCGAGGTCGGCGACTTCAACGGCGAGGACGTCGTTGACATCATCTGCAAGCAGCCCGCCACCGCGCGATTCATAGCGCGCCACCTCTACCACTTTTTCGTCGCCGACGAACTTCCGGTTCCACAGTGGCCGCACTTCGAGCCCAAGGACCCCGAAGCCATAGAGATAATGGCTCAGGCATACCTCGACTCAGGCTACGACATGACCGCGATGCTGCGCGCCATGTTCAACTCCGACTTCTTCAAGGCCGAAGCCTCCCGGTTCGCCCGGATCAAGAGCCCGGCTGAGATGGTCGTCGGCACCCTCAGAATCGCCGGCCCCATCTTCCTGCCATCCACCGACACCTACGCCGCCGCCGGAGCCTGCGCCGCAATGGGCCAGGGCCTGCTGAACCCTCCCAGCGTGGAAGGCTGGCAGGGCGGCAGCGAGTGGATCAACACCGGCTCCTACGTCCAGCGGGTAAACTTCGCCAGCCTCGTCCTAAACAGCCCCGATAAGAGCGGCATCCGCGCCATAATCGAGCGCATCGAGGAGATGGCTGGTGGACAGCCCATGTCCTCCGAGCGCGTCGTTGACGCGGTCCTGGATATACTCGGCCCGCTGCCCGTCCTGGACAGCACCCGGCAGGGCCTCGTCGAATACGCCTCCAAGTGGGGCGATTTCGATTTCGCCGACGATGAATCCGCCCTCGAGGCTGAGAAGAATATCGTAACGCTGATTCAAGTGGTGGTGACGACGCAGGAGTACCAGTTGGCGTAGGGGAAGAGACGCCTTGGATAAGGTCAAGGAAATCGAGCGTAAATGCGATATCTGCTACAGCAGGCGGGCGCGGGTCGAGACGCTGGACAAGGTCCTGCGAATTGACGGGGAGTTCGTAATGGTGTACGGCATTCCCGCCGAGGTGTGCGTAGATTGCGGCGAAGAGATGTTCAGTGACGACGACATCGAGAGAATTCGCGCGACGCTGCATGGCGGGGGCAGAAAGACCGCAAAGCGGGTCACCCTCGACGCATATGACTTCCCAATATGAGATTGATTGGCTGCCCTGATACAAGACAAGCGTGAAAACACTCGCACAAGTCCGCATCCAGTTCTCGTTGGGAAAGATTCATCTCAGCGACCACGCCGACGAGCGTTTACCCCTAAGGAACATCAACAGACAAGACATAAGACAGGCGGGAGCGCAGGCGAATATAATTGAGTATTACCCGGATGACAAATACTCTCCAAGCTGTTTGCTATTAGGATTTACCAACACGAACAGGCCATTGCATATACTGGTATCCTTGGATGATAGAGATTACGTAAAAGTGATAACCGTATATGAGCCGGACCCCGAGAGATGGATTGATCACGCCAGACGGAGGTAGATATGTACAAATGCGCTGTCGCCGCCTGCAATAGCAATGAGGTCCGCAAAGAAACGCTTGACAAGGTTTATCAGATTAACACCGGGGAGCGCTTCATTGTATATGGTGTTCCGGTCATGGTATGTGTAAACTGCGGAGAACTGACTTTCAGCATTGATGACACAGAGAAAGTCCGCGCGATGCTGCACGGAGAAGATGAGCAAGAGCCTAGGCGGGTCACCATTCCCGCGTTCGAGTTTGCTCGACTGGAACCGAAGATCAAAGACCTACTACTGACAGCCAGCGACTGAGGACTGAAACATGGTTACACAGACACGGACGAGAAAATTCACCCTGAAGCCCGTCACTACTGTCGGCTTCGTCGCCGACCAGGGCGGTCGCGGCTTCCATCTTCCCACCGACTTCGTGATTCGCTCCGACGGGAGAATCTTCGTAGCTAGTCGCAGCAACACCACCGCCCTCGACATCGTGGGCATTCAAATAGCCACGATAGAGGCCGAATTCTTCGGACAGTGGGGCGCGTATGGCAGCCAGGCGGGCAACATGATCTGGCCCTCCGCGCTCGCGCTCGACAGTGAGGACAACCTCTACCTCGCCGACGACTTCCTCCAGCGAATCACTGTCTATGACCGCGACGGAAACGTGACAGGCGCTTGGGGAACTCAGGGAACCGCGGACGGCGAGTTCGACGGCATTTCCGGCCTCCTGTTCGATGCCGACGACAACCTGCTCCTGGTTGACCATCGCAACAACAGAATCCAGAAGTTCACTAAAGATGGACAGTTCCTCGACAAGTGGGGCGGCCCTGGCAGCGGCGACGGGGAATTCGATCTGCCCTGGGGAATCAGCCAGGACAGCGAGGGATTCCTGTACATCGCCGACTGGCGCAACGACCGCATCCAGAAATTCACGCAGGATGGCGAGTTCGTAGCCAAGTTTGGCGAGTCCGGCGACGGAGAAGGCCAGTTCAACCGGCCCTCCGGGCTGGCAATAGACTCAGACGGAAATATGTACGTCGCCGACTGGGGAAATCAGCGTGTCCAGGCCCTGGACTCGGAGGGCAACTTCATCCAGTCGCTGCGAGGCGACGCGATACTAGGCTCCTGGGCAGTCGAATATCTCAACGCTAACGCCGACGAACTCGAAGCGCGTTCCAAGTTCGTTCCCGTGTTCGAGGTGGACACCGACGACCAGAACGAGGTCTCTGCCAGAATTGAACCCTACTTCTGGGATCCCGTAAGGGTCGCGCTCGACGACCAGGAAAGAGTCTATGTCTTGGAGACCAGCCGCCACCGCTTCCAGGTGTACGAAAAGGCGCTCGTATGACTCTCGCAGAACAACAGATGCAGACCGGACAGACATTCATTCGGCAGGCCGAGAAGCATTTCCAGAATGGCGATATGCCGAACGCGTCCAAGGGCGCATGGGACGCCGTAGAGTTCTGCCTGAAGTCCGTCGCCGAGCGGCGTGGCTGGGAGCGACAATCGCACCTTGACCTGTCCCGCGTCGTCTCCCGCCTGGCTAAAGAAAGTGATGATCCTCGTAGAATCCATAGCTTGTTCATAGGAATGACTGCGGTGCATATCAACTTCTATGAAGACTGGTTTGAGGATGAATTTGTAAAGGACGGCATAGAAAGCGCAAAGGAGCTAATCTCCATTTTGGAGAAGGCATAAAATGGAAGATAGTCGGATTGCGTCACCAGAAAGACACCTTCAGATTAGCCAGCGATTCATTCTACGCGCTGAGGAGTGGTTTCAAAGAGGGGATATGCCTGAAGCGTCCGAAATGGCTTGGGGAGCGGTGGCCCACTATCTGAAATCTATCGCCAAACTGCGGGGGTGGAGGAACAGATCGCATAGGGATCTGTTCCGTGTCGTCAACCGTCTATCGAGCGAGACCGACAACTTCAATGAAATACAGAATTTATTCGTTACCATGAACGGCCTGCACGTCAACTTCTATGAAGACTGGCTCGAGAACGATGCGGTCAGAGTCGGCATAGAAGATGCCAAAGAGTTCGTCGGCAGGCTGGAAAGAGAATTCGCCGCGTAGATACCAGGCTTAAAATTTGATAACCTATGACCCGACAACCGACAGGAGGCAAGGCCGTTATGGGTGAAGCTAAGAACAGAAAACTGGTCGTGGTGCAGCTTTCCGGGGGCAACGACTATCTGAACTGCGTCGTGCCTTACACCAACCCGGAATACATTGACAACCGGCCAAACGTCCGCATCGAGCAGGATCACGTGATCCCGCTGGACGATCAGTATGGGTTCAACCCTGCAATGGGTCCGATTAAGGACCTTTACGATGACGGCAAGGTCGCGATAATCCACGGCGTAGGCTATCCGGCGCCCAACAGGTCCCACTTCCGCTCCATGGACATCTGGCACACCGCCGAGCCCACAAAGGTCGGCGACGAGGGTTGGCTCGGACAGGCGGTGCGCGAAATGCACCCCGACGCAGACAACGTCGTCGCTGCCGTCAACTTCGCGGCTGCGCTCCCCAGGGCGCTCGTAGCAAAGAACGCTCCCGTTGCGTCGGTATCCGACCTCAGCAGCTACGGCCTGCTCAATCACATGGACGGTGGAGACCAGCGAACGGAGGCCCTCGAAGCCTTCCGCAATATGTACACCCACGCCATCGGCAGCGGCCCAGTGATGGATTTCCTCAGCCAGACAGGACTGGACGCGCTGAAAGGCTCCGACATACTTAGCGGCGTGCCTGACATGTACTCCTCGAATGTCGAATACGCCTCCAACCCCTTCGCCCAGCGAGCCAGGGACGCGGCACAGGTACTGACCGCCGACATCGGGACCCGTATCTGCTACACCCAGCACGGCAGTTTCGACACCCATACCAACGAAGTCGCGCTTCACAAGACGCTTTGGGGACACGTGGCAGGTGGCATCTATGACCTCTACACAGATCTCAAGGAGCATGACGCCAGCGAGGACGTGCTGATCTTCGTATTCTCCGAGTTCGGAAGGCGCGTCAAGGACAATGGTAACGGCACCGACCACGGCTCCGGCGGCGTTGCCTTCATGATCGGTGACGGCGTAAATGGCGGCAACTACAGTGAATACCCGTCGCTCGATCCCGACAAACTCGTCGAAGGCGACCTCGCCTTCAACCTCGACTTCCGCAGCGTCTATACCGAAATACTGGAAGACTGGCTCGAAGTGGATCCGAGGCCAATCGTCAAGGGCGAATACGAGAAGATCGGAGCTTTGGCGGTCTAGCCGGAGTTCCTGGTCACTGTCCCTATTCGACCGATATCGACAGGCTTGGTAACGGAAAAGAGTTAGGATGCCCCCGGAATGACATTTCCGGGGGCGTTCGCTTCTTAGAATTAGCTCAAAATAGGCTTGCAATCTACTGAAAAACTGTTCATTATATCCTGCGGATAATTTTCAGGAGGTTACATCTACGATGAATCCGGTATCACTATTCGACCTTGAAGCTATGGCGGAACAAGTCATGCCCCATCACAAGTGGACTTTCGTGGATGCCGGAGCCGCGGATGAAATAACGGTTCGCAGAAACCGTGAAGCCTTCGACGAAATCACCGTCAATCCGCGCTTCCTGGTGGACGTCGGGAACCGGGACTCCTCCATCGAAGTGCTTGGGGAAAAGATAGACTTTCCTGTGATGGTCGCCCCCGCCGGAAGTCAGCGCGACGTGCATCCCGACGGAGAGTGCGCGACGGCCGCCGCCGCCGGGGCGATGGGCACCCTCTACACTCTCCCGACAGGATCGGGTTACAGCATCGAGGAGGTCGCGAATGTGGCGACCGGGCCGCTCTGGTTCCAGCTGTATCACTTTGATGACGATGTGACAGAACTACTCGTAACCAGGGCCAAAGCCGCGGGCTATAAGGCTATCTGCCTCACCATAGACACACCCGCCCCAAGCCCGAAGGAGCGCGACGTCAGGAACGCGCATATGCCAACGCCGGGCCTCTACTGGGGCAGCCTGTTGCGTCCGGTTGACCGCAGCGACCTGATAATGCGTCGGAGCGTCGGCATCCCGGACATGATGGACTGGGAGCCGCCCGAATATACCGGCCTTACCTGGGAACGCCTCGACTGGCTCAGAAACCTTACTGGTCTCCCGCTCGTCATAAAGGGCGTAAGGACTCTCGAGGACGCGGTAATGTGCGCCGAATATGGCGCTGACGCCATCGTCGTGTCCAACCACGGCGGACGGCAGCTTGACTGCACCCGTTCCAGCATCGAGACCCTGCCCGAAATCGCCGACGCCGTTGGCGACAACCTGGAAGTCTATCTCGACTCAGGCGTGCGTCGCGGAATGGACGCCCTCAAGGCCATTGCGCTCGGAGCCAGGGGCGTGTTCGTTGGCCGACCGCTCTTCTGGGGTCTGGCGAACGGCGGCGAAACGGGAGTTCGCAAGATGCTGGACATCATGCGTACCGAGTTCGACCGCGCAATGGCCTACTGCGGATGCCGCACGGTGGACGACATTCACCGTGGACTCGTGTCGCTCAACTCGGACTTCAGGACAAGAGTCTAAGACTGCGCCCAACCTGCGTTAGCTAGCTTAGGGATGTTCCTCCCGGAAGACGGAGGGCGTCTTTAGTTGTCGCTTCTGCTGGCTTGCGGCCTGAACGGGAAGACCCAGCTCGCCAGGGAACGTGGGTTTCTCGATTGCAGCCACAGCTTGCCGTGTCCGGTGAAACGCAAAATCAGCTGATCCGAGAACAGGAACGAGCGGATACTGCGCCCACCTCGAATTATCTGGTAGTCCAGGGTTGGTTCCCAGGCAACCGCGTGGCCGTTGTCAACGCGATACGCGCCGTCCACGTCCACCTCTTCGATGTCGCCATAGGCGTTGAAGAAGAGCATTCCGCTGCCGGAAGCGCGGAGGATGAATAGTCCCTCGTTGAACAGGCCGCTCAAGCCCTGAAAGTTGGTGTTTATATTGACGCTCTCTTCCGAAGCGAGATAGGCGCTCTTTTCGAGATACAGCTCCGTGCCGCCACTCATCTCGTGAGCGACTATATCGCCTGGCTGGCCGGGCGCCAGGCCGACCATTCCGCCGTCCCCTTCGGCCTGGAACGTGTTCTGGAAGAAACTCTCTCCGCCCAGGACAGTCCTTCCAAGCCCACTTACTACTCCGCCCCGCGTGGAGGTAGTCATGCGAATGTCGCCGCTCATCCAGGTCATGGCCCCCGACTCGGCCACAATAGTCTCTCCGTCTGCGAGAGTGGCTTCCAATAAGCTGTAGCTCGGCTGGGACTGAATCGCATACTCCATACATCTAGCTCCTGGGCGGCATCAGTCCGCCCAAAGTCTGGCCGAACTGGTCTGGATTGTGGCTCTGTAGGTACACCTTGCCATGACCGGAAAAGTGCATGACGATCCCCTCGCTCGAAAGAAACGACTGGAGCCAACTGCCACCGGCCTTGCCAACCGTGTACTCCAAGGAGTCCTCGAAAGCCACGATGTGGCCTGTGTCAACCGTCAGAGCGCCATCTACTTCTACTTCTTTCACACTCCCGAAAGCGCTAACCAGCAACTCGCCCCTGCCTTCTATATCCAGAAAAAACAGCGACTCGCCCGAAAACATTCCTCTGAATCCCTGGAACTGCGTATCTATACTAAGCCCGTCCGATGAACCGAGATAGCTTCCACCCGCGCACAGCCAGCCTCCGATGCCCGTACACTCGATGACTACCACGTCCCCCGCCAGAGTCGGCGCAAGGCCAACCTCACCCGGCCGACCGTCCCTGGTCTTGTAAGTTGACAGGAAGAAACTCTCGCCCGACATCATCCGTCTCACGCCACTCATGAATCCCCCGCCACCCCGGCTTCTGGTCGTGACGTCAATTTCGATGTTGTCGGAAGCGCGGAACATCACTCCGGCCTCTGATGTGAACTGCTCCCTTCGGTCGAGCTCGACCATCACGGACCTGTATGACCCTACTTCAGATACTGTGTAATTGGGCATCGGTCTCCACC
The DNA here is from genome assembly GCA_965202815.1 of Dehalococcoidia bacterium. GTDB lineage: Bacteria > Chloroflexota > Dehalococcoidia > Lucifugimonadales > UBA1123 > VXRN01. The sequence goes on from CBDBCD010000002.1 coordinate 760,481, forward strand.
CCCATATAGACGATACAGCGAGTAATCAGCCAAATGGCGCAAGCCAGCCCGCAAGCGAGGGCATCGTTCGCGACTGAAGATATATCTTGCCTACCCCGCTGAAATTCATCGCCAGCCCCTCGCCGGAAAGAAGCGTGCTCTTCAGGCTGCCCATTCCTCGGATCGTGTAGCTGAGAGTTGGTTCCCAGGCTACTACGTGCCCTGTGTCCACGGTCAGGTCGCCAACCACGTCTCGTTCGATTAGAGCGCCATATGAGTTGAAGAACAGATCGCCCATCCCGCCGCACTCTATGAAGAACAGACCCTCGCCCGAAAACATGGATCTGAGACCGCCAAACTGCGTTCCGAGTTTCACGCCCGGAGTGCACGCCATGAACGAACCACCCGTCAGGATCAGTGTGTCGTTGTTCACCCGGCGGTGATGAACCGTACCCGGGACGGCGGGCGAAAACGACACCTGACCGCCCTCGGGATGGCTGAACTCCCCAACGAAGAGAGACTCTCCACCTACTATCTTTCTCACCAGCGCCCGCGTGAACCCGCCCAGCAGCCTGGCGCTGATCTGGGTTCCGTCGGACATCCACGCCATCGAACCGCCCTCGGCGACGAATGTGTCGTCTGGGTCCAGGTTGACAACCAGATGTCCATAGTCAGGATTACCTTCTATGGTATAGTCCAAAGTGCCTGCTCCTTGGGTCTCGATTGTCAATGCCATACCAGTATAAAATACGACGACATTAGTTCAAAGACAAATAAAGTCCTTGTTAATATGATAACATCCGACGAAGGATGCTCAAGTTTACGCGCAATCCATCATCATTACTGGAGGAACACGCATGGTACAACAGCAAGCCGCAATTCTGAGGCCGGAGACGATGGTCGAAGAGTTCAAGAAGAACGGCGTAACTCACGTCGTAACTATACCGGACAGCGAAACGAACTACCTCTACGAACTCATGGAGGTCCAGGAATGGCTGGACGTGGTTCCCGTCTCGCGCGAGGGCGAGGCCTGGGGTACCGCTCTCGGCCTGAACATCGCCGGCAAGGTGCCGGTTGTGTTGGTGCAGAACACCGGAATGTTGGAGTCCGGCGACTCGATTCGCGGAATGGCCATAGACGCCGGTTTCCCGCTCGTTATGGTTATCGGATACAGGGGATGGAACCGAAGGGGTATCATCACCGACTCGGTAGCCAAGTACACCGAGCCCTTCCTGACCGCGTTCGGCATCAACTACTACCTAGTCGAGCAGAACGAGGATGGCGACCGCATCTCCGTCGCCTTCGAAGAAGCCAGGGCGACGAACAAGCCTGTCGCTATTCTGGTCGGCGACGAGTATCACGGCTTCAACAGGTAGAGACATAAGCGAAAGTCAACGCCTGAATCTAACGACTTTAGACACAGACCTACTTCAATGGAGGTTATTTCGATTGATTGATCCAGTAGATGTTTTCAAGGCATTTCAGGAACATCGCGGAGACGCGATAGTCAGCGCCGCCGGCACCGCCGGGCGGCACTGGATGGACGTTAGCACGAACGAGAAGCGCGATATCTCCCTCGGCGGCGCGATGGGACAGACCACCTCCGCCGCGTTCGGACTCGCGCTCGGGCTGCCGGACGAGAAGGTGGTGCTGTTCGACGCCGAGGGTTCGCTGCTCATGAACCTCGGAGCTATCGCCTCGATAGCGGGCAAGAAACCGGCCAACTTCTACCACTTCCTGCTCGACAACGAGTGCTACGCCACCACCGGCGGACAGCCGGTGCCCAACTCCCAGGAAATAGACTACGCGATGATGGCCAAGGGCGCAGGCTACGCCGCCGCGTACAACTTCGACGATCTGGAAGAGTTCAGCACCAGTGTCGGCGAGATAATGGAGCAGGAAGGCCCCGTATTCGTCGCCATCAAGATCGAGCCTGAAGTTCAGAACCTTCCCATCGGACTGCGAGAGCGAAGACCTACTCGCGGTCGCGCGCAGACGATCAACGAACTGCGCGAGGAACTCGGAATAGAGTAATCATCCAAACCAGAAAGGACGAGTCCCCCACATGACTGAGGAAGCCACCGGACGCCCTGAGATAAATGGCAGGTCGTTTTACGGTTATGACTCCTCCCATGTGCAGGATAGCTACACCGGCCGCGACATCGAAGTCGAGGCCGGCTTCATCCTGCCTCACCTGAAGCCCGGCATGAGCCTCCTTGACTGCGGCTGCGGTCCGGGCGCGATAACCTTCGGCCTCGCCGATGCGGTCGCCCCCGGACGCGTCGTGGGCGCGGACATCGAGCCCGCGATGATCGAGCAGGCCACGCGCCTGGCCGCCGAAGAGGGAATCCAGAACGTCGAGTTCAGGGTGGGGGACATATACGACCTGCCCTTTGAGGACGGCGAGTTTGACGTCGTTTTCTCGCACTCGGTGACGGAGCATCTCTCAGACCCTGTGCGGGCGCTGAGAGAGCTCCACCGGGTAGCCAAGCCGGGCGGACTGGCCGGCATAGTCAAAACCGACTGGACCTTTCCGTTCATCGTCCCTGAGAGCGAGGGGTTCAGCAAGTTCTTCGAGCTGTTCGAGGGCGGTTTCAATCGCATTGGAGGCTCCCTGAATCGGGGCCGCTACCTGGGGGCGTATATGCGTGAGGCCGGCTTCGAGGTCATCGAGGTCCGCAACCAGGTGTCCAACGCTTTCGGCGACACGACCGTCATCACCGCCGAGCGATTCATCTCCTGGCTCGACAACATCCCCCTGTTCCGCGAATCCGTAGAATTGGGAATAACCAGCGAGTCCGAACTCGACGCCGCGCGCACCGGAATGCGCGAATGGGCCGCCCACCCCGACGCCTACTTCTCCCTTCCCGGCGTCCGGGCGCTCGGAATCAAGCGTTAGACGCCTTCAGCAACCTGACCATTCACCGAGAAAGTCGCTTTGTGAAGGATTAAGTATCATGAAAATTAAGGTAGCTGAGTTCGACGGCCCCGCACTTCTGCTGCAAGCCGAGGGCCGCATAAACGTACTTACGGCAGACGGCTTCCACGGCGACACCTTGCGAGCCATCTCAGACAGTCCGCATGACGTCATCATAGACGCCACCGGCGTGACATATCTCAGTACGGCGGGGCTCCGTGCATTCCTACTAGTGTCGAGACAACTTGCGACCAGCAACCGCAGCCTGCATATCTGCAACCTGAAGCATTACATACATGATGTCTTCAAGATTATCGGGTTCGACAATGTCATCCCGATTCATCCGGACCTCGATTCCGCGCTGGTCGCCATCCAGGGCGGCGCCTCCTGAATCATTTATTAGAGTTTACCCGGCATTCCGCCGTCCACGTTGACTATCTCGCCGGTTATGAACCTGGACTCCTCTGACACCAGGAACAGCGCTAGGTTTGCCACATCTTCAGGGTAGCCCGCGCCGTCCAGAATCTGGATGGAATCAAACATCGCCTCCAAGCTGTGATGTCCTCCTCCAACGTCTGTCAGCGGCGTTATTATCTGGCCCGGCCGGACGCAGTTCACGCGGATGTTGTGCTGGCCGCCCATGCTGGCGGCGTAGCGGGTGAAGGCATCCACGCCCGCCTTGGCCGCATAGTAAGAAGCCGAAGGATACCTGCCCACGAGGTCGTACATCTTCTTGCTGAATCCTCTGACCGCGGCGACCGACGACATATTCACGATCTTGCCTCCGCCACCCGCTATCATGTGGGGCCACACCGCCCTGCACATATAGAAGGTGCCGGTGAGGTTCACGGAGATGACTCTATCCCAGCCATCGTCTTCCTCATTGGGGAAGTTGCCCCTGTCGCCGCCTCCGGCATTGTTGAACAGGATGTTGATGCGTCCATATTCGTCCGCCACGCGCTGGACTGCGGCGTCCACCTGCTGGCGGTCGGAGACGTCGCATCTTACGAACAGCGCCTCTCCGCCCTCGTCTCTAATCGCCTTTTCGACGGCGTGTCCCTCCTCTTCGCGCCGCGCGAGCAGAGCTACCTTCGCCCCTTCCTGGGCGAACAGGTGGGCAGCGCCCTCGCCGATTCCGCTGTTTCCTCCGGTTACTATGGCTACCTGGCCGGCAAGTCTGTTAGGCATATCGGTTTTCTTTCCTCCGTGTCATTGATGATTCACGCGATGGACGGCGGCTATATCCCCAGCAGTCCTTCGAGATTCTTCCACAGGATCATCTCTTTCTCTTCCTGGGTCAGACTTTCGAGGCCCAGTATCCAGGAGACAGGCCAGTCCTCGCACATATCGTAGGGCCAGTCGGTGCCGAAAACCACGCGGTCTATTCCAACCGAGTCTATGACGTAGCGCAGGGCTTGCTCGTTGTGAGTAATGGTGTCGTAGTAGAAGCGATTGAGATACGCGCTCGGCGGCTGGGCGATGTTGACCCTGGCCTCAGGCCGGACACGCCATCCGCGATCCATCCTGCCAATGCCGAAGCAGGTGTAGCCGCCGCCATGCGACAGGCAGATCCTGAGGTCGGGGCAGGCATCCATCACTCCGCCGTACACGAACGACGCGAAGGTGACTGCGCGGTCCGCGAGGTTGCCTATCGTGTTGGGCAGGTGGTACTTGCCGGAGCGCGGGCTGACGATGGTCGGGCCGCCCTGGTGAATCAGGATGAACGCGCCAAGCTGTTCGGCGGCTTTCCAGAAAGGCAGGAACTCCGGCTCGTCGAAGCTGCGCCCGTTCACGTGGTCGCCGATCATCGCGCCCTTCAGGCCAAGCTGAGTGATGCCGCGCTCCAATTCGTCAATCGCAGCAGGGACGTCCTGGAGGGGCAGCGTGGCGAGCCCGGCGAAACGGCTGGGGTGGTCCTTGGTAAGTTGAGAGACATAGTCGTTGCAGTCCCTCGCCATCGCCGTCGCCGCCTCAGCGTCCTTGTCGTAGTTGTACAGGACCGCGTTCGTGGAAAGGACCTGCACGTCAACGCCGAGAGAGTCCATGTCGGCGAGGCGTTCGTCGGGAGTCCACATCGTGCGTGGATTGTGCCGGTGAGCCGGAACCGCCTCGGCGGTGATGCCATGCCAGTCCTCGCCGGACTCCACGGAGGCGACGAATGCTTCGGGCGAAATATGAGCGTGTATATCTATCGTTCGCATATGAATACCGTCCGTTTATCAGTGTGTTCTAAGTCAAGTAGCGATGTCGCTTGAATAGCTGTCGGATGTTGGGGCAGTCAGCGTGGTGGACTCACCAGCGTCACGCCGCCGTCAACCGGGAACGCCACGCCCGTAACCCACTTCGCTTCGTCGCTGGCCAGATAAACCGCGGCCCAGCCAATATCCCAGGGCGTTCCCTCCACTCCGAGAGGCGAGGAACCGCGGCGCGTGTCCCTGCGCTCGTCGGACATTCCCGGGGCGACCATCGAGGAATAGACCGGCCCCGGCAGGATGCAGTTGACGCGTATGCCTTGGGCGGCGTGGTCAATCGCCATGCCCTGCGTGAGCGCTATGACTCCGCCCTTGGACACGGTGTAGGCGGTCAGTCCGCGAGGTCTGATCGCAGAAATCGAGGATATGTTGATGATGGAGCCGCCGCCGGTCTCGGCCATCGCGGGAATGGCGTATTTTCCGGTCAGCATCATGGACTTTACGTTGACCTCCATCACGCTGTCCCAAACATCTTCGGTCACCTCGACGACGGTGCCAGCGCCGCCGATGCCGACGTTGTTGTGGAGGATGTCGAGTCTGCCGTAGCGGTCCAGCGCCGTCCGTACCATGTCGCGGCAGGATTCGGCGGAGGTCACGTCGCCGATGAACACGGAGGCGATACCGCCGCGCGACTCGATTGCGTCCAGCGTGCCCTTGACGCGATCCTCATCGTTGTCCACGAGCAAGACCTTCGCGCCTTCGTAAGCGAACAGGATGGCGGTCGCCTGGCCGTTGCCAACGATGTCGCCGCGCGCGCCCGCGCCGGTGACTATGGCAACCTTGCCATCCAGTCTCGGTTTTCGTTCATGCGTTGGAGTCGTCATGCGCGCCACGCTTCCCAGTCGTCTAGTCAGGTCGAGTTCGGGGCCATGCTATCTATGGGCAATATAGGTGTCAATGAAGTATCAAAGTTCTCCTAACGTCGGAATGGACTGAGAGGAGATCATAAATCCGTGTTAGCGCTGAGGATGGACTGCCAGTCGTCGCGGAGAGGCGCTACCCTAAAGTCTCGAATCAGAAAATCCAAGAATGCGCTGAGGGTGACGTAGCCCGTGGGTAGGTGAGCGTCGCGGACCTCGGGCAAGCCGACCCGCGCACCCTGCTTAAGGTGCAGGTGAGGTGTGACGATGTGGCTTCTTCCTCTAGGATGCCAGTGATAGTTCAGGACTTGCTGTGTTCGGTTATCAAAGACTGTGTAAATGTATCCACTGGTCTCGATCCCGGATTCGACGACGGTGTAATTCTGTTGGTACTCAAGACTGAATCTTGGCGAGACGCCGAGCGCTACCTGATTCCCGTAGTTGATAGTCACGTAACTTTGGCTGTCGCGGTTAATCGGGACTGCCACGTATGGGGTGACACACGATAACAGTAACCTAATACCTTGAATATAGTCGTCAGGAGTGTATCGGGAGGTATTACCGACCATCAATCGGTCCAGTATTCGGGCAGCATCATCGCAAGACTGACTACCTCGTTGTGCTTCTCTTCGTCGTCATCGAACTGTCCTGATTGCCACGCCTCTCTGAATTGGTCCAAGCTCATACCGAAGCGCTTCTGGGCCAATTTCTCCTTCATTGCGAGGTCTTCCTCTTCTGTGAGGAAGCGAATCTCGGATGTGTCGTTGGACTCAGATGTGTCGTTGGAAATGTCTGAGGCCTCGGTCAACATAGCATTCCCTCCCCGCGGTCCAGATTTCATAACTTGAAGGCAGTGTAGCATCGTTGGCAAAGAGTTGACAAAGACGGAACAGATACATCGGAGTCCGGTTCGAACACGGAAGCGCGCGGGGTTTCCGCCCAGATTCATCTGTGAGTTGAGCAACCAGGGCTGATGAAACATTCTCTCACCCAAAGGTAGCGTTTCCTTTCAGGTGAAGGATTAGCGTCAATAGTCATTCGACAGCCCAGTTCCAGCTTTGGCAAGTTGGTATCCTGGCCGGCGCTATAAGTCCAACCACCAAAGAGGAAACGCTACCCACCCAAATCAGCCCCTATCACATTCCGCGATATGTGGTATATTTGCCTTGGATACGAAGCGGACTATGTAACTATTACACTCGTCGCAGGGGATTCGGGTCCGAGAATCCCGACGGAATGGCGAATACGTAACAGAGAGCATAATTTACAAAGCGAATAGAGGGAGGCGCAGAAGATGACGACTGCAACGGCAGACCTGCAATTGATGGCACACCTATTGAGGCGCGCCGGGTTCGGCGCGAACCGGAGTCAGCTAGAGGCGTATGCGGAAAAGGGCTACGAGGAGACCGTCCGCGAGCTTCTGAATCCCGACTCTCGCAACGAGATGGGCGACGACCTGATCCGACGCTATCACCACGAGCAGTCCGGCATGATGGGGCAGATAAGCCCTGGCTCCTACTGGCTGTACAAGATGGCGACCTCCACCGACGCGCTGCAGGAGAAGATGTCGCTCTTCTGGCACGGGATCTTCGCCACCGGCTACCCCAAGATAACGAACGGCAAGGTTCTGAGCGACCAGATAAGGATGTTCCGACGCTACGGCATGGGGAACTTCAAGACACTCCTGACCGAACTCGCCAGAGATCCGTCCATGATCGTGTGGCTGGACAATCACGACAATCACAAGGGCGCGATCAACGAGAACTTCGGCAGGGAGTTGCTGGAACTGTTCTCGATGGGCGTGGGCAACTACTCGGAAGACGACATAAAGGAGGCGTCGCGCGCCTTCACCGGGTGGACGATAGGCAATCGGGAGTACATGGCTCTGCGGGCTGAGCGCGATTCGATCTGGCCGTATGGACGCATCTCTTGGCACTTCGAGTTCGACGAGAATGACCACGACGACGGCGAGAAGGAATTTCTGGGACAGCGCGGCAACTTCGATGGCGAGGAGATCGTTGACATCATCTGTCGCCAGCCCGCTACGGCGGCGTTCATAGCGCGGCACATGTACCACTTCTTCGTGGCCGACGAGCCGCCCGTGCCGCAGTGGCCCTACGTTGAGCCGCAGGATCTGGAGGCCATAGAGATACTCTCCAAGGCGTACTTCGAAAGCGACTATGATATCGGCCACATGCTTCATGTGCTGTTCACCTCCGACTTCTTCAAGTCGCGGGACTCCTGGTACGCTCGCGTGAAGAGCCCCGCTGAGATCGTTACCGGCGTTCTCCGGCTCACCGGCGAGTTTCACAGGCCGAAGCGCCAGATAGTGGAGCGTCAGCTACAGATGACCTGGATGGGACAGTACCTCATCAATCCGCCCTCGGTGGAGGGCTGGCACGAGGGCCTTGAGTGGATTGATACAGGCACGTTCGTCGAGAGACTGAACTTCGCTTCCAGCCAACTCGGCAACACCGACCATCCTGGGGTCAGGTCAATCATAGAGCGCGTCGCCACGAACGGAGGATCGTCCGTCGGGCCGGCGGAGCTGGTTGACCGCTGTCTGGACGAAATAGGCATGGTCTCGGTGTCGGACGACACGCGGGCGTCGCTGGTGGACTACGCGGCGGATGGTGGCGAACTGGTAGCCGATCCAGAACTGAGCGACGAGAACCGGGAAAGAGTGGCGCAGATTCTGCAGATGATAGCCGCCACGCACGAATTCCAGCGGGCATAGGAGAGATCCAATGACCACACTCGAAATAGAAACCGGAAGGCTGGAATACAGCCACACCATCGGACTTTCCACCATGGAAGGCCGCGGGTTCTACTACCCGGTGGACACGCTGGTTGGCAAGGATGGCAAGCTCTACACGATCAGCCGCTCGCTGGAGGGCGACACTCGCGGAGTGCGGGTGACCATCTACGACATAGACAGCGAGTATTACGGCACATTCGCGTCCTTCGGCGAGGAGCCGGGACACTTCATCTGGCCCGTCGCCATCACGCAGGACAGCTATGAGAACATCTACATCAGCGACGAAGACCTGAACGTGATCAACGTTTTCGACACAGAGGGCAACCTGTTGAGACACTGGGGGGAGACGGGCAGCGCGCCGGGCAAATTCGATGGGCCCGCCGGTCTCTCGCTGGACGGCGAAGACAGGCTCTACGTCGCGGACCAGCACAATCACAGGATTCAGGTTTTCACCAGTGGCGGCGCGTTCGTCTCGGCGTTCGGATCGCACGGGGAAGGCGATGGCGACTTCGAGCTTCCGTGGGGCATCGCTGTCGGACCGGACGGCTGCCTGTACGTCGCGGACTGGGGCAATGACCGCGTCCAGAAGCTGATGCTGGACGGCGAATTCGTCCGCTCGTTCGGAAGCAGCGGACGAGGCGAAGGCGAACTGTTCAGGCCGTCGGCGGTCGCGGTTGACGAAGCGGGCATGGTTTATGTCGCGGACTGGGGCAACGAGAGAATCGTGATTTTCGACTCGGACGGCGGGCACGTCCAGACGCTGCGCGGCGAGGCGACGGACTCCAAGTGGGCGGAGGCATTCCTGTCCATCAATCTGGAAGAGGCGGCGGCCAGGTCGAGGGCGAACATGGAGCCTGAGATAGAGTTCTTCAATGACGACCCGCACGAGGTATCGTCGCACATAGAGAAGTATTTCTGGGCACCGACCTCGGTAAAGCTGGACTCAGAGGGTCGCATGTACGTCACCGAGAGCAACCGTCACCGCGTGCAGATCTACAATAGGAGCGGGGGTTAGATGATACAATGGCCCTGAGAACAAAGAACTGAAAACCGAAAACTCAACACAAGGAGAGCGCCATGGCAGCGAACGGCAACGGCAACAAGAATGTGGTGGTCTTGCAGCTCAGCGGCGGCAACGACGCGCTGAATACTGTGATTCCCTATGCGGACCAGAACTACTACGACAATCGGCAGTATCTCGGAATACCCGAGAACGAAGTCCTTCACCTGGACGACAAGCTGGGACTGAATCCCGCCATGGGTCCGATAAAGTCGCTGTGGGATGAGGGCAAGGTGGCCGTCATCAACGGCATCGGCTACCCCAGCCCGAACAGGTCGCACTTCCGCTCTATGGACGTGTGGCACACGGCGGAGCCGAACGACATCGCGCCCGAGGGCTGGCTCGGACAGGCGGTACGCGACCTGGACCCGAAGGGTGAGAATGTCGTTACCGGCGTCAACTTCGGGAGGGGCCTACCCCGCGCTATGTACGCCAAGGACGTGCCGGTCGCATCGGTAGGCAACCTGGACACCTACGGCCTGATGCCGGACATCAAGGACGAGCGCGCCCGAGCGCTGGCGTTGGAAGCGTTCTCGCAGATATACGGCGGATCGGGCAAGGATACGATCTCGCAGTTCATCAGCCAAGTTGGTATGGACGCCCTCAAGGGCGCGGACATTCTGAGGACAGCGCCCTCTCAGTACTCTTCAAGCATCGAGTACGCGGACAACCCCATCGCTGAGAACATGAAGAACATAGCCCAGGTCATGTTCGCTGACGTCGGTACGCGCATATTCTACACGCAGCACGGCAGCTTCGACACCCACGCGAACGAGCTCGCGTCTCACGCCAAGCTGTGGAGCGACGTCTCCACCGCGGTCGCGGACTTCATGGACGACCTGAAGGAGCACGGCAAGGACAAGGACACCGTCGTGCTGATGTTCTCCGAGTTTGGCAGACGCATCAGGGACAACGGCGCGGGCACCGACCACGGTTCGGGCGGAGTTGCGTTCGTGATAGGCGGCGACGTGAACGGCGGCTTCTACGGCGACTTCCCGTCCCTGCGCGATGAGGACCAGCTGGAAGGCGACATGCACTTCAGCAACGACTTCCGCCTCACCTACTCGACCATCCTGGACCGCTGGCTTGGCCTCGACCCCGTGTCCATCACCAACGGCAACTTCGAGCAGTTCGACTTCGTAGCGAAGTAGCGGTTACAGACAGTAGAAACAAGGTTAGTCGGACACCACGCCAAGTAAAAGGCGTGGTGTCCGTCTTTCTCCGCCAAAGGAACAGCCACATGGTATCCAGGCTCAACCCCGTCCGAATCAACATATCGTTCCCCAGGAAGACGTATCGCCTGGGGGATGCGGTTGACATGAGGGTTGACATTACCGCCGATACCGATGTGACGGTCAGGGAAGCGCGGATCGGGATGGAGTGCCAAATTCGATATACCGAACGTCGCTCAGGCATCAGTAGGAGAGACGCAATCAATCGCGGGTCGGTGGGAGCGATAATACCAGGTACCGCGCCCCAGATGATAACCGAGTCCGTCGAAGTCGAACTGTCGGACACATACCCCGCTCAGACCTTCCTGACCGACCGGCGTTTGCAAGCGGGTCGTCTGCACAGCGGCGCCGTTCGCCTGGAGATTCCGTCCGAACTGGGCAGAAACGCGAAATATGCCCGGAGTATGGCGAGGCCCGTGTTTTGGTGGCGGGTGGTCGTTACGGCGGACATCAGCCTCGCGCGCGATGTGACCGAGTCCAGGCAGATAGATGTGAGCTTGGGCGGGCGGGAGGCTGACTGAACCGCTTAGAGAGTAGCGTCTAATAGCCTGCGTGTGCCGGGTTCACCACCTGCTCGATCTTTCGGCATAGATATGGTCGGGCAGCCTGTAATTGATGCCCGACTCGTCGAACATCGAAGCCTCCAGCAGCGAGGTGAATCTTGCAAAGTTCTCGCCCTGGGCGCGCTTGGGCAAGATCCTGGACAGAATAGCGGAGTAACGAGACTGCATCCTGAACAGCGGCAGTACCCCGAACGACGAACTCTTGGGGTACATCAACTCATCGGCAAGCTCGTCTCCAATGAGTGCGCGGGAGACCTTATAGACATACCCCGACAGGTTGCTGCGTTCTTCCGGATCCTCTATCCCTATGACGAGCGGGGCGGAGTTGACAAGCGCGTTAGCCATGACGATTGACTCCAGCGACGCGGGAGGCTCGCATATCCCGCCAATCTCGAATATCTTTAGCGCACGCTCCTCGTCTTGGTACAGGATGCTCTCAGGAATGCCCATCAGATAGCCGGAGTAGCGCCAGACCTGCATGAAGGCCGCGCGCTCTTCGTCATCGAACACGGCTCCCAGGCTCTTCAGATGCTTGATCAGTCTGGCAGAGAATGCGGAGATGGCTAACCCTAAGTGCGCCGGGCTGAGCGGCGTTCCCCATTCCCCCTCCTCCCACTCGGAGGAGTTGTTCAGAAGATGTCTGACCTGCGCGTGGACCAGCCGGATCCGCACAGACAGTTTCCAGCCGTCGCCGTCCCTTTCCAGTCCGCCGGGCATGAATATCTCGACCATGTGGCGGTTGTTCTGTTTCAGCCTTCTTACGCCCTGATCTCTGAGTCTCCCTGTGATGTAGAAGGACTTGCCGATATTCGTAGAGAATCCCTCTATCAGAACTCCACCTACGAACGCGCCAAGGACAAGCTGGGAATTCCTGTGAAACATACGGATTCCGGGGATATGCGCTGAAAAGTCAACCCAGTCCGGCGGATCTTCCATCCCTTTGAAGAAATCGCGCAGGTAGGATGGAACATCACTCGCCGAGTCCCCGTGGTTGTTCATTTCGACCTGAATCAGGCGGTTGGATTCCCCCGGCCCGAGCTCCGACAGACGCTCGATCACGTAGTCGGCCTCGGGGTCTCCGATTATAGTGTGGGCAACGTAGTTGGACGCTGTCTCCGGATCGAGCAGGCGCGCCTTTTCGTAGCCCTCTATGTAATCGGAAGGTATCTTCATTTCTGTAGTCCTAGTATTTCATACCCGCCATGCGCACCCCTCAAATTACTCCTCCACAGGTTCCACTCGCAAGTCGGGCATCCACTCCAGCCACGACGGCAGATACCAGTTCCCTCTGCCCAGGACCTCCATGCTCGCCGGAACGAGAACCGAGCGAACCAGTGTCGCATCCAGAAGCACGGCCACCGCCAGTCCGAACCCGACCTGCTGATTGATGATCGTCTCCCCGGACGCGAACGCCCCGAACACCGCCACCATTATCAGCGCCGCGCCCGTGATGATTCCCGCCGTGGACCGCAGCCCGTAGGACACCGCCTCTTCATTACTGCCGGTCTGGTCGTATCGCTCGCGGATACGGCTCAGCAGGAAGACGTGGTAGTCCATCGAAAGACCGAACAGAATCGTGAACAGGAACAGTGGTATCCACGCGTCAATTACTTCGGCGTGCTGAAATCCCAGCAGGTCGGTTCCGATACCCTTCTGGAACACCAAGACCATCAAGCCATACGCGGTCCCGACCGAGAGCAGGTTCATGATGACCGCCTTGACCGGAATCACTATGGAGCGGAACACCAGCAGCAAAACGATGAAGCTGAAGCCGAGCACAAACGCGAATACAATCGGAGTATAACTGTCCACCACGCCGAACAGGTCTGCGGCCACCGCAGTTACGCCGCCGACGTAAACGTCAGCCTGAACTCCCTCGAACGCGGCGGGAATGTGCCGCTCTCGAATATCGGTAACCGCGTCAACGTTCGCGCGGCTGCGGGACTCCCCGGGTATCGGGAGCGTCAGGAGAGCCAGGTCGCCGGACGGGTTGGGTACCAGTATCGGCGGTATGGGGAACCTTGGATCACTGCTTAGCGATTCCTGTAATTTCGCAACCGCGCCCTGCACCTGTGGGTCGTTGACGTTCCCGTCAATTACTATTTCCGTGGGATTGACCAGCCCGAAAGAGAACTTTTCTTCCAGTAAGAAGAAGGCTTCTCTGGTCTGAGCCCCCTCGGGGAATGTATCAACACCGTTGAGCCCGGTCTCTATCTGGAAGTAGAAGAAAGTCACCACGAGCATCGGAACGCCAATCACGAGGATACTTATTACCGGATATTTGGTTACTATGCGGGTGGTCGCCTCCCAGAACCCTTGCTTATTCACCTCGGCGCTCTCAAGATTGCTCATGCCCACGAACGGAATCCTAAGCCGGTTCACACCGGCGCCGAGCAACGCGAGCGCCGCGGGCAGAAGCGTCAGCGTGGCGGCCAATGCGACTATGACGACGAGAATCGCTCCAACTGCCAGCGACTGGAAGAACGAGGCAGGCACTATCAGCATCCCGCAAAGCGCGATTACGACCGTTACGCCGCTGAAAAGCACCGTACGGCCCGCCGCGTCGCCAGCCCGCTCAACCGCTTCCAGCTTGTCCAGGCCTTTATTCATCTCCTCCCTGAATCGGGACACGATCAAGAGCGAATAGTCAATGCCCACGGCGAGACCTATCATCGTAATCATCATCGTTACGAAGAACACAAGCTCGAACGCCTGGCCGATAACCGCGGTCAGGCCCAGCGCGACTATGATGGCGAAGACGGCCAGTCCAATGGGCAGAAGCGCGGCAATCACCGTGCCGAACAGCACCAGCAGGATAATCAGCGCGACAGGGAGGCCGAAACGCTCGCCCTGCTCCAGGTCATGCTGGCTGAGTTCGTTTGTCTCGAATGATATGCTCGCGGTCCCCCCGACGAGAACACGGAAGTCGTCCGCCGCGTCCGCTTCCTTTACCACATCTATGATGTGTTCGACATTTACGGCGGCCTCATCGAATGTACCCGCCAGCACGACCTCCATGATGGTCGTCTGGCGGTCGGCGGACACCAGGGTTGCGTCGCCCTCCTGGTAGTAGTTCCGTCCAAATACTACAGTCGCGCCGCCGAGCGCCATGACCTCATGGAAAACCGACTCGACTTTCGCTTGGAACTCGGGGTCATCCACCGTCAGCGAGTCCGATTGAACGATGACTATCTCAACCAGCGGTTCGGGTCCGCGAAGTCTGTCCTCAAGCAGTTGGGACGCCCGCGCCGACTCGGCGCTCCCGGACAGGACCAGTTCCGTGGTCGTCGCGCTTGCGAAAAGACTCTGTATCAGAAGCCCGGCAATTACCACCAGCGCTATCCAGGCGCCGACGGTAACCCAGGGCCTTTTTGCGCAGATACGAGCCAGAAATCCGGTCATGGCTGGACTCCTCTATCATCCCGGTAGGCTTTTGTGCCGTTTGACTGAAATATATCACATACTCTGAAGACGGTTTAGCATGTTCCCACCCCTCGTTGTTAACGATTCTGTCATAATAGGACATATTGCGAGTCTTGGTACGTTTGCGCGGATACGGGAGATGGCGTACTCTACGCTCAGACGTGCCTGGACTCACCCGGCCAAAGAAAGGGAGTCGAACATGGACAAGGCGCTGGACGGAGTAAGAATCATAGACCTGACTCAGTTCGAGGCCGGCACTTCCTGCACCCAGATGCTCGCCTGGCTTGGCGCGGACGTCATCAAGATAGAGCAGCCGAATGTCGGAGATCCCGGGCGCGGCGTTGCCGGTGGAGAAGGAGACTCGCCCTACTTCATTCACTACAATTCCAACAAGCGCAGCGTTACCCTCAACCTGAAGTCGGAGAAGGGCAAAGAGATGTTCTTCGATATGGTGAGGCAGGGGGACATTGTCGCCGAGAACCTGGCGCCGGGTACACTGGAGCGGCTCGGACTCGGATACGACGTCCTGGCAGAGGTTAACCCCAGCATCATATTGGCTCGTGTCAAGGGATTCGGCACCTACGGCCCATACAGTCAATACAAGAGCTTCGATCCCGTCGCGCAGGCCGCGGGCGGCGGTTTCTGCGCCACCGGCGAACCGGACGGACCTCCGATGCGACCCGGGACGACGTCCGGAGACTCGGCCACTGGGATGCACGCCGCTATCGGTATTCTCGCGGCGCTCTGGCAGCGCGAACGCACTGGCAGGGGCCAGGTCATCGAAGTATCGATGCAGGACGCTATCGTCAACCTGAGCCGGACTTGGATGGCGCGCGCTGAACAGGGCCGCGTCTCACCTGAGCGCACCGGCAACAGCCTGAGGTCAAGCCCGGGTGTAGGGACGTTCCACTGCGCCCCGGGCGGCCCGGACGACTACGTGTACATGATAGCCTCCCCCGCGCGAAAGCCGATGTGGAAGGCGCTGGTCGAAGCCATCGGCCACGAGGAGCTTTATGACGACCCGCGACTCGACGACCCCGACCAGGCCATCGCGGTAACGGACGAGATAAACGGCCTGATTGACGACTGGACAAGGCAGCGCACCAAGTTCGAGGTTATGAAGATTCTCGGCGAGAAGGGCATCCCGTCCAGCGCGTGTTTCAACGCGGTGGACCTCTACGCCGACGAACACCTGAGACAGCGCGAGATGATTGTAAGTGTGGATCACCCTGAGAGAGGTGAATTCACCCTACCGGGCTGCCCGGTGAAGATGTCCGACTCGCCTGTTGACTTCAGGGCAGCGCCTCTGCTGGGACAGCACAACGCCGAGGTATTCGCTGAATTCTTCGACGCCGACTCGGACACGCTCAGTTCTCTGAAAGCCCAGAAAGTTATATAGCTTGAATACCGTCGCCATTAACTACAAGGCGCTCGTGCGCAGCGGCTACGACCAGTGCGCTGCTGCCTACCACGAGTCCCGCAAGTCTGAGGCTGGTCGGGAGCTTGACGCGCTTCTGGGCGTTCTGGATGACGGTGCGGCGGTTCTCGACATAGGCTGCGGCGCGGGAGTTCCCGTGGCGCGTACATTATCTGAGCGGTTCAACGTCACGGGCGTGGATATTTCGGACAGCATGATCAGGCTTGCA
Organism: Dehalococcoidia bacterium; assembly: GCA_965202815.1. Lineage (GTDB taxonomy): Bacteria > Chloroflexota > Dehalococcoidia > Lucifugimonadales > UBA1123 > VXRN01. Next base: position 777,171 of record CBDBCD010000002.1, read on the forward strand.
AAGACGAACGTCCCGACGGGCACATTCATTCGCTCGGATATCATGTCCGTCGAATTCGCGCCCTCGACCTTCGATGCCGCGACCGCCTTCTATTCGATATTTCACTTGCCCAGAAGCGAGCATCAGGCCCTGTTCCGTCGAATTCACCGATGGCTGGGAGAGGGCGGCTACCTGCTGTGCCTTCTGCCGCGCTACGATGAAGAAACATACTTGGACGAGTTCTTTGGCTCGACCATGTACTGGAGCAGCTACGCCCTGGAAGACTACGAAAGGCAATTGAACGAAGTCGGTTTCGATATTCTGGAAATGTCAATTGCCGGAAGCGGCTTCGACGAATCGGTTGGAGCGGAGCCGGAGAGTCATCCGGTCGTATTGGCGCAGAAGCGAAAGGCAGGCCAATGAACTATGCCCTCTTCACACACGTCCCCTGGCCCCAGAATACCGACGCCGCCCGGCTGCTGTCTTACGCGGCAGACGAAGTATGCCTCGCGGAAGACCTTGGCTTCTCCAGCGCCTGGATTGCCGAGCACCACTTCACGCGCTACGGCGTGGGATCGTCCGCGTTGGTCATAGCGAGCTACATCGCGGGACGCACACAGAAGATTCGGCTTGGAACCGGAGTCCTCATACCCACGCTCCATAATCCCATACGTCTCGCCGAAGATGCAGCGACTCTTGACGCGATAAGCGGCGGTCGGCTGGACGCAGGTTTCGGAAGGGGTGTTTACGGCTACGAATACAGTGGATTCGGCGTTGATCCCGCCACCAGCCAGGAACACTTCCAGGAAAGCGTCAATATCATCGAGGGCCTCTGGACTAACTCCGAATTCTCACACAGCGGACGATTCTACGACCTGAACAAAGTCAGTCTCGCTCCGCCGCCAGTGCAGAGTCCCCACCCGCCAATCTACATCGCCGCCACCCGCACGCCTGAGACGCTCGACTATTGCATATCGAAGGGACACAATCTCTGCATCGCCGTCGTCATGGACACCGCGCCCGCGCTCGATTTGCTGCGTCGTTTCGTCAGCAAGTCCACAGAGGCAGGAGTGGACCGGCCAGCGTCCGAAGTCCCATTCTTCAGGTACATGTACGTTGCCGAGACCAACGATCAGGCCAGGCGAGACACTGCGGCCCATCTCGAATGGGTCCTGGATATGCTCTTCTGGCGCGGCTGGTTCAAGGACGGCGGCAGCGAGATATATCACGACATCGAGGAGTGGCGTCGCACGCGCACCGAGACTCCCGTTGCACTGGACTACGTTCTGGAGAACCGCGCCATCATCGGCGACCCCGACTACTGCATCGCCCGTATCGAAGAACTCAAGCGCGCCGGCGTCGAATATCTCGGCGCAAACTTCGCCATGGGCGGCCTCGACCACAAAAAAGTCCTGCGCTCCATGGAACTCTTCGCCAAAGAAGTCATGCCGGTTGTGGGTCTGCCCTCGGTGGCGAGCGACGCGTCGGCGGATGGAGATTGATCCCAACTGGCAATCACATTCCCAGTATCGCCCCGAGTGTTTCTCCCCAGACTCCCCACAACCAGTTCACCCCCAACAGTATCACGCCAGCCAGAACCAGGAACGCGACAAACCTGAGCCTCCACCGCCCGACTCTCTTGCGCCTGCCCCTGCCCCTCATACCGCGCCTGTGGTCCCAGGGCCTCGTCTGCGACCCACTCGACTTCCATATCCCCAGTCGTCGCTTCTTCGCTCGCGCCTCCACTTCGTCTATCCCGTCCAGCTTTCCGTACCTCTGGTACGAGTACGCCAGCCCGGCGGCTACCATCATGTGATTGAGGGATTTCTTCCTGTTTCGGCGGTACACAACGCCGACCACACGTCCATAGCGGTCTCTGCTCACGGCATCCAGGCGCAGAGCCCCACGCGCCATCTTTCGCATCTCGGCCCTGGCCTGGCCTCCAAAAGGCTGGGACAACTCCGGCGCGTCTATGGCATAGAGCCTTACCGCGAACGGCTTCGGCTTCAGAAGAAAGTTGAACCACCTGCACCGCGCGACTACCAGCGAGTCGCCGTCCACAACTCTTGTTACACGAACCTTGATCTTGCGCCTCCCTCACTTGAAGCCTATTCTAGGGCGCGGCAAGAGGAGAGGTACAGTAGTTCGGATGCTATCGCCCGGCGAATTTAGCGACGAACGGTGGGCGTCTGATCCCTTACGGCCAGAACGTCTGGGCGCTGCTCGGTCCATGGATCAGATTACGCGCGTCCTCCAGGGACGGGGGCCGGTCATAGGGCAGCAACTGACCGACTGCCACGTCTAGTTGCCCCGTCCCGCGCGACCTGAACGTGCCTTCCACGGGGGAGGCGTGCGTGTAGTCTGGGCCGATGGCGAACTTGATGAGGTCGCCGCCCGCCGACAGACGCTGCCCCCTTGTCGGGTCCGCCGCGATCCAGCCGTGCAGCGGATGCAGGTACTCCACCCAGGCGTGCGTCTCTCCGGGTTGGGTGACCAGCAGCCCGGACGCGTACCTCGCCGGAATCCCCAGCGCCCTCAGAAGCGCTATCGTTAGATGAGTCATATCCTGGCAGACGCCTCTTCGGGTTTCAAGGATGCGCTCGGCGGACGTGGCGACCGTCGTCCAGCCCCGCTCATATTCTATATTGGCGTAAATCCAGTCAATTATCGCCCCTACCGCTTCCAGCAAGCTCCGGGCGCCATCGGCTATCTCCCTGGCCGCGTCTTTCACATTCGCGGGATTGACAAGGGGAGAAGTGACAAGGAAACGGATCGCGGCATCGTCGTTGTATTCCGTGGACTCCAGAAGCAGATCATCCGGGATAGGCGGTATCCTCAAGCGCACCGTTCCGACCGAGAGTATGATGAATTCATCGTGCGGTGAAACTATGCGCGCGTGGTGAGTCGAGTTCCCGAAACTGTCTATGAACTGCCTGGGCGCCGACCGAGGCTCGGTCGTCACAGCCGACATTAGAGAAGTCTGATAGGTATCATTGTATGCCGAGATTCTCAGTAGGTTGTCATTCCGGGTAACGGTATCGGAATAGATGTATCTGGCGGCGTAAGCGAAGCTGGGCATTGATTTGGTCCGAGGTGGTAGTTGTTCACAGGCATTTATGAATGGTGTACCTGCGGAGTGTACACTCTTCACGGTGATCGGGTCGTACTGAGGTTAGTATTATACTGCCCGCGAATCACTAGTAGAATCATCCACGTCAATGCTCTAACTTATGCTCAGAGGAGAAATCAAATGTCGAAATGGGAAGCCAAAGACACCCAAATAGTCTACCGACGCTTCGGGCCGGGCGAGTCGCTCGTCGGCGACCTCGAAGCCCTCGCCCTGTCCGAGGGCATCATCGAAGCCGCCATAACGTCCTGCATCGGCAGCCTGCGCCAGCTCAGGCTCAGAAACCTGTGCCGACACGACGCCGAAGGCGCGCCTGAATTCGAGCGAACCACCCTCGACGAAAACCTCGAACTCGTGAGCGCCGAGGGCTACATCCAGCCCCTGCCCGAAGGCGGCATACGGGTGCATGTCCATCTCGCGGCGGCGCGTCCCTCCGGCGAGATGGTCGGCGGCCACTGCGAGGAAGCCACCACCTACACCGGCGCCTTCATGTACCTCCACGTACTGGATAGAAAAGGATAGCGGGCCAGACTTCTTTGACACCCCCTAATGCTTGGCTTACAATCGCTTGGTTCGTGTTTTGACCGCCCCGCCAATCGAGTTTCCGTTCCCATGAGCGTTAGATGGTCGGACACCGGAACAAGGAGAATGATCGCGCCGAACGGGAAGCCCCGCACCGCATGAGGAGACCAAATGGACTATACAGACCTGTTCACCAAGAACCTTCCCGCAGCGGTCGAAAGCCCGCCCGGACAGGCCGAGGACACCAAGTATGTATTCTCGGTGACCTACACCGACCGCGACACCATGCCGGTTCAGGGCTTCGTTGACGCCCTGGCGGATATAATGCCCCGCGAGGGGGTCGAACTCGCCAAATACCCGCCGCCGCAGGGCCACGTCGGTCTTCGAGAGTACATCGCCGCCGCCCTGCGCGACAACAGGGGCATGGACGTCCCGGTGGACAACATATTCCTGAGTTCCGGCGCGGGCGGAGCCGTCGGCACGATGCTGGATGCCCTGGTTGACGAGGGCGACACCGTCCTGGTCGAACAGTTCTGCTACTCCGGCACGCTCGGTATGCTGCTGGGCAAGCGCGCTAACGTCATTCACCTGCCGACCGACGAAGACGGCATGGACACGGACGCGCTCGAACAGACTATCAAAGATCTCGCCGCCGAGGGCGTAAAGCCCAAGCTCATATACACCATCAGCGTCTATCAGAATCCGATGGGCGTTACCCTGAGCGCAGACCGTCGCAAGCGCATGGTCGAAATATCCCAGAGATATGGCATCCCCATCTTGGAAAACGAGTCCTACGCCGATTTCCGAATAGACGGCGACCCGCTCCCGCCCGCGATGTACGGCATGGACGATGAGGACGGCGTAATGCACGTCTCCGCCTACACCAAGCTGCTGGGATGCGGCCTGCGTCTTGGCTTCGGTGTCGCGCCTGATCCGGTAAAGGACGTGGTCGGCAGTCTTCGATTCGGAACCTCGCCCAGCCACCTGACCTCAATGGCTATATACGAATACCTGAGACAACACGGAGACGAATACATCGAATCAGTTGCGCTCTCTCTAGGCGCGAAGCGCGACGCTATGCTTGCCGCTCTCGGCGAGCGATTCCCTCCAAGCTGCGAATGGAGTAATCCGCGCGGCGGCATGATGCTCTGGGGCAAGCTGCCCGAGGGCGCCGATACATGGAGCGCTCTCGAAAAGGCCGTGCAAGCCGGCGTGAAATACAACCCGGGCGCCGTCTATCGCGCCAACCGCTCGCCGAACAACTACATGCGCCTTACCTACAGCTACCACGACACCGACGAAATCGCCGACGGTATCGGAATTCTCGCCGATGTCTTCGAGCGCGAGGGCCTGTTCGACAACGCCTGACGTCCAAACTGTGAATTGATGATTGACAATCGTAAATTGATAATTGACCAGGAGGATCCCGTATGCCGGAAGAGAATAAGTTCAGCTTCGAAAACCTGTATTCGAGCCGCGCCCCCGAAGCCCGCCCAAGAGTGAGTACGGTCAAGCGAGGAAAGTACGACTTCGCGGTCGCCTATCCCGATCCCAAGTCCATCCCGTTCGACGGCCTGGTGGAAGGTCTTCAGGATGCGCTGAAGGCCGAGGGCGAGGACCTTGCCATATACGCTCATCCACAGGGATACAGGCCCCTCCGCGAATTCGTCGCCGACAAGCTCGCCAGGGACAGGAACATCCATGTCTCGCCGGACGACATCATCCTGGGAGACGGATCGGGCCAGCCCATACACATGCTGATAGAAGTCCTGATTGATCCGGGCGACGTGGCGCTGACGGAAGATTTCGTGTACAGCGGCACGCTCGGCCAGCTTCGCCGGTTCGGAGCTGACGTCCGCGGCGTCGAGACCGACAACGACGGTATGCTGCCGGACGCTCTCGAAGGCGCGATTACGAAAGCCATATCGCAGGGCAAGCGTCCGAAGATGATCTATACCATACCGACCTACCAGAACCCCATGGGTTGGACGATGAGCCTAGAACGCCGGAAGGCGATGGTCGAAATAGCCAACAGGCACGGAGTTCCCATTCTCGAGGACGACTGCTACGCGGACCTCCGACTCGACGGGGATGTTCAGCCCACCTCGCTCCACTCGCTCGACGATACCGACAGCACGATGTACGTGGCATCATTCTCCAAGATCATCGCACCCGGCATGAGGATCGGCTACGTAACGGCGCCGTCAGCCGTACTGGACCGCGCGCTGGTTGCAAAGAGCGGTGGTTCGGCCAACACGTTCGCCTCCTACGCGATCCATCGCTATTCGACAGGCCAGCTCGACGCTCACATCGAGGAGATCAACGACGTTCAGAGAGCCAAGCGTGACGCGATGCTTGCGGCACTGGGCGAGAACTTCGGCGACCGCGCCGAGTGGAGCAAGCCCGACGGCGGTCTGTTCGTCTGGCTCAAGTTGCCCGACGGAAGCGACATCACCTCGATCCGCGATGACGTTTTGGACAAGTACGATGTCGGTTACCACGCCGGCGTAAACTTCGCCCCGGATGGCGTCTCAGGCCGGAACTACGCCCGCCTGTGCTACGGTTTCAACTCCCCAGAAGAGATACACGAGGGCATAGCGCAACTGGCGCAAGCCTTCGAGAACGAGGGAGCGCTCTAGCCAACCCATAATCGCGCAACCAGATCGTAGGGGCGCCCCATGTGGCCGCCCCTCTCCATTTGGACAACCCGTGACACAGGAGAAGACACCATGCGCATCTGCACGTTCCTCCCCAGCGCGACTGAGATTGTCTATTTGCTGGGACTTGGGGACTCTCTATATGGCGTGAGCCACGAATGCGACTTCCCCTCGGACGCGGTTGACAAGCCGAAAGTGGTCCGCAGCCGGTTTGATCCCGAAACTCTCAGCAGCGGCGAGATAGACAAGCTCGTCACCGAGATGATGATGCGCGGCGAGAACATCTACGAGGTGGATGAGGATACGCTGACCGAGGCCCGTCCCGACCTGGTGATAACCCAGCAACTGTGCGAGGTGTGCGCCGTATCGTTCGAGGACGTGCAGCAGGCGGTACAGCGTCTCGAATCGCCGCCGGAGGTGCTTTCACTCGACCCACATGGAATTGACGACGTGCTGGAAGACATCATCCGAGTAGGAGCGCACACCGGAAGAGCGTCGTCCGCGCACCACGCCGTCTTCAATCTTCGCGCGAGGATTGACTCAGTGCGTCGCTCGTTATCCGATTCCAACGACACTCCAACCGTCGCCTGCATCGAGTGGTTGGACCCCGTGATAGCCGCCGGACACTGGATACCCGAAATGGTCGAGATTGCGGGCGGCAAGGACGCTCTGGTCAGTCCGGGATCGCCGTCTCCCCGGCTGGAGATGGATAAACTACTAGACGCCGACCCCGATGTACTCATCCTGATGCCCTGCGGCATGAACGTCGCTCAGGCGCGCGCCGAGTTCGACGCGCTGACTAACCTCGACGACTGGAGTGGGATGTCGGCCTTTCGCAACAGCCGTGTCTATGTTGTGGACTCGGGAGCGCTGTTCAGCCGCAGCGGTCCGCGCCTGGTGGACGGTCTGGAGATCATGGCGCGCATAATCCACCCGGACCTGTTCAGTGAACCGGCGCCGGAAGAGTTCTGTATGAGGTTGTAGGGTATTCCTCTTGCGCTCCTGGTGGGCCCTGAGTTTTGACCGACTTATGACCCCATGATAAAATCCGACCAGCGTCAGACGCTATATAGCGAGTGGCATTTTACGTCGGGTTCTCGGCAAACTGAGTATTCCGAGGAAGACGCGATTCACCACTTCCGGGGAGATTGGGATATGGCAGGACATTCTAAATGGTCGCAGATCAAGCACGCCAAGGCGATAACCGACCACAGGCGGGGCAAGATGTTCACCAAGTTGGCGCGCGAAGTCATCGTGGCCGCGCGCGAGGGCGGGGGCGACCCCGACGCCAACTTCAGGCTGAGGATGGCCATCCAGCGCGCCAAAGACGCCAATATGCCCAATGACAACATCGAGAGGGCCATCAAGCGCGGCACCGGCGAGAGCGACGACGGCGTTCAGATGATCGAAGCGGTCTATGAGGGATATGGGCCGGGCGGCGTGGCCATAATGCTGGAGACGCTGACAGACAATCGCAACCGGACCGTATCCGACGTTCGGACGACGCTGACGAGGGCGGGAGGCAACCTCGCCGAGTCGGGAGCGGTCTCATGGCAGTTCGACAAGCGCGGCGTCATTACGGTCGAGGCTTCAGAGGAAGAGGCCGAGGACTTCGCTCTCGTCGCCATAGACGCCGGCGCTGAGGACTTCGACGCGGACTCCGATATTCTCCAGGTGTTCTCGGAGCCCGGTTCGTTGGAAGAGGTCCGCACCGCGCTGGAATCGAGCGACGCGACCATAAGCTCATCCGAGGTGTCTCTGATACCAAGCAACACCGTTCCGTTGGATAACAAGTCCGCCGGTCAGATACTAAGGCTGCTCGACCAGTTGGAGGAACTCGACGACGTTCAGAAGGTGTACTCCAACGCCGACTTCCCGGATGAGGCGCTGGAAAGCTATCAGAGCGCGTAGCGACTCAATTCAGGGGGAAGAACCCATCGGGAGTTTCACCGTCCGACTCCTCCGACGGGACCGAACGGTCTATGAGCGCCTGGGTCCAGTCTTCCAACTTGTCCTCGGGTACCGCTCCGACCCACCTGCCCTCCACTACTCCGTTGGCGCCAATGAAGAAGGTGACCGGGAGTCCAATTACGCCGTACTCGACTGTTATCTTGCCGTCGGGATCACGACCGTTCGGAAAGGATAGCCCGAACTCTTCCACATACCGCTCGGCTTCCTCCTGGGTATCCTGTATATCTACTCCAACAAACAGGACGCCGGTGTCGCGGTACTTTTGCCACACCCTCTCGAATCCGGGGGACTCGTCGCGGCAGGGTGGACACCAGGAGGCCCAGAAGTTTACTATCAGCGGCCTTCCCGCGTATTCTTCGAGGTGAAACTCTCTTCCGTCCAAGAGAGTCATCGAGAACGACGGCGCGGGCTTTCCGATCCTGGTCACTCCGCTGCGGCCAGTGGCGGGGGACTTGTTGGCGAGTCCGAACGCTAGCAGCGCGAAGAAGGCGACAACCAGCGCCGCGAGCGTCAGGGTCGAGATTAGCTTCCAGTGTTTGCGCAATTCGCTCTCTTACTCAGAGAATCTAGGTCCGACGTTCCGACGCTTCGCCCGGAACATCGTCGCCACCGGTCTCGGGCACAGTGAATCCGGACCTGTGGAGAAACAGCGAGACTACCAGGGACAACGCAATCACGGCAGCGCTGAGTATAAACACGTCGCCGATTGCGCCCGCGAGAGCTGACTTCAGTGAACTCAAAAGCGTCTCCACCATTTGAGCGCCGTCCGGACCGGCCTGAGCGAAGCCTGCCTTGAGCCTCTCCACCGCGGACGGGTCAATGAGGGCCTGCGGGTTATCCTTGATGGCGTCGAGTTGGCCGGGCGGCAGCTCTGCGGCGACAGTTTCCGGGACCATATCTTCCAGCTTCGTGGCGAACCTGCTCGCCATGACCGATCCGAGGACGGCGAGCCCGAGCATACCTCCTATCGAACGATAGAATTGGAGCGCCGAGGTTGATATGCCCATCAGTCTGAATGGGACCGAGTTCTGGACCGCGAGTGTGAAGGTGGGGAACGTAGTTCCCAGGCCCAGGCCCAAAACAACTATGTACCCGACGGCGCGGACGAAGTTCGTATCGGTGCCCATGGTGGAGATGAGTATTGCGCCCAGCAACATCAGGCCTGTACCGGTAATGGCCTGTATCCGATAGTGACCGCCGGTCCTGGAGAGTAGCTGGCCCGATATAGTGGCTCCAAACACGATCCCCAGCATCATGGGCGTAAGGAAGCTGCCGCTGCTGGTCGCCGAGGCGCCAAGCACTCCCTGGAAGAAAAGCGGCACGAAGATTATGGCGCCGAACATTCCGAATCCTGTCAGGAAAGTAGCGAGAAGGGAGATCGCCACCATCTGGTTCCGATAGATTTCAAGCGGCATAATGGGGGAATCGGACCTAGATTCTATGACTACGAAGGCGACGCCCATCGCCAGCCCGAATATAAGGAATCCCAGGACCTGCGGCGAAACCCACGCGTACTGCACGCCTCCCCATGAGAGGGCGAGCAGGATGGGCGTCACCGCCAGTATCAGTGTAACCATGCCCGGGTAGTCAAGTTTCCGGCTTTCGACCTCGGGCGTTATCTTGGGGAAGAGCAGGGCTATAAGTAGAAGCACGGGTAGTCCGACGGGGACGTTGATCAGGAATATCCAATTCCAGGAGAAGTTGTCGGTGATGAAACCGCCGAGCGTGGGCCCTATGACTGAGGACATTCCGAACACCACGCCCAGGAAGCCCTGAAACTTCCCCCTTTCCTCGGGCGGGAACAGGTCGGCGATGGAGACGAAGCTGTTGGCCATTATGACGCCGCCGCCGAGTCCTTGTATCGCGCGGAAGGCGATGAGTTGGTTCATCGAACCGCTCATGCCAGCCAGCACGGACCCCAGAAGGAAGACGGCGATGCCCCCGATGAAGAATATCTTGCGCCCGTAGATGTCTGTGAGTCTTCCCACAATTGGGACGGCTACCGTAGATGCGACAAGGTAGGCGGTGGTGACCCAGGTGTAGCGGTCGAACCCTCCCAGGTCGGCTATGATTCGCGGCATGGCGGTTGAGACGATGGTCTGGTCCAGCGCCGCCAGGAACATAGCCAGCAGCAGACCGGCCATCGTGAGGATGACCTGCCTTCTGGGGAGTGGTATGAAGTCCCGCGCAACCGAGCGGTCGGCGGCGTCTCTTTCTGTGATCTGAGTACCCTGCCTCACTGTCCCCTATCCCTCAATTCTGAATTCCCAATTATCAATTGGCCCTGAACCGGGGCATAACCTCGTCGGCGAACATTCGGAGGCTGCGCTCATTCTCATCCCATGTCATGGGGCCTACGCGGAAGTGGAGGATGAGGCCGCCCACGCCTATGCGTCCCAGCCGCTCTATGCGTTCGGAGACCGTATCTGGCGAGCCGAATATCATGCTATTTTCTACGTTGAACCTTGGGTCGGCGAGGCCGGTTTTGACTGACGCCATCTCCTCGGCGGTGTTCAGACGCAGCCGTGTTTCGGATATGTGATTGCGGTTGGCTTCGTGGACCCTGGCGGCGAGCTTTTCGGCCTCGGCGTCGGTGTCGGCGACGTAGATGTTTCGCCATATCCAGCATTCATCCATGACTCGCTCTACGTCCTCTTGGTCGAGGCCGGATTTGGCCAGCGTGCGCCGGTAGAGGTCGAAGCGCCTCTCGGTCTCGTCGTCGGGCTGCACTACGAGCATAAGCGGTCGGCCCTGTTTGGCCATTTCGATCATAGAGCCCTCAGTCGCCACCGCGCGAATGACCGGGGGATACGGACTCTGATAGACCTTCGGCCTCAGCACAGGGAGGTCTATGTCGAAGAACTCACCTCTGTGCCGGTAGTTCTCTGTCGTCCAAGCCTTCGGGAGTATCTCCTCGGATTCGACGAGCCTGCCCTGCGCCTCTGCGAAAGGGATTCCGTAACTGCGATATTCGTAGAAGTTGTACGCGGTGCCGCGTCCGATGCCCAGGATGATACGGCCCTTGCTGATGTTGTCGAGGAGGGCGATCTGTTCAGCCAGCCTGATTGGGTGGTGGAGCGCCATCTGAACGGCGGCGAAGCCTATCTTGACGCGCTCAGTGCGCGCTGCGACGGCGGCGGCGAACGTGACGGGATCAACATAGGCGCAAGCGCCGTCGTTGTGGTGTTCGCCCAGCCAGACGCCATCGAATCCGAGTTGCTCGGTCAATTCGGCCTCGCGCAGGGCGTCGGTGACTACTTCATGGTCGGTATCGGGCGTGTCAGACTGCGGAAACAGGAAGTTGCTGAATTTCATGGTCTTTAGCTCTCAGTCATTAGGTTCTGTTGACATTTGATGCTTCAGCCTTCTAAACAGTCATAGCGATAGTAACGTCGGCTATGCTCCAAGCTCCTAGACTCCCGTTTTCACGGGAATGACGGTAAATGTCAGCACGGCCTAGTTTTTAGTATTCAGTTATAAGGCTTCGGTCATTCCCCGCGCAACTTTCTGTCCGCGGAGGTGCGCCCTAACCAATCTGAGTTTCCAGTAGGCAACTTCTCCGTCCATCGCATCGAAAACGGGCCTCAGTCTATCGTCGCCCACCGACTCGAATGCGTGGACGATGCGCTTCAGGTCGGCTTCGGCAGGCAGATATCCTTCGTAGTCTTTCAAATCGCCCGACTCTATGAGCCATTCGATGTGAGATGAAACCGTTGAACTCGCCAGACCCCGACGGTTGACAACCTCCTGGAAAGGAAGTCCCTCCTGTAGAAGAGCTAGTGTCTTTTGAAGCGAAGAACCCATGCCCGAATTCCGTGACAGGTTCCTGTTTGGAGATCGCCGGGACTCCTTCGGTGCGCCAGGCGACGCCGTGTCAGCGCCGTCCCGGATGCCCTTCGGCTCGGCATAGCTGCGTATTGTCTCCAAGAACTCGTCGCCGAAGTCGTTCAGCTTTACGCGGCCCACGCCGGTTATCCGGAGGAAGCTGTCCTCGCTCTGTGGGTAGTAGCGCGCCATTTCGCGGAGGGACACATCGCCGAATACGACGTATGGAGGGACGCCGCGCTCAGCGGCCAGCGTTGTTCGCAGTTCTCTCAGTTTCTGGAACAGATCGTTATCGTAGTCGAGTTCGGCGCCGGCGCGTCTCTTTGCCCGATTCATGCCTTCCAGAATGGGCAACTCTATGCTCTCGCGGTTCTTGAGGAAGTGGCGGCCCTGTGGAGTGACGGACAGGGTGGGATATTTCAGATCGTTCCTGGCTAACAGGCCGCGACTGACAAGGGTGGCCATAATCTCGCGGATGGCCTTCGCGGTATAGTCGTCAACGATTCCGAATACCGACAGGCTGTCGTGGCTGCGGTCCACGACGCTCTTAACTCGCCTTCCGGTAAGAACCTGGGATACGTATGTAGCGCCGAATCGTTCGCCCGTGCGTATCACAGCGGAAAGTATCTTCTGCGATATTATAGTGGCGTCGAACGTTTCTGCCTCGCATACGTCGCAGGAATCGCAGCTTTCCGCGGACGGCTCTTCTCCGAAGTAGCGGAGCAGCGCGGCGCGGCGGCAGGCTCCGGTCTGGCAGTAGCTTACCATTGCGTCCAGCTTGGCCTCTGCGGCCTGACGTTCCAGATCGTTCTCCATGCGCTTGATGAAGAATATCTCGCGCTCACGGTCCCGCGCTCCGTAGAAGACGATGCAGTCGGACGACAGGCCGTCGCGTCCGGCTCGTCCCGACTCCTGGTAGTACCGCTCGACGGAGCCGGGCATATCGTAGTGGGCGACGAGCCGGATGTCGGGCTTGTCAATACCCATGCCGAAGGCGACGGTCGCGACTATCACGTCCACCTGGTCGCGCACGAAACGTTCCTGGTTGCGCTGCCTTATCTCACTACCGAGTCCGGCATGGTAAGGCAGCGACTTGAAGCCCTCTTCTGCAAGGTCGGCGGCCAGTTCATCGCATCCCTTCTGGGAACCTCGATAGACTATCGCGCTCGATCCTGGACTCCTTCGCAGACGCTCGACCAGGGTGTTGTACTTGCCCGTATTGGGGAAGACACTGTACCTGAGGTTGGGGCGGTTGATACTCCCGGTGAACACGGATGGGGATTTCATGTCGAGTTGGGCTACGATGTCGTCTCGCACGCGCTGGGTGGCGGTGGCGGTGAGCGAGATGACGGGAGTTTCGGGCGCAAGACGCCTCAGCTGCCTAAGATTGCGATAGTCGGGCCTGAACTCGTGTCCCCATTGTGAAATGCAGTGGGCCTCGTCCACGGCTATCAGACTAAGCTCGATAGACTCAAGGAATCTCTGGAAGCCGGGACGGACGATGCGCTCGGGCGCAACGTACAGCAGCTTGATCTCTCCGCTACGGGTTTGCATCTGCACGCGAGATTGTTCCTCGCCGCTCATGCCGGAGTTGAGACATTCGGCGGGCACGCCATTGGCCTTGAGCGCGTCAACCTGGTCTTTCATCAGGGCGATAAGAGGCGACACGACGAGAGTGATCCCCGGCAGGGCGAGCGCGGGGAGTTGGTAGCAGAGCGACTTGCCGCCGCCGGTGGGCATCACGACAAGGGTGTCGCTGCCGCCCATAACGGCATCCATGATCTCGGCCTGCAAGGGGCGGAATTCGTCGTAGCCGAAGTGTCTTTTCAGAAGATCGAGCATGAACTCATCGTGGAGTCTCTCTATTCGCCGCGAAGACGGCGGAGTTCATCTTCGAGTTCAGCTACGCGGGTCTCTGCGGCCCGGCGCGCGTCGGCTTCCTCGTCGTGAGTTCGAAGATAGCTCTGGGAAACGGGGTCGTAGAATCTCAACAATCCGTTCTCCCAGCACACGTACAGGCCTAAGGCGTCGCTGTATCCACGACAACGCGCATCGTCCAGCCACTCGATCTCTATGGGACGGTACTCGCCGTCAACCAGAATGTCGCCGGCGAGCGCCATATCGTGATACCTGCCCCCGGTCGTGTCGAAACGCCAATACTCCGGTATGCCGTAACGCTCGTAGTCTGAGCGTTTGCTGGTGTAGTCGGTCACCCCGGTTGTACGGGACGCCACCTCCAGAACAAAGTCGAGCGGCTTGCCCTGTCGGTCTATGGCGTAACCGCCGAGGTCGTAGATGCCCTCGATGTCGCTGTCGAACGCGACTATCAGGTCGGGGATCCTAAGGTCTTCCCAAGGAGAGAGACTCGGCGCCACCGGAACCTCGCTGTGCACGAGGGCCATCTTTTCAATGCGGGCGAAATGGATAACCAGGGTGGTTATGACTGAGCGTAGATGTAGATGGGAGGAGTTCTGCATATCTTCCCGCGGCGGAAACTCTGGAAATCTGTCCAGGATCATTGGTTTGTTTGTGAACGTTGTGGTGTTGAGCGCCATTGCGGAACTCTCAGAGCGTGTTGGATATCGAAGTCAATGCCTCTCAGCGTATTATATCACCTCTCAGGTATCGTGATTACAGGGATGATCGCTTCTGAACCTGTATCAATTTGGTCGGTGGACTAAATCAATATCTGCGCCGCCCCGCCTCTGGATACCCGCCTTCGCGGGTATGACGATGAGTGACCGACTAAACCGTTACGGGGATGATCGCTTCTGCGTCTTCATTCGTCAGTCTCAGTCACCAGAGGGCCGGCTATCGCGGCAACCATCGCGGCCAGGGCCGCGGGTATGTAGAGGACTCCCACGGATAGAGCGCCAATCAGGCATATCAACGCCATCGAGATTCCGGATGCCCATAGCAGGATCCGGGCGACTCCGTAGGTGACCACGCTTGAAATCGTGGCGAACAGACCGAGTCCGGTGATAGCAACAGGGACAGCAAGGACGACCAGGACACGCAGCCCGTTGACCGCGACCAACGATCCTGAGCACCCGCTTTCACTGATCGTCACGCCGGTCTGAGTGGTGACGGTCGTTCCCTGGTATATGCAGGGGTAGAAGGCGAAGTACAGCGAAACCGCCCACGCAAGGAAGTGCGCGAGGGCGGCGGAGGCGATTCCGAGTCTTGCTCTATTCAAATCGCGGTATCCATGTTTCTCATTTCGTGTGATACCCTTCTCGACAATCGTAGCATAGCATTCAAAACTGGAGTTGCCCAATGACGAGAATGACAGGAAAGTGCGCGTTAATGGAGATGCTGAGGGCTGAGGGTGTCGAGTATATATTCGGCAATCCTGGCACCAGCGAGAGCGCGATACTGGACGCGCTGGAAGACTACCCGGATATCGAGTACATACTCACGACCCAGGAAGGGGCGGCGATGGGTATGGCGGACGCATACGCCCGATCCACCCAGCGTCCCTCGTTCGTGAATCTGCACATCGAGACGGGGCTCGCGAACGGCATAAGCCTGCTGAACAACGCATACGAGGGCGGCACGCCAATGGTGGTGACCAGCGCGAACAAGGACGTTCGGAAGCTGGCGGAGGGTCGCACCCGGCTGGATGAGATGGTGCGGCTGTTCACTAAGTGGAGCGCTGAGGCGACGCATCCTGAGCAGATACCGTCCGTGATTCGGCGCGCGTTCAACGAGGCGAAGACACCGCCGACCGGCCCGGTCTATGTGGGCTTCTCGGCGAACGCGCTGGATGGGGAGGCGGAGGTGGAGATAGCGCCATCGTCGCCGGGGTATTTCAGGATGGCGCCGGACGCGACCGCCATATCGGAGACGGTGGACCTCCTGGTGTCGGCGAGCAACCCGGTGATGATAGTGGGGGACCGGCTGGCGCAGTCGGGCGGGATCGCCGAAGCGGTGAGAGTGGCGGAGCTCACGGGGGCGACGGTGTATTCCTCGGCGTACTCGGAGATGAACTTCCCGACGGCGCACCCGCAGTTCATGGGACGCTCAGCGCCGTCGAGTCTGGCTACCCGCGAACAGTTCGCGGACGCGGACGTTGTTCTGGCGGTGGGGACGAACGTGTTCAGCGGCTTCTTCTACTACTCGGGTCGCGCGCTCGGGCCGCAGACCAAGCTGATACATCTGGACCAGGCTTCCTCGGAGGTCGGAAAGAGCGAGCCGACGGACATAGGCATCATCGCTGATCCGAAGACAGGACTGGCCAACCTGGCCGAGGCGCTTGAGTCCGCGATGAGTGGCTCGGACAGCGAGGCTGCCAAGGGCCGGGCGGCGAATCTGGCGGAGCGGAAGGCGGCTATGAACGCCGCGACACGGCGACGCCTGGAAGACCGGTGGGACATGAGCCCGATGTCCACGGAGCGGATGATGCACGAGGTGGCGAGCGCGCTGCCGTCGGGAACGCTGATCGCGGACGATTCGGTAACGACGCGAGACGCGGTGCATTCGGCGATTGCGTTCGACGAGCCGGGAACGGTGTTCGGAGAGCGCGGAGGCGCGCTGGGCTGGGGCATGGGAGGTGCGCTTGGGCTGAAGCTGGCAAACCCGGACAGTCCGGTGGTAGGGATCATTGGGGACGGCAGCTCGATGATGACCGTCCAGTCTTTGTGGACGGCGGCGACCTACAACATCCCTGTGGTCTATATCATCTGCAACAATCGCGCCTATCGGATTCTCAAGCTCAACATGAACGTGTACAAGCAGGACATCGTGGGCGAGGAGGAGCCGCAGAGCAAGTACATGGCGATGGACTTCCCGATTCCGATGAACATAGCGGGGATGGCTGAGGCGATGGGGGTCGCGGGCCGGAGCGTCACGGACCCGGCCGAGCTTGGCCCGGCGCTGAAGGCGGCGCTGGAATCGGGGAAGCCGGCGGTGCTGGATGTCTCGATAGACGGGACGGTGTGAGGGGTAGGCATTGAACTTGGATTAGCGGAGTCACCCCCATCCTAGCCTTCCCCCGTCAAGGGGGAAGGGACTTTGTTTAGCCTTGTGAGGCTGGTCTAGGGAGAGGGGATTTTCGCGCCGATAGTGAGTCAGGGAGGGAAGTATGCTGAGCCCGGATAGCAGATGGCCTAACTTCACCGACAAGGACCTGGATTTTGTTGTGGAGAACGTGGCGCCGGACGCGAAGAATGCGGACGCGCTGAAGCAGTTGGTGAGAGAGGACCCGGAGTTCAGGGCGGCGATGGTCGGGGACAAGAATCTGCTTGACCGCGTTCTGAGCGACGAGGAGATATTCCTGCACATATCGCCGTCGCTGTACTTCGAGATACTTCTGCGGAGGGCGTACCACGAACTGGAGACGATAGCGTACACGGAGGAGCGCGAGGGACGGGCCTCGATCCCGGTGTTCGACACGCCGGAGGTGCTCGAATTCATGGAGCGGCCCGGGGTCGTGGAGTACATGGCTTCGATGATGGCGTCGTTTACGCGGATACAGAGCTACACAGTGCCGGTGCGTGTGCGAAAGGGGATAAGGCGGCGCGCGCGGTACAGCGACATGGATATTGACAGCCTGGTAAAGTTCGCGGCGAACGCGGACCCGGAGCAGCGTTTCGGGTATTACAAGCGCATCGCGGACGTGTGCCTGTTCCTGTCGGGCGTGTTCCCGGACAGCGCGCGGCGCGGGTATGGCCGGATGGTGGGAGGCGCGACTATTCCGATGACCGGAAGCCGGAGGATGCGGCGGACTATCGAGGACTACGAGCGGGAGGGCCGGAGGTTCTACGGGCTGGCGGAGGGGCATCCGGCGGCGCGGACACTGGAGTTGACCTCTGTGTTCGGGATATTGAGGGAGAATTTTACGTCGGCGCGGAAGCCGCTGACGTTCGTGGCGACGCGATTCCTGCACGCGAGCAGGCGGAAGTTGTTCGGGGTGGCTATGGGTTGATTGGATTGTAGGGGTTCACCCCCATCCTAACCTTCCCCCGTCGAGGGGGAAGGGACTTTGGGACTTGTCCTTCGACAGGCTTCCTTCGACAGGCTTCCTTCGACAGGCTTCCTTCGACAGGCTCAGGACGAACGGTTTATTGACTTACATACCCTCCCTTGTGAGCCCGTCGAGGGGGAAGGGACTTTTCTTTTCTGATCCTCTCAGAAGAGGGTTGGCTGGCCGGGGTCGGGGGTGTAGTCGTAGTGGAGGTGGTCGTAGGCGCGGCGGGTGGCCATGCGTCCGCGCTGGGTGCGGTCGAGGAAGCCGAGCTGGAGGAGGTAGGGTTCGTACACGTCTTCTATGGTGTCGGAGTCTTCGCTGATGGAGGCGGCGAGGGTGTCGAGTCCGACGGGGCCGCCGTTGAATTTGTCTATGATGGATATGAGGACGCGGCGGTCTATGTCGTCGAGGCCGAGGTCGTCGACCTGGAGGCGGGCTAAGGCCTCGCGGGCGACTTCGGCGGTGATTATGTTGTCGGCCATGACCTGGGCGTAGTCGCGGACACGGCGCAGGAGGCGGTTGGCGACGCGGGGGGTGCCGCGGGAGCGGCGGGCTATCTCGACGACGCCTTTGGGGACGGCCTCGATTTCCATGATGCGGGCGGAGCGGGCGACTATGGTGCGCATGGCGGCGTCGTCGTAGAAGTCGAGGCGGTGGACGGAGCCGAATCGGTCGCGGAGGGGGGCGCTGACCATGCCGAATCTGGTTGTCGCGCCGACGAGGGTGAAGGGCTTGAGGGTGAGGTTCATGGAGCGGGCCTTGAGTCCCTTGTCTATGACCCAGGAGACGAAGCCGTCTTCCATAGCGGGGTATAGGACTTCCTCGACGACGCGGCTGAGGCGGTGTATCTCGTCTATGAAGAGGATGTCGTCCTCGCGGAGCTGGGTGAGGATGGCGACCATGTCGCCGGGGCGCTCGATGGCGGGGCCGGAGGTGGTCTTGATGCGGACGCCCATCTCGGTGGCGAGGATGTTGGCGAGGGTGGTCTTGCCGAGTCCGGGAGGGCCGTAGAGGAGGGTGTGGTCGAGTGGCTCGCCGCGCTGCCGGGCGGCCATGACGGAGATTTCGAGGTTGGACTTGAGCAGTTCCTGGCCCACGTAGTCCTGGAGCCTGCGGGGTCGCAGGGTGGTGTCCAGAAGGTCTTCTTCCTGGGCGCTTCCTGAGACTATGCGTTGTGTCTGGGTCATTTGGTTCAATTATGAATTATCAATTGGGAATTATCAATCGGGCAGCGCGAATGCGACGAGGGCGGCGTCCGCGCCACGGCCCGTGGTGATGACGACGTACTGTCGCCCTGACTCCGTGCGATAGGTCATCGGGTTGGCGTTGGTTTTGAACGGCGTTGCGCCACGCCAGAGTTCGGCGCCCGTTGCCTTATCGAACGCATATAGGTAAGGGTCGCCCCCGCCGATAAATACCAGTCCCCCCTTGGTCACCAGCGATCCCGAGTTGCCGGGCGTTCCCAGACGCTCCGGCAGTTCGACGCCGCGAAGCAGCGGATGCGCTCGGATCTCCCGGTTTCCTTCTCCGAACGGTACCTTCCAGGCGATTTCGCCCGCGTTGAGGTCTATCGCCACCAGGCGCGCGTAAGGTGGCTTGGTTAGCGGGATCGGACCCAGCCCGCTCTCCGGGGCCTGTGCCGCCCCCGGCCCTCCGGCCTCCCGGTACATGACGAGAGTCGCGCCATAGGGGCAGTTGTTGCTGTACTCGACATCTACGCGCGGGTCGTCGCCCGTATTTTTGCAGATCTGGTTCGTGTCGGCGTCCTCCGTCGTCCGAACGTACAGGAGCCCGGTTTCCGGGTCGAACGCCGCTCCTCCCCAGTTCGCGCCGCCGCTCGCTCCCGGGCGTTGGAGCGTTCCCTGAAGGCTGGGCGGCGTGAAGAGCGGGCCCAGCCTGAACTTACTCATCTCCGCCACCGCGAGCGCATGTATCTCCGGGGTCAGATCGTTCGCGTCTTCAAGAGATATACCCTGCCGGGCGAAAGGCGGGGGCTTCGTGGGGAATGGCTGTGTTGGATACAACTCCTCGCCAGGGACATCCGTGGCCGTGGCCACCGCGCGCTCCTCTATCGGCCACACCGGTTCGCCCGTCACCCGGTCGAACACGTACGTGAAGCCATGCTTCGTAACCTGCGCCACCGCGTCAATCTCGCGTCCGTCCACCGTTATCGTCGCCAGGTTCGGCAGCCGCGGAGAGGTCGTAGTCCCACAGGCCGTGATGGACTGTCTGGAAGTGCCAGCGCCGTTCGCCGGTGCGAGCATCGAGGCATACCAGTGACTCCGCAAACAGGTTCGCTCCCTTTCGGCGCCCGCCCCAGTAGTCGCTGCTTGGAGTGCTGGTCGGGGCGTAGAGGAGCCCCCGTTCGGCGTCGAGCGACATCAATCCCCATACGTTGGCGTGGCCGGTGTAGCGCCAGGACTCGTCCTCCCATGTTTCAGCGCCGAAGTCGTCGCTCGATTGGGGGATGGTGAAGAACACCCAGCGCCGCTCGCCGGTCCGGGTGTCGAACGCCTGAACCGTACCGGGGGGATCGAACTCACGCTGTACCCCGTCGGGCACGCGGCTTCCGACGATCACCAGGTCTTCGAACACTACCGGAGGGGAGGTCTGGTCGAACTCGAATCGGCTGACCTCGCGGCCATGCCCCTCGGTCAACAGGACACTTCCGCCTTCTCCGAAATCCGCGTCCGGTTCACCCGTCTCGGCGTTGATCGCATACAGCCGGTCGCGGCTGTTGAGGAATACGCGCGCGTCGTCCCCATCGGTCCAGTAGGCGACGCCTCGGTGTTTGAAGCCGGTCGGCCCGGCGCCGACCGGTCCGCCCTCGTAGGCTCTCGGATCGAACGCCCAGAGTTCGGCGCCTGTCTCGGCGTCGAGGGCCACTACTCGCGTGTACATCGTGGAAAGATAGAGGATGCCGTTGATCATGACGGGAGTAGACTGGAAGGGACCTGGCCGCGTACCGTAGTCTTCAAGGGGCGTCTCGTTTGGCTCCCATTCCCAGACGATCTCCAGTTCGTTGACGTTGGCAACCGTGATTTCCTCGGCTATCGAGTACTTGGTATGCGCCTGGTCGGAACCGACGAACGGCCAGCCGGTTGCGGCGTCAGGCTCTTGGGCGCATGCGACTGTAGCGAATACCAAGGCAACTGTGGCAAAAAGAGCCTTCACGAACCGGACTCCGGCTGGGAATGACCGTGGCGGGCAGGTCATACTGATTTTTCCGACATTCAAACGCGGAGGGTATCACACCATCTGCCTGTGGCTCAACGGCTGGTCCGAGCGCTGGAACAAGTCGCGCTCAGACCGAGAATGCCTGAATTCGACCTAATTTGACATGTGTGTATTGGGGCATTACATTGCAACGGCGTGGCTCGCTCCGGTGCGCTGCAGGCCACTATGAGTTGATCGCGCGTGTGAGAGCATGAGCCCAACTGAGGGCGTTACATACGAACCTGATGATTCGTCTCCGCTAGGGTTGACGCTCGGAGTGGGGTTTCAGGGCGTGCTGATTTCCCTGCCGCCGACGGTATTGACGATGCTGCTGTTCGCCCGCGCGTCGGGATTGGGCGAAGGCTATCTGACATGGTCGGTTCTGGCGGCGGTCGCTATCAGCGGGATCACGACCGGACTGCTGGCGCTGCGCATGGGTTGGGTCGGCGGCGGGCACATTCTGCCCGCGGGCGCGGCCCCCAGCTACTTGGCTATCGGGCTCCTGGCGCTGGATCAGGCGGGGCCAGAGACACTGGCCACGCTGTTCGTGGTGTCGTCGCTGTTCCAGTTCGGGATGTCGGTGTGTCTGCCGCTGCTTCGGCGCGTGATCACGCCGGTCGTGTCGGGCACGGTGGTCATTCTGATCGCGGTGAGCGTCATGCCTCTTACGATAGGAAAGCTGGGGCAGGTACCGGATGGAGCGCCGGCGTTCGCGGGGCCCGCCGTGGCCGCGATTACGCTGCTTACTATCGCGGCGCTGGGGCTGCGCGCGACGGGTTCGTTGCGGCTGTGGGGGCCGCTGACCGGGGTCCTGGTTGGCTGCGCGGCGGCGGCTTTGTTCGGGATATACGACGCTACGCATTTCCTGGAGGCGCCGTGGATCGGCGTTCCCGATGTGTGGCTGCCGGGATTCGAGGTGTCTCCGGGCACGGAATTCTGGGCGCTGCTGCCGATGTTCCTGGTAGTGTCCCTGTCGGGAGCGATCAAGGTAGTTGGCGGAAGCGTGGTGGTTCAGCAGGTCTCGCGGCGTGAGCCGAGGGTGACCGACTATCGCCTGGTGCAGGGCGCGGTCAACGCAAACGGAATAGGCTCTGTGATTTCGGGCTTTCTGGGAGTATTGCCCACCGGGACCTACGCGGCCACGAGCGTATCGCTCACCAGCTTTACGGGCGTCGCCGCGCGCAGGGTGGGGTACGTGATCGGGATAATTCTCGTAGCGCTTGCGTTGCTGCCGAAGCTGATGGCGCTTCTGCTCACGATTCCCGACGCGGTGACGGGCGCGTATATGCTGATGATCATGGGCCTGCTCTTCGTGGAGGGTTTGCGCACGCTGTCCCAGGACGGCCTGGACCCTCGCAAGGTTCTCATAGTGGGCATTTCGATTGCGGTGGGCGTGGGGCTTCAGGGCGAGAATGTCGTAGAGAATACGATGGGCGGCGCGTGGGGCTTGGCGCTGGGCAACGGAATGATCGTGGGCGCGGTCACTTCAATCCTGCTTACCACGTTCTTCGAATTGGCGGCGCCCCGGAGGAGGAGGCTCGAGGTCCAACTGGATATGCACGCGCTGCCGCGACTCGATGAGTTCCTGGGCAGGATTGCCGACGGCCTTGAGTGGGATGAGGCTTCGTCGAATCGTCTGCGCTTCGTGGGCGAGGAGGCCCTGTCGAGCCTGCTTGGGGATGATGATGAGGAGACTCCGCGCCGTCTCATCGTTCTGGCGCGTCCGGGCGCGGGCATGGTGGAGCTGGAGTTCATGGCTGTGCTGGCGGAGGAGAACCTGGAGGGCCGGATCGCGTATCTGAGCGAGCAGTCGGAGTCGCCGGAAGCGCAGGAGATATCGCTGCGTCTGCTGAGGCATTTCGCGTCCGCGGTGCGTCATCGCAAGTACCAGGGGATAGACATCGTGACGGTGGAGGTGCCGCGCTAGGGGGTCTTTCGGTTATCAGAGATTGCCGTGGCTTCAGCCTGTGGATTGCCTAACGGCGAGCCCTTCGGGGTTCCCGCTTTCGCGGGAATGACGAATCGCGGGTACAGGTTTCGGTTTGCAATAATCGAAAGACCCTGGCCGCGTTATCGGGGCGCTGGAAGCAGTTGGGCTGGGGCTGTTAGAATCCTAGGAGCCAGTTTTCCACTTAGATCGAGGTCAGAATATGCCGGTAGTCAATGAAGGTCTCGAACAGGAGCTTGGATACGTTACCAGGCAGTTCGAGCAGGAACACATCCGCGCCCAGTGGGACCACGCCGACCCGCTCATGCAGGAGATCAGCCATCAACTCATAGTCGGCAATCATATAGAGGTTGACAGGCTTACGGTTCAGGCGCTTGCGGACGACTTCTCCGCCAATACGATCCTCGACGATGGGCTGATCGCGGGCATGGCTATCGTGGGAATCAAGTTCAGGGACAACATCATCTTCGTGCCGGAGGTACTCGTCGCCGCCCGCGCGATGAAGGCGGGTATGGCGCACATCGAGCCGATACTGTCCGCGTCCGGGATCGAGCCGGTCGGGACGGTCATCATGGGAACGGTGAAGGGCGACCTTCACGACATCGGCAAGAATCTGTGCATAATGATGCTGCGCGGCGCGGGCTTCATAGTCCACGACCTCGGCGTGGATACCTCGCCCGACGAATTCATAGACGCGGTTATGGACAACGAGGCGGACGTGCTGGGAATGTCGGCGCTGCTGACCACGACGATGCCGAACATGGGCAAGACGATTGACGAGTTCGAGGAGAACGGCCTGCGCGACGTCGTGAAGATAATGGTGGGCGGCGCGCCGCTGACCCAGGAATTCGCGGACGACTTCGGCGCGGACGGGTACGGCAAGGACGCCATCGAGTGCGTTGACTTGGCCAAGAGCTTCCTGGGACTGGGAGAGGCCAGGGAAGCGGCCTTCGCGGACGGCTGAGAATGTCCGGCGTGGACAAGGATCGCTACCGTCGCAGTATGGCTCGGCTGGAGGCTATCTTCCGAGACATCAACGAGACCGCGAACGCAGTCTCGACCTACCGCTGCCCGTACAAGGACGCGCAGGACCGCTGCACCGCCAAGTTCGGGTGTCGGAACCAGGAGCGTCGCGTGCCGGAAGGCGAACTGTTCATCTGCACGGGCGACGACAAGCTGGACTATCGCTCGGCCTGGGAATTGTGAGCGATTCTTAATACCGCGTTCAACTTCCCTTAATACATGTCTGGTATCGTTGGAGCGTACAGAAATATGCTCAAGACAGTGAACCAGACAAAGGCCGCCGGATGGATGCGGGACCTGGCCTCCCACTACGATTGCGCCAGGGCCATTTACCCCAACGACCGTCTCATCATTCTGTTCGACGTGGATGGCACCATCGTTGACCTCCGATATATGATGCTGTCGCTTTTGCGCGAGTACGACAGGATCCACGAGTCGAGGCACTTCAGGCACATGGGTCTGAGCGACATTGACGTGAACGAAAACCGGATGGATGACCTTCTCGCTAGAATGACTACCCTGTCCAACGAGGTTCGTGAAGAGGTCGCCGAGTGGTACAGGAGCCGCTACTGGGACCAGGACGTCATGTTCGAGTCCCACCGTCCGTTCGCCGGCGTCATGGAAGTGATGCGCTGGTTCCAGATTCAGCCCAACACGAGCGTCGGCATAAATACGGCCCGGCCGGAGTACATGAGGAAAGACACGCTCCACTCGCTCAATGGGCTGGGAAAAGAGTTCAAGGTCTCCTTCCAGAGCGAGCTTGTCTATATGAGCCCCTATGCCTGGGACAAAGACATCGAGAACTGCAAGCGCGAGGGGATACGCTACTTCCGCAACCTCGGATACCGGGTGGTCGCGTTCGTGGACAATGAGCCAGAGAACCTAGCGGCTGTGTCGGAGATGGAGGACTCGGACGAGATCATGCTCCTTCACGCCGATACGCTGTTCGAGTCGGCGCGTTCCAGGCTGCCGCGGACCACGGTCAGCGGCGACACATACGACATCACGGAGTTGGCATACGCCGATACGCTTCCGCGCCACGTACAGTTCGTGTGGCATGGCGTCAGGGACGCCAACAGCCTCGCCGAATTCATAGAATCGGACGTGCAGTGGTGCGAGATGGACGTTCGCGCGGATCCGGTCACCGGGCAGCTTGTGCTGACATCCGACCCTATTGACGACACGCTTCCGGTCAACCTGACCAGCCTCGACGACGTTCTGGACGCGGTTATCCGGTCGGAGCGGTCCATCAAGCTGGACATACGGGAGAACGGTCACACGCTCGATGAGCTTGTAGCCGAGATACGGGACAGAAGCATTCCTGAAGACCGGCTGTGGTTCAGCGCGAACATTGACGAACTTGGCGAAGGCGGATTCAGACGACTCCGGCGAACTTTTCCGCGCGCCGTGGTGCAGTGTCCAATGGACTTCATGGCGCCGCTGATCCTGGTTATGCCGGAGAGGGCGAAGGAGATACTTGGCTCGCTGTCCGAATGGGGAATCAACAGGGTCTCGGTAAAGTGGGACAATCTTGCCAAGCGACAGGTACTCGACTCGCTGGAGGAATGGGGATACGAGGTCAATATCTACAACGTGCCGGACCTGGAGTCGTTCCTGAAGGCGGCGCTGCTGCTGCCCACTTCCCTTACGGCGGACTTCGATTCACCGTCCTGGCCGTATCCGACCGCGTTGGCATGATACCGATGGTCAAGATAAAGTATATGACGAGAGCGGACAGAGGCGAACGCCCCTATTTTCGGATGGGCGACATACGCCGACGCTTTGTTGGCGAGTTGGTCGGCACGTACCTGTTGGTGATGATCGGCACGTCGTCCGTCGCGGCGGCCGCGATAACCGGGGCGCAGATGGGGCTTTGGCAGGTGGCGGTCGTCTGGACGCTGGGGGTCAGCCTGGCGATATACGCGACGGCGAACATATCGGGGGCGCACCTGAACCCGGCGGTTACGCTGGCGTTCGCTATATTCAGGCGCGAAGACTTCGATTACCGGCTCATACCGATCTATTGGGCCGCACAATTGATAGGCAGCGTATTCGCGGGGCTGACCGTGCTGGGCATGTTCGGGGCCGCCATCGCGCGATTCGAGGCTGAGAACGGCATCGCGCGCGGCGCGGCGGGCAGCCAACGCTCGGCCATGGTGTTCGGCGAGTACTTCCCGAATCCGGCGATATATGGCACGGGGGAAGCGGCGGCCGGGTTGATTTCGCCGCTTGGCGCGCTGTTCGTCGAGGGGTTTGGGACCGCCATCCTCGCGCTGTCCATATTCGCGCTTACGGACAAGCGCAACGCCGGCCTCGTCGGCAATCTGGCGCCGCTGCTCATCGGCGCGACGGTCGGGGTACTCATATCCCTTTTCGCGCCTCTGACGCAGGGCGGGTGGAATCCGGCCCGGGACTTCGGGCCGCGCATCGTGGCGTACTTCGCGGGCTGGGAGAGCATCGCTATTCCGGGGCCTTCGGAGGGGTTCTGGATATATATACTTGGGCCGCTGATAGGCGCTCCGGTGGGGGCGGCGGTACACCACTTCCTGCTGAAGCCGGGGCTCGGACGAACTTCCGGCAACGAAGACTGATATGGCATGACGACGGCGCTAGAAGTCGAGGTGGGGCGGGTCTTCTTCTTCGAGGGGGAGTTCGAGTATCACCAGGTCCTGCATGATGCCGTACATGTCGCGGACGCGGCCTTCTAGCACGGCGACTTCCTCGAAGCCGGCGGCCTTGGCGGCCTGAATCGCGGGCATCTCGCGCCGGTCAACGAGCTCGAACACGACTCGCTCGAGGCCGAGGTCAACGCCCAGTTGGATAAGTTCGTCAATGAGCCTGGCTCCGAGTCCGCGTCCCCTGTACTTAGGGTCCACGACTATGCGGAGTTCGCCGACGTGCCGGCGGGAGGCGCGGCGGCTGCGGTGAAGGGTGGAGTCGGCGACTATCTTGTCGCCAGCGACCGCCACGAGCGGGATAGCTACGTCAAGGCTGATGTTGCCGGTGAATTCGTGTATGACTTCGGGCGCGGTCACGTCGTTGTTGAGGTAGAACCTGTCTTCCTCGGGCGTTCTGAGGAAGAACTGGTGGAGCGCGGCGCTGTCGTCGGGTTGCAGAGGGCGGATGGTGACCTGGTGTCCGTCGTTGAGTGTGGCTGTATGCGGGAATTTTCTCAGGAACGCGGGAGTGTTCATTTTGCCTTTACCATAGCCCTCTCATTTGAGGGGCACTATTGGGGTTTCACCCCCATCCTAACCTTCCCCCATCGAGGGGGAAGGGACTTTGGGACTCGTCCTTCGACAAGCGTCCTTCGACAAGCTCAGGACGAACGGTTTATTGACTTGCATACCCTTGTGAGCCCGTCTAGGGGGAGGGGATTTCGTCTTTGTCTTTAGCGAAACGTTCTGGGCCGAAACCGTCTATGGGGAGGTCGGTCGCGCCGGTGGTGATGAGGTCGGCGACGGACTTGCCCATGCCCGGGCTTATCAGGATTCCCTTCTTGCCCGCTCCGGTGGCGAGGTAGGCGTTGTCCCAGCCGGGGGCGCTGCCGACAATGGGCATCCAGTCGGGCGAGAGCGGTCTGAGGCAGGCGGTTTGGAGGACGAGTTCGGCGTCCTTCATCGCGGGCATCAGGTTAGTCGCGGCTCGCAGCGACTCGACTCGTGCCTTCTCGGACGGGTTCCTGTCGAAACCGACGCGTTCCTCGGTCGCGCCGATCCAAATCTGGCCGTCCTCGCGGTGGTTGAGGTCCACTTCGGCGCTGTGGAAGTCTCTTTCGAGCGGCGGGCCGTCCAGCTTCATCCTGAGGATTTCTCCCTTGAACGGTTCGATTGGGACGTGGACGCCGAGCCACTCTTCGACCTCGCCGGACCACGGGCCGGTGGCGAATACCACGGCGTCGCAGGAGATCTCGCCGGAGTCGGTGAGTACCGCTGTCACGCGTCCGCCGCTCGTCCTGACGCCGGTGACGGTTCCCGACACGACCTTCGAGCCCATCGTCTGGGCGGTCTTGGCGAGCGCGAGGGTGTAGCGCTGGCTGCTGAGTATGGCGTTGCCCCGGGTGTCGAGGGCGCGGACGGCTTCGCCTGAGATACGGGGTTCGATCTCGCGCAATTGGGCGGCGTCGAGCCACTCGGCGGTGAAGTCGGCGTCGGCGGACTGGAATATGTCGTGGGACGTCTGCAACTCCGCCAGTTCGGACTCGTCGAAGGCGATGCGGACGGAGGATATGACCTCGTGGCCGAAGTCAACGCCCGAAAGCCCGGTCAGTTCGGGCGCGATCTCGGCGTGCATCCGGTGGGACCGGATGGCAAGCGGGCCCAGCGGGCCCGGGATGCCCGCGCCTTCGAGCGGGTTGAGTCCGCCCGCTGAGTATCCTGAGGCGTTGGCGGCGATGCCGTCGCGCTCGATGATGGTGGACTTCACGCCGGCCTTGGCGAGATAGTAGCTGGCTGCACAGCCCGCGGCTCCGCCGCCGACAATTACAACGTCTTCCATAGTTCCTTCGACTTCTTTCTGGAGATCCGGGTTAGCTCTGAAGCTTCGGATAAATCTCGGTTAATGTTATCGGTCAGAGTGCAGGTGCGGGTATCAGGTGGTTGCTGGTGGGGTACTGGTACGGAGTGCAGGTGACCCGGCGCCTGCATTTCACCTGCATTCACCAGCATTTAGCTTTGGAGAGAAAATTTTTCTCTGCCATAGAGTCGCTATTGATAATCTCTAGTTTATAGTTATAGGTTTTCAGTAGTCGCCGCTTGGGGTGCATTGTAGCATGGTATGGGAGTGTATGCGTAGTTGTGTGGGAAACTTGGCCGAGGCAGTATTTGCAGGACTGATTGGGGGCGGCCTGAGTCGTTGTGCATCGTCCAGGAGATTCATCGTAGGACAGCGTTCCGGGAATCGCAGGTTGAATGCGCATGAAAGGCCGCGGCAAAAGAAACTCGTCCCACAAGCCTGTGGGACGAGCAATACCTGGCTTTGAGCAGTTCTCAAAGTTGAAAGGGATTGTAGAAAGTTTCGTCCGTAGCGCTCTCCTGAGCGCTGCGAACTTATCCGGTGGTGGAGAGGGACGTGGTCCGCCTATTCCTCTTCGCCGATGATGTTCTGACCGAACAGCCCGACGAGCAGTGTGATAACGCCGATCACGATTATCAGGTCGTCCACCCTGTCCGCCGCCGAGTTCAGGTTGACGAGGGTTGATTCGAAAGTCGCTCCGAGCAAGTCTGTGTTGCCCGCCAGGAATCCCTCGATGGCGATGATTATCACCCCCGCAATGGTCAGCGCCCAGCCCAGTCTTGTAAGTCTTGACCATCTGTCGTTCATAGTCCTCGCCTCCTATGATTAGATTGTTGAAGAGCTCATTCCTGTTCCTGATTCTTTAGTTAGGAAAGAAAAATCCAGAAATATAATTCATTTACGCATGGTAGTTCAATAATCAGATGCTGTCAACGCTCGATGAGCCGACTCTGGTGAAGGCGTAGATTACTTGTGGCGGGATTAGCAGGAGGGCGACGCCAATGAGAGCGGGGCGCAGGCCGTAGATGGAGGCGATGGCTCCCATGCCAGGGCCGAAGGCCACTTGTCCGAAGGCGTTAGTCTGTCCCGGCTGGAGAATGCCATAACGAGATAGACCGTTACGGGAGGCAGGCGGAAACGACTCAAGCGCGCTCTTCCTTTGGAGTCGGCCTGCGCGCGCTGAATATGAGAAACGCCGCCACGACGTAGGCGCCGACCGAGTAGAAGGCGAGCGAGGCGTAGCCGCCCGTGAAGTCGAAGAGCAGGGCTCCGAAGGATGGTCCGAGTCCCAGGAAGACCATCTGGAACGGCCCGGCGATTCCGATGATCGTTCCGAAGTTGGCGCGTCCGAAGTATTGGGCGATCATCATGCTGCCCAGAACATTCAGGCCGCCTGAGGCTATTCCCCAGACTACGGCGAAGACGCAGCCCACGATTCCTCCGCCTGAGCCGATGAAGAGCCCGACGGCGACCATGGCGAGCAGAGTTGCCACGGCGGCGAGCAGCCTGGGCTGATACCTGTCGGCGAGCAAGCCCCAGCCAGGATTCACGAGGGCGCCGAGAGACGAGCTGAGGCCGAGCGAGATGGCGGCGACGCGCTGGGACAGGCCGGAGTCCACCAGGAACGGCACTATCTGGTATCCGATGGTGCCGGAGGTGAGGATGGTGAGCATCTCGGCGGAGATGATGAACCAGAAGGCGGAGGTGGCGAGGGCCTCGCCCGCCGTCCAGTCTCGCTCTTCCGCCGCAGACGCGCGGGGTGGCCGCGCGCCGCCCTCTTTCAGGGTGGTGGAAACGGGATTGAGGCGTTCATCGCCGTCCGGCGCGAGTCCGATGTCTTCGGGCCGTCGCCGCATTATCAGAAACAGGGGGACGGCCAGCAGCAGCGAGAAGACGCCCAGAATACGGTAGGCCATCCGCCAGCTATAGAGCGCGGCTATCTCCGAGATTATCTGCACGTTGATCGCGCCGCCGACGGGTCTGAAGGTGGATACCAGGCCAAGGGCCAGATTGCGCCTTCGCAGGAAGAAGTTGACCGTGACGGTCCTGGGCACTACGCCGACAAGCGTGGGGTTGGCGACGGTTCGCGCCACCATGTAGGCGGCGTAGAAGTGCCATATTTCCCCGATGCCGGCGAGGGCGAAGAAGCACACGCCAACGACGATCACCCCGACGGGCATGATGGCGCGCGGGCCGTGGCGGTCGGCGAGCCTGCCCACGAACGGGGTCAGCAGCCCCGACCCCCAGGTTCCGGCGGTTACCGCGAAGGCCACAGTCTTGCGGTCCCAGCCCATATCTTCGTAGATGAGGTTCTGAATCCCGCCGAAGACGACCTGCGCGACGCCGGTCGCGGCGTATGTGCCGAGACAGATCATGCCCAGTACGACCCATCCGTAGAATACGGGGGTACGGGGTGTCCAGCCGATGAGGGTATGCGCCCATCTCATTGCGGGGACTGCCGGTTATACGGATACTCTAAAGCCAGACCGTAAGCGTACTTGATTTCCTCTAATTGCACATGATGACTCTTCCAGTATTCATCGGGGATCGAAAGACCTGCCAATACATAGTGGGAAGTGTTGCCAGGAATGTCAGGCGTCCCTGATTCATCAATGTAGCAGAGGAACATAGGAAGGGGATTCCTTAATCGGCGACTAGGGTCGGGGCGTTCGCCCCGAGTGGAGACGCTTGGCGACTCCTCCTAGACGCGGTCCTATTATACCAACGAGCAAGGGAAAATCAAAGGGCGTAGTGTGCGAGTACGCACCGCCTCTGGCCAGCACGTTGAAGACATAGCACGTCTGGGGTACAATATGGATTGTGGCGAATTGTGCGCCTGATTAAACGTGTTTTCCGAATAGCAGTACTAATACTGGGGGCTGAAGAATGTCGGATAAGGAAATAGCGCTGGTCTCCCACCTGATGCGGCGCGCGGGTTTCGGCGCGACCAGGGCCGAACTGGAAGAGTTGGCTGAGAAGCCGTATGAAGACATCGTGGAGAACCTGCTCCACCCTGAGCGAGTAGAAGACCTCGAAGAGGACGTGCTGAAGCGATACAACATCGAGCTTTCGTACCACGACGCCTACCAACTGTGGTCAGGGCGCTGGATCTGGAGGATGATCAACTCCAGGCGTCCGCTCGAAGAGAAGATGGCGCTGTTCTGGCACCACGTCTTCGCAACCGCCTGGTACAAGAGCGAACATTCGCCCACCATCATCAATCAGATTGAGACGTTCCGCGAGGTCGGGATGAGCGACCTGCGGACTGTCCTGGTCGAGCTCGCCAAGGACCCGGCGATGAACTACTGGCTGGACAACTGCGAGAACCACGCCGACCAGCCCAACGAGAACTGGGGCCGCGAACTGCTGGAACTGTTCAGCATGGGCGTGGGCAACTACACGGAGGACGACATAAAGAACGCCGCGCGCGCGTTCACCGGATGGACGTTCAAGCAGCCTATCCCGCTGTATCCATACGGACACTATGAGTCCGGTTTCGAGTACCTGCCCGAAGACCACGACGACAGCGAGAAGACGTTCCTCGGACACACGGGCAACCTGAACGGCGAGGACATCATTGAGATAATCATCCAGCAGGAGCCGACGTTCAGGTTCCTGGCGCGCCACCTGTACAACTTCTTCGTGGCGGACGAGCCGCAAGTGCCCGCGTGGGACATCGAGCCGCCCAACGATCCTGAAGCGATAGACGCGCTGGTGGACGCTTTCAAGGAAGGCAACGGCGATATAAGGACGGTGTTGCGGACGCTGTTCAACTCCGACTTCTTCAAGGATGCTCAGTTCAAGAAGGTGAAGAATCCGGCGGAACTCGTCGCTGGGACGATCAAGCTGGTCGGCACCTACGACCTGCTTCCGGCCCCGGGACAGTCCGTTGGCGCGCTGAGCGGCGCGACGTCGGTCATGGGACAGTCGCTCATGAATCCGCCGACGGTGGAAGGCTGGCACACAGGCCACGAGTGGATAGACGGCGGCACGCTGAACGAGCGCGTGAACTTCGCGGTGAACCAGTTCAACGACCTGTCCGCGCCCGGCGTGCAGGACATCATCTCCAGGCTCTCCGAGGACGGCGCTCTCTCGCCCGACCAGCTTGTGGACCGCTGCCTGGACCTCGTCGGACCGCTGGAAGTGGGCGATGACACCCGCAGAGCGCTGTCGGCATACGCGGACAGCGTCGGCGACGTTGATCTCGGAAGCGACGAGGCGAGGACGGAGAACGCGGGCAAGGTCGCGCGTATGCTCCAGCTCATCGTCGCGTCCCGCGAGTACCAGTTCGCATAAGCATAAATACCAAGAGGGGTGCAGGTCTTCACCCTCACCCCAGCCCTCTCCCGTCAAGGGAGAGGGGGTTCTTCTGACCAAAGAGAAGTCCTGAGGAGGCAAGCCTAAAATGGCAGGCAATGGAAACGGAAAAGACCCCGTCCTGGTAATAGTCCAGCTGTCCGGCGGCAACGACTTCATGAATACAGTGATCCCGTACACCAACCCGGTGTATTACGACAACCGCCAGCTCGTGTACGTCCCGCAGGAAGACGCCATACCGATAGACGACACGCTGGCATTCCATCCCGAAATGAGCGCGTTCAAAGACCTGTACGACCGCGGCATGGTCGGGATCGTTCAGGGCATCGGATACCCAAACTCCAACCGCTCCCACTTCAGGGGCATGGACATCTGGCACACCTGCGAGCCAGACAAGGTAGAGACCATCGGGTGGGTTGGCCGCACGCTGAAGGAACTTGACCCGGAGGGCGAAAACCCGCTGGCGGGCATCAACTTCGGCGTCGGACTGCCGCGCGCGATGGCCATGCCCGGAGTTCCGGTGACCAGCGTATCGAACCTGGACAACTACGGGCTTATGACGGGCATCGAGGCGCAGGAACAGCGCGACCAGGCGCTGGACATCTTCAAGCAGATGTACGGCCAGGCCATCGGCACCGGCCCCGTGATGGAGTACCTGTCCAGGACCGGACAGGATGTGCTGACCGGCGCGGACATACTGAAGACCGTCCCGGACCAGTACGAGTCCACCGTCGAGTACGCGGACAACTCAATCGCAAAGAGCCTGCGCGACGTGGCTAGGGTCCACACCTCGGACCTGGGCACGCGCATCTTCTACACGCAGCACGGCGGATACGACACCCACGCCAACGAACTCCCGACGCATCCCAAGCTGGTCGGAGACCTGTCCGGCGCGATATACGACTTCTTCGCCGACCTGGAAGAGCACGACGCGGACGACAACGTGGTCATGCTGGTGTTCACCGAGTTCGGACGGCGGATCTACGACAACGGGTCAGGCACCGACCACGGGTCGGGCGGAGGCGCGTTCCTGGTCGGCAAGCCTGTCGAGGGCGGCCTATATTCGGAGTACCCGTCGCTGGATCGCAGCAAGTGGGCGAAGGGCGAGGACCTGGAGCACACGATTGACTACCGCGGCATCTACGGCACGCTGCTGGAGCAGTGGCTGAGCGTCGAGGCGGCCCCGATAGTCAACGGACACTACGAACAGATAAACCCATTCAAGGAAGGCTGAGCCTTCACCCTTAAAGGAGTGGCTCCAAGAACCTAGACGAGCCACTCCCGCCGACACTGGATTGCCGGGCGGCGAGCCCTTCGGGGTTCCCGTTTTCACGGGAATGACGAACACCCGAGTGGCCACGATGGTTACTCATCCTGATAACTGAATACTGACAACTGAAAACTCTACCAACGAGGCAGTACAAATGGCACGACCATACGCTCTACTCAGGTCCGGCTTTCCCTACCACCTGACGATGGGACAGCGCAGGGTAACAACCAATCCGGTGGACATCGGTTTCGGGGAAGAGAATGTGTACGTTCTCACTCGCGGCGGACTCGGAAACGACGTCAGGGTCATCAACTGGGAGGACGAGAACCTCGGCAGGCGCGGAGAGGGCAACTTCACCTGGCCCGCAGGTCTTCTGGTGGACGAGGATGAGAACCTGTACGTTACGGACGAGGCCAAGCACAACGTGACCGTCATGGACAAGGACGGCAACATACTGGAGACGTGGGGCGAGCAGGGTTCGGACGACGGCCAGCTCGACCGTCCGTCTTCTCTGGAATTCGATCCCGACGGCAACATCCTGATATCCGACACGATGAACCACCGCGTGCAGCGTTTCACGCGCGACGGCCAGCATCTCCAGACGATCAGCGCGGGACAGGGCAGCGGCCCGGGCGAGATGAATATGCCCTGGGGCGTCGCCGCCGACGAGACCGGCGACATTTACGTGGCCGACTGGCGCAACGACCGCGTGCAGAAGTTCACGGCGGATGGCGAGTTCGTCTTCGAGTTCGGCTCGTCCGGCGATGAGAAGGGCCAGTTCAACAGGCCCGCGTCCGTAGCGGTGGACGCGCACGGCGACATATACGTCTCCGACTGGCTCAACGACCGTGTTCAGATGTTCAACTCCGAAGGCCGCTTCATCGAGCAGTTCATCGGAGACGCGAACCTGTCCATATCCGGCAGGCAGTACATTCTGGCCAATCCGACGACGCTCCGCCTGCGCGAGATGACCGACCTTGAGCCCACACGCCGCCTGAGTGCGCCCGGCTCAGTGCGGGTGGACTCCGAGTTCCGCCTGTTCATCTGCGACTTCGGCCAGCACCGCATCCAGGTGTACAAGAAGGAAGCCTACGAACTCGGCGAGGACGAGATCCTGCCCCCGATGCGGAATCCGATCCTGTTTACGACGTAGGCGACGGATACATATAAACTATGCTGAAGGGCGGGCCGGTGAGGCCCGCTCTTTTTTGTTTGGGTTAGATGAGGGCCTGCTTAGAGATTCGGGGGCAGTGCCTAGAGGTTTAAGAAGTCTTGGCTATTTCCTTGGACAGGGTCCTCTTTATCCATTCGTTGATACTCATGCCGTTTACTTTGGCCTCGACCGCCACCTGGCGATGCAGGTCAGACCCCAGACGCAGATTCAGATTGCCGGAGAATGGACGCCTGGGCTCAACGCCATCTTCCTCGCACCAGGCAAGATAGTCATCAATGGATACTCGGAACTCGCGTTTCAGCCCCTCCACATCGGCGGCTTCAAAGGTCACAATCGGGTATGGAGCGGCGTTGATGACCTCTCCGTGAAGCATCTCCACAGAATCGTCGTACTCAATCGCGGCAATGTATCCTTTGTATTCCATCATGGTCGAACACCTATATGATTAATGAAAGCGTCATTCCTGATACAATGCTTGTGTTATGGCTACATTGAATACGCCTCCACCTGTTGCCTTAGACAGAACTCGTCTTGCTGAGTTCGGAAAGACATGGGCCGACAATGGAAATCGGCTGCGCCGGAGTCCTCCGAATTCCAGCTTGGACTTGGGACGGTTCATAGACTCGTCTGTGGCAATGGTTCTGTCTGAGATGCTCGGGGATATTCCAATCCTGACACCCAATTCCAACTCTTTGCTTCCACCTGAGCCTGATTGTGTTGAGGCGGGCGCCTTTCGTGTTGTCGGAGGCGTCAGGGCGCAAAACTTTGACGTGGGATACAGACCGGACGGCGTCCGCATCGCATTTGACAGCAAGACCCTGAATGATACGGACAGCGTTGGCAAGAACTATCAGAATATGATTAACGATCTTGCGACGGAAGCCACCACTGTTCACAGCAGATTCCCATACGCAGTGGTCGCGTTCATTATCGCCATACCCAAGCCTTGTTTGGGTCCCACTCAGACCTCAGGCATAGTAGCCACTCTGGAACGATTGACTGGTCGCAGGTCTGTTGTGAATCAGAATCACTTAGCGGAAGCGATCAGCTTCGTCGTATGGAATCCTGATTCTGGCGAGACAGATTCAGAAGTGCCCGCAAGGGATTCACCTCTGCGTATCGAAAATTTCTCAATCCAGGTGGGCGAGACATACACCGCTAGATACAAAGGGCTACCGCCTCACTGAGCCCTACGCCGCTTCCGGCGTATGCGCCGCCCCGACATCTTCTGCCATATATCTCGGAGGGTCGCTATATCTGATGACGTCAATCCTTCTGATTCCAACGTCTCTCGGTCAATCTGTTCAACGGTTTCTAAAACAGCCCCGTTTCTTACCAATGAGTCCAATTCATCTATATCTAAGTTGGAAGTGGGATTGGGAAAGGGCAACGCTTCAGCCTCAGTAGGTTCGAGTTCTAAAACCCCACCCCCATAACTCCTACCCCTTATCTCCGCGAATGCGGAGGTCAGTGAGTTCATGGAGACTGCGGCCAAGTCTTCCCCAGACACCCACCCCTTAGTCCGGATTCTATGAATCGTATCGGTGCAGACAGCGCCAGAGCCGTTGGATATTATTCGAGGGCCTTTATGAATCTGGCGGAGCATAAAAGCGTCAGGCGTCCACACAGAGGGAACATTCCACCACTTCGGCATTCGTATTCGACACTTATAGCCCTCGTGAAATCCTTGATCCTCGCCCCACTCCACGTATTTGAGAGACTCAGACGATAATTCGTTGCGGTCCAGACTGCCTAGTTGTAGCAGATAGCATTTGTGCCCGCCTTCCGCCAGCCTGTCCCACTCGTCTCTGTATATTGTCAAGCCGGGTATCTGGAATGACCGGCCTACTAGCGGAATCGCCCACTGCCCCAACTCCATTCGCTCTACCTGGTCTTCGGACAGAACGAAAAATTGGTTGCGTCCGGTAACGATTCCCACATCAACGTCAGCGTACTCGCCAAGAGGCCGGAAAGTTCCGCTTTCTTCAATCTCGCGAACAAGTCCGAGTTCGGCGCTGGACAGGTAGTACTGGAGCCACTTCTCTTTATCATGGTGGAGGTCGTTCACATGGTTGGAGTTCTTGTGAAGCCGCTCAATAGTGAGAGCCGAAGCGTCGTCCAACTCAATAAATGAAACTTCCGAATTTTGGCATCTGCCCTTTACGCCAAGAACGATAATCGTCTCCTGCTGGATTTTGGGGAAAACGATTTCTCGGAAAGTAACGATCTTGAGATCTGAAAATTCACCGGCCAGAAATTTTCTCAACTCAGCGGCGTAACCGACCTGGAGCAACTCGGCCGGCAAGACCATCGCCAACAAGCCACCCTCTCGCAATGCCCGGGCGGCAACGGCAACGAATGGCACCCACGCATTCGTCAGCCTATTTGGATTGAGACCGATTTCACGCATTAACGTAAATGACACTTCACGATGGCGCTCTGGAAAATCCTGGTACCTGATGAATGGCGGATTGCCAATCACCACGTCAAAGTAGCGGTCCGGGCTGTTGGCCTCATACCATGAAAAGAAGTCCCCACAGAAGACGTCAATTTGGCCGTTGCCCCGTTCCTTTGCCAGTTCCGCTTCTTCTATGGACAGTTCTATCGCGGTTATACTTGCCGATTGTGCCAGCTTGGTTAACAAAGATTGGATGAACGCTCCATCCCCCGCGCTTGGTTCGAGGATACGAGTTGGAGAGGCGAGGGCTACCCACTCTGACAATACTTCAGTAATCGACTCCGGGGTATAGTATCCTCCCCTGAGTTTCTTGTCTGAGTATTTGACTAGCCCATCAATGAGACCATTCTCACCGCCGACCTTAAAGACCGACTCCGTTTCTATGAAAGACCTATGTGGGATTACATCGGATATCATTTCTACCCTCTGCACACTAAAGCGATGTCTTTTCTCATATATGAATGGTGGCAGTCTAGCTGCATATTTCTTGGACATGCCGCTTAGAATTGACCTTACGCTTCCACACACCTAACATTCAATACATCCAATCCGCAGTTCACGCTAAGACTGCACTGGAGTGAACATATCGAATATACCAGACATTGTACGGTATTTCAAGCATTAGTTCTAACGTATTGCCCGTTAAGATGGATATGTTCGGGATGGGAGGGCGGAACTGAATGAACGGCGTTCAGAAGAAAATCGCAGAGTTACAGTCCAAGGGTTGGACGCTGGTTGCCATTGCCGATGCCCTGGGCAACCACGTCAACACCATAGAAAAGTGGAAAGCCGGTGACCGCTATCCGGCGAACGCCAACTCGGTATTGCTTGCTATGGATCAGTTGGCGGAGCGCAGTCCCGTACAGAGAAGGAAGAATCCGTCTAAAGACGACAATCGCTACTAGGTGTAGTTATCTCTGTACATAGCCACGACCAGGGCTAAGCACTACCTCGGCATCCACTGGTCAGGACAGCAGTCGCCGATACTGAGGTCTATCTACAGTGGGGGCGTAACCTTGAACGACTTCGCGCGGCCCAATAGACTGACGAGTAAGAGACGATAGGCAAACCTCAAGGAACTTTGGCAAAGTGGTCGCCCAAGACATACAGAGCAAGACCCACGCCGACCGCTATCGGGTCGTGGCGGAAGAGTTCGCTCGCAGGGTCACGGACGCACTGGGCGATCAGGTTGATTCGATTGTGCTGTACGGCTCCACCGTTCGGGGGGAAGCGGGACCTGAGAGCGATGTTGATATTCTGGTCGTCGGCGATGACAGGCGCCGCCTCAGAGATGTCGCCAGCAAGATCGCTTTCGACTTGGATTGCGAGGGTGGGTTCACGTTCCTCATTTCTCCGTTCGCAATCGAGCGCGACGAACTGCTCAATCTCAGAAGGCTCGGTTCGCCTTTCATCCGCAACGTTCTGAACGAAGGCCATGTCCTGTACGATAACGATACATTCGCAGGGATACCTGATATGACTGATGGACCTTCTCAGGAATACATAGCTCGACAGTTGGAATCGGCTGAAGAGGCCCTTGATGACGCTGAGTTACTTCTGGAGAACGATCATCTGAAGGCGGCGGCGAACCGCGCCTACTATGCGATGTTCCACTCAGCCATGGCCGCGCTGATGCAATCGGGTGGAGACCTGCCAAGAACCCATGGCGGCGTGACGAATCAGTTTGGCCTGCGCTATGTCAGAACGGGGATCATAGATTCGGAACTTGCCGGGGCTCTGCAAGATACGTATGAACTTCGCAGGAAGAGCGACTATGAACTGTACGCATACTTTGCGGAGGGCGAGATTCGCCAGGCGGTTCAGAACGCGCGGGCCTTTGTGTCGGCGATAAGTAGCGCGCTCGACCTGTCGCGCTGAGCCTTGCGCTTCCCGACATTGCGCTATGGCTTGATTGACGGCTCTGGGGATGGTTGTTACACTCGCGCCATAGCTGGTTGAGACGCTGAAACTGCGCTCCGAGACGCCTGTCTCGGAGGATTTCCGCATACTTAGAGATTACCTATGGAGGTTATTATGAGCGCCACATATTCCGAACTGAATAAAGATTCGTTCCTGTGGATGTACAGGACTATGGTCACCATACGCAGATTCGAGGAGCAGTCGAGGCGAGAGGCGGACGCGGGCAAGCTGCGCGGTATGCACTCGTCCATTGGACAGGAGGCGGTGCCGACGGGCATCTGCGCTCATCTCCGGGACGATGACTATGTGCTCGGCACCCACCGCAGCCATCACCACTGCATCGCCAAGGGCGTTGACCTCAAGGAGATGATGGCCGAACTGCTGGGCAAGTCCACTGGCACCAACAAGGGCAAGGGCGGCACCATGCACATCGCCGACATCAACAAGGGTATGCTCGGCGCGAACGGCGTCGTCGGCTCCAACATCCCGGTCGCCACGGGCGTCGGGCTGAGCGCCAAGGTGAGGGGTACGGACCAGGTTAGCGTCGTGTTCTTCGGCGACGGCGCGTCCAGCCAGGGCGTGCTGCACGAGTCCATGAATCTGGCGAGCGTCTGGAAGCTGCCTGTGCTGTTCGTATGCGAAAACAACCGCTATGCCGAGTCCACGCCGTTCGAGTTCACCGTCGCGGGCGCGTCGGTCGCCAATCGCGCGGCGGGATACGACATGCCAGGCGTGTCGGTGGACGGTCAGGACGTTATCGAGATGCACGAGGTGGCGCGCGAGGCTGTGGCGCGGGCGCGACGCGGCGAGGGGCCAACCCTGATCGAGGCGCAGACATACCGGTACCAGGGGCACTTCGGCGCCGATGATCCCCTCGGATACAGGACTCAGGAAGAGGAGGACTACTACGAGGCAAGGGACTGCATCGAACGGCTGACCAGGCACATCCTGGACAACGGCATCGCAAGCGAATCGGAACTGGAGTCTGTCGCAGAACAGTCCGCGCGAGACGTCGCATCCGCTACCGCCTTCGCCGACGAAAGCCCATTCCCCGACCCCGAAGAGCTAATGACGGACGTGTATGTGAAGTACGCCTAGGATTCGTATGGTTGCCAGTACGAAAAGTGAATACGGATCTTTCCGGGATAGTTTGCGAGCTCCAATACACCGCTGGTTCACATATCCTGCGGGATACTCACACAAATTCGTTGAGGCCAAGATCAATGAATATGGTTTGACCAGTGGCTCGACCGTTGGAGATCCTTTCCTTGGGACGGGGACTACCTCGGTTGCTGCGAAGATGATGGCTGTGAACTCTGTGGGTATAGAAGCGCACAACTTCGTTCACTGGGTTGCGAAGACCAAGATGTTCTTCTATCACGACCTCGATGAGCTATCCCGAGCCGTGAATGAGGTGGTAATTCAAGCGCAGTCATTGACTCGTGAAATCGAATGGTCTGACCTATGGCCTCCGTTAGTGTACAAGTGCTTTACTGACGACAATCTGGGACAACTGGCTGCGCTGCGAAATGCCATACTAGAGTTTGACGGCGAACCGCATTTACGTGATTTTCTGAAACTGGCTCTAACATCAACCCTTCGCATAGTGACAACGGCGGGCGCAGGATGGCCCTACATAGCGCCCAGCAAATACCACTCCCGAAAAACGGACAAGAGCGCCATCGTTGAGTTTCAGGCGCGCTGCCATCTGATGATGTCAGACATACAGCAGACCCAAACGTTAGGAATTCCTTATTCCTCGCATGACGTTCTTCTGGGCGACGCAAGGGAATTCGCATCTTACGCTGACAGCGAAACCATTGACTTGGTAGTTACTTCACCACCTTACCTCAACAACTATGATTATGCAGACCGAACTAGGCTAGAGACTTATTTCTGGGGCATATACGAGTCTTGGGCAGACATTACCCGCGAAGTTCGAGACCACCTGATTATGGCGGCTACGACCCAGGTACGCATGTCTGCTATGGGCGAGATCAGGGAATGTCCGCGAATTCGGCAAGTGGATTCGGGGATACACAGTGAACTGTCCGACTTCATTGGCAGGCTGGAGGGCATGAGAGCGGTCAAAAGCGGGAAGAAGACCTACGATTATGTGGTTGCCGGATACTTTGAGGATATGCTCCGAGTTCTGGAAGGCGGCTTGTCAGTCCTTAAGCCGGGTGGACATTTCGTGCTTGTGCTTGGAGACTCTGCTCCTTATGGCGTGCATATACCAACGGAGAAGATTGTGGGAAAGTTGGCTACTGCCATCGGGTTTTCCGCATACGAAATTGAACAGATCCGTACCCGCGGGGGGAAGTGGGGGCATAACACCCAACGCCATAAGGTGCCTCTGAGAGAAAGCATTCTCACCATAGCAAAATAGAGACAAGGCATATTCCATTGGTTGTTAGAGCGGCAAGCGCACTAGGACAAGAGGTCGGCAAGCTGTTTGAATCGGCGGTACTGGAGTCTGTCCGTCAAGAAGTCGAGAGCAGAGGCTTTTCTATTAGTCCAGCAAGGTTGCGAAATGGGACGGGAAACACTTATCAGATAGACGCAGTGATTTTCGATTCTGACGAACAGCCAGTAATTATCATTGATCCAAAATACATTCGCTATACGAAGCATAACCGGGACAAAGGCAGTTGGCTATGCGTAGCTCATTACAATCTGAGAAAGACTCATCGCTCGATTCGTAAGTCTATCGCTGTGCTGGCCGGGCGTTGGTCTGACCCATCCAAGGCGATGATCCGAAGTTTCGGAGTGGAACTTCTGGAAGTTCCGTTTGACCACATAGCCGATACTCTGCGGGTGCGTGGAGTCGAGTTCGACTGGCCTGAAAGCAGGGGGGAGAGCATTGCCCGTCAATCTCTTGAGGAGTTCACCAATCTTGGTGATAGCGCGAGGTCGGAAATCGGCTCAGATATGGTGTCCGGGATAGCTGGCGATTTACGAAACGCTGTCGTTCAGGTACTAGACACTAACATTGATTCCATCGCTACCCGGGTCGCGCAAGTAGAGATACTGCTGAAGACAGATCAGGAAGAGATGATTCTCTCATCCTTTGAGAGCGTGCCGGAAGCTATGAGAGCACTGACGGATCTGGTATCGGACAGACCGGACATCCGGGCGTTCATACAATAACGATTGAAGAATGAGTGTAGGCCAGTCTAGCTCCCGTGCGCTTAGGGAACTCTACTGACCCACGACTATACAGTGACAATATAGCCATACATACGATGTATGTCAAACAAATTTCATCATTCTAGGAATCAACGCGAGCCCACTGGAGTATCTATTCCAACACTAGACACATCACCCACAAGGAGGAACACCATGGTAGCGGAAGCTGTACGACAGGTGACTTATATACAGGCGATCAATGAGGCCATACGGCAGGAGATGGAGCGCGACGAAAATGTCATCGTGATGGGCGAGGACATCGCGGGTGGTGGCGACCGGGAGGACAAGCAGGACGCCTGGGGCGGTCCGATGCGCCTTACGAAAGGGCTCGTCGGGCAGTTCGGGCGCGAGCGAATCCGGGACACGCCTATCTCCGAGGCCGGCTTCATCGGCGCGGGCGTGGGCGCCGCGGCCTCGGGACTGCGTCCCGTCGTTGACCTCATGTATGTGGGGTTCTATGGCGTGTGCGCGGACCAGATCACCAATAACGCCGCCAAGATCCACTATATGTTCGGCGGCAAGGTCACGATACCGCTGACTATCATGACCGGCACCGGCGCCGGCACCAACTCGGCGGCGCAGCACTCCGAGACGCTGTACTCGATATTCACCCACTTCCCGGGACTCAAGTGCGTCGCGCCCTCAGACCCGTACACGGCGAAGGGGCTCATGACGGCGGCCATCCGGGACAACGACCCTGTGATCGTATTCAACAACCGCCAGCTTATGGGCATCCCGTTCGACGTGGATGTGCCAGAGGAGTCGTATGAGGTCGAGATAGGCAAGGCGCGCGTCGTCCAGGAAGGCGAGGACGTTACGCTGGTTGGCATAAGCTACACGACCAACACATGCCTCGACGCGGCACAGGAGCTTGAAGATCAGGGCTACTCGGTGGAAGTTGTGGACCTGCTGTCGCTTTCGCCCATGGACGATGAGACGATCATCGAGTCGGTGAAGAAGACTCGCAAGGTGGTCATAGTTGACGAAGACTACCCCCGCTGCTCGATAGCGTCGGACATCTCCGCTCTGGTGGCCGAGGAAGCCTTCGACTATCTGGACGCCCCTCCCCGTCGGCTGAACGCGCCTCACGCTCCCGTTCCTTACAGCAGGCCGCTGGAAGCGCTGTTCGTCCCGAACAAGGACATGGTCGTTGACGCGGCGCTTGAGGTGTTGGAGTAGCCAGTTAGCAGCGCTCGCGTCCGC
This sequence comes from Dehalococcoidia bacterium, assembly GCA_965202815.1. Lineage (GTDB taxonomy): Bacteria > Chloroflexota > Dehalococcoidia > Lucifugimonadales > UBA1123 > VXRN01. The sequence goes on from CBDBCD010000002.1 coordinate 821,453, forward strand.
GATGTATTTCTGAAAACCGGATACTGATAACTAAACACTAAGAACTAGCAACTACCAAGGAGCGTTCCGTGGCAACTCCGATAGTCATGCCCAGGCTGGGCGACTTCATGACCGAGGGAACCGTCGTAAGCCTGGCCAAGTCGCAGGGGGACGAGGTCAACCAGGGCGAGGTGATAGCCGAGATAGAGACGGAGAAGCTGAATTACGACCTCGAATCGGTCGCGGGCGGTGTATTCCACCCGGTGGTGGATGCCGGAGCGACCGTCGCTGTGGACGGCCTCATCGGTTACGTGCTCGAGGCAGGCGAGGATGTACCTTCGCCCGAGGCTCCGGCTACGTCGGCTCGCGCTGCGAGACGCACTACTCCGAGACGTGGTCCTTCCCGTGGGCGCGGAGGTACGAGCGACACGGTACGTTCCACGCCCGGAGCGCGGCGGTTGGCGGCCAATCTCAACGTCGAACTTTCGCAGGTCACGCCCACTGGTCCCGGCGGTCGCGTGGTGGAGGCCGATGTCCGCGCATACGACGAACAGCGGAAGGCGAGTCCGGCGGTAACGCCCTCTACGCCCGGAGCACGACGGCTGGCTGCCAGCCTGAACGTTGACCTGTCGGATGTTACGCCCACCGGCCCCAGGGGGCGAATAGTAGAGGCCGATGTCAGGGCATTCTCCGAGAGCCAGGTGGCTGAACAGGCTCCCGCGATGCCTCCGGGTCTGCCGGAGCCGTCCAGGAGCGAGCGTCTGAGCGGCATGAGACGCGGCATCGCGCAGCACATGAGCGAAAGCCTGAGGAGTACCGCGCAGCTTTCGTACTTCCTGGAGGTTGACGTTACTGAGGCGCAGCGGCTGAGGCGCGAGGCCTCTGCCGAGCATGACACGACGCTCACCGTTGCCCACGTACTCATAAAGGCGTGCGCCGAAACCCTGAAGCGCATCCCGGTTATGAACGCTGTGCTGGCGAACGACGCGATACACTACTTTGACCAGGTAAACATCGGGGTTGCGGTCGCGCTGGACGATGGGCTTATCGTTCCGGTTCTGCGCGACGTAGGCAACATGGACATCTACCAGGTCTCCACCGTCACCCATGAGATGGCGATAAAGGCGCGCGAAGGTACTCTATCTCCCGACGATGTTCTGGGAGGCACGTTCACTATCAGCGTGCTTGGGGTGGTGGACGGCTTCACGCCGATACTCAACAGGCCGCAGAGCGCTATCCTGGGCGTCGGGCGCAGCGTACAGAAGCCGGTCGTGGTACGCGGAGAGGTCGTCGTGCGTGAGATGATGACCCTGAGCCTGACAGCGGACCATCAGGTCATAGACGGCGCCGTGGCCGCCGCCTTCATGCGAAGGCTCCAGGCGACGGTCGAGAGGCCGAGGGCGCTGTTCAGGTAGCGGACGCCTCTTTGAGCGCTTTCACGACCAGCCCTATAGGATTCTGATCCTTGTCGGGCGTTGACCAGTAGAGATGCCCAATGCCGGGAAACCACAGATTTACGACAGTTATGCCTTCGGCGTTTCTGTATGCGGACGCGCGATCCTCATGAATTCTCTTCATGCCATGTGGCACGGTGATTTCCTTAACTTTTTCGGTCGCCTTCAGTTTACGGCGCACATATTCGCCTGCTGGTTTGCCATAGACTGCAATCACGCGAATGCCAAGTTTTTCGATAACGGTTTCATGGAAGGGCCAGCATTCATCAGCTAGTTCCTCATAGCTCTTGCGATAAAGCTTTTTGAGTTCGCTCACATTTTTGGATTGCAGAAAGAGAACTTCGCTCGCAGGGACTTCTCGCACATTCTTTTTTGCCTCTTTTAGCAAGTGAAGCACATTCTTCTGCAAGAAGTGTTTGCCGGGCGGCTTACCGCCCCAAGAGCTGTCTTTGTAATCGAACCAGCCAGGCGGCTTGTGATACAAGACGTTCTCAATATGCTTGGATATAGAAGACTCTGGTGTATTAGGGGGACTGCCGCCAGGGTTTGTCCCCAGAATGTATAGATCAGACGGAGAACTGAATGAAGATCTGCCTGAATAGAATACTGCTCCAGATTTCCGCTTAAGTGATTTAGGTATTTCTTCAACAAAGCGATCAATCATACCTGTTTACCTACTTTCGTCATGATTGTCATGAAGTTTGAGAACTTTGTCAGGCTCAATCTGAGCCGATAGGCATAGATCGATTTCCAATATGCGCCTAATGCGTTCGATATTTTCCAGCGCTGAAGCATCCATACCGCGAAGATACATCCTAAAACCAACTGTGGCAAGTCAATCCAGGAAGCGGATGCACACAGGCATGGGTATGTTCAATTCATGGCCCGTCGGCGTTAGCTGGCCGGTCTCTTGGTCTATGCGGAACGACACTATGTTGTCGCTGTCCTGGTTGGCGGCGATGAGGAATCGGGCTGAAGGGTCAATCCCGAAGTTCCTCGGGGTGCGGCCTCTGGTTGAGCAATGTCCGAGCGGCGTCAGTCCTCCGGTGTCCTGATCCACTGAGAATATGGCGATGCTGTCGTGTCCTCGGTTGGAGCCGTAAACGAACCTGCCCGATGGGTGAACGTGTATGTCCGCCGTGGTGTTCGAGCCTGAGAATCCAGTCGGCAACGTACCAATCACTTGGAACTCGGACAGGTCACCTGTCTCCGGGTCGTATTCGAACGCCGTGATGGCGCTGCCGAGTTCGTTTATGAGGTAGGCCCACTTGCCACTTGGATGAAAGTCGAAGTGGCGAGGGCCGAATCCCGGATTCACCTCGACGTAGGCGGGATCACTTGGAACCAGCCTGCCGTTTTCCGTATCCATCCGGTAGATTACGACGCGGTCCTGGCCCAGGTCGGGGACGTAGGCGAAGCGATTCTGGGGATCAGGGTTTATCGAGTGGGCGTGTGCCTGGTCCTGCCGGCGTGGGTTCACGCTTGATCCCTCGTGCTGGATGAAGTCGGAGGCGGGCGCAAGGCTGCCGTCGTCCTCGATGGGCATCATACACACGCTTCCGCCGTGATAGTTGGCCGCGAGAACAAAGCTCCCTGTCGCGTCAACTTTCACGTGACACGGGCCTGGGCCGCCCGTGCCCTGGCTGTTGATATAGGTCAGTTCGCCCGAATCGGGATTCACTGAGTAGGCGTACACCGCGCCCTGTATCTTGCCGTCGAATTCATGGACTTCGGACGCCGCGTAGAGAAACCGCTTGTTGGGATGGAGCGCGAGGAAGGAAGGGTTTCCGGCGCCTGTCGCGACCGATACTTGTTCGAGCGCGCCGCTGTCGGCGTCGAAGCGACAGGTGTAGATTCCCTGAGAGTCTGTGTGCGTGTATGTACCGATGAAGACGATAGGGTTTTCGTTTGCCTGTGTCATATCGCGCTCCTATGATTGTCGCATTGTCCCGGAATTCAGATTCTACACCCTCAGCGCTGAGACGCTTGTAGAAGTGGCGCTGAAACTCTGTCATTTGTCATATAGTTGAAGCGCCTAACATGATCACCCTCACCCTAGCCCTCTCCCATCAAGGGAGAGGGGACTTTTGAAATCGTCTCTCAGCATGTACTGAATTGACGCCTCTTTTGACCATTGATAAACTCAGCCTCAATCAACATGGAGGATTTTTGCAGTGCCCAACAGCGTATCTTTCCACGATCTCAACCCTCTATCGTTTCTGGACCGCAGCGCGAAGGTCTATCCCGACAAGCCAGCCATAATATACAACGACACGACTTACACCTACTCCGAAATGGATGACAGGGTGAACAGGCTCGCCGGGGCGCTCAGACAGGCGGGCGTCCGCAAGGGCGACCGAGTCGCGTTCATGGTTCCAAATATACCGGCGATGCTCGAAGGGCATTATGGTCCGATGCGGCTGGGCGCGGTCCTCGTCGCAATCAACATTCGCCTGTCGGCCAGAGAGATAGGGTACATCCTGAACCACTCAGGGGCCAAAGTTCTGGTATTCGACACCGAGTTTGCCGAGACGGTGCGCCGTATGCGGGACGACATACCCGGCGTGGAGACCTTCGTTCAGGTCGCAGATACTCATCCAGTGGTGGATGACATTCCTGGCCCTGAATACGAAGAGTTCCTGGCGTCATCGCCTCCGGGCGAACACCGTGAGGCGCTCGACTCGGAGCTCGACGCAATCACCATCAACTACACCTCCGGCACGACGGGAATGCCCAAGGGGGTACAGTTCCACGCGCGTGGAGCTTACCTCAACGCGCTGGGCGAGATACTTGAATCGGGCGTCACCTGGTGCAGCACTTACTTGTGGACGCTCCCGATGTTCCATTGCAACGGATGGTGCCACACGTGGGGGATCACGGCGGTGGGCGCGACACACCTGTGCCTGAGACGGATTGACGCAGGTGAAGTATTCAGGCTGATCAAGGAGCACGGCGTCACCAATATGTGCGCGGCGCCTACGGTGCTGACTATGCTCTACTCGGCTCCCGAAGCGGCGGACGCGGACCTCTCCGGGCTGACGATTATGACGGCCGGCGCACCTCCCGCGCCGCAGGTCATACGGTCCATCGAGGACATGGGGGCGTTCATACATCACACTTACGGACTCACCGAGACATACGGACCAACCACGATCTGCGCCATACAGCCAGAGTGGGATGGCCTTTCGGTTGACGAGCGGGCGAGGCTCAAGTCGCGGCAGGGAGTGTCGTTCGTCGTATCCGAACCGGGCCTGCGCGTTGTCAACTCAGATATGGAGGATGTGCCGCAGGACGGTCAGACGATGGGCGAGGTCGTGATGCGCGGCAACATCGTCATGTCCGGCTACTTCAACGACCCGGAAGCTACCGCAACGGCGTTCGAGGGTGGCTGGTTCCACTCCGGCGACCTGGCAGTCTGGCACCCGGACGGCTACATCGAACTCCAGGACAGGGCCAAGGACATCATCATCTCCGGCGGCGAGAACATATCAAGCCAGGAAGTCGAGAAGGTCATCATGGAGCATCCGGGCGTGCTGGAAGTGTGCGTCGTTGGCGTGCCCGACGACCGCTGGGGCGAGGTGCCGAAGGCGTTCGTGGTGCCAAGGCTAGGCGCGGAAGTAGCGGCTGAGGACGTCATCGAATTCACCCAGGAGAGAATAGCCCGATTCAAGGCTCCCAAGTACGTGGAGTTTGGCGACCTTCCCAAAACCGCGACGGGCAAGATACAGAAGTACATCCTGCGCGAGAAGGAGTGGGAGGGCCGCGAGACGCGGATCCAGGGTACGACGACCTTTTAGTCTCGTCACGCGCAGCCAAAATCTGGAGGAAACGGATGCCACAATGTAGAGTATGCTGCAGAGATGTATCAGAAACGCTCGACACACCGGTCGGAAAGACCGTCGCCGGAACGCCGGAACTAGACCCCACACGGGGTACCAAGAGATACTGGGAGGGGGTGTGGCACTATTTCGACAGTCTTTCCTGCCGCAGCCGGTTCGACTCAGCCCCGGCCAACTATACTAACAACTGAAAACTGACGACTAAGAACCAGGCTCTGTTGACATTTGAGGATTCAGTCCTCTAAAAGATCACAGTGATAGCAACGTCAGCTATACTCCAAACCTCTGGATTCCCGTGAAAACGGGAATGACGGCAAATGTCAACGCGGCCTAACCACTGAACACTCAGGAGAAGCCTCCGATGAACACAGGCGATGTTGCTTGGATTCTAGTATCTTCGGCCCTGGTGCTGCTTATGACTCCGGGTCTTGCGCTGTTCTACGGCGGACTCGCGCGGAGCAAGAACGCGGCGAGCACCATAATGTACAGCTTTATGAGCATGGGGATCGTGGGCGTTGTCTGGGCGCTATGGGGATACTCGCTCGCATTCGGCCCGGATATAGGCAGGTTCATAGGTGACCTGAGTTACGTTGGGCTGAACGGCGTGAGCGCGTCTGAACCCGGTCCGTACGCGGACAATATGCCCCACCAGGCGTTCATGATATTTCAGGGTATGTTCGCCATCATCACGCCCGCGCTTGTTACCGGAGCGTTCGCGGAGCGGATGAAGTTCTCGTCCTACATGATATTCATAGTCCTGTGGGTAACGATAGTCTATGCTCCCGTAGCTCACTGGGTCTGGGGCGGCGGCTGGCTGGGAGAGCTGGGTGCGCTGGACTTCGCGGGCGGAAACGTGGTCCACATCAACTCAGGCGTGGCCGCGCTCGCGGCAGCCGTGATATTCGGAAAGCGGCTGGGATTCGGGTCGGAGCCGATGGAGCCGCACAACGTTCCGATGGTGGTGCTTGGCGCCGGCCTGCTCTGGTTCGGCTGGTTCGGATTCAACGCCGGGTCGGCGCTGTCGGCGGACGGCAACGCGGTCAACGCCTTCGTTGTTACCAACACCGCGGCTGCGGCAGGAATTCTCGGCTGGACCGCTATCGCCTGGCTATTGGATGGGAAGCCCACCGTGATTGGAGCGGCGTCGGGCGCGGTAGCGGGCCTCGTCGCGATAACGCCGGCGGCGGGTTTCGTCGGTCCGATGCCAGCCATCCTCATAGGACTGGTTGCGGGCGCGCTTTGCGACCTCGCAGTCAGGTTCCTCGTCAAACTGAACCTCGACGACGCGCTCTCGGTGTGGGGCGTTCATGGAATCGGCGGAACATGGGGAGCGCTGGCCACCGGACTGTTCGTGGGAGTGGGGTTCGGAGGCATAGCGGCATTCACCGACGCCTCCCGCGCCGAGCAGATCCTCAACCAGGTCATATCCATCGTGGCCACGTGGGCTTGGGCGTTCGTGATGACGTTCGCCATATTCTGGGTAATCAAAGTTACCATCGGCCTGAAGGTCTCCGACAACTCGGAAGCCATTGGGTTGGACATAACCGAACACGGCGAGACGGCGTACAGGCTGTAGTTCGATGCGGGGCCGCTTCGCTGACACGGGCGGCCCCGGCGAATCAGCCAGGAGGGGCATGATATGAAGAAAATCGAGGCAATCATCCGACCCGAAATGCTGAATCAGGTCAAGGACGCGCTTGTCGAAGCCGGATTCTCGGGTCTGACGACCACGCAGGTAACCGGACGCGGCGCGCAGCGAGGCATAGTGCATACCGGGCGAAGCGGGCAGTCGGTCGTCATAGATATGCTGCCCAAGCTGAAGCTGGAAATGGTGGTCAGCGACTCGGACGTGGACCGCGCCATAGACGTCATAGTGGACGTGTCGCGCACCGGCGAGATAGGCGACGGCAAGATTTTCGTCCAGCCAGTGGAGCAGGTGGTTCGCGTCCGTACGGGTGAGAGGGGGGAGTCGGCGATCTAGCCCGGAGGGCTACCCCTCGCCTTCCGGCAGCCTACGTATAGCTTGACGAAGTAGTTGTTCAGGCATCGTAGTTGGTTTCGCACCATTCTCGGACGGACTGGGGGATGGCCATGAGGTTTTCGAGCTTGGTGGCGAGCGGGATGGCGCATTCGGGGGCTATCATCTGGACCCCGGCGTCCATGCAGGCGAAGACCTCATCGCGCACCTCGGACGGGCCGCGCGCGTAGAGGGTGGTGGGGTTGTTTATGTTGCCCACCAGCCCGATCTTGTCCTCCACCGCGTCCATGGCTGCCTGGGGGTCATTCTTGGAGTCGAAGTGGAAGTATGCCATGCCGGTGTCGGCGATGTAGGGCATACGGTCGAGGGTGTTGCCGCAGATGTGGAGTATGAGGGGGATGTCTAGACGCTCGGCCATCTCCATGTGTATGTCCTGCAGGAAGCGCCTGTAGTATTCGCCGCTCACGAGGTCGCCGGTGGCGTGGTCGGGGAAGGTGAGAGCGTCGGCTCCGGCGTTTATCTGGGCCTCTCCGAACAGGACGGAAAGCTCCTTGAGCTTGTGGAGGCAGCGCATCGTCTCTTCGGGGTCGTCAATGGTCATGAGCAGGAAGTTCTCGACGCCGAAGACGTGGTATGCGAGCGTCCAGGGGCCCATCGTCTTGCCGATGATGGCGACCTCGTCTCCTATCTCCTGCTTGAGTATCTCGATGGACTTGGTGATGGCGATGTTGTCCGGGTGTTCGAGGAAGCCTGAGGGGATATGGACGTCGCGGGAGTCTTTCCAGATGGGGCGATACATCCTGACGGTGGGCCAGTTGTCCTTCTCCTCCCACTGCATGTCGCAGCCGAGGGCGGATGATTCCTGGATGATGGTGAAGTAGGGGGCCACGGCGTCGAAGCCGAGCTCGGTGTAGCCGGTGGCGGCGAGGCGGGCGGCGAGTTCGGGGTCGCGGCAGGCGTCGGGGAAGGGGGCATCAACGAGGTCCATGAGCTCGACGGTGGCTACGTTCGTGGGGTTGGCGACAGGCGGCCTGTCCACCGGCTGCCGGTTGAGCGCGGCGAGGGTACGCTCCCTGGGAGTCATCGTCTCTGTGAATGTCATTGGCGGCCTCCTGTTGCTGTGGGGCTCTATTGTACACGATTCTGGGTGTAGAACCTGACTAATCAACCATCCAGAGCATCGCGGATGGCTTCGGGGGTGGTGTTGACCTGGACGGCGGCGCGTTCTTCCTGGAGGAGCATGGCGACGCGGGAGTCGCGGTCTCCCCAGCCGCGATTGATGGCTTCGGTCATCTCGGCGAGGGCGAGGTTGGCTAGCTTCATGGGCACGTCGTATTGCCGTCCGACCTGGCAGGCGAGGTCCATGTCCTTTCGGGCGAGACGCAGGGCGAAGTCGGGCGGGTCGTAGCTATCTATGAGGAAGTGGTCGGCGAGACGCTCGAAGGTTCCGCGCCTTCCCTGCGCTCCCTGGCGGACGGCGAGCCACAGGTCGAGCGGGTCAACGCCGGCCTTGACGCCCATCGTGAATACCTCGGCGAGTCCGGCCTGGATGATGTATCCGGCGCAGTTGTGGACGAGCTTGGCGACCGATCCGGCTCCCACAGGGCCGACGTAGTAGGGCTGGTCGCCTATGGAGTCGAGGGCGGGCTTGACGCGCTCGTAAACGTCCCTGTCTCCGCCGACCCAGATGGCGAGTCTGCCGGTCCTCGCACCCTCCGGGCCGCCGCTGACGGGGGCGTCGAGAACGTGGATGCCGCGCGGGGCGAGTTCGGCGTGTATGCGGCGGATGAGGTCGGGGGAAGAGGTGCTGAGGTCGAGATACACCTTGCCCTCGGTGAGGCCCTCGGCGAGTCCGTCTTCGCCTAGGGCGACTGCCTCGACTTCGACGGGGCCGGGCAGCGAGGTGAGCACGACGTCGGATCGCTCGGCTACTTCGCGTGGGGTGTCGGCCCACTCAGCGCCCATTTCGAGGTGCGGGGTGGCGGACTCGCGCCTGATGTCGTGGACGACGAGGTTGTGGCCGCCACGTATGGCGTTGAGGGCCATGGAGCCGCCCATAGTTCCGAGTCCGATAAATCCGATGTTCATGGGGCGCGTACCTTTCTTAATCTTAGAATGAGTGTGGTTCATAATGCTCGGTTTATAATTGCGCTGGTCTCGGGCTGGCTGAGCCACTGGGGTTTAACAGGGGAGCGACAGGCGACCGCTGGCACCAGCGTTTGCCAGCGTTTTGCCTGCGTTAGCTATGAGGCCACTTTTCCCGGGCGTCCTGTTTTTCATGGAATAATCTCTTGTTTATGGGTTTTAGTTATAAGTGGTTAGTTATCAGTTCTCAGTCTTTAGTTTGTATGTTCGGATACTAGCATGATTGGAGAGTGGTTGTATAGGGGGATGTGGACCTGGGGCAGGGTCTTTCGGTTATCCAGATTCCACAGCGCGGCGCTTACTGGATTCCCGTTTTCACGGGAATGACGGATAGCTATAAGATCTCCGGCAATACGATGATCGAAAGGCCCTGGGACCTGGGGAGGTTTTTAAGGCGTCGCTTAGCTGAACTCCGCTTTCAGCCAGGCGTCGCGGAAGTGGGCGACGGTCTGGAAGCGGGCGTCAGGGTTTTCGTTGCACGCTCGGAGCATTGTCTCATGTTGGGCGTCGCTGCCTCTGAACGGCTTTCCGTCGAGAGAGTTGTCGGAGAGGAGGACGGCGGCGGTGCGGCCCAGGGTGAAGACGGTGGTTCGCTGGTCAATGGTCGCGCCAAGTTGGAATTCCTCGGGGGCCATGAAGCGCTTGGAGCCGAACATCCTGCCCATGTTGTTCGTGAACGGGCCGAGGTGGTAGGTGTCGAGGTCAACTGCGTGGACTTTGCGCCGGTGGAAGTCGTAGATCATGGAGCCGTCGTAGAAGTCGTTGGCTATCCAGCCGCGTTTGGCGAGATGTACGTGCAGGTCGTACACGTCGTTCAGCAGGTGAACGATTTCGCCTACAGGCAGGCTTTTGACCCTGTGCAGGGCATTTCTTACCAGTTCGCCTTCTACCCAGTCGTAGAAGAGCATGGGGCCGGTAGGGGATTCTATGACGTGGCGGAGTGGTGGAAGGGCGGGATGGTCGCAGCTATGGGCCAGACGGGCGGCGTTTCTGAGGGTCTCGACGCGGGCGGGGTGGTCGAGGTAGGGGCTGTAGTCGTCAATGTGGCCGGGGGTCTTTACGAAGTAGCGGCTGTCCGCGATTTGTACGCCGTAGGAGATGTTGCCGGAGTCCTGCGCGCGGTGGTCGAAGGTGGCGAAGATGTTGGCGTTGGCGGCGAGGAAGTCGGCGGGGGAACAGTATATACTACTATGACTCATGCAGTGGCGATATTCGCTCAGTACGCTCATATCGTTCTAATCGTTCCCAATTTTCGAGTAGTTTCTCTTCATGCAGTTCAGCCCATTCGTGTATCGCCCTAGCTTGTGACACAGGCAACCGTCTTCTGTCATTGCGAAGTCTCATAGAACGAAGATAGAAGACAGCGGCGTTTCGTCCTTCATACCTGATATGAAAGTGAGGTCCTGGGTGGTCGTCCGGATACATTTGAATGACCATTCCAAAGAATCTGCTAAGTTCGGGCACTAGCAGGCGCTCTGAGTTCCCGTCGAGCAAGCTCGACAGCGGCGTAGAATTCATCCTCGTCTGACATTGCCGCAATTTGCTCCCGCGTTATGCCAAGCAGTTGGGCGTAACCCGTTTCAGGAGCTATGTCTATCTCCATATCGCTGTCAGGAGGCACGCCCCAGCATACGCATCCCGCTTCCTCGTTGATGTGGACGCCTTCGAAGTAGGCGCGGTCATCCCAAGCCTTGAACACACCCTTGCCTGCCAGGTGAGACAGGTCCAGTTCACCTTCGACGCCGTCCTCGTATCGCACCCATATTCGGTAGCCGTCCCTGGGCTCTACCGCAATAGGGTCAACAAGTATCATCTCCGACTCCTGATTTCGTTGCCCGCCATTTTTCGTAAAATACGGGTTCAGCGTATCATAGAACAGAATCAGAGTTCATTCTTGAGGGAGTGGAATGTACGTTTCAACGACTGAAGTAAGCGTACCGGACGCAATGACAGTCGAGGTAACCGAAGACAGTCTTACCGCCGAACTTTCCGACGGACGGATAATCTCTGTGCCGTTGGCTTGGTATCCCAGGCTGGTTCACGCTACGACGGATGAGCGGGGCAATTGGGAGTTGATAGGCCGAGGCGAGGGCATCCACTGGCCGGACCTGGACGAGGACATTAGTGTTGATATGCTGCTTACGGGGCAAAAGTCCGGTGAGAGTCAGAGGTCGCTAAAGCAATGGCTGGCAGCGAAACGGGAGGGGAGAGGCTTGACGCTCTGCGAGCTTACCGCGTATGAGGAGGGACGCCTGCAACGAGAGGCTGATGTCTAGCATGACCCGAATCGCTCGCGGATATAGGTCGGCGAAAGTCTCCGGCGGTTTTGACGAAGTAGCGACGGTCCGCGAGTTGGACGCCGGAGGATATATTGCCTAAGCCTTGGGTGCGCTGGCACCTACGCTCTGGCAGTCCATTAAAGCTATTCTTTCGCAACTCGATAAGGTTGGGCACTCAACTGGAAATCGACTCGATAAAATTGCACTTCGATGTTAGAAACCACGCTTAGGGCATAATCCAGGCGATCATCTTGGTCTCGGCAGATGACAATGCCGCGCACACTTTCTCCATCTCCGCACAAATGCTCTTTGACCCATCCCATGTATCGAAGAGTCTGCCCCACTACTACATCGGAAGACTTACCTTTCTTGAGTTCTATGACTACGTAACAGTTCTTTACAGGATCCCAAGCCAGAATATCAATAATCCCAATATCTGTTGGATATTGCTGCCCAATGCTTCCTTCCGCATCTTTGTATATCTGAATTCCGTCTCCAAAAATCTCTTTGAAATTTGAGACAATAAACTCTTCTAGGTATTTCTCTAATACGAATTCGGTCTGGACTTGGGGATCCTGCTCGGCAGGGAGAAGGCCAGTTTCTTGATGAACCAATTCACTTAGTTGGTCATCCACTCCGCTATCGCCATCAATCCCGTCAACCAATTCCTTGAATCTGGCTTCATCCAGTTCATAAATCGTTTGCATTCCAAAGACTATTTGCGGGAACTCCTTCTCAGCAATATCATCCCATTGAACAGGCAGATGCGATTGGAAATCAGCGCGCACTCCTTTCATTCTATCGGGATCATAGAAAGGTGAATCCTGGACTGTGCCTACCCCCACAAGCCGCTTTCGCCCAGCCCGAGCGACAATCCGGTCTCCCCGCTTTATGCCGTTCCAGAATTTGAACACTTGATGCAATGTGGTCCCGGATTCGGGGTGGCCGAGTGCATCCAGATACCAACTCGCTATTTCCTCAAATGTTAAAGAAGTGGCGTCTCCTCCCTTCCAACCAAAGCCGATAGATATGAGGCCATTCTCACGGTCGTACTTCCAAGTACGCTGGAATTCTTCCTTATCGTCGTAACCAGTTGGAGGAATCACCCAGTATCTAACCATTCTATTTCAGTATCCTGCTGAGATTAGAAATACAACGTTTGAGTATAGCTTAGTCCCATTTCCAGATGTTTCTGATGTATAGCAACCAGACCCCGCCCCTGGATTCCCGCCTTCGCGGGAATGACTGAATTATAGTTGAGGAATCACCCTCACCCTGAGGGAGAGGGGATTTTCAACATGCAAATGAAGAATAGTGGTAGGAGTACCGCATATTCCTGTGGATGCGGGATTAGTCGCCGGCGGTGGACTGGGCGGATGTAGCAGCCTCGGTGGCGGCGTTGGAGTCTTCCATGGGCTCGTTGGTCCAGGGGCTGATTTCGAAGGGGCCTTTTAGGTCGAGTTCTTCGCCCATTTCGCGGACGGCGGGGATTACGTATTCGCCCATGAGTCGGAGGCTGCGCATCTGGTCTTCGTGGGTCATGGCGCCGTCGCCGTCCCAGAAGAAGACGCTGCCCGGTCGGAGGGTTTCGAGGACGTGCTTTATCTTGGGGATGACGGTGTCGGGGGTGCCGGTGACGATGGTGTAGTCGTTGGCTTGCTCTTCGTAGGTGCGGCGGTTTGTGCCGAAGCGTCCGGTGGGGCCGAACCTGGACGCTTCAAGACGGCGCGAGGTGCGGGAGGTGTGGCCGGGCAGGGACATGACGGCGGGGTTGACCATGCCTTCGTTGCCGCTCAGGAAGGGATTGGAGACGCCGGAGAGGTACTTGCGCCCGACTTCCTCGGCCTTTTCCTCGGTCTCGTCCACGTGGACTTTCCAGAGATATGAGACGTGCTGGGTGCCGGACTCGTAGCCGAACTCGGCGGCGGCGTCGTGGTACATATCGAAGGCGTCTTTCGTTGGGCCGAGGCGGGTCGCCAGCAGCACGAGCGGGTAGCGATGCTGGGCGGACCAGCGCACTGTCTCGACGCTGACTGTGGAGGGTATCCAGACCTGCGGATGGGGCTTCTGGTAGGGACGCATCCAGGGGTTCACGTAGCGGTAGTGGTAGTGCTTGCCCTCCCAGCGGAAGGGGCCCGGGTCGGTCCATGCCTTGATTACGAAGTCGTGGGCTTCCTCGAAGCGTTCGCGGTTGAACACGGGCGGGGAGTTGTGGGAGACGCTCTCGCGTCCGCCGCCGCGCACGAAGCCTGAGACGAGCCTGCCGTGGCTGATCATGTCTATCATGGCAAGCTGCTCGGCGAGCCAGAGGGGATCGTCCCAGATGGGAAGGATGTTGCCCAGTATGACGATCTTGGCCTTGGTGGTCTGGCGGGCGAGGATGGACGCGCCGATGTTGGTGACACCCTGCATACAGAAGGGAGTGCTGTGGTGCTCGTTGAGCATGAGGCCGTCGAAGCCCATCTCCTCGGCGTAGAGCTTTTCGTCGAGATACCTGTTGTAGAGCGCCGCGCCGACCTCGGGGTCGTACACCTCGTTGCTGATGCTGAGGTCGGTGGTCTGGGTTCCCATGAGGCCGGTCTTGTCGTCCTGCCAGGGCTGCTCGGTGAAGTGTCCTATAAACATGATTTCTCCCCTGCCGCTTGATGATGGTGGCAGTCTATCATCTTAGTTTTGAGTTGTCAGTTGTGGGGCCAGGCGCACCAGGTTCTTTTCATTTTCGAGTGTCACCCGTGTAGTCCGTTCGTGGTGAGCCTGTCGAACCATGAATGGACGGCCCTTCGACAAGCTCAGGGCGAACGAAAGATTGACGACAAGACTAAACGCGCTAGGCGGGTTGGTACACCTGTATGCGGAACCGGCAGCTTTCGACGACGAACAGCCTGCCCTCGTCGTCCACCTTGACGGCGGTTGGGCCCCAGAACAGCTTTTCGACGCTGGCGGACTCCTCGCGTGAACTGCCCTGGGCCATGGGGCCTAGTTCCGGCTCCATGTCGGACTTCTGGCGCTCGCGCAACTCCTCGGCGTTGGCCTCGAAGTAGTCATGTCCCCACCTGGATATGCCCGACTCGCCGCGCAGGCTGGCGAGAAAGCTACCGTCGGGTCGCAACGCCTGAACGCGCTCGTTGCCCCAGTCGGCCACGTATATATTGCCGTCGGCATCTGTGGTTACGCCTGCCGGACGGTTGAACTCGCCGTCGGCGTCGCCGGAAGCGCCGTAGGTGGCGATGTGGCGTCCGCCGGGGTCGAAGCGCTGCACGCGGTCGTTGCGCCAGTCGGCGACCAGTATGTCCCTCTCGGCAGTCACGTGAATGCCCCAGGGCAGGTTGAACTCGCCGTCCGCGCGGCCCGGGCGTCCCCAAGATTCCAGGAATCGGCCCTCGCGGGTGTAACGCTGCACGCGGCAGTTGAGGCTGTCGGCAACGAGCAGGTTGTCATCGGCGTCGAATGCTATGCCGGAGGGGCGGTTGAACTCGCCTTCCGCGCGTCCTTTGA
The DNA here is from genome assembly GCA_965202815.1 of Dehalococcoidia bacterium. Classification (GTDB taxonomy): domain Bacteria; phylum Chloroflexota; class Dehalococcoidia; order Lucifugimonadales; family UBA1123; genus VXRN01. The sequence continues at coordinate 836,622 of CBDBCD010000002.1, forward strand.
CGCCCCACTTGTCCAGGTAGCGTCCGCGGCTGTCGAAGATGGTGACGCGCTGCAACGCTTCGTCGGATATGTACACGTTGCCGTCGCGGTCGGTGGCGATTGAGGACGGCCACATCATCTGACCGTCTTCCACGCCGCCGCCGCTGAACTCGCCCAGGTATCGCTCGTCCACTGTGCATATCGAAACGCGCTTGTAGGGCAGTCTCGACGCGACCTCGGGGCCGGCGCGGTTTAGCACGTAGATCACGCCGTCTTTGCCGAAGGCCATGTCCACGGGGTTGTTGAATCCGCGACCGAGCAGTGAGTAAAGACCTATGGTGTGGCTGTAGGTGTATGGATTCCCGCGTTCACGGGAATGACTGAATTGTAGCGAGGTTTCACCCCCATCCTAACCTTCCCCCGTCAAGGGGGAAGGGACTTTTGAAATCGTCTCGACTCCGAAACTCAAGCCATCTGGTATTCGCGGGTGGCGACTATCATTTGCAGCAACTCTTTCACGATCTCTTCCGATTGGGCGTCGCCGTTGGCGTCCGCCGCGTGCTCGACGAGCTCCTGGCGGGTGGGCGGCGAGACGCTCATCGCGCCCATGAGTTCCAGGCAGCTATCAACCACCTGGTTGGGAGTGAGGTCCGGCCCGCCCGCCCGGACGCGCTCGATGATGGACCTGACGCCCGGCTTTTCGGCGTCGGCGAACTGCTGCACGGCGAAGTTGACGCGGTTTACGAGGCTGGCGGTGGTGACCCACTCGGGGCCGGTGTGCCAGCCTTCCACGCTGGGCGGGTCCACGAGCATCTGGCCCATGTTGCCGGTCTGAAGGGCAAGCTGAATGTCTTCGACATCGGGGAAGGCGAAGCCACCGGACTGCCGTGCGGCTCCGGCGACCATCTCCGCCGGGCTCTTCACCTTCGCGAACTGGGCGCGCTTGAAGAAGTCGGAGTTGAAGAGGGTTCGGAGCATGGCGCGGATCTCTCCGCCGCTCTCGAAGTAGGTGTGGACCAGCGTGTCTATCGCGTCGGGGTCTCGCGGCGGTACGGTGTCCCACGCTGGCACCTGCGGCTCGTCGGCGACGAAGAAGTTGTAGAGGTGGCGCGAGATGAAGCGGGCGGTCGCGGGCTGCTCGCAGATGATGGCGATAACGTCCTCGCCGTCGAACGCTCCCCGATGTCCCAGGAAGGTCTTCTCGCCGTCGTCGTGGTCGTCGTCCCTGTATTCGTACTGCCAGTCGAGGCGGCCATAGGGCCACACCGAGTCCTGCGAGGCGCGCACGGTGTGGTGGACGGCGTTGCGGATGGTCCAGCCTGTGAACGCCCTGGAACACTGCCTGACGTCGTCCTCGGTGTAGTTGCCAACGCCCATCGAGAACAGTTCCAGAATCTCCCTGCCGTAGTTCTCGTTCACGGCGTCTTTGTGATTGTCCTTGTTGTCGAGCCAGAAGATCATCGCGGGGTCCCTGGAGACCTCGACGAGCAGGTCGCGGAAGCGTCCGAGCCCGATTCTGCGGAACATCTCAATCTGGTTCAGAATCGCCTTGGGCTGGTTGAGCTTGGTGTAGCCGGTGGCGAATATGCTGTGCCAGAAGAGGGCGAGCTTCTCTTCGAGGGGGCGGCGGGTGTTTATCATGCGGTAAACGAGATATGCCTGGCAGCTGTCCACGATCAGAAGGCCGTTCTCGTCCACATGGTATCGGCGGATGAGGTCTTCGTCCTCGAGCGCGGGCGGCATGTCTTCGGGATGCAGCAATTCCTCGACGGTCGCTTCGTATCCCATGCCGGCGTAGCGTTCTAGTTCGTCGGGGGTGGCGCCAAATCCGGCGCGGCGCATAAGGTGCGGCAGCAATGCGATGTCCTGGTCCGGCATGGCTAAACCTCCTGGCTGTGATGGCTGTGCGCGAAACGAGGGGTCTTGGCGGATATTGTAATGCGACTTGCGGGTATGCTCAAGCCGTGTCTGAAGACGGATGATGTACCAATTTGGTCGGCGGACTAAATCAAAACCTGCCCCACCCCACCCCTGGATTCCCGTTTTCACGGGAATGACGATTGGGTGTCGCGATGGACTATTGCAATTGTCTCCTGCGAGAGCCCAAACGTCGGCAGTCTCTACTTCCGGATACCGAGTTTGGCGCGGTCGGGGTAGCGTCGGATCGTTCCGTCTTCCACTGCCCAGACGCCAGTGGCGTACCTGTCTATGAAGGCGCGGTCGTGGGTGACCATCAGCACTGTGCCGGGAAACGCGGCGAGAGCCTCCTCGAACTGTTCTCTGGACGGGATGTCCAGGTGGTTCATGGGCTCGTCCAGCGCCAGGAAGTTGGCGCCCCGCAGCACCAGCCGGGCAAACAGCAGCCGGGAACGCTGGCCGTAGCTCAGATTTCCAGCGGGTAGCAGCGCCTCGTCGCCTTCAAACAGGTACAGGTGGAGCATCGTCCTGGCCTCGGTCTCCGTCATGTTCGCCGCCTGTCGAACCATCTCCAGAGGGGACATGCTCCAGTCGAGTCCAGTCTGATCCTGGGGCATATAGCCCGTCTTGATGTTTTCGCCAATGCGCGCGGAACCCGCCGCCGGCGTCTCGTGGCCCATGACCAGTTTGAGCAGCGTGGACTTACCGCAGCCGTTGGGGCCGAGGAGGGCGACGCGCTCGCCATGCTCCAGTTCCAGGTCAACGTTCTGGAACAGCCATTGCCCGCCATATTCGTGACCGACATCTTCCAGCAGGAGCACACGCGAGCCGCCGCGCGGGGTGCGTCCGAAGTCCAGCTTCATCGTCCACTCCGGCTTGGGACGCTCGACCCGGTCCGGTGAGGAGAGCAGTCGCTCCAGCCGTCTCTCTCGCACCTTTGCCTTGCGCGCCACCTTCTTGGCGCGTCGCCTGTAGAAGTCGTGGGTGGTCGAGGTTTCGGTGCGGAGGGCGGTCTGCTTGGTATTGGATATGTCTTGTTCTATTCTCCGCCTTTCGGCTTCTTGGTCTTTCCATGTCGCAGTCCGCTTCTCAAGTTCGCGCTTGCTGGCGCAGTTGTAGTCCGAGTAGTTGCCCGGATAGGCGGCGATTCCGGGGCGCAGACCATTTAGTTCGAGAATGCCGGTCACGGCGCCGTCCAGAAAGGCGCGGTCATGGGAAACGATAACCGCAGCCCCCGTGTATTTGGAGAGATATTCTTCCAGCCATTCGAGGGCCTGGATGTCCAGGTGATTGGTGGGCTCGTCCAGCAGCAGGACGTCCGGGCCGGACGCGATGATGCCGGCGAGACCGGCCCTCGTCCGCTGGCCTCCGCTGAGCGTGGCCAGCGGCGTGTCATCCGGGATGGTTCCAAGCCCCAGCCCCTGGAGAATGGCGGCGGCGCGATATTCGACATCGTAGCCTCCGAGCAGCGTGAATTCGTCGGAGGCGAGGCCGTACTCTTCGATCAGGGCGTCCAACTCCGACCCGCTCGCTCGCGCCATCTTCCTCTCGACCTCGAGAAGCCGTTCATAGGCGCTGGTGTGATCAGCGAGACCCCGACGGACGGCCTCGCCAAGCGTCTGGGCCGTGTCAACCTCGAATCCCTGCGGTATCCAGGCGACAGACGCGCCTGAACCAAGTACGACATGGCCGGAGTCGGCGTCTTCTACCCCGGCGATGATTCGCAGCAGAGTTGACTTGCCGGACCCGTTGGGACCGATCAGACCGGCGCGCTCTCCGGGATTGACTACGAAAGAGACGTTTTCCAGAACGACTTCAGAGCCATAGCTCTTTGAGATGTTTACGACTTGCAGCATCCTGGATCCTCCGTTACCACTCGATGCGGACAGGCAGCGGGTGAGGATCGGCAAGTCGGCTGGGAATCGAGCGCATTCAGGATGTCAAGAGGCTCTCACCGAAGTGCAGTCCACCCGGTGGGTATCGCCGTGGCATACGCAGAATCTGTCGGTCTGCGGGTATAGAGCCCGCGAAAGGGATATGGTCGAGCGCTGTTGCCGCGGCGGTTATTTGAGCCTCAAGGGAGAATGCCTCCATGCAGTGTGGCGCGCCGGTCGGTTGTCGTAGGAATGACCGTGGGTTATGCGCCAGTTACGCATCATGATAGTGGAACGACTCCCGTGAGGGCAAACGGTCAGTCCTGGACTTGGAGATGCCCATGCGGAGACGAAAGAGGCCGGGGCGGTTTATTGCCTTCTCAACCTCAAGAGGGTCAATTTCCAGATGGCTTCTATGATGATATGGACGGACATCTTTGACTTGCCCTTGGTTCTGTCTATGAAGATTATGGGATGTTCGAGCACGACGTGGCCCCTGGCCTGGCACTGGTAGGCGACTTCGGACTGGAATCCGAAACCTTTGCAGCGAAAGGAGTTCATGTCGAGAGAGCCCAAGGCGACGGCGGTGTATGCCTTGAAACCGGAGGTTACGTCCCTGACTTCCAGACCGGTGACGAACCGGATGACGTGATTGCCGAAAGCGCTGAGGAGCCGTCGCTTGAGTCCCCAGCTGGGGTCGGAACCGCCGTCTTTGGTGTAGCGCGATCCGACGACGACGTCGGCGTTTTCCAACTTGCGCAGCATCGGAGGCAGGTGGTCCGGGACATGAGAAAGGTCGGCGTCCATCTGTACGATGAACTCGCAGCCGTCGTTCAATGCTCTGGTGAACCCAGCCACGTATGCGGTGCCGAGGCCGAGCTTGGCTTGCCTGGATATGACTTCTATCCTACCGTCGCGCTCGTCGGAGAGGCGGCGCGCCACCCGCGCGGTGCCGTCAGGCGAGTTGTCGTCCACGACGTAAAGGCGAAGGTCCGCGATGTCGAGCGAGAACAGACGGCTGACGAGCTCGGGTATATTCGCGGCTTCGTTATAGGTTGGCACTACTACGGCGACTCTTCCGGTTGGCATTCGGCTTTTCACCCTTACCCTTGCCCTCTCCCATCGAGGGAAGATGATCCGTCTTTCAGCGATACCTGCCGAGTATGTCTCTCAGTCTTATCAGAAGGGTGTCTTTGAACATATCAATGGAGTCAATGCCAGGACGGACTTTGCTTCCGGGCTGGTGACGCCACTCGACCGGCATCTCCACGACCGAGTATCCGGCCTTAGCAGCGAGGTATAGGATCTCGACGTCGAAGCCCATTCCCGTGGCGCTCTGTCGGCTGAATAGTTGGTTTGCGGCGTCCTCGCGGAAGCACTTGAATCCGCACTGCGTGTCCTCGAATCCCTTGACCGCGACCGCGCGAACAATCCAGTTGAAGATTCTGCCCCTGAAGTGGCGGTAGAAGGGTTCGTCGTAACGTCTCGCGCCGACTATTTCGCGCGATCCTATTACGATGTCTGTACCGGAGTCCATCTTCTCCAGGAATTTCTCCAGCCACTCGATGGGCATGGCCAGGTCGGCGTCGCACATGAACCTGTATCTGCCGCGAGCTTCCAGCATACCGGCCCTTACCGTCCAGCCCTTGCCGTAATGGTCCCTGCGGAGCAGCCGGACGCCGTCCAGGTTCCGCGCGGCGTCGCTCACTAGGGAGGCGGTGTCGTCTTCGCTACCATCATCTACTACCAGAATCTCCCACGTGTAAGTCTGCGTTCGCAGGTAGGCTACTACTCTATCAAGGGTTGAGACGATCCGCCCGGCCTCGTTGAAAGCGGGAATGATTACTGACAGGTGGGGTATTTCGGACGTATCCACAGCATGATTCCGGAGAAGGCCGAGCCTTCACCTTTATTCTCACAAGGTGATTGCAGCGCAGCCAGGATAGCAGCGCTGACTTACTTCTTACACCAAATCGGACTACCCGGGCGAGTCGAGGTCGAAGGCGGTGTGAAGGGCGCGAGACGCCGCGCCGACCTGATCTTCGGACACTATACAGGTGATGCGTATTTCCGAGGTGGTAATCATCTCTATGTTTATGCCCGCGTCGGCCAGGGCGCGGAACATAGTACCGGCGTAGCCGGGGGCATCCTGCATTCCGGTGCCCACGACGCTCACCTTTGCAAGACCGAGCGAGGTTACGACGTCATCGCTGTCCATATCCTCGGCCACTTGTCGCACAACCTCCTCGGCCCTATCAAGAGCGTCGCGCTTGACGGTGAAGGTGAGATCGGTCTTGCCGCCCGCGCTCGCGTTCTGAACTATGACGTCAACGCTTATGCCATCGGCGGCGAGCGGCTCGAAGAGGCTGGCCGCTATGCCGGGCCTGTCGGTCACGCCCTGCACGGTAACCTTGGCAACGTTGGCGTCGGTAGCTATGCCCGACACTCGGTTTCTTATTTCGCCCACATTTTTTTTCATATCAGGATCACCGTGAATCAGAGTGCCCGGCACATCGGAAAAGCTGGAGGCGACGAGAATCGGGGTGTCGTACACCATTCCAAGCTCAATCGAGCGCGGGTTCATCTTTGCTCCATAGCTGGCAAGTTCCAGCATCTCTTCAAAACTTATTTCGTCCAGTTTTACCGCGCTGGGCACGAGGCGGGGGTCGGCGGTGTAGATGCCCTCGACGTCGGTGTAAACTTCGCAGCGGCTTGCGTCGAGGCCGGCGGCGAGCGCAATCGCCGTGAGGTCGGATGCGCCGCGTCCGAGCGTGGTGGTGTCCATGCCGGGGGTTATCCCCTGGAATCCGGCGACCACGACGATCTTGCCCTTGTCGAGTTCGTCGGTTATTCGCTGGGGGTCGAGTCCGGCGATCTTGGCCATTCCGAACTGGGCGTCGGTGCGTATTCCGGCCTGCGCGCCGCTCAGGCTGATGGCCTTGTGTCCCAGGGACATCAGCGTCATGGCTACGAGAGCGCAGGAGCGCAGTTCGCCGGTGGAGAGAAGAACGTCCAACTCGCGGCGGTCGGGGCTGTCGGACACCTGCGACGCGAGTTCGATGAGTTCGTCCGTGGAGTCGCCCATAGCGCTGACCACCGCGACGACCCGATTTCCGGCGTCTTTCGCCCGGGCGATGCGTCCGGCTACATTCTTTATCTTGTCGGCGTCGGCGAGAGAGCTTCCACCGTATTTCTGTACTATCAGGTCCATTTCTTATGGCGTATCCGCTGCTGGAGTCGGAGGTTGAATATCTCCGCTATGAAGGTTTAGCGTGATGGATGGTCGAATGTCAAATACGGCGGGCATTTAAGACTAGAAGCGGGCATTTAAGACTAGAATATGTCGTTTAGATTCACGCTGAATCCTTCGATGACGGTCGAGGTTACGGTCTGTCCATCGCCGTATATACCGACCACTTCATAGTCGTCTCCGCGCAGCAGCATAAGCCAGACGAGCCGGGCGTCGGGAGCTACTATCCAGAACTCCTTGACGCCATGCTTCGCATAGAGTTCGCGCTTTGTGGTCCAGTCCGTACTGGCGGTGGACGGGGAGAGAATTTCGACCACGAGGTCGGGCGCGCCCTGCACGTTGGCCTCGGTGATGATGTCCAGTCGCTCTTTAGAGACGAACAGCAGGTCGGGCTGAACTACGTTAGTTTCGGTCAGATAGACGTCGAAGGGGGCGGAGTACACTGCGCCGAGATCGTTCCCCTCAACGTGAGAGCCAAATCGCCATCCCAGTTTCATGTCAACCCGCTGGTGTACTTCTTTGGGCGCGGCGGCCATTATCAATTCTCCGTCTATGAGTTCGTATCGCTCGTCTTCGGGCGTGTTCTTGTAGTCTTCGTATGTGAGCTTGGTCGTTGTTTGCTGCGCTACCATATTCGGCCTCCCGATTCGGACTTGTGAATGGGTGGTGTCGCTGTACTGTCAGCATATTTTATTTTGAGACGGCTGTGCCAGTGGTATGCGCGCCGAGGTTGGTTGGCCTGGTTATGACGACGTCTCCGTTCAGGCCGGACTTTACGGCGGCGTCCGCCATCTCGTAGCCGATGGTGAACTCCTTCTCGGTGGCCAGAGCGAGAACGGTGGAACCCGCGCCTGAAAGGAACGCGCCCAGAGCGCCCGCGCCCATCGCGGCCCTGATGATGTTGTTCATCGGGAAGAATATGGTCTGGCGCGCGGGCTGGTGAAGGCGGTCTTCTGTGGCTATATCGAGGCGCCGGAGGTCGCCGGAGGCCATGGCGCGCACCAGAAGCGCGGCTCTTCCTATATTGAATACGGCGTCTGTCCTGGGGACATCGCTTCCGAGAAGGTCTCGCGCCTCTTCGGTCGGCATTGGGGAATCCGGGACGTACAGGACCGCGGATAGATTCTCAGGCGCCGGAACCGGCGCGTTGACGACGACACCCTGGTGAGACACGGCGATCTGCATACCGCCGAACAGCGCGGGGGCGACGTTGTCGGGATGTCCTTCCACGTCGGCGGCGATCTGGAGAAGGTCGGATTTGTGGAATGGATTGCCGCAGAGTTCATTTCCGGCCACAAGTCCGGCGACGAGCGCGGCGGAACTGGAGCCGAGCCCGCGAGTGGTGGGGATTCCGTTGTAGCAGGTCAACGAGATGTCGGGCATCCGGCGGCCCGTTTCATGGAATATCCGGGCAATGCTGGACCACACGAGATTGGTCTCGTCGCGTGGGAGTTCGTTCTCGCCGTGGCCGTGAATCTGGAATCCACGTTCGCCGACCTCGACGGTCACGCTGTTCCAGATATCGAGCGCGATGCCGAGGCAGTCGAAGCCGGGGCCCATGTTGGCCGAGGTGGCCGGGACTCTTACTGTTAATTTGGAATGACGCATCACAATTTTATAGACGACTCCATTCTTCCAACGAGATTCGATGTCTTATGATTCTTTCGGCTTGGCGCAATATCATACGGACTTGTGGAACAGAGTATTCAGAATTCGATGGCAACGTAAGGCGGTGGGTTCCATATACCATGAATTGGTGTCTGGTACCAGAGAACGGACCTTCAAAACCCAAGCGACGCATTTTGCTGGCAAATACGAATCTCTTACACGGGGTCAATCGGCTCACGTTTCGGCTCCCAGTTAAGATCAATGCCTTCGACTATTGGCAATCTGTGTCCAAATTTCAGCCCCACTAGTATCCAGTCTTCAAGCGTAGAACGGAGCTCAGAGTCGCATTCTCTCAGAGTTTCGCCAAAGGCCAAAACTCCGACACAGTCAGGTATACTTCCGCCATAGGATCCGTCATCCAACTTGTCGTATTCGGCCTGTTCCATAGCCTGGCCTATGTAGTTGCTTAATACGGGTTTTGAGGCCATGTCGTTCCTCCTAGCTGAGTTGAGTAATCAGTATAGCGTTACAGCGCCCAGCCGCCTTCTGTACCTTTGTCGAGGCGGGCGAGGTACTGGGCTTCGATGTCTATTCCGACCATGCCGCTGTAGGCTTTTGTCAGACGCTCGGTTACGGGGCCCGGAACAGAGCCGTCGCCGATGTCGGAACCGTTGACCGAGGACACGGGGCAGATGCAGAAGCTGGTGGATGTGACGAAAGCCTCGTCCGCGGTGTAGGCGTCGTAGAGGTCAATGTCGGCCTCTTGGATTGAGATGCCGAGTTCCTGCGCGAGCTCGATGGTGACGCGGCGGCTTATGCCTGACAGCACGTACTGTTCTTTGGGGGTGAGCAGTTCGCCGTTCCTGACCACGAATATGTTGCTTCCGGGGCCCTCGGCGAGGTTGCCGTTGGTATCGAGCAGGATGGGCCAGGCGTCGGGGTTGTGGGCCTTGGCCTCAAGCTCGGCCTGCACCAGGTTGACGTAGTTGTGCACTTTGGCGCGCGGGCTCTGCGCTTCGGGCGGAGTGCGGCGGACCGAGGGGACCACGACGGGCAAGCCGTCGCGGTAGTACTTGGCGCGGACGTCGAATGGGAGCGGCGCGCACTCGATGACGACGGTCGGCTTGTACTCGCCGTCAACCATCACGCCCCTCGAAACCCGCTGGCTGACCCAGTAATCGTCGTCGTCATTTATCAGGGGAAGGTTGGCCTCGAGAACTTCCATCGTGATGCGGGCGAAGTCCTGCTTGGAGAGGCCGGGGTCTATTCTCATGTACTTGAGCGAGAGGAAGAAGCGGTCCAGGTGCTCGTCGAGCCTGAATATCCTGTGTCCGAAGGTGCGAGTCGTGTCGAATACAGCGTCGCCCTGTAGGAATCCCCTGTCCCTGATTGAGACGACAGCCTGACTTTCGGGTACTATATTTCCGTTTACGTAAGCGACTCTCTCTTGTGGCATAGTGTATCTCCCTGCGTTCTCTGTGTGTACCGGCGGGCACCCACAAGGGACGCCCCTACGCGAACCTGCGCTATCTGTCTTCTCTGAATCTGTATCCGACGTTCCAGATCGTTTCGATGAAGTTGTGTTCGGCGTTTTCTATCTTGCTCCTGAGACGGCGGATATGCACGTCAACCGTCCTGGTGCCTCCGAAGTACTCGTAGCCCCATATCTGATTGAGCAGCGCGTACCTGGAGAATACGCGACCGGGATTTTCGGCCAGCAGTTTGAGCAGTTCGTATTCCTTGAATGTGAGACCTATCCGCCTTCCTCGCATTGTGACTTCGTAGCTGGACGTGTCTATCTGAATGTCGCCGGCGCGGATGATGTGGCTGTTGTCTTCCTCGCCGCCGTTGTCGGATTCGAGAATTCGGCGAGCGCGAACGACGAGTTCGTCGGGGTCGGGCGGGCTTGTTATGAAGTCGGCCAGCGGAAGCGAGGGTTCGAGTCCGGGGACGCGGGTACGGGGTACCAGGGCAATCGCCGGCACACCCGCCTCGACGCAGGCCAGCGCGTACTGCCGTACTTCCCCGGAAGTCATGTATGCAGTGTCAATCAGAGCGAGTTCCGGGGGGGTGTCCAGGCCATCGCCCGGAAGGACGGGCTCGGAGTCGGAGGTCAGAAAGACCGACTCCACGCCTTGTCTGCGCAGAAGCGCGGCGAGTTCATGCTCTTCATGCGCCCCGGGGGCGGGCACCCTTTCCAAAGACATACTTCATCCCTTGCAACGAATCTACGGGGGACAAGGAAGGCTGAGCCTTCACCCTTATTGGGGTACTTGCGCTTCGTCCGAAGTTCGCGTACCCATGACTGGTTTTTTGCGAAACCAAGTATAACAGACCGAATCGAGTAGCGGATTGGAGCGGACTCCGTTCCCGGCGGGTTGGCAAATTTGACATTGGGAACAGATATATGCTTTCATCCAGTGATGAATTGCTGAATGCAGCACGTATGATTAGCTTCATGTGACCATTGTCGCATGTGAGTGAAAACAAGGGGAGAAGATATGAGATTTATGCGTGTTCAATCGAATCTGCGATTGGCCTTTGTCATGGCCTTGGCGGTGTCTCTGGTAGCGGCATTTGCTTTGGCGTGCAGTTCGAGTGGAGAAGAAGAATCCGCGCCGGCGCCTTCGGCTCCGGCCCCCGCGCCAGCAGCGCCCGCGCCGGCCGCCCCCGCGCCAGCGGCGCCCGCTCAGCCGGCCCAGCCCGCGCCCGCCATGGCGGCGCCAACGGCAGCGGCCCAGCCCGCTCCGGCTCCGACCGCCGCGATGATGGAAGAGAGCATGGAAAGCGTGACCATTACCGTTGCATTCGACAACGTAGGCACGCCCCAGTTCCGAAACGTAAAGGGCACATGGCCTGATGTGCTGTTCCACGGATTCTTCGGATTCCAGGAGCCGCTTCTGGGCTGGGAACCGACATTCGACGACCAGGGCAACCCCATCCGGTCCACCGGAGAAGCCTGCCACGCGCCGTTCGTAGCCACAGGCTGGGAGTGGGAACTTCCCTCCAAGTCGGGCGGCACCGTCAAGATGGACGGCAAGCAGCTTGAGAACTTCGACGACGCAGACCTGAGCGATCCCGCCAACCAGGGCATCATCAGGGTCTTCGTCCAGGAGGGCATTGACTTCTACCGCTCAGTTGACGGCGAAGTCACAAGGGTAGGCGAACTGACCGCGGAAGACGTAGCGTGGTCTTTCAACGACGCAGGCTCGGAGAACACGAGCTCGGCCCACTCCAACTCGTCGCAGGCTTACGAGTACTATAAGCCCTGGCGAGCGGAGAGCAAATATGTAGCGGTAGCCGAGAACAGGGCGTTCCGCTCCGACGGCCTTCAGGACGCCTCTTCAATCTGCCAGGACGCTATCTGGATGCAGTCGAAGCAGTTGTATGACGAACTCGGCGACACGTTCGGCGTTCCTCACGGATCTGGCCCGTTCGTAGTGCATGAATGGCTTCCCGCCGAGCGCATCGAGTCCGAAGCTAGGGTTGACCACTGGCGCGCGAACGCCGGCTTCGACAGGCTGGTATTCGTGCAGGCCAACGAAGCTCAGCAGCGTTCGGCGATGCTCCAGACCGGAGCGGCGGACATAGCTATGGCCTCTATCCAGGACGTTGGTCGCCTGGAGGATGAAGGATTCCAGTTCCACGAGGGCCTCGACGCCATCAACGGAAACTTCTTCTACTTCGCCGGCAACGACTGGTCGTTCAGGTATCCTCCGAATTCGACACTGGGCGACGAGGACCTCTCCGGCAAGCCTGTGCTTCGCCAGGGATTCATCCCGTCCGATAAGTTCCCGTGGATCGGCGACCCCCGCACCGAGTGCGTGGATGTAGATAGGTCCGATCCTGCCATTCAGGACACTCCCGGCGTGGGCTGTGAAGTCGCCAACTTCGAGTTGGTCGAGTTCGACGGCTTCGAGTCCCGGTTCACCGAGGACTCAGTCGGCTTCGACTATAACGACACGGACAAGTTCTCCTACGAGACGCCTTCGATGCTGAAGGCCAAGGCGTTCCGCAAGGCGCTGGCCTTTGCGATAGACCGCGAGCTCATCGCGGCTTCGGTTACTGGCGGATACGGTGGAGCCGTGTACGGAGGAGCTTTCCCCGGCATGACGCTGCACCAGACCCACCCGGAATACCAGGAGCGCTGGAGCTACGCATTCGACCCTGACAAGGCCCAGCAGTTCCTGGCCGAGTCGGGCGTCGAGCCCGGTTTCGAGTTCGAGTTCTTCTGCTCGCAGGGCAATGGCACCTCTCTGGAGGTCTGTGAGGCCACCGTCGGACAGTGGAAAGAGAACTTGGGACTCGAACCCTATATTGACAGCACGCAGTACTCGTCCCGCCGCCCGACCATGTTGGGTCGCCAGCTCCACGTGCCATGGATGACGCGCTGGGGTCCGACCAGCAAGCACGGTCGCCTGGGTGAAGGCGGAGGCACACTGCCCGGCGGCGGCCTATGGCCGCTTCCCGCCGGTGGCTGGAATCCCAGCATCGAGGACAATCGCTACTGGGCCAACAGAGAAGAGACTCGCGTACAGGCCAAGGGTTCGCCTGAGAACCTCGCCTCCCGCGAGAAGATACTCGACTTCGCCTACGACATGACCCTGACATCGGGCGTTGTCGAAGTTCCCGTGCTGATCGGATTCAACCCCGATACGGTCGAAAGCTGGGACCTGAAGCCCTACGAACTTCCCAACTCCTTCGAGACCGTAACTCCGGCCAAGAAGTAGCGGGTCGGGACCAAGCGACTGACTGAAGACTGAATAACGGCCGCCCCGCCTGAGTATTGGCGGGGCGGCTATCAACTACCAAGAGCGGCTCCACCATCCTGGAATATCTGGGGCATCACCGATGAAGACCTTTATTTTCCGACGCCTGATCTTTCTCGTCCTGGCGATTATCGCAGCCACTCTGTTCGTGTTTGCGCTTTCGAGGCTTCAGGGTGATCCCAGAAACGTGATGCTGAATGTGGGATATGTTTCTCCCGAGCAGTGGGCGCAGTGGGGCGAAGATCTGAATCTCGACAAGCCACTTATCTTTCAATATTTTATCTGGATGGGCAAAGGCATATTTCAGGGCGACTTCGGGGACTCTCTGAAGACGGGCCAGCCCGTGATGCAGATGGTGATCGGATTCGCCCCCGCGAGCCTTCAACTGGGTCTGGCGGCCACGCTGTTCGTTCTCTTGACCGGCATACCGCTGGGAATTCTGTCCGCCGTCAAGCGGGGAACGATATGGGACGTCATTGGCAGGACGTTCGCGGTGTTCGGCCAGGCTCTTCCACCGTTCTGGCTGGGCATAATGCTCATACTGATATTCTCAGTGAACCTCGATCTGCTGCCCTCAGGCACTCGCGGGCACGACGCTACTAACTTCTTCGACCGGTTGACGTATTTCATCATGCCCATGGTAACACTCGGCTGGCTTGCGTCCGCCGGACTGATGAGGCTGGTGCGGTCTTCTATGCTGGAGGTGCTCGACTCGGAGTTCGTGAAACTGGCCAGGGCGAAAGGCGTGGGCACCAACGCGGTTATATGGAAGCACGCATTCAAGAACGCGCTGATACCGCCGCTGACGTTTTCCGCTCTGATACTGGTGGGATTCATAGGCGGAACGGTTGTAACCGAAACAGTGTTCGCGTGGCCGGGACTGGGCCAGATGATATACACCGCCGTAATCAACAACGACTTCCCACTGATGACGGGCGGCGTGCTCGTGCTTACGGTGGCTTATGTGATCGCGGTCTTTATTATTGACATCCTGTACGCGGTCATAGACCCGCGAATTCGCTTCTCTTAAGGATCTGCAATTGAATACCTCAGTGCGTTCAATGACAACTTCCGAACTCGAGGAGCTAGGGAGAGAGTCCACTCTTCAAAGAACGCTGTATGTATTTCGTCGGTGGCCGCTGATACCCCTGTTGATCCTGTTCGTGCTGATCATGTGCGCGGTCTTCGCTCCCTGGATCGCACCGTATGAACCTGAGAAAGACCAGTTGCGCGCGGTACTCGGCTCGCCGCCCTGGTATCCACCCTGTGAAGAGGGGCAGCTCACCAACAAGTTCCAGCCCTGCAACACGAATGGCATACCGCTTGGCAGAAACCAGGACGTCTATTACTTCCTGCTTGGAGCGGACCAGCTGGGACGCGATCTGTTGAGCAGGATAATCTATGGAGCGCGGCTCTCATTGAGCCTCGCCGCAATCGCTATCACTGTTGGGACGATATTCGGAACCACGATTGGACTGGTTTCCGGGTATTTCGGACGTTGGATTGATGAGATAATAATGCGCACGATAGACGTGTTCAGCGCGGTCCCGTTCATTCTGATCGCGATTGCCCTCGTGTTCGTGCTGGGTCAGAGTTTCTGGATTGTAGCGGGCGTGTTGGCACTCGGAGCGTGGGCGGGCATAGCCCGTCTTGTTCGTGGACAGACTTTGCAGGTTCGCAACTTCGACTACATCGCGCTCGCCAAAGTAGCCGGAGCCTCCACCCCGAGGATAATGTCCAGGCATCTATGGCCGGCGGTCGCCAATACAGTTGTGGTAGCGACTACGCTCCAGGTGGGAAGCACTATCCTGTCGGAGAGCATACTTTCGTTCCTGGGCGCGGGAGTGCCGCCGCCTACGCCTTCGTGGGGAGCGGACATCTCGAACGGGCGCGAGTATCTCGGGTCGGCATGGTGGGTAGCCTTCTTCCCGGGCATAGCCATATTCCTGACGGTGCTCTCATTCAATTTCATCGGCGACTGGCTGCGCGACAGGTGGGACCCCAGACTTCGCCAGATTTAGGGGCATGACAGTCCCATGTTGAAATACATCATAGTCTTCGGTGTCGCAATCGCTATCCTGGTGATAGCTTCCGTGGGAAGAATTCCCGGCACCGAGCGCCAGTTGGCGACGTCGGAAGAGACAAGGGCCGCCGCGAATCTGGCGAACACGCCAAAGTACACCCGGCATCAGGCGATAGCGTTGGTTGGAGATCATATACGGGCGTCCTGCGAGTCCCCGGACGAGTACCTGTCCCATGCCGACAAATTCACCGCCACCTGGCTTCGTCAGCCGCGCACAGACGACTATTACATAAGGGGAATGAGAGAGTGGACGGTTAACGATCCGATCACGGGAGCGTTCTGGCGGCTCTATGAGGATACGGGCGAAATTCGCAGCGTAATTGGCGGCGCTCTCGATACATGCTGAAGGAAGGCTGAGCATTCACCCCTTATTTAGACAGAGTAGTTATGGATCGGCTGGCGTTGTGTTCCGCCTTGCTTGTTTCTAATACCAGGATTCCCACTCATTCAGAGCGAGCGGGAATAGATTCGGAGAGATGAACTCAATTGACCTCGCTATTCGATCTGCACGTACACACGAATCAGGGCAGCCCCGACAGCGGCCTGACGCCGGAGGAGATGGTCGAGGACGCGAGGCGTCTCGGTCTTACCGGAATCATGGTGACCGAACACGACGGCTGGCCGCGGCACGACTTCGAGGCGTTCGCGGCGACCGTTGACGACATCGTTCTGGTCCGCGCGCTGGAGGTCTATACTCCGCTCGGACACGTCATCACGATGGGACTGGACGGCCACGTCGCGGGCTACGGCGACGGTGTGGAGGTCATCCGCACGCTCAGGAAAGAGGTGGACAAGGTAGGCGGGTTCATGATCCTGGCGCACCCGTTCAGGTTCCTGTTCGACCTGCCTCACTACACCCAGAATATGCTCTTCCAGGATGCCGACAGCATTCCGAAGACGGCGGAAGAGGCGTCCAAGCACCCCGTATTCGAGATAGTGGACGAGATAGAAGTCGTCAACGGCGGAAACATCGAGGAAGAGAACCGTTTCGCCCAGGAGGTCGCGGCGGTCATGGGGTTCTGGGGAACGGGTGGCTCGGACGCCCACTCTCTGGACGGCTTCGCGCGAGGAGTCACAGCTTTCAAGGGAGACGTTCGCAACGAGGACGACTTGCTGGAGGCCCTGAGAGCGGGAGACTTCGCCCCGGTCGAGGGATTCCACGTAGGCAGGGCAGCAAACTATGGACGCTCATCGTGGCTGAGGCCGGAGATGGTCAGCCTAGCGGGGCACAGCGAGGCGGCGGGCTAACGCCATAGATATTATCAATCCGAACCAACCGGACTAAATCGTTTCATTCAACGACTTTGGAGGAAGATTCACTATGACAGACGAGATTATCAGGATCGGCTACGTTGGCGCCGGAGGCAATACGAGGCTGAGGCACCTGCCCGGCTTCGCGGAGATCGAAGGCGTGGAGAGCGTCAGCGTGGCGAACCGCAGCCGCGAGTCCGGCCAGCGAGTCGCGGACGACTTCGGCCTCACGACTGTGTATGACTCCTGGATTGACCTGATCGAGGCCGACGATACAAACGCCATCTGCATCGGCACGTGGCCTTACATGCACCGGAACCTGGTACTGGCGGCCCTGGACGCCGACAAGCACGTCATTACCGAAGCGCGCATGGCGATGAACTCCGAAGAGGCGCGGGAGATGCTCGACGCATCGCTGCTGAAGCCTCACCTGGTTACGCAGATCGTCCCGGCGCCGCACACGCTCAAGATAGACAATACTATCAAGGACATGATAGTGGATGGCTATTTCGGCGACGTGCTGTCGGTGGACATAACCGTACACCAGGGCGGGTTCGTGGACAGAGACGCAGAATTTCACTGGCGCCACAGCCGTGACCTGTCCGGCAACAACATCATGCAGATGGGAATCTGGTACGAGGCGATAATGCGCTGGTTCGGCCCGGCGGCGGCGGTCACGGCGGTGGGTCGCGTCAACGTCAAGCATCGCAGGGGCCGGGATGGCGGACTGGCATACATCAACATACCGGACCACGTCGAGATACTGATCGAGTTCGCTTCCGGTCCCGTGGCCAGGATGCGCCTGAGCACCGTCACCGGACTCGCGCCCGAGGACCAGGTGTGGATATTCGGCTCCGAGGGAACGGTCCACGTGGACTCCGCCTCGATGACCGTCAAGGGCGGTCGGCGTGGAGACGGCGAACTGTCGGAGATAGATATTCCAGAAGAGAAACAGGGCGGTTGGCGCGTCGAGGAAGAGTTCATCAACGCGATTCGTGGAGTTGAACCCGTTACCCATACCAGCTTCTTCGACGGCGTTCGCTACATGGAGTTCACGGACGCCGTGACGATAAGTATGCAGAGGGGCGAGCGAGTAACCCTTCCGCTGGTGTAGCGACTCGCCGCGCTGAGATACTCGGCCAGGAAGTTGAAAATCCCAAGATAGCCGCCCATCGTATTCTCATACACGGATGGGCGGCTTCATATAATCTACGGTCACGGCTCACGGGAGGCGCTAAGTATGAAAAGCGGCAAGCGGTTCATACCACCAGCGCTCCTGGGGATTCTTCTCATCTCACTGATTGCCGTCTCGCCCGCTCTTTCCGACGCCGGCGCGGTGAGATTCTACGATCCGTCCAGTCCGAGCGACGATCAAGTATGGGCCAGGCAGGGCGGGCAGATCGGGCTGGAAGTCTCAGACTCCGACCTGGACGCCATCGCCAAAATGGAAGGGCCCACAGCGGAGCGGCATACGCTCGGCGGCGTCAGAACTTTTCACCTCACGAAAGTTCCCGTCGCCGACAGGAATGGCGACGGTTTCGTCAACGAACGTGATATTACGGTTGAAGACGAGGGCGGCAACCCGCTGGACGTTGACAGAGCGCGCATAGACGGGCGCGTTGACCTTATCAGCCCGTACACGGGAACCGTCTATGTAAGCTACTGGGCAGCGGATTTCGACGACACCGGCGACAGGGTAAGGGTGAAGTCACGGGCAGACCCTACCGGATTCGCGGTAACTCTGAAAGAAACCAAGGCCGATAGCGGGGTCTTCCGCCTGTTGTTGGACACTAATGCCCGCAGATCACATGAGAACTCCAGTCCGCCGAGCCTGAAAGTGGGCAAGAACGACGTGATAACGCTGGCCTATCGAGATCAGGACCCCTCACGTAATGTTTCCGCGAGCCTGAATGTGGAGACCACGCCCCCATTCTTCTCCAACATCAGCCCGCCTCACAACTCGTCGGACAGGGCCGAGCCTGAAGTCGAATTCGAGGTGAGGGACAGCGGTTCCGGCATAGAGGACGAAGGAGATATTTGGGTCATCTTAGCTATTGACTCTGACTCGGACGGCGTAGTTGGAAGCGCCTATGAGTATGCAGTCCATGACGCGCCCCGGGGAGACGTTTACAGGATGGGCGATGCCTTCAATGTCAGACAGGGCTTCCCGAACGAGATCGAAGTTGATTCGGATGCCACTATCTACTGGTGGGCGCTTGCGCGGGACTCGGCGGGCAACCTGGCCGTTCTGGACAGACGTCCCAGGATTGACGGCGGCGCCGACCCCTGCTATGTGGATGATTTCAGGCAAGTGTCGCTGGGCGGCGCCAATCTCGACAGGACCCACGCAGTGGCGGGATGCCAGCCCTATGTGACCAGAATAGACAACACGGGCCCCAGGGTCGTAAGAGTAACGACCGGGCGTTGGTGGGACACGTCTAAGGACGGCGACGACAAGACGGAGTATGACCCGACAAAAGCGAGGAATGACAGCATACTGGTCGCGTTCAGCGAGGACCTGGACCCTTCCACTGTTCAGAGGTCCGACTTCCGGGTTGACGGCGCAATCCCGCTGGAGGCTGAGGTGTTCAGCGGGCGCGAGGACTACGTGTTCCTGACAGTGCCGCCTCTCGCAGCGGGCGCGCGTCCTGGGGTGGAAGCTCTGGACGGTATCTTCGACCCGGCCGGCAATCGCCTGGGCTCAGGAACAGACGACGATGAGGAGGAAGTAGAGCCCACTCCAACGCCCGAGAGAGGGCCTTTCGAGCTTCTGGTTGCGGTCTTGCGCGAATCTGAGGAGATCGGGGCATTCTCTGAGGATCTGGGCGAACTACTCGCCGATCTGTTCATAGAGCATCTAATCGTCCCCACTACCGAGGAGACGCCTGGGGAGGCGGAGACGAGGATACTGGCTTCGGACTCCGCGCTTTCGGGCGACTCGCTGGAGTATCTGATAGCGGTCGCGGATGACGCTCGACGCCTGGAAGCGTTGTCGGACACGCTTGCCGACTTGCTGACAGAACTGTTGATAGAGTACCTGATAATCCCTGTTACGGGTGAGGCTGTGGACGAGGCTAGAGGGCGGTTGTCGGTAGGATAGCGGGTGTCCCTATTGACGAGTCTCGAACGGATTCAGGCTGTCCACTCCGAGTTCTGCGAAGTCTCGCGTGTTTCTGGTGACGACCGTCAGATCATGGACCACAGCCGTCGCCGCAATCATAGCGTCCTTTTCCAGCGGAACTGACTTTCCGTGCTTGAGTCTCGCCCACTCCCGAAATTCTGCTGAGTCCATTGGCAATACTGTAAATGCGGCTAGGACTTCTTCAAGCCAAACTTCAAGATCCGCCGCTCTTGTCGGATCCTGTTGGCGAGTGATTTCGATACCAGCCTGTATCTCGCCTATTGTGAACGCGGGCAGAAATATCTGATCACGTGGTATGTTTGAAATCCAACTCAGGACAGCCCCGTGCGGGCGTGTGCGCCTAAGTTCCGAAATCACATTAGTGTCTAGGAGGTACATCCGCTCTTAGTCAAAGGTTGGGGGCGGTCTTGTGGCGGATGGGTTAGCGCGGCGGGACTAGGGAATCAGTCCGCGCTTCCGGCGCTAGAAGCAAATCTTTGATGTCTCGCTTCATTCCATTCAGCCTTCGCCATTCTCCGACAGACGCCAGTACCGCGGTTTCCTCGCCACATTCGTTCACGATGAACTGAGGCCCTTCTACATGGATGGCATAGAGCATCTCGCTAAATCGCTCTTCAACTTCCTCGATCTTCCACTTCTTGCTCATGCGCGCACCCCTGAGAGTATCTTAAGTTTTAGTTATCATAGCATAGCCAAAGCCCGCCCTAAGATGCCTTTTAGTGTATGCTGGCAATCGCAGATATACATACGGAGATGAACCCTATGACAGACACGCCGCTTCACTACATGACTATCACCGACCTTGCCGCTCTTATAGAGACGCGGGAAGTGTCGCCGGTCGAGGTAACGAGCGCGATGCTCGACCGGATTGACGCCAAGGACGGGCATCTGAAGAGCTACGCAACCGTAATGGCGGACCATGCGGTAGCGTCCGCGCAGAGAGCGGAGCGCGAGATCGCCGCCGGAGAATATCGCGGCCCGCTTCACGGCGTTCCCATCGCTGTAAAAGACCTGTGCTTCACGAACGGGGTTCGGACGATGGGCGGCGCGAAGGTTTACATGGACCACGTGCCGGACTTCGATTCGACGGTGGTGACCAGGCTGGAATCCGCGGGATCCGTATTGTTGGGCAAGCTGAATCTTACCGAGGGCGCCATGGGTGGGTACAATCCCGCGCTCCAGATACCGCTGAATCCGTGGAACAACGACCGCTGGGCCGGTTCGTCGTCCAGCGGATCGGGTTCAGCGACGGCGGCGGGGCTTTGCTTCGGCTCTCTCGGAAGCGATACGGGCGGCTCGATACGCTTTCCGGCCGCGGCGTGCGGAATAGTCGGGTTAAAGCCGACCTGGGGACGCGTAAGCCGATACGGGGTGCTCGCGCTCGCGGAGTCGCTGGACCATGTCGGGCCTATGACTCGCAGTTCGGCGGACGCCGGCGTCATACTCCAGGCGATAGCGGGCTACGACTCGAACGACCCCACCTCGCTGTCTGATCCCGTGCCGGATATGCTCGCGGGCATCGAGAGTGGTGTTTCGGGAATCAGGATAGGGCTGGACGAGCGCCACATAAGCGACGGCGTTGACCCCGAACTGGCGCAGGCCGTTCTGGACGGTGTGAAGGTATTGGAAGGTCTGGGCGCCGAGATAGTGAATATCCAGATGCCGGACGTGGACAGGTATCTCCCCGCATGGCCCGTCCTGTGCTCGTCAGAGGCAGTCGCGGCGCACCGCGAGAACTACCCGTCCCGCAGGGACGACTACGGCCCCTGGTTCCGAGGATGGCTGGACATGGGCGCGGGAAAGTCCGCCGCGGACTATGCCGAGGCCAACAATATGCGCGCCGAGTGCAACGGGCTCGTGCGAGAGGCGTTCAGGGACATTGACGTAATGGCTTGCCCTTCCACGATTGGCCCCGCATATCCGGTGACGCCGGAGGCACTGTACGGGCCGATGGACTCCCGACGCGGGACGGCCTTCCAGCGTTACACTGTGCCTTACGACTTCAACGGCGCTCCAACGCTTTCCACTCCATGCGGTTTGAGCGGCGACGGTCTGCCGCTAAGCCTCCAGTTCGTGGGCAAGCATCTGTCCGAGCCGCTGCTGTGCAGAATCGGGCACGCATACGAGCAGGCGACGGAGTGGAGCGGGCTGCGCCCTCCGGTGTAGCTCTATCCCCACTCGTTCAGCTGCTTTGAAGGGAGTTGTCCCGCGGGAGACGCCCAGCCCTGTGCGTCCGACTGTGGCGGATGAGCGCGGATCCACTCCTCATTCATCTCGCCGCCCAGTCCGGGAGCCGTTGGAATAGGCAGGTATCCATCCTTCTGGATCGGGAAGTCCCCGATGAAGGCATCTTGGAACCAGGGTTTCATGCCTCCTTCATGGATCATGAAGTTGGGCGTGCAGGCGTCGAGGTGCAGGACGGAGAGCACATCCATCGGCCCGTGGATGGCGTGCCCCTGGAACCCGACGTACTGGGCTTCCGCCATAGCCGCGATCTTCTTGAGTTCCAGTATCCCCCCTCCCTGTATCAGGTCGGGCTGGATCATGGCCACTATCTGCCGCTGCAAGAGGTCGAAGTAGTCCCACTTCGTGTATAGCCGCTCGCCGGTGGCTATCGGGATATTGACCGACTCGGCGACTCTCTTCATTGCGTCGAGATTCTGAAAGGGAACCGGCTCCTCGTACACGAACGGCCGGTACTGTTCCATCTCGTTACCGACTCTGATTGCCGCCGACGGCGTGAGCCGCCCATGCACTTCAACCAGCAATTCGACCTCTTCGCCCACCGCTTCCCGCACCGCCGCCAGCGTCGCCACCGCCTTCTTCTCGGCCTCGAACGTGATGAACAGCCCCTTGTGATCGAATGGATCTCCCTTGAGCGCGGTCACTCCCTGCTCCGTATAACTCAGGGCATGTTCCGCGGCCTCCCCCGGCGTGTGGCCGTCCCAGCGTCCATAGGCCCAGATTCTGTCTCGCATCATGCCGCCAAGCAGTTCGTAAACTGGGACTCCGAGAGTCTTGCCCTTGATATCCCACAGCGCCATCTCGATACCGCTGATTGCGGAGAGCTGTATCGGCCCTCCACGAACGAAAAAGTGGTGATAGAGTGTCTGCCAGTGTTCTTCGATACGGCTGGGGTCTTTGCCGACGACAAGCTCGCCGAACTCTTCCACCATCGAGGCGACGGTCAGCGGACCGCAGGTCGCGTCGCCCCAGCCGACTATGCCTTCGTCTGTCTCAACTTTGACATATACATAGTTCCTGGTCGCCATTACGCCGTAAGAGTCTGGAATCCTGTCTGGGGCACTGGGCAATGCGGTAACGGACGTTATCTTCATGGGACACCTCGCTCATTACTCAAATATGCGATGACCGTATATCATGCGATCCTATAGTACAACTGTCATTTCTTCATCCAGGGTTGGAACAATGCCAGCTTATCTGGGTATATAATGACGCAGTGCGCCAGGCGCCCGTGTCGTTGTCCGACAGTAGCAGGTCGCGCAGTTGCCTCAACGAATTCAATAGTGTCTCAGCCGGAGAGTAGAAGATGAACTTTAGCAAGATCAACGGCGTTGACGGTCCGATGAAGGGATTGCGGGTACTCGACTGGACAATGTACCAGTTCGGCCCGGTGGCGGCGTCCATGATGGGAGACATGGGCGCGGACGTAATCAAGATAGAGGCGCTGGACGGCGACATCGGGCGCGCGGTGGCGCGGATGAGCTCGCGTCCAATCGGTCTGGAGGGCGACCGGAACGCATATTTCGAGACGTGCAACAGAAATAAGCGGGGCATAGCTGTCAACCTGAAGACCGAGGAGGGCCGCGAGATAGTCCATGAACTGGTGAAGGACGCGGACGTGTTCATCGAGAACTACCGCAAGGGCATACCGGAACGGCTCGGCATGGACTATGAGACGCTCAGGAAGATCAACCCGCGACTGATATACGGCTCAGGCACCGGGTATGGTCCGGAGGGGCCGGACTCCGCGAAGCCCTCGCTGGACGGCTGCGGACAGGCTCGTTCGGGTCTGATGATGTCCGCGACGCCCTTGTCGGCTACGGAGCCATCCTATGTGTCCGGCGCGGTTTCGGACCAGATGGGGGGAATAGTTCTGTGTCTCGGTGTCGTCTCCGCTCTTTACGCGAGAGAGCAGACGGGCATGGGTCAGCGGGTGGATGTCTCTCACCTCAGCAGCACTATGTGGCTCCAGGGGCTGGCGGTGAGTATGCAGTTGTTGTCGGGCTATCACTATGGCGCTATGGACAGGAAGAACCCGATGAATCCCCTGGTAAACGCCTATGAGTGCCAGGACGGACGATGGATCCAGTTCATGAGCGCGCAGTTCCAACGGTATTGGCCCGACTTCGCCGCCGCCCTTGGCCTCGAAGAGCTGACAGACGATCCAATGGCGCTCGACATCCAGGGCATGACGGGAGAGTCGTCAGAGTTGACAGCCATCGTCGCTGAGCGGTTCAAGACCAAGCCTGCGGACGAGTGGATGGAGATTCTGAACCGGTACGACGACCTGATCTTTGCCAAGGTGCAGACTATCCAGGAACTGGAGCGCGACCCGCAGGTGGTCGCCAACAACTACATCACCGGATTCAAGCACCCGGTGATCGGCGATGTGAAGATGTGCAACTTTCCGGTGAAGTTCAGCGATACTCCGGCGGGGGTCTGGAAAGAGGCCCCGGAATTGGGTCAGGACACGGAGATGATCCTGCTGGAAGAGCTGGGCCGCGACTGGGAGGACATACAACGCCTCCAGGAACGTGGCGCTATCATGTAGGGACGAGACAATTTCAGAAAATGACTGAATTGTAGTTCACCCTCACCCTAGCCCTCTCCCTGAGTGAGAGGGGATTTTCGACATACAAATGACGAGCGCCATGTTGCCATATTATGGTTGAGTGCGCAGGTATCGGCTTATGAACAGGAGGGCAGGATTTTGGGATACTTGAGTCGGCGGCAGACGGACGAACTTCTGCGGGAGCCTATCATCTCGATAATCACGACGCTCCGCGCGGATGGCAGCCCGCACATGACCCCGGTCTGGCACCTGGTTGACGGCGACGAGGTAGTAGTCGCGGTCGGGCGCGATACAGTCAAGGCTCGGAACGTGAGGCGCAACCCGTCCGTATCGCTCTGCGTGGTGGAGGGATCGCTGACCCGGACGGCGAGCGACCCGCCGCAGCGCTGGGTCCTGGTGAACGGGACAGCGCGCATATCCGAGAACAGGGTCGAGGAGATCGTGCGCGCCGTGTCGTACCACTATCTGGGCGAAGAGGACGGCGCTCCATACGTGGAGGACATTCTGGGCAAGCTGAATTTCGTTCTGCTCAGGATATCGCCGGCTGAGGCGGTGGGATTCGACGGCCTGGAGTAATAGGACGAGGGTGATTCCTTATACCGACCAAACTGATACTGACTAGGCGCGTGTGTCGGCAATAGTCTTGGCAAAGGGCCTGTGATACAATGCCCCCGAGTTCCGAACGGAACCGAAAGACGATTTTCTCAGGAGGCTCTCGACCCTATGACTACCGTTGCCGAACCAGGAACATATAAGACTGTAGGAACGCGCCCAATTCGCCATGACGGTTACGATAAGGTTACCGGCAAGGCAAACTACGGCGCGGACGTCAACCTTCCCGGAATGCTCCATTCCAAAGTGCTCAGAAGCCCGCACGCGCACGCGATCATCAAGTCCATAGACACCTCCAAGGCCGAGGCCGCGCCGGGCGTCAGGGCCGTGATCACCTCCGCGGATTTCCCGGAATATGAAAACAAGAATGTCGTTGGAGCGGCGGGAGGCCCGCCGCAGAATATGCTGCATGTCAGCAGCAAGATACTCGCGCGCGACAAGGCGCTGTTCAAGGGACACCCGGTAGCCGCGGTGGCGGCGGACAGCCTTCATGACGCCGAAGAAGCACTCGACCTGATCGAGGTGGACTACGAGGTACTTCCGGTTGTCACAACCGTGGAAGAGGCGATGGCGGACGGCGCGCCCCTGCTCCATCCTGAGTTCGCGAACAACGTTGCCAGCCACTCCCGATTGGAGATAGGCGACATTGACAAGGGATTCGAGGCGGCGGACATAGTCATAGAGCGCGAATTTCGCACGAAGACGGTCCACCAGGGATACATCGAGCCTCACTCGGCTACGGCGTGGTGGACGCCGCAGGACCGCATCACCGTGTGGGGAAGCTCGCAGGGCCACTTCCAGATACGCGATCTGACGGCGGGTGTCGTTGGCGTGCCGTTCTCGTCCGTGAAGGTTATTCCGATGGAGATCGGTGGAGGATTCGGCGGCAAGACGACTATCTACCTGGAGCCGATTGCGGTCGCGCTCTCGAAGAAGGTGGGCGTACCGGTCAAGGTCACGATGACCAGGACCGAGGTGATGGAGGCGTCGGGGCCCACCTCCGGCTCCTATATGAACGTTAAGATGGGCATCACGAACGAGGGCAGAATGACCGCGGCCTACGCAGACCTGCGCTTCGAGGCTGGCGCGTATCCGGGTTCTCCGGTGGGCGCGGCTGCGAATTGCATCTTCTCACCCTACGATATAGAGAACATCCGAATAGACGCTTACGATGTGGTGGACAACAAGCCCAAGACGACCGCGTATCGCGCGCCCGGTGCTCCGATAGGTTCGTTCGCCGCCGAGACGATCATTGACGAGTTCTGCGAGAAGCTCGGCATGGACCCGATAGACTTCAGGATTCTGAACGGGGCGAAAGAGGGGACACGCCGCGCCACCGGCATCATCAATCCGCCTATCGGCGCAATCGAGACCGCGCAGGCGGCCAAGGACCACGACCACTACGCCCAGCCGCTCGACGGCAAATGGCGTGGCAGGGGCGTGGCCTCCGGCTTCTGGATCAACGGCACAGGCCCGGCGTGCGCCACGGCCAACCTGAACTACGACGGCACAGTCAGCCTGACCATCGGCTCGATGGACATCGGCGGCACCCGGCCCGCGGCGGCGCAGCAGTTCGCGGAGGTACTGGGAATACCCGTCGAGGACGTCAACCCGCAGGTCGGCGACACCGAGCAGATTGGCTACACGTCAATGACCGGAGGCTCCGGCGCGGCGTTCAAGACCGGCTGGGCTAGCTATGAAGCCGCCCAGGACGTGAAGCGCCAGATGCTGGAGCGCGCCGCGCTGCTCTGGGAGACGGACGCCTCCGAGATCGAACTGGAGGACGGCGTGTTCAGGCACAAGTCCGATCCTGAACTGAGCATGGGCTTCAAGGAACTTGCAGGCCGCGCCGCCGAGACGGGCGGCCCCATCGTGGGCAGTGCGAACATGGACCCGGGCGGAGCGGGCAGCGCGTTTGCCACGCACGTAGTTGACGTCGAGGTTGATCCCGAAACGGGCAAGATCGAGATACTGAGGTACACGGCGTCGCAGGACAGCGGCACGTCTATCCATCCGAGCTATGTCGAGGGCCAGATTCAAGGCGGCGTCGTGCAGGGCATCGGCTGGGCGCTCAATGAGGAATACTACATGAGCGACGAGGGGCAGATGATGAACTCCAGCCTGCTGGACTATCGTATGCCCACCTCGCTCGACCTGCCGATGATAGACACGGTGGTGGTAGAAGTCCCCAACCCGAACCATCCCTACGGCGTCAGGGGCGTCGGCGAGGTGCCGATAGTACCGCCGCTGGCCGCGCTCTCCAACGCGATCTACGACGCCACCGGCGTCCGCATGAGGGAGTTGCCGATGAACCCTGCGTCCGTGGTCAAGGCCATCGAGGAGCATAACGGGGGCTAAGCCTCACTTTCATAGGAACTTAGTCATTCGGGGCCGGCGCAAGTCGGCCCCGTTGTCCTGAGTCGTCGATAGGAACGCAGACATGACTACACTGGCTGAACCCCATGTTCAGATCGAGCCTACCCGTCGCCGCTTCAACGTGGATGAATACTACGCCATGGCGGAAGCCGGAATACTTGGCATAGACGAGCGTGTGGAACTGATAGACGGGGAGATAATCACCATGTCGCCAATTGGCCCCGAACACGCGGCAAGCGTGGACGTAGGAACACACTTCCTGATTCCTGTGGTTAGAGACAGGGCCATCGTCAGGGTTCGGGGTCATGTTAGATTGGACGATTATAATCAGCCGGAACCCGACCTGATACTGTTGAAGTGGCGCGACAACTTCTACCGCTACCAAGCGCCCGGACCGGACGATGTTCTGCTGATTATAGAAGTATCGGATTCGTCGCTGTCATACGACCGTAATACAAAGCTCCCCCTCTACGCGCGCTTCAGCGTCCCCGAAGTTTGGATAGCCAACATACCCCCGCGAGTCGTAGAGACGTATAGGGATCCTGTGGACGGTGAGTACACCGACTCCCGCGTGTACCAGCCGGGGGAGATGGTGTCGCCGTCCGCCTTCGACGACGTGGAGGTATCGGTGTCGCGGTTCATTGGAGCGGTGTCCGACGAAAGGGAAGACACTCGCCCTGCGTCTGGCTAGTAGCCCCTCACGTGGACCAACAGCTTGCCGAAGTTCTCTCCGCTCATCATGCCAATGAAGGCGTTCGGGGCGTTTTCCAGGCCCTCCACGATGTCCTCTCTGTACTTTAGCTGGCCGGCGCGTATCCATTCGGCCATGCGCTGGCGGGCGCGCTCGTGCTTGTGGGCGAAGTTGAAGACGAGGAAGCCCTCCATCCTGGCCTGCTTCTGGATTAGAATGCCCATTTGGCGGGGCGCGAGTTCGGGCTCGGGCAGGTTGTACTGGGATATCTGGCCGCAGACCGAGATGCGGGCGTGAACGTTTATCAGTTGAAGTACCGCGTCGGTCACCGGGCCGCCCACGTTGTCGAAATAGACGTCTATGCCATCGGGGCACGCTTCGGCGAGCGCTGAGGGGACGTCCTGCGTCTTGTAGTTGATTCCGGCGTCGAAGCCGAGTTCGTTTACGATGAAGTCAACCTTGTCGTCGCTGCCCGCCGTGCCGACGACGCGGCAGCCCATTATCTTGCCTATCTGCCCCACTACCTGGCCCACCGCGCCGGACGCGGCGGACACGACGAGCGTATCGCCTACTTCGGGTTGTCCGACGTCCAGAAGGCCGAAGTAGGCGGTCATGCCGGGCATTCCGAGGACGCCCACCGCCGTCGAGATGGGAGCAAGAGAGGGATCAACCTTCCTGAGCTGGGAGGGTCTGGCGACCGCGTACTCCTGCCAACCGAGTGAGCCGTCAACTATGTTTCCGACAGCCAGTTCGGGCGTGCGCGACTCCACGACGCGGCCCACGACTCCGCCGGTCATAACCTCGCCGACCTGCACCGGCGTGGCGTAGGAGGGGCCCTCGCGCATCCTTCCGCGCATATAGGGGTCGAGCGACAGCCACTCGATCTCGACCAGCGCTTCGCCCTCAGCGGGCTTCGGAGTCGGGACTTCCTCCAGCCTGAAGTGCCGGGGTTCGGGGTAGGCGGTCGGTCGGGACGCCATGACTATTCGGCGGTTCGTGTCGGCGGGCATCGGAATGTCTCCTTTGGAGTTGTGGATGGTGAATATCTCATAGATGTCGGATGCAGGGGCTTACACCTGCGGCACGTCCAGATCGTATCCAGCCCCGGATAGTCGTACCCGCCGACCGGCGGGTGGGGGCAGCCTAGTCGAGCTCAGCGTATCTCGGCTTCGAGGAGGATGCGTTGGGTTTCGGCTGAGGGTTCCGTCAGATCCGCCATAGTACTTATGGAGGATACTACTCTAAATCTCCCAAGGGCAACGGAACGTTGACTGCCTTCAGACCTGAGATTTGGGCGGGGTCTGAGCGAGTAGCCACATTCGGAATCTCCAAAGCCTCTAGCGAACTGCCAGACTCAGGGGGGTTAGCAACAACTTTGTTGCAGGCACTCAGACTAAGCGTGTTGTTTCTGATTTCCCTTACCTTACAATCATAAGTGCGGGTAGAGGCAACCGTTTCGCTGGCTCTCGCCGCTACGATAATCTGGCCGTCGTGTGGAGTAGTGTAGTCGAAAAACCACAGTCCGATGCCATAGCTGGTTCCCCAGTATGTGGGAGAGGTTGTTGGTTTCTTCACCTCTGCCACGCCGTAAGTGAATGCCAAGTACTTATTCCAGTAGGCGGTAATTCTGAGGTCGCGGTTCTTGTAGATACGATTGAAACTACTGACTCCCAGACGGTCTATTTCTGCAAAAATCTCCTTTCCGGTCGCAACAGACAATGGGGTCGAGGTTGCAACTGGTGCGAGCGCGGGGGTCGAAGTGGCAACGTCCCCACTAGCTGCCGCAGGTATGTGCCAGTCAGCCCATTCGGGCCGGTAATTTGGGTCTGTCACCACATTCCATGAGACCGTAGTGCCCATAGGGATGAGTACCTTGTCCGTCAATGCCCACAACATGATAGTGAGCATGTAGCATTGACCTGCGAGGGTACTGTCACAGTCGCCCACTCGATAGGACTCTAGGATGATTGCCGTATGCTTACGGAATTCATCTGTGGAGAACGGACTGAGTCGTTGATAGACCTGCTCGCGGGTCTCTCCCGTAGCTGGAGATATGAATTTGTCCACGAACTGGTCATTCAGCCGGTATAGGGCAGCAAAGACGGAGCTATCCGGGTCAATCTCTCTCATCTGATTGAGAGATTGTAGATAATGTTCACGCCATCTATGTTCCTGCCAGTGGGGAACTTCGGTGGTCTGGGCCGTTATGACGGAGTACAGACCTATCAGGATGATTAGAGCGGCTGACGATGCGCTGGCGATTCTTAGCATTGCCTCTTCCTCAATGGTCATTGTCCTCCTTGAACTTCTCGAACCGCCGGATCTGGATCTGCACCAGCTTCGAGCCTATCCACGCCAATCCTAATCACCATCACCGTAAGCAGAGCTAGATACAAGGTGAGGAAGAGGATCAGGTACATAGCTGAATCATAGTATCTGACTTCGAATATGCTGAGTTGGGCGAGCGAATTATCCAGCGCGACTCCGGCGGTGCCGACCACGACGCCCACTATTGCCCCTGCGAGGAACATCGCCTCCAGGGACCTCTTTGCCAGTTGCCGCAGAGTCGCAGGCTTCGGCTCCCTGCCGAATATAGCTATCATTTAATGTAGAGGTCAAGCTGCCAAATCGTCAAGCAGAGACTGTAGATCTGTCGGAAGTGAAGAGTGAAAATGCACCCGCTTGCCGCTGGCCGGATGATCGAATTCCAGGTACGCGGCATGGAGGAAGTGCCTGCCGATACGCGGGTCCTCCCGGCCATACAGCGCGTCCCCAACGACCGGGTGGCCTATCGAGGCGAAGTGTACCCTTATCTGGTGAGTTCTGCCTGTCTTCGGTCTGACATCGGTGTAGCTGCATCCTCGATAGTTGGCGATTGTCCTGTAGCGAGTGGACGCCGGGCGACCGTCCTCGACTATCGCCATCTTCTTGCGGTTGCGCGGGTCGCGTCCGATAGGGGCGTCTATCACCGCTTCCGCCGGACTCAGCGCCCCGGCGACGAGCGCAAGGTAGCCCTTGTTTACAGTCCTGTCCCGCAACTGTCCGGTTATCGAAGAGTGAGCGCGGTCTGTCTTGGCGATGGCGATTAGCCCGGACGTATCCATGTCCAGTCTGTGGACAAGGCCGGGGCGCATAGCGCCGCCAACGCTGCCGATGGTCGGGTCGAGTCCAAGCGCTGCGTTGACCAATGTGGAATCAGGATGTCCTACGCCCGGATGGACAGGCATTCCGGCGGGCTTGTCCACTACGAGCAGGTCTTCGTCGTCGTAGATTACGTCGAGCGGGATTTTCTGAGGGAGCATATGAGTCGGCGCCGGATCGGGCACGACGATGGCGACCGACTGCCCGGACCTGAGCCTGAAGCCCGCGTTCTGCGCTCGCCCGTCAACGGCGACGTCGCCGTCCGCGATGATCCTCTTGATCCTGGTTCGGGACAGGTCGGCGCAGCGGTCGGCCAGGAACCTGTCCAGGCGTTCGCCGGGGCTTTCGCATGTGAAGACCCGGACGTCGCTCACCTTTCTTCCGAGTCCGAGGACCCGGCCCCCTCCGGCGTGGACGACTCTTCCGTCTTGCCGCCAGTCAGTACCAGGCTTGCTATCAGCAGCGTGATGCCCACCGTGATGGACGAGTCGGCTAGATTGAATATGGGCCACGGGCCCACGTCAATGAAGTCTGTGACCCTCCCCGCGACTACCCGGTCAACCAGATTGCCGACTGCGCCGCCCAGGAGAAGCCCGATAGTGAGCTTGGTTATCCACGCGCGGTCGCTGTGGGAGCGATAGAAGTAGATGATGAAGGCTATGGCGAATACCGAGGCTATCGTCAGGATGACGGTCTGGTCCTGGAACAGACCGAACGCGGAGCCTGTATTCGTTCCATGCGTCAGCCGGAAGAATCCCTGCGCCGGCCAGGATTCGCCGATTGCCATGTTTTCTCGCACGATGTACTTGCTGATCTGGTCGGACGCCAACGCGACCAGGGCGGTAGCGACGACTATCCATTCACGCAGCACAGTTCTTGGCAGGCTTTCGGACTCCCTCTCTACGGTCGTAGCGCTCTCGCCGGATTCCATCGCCAAACCCTTCGCTCCATCGTTCTCGAATTGGATTCCAGCATAGCACAGTCGGGCGATGACCTTCTTTGTCCCTTGGCCCTTTGAAGAAGCTCTCCTTGAGCGGCAACACCCGCATCGCTTACGATAGTTGGGCTATGAGAGAGACAGGATCAGAAATCAAACCCATATCCCGCAAGGTACTCGTCACTGGCGGCGCCGGCTACATCGGGAGCACCATTTGCTCGGCCCTACGGGATTCGGGACACGTTCCCGTGATACTCGACTCGCTCGTGAACGGTCGAGAGGCGTTCGTCCGGTCGCATCCCTTCTATCGTGGGGACATCGCGGATCGAGGTGTATTGTCACGCGTCTTCGAGGACCACCCTGACATCAGCGTCGCTATTCACTGCGCGGCGTTGGCTGTGGTTCCCGATTCTGTCAGCAGGCCATACGACTACTATAAGAACAACGTAACCGGCTCAGCCGAACTCTTCAGGATTCTCGCCGACTTCGGCTGTGAAAACATCGTCTTCAGTTCGTCGGCGTCGGTGTACGACAACGTTCCGGGCTTCATGGTGACCGAGGATTCTCCCACCCGTCCTCAGAGTCCATACGCGCGGAGCAAGTTGATGACCGAGATGATGCTGGAGGACATGGCCGCGGGCTATGGCCTGAAGGCGGTCTCGCTGAGATACTTCAATCCTATCGGCGCGGACCCCAGGATGCGCTCGGGACAGGCGCAGAGGGAAGCCACGCAGATCGTGAACATCCTGGTTGAGGTGGCGAACGGCGACAGGCCGATCTTCCAGGTCACCGGCACCGACTGGCCCACCAGGGACGGCACAGGAATCAGGGACTACCTCCACGTATGGGATCTCGCCCAGGCGCACGTAAGGGCCGTCGAACGCATTGACGACGTGTTTCCCGACGGACCGGGGTTCGTCATCATCAACCTGGGCACCGGCAGGGGAGTGACCGTTCGGGAGATAGTGTCGGCCTTCGAGAACGTGCGCGGCTCGCCGATTCCGCAGGAAGACGCCCCACCGAGGCCCGGCGACGTAGCGGGCGCCTACGCCAACGCGGACAGGGCGGCGGAGCTTCTGGGATGGCGCGCTGCAATGAGCGTCGAGGACGGCATACGCGACGCCCTCGCCTGGGCTGAGAGCCAATCGTTCGGCTAACTTGTGAGAGGTCACCCCGCTGCGCTAGAATTTTACTTGTGTAAACGCTAAAGCAAGCAGCGCCGACGCCGCTTTTTCAGAGGGTTGTCGGAGCGGGAGTAGATTCACTTGGCTGACATCAACGTAGCGATCATAGGTCTCGGCAACTGCGCTTCTTCTCTGGTCCAGGGAATACATAAGTATTCAGACGCTGGACCGGACGACAGCATACCGGGAATCATGCACCCGGTACTCGGCGAATACGGAATTGGCGACATCAATGTGGTCGCCGCGTTCGACGTTGACGCCAACAAGGTAGGACTGGACATCTCCGAGGCGATCTACGCGGAGCCTAACAACACCATCAAGTTCTATGACGTTCCTCACACCGGCGTTACCGTCCAGAGGGGAATGACCCTCGATGGCGTGGGGCAGTATATGTCCGAGATCATAGAGAAGGCGCCCGGCCCGACCGACGACATATCTGGAATCCTCAAAGAGCGCGAGGTTGACGTCGTAATCAACTACCTGCCCGTAGGCTCCGAGGACGCCACCAGGTGGTACACCGAGCAGATTCTGGCGGCGGGCGCGGGGATGATCAACTGCATTCCGGTGTTCATAGCGAGCGGCGAGGGCGACTACTGGCAGCGCAGGTTCAGGGACGCCGGGGCGCCCATCATAGGCGACGACATCAAGTCCCAGGTCGGCGCGACCATCGTGCATCGCGTGCTTACCAGGCTCTTCATGGACCGAGGCGTTGACCTGGAGCGCACATACCAGCTGAATTTCGGCGGCAACTCCGACTTCCTGAATATGCTCGAACGCTCCCGTCTCACCTCCAAGAAGATATCCAAGACCAACTCGGTGCAATCGCAGATTGACGCCGACCTGGATCCCGATAACATCCACATAGGGCCCTCCGACCATGTTCCCTGGCTTTCAGACCGGAAATGGGCGCATATCAGGCTCGAGGGCAACAGCTTCGGCGACGTTCCGCTGAACATAGACCTGAAACTGGAAGTGTGGGACAGCCCCAACTCCGCCGGAGTGGTGATTGACGCCATCCGTTGCGCCAAGATAGCCAAGGACAGGGGACTCGGCGGCCCTATTCTCGGACCGTCCGCGTACTTCATGAAGTCGCCCCCCGTGCAGTACACCGACTCGGTGGCGCGGGACATGGTGGAGGATTTCATAGCCGGCAGGGACAATTGATCTCTTAAGCGGAAACCCGCGGTGGGACGAATGATAGAGGGCGTGGTGAGCTCCGTGTACTAACCTGTCATAACTCTGACGCTGCAAGGCTGCTCAGGACAGACACGGGAAGTCAAGGCGGCGGTGGACACCGGCAATAACGGCTTCCTGACCCTGCCATCGGAGTTGGACACGGAGTTGAGGCTGCCCTTCCGCGCTCGCAGCCAAGCGTTACTGGCAAACGGCGCAGAAGTATCCTACGACGTCCATGACGTAACAGCGCTACTGGACGGTCAGCCAAGATGCATTGAGGCCGACATCGTGGGCCCAACGCCGTTGGTAAGTATGCTCCTGCTCGACGCCTATAGCCTATACGTGGGAATCGAGCTTGGCGGTCGCGTGGTCATACAGCCCTCTTCCGCGAGAACCAGACCCCGATGATAACCCTCGCTGACCCAACTCCGCCAGAGTGGCGGACTTTTCTTGTGCCGTCCATTCCGCCGTGCTAGTATAACCACGCTACCGAACGAAACACACATAGCAGGAGCTTGCTCGCCAGCCGCGCGAGCAAGTTCGACCTGTATCGGACAGGGGGTACTCCCTGCCCCTGCGTGGCGCTATGTGTGGGAGACGTCGGTAGCACTTCGTACCCTTACCCGATCCACAAGGGGGCTTTTGATATGAGAGCAATCATCAGCGCCCCTCAGAACTGCCCATCCCGAGGACAGAACTACACAGCCTCCGCTCTTCAGCAGACCGCTACGTCAGAGGAGAACAGACAGCCATGTTGAGGAAGGCCATATCCGGAATCGCGGCATTCGCGCTTCTATCCGCTATAGCCTTGGGAGTCGCGTTCGCCTCTCCCAATCAACAGTCGGACACGGCGCAGGATTCGTTCGAGTTCATGATGGAAGTACTGGCGGACGCGAACGATAAGGGCGCCCTCTCCGGCGACCTTCGAGACCGGATGACCGAAATCTCCATCGAGCGGTTGATAGCGCCCCATACGGGCGAGACGCCTGAACAGGTTGAAGAACGCCTCTCGAAAGAGAACCAGACCAGGTTCGAGTTCCTTGTCGCCGTTCTCATGGACGCCAGGGACAAAGGCGCTTGGGATGATGACATAAACGAACTTCTGGCGGATTACTTCATACATCACCTCATTGCCCCGCACACCGGCGAGATGCCCGAGCAGGTCAACTCAAGGCTGTCCGCTCAGCCCGATCCCACTGCGACGCCGACACCCACGCCTACGCCGGCGCAGACGGACACCACCATAAGCAGCCTGAGTCTCACCAACGTAACTCTGGAGCCGCCGTTCCGTTCGGATAACTACGTGTACACCGCGAGAGCGCCGAACAGCGTCGCCTCTACACGCGTATCCGTAACTATGAGCCAGCCCGGGGCGATCCACGAAATCAGGCGCGGGCCCACTTCGCCCGCCGTCCCCAGCGACGTGCCTCTCAGCGTGGGCCAGAACACGATATATATATGGACGGTCTCCGCGAACGGGGAGGAGGAAGGCGGGTACATCGTCTGGGTGACGCGCGCCGGACCATCTTCCTCTACTACACCCACGCCGACGCCTACTCCAACGCCTACTCCCGAACCCGCATCCGAACCGGTCAGGGGCGAACTGCCGACTGACGACCCTCGCGTAAACTTCAGGGTGACGGGCTACGACCATGACTCGGTTACGCTGCGGTGGAATGTGCCGTTCAACCGGGGAATTGACGACTATCTGCTCAGGTGCAATGCCCATAGAGACGGCCAATTCTTGCGGTCGTGGCAAACCGGGGATGAAACGAGCGGCGGACACGACTTTGGTTTGGAGATCTCCGAAGTGACGCCGGACACGCTGTTCAGGTGCGTTCTCCTCCTCAGGGACGCCCAGGACACGGTGGTCATAGAGACCAGGCTTGAGGTGCGCACGCTCAGCGCGCCGACACCAACCCCTACGCCGAAGCCCGACCCGGCGCAGACGGACATCACCATAAGCAGCCTGAGCCTGAGCGGGGTGACCCTGGAACCGCCGTTCCGTTCGGGTAACTACGTGTACACCGCAAGCGTGCCGAACAGCGTCTCTTATACACGTGTATCCGTAACCATGAGCCAGCCTGGAGCGAGCTACGAGATCAGGCGCGGGCCTACATCGCCCGCCGTCTCCAGAGACGTGTCTCTCAGCGTGGGCCAGAACACGATATATATATGGACGACCTCTGCGGACGGGAAGGAGAACGGCGGGTACATCGTCTGGGTGACGCGCGCCGGACCATCTTCCTCTACTATACCCACACCGACGCCTACGCCGCCGTCCGAATCCACGCCTACGCCTACGCCCACTCCAACGCCTACGCCGAGGCCCGAATCCACGCCGACACCGACGCCGACGCCAGTACCCACTTTGACGCCGACACCAACGCCGAGGCCTGAACCGACGCCGACACCGACACCCACGCCGAAGCCCGACCCGGCGCAGACGGACATCACCATAAGCAGCCTGAGCCTGAGCGGGGTGACCTTGGAACCGCCGTTCCGTTCGGGTAACTACGTGTACACCGCAAACGTGCCGAACAGCGTCGCCTCTACACGTGTATCCGTAACCATGAGCCAGCCCGGGGCGACCTACGAAATCAGGCGCGGGCCCACATCGCCCGCCGTCTCCAGAGACGTGTCTCTCAGCGTGGGCCAGAACACGATATATATATGGACGACCTCTGCGAACGGGAAGGAGAACGGCGGGTACATCGTCTGGGTGACCCGCGCCGGGCCGTAATCTTCGCCGTTCGCGGAACTCACAGCCGTTCCGCGTCTAGCCATTTGGCCCGAATCCATATACAATGGCGACACATCTTCCGGTATGCGAGGAAGTCAGAAGCGCCACGTTAGTCAGCCGTCAGTCGAGGTGAAGTGTATGAATCGGCCACTCAAAATAGGCCTTTTTTCACCTTACGACCACGCTTTTCATGGCGGAGTGCGCAACCACATAACCCAGATTGCCGACCAGTTCAGAAGCTGGGACCACCAGGTTAGGATAGTCGCCCCCTGTTCCGCTCCCGAATCCATAGAAGACCCTGATTTCATCCCGATGGGGAAGCCCGTTCCGCTTCCCACCGCCGGCTCCGTGGCCAGAGTGTCCCTGTCCGTCTGGATTACTCCCAACATAAAGAACGTCCTGGAGGACGAGGGCTTCGACGTCGTTCATATCCATGAGCCCTGCGCCGGCATGGTGCCGCTGGGAACGCTCAGTTCGCTCAACCCGCGCACGACCGTCAATGTGGCGACGTTCCACAGTTACAGGGGACGAAGGACATGGTGGGCGATAGGTTCGGACAAGCTGGTAGAGCCACTGATAAGGCGACTGGATGGCAGGATTGCGGTGTCCGAACCCGCTATGCAGTTCATCAGCAAGCACTTCCCGGGAGAATACAATGTCATACCCAACGGTATAGACGTTGACGAGTTCGCGTTTGCCGAGCCGTTGCCCGAACTGATGGATGGCAAGATGAACCTCCTGTTCCTGGGCAGATTGGAGAAGCGAAAGGGCCTTAAGTATTTGCTGCTCGCTTACAGCAAGCTGAAGTGGGACTTCCCGAACCTGCGCCTGATAGTCGTCGGGCCGGGCGAGCCGGACGCCGAGTGCTACCGCATAATGAGCGAGCGAAATCTCCAGGACGTGATCTTCACGGGGCGCGTATCGGACGAGATGAGGGCGAGATACTTCAAGTCGGCCCACATATACTGCTCGCCCGCCGTTGACAAAGAGAGCTTCGGAATCGTTCTGCTGGAGGCGATGGCGGCGGGAGCGCCGGTGGTGGCGACCGACATAGTCGGCTACGCCAGCGTAATCGAGCACGGGCGCGATGGTCTGCTCGTTCCCCCGAAGGATGAAACGGCCCTTGCCGAGACAATCCACGCGCTGCTGATAGACCCCGAGCTTCGGCGTCGGCTGTCCGAGCGGGGAATCCGCACCGCCGACAGCTTCCGGTGGGAGAGGGTCGCCGCCCGCGTCCTCGACTACTACAACGAGCTCATTCCAAGCCCTTACGCCGCGGCCGGACTGTAAGCTCGTGTTGACCGCCCGACCGGATACTTTCTAATATGTCCTGAGTAACCAGTCTTAGGTGGTTGAAAGATGATCGGTCGGGACGAAGCTCGGCGCGCCATTTCGAATTACGTCGAAACTCCCGTTGCCCTGCTGATGGGGCGTATGGGACTTACGCCGAATCTCGTCACGATAATCGGCCTGCTGATAGCCGTCGTCGCCGCGTATCTCATAGGTGTCGGGCTATGGTGGGCGGGGGGACTCGTGGCGCTGTTCGCCGGCATATTCGATATGTTCGACGGCGCACTGGCCAGGATGACCGGACGCGCCTCCGACTTCGGCGCGCTCCTGGACTCCACGATAGATCGCGTCTCCGAAGCCGTGGTGCTCCTCGGAGTCCTGGCATACTACGTCACTAACGACAACGACATCGGCGCGCTGCTTGTTTACGCCGCCCTCGTGGGCTCTATCATGGTCAGCTACATGAGGGCGCGATCCGAGGGTCTGGGGATCGAATGCAAGGTCGGCGTCATGCAGAGACCCGAGCGTGTCGCGCTGACCGGGCTGGGCTTGATAGTCGCGCACTGGATTCCCGTTGTCATGCTGATCGCGCTCGGCTTGATAACCGCGCTGACTGTTTACACCGCGGTCCACAGGCTTACCCACACCTGGCGGATGCTGGAGACGGAGGATCGGGGGACGTAATCGCTGGATTCATTGAATCCCGCGCGAACGCCCCTGACGTACTAGAAAGACAGGGGAGTTCACGTTCGTCGGATTCGTGGCCTCCGGCGCAGGACTGGAAGATACTCATTGTTGCTAAAGGGTGGATCATATTGAATCAAGTCGCCGGCTTTCTCAAAACGGGCCGCGTCACACTATTGCTGATAGCCGGGCTTGCTCTGGTCGTTGTCATCTCAAACCCCGCGGGCATTTCCGCACAGGGCGACGACCACAACATCACGGTGCTTTCCTCCAGTGTCGTTAGCGAGTTCCCGGAGGGAATGCGCTTCTTCATCGAAGTTGAAAACGATAAGGAGATAGAGGAAATCTCGGTAAGGTTGAAGGTCGGCCAGAACGAGAACTCCGTCTATGAGTATTTCGAGTTCGACCAGGCCGACCTCATTGACTCTGAACTGTTCTGGCGCACCGGCGTGAGAGGCAAGTACATACCGCCCGGCACGATAATCAAGTACCACTTCGAGATAAGGGACGTCGAAGGCAACGAGTTTTCCACCGACTCCGAGGATTTCATCTACTACGACGCGCGGTTCGAGTGGGAGGAGGTCGCGGAGGGTCCCATCGCCGTCGCCTATCACGGGCCTGTTAAAAGGCGAGCCGAGATCATACTGGAAGCAAGTATAGACACCCTGAATTTCATGGGGCCGCTTCTGGGGGCCGATACCACGATCCCGATTCGGGTCACCATGTACAACAACGTGAAGGAGATGCTGGAAGCGCTTCCGCCGGGTTCGAGCACTATCAGGCGGGAACTCATTACCGAGGGCCAGGCATTTACCGACCTGGGCACTCTCCTGGTGCTTGGCGGCGGACGCGGAGCGACTGGCACGGCTTCGCACGAACTTACCCATATCATCAACCACAGGGCGGGAGACAGCATCATTCGCCGGATCCCGTCATGGCTCGACGAAGGGCTCGCCGAGTTCGGAAACGTCGCGCCCGGCTTCTCATACGACATAGCGTTAGAGTTCGCGCTGGGCACGGACAGGCTCCTGCCCATAACCTCCATGCCCGTTCTGCCCGGAGACCCGGAAGACGTGATAATCTTCTACGGTCAGGCCAGGAGCATAGTCGAGTACATGATCGCGGCCTACGGACCAACGAATATGCGCGAACTGCTCGCGGTGTTCAGGGAAGGCACGAATATGGATGACTCCATCCAGCAGGTATATGGCATCAGCCGCATCGAGTTGGAGAACAGGTGGAGAGAGATCATCGGCGCGCCCGAATACATACCGCCCGAGCGCGACAGCGCCAGGCCGACGCCCATTTCACGGCCCGCGATTCAGTTGTACAGTCTCACGCCGCAGGCGGGTTCCGAGGCTGTCGGGACAATCGAGTCCACGCCTACCCCGACGCCGGAACCGCCCACTCCGACTCCAGTGCCGGAGCCGACGCCGACGCAGCCGCCCGCCGTGGCCAAGTTGGAGCCAACTCCGACGCCGGAGGCCGAGCCCGCCGCCGCGCCGGAAACCGGCGCTGAACAGCCGGATTCGGGCAGCTCGGCGGGCTGCGGACTGCCCGGCAGTGAAACTCTTGGCTTGAGCGATCTTACAATTCCCCTGTTCGCTCTGGGCTTAGTCGGACT
This sequence comes from Dehalococcoidia bacterium, assembly GCA_965202815.1. Taxonomy (GTDB): domain Bacteria; phylum Chloroflexota; class Dehalococcoidia; order Lucifugimonadales; family UBA1123; genus VXRN01. The sequence goes on from CBDBCD010000002.1 coordinate 877,769, forward strand.
CGCTCTACGCAGGCGAAGAAAGTAGAAATATGGAAGACGAACTAGATTTCATTCGCGCCGCGGAGCAGACGTGGGTTGTCAGGCATCCCAGGCAGAACCTGGCGACCTTCGGCACGACCAGCCTGTCCTACTACGTGGTAACCGAGCCTATCTACCGGGAGATACAGCCCGAAGACACCGAGAGCGTCGTGAGGCAGGGCAAGGTGATAGCCCAGAAGCCCGCGATAGTCACGCCGTTCTACGCCATGAACCTGGAAGGCTTCAGCGACGAGGCGTACAGCTACTTCAGGCACCTGTCGCAGCAGTACGGCCCCAACAGTCCGGGCATCCTGTACCAGTATCGCAACGAAGCGGAGAAGACGGACATACTGAGCGGCCCTCCCAACGAGGTAGCCAACCGCATCAGCGACGACCTGGACAGGAGCAAGGACGAGCTTTCGGTCGTCATGGTCGGAGTGGACGAACTCTGGGACGTCTCGCTGATGAAGTTCATCTACGAATTCACCTCCAAGTCCGCGGTGGAGAACGCCCAGCAACTGCGCTCGCGCGGAATGTTAGACCCCAGCCCGTCGGCGGGCGGGATACCCCAGGCCGCGATTCAGCAGATCGAGATGATGTTCAGGCAGGTGGAACAGGGCAGGAACCCGGAGGACCTGAGACGCGAACTTGACCGCTGGGGCGCGTTCGACTTCTACGAAGACAGGTTCCTCAACCTCTTCCGCCGCCGATAGCGCCCCTGTCGCTTAAACTCAGAAGCGGGTATGAATATGCCATGCTCTGCCGACGAACTATAGCCGGAACTCTCAGGTGGGCGGTCATCGCCTCTGTCGTTCTGGCAATGCTGTTGCTCAGGGGCGACACGCTCACTTTGAACCCGGCGCAGGAGGCATCGTCCAGGTACGCGTTCGACCTGATTGGCTGGCACCTGTCCAACTCGATGAGCAAGTGGGCACACCTCGCCTTTAGAGCGATTCCCGGCCGCGCTATCTCGGACGCCGAACGGCTCGCGCTCGTTGATGAGTATTTCAGACTGGGTCGCGCCGAGAACGACCTCAAGGGCCGGATTGATGTCGCCGCCGCGAATCAGTCTGCGATGGCTCCTGAGGCGAGGCGTCTCCAGGCAGAACTAGAGCGGGCGCACCGGCTCAGGCACGACATCCGCAACGACGTCGAGGAGACGCTCGAATCCGAGCTCAGCTCAGCAATCCGTAAGGAGGGCATGGGGCTGCTGGGCGAGGTCGTATTCCCGCCCGTGGACATTCGACTCATCGAGACGCCCAAGGTTCTGATAACCTCTCCGCGCGACAGGATCGAGCGGCGGGACGGTATCCTTCTCGACCCTCATATCAGCGTCGAGAGCAGGGAAGAGGTCGAAGCCAGCCTCCTGGAAGATGAAGATGTATCGGCGCTCGTCCTGGATATTGGTGGAGTCGCCACCTATCCCGCTTCCGTTTACAACGGAGCCGATCTCAACGCGACCTTTTCCATCATGGCGCACGAGTGGCTGCACCACTACCTCTTCCTGCGACCGCTGGGCCAGAATATGTTCGACTCTCCCGACATGCTGGTCCTCAACGAAACGGTCGCTGACCTGGCCGGACGGGAACTCGGAGAATTCGCGTCCAAGCGCATTAGTTCCAGAATGCCCCAGGTCATTCCGGTGGCGTTCGAGGCGACCGCCGGGATCGAGGACGCGAGTACGACGCGGACAGCGGACTTCGACTTCAGGCGCGAGATGCGGGAGACGCGCCTGACAGCGGACGCGCTGCTGGCGAGGGACGAAATCGAGATCGCCGAGGCATACATGGAGACGCGCCGAAAGCTGTTCGTCGCCAACGGCCATCCGATTCGCAAGCTGAACCAGGCATACTTCGCCTTCAACGGTACCTATGCCGAGAGCCCCGCTTCGGTGAATCCCATCGGCGGGCAGGTCCGGCGTCTGAGAGAACTGTCCCCGGACCTCGGCGCTTTCATTTCTCTCGTGTCCGGCGTATCCGACTACGCCGAATTCCTGGAACTCTTGTCGAAGGCCGTCCGTCCTGAGCCTGTCGAAGGGCCGTGAGCCTGTAACAGTTTAGTCGGCTCTGCCTGTTACTCGAAAGTTCCTTATACACCCCCGCGAACCTACCATCCAGAGCCCAACCAAGCTCCGGCAGAAAAATCTGCGCCGCGTGTATGTTCACCTCAAATCTGCCGCCCGCTCCCGAGTGGACCTGACGGTCAACGATGGGTAAATGCAGCGCAGCAGCCAAGTTCGCGTCAACACAGCTAACCGCCGCGCCAGTATCCACCAACGCCCGGTATTCACGCTCTGGCAAGTCGAGCGGAACGTCGCTTCCAACCACATAGTTCGGGTCCAGACCAATGCGTACCCCAATCGTCGGACCGAACTTCTGTAGGAGGTCAGCGCCGCGCACTGTCCCCGTATCGGCAAATCCGCACTCAGATCTCCTCATTCAAGATTACCTGTAGATGACCGACGCCAGAGGTGGAACAGGCATTACACCGACCTGTCTGATCAAATAAGGACCCCGCCCGAATCTCTCTATGGCAGTCCCGACTGCCTCACGATCCGTATCATATGTCCCCACCAGTTCCTCATCATAGAACACCACCCACTTCCCAAAGTGATCTGTCTCAAGGTCGGACTGTATCTTCTCATAGGCCGCGATCTGTCTGCTGAGTTCGAGCATAGCGTCCTCCCATCATCAAATACCGAAGTCAATTCTAGCAGAGAACGAAATGTTGAATGTCAACAAGCCCTAGACTGATACAGCATCAAGGTCTTGACGGGGGAAGGTTAGAGCCTGCCCCGTACTCGATACGGGGATGGGGGTGAAATCGCCAATCCAAATTCAATACCTACCCCTCTCAGCCCTCCCCGACCCAATGGACGACTCCGCGCCCGTCGGCTCCGTTTCTCCGATTACATGAACCTCAAAACTCTTTCATCGAATCGACCCCCGCCTGTTAAATGTACTATGCGAAATACTAATAACTATTTGAGAATTTGGATATATGTCCGGCTCGACTTTTCTCTTCATGCGGGAGACGCTCCTGCCCGCTACGATGGCGGCGCTTGTCGCGCTCGGCCTGCTGGTCGCGCTGATTCTACTCATCCCGCGACCCGCCGAGGCTCAAGACGGACAGACACCGTCCAAACCGACCAAGATCACCCTGAGCCATTCGAGCGCGGAAATCCCCAAGGGCTGCTCCATCACCATAACCGCCACGCTGGACGCCCCGGCGCACACCAATTTGGGGCTGGTTATCGGTCAACTCAGTGACAGGAATGTAAACGACTACACCTACACCATTCATGCCTCTAGTACCAGTACATTCTCCACAGGCAAGCGGGCTATAAAGCTCGAAGTCGAGGCGCTTCATACTGCATCTACTACTAAGAAATTCCAGATCGCTGTTGGAACTTCACATGGTAACTCGCAGATCCGTTACGCCTTCTTTGATTTCACCATCTCCGAAGCCGTAGATACCTGCCCCGTATTCGAGGACCTTGCCCCCACACCGACGCCGACACCGACTCACACGCCCACGCCGAGGCCAAGGCCCACAGCCACTTTCACACCCACGCCTACGCCCACAAACACGGCTACCCCAACGCCGACTCCCACACATACACCTACGATCACGCCCACGCCTACCATCACTCACACACCCACACCCACACCTACTATCACGCCGACGCCCACCGTGACTCACACGCCTACCATCACCCCTACGCCCACGGTGACACACACGCCTACCATCACGCCTACTCCTACACATACTCCCACGCCCACGCCGTCGCCCACCCCTACACCTACACCCACGCCGACGCCTACACTCACGCCCACGCCTACGCCGACGCCAACACCGCGCCCGAACAGACCTCCTGGTCCAGGGAATGTTCCGAGTCTGACAAACATCCGGGTTCAGACCGCCACTCCGACCGCGGAGCCTCCGGCCCTTCAGCGCGCGCTGAAGGACACGCCCACGCCCGTCCTCATCGAGAGAGTGGACGAGGACGACGTCCAGAAAGTGGACGGGGCGACCATCGTCCATCCCGACGAGAGCGCCGAACTGTCCGCAGGCGGAATCACCGTCAAATTGCCGCTCACCTCTCGCGCGCGCACCTACCAGGTAGCGCTCGAGTCGTCCGACTGCGGCGGCCCGGAGGCCATGGCGGCCGCGGCGGTCTTCATGTACAGCGCCGAGGGAGAGCGCGAGTCCGACCCGCGTCTCATATCCCCCGCAGAGGTCATCGGCGCGCTCAGCCCCGAACAGGTGAACGCGCTGGGCGGCGTCGCGGTCATCCTGCAAACCCACGCGATGGGCGGACTGACGCTCGGATTCAGGGACGCGGGGGACCCGAGGTGGAACATCGTCCCGTCCGAGTTTCGCTTCGCCGAAGATGGCGGCGTGAGCGCGGTCGCGCAGGTTCGTAGGCTCTCGGACTGCATCGCGCTGCGCATAGACCCGGACATACTGGACCAGGCGAGACTTCTGTTGGGCGGGGCCACTCCGACATTCACCCCGACGCCAACCCCGGAGCCGCTTCCAAGCGTGACCCCGCGGCCCACGCCGGCGTCGGCGCTGCCGCTGGCCCAACCGCCTTCGACGGGCGACTCGCCCCTGCCCATGAGGCTCCTCGCGCCGCTGGCCGCCATCATCGTGCTGTCTTCGCTCATCCTCGCTATAAACCTCACGACGCGCCGCCGTTAGCCCGAATCCGCCGGAGCGCCACGCCCGAAAAACCTCTATCGAATGTAGCAAGCCGATGTGATAACATAATAAGCGACCTTATTCTCACTCGCACACCGAAAGTTTGGACTGCCGATGTATCGTCCAGAAGAACCGGAAGTAAATTTTGACCAGGTAATGGAGCGAATTCGCAACTTCTTTGGCCGTTTCCGAATTGGCGGCGGAGGAGGTGGCGGCAATGTAGGTTCGCTAATCGTGATCGGACTGTTCCTGGTCGGTATCGCCGTGTGGCTGGGCAGCGGATTCTTCACCGTTCAGCCCGGCGAGGAAGCGGCCCTCAGACGCCTGGGCAAGTGGGAAAGCGTGCGAAACCCCGGGCTGCACTGGTGGTGGCCCTCCCCCGTAGGCGCGCGCGACGTGGTTTTCGTGGACAGCGTTCGCCAGTTGGAAGTAGGCGTCGCGGGCGGCAACCCCGTTCTCAGCGAGTCCCTCATGATTACCGGCGACCCGGACGAAGAGGGACAGCCCGGCGAAGCTCCCAACATCGTTGACGTTCAACTCCTGGTCCAGTACGACATCAAGGACGTGGTGGACTACCTCTATAACGTGACCGACCCTGACGGCCAGACCCTCAAGGACGCCACTGAGACGGCGTTGCGACAGGTTATCGGAAGCCGCCCCATTGACGATGTTCTGACCGACAAGAAAGAGGACATACAGGCAGAAACCAAACTTCTGCTCCAGGGTCTTCTGGACTACTACGACACCGGCATAAACGTGCGCGAGGTCAAGCTGCTCAACGTGTTCGCGCCCGAACAGGTCAAGGACGCCTTCGACGACGTTGTTCGCGCCCGTGAGGATAAGGCGCGGATAATCAACCTCGCCGACGCCTACAAGGAATCGGTGCTTCCCCAGGCCAGGGGTGAAGCCGCCCGGCTAACGGAAGCGGCGGAAGCGTACAAGCAGGAACGCATAGCTGTCGCCGAGGGTCAGGCCGAACGCTTCAAGGCCATCCTGTTCGAGTACGAGAAGGCGCCCGAAGTAACGCGCCAGCGTCTATACCTCGAAGCCATGGAGGAGATTCTTCCGGGAGTCAGGAAGTACATAGTGGATGACGCGTCGGGCGGAGTTCTACCGCTCCTGCCTTTGACGAATGACGGGCAGTTGCCGGCGAATACTCTTGGCCGGAACCAGTAAGGGCTAATAAATTGAGATTCATCGCGCTCACACTCATACTCCTGGCGGTCGTTGCCGCAATCATCGGCCCGCAGCTTTTCTTCGTCGTGGACCAAAAACAGATCGCTATCGTCACCCGGTTCGGTGAAGTCCAGAGGTCAATCAGAAGTCCCGGCCTGTATGTCAAGATTCCTTTCATGGAAGAAACCACCTACTTCGACAAGCGCCTGCTGATTTTCGACGCGCCGCCCGACTCCCTTCTCACCAAGGACAAGAAACGCCTGATAATTGACGTTTACGCCAGGGGGCGCATCATTGACGCCGTACAGTTCAGGGAAACCGTACGCACCGAAGCAGGCGGCAAGGCGCGCGCCGTGGACATCATCTCCTCCGAGCTTCGGCGCGAAATCGCCAGCGACAACCAGGCCGAGATAATAACCACCAAGCGCGAAGACATAATGAACCGCGTAAGGGACAACGTAAAGCCCAAGCTGGCCGAGTTCGGTCTGGACATCATTGACGTGCGCATCAAGCGCGCCGACTTCCCGCCCGAAATCGCCGAGTCCGTATATGCGCGTATGCAGGCCGAGCGCAAGCGCAAGGCCGACAAGGAACGCGCGGAGGGCGCGGAGATTGACGCGCAGGTAAGGGCCACGGTTGACAGGGACGCCACGATCATCAGGGCGAATGCCCAGAGAACAGCCGACATCACTCGCGGTGAAGGCGACGCGCAGGCGGTGCAGATATTCGCCGACGCCATCTCGTCCAACCCTGAATTCTACTCGTTCCAACGCTCTCTCGACGCCTATCGCAAGATACTCGAAGCCAACTCCACCGTGGTCATTCCGCCGGACAGCGATCTGTTCGAGTTTCTTCAGTCTCCCAGCGGCCTCAGCGGAGACTTCGAGGAAAACTAAGCCCTCGCCGCCGCCCGCCACAGCGATTTCAGTCGTGGCTTCCCCGCGACTGCCATAGTCTCTATGCAATAATCTCTGCCCTCTGGTACAATACCTTCATGTAAGAACATAAGTACGCGCAACATAAAGCCAAATATATCCATCGGATCGGACGGCCCGAAAAAAAACCGCTGAACTGGTAAATGCTGCTTGATGCAGGTGAAATGCAGGCGCCGGCCCCCCACCATCGACCACTGCAGCCCCCCTGCAGACCGCCTGTACAACTACCAGCAAGACGACCGAATACATAAGCTCGAGTATATACGGCCTCACTCAGAATCCGGAATTTGAACCGCTTGCCACCGGATCCAAGACGGTAGGACTCACTGGTGAACATACACATATTCGATGAATTCAACGAAAGTGTCTCCCCCGAATGGGTTCGCGCAGTCGTCGCGGGCGTACTGTCGGTCGAGCCGGAGTGGTCGGACGAGAATGTCAGCGTCGTCATAGCGGACGACGAAAGCGTCGCCGAACTCAATCGCGCCCACCGCGGCCTGGACGAGACCACCGACGTTCTCTCCTTCTCCAACCGGCATTCCGGCAAATACTACGGCGACGATGAAGGGCATACATTGGCGGACGATGACGCGGAGTTTGTCCTGCCGCCCGGTTTCAGCGCCGACCTCGGCGAAGTCGTCGTCTCGTATCCGCAGGTGGAACGACAGGCAAGAGAGGCCGGCCATACCGCCCAAAAGGAACTTGCCATCATGCTTGCCCATGGAATCCTGCATCTGCTAGGTTACGACCATGAGCGGCAGGCCGAGGCCGCTGAGATGTTCGCTCTTCAGAACAGGGCAATCGCCGCCCTCGACAGTCGTTTACAATCGTAGCGGTCGCCTCCCACATCCCGGATTCGAAAGATACGCTCACAGTTGCGAAAATCCGCATCGAAGATGGCCTCCTCTGATAACTAACGACTGAGAACTAACAACTAACATGGCAGAAGTCCTTTACAGAAAATGGCGTCCTCGCGCTCTCGATCAGGTAGTCGGCCAGGACACCGTGACCAACACCCTGAGGAATGCCGTGTCCTCCGGCAGGCTGGCTCACGCCTACCTGTTCTGCGGGCCGCGCGGCACCGGCAAGACGAGCACCGCCCGCATCCTCGCCAAGGCTGTGAACTGCCTCGCCCCGACCGACGGCGAACCGGACAACGTCTGTGACCGCTGCGCCGCGGTCAACGAGAGCCGCGCGCTCGACCTCATCGAGATTGACGCCGCCAGCAATCGCAGCATTGACGACATACGCGACCTGAGCGACAAGATCAACTTCTCTCCCACCGAGTTCAGATACAAGGTCTATATCGTGGACGAGGTCCACATGCTCACCGACCAGGCGTTCAACGCCCTTCTGAAGACTCTGGAAGAGCCGCCCGACCACGCCATATTCATTCTCGCCACCACCGAAGTCCACAGGGTGCCGCTCACCATCGTGTCCAGGTGCCAGAGGTACGACTTCCGGCGCATATCGCTGGACGACATCACCGAAAAACTCTCCGAACTGTGCCGCGCCGAAGACGTAGAGGCCGAGCGCGAGGCCCTCGAACTGATAGCCCGGCACTCCACCGGAAGCCTGCGGGACGCCGAGAACCTATTGGAGCAGGCCGTCGTGTCCTACGACTCTCCGCTGAGGGCGGACCAGGTGCGGGATATGCTCGAGCTGTCCGGCGACGAGGACGCGCTCGATCTGTGCAAGTCCATAGTCGAAAAGAACGTTTCCGAGAGCCTGAACATCGTGAACAAAGTGGCCGCGCAGGGCTCCGACCTCAGACAGCTACAGCGCGCCGTTACCGACTTTCTCAGATCCGTCATGCTGATGGCCGTCGGCGCGGATGACACGGTCGGATTCTCGGACGACACCACGGAGCGTCTCAAGGCTATGTCTCAGGGCGTGGACCAGAGATACATTCTCAGGGCGCTCAGGGCGATTTCCGAAGCCGATCTCAGGTTGGATACCGCGTCGCCGCTGCCGCTGGAACTCGCCCTGGTCGAGTCGGGCATCGAACCTGCGGCAGTCGCTCCGGCGGCCCCCGCTCCGCCCGCGCGAGGCGGAAGAGAAGCGGCCCCTCGACAGTACGCCCAGCGACAGACGTCGCCCGCCGCCGCCCAAGCGCCGTCCAGGAGTCGTCCGTCGCGTCCCAATGCCCGCCCGTCCCGCGCCCAGACGCCGGCTGCCAGCGGCGCGAGCGCCGCCCCGCCTCGGAGCGGCCAGGACGGCAGCCTCGACCCTGCTACCTGGAACGAGGTGCTCCGCGCGCTCAGGACTACCGGCGCCAGATTCAAGTTGGGGGCGTTGCTCCGCGGCTCGCGGGAATATACCCTTGAGGACAATAAACTGGTCGTCAGGTTCGCGCACAACTCCCATGTCGAACGCATAAACCAGGAAATAGACAATCCCAGCGTCAAGCGGGAATTGAATCAGGCTCTCTCCCGCACTATGGGCGGAGAGTATGAACTTGTACCCGAACTGATTTCAAGTGAAAATGGTTCCGACACGAGACGGGCGAATCAGAGCCATCTTGTGGTGGCCGCCCAGAGAATGGGCGCGCGGCTCGTGGATAGATTCGAGGAGGAAACCGAACAATGAATCGTCGCATGATGCGCCAGGCTCAGCAGCTTCAGAAGAGGATGGAGGAACTTCAGACAGAACTGGAATCCGCCACGGTTGAGGCTACGGCGGGCGGTGGAGTGGTTAGCGTAGTCGTAACGGGCAAGATGACTATCGAGTCCATCACCATAGACCCCGAGGTCGTCTCCGCCGATGACGTGGATATCCTGGAAGATCTCGTGACTGCCGCTGTGAACGAAGGGCTCGCCAGGGCCCAGGACATGGCCAATTCGAAGATGAGCGAACTGACCGGCGGACTCAACATCCCGGGCCTGACCTGATATGAACAACAACGCCGAACACTCGTCCGACCCGATAGCCAGGCTTATAGAAGAGTTTCACAAGCTGCCCGGCATCGGTCCCAAGACCGCCCAGCGTCTCGCCTACTACCTGATTCGTATGCCCGGCGAGTACGCCCACGGCTTGGCGGACGCCATCGTTGCGGTGAAGGACCAGGTGGCGATGTGTTCCAGGTGTTTCAATCTCACCGATACCGACCCCTGCGGCATCTGCTCCGACTCCCAGCGCGATGAAACGACCGTGTGTGTCGTCGAGGAGGCCCTGGATGTGCTCGCGCTGGAACGCACTCACAGCTACCGAGGTCTCTATCACGTGCTTCACGGCGCGGTTTCCCCGATGAATGGGATAGGCCCCGACGACCTCAAGATACAGCCGCTCCTCTCACGAATGAACGACGAGCCCATAAGTGAGATCATCCTTGCCACCAATCCCAATCTGGAAGGAGACGCGACAGCCATGTATATACACAGGCTGATCTCCCCGCTTGGAATCTCGATAACCAGGCCCGCGAGGGGCCTGCCGGTCGGCGGCGACCTCGAATACGCCGACGAGTCCACGCTCGGCAGGGCCATCGAGGGCAGGCAGTCGTTCTAGTACCAAGACCATTTGAATTGTCATACTTCGACAGCTTACCGTCATTCCCGCGAAGGCGGGAATCTAGGGGTGGGGGCAGGCTCATGAATGGCAAGACTAACTTTACTATGTACTAGCCATGTGACTGACAGACATCAGAGAGCGAACCTTGAGGCTGCGCACTTACAAGAGCCAGGGTCTGGTTCTGAGACAATACACTCTGGGAGAAGCGGACCGCATTCTCTCGATCCTCACCCCGAACATGGGCAAAGTGCGCGTGGTCGCCAAGAGTGTGCGAAGGCCGCAGAGCAGGCTGAGGGGCCATCTGGACCTCACCAACGTCGTCGAATTTTCCGCCTCCTATGGGCGAAACCTCGACATCGTCACCGAGGCCCAGGCGCTAGACGACCACCCCCACATTCGCTCGGACCTGTCTCTTCTCTCTCAGGCAGTTTACGTATGCGAACTGGCTGACTCATTCGCCCAGGAACGCTCTCCCAGCCGAGACCTGTACCAATTGGCGACCGTGACCCTCGATCTGCTCCCCGGCTCGCATGACGTCTGGCTGGTGACCAGGTGGTTTGAGTCCAGGCTGCTGGAGGTCGCGGGATTCAGGCCTGAATTGGAGTCCTGCGTCGAATGCGGATCTGAATTGCAGCCCGACGATCACATGCTTGACCTGGCGGCCGGCGGCGTACTCTGTCCCCAATGTCGCGCATACGGCATCGGCGCGAGAGTGCACATTACCGAGAGCGCGATGAGAGTCTTAAGGCACCTCCAGCGTTCGAGACGGTTCCGAGACGTGGGCAATCCGAATGTCAGACGGACGCTCAAGAACCAGGTCGAGGGCGTTCACACGCGATACATCCGCGCGATTCTCGAACGCAGCCTCAAGAGCGAGGAGTTCGCGCGGCGCGTGGCCGAGTCCGAACCGCCTCGATACGCCACGGACTGAACCGGCCGGCCGGGATTACGACAGTGGAGGTGGAGCCGCGTCGTCGTCATCGGTGTAGATGTGCGGCTGGTCGGGAGTAGTCACCGCGAGCCGGAACGAAATGCCGTCCCCAACCGAACTGATATAATGGCGCATTCCCTCCGGCACAAATACTATGTCGCCGTCTTTGGCGTGGATCACGGGCCTGCCCTCGCCGACTTCCCAAGTCAGTTCGCCGCCGAGAATAGTCCACCACTCGTTGAAGTCAGGGTGCCAGTGAGCGTTGTTGGTCATCCCCGATGCGTGGCAGATCAGGTTAGCGCTGTTGCGGTCGTCGGTAAGTATGGACGTCGCCCACGGTGGCTCGCCTAACTTCTCCAGCATGTATTCCAGGCTGGTGTGCAGGCGGTTGGGAATATCGTCTTGTGGGAGGGGTCTGAGGATATTCGAGCGGGTTCCCTTTACGTCGTGGCTGGATTCGGGATGCGTGATGCCCAGCCGAAGCGAGTTCTCGCTGCCGACAGTCCTGATCGCGTGCCTGCGTCCCTTGGGCGCCATCACCACGTCGCCCTTCTTCGCTCGCAGCGGGGCGTAGTCGCCTATCTCCCATAGAAGTTCGCCCTGGAGAACTACCCACCACTCGTTGAAGTCGGGATGGGCATGGGCGTCGTTCTCCTGGCCGGGCGCGTTGCATATCAGCACGACGTCGTTGCGGCCATCGGTAAACAGGGCCTCCGCCCACGGCGGTTCGCCATGCCTTGCGACAACTTCGGAAATCGAGATATGCCTCGGCTCAGAGCTCGGTGTCATTGTGGTCATCTCCTGCTGGATAGCAACTGCCTGCGATTATAGAAAGGGTGCGGAAGTTGGTCAATGCCAGACTCGAAGTCTGTGCAAATCATCACAAAATTGACACCCGAAAAATCTAGTTGGTATATTCATTAGGTACATATAATTAGGTGACGCTACAGAGCGACGCCTCAGACCAGCCCCCCGAATTCAACAATTGCCCACAGACCATCCAGGTGATCATATCACCCCTGAAGAAATCTTCGGGCCACTGAACTGTTTCGTCGCATCCGCGCGGGGTGCGACCTCATGGGCGTTATCCAAACCCCCATTCAACACGCCAATAATGGCTAACTGCGCCGTTCGATTATGAGCAAGTAGAGCTCAGGGAGTATTGAATTGAAGAAAACGGATTTTGTAGTTAGATTCGCCGGAGAGGGCGGTCAGGGTGTTGTCACCTCCGCCGAGGGCTTCGCCCAGGCCAATGCCCAGGTCGGATATCACGTTCAGACCTTCTCCACATTTCCTTCGCAGATAAGAGGAGGCCCTACCTGGACGCAGACCAGGATTTCCACCGAGCCGGTACTGAGTTCCGGCGACGAGTTGGACGTGCTTGTGGCTTTCAACGAATACGCGTATGAGAACCATAAGGACGAGGTGTCCGACAGCGGAGTCATAGTGTACAACGCTGAGGAATTCGAGCTGGCGGAAGACGGCAAGAGCTTCGGAATGAGATTCGACGAGCTCGCCAGGTCCACCGGCAACGCCAGGGCCGCGAACATGGTCGTCATGGGAGCGTTGGCGTATCTGGTCGGAATTGACCAGAAGATCCTGGAAGACTTCGTTACGAAGCGCTTCACCAGGGGACGCCCCAACGATCAGCAGATCATCGAGTCCAATCACCAAGCGCTTGGCCTCGGCAGGGCGGAGGCCGAAAAGAGCGGATTCAACTTGGGTGAGTTGGAAGAGTCCAATCCTCCTCAGGTTGACCAGGTGCTCATAAACGGCAACGTTGCCATTGGGCTTGGCGCTCTCGCCGCAGGAGTTGACGTTTACATCGGGTACCCGATCTCTCCCGCGACTTCCCTCCTGATATGGATGGAGAACAACCTGCCCGCGCCCGGTAAGTTCGTGCACCAGGCGACTTCCGAAATCGAGTCCATCACGAGCATCGTCGGCGCAGGATTCGCGGGCAAGAAGGCCATGACCGGCACCGCCGGCCCCGGATTCTCCCTGATGGGCGAGGGCCTTGGGCTTGCGTGGATGGCAGAAATCCCGCTTGTTGTCGCCGACATTCAGAGAGGCGGACCGTCAACCGGCCTGCCGACCAAGACCGAGCAATCCGACCTTCTGACGGCGCTCTACCCGGGCCACGGCGACATTCGTCTGCCCGTAATCGCTCCCGGCACGGTGGAAGAGTGCTTCTACGCATCCTTCTATGCGTTCAACTGGGCGGAGAGGTACCAGGGCCCGGTAATCCTGCTGAGCGAGCACATGCTCTCTGAGCGCAACCAGAACATACCCAGGCCGGATGTGAGCGCCTTGTCTGCCGAAGACAGGGAGACCTACCGAGGCTCTAACGGCTATCACCGATATGAGAGTTGGGAGCGCTCCCCCATGCCGATTCCCGGCGGCCCGGGAGCGTATGTCGCGAACGGGTCCGAGCATGACGGGATGGGTGACACCACTCACAGGCCGGAGCGACATATTCAGATGACTACCCGCCGGTTCAGCAAGCTCGACCTGCTGACCGACGGCAGCTACGAGCGCAAGAACACGGACGCCAGCATTGCGGTGATGCCCTGGGGTGGCTCCAAGGGGCCCGCGCTTGGCGCCTGGCGTAAATTGATCGCTGAGGGCGCGGACCTGGGCTGGTACTATACGATGTTCCTGAACCCGCTTCCCAAGGGGATGGTCGAGGAACTTAAAGAGAAAGAACTCGTAATCGTGCCTGAGCTCAACTACATGGGACAGTTCTCCTCTTACCTTCGCTCGCTCGGCATAAATGCAGAATCTGTAACTCAGTACACAGGGCTTCCGTTCAAGGAACGCGACCTTGTGGAGGCGATTTCTCAGAAAGCAAACATTCAGCAGAAAGAGGGTGTGACAGTATGACGTCCAAGAACCCTGAGTATGATTTCAAGTGGTGCCCCGGCTGCGGCGACTTCGGTGTTCGGCGTGCGCTGGAGGGAGCCATTCAGCGCCGCGTAGTAGAGACCGAAGTTCCAATGGAAAGCAACGTTGTCGTTGCGGGCATCGGCTGCTCCGGCAACATGGTTCATATGCTCGAGAGTGATGAACAACCCTACGGCTTCCATGGCATACATGGCCGAACCCTGCCGATAGCTATGGGTGTCAAGATGGCGCGACCGGATCTCAATGTCGTGGTCGTGGCCGGAGACGGAGACTTCCTCAGCATCGGATTCGAGCACATTGCGCCTCAAGCCGCGCGAAACCTCGACGTAACCGCTGTCGTCATGGACAACGGAGTCTATGGTCTGACCAAGGGCCAGAGCTCACCCACGACCGATCTCGGCGTCGTGACAAGCTCCACCCCGTTCGGCAAGCCGGAAGAGAAGATGAACCCGTTCCAGCTTTACATGAGCATGGGCGTCAGCTTCGTCGCTTCCACCATGTCCAGCCAGATCAGGCCAATGACCCAGATAATTTTGGACGCAATGGAGCATCCGGGCTTCTCGGTAGTGCATATCCAGTCGCCTTGCACCGAGTACAACAACACATACGATATTCTGAAGGGCAACCCGCGTAAAGGCATCCCTGGACTGGCCTACGACATCCCTGACGACTACGACTCCTCGGACCCCGAGGCGGCTTTCGAGTTGTCGTCCTCGGAGGGAATACCGCTGGGAGTGATCTACCAGGACACTGACCGCCCGACATTCGACCGGCGCATAGACGACATCACGGACAAGGCGCGCGTGAAGACCGTCCCCAGCCTGCTGGATACATACACTATCTAGTTCAGACACCAACAAGTAACTTTAATCTGTCGGGGCGGGCGTCGGTCTGCCCCGATTCGTGTTTCGTGACCAAATGCGAGAATGTTCGAAATCCTTCTTAGCGAACTGGTCGAAGCTACAATGAATATCGAACATATGCTACGGACTAGAAATCGGGAACGATCCGACCTTCTGAAGCGGATTGTTGAATGTCTGATTGCTGAATGTAGCGTGCGCGCTGCATGGTTGTCAGGTTCGGTGTCTCGCGGTAGCGGCGACGCTTTGAGCGACCTGGACGTACACATAGTCGTTGATGACCGGGTTATGGATCAGGTCACAGACAACCGTAAACTGCACGCGGCTGATCCCGCCCACGCGATGCTATTGATGGACAATTTCAGGAACGCTCCCGTTGATGGAGCTTACTTGTTGGCCCTTTATAAAGGTGAATTTGGCCCCCAGCATGTCGACTGGTTCTGGCAACCGGAATCAAAGTCGCGTCTCCCTGATGATGAGAGAATCCTGTTTGATCGTGCCGGACTGCCTAAAATACCCGGCGCCCAATGGCGTCGCGAGGCGCATATTTCTCCCTCGGGCCCTGAAGATATCCATGACCACGATCTGTTGACGCACAAGATGGAATTCTTTTGGGCTATGAGTTTGATAGTAGCCAAGTACATAGCTCGGCGAAATGGCGGAATCGTGGAAAGAATGACAAGCGTCATCGCCCGCACTCTTGATGAAATCGCTGTACTTAGCGATGCTGAGTCGGAGCAATTGAGGATACGCGAGTCATTGCCATCCGGCCTTGGAACGACATCGTCCAAAGTTCAGTTTGATGTCTTGAGAAACCTTTCTCAAATTGCGGAAACGCTCGGACGTCAGGACTCGGTCCGGGGCGCAGCAATCTCTTCAGAAGCAATAAGGCAAATCTACAGCTTCTTCTGTCTCACCGAGACCCTATCGTACAGATATTGGCAACCTAGAGTACTGCGGAGATAGAGGCAATTAAGGCAGCCCAACGATGGGAGTTGTCGTGTCTCTTCTATCCGCCCATCGTCAGGTCGGCTACCAGCATCTCAATGGCGAGTTGTTCGGCGATGGGCTTGGTCTTCAGCGTAAGGTCGGTTTCGACAAGGCGCTCGTGGAAATACTCCAGATATTCCTGCGTCATGCGTCGTTCCTGCTGGAGCGTCTTGTTGAGCACCCATCCTGACAGTCGCAGTCTTCTGCCAATCTCGTCGTTCGCCGCGCCGCGCGCCGACATGTCCTTGGCGATCAGCAACAGCCTCACCTGACGGCCGAGCATGGTCAGCACGTATGCGGCGGGGCTCCCGTCGTCCATTATGCGACTTATCAACCTGAGCGCGACCCCGGTCCTGCCGTCAATCACCGCGTCCACCGCCTGGAAGATGTTCGCCTCTCGCACGTATGCGACCATTTCCCGCACGTCCTCTTCCCGTATGGGGCGGCCATCGGCGTATAGAGCGAGCTTTCTGAGCTCGGCGTCTATGAGGCGGGGTTGCCTGCCAATTGCCTCCGCAAGCGTCGCGGAGGCGCGGGGTTCCAGCGCTACGCCAAGAGCGCTCGCGCGTCCCATGATCCATCCGGGCATATCTCGCTCTCTCGGAAGCTGGAACTCGCGTACCTCCGAATGCGGCGCAAGTTTCCTCAGCATCGAGTTGCTTTTGGAGAGCGCACCGTCAACGAACGTGAGGTTCGTAGTGGGCGGAATCGAACTGAGCTGGTCTATCGTATCGGCCCACGGACCGAGCGGGTCCCTCCGGTTGCTCTGAGCGCCCCTCGAAGCCCTCGCGCCGCGTTCGAATGTCGTCAGCAGTCCCCTTACCACCACCACGCGGGCATCCGTCATGAACGGAATCGTGAAGACTGCCGCCGCGAGCTGTGGAGGAGTCAGATCCTCGGCCAGGAACGTTGTGTGGTTTATGTCACGCAAGTCTTCTGGACCGGAGGCGCGCGAAACCTCCGCAAGCGCCTCTTCCGCGCTGACTACATCCTCTCCATAGATTAGATGGATCATCAGAGATCAGGTCTCCTGGAACTTGACGACCGAATTGAATCCTGAAACATGCGACCCGCCGCTTGGGACGCGGACGACGTGTCCCTGACTCTGAACGAGTGTATAGGGGGACTTGCGGCTTATTCCATCACCCTGAGGGTGGACGGAACATCCATTTTGCTGAGTCGTCGGAGCGTGAGGACAGGCGCAACTGCTACCGCGGCTACCCCCAGAACCACAGCCAAAATCAGCGTCGTCGGCTTTATTATCGCTTCCATTCCCAGGTCGGGCATCGTGGCGGGTATCAGAACGATTACGACCCACTGGAGGAGCAAGTATCCGCCAATCAGCCCCAGAACTGTTGAGATTATGCCGAGAATCGTACTTTCGGTGATGGCCATTCCCAGGACAGTTCGGGCGGGCAGGCCGTATGCAAACATGGTAGCGTGCTCACGCCTGCGCTCGTCCATGTTGATGCTCGCGGTGTTGTAGGCTATCAGGAGCGCCAGGGCCATGACCGCTATCAGTATAAAGTAGAGTATTCCGGTAAACCTGCCGAACTGATCCGCGAATACGTCCGACGAGGCGGTTGCCTTTTGAACGGATCCCACCCCGGGCAGCCTGAACAACTCTTGCTTAAGAGTGTCGGATTCGACTCCGGTTGCTGGCCGCGCCTGGAGAATGTTGGTCATTCCCGTGATGCCGGTGATTCCTGCATACTCCATAGTGATATACACGTTGGGCCGGAACGGGCTGGCGTGGATGCCGACGACCTCGAGCTCGGATTCCTGGAGTGAGAACAGGTCCGGGCCGCCAACTACCGGATGACGCGCGGTCACTCTATCCCCAACCCCCACCCCGAGGTCCTTCGCCGCCTTCCCCGAGATCAGGATACCGGGGCTGGTGGACTGCAATGTTCCCTCAGTGAGCGTCGGCTGCCACAGTCGGCTGTCGAACGGTATGAAGTTCAGAAACACGTCGAACGAAGTATCGTCTTTGGTCAGGGTTCCGCCCATCCTCAGACTCGCCTCTACGTCCGCGGCGCTCGGCGCATTGACGATGCTCTGTACGGTAGGTGACTGCACAGGATAAAACGTGTCCAGGGCTATTTCCATCCTGTCCGGACTGGCTCCTGCCGTCTCTGCCTGGGTCCGGTCGAATGTGTCGAGGAACGAGTCGAGCATTCCCATGACCATTACGAGTATCGTGACGATGGCCGCGATCCCCAGCGCCGTGAGAATCGTGCGCCTCGGCGCGCGGGCGACGTTTCTAAACGGTATCTGCCTAAGCGTCTGGCCGGGTATTCTCATCCTGGTCAGCAGCCAGGTAAGCCCACCGGCGCGCATCGCCAGGTGACCGGTCCTGATAGCGTCAATTGGTGGCACTCTAACGGCTCGCCACACCGGTATCGCCGTTGCGATGAATGGAATCAGGAATCCGATAGCCGCCACTCCCGCAAAGAATTCGGGCTGGAACGGGGTTCGCCAGACCGGCAGGGGCAGAAAGTCGGTCAGTACTATCCTGAGCGCTTGCGCTACTCCAATGCCCATCCCGATTCCGAATATGACACCGAGCAGCGCGACCTGTGCGCTGAATAGCAACGGTCTCAGCGCCACCCTGAGAGGCGACACGCCGAGAGCCATCGCAATGCCTATCTCGCGCCGCTGCGAGTCCATTATGCGGCTCGTGAGATTGAATGCCGCGAATACCGCCCCACCGAAAATAGCGATGGCCAGCACAGTGTTGAACTGCTGGTCGCCCTCCACGTCCTCGATCATGACACGTATGGACGGATCGTCTAGTCGTCTGCTCACGGTTCCGCCAAGCGAGCTGAATACCTCTTCCAGCGTGTTGAACACCGCGTCTTCGTCGGCGCCGGGGGCAAGAGTCAGCAACAGATCGTTGACCTGCCCATCCTTTGCGGTGATTCGCTGCGCGGTTTCTATGGACGTGAAGGCGGCGGCGAAATTCGCCTGCGCCAGCAGGCCGCCCTCGGGCGTTATCACGAAGAAGTATTCCGGGGATAGTACCTGGCCCACATACTGAACCGCGACATCGCCGGAGAGGGTGGCCGAACCCGATTCGGGAAGGTTGTAGAATTTGCCGAAATTGCGCTCGAGCGCGATTAAGTCTTTCCCAGAGTCCTGTGTCGCCAGGGCGCGTCCGAGTACGGGGTGCGGCATATTGATATGCGGGCCGTCGTCCGATACATCCACCCCGATAAGACGCCCCGGCACAATGACAGTCTGACTATCCGCCTCGACGGATACCTGGGTAGGTAGTACGAGCCGCTCTTCGGCGTCGGATACGTAGCCGGCCGCCGCTTCATCGAGCGCGCGCAGCAAAGTTCCTTGCTCGACGAAACTGCCTGTACCGAGCTGGACGCGGAGGTCGAAAGTGTTCACGGCTTCGTAGCTGGCTTCATTAGACAGGCCGCGCCAGATGTTCATGCTGCGCAGACCGGAGAACAGCCCCGTTCCGAAGGCAATGATGATAGCGATGGCGGCGACCTGCACCCACCGGGAGCGAAGGTCTCGCCAGGACCACCTTAGCCACATGAATGAATTAGAGATGATGAACCTCGTTCGATAGCGTATTCTCAGCATAACAGACATTGCGGTAAATCAGGACGAAAAATGACAGTTACGCTATGGACGGTATGGTTGGCTACATTCGATGGTCATTGTTTCCCATTGCGTCTCTCGAAGTTTGTTGGACACGAAAGAGCTCAGATCAATCGGCTTAACTTCCCCAAATTCACATGATTCGGATGCGAGGTCGAGCCATCTGTCTCTGTACCAGATTTGGGGCAGGGCCACCAGTCCAAATTCCACGTCCGGCGCATCATCGGATAAGTAGGTTATGGCTACGAAATCGTCCCGTGCGAAGGCCCAGTTGAGCTGGGGTGGCCCCATGATAGTTTCAGCTTCGACCTCCACTGCGCGAGCGCGAGCAGTATCCGCAATATGATTGTAGGCGTGGTAGTCGGCTGACATCAGTCCCAGCCGGACTATCGCGCCGAGCATGAGCGCGGCTATCAGCCATGAGCGGCGTCCCGAAATCCATGACGCGCCTAGCATGGCGGCAATCGGCATTCCGAAAAGCAGGCTTGTGATTATCCAGCCTTCCAGGTTGTCTCTCAGCGTCGCGAGCGCTGTGAGTTCCAGCGCGATTGCGGCTACGACCAGGGCGCTCATTGTCAGCATAACCCGAAGGCTTGGACGTTTATGATAGTAGGCCAGCGCCGCGAATATGGACAGAGGCGGTATGTAATACACAAGGTAATGCGGCCATTCGGCGGAGGGAATGAACGCCAAACCTATCAGGGCGGATAGGCCGAATATCAAAATTGCTGCGTATCGCCGCGCAAATTCAAGAACGTATGATTGGGGGGGGGGGGGGTAGAATTCATGATCGTTCTTGTGACCAAGGCGGTTAGCCCCATCGCTCCGAAGAACAGTACGATTGGCAGTAGAGGATATGGACGCAGGAAGAATGTGAAGCGTCTTATCTCACCGATCAAAAATGTGAATCGGTGGCTGCCCCCGGAGGAGTATTCCGTGTATAGCTCAATGAGCGCGGACGGGTCGGGCAGCAGTATGATGACCATTCCCAGCAGACTAGAGCCGAGGAAAGTCGCTGTTAGAACCGCCCAGTCTCGTATTGCCAGGCTTCTCCACTGCCATAAAGAAAATAGAGCTATGTAAGCATAGGCGATAGACGCGTTAGGGTGGGATGGCAGGGCAAGCGCGCCAGCTAGGATTGCGACGATTAGCAAGTATCGGGTTTGACCTGTCAGTCTCCATGTATCGCACAGATAAGCAATCGCCAGGGTTAAGACGAGAAGAAGCGCTTCTGGACGAGTTGACATGAACGTTTCGTGAGTAAATAGGGCGTACATGGCAATGAAGGACGCCAGGGTAGCTACTTCCCTGGAAACGTATCGGCTGGCGAACAGGAAGGTAAGATACGCCGCCGCGGCCATCATCAGAATGTGAACGAGGGACGCCGCCGCGAAAGACCACGGGTATGGGAGATAGGTTACAGGGATGAGCAGTGCGACGATTGGCTTGAAGAAGGAATGATATAGATCGAAATAGTCACTATAAAATGGAACTCCGAAAATCATATTGCCGTTTATGCCGTCGTCGTGAAGCGGTGTAGCGAGCAATGCGTACATCAAAAGGGCGACACAGACAAATGCCGCTATGAGGATCTTCGGCAGTCGGTTCTCGCCAAAGATTGATAAGGGGTTATTGTACAAGCGAATCAATTCTCCAGCCATACCTTCGTCCAGTGGTGGTACTCATTCAGGGCGAAGTTGGGGTAGAAGTCGCGGACTCGGGATTGCCATGTCCAGATGGGCGCGCGAGTGAACGGCATGAACCTGTAAGCCTGGTCGAGGATGCGGTTCTGGATGCTGTGGATCAACTCGGTTCTCTTTTCAGGGTCGCGCTCTACGGCCTGCGCTTCGAGCAATTCATCCAACTCCGTATCGCGGTGCCCGGTGGTATTCCAAATGCCTTCGCTGTGGAAAACCGGCAGGAGATAGCCGTTTGGCGAGGAGACCGGAGCGGGAGGTCCTACCATCAACTGGTAGTCTCCCTGCAGCCAAGTGGTTTCACCGAAATGTCTCCTGTTGACGACGTCAATGCGCGTGTCGAAGCCGACGCTCTGCATACTTGCCGAAACCGCGTGGGCGTAGTCGAGGTGCGACTGTCCGAAGTCGCCGACAGTGATCGTGACAAGCGTCTGAGACGCTGGCCCTGCATCGCGCAGCAGGGACCGGGAAGCTTCAGCGTCATTGAATCTGCCTGAGACATCCGAGGCTGGCAGATTCCACTCGGGCGACGCAACCGGAAATCCTGGACCCACGGATCCGAAGCCTTCCCACTGTTCTTCGATGATACTGGCCGGATCCATCGAGAGCATGGCCGCCCGGCGCACTCGGACGTCGTCGAAGGGAGCGTCTGTCGTCTTGAAGGCTACTTCGATGCCGTTGCCGGGCTGCGGCACTTGCAGGCTGGGGGCATTGGGCAACTGTTGGATGTGTTGTACCCACTCCGTCGGCTCCATTTCGTGAATGTCCGTCATTCCGGTCTGGAACGCCGCGTCGCGGGTGGCCTCATCTGTGAGGATGAGTATCTTGAGGTTGTCAATAAGCGGCTGATTTGATTCAAAGTAGTCAGGGTGGCGCGAGAACGAGTGAACAACGCCGGGTGAGCTATTCTCCAGCATCCAGGGTCCCGTGCCTATAGTGGGGCCGTCCCTGAGATCCCCACTCTGTATCACCGTCTCGGGGGCTACGATCTTCGAGTGACCGTCCGCAAGCGCCAGAAGCGCGTCCGCGTCGGGCAGACCGAACTTCACTCTGAGCGTCAGGGGACCGAGATACTCCAGCGCCACTATGTTCCTCAGCAGCGGCGAGTTCGGAAAGTCCGGGTTTATCTGTCGCTGGTAGCTGAAGATCACGTCATCGGCGTCCAGCGTCCTTCCGCCCACGGGGTCCAGATTTTGCCATGCTACGTTGTCTCGCAGGTTGAACATGTAGGACGTGGGAGACTCCATGGTCCAGTCGGCGCATATATCGCACTCGACAACCATGCCGGGGAGCGCTGTGTCCGGCCCCGATTCCAGCCTCAGGAGCCTGGAATACGCTATCCCCGGGCCCCAGGTAGAAAGCGCGGGGGATACATCCTGGTGAACGTCCTGGTGGGCGATGTTCCGGCTGCTTTCAAGATTCAGCGTACCGCCTCGCGATCTGGAATCGGGTGTTGGGAGGGCTGCCGGCTGCGGTCGCGGCGTGGGTGGCGTGGGTGTGCTGGTCAACTGCGCGACCGGCGTGGGTGTGGCGATTGGCGTCGCGGTCGGTACAGACGTGGGCGTTCGCGTGACTATGGCGCGCGGAGTTGGCGTATCGGTAGCGCGTGAGGTTGCCGTAGCCGTGTCCGGCGCCGCAGTCGCGGTCGCAGCCGGTTCCGGCTCCGGCGACTCCCCACAGGCTGCCGACAGCATCATCAGCAAGCTGGCGATAAGGCACGGCAGTGAGAGAAACGCGCTTCTGATAGTCATGCCGAGTCCGTAGATGCTTCCACTCGTCCGGAGAGAGTGGACTTCAATTTGCTGATCGAGCCTATGCCCTCACGAGGCAGGAACAGCGCCGCCATCAGTGTGGGAGGCAGGAAGAATACCGCGTGGGTGATCACCGCGAATCCAAAAGCCGACTCGTGGCTTACACTAAACAACCCCAGCAAGTACACTACGGCGAATTCGAACGAACCGATTGCAGAGGGGGCTGCCGGAATTGCGGTCGCGAAGAAAATTGTCGCCATGATGACCATTGTGGCCGTCATGGGCGTAATCGAGAGTTGAAACGAGATGGAGATTATCCAGGCCGTTACTCCGACGAGTAGCCAGTAGATCACACTCAAAGCAAAAGACGCGGCCAGGCGCGCGCGCTCCCGCTCCAGATCTCTGACCGCTTTGACGAAGGACAGCACAGAGGGGAATCGTCGCATCCAGGAGATTCTGTTTTCACTCCATGCCAGGAATCGTACCAATACCATGCACAGAGTGGCTAAACCGAGTGCCCCCCAGACATAGACTCCGTAGTCGCTGATCTCGGGAATGAACAGGAATGCGATTGCCAGGATGAGTGCGCTGGCGACTACGTCCAGAACCCGTTCCATGCCGAGTGTGGCGAGGGCAACCGACGGGCGCACGCGGTCCTTGATGGACAGGATCGCGAGCTGGGCGGCCTCGCTCGCGATTCGTATTGGAACCAGGTTATTGAGGCCGATTCCGACGTTCTGGACCATGAAGAGCCGGTTGGTTGATACCTCGCCGTTTACGAACAGTATTCTCCAACGGACGGCTCGCAGGTAACTGGCGATCACAAAGACAGCGACGGCGAGGGTTATCATGAGAATAGAGACGCCGCCGAAAGCGTCCAGAACGAGGCTCCAGTCGAGCCCGCGAGCCGTCAGCCATCCCAGACCAACGCTGATAGCTATTCCGGCCGCTATTCTTCCTGTTACGAGTGCCTTGCGTCTCAAATGCCGCGCTCACGATGTCTGTCCGATTTGCCGTCGGCAGTAGTATAATTAACACGCTGTCGGTTGGCTACGCTGGCAAGGTCTTAGCGAGAATTCGATGCGAGGGAGCCATGTTTCTGGACTGCCATGTTCATCTTGAGCCATTCAGCGACGCGGAGGTCGGCGAGATTCTGAATCGAGCCGAGCGGGTAGGGGTGCGCGCCGTCATATCGGCGGGTACGACCATCGAGTCTTCGGAGCGCTCTCTGCAACTGTCCGAAAAGTACGACAGCGTATTCTCCGGCGTCGGGATTCATCCCATGGACATTCGAGAGCCGTTCACGGACGCCACCTACGGAGCGCTCGAAAGCATGGCGCTTTCCTCAGACAAGGTTCTCGTAATCAGCGAGGTTGGCCTGGACTTCATGGAGGGCGCGCCCGACAGAGCCATCCAGTATCCGGCGTTCAGGGAGCAGATCAGGCTGGCCAGGCAGCTGCGTCTTCCGATAGTCTTCCACAGCAGGGAGTCGCACGACGAGGCGTTTCGCGTACTGCGGGAAGAGCGAGCCTATGAAGTCGGCGGAGTGATGCACTACTTCCAGGGCGACTACGAAACGGCGAGGCAGATCATTGACCTCGGATTCTACGTCTCGCTCGCTAGGCCGCTGCTGCGACTAACCCATCTCCAGCAGGCGGCTGCGAAGATTCCGCTTGAGCATATCGTTCTGGAGACCGACGCGGCTCCGCAGCCGTTCAAGGCGAAGCGGGAGAACTGGACGGAGCCCAGGCACGTAGCCGTCGTTGCTCAGACGCTGGCCGAACTCAAGGGTATTGAGGTCGAGGAGGTGGAAGAGGTCACCACCCGAAATATGCGGCGCGTCCTTGGCGATGGATGGAGTGTCATCGAGAAGTACGTGGGCGCATAGGCTAGTACAACATCCAGTTAGTCTTGCTAGTTATGAGCCCTCCCCCACTCCTGGATTTCCGCCTTCGCGGGAATGACGGTTGGTTGTGGTACTAGTCCGCGGTCTTTAACCTGTCCAGTATTAGCTGACGCGCTCTCTGGACGTCCACGTCAACCGCTACTTTGACCTCTGCGCCCTCGTAGTCCGCGCGCGTTCTGCCCTTTCGTTCGCCTTCCTCATCCACGGTTACCCTGGCGGAGCGGTATGTCAGCAGGTCGGGAGCGATGGCCGCGGCTACGGTGAGCGGGTCGCATAGGACATACTTGTCGTACTCGGGATGGATTTCAAACCACCCTTCTATGATTCGCGCGGCGAGACGCTCGCCCTTAGAAGTTCCCGACTTCCAATCGGTCTCCGCGATCCCGAACGCGACCCGTTCGCACACGTCGAGACCGACGAGGGTGATCGGAATGCCTGAATCGAACACGACATTGGCGGCGCGTGGGTCGTCGTAGATGTTGAATTCAGCGTATGGAGTTATATTCCCGCCGACTTCGACGGCTCCTCCCATCACGAATATCTCTTTGATTCTGTGCTTGATTTCGGGATGTTGCCGGATGGCGACCGCCACGTTGGTGAGGGGCCCGAGCGCGATGATCGTAATGGGTTCGTCGAAGTTCGCGGCGGAGGTTGAGATGTATCGGTCGGCGGCAATGGCGCTGAGCATCTCCACCGATTCCGGTAGTTCGATTGTCATGCCGCCAGGGCCGTGGTAGTGCTCCGCGAGCGCGAACTCTCCTGTCAGCGGTTTTTCCGCGCCAATGTGAACTCTGATATCGAAGTTGCGCAGGCTCATCAGCAGCCCCAGCGCGTTCCTGGTCGCGTCTCGGAGCGACGCATTTCCCGTAACGGTGGTCAACCCCGCAATGTCGAGCTCGGGCGAGTTGAGAGCGGCGATCAGCGCGATTGCGTCGTCCGTGCCCGGGTCCGTGTCTATGATGATTCTGCTCATGGTTGAGTTTCCTTAATATAGTGCGCTTTATGTCGTACAGGTGGGGTTCCTGGTGAGTTTCTAGGTGAGATAGGCGTTTAGAACACCTGGAAACGACCTGTCGTCACCTGTTGTTAGCTTTGGACCGAGAAATTTTCGGCGGCGGAATTATTTTCGATAATCTCCCGTTTATGTAAAGGTCGGCGTTCGCGGTTCGTTTAGCGGACACATGATAGCATTAATGTTCTGTCGAATGGAAGGATGTTTCAAGACGGGCCAGGGCCTTTTCGTTTTCGTCTTGTCGTCAATCTATCGTTCGCCCTGAGCTTGTCGAAGGGTAGTCCGGTCATGGTTCGACAGGCTCACCACGAACGGACTACACAGGTGACACTCGAAAATGAAAAGAACCTGCAAGACGGGCAGGGCCTCTTCATAGTCGGTACTGTCCAGGATTCGACCACACCTCCCCACTGGATTGCTTAGCGGCGAGCCCTTCGGGGTTCCCGCCTTCGCGGGAATGGCGATTGGGTACCGCAACGGACTTTTGCGATTGTCTCAAGGCTGCGTGACGTCGGTTATCATGCGTATGGGTTGGTTGGACCTATCGGCTGTTCGCCGACCGGGAGTAGGATTCCCAGGCAGATCGGGAACTGTGCCTGAACTCGATGCCGATTGCGGATTTGATCTTATCCGCGCTCGCGGTCCAGCGGTAGCGAATGAAGTCGAGGCCGCCGGCGGGCGAATCGTTCTGAAGCCTCAGACGCCACGCCGCGGATGTGAGGACATACCAGACGGGCGCGGGCAGCCTGACGACTGGACGGTTCATCATGGCGACCATCTCGCTCCAGCGGATGGCTCCGTCCCCTCCGACGTTGTATATTCCGCGTGGCCTGCGTTCCAGGCACCGTATCAATGTTTGCGTGAGATCGTCTTCGTGCAAGAACTGCATGGGTGGATCCGCCCAACCGATTCCGGGCAGCAGAGGCTTCTTGAACGCGTTGGCTATGAAGTTGTCGGCGTTGGGACCCATTACCGGACAGACGCGCAGGATAGTTACGGCGATTTCCGGGTTTTGGGTGGCGAACTCACAGAGAAGCGACTCGGCGGCCACTTTGTCCTCGCTGTACTGGAATCCCTCCAGTGGACGCGCGGGGTCTGTCTCTTCGAGGAGTTCGGGATTGTCGGCATGGGCGCCGTACACCGAGGCGCTGCTGAGATATATGACGTGGCGGACTCCGGCCTGTCCCGACGCTTGCAGCATATTGCCGGTTCCGGCGACGTTTACCATTCTGGCGCGCGTCTCTTGCCTGGCCGGATTCAGAACGTATGCGAGGTGGATGACGGTATCCACTCGATGGCTGGCGAAGATGTCCAGTCTGTTCTCAGACACGTCCCAGGGCGCGAACTTGACCTTGCTCGAGTATTCGACGGAAGGCGGCCTGATGTCGGTGGCGAGAATCATGCCCACGGCGGCCGACTCCTGGAGTTCGCCGATGAGTCTGCTCGCTATGTATCCCGAAGCGCCTGTTATGCCTATTCTGAGCGGGGAGTCACTCATCTGCGACGGTGTCGGTGAAGTCGAAACTGAGAGCGCCGAGCCCGGGAACCTCAAAGCCCATGCCTATCTTGTGGGGGCCCGGTTCCAGCGCCGTTCCGGCGACGCGGACGACGATGCTCCGGTTTATTGCCAGTGTCAGTGTATTGTCCTGGGAGACCTCGTGGAATCCGGTCAATTCGCCGTCTATCCAGAACGCGGCGGAGTCCAGCGGCAGTTGGCGCCCATCGAGGGTCAGCGGGAGCATCCTGAACGCGTATCCCGAACCGAGGCGGTTGAGAAGGCTGAACTCGAATCCGTTGCCGGTGTTCTTCAGACTCTGTTTGACGTACAGCCTTCTGAGCAGAAATCCTGGAACGGTTACCATGGGTCGTCGGATCCTCCATCGGGCAAATTCTTCATTCTGTAAATGGCGGTTTGGGCAGAGACGAATTCGGGCGCGATTGGGACCACCTGGCCGAGGCCGCGGGCCATTATGTAGATCTGACACGCCCTTTCCACCAGCAGGCAGACCGAGAGCGCGTCTTCGAGCGTACTGCCGACGGCTACCGCGCCGTGATTCGCTATGAACGCCGCCTTGTTGTCTCCCAGGGCTTCGCATACGTTGTTGGCGAGTTCGGGCGTGCCCGGGAAGCCGTACTTCGATACCCTTATCTCTCCGCCGACGTAGATGACCACTTCGTCAATCACCGGAGGCAGGTCAATTCCGGAAACGGCGAGAACGCTCGAATACACCGAGTGCGTGTGGACTATGGCCTGTACGTCGGGCCGCCTCTGGTATATGCCGGCATGAAGAAGACTCTCGGAGGACGGCGGAAGTTTGCCTTCCACCGGCTCGATCTCGAAATCTGTCACTACTATGTCGTCGTGGGTCAGGTTCTCATAAGACGTGGCCGATGGCGTTACCGCCATGAGGTCGCGCCCATCTTCGGGGTCGAGACGGACGCTGACATTGCCGGCCGTCCCCACCACCAGGCCGAGTTCCGACATTTTGCGGGCGGTTTCAACGACATCCCCCTTGTGTTCTTGCCATCTGGAAATCATTGGGCGGGACCTTGAGTTATCAGCGCAGTAGTATGGTAGCGCCAGTATCGTATGGAAGCTACGATTCTCTCGCTTGCCTCGATACCTTAGCCTGGATGGCGACGCGACCCCCTTTCTCGACTTCGATGTTCAGGTTGTGGCGGTCCAGCAGCATCATGCCCACCAGGGGTGTGGCGTCAACCATGTAGGTGTCCACGTATCTCGGCTGACCGTCCCATAGGACCGTTGCCCCGTAGATGTCGAAGGAAGCCTCCTGCCCGTCGGCAAGAATCGCATGGCCCTGCATGGCAAACGGCAGGTCTAACTCCGCCACTACCTCCGGCGGCAAGGTAAGGAAACTATTGAATCCGGTGTCCACAACCGCAGAGACCTCCCGTTCGAGGCCCGTCGGGCCTCGCAGAGAAAGAGTGATGACTGCCTCATAGTCAGCGTTCACGATGCCCTCGATCATCCATTCCTCCGAAAAGAGCCGCCCCCGAAGTGGCACAGTCCCCGGTATCCGACCCGGACGCCCCAGATGTTGGCATGCGGACGCCGCTCCCGCAGGAGCCCCGCCGCAGTGACCGCCATGTCGCCGATAGCGTAGTCGCCGCTGTCGACGTCGATGGCAACTATCATCCCGTGATAGTCCGCTTCAACCTGATGGCGGATGTCCCGTTCGTATATCTCGTCGCCCAGGCGGGCTGTCTCTTCGCGTGAGCGGCGGGTGAGCGGCGCGACCTTCTCTGCTTGCGCGTTTGCCGAGGTTTCCGTGTCTTTCATTCGTTCACCTCTATATGAGCCTACTATCGCACATCACATGTTACCGCTTCGGCGCGCGCGCCGACAACGGTCCAAGGCTTGTGGGAAGTTTTGACTCCACGATTCATAGCCACGTATCGTCATTCCCACGAAAGTGGAAACCCTGAAAGGCGCGGCCTGAATATGGAGTCTCGCCGGACAGAGGGTGTCGTGTGCCTGCCCGCTATGACAGCATTTGACCGAGGGTGCGCTGCACTTGGAGCCAATGCTGGTACTGGCCATCATACTCCATGGCGTCCCGTTGGTCGGGACTCAGCCTCAAGTTGTTCAGCGAGAGTTCTCTGGCCGCCCCCGGCAAGGAAGACGCTCGGTCTGTAACTGCCCGCGCGATGAGTGAAGCGCCCAGGGCGGTGACGCTGTGCGTCGCGGACATTTCGACTTCCCTTCCGAGTACATCCGCGACAATCCTGTTGAATAGGGCGTTTCTAGTAATTCCGCCGCCGAGGGCTATCCTGGCGATATCCAGGCCCGCGACTCTCTGGGTCTGCTCCACGTTGGCCCGGAGCGCGTAGGCGAAATTCTCCAGAGCGGACCTGGCTATCTGGCCCTTGGTGGGGCCTCCCAGCGAGAGAGGTATCGGGAATGTAAGTCCGCCCAATTTCATGGAGAGAGATGATGGGTCCATGGCCTGCGGGCCGAGAAACGCGGTTACGCCGTCGGACCCAACGCCGACGTGCTGAGCGGCCTCGTTCAGGCTCCGATATTGATCCTCGCTATCCCGAAACAGCAAGTCCGCCAGCCATTGGAGGGAATTTCCCATATCGCCCACGTTGCTTTCGACTATCCGCAGGTCAGGCAGTTGGAAACATCCGGACCAGGTCCTCATGCCCGGAGTGACGCCCTCGGCCGACGTGAGCGTCTGGACGGTGGCGCTCCAGCCGGCCACGATTCCGGCAGACCCATACTCGACGATCCCCATTCCCACGAGTCCGCACTGGGTGTCGGGGCCCGCGTTTACCACGGGAACGAGATATGAGATTCCGAGTTCGGGCGCGGAGACCGTGCCGCGCGCGGACAGCGCCTCGTGAACGGGTGGGATGGGACAGTTCAGGTCCAGCTGCCTGAACAGGGGTGGCGCGGGATCCTGGGGAGATATGCCGATCAGTCCGCTTTCAGTCGCAAGCACTCTCTCGCAGCCCAGGTTCCCGGTCAGCTTGAACGTAATCCAGTCCGCGAGCGTCATGACGTAGGCGATTCTAGTGTACGAGTCCGGTCGGCGCTCCCTGAACCATGCCAGCTTGCCGGGCGCCGTCATGAAAGGGGGACGGTCTCCGGTAGTAGAACTTATGAGATTGCCGTGCTGGGAATCCAGAGTAAAACCTTCGAATATAGCGCGAAGATCCGTGTTCGGACCCGCGTATATTACGTCCCCCTTTTCGTCCATGAAGACGAGGGACTGGCGCTGGGAGGTTACGGCAATGGCGGAAAGGGAACGGGGACCGGACGGAAGCGAGCTGACGCACTCTCCGACAGCGTCCCGCACCGACTGCCAGCAGACGTCGTGATCGAACGCGCGGGCAAGCTCCGGGGCGTCCTCCTCTTCGAGATACGTCCAAGAACGGGAGGCGGTAAAGGTGATACGCGACTGCGAATCCACCAGATAGGAGCGAAGCGAACTGCTCCCGGCATCAATGACGAGTACTTTACCGTCGGACATGACGTCTCCATTTGGCAAGTCTTCTGAAAGAGCGAGTTTCCATAAAATCTTACCGTAAACTTCACCGACTGTCCTGCAATCCTATGGACGAGAAATTTACATCTGAACATCTCGATTTCGATTCCGACGTCCCGGGTTTCTGAAAACCGGCCGGGCAGCGGGCCTCTGTGTCCAGACCCGGGGATTTACGAGGTTCAGCGGACGCTCTCCTCTCTTGAACCTGAGAATGTCATCCGCCATCATCTCGGAGTGGCGCGCTATGGTTTCCACTGTCGCTCCGCCGATGTGTGGGGTAAGTACCACATTGTCGAGTTTCAGTAGTGGGTTGCTGGGCGCGATTGGGTGCGTGTCGAATACGTCGAACGCGGCTCCGGCAATCCGGCCCGAAGCGAGCGCTTCCGCTACGGCCCGCTGATCCATGACGGCGGGGTCCGAACAGCTTACGAGAAACGCGCTCGGCTTCATCCTGGAGATCACGGCCTGCCCAATCATTCTGGCGGAGCCAGGTCTCGCGGGTACGTGGACGCTGATGAAGTCCGAGCTGGAAGCGAGAACTTCCAGTGAGGTCAGACGGACGCCGGGAGGCGGGTCGGCGATATATGGGTCGTGCGCGACCACGTTCATGTCCAGCGCGACGCACATCCGGGTGAGTTCGGCGCCAATCGCGCCAAGCCCGATTATGCCGATTGTACGTCCGCGCAGTTCTACGCCGCGCATCGAGATATACCCCTCGGCCGGATTGCTCCACTGGCCGGAGGCGACGTAGCTGTGCGCGCGCGATATATTCCGCGCCAGGGAGAACATGAGGCCGAGCGCGTGCTCGGCGACCGCGCGGGCGTTTCTGGCGGGGGTGTTCACCACTACGACTCCGCGCCGCGTTGCCGCTTCGATGTCAATGTGGTCGGTGGTTGCGCGGCATACTCCAAGGAACCGGAGGCCTGGGGCGTCGTCGAACGTCTCCTCGAAGACGAAGTCGGCTTCCACGACCAGGATGGGTATGCCGGACGCCCGGACGCGGCGCGCCAATTCCTGGGGGTCGGTCAACTTTCTGGTGTCCAGCCAGCTCTCGTATTCGACTGCCATCTCCGCGCGAAGACGGTCGAGTTGGACTGAATCGAAGGGGGCCAGTATCAGGGTCCTCATTCGATCAGTTTTCTCCCATGGCGACACGGGTTATGCCCAGACGGTACAGGAAATGGGCAAGCGACTTTCTGGCCTTCTTGGACTGGGAGGACAGCCTTGCCACTTCCACCATTCTCACGGGATTGCCCGCGACGTACCCCAGCGAGCGGAGCGCTCTTCTGGCAGGCGGCTGGCGCAGGGCCTCGACCGCGCGAAGCGCGACGTCCTGTTCCATCGTATTCACTATCGCCACTACGGGTACGCACGGAAGGCGGAATTCCTGGACGACGCTGGCTGTCCAATATCCTTCCAGGTCCGCGGCCGAGGCGTCGAACGTTCTGCCGAGCCACTCCTTCATGGGCGAATTTACGACAGGCTGCGGCAGAGTGACGCAGGCGCCCACCTCGAATGCCACGCCCGCGACGGTCATCTGGCGATGAACCCTCTCGACGATGGAAGGGTCGGTTTCAATCTCCAGCGCGTCCGACATTCGCCAGGAGTAGGCCGGGCCGTCCATCGCCATCATGCGGTCGCAGACGACTATCTCACCGGCAGCCAGATTCTTGTTCGCAGACGACGCGAATCCGGCTGAGACGATTACGTCCGGGTTGAAACGATCCAAGAGAGCGCCGACGCCCAGCCGCACCTCTTCCCTGGAGAACGCTCCGGTGGCCGCGACCACGTGCGGCATGAAACTCGAGGAGTAGAATCGCAGATCACCCTCTCGGTCCGATTCCTTGAAGCGGCCCATCTTGAGAAACCGGGCAATGTCCCGGCGCAGGTCCGCGACTACCGCCATCATTTGCGATACTCTCCCGCGAAAGCGTTCTGGCGACGCTGTGTTCCCGGCGACGGCTTCCGCGTCGCTTTACTTCATGCCGTAGATAGGCTATCTGTCTCGCACCAGGAGGAAGTGGGTGAACTCTTCTATCTGCTCGCGGTGCCGGTGAGACAGTTCCAGCGCGGCGATTGACTGCATCGCGGAATCCGCCCACCTGGCCGCTTCGGTCTGGGCGCGCTCTCTGACGCCTACCCTTTCCATGATCGCCAGCGCTGAGTCCACATCCTCTTCATCCAGTTCGGGCTTCAGGTATATGGATGATATATAGTCTTTGTCCGCGTCGGCCGCGGCCTCCATAGTATAGACGACGGGATACGAATTTTTCTTCCGCCGTATGTCGGCCCCGACAGGCTTGCCCGTTATCTCTTCCTCTCCCCATACCCCCAGCACGTCGTCCCTTATCTGAAATACGTAGCCCAGCGCCCTGCCGCATTCCCGTATCGCGGCAATCGTCTCCTGGTCGTCGGTGCCGACGGCCGCGCCCAGATTCAGAGAGCATCTAAGAAGCGCGCCCGTCTTTCGGGAGATCATGCGCAGATAGTCGTCCATGCTGATGTCCGGCCTGCCCTCGTAAGAGAGGTCGAGGTACTGTCCCTCGATCATCTCCAGGTAGGACTCTGTGAGCAGCCCGACGGCGGTCAGCGAACGTTTCGGCTCCAGTCCCTCTCTCTCGAGCGCGTGCAGAGCGATGTCGGCGACCACCCTGAGTACGTTTCCGGCGACCAGCGCCTTGGGCTTCCCCCAGATCGCCCACAGCGTCTTGCGATTGTGCCGAGTCTCGTCCTCGTCCTGGATGTCGTCGTGGACCAGCGAAAAATTGTGGATGAACTCCAGCGCCACGGCGGCGGGTATCGCTAGGTTCACCGATCCGCCGACCGCCTCGCACCCGAACAGACAGAGGGTCGGGCGGACCGCTTTTCCCGTCATTGCCGCGATTGGCGCGCCACCTTCGTCGGCCCAGCCCATATAGTATCTCAGCAGATCGTAAACCGCGAGACCGCGCAGGTCGAGGTTGCTTCTGAGCGCGTCCTGCACATAGCCGCCGTATTGGTCGAACATCGAGGGCAGGGTCGTCGGGCTGTTGTGGTCGTTTGACACCGCTTGGAATCCGGGTATGTTGATTGGGAGCGTTGGAAATCGCCGAGCGCCGGTGAAGTTTCGATATTATGTCATAGTATGTGACTGGTTGTGTAGCGAATTCGGGAAGATAACTTATCAGACGCTCGATAGTCGGCGCCGTCGAAGTTGATATTCGCTTGCAGATTTGGTCGCTACCTGCTATATTTCAGCCGAAATCGGGGCATGTACAGGTTGCGCTACGCGCCCTGTTTCCATTGTTGATGCCGCCTTTGAGTTGAGCTTGAGGAGCCGTTCCCAGAGAGATGCTTGACGAGTATTTTCGGCAGTATGCCCTGATCGCCATATTCGTGCTTGTCGCCACGGTGGTGCCTTTGGGAATGCTGTTGGCGGGCTGGGCGCTCTCGATTCTGAAAGTCAGGCCGTATGCCCCCGACGCAGTCAAGAAGGCGATCTACGAGTGTGGCTTCGAGACGCTCACGGGGCGGTGGAGCCAGTTCAACTTCCGGTTCTACGCATTCGCGCTGATTTTCGTCGTGTTCGACGTAGAAGTCGTCTTCCTGTTTCCGTGGGCGGCGAGTTTCGGCTACCTGTCGGCGGAGTTCGGTTTGTTCGTTCTGTTGGAGATGGTGGTTTTCGTAGCGATCCTGGTCGTCGGGTGGCTGTATGCCTGGCGCAAGGGCGCACTGGAGTGGAGTTGAGACATGATGCAGGACGCGAATCAAATAAGCCACTCTCCCGGTCTGCTTCTTCACCAGACGACGTGGGAACTGGACAGGGAAGAGGGTGAGTACGTCAATCATCTGAAGACGACTCACACCGATGCGCTGGCGGAACCGCTGATCGAGGTGCCGGAAGAGTTCGACCGGAACGTGGCCATAACCAGCGTGGACGCCCTCATCAACTGGGGGCGGAAGTCCGCCGTGTGGCCCCTGTCCTTCGGGCTGGCGTGCTGCGCGTTCGAGATGATGGCGAGCGCAATGTCGAGGTTCGATATCTCCAGGTTCGGCATGGAGGTCTTCAGACCCTCGCCCAGGCAGGCCGACCTGATTATCATCGCCGGCACGGTAACCTGGAAGATGGCCCCCGCAATCGAGCGCGTCTATCAGCAGATGGCGGAACCGAAATGGGTCATCTCGATGGGCGTCTGCGCGACCAGCGGCGGCCCATATTACGGTTCGTACAGCGTGGTGCCCGGAGTGAATCATATAATTCCCGTTGACGTGTACGTTCCGGGCTGTCCACCCAGGCCGGACGCGCTGCTCTACGGCATTATGCAACTGCACGAGAAGATCAAGCGTTACTCTATCCAGCAGAGCGGTAGATAGGTTTCGGTTGACGTCGGACACAGAGACTGGAAAAGGAAAATCCTCCGAATGACAAGGGCACACTCCGGCGAAGATGCCGCCAGGCGCATAAACGACGCTATTCCGGGCGCCGCCGTTGACTTCGACCAGACGGCTGTCTGGGTGAAGCCGGAGAGTATTCTCGAATCCGCCCGGCTATTGAAACATGACGAATCCCTCGACTTCTCCTTCCTGAACGCGATTTCCGCCGTGGACTACGTCGAATACTTCGAAATGGTCTATCATCTTCTCTCTCTGCGCCGAAACAGCAGCCTGGTGGTCAAATCCAGGCTGTACGGAAGGGAGAACCTGGAAGCGCCGTCGGTGTACGATGTGTGGAAGGGTGCCGACCTACAGGAGAGGGAGGTCTGGGACCTGATGGGAATACATTTCGACGGGCATCCAAACCTGAAGAGGATACTGCTTTGGGAGGGATTCCCCGGCCATCCTCTGCGAAAGGACTTTCTGGGCTGACGCAAGGCCCGTAACCGAATGCCTATAAAGACAGAGCCAGTTACCATAAATCTGGGCCCCCAGCATCCCAGCACACACGGAGTCTTCAGGCTTCGCGTCACGTTCGACGGCGAAGTGGTGCTCGACGTGGAGCCGGTGTTCGGATACCTGCACAGGGGCACTGAAAAGCTGGCCGAATCCAGGACCTACGTCCAGATCGTGACGCTGACCGACCGGATGGACTACATCGCCAGCATGTCCAACAACCTGGCCTACGTTCGGACTGTGGAGAAGCTGGCCGAAATAGATGTGCCTGAGCGGGCGCGGTATCTCAGGGTGATAAGCGCCGAACTCCAGCGAATCGCGAGCCATCTCATGGCTACGGGATTCCTTCTGAACGACTTGGGGGCGTTCGCCACGCCGCTCATGTACTGTTTCAGGGAGCGCGAACGCATTCTGGACCTGTTCGAGATGCTGTGCGGCGCGCGGATTACGCTGAGCTATATGCGTCCGGGCGGCCTGTTCCAGGACGCGCCGGAGGAGTTCTGGCCCGCGCTTGGCAGGGTCGTAGAGGACTTGCCCGGTTACATTGACGAACTGGAAGACCTGATAACCGGAAACGAGATCGTGCTGACGCGAACGCGCGGCGTGGGTGTCCTGACTGCCGAGGAGGCGATTGACTGCTCGGTGAGCGGGCCTATGCTGCGGGCGAGCGGCGTCCAGTGGGACCTTCGCAGGGCCGACCCCTACGAGGTTTACGACAGGCTCGACTTCGACGTGCCTATCGGCGTCGGAGGGGACAACTTCGACCGTTACATCGTGCGCATTCAGGAGATGCGCGAAAGCGTCAAGATAATCAAGCAGTGCATCGAGCAGATACCCGACGGCCCCATACGCGCCGAGACGCCCTTCTTCGTGCGCGCGCCAGTCGGGGACGCCTATGCCGCCGTCGAGGGGCCAAAGGGCGAACTCGGCTTCTACATGGTAAGCGACGGCGGAATCTCGCCCTATCGCTGCAAGGTTCGCGCGCCTTCTTTCATGAACCTTACCCCGCTGCGCCAGATGCTGGTGGGAGGAAAGATGGGCGACCTGATAACCACCTTCGGGTCGGTTGACATCGTTCTTGGAGAGGTGGACAGGTGAGCCTGGACTTCAAGAGCATATACGGTTTCCTGAATGGCTTTCTGCCCGAAGGCCTGGAATGGGTCGCGTTCATCATCGCCGCCGCCGCCCTCTCTTTCCTCGTAATAAACGTAATGATGCTGTCCACGGCGGTCTATACCTGGTTCGAGCGCAGGGTCCTGGGCAGGTTCCAGAACAGGCTTGGGCCCAACCGTTGGGGGCCGTTCGGCATTCTCCAGCCGATAGCGGACCTGGTGAAGCTGATTACCAAGGAAGATACGACGCCGGACGAGGCCGACCGCTGGGTTATGACGTTCGCGCCCCTCGTGCTGGTGGTGCCGACCCTGTTGGTGGTGGCCGTCATCCCGTTCGGGACGGACAGCTTTCTCGGACAGCTGAATATCGGCATACTGTTCGTGCTGGGCGTCACGTCCGTCAACACTATCGCTATTTTCATGGCCGGCTGGGGGTCGGCGAACAAGTACGCGATGCTTGGCGCGATGCGCGGCGTGGCCATGCTGGTCAGCTACGAGGTGCCGATGGCGCTGGGCGTCGTCGGAGTCCTGATTCTGTCGGGCTCGATGGCGCTGTTCGACATTGTGGAAATGCAGACCGTGCCGTTCCTGCTGGTGCAGCCGCTCGGATTTTTGATATTCGCCGCCGCCGCCTCAGCCGAAATGAGCAGAACGCCGTTCGACCAGATCGAGGCGGAATCCGAGCTCGGTTCCGGCTATAACACGGAATACAGCGGGATCAAGTTCGCTATACTCTTCCTGGCCGAATTCATGGCTCCGATCATTACCGCGCTGATAATAACGACCCTGTTCCTGGGCGGGACCAGGGGATTCGATCCGATTCCGGGACAGGTATGGTTCGTCCTGAAGACCTTCGCGGTGATATTCGCGCTGTTGTGGGTGAGGGCCACCTGGCCGCGACTGCGCGTTGACCAGATCATGGGATTCGCCTGGAAGGGCCTGTTCGCGCTCTCGCTGCTGAATATCTTTGTGATAGCGGCTGAGGTTGTTATACTCCAGGACGACTCGGGCAATATCTCG
Organism: Dehalococcoidia bacterium; assembly: GCA_965202815.1. Lineage (GTDB taxonomy): Bacteria > Chloroflexota > Dehalococcoidia > Lucifugimonadales > UBA1123 > VXRN01. The sequence continues at coordinate 915,791 of CBDBCD010000002.1, forward strand.
GCCTCTTCTCTCTGGATTATGGCTGCGATAAACTGGGTCATAACGATTGTGGCGATTGTAGTAACCGCCAGGATACTCGGCCAGAGAAGGCTGGAGCGCCCAACTCCGACGCCTTCGCCTCTGGCCAATATGTACGCGGAGGCTGATTAGATATGTATGGCCTCTCAATGGTCAAAGGTCTGGGCGTAACGATGAAGAATCTGGTAACGCCCGGGCGAATGTTCACCGTAAATCAATACCCGGACCGCAAGGTCGGCATCATAGGCTTGGCTAAGATGCACGACCAGAATCCTCTATCGTTCGCGCTCAAGCAACCGGGCCAGGCCCTCAAAGCCATGGTTGGCCTGGCGTCCGTGCCGGACAGGCAGTACCAGCACCCCAGGTTCAGGGGCGAGGAGTTCTCCTGGTACGAAAACCGCTGCACCGGATGCGCGTCGTGCGCCAAATACTGCCCGCTCGGGATAATCAAGATCGTCACCGATCCCGCGAAGACCGATCTTCAGGAAGGCGACAAATACTTCCTGGAAGTCTTCGACATTGACATCGGGCGGTGCATGTTCTGCGGCCTGTGCGTGGAAGCGTGTCCGTATGACGCGCTCCACATGGGCAGCGGATTCGAGGAAGGCAGATACAGGCGCGCCGACCTCGTGATAGACAAGGCCAGGCTGGTCGAGTCGCCCAAGCGTCCAAGCCACTGGTACAGGCCCCAGCTCGCCTCCGCGCGGGAATACAACCCGCTGGAAGGCGACGAGGCCGACTGGCGTGAAGTCCACCGACACGAAAAGCCTTCGCTGACTGAACAGCAGCGCAGGTGGGGGCAGCGCTGATGCTTGGACAGGGAGCAGAGGGCACTCTATTCGTTGACGTAGCGTTCTGGATGCTGGCGATCTCAAGTATCGTCGCGGCGGTCGCGGTCGTCCAGATGCGGAACCTGTTCAGGGCGGCCCTATTCCTGATAGTGTCGTTCATTGCGGTCGCCGGAATGTTCGTGCTGCTGCGGGCTGAATTCATCGCGGCGGTGCAGGTGCTCATCTACGTCGGCGCGATTTCGGTGCTCATCATCTTCGCCATTCTAATGACCGGCGAGGTGGAGCGCGGAAGCGCGGCGCATACGATGCGAATTCCGGTGGCCATTCTGTCCGCGCTGTTTGGCGCGGCGGCTATATTCGTCGCTGTCAATACTAACTGGCCTACGATTGATATATTCTTGAACCAGCAAAGACTGCCCCCAACGACGATTGCTCATATCGAGGAGGTGTTCTCGAACACAATCCCGTGGATAGGCAGGCTGCTGGTCCAGGACTTCGTCCTAGCGTTCGAGGTAGCGTCGGTCGTCCTTCTCGCAGCTATCATTGGCGCTCTGGCGCTGATCCGTGAAAGGTGAAGCGTTGAGCCTCGAGAATTTCCTGATAGTTTCCGCGATCCTGTTCTCCATCGGGCTTTATGGTGCGCTGTCCAAGCGCAACGCTATCGCCGTCCTGATGTCTATCGAGCTTATGTTCAACGCGGTAAATCTCGCGGCCGTTGCATTCTCGCGCTACGCAGTTTCCGAGACGCTGGAGAGGATCGATTCCAAAGGGCCACAGGATATAGCGGACATAGCGCAGTCCCTTCTGACAGGGCAGATATTCGCCATTTTCATCATCACGATAGCGGCGGCGGAGGTCGCCTTGGGACTTGCTATCGTAATCGCCATCTACAGAAGCCGTTCGACTGTCTTCGTGACGGACGCAGCCCAGATGAAGAACTAGGGGAACCTTCTTATGTGGGTTGAGTACAAGACCGCGCCTAATCTTATGATGGCTGAGATGTGGAAGGACGTCCTGGAAGGGGACGGGCTTCCCACAAAGATTCTTCCGGTCGGCGATATTATCGAGTGGGGAGAGCGAGTGTCGTATAAGATTTATGTCCCCAAGGGTCGGGAACACGTGGCCGACGAGATTCTGAGGAAGCTGTAGATGATATCCGAAACGCTCGTATGGCTTACTCTGTTCGCCCCATTGGCGTCGTTTCTGGTCATTGCTTTCGTAATATGGCCCGCGTCCCGTATTCGGACTTACGGGGGATTTCTGTCATCCGGTTCGCGCGGGACGGACGGCGACTCGTCCGACTCCGCCCACCACGAATCCCCCAGAGACATTCTGGGATTCTCCGCGAGTTCTATAACGATCATCGCCGTCGGCGCCGCTTTCGTCATATCGCTGATGGCGCTGGCCGCGACGATCACCGGACACGGCCACGTAGAGTTCGAGCCTCACCACTGGCTGACGGTAGGAACGTTCGAACTCAACATCGGCATCCTGATGGATCCGCTCACGGCGGTCATGCTGGTCGTCGTAACCGGCGTGAGCCTGATGGTGCAGATCTACTCAGTCGGGTATATGAGCGAAGAGGACAACCCCGCCTATGCCCGCTACTACGCCTATATGTCTCTGTTCACCGCTTCGATGGTCGGCCTGGTGCTGGCGTCGAGCATCATCCAGATATTCGTGTTCTGGGAACTGGTAGGGCTGTGTTCCTACCTGCTGATAGGCTTTTGGTACGGACGAACATCCGCGGCGAACGCCGCGAAGAAGGCGTTCATCGTTACCCGCGTAGGCGACTTTGGCTTCCTGCTCGCTATCCTGTACCTGTTTACGAACCAGGACCTGCTCGCGGCCTCCGGCCTGAACGGACTCGACGTCATAGATCTCTACAAGGCCGTGGAACTCGGACTGATAGCGGGTGGCGTAGCCACCTGGGTGGCTGCCGGGATATTCGCCGGAGCCATCGGCAAGTCCGGCCAGTTCCCGCTGCACACCTGGCTTCCCGACGCGATGGAAGGCCCGACCCCGGTCAGCGCGCTGATTCACGCCGCGACTATGGTGGCGGCCGGCGTGTTTCTGGTCGCTCGTTTCTTCCCCGTGTTCCAGGCTTCCAGCGAGATGATGACGGTCGTCGCGCTCATCGGTGGCTTCACCGCGATATTCGCCGCTTCCATGGGGCTGGTGGCGAACGACATCAAGCGCGTACTCGCGTACTCGACCGTCAGCCAGCTTGGGTACATGATGCTGGCGCTTGGAGTTGGCGCCTACGCATTCGCCATCTTCCACCTGTTCACCCACGCCTTCTTCAAGGCGCTGCTGTTCCTGGGATCCGGATCGGTCAATCACGCCTCCGGCACCTTCAACATGAAATACATGGGAGGTCTGCGGCGATATATGCCCTGGACCTACATAACATTCCTGGCGGGCAGCGTCGCGCTGGCGGGCATATTCCCGACGTCCGGTTTCTGGAGCAAGGACGAGATCCTGGCCAGCGCGTTCCACGCCGGACCCTGGGTAGGATACTTCGTGTACGCGCTCGGACTCGCGGCGGTGTTCATGACGGCGTTCTATATGTTCCGCGCGCTGTTCATGACCTTCGACGGCGATTTCAGGGGCGGCGCGGACTCCGAAGCCCAAGATGCGGGTGAGGAATCTGAGGAACTTCACCTCGGACACGTGAGCCTTCACGAATCTCCCTGGGTGATGGTCGCTCCGCTGGTTATTCTGGCCGTTCTCGCCATTCTGATAGGGTTCGTCTCGAACCCGCTGGTTAGCCTCGGCATCGTTCCCGACCACTGGTTCATTGACTTCATGAAGAAGGGCTGGGTGTCGTTCGAGACACACAAGTTCAGTATTTCATTGGCGCTGGTATCCACCGCGGTCGCGGTCGCGGGGATCTTCGTGGCCTACATGATGTACTATCGGCAGGCGTGGTCGGCTGAGGCCATGGGACGTCGGTTCAGGTCCGCGTACACCACGCTCAGCAGGAAATACTACTTCGACGAACTCTATGAGGACGTTCTGGTGCGCCGCGTGTTCTATAATGGCGCGGCCCGCATACTGGACTGGGGAGACAAGAACGTCGTGGACTGGGTGGCGGACAGGATCGGATGGCTTGGCGCCAACGTGGGAACGCCCCTGCGTCAGCTCCAGACAGGCCAGCTCCAACAGTACGGAGCGGCCATATCGGTCGGCATACTGATAATGCTGGGGCTATACCTGTGGTTCCTCTAGTAATATATCCATGTGAAAATGCCATACTCCAACTACTAATCGTCATTCCCGCGAAGGCGGGAATCCACTAGCCCCAGCATTCTGGGGAGTGGCAAAGATATTACTGGATGCAACATTAGTTTTCAGATAGTCGCAAGGAATAGAAAAACTTGTTCGAAGGTTGGCTGACAATCGCGGTATTCTTGCCGATAGCGGCAGCGGTCCTGATAGCGCTGTTCGGGCGGAACGCCGTCATGGTGAAGTGGTTCGCGGCGATTGTTTCGCTGGTCGAGCTCGCGCTGACGTTCGTGATATTCCTTCTCTACGATACCTCGCCCGGCGCGGCCCAGTACCAGCTTGTTGACAAAGCCACCAACTGGATTCCTGTCGAATCTTTCAGGGTGCAGTATTTCCTTGCCGTTGACGGACTGAGCGCCCCGCTGGTACTACTCACCGGCCTGCTCGGAATGGTGGCGATATTCGCCTCATGGAGCATTGCCCACCGCGTCAGAGAGTACTTCGTCTGGCTGCTCGCCCTCCAGGGCGCTGTCATGGGAGTGTTCACCTCGCTGGACTTCTTCCTGTTCTTCCTGTTCTGGGAACTGGAACTCATCCCCATGTTCTTCCTCATATCAATCTGGGGAAGCGGACGGCGCGAATACTCCGCGATGAAGTTCCTCATATTCACGATACTCGGCAGCGCGTTCATGCTGGTTGGTATACTGGTCCTGTTCTTCTCGACCGGAACGTTTGACATGACCGAACTGCCCGCCGCGATAAGCGAAAGCAGGCTGCTGCTTCCTTCGCTCGCGGTATTCGCAATGCTCTTCGTGGCATTCGCGGTCAAGCTCCCAATCTGGCCGCTGCACACATGGCTGCCGGACGCTCACACAGACGCGCCCACCGCCGCGAGCGTAATGCTCGCCGGCGTGCTCCTGAAGATGGGCGCCTACGGGATGCTGCGAGTGTCCGCGGCGATGTTCCCGGACGTGCTCAGGGACGTGTCCTGGCTGCTCGCCGTGGCGGGCGTGGTGAACATCCTCTACGGCGCGTCCGTAGTCCTGCGCCAGACCGACATGAAGAGGCTGATAGCCTTCAGCTCGATTAGCCACATGGGATTCGTCGTGCTCGGACTCTCGTCCGCCGTCGGGGTCGCGGGACAAATATCGCCGCTCGGACTGACGGGAGCGGCGCTCCAGATGTTCACGCACGGCGCGATAACGGGACTGCTGTTCCTCCTCGTAGGCTACGTGTATGAAAGAGCGCACACTCGGCATATACCCGACCTCGGCGGACTCGCCGTGAATATGCCGGTGCTCTCGGCGTCGCTTGCTGTCGCCGGACTCGCGTCGCTCGGTCTTCCCGCGACGGCGGGATTCGTCTCCGAGATTCACGTCTTCCTTGGCACATTCCCTGTCTGGAGTTGGCTGACCGCGTTAGGCGCGTTCGGCGTGGTGCTTACGGCGGGATACATTCTGTGGATGCTGCAGCGCGTGATGTTCGGTCCGCGCAACGCCAGGCTGGACGATCTGACCGACGCCACCCCCTTGGAGATGGTCCCCGTGGCGGCCCTGATAATAGCGATAATGGTGGTCGGGATTTTCCCCTCGACTATAGCGGACGTATTCTCGACCGGCTTGGCCCCCATAGTAGATTCTCTGCAAAACGCAGTAATGAGCGTCCAGTAATCAAGCGTACCGCGAGCCCATAATGACGTTACACGACATATACCTGCTATCCCCCGAAATATCGCTCGCAGCGATAGCGATGGCGCTCATACTGCTCGATCTGGTCGTCTCCCGAAAGAGCGTTCTGGCGGGGTTCGGCGTCATAGGACTGGCGGTTCCCGTAATTCTCAGCATCATACTATGGGTAGATCTGGACAACTCTTCTGTCAGCGAGATGCAGGGAGTCTTCGGAACGCTGGTGGTGGACAAGTTCAGCCTGTTCTTCAAGTTCCTGCTTGCGGCCGCCGCCGCGCTCGTCATTCTCATGTCGAACGGCTACGTCCAGCGAATACGGCGGTTCCAGGGCGAGTTCTACGGGCTTCTACTGCTCGCGACCACCGGCATGATGCTTCTGCCGTCCGCGACGGAGTTGATCTCCATATACGTCGCGCTCGAACTCACCGCGCTTCCCTCAGCCGCGCTCGCGGCGTTCCTGCGAGATGGCAGGTCCTCCGAGTCCGGCATGAAGTTCCTGATACTGAGCGCCATAAGCTCCGCCGTGCTTCTCTACGGAATGGTGTTCATCTACGGATTCACAGGCACGACGTCGCTGGAAGGCATAGCGTCGCAGATCGCCAGGCTTCTGGACCACGGAACGCTGGACCCGCAGGCGGCGTTCGGCGACAACAAGGCGCTGCTGTTCGGCATCATCCTGCTGATAGCGGGATTCGGCTTCAAGATTTCCAGCGTGCCGTTCCAGTTCTGGGCGCCGGACGTATATGAAGGCGCGCCCACCCCGATAACGGCGTTCCTATCGGTGGCTTCCAAGGCCGCCGGTTTCGCGGTCATTCTTCGCCTGTTCTACATATCGTTCCCGTTCGAGGTGTTCAGCGAAAACTGGGCCGCCATATTCGCGATTCTGAGCATCGCTTCCATGACCTTCGGCAACCTTGTTGCCATCAGGCAGAACAACATCAAGCGAATGCTCGCCTACAGCACGATAGCCCACGCGGGCTACGTTATGGTCGGACTCGCCGCCTTCGCCGCCCGCACGCAGAGTGGCGGCATGGACGCCGGGCCGTCGGCGGTCCTGTTCTACCTGGGCGGATACGTCGCCACCAATCTGCTGGTGTTCGGCGCCGTGATAGCCGTGTCTAACAGCATAAACTCGGACGAGATTGACGACTACGGCGGCCTCTCTCGCCGCGCTCCTCTGATCGCGGCCGGGATCGCGTTCGCCATGATTTCGCTGACCGGAATACCGCCCACCATCGGGTTCATGTCCAAGGTCTATCTGTTCGGAGCGGCGGTCAACGCGAACCTTGAATGGCTCGCCATTGCGGGCATGGTAAACAGCGTCATCTCCGCCTACTACTACCTGCGCGTGGTCAAGGTCATGTACCTGCGCGAGCCTTCGGAGGACAAGCCTCTGGCGGCGGACGCCGCGACCGGCGCGGCCCTGGTGGTAACGGCGGCGGCGACGTTCGTATTTGGCGTCTATCCCGCCCCACTGATAGACCTGGCGAGGTCCGCGGTCGGCGTCCTCGGCGTATAGATTCGGTGTTCTGAATCCCTTGTTGGATGATGGCAGTTCGATATTGGGGGACAAAGAGCATTACGACCCGAGAAGAACGTCCCAGAGAATACTCTATTTGGAGCGTGCCTGCCGGAAGGCGGGCATTGTACTATGTTATATTCGCTATACTATGCGTATCTGGAATAGCGTTTCTGACGTGGTATGATATTGCTGGGCTGGAGCGGGGCGAGAACTATCTCGACGTAATCGCGAATACTGTGATCATCATAGGGCCGACGGGGTTGTCTTCCGCCGTCATATCCATGCTGTTAGTGAATGGGAGGGACGCTATGGGAGTTGTGCTGGAGAATTTCAAGAGGGAGCAGTTCGCTGAGGGCCGTGAATTGGGCCTTGAAGAAGGCCGTGAATTGGGTCTTGAGGAAGGCCGTGAATTGGGCCGCGAAGAGGGCCGCCAAGAAATGGAGAGAGAGCTGATGAGGCGTATCATCGCTCTTGAGGATCAGCTTCACGCCCGAAGCAACGGAGAAGCCGCCAATGGAGATGTGGTGGAGCCGGTCGCAGTCAAGGCTTCCGAACCCGAAGGCCGGGGTGAAACACGGGATGAGATGCTGCGACGCATCGCCGCGCTTGAGAAGGCGGTTGTAGAATTGCTCGCGTCTCGCTCGAACGGCGAGAACGAAAAGAATTAGCTTGGGAATTTGTGAGACGCCATAGGCGATTGTGTATATATGTCCCTCATAGGATTCGTCTATAACGCCCTCGTAGATGACGCCCCGCTGCTTATAGATTCCCTGGTGTCAAGCCTCGGCCTGCGCGACCGCTCATGGGTTTCGTCCGCCTACGACGTGGCTGAGTGCGAAGAGAGGTTCGAAAATACATCGCTGATCGTCGTCGCCGGAGGTGATGGGACGATCCTGCGGACGGTCCATTCGATAGCCCCGTACTCGATCCCCGTAGTTGCCGTGAACATGGGACGGGTCGGCTTCATGAGCGAGCTAAGGGTGCAGGAGGCCGAGGAAAGGCTGCCCTTCTACCTCAACGGAAGCGTTCGGGTCGAGCGTCGTATGATGCTCAGGGCCGTCGTCACCGATGCGGACGGCAGCGAAGTCCTGAGCATGGACGCCCTGAACGACGTGGTTGTAGGGCGTGTGGGAGTCGCGCATCTGCTCGACATAGATACAGTCGTGGATGGCGAGTTCCTGACTACCTACCGCGCCGACGCTCTCGTCGTCTCCACTCCCACCGGAAGCACCGGATACGCGCTGTCCGCCGGCGGCCCGATCTTCTTCCCCGAAGCGCTCATGATGATGCTCCAGCCCGTGGCCGCCCACACCGGACTGCGCGACGGTCTGGTTCTGCCCGAAGACACCGAGATAGTCTTGTCCACCGGCCAGGACAAGAACGCGCTCGTGAGCGTGGACGGAATGGAAGACGTGGAACTGCGTCCCGGCTCCAGCGTCAGGATTTCACGCAGTCCGCACGAGGCGAGATTCCTGCGCTCCAAGCCCAGGACCGCATTCTACGATGAACTTACACGCCGGCTGGGACTTGTCTATAATCTCACGCCGCCATCCTGAGTTACGGGGAGAACGATATGACTGAACGTTTGGAGGCCATCAACCAGGAGACCGTGTTCTCAGGCCGGATAGTCGAGGCGCGAGTTGACACGCTCCTGACGCCTGACGGTCGCCAGATTACCCGAGAGGTCATCCACCATCCGGGCGCGGTGGCTATAATCCCGATAGACTCCGACGACAACGTGCTGTTGGTCCGACAGTACAGGTACCCGGTCGGCCTCGAATTGCTTGAGATACCGGCGGGTGTCATAGAGGAAGGGGAGTCCCCAGATCACACCGCCCAACGTGAACTGCGCGAGGAGACCGGTTACGCTTCTCGAAATCTGCGACCGCTGGGCGGCATCTACTCGTCCCCCGGATTCTGCGACGAGATGCTGTACATCTATCTCGCCCGCGACCTCGTGGAGAGCGAACTGCCGGGAGACGAAGACGAGGACATTACGCTTGAGCGCGTGCCCATGTCCGAAGTGGACAGGCTCATCAGGCTCGGCGAAATCCAGGATGCCAAGAGTGTCGCCGGCTTGCTCATGGCGCGCTACCTGTTCGAATAAATCCCCTCTAGCCGGACACTGCACCAGGAGAAACTAATATGCCAGACCTCAGATCGCTTTTCGCGCAGATTGACAGCATGGAAGACGAAATCATCGCGCTCCACCGCGACCTCGTCCAGATCCCGTCCGTGAACACCGGCTTCATGCCGACCGGCGACGAGACGCCCGTATGCGAGTACATCAGGGACTTTCTCGCCGCGGACGGCATAGAGTCCGAAATCCTGGGACGAACGCAGGAACGCGGCAACATCATCTCCCGAATCGAAGGGCGGAACTCCGACGCCAGGCTCATGTTCATGTCCCACACCGACGTCGTGCCGGTGGAGGAGGAAGAGAAGTGGACGTTCCCCCCGTTCAGCGCCCAGATACACGACGGCCGGATATACGGTCGCGGCGCGTCCGACTGCAAGGGACTGCTGGCGGCGCAGGTCATGGCCATGCGGCTCATAAAGCGCAACGATATCCAACTCAGGGACAGCCTGGTCCTGTGCTCCGGCGCGGATGAGGAGCATGGCGGACGCTACGGATTCGGCTGGCTCGCCGAGAACTATCCCGAAAAGATCACCGCGCCGTTCGCGGTCAACGAGGGCGGCGGAACGCCCATCGAGGCCGCTGGCGGTCTCACCTACCTGTTGGGTGTCGGCGAGAAGGGACGGCTGCAAATCGAATTCACCGTAAAGGGCGTGAGCGCTCACGCGTCCGTGCCATGGCAGGGGACAAACGCGCTGTACAGGCTGTCTCAGGTGCTCGGTCGCATCGAGAACTACGAAGCCGAGCGAGACACCTCCACCAGCCTGTTCGCCCACCTGTCCAACTTCGCCATCGAGCACAGGCCCTCACCCGAAAACGTGGACGAGATCATCGAGGAAGTGCGCGACGACAACCCGCGTTTCGCCTCCATGCTGACCGCGCTGTCCAGGATGACGATAACCCCAACGATGATAAACGGCGGCGTAAAGTCCAACAGCGTGCCGGAGCAGATCAACCTCACCTGCGACGTGAGGACGCTGCCTCATCAGAACGACGACTACCTGCGCGGCGAACTCGACAAGATAATCGAGGGCATCCCGGGCGTCACCTACGAGATTGACTACATGGCAGTCCCCAACTCGTCGGAGTTCGATACCGAGCTGACAGAGCACATCCAGGGCGCGACCGCCCTCGCGCTGGAGCGCGACGACATCCAGTGGGTTCCCGCGATTAGCACCGGCTTCACCGACTCGCGCTTCACCCGCCCGCTCAACGTGATCACCTACGGCTTCTCCGGCTCCCACCCGGACGACGACCCCATGCTGAGCCGCGCCCACGGCACCGACGAGTCAATCGGCATCGCCAGCCTCATCAGCGGAACCAAGATAATGCTCGCCCTCGCCTGCTCCATCTGCGGCGAGGACTAGAATGAGAAAATTGCAAAGGCCCGTGTCCATCGCTCTACCGTCATTCCCGCGAAAGCGGGAATCCACAGCCACATACACTGCAAATTTGGATAGCTGAAAGCACCCTGGCATAGTAGGGCGCAGAGTTGACCCATGCCTCGCTTCCCCAAAAAGACAATCTACCTCGCCAACCCCTACGGCTTCTCTGAAGACCAGAAGGCAATCCTGCTGCCCCGCATAGTGGAAGCGCTCGAATCCCTCGGCCTGGAGGTATGGGAGCCGTTCGAGCGCAACAACCAGGTGGACGTCTCTGATCCCGGCTGGGCCTACCAGGTCGGCCAGGCCGACTTCCGAGACGTGCGCGACTCCGACGCCATCCTCGCCGTCGTCAACGGCGTACCGCCCGACGAAGGCGTCATGGTGGAGTTAGGCATGGCTATCGCTCTCGGCAAGCCCACCTTCCTCTTCCGCGACGACTTCCGCCGCGTAACCGACAGCGAAGAATACCCCCTCAACCTGATGCTCTTCACCGGAATGCCCCAAGACACCTGGCGCGACCACTACTACACCTCAGTCGGGGAGATTGCTTCTGAGGACAAGGCGCTGGCTAGGTGGGCACGAGGGGAGTAGGAGCAAATTACACTTACGACAGTCACGCCCGATCCGCGTCCTTAGCTCACAGAATGCTCTCGACAAAGACATTGGCGCCTTCAGCCTTCTTGCGCTTCCGTATCCGCTCCAACAATATATCGGCCGAGGGCCTGGACGCAATACGCTCCAATTCGCGCCGCAGATACTCCTGCATGGACTGCCCCCTGAGCGCGGTGCGCTCCTTGAGTTCCTTGTGAACCTCGTCTGGAACGTTTCGTATGGTGATTTGCGCTGGCATGAAACCATTATGAGGTCATCCACAGCGTTTTTCAACCATTCGCCAATTCATGGCCCATCTGCCGATTGACAAGATCACGGGTTCTGATCAACGATCCGTCCACTGTGACCACGCATGACATATCTCAACCACCTCCCATCCGGGTAAAGTTCCCCGACGAGGACGCCCCCAAACCCGTCTGGACTTCCCCAGACGGCCACTCCACGCTCTACCTCGGCGAGGCCACCAGGATGCTCTCCGGCATACCCGACGAGAGTATTGACTGCATCTGGACCGATCCGCCCTACCTGCTCTCCAACGGCGGAATAACCTGCGTCGCCGGGCGCATGGTGAGCGTGGACAAAGGCGACTGGGACAAGAGTCGTGGCATAGACGCCGACTACGAGTTCAACCTCGCTTGGACCAGAGAGTGCTACCGCGTCCTCAAGCCCACCGGAACCATCTGGGTATCCGGCACCCTGCACATCTACCCCAGCATCGGCATGGCCCTGCTGCGAAACGGCTTCCGCCTCCTCAACGACATAATCTGGGAAAAGCCGAACCCACCCCCCAACCTGGGTCGCCGAACATTCACCCACTCCACCGAAATAATCCTCTGGGCAAGCAAAGCCTCTAGGGGAAGCCGCCACAGATACCAGTTCAACTACGATGAGATGAGACATGAAAACGGTGGCAAGCAGATGAAGACCGTCTGGAGATTCACGACGCCGGGGCGCAGTGAGAAGCAATTCGGCGGCCATCCGACTCAGAAGCCGGTTGCTCTCATGGACCGTTGCATCCGCGCAAGCACCAATCAGGGTGACATTGTGCTGGACCCGTTCGCCGGATCCAGCAGTACGGGAGTTGCCGCGTTGAGTGCTGAACGCCGTTTCATGGGCATTGAGATTAACGAACCGTTCGTAGAAATAGGCGTGAAGCGACTGAACCAAGCGTCAAGACAAGGAAGACTGTCTATCCCGTAACCTTGAGAACACAAGCTGTAACTTCACAGAATCAACGCCCTTTAACAGGGCATTACTCAGGCTGCTGTTTTTCTCTTGAATATAATCTGCCTTTGTTCGATAGACGATATTGCCCATATCTCCCAGGCACACCGCCCCGACGCTCAAACAGGTCCCGACCACGCCGCCCCACAGTTTCAGTGTTTAATCTTCCGCGCAAGCTGTTGTTGAACGTATCCCATTTGTAAGTATGTCCGGCAGACCTCACAAGCCTTTCAGTCTCGCTATAAATAGCGTCCAGTCCCACATATTCCGTTCCAGTCTCTCCGGAGAGATTTTCAATCGCCCGTATCAGGAACTCGATCTGAGTTTCAGGCTGCCAATATCGTCTATCTTCCAACTGCTCTTCATATAGATCAATTAACTCTTGGTATAGCTCCGACAAGTCAGGTGGCGGCGCTTCAGTCACAGGTGACTCACGAGTTCGATCATGCAGACGCTCATAGCGCTCGACAAAGGTCACATCGGGCTGCATAAGTGCATCGCTGGCAAGGATAGACTCAAAAATATCCAAGCACTGGCTCACAGGCGCGTCAGAACGGTCACCTCTGATGACCGCGTTCACTTCGACATTTCCGCCCATGCCGCCGTGTGTCAGATTGGAAGAACCTACGATGGTGCAGTACTGTTGATAATCTGATGTCGTTATATAGAGCTTGGGATGAAACATTTGTCGAATTGTGAGTGCCCAATCAAAGTGTACGAAGTAAGACATATCCCCGTACTGAGTGCTCAATTCCACTAGCGAGCGCACCGCCTGCGGGTCGGTGATGCGGAAATCTGCCCCATGCACTATGTGGACACTTCCCTCACCCTCCAGTATCTGTCGAATACTTGGCATGATGTAACTCAAACCGCCGCTATTCAAGAACGCGGACGCCGCACGAAATTCATCCGCGTTGCTCAACTCGCCGCGCAACAATTCGTGCAACGGCTGCTGCGAGTTGCTTATAATATCTACATCAGGCATGACTTGTCCTCTCTTGTGCAATATCCCGCAAACTCTTCATCCCTGCTGTTATCTCGTCCACCTTCTTCATAACCTGAGCTAGGTCATAAGCCACCTGAAGTTGATACCAGACATGTGCGCCGCCGAACACCATATCGAGGAGCCGTATAGCCATCTCGGGGAAATCCCAGAGCGACCATTCCAAACAGAATTACCTACGGTCTGGGAATGTCCAGGTCGCGGCATATCTTCCTGATCATGATTTCGCGTATCTCGGTATGTCGCGGCACAACCGTCTGCGTATTGTTTGCGGGGTTAGCCCATACCGAGTGTCTGCGTCCTTCACGCACGAACACACAGCCGTGCGTGCGAAGGTGCGATAGCAGTCTTCGCCGTCTCACACCGCTATTTCCACCTCTTCGTATCCGGCTAAGGCGGTGTCCAGCGCGTGCGTCTGGTTCAAATCCAGCATATCCTCAAGAGCGTACCGGAGGCTGTCAAGAAGTTCCTCACGCGTTCTCTCCTGAGCGTTTACTCCCCGGATCTCTTTCACCCAGCCGACCCACCACTCTCCGTCCTCCTGTATCACTGCCGTATAAGTCTGGCTCACGTTACCACCTCCAGACGATTCCACAAGATGAGTACATCCAATCAGCCTCACGCTTCCCACACCAGCCCGAACCTCTGCACGATATCCCAATTCAGCGTCGCCCCAAGACCGACCCCGCCCGGGAACCACAGCCTGCCCTCCTCCACTCGCTCCGTCGGCAGAACCAGGTCCGCGCGCCAGTCCGCCTCATACACCGCGTGCTCCAGCCGCATCGCGCCGCTTGTGGCCGCCGTCGCGTGTCCGCTCGCCAGCAGCGAAATAGGCCCCGCCGGACTGTGTATCGAGAACCCGCGACCTCCTCTGATGGCCGAACGCCCTGACCTGACCGCCTCCGCCGCGCCACCGCAGTATTTCACGTCCGGCATGACGATAGACACAGACTCCGATTCCAGGATCTCATCGAAGAATTCAGCGCCATAACCCGATTCTCCGCCGGCTACCGGCATCGGCGCCCAGCGCGCGATCTCCGCCAGAACGTCCGCGTCCTCGGTCGGCTCCACAGGCTCCTCGAACCAGCCCACATTCAGCTTGCGTAGTTCATCCACGATCAGCGGAGCGGTGTCCCTCTCGAACCGGCTGTGACAGTCCACCAGCAGCGTCGCGTCCGGGCCGATAGCGTCCCTGACTGCGGCGACGCGCGCGAGACCCGGAGCCGCCTCTTCCAGAATCCTGTCGGGGGTTGAAGGTGGTCGTACCTCATCGAACGGTGCGCACTTGAATGCCTCGAATCCCGCTTTTGCCGCTCGCTCGGCTGTACGGTAGAAGTCTGCGGAAGTGCGGTCCGTGGCGAACAGCGAGCGATTGATGTTCGCGTAGAGAGGGACGCTCTCGATGGCTTTGCCCCCGAGAAACTCCGTAAGACCAACCCCGTCCCTCATAGATCCAAGTTGGGAAATCGCGGTTCTAAGTCCGCTGACCGCGGTCGCCAATACCCGATTTCTTCTGAGTTCGTCCGAACTCAATTCCAGGGTCGCCTCGACCTGCGACTCATCCGTCACTTCCTCAGAGTGTAGCTCTGACACTAAGTCCGCCAGGGTTCCGGCGACCGCTCTGGAGTCCGGTCCGGCGGTCAGCTCCACCGTCGTCGAGTTGCCCTCACCATCCGATAAGACGGCGAATGTCCAGGTTGAGTCCGCGGTCACGACGACGGACGCGAACTTCTCTATTGTCAATTTCATTAGTTCAGGCGTCCTTCCCTATCTGGGCGAGTAGTTTCAGCGTGCGCTCCTCGGTTGCGTCAGGGTCGTCTCCGCACGGGATCGGGGTCGCCAGGATCTCAGTCGCTCCCCATTCGATGACCGTGCTGATGCGTTCCGCCACCGCGTCCTCGTCCCCCGCTATGAGTACCTGGTCCAGCATCTCGTCCGTCCAGCCGGAGTCCGGAGTGCCTCTGAACCCCGCCTCGGCGAACATATTCGCGTAGAAGGGGATGCTTGGGAAGTAGCCGAGCCGCGCCCTCACGCCGTCGCGGGCCGCGTCCAGGTCATCGGTCACGCACACCGGCGCGTGCGCGATGAGCGGAGGCGTAGGCCGACCGGCGGATTGCGCGCCTCTGGTAAGCGCGGGAACGGCGGTGTCTCTTAGATAGAAGTGCGGGCAGACCCAGCTTATCGCGCCGTCGGATAGCTCACCGCACGTCTCGAAAGCCCCGGGCCTCAGCGCGGACGCCATGATTGGCGCGTCCACGGTGGAAGACAGTGACGTGTTGGCCGAATACCAGAGGCCCTCGAACTCCACCGCCCCCGCGTGCATGAGCGCGCGCAGAATGTGCAGGTACTCCCTGAGATGTCCTATCGGAGCGCGAAAATCCGCCCCGAACGTACTCTCCATCGGCGCCTGGTGGCTGGGACCGACTCCAAGCCTGAAGCGACCGGGCGCGAGGCTGTCTATGACCTGCACCTGCTGGGCAAGCGTAACGGGATGCCTGGACCACGTCTGCACTATCGAGGTTCCGAGCTTTATGCTGTCTGTCCTCGCAGCCGCGGCCGCGAGGAGGGCTATCGCTTCGCCTCCGCCTCCGCCTGACGTCACCCACGCCGCTCCGACGCCCAACTCCTCCAGGCGCTCGATCCGCTCCAGCCCTTCGCGGGCGCTGCCAGCCGTTACCGACACTCCAATTACGTTGTTATGATTCATTCGATGATTCTCCTTATTCACTTCGAGGGACGCGGCGAGTATAACATTACCAGATTCTGGAGTTTCCGTAAGTGAGGCTATTGATGTTCTGATGCGCCTGCGTTATGTTTATTCTGCTCTTGACGACATGTATCTATGCTGGGCATGGTCGGTCCGCTGGATGCTGTGAACGCTTTCTATCCGACTGACACAGGCGAAACGGCACGGAACATTGGCGGCTTCTTGGCCGTCATATAATCCGAAGAACACAATGAAAGGGTTGAGCAATGGAGTACCAGTACGCGCTGAGGCTGAAGTCGCAGTGGTTCAACAAGGGGAATCCTGAGTGTGCACATCCGCGTATTGAGAGGGAAACCTACAAGGGGGTTGATACGGGGGATGATGTCTGCACGACCTGCGGCAAAGGTTCGCCCCGTGGAAAGATCAGGAGTGAATAAGACCTTTCAGGGCTGTTCACCTACAACCCCGCGACTTGTGCAGGTTGGCATCATCAGGCCTTGATGCTAAACTTGAGGAGACCCTTCGAGGTGGACATTGTTGACTATGGATGGCTTGATAGAACATCAGACAGTGGACGCGAAGCTGCCGACCATGATTACGGCCTTCGCGGGATGGCCTGACGCCGCCGAGGCCGCGACCAGGGCCGTGCGATACCTGGTGCGCAAGCTGCCGGCCAGGAAATTCGCCGAGATAGACCCCGAGGAATTCTACGACTTCACGGTCACGCGCCCGCATACCAGAATGAATCGCCAGGGCAGGCGAGTCATCCGCTGGCCGAGAAACGACTTCTACTACTTCACCGACGGCGACGATGAGAGCGGAAATCTGCTGCTGTTCGTTGGAACCGAACCGAATCTTCGGTGGCGGGCGTATTCCAATATCATTGCGGATATCGCCGTCAAGACCGAAGTCCAGCTCGTAGTCTCGCTTGGAGCTCTCCTCGACGCCGTGCCCCACACCCGTGAGCCGCGAGTTACCGGGCGCGCAAGCTCCTCTGAACTGACCGGCAAGGTGAAATGGCTTGGTATCCAGAATTCCGGCTACCAGGGTCCGACGGGAATTCACACCGCGTTCACCGACGCCTGCAACAAACACGGACTCGAGCACGCCAGCATCTGGGGGCACAGTCCGCACTACGTTCAGACCTCGCCGAATCCGCAGGTCAGCCACGCGCTGCTGACCAAGCTGAACAACCTAGTGGACTTCGATGTTGATCTCGAGGAGCTTTACCTCGCGGGCCAGGCATTCGGGGATGACGTCTCCAAGGCAATCACTTCTCAGTCCGATGTAGGCGCCTACGTAACCAAGCTGGAACAGCGTTATGACGCCGCCCGCCAGCCCGAAGACGAGGAGATACCCGAACCCGGCGACATGGTGAGAGAGCTCGAGAACTTCCTTCGCACCCAGCGCAGACCCGGAGACTCGGACAGCGATGGCTGATCTTCCCCAGGAATGTTTCGTATCTGTAAAGGGTAACTCGCTTCACTACCGCGACTGGGGTGGAAACGGTCAAGCCATCGTTCTGGTTCACGGTCTGGCGTCCAACTGTCGCATCTGGGACCTCGTCGCGCCGATTCTCGCCGGCGAATTCCGCGTTATCGCGCTCGACCAGCGTGGTCACGGTCAGTCCTTCAAGCCCGATACCGGCTACGACTTCGCAACTGTCGTTGCCGACTTGGACGGTCTCATCAGTTCTCTGGGCATCGAAAACCCTGTCATAGTCGGGCATTCATGGGGTGGGGACGTGGCTCTCGAATACGACATTGCTTATCCGGGCAAGGCGAGTGGCCTGTGCTTCGTTGATGGCGGCACAATCGAAATTTCAGGACGCGCCGACTGGACTCTCGAAGACGCCAAGCGCGAAATGGCTCCACCTCTCTGGACTGGCGTGACGCTCGAAGCGTTCAGAGCGCGGCTGAAGTCTCGCAGTATCGCCATGGACAACCCGCGCATAGAGGAAATAGTCCTGGCCAACTTCAATGTACGGGAAGACGGGACGATAGCCTCCCGCCTCAGCCGCGAGAACCACTTCAGGATAATCGAGGCTTTATGGGACCACAGGCCCTCGGAGCTATACCCCAACGTCAGATGTCCGGTCCTGCTAATGCCCGCTCGCCAAAAGAATCAGGACTCCCCGCAAGCGCGCCGCTTCAGGCGCGAGGAAGCGATAGCCAGGGCCGAGTCGCTGCTCCCGAAGGGCAAGCCAGTCTGGATGGAAGACAGCATCCACGACGTTCCCATCCAAAGGCCGGAACTCGTCGCCTCCACAATAGCCGATCACATCAACAACGGCTTCTTCAGCGACTAAGCGCATTATAGGAACCGCTTCGACGCTGTTCTTCATGCAGCCGCTCCACCACATCCGTCGGCACCGACACCCCAGACTCCTCAAGACGTCTCCTGAGAAGTTCGATTCCCTCTTGCCGTCCCTCGTCACGTATCTGTCTTAACTTGGCTTCCCTGATTGCCTTTCCCGTCTCAAACATCTCAGGAGCCGTTTCGATTCTGTTCTTCATACAGCCGCTCCACCACATCCGTCGGCACCGACACCCCAGACTCCTCCAACGTAGCCCTGAGAAGTTCGATTCCCTCCTGTCGCCCTTCCTTCCTACCTTCGTCCCGAATCTGCTTCAGCTTGGCTTCCCTTATTGCCTTTCCTGTCTCGAACATCTTTCTCCCCCAGTCGAACAGTGCGCCCAATGGCACTACCAGAGCCCAATATATCTGAACCACGGCGGTTCGGAACGCCTCGAACAGCCAGAAGTCCGAACCTGAGTAGAATTCCAGAATCATTACGCTGGACAACGCGACAAGCGCGAAACCCGCCGCCTGCCAGCCTATGCCACGGTCGCCAAGCCCGCGAGGCGTCTCCGATGTATTCATTTTATCACCATAATGCCGCGCAGTGTGGGCTCGCTAAAGCAGTGGCTTCATGTTCATAACCGGAACCGGCGCGTGTCCGTTTGCTGATGCGCTGACAGGCGAGGCCCCAGTTACCGCTAGAGGTATATCGTCGCCGACCTCTGGACTATGCTGTATGCCGGGGCGCTGAATTCCCGTGCCTACGAGAGTCAGGCTCACTTTCCGCTTCATCTGCCTGTCCTGCACCACGCCGAAGATGACATTGGCGTCCGCGCTCGCCGCGTCCTTGATGATTTCCGCCACCTGGTGGACCTCGCCAAGCGTGAGGTCTGGCCCGCCCATGATGTTGAGCAGTATCCCCTTCGCCCCTTCCAGCGGCATGTCGAACAGCGGATTGGACAACGCTGCCTGCGCCGCCTGCGCCGCTGCGTCTCTGCCCTGGCCGGACCCCATAGCCATGAACGCCGCTCCTCCGTCGGACATTATCGCCTTCACGTCCGCGAAGTCCACGTTGATCATGCCATTCATCGTTACGATGTCCGAGATTCCGCGCACACCCTGGTGAAGCGCTACGTCGGCCAGTTTGAAGGCGCACTCCAACTCTATCTTCCCATTCAGCGACGGCAGCAGTCTGTCGTTCTCCACGACTATCAGGGTATCCACCTTCTGACGGAACGTGTTCAGTCCCGCCTCGGCGTTCTCCCGTCTGCGCGGCCCTTCGAACCCGAATGGCAGCGTAGCCACTCCCACCGTGAGCGCGCCCGCCTTCCGAGCGAGGTCGGCGACCAGAGAGGCTGCCCCTGTCCCTGTGCCGCCGCCCATGCCGACTGCGACGAAGACCATGTCCGCCCCTTCCAGCAGCTTCGCCACATCCTTCTGGCTCTCGCGCATCGCCTTGCGCCCCACCGCGGGCTGACCGCCCGATCCCATGCCGCCGGTCGTGTTTGGACCTATGGCGAACGTCGGAACGCTGTCGAAACCCCTCAGAGCCTGTATGTCCGTATTGAGAACCAGATACCGCACCCCGGCAAGATTCCCACTGACCATTCTGCGGACCGCGTTCCCACCACCGCCGCCAACCCCTACCACGCGGATCCCGACGCCGAGGGCGCCCTCTGCCTGGGACGCCGATACACTCATTTCGGCCTTGCGCCGACGCTTGAAAAACATGATTACACTCCTTAGCGATTGAGAAAGTGTTTGAGAAGTCCTTATGGTAGTCTTATAAGAGTAGGTAAACGTGCAAACCGACCCGATAAAATCCCTTCCCCCTTGATGGGGGAAGGTTAGGATGGGGGTGACTCCGCCAATCCAGCTTCAATGCCTACCCCTCTCAGCCCTTGATTGGAAAGAACAAGAGTGAAGGCTCAGCCTTCCTACGCCGCTTGCGGCTCGGCCAGGAAGTAGTAGGGTATATGCCATGTCCCGTCAGTGCCCATGTCCACCACGGCCTGCCGATTTCGTCTCTCCACAACCCTGCCCTTCAGACCGAAGCGCGGACCGCCGCTTATCCGACCCTGGTACTCCACGACCTGCCCCGGAGCCACGCTACCTGAACTCAGAACACGCCTGATGGTGTACGGCCTCGGCATACCCGGCATGGGTATCTGGGAGTTGCTGATGTCTCTGATCTCTGTCGTCATAGCATCTTTGTCCTTAGACTTGGATAACCTCTGTTAAGAACACTTTAGAACAGTACGAGCGTTCGTGTCAAGGTGTTTTGCGCCCATTTCAGAAAATCGGTTCTGAGAACCCCAATTGATAATTGAAAATTGAGAATTGGCAACTGAAAATGAAACTCCCCCACCAACTTGGTTACAATACCCCGACCAGACGAACACAGGACCATACGCCCATGACAACAATCGCCTCCCCCGCCGTCCATCCCATCACCGACCGCGCCGCCGACATCGAGCGCATCCTCGAACGCCGCGTTATGGTCATGGACGGCTCATGGGGAGTCATGCTCCAGTCCTACGACCTGGGCGAGTCCGACTACCGCGGCGACTGCTTCGCCGACCACGCCCACGACCTCAAGGGCTGCATGGACGTCCTGGTGCTCACCCAGTCCGACCTCATACGCGACATCCAGAGCCGATACCTCGACGCCGGCGCAGATATCCTCACCACCAACACCTTCACCGCCACCCGCTACGGCCTTACCGAGTTCGGTCTCGAGGACCGCGTGTACGAGATAAACCGCGAGGCCGCTCGATTAGCCCGCGAGGTCGCCGACGACTACACCGACCTCGACCCCGACAAACCCCGCTTCGTCGCCGGTAGCCTCGGTCCCACCAACAAGACGCTCTCCATATCCCCGGACGTCGCCGACCCCGGCTACCGCGACGTCACCTTCGACGAACTCGCCCAGACCTACGCCGACGCCGTGCGCGGCCTGCTGGACGGCGGCGCCCACGTCCTCCTCGTCGAAACGACCTTCGACACGCTCAACGCCAAGGTCGCTCTCTACGCCGTCGAGTCCGTCTTCGAACAGACCGGCGTCCGCGTCCCAGTCATGGTCTCCTTCACCGCCATAGACCTCAGCGGACGCAACCTCTCCGGCCAGACCGCCGAGGCATTCTACGCCTCCGTCTCCCACGTCCCGCTGCTCAGCGTCGGCATCAACTGCTCACTCGGCAGCGACCAGATGCGCCCCTTCCTCGCGTCCCTCGCCGGAATATCCGCCCACTTCGTCTCCTGCTACCCAAACGCCGGCCTCCCCAACGAGTTCGGCGAGTACGACGAGACCGCCGCGCACATGGCCGCCAACATGCGTGAGTTCGCCGAAAGTGGCCTCGCCAACATCGTCGGCAGCTGCTGCGGCTCCCGACCCGAGCACACCCGCGCCATAGCCGAAGCCGTCGCCGGAATCCCGCCGCGCCAGCGACCCAAGCCCGCGTCCAACACCCTGCTCAGCGGCATCGAGACCCTCGAAATACGACCCGACTCCAACTTCATCAATGTCGGAGAGCGCGCCAACGTCACCGGCTCCGCCCGCTTCAGGCGTCTCATCCGCCGCGAACGCTACGAAGAAGCCGTCGCCGTCGCCCGCCAGCAGGTGGAAAACGGCGCCCAGATACTAGACATCAACATGGACGAGGGGATGCTCGACTCCGAGGCCGCCATGGAGCGCTACCTCAAGCTCCTCGCCGCCGAGCCCGACATCTCCCGCGTCCCCATCATGGTGGACAGCTCCCGCTTCGACGTCATCGAGGCCGGACTCAAGTGTCTCCAAGGCAAGGGCGTCGTCAACTCCATCTCCCTCAAGGAGGGCGAGGACGAGTTCATCCGGCAGGCGCGCGTCGTCCGCCGATACGGGGCCGCCGTCATCGTCATGGCATTCGACGAGCGCGGCCAGGCCGACACCGTCCGGCGCAAGATAGCCATCTGCGAACGCTCCTACCGTATCCTCACCGAGCGCGTCGGCTTCGCGCCCCAGGACATCATCTTCGACCCCAACATCTTCGCCGTCGCCACCGGCATCGAGGAGCACGACGACTACGCCATCGCCTTCATCCGGGCCGCCCGCGAACTCAAGCGTCGCTTCCCCCTCTCCCACGTCAGCGGAGGCGTCTCCAACGTCTCCTTCTCCTTCCGCGGAAACGACCCCGTGCGCGAGGCCATCCACTCCGTCTTCCTCTACCACGCCACCCGCGCGGGCATGGACATGGGCATCGTCAACGCCGGCCAGCTCCGCGTGTACGAAGACATCCCGCCCGACCTCCGCGACGCCGTAGAGGACGTCGTTCTGAACCGCCGCCCCGACGCCACCGAACGCTTACTCGCAATCGCCGACACCGTGCGCGCGACCGACCGCGAGACCGTCCAGGACGACGCCTGGCGCTCCCTCCCCATCGCCGACCGCATCAGCCACGCCCTCGTCAACGGCATAGACTCACACATCGAGACCGACGTCGAAGAAGCCCGCCAGGCCGCCGACCGCGCCCTCCACGTCATCGAAGGCCCCCTCATGGACGGCATGAACGTCGTCGGAGACCTCTTCGGCTCCGGCAGAATGTTCCTGCCCCAGGTCGTCAAGAGCGCCCGCGTCATGAAGAAAGCCGTCGCCCACCTCGTACCATACATCGAGGCCGAGCGACAGGACACCGACGTCCCCCGCTCCAACGGCAAGATAGTCATCGCCACCGTCAAGGGCGACGTACACGACATCGGCAAGAACATCGTCGGCGTCGTACTCGGTTGCAACAACTACGAAGTCGTGGACCTCGGCGTCATGGCCCCCTTCCAGACAATACTCGACGCCGCCCGCGACCACGACGCCGACGTCATTGGACTCAGCGGCCTCATAACCCCGTCCCTCGATGAGATGGTCACCGTAGCCCGCGAGATGAACCGCCAGGACTTCCACATCCCCCTGCTCATTGGCGGCGCCACCACCTCCGTCGCCCACACCGCCGTCCGCATCGAGCCCGAATACCCACACGGCGTCATACACGTCAAAGACGCCTCCCGCTCCGTCACCACCATGAACCAGCTTGTCGGAGAGGACACCCGCGCCGACCTTCTCCAAGACACCCGCCAGCGATACCGGAAGACCCGCGCCGACCGTGCGTCCCGCGCCGACCGCCGCAGCCTGCTCACCATCGCCGAAGCCCGCGACCGCCGCGAGACCTTCAACTGGCCCAAGACCGCCGCTCCAAGACCCACCTTCACCGGCGCCCGCGTCTTCCACGACTACCCCCTCGACGACCTCGTGGACCGCATAGACTGGACACCCTTCTTCCTCGCCTGGGAACTGCGCGGCGCCTACCCCGCCATACTCCAACACCCCACCTACGGACGCGAGGCCCGAACCCTCTTCCGCGACGCCCAGAACCTTCTGGACAAGATAATCGCCAACAACGCATTCACCGCCCGCGCCGTCATAGGCTTCTACCCCGCCAACTCCGTCGGCGACGACGTGCAACTCTACACCGACGAAACCCGCGATAAAGTCCTGTCAACCTTCCACTTCCTCCGCCAGCAGGCCGACAAATCCAACCAGCGCGCCAACCTGCCCAGAAACAACTTCTGCCTCGCCGACTTCATAGCCCCCCGCGACTCCGGTGTCCCCGACTACATCGGCGCATTCGTCGTAACCGCCGGGCACGGCGCGGACCAATTCGCCGCCGCCCTCGAACAAGCCCACGACGACTACGGCGCCATCATGTCCAAGGCCCTCGCCGACCGCCTCGCCGAAGCCTTCGCCGAGCGTCTCCACGAGCGCGTCCGCCGCGAACTCTGGGCCTACGCCCCCGACGAAGAACTCTCCAACGAAAACCTCATCAAAGAACGCTACCGGGGCATCCGACCCGCCCCCGGCTACCCCGCCTGCCCCGACCACACCGAAAAAGCCACCCTCTGGCGCCTCCTCGATGCCGAACAAGCCACCGGCGCCCGCCTCACCGAGAACTACGCCATCTGGCCCACCGCCTCAGTCGCCGGCCTCTACATAGCCCACCCAAACTCCCACTACTTCGGCACAGGCCCCCTCACCCAAGACCAAGTCACCGACTACGCCACCCGCAAACAAGTGCCAGTACAGGAAGCCGAACGCTGGCTAAGGCCAAATCTGGGGTATAATAGCGATAGCTCGTAAAGAAGGACACCTCCCATGAGAACCCTGACCATAGACGACAAACTATACTCCTACCTCCAAGAGCGCTCCGAAGAAACTGGACGCCCCATTGACGAACTTGCGACCGACGCCATTAAGCTATGGCTTCTCGGTCTCAAAACAAGCAAAGCCGAACTCTCCAAGGTAGTACCCGTCGAGCGCGACAGTCAGACAACAAAATCCGAAATGCCGCCACTTGGCGCTCCCTACTCGTCCTTCCACGTCATGCGCAACATGAACCTCGACGGCCCGCCCGACCTGTCCGCCCGCCTCCACGACTACCTCTACGGAGAACCCTGTGACGCCGAGGAATAGAGTCTTTCTGGACGCCTCCTACGCCATCGCCATGGTAATATCCAGAGACCAATACCATTCTCAGGCTCTGACGCTCTCGTACAAGTTAGAAGAACTCTCGATAAGCATGGTTACCACCAGGGGCATGCTGGAAATCGGCAACGCCCTATCGCGTCAGAGATTCAGACAGGAAGCGATTACCCTGCTTGACTATTTCGAAAGCGACCCAAACGTGGAGATAGTCCAGATAACCGACCTTCTTTACCAACGAGCCATGCGCCTGTTCCGAGACCGTCCAGACAAGGACTGGGGCCTCACCGACTGCGTATCCTTCATCGTAATGCAAGACTACGGCCTCACATCGGCTTTGACATCCGACAACCACTTCATACAAGCCGGCTTCCGCGTCCTGCTGCTAGAGGAAATACCATGAAAACCCTGACTGTAGCCCTTGGCGACGACCTCTACTATCTCCTCCACGAACACGCGGCTATGACCGGGCGCACCGTCAACGAGATCGTCACCGAAGCCCTCGACACATGGATCGTGGCCAGCATCTTCGACGACGAAGAACTCGCCCAAATAGCCGACATCCTCCACGACCTGGAAGAAACCGACGACCCCAAACCCTAACAACCCTCCCGCGCCTCCAAACAACGCTCCCCTGCCCAAAGCCCAACTCTGGCTCCGCCCCAACCTCTCCTGGACTAGTGCTACACTACATACAACAACCGCCGCGAGAGGACACACCCCACATGAAAACCCTGTCCATAGACGACAAACTCTACTCCGCCCTCCAAGAGCGCTCCGAAGAAACTGAACGCCCCATCGGAGAACTGGTCTCTGAAGCCATACAATCCTGGCTCTCCGACGAAGAACTGGACGAAGCCGAACTCGCCGATATAGAAGCCGCCGAGCGCGAATACCAAGAAAAAGGCGGCATGGAAGCCGGCGCCTTCTTCCGCAGCCTGAGAAAAGAACGTGGCTGGGAGTAATGAATGGCGTCGCCGAGAAATTCCACGCCAACCTCTACCACAAATTCATGCAGGACTACGAATTCGAGCGCGACCGCCCCGCCGTCCACCACTTCGTCCAACGCACCCAGTCCCTCATGACCTCTGATGAGTGAGGAACGGAGACCAAAATGATTACAGTAAGGGAGATGATCGCCCAACTCTTCCCTACTAAACAAACCTGGATTAACGACGAACTTCCCGGACTGGACTATGACATAGGGTACTCGGAAAATGTAATATCAGATTTCAAAAAATCCGAGGTATGTTCACCTGTCGCATCCAAATCAGAGTTCTTCCCCCGAAGGCTACACTCCCAAATAACCATAACGCGCCAACCGTCATTGATTAGAGATTCTATATTGCGTTTATCTCTATTCACGTTCTCATGAAATTTGCCAAGCCAGAATTCACGACGCGTTACTGGAGTTGTAGTTGCATGACATCCATGTCGGTGCCAGAAGCATCCGTGAACGAAAATAACTGCCCTGTACTTCCGCAGGACGATATCCGGCTTCCCCGGAAGATCCTTTCTGTGCAACCTATACCTGTATCCATTAGACCAGAGCCACTGACGTACAGTCATCTCAGGACGGGTATCCATTCCCTTAATCTTGGACATATTGAAGCTGCGAGTTGAAGGCGAGTGGACATCCATACTAGAGGAATCTCCTATGCCTGAGATTCAGGAGCCAATAAAATACTCAAAATCTATGTTCGGCTGGCCTTGTCGAGCATAGTATGATGAGAAACGAGCAACAATGTCCTTTACGAAGGGAGGGGATATCTGTATTTCAGGCGGGATTTGGAATTTCTTTCCAAATTCGTCTTCCGTAATAGCAAACAGATTTCTGAAGTTCATAAACCCTAATCGGGTAAAACTTGTCTCAGGCAGACAATGGTAGTGATTTGCTCCATTATTGTTCAAGACATTTATCAATTGTCCCTTTCTGTTATTACTTAGTTTATCTAGCGAATGAGCATCGAACCAAGGAAATAATTTTATTGGCGGAATAACCTTTACGACAAGTATCCTGTCAGTATTGCGGCCTCCATTAGCTCGGACGACAAGGTCACAGTCGGGACTCATAACTACATATCGGTTATTGCCACTGTTCTCGCGCACGATACTGCCAGTCCGAATCCGGCTAGTCCCTGGTGGATAAAGATAGAATTCCTCTGGGAAACTTATTTCAACTTCTTCATCAATCAATTGAATCAAATGGTTTAATGTATGACGTAGGAGCGCTCTTTCAGTTCTATTCGAGTCATTCTCTCCATACTCCTCCCATTGCCGTATCTGAGAAAGGAGGTTCTTGCGAAATACCTGACCTAGTTTAGATTCGATGACACCCCTACCCCCCAGGATGCGTGTAAGCCCTGTATTATGTATTCGCCAAAAACGATCTAGTATATCGTCATAGCCAGATCCCGGCTCACCCTTAGTGAGCACTTCAACATACGTCAGATTTTCATCGGCGTTATCGGGTGTTCCAGTAAGTATGACAACCGGAATACGGAGCTCGTATTCTTCAATCATCCGGGCAACTCGGTTGCCTTCATCCCCTTCATCCCCTAATCGCAGGTCTATTATCGCGCCATCGAATGTGCTATCTAGTTTTTGAAGTGCTTCGTCCAGAGTTTTGCATACGACTAATTCGATTTCGCGATGATATTGCTCTTGGTATCTGTCAACAGTATTCCGACATACATCAAGATCAGAGTCGTCATCTTCGACCAATAGTAGCTTGAAGACAGTCATTCCACGTCCTCTAAAGTTGATTGGAGCCTGAACCACGCTCCTGTTTCAGATTCAAGTGCTCGAAGTTCAAGATTGTTCCGTGCGGCTGCTTCTCCCGCTATTGCAAGACCGATCCCAGTACCATTTGGCTTCGTGGAAAACTGAGGTTCAAATAAGACCTCACTGGCAATCAGAGCAGGATCTATACCCAGGCCAGTATCACGATAGTCAATGTGAATGAGAGATTTATCTTCAGTTATAACATCGATCATTATTCGCTTTTCCTCACAGCCTTTAACATCTATCCAGTAGAGACTGTTCTCAATCAGGTTTGTAAAGATAGCGTGAATGTCTTGAGACCAGCCAGGAAACTCGAATTCACCTGGACACTCAAGACACACGGTGACATTTTGAGACTTCAGTATAGTTGCGAAAATTGAAATCGAATCATGTATCTCTTTTCTGATGTTCAATTGTTTTTTCCGGGACCTCTTACCAGATGCAAGAGGGTCAAGCCTTTTGAAGAGGCTAACAAAAATCTCGGCATTCCTGCTGATGCCGTCACTGATAGACATAATTTTATGAAGCTTTTCTTTATCTCCGGTTTCTAAGAATGATTTATGCCAGTATCTGAGATTATCAATCTCATTTCTGAAGTAGTTAAGTGGACGGCGGCCTTCGTGAAGGACTACATTCATAATCTTCCCCAAAGTTGCCTGACCTTGGTATATAGCAACTGCTTGACGGATATTCTCGGCTGCTTTGTTTTTCTCTTCCTGATCCTGGCTAATCGCATCAATGATTTCTTTTGCGTCCTCTACGGAGACTCCAGCTCTTGATAGTCTTGTCTGGACGTTTTCCTTGAGTGTGTCGGATGAGAAAAGGCGGTTCAAGTCCGACTCCACTTTAGCAGAGGGCTTGGTCAGACCAGTGCGTCTTCTATGTATGAAACGCCGGGATTCAAGTTCACCGATTATCTTCTGTGTGATCTTTTTCAGATTATCGTACGCCTGGTTCTCTATAAGCCCATCCCTGGCGCTCTTTTCAATTAGTCCAGACTGCTCGTCAGATTGTATTTGTACAAAACCGATTACCTGGTTGCTACTTATGCGGAGTGAAGGACTTTGCACACGTTGTCTATTTAGTTGCAGCCAATCAAAATCAGGATCCCCCAGCGGACGAATCCTGAAGCCATTCCGATAAACACCGACACCATTATATTGGTTTAGTATCTGTCTGGCTCGAAGGCTGCCTATATAATTCCCAGAATCATCCTTCAGTCCTTCCCCCCGCCCTATCAACGAGTTTATAGATTCTTTATCTCGGTCATATACCCGTATATCAAGAAATAATTCTCCGCAACTCGTATTATCTCCATAATCAAAAGTAATGATTTCATCTGGTATATTACGTGTTTTCTGTGTTGAATAATACAGAGTACCTTTACCATCAGTATTCACATTTCCTGAAATTCTGTAGTCAAAAAGCTCGAAAACAGAGTAAGGTTCGATTGCTTCGGAAAAAGCCTCGACGTTTGGAAAGTCCTTCATCGTCAGATTTATCAGAAAATCATCATTATTAAGAGTCTTTTCCACAGGGGATTTTAACTTACGTAATTCAAAGCGAAGTTTGTTGAATTGCGTTTCATCCCAGCTTTCAGTGAATGCACTATCGCCGCTAATAGTCAGGCGGGTGCCTGCCGGACAGGATGTTTCATTGGTTTCCACCAGTATTTCAACATCATCCAGATATTCTGAATCCTCAAATTCCTGCCATTCTACAAAGACCTCTGTCTTCTCTCCTTCAGTAGAAACAGTTTCAAGCAGCAAATCCGTACCTAGTACAGACGCTGCATATCGCCCGATACCTTTGCGTCCCTGCATTACTCTCCCTGAAGGACTTCTGCGTCTCTTGAGTTTATCCTGTGTTGATGGCACCATCCATTTATTGATTACGTCATCTCTTGTCATACCATGTCCGTGGTCAGCGATAATGATTGAGTAGCCGCCTATATCGTTTATTCCAGTGAATTCGATACTCACATCTGGAGAGTCCGCATCATAGGCATTCTTCACAAGCTCAACAACCGCAGCATGAACATCTTGTATCAGATCCCGACCTATGGTAAGAAGAAGACGTCCTGCCGGTCTTATCTTATGTACACTTGTCTGATTCATTGCCACACCTCCATCAACTTCTCAGCAATTTTGCGCGCAAGCAGAACGGGCACCGCGTTGCCTATCTGAGAAAAAGCCGGTGTACGAGCAGGATTGCCACTGACACTCTCGAAGTAGTAATTATCGGGGAATGTCTGGAGTCGCGCAGCCTCCCTCGGCGTGATTGATCGGTTCTGTTCAATGTCTGGGTGGATATAGTAATGTCCGTCCTTAGCTATGTGGGCAACTACCGTCTGAGACGATGGCAGGTCAGAAGCGACGACTTTGAACCTGTCGGTGAACGATTTTCTGTTCTTATGTGTTTTCAGTCGGTCAGGCAAATCATCGTACTTCAAACGTGCCTTCTCAGAATCCCATAAATTCACTGCTATCTTATAGATTTCAAGGTCGCTGTCCGAATGTGGTCTGGCCTGATGCCAAGTAACAGGTACATCATCGTCTCGGATGTCAGCCTGATGTTGCCAAACTCCCTCATAAGGTTTTGTGTCGCATGGCCTCGGATCACCTGACCCGGCTTTGAGTTCAGGCAAATCACAGAATACTTCTTCTACCTTAGCTTCAGTCAGCCACTTATCCGGTTCAGGATAGAAGTCTGTGGAATGTCCAAGACGCCCAACCAGAAAAACTCTCTTCCTGTTTTGCAAGACGCCGTAGTCGCTAGCCGACAGAGTTCGGTATTCAGTCTTATATCCAAACTGGGAAAATAGCTCTTGCATTGTAGCGAAGTGGTATTCTCCATCACTGTCCTTGGCAGATAATAGCCCGACCACATTTTCAAAGACGAAGTACAAGGGCTTGTACTTTTTCAGGAATCTCGCGTATTGGATGTAAAGATAATTGCGACGGTCGTTCTTCATGCCCAACTCGTCGCGAGAACGGCCAACCAGTGAGTATGCTTGGCATGGTGGACCTCCGATAACAAGATCTAGCTTCTGACCGTTCAGAAGAGAGTCTACCCTATCGAATATCCCCCTAATGGAGTCGTCGCCAATCTCCATATTGATGATTGACCCGACAATCCGTTCAGGAATTTTATCATACAAATCGTCACGACTCAGACACCCAGATAGGTATCTCCTGTACAGGTCCAGCTGATCTCTCCCCTTAAGCCAATGGTATGCCATACGAGTACGCAACGTAAAGCACGCGCCCCTATCACTCTCTACGTGCGCTATCGGCTTGAATCCAGCTTGGACAAATCCTTCGGACAGACCTCCGCCCCCGGCGAATAAGTCTAGAAATTTCAGACTGCGTTCCAATTTGGGATACCCAACGTTTTCAGGCCAAGAATCTAGGTACCCATTTTATTGCTTCTCTCAATCTCACTGCTAGACACTCAACGCACTCTGTGCGTCCGAATTTAGGCATCCCCCTTCCCCTCCCCACCCCCACCATGCTACAATCCGAACACACAACCTAACCAACCGCCATAAACATAATCTATACATTATCCTACCCAAAGACACCGAGCGCGGAAAAAAGGCCCTCATAGCTAACGCAGGCTAAACGCAGGCAAACGCTGGTCACAGCGCAGCCCTGTCGCCTCCCTGTTAACCGCCTGTCACTCACCCAGCCCGGGCCCAGCGCAATTATAATCCCTACCTTATCCACCCCAAACAAAAAGAGCGCGTCCCAAGACGCGCTCCCTCATCATTCTCTATCTAAAATCCGCCGGCTACCGCCCCTGCCGCTCCCTCAGATACGCTACAACGTCCCACCGCTCCTGCTCCGTGAGCAACATTCGGAACTCCGGCATCGGGCAGGCCGCCTGGCCCACGCACCGGTCATTGTCATACGTCGGGTCGTCCAACTTCGGCACCCGCACCGTGAAGCCCGTATTGCCCCCGAAGCTGATGATCCCGTACAGCTCCCCGTCCGACCGGTCCGCCGTCGGAGCCACCGCCAGGTTCGCCGGGGCCATATTCGGCCCATACGTCATAACCTTGCCCTGGCCGTCCAGGTTCGCGCCGTGGCACACAACACAGTTCACCGCGTACAGCGTCTCGCCGTTGCTCGCGTTCCCGCCCGGACTCTCAAGCGCCTGGTACTCCTCCACCGACTTCAGCATTACTTCCTTGCCCGTAATCGGCACCGCCGACTCCGGCGGGTCCAGTCGCGGCCCCTCCTGCGAGCGGTACGACGGCTGGTAGTGCATCTCCGTAAACACCTGCACCTTATTCGAGCCCGTCTCCGGGAACGCCGGCAGCTTGAAGTGGATATCCTGGGTAATGACCGTCTCGCCCGTGTTGTTGTTATAGCAGCCCATAGCCGCCAACAGCGCGAACAGTCCCAGCGCCGCCACAGCCAGCCTCGCGGCTCCCGTCGCGCGTACCCGGTCCAATCGTATCTTGTCAGTCAGAAGATGCAACGTCTCAGGACTCCCAGCCGCGCTTTACTTCCTCGGCTCCGACCTCATTCAGCACCTCTTCCGCCCGTCCAATCCTCTCCTCGTCCGTCGTAACCGTAACCCCGATATAGCCCTCCGTGATCCGCTCGTCATAAGCGCCCATGAAAAGGCGAGGCAGCCGCGACTCGACCACAATCCCGATCACCGTGAAGATGATCGCTCCCAGCATCGTGCCCTCATACATGATGATAGACATCGGCGGGATGGACAGCACCGGCTTTCCGCCCGTAACCAGCGGGTACGCAAGCTGCGTGCCGCTCGTCAGCACCAGGCCCACGATGAACCCGCAAGCCGCGCCCATCAGGGGCCACCGGAACAGCGTGTGCTTCGGCTCCTCCTCCCCGAAAGTCCCTTCAGGGTAGGGCGTGCCCGTAATGATCTCGTACTCCGTGTGGTCGTACCCCTCTTCCCGGAGCGCGTCCAGCGCGTCAGCCGCCTTGTCCTCTTCGCCCTCCGCGAACAGTCCCAGGACGCTCTTTTTCCCAAGCATCTGCGTCATCTGCATCTTGGATCAACCTCACTCCCGGACCGTCGCCGGTATCGTGCGACGCCCGATCTTGAACTCACGTCTGTTTGTCATGCCTTCCTTGATGTCGAACAGCGGTATCAGCGGGAAGAACTTGCTGAACAGCAGCATTCCCAGCGCCACGAACGCGAACGTCTCCGCCACGATCAGAATCTCGATGATACTCGGATGATACGTGCCCCAGTCGAACGTGAAATGCTGGCGCCGCACCAGGCCCGGAATGATTATGATAAACCGCTCCAGCCACATCCCGATGTTCACCAATATCGTCGTTATCAGCATCCAGAACGCCGACCGCCGCACACTCTTGAACAGCCACATCGGCACCGGTATGAAGAACGCCGTAACGATGAACACTATGAACAGCGCCGAGTACGGCCAGTCGAACACCTGGAGCTCCCGCAGAACTACCTCCGGCGCCTCCAGGGTATAGAGCGCGAACACCCACTCCAGGAAGAAGAAGAAGAACCATGTCGTCGCCACCACTATCAGCAGACGCGCAATCGCGTCGAAGTGGTCCGGCCGGATATACTTGTCCAGCTTCCACATCCACACCCCCAGCGCCATCAGCATAGCCACCGCCGACACGCCCGAATGGATCGCCCCGATGATGAAATACGGCGCGAAGATGGTAGAATGCCAGCCCTCCACGCCTATCAGCACCGCGAAGTCCCAGGACACTATCGAGTGAACCGAAACGAACACCGGCAACACCAGCGCCGACAGCAATATGCCCGCCACCGCCTGTAGCTTCCACTGCCTCGGAGTGCCGCGCCAGCCAAGGCACAGCCCTGCGTATATCCGCTTCACCCACACCTTCTGCGCCCTGTCCCTGATCACCGCCAAGTCCGGTATCAGCGCGATGAACACGAACAAAGAACTTCCGATAAGATAAGTCATAACCGCGCTCGGGTCCCACACGAACGGCGAGCGCACATTCGGCCACACCCCGCGCGCGAAGTCATACGGGAACACCCAGAAGTCGCGCCACGGCCTGCCCACGTGGAACAGCGGCGTGTGCAGCGCGGCCATCAGCGAGAACACCGTCATCACCTCTGCCGCGCGCGTCACCGGGCGGCGCCACTCCGCCTGCGTCAGCCTCAGAATCGCCGAGATCATGATCCCCGCGTGGCTGATGCCGATCCAGAACACGAAGTTCACCAGGAAGAACCCCCAGAGCACCGGCCTGTTCAGACCCGTAACGCCGAGGCCCTTGTTCATCATATACCCGAAAGCGGCAAGTCCCGTGAACACCACGATCAACAGGAATATCACCGTCGGCAGCCACCACCTCGGCGTCCCAAGAACGCCGCCGAGTAGGTCCTCGTTGATCGTTTTCTGGTCTAGCTGTACGTGCTCTAGCATATCGCCTTTCTCAGGCCGCTTCCCATTTCGTCATTCCCGCGAAGGCGGGAATCCACTCCTATTTATCACTCATTTAATCCCCTCTCCCTCGATGGGAGGGGGCTGGGGTGGGGGTGATTTCTCCCTCTACCCGCCTACTTCACCGTCATTCCCGCGAAGGCGGGAATCCACTCCTATTTATCACTCATTTAATCCCCTCTCCCTCGATGGGAGAGGGCTAGGGTGAGGGTGAATCACTCCGACTTCCCCATCACCCGCACGTGGCCGCGATGGTTCTCTACATGCCCCTGGTCGTATAGCTGAAGCTCCCGCTGCTCCCATATATTCATTATGGGGAACAGTCTCGACGCAAGCATGTACAACAGTATCATCGCCCCGACCGCGCCCAGCATGATGAATACGTCCGCTAACATGTCGTCAATACCACCGGACCGCCAAGGCCATATCGTCGGCAGGAGGCCCGTCTCAAGCTCGTACTTGTCATAGCTAGGATTCCCGATGCCCTCCACCGAGTACGCCGCGACGAACATCCTGATCCTGTCCAGGAACGTCCCGACCAGCACCGAGACCGCGATTATCGCCGGCCCCCACGTGCTGTGCCGCACCGGATTCCATACCAGCGTCCACAGCGGTATCACGAAATTCAGCATGAACACCGTCATGAACACCCAGACATACGGTCCGTGAATCAACAACTCGAGCACCGCGAGCTCGTTTGGCTTCCTTCCATACCAGTAAACGTTGAAACTCGAGAACCAGAACCAGAACCAGAGCAGCGAAAGCGCGAAGAGCAACTTGCCCACGCCCCATATCTGGTCCAGTCCGATATAGTCCTCGTAGCCTCCGAACTTTCTCAGCACCCATGCGGTCAGCACCATGGTGGCGGCTGCGGCCTGGAGCGCGTTCGCGGCGTGAGTGACCGGGTAGAGCGCGTCTATCCAGCCGGGTATAAGTGTCATAAGAAAGTCCACGCTGATCAGGAAGTGGACGAATACCAGCATCATAAAGTAGAACGCGCCCAGTATTCCCATCCGTCGCTTCAGCATGAACCATTGCTTCGAAGTGCCAACCCATCCGCGAGCCATCCACGCCGCCCACCTCTGGTGCCGCGATCCCGTGGGCGCCCTCTTCGCCAGCGAAGCGAAGTCCGGCAAACTCGACATCCACACAAGCGCGAGTCCGGTTACCACCAGCGCCAGTATCGCCGCCGACGCCCATATATGAGGCGAGTACGACGGCACGTCGTTCGGATGCGCCATGTCGAAGAACCACAGCGAACGCCGTCCGTCGCTAAGAGGTGGCAGCACCCACAGCAGCGGGATGAACCACAGCAGGCTCAACAGTCCGACCACGCTCCACAACTCCGCCGCCCTCGATATGGGCCTGCGCCAGTGCGCGTTCGCCATCCTCGGCGCAATCGCCACCATCGGCGCCGCCGAAGCGGTCGTGATGATGAAACTGAACATCGCCGCGTAGTATCCCCAGATGACCGTGTCTCCCACACCGCCGGCCAGCTTCATCACGAAGCCGATCAAGCCTAGTATAGTGAGAACGCCGAATGCGGCCGCCGCTCGCCAGAAGTTGTCGCCAACCTTCAGGTGTTTGCCAATCAGCAGATTGGTCGTCTCCTCCGGCGACGTGGGCGGGACCGCGACGCGCGGGTCAACATGTGCGCCCGCGTGAGGGGCCGCGTGTGCGTTGCTAGCCATGACTACCCGCTCCCTGGGCCGCTTCCTTGTCAACCTTGCGTAGATATATGACCGCGGGGTTCGTACCGAACCCTTCCACGAGCCGGTACCCCCGACCGTCTTCCAGTTCCTTCTTCACTATCTCCTGCGCCTTGTTCTTCGGCTCAGGCAGTCGCCGCGCTCCGGCGCGCTTGGCGGCAAGCATCTCGGCCAGATCGCCGAACACCAGCGTTTCTGTCGGACAGGCATTCACGCAAGCCGGATTCAGCCCTCTCTCAAGCGACTCGTCCGTAACCGCCATGCCGCCTTGGTCGGCCTTCCGGTTCGTGCGCCGTATCCGCTGTATGCAGAAGGTGCACTTCTCCATGATTCCGCGGCTGCGTACCGTAACGTCGGGATTTAGCTGGTTCGTAAGGCTCTCCGGCCATTCCGGCTCCCAGAAGTTGAAAAACCGCGCGTGGTACGGGCAGCCGTTCGCGCAGAAGCGCGTCCCGATGCAGCGGTTGTAGATCTGTACGTTGAGGCCCTCGCTGTTGTGATAGGTGGCGTACACCGGGCAGACCGGCTCGCACGGCGCGTCCGCGCAGTGCTGGCAGAAAATCGGAATGAACCGCGCCTTTACGTCAGGGAACTCTCCCTCCCAGTACCGCTCGACGCGTATCCACTGGATAGCGCGGCGCTGGTTGAAGTGTTCCTCTTCGTTGATGGGGATATTGTTCTCGGATTGACACGCGACGACACAGGCTTGGCAGCCCGTGCACTTGTCCAGGTCAACTATCATTCCCCAGCTTTCAGCCATTGATCCAGCCTCTCCTAAACTACCTCTTAATCAGTTCCCCTCTCCCTTGATGGGAGAGAGCTGGGGTGAGGATGAAAAACCCGCGCCCCGAAATCGCCTGGCCTCTGTTCGTCATTCCCGCCTAACTGTCTTCGCTCGTGATCTCGATGACATGATGATGTTCGTCAGTCGGCGTCTCGGGCACCGTGTTCTCGAACTTCGGAACTCTTACCCATTCGTCCGTCTTCTCGATACTGACCTTCGTGGCGGCCCACGCGAACGCGCCCGACTCGCTGTCGGTAAGCGGCGCGAGGATGGAGAACACATTCGCCCCCCTGTCCTTCGCGTATCGTCCCATAGCTTTGTGTCCCTGGCCGAGCGGTATCGAGACCGTGTACGGTGGAACGCCCGGATGAGGATACGCCAGCGCTTCTATCGAACCTCTTGGCGATGTCACCTTGATGACGTCGCCCTCGCGGATGTCCAACTCTTCCGCCAGCCGAGAGTTGATCTCGATCCACGTTCGCCATGTGGCGGTCGTGATTGGGTCCGGGGTCGCCTGCATCCAGGGCAGGTGCGCCCCCCGTCCGTCCCCGATTCCTACCTGGCTGAACGGCGTCAGGTAGTATTGGAACCTGCTGTCGCCCTCGAATTGAGGCTCCTCGAACTCAGGCAACTCCGGCGGCGGAGCGACCGAGTCCCTCGAGCGAGCGTTGGTGTCCCACCATCCGCCTCTTTGCAGAGTCCCGTTCCAGAACGAGCCAAAGTCCCCCGCCCTCACGGATCCTCTATTAAGATCGAACAACTTTCGCGCCTCGGATTGCAGGACTTCCTTGAAAGTGCCTCCGCCGAGTTCCAGGTCCAGATTCAGGCCCTCGGCCACCGCGAGCAGCACGTCCGCGAAACTGCGGGTTCCAAGTTCTGCCCCACGGTTCTCGAAGAATGGCCTGACCACCGGCTGCTGGAATCCTACCACCTCGTATCCTGGGCCGAACATCGGGGCGTCCGTGCCCCAGTCCTCCAGCGGAGAGTGTTGCGGCAGCACCAGGTCGGACATCGCTGTCGTATCGTCCATGACATCGCTGAAACTGCAAATGAAAGGCACGTCGTAGGAAGCGTCCATTATGTCCAAGGAAGCGGGCAGCCCATAGAACGGATCGGCCCCGCGTACTAACAGCGCGTTGACCCGGCCCGCTCTCATGTCAGCTACCGTATCCTGCCAATTGGACAGCGTTGCCATGGATTCAGAATCTGAAATCTGTTCCAGCGGCGGCGCGGGATTGAATATAACCCCTCCCGTCTGTCCGACGCTTCCCACCAGGTGATTCAGCGAGTATATCGCGATCAAATTGAATAGGCCGTTAGTATGCGCTCCAGCGGATCCGCCTCCAATCGCAATAGCCGGCCCATGGCCCGCGAAGTCGTGCGCGATTGCGCTTATCTTCTCCGCGGACACGCCCACCTTTTCGGCCACTAACTCGGGCGCGAAGGCTGCCAGAACTTCGGAATCTCCACCTGTCAGCGCCTGCGCGGCGTCCGAATTGCCAAGACCGTCCTCGACTATAACATAGGCGATGGACAAAGCCAGCAACCCTTCCATTCCCGGCATTACGGGTACCCACTTGTCCGCGTTCGCGGTGGTCATAGAGAAGCGGGAATCAACGTGATAGTGCGTCCCGCGCTCCCTGTCGCCCTGCCTGAAATTGCCGTACCCACGCGAATAGCGTACAGGCGAACCCCATGTATTTAGGAAGTCCGCTCCGAACGACAGAACGAAATTAGAATTCTCGATATCGAAGTCGGGAATGCGCTCCTGCCCGAAGACCGCGCTTATCGCCATCTTCAGGTTCGTGCTTTCAAGAGTCTCGTAAGGAGCGTACTTGCCGCCGAACTTCTCCGCGAAACGCCTTCCCACGAGTCCGGCGTGTCCGCCGCCCGGCCCTGTCGCCAACACCATACCCTGCTGTCGTCGGCTCGACTGGAGATTCTGAAGTTGGAATGTAAGCCTGCCGATAGCGTCGGTCCAGCTTATCTCCTCGAACTGGGATGCCCCACGCTCGCCTGCGCGTACAAGCGGCCCGCGAATCCTGTCAGGATTATACAAGGCCTGCAGGCCAGCCTCGCAGCGTGCGCTGTGCTTGCCCGCGTTTACGGGGTAGTCAACGTTCCCCTCTATCTTCTTCGCCCGGCCTTCCATCACCCTGACGACCACGCCTTCGCTGGTGGAACACTCTCGACAGAGCGTAGCGTACCAGTTGTCTCGTCCGGAAACCAGGTCTTCGGGCATACGAACAGGCGATTCGACAAGCAACTCGTCCTCGGGTACTCCGCAGGCGGCGAATAGCACCGCCGCGGACGCCGAGCCGCCGGTGAGTGTCAAGAACTGTCGTCTGGTTAAGCCCATAATAAATTCGAGCCTCTAGTAGTGGCAGGTGGTGCAGTCGGTGGGTGCGGCATTATCTCTGTGGCAGTCCACGCAGTCGCTCATCTTCAATGTTCGTACCTGATGTACCTTTTCCATGGATCCAACGTCCCCGTGGCACGTCGAACACACCGCTGTCTCAGCTATTCCGTCTCGTGCGCTCAACACGCGAATGTGCGTCTCATGAACGAAATGCACGTGGTCGGGAACGCGATGCACCCGCACCCACGCTACGGGATCCCCGTCGTCGAATGCGTCTCTCAGCTTCTTGATTTCCGCCTGAGCCGTCTCGGTCGAGCCCAGCACCGCCTGGTGGCAGGTCATACAGAGATTGACCGGGGGAATCGTAGCCTGCGCCGACTTCGTTACCTCGCGGTGGCAGAAAGTGCAGTCCAGGCCCAGTTCCTCTACGTGAGTCGTGTGCGGAAACGCTATAGGCTGCTCAGGCCCTTCGTCCGAACTCAGTATCACCGGAGTTCCGAACCATGCCGAGACAACCCATGTCAGCGCGACCACAACCACTACCGCGGTTACCAGGCCGCCTAGTCCAAGTCCCGTAAGCAGGACCATCTGCTTGCCGGAAGGTTTCTTGATCTGAAAATCGCCTGGTATCAAATCCTATAGTTCCTGATGTCTCGCAATGCCGTGATTGATCGAGTGCTTCTAGCTAAATCCAATAGTCCGGCCAGATGCTGTCAAGCGCTGTCATGGCAAAACCGCTCGCGCGGAATATGAAGAACGCCGCGAGCGCGAAGCAAATTATCGCTAGCGCGTAGAGTACGGGCCGCGCCTTGCGGAAGCTGTCGGGAATGTGTCCCGACATAGCAAGCGAGGGGATCATTATGTGCCCCAGGATCATGTTTGACGCGAACAGGACGATAAACAAAACTGCCAGCCAGAGACTCCTGAGAAGGCTTCCCAATTCGTCCCAACTCGCTATCATCCCGGTTGCGTCTATTGTGATTTGATCCATACGTCAGCGCCAGGTTGCCTGTGTCTTATTTGAATGATGCGACCCTGATTCAAGCCGAAAGAGATTATCACATTGGGTTGATTACAGTGTCAAGATACCTTTTCTCTCCATTGGCGCGAGGCCGTTGTGAAAATTATCACGTTACCCCCAGAAATGTCAATAACGAGATAGACAAAAATCCCTTCCCCCTTTGTAACCCCACCTGTACGATATAAAGCATGATTTATTAACCCTGCCGATTCCGACTCGGTCTAACCACAAGGAGACCCTGAATGACCAACCCGATGAGAGTGAACAACGTCGTATCCAACATGGCCCAGGGCAATATGTCCTACGGCCTGAATCTGTCCTTCCCTTCCACGACCCTCATAGAACTCGCCGGCCGCGTCGGATTCGAGTTCGTCACCTTCGACAGCGAACACGGCCCCTTCACCGTGGACATTCTCGACGACCTATGCCGCATCGCCGACATGGCCGGCCTCACGCCAATGGCCCGCGTCCCCGACATAGAACATCCTACGATTCTCAGGTTCCTCGACAGGGGCATAATGGGAATCACCGGCCCGCACATCGTCAACGCCGAGCGCGCCCAGAAGTTCGCCGACGCCTGCCGCTACGTCCCAAGGGGCCTGCGCAGCTTCGGCTCAGGACGCGGCGCATACTTCGGCGACGTCGAATCCCTCCCCGGCTACATGGAACACACCAACGACAACATCCTCGTCATAGCCCAGCTCGAAGACGTTCAGGTCCTCGACAACATTGCCGATATCCTCGCCGTCGAGGGCATAGACCTCTACGCCTCCGGCGCCCAGGATATTGCCCAGTCCCTCGGTCTGCCCGGCCAGCCCACTCACCCCGACGTGCTGGACTTCGAGCGACAGGTCCGAGACGCCGTTCACGCCGCCGGAAAGCGCATGGCCGACGACGTAATGGACTCCGCCCGCGCCACCAACATGTTCATGGACGGCGCGAGGGCCTTCCTCGCATCCCGTCGCAACTCACAAGGGTAAGCCAAAGTCCCTTTTCCCCCTTGACGGGGGAAGGCTAGGATGGGGGTGATTAGGCTGAACCTACTCCTCTCAGAATCTCGCGGCAAAGGAGCCAACTGATGCAGCGCGCCACCAAAGACATCCTCTATTTCGAGACCGGCCCCGACAACGAACCCACCATGTTCGTCGAACCGGGCGAGGAGTTCGAGGTCGTAACCCAGATGAATCGCGGCCCCTGGATAGAAGGACACCCCGACCAGCGGAAACTTGAGGAAACCCTGACGGGCGGCAACCCCTCCAGCGGCGCGATCTACGTCAACGGCGCCGAGCCGGGCCAAGCGCTCATAGTCCACATCCTAGACATCCGGACCGAGCCATTCGGTTTCACAAGGTTTCGCGGAAGCACGGGCGCGATGCCCGGCTGGATGGGCGCGACCGCAATCGGTCACCACGAGAAGATAGTCTCCATAAGCGACGGTCTCATCCACTGGAGCGACGACCTGAAATTCCCGCTGGAACCCATGCTGGGGGTCGTCGGAGTCGCGCCCTCCAACACGCGCTGGGCAAACGCGTGGGCTGGACAGTGGGGCGGCAATTTCGACATCCAGGAAATAAAGGCCGGCGCCTCCGTCTACATTCCCATTCAGGTACCGGGCGCGCTCCTCCATATCGGAGACATGCACGCCCGCCAGGGAGACGGGGAAATCTGCGGAGCCGGTGGCATAGAGACAGGCGGGACCGCCAGAATCCGCTGCGAACTCGCCCCGCTCCCGGACAACATGGCTTGGCCGCGCATCGAAGACGCGACCCACATAATGACCACCGGCATCACCCGCCCCGCCGAGGACGCCTTCCGCATAGCCCTCTCCGAAATGCTGCTCTGGCTCGAGACCGGCTACGGATTCGACAGGGGAGAGGCGTACCTCTTCCTGGGCCAGGTTCTCGAAGCCCGCTGCACCCAGTTCGTCAACCCAACCTTCTCCTACCTCTGCAAAGTCAACAAGAAGTGGCTGCCCGCGTAGAGCGCCTAGCCAACCGAATATCGCAACTGCTGGCTACATTTCGGTCGTGGACGTGAACATGGCGCGACAGCCTTCTTCTAATCCTGTGGCAGACAATGCTGACTATTTGGCGAATAGACTCACCATGTACTCCAGCCCTCTGGTGTCTCACGCTCGGTTGTCCCTCCGACATAAAAGTGAACAGCTCCCTCTTCCGGAACGACGCTCACTTCGGAGTTCTTTACGCCTCCTTCCGTGAACGGGCTGTAGTCAATGTAACCGGCATTCGGTCTTGCGCCGCCGCCCATCGGCATCTTCAGACTGACGTGCCATTCTGGTATATCTATCGGGCGGATGATGACGTTACCATAGATTTCCAACGTCGTATAGGTGGGCGACTCAATCACTGTCCGGCCATCAACGAATGGGAACTTCAAAGAGCCTCCCCAAGTCGTTATTCCGCTGCTGAGTTCTGTAATCCATACCCCGTACCATTCGCCGTCAGCGTCTGGAGCCCCGTCGGGAGCGATGCGAGCGCGGTAATCTCCGGATGTCCAGCCGTAGCTGCGCCTGACCCCTATGAAGTCCCCCTCGTGACCGGACGATTCAGTCCATCCCTCTGTGGGGTCTGCGGTCCTCGCATTCGCTAGATCCCGGGTTTCCCAACGGGAGTAGATGATTCTCTTCCCTCGCTCACCGCGCCCAGCGTCTGTTTGAAGACCAAAATAGAACATGGTGTCTGAGATAGTGCTGTTACATA
The DNA here is from genome assembly GCA_965202815.1 of Dehalococcoidia bacterium. Classification (GTDB taxonomy): domain Bacteria; phylum Chloroflexota; class Dehalococcoidia; order Lucifugimonadales; family UBA1123; genus VXRN01. Next base: position 958,716 of record CBDBCD010000002.1, read on the forward strand.
GCATCAGGTAAAGACCGTGTTTGTCCGGCCAGTTGCCGGAGTTGTTTTTATCCGACCGGCTGCCGGGGTCGTTATGGATAGTGAAGTCTATTATCAGTTCCCGGAAGTTTTCTTCGCCTTCTTCCCAATACCAGAAGATGTTAGCCATGTGTTCGGGCGGCATAATGTATTCGTACAGGTTAGCCCTGCCGGGGACAGGGGTCGGCGACGGGGTAGGGCTGGATGTCGCGGTCGGTGTCAGCGTGGCAGTCGGCGCCGGAGTTGGGCTGAGTGTTGCGGTCGGCAATGGCGTATGTGTAGGTATGGCGGTCGGAATTGGCGTTGATGTATTAGTGGGTGATGGTGTGGGACTGGGCGTATTGGTAGGCGTAAGCGTAGCGGTTGGTTCCGGCGTGAGTGTGGCGGTCGGCAATGGGGTTGGGCTAGGTATGGCGGTGAGCGTCGGTGTATAGGTTGGTTCTGGCGTGACAGTAGGCGACGGGGTTGGTCTGGATGTGACCGTCGGTGACGCCTTAGCAGTTGGCGTCACCGACGCAGTTGGACTCAGACTAGATTCAACCTCTCCTACGACGGCAGGCGTGGATAGCGCGGTCGGCGTCTGGGGCACAGCCGGAACGACCGCGGTTGGCGTTTCTGCCGCAGTCGGCTGACGCCCTTCTCCACACGCTGTCGCAAGCGTCCCAAGCAACACTATTACAATCCAGAATGCCGTCCGCATAAAGTTACGTCGTAGGCAGCGGGACCGTATCCCCCGTCTCACCCTGCCATATCCGTATCCGCGCCGCCATGTCCCGGATGCGGTCGGCCTGCGCCGGGTCATTGAACAGATTGTTCATCTCGTGCGGATCGTTGTTCAGATCGTACAACTCGCACTGGTCGCCCGCGCACAGGTTCAACTTCCAGCGGTCGGGCGTAATCACCGACCGCCACGGAAGCGCGAGCATCCGGTTGATCTCCGCGCTGCCCAGGAACCTGTCCACAATCTCCTCACTCGTCCCATTCCACTGCACGAACACATCATTCTCGCTCAGGTCCACCTCGCCCTTCATGACAGGCTGAAGGCTCTTCCCCTGGAGCGTGTCGGGAATGTCCTCACCAATCAGGTCCAGAAGCGTCGGAACCAGGTCCGCGTGTCCCACGCTGCCCTCCACCATCGTCTGCTCCTGCGAAAGCCACGGAACCCGCATCAGCAGCGGCACCCGCGACGCCTCCTCGAAGAACGAACGCTTCTCCAGCATCCCGTGGTCGCCCATCATGTCTCCGTGCTCGCTTGTGAACACCACCACGGTGTTGTCCGCTACTCCCGCCCGCTCCAGGGCAGATGTTATCTTGCCCACCATGCGGTCCACCTGGGTTATATTCGCCATGTAGTGCGCTCGAAGCGTACGCCATCCGAGTTCGGTGGTAACGTCCTCGCGGGATGCGGCGTACCTCATCATGTAGTCGTCTTGGGTCTGATCAACGCCATCCAGCATGAACTGCAGGAAGTAGTTCGCCCTGACCCTGTTCACAAGAGAAGCTGTCTCTGGCTTCTCAAGGAACGCGGGCCCCACGGGCAGAGTTTCGGGATCGTACATATCCATGTACGGCCCGTGATACGGCGAATGCGGCTCGAACGTGCTTACATACAGCACGAACGGTCTGTCCTTGTTCTCCTCTATGAACTCCGCCGCCTGGTCTCCCAGGTACGATCCCATTTGATGTTCTTCCGGCAGGTCATAGTGCATGTCCGAACTGAACGTGCCGACCCTGTTCCTCTCTCTGTCCGGCTCGTAGCCCTGTTCGACGAGGTACTGGTTGTAGCTCGACGTGAGGAATCTCTGTTCTGGCCTGGCGAATCTGTGACCGTCCTCCGTTGACTTCCATACGTCAAATCCGTGCTGCGCTACCAGGTCGTTGCCCAGGTGCCACTTGCCCATATAGCCCTTGATGTAGTCGTCCGAAATCATCTCAGCGATAACGGGCACGTCCGGCGAAAGGTGTATCTGGTTCACGATGGGCCCTGCCGCGTGCGGGTACAGCCCCGTCATGATAGTCGCCCGCGCCGGGGTGCAGACCGGCTGCGCGACGTAGGCATTCTCGAACACGAAGCTCTCGTCCGCCAGCGCGTTAAGGTTCGGAACATTCATCCAGTCCGCCCCGTAGCACGCGAGCGTATCCTGGCGCTGCTGGTCGCTGAATATGAAAACTATGTTTGGTCTGTCGGCCATTGAATTCCTCCCTGTGGTAGTTCGCGGCGATTATATACCCTCCTCAAACTGTCGGCAGAGGAGCGTGGTCGCCGTTCTTGTGCTGCCATAGGCGGATTCGCGCTGCCAGATTCCTGATCCGCTCCTTCTGGTCTGGGTCGTTGAACAGGTTATTCTCCTCGTAAGGATCGTTCTCGAGGTCATACAACTCGCACTGGTCCGTCGCGCACAGCGCGAGTTTCCAGCCGTCTCTTACGATGGTTCTCCAGGGCTGGGTGTTGCGAAGGTTGATCTCCGCGCTTCCCAGGTGTCTGTCGTCAATGTCGCTGACGCCGTTCCACTCTATGAACACGTCGTTGCCGTCCAGCGTCTGTTCTCCGCGCAGGACCGGTGCAAGACTCTTGCCCTGGAGATGTCCGGGAATGTCGTTGCCCGACAGGTCCAGCAGTGTCGGAACCAGGTCAATATGTCCCGCGGTGCCTTGAAGCATCGTCTGCTCCTGCGACAGCCATGGAACATGCATCAGCAGCGGTACGCGCGCCGACTCCTCGTACATCGAGCGCTTTTCCAGCATCCCATGGTCGCCGCCCATCTCGCCATGCTCGCTCGTGAACACGATTACTGTGTTTTCCGCGACGCCGTTGCGCTCCAGCGCCTCGACGATTCTGCCAACCATCCGGTCAACAAGCGTGATATTGGCGAAGTACCAGGCCCTCAACTGGCGCCATCCCGCCTCCGTGGTTATGTCGTTTCTCCCTGCAACATTGTTGAGCAGGTAGGGGTCCACGTCCGCGTCTGTCTGTCCAAGATACTGGGTGCAGAATTCCGCCCTCACCCTGTTGTGCAGCGAGCCTCCTTCCGGAACTTTCAGGAATGTGGGCCCGACCGGAAGCTCATCCGGATCGTACAGGTCATTCAGAGGCCCATAGTAGGGCGAATGCGGCTCGAACGTACTCACGTACAGCATGAACGGGCTGTCTGAGTTCCGGTCTATGAAGTCCTCCGCTCTCCCGGCCAGGAACGACGCCATCTGGTGCTCCTCCGGCAGGTCCGCGCGTAGCCACGCCGAGAACATTGGAGTCCCGTCCCCGGCCGTTACGTCCGGCTCGAAACCGTGCTCCACCAGGTGATTATGGTAGTCGCTCATCTTGCTGCGATACTCGCGCTTGGTGTACTGCGGCCTGTGCCCGTCCTCTGTGCTTACCCACTCGTCGAACCCGTGCTGGCGTATGACGTCGTCGCCCAGGTGCCACTTTCCAAACCACCCCGAATGGTAGTCGTCCGAGATCAGTTCGGCGATGCTCTTCTTGTCCGGCGACATCGTCATCCTGTTCACGGTCATCCCCGCCGCGTGCGGATACAGCCCCGTCACGATGGACGACCTCGCGGGCGTACACACAGGCTGGGTGACATACGCCCGCTCGAAGACGAAACTCTTGTCCGCGAGCGCGTTCAGGTTGGGGGTCTGAATCCAGTCGTTTCCGTAGCACGCGAGCGTGTCATAGCGTTGCTGGTCGCTGAATATAAAGACGATGTTGGGTCTCGAAGACATATTCACTCCTTATTGAGCTCACAAATGTGGGAGAATTACGTGTCTGGGCAATTCTTATGAAAGAGGGCAACTAGAGATCCCCGCAGGAAGTCTGATGTCTGAAATCCGTGGATACGGTTCTTCGGCCTCAGAAGGATTAACGCTCCAACGCCATCTGGAGGCAAACGCGATCACTCTTCGCCTCTGCCTCGCAGCCGAGGGTCGAGCGCGTCTCTCACCGCGTCCCCGAACAGGTTCATGGCCAACACCGCTATGGAGATCATAATGCCGGGCATTATCGCCAGGTGCGGGCCAAGGTCGAACACTGCCTGAGCGCCGCTCAGCATATTCCCCCAGGACGGGGTCGGCGGCTTGATTCCGATCCCCAGGAAGCTGAGCTGAGCTTCGGCGACGATTGCGCCCGAGATCCCGACCGCCACCAGGACGATGGACACCGGAAGCGTGTTCGGCACGAGATGTACCAGGATGATTCTCAGAGATGATGACCCAATCGCGCGCTGCGCCTCGACAAACTGCGCCTCCCGCAATGACAGCACATGAGACCTGACCACTCTGATAGACCCAATCGCGCTGAACAGCGCCAGCGCGCAGATGACAACCGTCATTGTGAACCCGAACGCCGTGGCTACGACTATTACTATCACAAGGCCGGGAAGCACGAGCATCGTATCCACGAGCCTCTGCAGAAGAATGTCAAAGATTTTCCCGTAGTAGGCGCTGACTATTCCTATCAGCGTACCTGTCGCCACGCCTATAAGCGGCGCCGAGAATCCTACCATAAGCGACACTCGGCCGCCGTACAGCAGACGGCTCAGTTCGTCCCTGCCCAGGTGGTCGGACCCGAAGAGCAGGAATTCGCCGCCCTTAGCTTCGCCGAATAGTCCTTCGTACCGGCTGGCCACGAACTTCGCGGCGTCGAACGGCGCGATCACGGGCGCCAGCGCGGCGAGAGCGACCATCAGAAGCATTATCGCTCCCCCGACCGCGCCGGCCGGATTCTGGTGACAGAAGCGCCAAAGGCCGATTCTGGCTCCGGTCAGGCGATCCTGCCAGCCAGCTTCCTGACTCCGTTCTTCGATTGAGGATTCCATGTCAGTTCCTCGTCACGCGTTCTGGTCCACGCTATTCGTATGTAACCCTAGGGTCCAGAACTTTGTAGGAAAGGTCTATCAGCAGTATCCAGATCATCATGAACACACCAATGAGCAGGACCATGCCGAGCACCATTACTGCGTCCCGTCCCCTGACCGACTCGATCAGGTGCAGCCCGATGCCAGGCAGGTTGAAAACGGTCTCCAGGACCACCGCCCCGTCTATGAGAGAGGCAAACAGCATCCCCAGCATAGTCACCACTGGAAGAAGGGCGTTGCGAAGCGCGTGTCTTACTATTACGACGCGCGGAAGAAGCCCTTTCGACCACGCCGTGCGAACGTAGTCCTCACTCAGCACCTCCAGCATCATGGACCTGATCATCCGGCTGATCACTGCCGCCGAGCGAAAGCCCAATATCAGCGCGGGGAACATGTACCTCTGTAAAGACTTGACTGGGTCTTCCCACAAATCAACGTGCTGGGCGGGCGGCGCCCACCCCACATAGCGCGCAAGCACCAGCAGAATGATGATTCCCAGCCAGAACGCCGGAACCGCCATTCCAACAGCGCTGACCGCTCGCACCGCCTGGTCGAACGCGCTTCCTCTGAACAGTGCCGAGAATATGCCCGCCGGAATCGAAATCGCGATTGCCACCAACACTCCGAGAATCGCGAGCGTTACGGTAACGTCAATCTTCGGCTTGATAGCCTGCCAGACGGATTGGTTGAAATACACAGAGTAGCCGAGGTCTCCCTGCGCCATCTTCATTATCCAGCGCACGTACTGCACATAGAGCGGGTCGCTCAGCCCCAGTTCCTCGCGCAGTTCGGCTATCGCCTCGGGACTCGCGGCGTTCTCCTCGCTCGCGAGCAGCGTGGAAGCGACGTCTCCCGGTATGAACTGGAGCATCAGGAACAGAATGGTCCCCAGCAGAAAGAGGGTGGGGATTATCAGCAGCAAACGCCTTATGATATAGCCTTGCATTCCTCACCCTCGATTCTTCTGATTGGCTGCCTGACAATAGGTTCCTTCCCCCTTGACGGGGGAAGGTTAGGATGGGGGTGAACCCACCCGCCTGAAGATAAACCTGCCGACGACTACCTCCCCGGCGCCCCTTCGTCCAGCCATGCGTCAACGAACCTGGACTGGATGAACTTCGCGGTGGCGATAGCGTCCACATTCATCACGTAGTTGTACTTGATCTGGAACTCGTCCGGGCGGCGAACCGGCACTTTCGGGTTCCACTCCTCACGCATTATCGTGTCCATCTTCTTGGTGATTTCCTTCTCTTCGAGCGAACCAAGCCCTACCCTATCCAGTTCCGAGAGCAAGTCAAGCCACTCCTTCGGCGGTTCAGCCTGGCACATGTCGAAGCCCGCGCCCGGTCTGAACACCTGGTTGATGATCTCCACCGGACTCTTGCTCGCCACCGCCTGGCCGAACCAGAACAGCTGGTAGTCGCAGGCATATGCCTGTTCCCTCGCCGAAGTCAATTCGGTCACCACTATCTCTATCTCCACTCCCAGCGGCTCCATCTGCTGCTGGATGATCAGAACTATGTTCGGCTCCGCCTCCTCGGTCAGGAATTCGATCTTGTCCACACCCTTATCAGCGAATACCTGCTTGGCCATCTCCTGCTGGGCCTCTTTCTGGTCCCAGTTCAGGCATGGATAGTCGAGTATGTCGTCGTAATTTGGGTCCGCGGTGCCGAAGAAGCTGATCTGCCGCAGATTGGGGGGATCAATGTCCGGGACGCTGGTCAGATCGATTATCTGCCTCGTGTCAACCGCGCACCTGAACGCCTGGCGTATCTCCGGGTCGTCGAACGGCGGTATCGAGCCGTTCATCGCTATCCCCTGGAATCCCGGGCTGTCCCAGCGTATGACGGAAACTTCATCCGGCATCTGGTCCTGTATCCCGTAGCCCCTGTTTGGGGGGAAGGTCGTGTAATAGTCAATCTGCTTGGTCTCGAAAGCCGCGCCGGCCGCCTCGCTGTTGGCGAACGCGATGCCGGTTATCTTGTCCAACAGCGGATAGGGGCTGCCATCCGGCGCGTCAACGAAGTAGTCCGGGTTGGCGATGGAGACAACGTTGTTGCCCACTTCCCAGCTTTCCATCTTGAAAGCGCCGGTGCCGATAACCTGCTCCGGTTCGCTCAGATTCCCTCCGCTCGCCGACAGTACGTGTTCAGGAAGCATGATGTGCCAGGAGTCGGCCAGCGCCGAGAGAATTCGGCTGGTCGGATTCTTGGTGGTTATCGTCATTGTGTGGTCGTCAATCTTGTTCATCTGGTCAACCAGCAGGAAACCGGCGACGCGCGGCTGAGGAATACCCTCGGGCGGGTCAACCCACCGATTGATCGTGTAAACCACGTCGTCAACCGTGAACGGCTCTCCGTCGTGCCACATGATGTCTTCGTGGAAATTGAGGGTGACACTGCTCAGATCATCCGCCAGGTTCCAGGAATTGGCCAAGTCGGGAGTTACGGTAAGACCGTCCCTCGGCGAGAACTGCAGAACGCCGCTGTACATTCGGTTGAGTCCCTGGGTCGAAGACCAGTGAGACCTCGTTGTCATGTCCCAACGGTCGAACCACACCCCGGTAGCGAGGCGGAAGTGACCTCCGCGTCTGCCGTCGGAGAAGGCGGATTCCATCATCGCTTCAGTGGCCTTGGGCTTCGCCGCCGGCTGCGCGGGCGCGGGCGCGACAGTTGGGGCCGGCGCCGCGGCGGGAGCGGGAGCCGGCGCCGTGGTAGCCGCCGGCGCTGGCGCGGCCGGTTGCGCCGGGGCCGCAGGTTCCTCGTCCGCCGAACCACAGGCCAGCGTCAACATCAAAGCCGCCGCTAGAAGCACGACGAAGAACGATAATCTCAGTGCGCCGAAAGAAGATATACGTGTCACCTGATCCTCCCTTGCTCGAATTGGATGAAAGTAACCTCTACACGAAAAAACTAATGCTCGAATGCCGACTGGCGTTCCATGCGCCGCCCAGTCTATAAGAATACGCCTTCGTGAATATGCCTTCGCATGATAGGGCGCATTCTATTACCCAATGGAAGACTGGTCAAGCAGGCCGCTCTAATCGTATTTACACGCTCGGACGCCTCCTTCTACACTGGTCTGAGTCTGGCAAAAACGGCGCGGCTTCACTTAAATTGGACTAGTGCATCTACTTATGATATTATCTATTGAGCATCATTCCTTATCATCTTCTAGGCAACCCCATTGAGTCTTCACACAATCGGAGTTGCCTCTACCGGCAAGGCCCAGTCTCAATTACAGTACACCTGCATTCGCAGGCTGCGTATGTCAACATTCCTGCGATACGCGAGACAATAGATTTTTGCGGTCCTACTTGCTGAATTCGATATGCAACTCCATTTCCCGACGGACACGCTATGGCGACAGTCTGAGATGTAAGAGTTAGAAGAAATCATCACTCATTCCGACATGCGCGACCTGGAGACAATCGTACCTGGAATCATTCCCACAACTCGAAAACTTCCCTCTTGCCTATTTGGAAGTCCGATCTTCTGTAGAGCCAAACAAATGAAATCCCGGAGCAGACAATGAATCTCGGAGAAATCATGACCAAGTCCAACGACGAGCTGGTTAAGCTCGCCGCGGATCTTGGCGCAAATACCAACGGGTCCAATAAACGGCACGAACTGGTCAACCGCGTTGCCAAGGCGGTCGCCGAAAAAGAAGGTCCCATAAGGGCGGGAGGAATTCTTTCCATAGTCAACGACGGCTACGGTTTCCTTCGCCAGGATGGAGGCACATCGGGCGCGAGCGATGTTTACGTCTCGCAGTCCCAGATAAGGCGATTCGGACTCAGAACGGGCGACCAGGTAAAGGGTCAGGTTCGGCCTCCGAAGGACGGAGAGCGCTATTTCGGACTAGTTCGCGTCGAGGATGTAAACGATGTTCGACCGGAGGCGTCACGCAATCGCCCGCGATTCGAGAAACTGACTCCCATATTTCCAATCGAGCGCATCCAGCTCGAGACCAGTCCCAGAAACCCGTCCACCAGGCTTATAGACCTCCTAGCCCCAATCGGGCGCGGCCAGCGAGGGCTCATCGTCTCGCCTCCGAAGGCCGGCAAGACCTCTCTGCTCAAGGAGATCGCCAACGGCATTTCAGTCAATCATCCCGACATTCAGATCATGGTTGCGCTCATTGGCGAGCGTCCCGAGGAAGTTACCGACATGCGCCGCTCCATAGCGGGCGAGGTATATAGCTCCACGTTCGACGAGCCGGTCGAGGACCACTGCCGCGTTGCGGAAATGGTTCTGGAACGTGCCAAGCGACTGGTGGAGGCTGGAAGCGACGTCGTGATACTTCTCGACAGCATCACCAGGCTCACGAGGGCGTACAACCTGGCAGTTCCGACAAGCGGACGCACCCTCTCCGGCGGCATTGACCCCGTTGCGCTCTACCCACCGAAGCGATTCTTCGGCGCGGCGCGAAACACCGAGGAGGGCGGGAGCATGACTATTCTCGCCGCCTGCCTGGTCGAAACCGGCAGCCGCATGGACGACGTGATCTACGAAGAGTTCAAGGGCACGGGCAACATGGAAGTGCATCTTGACCGCAGACTCGCGGAACGCAGGATATTCCCCGCGATTGACGTGGCGCGCAGCGGCACGCGCCGTGAGGAACTGCTCCTCGACGAGGCTACTCTGAAGCAGGTGTGGCTGCTCCGACGCATGGTCGCCATGATCTCCTCCGACGAAAAGTACCCTGGCGAGTCCACCGAAAAACTGCTCGGCCACATCCGCAGGTCGCGCAACAATAATGAATTCCTCGCCAATCTGGGCAAGGATATGTAGGACGTCCGTCCCTCGAATTCCGCATCGAAAAGAAATCCTCGCCTTTGAAAGGCGAGGATTTCTTCTTTCGCGGAATATCCGCGGCCGCTAGTCTCCCGACAAGTCTCTCAGCAACGCCACTCTTGTTTGTCTGGGAATGTTGCTCTGTGTGACATTGAGGCGAATCTGTGTATCGGGCGCCTCGACGTTCATCTCGCTCAGCAGCGCTCGCGCAGACCCAAGGTTGTCCTCGCCGTCTGCGGGATTATAGTGAACGGGAATCACGATCCCCGGACTCAGCACGCTCACCAGTCTGGAAATCTCCTTGACTTCCAACGTTCCGCTCTCGCTCGCCGGGACGATCAGCACGTCAACCGAACCAAGAGACTCCAGCTGCCTCGATGCCAGCCTGGCGCTAAGACTCCCCAGGTGGCACACCGACAGGCCCTCCGAACGAATAACGTAGATCGTGTTGATCCGACGGCTGTCCTCTGAATCGTTCAGCGCCGTTCCGATTCCGGTAATGTTGTAGCCTCGCACCTCATACTGCCCTGGCCCGTTGAGCACCTTGGGATCTCCCCCGACAGATCTGTAGTCTGTATGTGCCGGATAGTCACAACTGACCGCGACTATATCGGCGTCCGGCGCGCCGCCGCTCCCAGGGTGTGGGTCTGTCAGAAGAGACACGTCTCTACTCAACAGTCTTATAGACGAGTGTCCGTGCCAGGTTATCTCCATTTGGCTGATCTCCGATGTAGCGCTTGATTTTCGATACGTCCAACCAGTATAGCCTAGACTCGATTGGACAAAACAGCCGCCGCCGAATGACTGTCGTGAAGAAACGGGACGCTCTTTCTCAAGTCCACATCAGGCGTCGTTCAACATTTACAGCGCCCCTTAATATGCTATGCTAAAGTGAGAATTCCGTGGTGGCCTTTGAACGGGAGCAAATGTCCTCCCGAGGATGCGTCTATACAACCCTGGACATTATGGCAGTGGAAATGCTGACGGAGCGCCAACAGCTAATACTCAAGCATATAGTCAACGACTATGTGCACGATGCTGCGCCCATCGCGTCGGACAGCCTGACCCGAAGGCACAGCCTCGGCGTCAGTTCCGCGACCGTGCGCAACGAGGTTGCCGCCCTGGAGGATCAGGGCTACATATCCCGCCCCTACGCTTCAGCGGGAAGCGTTCCGCAGGACAGTGCATACAGGCTCTACGTGGAATCGCTTTTGGCTAACTCCGACCCGCGAATACCCCCACATGCCAGAATTACGATCCAGGATCACTTCGACCGGGTCCAGCACGACGTGGACAAGTGGGGAAATGTAGCCGCGACCCTGATTGCCCAGCTTATGGGAAACCTGGGCATAGCTACATTCCCGAAGACCAGCGTATCCAGAATCCGGCATCTTGAACTGGTCCCCGTTCAGGATGTCCTCGCCTTGCTGGTAATAGTTCTGGAACAGGCGAAGCTGCGCAAGCAGTTGATCCGCTTTGACGAACCTGTCGAAACCTCGGAACTCGAGTCAATGGGCGTCCGACTCCGCGGCCAGGTAACCGGCATGACCCATGAGGAGATTGCCCACAGTCCGTTCGAGCTGACTCCGCACGAGCGCAGGGCGATAGACGCCGCAATCGTCATGCTCGAAGAAGAAGACAAGGCTGACCACGACGACCCTTACGTTGACGGCCTTCGCAATCTGCTCGACCAGCCCGAGTTCGACGACTTCGAGAAAGTCCGCCCGATAATTCGCGGCGTCGAGGATGGAAGTCTCATCCAGGCCGCCTTGGACGAAGCTCCGGTCGGTCAGGTTGTACGTGTGGTCATCGGCGGCGAACACAGGGGCGAGGCGCTCAGGCCGCTCAGTGTAGTCATCTGCAGGTATGGCGTTCCGGGACACGCCCTTGGCGCCATCGGGGTCGTTGGCCCGACCCGCATGGAGTACTACCGCGCCATATCGGGCGTCAGATTCATCTCGTCAATAATGAAAGGCATGGTCGAGACCGTTTACGGCGCGGCATAGTCCGCCCGCATAACTCGACGCACGGAGTGATTTCATGTTCGAGGCCCTCTCCGAGAAACTCAACGGGATATTCTACAAGCTCGGCAACAAGGGCAGGCTGACCGAAAAGGACATTGACGCCTCCCTCAGAGAAGTGCGCATGGCCCTCCTCGAAGCCGACGTCAACTTCAGAGTCGCCCGCCAACTCGTTTCCACCATCAAGGAGCGGGCGCTTGCCGAAGACTTGCTCACCAAGCTCACGCCGGGCCAGCAGGTCGTCAAGATAACCCAGGAAGAACTGACCAAGGTTATAACGGGCGGCAGCCATAGAATCGAAAACCCTCCGAAGCAGCCCGGCGTTATCCTGGTCGCCGGTTTGAACGGCGCCGGCAAGACCACCCTGGCCGCCAAGCTCGCCCGACACCTGCAGCAGGCCGGGCAGTCCTCCATGCTGGTCGCCGCCGACCTCCAAAGGCCCGCCGCAATAGACCAGTTGGAGACTTTGGCGGGCCAGATTGAAGTCCCGGTGTATTCCGACAGAAAGGCTCGCGACACCAACAAAGTCGCAAAGGCGGGAATTGCGAGCGGACGCGATGGTGGCGTCAACTGGGTGATCGTGGATACCGCTGGAAGGTTCCAGGTGGACGAAGAGTTGATGGACGAACTCGAGTCCGTCCACAAAGCCGTGTCTCCCGTCGAGACGCTGCTCGTGCTGGACGCGATGACCGGCCAGGAGGCGGTCCGCGTCGCCGAAGAGTTTCATGAGCGTCTGAACGTAACCGGCCTGGTTCTTACCAAGATGGACGGCGACGCCCGTGGCGGTGCGGCGTTGTCTATAACCAAGGTCACCGGCATACCGATTAAGTTCATCGGCACGGGCGAGCGAATCGAAGCCCTGGAGCAGATGCACCCCGACAGGCTCGCGTCCAGGATACTGGGAATGGGCGACGTGGAGAGCCTGATCGAGAAGGCGCAACTCGACTTCGACGAAGAGCGGGCGCTGGAGCTGGACCGCAAGCTGCGACAGGCCCGTTTCGATCTCGAAGATTTCCTGGAGCAGTTGCAGCAGTTGAAGAAGATGGGGCCGATGAGCCAGATCCTGGATATGGTTCCCGGTTTCTCGGGCGTCAAGGGAAAGCTGAACTCAGACCAGCTCGACGGGGACAATCTCAAGCGGGTCGAGGCAATCATCTATTCGATGACTCCCCAGGAGCGCAAGAGGCCCGACATAATCAGCGGCAGCAGACGCAGGCGTATCGCAAGGGGCAGCGGCACGTCCCCGCGCGAGGTCAATCAGCTTCTCAACCAGTTCCGGCAGATGCAGAAGATGATGAAGCAAATGTCCACCGGGCGAGGACGAAACCAGATGATGAAGATGTTAGGCGGCTGATCCTCCTTCCGCGGCCGCCCCTTACCAGGGCCGCGTCAGTTCCCGCCCCGATTCGTGGAAGTGGCGACCATATCAAGCGGGTCCGATCCCGCCATCGGGCGCTGAAACTCGAGCGCGGAAAAAATAGCTTTCGCGGACCGAAGATCCGGCGCTATGATCACTCGCGCCTCGTCGTTGCTCGTCCATATGCCCATGGTGCCCCGGTCGCTCGTCTCCAATATGTGCCCCTGTACCCGGGAGTAGGTAACTTCCATCCACTCCTCTCCGCTGACCGCCTGTCCATACGCCCTGAATGAGTCGGCGAATTCTATCGCGTCCTCTTCCGTGTCCCAGACGCTGAAGATCACCAGCGCGTCATCAATGTCGCGCGTTTCGATTAGCAGAAACTGGTCCCCTCCCCATCCCGCCGCCGCCGATGCCGCGACCTCTCGCTCCAGTTCGCTCTCCAAAAATGAACGTAGGAAAAGCTCGCCCATCACGTTTCTTTCGATTGCGGCCCATCCTGTCCCCAGCAATTCGGTGGGATTGGGAATGGACACTTCAATCGGCTCTTCGCCGGCGTCGTACTTTTCGGGGTGAATGATCTGCTCTGTGGAGGCGGGCAGCGTCTCGTAGGCAAGGTTGATGTGGCTGAAGTCGTTGCTCTTCAGGTACAGGTTCACCGCAAATTGGTAGCCCTCCGAATAGGGGAAAGTTATCGCGCTCTGGATGAACGCGGGGGCGGCGTAGAAAGCCGTCAGATCCTCGCTTCCGCGATTGCTCTGCGCTTCAGCCTGCTGGTCCTCGTCGAAATAGGTCAGCATATACAGCAGCTCAGATATCAGCGCGTCACCCTCTATGAGCGCGCGCAGCGCCATCCGCCTGTCTCCGTTGGACTCTATCCCGTCCCTGAGTCCGCCGATGTCGAATTCGTACTGTTGCAGCGCGTGCGTAACTTCGTGCGCGACCGTCAGGCGGTCGTTAAGCGTGAACTCATCCTTTTCGGAGAGGAGATACATCTTGTCTTCGTCTGTGTCATAGAACCCGAGAACGATGTCCGCGTACACATCCGTCAGAATCTGGGCGAGGTCGGCGTCCCGCTCGATTATGCCAAGCCTGCGATACAGACGCGTATCAAGTGCCAGCTCTACCGCATCCTCCTCCAGGTCTTCCAGGAATAGTTTGCGGAACTCTTGCTTATCTATAAGCTCATGAGACACGAGTTCGGTGGTGGGCAGGTTTCGGGTTACTGATGTCTTGTAGGCTATTGCATCGAGTCTCTGGTCAAGGTCGGTCGGGAACGCGCTGGTCGGCGTCGGCGTCTCGTAAAGCACTTCAACCGTTGGCAGTATGATTGGAGTGGGCGCGAACGTCGGAGTGAGGACTGGCGTATTCGTGGGTCGTGGCGTCGGGGTCAGAGTCGGCGCGGGCGTGGCGGTCGGCGGCGCGGGCGCCGGTGTGGATGTGGGTACAGGCGCAGCCGTCGGAGGGGCCGGTATAGGCGTGGGCGTGGGTTCAGGCGTGTCTGAACATGCTCCTATGATGGCGACCAGCAGTACCAGTATTGCGGTAAATCTCAATTGAAAGCTCGCTCACATTCACAAGACGCAAGGGGCAGCTCTTGCGGCTGCCCTTAGCCGTAAATCAAATCGCACAACCGAAAGGTCCGGCTGTCTTGCCTAGTCGTCTGAGACGAATCCCAGCAGGTTCAGCAGAATGATGAATATGTTGAGCGCATTCAGGTACAACCCGATGCTGCCTATCACCGCGACCTGGTTGGCGACCTGCGCGTCTCCGCGCATCGCCGCGTCCTGCGCCAGTTCCTTCATCTGCTTCGTCTCCCACACCGTCAGCCCCAGGAAGATCGGCAGCAGCACGATATTGATGAGCAGGAAGAGTATCCCCGACCCCAGCAGCAGCATATTGATCAGACTGACGACCAGGATTCCGATGAGACCGAAGATAAGCATCGGTCCCAGCTTGGTCAGGTCCCTCTTGGTGGTCATGCCCACCACGCTCATCGCTATGAACATGCCCGCGGTCAGTACAAACGCCACGCCAATCGTGCCGGTTGTGTATGTTGTCAGAATAGGCGAGAGGAACAGCCCCGCTATTCCCGTGAACGCCAGATACAGGACTGTCCCAAGTCCCGTATTGCCTCGCATGACCACCGCGTTCGCGCCCATCAGAACGCCGAACATTATCCCGAACATGATGAGCATCCCTATCCAGCCAATGCTGAATATGACGTCTCCCACGCCGAGCATGTCGCCAATCCAGATGGCGGCGCCGGTCGTAACGATGCCCAGCGCCACCAGTCCATACATTCGCGCCATCGCGTCGGTGAAAATCGCGTTGACGCGGTCCTGCGCTACGTAAACGGTGTATTGCTCAGTTGACATATCAGACCTCACTAATCGTACAGAAAGTCCCACGTACTCATTACATCATAACGCCATCCGCCGCGTGGATGGCAATAGAAGCGCTCAGTATATCGCCTTCGACTCCTTCAGCCGATCCAGCTCCGCTTCACCATGCCCAAGCAGGCCGCCGACTACCGCGTCGTTATGCTCTCCCAGCAGGGGAGCCGAATAGTACGCCGGCATCCGGATGTCGCTGAACCTGATGGGAAGTCCAGCCACCTCGCGCGTCCCCACCTCGGTGTGGTCCATCTCGATGATGATTCCCCGCTCCCGGAAGTGCGGGTCTCCGAGCAGAGCCACAGCATCCATGATCGGACCGGCGGCGATGTTCTCGCCTTGCAACAGCTTAGCCACTTCCATTGGGGGCCTGCTGATCGTCCAATCCGACACGATCCTGTCCAGTTCGTCTTCGTTCCGCTTTCGGGCATCCAGACTTGAGAATCGCGCATCCGAGGACATATCTGGATTTCCCATAATCCGGCACATCGCAGCCCACTCTTCGTCCGACTGGACCGCAATCGCCACCCACTGATCGTCGCCCTCACAACGATACACGTCGTGAGGCGCCATATTCGGATCCCGGTTCCCGATTCGCTCCGCAACGCGGCCGTTCATCGTGTAGTCCAGGAACGCCTCCGGGAGCATACCGCTGACCACTTCGGCCATAGCCGCCTCGATGCGCTGGCCTTCGCCTGTCTTGCGCCTGTGCCACAGCGCGCTCAGCGTCGAGTGCACCATCATCGTTCCGACGAGATAGTCCGGCCAGTTCCCGCCCAGATTCTGTGGTCGCCCGCCTTCATACCCTGTAACCGACGGCTGACCGGCATACGAGCACACATTCGGGCCAAAGCCGGTCGCTTCCCTGTCTGGCCCGAACGTGCCCATCGAAGACCCGCTCAGCATAATCAGGTCCGGCCTGACTTTCCGCAGGTCGTCATAGCCCAAGCCAAGCTTGTCCAGAACTCCGGTCGAAAAGTTCTCCATTACCACGTCGCTGACCGCGACGATCTGTTTGACGAGCTCCTGCGCCTCGGGGTCGCGTATGTTCAGCGTTACGCCGCGCTTGCTGTGATTCAGGCAGTTCCATATCGCGGACCGATTCGGTCCCGCCACTCCGTCCGCTCCGCCTCCCAGCCCGCTTCTTCCCAGCTCCAGGCGCGTATTCGACTCCACCCTGATGACCTCCGCGCCGAGCGAACCCAGCCAGCCGCCCGCATAAGGCACCGAGAGTATCCAGCCGAAGTCCACTATCCTGATCCCTTCCAGGGGCCTGTTGCGGGCGCCGGCCGGCGCTTTCTTGCGCGGCGCGACGCCATTTGCAGTGGGCCAAAGCGAGTCCGGCTCATCCCGCGCGAGCCCGGGGGCCGGTCTCCTAAGTTCCCACGGCGTGTTCGAGAATCTGATCGTTGGGCCTGGCTGCGCTATCGCGCTATTCCCGGTTCGACCGTTTTGAGCGACGAAAAAACCGCGTTCCCTGTAATGCGCCGATTCCACTATCTCATCCACGCTCTGTACCGGGAAGCAGGGTATCCCGCGCGACTGGAGCAACTCATAGAGATCGTGCCTCTTGAAGCCCTTCACCCACGCCGACACATTGCCTTCGATCTCGTCCATGCCCTCGCGGCGTCCGCCCAGATTGTCGTACTCTTCTTTCTTGGCCCACTCCGGGTTGCCCATCAGCGCCTTCAGAGACTTCCACCAGTGGTCCATTATGAAAGTCGCGGTTGCATAGCCATCTTCGCACTCCCATATCCACGGGAACATGGCCTTTTCCCTGGTCTCCGGCATCTGCGATATGTCATACGAGAACATGGCGAAGTTGCCACGTATGTGACTGGAGACGGCGTCCATCGCCGAAACGTCAACTTCCTGTCCCAATCCGTACTTCTCTCTGTGGAACAGCGCGCACATCGCGCCCGCCGCCACTACCCATCCCGCGAGATACATGGACTGGTTTCCCCGGGCCCTCAGTGGACGCTGGCTTTGGGGGTCCGTAACGAACATCGCCGGACTCTCCCAGCCCATGCCGCCCATATGCCAGGCGATCAGGTCAGTACCCTTCCAGTCGCTGTATGGGCCCGTGTTTCCGAACGGGGTCACATACGCCCTGATCAGGCTGGAATCGAGTTCGCCAACCGCATCCGAGTCAATGCCGAGTTCCTTAGCCTGGGCGGGCTGAACGTCTGAGACGAAGATGTCGGCGCCGGAGATCATCTCATTCATTCGTCGCCTGTCGCCATCGAGGCGGAGGTCCAGGGACGCGCCCCTCTTGTTCGCGTTCAGGTACATGAACAGGCCGGACGACTCAGGATCCGTCGCATCATTCAGGAAAGGTCCTGCCATCCGCACCGGATCTCCGCAGGGCGGCTCCACTTTCACTACGTCCGCGCCGAGGTCGGCAAACACCTTGCCGCACATCGCCCCCGCGTGTCCAATGCTGTATTCGACTACCCTGATGTCCGCCAGCGCGCCCGGGCTCATGCTCATCTCCATTTTCAGGTAAGAAGTTGGCTGGAGTTCAGCTATTTGGCCTTAACCGGACTTCCACAGCCTGGAGAAGTTCAACGCTCTCGGACAGTGTCCATAAGCCTCGCCTATCTCCACCACCACGCCCTGGAGAATCTTCGAGTTCTCATCCGGGTTGAACACTTCCAGCGCGACCTGCATGTCATCCAGCGCCGCTCGGTCCACGATCTTCACTCTGCCGTTCACCCGGACTGTCTCCGGCACGCCCGGAATGAAGAAGATCAGAGCGATGTTCGGGTTATCGTGCATATTCTGGTAGGACTGGAACAGCTTGTTCCCCGCGACGTCCGGGATGAGCAGCGTGCGGTCGTCCAGAATCTTGACCCATCCCGGTCTGCCACCCTTCGGTGAGGCGTCGCACGTTCCGTCCGACGCGCTTGTCGCCATTACTATGAACGGCGACTGCTCGATGAAATCGCGTACCTTATCCTCCAGATAGTCCACCACCTTAGTAGCCGCCCGACCCTTCGGAAACCCGAACTCCCGCGTAAACCTGTTGTCGAACTTGATCTCTGCGTCTGACACCTGGACCATATCAGCCCCTCCCGCCTGGAAACTAATGAGTATGATTCGCCGAATTGTACGCCAACACGTTGTATTGGGCAACGCGCCCTGACTGAGAGGAAGCGTCACAGAAGTGACGGGCATGAGTATATCCACGAAGGATTAGACAGCCAGCGATACATAGTAATCAGTGGTCAGTTGTTAGTTTTAAGTTATCAGTGGATGCGACGCTAAAGGGGTGGGCATGAGTATATCCACGAAGGACGCGAAGGTACATAAAGAAAGGCGGGATTTTCTGTAGATGCGGCGCTAGCCGTCGTCGTAGTTGGGGTGGTCTTTCTTTGTTGGGTCTGGGTTTTTGGCGTTGGCCTCTTTCCAGGCCATGTCGCGTTCGAGGGCTTCAAGGAAGAGGTCGTAGCCGATTTGGGCGTGTTCGTCGCTTATCTCAGACAGGAGCGGGTATTCGATTGCGTCCCACATGGAGAGGTCGGGCTCGGGTCCGTCGTATTCTTCCTCTTCGCATGTAGGCGAAGTCGGCGCACATATCTATGTTTTCGTCCCAAGCTATGGTTCTGTGTGGGCTTATATGGACCTTCTCGAAGTGGCCCGGCTCATCCCATGCCTTGAAGACGCCCTTTCCGGCGAGGTGGGAGAGGTCAATCTCGCCCGATTCGCCGTCTTCGTACTCTATCCAGATTTTGTATCCGGGCAGGGGCTTGACTTGTGTCGGCCAAAGCAATGCGATATTTCCTTATCTTATCCAGCTTCGTTCTCTACTATTGAAAAGATACAATTGGGGAAATCGGTATGTCAACGTGAGCGAACAGGTGGGAAGCATCACAAAAGTGGTGGGCATGAGTATATCCACGAAGGACACTAAGCTACACAAAGGAATCAGACAGACAGCAACACACACTGATACCGCTGCGTACCAACCAGATATTTGACGCTTCCGAACAGGTGGAAGTCGCCCTGCGCACAGAGTATGTAATACCATTTAAGTCTGACTATGCCGTGAATCTCTGAGACCAACTCCTATCGTCATTCCCGCCTTCGCGGGAATCCATCGCGTCCGGTCGGGCAGAACACGGTGCCATCACTCCGAATTGGTATAATGTTCTTCGACACGGACCCAGGAGAAGACAGACTGTGCTTCAATATAGATAGTACGGCGGGGGATGAGGCTGGACTGAGCGGCCTCATAGAGGATTGTCAATGAAATACTGCGCGGGCTTCCATATATTGAGGATTCTCGATGCGAGGGCTTCGCTTCTTCTTTCAATTGCATCTTCGTTCCACTCGCCCGACGTGCTTGAGAGCAATTCCCAATTTAGTAGCAGAGTGCTGTGATTCTCTAACGTCGTCCTTTTTTCATCCCAGGGACCATTGGAAAGATTGCCGTTGAGTTTCCTAGTTGTCAATGTCAAATTGCCTAGGAACTGCACTCTATCTTCTCGACGTTCTATATCTTCGAGACTTGCGGAGGAGGGTAAACGCCAATTCTCTCGCCACTGTCGCGGCATGATGTGTTCTATCGTCAGATTTCTTGTTGGCCCAAGCGGTTCCGCCATCCTATCTTCCCTCATGCGCCGTTCGACCTCCACCAGAACCATCTTCCGTCTCGGAACGGTTCCTCCTAGCCGGTGGTCTGTAAGGCTAGTGGATAGTATTCTGTCGTTGGGCCACATGAGACTGTCGCTGGTCTGGGAATTCAGAAATGCCACCATCGTCTCTTCAAAGTGGGTAGGCCGCCCTTGATGCAGTCTTTCTAGCAGGCTGATAAAGAAGTCTGTCAGTCCCTGCGCGATACGCCCATATAGCATTCGCCGTACTAAGTAGCTTTCGAGAATTTGAATACACCGCCTATATCGCTCTGTAGGGATTTGAGTAGCCTTCAGATATAGGATCAACGGCATGACGGTTACTATATTCATATCGCCTATAATGCGACTGAGTGCTCCTCTGACATGAGAATCGGAGTCTCTAAATTCCAGGGCGTCTCTATATACTTCCCCTGCGGAGCGGATTCTCCCGGCAATGCGTTCGATGTTTTCACCAGGCGAGTTGTCATTCAAATAAGCGCGGAATTCGGATGCGACCCTATTATGCGCCACATTTTTTCGAGTCGTTGCCATCATCCAATGGTTCAGCAGACGATCTAATTCTATTCTGTCCAGTCGCGCATCTGATGCGTTCTTTCGCCACCACTCATCTTCAAACATACCCCATAATCGTTGCGCCGCATCCGCCTCGTCAACAACCCTTGCCTCATACATAACGGTGTTCTTGACTAAATCGGACTGCCTTAAAGTCTCCCCTCGCGCATTGAGCGTTTCGAAGATGATATGAGGCTCTTCATCGTCGTCCAGGTCAATGACGGCAATCAGGAGGTGCTGACCTAGCGCCTCTTCCAAAGCGTCCGCTCGACGCACTTTCTCTTCCGGCGTCTCAGCCTCAGATAACCACCCGTCAACCTTCCCTTTGAAATACTGGAAGGCTTTTGTGATGGGCCAGTATGCTCCCTGACTATCAATAAACGTAACTCTGATCGCATCTTGAAAAGCTCTCTGGTCGTTGCGGTTAGATTGGCGAATTTTCGTCTGGTTATCTAGGTCTTCTCCTAAATGACTTTCACTGTTCTCTGTCAATTCCCGCAACCGATTGAATCGTGCATCATCATTCAATTGCTCAAAAGCGCCCTGAGTCGCTTTTATGAGAAGCTGCAATGTGGTCAGCCTCTGCTGACCGTCCACAACCAACCTCTTGGTTACTTCTCCGGTCTTGCTCTGTCTGTGCTGAAGTACGATTGCACCCATAAAATGAGGCTTCACACGTCCCCGCCCATCAGTAGCCAAATGACGTTCGGCGAGATTGCGGACATCCTCCCAGAGTGGAAACCACTGATCCTCTTCTCTCCAAGCATACGGACGCTGGAACTGGGGTATCTGGTAAGAAACCTGATCCCCGAACAAAGACTGAAAGTGTACTATCCGCGCATCCATAGAGTACCTCCTCTGCGACGGTCTGCTCAGTGTCCACTACTCAACGGGCTTTATACATAGTTCGGGGGAATAGCGCAATAGTCTCACGCCTAGAAGCGCGTACTGAGACAATTTCAGAAGTGGAGTTGTAGCAATCGCGGGGCCTCCCTTCCCCTGGATTCCCGCCTTCGCGGGAATGACGGCTGACCCGGACTTACGGTCTTTTGAAATCTTCTCCGCGTACTTGAGAGATAGGCCCTAATGCTAGATAATGCTTGAAATTGAAGTTCATAGGGACAGCGGGCTGACTTAGCTGGAAGGCGTATGGGCCATCATGATGAAGGGCCGCGCAAGGAGTAGATCATGAGATTCGGGATGTTCGACGTTATCAGGTGGCATGAGAGTATGTCCGGGGAGGATACGCTGGCGAATACGCTGGAGCAGGTGGAGTATGCCGACCGGCTTGGGATCCAGGATATATGGCTGGGCGAGCACCACTTTTCCAGGCACGGCATTCTGTCGGGGATCTTCTCGTATATGGGCGCGGTGGCGGCGAGGACGAAGCAGGCGCGGATTGGCACCTCCATCGTAATTCTGCCGTTCCACAACCCGGTGCAGGTGGCTGAGGAGGCCGCGACGATAGACATCTTGTCCGGCGGAAGGTTCAACCTGGGAGTCGGGGCGGGATACCAGGCGCAGGAATTTCACGGGATGGGTGTGGATATAACGCAGTCCAGGGTGATGTTCAAGGAGTACCTGGAGGTGGTGCAGAAGTGTTGGGAGGAAGGTTATCTCAACTACAGCGGCGAGTATGTGAACATCGAGGACATCTGGGTGATTCCGAAGCCGATACAGAAGCCGGGGCCGCCTATCTACATCGCCGTAAGCACCAGCCCGGAGAGCGTGGACTACGCGGCCAGCCAGGCCATTCCGATACTGGTCGGGGGACCGACGACGACGCTGGGACAGACTCCGCGCGTGGTGCAGATGTGGCACGAGCGCATGGAGCATTACGGCCACCCGCACGAGCACATTGACCTGCCGGTGAGCGCGAGTGTGTACGTCGCGCCCACGATGGAGGAGGCGGAGAACGACATCAGGGGGCTGGAGGACAAGATCAACGAGGAGTTCTATCGCATTGGCAATCCGGCGGACAAGGACGGGAACTTCCCGGAGAACTACAAGCACTGGGTACACCGCGACCGCGACCGTATCGAGGCGGGCGAGAAGGCGCGCCAGGAGGGCATACGCCCGCTGATAGGGACGCCGGAGGTGGTCTGCGAGCGTCTGGAGGCGCTGAGGTCGAAGGGGATCAATCGCATCTTCGGGAAGTTCGGCGCGGCGGGCCTGGAGCAGGAGAAGTGGCTTCGGTCAATCGAGATGTTCGCGACGGAGGTGATGCCGGAGTTTGCGGGGGAATTGGTGGCGGCGGATTCGTAGAGACTACTGCTCGTCTTTGGGAAGGGAGTCTAGCAAGGTTCTGAAATCCTGCTCCAAGGGAAGAAAATGGTTGTGGATAGCGTTCCACACAACGCTAAGGTCAACCTTGTAGTATTCATGGGCTATGACGTTTCGCATACGTCTCATATCTTGCCATGGGAATTCAGGGCGTTCGTCCTTGAATTCGGCAGGTATGGCTATTGACGCCTCGCCCGCCGTCTGCAAACTGTATAAGGAAGCCATCAAGAGAACTTGATTATCCAAAAATCTGTCGAAGGTCAGACTGCCTAAGTTTACACGCAGGAATTCGGCGGATTCCAGTATGTGTTCTATGCGAACACGAATGTCTTCACTATCGGAAGACATACACTGGCTCTCCTCGAATCAGATCCTGAGGCCGTGGGATGACGCTGTTACGCGGAGTCATGTTGATCTTTTCGCCCAGGACATCCTCGATGTAGTCCTGCACATGAAAAATGTCAAACAGGCTGACGTCCTCGCTCTCGTACTCGGTCATCACGTCAACGTCGCCTTCATAGGTCGGCCCCTTGACGTATGCGTCGAACAGCGCCATCTTTCTGACGCCGAACTTCTCACGTAGCTCTTTCTCGTGTCCCGCGAGTATCTTCGCCATTTCATCTCTCTGCATGTGACACCTCCCTATGTCTGGCGTGAAACTATATCTCTATTCTACATACGCGGTTGCTGGGGTCGCAGCAGAAGATGAGCGCGCTGTCGTGCAGCGTGAGGCCGTGCAGTTCAGGCTCAGGGACGTAAATTTCGTCGAGGACTTCGCCGTTGCAGGGGTTCAGGCGGTGAATTATCTGCATGACGCGGTCGGCGCACCAGATAGTTTCGCCGTCCCAGGCGATGCCGTGTGGAGCCGCGCCGGGTGTCGGTATGGAGCACTCGATCTCAAGAGTGTCGGCATCTATGAGATATATCCGCAGGGCGGGCTTGGTGGCGACCCAAATCTTGCCGTCCACCCATTCCATGCCGTGGGGACGGTTGTAGTCGGGGCCGGTGTCGCGTGGGTCTCGGACGCCTGTCCCTGGCGGATCGTAGAACTCGACAGCGCTGCCGTCTTCATTCAACTTGTACAGGCGCGAGTTGTGGGTGGAAGCTACCCATACGTGACCGCCGCCCACGGTCATGCCGCTGGACTTGTAGGTCTCGGTAGGCACGTCCACTATGGCTTCACCGGTGTCGTAGTCCAGCTTGTAGAGGCGGCTGTCGTCGTCCGCGCTGATCACCCATAGACCATCGTCCGCCGCCTGAAGTCCGTTGGGCCTTGTTCCCGGGGTCTGCCACATGTCTTCGATTTTGTACAAGATGCGCTCCTCCGGCTGGTGTTGCCAAGTGTAGATGCCTATTGTATAACACAGATAGAGGTGATTGAATCCAGCGACGGAATCATAAGGAGTCTATGGCCAGGCCAAACAGAAAGAGACAGCCACGCCGGGGCCGAAAGACGTTTCGGCGCAGCGGCAGCGTGAAGCGGGTTCGCGCGCGCCAGAAGGACTGGACGGTCAGCGCATCGGAGCGGGACTGGGACGAGATGGAGCACGAGTCCCTCGAGCGAGTCATGCCCAGAGACGAACGCGACCGCCGCAAGGCGATAGATGAAGTTCTAATCGCATCTCCGCAGGAAGTAGAACCTGCCTCAACTATCGTCGCAAACCCAGAAGTCGAGGGCGAGACGGCGCTGGTGACGGCGGTCGCGGGGATGTCCGCGAAAATAGAAATTGGCGGGCAGGAGAGGCCGGCTACTATCCGGGGGCTGCTGACCGAGTTGGATACGGGTTACATCAATCCTGTGGCCGTTGGCGACAAGGTTATCGTAACCGAGGACGGCGCGGGAGCGTGGGCAATCGAAAATGTCCTGCCCAGGAAGACAATCCTGGCGCGCCCGGACCCTTTTCTCGCGCCGCGCCAGCAGGTCATCGCGGCAAACGTGGACCAGCTTCTCATCGTCTCGTCCTGGAGGGAGCCCGACCTGTGGCCAGAGTTGATAGACCGCTATCTCATCGCGGCGTCGCTGTCCGAGATCGCGCCAATAATATGCGTGAACAAGGCCGACCTCATTGACGACGCGAGGGAGTATGAGTCCGTAACCCAAATCTACCGGGAAATGGGATACAGGACATTGGCGACATCGGCGCTTACGGGCGCGGGAATAGAGCGCCTCAGAAGCGAGTTGACGGGCAAGCTAACCGTCGTGGTCGGACTCTCAGGCACGGGAAAGAGCTCGCTCATGTCCGAGGCGCAGCCCGGCTTGAACCTGCGAGTCGGGGAAGTCAGCCAGGCGCATTACCAGGGTCGGCACACGACGACGCAGGCGTCCATGTACAGGCTGGACGGGGGTGGCTACGTGGCGGACACGCCCGGCATCAGGGAGTTCGGACTGGCAGGTCTGACTCTAGGGGAGTTGCCGCTGTACTTTCCGGAGATTGACGAGCTTGCCGCGGACTGCCGCTTCAGCAACTGCTCGCACCTGGAAGAGCCGAGTTGCGAGGTGAGGGCAGCCGAGGACGATGGGCGTGTGTCGCCTTCGCGCGTGGCGTCTTATCGGGCGATCTTCGACGAGTTGGAAGTGTAGTCAGATTCCGGGCAGACGAGGCTGTATCGTCTGGTCGGGCTCTTCGGTCTCTCCGAAACCGGAAACGCCGACACCCACGAGCCGGAATCTGCGACCCTCGCCTATCTCCACGTCCATGAGGCTGTTTGCGGCGACTGCTATCTGGTCTGATGACTGCACGGCCTCGCGAAGGGTCACCTGTCGGGTGAAGGTGGTGAAGTCGGACAGGCGCAGTTTCAGCTTGACAGTTCGACCTCGCAGCTTTCGGCGTTCGAGGGAGTTGGATACATCGAGGCTGAGCCGGGCTACCAGTTCGTGAAGCGCGTCGGGGTCTCCCGTGTCGGATGTCAGGGTGGTCTCGGAACTGACTGACTTGGTATCGCGCTGAGTCTGGACTGAGCGGTCGTCCTGTCCGAGGGCCAGTCTCTTCACGTAGGAGCCGTTGCGCCCGAACTTTCCCAGAAGCCATTCGTCGTCGCAAGCCGCCAGGTCGCCTATTGTGAGTATTCCCTGCGTCTTGAGTTGCTCCTGCGTCTTGGGGCCGACACCCGGCAGAGTGCCCACGGGCAGAGGGGCGAGGAAGGGAACCTCATCGCCGGGCGACACAACCGTGAGTCCATCCGGCTTCTCGAGGTCTGACGCTATCTTGGCTACGGACTTGCTCACGCCCGCGCCGACGGAGATGGTCAGACCGAGTTCGTTCTTGACGCGCCGCTTGAGTTCCCGCGCAATCTGCGCGGCGCTCACGCCGTTTGCGACCGAGTCGGTAACGTCAAGATACGCCTCATCGAGGGAGAGGGGCTCGACTAGGGGCGTTATGTCTCTGAATATCTCCATTACGGCGCGGGAGACGGCGCGGTATCTCTCGAACCGGGCGCTGACTCTCTGCAACGACGGACACAGGTTGAAGGCTGTGCGCATGGGCATTGCGGACCGAACGCCGAACTCGCGCGCCTCGTAGGACGCGGAGGCGACGACCCCGCGAGAATCAGGGCTGCCGCCCACGGCCAGGGGCTTGCCGTGCAGTTCGGGGTTGTCCAGCTGCTCTACGGAGGCGTAGAAGGCGTCGAAATCGGCGTGAAGAATGTGTCGCATCGACAGATATACCGTACTGTTGTTCTATGGAGTCAATCATAGCACGCGGCGGGGAAAATGTGTAGGGAAGACGGGGGCCGATTTCATTGTCCAGTATATTTGAGCACTACTCCGCCATCGCCGACCGCCCAGCCGTTGTTTCTGTCCGGGAATGACACTGAACGAAGGTGTGATTCGGTTGACGTTGGACGGGACTCCCAGGTTACGCCGCCGTCGCGGGAGCGCATTGTGGTGCCGAAAGAGCCGACGGCCCAGCCCTCCATCGTGTCGAAGAATACGACGTCCCACAAGAAGCGGCCCGTGTCGGAGTCGTGCCGGGTCCAGGTAATGCCGCCGTCGGTGGTGCGGGCGACCATGCCATCCGTCAGGTATTTGACGAACTGTACGCCGCTTCCCGCACCCTGAGCCTTGCCACGCCACCCCGCGATCCAGCCGTTGCGGTCATCCAGGAAGAAGATGTTGTTCGCGCCAATCTCGACTCCATTGACGCCTTCGAGCAAGTCCCAGGATTCGCCGCCATCCAGAGTCAGGAATACCGCGCCGGACCTGAAGGACACCCAACCCCGGCGTTCGTCCAGGAAAAAGGCGTCGGACCGTGGGAGGGTGTTTTCAAAGAACTGGCGATTCCAGGTAATGCCGCCGTCGGTCGTTCTGAGCGCGAAGCTGCCCCTCTCGGTGATGATCCGGCCATCAGTAGGGTTGTCGAAATGGACGTCTATGAGGTTCTGGCCGAGGGCGGCGTCCTTACCCTGAACGTTCCACGTTCTGCCCCCGTCCCTGGTGTTGAGGATGAGCCCCAACTGTCCGACGACCCAGCCATTCGACTGGTCTATGAACTCGACCCGGTTCAGCGTGAGTTCATACCCGGAGGATTGGGGTGTCCAGGCGCTTCCGCCGTCGGCAGTGGCGATAATCACGCCTCCTTCGCCGACAGCCCAGCCGCGCGTGTCGTCAACGAACTTCACATCCAGGAGCGCATTCTCCGTCCCGGAGCGCTGCAATTCCCAACGTCCGGCAGCGCCCGGGGAATTGGTTCGCGCGTCTTCGGTTTCCCTCGTCAGGTACCAAGTGCCAACGACAAGGGCAATGAAGAAGACGAGTCCGACCACGACGGTCTCTGCGGTGGGATGCCTGCGGTACTTGAATCTCATGCGCGGATTATACACACGTTGGACAACGCGAACGGCCTTGCGCGAACGAGGCGCGCTAGGTGGTTACGCCGGGGCCGTACTCGTGAACGTCGTTGATGTCGCGTATGGCGTCGCCGACGAAATTGACGGCCAGCACAATGAGCATGATGACCACTCCGGGGAAGGTACCAAGCCACCAGGCGCGGGTGAAGAACGGCCTCGCGTCGTTGAGAATCGAGGCCCAGGTTGGCGTCAGGGGCGAAACGCCGAGTCCCAGGAATGTGAGGCCGGCCTCGGCCAGGATGGCGGCGGCGACGAACACGCTGGCCTGAACTATGACAGGCGGAAGCGCATTGGGGAAGATGTGCTTGAACATCATCCTGCGATTGGACGCGCCCATCGCCCTTGCCGCCGTTACGAAGTCGTCTTCCTTGAGGACGAGCACCATGCCCCTGATGATTCTGGCGAAGTCGTCCACGTAAGCCAGAGCGATGGCGACAATTACGTTTTGCAAGCCCAGCCCGAAAATGGCCACCAGCATTACGGCGAGTATGAAATTGGGGAAGGCCCAGAGGACGTCAATGGCCCTCATGACAACCATGTCTATCCAGCCGCCGTAGTATCCTGCGGCAACGCCCAGAACTATGCCTACGACCGCGGCGAGCGCGACGGTGCTAAGTCCGACGACCATGGAGATGCGCGCGCCGACGATGATTCTGCTGAGCAGGTCCCGCCCAACATTATCGGTACCCAGAGGGTGGGCAAGCGAGGGAGATTCGAGCAGTTCGTAGTTCTGCGCCTGGGGATCGTAAGGCGAGACAAGGTCTCCCAGCAGCGCGGCCAGACAGAACACGGCTACGATGACGAGTCCAACCATCGCGCGCCTGTCGCGGGAGAAACGTCGCGCGAAGTATTTGAAACCGCGCCGTGGTCTGGATTCGGCCTCAAGTTGGGCCTGTATGGAACTATCTTCGGCCAATTCTGTTCACCCAGTCTGGATTCCCGCGAAAGCGGGAATGACTGATGATGTGGATTTTGTCGCGTTCATAGGGTTAGTCGGTGTATCTAATGCGCGGGTTTATGACCGCGTACAGCATGTCAACAAGGAAGTTCATGAATATGAATATGAAGGCCACCAGGAGGATGACGCCTTGAACTATTGGATAATCTCTGCCCAGGATACTTTCTATAAATAGCCTGCCCAGTCCATTCATTGCGAACACATTTTCGGTTATTACCGCGCCGTTCAGCAGAATCGCCAAAGCTATTCCCATAACGGTTACGACAGGTATCATGCCATTTCTCAGCGCGTGCCTGTTCATCACGACCCGCTCTCTGAGTCCCTTGGCGTAGGCTGTGCGGATGTAGTCCTGGGATAGTACCTCGAGCATAGCTGACCGGGTTTGCCGGGCGAGGATCGCGGCGAATCCCGTGCCGGTCGCAAGAGCGGGCAGTATCAGCCGGCGCAGCCAGTCCCAGAGTCCGTCCGAGAGCGGCGCGTATCCGAAAACCGGGAGCAGATTCAGTTGCACTCCGAACACGATGATGAGAATGATGCCCAGCCAGAAACCGGGCATGGCAAGTCCTAAGAATGCTATGAGCGTAGCCCCATGATCCCAAATCGAATAGCGTCTTATGGCGGAGATTATTCCGGCAGGCAGGCCGATAGCCACTCCGACGATGAAGGAGACGATGGACAGAGAGATGGTCCTGGGAAGCGCCTGCGCCATGAGATCATTCACCGGCAGACGCTTGTATATGCTCTCGCCCAGGTCCAGAGTGGCCAGGCTTCTCAGGTAGAAGAAATACTGTATTGGGACCGGCTGGTCCAAGCCTAGCCGAGCCTTGATCGCCTCGATCTGGCTTGGGTCTCCCTCTTCGCCAACGAGTGTCGTGACCGGGTCTCCCGGAAGCAGACGCATGAACACGAATGTAACGGTCATGGTGGCCCAGATAGCGAAAAGGGAGAAGATGAATCGTCGGATTATGTAACGCTGCATAGCTTGCCAGTTATTAGTTTTTAGTAGTCAGTTATCGGTGGGAGTGGGGCCAGGGCGATGAGGTTCGACCAGAATGGATCGGGTCGCGCCCACGGGCGAACAGCCTGCGTGGGC
This sequence comes from Dehalococcoidia bacterium, assembly GCA_965202815.1. Taxonomy (GTDB): domain Bacteria; phylum Chloroflexota; class Dehalococcoidia; order Lucifugimonadales; family UBA1123; genus VXRN01. Next base: position 988,528 of record CBDBCD010000002.1, read on the forward strand.
GCGACCCGTATGTTTCCGCCAAAAGTGATTATCTGTCCAGCCAGACGGCGCTCAGCTGACGGAGGGCGTGTATCCACACGTAGCCCTTGACGTGGTCGCGGTACGCTGTCCGGTTGATATTGTGGTGCGTGAACACTCCGTGGAATGTCTCGTCTATCTGGTCGCTGAGGTCCAGAATGTGCGCCAGGCGCTCCTCGATGTCAACAGCCGCCTTCTGCTTCAGGTTCAGGCGGTTGACGCCCGCGTCGTTGTAGCCGTAGGTGTTGAACTTAGAGCCGTCCGCGAACCAGTCGTCCACGGCATCGTCGGGATCGGGGTCGCCGCCGCTGCCTCCCATGAAGGCTTCCCACTCACCGGCGGCGCGCCTGGGCTGGTAAACCGAAGACTCCACGATGTCCGGCACGAGAGTGACGTTGATCTGCTCTTTGAACAGTGCGCCAAGCACTTCCAGCGGGACCCTGTTTCCGGGCGTGGTCATGACCTTGACCTCGAACCCTTCTTCGAGTCCGGCCTCGGACATCAACTGCTTCGCGCTATCCGGATCGAACTTCCTGCGGCTGGTGTCGCCCAGATCGCGGAAGTAATACTTCTGACCGGGCGGAATTGGGCCATACGAAGGAATTGCGCGACCTTGGAAAGCCCGCTCTATGTAGGCGTCGCGGTCAAGCGCGCGTCCGACGGCATAGACAACGTTGATGTCGTCCCACGGGGCATCGGATATACCGGTCTTCTCTTCCCGGTCGCCTCTCATATTGAAGGCGAGCATCTGGAATCCGACGTCGGGAGTCGTGTCCACGATTACGCTGGGAGTTTCATCAAGCTGGTCCCAGAACTGCGGAGCGAAGCCGTAAATCATGTCAACTTCGCCGGTTTCCAAGGCGGCTATCAGAGTATTGTCCTCTGGGATGTTGTGCATGGTGATGTTGTCGAGACAAGGCACGCTCGGGTCATAGTACGTATCCCGAGCCGCCTCGAACTCCAGCTTTTCGCCGAAGATATGGTCGGTAATCCTGAAAGGACCTACGCCCACAGGCATCCGGTTGAATCCACCCTCACCCTCAGAGGCCAGCGTCTCGCTGTCCACGATGGTCATCACGCGTCCGCTAGCGCGTTCGACAACTTTGGTCAGGAAGGAAGCCCTGGGGAATGCGGTGCCGATTTCGACCGTGAAGTCGTCAATCTTTTCCGGCCTGTTGACGCCTTCGAGTCCCTTGGTGTGGATGGACTGTGTAGCCGGATCAAGCTGGTGGTCATAGGTGAAGACCACATCGTCCGCGGTGAACTGGCGGCCAGTGTGGAACTTGGCGTTTTCGCGCAGGTTAAAGGTGTAGGTGAGAAGGTCGTCGGACACTTCCCAGCTTTCGGCAAGGTCAGGGGATGGCTTGAGTTCGGGATCGAGCTGCACCAGGCCGGACAGCACTTCGGCGGTTATGGAGAACTGAATCACCTGGTTTACCGTGGCCGGGTTCAGGTTGGTGAACTCGGTCTCGCGGTTTCCAAGATTCAAGTGTCCCCCTCGAACGTCGCAACCTTCCGCCAGGTCGCTCCAGAAGGTCATGCTCGCGGACTCTGCCATAGGCTGCGCCGCCGGGGCGGGAGCCACCGCGGGAGCGGCAGTCGGGGCGGGCGCAGGAGCAGGCGCCGTGGTCGGAGCGGGCGCGGGAGCCGGGGGCGCAGTCGGCGCAGGCGCAGGCGCGGGAGCGGCAGTCGGGGCAGGCGCCGGAGCCTCCTCACTCGTACAAGCCGCCGCCGCCAGCGACAACGTCAGAACTGCGATGAGAAGTATAGCCAATCTTGGCAGCGGATTTAGCATTGCCTGAACCTCCGTTCACTGCGGTTTTTTGGTACAGAATCGAAAAGCAATCGTCAAGTCAACCGAATTCGCGTAGGATACAATAACAGCGCGGACAGCATGGACTTGTTTCGAGTGTGTAACGATTGTGTTACAAGCGTATAAGCTTGCTGGAAGGAGTAGCCATCAGATGGTGAGGGGATTGATTACCCTGCACATGTGGATTATTCTTGATTTGCGCTCGCAGAATTAAATATCACACTATTGCTAGACTGTCAACTAACTCTGACGACTGACGTTCAAACATCGGGCTGCGCGCGGTCTCGGGATGAACTGCGGCCCCAGCCTCTTAATTAGGGAGTCTTCGCGATATGAAACATACTCCACTTACCATGCCGAATTTCGACTTCCGATCCGTCGCTTCCGTGGATATGTTCTTTTCAAGGGTCTTGATGTTGGTGACCATGATCGTCGCCATTGGGGTCGTTGCCGGGTTAGCGTCAGGTTGCTCAGGCTCGTCCGATGGAGAATCCCCCGGCTCATCCGCGGGGACGGAGGCTACCGGCCCGAGTGAGTGGCGTCTGCTTCCGCAGTTCCCGCCGAGGGAGCAGGTGATAAGCCGGCGATTGCTCGGCCTTAACGACCTCTTCGCGCTGGATGACGACACGGCGTGGGTAGTAGGCACAGACGGCGCAATCGGACGGACGACTAACGCGGGCGAGACGTTCGTACTCCAGAAGTCGGGAACCGCCATAAACCTGACAGCGGTGACGTTCGTGGACAAGAACGCCGGCTGGGTAGTGGGGACCGCCGGCACAGTGCTCAAGACTGTTGACGGCGGCGACACCTGGCAGATTCTTGACGCGATTCCGGGAGTATTCTCGCTGGAAAGCGTCCACTTCAAGGACGCGCAGAACGGATGGACGGTCGCGGACACGGGTGGCATCTTCAAGACTGCCGACGGGGGCGCAAGCTGGACCAAACTGGATTCGGGCACCCGTGAGGACCTGCTTGACGCAGTGTTCCTGTCCGACGACTCCAAAGTATGGGCGGTCGGATTTGAGGGAGCGATAGTTCACAGCGCGGACAGCGGCGAGACGTGGGCCACTCAGGATTCGGGGACGGACGCCGTTCTGAACAGCGTGTGGTTCGCCAGCGAGACATTTGGAGTTGCCGTAGGGGAAAGCGGGACAGTCCTGCGAACGACAGACGGCGGCTCGACGTGGGAATCAGTGGAATCCGGGCAGACCGAGGACCTGTTTGGAGTGTTCTTCCTGGACGATAGCAACGGCTGGGCGGTGGGCGCTCGCAATCTCGTCGTGAGTTCTACCGACGGCGGCGCGAGTTGGACTAAGGAGGAGACCACATCCTCCGGTGACAGTCTAAGAGGCATTATGTTCACCAGCCCGAACAGTGGCCTCGCCTCCGGCAGCGGCGGCAGGATTTGGAAGTTCGGGCCCAAGCCGCTCGACAACTAGGATCTCTCTAAAGAGACCTACTGGGAAAGAAGAGAGTATGACTTACGAGAACCTTCTGTACGATGTTGAAGAGCGCGTATGCACGATCTCGCTTAACCGACCTGAGAAGATGAACGCGCTAAGCTGGGCGCTGAGACTGGAGTTGCGCGACGCCCTGAGGAGGGCCGAACGGGACTCTGAGGTCGGCTGCATCATAATAAAGGGGGAGGGACGCGCATTCAGCGCGGGTTACGACCTCACGCCCACACAGCCTTCCCCAAATCGCCCGGTGGAAGGCTACGTCTCAGACGACGTTGACCAACTGACGGCACAGTACGCGCGAGACCTGGTCAACGGATTATGGCAGATATGGGAACTTACCAAGCCAGTCATAGCCCAGGTGCATGGCTGGTGCCTGGCGGGAGCGAGCGAACTGGCCTCTATGTGCGACATCATGTTCGTCGCGGAGGACGCTCAGCTAGGATACCCGCCCGTGAGGGCTCTTACGACGCCGGATACTATGTACTTCCCGTGGAAGATGCCTATGAGCCAGGCGAAGTATCTGATGTTCACAGGCAAAGCGGTAAGCGGGGAAGAGGCGGTCGAAATCGGATGGGCGACCAAATCCTTCCCCGCCGACCAACTAGACGCCGAGACGCGAAGGGAAGCGCGGGCGATAGCTACAATCTCCCCGGATATGCTCGCCGCTTCCAAGAAGGCCATGAACCGGGCCTACGAGATTATGGGAATCAGGACAGCGCTGGAGGTGGGCGTTGACTGGCAGGGACTCTCGACTTTCAGGAACAGCGCGGGCGTATTCGGCGAAATCTCGCAGTCGGAGGGTCTGAGAGCCGCGCTCCAGTGGCGCGACGGGCCGTTCGAGGACTACTCGGCGAGACCGCGGGAATAGCGGCGCAATGTCGGTACGTCGAGTCGGTAGAGGATTGTGAAATTCGGCAGGCATTGGATATAATATGCCGCAGTCCAAAATAGCAGGGAGTTTCAGAAAATGCCCCAGTCTCTTGCGTTCTTCCGTGGAAGTATAGTCCCCATCGAAGATGCGCGCGTGAGTGTAATGACACACGCCCTCCACTACGGAACGGCGGTGTTCGAGGGCATACGCGGAAACTGGAACGAGGACGAGGGCAAACTCTACGTCTTTCGGATGGCCGAGCACTACGACCGTCTGCTGCAGGGCTGCCGCATGATGCTGATGGATATTCCCTACGACACCGAGGAACTGTGCGGCATCACTGTGGAGCTTCTTCAGAGCTGCGGTTACAAGCAGGACTTGTACATACGGCCACTCGCTTACAAGAGCCAGGAACTGGTCGCCAATCTGAAATTGCAGGAGCTGGACAGCGACTTCACACTGATAGCGGTGCCATTCGGCGCCTACATTGAGGCAGAGGGCGCGATACACTGCACCACGTCTTCGTGGAGACGCATAGACGATACGGTCATCCCGCCCCGCGTCAAGATCAGCGGACACTACGTCAACTCCATCCTGGCCAAGACCGAGGCCACGCTCGCCGGTTTCGACGAAGCGATCATGCTGACCCCGGACGGCGATGTATCCGAGGGCTCCGGCGAAAACCTGTTCCTGGTGAACAACGGGCAGATTTTCACGCCGCCCGTGGCGGACAACAATCTGACAGGCATCACACGGGACTCCGCGATAACGCTGGCGCGCGAAGAGCTTGGCATCGAGGTCGTGGAGCGCAAGATCCGTAGAAGCGAACTATACCTTGCGGACGAGGTATTCCTGACCGGGACGGCGGCGCACATTACCCCTGTCGGGTCGCTCGACAGGCGGCCTATCGGCGACGGCGAAGTGGGACCGATCACGCAGAGTCTGCTGGATACTTATGTCGGCCTGATAAAGGGCGCCAACCCGAAGTACAAGGACTGGTGCACCGAGATTCCGCTGGAGTAGCGACTGGGGCCTCTCCCGCTCGACCGGGGGCAATCCTGGGAGGCTGAGCGGACTGGGTTCCCGCTTCCGCGGGAATGACGGCAGAGGATGCGAGCATGATCAGCTTTACCGCCGACTACTGCATCGCCATTTTCATCTCCACGATGGGAGTCTTGCAGTTTGCCTTCTCCCTGGGCGGTCTCAAGGGATTGCTCTTCTTGAAGTCCCCCCTGGTTGCCCGGGCAATCGGACTCGCTGTGGGAATACTGGGATTTTCCTTGTTCTTCACAACCGGCGCTCGCAATATCAATGACTATGAAGGCGGCCTGGACGCTCCCGACCAGGCTCTGTACTTCTCACTGAGCGCACTCTCCGCCTTTGCCTTGACTCTGCTCTTGTCTTCACTGGTCAACTTCGGGATGAGAGGCGCGGGCACAGAACCGGACAGCGGCATTGACGAACTACGAGACAGCAACTATGCGACCGCTCTGGCGCGCAGCATTGCATACTGGCGCAGCAATTGGCGAACCCTGACGAAACGCTGTTTCTTTGGATAAATGGCTTCGTCGGCGCCGTGCCAATCGTGGACGCGGCGGCGGAGTTGGCGGCGAGCGACTATCTCACGCCGGCGATTCTGGCCTTTGCCCTGATCGTAGCCTGGTTCGCGGAGAGAGATGCGGAGCTTCGCGTTCGGCAGCAGGTGGGAGCGCTGGTTGCGCTGTCTTCGATGGGGCTTTCGGGGCTGGTCGTGTTCATTGCCAATATGTTCTACTTCAGACCGAGGCCCTTCGCCGAACTCGACGTTAACCTGCTGTTCTACGAACCGACGGACTCGTCGTTTCCGGCAAATTCGGCGGCGGCGGCGTTTGGAATCGCTTTCGGAATATGGGGCGTGAACCGTAGGATAGGCTGGTTTGCCGTAGGAGTGGCAGGATCATACGGGCTGGCGCGGGTGTACGCGGGAGTCCACTATCCGCTGGACATATTGGCGGGAGCGGCTATCGCTGCGGGCATGACTTTCGCGGTGTTCAGACTGAGCGAGTTCGCTATGCCTCTGCTCCTGGGCGTTATCCGGTGTCTGAGAGTTCTGCGGCTGGCATGAAAGTGAGCGTGCTTCAGTAGTACGGAATGGGGCCTCCGACGTAGAGGCCGAGGTTTTTGCCTCCGACGAGGTGTACGTGGGCGTGGAACTGGGTCTGGAGGGCGTCCTGGCCGAAATTGGAGACTATCCGGTAGCCGTCGGGGCACATATCCTCGCCCAGTTCGACGGCCAGTTTTCCGATGCGTGCCATGAGGTCGCCGCTCTGCCATAGCTCGCTCTGGGTCATGTGGTGCTTGGGGATGAGCATTATCTGTACTGGGAACCAGTCGAGGCGGTTGTGGAAGACGAGGATGTCGTCCTCTTCGTGAACCTTTCTGGATGGTAGGCGTCCGGCGACGATCTCGCAGAATGTGCAGTAATCCGGCACTGGTTATAGTTGCCTTCCGCGACGGTTCCCGCGCTCGGGTATTCTGCGCTTGCCGTTTACCCGATAGTCGGGAGCATCCATCTTGAGTATAGTGCCATAATTTGGATCGCGTATTCGCGATACAAAAGGTCCAGGCCTATCATCCATCATGTCTAACGGGCTGGTAATCACTGTTGGAATCCGTGAATTGTGGCGATGCACTATGATCTGATATAGCTTCTCGTTGGCCCAATCGCTGAGGTGTTTTCTACTAAGGTGATCAAGTATAAGTAAGGATGAATTTTTCACTTGATCAAACACTCGGTCATAAGAGACAGTGCTGTCCGATCCGAAGGTGGATCTAAGATAGTCCATTAGGTCTGGGACGAATACAAAAAACACATCTTGACCTTGCCTGATCCTCTCAAAGGCAATTGCGACCGCTAGGTGGGTTTTTCCTACACCAGTTCCCCCATATAAAGTTAGCCATGATCTAGCAGATGGGTCTAGAGCATATGCCTTTGCAAATTCAAACGCTGCGTTTAGGCTTTTTTGATGGGCAGCACTGCTGTTTCTCCCTCCCCTTATGTCAAATATATCGAAGGTCATATGATGAGGCATATCCGTAATGCCTCCTAAATTTTCGCGCTGGCGACCTGAGAACTCTATGATTCTGCTCAGGTCCGGGTTGGTCATCCTGCTGGAGATGTACGGGTCTATGTCCGAGACGTTCATTGCGGTTGTCACAATGGTGGGTAGATTCGCGTTGGCCCTTCGGTTGAATATCTGCTGCAGTTTCTCCTGCGCCCAGGGGGTGGCGCTCTGAGTTCCCAGCCCGTCCAGAACAAGCATTGGAGCGTCGTTGACCTGATCGAACAGTTCGGAGTATGAGATCAGGCTGTGCGGGGCGTAGGTGGAGCGTAGGTCGTCCAGAAGGTCAGGCACGTGTACGAAGAACACCGGTCTGCCCTGTTCGATGCAGCGGTTGGCGATAGCTGCGGCCAGATGGGTTTTGCCTGCTCCATTTGGGCCGGTCATAACCAGCCAACCCTTTGGGTCCTCGGCGTATGCGATGGCGGCTTCATACGCGGCGGTGAACATACGTCGGGCCTCTTCGCTCTCCGATTTACCCGTTGGATTAGCCGAGTCAAAGGTCATGCGCGAGAGGACACCCAAGTTGGAGTAGCGCATGAGTCGCGCGGAACGCTCATTGGCCATGGTTTCGGCCTGGCACTCGCAAGGCTGAGCCTTGCCGAAGTCCGGGTGGCCGACAGGCACTTCAAGCGTGAGCCATCTACGACCTTCGCAAACATCGCACACTTCTTCGGTCTGTTCTATCGGCGCTGGGACATTGGTTGCGTGGCTTACACTGCCATTCGCGGGCCTAGAATCCCGTAGCCTTCTCAAGCTCTCTCCCAGATTCTCCATATCCTCTACCTTCGCGTTCCCAACTCTCTAAGATTGCCGAAATGTATCGCCAACTTCGTTTATTCTGTAACACCGCTTCTTGGAATGCGTCCGCTATCCAGTCCTCGTGGTACATCGCCTCGGCCTCGCGTAGCTGGTCGGAGATGATCGGGCTGAGGAGGCCGATGTTCTGTTCATACATCTCGAATATGTTCGGGCGTTCCGGCGGGACTTCCGTTGGCCGATAGTCGTTCAGGTCGTCCGGCGGGGGTTGATTGGCGAGCCTTGCGAGGGCGGCTCGGTCGGACTCGGTATTCAGGCCGAAAATCGGCTGCGCCCTGTCTTGGTCGTCAATGAGATTGTACGCCAGCGTTCCGCGCCTAACGGCGCAGCGCAGGGCCTCCGCGATAGCGTCGGAAGCCTTGTCTTCGTCATCATCCGGCATCGCGCGGGCGAGGGTTTCGTCCGCCTGGATTTCGCGCAGCGTGAGGAAGCGCGGGTAGCCGCGCTTCTGACTGAGAAGCGAGATAACCCGGAGAGTGCATTTGAGTTCGGCGAGGTCGTCAATTCGCTCCAGCAGCGAGCCGAGCAGGGGCGCGGGCACTGGCACCTGCCGCACCTTTCGGGGAAATCCCGCGTATGGCTGTCTGCTGTCGTTGGTCATGGCTTTGTTCTCGCTACACCGGCGCGTATTCCATTGCGCGGGCGGGAGCGTAGTCGAGCGACTCGAAGCGCACCCTGTCGTTGCGGAAGTAGAGCGGCACCGTTCCGACTGGGCCGTTCCTGTGCTTGGAGACGATTATCTCGGCGATGTTCTCGGGGTAGTTTTCGGAGGGGAACTTTCGCTCCCAGTCCTCGCGGCTCACGTACTGGTCCTCGCGGTGGATGAAGGCGACCACGTCGGCGTCCTGCTCGATGCTGCCGGACTCGCGGAGGTCGGAGAGCAGCGGACGGTGATTGGGCCTCTGTTCTACGGCGCGGCTCAGCTGGGAGCAGGCGAGGACGGGAATGTCGAGTTCGCGGGCCATTCCCTTGAGGGCGCGGGATACCTCGCCCAGCGCGACGGCGCGATTGTCGTTTCTGCCGGTGTCCACCAGCTGAAGATAGTCCACGACGATAAGGTCCAGGCCTTGTTCCTGCTGGAGTCTGCGGGACTTGTTGCGAATCTCCATGACCGTCTGGAACGGCGTTTCGTCTATGTATATGGGCAAGTCGGACAGGAGGCCGATGGCGTCAAGGAGCATCTGCTCCTCCTCGTCTCGGAGGAGGTTCATTCTAAGGCGGTGGCTGTCTATGTCGGCCTCAGACGCGAGAAGCCTTACGGCTATCTGCTCGCCGCTCATCTCCAGGCTGAAGATGCCGGACGTGAACCCCTCCGCCGCGGCGTGCCGCGCCATGTTGAGCGCGAGGGTGCTCTTGCCGAGGCTGGGGCGCGCGGCGAGGATGACCAGGTCCGAACGCTGGAGTCCGCCTCCCAGAAGTTCGTCCACGCTGGGGAAGCCGGTAATGACGGGAGCGAGCGATACGGAGCTGAGGTCCTGGAGCGCGCCGCTCTGCTCCATGTACTGGTCGAGGAATACGCGGAGGTGAGCGAAGTCGCGCTCCGCGCGGCCCCGCTGGATGCCGTACAGCACCTCTTCGGCCCTGGCGAGAACATCGTCGGCGTCCGGGCCGCCGCTATATCCGAGTTCAACTATGTCGCCGCCAGCGCGAATGATCCGCCTGAACACCGACATACGCCGGACGATGCGACCGTAGTGCTCGATGTGCACGGACGTAGGGACGCTGGAAACGAGGTGGCCGAGGTACGGCGCGCCACCGACCGATTCGAGGTCCTCGGTGTCGGCGAGTTTGCGGGCGACGGTGACCTGGTTGATCGCCTCACCACGGTCGAGCAAGGCGATACAAGCCTCGTAACACTTGCGGTTGCGCTGGACGTAGAAGTCGGCGGGACGCAGAAACGCGCTGACGCCGGAGATGGATTCTCCATCTATCAGAATAGAGCCGATAACGGACTCTTCAGCGTCGTTGTCATAAGGTTGAAGACGGTCGGTAACCAAGTCCTTCCTCCCGGATGGCCGACCGCGTTCAACTATATTTCAATCAGGAAGCCCTGACATTACGGGGCCTTATACGGTCAGCCCTGATCTTCTTCTTCAGATTCTGTTTCAACTGCCTCGGCTTCGGTCGCTTCGGCCTCGGCCTCTTCAGCGTCCTCAGACTCCTCGGAGGCTACGAGCGACTCCGCGAACTCCTCGGGCGTCGTGCCCGTCGGGTACACCAGCACCGAGATTCCGGCCTCGACCTCCGGATGCAGTTTCACGGTCAGGTCGTATGCGCCGAGTTCGCGGATCGGCTCTTCGAGCTCGACGGAGCGGCGGTCAATTTCCTTCTCGGTGAGTTCGGCAAGCCGCTCGGCGATGATGGCGTTCGTTACAGAGCCGTACAGCCTTCCGGTACTCCCGGCGCGCATCTCGACGCTAACCTGGGAGCCGTCGAACTCGGCTGCCAACTCTTTCATGTCCTCGAGCCGCTTTACCCGATTGACCTGCGCCTGGTTCTGGAGCTTGGTGACTCGCTGAACGGCGTTGTGAGTGGCGGGTGTCGCCAGACTCTTGGGTATCAGGTAGTTGCGGGCGAAGCCGTTCTTTACTTCCTTGATATCTCCTCCCTGAGCTACTCCAGGGACATCTTCTAAAAATACGACTCTCATGGGCAAGCTACCTCTTGGTCAAGTTATTGTCTGAGTCTGTCTTAAAGAACCGCTCAACCACCCTATTTTGCCATAATGCTGCCCGCCAAGAAAATACGAACTGTTGTACGCTGACTGAATGATAGCACGTTCGTTTGTATATGTGAAGGGCGATGTTGCCCGGGATTCCAAGAAGTGGGCGCTGAACGAATGTTGTCGGCTGTCGGGCAGGATCCGCGGAGTCATATATCTCGATTTATAAAGCCACAGGTGGCGACAGGCGCGTTGACTGGCGACCAACAGGTGATTAGAACACCAGAGATTCACCTGAGATCGCCTGAGTTTAGCTACGGGGAAAAATTTTCAGGGGCCCGAAGTTCGGGTTGTATAATTTCGTATTTATGTTATAGGCGGTTGAAGACATGGGCTGTCGCGCTCCTTCATTAGTTTGTATGTTCGTATTATAGTGGATATAGGATGCGGATGTGTAGTCTATTGGAACACCAATATGGCCTTGACGGTATCCTGGTTTGGAGAGAGTGGGAAATTGGCGCCAACGCTTTAGGTGTATAATTGACGCATAGTGAATTCGACTCAGGAGATAATGTTCGCGTGGTGACTGCCTATAGACCAGGTGGTGCAAGATGAATGCCGGACTTAAGAACTCGGAGGACACTGTGATGAAGTGTCATGTCTGTGGAGAGAGAATGGTTCCGACCATTTCAGACCTCCCGTTTCGTCTCGGACCAACGACCATCGTAGTGCTGAAGCAATTGCCTGTCCTAGAGTGCGTAAACTGCTCGGAAGTCTCCATAGAAGACCCTGTCATGCGGAAAATCGAGAATTTGCTCGAACAGACCGACGACTCGACTGAATTGGCCGTCATTCCATACGCGGCGGTGGTCTGACGCGCTCAGCACGTCCTATAGATTGCCGCCAATAAGCGACATAAGGCATAACTTCTCGGGCTACTTGAACGCTGACCAGTTTCTGCCGTCCAGATAGTCGGGGAAAGTGTAAACGCCTGTCACCTGAACCCAACAGGTTTCGGGGTAGCGGCCAATCCGTGTGGGTCTGGCCAGCCCGACTCGGAGGTAAGTTCGGTCGGCTTGCTTCAATTTTGACATCAGGCTGTCGGCGGCCTGCGACAACGTTCCGGCGTGCTTAGTAAGTTGTGAGAACATTCCGCGAAAGGCCAAGTCATTCACGGGGAACCTTGTGTGAACTTCGCCTGAAGCGTCCTCAAAGTCTATCCGTAGAACCGTCCGTCGGTCATAGCGCGTATCCACGTTGATGTCCAGAATCGTGACGCTGCCGATGGTTCCGAGGGAGCGGGTCTGAGTTCCGGGCGCTACCCGTCTTTCCTTCAAATTGTCATCGAATATGCTTTGAACCGATTTGCTGGATGTCTTTCGGAGAAGCGTTTCCCAGTGCCTGCCCTCAAATGCGTCTTTGTATTCGATTGTACGTGGATCGAACGCTCGGTCTTCAATATGGGGCGGGGTTATGTGAGTAGGCGAGAAGTCCATCCATAATTTTGCGCCCGGAAAGATGATGGGGTTATCTTCCTTGTACAAGTCCCATATCTGGACACCGCCTTCAACTACTGGCCGAATGCACTCCAGTTCCTCTGTTACACCCGCTATGCAGACCTCGCTGGCCCACATCTCGGTTACGTCGGTAATCGCGATAAGTTCTCTCATGGCACACCCTCACAGGTGCGATATTTGGAATCCGTGACAGCGGTTGGTCTTCAGGTACTCGGCTGCCAGCCTTCTGTGGCACTTTTCGGGTGTTCGTTCGCTGCACAGCAGGATGACGCCGTTGTCCAGTAGGGCGCGGTCTATGGTTTCCGCCGCCGCCCGCTCCTCCAGCAGTTGGTTGTATCTCGATTCATAGAGGTCCCAATCGCCTTCCTTGCGATATTTCTGGAACATCTCCTTCTCGGGCGCGAGCATAGGTAGCTCGACATATTTCAGGCGGGTCAGCTTTTCGACAAAATACTCGATGTTGCCCTTCTTAGTGAATCCGGCCAACTGGGAGTTGTTGTTGAGTCTGGTATCCGCGAGGTATCTGGCATCTGTGGAGTTCAGCAGATCGAAGAACTCGCGGGCGGTCTTGCCGGTGAATCCGATGGTGTAGATTTTGCCCATGTCCCTTTTCCTCAGAAATCGAATGAACTCTGGAGTTGCTGGCCGTATTTCTTGCCGACGGCTAATTGCGCGGTGGTTTGTACTTGTCCGTCGCTCCTGATGTGGAGGAGTTGGCAGCCTTCTTCTTCCAGGGCGGGGCCGAGCAGCAGCAGGCGGTGGCACTGGGACGGGTCTTCTTCGGAGCATAGTACGGCCGTCGCGCGGCGGGAGGCCATGCCCGCGAGTTGGGAGATGGCTTCCTGGAACTCGTCCAGCGAACGCATCTTGCGGTAGTCGAGCTTTCCGCCGGAGTCGTACATCGCGGGATTCTCAGGCTTGCCTCCGAGCGGGCCGCCCATGAATTCGTAGTCTATGCCCGCCGCTTCGAGCAGGTCGGGAAGCGTTCGGTGGTTTGCGAAGGGGGCGTACCTGGAGACGGGCCTGGTCCGGGTGTCAACGAGCAGTTCTATGCCGTTATCCGTCAGAAGCGGCGCGAATGACTCCCAAGTGTGGATGCTGTGGCCTATTGTGAAGATGTCGGTGGTCATGATTTACCCAGATTCATACGGGGACCTGGAACGAGTGTCCGAGCGGCTCGAATTCATCCACGTCTTGATTAGCCAGCTTACGCTGTATCTTCTCAAAGAGTTTGACTGTCTCCATTGAGTAGATGTACTCTCCGCAACGTCTGCAAACTTCGGCGGGAACAGCAACGGCAGCGAAGTTGTCGCCCCCACGCAGGAGCCTCTCGACCGTCTTCTCCTCCAATTCGCTGCCGCACCTTGGGCATTTTTCGACCCGAATCATAATAGCCTCCTTACACGTCAGTCAATCTGCTGTATTAGTGTCGGCTTATGCGAAGCGGTCTCCTCCTATGCGGGCGACGAACACGCCAGCTGAGACGCCGGCGAGCGCGCCGACTCCGATTGTGAAAGCGCCGCCGACTATCACGCTGGCTGTGCCCAAAGGCGGAAAGAAGAATCCGACCGCCAGAAGCGCCGCGCACGTGAGGGTTCCCGACAAGACACCGACTACTATGGCCTTAATGTTTACGCTCCTTGCGCTAGTGAACATTCCTATCACCCCTATCACCGCGCCTACAACCAGTCCGGTCGGGATTCCGACTACCAACCCCATCGCCGCGCCCACGGTCACCGAGTACAGCGGCCCCAGGGATTCGGGGGACGGATTCTCAGTCGTCAGGTTCAAATATACATGGAAGGCGAGGAAGCCCACGATGCCGAGTATCGGGCCGATTACCGCTCCGGCCAGAAGTCCGGTGGCGCTTCCCACCATGGCTCTGCGTATGGGCGACATTCGACCTTTCCTAAACTGCAAGTCTTTGCATAAGCGAAATAATAGCAAATGCGTTGAATTAGCTCTTGAAAATTCATGGCGCAGCGTCTAATCTGTATCGGCGACGAATCCGAGGACACTATTATGCCCTGCGAAGAACAGATGGTACAGACGCTGAAGGAGTACGGTCACAGGCCGACTCCGCAGCGGCTGATGATCATGTCCGCTGTCCGGCACTCGGACGATCATATCACCGCAGCCGAGGCGCTCGATCAGGTCAAGGAATCGTACTCGTTCATAGACCTGTCCACAGTGTACCGCACGCTCGATCTGCTGAAACAGATGCGCCTCGTCTCTGAGACCGACATGGGCAGCGGCACATACGCATACGAGTGGCTGGGGCAGGAGAGGCATCACCATCTCATTTGCAACGGATGCGACCGAATCGAGCAGCTCGACGATGAGTTCCTGCGCTCGCTTGGGGCGAATATCTCGGAGTCCTACGGATTCGAGGCGGATATGGACCATGTCGCTCTATTTGGACGCTGCCGCGATTGCAGAGGCGAATCTGAGTAGGTCGCTCGACATGAACTGTTTCAAACGGGAAGGCGCGGCCGGGACATGGATTCCTTTCGGAACACGGCGCTGTTTCTCACGCTTTCCATCAATTCAAGGAGGCAATAGGCAAGTGCTTTACAGTTTGCGAAACGCGGCGCTGTTTCTCGCTCTCTCCATGGCGCTCATAGCCGCTGCATCGTGTTCGTCTGATGAAGGCGACGCGGAAGGCCAGGCGGGAGATAGCGCCGGCGCATTGAGGGTCGTCAGCACGGTATCGCCGATAACGAGCCTGGCGGAAAACGTCGGCGGTACGCGGATACGGCTGGAAGGAATGGTGCCGGAGGGGGTGAACTCTCACACGTTCGAGCCAGCGCCGTCGGTCGCCACGCTGGTGGCCGACGCCGACCTCATCGTCCTGAACGGCCTTTTCCTGGAGGAGCCTTCGCTTGAGATGGCGCGGGCGAACAAGAAGCCGGGCGCGGTGATACTGGCGCTGGGAGACAAGGCTATCACGCGCGACCAGTGGGTGTTCGACTTCTCGTTCCCTGAGGCCGACGGTCATCCGAACCCGCACCTCTGGACAAGCCCGGACCTGGCTATCAAGTACGCCGACCTGATAAGGGCGGAGTTGTCAGCGCTGGACCCGGACAACGCCGACTACTATGCTGAGAATTTCGCAAAGCTGGAGGAGCGGCTGAACGATCTGGACCAGAGGATAGCCACCGCGGTGAGTACGGTACCGGCCGAGAATCGAAAGTTGCTCACCTACCACGACTCGTTCCCGTTCTTCAGCACACGGTACGGCTTCGAGATAATAGGCGCGGTCCAGCCTTCGGACTTCAGCGAGCCGTCCGCGCGCGAGGTCGCTACGCTTATAGACCAGGTGCGGGAGACCGGCGTTCCGGCGATATTCGGTTCGGAGGTGTTCCCCAGTCCGGTCATGGAGCAGATAGCCAAAGAGGGCGGAGCGGAGTTCGTGGACCAACTGAGGGACGACGACCTTCCCGGCTCACATGGCGACCCTGACCACTCCTACATGGGGCTGATGGCGTCGAATATACGGATAATGGTTCCGGCGCTGGGCGGCAGCGCGGACGCGATGGACGGCTTAGACACGGGGCCGGTCTTCGAGGGCGAGAGCAACGCGGTCTATCCAGAATAGAGGATTGGATTCCCGCATTCGCGGGAATGACGGTTAATCAAAGGTCTCCCGAAACCAGGAATGACGAAAAGCAATTTGCGCCTGGCGCAATACCAGCAGAGTAGAGAATTTGCTTCATCCGACACCACATGAATACGATCACGATGAGCCGATAGTCGAACTGAGAGGCGTGACCAGCGGCTACGGGGGCAGTCCGGCCCTGGAATCGGTTGACCTGGCGGTGAACCGGGGGGATTTCGTCGGCCTGCTAGGGCCGAGCGGGTCGGGCAAGACCACGCTTCTACGCACGATTCTGGGCGCGGTGGACATCTACCAGGGCGAGGTGGTCGTGGAAGGCCAGTCTATCGCCGACCGGAGGCCGCGCATCGGATACGTGCCACAGATCGAGACGATTGACTGGAACTTCCCGGTCACTGTCGAGCAGGTCGTGATGATGGGGTTCACGTCCAACCGCTGGTGGATTCCGTGGCGTCAGAAGAAGGACTATGAACACGCGCTGGAGATAATGGAGCGGCTGGGGATAGCGGACCTGGCGAAGCGGCATATCCGAGAGCTTTCCGGCGGCCAGCAGCAGCGTTCGTTCCTGGCGCGGGCGCTGGTCGGCAGTCCTCATGTGCTGCTGCTGGACGAGCCGACATCGGGAGTGGACATCAAGACGCGCGACGAGGTGATGCACCTGCTTGATGAGCTCAACCACCAGGACGTCACTATCATAATGACCACCCACGAGATCAACTCTGTGGCGGCTCACCTGCCCTGGGTAGTGTGCGTCAACGGTCGAGTGGTGGACTCTGGACCGCCAAGCCGCATCTTCACGCCGGAGGTGCTCAAGAGGACCTACAACGCGGACATCGTGGTGACCGAGTACATGGGCATGAAACTGGTGGCCGAGACGCCGCACACCTTCGGAAGAAACGGCAACGGGCGGAGGTCGTCGCACAAGTCGAAGCATTCGCGCGAGGCGCAGGGGAGATAGACGGCAGTGTTTACGCCGCTCGAATACGAGTTCTTTGTGCGCGGGCTGATCGTGGCTACGCTGGTGGGAGGACTGTGCGGACTGATAGGCGTCTATGTGGTGCTGCGGCAGATGTCGTACATCGGGCACGGACTGGCGCACGCGATCTTCGGGGGCGCGGTGACGAGCTACGTGCTCTCGGTCAACTTCTTCCTGGGCGCGAGCCTGTGGGGGTTCGTCTCGGCCATGCTGATCAACATGGCGTCGCGCAGGCGCAGCATAAGCGCAGACGCGGCGATAGGCATAGTGACCACATCCAGCTTCGCGCTGGGCATAGCGCTTATCAGCAGGTTCAGGAACTTTACGCGCAGTTTCGACGCTGCGCTGTTCGGGAATATACTCGGCATAACCCAGACCGATATGTTCGCTATCATCGTGGTGACCATCGCGGCGGCCGTCGCCGTCTTCGTCGGGTACAAGTACCTGCTCTTCACGACGTTCGACTACGAAGTAGCCGGATTCTACGGGGTGCCCACCGGCTGGATTGACGCCGGGTTCGCGCTGCTGCTGGCGGCGGTGATAGTGGTCTCGCTTCAAGTTCTGGGCGTAACGATGATCGCGGCGGCGATGGTAATTCCGCCGGTCGCCGCCCGGCTTCTCACGAATGATTTCACGAAGATGCTCTATATGTCTGTGATCATCGGCGCATTCTGCGGTCTTGGCGGCCTGTATATGAGCTTCTACATAGACGTGTCGTCGGGCGCGTCGGTGGTGTTGTTCTCAGCGTCGGTGTTCCTCATCGCGCTCGGATACACGTCGCTGCGGCGTAGGCTCGCCTCGTCCAGGTGGAAACCCGGGCAGTCGAACCTGGGCAGCGAAGTGGAGTCGCTGCACTGATTGGAAGTCTGAGGACGCTATCTGCTAGACTTCACGCAAGTAGCTGATAAGCGCATTCAAGGCTTGCACAACATCGGACCATCATCTATCTCGCTTTCCCCTCCTTTCTTTCGCGTCCTCCGTACCGTTGTGTCCCCTAAACAAAGGTAGTTTCTTTACTCATGCCATCTTCAATTCTTTCAACACGCCGCCGGCAGTCGCGATCTCGTGACCGCCGGGAGCGGCGCCAGGTCGTCTGCGCCGACTGCGGCAAGACGACAACCGTTCCGTTCCGACCGACTCAGGACAGGCCGGTGTATTGCCGTCCCTGCTTCAGGAACGTCCGGGACGAGCGCGCGCCCGAGAGGCGGCCGGTCGCGAGCGATCAGCTAGTTAGGGCAGCTTCCGCTCGTGACCGTGTTGCCGTCTCCGACGTATTTCGCGGGATGTCCCTGAGCGATTCCACGAAGGCGGCGATCTCGCGGATGGACATCTCTGAGCCGACGCCTATCCAGGAGAAATCCATCCCCCACCTGCTGGAGGGACGCGACCTGGTCGGACAGGCGCGCACGGGTTCTGGAAAGACGCTGGCCTTCGCAATCCCGATGGTCGAGAATTGCGACCCCTCGGCCAGGAGAGTGCAGGGGCTGGTCCTGGTTCCGACCCGGGAACTGGCTATCCAGGTCGCCGAGGTGACGAAAGCGCTTGCATCGAGGCGGCGGCTGCGAGTGACGCTGTTGTACGGTGGGCGGTCGCAGAAGCCGGAATACGACGCGCTGAGGAACGGCGTCCATATCGTGGTCGGCACTCCCGGACGCACACTCGACCACCTGCGGCAGGGCAGCCTCGATCTGAGGTCGGTCCGATTCCTGGTACTGGACGAAGCGGACGAAATGCTGGACAGGGGATTTGCCCAGGACGTAGAGGCGATCATCGAGCGGACGCCGTCCGAGCGACAGACGGCGCTGCTCTCTTCGACGATGCCCGCGTGGGTGAGCAAGACCGCGAAGAAACACTTGAGAAACCCGGCCAAAGTGTCGGTGGACGCGGAATTGCAGGCGCCGCCGACCGTGCATCACATGGTTTACACCATCGAGCGGAGCCAGAAGATCGGGGCACTCCAGGCGCTGTTGAATGAGCGCGACGACTATCCTGTAATCGTTTTCGGCAGGACGAAGCGCGGCGTAAGGAAGCTGGCGAGGCAACTCGACACGCTCGGCTATCCCGTAGGCGCGCTCCAAGGAAATCTGAGCCAGAACGCGCGCGAACGCGTGATGGCGGATTTTCGGTCGGGAGACGCGCCGATCCTGGTGGCTACGAACGTCGCCGCCAGGGGAATTGACGTCGAGGGCGTCGGCCAGGTCATAAACTACGACCTCCCCGATTCGGAGATTCTGTTCACCCACCGCGTCGGCAGGACCGGACGCATGGGACGGGCCGGCGAGGCGATAACGTTCATCACGCCGGACGAAGAGAAGAAGTGGGGCCAGCTCGAACGCGGACTGGACCTTCAGTTCAAGCGCGAGGCCTGGAATCGGGCCTCACGCTAGACAGCCGGGGCGTTTCTAAAGCATTCGGGGTTGCTGGGTGTGTGGTTCGAGGATGTCGAATCCGACAATCGCTCTGGTATCTCATTTACATACGAGATAAAGACATTCGAGTCCCAATATATGTTCTTGGGGCTACCAGGCATCTCGGAGTTCACGAACGACTTCTTCGGGCAATCTCTGTCCAGGCTGCCAGGGAACAGCGCCCCTGGCATTGTAGTAGGACCCAGTTTCGGCTTCCTGTGTCGGAATTACGCTCAGAATATTCCTGATGGATATGGGTCTGCCCGTTCTCGTCTGCCTGGAAATACTTCCACTGACCTCTACGTGTCTGTCCCACGCCTCTCGCATGAGTTCTTCCTGTCCTTGCCGCAGGTAGCAAGCAACCGCCTTATCGAACATAGAGTCATACAGGTTGAACTTGAGCCCAGACCGATTGGTCAAGGTCTGGACTCGTCCCGTGACTGTCCCGACACTGACAGAAAGGGCCGGTTCTGTAAAGTCATCCCCGTTGCCATATATAATATAATCGCTGTCCTGTGTTCCGAATCGGACGTATTCCACAGATGAGGTCAATCGGATAATTCCCAAGGCGGCCTTTCTCGTTTGATCGCTATATGGCAAATAATCATGCGAATATATGCCTTCTGAACGGGAAAGCGCGCTTCCTACGTTTTCGTACCTTTCTACGATTTGTTCTACGTGGGTCGTACTATCAGATTCACCGCGGAACGTGGCTATGGCGCTTCCAGGCTGCAAATCCTCGACAACCCAGGCGACCTTCAAGCCTTTAGGAGTCAAAGACCTTATCAGCTTTTGGAAGGCGTCAATCCCCGCCGCAAAGTCGTTAACCTCGGCGCGCCCGCCGATTTCAAATGTCAGTGTGGTCTTCGGCATTGCCGTTCTTTCCTCTGCGCGGTAATGTTATGCCATGACTGCACTGTAATCAAGACAAGACTCGTTTAGTGATAACTTCGCGAAAGCCTCGGGTCGGTCTTCCGCAGACTGCTGACCTTCAAGCGTGATTGACGTATAATTGCCCCCGAATTCAAGACTCGGAATTTCGCTCAGGTATCGCGTCAACAGCGAGGACACCTGAATTGGAAGAGCAAGCAATAGGGAATGACTGAATGGAATCCACACTCTCACTGAGCATAGACATTGGCGGCACATTCACGGACTTCACCCTGCATGACACGGCGACGGGCGAACTGAAAGTCCACAAGGCGCTGACTTCGCCGGACGACCCGTCTCGCGCGCTGATCCAGGGACTGCGCGAATTCCTCGAAGAAGTCGGGGCGAGTGCCGGGGATCTCAGGCTCATAGTGCACAGCACTACGCTCGCGACGAATTCGATCATCGAGCGCAAGGGCGCAAAGACGGCTCTGCTGACCACAAAGGGCTTCCGGGACATCCTGGAGTTCGGCAGAGAGCGGATATACGACATGCACGACCTTCACGCCCGGTTCCCGGACCCGCTCGTTCCGAGAAGCCGCAGGGTGGAGGTTTCCGAGCGCGCGGATCGGGACGGCCTGGCGCTCACGCCGGTTGACCTCGACGGCGCGGCGGCGGTAATCGAGGAACTGGTGGAGCAGGGAGTGGAGTCAATCGCGGTGTCGCTGCTGCACGCCTATCGCAACCCGGCCCACGAAAGGGCGCTGAAAGAGGTGGCAGAGAACGGACGCCCCGAACTGCGCGTGTCGCTGTCCTCGGATGTCGCGCCGGTCATCAACGAGTACGAGCGCACCTCGACGACAGCCGCCGACGCTTACATCAAGCCCGCCGTCTCACGGTACATCAGCGGCGTCGAGCGTGATTTGACCGAACTCGGCTACGAAGGTCAACTTCTGGTGATGCACTCGGCGGGCGGCGTCATGAGCGCCGATGCCGCGAGCGAGCGTCCGATAAGACTTCTGGAGTCCGGCCCGGCGGCGGGCGCGCTCGCGGCGGGCTTCTACAGCGATATGCTCGGAGAGCCTGACCTGATTTCACTGGACATGGGCGGCACGACCGCCAAGACCTGCATAATCGAGGGAGGCCAGCCGAGCCAGAGCAATGGAATCGAGGTCGCGCGTGTCCACAGGTTCAAGTCGGGTAGCGGACTCCCGATTCTCATTCCGGTACTCGACCTGATCGAGATCGGATCGGGCGGCGGGAGCATCGCGCACCTTGACAATCTGGGACTGCTGCGTGTCGGCCCTCAGAGCGCGGGCGCGAGTCCGGGACCTGCCTGCTACGCCCTGGGCGGAACGCAGCCGACGGTCACGGACGCCAATCTTCTTCTCGGATATCTCAACCCTGAGTACTTCCTCGGCGGTCGCATGACACTTGACAGCGAGGCGGCTGAAAGCGCGCTCGCCGCGCTGGGCTCGGAGATGGGTATGGACGCGGTGGAAGCGGCCTGGGGAGTTTACAGCGTGGTCACCGAGAACATGGCCGCCGCCGCGCGCATTCACATCATCGGGCGCAACAAGGACCCGCGCAACTACTCGATAGTTGCGTTCGGCGGGGCAGGCCCCGCCCACGCCGGGGAAGTCGCCAGGATACTGGGCGCGTCGAACGTCGTCGTTCCGCTGGGGGCGGGCGTTACAGCCGCGCTCGGCTGCCTCGCGGCTCCGCTGTCATTCGAAAACATACGCTCGATGCCCGGCCTGCTGGAACAATCCGACTGGGAGGCAGTGAACCAGGCATTCGCGGACATGGAGACGCTGGGACGCGAAATGCTCTCCGGCGCGGGCGTGTCAGAGTCCGACACCACGCTCACGCCGTCCGCCGACATGCGCCTCCAGGGTCAGATCCACGAGATAACGGTGCCGATTCCTACCGCGCCACTGTCGCCCTCGGACATAGAGGGCATCAGCGCGGACTTCCACCAGATCTACCAGGAACTGTACAGCCGCCGTAATCTGAGCCTGCCAATCGAGGTGCAGAACTGGCGGCTGCTGGTCAGCGGCCCGCAGCCGTCTCTCGAACTGCGACAGCAGGATGCGGAGTCCACCGGCGCGAGTTCGGCAATCAAGGGAGCTCGCCGCGCCTACTTCGCCAACGCGCATGGCCCTAACGCGGGCGGCTTCGTTGACTGCCCTGTCTATGACCGGTACGCATTGCCCGTAGGCGCGACCCTCGACGGCCCCGCCATCATCGAGGAGGCGGAGGCCACGACGCTCGTAAGGCCCGGCGACAGCGCGTCAGTTGACCCGTGGCTAAATCTGAGGATCGCGGTTTCTCTGGGCTAGTACCAAGTCCATGTGAATATGACATACTCAAGTGTCCAATCGTCATTCCCGCGGAGGGAGACCTTTGCACAACCACCGTCATTCCCGCGAAGGCGGGAATCTAGGGGCTGGGGGCGGTCTGAATACGTCAAAACCATCTGGATACAGTACTAGGGGGATAGCTGCACTTCACGTCAGGCGGCCCTGGGAGCCGGGGGCGTGGCGGCGGCGCGGAGCGCGTGGCAAGGTCGCCTCCGGCGCAAAGCGAGGAAACTCTGCCTCCGCGCCCGACAGCAGTTCCTCGATGGTGAGTATTTGGAGGCGTGGGTAGCGGTGGTCGGGGTAGTGTTCGGGGATATAGATATCGGCTGAGGCGGCTTCCTGGGTCATGGGGCGCGTGGGCGGGTTGAGAGTGATGAACAGGCCGATGTCGGCGTTCTCGCGGGCCATGTCGCCCTTGAGGGTGGCTATCATGTCGCGGCGGACGTGGCCGCTCTTGACCTGGACGATGATTCGCTTTGCTTTGCCGCTGTTGTCGTCGAAGAAGTTGATGTAGCCGTCAATGCCGGAGTCGGCGCCGCGGCGTCCGCGGTTGGAGGGGCGGGCGTCCACGAGGCCCAGCGCCCAGTACTCGAACTGGTAGCGTCCGTCGTGCTCGCTCTCGACGGCGAGGGCCCGCGCGCTTTCTACGTCTTGGGGGACGCCCACCACGTCGTAGTCGGAGAGGTCTGGACCGAATGTGTCGCGCAGTCGGCTCTTCATCAGGGATATGGCGAGGTGGGTTATGTCTATGCCAATCCAGCGTCGGCTGAGTCGTTCGGCGACGGCTATGGCTGTCCCGCAGCCGCAGAAGGGGTCGAGAACGACGTCGCCCTCGTTGCTTGAGGCGTTGATGATGCGTTCGAGAAGGGCTTCGGGTTTCTGAGTGGGGTAGCCGAGGCGTTCTTTATGCCATGACCGCAATGGGAGTATGTCATCCCATACATCCTGTGCAGGTAGCCCTGGGTGTTCGTCAAGATAAACTTTCAACCTAGGAACCCCGTTCCTAGTCCAGTAGATTCTATTCTCGCTTAAGAGTTTCTCGATTCCGGCATCGTCGTACATCCAGTGTCGGCCACGAGGAGGGGGAATCACTCCCCTATCTCCGAAATTTCTTTCCGGCCCAGGGCCAGCGGCTGACAAGTCTGCCGACATGAACTTACGCCCATCCGTATCTTGATAGCGATAGTAGTTTTCGACATATCCATCATCCAGAGGTTGAAAGATTTTGTTCCAGATGAAATCTTGACCCTTGTTATAAAAGAGGACTATATCGTGGACTCTACCCAGGCCTTTAGCATCGCTATGCGATGTAGTACGCCGCCAAGTGATCTCATTCCGAAAATTGTCTTGGCCGAATACAGCGTCCATCATGAGCTTGAGGTAGTGGCTGGCTGTGGGGTCGCAGTGGAGGTAGATGCTGCCGGTGGGCTTGAGAACGCGGTGGAGTTCGGCCATGCGCTGCGCCATCATGGTGAGGTAGGCCATCATGTCGTTCTGTCCGAGGAAGCCGCGCATCGCCTGGAGAAGGTCGCCGAGCTTTTCGGGACCGTCGGTTATGACATTCTGGAAGGCGATTTCGGACTCTATGCTCCAACTCCAAGTATCCTCGAAGGCGGTGATCTGGGCGGCGGAATCCTCGCCGGTGCGCTCCCGGAACAGGACGTTGTAGGTGGCGTTGGAGTTGAAGGGCGGATCGAGGTAGATGAGGTCAACGCTCTCGTCGGCGACGTTCTCGCGCAGGATGTCGAGGTTATCGCCGAAGTAGAGCTTGTTTCGCCAATTGGTCGCGGTCAATATCGTTAGTTCCTCGCTGTCAGCCTATAACCCCCAGCGCGTTCTATGAAGCTCGATCTATTCCGGGGGACGATGGCGCAGCATCTCTTCCAGTTCGCGTATGCGAGCCTGATCCCGGGCGCGAGCGGCGCGTTCCTCAGCCAGAACTTCTTCGGCGCGACGCCTTTCCGAATCGGCGCGCTCGCGCTCGAAATCTCGCTCGGCTCTCAGACCCGCCATATCCAGGATGTACTCGCCTGTCTCCATATCCTGGAACAGCAGCAGCGCAGGGTTGAAGTCCATGTCGAACAGCAGACTCAGGCCGGGCTGTATCCGCAACAATCCCTCGCGCTCAGACTCTTCCACGACGCACAGACGCACGCCCAACTCGCGGCTGTATCCGCTCAACAAGCCATGCTCGTTCCGAACTAGCTCCACAGGCTCGTATCTACCATCCACCAACTCGAATCCCATCAAAGACTGTCCGTACAAATCTCCGCCAGTAGGGTCGAACATCCAGTACTCGCCTATGCCTATCTCGGCGTACCTGGCGGGCTTTTCGTACAGGTCTCTCTCGTAGGTACTTGGAGACGCAACCTCCAGCGCCCAATCGGGCGGCTTGCCCACCTCCCACAGGTTGTAGGCGGTTTCGCCTCTGATGGCGGCTACGTTTACGTTCCGGGCAAGATAGTAGTCCGGGGCCTCGTGTTCGCGCCGGTTGCGGGGATTGGTGCGGAGCGGGATGTTGGATCCGATGAACACAGCGCCTTCCCCGCGCAGGATATACCTGACGGCCATGGTGACGTACTCTATGGCCGGATTCTGAATCACTTCGATGGGTACCCGTTCTCCGAGCAGTCCGTACATACCCGGGTCTTCATGATGGTCGGTGTAGCGCGGTCTGTGGATAGTGTCTGTGGTTCTGGCGACCATGGCCTGCCTTCCCGCTGGGCTGAGTTGATAGTATGATAGCCGCGCGGCGCGGGTCGGGCAAGCCGCGCGTCGGTTCATATATTTACCCATTGGAGATGAACGACATGACCCGGACAGAACAATTCGACCCCGTATCGCTGGAGATAATGTGGAGCAGGATGCTGAACGTCGCGGAGGAGATGTGGTCAACCGTGCTGAGGACCGCGGTTTCGACGATCATAGCGTCCGCGAACGACTTCGGCTGCGAGGTGCTGGACGCCGAGGGCAGGTCCATAGCGCACGCCTATCGCTCCATGCCGGTGTTCAACATGACGATGCCGAACGTAACCAAGGAGATACTCAAGAAGTACCCGGTGGAAACGATGCACCCCGGAGATGTCTATATGACAAACGATCCCTGGATGTGCGCCGGACACCTGCCGGACATAGCGATAGTGTCCCCGGTCTTCTACCAGGGCCGTTTCGTCGGGTTCGTGGGCAACATCGCCAATACTTCAGACATTGGCGGCACGCTCGACCTCATGAGAGTCACGGACTCGTATGAAGAGGGCATATTCTTCCCGTTGTGCAAACTCTACGACAAGGGCGAGCCGAACGAACTAGCCTTCGACATGTACAGGTGGAACGTGCGCGGGCCGGACATGGTGCTTACGGACATCGAGGCGCAGGTGGCGGCCAACCAGGTGGGCGCGCGCCGCATCAACGACTTCCTGGACGAGTACGGCCTGGAAGACCTCGCCGCGCTGTCCGCCGCTATCAGGGGACGCTCTGAGACGGCGATGCGTCGCGCCATCAGCGAACTCCCCGACGGCGTGTACGAGAATCATGTCTATACCGACGGCATGGGCGACCCGCTGAAGATACAGACGCGGATCGAAATACGCGGCGACACGATACTCGTGGACTACACCGGCTCATCGCCGCAGATAGACCGCGGCGGACTGAACTGCACGATGATATACAGCCAGGGGCACACCTACTACCCATTGGCGTGTCTGCTGACGCCCGATGTTCCAGTCAACGAGGGCTGCTTCGAGGCGATAACGGTTACTGCGCCTGAGGGCACGATAATCAACTGCACGTTCCCCGTCTCCGTCGGATCCCGGACCAACACCGGCTGGTACATCCACGGCTGCATTTTCGGAGCTCTCGCCAAGGCCGTCCCGGACAGGATTCAGGCGGGCAACGGTCTCATGTCGTCCATTCGCACCTACGGCGTCGAGAACGACGGACGCTTATTCAATGCCCACCTGTTCTGCGGAGGCGGTCGTGGGGCCACGAGTCAAAACGACGGCATGGGCCTGAATATGTTCCCGTCGAGCGCGTCCAACGTGCCGGTGGAGGTGTTCGAGGTAAACAGTCCCGCGCTGATAGAAGCAAAGGAGTTGATTCCTGACTCGGCGGGCGCGGGCAAGTTCAGGGGAAGCCCAGGCCAGCGCGTTGTTGTCGGAAAGCTGCCCTCGCACTCCGGTCCTCTCAATGTGTACATCCACCCCAACCGCCTGACGTTCGCGCCACAGGGCGCGTTCGGCGGCGGCGCGGGCGCGAAGACCGAAGTTATAATCAACGGAGACCGAGTCAGCGACGATCCCAGGGCCATGACCTCCGGCGCCGTGCCTCTGGAGGATGTGGAAGATCGGCTGATTCTGGAGTTCCCGAGTGGCGCGGGCGTTGGAGAGCCGTCGGAACGACCCAAGGAACTGCTCGAAACCGATCTGAGCAACGGGCTGGTGTCCGAGGACGGCAAGCGAAAAGACTACGGCTTGGTCTGAGGAGGTCACCCAGTGAGTGAATTCGAGATGAGCGTTGGCGACGCTATCATCATCGCGCTGACCGATATGAACTGCGCCTACCCCACTCCCCTGCCTGAACTGTGGCCGAATGTCCCCGTTGACGAGTGGCAGCCATTCCGCGAAATGTACCCAGACACTTTCGAGGGAGATAAGATGCGGCTAGAAATCGGATGCTACCTGGTGCGCTCTTCCGGGAAGATTATCCTGATTGACACAGGCTACGGCCCGGGGCCGATAGAGTACATCGGCGGTCTGAGCGGCCAACTCATGGCGGATCTGGCGTCGAATCGGGTCAGGCCGGAGGACGTGGACATCGTGTTTCTATCCCATCTGCACCTCGACCACGTGGGCTGGAATACAGAGGAGCGCGACGGGCGGCATACGCCGATCTTTCCGAACGCGCGTTATGTGGTTCACGAGGACGACCTCACACACTTCCGCAAGCCGGAAGTCCAAGCGGCGGGACGGTTTCCGTACATTGACAGGCTTGTTGACCCACTTGACGAACTGGGGGTACTGGACACGCTGTCGGAAGACTCGGACCTGACGCCCGAAGTACGCGCCATCCACACTCCGGGTCATACTCCCGGGCACATGAGCGTCATGGTGTCGTCGGGCGGTCGGCGCGCGCTGATACAGGGGGATGTCCTGATCCACCCGGCGCAGATAACGGAACCGTCATGGACGCCGCTGTTCGACGGGGATGCCGAAACTGCTGAAGCTACGAGACGGGAGTTGCTGGATCGTCTCGAATACAGCGGGGACACCGTGGTCTCGTGCCACTTCACCAAGCCCGGTTTCGGGCAGATTGTCAGCGTGGAAGGTAAGCGCTACTGGCGGGGGGGTTAGTCAAATAGCTAGGAGACTCGTTTATGTCGCGTGTTACGTCGCGCATGTGGTGAGCTGAATGCTTGTTTCAAAGCTTTGCAGACTTCGGACAGCGAACACAGACGAACCCTTTGCTCCTCTGCAAATTCTCTGACACTTCGCGGAATCTTTGGTGATGAGTTATCAGGAAAGCAAAGGATCACTTCCGCATCCACATAGTCAGCATATTTACGGGCTTGAATTACGCTTCCTAGTAGTACGGGGCCCCTCTTTATGTCTATGATAAGGAAATTCTCGCCGTGTTCCACGAGGATGTCTGGCCTGTGACTGTGAGAATGGAATATGGAGATCAGGCTATCTTGCCATGAATTCCGACTAGGGATACGGGTTGGATCGATGCTTACCTTGTATCCCATTTCGATAGCCGCTCGCGCTACTTGGTCGGTGATTTTAGCTTCCAGAACCTGAGTCATGGCAATGAACCTCCCGTAAACGCCCACGTCAGTAACAGGCTGATGAATCCGCCGGCTAGCAGAGTCAATCCCGTTTTCGCGTACCCTTTAACTTGATCATTCCTAGCCTGACGTTCCAATACGCGATGTAAGGGTTCACCATCGCCGTTCAGCCGTGTCAATACCTCGATTGATACGGCGTCTCCCAGTTCCTCGCCTATTGAATTCAGAAGTACCGACATAGCGGAGACGCACTGAATGAGTTTCGCCCCATGTATGGAGACAACCCAGTCGTCAGCGACGAAAACCGCGCACTCTTGGACCAGAGCCGTCACCCAATTATTCGGAGCTACCTGATCCAGTAAATCCATTTGCATGGTATGCGGCAAAGGTCTGAACCCTTCCCTAGCCATTAGAGATATTCTTGTGGACTGATCAAGAACGCCATGCCCCAGCATACTTAGCTGTAACTCTAATACTTCCATGCCTTGTCAATTTTAACACAATTGAACGAAGGGCCGAAGATTCCGTCCAGCCTGGTTGAATGCGAGATCGAGGGCGCGCGGATGGACATGCCGGTGGAGGCCGTTGTTCAAGTGGGGCCCGAATGACTGCACGCTGGTGAAATTCAGGTCGGCATAGCGGACGGTTACTCTATCTTCACCACACGATTTACGTAGATGCCGGGGGTGTGGACTGCGCCGGGGTCAATTTTGCCCGGTTCCACGACCTCGTCAACTTCCATGATCACCACGTTGGCCGTGGTAGCCATTACGCCGTTGAAGTTGCGCGAGGTTCCCTTGTACTGGGTGTTGCCCATCGTGTCCGCCCTGTGCGCTCTCAGAAGGGCGAAGTCCGCCTTGAGCGCGAGCTCAAGCAGGTACTCGCGTCCGTCGAACACGCGAGACTCCTTGCCCTCCGCCATCAGCGTCCCGACTCCGGTCGGAGTGTAGAATGCGGGTATCCCCGCCCCTCCGGCGCGGATGCGCTCGGCAAGCGTGCCCTGTGGCACGACTTCCAGCTCGATCTTTCCCTCACGATACGCGGTCTCGAACGCAGTCGGTCTAGACGGCGACGGCGATACGGGGAAGGACGCTATGACCTTTTTGACCTGTTCGTTTTCCACAAGTATCCCGATGTCAATGGGCCGGTCCCCCGGTATGGTGCCAAATCCTATTACCGACGCCAGCCCCGCCGTGTTGGATATGATGGTAAGGTCCGACGCGCCGTGATCTCGGAGCGCGCGTATCAGGTTTTGCGGCGTGCCTCCCGGCCCCGCGAAACCGTCTATCATCAATATGGCGCCGTCGGGAATGTCCGCGACCGCCTCGCCAAAGCTGGGCACAATCTTGCTCAATGTAATCTTCAACCTCTCTCAGAATTGCGTCCCAATTCTAATACACTTCGAGCGTTGTTGACAGACGGCGGTAGCCCGAGTCTGCCGCCTGAGACCCGCGCCGTCATCAGAGAATTCTGATAGTATGCGTGTGCGTAGTCAGCAGCCGGAAATACAAAGCCGAAGTTCGGAGAAGAAGACATTGGCCGATCCCCAGATCAATGTGCGCCGGGCCGAGCCGGACGACGCCACCCACATAGTCGGATTTCAGCAGAGCATGGCCCTCGAGACGGAGGGCAAGACGCTGGACGAATCGCTCATCAGAGCCGGAGTGGACGCCGTGTTCGCCGACCCGGACAAGGGTTTCTACCTCGTTGCCGAGACAGGCGGGACGGTCGTGGGCAGTCTTATGATCACCTACGAATGGAGCGACTGGCGGAACGCGACGTTCTGGTGGATTCAGAGCGTGTTCGTGGACGCCGACCACCGTAGGCGAGGCGTCTATACCGCGATGCACGACCACGTTCTGACGCAGGCTCGGGAGGGCGACGACATCTGCGGCGTAAGGCTGTACGTCGAGCGGAACAACCATATCGCGCAGCGGACGTATAAGAGCCTGGGGATGGATCATTCGCACTACGATCTTTATGAGATAGACTTTGTGCTGTGAGACCGGAGGTGGAAAGATGCTCACCGATAGAGTGAAGGAATTCGTAGCCGAGAATCACCAGGCTGTGCTGACGACGTTCAGAAGGAATGGGGCGGCGCAGATGAGCATCGTAACCGTCGGGGCATACGGTGACGGGGTGGGATTCACCACTACCGAAGACCGCGCCAAGCTCCACAACCTTGTTCGAGACTCGCGCTGCTCGCTCCTTGTGTCCAAGAGCGACTGGTGGGGCTATATCGTTCTGGAAGGACACGCGAGAGTTCTGCGACGCGGCGAGTCCGACGACGCAGAACTCCGAGACGCGCTCAGGGGAATCTACCGCGCCGCGTCCGGCCAGGAACACCCCGACTGGGAAGACTACGACCGAGCTATGGTCGAGGACCGCCGCGCCGCCATCATAGTCGTGCCGGACCATGTGTACGGCACAGTCGCAGTCTGACGCGATACTATCCCAATACGCGAGGAGAGACCGCCAAATGCCGGATCAGCCAAACATCCTTGTCATCATGTCGGACGAGCACGGCCCAATGTGGTCGAGCGCGTATGGGCACCCGTTCGTGCGGACTCCCAATATGGAGCGGATCGCCGAGGCGGGCGCGACGTTCGACGCCGCGTACTGCAATTCGCCGCTGTGCGTCCCGTCCCGGCTGTCGTTCATGACGGGGCGGTACGTATCCAACTGCGAAGGTTGGGACAACGCAAAGCCGCTGCCGTCGGACGTTCCCACATGGCCCTATATGCTGCGCTCGGTCGGGTATGACAGCGCGCTTTCGGGCAAGATGCACCTGATCGGCCCTGACAGGCTGCACGGATTCCAGTCCCAGCTTGCCTACGACCCGCATGGCGGCGGGAGCGCGGAGGATGAGACCGCGCGGCGTCTCGGACTTTCCACCGGAGGACGACACCCGATCTATCTCTGGGAGGAAGGCATTCCCACCGCCGACGAACCCTGGCCCAGCGTCAAGGAGGCGCGGGCTGGCACAGGCCCGATGATAGACGCCGACGACGCGATTGAGGAGGAAGCGCTCAGATACCTGCGGGATCCGTCGCGGCGCGAACGCCCCTGGGCGCTGTGCGTCGGGTTCGTCGCGCCGCACTTCCCATTCATCGTGCCTGAGCCGTACTTCTCGATGTACTACCCCGAGCGCGCCGACCTGCCATCTAATCCGCCAGGTCATGTCAAGAGTCTGCCGGTCGCCGCCCGCAGACTGCGCCAGTCGTTCAACTTCGACGGCTATGATGAGGACGAAATCCGAAGGGCGAGGGCGGCTTACTACGGCCTGATAACGTACCTCGACGACAAGATAGGCCGCCTTCTCGACACGCTCGACGAACTGGGCATGGCCGACAACACGGTCATAATCCACACGTCCGACCACGGTGAATCCCTCGGCGAGCATGGCCTCTGGCGCAAGATGAACTTCTACGAGCAGTCCGCTCGCGTCCCGCTACAGATAGCGTGGCCGGGCGTGATTCCCGGCGGGCAGCGATTTGGCGGGGCCGTATCCCTCGTGGACGCGACCGCGACCATCCTGGAGATGGCCGGCGTGGATGCGGAATCGGCTTCGCTAATGCGCTCGGACGGCGTATCGCTGCTGTCCCAGATGACGGGAGGCGCGGGACGGGAGCGAGACTTTGCTTTTTCCGAGCATCTCGCGCACGGCACAGACCGTCCGAGGGCTATGGTGAGGGAAGGCAACTGGAAACTGTGTTACAGCCACGCCGATTCACCGGACGTAGAACTGTATAACCTGGCGTCCGACCCGGGCGAGTTCTACAACCTGGCGTCCGACCCAGAGTACGATTCGATGCGCCGGAGACTCACGTCCAGGGTAATGGATGTCTGGGGCGACCCGGACGAACTCGACGGCAGAATCAAAGACAGCCAGCGCTCGCGCTTGTTGATACGCGAAGCGCTGGGCGAAGAAGCGATCTTCTAGCTGCCCACGATGCCTATGCCATACATCGCAGAACGAACGTTGCGCCAATGAGCTGGGTGTTTCTGGCCCTGGGGAGTGCTCTTGCCTTCGCGGTAGTGTCCGCGCTGGACAAGATTCTCATCCAGAGGTTCGTGCCAAATCCCAGGGCGTTCATCGTCCTCGTTGGTCTGATACAGTTCGGCTTGGCGGCGATAGTTATACCTTTAGCCAGGTTCAGCGGATACGGCATTGATACGGCCCTGATAGCCTGTTTGTCCGGTTTTCTCGCGGGCATATACCTCGTGCTCATGTTCTGGGTAATGCGAATGCAGGACGTGTCAAGGGTAGTTCCGATCACGTCCACGCACCCTATATTCGTCGCTATACTCGCGCAGGTCTTCCTGGGAGAGATAATCAGCCCCCTGGCCTGGGTGGGCATCGTCGTTACGGTTGGCGGAGCGGCGCTCATGTCCTTCGGGCCCACCACGCGCCGCGCCGAGCGGGGCCAGAGTAAGATAGTTCCGTTCGCTCTGCTCATGGTCTCAAGCCTGGCCTTCGGACTCAGCCAGTATCTCACGAAGGTGGTGGCAGGAGATATAGACGTACTTTCGCTCTTCGTGTGGCGCGGCTTGGGCCTGGGAATCGCGTGCGTCGGCATCATGATTCGCAAGAGTATGTTCCCCGACCTTATCAGAGCGATCCGAGACCCGGTGTCCATCGGCCTGACGGTATTCACGGAAGGGCTGCTGGTGTTGGTGGCGGTCATTCTTCAACTGCTGGCGATATACTCCGGCCCGGTGTCCCTGGCCGTGACCGTCATGGCGATAAGGCCGCTTTTCGTATTCATTCTGGGAATACTGCTCAGCCTGGGAGTGTCGAGAGTGCTGGATGAACCGCTGGAGGGTCGGATACTGGCGGCGAAGCTGGCCGCAATCGCGATGACTGTGGGTGGAATAATCGCGGTCACGCTTGCCTGACTGAATCGTCTGCCGCCGCGCCTCCGCTAACGAAACGACCCCGCCTCGCGGCTTGGGACCGAAGTAGCGCGCGCCGGAAGTGTGGTAGTATCTGGACAGGAGGCGGAGCATGGTAGCCAAGCACATTGCGCTGAGCGCGGACACATCCACCAGGACGAAAGTCTTCTATCCCGAAACGGACGATATGCCATTGCCTGACGGATTGTATCAGCACAGCCACTTCTGGGAGATAATCTCCATTCTGAACTACTTCTTCCGGCTGCGCGATGACGTCGTGGTCGCGGGGGACGTGTTCATCTACTACGTGGAGGGGCATCCGAATGTGAGGATAGCGCCGGACTGTTTCGTCGTCTTCGGGGTGAGCCGGGAGTCGTTCGAGAGGAACAACACGTACCTGATGTGGGAGGTGGGCAAGGCGCCGGACTTCGTGTTGGAGATAGGTTCTCCGAGCACGGCGCGGAGGGACCTGGTCGGCAAGCGCGACCTGTACGCGAGTCTTGGGATAGGCGAGTACTGGCGGTTCGATCCGAGCGGCGGCGACCACTATGGGGAGCCCCTGGTGGGTGAGGAGTTGGTGGACGGCGAGTACCGTGAGTTGGAGATGGTTGGTGGAGCGGAGGGCAGTGTATGGGGATACAGCGCGGCGCTGAAGCTGGAACTGCACTGGGAGGAAGGGCGTCTGTGGTTCTACGACCCGGTGGAGGGTCGTTGGCTGGAGAACATGGAGGAGACGGGAGTGGCGCGAGAGGCCGCCGAGGCGCGGGTCGCGGAGTTGGAGGCGGAACTGCGACGGCTTCGCGGAGAGTAGCGCGCTGAGTCCGCCGGATTTACGTCGCTCGATTAGCCTGTTGTAGAACAATCGAAATACCCCGCCTGGCCGACCAACTAGGTTGACACCAGGATAACCCAGCGGATACGCTGAACGCACACCCTCTCAGGGGTAGGATCGGAACATGACACTGGAACAGCGTGTTAGTCGGACGGAAGACCGGCAGGACACTATGGAAGAGCTTATCAGGCTGGTTGTCCAGGACATCGAGGGAAACCCGCCAAATCCTTGAAGAAATGCGCCGTGAAAACCGTCAGACAGGGTGTATCTGGATAGCGATAGCGCGTAAGCAGGAACTGTTTGACGACGACGAGTTCCAAGACGTGTTTGGAGACGAACAGGTAGCGACCCCCGCGCGCCAAACCTGAGAGGGTCTGGCGACATGATCAGGAAGAATCCGAGAGAGAGCCGCCGATCATAATGTCAGGCGGCTTTTTATCGTACGAGACTATATGATTCCCCAGAATAACCCAACCGAGGTTCGACACATGACGCCAGCAAACTACCGATTTACCCCCCCCCCTCCCTCGTACTTAAGTTCTAATTTTCTCCGCAGGCTGATTGGCCTCGCCGTCCTCTTCCTCGCGCTTGCCGCGCTCCTCCTCTCCTCACCCCCGCCGCCCACCCAGGCCTAGAACATCGAGACCCAGATCTGGTCGGCCACGCTCACGGCGGGACAATCTGGGACTTTTGTCGGCTATACGAGAGCTGGAGGTAACTACAGTACCCTCACGCCGAATACATTCAAATTCGAAGGAGCCGAATATACGGTCCGTATTTTGGACAGCGGCGCTACCACCTTGTCATTAGTGGTTGACAAAACGGGCCAGGATAACGATGACCTTCCGAGCGGCATCTATCGAGTGTATATCGGCAACACTGCGTATGACCTGACTCCGGTCACTCCCAGCGGCAACTGGAACTACAACTCCCAGCACAACAATGGTGCGCCAGTGATGACCAGCGGCCAGACCTACGCGGTGCGTCTGGTACGTGTTGCCACCCTGCCGGACAATGCCGAAATCTGGTCCGCCTCCCTGTATGCCGGACAATCGGGAGAGTCCAACGGCTCCCCAACGACCGGCTCACCGTTGGCGGCCTGGACCCGTCATCCTTCGATTTAGGGGGAAAGACGTACAACGTCCGGCTGCTCGCCAGCGACGCGACGAATGTACGGATCACTCTTGACGTCGCAGGCCAGGCCGACAACAGCCTTCCTGAGGACAGCTATCACATCTATGTCGGCGACACTCCGTATAACCTGACCGAGGGAAGGGACTCCGGGGCGTACTCCGGCCCCCACAATCGGGCTTCACGAATCTTGGAGGTCGGCAGGTACTACACAGTGCGACTGGTCACAGGCAAGTACACGGCGCCCGAACCACAGCCCCGGCCGCAGATTCCCGACGTGAAGCTGCAACCGGGCGGCAGCCGCCTGCTGGACCTGACCCCCTACTTCGGCCCCTTGCCGGGCACCTACACCTACGGGGTGTCGGTCAGCAACCCCGGCGTGGCCCAGGTCACCATCACAGGGGAGTATGCCCAGGTGCAGGCCCTGGCCGAGGGCACAACCTCGGTGGTGGTGAGCGCCACCGCCACCACGACGTGGCGGAACATCGCCGTCACCCAGAGCTTCCGCGTGGTGGTGGGCGAGGATGCTGCGACACCCATAACCTACCAGGCGAAACGCAGCAGCAACATCATCAGCCTGAATGACCTGGTGCCCTCCGGGGTATTCGACGAGAGCTACATGAGGCTGAGCGAGGGCAAGTACATTCCCTACGAGTGGCGCTGGCAGCAGACCTCCGGTCCGGACATGAAACTGTTCGACGAGGACCTGTTCACGCTGCCGAACCTGCCCCACGACACCAAGCTGGGCTTCCGGGTGACGGCGACCAACGCGGACGACGTGACCAGGAGCTTCGACCTTCTGCTGAAGGTGGTCAACCCCGACAATACTAGGCCGCTGCAAGCGCCGGAGGCCGAGGCCGGGGCCGACATCTCGAAGCGGGCGGGCAAGGTGATCCAGACAGCAACGCGCTGCCGACGGCCAACGCGGGGCCGGACCAGGAGAACACCCCCGGCCAGCGGGTGACGCTGGTGGGCAGCGCCAGCAAGGACCCGAAGGTGCAGCCGTCCTCAAGGGTGAGTTACTCGTGGGCGCAGCGGGACGGTGGTCCGGGGCCGCTGCGCGAGGCCAACACAGCCCGGCCCTGGTTCATACTGCCCCCGGATGCGTCGCCGGGCCAGAGCCTCCTTTTCGAGATGGTGGTGACCGACCAGCAGGGCCACCAGGCGTCCGACATGGTGACCGTAACCGCCCGGGTCTCCACGCGGCCCGTCCCGCACACCGCCTGCGCCGGGCCGGACCAGATGGGCGCGCCGGGCGAGACGGTGACTCTCCAGGGCCGGTGCAGCGCGAACCCCGATGGCCCGTGGCACCAACTGGCCCACGCCTGGACGCAGACCGGCGGCCCAGAGGTGACACTCAGCAGCGTCACCCGGGGTGACCCGTCCTTCACCCTGCCCGCAGACGCAGCGGACGGAACTACCTTTGAGTTTGAGTTGACCGTCACCGCCGAGGACGGGCAGACGGACTCCGACGCTGTTCTGGTAACGGTGGACAGCGCGCCTGCCGCCACGCCGCCCACGGTCTGCGCCGGCCCCGACCTGGAAGCGCAGCCCGGCGACACCGTAACGCTGGAGGGCATTTGCAGCGTGAACCCGCATGGCAAGTGGCGCCGCCTGGCCCACCTGTGGACGCAGCCGGAGGGCCAGGGCATCGTCCTGTCCGACGCGACCAAGGCCAAGCCGTCCTTCACCATGCCCTCGGACGCCGCTCCGGGAACGGTCTATGCCTTCACGTTGACGGTGACCGACAAGGATGGCGAGAGCGACAGCGACGACATGACCGTGACCATCCCCGCGCCCGAACCGCCGCCGGAGCCGGATACGACCGTTCCCACGGTCGAACCACAGCCCGAACCGGAGGCGACGCCGGTCACCGCCTGCTTCACCAGCCTGGGGAGTCTGATCGAAGCGGTGGAGTACGCGGGGGCGCGGGACGACCCGGACTGCGCCGCCCACCACAGGGCGGACAGCCGCGCGCGATACTTCCAGTTCAGCCTGTCGGTGGAAACCGAGGTGTCGGTGAGCCTGTCCCACGGCGCGCTGTTCATCTCCAAGAACTCGCCCAGGAACGGCTGGGGAACTCCGCTTAAGGCGAGCTACGAACATCGTCTCAACGCGCGCCGCGGCAACGGCAAGCTGGTCCACGACGGCTCCGGCAACGTCTCGCTGACGCTGTAGGCCGGGGACTACACGGCGGAAGCGGTCTCGACACGGGCGGCGGGAGCTTTACCCTCAGCGTCGCCCCGTAGCGAGGGCGGACAGGCCAGGAATACGAATCACGCGGGGCGGGTTTAGCGCCTGCCCCGCGACCGGCCGGCCCGCCAATATCCAGCAGTCGTTTTGTGGAGACGATGCGGCGACCTACTAAGCTGATACAGATTCCCGCTTCCCGGTAGCGTTTCCTTTCAGGTGGTAGAAGTTATTAGTCCGCGCCTCTGAAGCAGAACCAACAGGTTGTGTGGACTCCACCAGGTTCCCATTCTCTCCCGACGCCGAAGTACACGATTCAACCTCTCAAGCAGCGAGGTGGCCTTGTAACGCGACTGTCCGCTCTCAATATGCGCCAGCCCCTTGCTCAACGCCTTCTCGCACCAGTATTCAGCTTCGCCCTCACTAGCCAGGCTCTCAGACCTCAGTAGTTTCAGCGCTTCTGAGAACCCGGAGTCCCCTATGTTCCTCAGATACTCTCTCAGCAGGTGGAACTGACACAGCTGATGGTTGGCCTCATTGCCATAGATCATATCTATCGCCGACGCTATCCCAAGGTCTCCGTCGCTCACTACGTGTCGAGGCGAGCGCGCTCCGCTCATGTACGCCTCGGTCACAGCCTTCCGCCAACTGTCGAACGTCGCCATCACGTTGCCCAGGTCGTCGCGGATCACCTTCATCTCCACAGCGCCCTCTCGGGTTCGCGTCCACAACCCGTCCATCTCCAACACCTGTTGATACGCGACAATGACTTTTGCCGGTCACGACAATAGAACTTGCCGGTTGTAATGGGTGATTATCTCCCGCCAGGAGGTGGGAGATTGATGACCGACAGACAGGTAGTCTTGACGAGGCAGAAGATTATGGAAGGCAAGAGTCAACAGGCAGCGGCGGCGGCATCAGGGATGAGTGAGAGGTCGGTACGGAACTGGCGTAAGGGTCCGTTGCCGTCGGAGAAGAAGGCAAGCCGAAGGCAGAGGACGAGACCGGACCCGTTCGCCGTAGTGTGGACTGAAGATATAGAGCCACTGCTTCGGTCCGATGTGGAAGGGGTGCTGAGCGCGCCCACAGTGCTCGATTGGCTGGACGGGCGGCATCCGGGACGGTTCGGCAGGTCTCATCTTCGCACGTTGCAGCGGAGGATGCGGGACTGGCGCGCTCTTCACGGACCGGACCGCGAGGTGTACTTCGAGCAGGAGCATCCGCCTGGACGCGAGGCGCAGATGGACTTCACGCACTGCGGGGAGCTCGGGGTGAAGATAGGCGGAGAGCCGTTCGGCCATCTGCTGTTCCAGTTCGTTATGAGTCACTCGGGCTGGCGATATGCGGAAGTGGCATACGCCGAGACGTTCACCGCGCTGGTGAGCGGACTCCAGGGAGCGCTGTGGGAGCTTGGCGCCGTGCCCGAGGTGGTCAGGACCGACAACCTGTCGGCTGCGACGCACGATCTGAGGGACAGTCGCGGTCGTGCGTTCAACGAGAGCTACCAAGCCGTACTCGACCACTACGGGCTGAAGGCTACACGCACCAACCCGCGAAGCTCGCACGAGAACGGGGTCGCCGAGCAGGGCCACCGCCGCCTGAAGGACGCCATAGCGCAGGCTCTGGTCCTCAGAGGCAGCGACGACTTCGAGTCGGTGGAAGCGTACACGGCGTTCGTCAGGAGTATCGTGGACAGACGCAACAGGCTTATCAAGGACAAGCTGGCGCGTGAGTATCCACACCTGCGCGCGCTGCCTCCGGCCCCGGTGCCGGAGTACGTCAGCTACCGCACCAGGGTGCGCAAGTGGAGCACCGTCAGGGTGAGCGGTAGGACGTACTCGGTCCCCTCCCGTCTGATAGGCGTGGAGGTGGACGTGAGGCTGTACACCGATCACGTCGAGGTGTACTACAAGGGGCATCTCGTCGAGAGCATGGAGCGGATACGAGGCGGGGGCGAGGCGCATATAGACTACCGCCACATCATAGGGTCCCTGGTACGTAAGCCGGGAGCGTTCGCGCGCTATCGCTTCAGGGAGCAGATGTTCCCCTCGCACACCTTCCGCCTGGCATACGACGCTATGCGTGGCTGGAAGGGAGAGCGGGCGGACGTGGACTACGTTCGCATACTGCATCTTGCGGCGACGACCATGGAGTGCGATGTGGAGAGGGCTCTGAGGAGGCTGCTTGAGTGCAGGGTGAGGTTCGACTACGCGACGGTGCGGCAGCTGTCGGCGCCCGCGTCCCCTGAGATCCCGGCGGTGGAACTGTCCGGAGTGGTGGACCTCGGCGTGTATGACAAGCTGCTCGTGGGAGGTGTGCGATGACGACGGAGACGTACACGCCCAGCGTGGTGGGAGAGCGGATCAGGGAGCTGTGCAGACAGTTCAGGCTGCCGACGCTGGCGTCGGAGACCGTCGGCCGCTTCAGCGAAGCCGGACATGCCGACGCCCTGCCGACCCTCGTGGAAGTGCTGGAGCAGGAGGCCGAGGACCGGCGCATACGCAGAGTGGATAGGCTCAGGCGGGCGTCCAAGCTGCCGGCGGGCAAGACCTGGGACACGTTCGAGCACGAGCGCGCTCCGGTGAAGCTGAGGCAGCAGCTCGAGGGGCTTGCCGAGGGCGACTTCGTGGAGAGTGGAGTGAACGTTCTGGCTTTCGGTATGCCCGGCACCGGCAAGACTCACGCGATGTGCGCCATAGGACACCGGCTCGTGCAGGCGGGACGCTCGGTGCTGTTCATCCCTGCGTACCGGCTGGTGCAGGACATGCTGGCTGCCAAGCGGGACCTGGAACTGCCTCGGATGCTCAGGAAGCTGGATAACTTCGACCTGCTGGTGATAGACGACCTGGGCTACCTGCCGCAGGGTGCCGGTGAGTCCGAGGTGCTGTTCACCCTGATAGCCGAGCGCTACGAGCGTCGGTCTCTGGGCATCACCTCGAACCTGGTCTTCAGTGAATGGGAGAAGGTGTTCGCCAACCCCATGGCGACCGCGGCGGCGATAGACCGGATCGTGCATCACTCGGTCATATTGGAGTTCGACCTGCCGAGCTACCGGACCAATGCGGCGCAGAGTCGGCAGGCGGAGAAGTTGTCGCGCCGGCAAGAGTAATTGACGCGCGTCAAAAATGGTTGTCGCGTCAACTACAAGTTGTCGTGCGTATGCAGGGCGAAATCAACAGTCGGAGAAGGAGTCAGAGCGGCAAAATCCATTGACGCAACCGGCAAAAATGATTGACGCGGTACAGCGTTGCCGTTGGCTCTGGCAGATTCTCCATGCCGTGTATCGTTATGTCCTCCAATGGCACGCTGTATCCTCTGCCGCTAGAGTCCCACACTGTAACATGATTGTCGTCTGTAACCACAACGTCGAAGGTTGAGGAAGTAGTACAGGCGATTAACATCGCTACCATCGCTATCAGCGTGAGTCTCATCACGTGTTACCTCGCTGCTCCTCTATCTGCAACAGGGTATCGGCTATCCGTATCCAAGAGTCATGCAGTATATACAATTCTGCCAGTTCGTTGGTAAGCTCCTCAACGTCAATCTCGGCCTGATCCAATTCTTGACTCAACCTGCCAAAGTCCTGCCAAGTCTGCTCTGCGTCTGGACTTCCGCTTGCTATGTCAGCATATACAGCCTCATAGCATACGGCGTGTTGATATTTGATAACTGCTAAAGTTATCGCCGACGACTGCACCATCCTCTCGTGAGTGTAAATGTCGGCCTCGATCATAAGGACTTGCTTCACGGCTTCATAGTGGTCATATTCCACTCCATCTATCAGAATCATGCTTCCTCCGCTCCAACAACGTTCTCAGCTCCGGGTCGTTGCCGGCCATTTCTTCAATCTTGTCTCTGTGCTTGTCCAGTAGCTCATCCGTGTTCTGTCTGACATCCTTCGAAGCCTCGCCCGCTTCGTCCGACGCCCGCCGTACCTTTTCGTCCAACTGCCTGAGACGTTTCTCGATCATAGTTACCCACTCGCTCCTACTGAGAGATTTCTTTTCCTGAATTGCTTATCTTGTAATGTGGTACACTATATCCTGCCACAGAGGGCTTGTGTGTCTAAGTCCATGAGACTCTATCGGGAGAGGCGCATTGCGTCTCCTCGTTGGTCTTAGGCACGTGCGCTCTGTGGCAAGTTCTCACTCGCTAGAGTCCACGGGGAGGCATCTTGCCGCGTTCCGGTATCTCCTTGCGCTTTCACTTTTCCTGTGATACCTTCCATTTTGCCACAGTCCTTATAGAGTCCAGTATAGAGGGGGTCGTTTCGTAATAGTCCATAGGTGAGTTCTTTTTTTCATGTCTCCTCGCTGGCCTTCTCTAACTGAGGGCTGTGGCAAGTTCTCACCTAAGAGTCTATGCGAGGAGACTCCTTGATGATTACGCGCCTCTTAGCAATCCTCAGCGTATCCTTCCTGCTCTGGCTGTTCCTCCGTATCCTTGTTGCCGATTACGGATACCTGCCCGCCTTCGTTCCTGGCTTCTGGCCTGCCCTGCTGTATCTGGTGTGCGTTGCTATCGTTTGGCAGATGTTCAGAGTGTTCAGTCCTGGTTATGATCCCGAAGGCGGCCCTCCCGAATCTTGTTCCGAATGTGGACATCCCATAATCACTAGGAGAACCAGCCAACAATGACTACTAATGCTATCCAGCCTACCCGTGATGAGTTACTTGAAGCCTTCAAGGGCATGGTCTTCGTGTTCAGTGAGGTCATATCTGATCTCGATGATATACCACTTGAGGAACGCGATTCTGAGTTTGCATCTATCTACTTACAGCAAATGACTGAGGACTATATCAGCCGAGCCAGAGAAGACGGAGAACCGTTATCTGACTCTGTGATTGCCCTGCTACGCTTTCAACTGTCATTCATTCGGACATTCGCTTGACGCTCCCCCTCTTTGATGGTCGAGAGGAATTGCTAGACGCCCTCGCATTGTGGTTAGCCAACTTCGACAATCTTCCTCCCGAACATCAGACTCTGGAGGAACTTCGAGCCAGCTATCGGGTACATCTCCAAACGAGAGAGTTACTATTGACTCACCGCTACGATCCAAACTCGCAACAAGTGATTCTATATCGGCGAGCGAGATCCCGTTTTCTCGCCGATTACGAGCGTCATAAATCTCCTGAGCAGTAGGTTTCTCCCTTACTCTCGGATCGAGTAGCCGATTTAGCAGTACCTCAAATGAGTTCTCGCCGGAGAGAGAGCGAAGAACCCGGCATCTCTGGGTTCCTTAGTTACATTCCTGTTCATGCTCGACAACTCCCCTCTATGGAGGGGTGTTCCTAGCAAAGGAACGCCCCTCACCTCTCACCTATCAACTCGTTGGAGGATGACGCTCCATCGTACCATCTGGCAGATAGACTATCTCCTCACCCGTGTAAATGTTCTGTGCGCTGATCGGCTTGTCTCCCGATTTAGCCAGTTTGCGAGCTTCCGATACAGCTTCCGTTCTAGTCAAGTCCGCCTCGATAATATCACCCTCATTACTCTCGATTACCCAATCCAATCGTGCCGCTCTCCTTCGTCTCTTGCGCTTTCCGTCGCTCCAATGTCCTAGCAGTTCGCGCAATCGCAATCTCTTGCCAACCCCACCTTTGACGACTGCTTCCATCTTCTGAATATCGCTCTCGCCTCGATGATTGTGCCTGAACATATATTCATCAAGGTATCGGTGTAAGTGCCTGGGACTGATCTTGTGATACGTTCCCTTGTACGAGCGTTTGATCTGTGCCCAGACCGATTCAATTCGATTCGTCGGCCCGTACTCCCCAGCCTTGTGATTGATGCTCTTGTGGATTCTGGCTAATAGTCCACGATAGCCGCCCGCGCTGTCCGTATTGACTTCTGAGCCGACTGACGTATTCGTATAGACGAAGGCTTGCATCTCAACACTGTTGCGGCTGGTTATAGGTTTCATCCGAATCTTGTTCGTGGCTCGGTCAATCATTCCAATGACCGGGATCATGCTTAATCGCTTCCTTCGCTCCTTCGGCTGGTTCCTTTTCCGTCCGCCGATGAACGTCTCATCAACCTCTACGGGTCCGACGAACGGCTGGAATGTGCCATCCTCCGACATTGCTTCCCGTATCCGACCTTCCAGGTGCCAAGCAGTCTTGTATGTAACCTTCAAGTGGTGCTGTAACTGCAACGCACTTATTCCTTTAGGATTGGTGTTCACCATGTAATTGGCGACCAGCCAATGCTTGTATGGGAGCTTGGAATCGCTCATCACTGAGTTACTCTTGACCGAGAAGGGACTTCGGCAGTCTCGACAGTGATAAGGTTGAGTTGGATGCTTCCCTCGATATACGTTGTCTCCGTTGCAGAACGCACAACGTAACCCATTGGGCCAGCGTGCGTTGACGAAGAACTGTTCCGCGCTTTCCTCCGTTTCGATACGTTCGAATAGGTCGAACAGGCTCATGGTTCTGTCTTGCATATTTGTTCGCTTGTACTCCTCCTTTGAGTGATTCAACTGTCGGAGCGCAAGCGTGTATGTCCATCCCTGCATGATGTGCATTCGCATTCACGCAGGGATGAACTTCTTCGACCTTAGAGATTGTTAACGTGCGCTCCCGGTAGGATGCTACCGGCTTATCGGCTTATCTCCGAGTCTTTCAACGTCAAATGGTGAGTTTAGTAACTAGGCTCTGGTACGTCGTCGCTCGGTACAGGACTCGTCAGAATCTTGGCGGTGGCTATCATCCGCCGCTCAAGTTCCTCGTTGCTCAAGTCAAGCGGTTCCTCGTCGCCGTACCAGTCCTGGGCGACTTCTGTTGCCCAAGGTCTCAGGTCTTCCGGTAGCTTGTTGATTATGTCTGATACTGATGTGGTCATTTCTGTGTTACCTTTCGTGTCTGGTACACTGATCCTGAACTTGCCTTAGGAGAGTGTACTGTTGAATGAGTTCTATCTAGCCGTTCCCTACATAATCGTAACGCTGTCGGTCTTCCGAACATTTGTGAGGGTTCGAGAGCGATCTGATCCAGCCTCAAGACGCTGGTGGAGAAGGGTAGAAGTTAGTGCCTTTGGCATTCTGAGTTTACTTTCCGCTGCTGCCCTCGGTTTGGTGTTGTTTGGCTCTTCTCTTGGAGTACCATTCGACCCAATATCTGACTTCCTCTGCCAGAACTAGAATGATGCACAGGAACCAAAATGCGTGCCACCAGAACATCATCGTAAGACTCCTCCGTGACAGAATTCGACCCGAACATAGCTCCGTTCGGGTCAATTTGTGTATTAGTCGTGATTTATGTCGTATGCTGAAACGGCTACATGATGACACCTCCCGACTCTCTTTTCGATTAACTATCGGTTATCATATTATTTTCGTATGATAAACAAGACCCCGACAGTCATCAACGCTCAGCCGCGGTGAGAGGCGATTTCAGATGTGGGGTTGTGGCAGTCGCGGGGCCTCCCCATCATATATTGCCGAGCGGTGGGCCCTTCCGGGCTCCCGCCTTCTCGGAAATGACAATCTGGTACCGCGACTGGCTTCTGAAACCATCTCA
Source organism: Dehalococcoidia bacterium (assembly GCA_965202815.1). Classification (GTDB taxonomy): domain Bacteria; phylum Chloroflexota; class Dehalococcoidia; order Lucifugimonadales; family UBA1123; genus VXRN01. Next base: position 1,033,376 of record CBDBCD010000002.1, read on the forward strand.
GTGATACCAGGACTTCCCCCCAACGCCTGCCGGGTCTGATCTGCAACGGACTCCACAGGCATGCGCAAAAGGCCCAGCGGTATCGCGACCGCCTGTGAGACTGTAGATGAGACCACCTGGTAATCAGGGCAATCGCATCTTATTGAGCGAGTACCTTGAGCAGATATTGAGTGTCCCAACCTGCCTTTTTGCGCTTAGCGGCTATGCCAACTTTGAGAGTTTTCTCCTGTATGAGCATATTCAACGCCATCCGGCGCAGAGCGGCGAGTATCTCAGCGCTGTTGCCCTTTCTCACTCTGGAAGCGTCCTCTCCAAAGGACACGTCCAGTACCCAGCGCACAGAGTTCTCCACTTCCCAGTGTCCGCGAACGGCCTCCGGCAGCCGCTCGGCGTCGCCCGGCAGAGACGATATGTAGTAGCGGGTCTGTGAAGACACATCCCCAGGTATGTCGCGCTCGGACTCGACCATAGCCACACTTCTCAGGTTCGACCACTGCTCTCGCTCATTCAGGTAGGATATGAACTCAGGGGACCAGAGCGTTGTGCAGCGTCGAGTCTCCACTCTTCCATGTCCCTTCTCAACAGTCTCGAACCAGTCTGAGTGAGGGTCGTCAAAGCCTGTCTGTCGTCCATACTCGAACATCTCGGCCACATCGTCGTAGAGTTGGCCCTGGTTGCGCTTCAGCGACAGAACGTAGTCCGCGCCTCGCTCTGTGATGGTCCGCGCTATGTCCTTCTGACATCCCATCGCGTCTATGGTTGCTATGCAGCCACTCAGCTCCAGCATCCTGAGCAACTTCGGGATCGCCGTTATCTCGTTGGACTTGTCATCCACCTTGACCTGTCCCAGAACCAGTCTGTTGGCTGACGCCCAGGCGTTGACCAGATGGATCGCCGACCTGCCCGCTCGCGCGTCGTGAGAACGCCTCACACTCTTGCCGTCTATCGCCACTATCTGACCTTCTGTTATCTCACTGACCGACCTGACCCACTGCACAAAACAACTCTGAAACCTCTCAGCATCCAGCATCGAGAACACTCTGCCGAAGGTGTCATGGGAGGGGATTGAGTTTGGCAGTTCTAAAAAGCCGCTCAACCACTCCTTCCTGGAGTTGCCGAACAATTCCACGTCCACCCAGGAGTCCGCTCCACACACCACGGCGCAGATGGCGATTGTGATGATGTCTGTCAGGCTGTGTCGCTTGGTTCGGTCTATACGAGGGTCTTCAAGCTCTGAGAAGATACTGATTAGAGAAGCTGTTTGAGTGTCTTCCATGAGGCCGCCCCCAATTCTTAGGATGACCTATATTCTATACTCCGTATAAAACCTCGTTTAGATGCGATTGCCCTGTTATTCCCCAGGTTGGCAGGAACTACATCCCCAGCCATTTGCAGGAGTGGATGAAAACCTGGAACCAAAGGCGAATAGTCACGCTGGCCCCCCTCTCCTGTCCCGTCGCTCGCCACGGCAATCGTTCCGCCGTGCGCCTCCACTATGGCCCGGGTGAGCCAGTCCCAGGCCCGTGCCTCTTCGTGGCTGATCCATACCTACCACCCTTATGATGCTTCCTCAGACACGGAAGCGTGAAATTTCTGGTACGTGTCCGGCCTAGTATGTCAATGTCCAATATCTTCGCGCCACTTCGTGCCCTCCGTGGATGTACCCATACCCACCACCTTTATGATGCTTTCTCAGATACAAGAACACTTGACCTCTGACGAACATATTTGCTATTCTGTCCCTGATAACCAAATGCTAATGACTGAAAACTGAACATTGACTCCCTACCCGGAACTACAACAGATAATCAAAGAAGAAACAGACAACGGGCGCGGCATCGTCCGTTTCCTGTTCAAGGCCATGTGGGGCGAGTTCGACAACTTCACCCCGCAGCGCCAACTCATGGCAGGAAGAGCCCTCGCCATCATCGGCGTAGAACAGGGTATGCAATTCGTTGACGCCAACAAGCCGCCCAGCCTGCCCAGGAATACGCCCCAGCGCAGGATCGCCGAAGACGAACTCGACGCCAAACTCAGCGCGGCAGAACGCCAACTCATAGGCTACGCCCGAAAGACCACACGCGGCGGCCAGAAGATGGTCCGATTCTTCCTGGACGCGATGAACGGAGTCATAAAGAGCTTCAGCCCTTCGCTGAGGATAGCGGCGGCGAAGGAACTCATAGGCTGCGCCTTTCCGCTGCTGGCACCCGCCAGCCGACGCAAGACCGCGACGCCCAAGCCACAGACAGCGCAGCGGTCGGCTACAACGGATGAGACCTCCGCCGAACCCAGCGTACAGAGCGAGACAGGACACCCAGAACGCTGCTCATGCCGGACCTGCGAGCGGTCGGCCATACGAAGATTCGCGCTCACACACTGTGAAGAGGGCGAGGAGGTTTACCAGTACATAGTCCGACGCGCCATGACGGCCACTAAGAACCCAATACAGCGGGTAGCAGAGGCCACGCTGCTCTGGAACCAGTACATGGCGTACATCAGGCGTCAATGCCCCGAAGCGGTCATTGCTCCGATTCCGGGCTGGTTCTCCCGCCTTCTGAAAGACGACCCCTACTACCCCGACGGGTACAACCCCGGGCTGGTGGACAAGACCTACGACTTCTGGATGGCGGACCGCAATCTGGACGACGACCTGTGTGATGATCCCGACTGCGAGTGCGACGACTGCGGCGACGACCACGACCGGGACGAGACGGGCAACTGTCTCTGCCCCATCTGCTTCCACTCCGAAGACGACCCCTGACCGCCGACCACCCAACGACTGAATACCTTCGCGCCTCTTCGTGTCCTTCGTGGACAGAACCTGTTGCGCTCACGCCACGGACTTGGCGACGCTTCCCCCTCTCCACAATCCGTACATGCCCGGCCCGTACATGCCCGGCCTGCGTATGCTATAAAATGGGTATGGGACGTCTTTCAGGCAGATGGGTTTCGTAAACTCGCGTATCCTGTATAATCCCCTCAATGTTCGGCTACGCCATCGGATTAGGAGACTCACTTGGAGCAGCATGACACCGCCAGGGAATTGGCGCAGAAGATCATCGAGAACATCGAAAAGGTTATAGTGGGCAAGAGCCGCGCCGTCGAGCTTGGTGTCATCGCCCTCATGTGCGAGGGACACGCCCTGATAGAAGATGTTCCGGGCGTGGGCAAGACTATGCTCGCCCGAAGCATCGCGCGCTCGGTCGGCGCCACCTTCAAGAGAATCCAGTTCACGCCCGACCTCCTGCCCACCGACGTCACCGGCGTCTCCATATACAACCAGCAGACCGGCGAGTTCGAGTTCAGGGAAGGCCCCATAATAGCGCAGATGGTCCTCGCCGACGAGGTGAACCGCGCCACTCCCAAGACCCAGTCCGCCATGCTCGAGGCCATGGACGAGCGTCAGGTGACGGTCGAGGGCATAACTCACGCCGTCCCCAGCCCTTTCATGGTCATGGCGACCCAGAACCCGGTTGAGTACGAAGGCACCTTCCCGCTTCCCGAAGCCCAGCTAGACCGCTTCCTGCTCATCATCAGCCTTGGCTATCCCACCATCGAAGAAGAGCTCGAAATCATCGAACGGCAGCAGATGGCCCATCCCATCGAGACTCTCGAATCCGTCGCCACCGCGCAGGAAGTGATAGACCTCCAGCGATCTATCCGCGCGATCTACGTTGACGACCTCGTGAAGGAGTACATTGTCAACCTGACCAACGCCACGCGGTCGCACGCGGACATATCGCTCGGCGCGTCCCCCCGCGCCTCCTTGGCGATGTACAGGGGCGGACAGGCCATCGCGCTCATACGCGGACGCGACTTCGTTCTGCCAGACGACGTGAAAGACCTGGCTCTGCCCATGCTCAGCCACCGCATGATCGTCTCCCCAGCCGCCAGGATGCGAGGCGTATCCAGCCCGGACGTCGTCGAGACCATCCTGGAACAGACCCCCGTTCCCGGCGGACAGGCGCGGGCAGCCGCCAGGAGTTAGCGTCATTTTTATGTTGCAAATCCCTTCCCTCTCGACAGGGGAAGGCTAGAGCCTGCCCCGTACTTGATACGGGGATGGGGGTGAAACCTCAACCACAATTCAGTCATTCCCGCGAAAGCGGGAATCCAGAGACCTCGGCGATCAGAGATAGCCGGGCGTGGAGTTAGAACGATTTTCCCAGGAAAACTATTTATCCAGAAACGCTTCTACCTGGTAATTGGCCTCATAGCCGTCACCATATTCACCGGCATGGCCACAGGGTTCGCGCTGTTCTACAGGCTCATCTACGTCATGGCGCTCACGGCGCTCCTCGCGTTCATCTGGAACTGGCTCACCATGTTCGGACTGAATGTGACAATCGAGCGGCGCACCCGCCGCGTGAGAGTCGGCGACGATATCGAAGAGCGCCTTGTCGTGCGCAACAACAGCCGTCTGCCCAAGCCCACGCTGGAAGTGGAAGACGTAACCGACATGCCAGGCTACTCCAACGGAATGGCGCTCAGCCTGTCCGGCAACAGCTTCAGGTCCTGGCTCGCTCGCGCTCCGGCCCGTAAGCGCGGCGCCTATACCCTGGGGCCTGTGCGCGTGTCCAACTCCGATGCGTTCGGCCTGTTCAGGCGAGAGCGCGAATTCGGCGGACAGGACTCCCTTCTCGTCTATCCCCGCATATACGACCTTCCCGAATTCCAGATACCGTCCGCCTACATAAGCGGCGACAGTTCGGCGCACCGCAGATCGCACAACCTGACCCCGCATGCGGCGAGCGTGCGAGAGTACACCTTCGGCGACAGCTTCAGCAGAATTCACTGGGCCAGCACCGCCCGCACCGGAAGGCTCATGTCCAAAGAGTTCGACCTCGGACTCTCCAGCGACGTCTGGATGATCGTTGACCTGCACAGGGACGTCCAGGCGGGCGAGTTGGAGGAGAGCACCGACGAGTACGCCGTCTCGATAGCCGCCTCGCTTGCCCGCAAGTACGAGCGGGCGCAGATGCCCGTCGGCCTTGTCGCATATGGGGACGCGCGCTACGTGCTTCCCGCGGACACCGGGTCCGGCCAGTACGAACGCATCATGGAGTACCTCGCCAGGAGCAAGGCCGAGGGCAGCCTGCCGCTCGAAGATGTCCTGGTCCGCGAAGAGCAGCTATGGGGAACCCAGAGCGCCCTCGTCATCATAACTTCCTCGCATCGCGAGGGATGGGCCGTGGCGGTCAAGGAACTTGTTCGCCGCCGCATCAGGGTGGCGGCGATACTGGTTGACGGGCAGTCGTTCGGCGGGATGTTCGAGACGATGTCCATAGTTCCCGCGCTGTACGACGCCGCGGTTGACCCTTATGTGGTACGCATGGGAGACGATGTGCCGCTCGCCCTTGCCCACACCTACACTATGACCGCTTCCGACGTGGAGGCGGTGGAGGCGACCGCATGAGCGCGCAGGGAGCGGGCGTATTCCTTCATCACCGGCTGGACCCTGAGATGGCCGGGTCGCACCGGACGTGGATGGACAGGTTCAGGCAGTACAGCCCCAGCCAGGGCTGGACAACCTTCGCGCTGCTGATACTCGCGCTTCTGGTCGTCGGCGAGTCGGTGAACGCCGCTGAGTGGGTGGAGTCGCCCGGTCTCATTGCCGTCCTCCTATGGGCCGCCGTAGTCGGCCTGCTCCTCGCGAAGTTGCGCGCGCCGTGGTTCCTGCTCATGCCCGCCGGACTGCTCATCGGCGCGGTCGTAGTCTTGTGGCAGACCTCCGCGCGAAGCGTCGAGGGAGATGACACGATAGAGCGCTTCAGGGAGATGTTCCAAAGGCTCGACGTCTGGTGGGAAGCCGCATACGGCGGAGGAATCAGCACCGACCTGCTTCCGTTTACTCTGATGCTGCTCGCCCTCTGCTGGATTACGGGCTTCTTCAGCTCATGGTTCATATTCAGGCGCGGCAACGTCTGGGTGGGCGTGATACTGCTCGGTACCGCGATGCTCACCAATCTCAGCTTTCTGCCCGACAAGTTCGCCGCCCGCTTCTTCCTGTTCCTGTTTGTTGCGATGCTGCTCATCGTCAGGGTGAGCACGATTCAGACGCAGGCTTACTGGGAACGGCTGAATATCAGGTTCTCGGAACACACCGGATGGCTCGCGCTTCATGCCACCGCCTGGTTCAGCGCACTGGTGATCATCGTGGCAGTGCTACTGCCGCTGAACGTATATACCAACACTCAGGCCGCGCAGATATGGAACATCGGACGCGCTCCGGTCACCACCACCGAGGACTTCTTCGCCAGGCTGTTCGCCGCCCTGCCCTCGAAGAAAGACACCGCCGGACGCTTCTTCGGCAGGTGGCTTCCGTTCATCGGAAAGATCTCCTTCGGAGGCGAGCCGGTCGGATGGGCTACGAGCAACTACCCGTCGTACTGGCTTTCCCAGACCTACAACGAATACACTCCCCGTGGCTGGATAGCGACCGAGTCCGAGCCTATCGAGGTCGGGCCCGACATCCTGCCCCCCGCGAGACGGGACAGCCTCAGGCGAGAGGCCGAGACGCAGATGATGCAGCTGGACTTCGAGACCGAGAAGTTCCTGTCCGGGGGCGACTTCAACTGGGTCAGCGAACCCGCGGTCATCGAAGCCCTCGCCCCACGAAAATTCTACATAGACATGGACGACCCGTCCGCCGATTCGTCCTTCCCCGCCGACGTCCGCGAGTTGGCGGAGGGCTTCCGCTTCGATCTGAGAGGAATCAGCGAAGACACGGCAAGAGGCATGATCGGCCAGCGTCTGCCCGAAGACCTGCTCGTACTCGAGATACAATCAGACTCGTCTAACTCGGTCGAGAGCGTAGTCCTTCAGCGCAAGGCTCCGGTTACGCCTGAACTGGTCTCCTGGAAATTTGCCGAAACTATCGAGAAGAACGAACCATACCGGATGATCTCATACGTGTCCATGGCGACGGATGACGAACTGAGAGAAGCATCCACCGAGTACAGCAGCTTTATGACGGACCACTATCTGCAGCTGCCGCCCTCGTTCCCTGAGAACGTGCGCGCGCTCGCCGAACGGATTACCGAGGGGCGGGACAATCCTCTCGACAAGGCGCTCGCCATCGAGAGCTACCTGCGCGGCCCCGACTTTACCTACTCCCAGGACATAGACGCCCCTCCGTCGGACATGGACGGCGTGGAGTGGTTCCTGTTCGAGACGAAGATAGGCTATTCCGACTACTTCGCGTCTTCTATGACCGTCATGCTCCGAGCCGTCGGCGTTCCCGCGAGAATGGCGGCCGGCTACGGTCCCGGCGAGCTGAACGAGGCAGGCCAGCGTGTTATCCGCGACTCGGACAGCCACGGCTGGGTCCAGGCGTACTTCCCCGACTACGGCTGGATTGACTTCGAGCCGACGCCCAACTGGCCCCAGCATGAGCGCGCCGTCCAACCGGCCCTTCCAGTTTCCGGGTTCGGCGACGATCCGATCGAGGAAGACCCCGACGAATTCACCGATCCCTTCGATGTGGAAGCGGATAATCTGCCTTTCTCCGGACTCCCACTCAATACTTCGGATACGTTCGTGTCATTAGAAGACATACTCAGGTACTTGGTGCCCACCGGAATCGCGGCGGCGGCGGTGGCCGGAATCTGGCTGGTCTGGTCGCTGATATGGAACTTCGGGCTCGGTTCGCTGGGCCCTGAGTCAAAGCTGTACGCGAAACTGACGAGACTCGGCTGGCTGGCAGGAATGGGGCGGACGTCTGATCAGACGCCCATGGAATTCGGCGCACGGGTCGGCCAAACGATACCCGAAGCCAACGATGGCGCGATGAGGATAGCCGCGTCCTATGCCGCGCACCGCTATGGCGGCAGACAGGCGGATGAAGATGAGCGGGGCGCGCTGCTCGATGCGTGGAAGGAGATCCGCTTCAAGCTCATCGGCAGAATGTTCAGGCGTCTGATACCTCAGCCGTCCCAGGAGGCCGGAGCGTGAGCGAGAGATACTACGACATCGTCGAGACACAGTTCGGATGGATGGGGCTGCTTTCCTCGGAAGTCGGGCTTGTGCGAAGCACGCTGCCCGAAGACTCTGAGGCGTCGTGCGCCTCGCGTCTTGGCCTGGAAACAAACGAGGCGGTACTTGCTCCTGAGAAATTTGCGGAGTTGCATAATAGGCTGCTAAACTATTTCTGCGGGGGAGACGTCGAGTTTGGCGACATTGCGCTCGACTTCGATGGCGCGCCCGACTTTCATCGCAAAGCATGGCAGGCTTGCCGCGCGATCCCGCGTGGTGAGACCCGCACATACAAGTGGCTTGCTGGCAGGGCGGGCAGTCCGAAGGCGCCAAGAGCCGCCGGCCAGACAATGGCGCGCAACCGGATTCCGATAATCGTGCCATGCCACAGGGTAATCGGATCCGACGGCAGCCTGCGTGGATTCGGCAGCGGCGACACGCGGATTGATCTGAAGCGGCGTCTGCTGGAACTCGAAGGGGCGGCGCGCAGACTACTCTGATACCATTGTGTGTTGAAAATACCCTCTCCATCAGAGAAATGGTGTGGATGAACCGCAATGCAGTCATTCCCGCGAAAGCGGGAATCCACTATATATGGTCAGGAAAACATGGTCTCATCGCCCTGAATTGGCATGATATTCAGGAATCGTCCGTGACGCCCAGGTCTTCCCTGAGAATCCTCAGCGCTTCTTCCAGATACTCGTCATCCACGAGTATCCTGCACGGGTACGCGGACACGCCGAGAAACGACGCCGTATCCCCTGCCCGAACGAGTGTGGGAATGCCCTGCCGGTTCAGCAGTTCGCTCCACATCTCCGCCGCCAACTGGTCAGGGGCGGTGACCAGCGTCACCCACTTCAAGCCCGCACTGCCTCCACTGTAACCGTACCCGACCCTTCGAGTATGCCCGACAGATCGTCAGTAAGTTCGTCGCAGACCGAAACCTGGATAGACGACCATTCCATCCGGTATATCATGCCTCCGGACGCTATCTCGAGCATCACCTCGTCTGAACCCTCGTAGTCGAGAAGTTTGCGCTTCACGTCGTCGAGCATCATCTGGTCGTCCACCGCGTTGTCAGTCTCATGGATCCTCAGGCTGAGCCTGTGCGGCGCTTGTACCTGTGAATGAGCCAGGCCCGTGGCGGGCTTGGCATGGCCGTTGGTCTCGGAGCGGCGTCCGCGCGCTCCGAGACCAACGGCGGGCGGCGCGGCGGAACCGTTCGCTTCGGCCTTAGCCGCAACCGGCTCCGGGACATTCGAGTGATCGTTGGTGTATGCCGCGCCGTTCTCCTTGACGGCATGGGTTGGAGCCACGCTTCCGTTGGAGACGGGCGGGACGTATGGCGCGGTCGAACTATCGGAGGGTGAGTCCGCCGATGGGGTGTACTCGCCCGCGTCGTTGCAGTTTATGCTGATCTCGTCCTCTCGCACTCGCACAGTTCCTCCAATGACGACTATATTGCCCTCTTGCCAGAGACCCTCGGTTGTGTCCAGCTTGTCTTCCCACACGAATACCTCGATCTGCCCGTCCATCAGGCCGAGCGTCGCGATGATGAAAGGCTTGTTCTGACGGGTGAATCTTCGAGTAACGCCGGCTATCTGCCCCACGAGCGATACCCTCTTGCCCGCCATATCGGGCTGAATGTCGCTCCTGAAGACGATATGCTCAGAGTCTGAGACTGTCAGCAGCGTTGCCAGGATGTTGATGTTGGACAGCGACATGCCCAGCAGTTCGCGCTCCCATTCGTCCCGCTCTCGGTCGGAGGCGGTGATGTCGGGAAGGGATATGTCCGCAAGCGGCGCGGTTACGGACTCTCCGAACAGATCGAACATGGAGGACTGGTCGGAGTTCTTCAGGCTTGCCTCACTCTGGGCGAGGCCGACTATCCGGTCAACGGACTCCAGCAGCGCGGCGCGGTCGCCGAAGTCGTCCAGCGCGCCCACTTTGATCAGCGATTCCAGCGTCTTGCGATTGACGCCGCTCATGTTGGCTTCGCGGCACATGTGCTCGATTGACTCGAAACGTCCCGTCTTGTCCCTGGATTCTATGACGGCCTCCAGCGCGGACGCGCCGACGCCCTTGACCGCGCCCATTCCGAACCGGATGGCGTCGCTGCCGTCTTGACCGGTCTCGATAGTGAACTCGGCGCGCCCGTCGTTGATGCTGGGAGGCAGGACCGGTATCTTCAGCCTCTGGCATTCAGCGACGGCGGAGTTGATACGGTCGTTGTGGCCGACGTATGAGTTGAGCAGAGACACCATGTACTCGGCGGTGTAGTTCGCTTTCAGGTACGCGGTCCAGTAGGAGATCAGCCCGTAGCTGACGCTGTGCGCCTTGTTGAAGGCGTACCCGGCGAACGGCTCGACGAGAGCGAACACCTTATCGGCAAGCTCCTGGTCGAAGCCCTGGCCAAGCGCGCCCTCGATGAACTTCTCCTTCTCCTGCGCCATTATCTCCGGGATCTTCTTGCCCATCGCCTTGCGAACGATGTCCGCTTCGCCCAGCGTGTATCCGGCAAATGTTCGGGCTATATGAAGGACCTGGTCCTGATAGACGATGACGCCGTAGGTCTCTTCGAGAATCTCTTCGAGGGCTGGATGCAGATAGGACACCGCTCTCCGCCCGTGCTTGGCGTCAATGAACGTGGAGATGTGCTCCATCGGGCCGGGGCGGTAGAGCGCTATCATTGCGGCCACGTCGGCCAGCGCGCTGGGCTTGAGCTCCTTGATGTAGCGCGTCATCCCGCCGCCTTCTAGCTGGAACACTCCGGCGGTGTCGCCACGAGAGAGCAGCGCGAATGTTTCGGCGTCGTCGAGCGGAATGTCCACGAGGTCGAAGCTGAAACCGTGTCGCTCGGCTATGAGGTCGCGGGCCTTGGCGAGAACGGTCAGGTTCACGAGGCCCAGGAAGTCGAGTTTGAGCAGGCCGAGCGCGGCGACGGGCTCCATGGCGTACTGCGTGGTGGTGGCTACCGACCCACTATCGTCCGCCTTCTGCGGACGCTGCAGCGGGACTATCTCGTCCAGGGGCTGCTGGGATATGACTACCCCCGCGGCGTGGGTGCTGGAGTGCCTTGTCACACCTTCCAGCCCCTCGGCGGTCTCGACCAGGTTGCGAATCGTCTCGTCGGCGTTGATGGCTTCGGCCAGCTCGGAGGCAGGATCGGACTTCGCCTCGTCCAGCGTGATTCCGAGCTTTGTGGGGATCATGCGGGCAACGCGGTCCACGTCTCCGTAGGTCATTCCGAGCGCGCGGCCGACATCTCTCAGGGCGGCGCGAGCGCCGAGCGTGCCGAAGGTGATTATGTGCGCGACGTGCTCACGCCCGTACTTCTGAACGACGTAGTTGATGACTTCCTCACGCCGGTCGTCCTGGAAGTCCATGTCAATGTCCGGCATTTCCTTGCGTTCGAGGTTGAGGAAACGCTCGAAGACGAGCCGGTACGGGAGCGGGTTCACGTTGGTAACGCCGAGGCAGTAGAGTGTAAGGCTCGCGGCGGCGCTTCCGCGCACCGCGAAGAATATGTCGTTCTCGCGGACGAATCGAGCGATGTCCCACACGACCAGGAAGTAGTTGTCGAAGCTGGTCTGTCGTATGACTTCGAGTTCGTATTCGAGCCGTTTCTTCTCTTCCTCGCCCGCGTTGGGGATCCGGCGATTCAAGCCGTCCCAGCATAGGTTGGACAGGTACTCGAACGGGGTGACGCCCTCGGGGACAGTGTACTGGGGCAGTCGCAACTGCGTGAAGTCAATGTCCAGATCGCACATTTCGGCGATCTTCTGAGTGTTTGTGACCGCTTCGGGCAGGTCCTGGAACAACTCCCGCATTTCGGCGGGACTTGTCAGATAGTAGGAGTCCTCAGCCATGCGGAGGCGCTTTTCGTCCTGGATATTCGTGTTCGTGTGGATGCAGATGAGAATGTCCTGGAGACGCGCCTCATGCTTGTTTATGTAGTGCGAGTCGTTGGTCGCGACGACGGGAATGTGGAGATCGCGGTGAATGTCCAGAAGGCCGTTGTTGATCTGGGGCAGTTCGGGAACGTCGCCGTGCCGCATGAATTCGAGATAGTAGTCGCCGAACACCTCTCTGTACCAACTGGCGGTGGCGCGAGCTTCGTCCATGCGACCCTGGGTTATGAGAGTCGGAACCTCCCCGCTGGGACAGCCGGACATGACTATCAGGCCCTCGTGGTGGCGTTCGAGTATCTCGCGGTCCACGCGGGGCTTGTAGTAGAAGCCCTCGAGGTGGGACATGGTTATGAGCTTGGCGAGATTCTGATAGCCCGTGTTGTTCTTGGCGAGAACGGTCATGTGATACGGGCTGCGCTCGTTGGGGTTGCGCTCGTGCCTGCTGCCGGGCGCGACGTACATCTCGCATCCGACGATGGGGCGGATGCCTTCGGACTTGGCCTTACGATAGAAGTCTATCGCGCCGTACATGCCGCCGTGGTCGGTGATGGCCAGGCTGTCCATTTCAAGCTCTTTGGCGCGAGCGACCAGGGGGTCGAGCCTGCTCAGGCCGTCGAGCATGGAGAACTCGGTGTGAACGTGGAGGTGGCTGAACAAAATGGTGCTCCATCAGGCAAATTACAGACGTTACGGCGGACACAAGAGATGCCTGTTGTGGCTGGGGCTATTATATCACCCCAACCACCTCTGATTCGCAAGGTGCGAATCTTCAGATTACGACCAATTTGGACCGGATTCCCTTTTCGGGATTCCGGTTTTCACGGGGAATGACTGATTTGCAGTTCACCCTCACCCTAGCCCTCTCCCAGAGGGAGAGGGGATTTTCGACCCTCGCGGTGTGGTCTCAGGCCGCTTTATTGCAGCGGAGCGACGCTGAAGATGACGTGGAAGGGCATGCAGTAGATGATGACCGATCCGAAGGACTCGAGGTCGGTGTCGGGGGGCAGTTCGTAGTTCTGGTTGCCGCGATTGCCCTTCAACTTCTCTATGTGGATATATCCGGCTTCATTCAGTTCGGCCTTGTTCTGCGGGTCGGGATGAGTGGACAGAAGGACGCGCAGGTCGGGGCCGTTGGTTACGTTCAGGTCCTCGAAGCGGAGAGCGCCGCTGCCGTCGGGCAGTCTGTAAATCGTCGCCGTGCCGCTGCCCTTGTGGAAGCTGTCGGCGTCTCTGAACATACCGGAGACGATCTTCTCGGCCTGGGCCATCTCGTCGGGCATATCCTCCATCTCTTCCATGTCCACTTTGGCCATGCCCTGCATGATGTCCTCGGCCTCGGTCTGGGTCATCCCGACGGGCATGTCGGCGGTAGCCGAGAATGGGAACTCCTCTTCGACGGTGGTGTTGAGGAAGAGCGGGGACAGCAGCCACCAACCGAAGGCAATACCCACTATCACGACTATAGCCGAGGCTCCTATGAGTGTCTTTTTCAAAGTCATGGCGTCAACTCCGTTGGGGGCTATTTCGGCTGACAAACCGTTCATTTCTTCAGTGCGTTCAGTAGGCTGGGCTGATACTGACTATAAATCGTTGTTTATATTACTTGATTTGCTGCTGGTGGACCCAACAGGTGGATGCAGGTAGTGTGCTGGTGTTGGGTACAGGTGAACGGTCACCTGCATTTCACCTGTATCCACCAGCATTTGTAGCTAGGGAGCGATTTTTCTTCCCTGAGCGAGTCGTCATTGATAAATTTCTGTTTATGCCTGCTTTGGCGTAGGTCGTATGTTTCATGCCGTGATTATAGCAGATCATGGAAGAGATTGTGCAGTGATTTTGGGGACGCGACGTTCTCGCGCGTGGCGGTTGCGGTCAGAGGCGGATACGCAGTCCTTTATTGCCTGGCGGGGTAGCAGTGGAGATTCGGAGATAGCCACAACACCGGCAGGCCCGGTCGGGTGTGGCAATTTTCCTTTCAGAAACCTCTTGACAAAGTGTAGGTTATAACCTGCAATATAGGCATGGTCAAGGCAGCGATAAGTCCAGTCAACGGCGAGATATTGAGCGAGCCAAGAGAATGTCCGAAGAATGGAGAGACTAATGCCTGAGCGTTACAGTGAGTTCGATGCGGCAGAGTATATAGAGACCGACCAGGACACCCGTCTCCACCTGGAGCTGTGCACAGAGCTAGATCCAGGAGACGGCAGCGTGATAAGGGCGGCGTTGAACACAATCGCCCGCGCCCGCAACATGAGCGCGCTGGCGCGGGAGACCGGTCTGGACAGGAGCAATATCTACGAGGCACTGTCCGAAGATGGGAATCCGACCCTGACAACACTTCTGAAGATCACAAGCGCCCTCGGGCTCCGGCTGCGTCTCGAATCTATTGAGACGGGAACGGAGGACGCCGCCGTTCGACATACGGGATAGCGGAAATCTATCTTGCATGAGGCTGGGAAGGTGGAGTAGAGGGAGTGAGGACGACAGGGGAAGTCCCACAGATTTCGTCGGATGGTTCATACTATAGTTGTTCTGTAAAGTTCGGCAAGGGACAGGGATTCATATCTAGGGTCTTGATGGTCTGAATATAGGAACACCCTTGAATAAGAGGTAGTCAATCCAGACTGTTACCTCCTGAGTTCCTGGACAAGGCTGACTGTGCATTGTTACCTTACAAGTAAATGTGAACTCGTGCGAAGAGAAAAGGAACCGAGATCCCATCTGACATGGGATTTCTTCTGAAGCGTTTTGAAACCCTACCTTGAAGGGTAGCGTCATCCCCGTTTGATCTATCTGGATAAGGAAGTCATAGTCATCGATATCAAGCCGAACACTCCTGCGAAGTGTGTAGCGGTCGTTGTCATCAATAGCCTGTAGTTGCCCGTTAATTTGTGAACCTTTCAGTTCCGGTAATATGAGGCTGTAGATTAAGTCGTACTTTTCGGTTTTCGAAATGTCGGTGAGTTTTATTGCTTCGCGCGCCGATATGCTGAGATCATGGAAACTCACATTATCTTTGGAGTGCTGCGGTAAATCTTTCCATTCAATGTCCCTGTGTCTGAAATCAGATACACGACGCCACTCTCTGACTCCCCTTGCAAACCAACTAAACGGCCTCCTGACACCCAACAGGGCTTGGCGGAATGTATTTCTGATGCCAATCCTTATCCCGGGGGATACTCTTTGACTAACACCCCAGCCGAAGCCGCCTGCGAATGCAGCTACGAAGGTGACTACGGCACTGAAAATGAGGAAGGAACTGAAGTTGTCATTCATTGCTTAGCCTGTTGTGGAGACTAGGTTCTGTTGACATTTGATGTTTCAGCCCCCTAAACGACCACAGCGACAGCAACGTCAGCTACACTCCAAACTCCTGGATTCCCGTTTTCACGGGAATGACGGTAAATGTCAACACGGCCTAATATCATTCCGGCTCGGTGAAGTCGTGTGTCTGCTGAGCGAGCCATCTCTGAATAGCGAGTGTAGCTAATCAAGGCTTGGAAAGTAACCTAATGTCTGTACTATTACAGTGGCAATCTGGCCATGCTCTAATAGCTATGTGACAAAATAAGTCAGAATCGTCAAGCGAGGTGGGGTTGGGTAGCCGACGAGCGGCGACGGCGGGGGGCGCGTGGCAGCGTGGCCTCGGGGGCGAAGCGGGGGTATTCGGCCTGGGTCCCCGATAGCAGGTCCTCGATGGTGAGGATCTGGAGGCGCGGGTAGGGGTGGCCGGGGTAGTGTTCGGGAACGTAGATGCCGGTCGAGGCGGCCTCCTGGGCCATGGGACGTGTAGGCGGAGTTAGGGTGATGAAGAGTCCGATCTCAGCGTTCTCACGATCAAGGACTCCCTTGAGGTCGCGGACCTGGGATACACTGACGTGACCGCTCTTGACCTGGACAATGACGCGCTTGGCCTTGCCGCTGTTATCGTCGAAGAAGTTGATGTATCCGTCTATACCTGAGTCAGCACCTTTGCGGCCCTTATTGTAAGGCAGTGCGTCTATGAGTCCCAAAGCCCAATATTCGAATTGATGGCGGCCATCATGTTCGCTCTCGAGGGCGAGCGCCCGTGCACTTTCAACGTCCTGTGGGACACCTATGACATCGTAGTGGGATAAATCGGGTCCGAAACTATCGCGGAGGCGACTCTTCATGAGAGATATAGCGAGGTGAGTGATGTCTATGCCTATCCAGCGGCGGCCTAAGTTCTCTGCTTCAATGATGGTTGTACCACATCCGCAGAACGGATCTAAGACAACGTCACCTTCGTCGCTACTGGCCCTAATGATGCGTTCCAGTAGCAGTTCAGGTTTCTGTGTCGGAAAAAATTGCTTTATTGGGGCTACTCGTTTGATGTTCCATACATCGTCTTGCCGAACACCTTGCGATTCTTGATCTTCTGTTTGCGATGGTAAACGGCGTCCGCTAGCATCGTAGGCTGATACTATCTTGGCGTTCCCAAATCGCTTCAGAGTGGAAGCAGCCCGTGGCATGTACAGTTGGTTAAAGATTCTACCGCGGTCGTCCGATCTGGAATAGAACAATAGTATGTCGTGGTTTCTCTGAAATGTGTACTTCCCTGTGGACCACTTTCTGTAATGCCAGATAATTTCGTTGCGGAAATTCTGATTCCCAAACACAGCGTCCATCATGAGCTTTAGGTAGTGGCTGGCTGTGGGGTCGCAGTGTAGATAGATACTGCCTGTGAGCTTGAGCACGCGGTGGAGTTCGGCCATGCGCTGGGCCATCATCGTTAGGTAAGCCATCATGTCGTTGCGTCCGAGGAATCCGAGCATGGCCTGGAGTAGATCGCCGAGCTTTTCGGGGCCGCTGGTGACCACTTCTTGGTAGGCGATCTCAGACTCAACATTCCATCTCCAGGTGTCCTCGAAGGCGGTAATCTGGGCGGCGGAGTCCTCTCCGCTGCGCTCTCGGAAGAGAATGTTGTAGGTGGCTTTGGAGTTGAATGGCGGGTCGAGATAGATGAGGTCAATGCTCTCATCGGCGACGTTCTCGCGCAGTATGTCGAGGTTGTCGCCGAAGTAGAGCTTGTTTCGCCAGTCGGTGGTCATGTCAGATGCCCTTTTGATGTGGTCTTCACTATTCTGCGTCGAGGAACATTGTGGTGTCAAAATTCAGAATCCGTGGCGTCCCAGCGAACTCCGGTCGTGAAGATGTCGCCCCTGATCGTGATCTTTTGGCTGAGGCTGCCTATCAGATCGGAGTCATTGCCGCTGTATGGAATGACGCGCGCGACCGGCTTGCCTCTCTTGGTGACTATCAACCCCTCGGGTTCAAGCTGGTCCAGCAGAGACAGGCACCGTTGCTTGAATTGCGTGACTCCTATCGTCTTCATGTCTCATCTCCATCTGGAATAGCTATATTGTATAAATGGACATTAGAACTGTCCATTTAAGCGCGCAGGATGTTTTGTCGAGAGAGGAACTTTAGCGGATTCTGAAGCCTACCCTGGAACATAGAGGGGACTACATAAGGCGACCGAAGCGAGGGATGTCGCCGGTCAGCGGCTTCAGATACTCTATGAAGGCGTCGGTGACGAAGCTGTCGGAGGGGGAGAGGTATTCGGCGGGCATGGGGCGAACTTTTCCGCCGACCTGATCGAGGGGAGCAAGTCCGGTTCGACATTTGTACGCCGGGCCGTCCTCGCGTTCGAGGGTGACTATTACGTCGCGCATACCTTCGCGGGCGGCGGTTACGGCGGCCCTGCCGACCATTTCCGCCTCTCGCACGTCCGATTCGGAGGCGGCCCAGACGAGGGAACGCTGGATGGTTCCGGGTTTTTCGTAGCGCGCGCGGACTCCGAGAGAGCGACTGACGAGCGCGGCGAGGTAGCGGGCGGGGCCGTCGTAGTATTCGTGTCCGAAGTCGTCCACGAACCATGGATCGGACTTGGCTCCTATGATGCCGTTCGCAGTGCGCGCGTTCTCGGAGATTACAGCGACGGCGTATCCGTACCTGGCGTAGGCGTCCTGCACGTCGGCGACGAACCGGTCTTCGTCAACCAGGATCTCGGGCACGCATACCAGATGGGGTGGATCGCGCTCCTCGCGCCTGGCGAGGGCGGTCGCGGCGGCGAGCCATCCGGCGTCGCGTCCCATGACCTCGAATATGGTTATAGGTGACGCGCCGGTGAGCGCCTCGGCGTCGAGGCCGGAGCCGACGACGGCGGTTGCGACGAACCTGGCCGCGCTGCCGTAGCCGGGGCAGTGATCGGTCAGGACGAGATCGTTGTCAATCGTCTTGGGGACGTTGATCACGGACAGTTCGTAGCCTATATCGTCGGCCCGTGTTTGAAGCGTGTGTCCGGTCTCGGCGGAGTCGTTGCCGCCTATGATGAACCAGTATTTTATGCCGCGCCTTTCGAGATACTCGAAGACGGGTTCCACGTCGTCATCCCGGAGCCGGCGGCGGGTGGAGCCTATGGCCGCTCCGGGGGCATCCGCAACGCTCATCCAATGATCGGGAGACACCTCTGACAGGTTCACTGCGCGGTCCTGGAGCATTCCCTCCAGTCCGTTGGGCGCGCCGTACAGAGTTCCCGGACCCGTCCTGGAAAATTCGGACGCGATACCGTACAGGCTGCGGTTGAGTACGTGCGTACACCCGCCGGACTGCATTACGAGGGCGGAGTTCATGTCCCCATCTTGAGCGCGAGATCCTCGAAATCGCTGGCTACAACGTCAATCCAGTCCTCCCCAGAAGTGTCTATCTCACGGCGCGGGCCGTGTTCGAGCGGACGCGGGACGAACGCCGTCCTGAGTCCCTGGGCTTGCGCGGCCTTGAGGTCGTTCTTGTGCGCGGCGGTCATCATCACTTCGGAGGGTTCGAGTCCGAGTATGTCGGCGGCCATGAGATAGGTCTCGGGGTCGGGCTTGTAGTGGTGGGCAAGCTCCGCTGACAGGATGCAGTCCCAGGGCAATCCGGCCCACTTCGCCATGTTGGTCAGGAGCGCGACGTTGCCGTTGGATAGGGTCGCGATGACGTAGCGTCGCTTGAGGCGGGTAAGTCCGGGAGGGGAGTCCGGCCAGGCGTCGAGCCTGTGCCACGCCTTGTTGAAGTGAATCTTTTCATCCTCGCTCAGTCCCTCGATGCCGTACTTGTCGAGCAGTTCGTCGAGAATCATGCGGTGGAGGTCGTCAATTCGGGTCCAGGGGAGTTCGCCCTGGCGCACCTTGTTCATGGACGGGCCGTAGCCGGAGCGCCAGGCGTCGGCGAACTCCGTCCAGTCCACACCGGTGATACCCTTGCGCTTGGCGAGTTCCTTGCCCTCGCGGGCGATGCTCATGCGCCAGTCCACGACTGTGCCGAATACGTCGAAAACAAGGGCTTTGACTTCGTTGATTAGCATTTTTGCCTCCGGGTTGAGCTCTAGTTATAAGTTTTCAGTTACCAGTATTCATTTTTCGGAGCGTAGGCGGGCCAGTTCTTCGCGGAGCCGCCTGACTTCAGCTTCGGCGGCGAGGCGTCCGTCGGCCTCTTCATCGAATGTGGGTAGGTAGCGTCCTTCTACGGGGTCGTAGAAACGCAGTTGACCGTATTCCCAGCAGATGTCCAGCCCCAGCACGTCGCTGTGTCCTCGGAAGAGACGGGAGCCGGCGGTCTCTATCTCGATTGGGTCGTAGCCGTCCGGACCGAGGCGATCTCCGGCCAGCGCCGCGTCGTGATATTCGCCGCCGGTGTGGTCGAAACGCCAGTATTCAGGTATGCCGAATTCGGCGTACCTGGCTCGCTTGAGAGTGTAGTCTCTGGCGCCGGTGGTCGGGGAAGCCACTTCGAGGACGAAGTCGGGCGGCTTGCCGATGTCCTGAATGGAGTAGCCGTACCGCCGGATTACTTCCCGCGTGTCTATGTCGAACGCTATGATCAGGTCCGGAATCAGGACCACACGCCGGTCGCCGGTGGGTCGCCACCCGACCGGGACTTCGCCCAGCACCAGAGTGGTTTCGGGAAAGCCGAGGTGTCTGGTCAGCGATGCCATGTGGGCGGGAACGTGCAGATAGAGTGGATTATTCATATCATCTCGGGGCGGAAATTCCGGGAACATTTCATCCGGATGGGTATGGGCCGGCGTTTTGTGTCTTATAGTCATGTCTCACCTCGCGGGCGGAGGAGCGTGTGTATCATGCGCATTGTACATGATAT
The DNA here is from genome assembly GCA_965202815.1 of Dehalococcoidia bacterium. Taxonomy (GTDB): domain Bacteria; phylum Chloroflexota; class Dehalococcoidia; order Lucifugimonadales; family UBA1123; genus VXRN01. Next base: position 1,053,424 of record CBDBCD010000002.1, read on the forward strand.
GACACCCGCGCCTGGGGTTCGAGCGGGATGTATGGCATGGGATTTGGAATTGGGACCGAGCGGGACACACGTTTGTCTTCCGAACAGTCTATAATCTACGGGCGTGTCGAGGATGGCGGCTGCGTAGGAGACGGGAGCGGGGTGGCGGAAAGACGACTTATCAGACTAGTGAGGGATTATGGCACAGGCGAGTAATGTGGCAGATCGGATCCAGGAGACGGCGTCCAGGCTGCGGGAGAGTATCCAGGAAGTAATCGTGGGCAAGTCGGAGGTCATAGACCTGGCGATAATCGCGCTCATCTGCAAGGGGCACGTTCTCGTGGAAGATGTGCCGGGCACGGGCAAGACGACGATGTCCAAGGCGCTGGCGCAGTCTCTGGGATGCATGTTCAGTCGCATCCAGTTCACGCCGGACCTCATGCCGACGGACGTTCTGGGCGTCAATTTCTATAACCAGAAGGCGGGGGACTTCGAGTTCCGGCCGGGGCCGATATTCAGCCAGGTTCTGCTGGCGGACGAGATAAACAGGGCGACGCCGCGAACGCAGTCCGCGCTGCTCGAGGCTATGCAGGAGCGGCAGGCGACGGTGGACGGGGTGACGCGCCGGTTCAGAGAGCCGTTCCTCGTGATGGCCACCCAGAACCCGGTGGAACTGGAGGGGACGTTCCCGCTGCCGGAAGCGCAGTTGGACAGATTCATAGTGCGGATAAAACTGGGATACCCGAGCGCGGAGGAGGAATCGGACATACTGCTCAGGTTCGAGAGGGATATAGCGCCGCCCGATCTGGACGCCGTTACCAGCGAGGACGATTTGATGGAGATGCAGGACTCGGTGACGCGCATCGAGGTGGACGACATCGTGCGAGACTATATCGTGTCGGTCGTGCAGAGCACCCGGACGAACGACGCGCTCGCGCTCGGAGGGAGTCCGAGGGCGACGCTGGGGCTGTACAAGACGTCGCAGGCGCGCGCCGCGCTGGACGGAAGAGACTTCGTTACTCCCGACGACGTGAAGGCCATGGCCGAGCCGGTCCTGTCCCATCGTCTCATAATGACATCGGGCGCGAGGCTGCGCGGGCTGGTCCCTGAACAGATAGTGTCAGGGATACTGAACTCTCTGCCCGTGCCAATCGAAAGGTAGCCCAGTTGTTCAACAGGATATGGCACGACATATGGATAGTAATGTTCGCGCTGCTCATAATAGTCGGCATCGTCTCCGGGCAGGGTCTTGTCATCGGTCTGGGCGCAATGGGCCTCATAGTGGCGGGGGTGTCCTGGGTGTGGAACAAGCTCTCGCTGGAAGAGGTGCATTACGAGCGCAAGATAGAACAGCCGAGGGTGTTCATTGACGAAGAGACGAACATGACGATTTCGGTTGTGAACCGGAAGCCGCTGCCCCTGGGCAAACTGAACGTCGTGGACGAAGTGCCGGACGACATAGAGGTAGTGGACGCCAGGATGTCGGCGAGTTCAAGTCCGAATTCCAAGATAATAATGCACAACACCTCGCTGGCATGGTACGAGCGCATACGCTGGGAATACAAGATAAAGGGGAAGAGCAGAGGGTTTTACAGGATCGGTCCGGCGAGGATGGAGAGCGGAGACCTGTTCGGTTTCTTCGAGAGCCATAAACCGGTCGAGAGGAACGACTATATTCTGGTGTATCCCAGGGTAGTATCCCTGCCGGAGCTTGGGATTCCAGCGGTGAGGCCGCTGGGCGAGACGCGGGGCGGGATCAGGATATTTCAGGACGAGTCTCGTCCGTCGGGACTGCGCGAGTACCAGGTGGGCGACCCGCTGAAGATCGTGGACTGGAAGGCGACGGCGAGGATGCAGGAGCTTCAGGTCCGCACCTTCGAGCCGAGTTCTTCGTTCACGGTGATCCTGGTCGTTCTCGTGGAGACGGCGGAACGAACGTGGGAGGGCTACTCCCCGGTCAACCTGGAGCGCGTAATGACGAGCGCGGCTTCGGTCGCGAGCTACGCGACCGAACAGCAGTACAGCGTGGGCCTGTTTTCCAACGGAACTCCGATACTCGCCGACCGTCCGATGCGGCTGAATCCATCGAGCAACCCCGATCAGTTAACAATAATCCTGGAGGCGCTGGCTACCATCAGGCCGCTCGCCATCGGGCCCATGGCCCCGCAGCTGGAGCAGAACTCGAGGCAGTTTCCCTTAGGGGCGACGCTGGTGGTGGTCGCGGCGATCCTGACCCAGGACATGATGTCGGTCATATCAGACCTGCGGGCGAAGGGACATCGGATGGTCGTAATCTTCGTCGGGGACACCGAACCGCCCGCTATGCCGGAAGGCGTTATCCTGCACGATCTGAGAAGGTATTTCGAGAACCTGGAGTTGGCGAGTGAGTTCGGCCCAAGATAGGCTCATCCTGATAGCCTGCATAGTGGTAGAGAGCGTATGGTTCTACATTCTCATCGCCGTGTTGAGCCTGGCGCTGCTCAATGGCGCGCACGCGGTGACCTGGATAGCGGCGGTGGCCATGATGGGCGGGTCTTTCATCGTGGCGCGCACTACCATGATGATAATCATGCCGCTGTGGGCGCAGTACACGATACAGATGGGCGCGGGCGTAATCGTAGTCTATCTGATGCTCGGCACGTACATACACGTGTCCTCCGCGCCGGGAGTGGACTTGGGCTGGCTGAGCGCCGTCATGTCGGACGACGCGACCACAAACGACAGAACGAGGGCGGTTATCTCGACGCTATGCGCCGCCCTCTTGTGGTGGCGGGGCGGCAGGATAGCGTCTATCGAGTTTCCAACAGACCACCTTTCGATGACATTCAGAGTGGGGCTGATAGCGCTGTCTTTTGGCGCAATCGTGGACATATTCCATCCCGCCAACCTGCATATCTTCCCGCTGATGTTCACCTTCTTCGCGGTGGGTCTGGCGGGCCTGAGCATAGGACACATTCTGCCCGCGTCGGGCGGCGAGAGGAGGCAGCGGAGGTGGACGCGCGTCATCGGGGGCGTTGTGGGCGGTATCGTGCTGATCGGTCTGGCGTTCAGCATTCTTCAGAAGTCGTTCATTGACTTTGTAGCCGCGCCGCTGGGCGCGCTGTTCGACCTGCTGGTTACGGTCTTCATGTACGTCGTGGTGCTGCCGATTGCGTATGTCGTGGGCTACCTCGTACTCTGGATATTCGGAATGCTGCAAAGGCTGATTGGCGAACCGCCGGAACGGCCGGCGCAGGAGGTCGGTCCGGGCGATTTTCTCAACGAAATGAGAGAGCGGGCGGAGTCCGCCGAGCCGTCTATATGGGGCGACGTGATCGAATGGGCGGTTGTCGTGATCCTTCTGATGGTCGCTCTCGCGCTGCTTGCGTGGGGGTTCAGGCGTATAGTGCGCTGGCGTCGGATAGACGACGACGGCGAGCGCGAATCTATCGCCGAAGACGTTGATCCCGGCTTGGATATGGCGCGTCTCTTGTTCGATCTCCTGCCCGAAAGATTCAGACGGCGGAGGGGCGTGACGGGACTGAGACTGCCGGATGACGAACAGGACATCGTGGACGTGTTCAGGATATACTTCGGGATGCTGACGGTCGCCGAAGAGCGAGGCTTCAGACGCTCGAGCAACCAGACTCCGAACGAGCATCTCTCCGCGCTCGCGAGGGTATTCCCGGGCCGCATCGCGAGGCTGGCTACCGAGGCGTTCAACAGGGCCTGTTACGGGCGGCGACCAGCGTCGCGGGCGCAAATCAACGAAATGAGGGAAGTTCTGGAACAGGTGGCTTCGTCCAAATGAGTACCAATCTCGCAATATGGCAATTGCTGGTCCTGACGGTTATATCGTTTGGCGTGGGGATACTGGGCGGCTTCGTGGGGCTTGCGCTCGGCACGATACGGCTGCCCGCCATGCTGCTAATCGGGATGCCGCCGCCGATAGCGGGCGGCACGAACATCCTCGTATCCGCGCTGTCGGCTATCAGCGGCGCGATACGGCACTACCGCGAGGGCCGGGTGGACAATCGCATCCTGCTGGTCATGGGCGTCCCTGCCTGCGTGGGCGCGTTCCTGGGCGGGTTCGCGAGCGAGTGGACGCCGGAGTGGATTCTGCTGATAGGCGCCGGGGCGCTGGTGTTCTGGCAGGGCGTCGAGTTTCTGATCCTGATCAGGAATCAACGACGCTCCGGCGGGCCGCATATGTTCGGCGCCGATCTCGAAGGCGCGGAGGGCGAGTTCACACCCAAGCGCGTATCGCTGGAAGCGGGAATAGGCTTCGGAGTGGGGGTACTGGGCGGCGCGGTCGGGCTGATACTGGGCAGCATCCGTCTGCCCGCGATGATCCGCATCCTGCGAGTAGATCCGCGCATCGCGGCGGGGACGAACCTGTTCATCGGCTTCTTCATGGGAACGCTCGGCTGGGTCGGACACGTGGCGGTCGGCGAGGTGGACTACGTGACGCTGATATGTATGGGCGCAGCCGCGATGATCGGGAGCAATATCGGCGCGCGGCTGACCGGGCGCGTGCGGCTGGACACGCTGATTCTGAGCATGGGCGCGGTACTGATAGTGGTCGGCGCCCTGCTGGTATGGCGCGGGATCGAGTCCCTGGCGAGCTAGGTCGCGCTCAGAGCGCTCGTCCGACGAGTATGCCGGCGAATGCCGCCGCAAGTCCAACGACAATGCTTCCGACTATGTTCAGCGCGGCGCGCGCCAAGTCGCCGCCGTCCGCGAGTTGGATCGAGGCCACGGTCAGGGTGGAGAAGGTGGTGTACGACCCGAAGAAGCCGACCGCTATGAGCAAACGGGTTGACGTGGGCCATTCGCCGGCGTCGTATGCGGTGGCAAAGACTCCCAGCAGGAATGACCCGGTTATGTTGATGAGGAATATGCCGAGGACAGTGGGGCCCATGTAGGCGTTGACGGCGCGATCAATCGCGTACCTTGACAGGGCGCCGAGCGCGCCGCCGGCCGCTACTAAGAACCAGTGCAAGTTAAATCAACCCTATTCCCCTGATTTCGTCGAATGCCTTTTCGTAGGCGCCGATGGTGTGGGCTATGTCGTCCTCAGTGTGCGCCGCCGTCAGGATGAAGCGGTTGCCACTCTGAACGCCATGGTTGAGGAGAGAGAGCGTAAGCTGGCGTATGCGCTCCGGCTCCATTGACTCCGCCATCTGCTCGGGAGAGAGAATGCAGTATTCTCTGTCGCTTTCCGGGACATCCACGCCGAGTCTCAGGAACATAAGCGACGCGATTCCGGTCACGCAGCCCGGAATCTCCATGCTTCCCATAAGGTCGTTCAGGCCGTCCTTGAGCTGCGCGGCGCGCAGGTTGGCGGTGTCGTTGATCGGCTCGTTCGCCACGATTTCGAGCGCGGCGATTCCGGCGGCGGCTGATATGGGATTGGCGTTGAACGTGCCGTTGTGGGCGATGCGGGTGTTCCTGTTGTACTCGGCGTCGCCGGGTCTGTCCTCTATCATGTTGATGATGTCCGACTTGCCGGTGACCGCCCCGCCGGGGAGTCCGCCTCCGAGTATCTTGGCGAGCGTGGTGAGGTCGGGCCGTATGCCGAAATACTCCTGCGCTCCTCCTCTGGCGGTACGGAATCCCGTCACCACCTCGTCGAATATGAGAACGACGCCATAGCGCTCGGTCACTTCGCGGAGCTGGTGGAGGAATTCGGGAAGGATCGGCTCCAGGCCCATGTGGGCGCCCGTAGGCTCCAGTATGACCGCCGCGATGTCGTCGTCGTTCTGGAGCGTCCTCTCGAACGTCTCTATGTCGTTTGGGGGCAGGACTATCATGGTGCTGAGCGTCTCGGCCGGTATGCCGCCGATTCCCTCGGTTCCAGCCACGAGGTAGTCGCTCCAGCCGTGGAAGTGGTCCTCGAACTTGATGACCTTCGTCTTTCCGGTGTAGGCGCGCGCCATGCGAATGGCCATCATATCGGCCTCTGTGCCGGAGCTATGAAAGCGGACCTTCTCGGCGCTTGGGATCAACTCCCTGACCCAGTTGCCCCACTGCATTTCGAGTTCGGTAGAGCCAGAGAAGTGAGTGCCCCTGGCCATCTGCTCCTGGACCGCGCTGACGACCTCCGGGCGGGAGTGTCCAAGAATCAGCGCGCCGTGTCCAGGGAAGTAGTCCAGTATGCGGTTGCCGTCCACGTCGTACTTGGCCGCGCCCTCGGCGTGAGTGTAGTAGAGCTGGAACGGGTTCTGGCGTCGCGCGTCGTGGGTCACCCCGTTCGGGAAGAGGGAGCGGGCCGACTCGTGCATTTCGGCGGACTTGGGATGGAGTTCGAAGAAGCGTTGTTCGATTGACGTGGGCATGATGGGCGTCCTTTACTGTATGGATTTGGCTTTTTGCGTGTATGTATTATAGCCCGCACGCCTTGAGACGCAGCGGTCGCCCGGGCGGGCTGGGGCGCTTTAGCCGTCGCGCCATTTCATCAGCGGGAAGGCGCGATAAACGCCTTCCCGCGCTGATTTTCACCGGTTAGTGGATGTCTATGGCCTTGCGGTTATGGCCTTGGACGGAGCTCCGATTAGCGTTTCGATCTCCGACTCAGTCGTGAGCATCTCAACATCCTCGGTCTCTGTATCCGGTTCGCAGAATGGCAGAGGCGGATCGAGGTCGTCGAAGTCGTTGTGGCGAACGCCTTCCAGGGCCGCGGGTATGCATCCGGTCAGGTCGTTGCCGCTGATGAGCAGTGTATTCAGTTCGGTAAGGTCGCCCAGTTCTGCCGGAACGCTCCCGGTCAACTCATTGTCGCTGACGGTCAATGCCTCGAGGTTTGTGAGACTGCCCAATTCAGCCGGAATCATTCCGGTCAGCATATTGTCTCTGATGGAGAGTATCTCCAGTTCAGACAGGTCGGCCAGTTCGGACGGTATGGGACCGCTCAACTCGTTGTTCCTGAGGAACAGACCTTTCAGGCTGGCCAGACGGCTCAACTCGGTCGGTATGGAGCCAGTCAGGCCATTCTCATAGAGCAGCAGCCATTCCAGGTGTTCAAGATCACCCAGTTCCGACGGAATCTCGCCACTCAAATCGTTGTCACTGAGGTGAAGCACTTCCAGGTGTTCAAGATCACCCAGTTCCGGCGGAATCTCGCCACTCAAATCGTTATTTCGCAAGTACATCCGCTCAATGAACTCTAGATCGCCCAGTTCGGATGGAATCTCACCGCTCAATTCGTTGTCCTGGAGATATAGCACCTCCAACTGGGCAAGGTCCCCCAATTCAGGCGGAATTGCGCCGGTCAGACTGCTGTCGTGGAGCATCAGCCATTTCAACGCATCGAGATTGCCCAGTTCGGGTGGTATGGGACCGGTCAGCCTGTTTCCGGCTAGCCATAGAATTTCCAGTTCTGTGAGATTGCCCAATTCGGGTGGTATGGGGCCGGTAAAGTTGTTGTCATCAAGGTCCAGCCTTTTCAGGTTGGTCAACTCATCCAGCCAGGCAGGTATCGCGCCGCTCAAGTCATTCGAGTAGAGCATTAGCGTTTCCAGATTGCTCAGGTTGGCAAGTTCTCTCGGTATCTCTCCGCTCAAATCGGTCCCGTAGAGGCGCAAGGTTCTCAAGTTGGAGAGGCTGCCCAGTTCGGGGGGAATCTGGCCGTTCAGAGGGTTACTGCGAAGATTCAGATTCGTCAACTTGGAGAGGTTGCCCAGTTCGGCGGGCAGCGTCCCCATCAAATTGTTGTCGCTCAACTCCAACTCCGTGACACGGCCCGCAAAGTCGGCGGTTATGCCGTACCATTCGGAAAGCGGCTCATCACTCAACCAGTTATCGCTTTTCTCCCAATTCGAGCCGTCCGTGGCGTTGTACAGCGCGACCAGCGCGACCCTATCGGCCGCCGGCCCTTCGACCGCGACCCTATATACGACTTCTTCTCTGGTCTCGCCCGTATTCACCGTGATAAAGCTGTCAATGAACAGATTCACCAGCAGGCCGCTCAACGTGTCGGACAGGTGGTCATTTTCGTATGCGTCATTGAGAATCGCGACCAGCAGGCCGAACGGGTTTTCAGCTATCACTTCGTCCACGTTGATAGGATCGGGCGTCGGTGAGGGCGTTGGAACGCCGGTGGCGGTTGCCGTGGCAGTGGGGGTGGGCGTTGGCGGCGCGACCTCGCCGGTGAAGTATCCAGACGCGAATATATACCCGTCGTGCAGAACGGCCCACACCCTTATCCTGGTGAAGCCCGCTTCCGTGCCTCTGGGGAACGCCATCTGGAACCAGTAGCCGTCTTCTGTCGCGTCTAACAGCGCCTGTCCAACATTGAACCCTTCCGGATCGGTCAGGTCTAAGACATTCGTGTCCAACAGGTTTGGAGACAGCCCATGAGCCAGGAACGTCTCATCGTCGGCGCTCGCCAGTATCAGATACCACTGATTGTCCAGGCTCTCGCGGCTGTTGTAGTAGGCGACCGTCGCGTCCAGACCGTCGCTGTCGTACAGGTCTATCGCCTTTTGCACGTAGCCCTGGGTGTACGCCGCAGGTTCGCCGGGGACGGGATAGTAGCCCGACGCGAATACGTATCCGTCGTGCCGCTTGGCGTAGGCCACCTTCGGAGCCTCGATACGAGTCACCGGATGCGGCCACAGGTACTCTATCCGGCGACCTTCCTCCGTCGCCAAGGCGATATCCTTGCCCAGTTCATATCCGGTCGAATCAACCACTGCCTTGATGTCCGTGCCGATCAGGCGGGGGAATATCGGATGGACAACGTATATGTCGTTCTCGTCTATCGCGAACAGATACCACTCGCCCTCAAAACTGGCGTCGCTGTTGTAGTAATCTCTCATCGCCTCCAGGCCACGCTGGTCGTAGAGGTCTATCGCGCGGTCAACGTAGTCCACCGTGTAGTCCCACCATTCCGTATATGTGGGAGTGGAGGTTGACGCGCCGGACTGCTGATTTGGACTCGCAAGTACAACTCCACTATCCGTACCCACCGTCGCTATAACGCCAACGAGCAGCAGCATGAATGCGGTCGCCAACAAAAGACACTTCTTGAACGTCATCGGACATCCTCCATCAAGGGGAACAGGTATTATCAAACAAGCCGAATTCTGGGAACAAGCATATCAGAGCGCGGCGGCAGCCTCAAAACCAGGCGGCGCGAGAACATCTTCCATTCGCTCATACCCTTAGTCCATTTTCATCTTGTGGTATTGTATTATCCGCTCATACAGGATTTGGGGTAGATTCCATTGACACAGTACGCATTGTCTGACATCAGGATTCTCGACTTCACCCAATACATCGCGGGCCCATACTGCACGAAATTGCTGGCGGACTACGGGGCCGATGTCGCCAAGGTGGAACGTCCGGGGACGGGAGACGGCGGGCGCCGCGTCGGACCTTTCCCGAACGATATACCGCATCCTGAGAAGAGCGGAACGTTCCTGCACCTCAACACCAACAAGCGTTCCATCACCCTAGACCTGAAGACGGACGCGGGACGACAGGCTGCGCTCGATCTCGCCGTCCGCGCCGACGCGGTGGTGGAGAGTTTTCGGCCCGGCGCCATGGAGAACTTCGGGCTGGGCTATGAGGCGCTCGCAGAAGTCAACCCCGGACTGGTGATGACCTCTATTTCCAACTTCGGACAGACGGGCCCATACAGGGACTGGCGCGGCTCCGAGATCATCTTCTACGGCATGGGCGGCGAACTGTACTCCACCGGCATAGCCGAAAAGGAGCCGCTGAAGCTGGGCGGAACGGTCGGCCTGTACCAGGCCGGAACCATCGCCGCCTACGCCACGCTCGGGGCTATATTCGCGGCAAGAGACGGCGGAAGCGGCCAGCACGTTGACATATCCATCATGGAGACGCAGGCGGGCTCGATAGACCGGCGTATGAGTATGCTGCTGGCATACCAGTACAACGGCGAGATAACCCGGCGCACTCCGCTGGGCGCGGCATCCGGTTCGGGAGGATATCCGGCGGGCGTGTATCCCTGTGCGGACGGCTTCTTCCAGTTCACTGGCGGCGGCAACTACTTTCCACGCGTGCTGGATATGCTCGGACACCCCGAGGAACTTTCCGGCGACGAGTGGCTGACCCCCGAAGCGCAGGCCGACGAGGATATGCAGGGGCTGTTCGACACGGTGTTCTACCCATGGCTATTGGAGCGGACCAAGGCCGAAATCTGGGAGGTGGCGCAGAAGTCCCGCGTCCTCAGCGGCCCGCTCAATACGATGGAAGACCTTCACGCCGACCCGATCTTCCACCAGCGCGGCGCGTTCGCGGAGGCGGAACATCCCGAAGGGGGAACGCTCAGATACCCGGGCAGACCGTTCATCATGGGCGCGACCCCCTGGGCTGTCAGACGACCGGCGCCGCTGCTCGGCCAGCATACCGACGAGATTCTGACTGAACTGGGCCGCGCGGAGTCCGAAATAGCTTCTTTGAGAGATGGAGGAGTAGCGTGAGTCAACGCTTGCCACTGGAAGGAGTCCGGGTGCTTGACATGACGGTAGTGTGGGCGGGACCGTATTGCACGACGCTGCTCGCAGACCTGGGCGCAGAGGTGATTCGTGTCGAGTCCATTCAGATATTCGGGCCGCCGACTCGCGGCTCTTCGGCGCGTCCGCCGGAGTTCGTAATCAAGAACCTGCCCCCGTTCATAGGCGGAATGCCGAACCGGGACGGTGGCAAGAGGCCCTGGAACCGCTATCCGCTCTTCAACGCGCACGCGCGCAATAAGCTCAGCATGACGGTTGACCTTCTCAGGCCGGAGGGCAAGGAGATATTCAATCGCCTTGTAGCCATCAGCGACGTTCTGGTGGAAAACAACCCCACCGAGACGATGCAGAAACTGGGTATATCCTACGATGAACTCAAGAAGATAAATCCGGGCTTCATCATGCTGCGAATGCCCGCGTATGGCAACACCGGGCCATACCAGAACCACCGCTCGCTGGGAATACACATCGAGGGGGTTATCGGACACAGCCTGCTCAGGGGTTATACCGACCTCGATCCTTCGGCCAACACGCAGGTCTATATGGCGGACGCCGCCGCCGGAGCGGGCGGAGCGTTCGCGGTCGCCTGCGCCCTGAACCATCGCCGCCGCACCGGTGAGGGCCAGTTGATGGAACTCTCGCAGGCCGAGAACGCGGTCCCGTTCCTGGGACAGGCTTTCATGGACTACTCGATGAACGGCCGCAGCCAGGCGACGCTGGGCAACAGGCATCCCAGCGCACTCCAGGGTGTCTATCCGTGCAAGGGCGACGACCGCTGGATAGCGATGACCATCTTCGACGATAGGGACTGGGAACTGTTCCGCGAGGCCATTGGCAGCCCCGACTGGACGCGGGAGCCGCGGTTCGCCACGCACGAGTCCAGGCGAGAGAATCACGATGCGCTCGACCAAAATATCTCGGAGTGGACGCGTGGCCTCGACCATCGCGAAGCTATGTCGCTGCTCCAGTCCTACGGAGTGGCGGCGGGCGCGGTAATGGACCAGAGAGACGCGGCTGAAGACCCGCACCTGCGGGCAAGGACCATGTTCGAGGAGGCGTACCAGTCCGACGTAGGGACTCATATGTATCCCCGCGCGCCGTTCAAGATGTCCGAGAGCGACGCGCGAATACGACGCGGTCCCGTCACTCTCGGCCAGGACAACGAGTACATTTACAAGACGCTGCTAAAGCTGTCCGACGCCGAGTATGAGGAGTTGGTGGAAGCGGGGCATATAGGGGATGAGTACGCGGCGCACGTGCTTTAGTTATGCGAGTCATCTATGGACAAATGTTGGTAAGGTAATTACATGGCAGAGCAGTCGAATCTCAGTCCTGAATCTCCGGCGGTCCGGACACACGTGACTATCATGCAAGGCGTGATCCAGCGCATGGCCGAGAACAGTGGCTCCTGCAAGATATGGTGCATAACCATTGTGGCTGCCGTCTTAGTCCTGGTCTCTCGAACAGAGAACCCCGACCACGCGCTGATAGCCCTTGTCCCAGCATTTCTGTTCCTGATTCTGGATATATACTACCTCGCCCTGGAACAGAGCTTTCGCAACTCATACAACGTATTTGTCGAGACGCTGCATAAAGGCCAGTTGCCCGCCTCCGCCCTGTATGACGTGAAGCCGACTAGTTCTATATGGCGTCATACGTGGAAGAGCATGAGGTCGTTTTCGATATGGCCGTTCTACCTTCCGCTCGGTCTGACCGTAGTAATCGTCTGGCAGGTCATGATTCCGTAAGGATTTTATGAGAGGAAATTGCAATGGCTGGAATTCCGACGCGTAAGGTGTTCGTGAGTTACTATCACGAAGACGATCAGGAGTACAAAGACCGATTCATCCGAATGATGGGCAACTACATTGTGGATAAATCGGTTAGCACTGGAGACATAATTGATTCGGGGTTGCCCTTGGACGAAATTCGTCGAAGAATCCGAGACAATTACATCGCCGACGCTAGCGTAACCATTGTGCTGATAGGGAAATGCACTTGGCAACGGAAGCATGTGGACTGGGAAATCTCATCCAGCATAAACAAGACAAGACACAACTCAAGGTGTGGTCTGCTAGGCATATTGCTTCCCAGCCACCCTGATTTCCGTAGAGGGACACCTAGGGACAATAGAATACCACCAAGATTAGCGGATAATTGCAATGGGAACGATCCCTACGCATCAATTCATCGTTGGTCAGGAAGTCCGAATGAGGTAAATCGCGCCCGCGCCTGGATCCACGAAGCCTTCCTTAGAAAAGACGGAAGGCCACCCGACAACAGTCTGGTACTATTTGGCGATAATCGCAGCGGCGACTGCTTGCGCGGCTGGCAGAGTTAGACCGACATCCCCTAGACCTGAAACCCCAATTCTGCCGCGACCTCTCTCTGCCGCAGGTCAAGCGTCAGAAACGTGACTTCCGGTGGCTCATCGAATGTATAGAGCGCGGTAGCAAGATGCCATAGGTCTGCGCCCCGGACATAGCCAATGTTCAGGACTCTCTCGAACTCGTCTCCCAAAGAACGATAACCGCTGTACACCCATTCAATGTTGGACAAAATCTCAGGGTCAAATGGCCGACCATCTCTTGTGAATGCAGACCTCGCTTCAGCTTCCAACAGGTTGGACGACACCAACCGGGAGAAACTGTCCAGACGATGTACGACTATCTCCCAGCCTGGTTCCCTGAATTCAACCGCCAGAATAGCGGACGTATCCACGTATGCGTCGCTCATTTATAAGCGGCCTAGCGTTCAGCCAGAAATCGCTCCAACGCGCCCGGAGAAGGTTTCCCAGGCTTGAAGGGACGCCGGGGTTTCCCTGAACCCCGTATGACACCCCGGTGCCGCAACTCTTTCAGCCGCCGCTCATTTGTGTACTTCCGAGGTTCGACAGGACGAAATCTCCGCGACGATCTCCCCATCGCAAGCTATATTCGCCGCCTTGCCCTCCCGCTGTACACATTCCAGAACCCAGCGAGGATCCGATTTCAGGTCTGCTAAAGTGAATGTGATTTTCATAGTGGAACTATCATAACTAGCCAGAACAGTCTTCGCAAACCTCTTGAACGAGGACAAGCCCGCGCCGGGCGTCTCCGCCTCGACGCAGGCAGTAGAATCGAGTTGGCCTACACAGGCATCGTCCGTCCGCTGTGGGCGCGGCCTGCCTCGGCGGTGGCTTCGCCCAGCGGGCCGCCTGATGATACGACTCTGACACCCTCGTCTATCTTCGCGCCGATGGTGTCGGGGGTCGCGCCTTCCAGGAAGGCGATTCCGGCGTTCTTGCACGCCTTGCGGACTCGCTCTCTGGCCTCCCAGAGTTCATCCGGCCAGGGCTCGCCCGGTGCGTTCTTGTAGCCCATGGACATGCTCATGTCGCCCGGGCCCCACTCGGCAAACGCTATGCCCGGGACCTGCGTCGTCACCTCGACATTGACCAGCGCGCGCGTATTCTCTATCTTCAGGCCGAGCATGAGCTCGCCGTCCGGGTTCAGGGGCCACGGGTCGGCCTTGTCAAGGTACTCATCTATGGAAACGCCCCAGATCGGGGCCGCGGACGCCTGTCCCGCCGAGCCGCGCCTGCCCACGTCCAGCCCCTTGCCCACTCCGATGGTCTGGAACGGGTAGCGGCATGACTCTACGAACGCCTTGACCGCGTCCGGAGTCTCCGCGTGGCACATCAGGATGCCATGCGCGCCGCGCGCGAGTATCTGCCTGAACTGCCAGGCATTCGCGCGAACGATGTCGCCGCTCGCGCCGTCCACGGGCACTTCCACCACGACAGCGGGCGCGCGGTGGCCGCTTCTCGTCGGGCCGCCTGCCACCAGACCCTCCATGAACTGTTGGAGGCCCGGCATATCGAAAGATCCGTGTTCCATGCCGACGTTGATGTAGTCGGCGTAGGTGGAGACCATCTCCTTGCCGCCTTCATAGCTGAGATTGGCTCCCGTATGTCCGCCAGTGTAGTAGATCGGCTGATCCTGCTCCAGAAGCTCGATAGCTCTATTGATTCGACTCATCGTTCACCTCTTCGGTTTGATTTCGGGGGAAGTCTATCACGGCAGTCGAAAGATTGGGAATTCGCTCCCTGAATATGCTATTATACGAACATACAAACTAAATTGACTCTGAAAACCGATAACTTTCCACTTATGACCAAAAAACCATAAACAGGAGATTATTCTGATGAAAGACAGACATCCCGGAAAAATGGGCCTCATAGCTAACGCAGGCAAACGCTGGTCTCAGCGGTCGCCTGTCGCCCACCTGTTAAACCCCAGCGACTCAGCCAGCCGGATCCCAGCGTAATTATAAATCGAACTTTATGAAATCTGGCAGACACCTATTCGACCCGATTTGACCGCCCTGATAACTGAATACTGACAATTGAACGGAAAACGCCATGTGCTGTACCATTTCAACAGATGGAGACAGTGCAACCATGCTAGAGGCGGATGAGAGCAGTCGAAGATCGGTCCGAAGAACTGGATCGCATGATGGCCGACCCGGAGATCGCGGTGGACTACAGCCGCATACAGGAACTGGCCAAGGAGCAGGCGCAACTTCGGGAAGTGGTAGAGTTGTCGCGCGAACTGCGCGCAATCGGGTCCGAGTCTAACGACCTGGAGATGATGCTCAGGGAGGAGTCCGATCCCGAACTGTCGGAACTCGCCCGGGACGAGCTTGCCGAGCTCGAGGTCCGCAGGGAGACGACCGAGCAGAAGTTGAAACTTGCGCTTGTGCCGAAAGACCCGAATGACGACAAGAACGTGATTGTCGAGATACGCGCGGGCACGGGCGGAGATGAGGCGGGCCTGTTCGCCGCCGACCTGTACAGGATGTACAGCAGGTACGCGCAGCGCAGGAACTGGAAGACCGAGGTCATTGACCTGAACGAGACCGGAATCGGTTCCGTGAAGGAGATCGTCTTCGAGGTGAGGGGCAGGGGCGCCTACTCGCGCCTGAAGCACGAGAGCGGCGTTCACAGGGTGCAGCGCGTGCCGGTGACAGAGTCGAGCGGGCGGATTCACACGTC
Organism: Dehalococcoidia bacterium; assembly: GCA_965202815.1. Lineage (GTDB taxonomy): Bacteria > Chloroflexota > Dehalococcoidia > Lucifugimonadales > UBA1123 > VXRN01. The sequence continues at coordinate 1,068,901 of CBDBCD010000002.1, forward strand.
CGCGGCGACCGTCGCGGTGCTGCCCGAGGCAGAGGAAGTTGACGTGGAGGTCAACAACGAAGATCTCCAGATAGACGTGTTCCACGCGTCCGGGCACGGCGGCCAGAACGTCCAGAAGGTGGCGACCGCCATCCGAATCACCCACAAGCCAACGGGCATAGTTGCGATATGCCAGGACGAACGCAGCCAGCTCAAGAACAAGGAGAAGGCAATGTCTGTCCTGCGCTCGCGGATTCTGGCGCAGGAGATGGAGCGGCAGCAGCGAGAACGCTCCGACGCGCGCAGGTCCCAGGTCGGCAGCGGAGACAGGTCCGAGCGCGTCAGAACGTACAACTTCCCCCAGAGCAGAATTACCGACCACAGGATCGGACTGACCGTACACAGCCTCACGCAGTCGCTGGACGGCGATATAGACGGGATAATAGAGGCGCTTCTGGAAGAGGAACAGACGCAGAAACTCGCCAACGTCCAGGCATAGCGGTCGTCCGGCCGTTTTCTTCCGATGCGCGCGAGCCGTTCAGAGCGTCCACGCACCCTGCGCCATAGTCTGGACAGCGCAAGAAACGCTCTGCGCGACCATGGCATAGCCGAGTGGCGGATCGAAGCAGACGTCATTCTCAGTCACGTCGTCGGAGTGTCCAGGGCGGATATGCTTTCCCTCGTCTATGGCGGAGAGAGAAGCCTCACTCGATCCCAGGCGCTCCTGCTCCACGAACTCATCACAAGAAGGGTTGACGGCAAGCCGCTGGCCTACATCGTCGGTCGGCGCGAGTTCTACGGCCTCGACTTCGACGTGAACGAGAGTGTGCTGATACCCCGACAGGAGACGGAGCTACTTGTGGAAGTGGCGCTGGAGTATCTTACAAGCAGGGACGCCGGGCTCGGCCAGCCGACAGTCGTGGATGTCGGAACGGGTTCCGGGGCGGTAGCGCTAGCTCTGGCGGCGCACACGCAGAACGCCAGGATTGTCGGAGTTGACATGAGCCGGGCCGCGCTGGAAGTTGCGGCCAGGAACCGGGACCGGCTGCGCGCTGAGCGTGTGGAGTTCGTCCAGTGCGACATGCTGACCGCGATAGCCGGAGCGGTTGACGTCATCGTGTCCAACCCGCCCTATATACCTACTTCGATGCTTGGTTCACTTGCGGTCGAGGTTCGGGGTGAGCCGGTCGTCGCGCTGGACGGGGGCGCTGACGGGCTCGATCACTTCCGCAGGCTGGCGGCCCAAGCAAGCGAAATCCTAGCCCCGGGCGGCGTGATGATAGTGGAGTTGATGCCCGAGCAGATGGACGCCGCCGCAGAGATAGCGCGCCGGAGTATGCCGAACACCTCTGCGCTGCGCGTCGAAAACGACCTCATGGGAAATAGACGCGCGCTCGTCACGGAAATAGGCGCACCACATGAGCGCGCCTGAGAACCAGATTCTGTTGACATTCGATGTTTCAGCCTTCTAAACAATCATAGCGATAGTAACGTCGGCTATACTCCAAGCTCCTGGATTCCCGTGAAAACGGGAATGACGGTAAATGTCAATACGGCCTAATAACTAACGACTGTAAACTCCACTACCGCTTCGTCCACTGCTTGGCTTTGCGCGCGCGGGCGAGACCGTACTTCTTGCGCTCCTTCTCGCGGGCGTCGCGGGTGAGCAGCCCCGCTCGCTTGAGCGGGGTCCTCAGAGACGGGTCCGCGATTTGCAGCGCCCTGGCGATACCGTGGCGCAGCGCCCCCGCCTGGCTTACGACTCCGCCTCCGCGTATCTTGGCGACGATGCGGAACTGGCCGTGCGAGCCTGTGACGTCCATGGGCTGGTTGATGAGCTGCTGCCATGAGTCCCACGGGAAGAACTCTTCCAACGGCTTGCCGTTGACCTGGTTGGCGCCCGAGTCTGTGTAGAGTCTGACCTGGGCGACGGAAGTCTTTCGCTTTCCAATCGCGTAGTAGTAGTGTTGTGGGCTCTGCTGAACCATTTACGCCCCCTCCTGAGCCGATACCTGAGCCTCGTGCGGATGGCTCGCGCCGGTATATATCTTAAGTCGCTTCAACATCTTCTTGCCCAGAGAGTTCTTGGGCAGCATACCCTTCACCGCCTGCCGAATAACGCGGTCCGGGTGGCGGTCCATCATCTGCTCCATGGTGCGCTCGGTGAGGCCGCCGTGGTAGCCGCTGTGCCGGTAGTACATCTTCTGGCTCATCTTGTTCCCGGTGACGCGTATCTTGTCGGCATTGAGCACGATGACGTAGTCGCCGGTGAGAAGATGCGGCACATACAGCGGGTTGTTCTTGCCGTTCAGAATCAGGGCTATTTGCGACGCAAGTCTTCCGAGCGTCTGCCCCTCGGCGTCAACGACGTGCCACTTCGGGTTCAGATCGGTCGACTTGGTCTCGTATGGCTTCGAACTTGTAACCATTTTGATCTATTCCTCATCTCGCGGAGGAAAATCCGCATACTTCACTCTTACCAGACACAGTCCCTGCGGAGGCAGGGAACGCGCCACCGGAGCGCCCTCCGCTCTCGAAATCTGTTTCTCGATATCTTCCGTTGTCAATTTGCCCGCGCCCACGTCCACGAGAGCGCCGACCATTCGCCTCACCTGTCTCGGCAGAAAGGCGTTTCCCTCGACCTCCACATGCAAGAACGGCTCACTGCGCTTCAGGTCTATCCTGAACACTCGGCGAACCGTGCTGACCTCCGGATCGTCCAGCGGACTGCCGAAGTCGGCGAAATCGTGAACGCCAACCATCGGAGCGGCCGCTTCCCGCATCGCATCCAGATTGAGCGGAGCGCGCACCATGTGGGTCCTGTCTCTCCACATCGGCGACCTGACCTTCGATACGAGCAGCGTATATCGGTACAGGCGGCTAATCGCGTCGCGCCTGGGATCGAAGTCCGGGCGCACACGGTAAACCTCCTTTACCGCTATATCCTGCGGCAGTCGCGCGTTCAGCGCGTTCAGGAATGTTCTCGGCGTGTAGTTCGCGCTTGTATCGAACACCGCTACCTGGCCGAGGGCGTGAACACCCGTGTCGGTACGCCCCGCCGCCTTTATCCTGACCGGCCGCGCGGTGAGGGATTCTATTGATTTTTCAATCTGCTGCTGTACGGAGGGGGCGTTCTTCTGATACTGAAACCCGCTGTATCCCTTTCCGTGGTATTCGACGATCATCGCCAAGCGCATCGTCGTGGATTCCTGTCATGGACTATTCGCGCGGTCTTACACCAATTCCACCAGGGCCATGTCCGCGGCGTCGCCCTTTCTCTTACCGAGCTTGTAGGAGCGAGTATAGCCGCCTTCGCGGTCCTCGTATCTTTCCGCCAGTTCATCGAAGACCTTGCGCACGGCGTCTTTGTCGGTCAGCAGCGCGGCGGCCTGTCGGCGGTGGTGCAGCGTGCCTTTCTTGCCGAGAGTAATGACCTTTTCGGTCATGCGACGCGCCTCGAACGCCTTCGCTTCGGTCGTCTTCAGGGTTTCATTGAGAATCAGGTTGGTCGCCATGCCTCTGAGCATCAGCATCCGATGCTGCGTGGGGCGTCCCAGCTTCTTCCCGGAAAGCCGGTGTCTCATTTTTCGAACAACTCCCGCTAGTCGCCGGACGCGACAGCTTCTTTTTCCTCTTCTTCCTGCGTCTCCGGGTCAGCCTCCGGCGGAAGCAGGTCGTTCTCTCTCAACTTGTCGTACAGTTCATTGTAGGACTTTTCGCCGAAGTTCCTTATGCTCATCAGCTCGGCCTTGCTCCTGTCGAGCACCTCGCCGACCTTGTTTATGCCGTCGCGCTTCAGGCAGTTGAGTGTGCGCGAACTGAGGTCGAGCCTCTCTATCGGCACGTTGTACTGCTCGGCCTGGAGCTTGTTAGTGACGACTGTCACTCCCTCAGGCATATCCTGTACGCCCTCGGTTACATTGGTGAACAGGAAGAACTGGTTGACCAGTATGTTGGACGCGCTCTTGAGCGCCTCCACTGGCCTGATCGAGCCGTCGGTCCATATCTGGATAGCCAGACGCTCAAAGTCGGTGCGCTGGCCGACGCGAGTGCGCTCCACAGTATAGTTGACCTTCCTGATTGGAGTGAAGATCGCGTCTATCGGGAGCACGCCGATGGCCTGCCCCTCGTCTTCGGACGCATCTTTGTATCCCTTGCCGCGCTCGACGTTCATCTCCAGGGACAGCTTGGCGTCGGTGGAGTCGAGCGTCGCAAGATGCAGATCGGGGTTCACCACTTCAAAGTCCGCGGAGGCCATTATGTCCGCCGCGCTCACCTGTCCTTCGCCCGCGACCTCCAGCCGCAGCTTTCCGGGCCTGTCAACTTCCGAGCGCAGCCTGATCGCCTTTACGTTCAAAAGTATCTCAGTTACCTGTTCCTTGATGTTCGGCATAGTCTGGTATTCGTGCTGAACGCCTTCTATCTTTACGGACGTTATGGCCGTGCCCTCCAGGCCGCTGTACAGAATGCGGCGCATCGGATTGCCGAGCGTAACTCCGTACCCCGGCTCCAGCGGCTCGATGACGAACTCGCCGTACCTGTCCTCATCCACCTCGACCCGTATGCTAGGCTCCAGTACCAGTTCTTCCTCTTCATAAGGAATTTCCGGCATAAATGTAGTCATGTCATAGACCATGCGCCACTCTCCTTAACGAACACGTCGTGACAGCGATTGAAGGGCGTTACTTCGAGTAGAACTCTACAACCAGCCTGGCGTCTATTCCGGTTTCGACCTCAGCGATGTCAGGCAGGGACGCCACCTCGCCGCTCAGGTTTCCTACGTCGAGCCTGAGCCAGGGCGGAACGGGCCTCTTGGGAAGTCCGTCAGTCAGGTCCTGTATGAACTGCGGGGGAGAAGCGCCGTTGGAGCCCACACGCTTCCATGCGACCACATCGCCAGGTTCCACCAGGTAAGACGGGATGTCCATACGTCGCCCGTTTATGGTGAAGTGTCCGTGGTTCACAAGCTGTCTTCCCTGCTGTCTGGAGTCGGCCATCGAAAGCCTGTATATAACGTTGTCGAGCCGGGTTTCCAGGATCTGGATCAGGTTGTCGCCGGTCACGCCCGGGCGGCTGCGCGCCATGTCGAAATACTTCCTGAACTGTCGTTCGAGTATTCCGTAGGTAAAGCGAGCCTTCTGCTTCTCGCGGAGCTGAAGAGCCCAGTCAGAGGGCCTGCGACGCCTGGGGGTCGAATCTCCGGGCGGTCTTCTTCTGCGCTCCACGGCGCAACGAGGCGTATAGCATCGTTCGCCCTTCAGAAAGAGCTTCTCGCCTATGCGCCGGCACTTCCGGCATTTTGCGTCCTTATATCTCGCCATCAGCCTTCCTTGTCTATCTTCCTTCTGCTATGTACGCGCGATTCCCATTTCAAGGGACAGGCGCGATATATCGTAATTCTCTTTTCTGATTCTCAAATCGTAGTAGAGCAGCGTGGTCGCTATAAATGTCACCGGCGCTATCAGTATCGAGACTATCCTGTTGAGGACTATGCCAATCGTCGAAGCTAAAGCGGACTGCGCGTCACCGGACGTTACCGCCGCTCCCAGTACAAGAGACGGTATGGACAGCGCGAAAAATATGCCGACAACTACGAAGGAATATATCAACAGGTGTCCCAACACTCTCAGTTTGCTGCCGCTAAGCAATTGGGAACCGCGTCCGAACGCGCCCTGTGAGCGGTATCCTTCCACGATTATAGCGGGCATTATCGCCACCAGATAAATTGTAAATATCAGCAGGGCCACCAGCGCCGCTATGACTATTCCCGCTCCCAGCAATACACTCATAGCCGCTTCGGGTTCCAGAGTTTCCGACGTTTCGACCATGCCGGAAACACCGGCGGCCTGCCATGCCACTATCGCGAACGCAGCCCCGACTATGAGCGCTGGAATCGTCACCGACACTATGCGCCATACGACTCGAACATAACAGCGTTCTACCGATATATCGCCAGTCAGAAAGTGATGTCCCACCGCGAATATCACAGCGCCATACACAAGCATCGAAGTCATTATGTCTATGACGCTCACGCTCACGAATACCCAGTTATTATCCGGGGCAACCAGGCTCATTAGCAGTTCCAGAATTCCTACCGGAACCTGGATAATGGCCGTCAGAATGATGAACTTCCTGAGATGCCGCCAGTAGATACTGAACGTGTCCGCCAGTATGTCCATCACGCCGCGTTCTATAAGTTGTCTATCCCTCCTTTGTTCGTCGAACATTCAATCACCAGCGGCTCGGGCTACACCCGGCGACGCTTGGGAGGTCTGCAGCCGTTGTGCGGAATCGGCGTCACGTCCTTGATGGACGTTACGAGAATTCCCGCGCCCTGCAGCGCCCGTATTGCCGCCTCGCGTCCCGAACCAGGTCCACGCACGAACACTTCCACCTGCCGGATCCCGTGTTCCATGCCCTTGCGAGCGGCGTCCTCGCCCGCGCGCTGGGCCACGAAAGCCGTGGATTTTCTGGAGCCGCGGAAACCCACGGTCCCGGAACTTCCCCAGGCGATTGGGTTGCCCTGCGGGTCGGTTATGGTGATTATCGTGTTATTGAAGGTGGACTGAATATAAGCCCTGCCCACTGGGATGGACTTGCGCTCTCTGCGTCTCGCTCTCGGTCTTCTTGCCATAGCCTGGATATATCCTTACTTCTTGTTGGTCGTTCGTCCGCGTCCGGCGACCGCAACGCGCTTGCTGCGCTTTGCCCTGGCGTTCGTCTTGGTGCGCTGACCGCGCACCGGAAGATTCCGCCGATGCCTGAGACCGCGGTACGAGCCAATGTCTATGAGTCGTCGAATGTTCAGGTTGACTTCGCGTCTGAGGTCTCCCTCGACGGTCTTCTCGCGGTCAATGATCTCACGAATCCGCGCAAGCTGCGCGTCGGACAGGTCTCTCACCTTCGGGTTGTCCAGGACACCCGCCTTTTCACAGACGTCCTGGGCCTGGTGAGGACCGATGCCGTATATGCTTCTGAGCGAGACTTCCACTCGCTTGTTGTCAGGGATGTTGACTCCCGATACTATCGCCATGATCTTTCTCCTCCTTATCACCCCCATCCTAGCCTTCCCCCGTCAAGGGGGAAGGGACTTTTCTAACCCTGCCGCTGCTTGTGCCTGGGATTTTCACAGATGACCATTACCCGTCCGTGGCGTCTGATCACCTTACACTTGGCGCATCTAACCTTAACCGATGCCGAAACCTTCATGTCAGCCTCTTCTCAATCGGCGTTGCGAGCCGTTATATTTCGCTTTGATTTCCCTGGGCTACCTGAAGCGGTAGGTGATCCTTCCGCGCGTCAGATCGTAAGGGGACAGCTCTACGAGAACCTTGTCTCCCGGCAGCACGCGGATAAAGTTCAACTTGAGTTTGCCGGACACATAGGCCAGAACCTTGTGTTCGTTGGCAAGCTCAACCCTGAAACTGGCGTTAGGCAGGGACTCCGTTACCGTGCCCTCTACCTCGATAGCCTCTTTCTGCTTCTTCGCCATTAGATTCCTTTCGGGGCGGCCCGCCGTCTATGCCAGGCGGGTCGTTACCACGGGTCCTTCATCCGTAATGATAATCGTATCTTCAAAATGCGCTGAGAGGCTCCCGTCGGCGGTGGACACCGTCCAGCCGTCCTCCAGCACCTTAGTTTCGGACGTTCCTATATTCAGCATCGGCTCGATGGCCAGCCCCATTCCCTTGCGTATGAGCGCCCCGTTGCCCGCCTTGCCGTAGTTGGGGACTTGCGGATCCTCGTGCATCGCGTAGCCGATTCCGTGTCCTACGTACTGCTTTACCAGGTGATAGCCGAGACCCTCGGCATATCTCTGGATGGCGTTGGATATATCTCCGATTCTGCCCCCGGCGCGCACCCTAGCTATGCCTCTGTCCAGAGACTCTCTGGTAGCGTCCATGAGCCGCTGGCGCTCTTCGCTGATCTCTCCGATTCCTACTGTAAACGCGCTGTCTCCGTGAACGCCGCCGTAGAACGCTCCAACGTCCACGCTCAGGATGTCGCCGTCCTTCAGCCTTCTCCGGCTCGGTATGCCGTGAACGATCTCTTCGTTCAGAGACGCGCATATCGTTGCGGGAAACGCGTAGGGCATGGACATCCCCGGGTTGTATCCCTTGAACGAGGGGACGGCGCCCAGCTTCCTGATCGTCTTTTCCGCTATGGCGTCCAGCTCCCTGGTCTCTATTCCGGGCTCGGCCGCCTTCATCATATTCGCTTTTGCGCGCGCGACTATCTGACCCGCTTCAACCATCATATTCAAGTCGCGGCGCGACTTTATCGTGATTCCTCCTGACCGCTGCCTGCGGGCCATTTGGAGCTATTCCCTCCCGCGCGTATGTCGCCGCGCCTTATACATTCGGCTAATCGGAGTTAGACAATAAGTAAGTTTACATAAAATTCCGCGTTTCCAACAAATCAGGCGCTAACCGCAACCCGGAGCGCGTCGCTGACCGACTCCACGGACTGCTCGCCGTCCACGTCGGAGAGTATTCCCGCGCCGCGGTAGTAGTCCAGAATCGGCTGGGTCTCCTCGTTGTAAACCTCGATGCGCCTGGCGACCACTTCCGCCTTGTCGTCGTCGCGCTGGTACAGGCTTCCGCCACACTCGTCGCATTTGCCGTCCACCGCAGGAGGCGAGGAGTTCAGGTTGTAAGGAATCTGGCACTCGCTGCAGATGATCCGTCCGCCGAGCCTGCGGACAAGCTCGTCGTCCGACACGCTGATGAGGACGACATGATCAATCCCGCCCCGCTCGGTGAGCGCGTCGTCGAGCGCCTGGGCCTGGGCCTGGGTCCTCGGGAAGCCGTCCAGAACGAAGCCAGCCGAGTGGTCGGGGTCGTTTATCCACTCCATTATCATCCCAATAGTTACGTCGTCCGGCACATAGACGCCTTGTTCCATGTATGAACGCGCCAACTGTCCCAGTTCGGTGTTCCGACGCTGGTGATCTCTGAAGAGGTCGCCTGACGATACCGCGCTCACTCCCAGTTTCTCGGCAAGGTTCGCGGCCTGCGTACCTTTGCCGGAGCCCGGTGGTCCCATGAGGATTACGTTCAATTCAGTCCTGTCTCCACGTTCTAGGTTCTGTTGACATTTGATGATTCAGTCCTCTAAGCGATAGCAACGTCAGCTATACTCCAAACTTCTGGATTCCCGTTTTCACGGGAATGACGGTAAATGTCAACACGGCCTAATTCTTAATTCAAATTTACCTGATGAAGCCCTCGTAGTTACGCATGAGTAGCTGCGCCTCTAGCTGCCTCATAGTGTCGAGCGCGACGCCGACCATAATCAGCAGGCTCGTGCTGGAAAGAGTGAGGGCCCTGACGTTGGTAGCCAGCGCAACGAAGTACGGCAGTATGGCGATTACGCCCAGGAATAGCGCGCCGCCCCAGGTTATTCTGATGATGACCCTGTTCAGGTATTCTTGAGTCGGCCTGCCAGGCCTGATTCCCAGAATGAATCCGCCGTTTCTCTGGAGGTTCTCCGCCAGGTTCTGCTGCTGGAACGTCACCAGCGTGTAGAAGAAGGTGAAGATCACCACCAGGATGAACAGCGCAATCCAGTACGGGAAGTTGGACGGGTCGAGCGTATCCGTGAAGAAGCGCGCCAGTCTCGTAAAGAACGAGTCCGACAGCGGGTTCTGGAAGTAGCTGAATATCGTCGCGGGCAGGATGATTATGCTGAACGCGAATATGAGCGGAATCATGCCCGCGCTGTTCACTCTCAGCGGCAGGAACGTGGAGCCGGACTGCCTCTGCATCTGGCCGCCCCTGTATATGCTACGTCCGTACTGGACGGGAATGCGTCTCTGCGCCTCGTTGAACAGGACTATCACGAATATGATGCCGAAGGCGAGCAATCCCAGCAGCAGCAGTCCCCCGGCGGCGTTATTCTCCAACAGGCCCTGGCCCACGATGGTCGGGAAGCCCGCGACTATGCCGCCAAATATGATCAGCGAGATTCCGTTGCCGAGTCCGCGCTCGGATATGAGTTCACCCAGCCACACGAGGAACATCGTTCCGGCGACCATGGACATCAGCATCGCGGCGGTGCCTATGTTCAGACCGAAGTCCACGCCCGGCAGAACGCCGGACTGTCTGAGCAGCGTGAGCTGCCCCCAGGACTGCAAGAACGCGATGGGCACGGTGGCGTAGTGCGTAATCTGGTTGATGCGCTGTCGTCCGTAGTCGCCCTCCTGCGAGAGCGCCTTCAGGCTTGGAACTGCGGGAACCAGAATCTGCATCACGATGGACGCGGTGATATATGGATAGACGCCAATCGCCGCTACGCTCAGATTGGCGAGCGCTCCCCCGCTGAACAGGTTCAGGAATCCCAGAAGTTCCTGTTGCTGAAACGCCTGGGACAGCGCCTGGGTATCTACCCCTGGCACCGGAATCTGGGCGACGAATCGAAACACGACGAGCATCGCCAGCGTGAAGAGTATTCTCGCGCGCAGGTCGGGCACCCGCATCGCGTCTATCATAGACTGTATCAGCTGCGGTCTCGAAGACTGCTGCTGCGCTCTAGCTGCCTGCGCCTGGCGCATCAAATGGACTCCTTGATATTCCCTCGCGGGGAATTGGGGCGCTGTGTATTACTCTATGACCGTCGCGGCGCCGCCCGCGGCTTCGATCTTCTGCCTGGCGGACGCTGAGAAGCGCTGCGCCGCAACGCTTATCGCCACATCTATCTCGCCCCTGCCCAGCACCTTGACCGGATTCCTCAGATCCTTGACGAATCCGACCTGCTGAAGCAGTTCGGGCGTGACTTCGCTGTCCGGCGGGAACAGCGCAAGCTGTTCGACGTTCACCACGCTGTATTCCTGGCGGAATATATTGTTGAACCCGCGAATGCTGGGAAGGCGCTTGAGCAAGGATAGCTGTCCGCCTTGGAACTTCGTCATAGGGCCCTTGCCGCTCCGCGACTTCTGTCCTTTGAGACCGCGGCCCGAGTACGTACCCTTGCCGCTGCCGTCGCCCCGGCCAACGCGCCTTTTCTTCTTCTTGGACCCTTTCGGGGATGTCATAAGATGTTGCTGCATTTTGAAACTGTCGCTCTATTCTGAAACTATCCTCAATCCTCTCTCCCATAGAGGGAGAGAGCCAGGGTGAGGGTGTCCCCCATACTACCCCGACTCGTCGGATTCGACCGGCGTCACCTCGACCAGGTGACGCACCTTGTGGACCACTCCCATGATGGACGGCGTATCTTCATGCTCGACTGTCTGGTTCAGTCGCCTCAGTCCGAGGCCCTCGATGGCTCTCTTCTGCGACCTCTCGTAACCAATCGCGCTCTTTTTCCACGTTATAGCTATCTTCGCCATGTCTTAAGAACTTTCCTGCTGAGGCTGTGGCGCCGCGGATTCCGCTGCCGCAGCCGCAGCCGCAGCTTCTCTCTCGGCCTGTCGCGCCGCCCGGCGTTCGGCTTGTATTCTCTGACGTTCCTTGACTTCCTCGACGGTCTGCCGCCTTCTGGCGAACTCCTCTTCGGGAAGTCTCAGTTTCTTCAGGCCCTCGAAAGTCGCCTTGACCACGTTGACCGGATTGTTGCTGCGCCTGGACTTGGTGAGTATGTCGCGGACGCCCGCGAGTTCCACCACAGCGCGCACCGAGCCGCCGGCTATCACGCCGGTGCCTGGTACAGCGGGCTTGAGCATCACCTCGGAGCCGCCATATTTGGACACTATATCGTGCGGGATGGTCGAGCCCTTGAGGGGTACGGTTATCATGTTGGCTTTCGCCTTGACCGTGCCTTTTCTAACGGCGTCCGGAACGGCGTCCGCCTTGCCCATGCCTATCCCGACATGGCCCTCGCCGTCTCCGACGACGACCACGGCGTTGAACCTGAGATGGCGGCCGCCCTTGACGACCTTTGCGACGCGGGAGATTCTGACGACCCTTTCTACCAGGGCCATCTCCTCCTGATCTTCCTGATCCCGCCTTTGCGAGAAATTCGTAGTCATCAGAAAACCAGTCCTCCCTTGCGCGCGGCGTCAGCCAGCGCTTTTGCCCTGCCGTGATACTTGAAGCCGCCCCGGTCGAAGACGACGCTCTTTATGCCCTTATCCAGCGCGCGTTCGGCTATGACGCCGCCAACCAGCGCCGCAACCTCAGACTTGGCTTTGCCGCCATTGACCTGCGCTCTTACGTCGGGGTCCAGGCTCGACGCCGCGACCAGAGTATGACCATGCGTGTCATCTATGACCTGGACGTAAATGTTATTCAGGCTGCGGAACACCGCCATGCGCGGACGGTCCGGCCATCCGAACACCTTCCTGCGGACTCGCTTGTGGCGCACCTGACGGCGCGTCTTTCGCACTCTTGCCTTAGCCACCCTATGCTCTCCTGGCGCTCTTGCCGGGCTTGAGGTGTACGACCTCGCCGGAGTATCGAATCCCCTTGCCCGTATATACGTTGGGCGGGCGGACCTTTCTTATCTCGGCCGCCAACTGCCCTACCGCTTGTTTGTCTATTCCCCTCACGTGAATCCGGTTATTGCCCTCGACCTCGAGGGTTATGTCGTCCGGGGGATCAATGTCAACCTGGTGGCTGAGCATGACGCTCAGCGTAATGCCCTCGCCGTTCTGCGCCACGCGGTATCCGACGCCCACGAGGTCCAGCACCTTCTCAAAACCGTTGCTCGTGCCCGTCACCATGTTGTTGATGAGGCTGCGGGTCAGTCCGTGCAGGGCCTTGTGCTCGTTGGAGTCGCTCGGCCTGCCGACCACCACCGCGCCATTGTCTCTCGAAAGCGCCATGTCGGGATGAAAGCTCTGCGTAAGTTCCCCACGCGGTCCCTTGACGGTCACCTGCTGGCCGCTTATCTGTACATCTACTCCCGTGGGGAGCGGAATCGGCTGGTTTCCTATTCTGGACATACCAATCTCCTTACCAGACGTAGCACAAAAGCTCGCCGCCGACGCCCAGGCGCCACGCCTGCCGTCCGGTCATCACGCCCTGCGAAGTCGAAAGCATCGCTACTCCGAGGCCGCCGTAGTACCTGGGAATCTCTCCCTTGCCGACATACACGCGCAGGCCCGGCTTGCTGACCCTCTTGAGTCCCGCTATCGAAGGCTCGCTCCGGCTTCTGTAATGCAGCCGTATCCTGATCGTCGCCTGGGGCGTTCCCTGCCTGACGAGGTCGTAGCTTTCTATGAAGCCTTCCTCTGTCAGAATCCTGGCCATCTCGCTCTTTATCTTCGAGGCGGGGATGTTTACCGTCTCGTGCCTCGCGTTTACCGCGTTGCGAATACGCGTGAGCATATCCGCTATCGGATCTGTAACTGACATTCTGTTTCGTCCCTCTACCAACTAGCCTTGCGAACGCCGGGCAACAGCCCTTTCAGCGCCATATCACGGAATGATATGCGCGACAGTCCGAAGTGCCTGATATAGCCTCGCGGTCTGCCTGTCGCCGAATCACGATTGCGTATCCGGTTCGGATTGGAGTCTCTGGGCAGACGCGCCAGCGCGCGCCGCGCCTCCATCCGGTCCTCCTGGGGCAGGCTCATGTCGTTGGCGATGGCCTTCAGCTCCGCTCTTATCGGGGCATACTTGGCGACCATCCTTATGCGACGTTCGTTCTTGGCTATCGCAGACTTCTTGGCCACTGTATCTTCTCCATATATAAACATTCGTCATTCATACCCTCTTCCATCAAGGGAGAGGGTCGGGGTGAGGGGGTATCCTACTCACCCACCGTCATTCCCGAGAAAGCGGGAATCCATATACATCAGAACGCTCTCTGACTCTGCCCAAGCCGCGTGAACGGCATTCCCATCAGTTCCAGCAGCCGCAGCCCCTCCGCGTCGTTAGGCGCGGTATTGACTATCACGATCTGCAGCCCGCGCATACGGTCAACGGCGTTGTAGTCAATCTCGGGGAACATGACCTGCTCCCTCAGACCCAGAGAATAGTTGCCGCGTCCATCGAAAGAGTTTCTTGAAACTCCCTGGAAGTCCCTGATCCTGGGCAGCGCTGAGCTGACCAGCCGGTCGTAGAACTCGTACATGCGCCTGCCTCTGAGCGTAACGCTCAGGCCGATGGGCATACCGTCGCGTATCTTGAACTGCGCGATGGACTTCTTCGCCCTGTTCACAATCGGTCTTTGTCCGGTGATTGCGGTCAGGTCGGCGGTGGCGGCTTCCATCGCGCGAGCGTTCTGGAGCGCCTCGCCCATGCCTATGTTGAGAACGATCTTCTCAAGCCTAGGTATCTGCATCGGGCTGGTGTATCCGAACTCCTGCATCATCTGCGGGCCGATTTCATCCCTGAGACGTTCGAGCAGGCGCGGCATGGGTCTCGGGGCCGCCCCGTTGCCGTTCGCCATACCGCCGCTGGCCCCATTGTCATTGGCCCGATTGCCATTGGATTGTCTCTCTTGCTGCGTCATTCGATCACTTCACCGGATTTCTTGAAAACTCTTGCCTTCGTGCCGTCAGCCAGGAACCTGTAGCCGATCTTCCCGGACGTATCAGACTGCTCGTCGAAGAACGCCAGGTTGGATACCGGAACCGCCATCTCCTTCTCTATGATGCCGCCCTGCCGGAACGGGCCGGTTGGCTTCTGATGGCGAGACACGATGTTTATGCCCTCGACGACGGCCCTGTCGCGCTTCTTGTCCACGCTGATCACGCGACCGCTCTTGCCTCTGTCGCGTCCCTTGGTGACGACTACCATGTCGTTTGTGCGGATACGCATCTAAAGCACCTCCGGCGCGAGCGACACGATTCGCATGAAATTCTTGTCTCTCAACTCCCGCGCCACGGGTCCGAATATCCTCGTGCCCCTGGGCATTCGGTCCTCGTTCACGATCACCGCGGCGTTGTCGTCGAACTTGATGTGAGAGCCGTCCACTCGCCTGGTCGGGTGCTTGGTGCGCACGACCACGGCCCTTACGACTTCGCCCTTGCGTACCTGCGCGGCGGGCGCGGACTCCTTTACAGACGCGACGATGATGTCGCCGACGCGCGCGTACTGCCTTCCGCTGCCGCCGGGAACGCCGATACAGCTAATCGTCTTGGCTCCGGAGTTGTCAGCCACCCTCAGCCTTGAATATATCTGAATCATTGCCTGTCACACTTCAACTTTCGTCTGATTCCGCGCTCTCGGCGCTGGCTGAAGCCGCATAGGACAGCACGTCCTCGGCCACAGAGATCTCTTCCGGCTGAACGTCGGCTATCTCGATGCTGGACAGAATCTCCGCGACCTTCCATCGCTTGGTCTTCGAATAAGGACGAGACTCTATTATTCTCACCGTGTCGCCCAGCGAGCAGCGGTTTTCAGCGTCGTGCGCGTAGAGCCTGGTCTGCCGGCGCACAGCCTTCTTGTATATCGGGTGAGGCTGGCTCCACTCGTAAACGATCACAACGGTCTTGTCCATCTTGTCGCTGACCACTTGGCCCACGCGAACTTTTCTTCTTTCGTAGCTCATTCCATTACACTCTCGAGTTCACGTTCCCGCATGACCGTAAGGATCTGGGCGACGCGCTTCTTAGTCCTCTTTACTTCATTCACGTCCGACAACTGCATGGTCGCCGAGCGAAAGCGAAGATTCATCAGTTCGCGCCTCGTGTCGTACAACTCCGAGGCGAGGTCCTGGTCTGCCATTCCTCTGAGATCATCTACCGCCATCGTACTGCTCATCTCCGTCCCGGCATCCCTGTCCCTCGATGCGAGAGGGCCAGGGTGAGGGTGATTCTTGATTCCTAAAGCGTGTGCCGCGTAACGACCTTCGTACCCATCGGCAGCTTGGACGACGCAAGCCTGAGCGCCTGCCTAGCGGTGTCCTCGGGTACGCCCGCGATTTCGAAGAGCACGCGACCGGGCTTGACGACCGCCACCCAGTGGTCAACCGCTCCCTTGCCGCTGCCCATTCGGGTCTCGGCCGCGCGAGCGGTCACGCTCTTGTCCGGGAATATCCTGATCCACAGCTTTCCGCCACGCCGAGCGTAGCGTGTCATCGCGCGCCGGGCGGCTTCGATCTGCCTGGAACTCACCCACGCCGATTCGGTCGCCTTGAGACCGTACTCGCCGAAACTGACCCTACTGCCCGCGACCGATACGCCTTTGCGCCGGCCCCTGTGCATGTTTCTGAATTTAACTCTGTTGGGTTGGAGCATTGGTTTCCGCCTCTTGCGCCGCCTCCGTCGTCTGGACGGCGGGTTCAGGGTTTGCGGTCAGCGTCACTTCGATTGGAGAAATCACTTCCTCCTCCGGTTCCGGCTCCGGAACGGTTTCCGGAAGGATGTCACCCTTGTATATCCACACTTTCACGCCGATACGTCCGAACTCCGTCGCCGCCTCGGCCAGGCCATAGTCAATATCCGCTCGCAGCGTGTGCAGCGGGACGCGGCCTTCCATCGCCTTCTCGGACCTAGCTATATCGGCTCCGCCCAGCCTGCCCGAACATATAATTTTGATACCTTCCGCCCCGGCCTGCATAGTGCGCGTGAGCGTCTGTCGGATGGCGCGCCTGAACGCTATTCTGCGCTCGAGCTGGTCAGCCACGTTGCGGGCCACCAGAAAGGCGTCCAACTCCGGCTGCCTTATCTCCTGCACGTTCAGCCTGGCCCTGCGATTGATGAGCGCCACTACGTCCTTCCGAAGCTCCTCTACACGCTGGCCTCCGCGACCTATGACGATGCCCGGACGCGCCGTATGAATCGTGATGGTGACGTCATTATTGCTGCGCTCTATATCCACCCGCGATATGCCGGCGTCAGGGTAGCTGTCCGCGATCCGGTTGCGTATCTGGAGGTCTTCGAACACAAGGCTCCGGTAGTCCTCCTGCTTATGGGCAAACCATCGCGCCTGCCAATCCTTGACTATTCCCAGACGGAATCCTATCGGGTGAGTTTTCTGGCCCAAGCTATAGCTCCTCGATCTCGTCCACTACCACGGTGATGTGGCTGCTGCGCTTCAATATCCTGGAGGCGCGTCCCCGCGCCCTGGCGCGAAACCTCTTGAGGCTTGTAGCCGGGTTCGCGTATATCTCGGTAATTATCAGGTCCGAAGGCCGCGCGAATATCTCGTTCTCCGCGTTGGCCGCCGCCGATTTCACCACCTTGGCCACATGGGTCGCCGCGACCGTAGGCTGGAACGCCAGCATATCCAACGCCTCTTCCACGTTCTTGCCCCGCACCATGTCCACTACGGGCAGCAACTTCTTGACGGAGATGCCGGTGTTCTTGGCTGTTGCGCTGATAGGCATTTCCGCTCCCTTATCTCACTGCCGAGGCGCGCTCGGACTTGGACGAGTGGCCGCGGAACGTTCGTGTCGGCGCGAATTCGCCAAGCTTGTGCCCCACCATGTTCTCGGTTATGAACAGCGGCACGTGGCGCCTGCCGTCATGCACCGCTATGGTCAGGCCGAGCATATCCGGCATTATCGTAGAAGCCCTGGACCAGGTTCGGATCACCTGCTGGGCGTTGCTCCGCCTGGCGGCATCCACCTTGTTCGCCAGCTTTTCATCTACAAACGGCCCCTTCTTGATAGACCTCGACATCTTCCATTCCTCGCTGAACTTCCGCCGACCCGGGGAGTTTTCCGGGTCGAGCGCAATCCTACCTGTTGTATCTTCGCCGGACGATAAACCTGTCCGTGCGCTTGTTCTTTCGCGTTCTGTATCCGAGCGCGGGCTTGCCCCAAGGCGTCTTCGGACTCGGCATACCGATGGGCGAACGCCCTTCGCCGCCGCCGTGTGGATGGTCTCTCGGAGACATGACCACGCCTCGGACCTCGGGGCGCCGGCCCAGATGCCGCTTGCGGCCCGCCTTGCCCAGTTTGGTGTTCTTATGGTCCGGCGCACTGAGCTGGCCGACGGTTGCCATGCAGTCACTCAGAACGTTCCGCATCTCGCCCGAAGGCAGCCTCAGAAGAGTGTATCTGCCCTCTTTCGCAAG
This sequence comes from Dehalococcoidia bacterium, assembly GCA_965202815.1. Classification (GTDB taxonomy): domain Bacteria; phylum Chloroflexota; class Dehalococcoidia; order Lucifugimonadales; family UBA1123; genus VXRN01. The sequence goes on from CBDBCD010000002.1 coordinate 1,086,789, forward strand.
CACCTGCGCACTGGTTCCGGCTCCCCGGACTATCTGGCCGCCCTGGCCTATGTGCAGTTCGACGTTGTGTACTTGCGTACCGGCTGGTATAGCCCTTAGCGGAAGCGCGTTGCCCAGCCGAATCTCAGCCTGCTCGCCGGCTTCCACCGTCGCGCCCACTTCCAGGCCGTTGGGCGCGAGAATATAGCGCCAGTCTCCGTCCGGGTACTTGATGAGCGCGATTCGGGTCGAGCGGTTCGGGTCGTACTCGATAGAGGCGACCTCTCCGGGAACCCCAGGCTTGTCTCGCTTGAAATCTATCACGCGGTAGCGGCGCTTATGTCCGCCGCCCCTGTGCCGCACCGTGATGCGCCCCTGATGGTTCCTGCCCGAGCGCTTCTTGAGCGGCTTCAGCAGAGACTTCTTGGGCTTGGACGCGGTGATGTCCTCGGTCGTCTGACGTATCTGGCCTCGCTGGCCGGGCGTCATAGGTTTTTGTACTTTAAGAGGCATAATCTACACGCCCTCGAATATGGTTATGGAGTTGCCGGGGGCAAGCTGAACGATAGCCTTCTTCCATCTCTTGGAAGTCGTGAACCGGGGACCCATTCGCTTACGCTTACCCTTTACCATCATAGTGTTTACCCTCAGCACCTCAACGTCAAAGGCCTCTTCGACGGCCTCTTTCACCTGGTGCTTGGTAGCGGAAACTGCCACCTCGAATGTGTAGCGTCCGTTGTCCTGTAGAAGCGTGCTGCTTTCGGTCACCACCGGCCGCCGGATTATCTCGAAGGGATGCAAGTCCATCGTCTATTCCTCCACCCCCGCGGGAACCGCGGTACGCTTGCGCTGGAATCTTCCGCCCCAGATAGCTTCGGCGTTTCTCACCGCCTGCTCGGTCATAATCACCGTGCGGTGGTTCAGCAAATCAAGAGTGTTCAAAGTATGGCTTGGTCCCATTTTCAGGCGAGGTATATTGCGGGCGGCCCGCAACACTTCGGAATCGGCGCCGTCCGCGACCAGCAGCGCCGACGACACCGCCCCCAGATTCCTGAGAACGGACTGGACGGTCTTGGTCTTCGGCTCAGGAACATCGAAGTTCTCGACCACGACGAGACTGCCTTCGCTTGCCTTGCCTGAAAGCGCGCTGATCAGCGCTCCCCGACGCATCCGCTTTGGAGTCCGCTGCTTGTAGCTTCTCGGGGCTGGCCCGAAGGTTACGCCTCCGCCCTTCCATATAGGAGAGCGGATCGAACCTTGCCTGGACCGGCCCGTGTACTTCTGCGGCCTCGGCTTCGCGCCTCCGCCAGACACCTCCGCGCGTGTCTTCGTCTTGGCGGTGCCCTGGCGTCGGTTCGCCAACTGACCGACCAGCGTCTGGTGGATCAAGGCGGAATTCAGCTTCGCGCCGAATACATCGTCCCGTACCTCTATGCTGCCGGTAACTTCACCACTTATGTTTCTGAGTTGCAGTTCCACTTTTATATTCCCATCTTGGGTTCTTGATGTTGTGTCAGCGTGATCGGCCTGGGCGTCGAGGATCCGACACTAGCGTCGCAGCTTGCGCTTTCTGCTGCCCGACCTCTTCAGCATCACGACCGAGTTCCGGGCGCCGGGCACCGCTCCCTTTATGAAGAGGAGATTGCGGTCAGTATCCGCCTCTACCACTTCCAGCTTGCGCACCGTTACCCGCTGGCTTCCCATGTGTCCCGCCATACGCAAGCCCTTTATGACCTTGCCCGGGGTGCTGCCCGCGCCCACCGATCCGGGAGCGCGATGCCTGTCCGACTGTCCGTGCGTCTTTGGGCCGCCGCGGAAGTTGTATCTCTTCACGCCGCCCTGGAAGCCGCGACCCTTCGAATCGGCGGTGGCGTCAACCAGGTCGCCCGCGGCGAACAGGCTGATGTCTATCTCCTGGCCCAGCTCGACTTCCGATACGTCGTCAACGCCGAATTCCCGAAGAACCCGGAAACTCTTGTCCACGTTCTTCAGATGGCCGGCGCGGGGCTTGTTCAGGGATTTCGCCACGTCGTATCCGAGCTGGACTCCGACATAGCCGTCCGTCTCTTCGGTCTTGACCTGGGTCACCGTGCAGGGACCGGCCTGGACTACAGTGACGGCGTCCGCCCTTCCGTCCTCTCGGAACATCTGGGTCGTTCCTATCTTCTTTCCGATAATTCCGTGTACTGGCATTTCAAATTCCAACATCCCCTTTCCATAGACGGGAGAGGGCTAGAGCCTGCCCCGTACCGCGATACGGGGGTGAGGGTGAATTACAACTTGATCTGAATATCCACCCCGGCGGGCACATTCAGCCTGGTGAGTTGGTCAATCGTCTTCGACGTTGGCTCCAGGATTTCTATGAGGCGATTGTGCGTCCTTATCTCGAAGTGTTCTCTGGAATCCTTGTCAATGTGCGGAGACCTGATAACGCAGAACCTCTTCTTGGACGTGGGCAGCGGCACCGGCCCGGAGACTCTCGCCCCGGTGCGCTCCGCAGCCTCCACGATTTGCCCCGCGGACTGGTCCAGTATCCTGTGCTCGAAGGCTTTCAGAATTATGCGAATCTTCTGTTGGCTGTCGGTTACCATCACACACTCAACTCAATTCATAAACTTACGATTCAAAATTCTTAACTGGCTAGACGGCTTCCACCAGTTCTTTCGAGACCTCGACGTAATTGTCGAATTCCATCGTGTAGCTAGCGCGTCCCTGGGTCAGCGACCTCAGAGCGTTCGCGTATCCGAAACTCTCCGCCAGCGGGATAATCGCCCGCGCCGACTGGATGTCGCCTTCGCCTTCTATATTCGTAATCTGCGCCCGCCTGCGTCCCAGGTCTCCAAGAACGTCTCCAAGAAACTCGCCGGGGGTGACGACTTCCAGCTTCATCACCGGCTCGAGCATGACCGGCTTGCCGCGCGTCACCAGCGACTTCGCCGCCATGGAACCGGCTATCTGGAAGCTCATCTTGGACGAGTCAACCTCGTGATAGCTTCCATCAACCAGCGTCATCTTCGCGTCAACGACAGGGAAGCCGGACAGCGGCCCCGTTTTCAGCGCATCGCGCGCGCCGCCTTCAACCGAGGAGATGAACTCCTGCGGAATCGCGCCGCCGGTTATCTTGTTCTCGAACTGGATGCCGCCGCCTCTTTCGAGCGGCTCTATCTCCATCCACACATGACCGTACTGGCCGTGTCCGCCCGTCTGCCGCACGAAGCGGCCCTCCGCGCGCGCCGGCGCGCCCACCGTCTCGCGGTAGGACACCCTCGGCCTTCCGACATTCGCCTCGACGCTGAACTCGCGCTTGATCCTGTCCACGATGATGTCCAGGTGCAGCTCGCCCATGCCCGATATGACGGTCTGCCCCGTCTCGCCGTCGTAGTTGACCTTGAACGTCGGATCTTCGTCCGAGAGACTCACCAGCGAGTCCGACAGCTTGTCCTGGTCGCCTCTCGACCTCGGCTCGATGGCCACCGACACCACCGGGTCCGGGAATGTAATCGTCTCCAGCACTACCGCGTCATCGGGGCCGCCGCAGATAGTGTCGCCCGTTGTCGTCTCTTTCAGCCCGACCGCAGCCACGATCTGGCCCGCGGCCACCTCTTCGATCTCCTCGCGGCGGTTGGCGTGCATCTGCACAAGTCTGCCCAGCCGCTCCCTGCGGCCCTTCGTCGCGTTAAACACCATCGAGCCGCTCTTCGCGCTGCCCGAATAGACACGGAAATACACCAGTCGGCCTATATACGGGTCGGATACGGTCTTGAAAGCGAGCGCGGCGAATCCCGAATCTGGATCTGCCGGATGTCTGGTCGCGGGCTCTTCGGAGCGGTAGAAGTGGCCTTCTGTGGGGGGAACGTCCAGGGGGGAGGGGAGATAGTCGCCGATTGCGTCGAGAAGGGGCTGGATGCCTCGATGCCTGAGCGCGGTGCCGCACAATACAGGCACTATCTTATACTCAAGCGTCGCCTTTCGCAGCGCTCCCTTGATCTCATCCGTTGTTATCTCATCGTCTTCCAGGTACTTGATGATCAGGTCGTCGTCGGTCTCCGCCACCTTTTCCACAAGAGCGGCGCGATAATTCCTGAAATCCTCGATCATCTCTTCCGGAACGGGACCCTCACGTGGGACGACGGGCCCTTCCTCATCATAGAAGATGGCCTTTTCGTCCACCAGGTCTATGACGCCTCGGAATTCATCCTCTTCTCCGATGGGTATCTGTATTGCCACCGGATTGGCTTCCAGCCTGTGGGCAATCGAGTCAATCGCCCTGAAAAAACTTGCCCCCACTCTGTCCATCTTGTTGATGAAGCAAATGCGGGGGACGTTGTACTTGTCTGCCTGTCGCCATACGGTCTCGGACTGCGGCTGAACTCCCGCGACCGCATCAAAGACAACAACGCCTCCGTCTAGTATTCGGAGGCTCCTCTCCACCTCTGCGGTGAAGTCCACGTGGCCGGGCGTGTCAATGATATTTACCTCGTACCGCTTCCACGAGCACGTGGTAGCGGCGGACGTAATCGTAATGCCTCGCTCACGCTCCTGGGCCATCCAGTCCATAGCCGTGGTGCCTTCGTCAACTCCGCCTATCTTGTATATCCTGCCGGCGAAATAGAGAACACGCTCGGTGACCGTAGTCTTGCCGGCGTCTATATGGGCTATGAACCCGATATTTCGGGTATTTTCCAGAACTCCGTTATTCATCTCTTCCTTCAAAATCCCCTCTTCCTCGATGGGAATGGGCTGGGGTGAGGGTGATCCCGTCAACCGTAGTAGGGGCGGGCTGCGAACCCGCCCCTACTGAGGCGTATTGCCATGATTTTTGGTCGCCGTCTAAAACCGGCTCTTAATTCTGCCAGATTGCCCTTATCCAAATAAAGAGCAGATTGTCGCGTACCCTCACTCCCTCGATGGGTGAGGGCGACCACCTCTCCTGTCCAAATCCTCTCTCCCTCGACGGGAGAGAGCTAAGGTGAGGGTGATTCCTTACCACCTGTAATGCGCGAACGCCCTGTTGGCCTCCGCCATCCGATACAGGTCCTCCCGCCGCTTCACCGCCGTGCCCTGGCCTCTTGCCGCTTCCACAAGCTCGGCTGACAGCCGATGCGCCATCGGCCTGCCCTTGCGGGCGCGGGACGCCTGCACTATCCAGCGCATCGCCAGCGCGAGCCTTCGCTCCGGGCGAACCTCCGCAGGGACCTGGTAAGTCGCGCCTCCGACCCTTCGGGACCGGACCTCCACCATCGGGGTGGCGTTGCGTATCGCCTGCTCGAACACCTCGATCTCGGGACGCCTGACCTCTCGGGACGCCATCTCCAGCGCGTCGTAAACTATGCGCTGCGCTACCGTCTTCTTGCCGTTCAGCATAACGTAGTTTATGAAATGCGCCAGTTCCACATTCTGGTACTTCGGGTCGGGTATGACCTTGCGCTTTTCCGCTCGTCGTCTTCGAGCCATCGCAACTTCCTTGAAATCCTCTCTCCCTTCATGGGAGAGGGCTAGGGTGAGGATGATTCCCTCCACCTAACTCAATTCTTATCTTAATTTCAAATTCCAGACCGAAGCCTACCGGAGCGCGACTTCTCGCTTCGCGCCGTACTTGCTGCGCCCACGCTTGCGGTCCAGGACACCTTCGGTGTCGAGCGTGCCGCGAACGACGTGATACCGAACGCCGGGCAGGTCCTTCACGCGGCCTCCCCTGATCAGCACTACCGAGTGCTCCTGGAGATTATGCCCCTCGCCCGGTATATAGGCGGTGACCTCCATCTGGTTGGTCAGGCGCACCCTCGCGACCTTGCGCAGCGCCGAATTCGGCTTCTTGGGCGTCTGAGTCCTCACCTGTACGCATACCCCGCGCTTCTGCGGTGAGCCTGAGCCTCTGCTTACACGGTTCTTCAGAGAGTTGAAGGAGTACCGGAGAGCCGGCGCCTTCTCCTTCTTACCCTTGGAACGTCGGGGTTTTCGCACCAGTTGGTTAACTGTGGGCATTACAAGTCCTTAGCCATTCACTGGGAAATTTGGATCAAAAAGCATACGTGCCGCCATAAACTGGCGACAGTTGGTAATAGTAGCAACCCGCAACCTGCGTGTCAAATTCCAAAACTTCGATAAGACGATTTCAGAAGTGGACTTGCAGCAGCTACGAAGCCGCCAGTTCCTGGATTCCCGCCTTCGCGGGAATGACGATTGGGGGCCGCGACCGGACTTTTGCAATCGTCTCCTTCGATGGAAGCGTCACAAAGATGGCGGCATGGGTGCATCCACGAAGGACACGAAGATACACAAAGGACTCAGGCAGCCAGCATCGCGCACTGATAGCGATTGCCAACCAGATACTCGACGCTTCCCGGCATCAACCCGCTCTTGACAGGCGTGATAATATCCTTTTATCTCCGCAGCATGATATTTTATTCGTTATTCACGCTTCACGGGTGTGCGCCTTTCGCCTAGAGGGAAATTGCCGTAGATGCTTGCCTACTTCATACGTCGCTCTTTCGCAGCAGTCGGTACCCTGTGGGTCGTTTCTCTGATTGCCTTCGTAATAATACAGTTGCCGCCTGGCGACTACGTCACTGCCTACATCGCCGCACAGCAAGCTACGGGGACGGTAGTAACTGATGATGAGGCGGAAACGCTGCGCGACCTGTACGGGCTGAACGACCACGTATCTGTCCAGTACGGTAAGTGGCTCCTGCGCGTGGTGCAGGGTGACTTCGGGCTTTCGATGGAGTACAGGCTTCCGGTCACCGACGTCATCGGAGACCGACTGTGGACCACAATCGCGGTGGCGGCCATGGCGGTGCTGTTCGTCTGGGTCGTCGCGCTTCCAATAGGCGTGTACTCGGCGATCAAACAATACTCGTTGGCCGACTACACGATGACGTTCATCGGCTTCCTGGGCCTGGCCGTTCCTAACTTCCTGCTGGCGCTGGTGCTGATGTACCTGGGATTCAAGTATCTGAACGCCAACATCGGAGGGCTCTTCTCCTCGGAATTCGTGGACGCTCCCTGGAGCCTGGCCCGATTCTGGGACATGATGAAGCACCTGTGGCTGCCCGGAATCGTGCTCGGCACCGCGGGCACCGCTCAACTCATTCGGATCATGCGGGCCAACCTGCTCGACGAATTGCACAAGCCTTACGTGGTAACCGCGCGCGCCAAGGGAATGGAGGAGTGGAAGCTGGTGCTGAAGTATCCGGTGCGTGTCGCGCTCAATCCGTTCGCCAGCACCATAGGATATATATTCCCGTACATAGTTTCAGGGAGCATCATCGTATCGGTGGTGCTGAGCCTGCCCACAGTGGGGCCGCTGCTGCTGCGCGCGCTGCTGGCCCAGGATATGTTCCTGGCAGGCACCATAATACTGTTGATCGGCGCGCTGACGGTTGTCGGGACCTTCATATCCGACATCGTTCTGGTCATCGTTGATCCACGCATCCGGTTCGAGGGGCAGTAGCCAATGGCCGATCAGACACTAGCCGCGCGTCTCGAAGACGCCGCAGAAGAACAGCGCGTATATGCCGCTTCGCAGTGGCAGCTAATGAGGTGGCGATTCCGGAAGCACACGATTGCCCAGATCGCGCTCGTCGTTCTTATCCTCTTCTACGGTATATCCATATTCGCGGAGTTCCTGGCAACGACAGAGACCAGGGTCCAAGACGCAAATCGTTCTTATATAAGCCCTCAGCCGATCCACTGGTTCGACGGATGGAGGTTCAGCCCGCACGTATTTCCCGTGGAGGGGGTACGCGATCCCGTAAGCATGAAGCGGGTGTACAGTGTGAACGAAGAGGAGCGGATACCCATCCGATTCTTCGCGCGCGGATTCGAGTACAAGCTGTTTGGCTTAATTCCGTACGACCGTCACCTGATCGGCGTTCCAGAGGAATACGACGCTTACGAGGCGATCAGCGTATTCGGCACCGATAAGCAGGGCAGAGACCTGTACTCGCGCCTGCTCCTAGCGGTGCGAGTGTCCATGTCCATCGGACTGGTCGGCGTGGCGCTCAGCCTATTTCTAGGCGTGGCGCTGGGCGGCATCTCCGGGTACTATGGCGGTTTCATGGACACGGTCATCCAGCGCATAATCGAGATCGTGCGCTCAGTACCGACGATTCCGCTGTGGATGGGTCTGGCGGCTTCCCTGCCGCGAGACTGGTCCATTCTGAAGGTATATTTCGCCATTACGATCATCATCTCTCTGTTCGCATGGACAGAGCTGGCGCGAGTGGTGCGCGGACGCTTCCTGGCGTTGAGAGAAGAGGATTTCGTCACGGCGGCGGAACTGGCGGGAGCCAGCCGGACGCGCATCATCTTCAGGCACATGGTGCCATCATTCCTGAGTCATATCATCGCCGCGACCACGCTTGCGGTGCCCGAAATGATAATCAGTGAGACGTCGCTCAGTTTCCTCGGGCTGGGACTGCGTCCGCCCGCGGTCAGCTTTGGAGTGCTACTGGAGCAGGCGCAGAACATACAGACTGTCGCTTTGTCTCCCTGGTTGATGATTCCCGCGATTCCGGTGATCATCGTCGTGCTCGCCTTCAACTTCCTGGGGGACGGACTGCGTGACGCGGCAGACCCATACGGCCAGTAGCGTACTTACCTGATCGGAGACGAAACCTGTATAGCAATTCCCTAATTCGTAGTAGTGGACAGTAGCAATCGAGACCGATGAAGCAACATAGAGCCCAGGGGAGGGGTCACATGAAAGTAAGGACAATGTTCAAAGTATGGTTGCCGCTGCTGTTGGTGGCGCTGGCGCTGGCCTGCGGGTCTGATGCGACGCCAGCCGCGCCCGAGCCGGTGGTAATCGAGAAAGAGATCATCAAGGAAGTCGAAGTGGAAAAGGTGGTGGAAGTCGAGAAAGAAGTGATCAAAGAGGTGGAAGTTGAAAAGGTAGTGGAGGTCGTCAAAGAAGTAGAGGCCAAGATGGAGAAGGAGCCCGCGCGGTCTCCTCTCATCGGCGACATCGAGGGCATTACAGTGCTCACGGACTTTGTGCCTTCTACATATAGTGAGGCGCCCGAACTCGCCGCAATGGTCGCGGCCGGGGAGATTCCCTCCGTCGAGGAGCGGGTTGGGTCCGAACCACTGGTGATACGACCTATCCATGAGATCGGCAAGTACGGCGGAGTGTGGAGACGGGGCTTCATCGGACCCAACGATACAGCCAACGCGATCCGCGCGGTCAACCACGACAGGCTCCTGTTCTGGAATCCCGAAGGGACCGAGATCGTTCCGCACATGGCAAAGGCCGTGGAAGTCAGCGATGACGGCAAGACCACGACCATACATCTCCGAAAGGGGCATAAGTGGTCGGACGGGGCTCCGTTTACCGCAGACGATTTCATCTTCTGGTACGAGGATATGTACCTTAACGATGATCTGAATCCAGTCAAGAGGGCTGAGTTGACGGTCGGCGGCGAGCAGGCGGTCTTCAAGAAGGTGGACGAGACCACGGTCCAGATCATTACGAAAGAGCCTTACTATGTGCTGCCGACATACCTGTCCAGCACATCGGCGCTCAGCGGTCATGCCAGGTGGGGCCGGTCGGCGCTCGGCGGTTTCGCCCCGGCGCACTACCTGAAGCAGTTCCATCCCGACTACGCGCAGGGTGGACTCGACGCCGTCATAAAGATGGCGGAAGCCGAAGACTTCGACAACTGGATTGACTTCTTCAAGCAGAAGAACAGTGTGTTCCACAACACCGAACTTCCCGCGCTGACGGCGTGGATACTGGAGAAGCCCATCACTGAGCCCGTCTGGGTGATGAAGCGCAACCCGTACAGCATCTGGATGGATGAGGCGGGCAACCAGCTTCCATATATGGATAAAGTCCAGATGACGCTCGGAGAGGACCTCGAAGTTCTGAACCTACGCGCTATCGCGGGTGAGTTCGACCAGCAGGCCCGCCATATGGACCTTCAGAAGCTGCCGGTAATGCTCGAAAACGCGGAGCAGGGCAACTACACGGTGCGTCTGGACCCGACGCGGCACGGCGGCGACGCGATGCTGTGTCCGAACCTGAACTACGACGCCGACCCTGAGATTGCCAAGTGGCTGACCAACGCGGACTTCCGCCGCGCGCTGTCGCTGGGGATAGACCGCGATCAGATCAACGAGGGACTCTTCCTGGGACTGGGAGTGCCGGGCTCCATCGCACCGGGCGCAGACACCATTTACAGCCCCCGGACCGGAGTCTGAGTGGCGCACCTTATGGTCCACGCACGATCCTGAACTCGCCAACCAGATGCTCGACGGACTTGGACTGACGGAGAAGGACTCGGAAGGATACCGGATGCGGAGCGACGGCCAGGGTCGCCTGATAGTCGAGATGCAGACGTACCTGTCGTTTATGAACTTCACCGAACTGGGTGAGATGGTCAAGGAACACTGGCGCGACATAGGCATAGATGTGGACGTCAGGCAGCTGGAACGCAGCCTCGCCGCCCAGCGCCGCCGTGCGAATGAGCACCAGTTCCACGTTGAGGTCACCTGGGGCGCAGAGGACATGTACGGCCATCCAATCGTGTTCTTCCCGAGTGGCGGCAGTTCATGCTTTGGGCCCCAGTACGGAATATGGTTCCAGAGCAACGGTGAAGCGGGCGCGGAACCGCCTCCGCAGCTAGCGCGTGTTTTCGAGTTGTATCGCAAAGGCATGACTCTACCCGACAAGGCGCGCGCCGAGGCCGGCAAGGAGCTTTGGAGGATCGTGCTCGACCAGGTGTATGGAATCGGGACCGTCGGTCAGACGCCCGCGATCCAGGGCGTGAGGGTTGTCAACAACAACCTCGGAAACACCGCGGCTCGCCACATCAACAGCGCAGCCAAGGACAATCCGGCGTCGTCCCACCCTGAGCAGTACTACTTCAAGTGTCTGCCCGAACGCGACGGCTCGTGTCCGTAGCCAAGAGAAACAGTGAGCTGAAGTAAGCCGAAGCGGGTGCCTGTCAGGCGCCCGCTTCGTTCTGTTGGGGCGTAGTGATCCTGCGCCAGTCTCATTAAGTCTTCACATAGTTACGCTTTCTAGCCTCGAAACTGGCAAAACGCTCCGAGTCGCGCTAGAAATATACGGTCGCGCCCCTGAAACTCTTAGCATCGCCGTATGGCAATCAGAGTTGCGTTGATCGCCAGAGAACATTTGAACTTTTTCTGACGTGCGGCTATAATCACACAAACGCGGCGGCACATTCGTTCGCTCACAAGGGAACCGCAAAATGACTACCAGGAAAGTTGGCTCGATCACTTACGTTGACTGCAGCCTGTTCGACAGCGACGCGCAGGTTCTGGTGAACACAGTCAACACAGTAGGCGTGATGGGCAAGGGCATCGCCAAGGAATTCAAGAAGCTCTACCCCGAAATGTTCGAGAAGTACAAGAAGATGTGCAAAGCGGGAAAATTCAACACTGGAGACCTCTTGCCCTACAATATCCCGGACTCAGACAGGCGAGTATTGAATTTCCCGACCAAGAGGCACTGGAGAAGCCGCTCGAAGATTGAATACATCGAGAGCGGGCTGAAAAAATTCGTCCAGATCTACGACCAGAAGGGAATCACCTCGATATCCTTCCCGATGCTAGGCTCCAGCAACGGAGGGCTGGACTGGGAAACGCAGGTCAAGCCCCTGATGGAAAACTACCTGAAAGACCTGCCGATAGATGTGCGGATTCACGAGTACGACCCTGAATCTGCCGTAAAGACGGTTTCTGTCAAACAATCGGTGGACTTCACTGGTCCGGAACAATTGGAGCTTATACCGGATAGAGATGGCTTAGACGGAGACGGGGGCTCATGACGTCTGAACAGGGGCGAAATTCTGGTGACATAAATAGGCTCATGGGGAGGCTGAGAGATGTCGCACCCAACAACTGGTGGCAGAACTTTATATATCATTTCACTAATGTCCCAATGGCAGTGTCTATTTTAGAGATGGGGGCATTGCTTAGTCGCAGCGAGGCTTCGCGTTTGGGAATCATGGCTACCGATAACGCAAGTCAGCAAGTTCTGGGTCAGACTAGCGATCAATGGAAGAATTACGCCCGACTCTACTTCCGACCCAAAACCCAAACTCAGCACCGCAATGAAGGATTCAGACCTATGCGTCATTATTGGAAAGGCGCTCATTGTCCTATGCCGGTGTACTTTCTTTTCGATTCTCGAATTGTTCTGTCTCGCACAGACGTCCGTTTCTCTAATGGGAATCTGGCCTCTGGCGATTCGGAAGTCTTCGAGAGTATAAATGAAGAGCGAATCCTGCAAATCGTTTCTCGCAGACAGTCTGAGGTGATTGTTCCTGATGCACTACATCTCGACGCGCTGAAAGTCATCGTGTGCAGAAGCGAGGCAGAGCGGGAAACGTTACTCTGCCTCTTATCGTCCATGGCTAGTACACGTTGGGAAGAAAAAATTGAAATAGATAATGGCAACTGGGACTTATTCGTTAGGGATTGGGTATATGTAGAGTCTGTCGGACTCAGCGAGTCATCCATCACTCTTCATTTCCACCTCAACGTCAACACTGAGAACAGCGGTCCATTTCGCGCTGACTTGTCCATCACTGACGTGAGAGGTGTTGAAAAGCACAAATGGAAATCGGATAACTTTGTCCCTAGCCGAAAGTTAGTCTGGGATTTGAGACACTTTAACATCATGCGTGAAATCATCTTGCACAATCGAGTTTTGAGAAATCACCTGTTGGACGACGGTGACTTGGTTCAGTTTTCACTTGATGATCAAATCGCGTATGCAGGCCGCTATCAAGACGAAAGACAAGACTTGCCCTGGTAGCGACAGACTTACGGTGAGATGGTATCTACTTTAATCAAGTCCCCTGTTCTGTCCTCAATTGCGCCGGCTCTTGATTACATCCAGCGAACATACGCTCCGAAAATAGGCCAAAAACGGCTGACATCCTGCGCGCGGCGGTGGTAGAATCTTAGCGGCAGCGCGCGTTTTGCGCCGCGGCCGCTTCTCTTGAAATCCGCTGTCGGAGGAACTTTCTTCATTATGCCTCTTGAGAATATCGTCGTTCGGGGCGCGCGCGAACACAACCTCAAGAACGTCAACGTGACTATCCCTCGAAATAAGCTGGTCGTGATTACGGGCGTGTCGGGATCGGGGAAGAGTTCGCTGGCTTTCGACACTATCTACGCCGAGGGGCAGCGTCGCTACGTGGAGTCGCTGTCGGCCTACGCGAGGCAGTTCCTGGGGCGTATGGATAAGCCCGACGTCGAGTACATCGAGGGGTTGTCCCCCGCCATCTCTATAGACCAGAAGGGCGTCTCGCACAACCCGCGCTCCACCGTCGGCACGGTCACGGAGATATATGACTATCTGCGGCTGTTGTTCGCCAGGGTCGGCAGACCGCACTGCTACAAGTGCGGCCGACCTGTCGAGCGCCAGACGGTCCAGCGCATCGTGGACTCGGTTCTCGCGCTGCCGGACAGGACGCGGCTCCAGATACTCGCGCCGATGGTCCGGCGACGCAAGGGCGAGCATAAGGACGTGTTCGAGCAGGCTCGCAAGGCGGGCTTCGTGCGCGTCCGGGTCAACGGAGAGGTTCACGACCTCAGCGAAGAGTTCGATCTGGACAAGCAGAAGTGGCATACCATCGAGATAGTCGTGGACAGGCTGGTCAGCGGCGAGAGCGCCGACACTTCGCGCGTGACCGACTCGGTCGAGACGGCGCTCAGAATGGCGGACGGTAATGTTCTGGTTGACGTTCCAGGCGAGGAGGAGATGATATTCTCCGAGCATTTCGCCTGCGTCCACTGCAACATCAGCCTCGGAGAACTGGAACCCCGCACCTTCAGCTTCAATAATCCGCACGGCGCCTGCGCCACCTGCACGGGACTGGGCTACAAGCTGGAAGTTGATCCCGACCTCGTCATACCGGACAAGTCCCTGAGCATAGCGGAGGGCGCGATACAGGCGTGGGCGCGCACAGGGTCGGTAGCGCCGTGGAACATGAGCCAGCTCGAATCGCTCGGCAAGGCATACGACTTCTCCACGACTGACCCCATCAGCAAGCTGACCAAGCGCCAGTTGAACGTTGTCCTGAGAGGGACGAAAGGCAAGCGGATTCCGGTAACTCACCGCACCCAGAAGGGCAGGACTTACCGCTGGAACACCCGGTTCGAGGGCGTTCTGAACAACCTGGAACGCCGGTACAGGGATACCGAGTCGGACTACGTTCGCAGTGAGATCGAGCGATATATGTCCGCGAACGCCTGCGCCAAGTGCGGCGGCAAGAAACTCAGGCCCGAGGCTCTGGCGGTCACAATCGGCGCGACGAACATCACCGACATGACCGATAAGTCTATTTCATCCGCGCTCGAATGGATAAAGGTAATCTCCGGCGAAGCGCCTTCGACTAACGGCGTCGGCCCAAGCGATCTGCTTACCAACCGCGAAAAGTCCATAGCGGACCAGATACTCAAGGAGATAGAGGCGCGGCTGAACTTCCTGCTCAACATTGGGCTGGACTACCTGACGCTCTCACGCACCGCCTCCACGCTCAGCGGGGGCGAGGCGCAGCGCATCCGGCTCGCCACTCAGATAGGCTCCGGGCTGATGGGAGTGCTGTACGTGTGCGACGAGCCGTCCATCGGACTGCACCCCGCGGACGACTACCGCCTTATACAGACGCTCAAGAACCTGCGCGACCTGGGCAACACCGTGCTCATAGTGGAGCACGACGAAGCGATAATGAGGTCCGCCGACCATATTGTGGACTTGGGTCCCGGCGCCGGAGAGCATGGCGGCCACATAGTAGCATCCGGGCCGGTGGAAGATATTATCAGCGAACCCGAATCGCTGACGGGCCAGTATCTCAGCGGAGTCAAGCAGATACCCATTCCCGAAACCCGCAGGGAGGGCATCGGAAAGTCCATCACCATAAAGAGCGCTCGCCAGAACAACCTGCGCGACATAGATGTCGAGATACCGCTCGGACAGCTTGTTTGCATCACCGGCGTCTCAGGGTCGGGCAAGAGTACGCTGATCTACGAAATCCTGTATAAGAAGCTCGCTCAGACCTTCTATCGCTCCCGTGAGAGACCGGGGGACTGCGACTCGATAGCCGGAATTGAGAACATAGACAAGGTGGTGAATATAGACCAGTCTCCGATTGGCCGAACTCCGCGCTCAAACCCCGCCACCTACACCGGCACGTTTACGCCAATCCGTGAACTGTTTTCGACGGTGCCCGAAGCGCGCACGCGAGGTTACAAGCCTGGCCGCTTCTCGTTCAACGTCAAGGGCGGCAGGTGCGAAGCCTGCTCCGGCGACGGTCACATCAATATCGAGATGCAGTTCCTGCCGGACGTCACGGTTCCGTGCGAGGTCTGCGACGGAGCGCGCTACAACCGGGAGGCGCTGGAGATAGAGTGGAAGGGCGCGAACATAGCGCAAGTATTGAACATGACGGTAACCGAGGCGCTGGAGCACTTCGAGAACATCCCGCGCGTAAAGCGCAAATTGCAGACGATGTACGATGTTGGTCTGGGCTACATAAGGCTCGGACAGCCTGCCACGCAACTCAGCGGCGGCGAGGCGCAGCGTGTGAAGCTCTCGACCGAATTGTCCAAGCGCGCCACCGGCCAGACGCTCTATATTCTGGACGAACCGACGACAGGGCTCTCATTCGAGGACTGTGCGCACCTGATGCGGGTGCTGCACCGACTCGTGGACGCAGGGAACAGCGTCGTGCTCATCGAGCATCATCTCGACCTGATAAAGAGCGCGGACTGGCTGATAGACCTGGGTCCGGGCGCGGGCGACAAGGGCGGACTGGTAATAGCCGAAGGCTCTCCCGAAGACCTGGCGCGCATGGAACATTCCCACACGGGCCATTATCTGCGCGGGATTCTGCCGAACCTGGAGATAGGTATGGAGCCGGTGCAGGCGGCGGACTGAGCCGCAACCTTCTGACATTCATGATTAGGGAAGCGCTTGTAACAGACTTTTCCAGGTGGGTCGCGTCCTGCGCGGTCAGGTCGAACGCTCCGGTTCGATCCAAGGACGCTATCTATGACGCCCTCGACGCCGTGGACTTCAGCCCACTGTTCAAGATTGAGTTGGGGCGAATAGAATCCGCTGAATTCAGAAGTTGGCACAAGGCGGCGATTGCGCGGATGCAGAAATCGGAACCCCGGCTGAATGTCGGCTGGGCGGCGAAGATCCTGAACGAGTACCTCAAGACGAAGTGCTACGTCGGCGGATACGGTAGAGAAGGCTTGGCTGAAGTCATTCACCCGCCGATTGACAACGGTCTCATTACCGGACTAAGAAACGAATTCGGGGACAATCCAGACCTCAGTTCTCAACTAGGATCACTGGAGCGTATGAACGGTCTGGATACCTACGACAAGTACGACGCTCTGATTCGGATATGTGGTCGCGTGGCAGGGTTATCCAATTGCTCCCTGCTCGAATCCGAACAGTTCTGGGAGTAGGGAGGCATTTAGACATTTGCCTGAAATAGGCTAGCAACTGACCAAGGGGGCAATTTCCCGGGGCTGCACCTGCTTGGAGATTTCACTTCCCAACTCTATTTCCGCCACACGCAGTTCAAAGCTCTTCTGCAAGTTCAGCCAGAGTTCGGGCGACGTTCCAAAATAGCGCGACAGACGCAGCGCCATATCAGCAGTTACGCTATCCTGACGCTTGAGTATCGCAGTAATGCTGTTAACAGGAACCGATAGAGCGTCGGCCAGCGCGGTTGCCGATAAGCCAAGTTCTTCCAGTTCTTCTTTCAGAATTTCGCCTGGATGCACAGGACGCATACCGTTGCTGACGCTCATCTCAAGCTCCTTATCAGTGATAGTCCACAATCTCTACATCATATGGCCCATCGTCCGACCATCGAAAGCAGATTCGCCACTGGCGATTTATCCTTATGCTGTATTCTCCCGAACGAGTACCCGACAGAGATTCCAGTCTATTGCTGGGCAACCCCGCTAAATCTTGCAGAGATACGGCATTATCCAGAAGTGTCAATCGGCGAGTAGCCTGATTGGCAAAACCATGGAAGCGTCTTACCGGTCGCCCCTCGAAAAACCGTTGGGTCATCCGATCTCTGAAACCGCGAATCATTGCAGCGTCCATAATACGACATTCCGGCGATTGACACCAAAAATCGCCTTTGCTAGCATGACTTATGGTGGACGACTTATCTGATAGACCTATCAGCAACTCCGCGCCTGGCTTCGGCTCTCCAGGCAAGTCCCTCTATGGCTCACTCTCCTTTGCCACGGTGATTCTTGCCGCCGGCAAGGGAACGAGAATGAAGTCTCGTAAGCCCAAAGCGCTGCACACTGTCTGCGGCAAGCCGATGCTCGAAATCGTCGTCGAATCGGCTCGGTTGGCTGGACTGGCGCCCGTGGTAGTCGTCGTGCCTGGCGATTCCGCGGCAATCCGACAGGCGCTGGGCGACAAATGCCTCTATGCTGTCCAGAACGAGCAGCTCGGCACCGGACACGCTATGACGCAGGCTCAGACCACCGCTCCCGACTGCGACAATATCCTGGTCATGGCAGGCGATACGCCGCTGCTGAGGCGCGAGACGCTGGCCGAGATAGCAAGTACGCACATCGCCACGGAGGCGCCCATCACTATGCTCACGTCGAGCGTTACTGAACCTGAAGGTTTGGGGCGCGTCGTGAGAGATTCCGACAGCAAAATCGTTGCGGTCGTGGAGCAGAAAGAGGCAGACCCCGACACGCTGGATATTCGTGAAGTGAACGCGGGCGTGTACTGCTTCAAGACATCGTGGCTGTGGGACAACCTGCCTCGCTTGAAGCCGTCCTCGACCGGCGAGATTTTCCTCACCGACCTGATAGAAGTCGCCGTGAAGCAAGGGCTGGGAGTCGCGTCCATGACAGTGGACGACGGCAGCGAGGCCTTCGGCGTCAACACCAGGGTGGAGCTGTCGCGCGCCGAATCCATGATGCGCGACAGAATTCGCCGGCTCTGGATGATGGAAGGCGTTACCATCCCGGATCCCGAGTCTGTTTACATTGACTGCGATGTACGAATCGGATTAGACAGCGTCATTCTGCCGAACACGCATATCAGGGGCAGAGTCGTCATTGGCGAAGACTGCGAGATCGGCCCGAACTCGATAGTCGTGGACTCGCGGATCGGGGACCAGTGCAGAATCGTGTCCTCGGTGGTAGAAGAGGCGATCCTGGAGTCCGACGTCCACGTCGGGCCGTTCAGCCACATTCGTCCCGGCGCATACCTGGAATCGGAAGTGCGTATTGGCAATTTCGGCGAGATCAAGAACAGCCGGATCGGACGAGCCACCAAGTCGGGACACTTCAGCTACATCGGAGACGCGGAAGTCGGGGCCAACGTCAACATCGGCGCGGGCTCGATCACCTGCAACTACGACGGCCAGGAAAAGCATCGCACCGTGATAGGCGACGATGTCTTCATCGGGTGCGATACAATGATGGTCGCCCCCGTGACTATCGGCGACCGGTCATATACAGGAACCGGATCAGTGATAAACAAGGATGTTCCAGCCGACTCTGGAGCAATCGGAGCGCCCGCGCGGATCAGAACGAAGAAGCCCGCAAGAGATTCCGGTTCCGCATAGCGGAGCGGCATTCGATAATGGAGTCTTGCATTGGAGAGTGATAGTACGTTACCAGCGCTGACCCTGGCAGTGGCCGTCCTGATTCTTGCGATCTCAGAGGCGGGCGCAGCCGCTATCGCCGCGAAACTTCAGTCCGCGGCGCACTATCTCACCAACGGTGATTCGCGGAAACATGACCCTCTCGAGCTCATCGCCGATCTTCCGGGCGGACCAATAGCGCCTCTCAAACTGATCGGCATGGTGGCGTTCGGAGCGGCGCTAATAGCGGTGGCTTCTATTACCCTCTCCGTGTGGAACGCGGGGCTGGGTATCCTGACCCTCAGCGCGATTTTCGCCCTGGTCGGGCTGGGCGTAGTGATACTCCTCGCCCGATATTTCGGGGCGCGCTACTCCAGTCCGCTCTGCCGGTTCATGCCCAGGGTAACCTGGGCGCTGTCTTACCCTCTCAGACCCGCGCTCCTGATTCATGACGCTCTGCTGAACGGGAGAGAGTCGGAGGCTGAACCTTCACTCGACTTCGCCCTTTCGGTGGACGCCGATAATAGCCCTCTGGACGAGCACGAAGTGAGAATGATAAGGGGCATCGTGCAGCTGGACCAGACCGTGGCGCGTGAGATAATGGTGCCTCGCGTGGACATCGCCGCCGTAGAGGCCGATACGACGCTGGACGCTCTCGCCGAGGCAATGAACAGCGCGGGGCACAGCCGCGTGCCGGTGTACGGAGACGATCTCGACCACATTGAGGGAGTGGCCCACGCCAAAGACGTGCTTCGACAGATTGCGAGCGGTCTCGATCCTTCCGTGGCGACCGCCATAGAAGTATCGCGCCCTCCTCTATTCGTCCCCGAATCCAAGACTCTCGAAGAACTGCTGGGCGACTTCCAGGAACAGCGCGTTCACCTGGCGGTCGTGGTGGACGAGTATGGAGGAGTGTCCGGCATAGTGACCATCGAGGATCTGCTCGAGGAGATAGTCGGGGAAATCCAGGACGAGTTCGACGCCGAAGAGCCGGTCATGCGAAGCGTCGGCAAGTCCGAGTTCCTGGTGGACGCGCGTCTGCCGATTGACGAATTGAACGAGTCTCTCGGCATGGACATAGCGGCTGACGGATTCGATACTATCGGAGGACTCGTATTCGACCAACTCGGGAAGGTGCCGGTACAGGGCGACACGATCCACCACGACGGACTCAGCATAGTAGTCGTGGACACCGTCGGTCGCAGACCCAACACGCTCAGGGTCAACCGCACGGAGTCGGACGGCTCAGAGTACGCTTCGCAGAACTCGTGAGCTGTCCAAGCGGACAGCGCCATTCTGAATCAGTGACCACCAGGGTCTTTTCATTTTCCAGTGTCACCTGTGTAGTTCATTCGTGGTGAGCCTGTTGAACCATGAATGGACGGCCCTTCGACAAGCTCAGGGCGAACGAAAGACTGACGACAAGACGAAAACGAAAATACACTGCCGTGACTACCGATCCTCTTGCCAACCTCTTCAATCGAGCGCTCAACGGCGACAGGCGCGCGCTTGCCCGGCTCTTCACCCGCATCGAGAACGACGACGGGGCGCTCCGCGATGTGATGAGACTCGCTCACCCGCACACCGGAAGCGCCGAAATAGTAGGAATCACCGGCCCGCCCGGAGCTGGCAAGAGCACCATCGTTGACCGCCTCGTCCACGCGGCGCGGGATGAAGGCAGAACCGTCGGTGTACTCGCCGTTGATCCCACGAGTCCCTTCAGCGGCGGCTCGGTGCTCGGCGACCGCATTCGTATGCGCGACCACTATCTGGACCCGGACGTGTTCATCCGCAGCATTGCCACAAAGGGCGCTCACGGTGGACTCGCCTCCGTGTGCAGGGCTGGAGTGAACCTTCTGGACGCGCTCGGTAAGGACTTCATTCTGGTCGAAACCGTCGGAGTGGGGCAGACGGAGCTCGACATCATGGGAGTCGCGGACATCGTGGCGGTGGTCCTCGTGCCGGAAGCGGGCGACACGGTGCAGGCGATGAAGGCGGGCCTGCTGGAGATAGCCGACATATTCGTCGTGAACAAGGCCGACCGCGACGGCGCCGGACAGATGGCGTCCGCGATAAGGGCAATGCTCTCACTAGACCCGCGCCCGGATGAATGGAAGCCGCGCCTGCTGATGACGCAGGCGCATCTGGGCGAGGGCATCCCTGAACTCTACGGAGAAACCCGAAGTCGCCTTCGGAGCATGAGAGACGCCGGTCGGCTGACGGAGCGCCGCGAGCGACAGGCCACCGACGAACTCACACGGCAGGTAACGTCGTCCCTCACCGCCGAAGTCGAGCGCGCGATGTCTGAAGATCAAACGCTTCTAAAGATAGTGGCCGGGGTGAAGTCCGGCGATCTGGACCCCTACTCGGCGGCGGAACGCATCTACCTACTAATCCTCAGGCCTGATTAAGACGAGCATGCATCATATTGCATTTTACGAAATCAAGAGATTCTCATCTCTTGCCCCACGGAATCGTCTTCCAAAAGAATATAATTGCACTTATCGCCAGAAATAATACATAGATGGTTAGTGCAACTGCCGATATCCGAGATGTCCATACCATCAAGTCCGAACTCAAGAGTTGCTTTAACAGATCAATCTGATCCTCACTAAGCCGCGATGATAGCGAAAAGAGCACAGTGATGGCGCCAGCAAATAAAGCCGAGGCTATAAGGAATATACCGAACCAAATAACTTGGGTAGTTCCGTGTTCGACTTTGCTCAACCTATCATTGAGGTCATTAGTAACCTCTAATCTCATTGCATCCATGAATCCTAGATAAGGTTCGGGACCGAAGTTGTGTGCTTCTGCGGCAACTCTTGGGCCAATGGCCTCCTTCTTTTTGAAGGGAGGGGGGTCTCCATGAATTGTGTGGAACTGAACATTGAACACACACTCACCTTCTTTAAACTCAATGGGTTTAGGTCCGAGATTAGAGACCCATAAGAACAGACGCTCGTCATCGTGGCATTTTCCAAAGTAAGGATCAACCTTAGGACCGAACAGTGGAGTCAGACCCTTACGAGATTGGTTGAATTTTATCTTCAGGCTACCAACTAGGTCGCAGGGCATATTAAAGGACTCTATCGTCGGCAGCATTGCCAGTTCGACGGGTTCGATAACTATTCCAGACTCTTTATAAGGTTTTTTGTCAGGAGAATACGTTACTCCACCTACGCGCATGTAGCTATCTGTTGCGATACGGAGATCATACGATGCCTCCTGAACACTTTCTTCACAATACGAGTCATTCTTGAATATCTCTTTTGACCTGAGTTTAATTGCTTCACTGGTAAGAACACACATACCTATCCCCTCGGCGAATCTTCTGGGAAGCCGTGTATCGGAAGTTGGTACTCCATATAGTATCTTGACACAGCAGGGCCGTCCTGCCCCTGGTACTTGCTGCTTAATTCGCCTGACCCATACGGATGTTCGGCTGGTGCCGAAAGTTGAGTGAACGATATGTGGCCTATTTTCATGCCATAGCGGAGTGTGATCCCCAGGATTCCGACGTTCGAGAACTCCAAGGTCAGCTTTCCCGTCCATCCCGGGTCCACGAAACCAGCGGTCGAGTGAATGAGCAGACCATACCTGGCAAGCGAACTTTTGCCCTCGATCCTCGCCACTATGTCATCGGGAATGGAGACTGTCTCCAGAGTGCTCCCCAGCGCGAACTGTCCAGGATGCAGGATGAACGGCCTATTGTCCGCTATTCTGACACGCTCCACAACATCGTCTGCCGGATGCATCACATCTATGTGTGTCCGCCAATTATTGCGAAATATGAGGACTTCGTTATCAAGTCGGATGTCAACACTGGCAGGCTGAATTGCCTTATCAGCAAGTGGCTCTACAACAATCCGACCCTGTGCCATACGCTCTTTGATACATCGGTCACTTAGAATCATCCGTTTTCTACCTTACCTAGCATTGATCCTAGAGCAATGCTATTCGAAAGAGTCCAAGACTTATAGATATATGAAGTCTTGAAAAGTGGCGATTCAGAATACTGGGGAGCATAGGTGGGGAACGGAGACAGGCATTCCCAGCCTGTCTCCGTCCACGCGCCGAGCCGATTGCCTACTCTATCGTGAAGACACTCTGCACAGACATGGTTACCTCCAGTTCACCGCGGCTGATTCCGGTGTCGAAGGCTTGCGGCGCAGGCGCAGCCGCCGCAAAGGCAAAGGATTCGCGGTACAGCGGCCTCGCGACTGTCCCGTCTGAAATGAAGATCAGGTTGCCCAGGCCCACTTCTGCCAGGTCCGCGAAGTGCTGCGCCTTGCTCTTGGCGTCGTTCACCGCGTCCTCACGAAGCTGCGTCATGACCGGCGACAGGTCCTCGGCGGTGAAGTTCAGTCCGTTGAACCGGATTGCGTCTCCGCCAGCCTCCGCCGCTCCGTCAATCACGGCGCTCACGCTGTCCAGGTCGCGCACTTTCACCGTCAGGTTGTTTCTCACGCGGTATCCGACAAGGACCGACTTGCTTGTGCGAACACCGTTCTCCGTTATCTCCTGCCACTCGCGGTCATCGTTGATGTCGAAGCGGCTCGTCTGGATGTCCTTGTCCTCGACACCCTCGCTCGTGAGAGATTCCATTACAGCGGCCATCGCCGCCGCCGCCGCCTCACGCGCCTCGGAGACGGTGGCGCCTCTCGTTTCGACGCCCAGGTTCAATACTGCCAGATCGGGCTCGATGGAAACCTTGCCCTGTCCGGTGACGTGAATCTCGCCCTGTCCGTTCGTCGCCGTCGCCAACGACGTCCTCTGCTGGGCTCCCTGCGCTATGCCGAAGAGGGCCGCGTTTCCGGCGGACACCCCGGCCGTATTGATCCTGGTCGGCTCCCCGGCAGCCGAGCCATCATCCAACTGGCAGCCCGCCAGGAGCGCTGCCACGGCGACAATCGCGGCAATTGCCGCAGCCATTGTTCCAATTCTCAGTTTCATCCGTTCTCTCCTTTGTCCTTTCATAACCGAATAGAGTCATTCTAGCGTCAGGACGAGCGCATACGGAACGCCAACAGTGACTCACTCACTCGAAATCGTGAGTCACATTTGTAACATTCGGGACACCGGACGCATTTCTGGCTACCGATAATCTAAAGACCCTGCTATATAATGGTCATTAATCTTAAAATTGATCGAAGGCGGTATTCGGTTGCGGGAATTCATAAGAGAATTGATAGAGACCGTTCTGCTTTCCATTGCGGTGTTCCTGGCTCTGCATCTCAGCGTTCAGAACTTCAGGGTAGAGGGGACCAGCATGGACCCCACCTTGACTGAAGGCCAGTACATCGTCGCCAACAAGATAATCTACTCCCGCGTCGCTACCGATTCACTCGCCTGGCTCATTCCATTCATCCAGCCCTCCGGGGAAGGAGAGGCGTTATACGCCTTCCACCCGCCCAAGCACGGCGAAATCCTCATCTTCAACTTCCCCACCGACCGCTCGCGCGACCTCGTGAAGCGCGTCATCGGGCTGCCGGGCGACACAATCGAAATTCAGTCCGGGCAGGTCATCAGAAATGGAGAAACGCTGGACGAACCCTATGTGGTCAACCGGGACAGGCGCAATGCCGACCCCGTGGTGGTGCCGGAAAACTCCTACTACGTACTCGGCGACAACCGCCGCGCCTCAAGCGATTCGCGCGACTGGGGCTTTCTCGCCGACGAACACGTCGTCGGCAGGGGATGGGTCAGCTACTGGCCGACTGACAGAATTGGCGTTCTCCAGGCGTTCCGTTGACTTCCCATCCGGCGGCTGGACACGACTATTCCCACTTCCGACACAAGCGCGACGGGCCTCACACATATCTCGCCTCTTGACGACTTGATACCAGGGAAACCGCCCGTCCGATCCATCGCGTATCCATAAGAACCAAGACCCACTCAGGAAACCATGAATTGATCCCTGAAAGCCTGAAGACAAGACTGATGCTTCCGCTTCTTGCGGCGGTCGCCCTCGTTCTGATCGTCTGCGGAGGACAGGCGGATGAGCCCGCGCCCCCTTCACCCATCGCCATACCTCCCACATCTACTTCGGTCGCCTCCAGTCCCGTACCTACGCAGACCGCTACGCCGGTACCGCCTACTCCAACTGCCACCCCTATTCCGCCATCGCCGACCGCTACGCCTATCCCGCCATCGCCGACTCCGACCGCAGCGGCCGTCCTGACGCCTCCCGCGCAGACGACCGGCACACTACTAGAAGAGAAGACATTCGCCTTCCTGGAACATCTCACGGACGAGTACAGCCCCAGGGAGAGCGCGACCGACGAGGAATTGGCAGCCGCCCACTTCCTGAGAAACCGTCTGGAAGACCTGGGCTACGACGTTTACATACAGGACTTCGACGTTTCCAGATTGCTGGCGAAGGTGGAATATACTCCCAACGCTTCCAGCCCCGACGTAATCGAGACACTGCCGATTGCGGGTTCCTTCGAAGGATCCGGGACTGGAAATCTCGCCGATGTGGATATGGCTTTCAAAGAAGACATTCCCTCCCAGGGTCTTGACGGCAAGGTGGCGCTGATCGAACGCGGGACGATCACATTTCAGGAGAAAGTAAACCGGGTCGCCGACGCCGGCGCGGCTGCCGCCATAGTCTTCAACAACGAACAGGGAAACTTCAGGGGCGCATTCCGCTCTCAGTCCCGGATACCTGCCGTGTCCTTGACCAGGGCCGACGGCCAGAAGCTGCTGGGCCTCATGGATCAGGGCGATGTTTCAGCCATCGTGTCCGTCGAGCCGACTTATCTTCCGTCCAGAAACGTCATAGCGGAAAAGCCGGGCAGTTCCGATTCCGGCGGCGTGGTAGTCGTCGGAGCGCATTACGATACCACCCCGGATACCCAGGGCGCGAACGACAACGGCTCCGGCCTGTCCGTGGTGATGACGATGGCCGAGCTCACGGCGGACACCGAGTATCCGTTCACCGTCAAGTTCGTCCTGTTCGGCTCCGAGGAGGTAGGACTGTTCGGGAGCCGCCACTATGTTGACGCTCTCAGCGAACAGGAAATCGAAGACACCCTGGCCATGCTGAACTTCGACGTGCCGGGGTCGGGCGATCATCTGGACTTCATTGGCAGCCGCGAGCTTACAGACCATGCAACCCAGATCGCGGAGGAAATAGGAGCCAAAGCAGCCGACGCCGGATTGCCCGAAGGGGTCGGCAGCGATCACGCTCCCTTCCACGAGGTTGGAATTCCCGTCATCTTCATTCTGGCCAACGACCTGTCCAGGATAAACTCCCCCGAGGACGACATCGAGTGGGTCAACCCCACTCTCATGGGCTGGTCCGCCGAAGTCGGCATCCAACTCCTCGACCGCCTCGCCGAGGACTCAACTCCATAGACGCCGGCGCTTTTCGTTTTCGCGCGGACACCCTCCCATATGGAGCATACGACAGGGAAGTCCTCCAAATTGCATATTGAAAAGCCCATGAAATCGGCCCGTATTCCCTTGCCGCGTTTTTCCCATATCCGATAAAATTCTTGGACATTTCAGAGAGGCGGACCAAAATGAGCGCTCGCGCACTGGACGAGAAAGTAAAGAACGACAGGGCCAGGAAGGCTGTCGCGCTTGCCATGAAGAACAGGTGGGAGGAAGCCGCGGCGGTCAACCAGACCATCGTGCGAGATTTCCCTGAAGACATCGGCTCTTACAATCGTCTCGGCAAGGCGCTGAGTGAACTTGGGCGCAACAAGGAGGCGCAGGAAGCATTCCGCTCCGTCCTCAAGCGTTCGCCCAACAACTCCATAGCCAAGAAGAACCTCAGCAGGCTCATGAAGCTGGCCGACGCCGATACGCCGCGGGCGGCCAGGACCACATCCCGAAGGGCGCGGACATTCCTGGAGGAGAGCGGCAACGCTGGGGTCACCTCCCTAATTAAGCTCGCGCCTCCCAAGAACCTTCTCAACCTCACGCCGGGCGATGAAGTACAACTCGAGCCGACCGGAAACGGCCTGACCGTCAGGGACGAGTCCGGCGCGTATATCGGACAGGTGGAACCGAGGGTGGGGACCCGTATCGCCCGCCTCGTAAAAGGCGGCAACCTGTACGAGGCGGCGGTGACCAGCGTCGAGGAGTTCGAGCTGGTAATCATCATACGCGAGACCTACAAGACGCCGGCGCAGTCGGGGATCGTTTCATTCCCGTCGCGGGGCGGCGCAGACTACAGGGTCTATGTGCCGAGCGCGGTCATGGGATACGAAGTAGGTGAGGATGACGACGAGGAACGCGAACTTGCCGCCGTCGCAGTCAAGGACTGGTCGGACGACGACACGGAACCCGGAGACGACGAAGCCTTCGCTCCGGTCATCCACAGGATAATCAACTCCCCGACCGCCGACATAGCCGACGCTGTGGACGACGATTTCTAGCGCGGACCGTTTACAACTCTAAACCAAAGGCCAGCCATTACGCGCTGGCCCTTTTTATATGGTCAAACAGGTTTCAAGTTGTAAATTTATGCCGTTCAGACAGTGACGGACTCGGTAACTGGCTGAATTTCAGCCGGCGCTTCACTTTCCCTTCCAAGTTGTAACGCGCCTGTTGTCTAAGCCAGAACTCAGGCGACATATCCAATTCTTTCCCAATCTTAGCAGCGACATCCGGCGTGATGGGGAGACGAGCTTCGATTATTCCCACCAAATAATCAGAGTCCACGTCAACCAGTTCAGCGAATGACGCTGGGCTGACACCTTGCTCTTCCAGAATCTCCGCTAGATGCTTGCCAGGATGGATGAATGGCACTTCTACCATTGAAGTCCTCCTAATGAGGCGGTATATGGCGCACCGACTCGCCATTATACAATCGTCTGGTTTCCTCATCTTTGAACCGAGGCATTCTTATCGCTCTCCGTTCTCCTCCGCCAGCGGCCTCGGACGATAGTACAGACCCCACCGCTGCATCAACTCTTCCACTCTCGAATCTTCGAGCTCCGTCAGTTGTCTGAAGAACCCCGCCATCGCGTGCGCATGCATCAGTTCCTCAGAACATACCCACGACGACTCCGCCGGAACCACGTACAGCAGACCGTTCTGATGCTCGCACTCCAGCTCCACCCGCTTTCCGCCACTGTCCGTCTTTACATTCAATCCGAATTCGACCATCCGAAAACCTCTGCCTTTCTCGAATCGCGGACTTCTCCGCCTGCCAAATTATACCAACTGATTACTGAAGACTAACCACTAACGACTAAGTTGCTATAATCACCCTCGATACAATACCTGTCAGGAGGAATACATGACAGTTCACTTCCAGGATGACACCGTAGCAATTCACATGATCCAGTGCGGTCCCTACGGGAACAACGCCTACATCGTAGTCTGCCCCGAGACCAACGAGAGCGTCGTCATTGACGCGCCCCCCGACCCGGGCGCGCTTATCCAGGCGGCGCGGCAGACCGACGTCAAGGCGATACTCATCACCCACAACCACTGGGACCATATAGAAGGACTCAAGGAAGTCGCCTCCGCCCTTGGCGCGCCAGTGGGCATAGGCCAGGACGACGCCGACGCTCTCGAAGACTCGCCCCAGATCAGGATCGCCGACGGCGACGAGATCAGCGCAGGAAGCGTAATCCTGACCGCCATACACACACCCGGTCACACGCCCGGCTCCACCTGCTTCACCTTCGGCCCACATCTGTTCACCGGGGACACGCTCTTCCCCAACGGTCCGGGCCGAACCGGAAGCCCTGAAAACCTGAAGCAGCTTATCGGAAGCATAACGAGCAGGCTGTTCACCCTTGAAGGAATCGGGGAGTTCTTCCCCGGTCACGGCGACGTGGGCGACCTGACCACCGAGAAGGGCAAATACGAAGTGTTCGCCTCTAAGGAACATCCAGACGACCTGCAGGGCGACGTCGAATGGCTCAAGAGCTGACGGATACCGCAAGTCTATCTTCTAAGGGTGGCTCAACTTGACTAGCCATGATGACCGCGCCCAGGTCCGATGGAGCGTCGGCGACATCGCTCTGGCATCCGCGATCTGCCTCGGCGCTTTCGGGGTGTTCTTGCTGGCGGTGGGCGTCGCGGCGTCCGCTGGCGGGTGGGAACGCGAGACGTATCTGATGGCGTGGCTGGCCGCGCTGGCCGAGAGCGTCCTGCTGCTTGCCGTATGGCTGATAGTCGCCAAGAAGCACGGACTGCCGTGGGCTGCCGCAGGACTCAGATTGCCCGCGCGCGGGAAGTCATTCCCGCTCGCGGCAGCCGCGCTGTTGGGAAGCCTGTCGTTCACGGCTGCATACGCCTTTGTCGCCTCGACTCTCGGATTCGATGTGTTGGTCCCCGAGCAGCTGCCCGCCGGACTCGCCGGAGACGGAGCGTATATCCTGCTCACTGCCCTCGCCCTCGGTGTGTGGGTGCCGTTCGTGGAGGAAGTCTTCTTCAGGGGCTTCCTGTTCGCCGGACTCACGGTGAGATATGGGTTGCTAGTCGGTGTAATCTCCAGCGCGGCGCTCTTCGCGCTTGTACATTTCTCGGTTGCTACGATTATTCCGATATTCGTTACCGGGGTCCTGTTCGCGCTCGTGTACCATGCAACCGGATCAATATGGATACCCATGGCCGCCCACTCCGCCCAAAATCTGATCGCCCTGCTTGCCTCCAAATTCGCTCTGCCTGAAGTGGGCAGCCGGATAGGGGACGGGCTGGGAATATAAAGGAAAGCCCGAAATGCCCAACAGAATTGACACGACCCTGAGCAAACTCCGGGAGGCCGCGCAGCCCGCCCTGGCGCCGTTCATCACCACCGGCTTCCCTGACATACCCACATCCGAATCACTTGCCCGCGTCCTCCTGGAATCCGGCGGCGACATGCTCGAAATCGGCGTGCCGTTCAGCGACCCGCTCGCCGACGGCCCCACAGTACAAATGACCAGCTATCGCGCGCTCCAGAACGGCGTCACCGTCTCCAGGTGCATCCAGACCGTGAAGAACCTCCGGGACGGCGGAGTGGACTCCCCCCTCATCCTAATGGGTTACTACAACCCATTTCTCCGCTACGGCCTCCAGCGATTCCTCGACGATTCCGCCGCCGCCGGAGTGGACGGCATGATAGTCCCAGACCTGCCCACCGAGGAAGCCGCGCAGCTATCCGAGATGGCCGCGACCCGAGGCATACATCTGATCCCGCTCCTCGCGCCCACAAGCTCCGACGAGCGAATCCGCGACGCTTGCCAATCGGCGGGCGGGTTTATATACTGCGTTAACTTTATCGGGGTTACCGGCGCGCGGAGTTCGGCCTCACAGTCAACCCCCGCCCTTGTCGAACGCATCCGGCGATACACTGACCTTCCCATACTGGTCGGCTTCGGCGTGTCGCGGCGGGAACATTTTGAGGAGATCGCCACTTACGCCGACGGGGCTATTCTCGCAAGCGCCCTTATAGACGCCGTGGAAAGGGCGCCCGATGATCGCAAACTCGACACCGCGCGAGACTTTATGCGCGCACTCAAGGGAACCAACGGAAGGAGCGGCTAGATTGAGCAAAGTCAGAGGACTTCGAGGCGCGACCACCGCTGACTCCAACACCAGGGAAGCCATCCTGGATGTGACCCGCGAGCTTCTCACCGAACTTGTCGAGGCCAACGAGGTTGACACGGACGACATAGCCGCAGTCACCTTCAGTACGACCAAGGACCTCAACTCCGAATTCCCGGCAGTAGCCGCCCGCGTGGGCATGGGCTGGACGGATGTCGCCATGATGTGCGGCCACGAAATGGACGTGCCCGGCGGACAGGAACGCTGCGTTCGCGTAATGATACTCGTCAACACCGACAAGAGTCCCCAGGAACTCAAGCATATCTATCTGGGTGACGCCGCCTACCTCCGCGCCCGCGACGGCAAGAGAGGCTGACAAGGCTGAGCCTTGACCCTTAAAAGGCCATCCCAGAAATCAGCGGTGTAAGAGAAACCCTCATCTCCCCCGAATGAGAGAGGCTTGAGGTGAGGATGAAGCTAAAAGCTAACCACTAACAACTAACCACCAGGAGAATACCCTATGGAAGTAATAAAGAACGGTTCAGTACCCGAAGAAGACGCGACGAACGCGCCGCTGTTCTATGGCGGCCCCGTCAGCCGCCAGCCCATAGTCGGCGCGCAGAGCAGTTTCTTCAACTTCGCCCAGGTCAACTTCTACGACGGCGCGAAGAACAAGTTCCACTCCCACACCACCGACCAGGTGCTCTTCGTGACCGGCGGCGAGGGCATCGTCGCCACCGAGGACGAGGAGATAGTCATAACCGAGGGCGACACCGCCTTCATCCCGTCCGGCGAAAAGCACTGGCACGGCGCCGTTGACGGCAAAGACTTCTCCCACATCTCCCTCACCGGCACCGGCAGCGAGACCACCCAGTACGACGACTAGCTGCAACTCAGAGGGGGCGAATCCGCCCCTTCTCATTTCGGCATTGCTCCGTTCACCGCCAACTCTCAGGTCGTCTCAGAACATACCCGTCAGGCTTGACCACGTGGTCCGGCAGTTGGCTTCCGCTCAATATCCCGCGCCCAATCGTGAATGACGCAGCAGCAGCGTTGCGTAGGTCAACCGAATGTCTTCTTGGAGGGAATGCGACAATCACGCGCTTGTCGGGGTATCGCTCATGCACAGTCCGCATAGGGCCGCTCAGGTCGCTGTCCGCTGAGACCAGCATCGCCATATCGAAGGCGTCGTCATAAGCGTCGCTGAGCAATTCCACCGCGATGTTCACGTCCGTCATCTTCTCCTCATACGTAGTCCACGTCGCCCCACATTCCCGACAACTCCCATCCTTGGGCAAAAAGCGTCCATAGTGGATACTCAGGTCAGGCAGAGTTTCTAGAGCGTCCAGATATGAGTGCTGTCGCATCCTCTTATCCAAAGACTCAGGAACCGGCAACAAGATAGCGGTGAAATATCGGACTCTCACCAATGTCTGGTTCGGGCGAAGCAAATTCTCAGCCATACTGCGAAGATCCAACCAGTAGTAGCGCCTCCATCCCCTCGCCCTCAATCCGTAGTACAGGTTGAATCCGTCCACGTAAACCGACACCCGTTCCATAGCTCCGCTCCCCTAACCTTGAAGGTTCTCTCAAAAATCTCTTGACATTATGCGCATTGTAGCCGATAATAAATCTACCCCCCCAACGGGTGATGCTGTTGGGCCGACGTCCCCCATGCGCAGGGGGACGTTTCTTTTTGACAGAACCAACCACCTCACGGAATCATCCCACCATGCCCATCTCACCCACCGACTCCCATCCCCGAAAGCGCGTCCAGATCCTGGACACCGACATGTCCTACGTGGACACCGGAGGTCAGGGTACGCCCATAGTATTCCTGCACGGCAACCCGACAAGCTCGTACCTGTGGCGCAACATCATCCCTCACGTTCGGGGCGGCGCGCGCTGCCTCGCCCCCGACCTCGTCGGCATGGGAGACTCCGGCAAGATGCCCTCCGGCACGTACAGGTTCGTCGAGCACGTGCGATACTTGGACGCCTGGTTCGACGCCCTGGGACTCGACAGCGACGTGGTACTGGTCTGCCACGACTGGGGATCGGCGCTGGCCTTCCACTGGGCGCACAGATACCCAGAGCGCGTCGCCGGCATCGCCTACATGGAAGCAATCGTGCAAAGCCTCAGCTGGGATCAGTGGCCCGAGGCCGCCCGCCGCGTATTCCAAGGATTCCGCTCCGACGCCGGGGAGCAGATGGTCCTGGACAACAACGTATTCGTCGAGCGAGTCCTGCCGGGCAGCATAATCCGCGACCTGAGCGACGAGGAGATGGATGTCTATCGGAAGCCATACACCGAACCCGGCGAGTCGCGCAGACCCACGCTCTCCTGGCCGCGCGACATTCCGCTGGACGGCGAGCCCGACGACGTGGTGGAGATAGTTGACGCCTACTCGTCCTGGCTTTCCCAGAGCGACATCCCCAAGCTGTTCGTGAACGCTGAACCCGGCGCGATTCTCACCGGCGAACAGCGCGAGTTCTGCCGAACCTGGCCCAACCAGCGAGAGGTCACGGTCAGAGGAGTCCACTTCATTCAGGAAGACTCACCTGATGAGATTGGAGATGCGATAGCGGGCTGGCTCGCTGATATAGGCCGGTGGAGCGTATCGTAGATGGCCGGAGCCGCAGGCGTGGAACAGATGAGAGTGTTCGTGGCGGTAGAACTTCCCGATGAGGTGAAGACCGAGTTCGCGGGCCTGGTATCAGCATTGGACGCTCTCGGCGTGAGGGGAGTGAGAACGGTCAGGCCAAACGGCATTCACCTGACACTCAAGTTTCTGGGTGACGTGAGCGTCGGACTTGTGCCAGAAATCCAGGCCGCGATGGACGCCGCTGCATCCGGGGCAGCGCCGTTCGACCTTTCGCTCGGAGACGCCGGCGTGTTCCCCAATCCCGCCTCGGCGCGCGTGTTGTGGGTCGGCGTCGAGGGCGACATCAAGCGTCTGAATCGGCTGCAACAGGCTGTCGAACGAAGCCTGTCCGAACTGGGATTCAGGCGGGAACGACGGAGATTCAATCCGCACATTACCGCCGGGCGAATTCGGGACGGCGTATCGCGCTCCGACAGGCGAAGAGTGACGGACACTCTCTTCTCGCATGAATACGTCCGTCCGCCGATTCGGGTAGAGAGCGTCAGCCTGATACGGAGCATACTACGCCCGGATGGCGCCATCTACGAGCCGGTTTACATCGCCCGATTGGCTGGCGACTGACCTCTTTCTCAGGGGCGGCCTTCCCAGTCGGCGGTCGCAGCCTGCAGCGCTTCCTTGACGTCCGGATGGTCGCGGTTCAGCTTCAGCGTAGGCAGGCGGCGAATGTAGCCGGTGTACTCGTCAAAGTCCTCGTAGGTTTCCCTGGTGAACAGCCCGTCCTCTATGGCTTTGTTCATCGCTCGGACGAGGTAGTCGAAGTCCAGCTGCATCCAGGGCTGCTGGCTGAGATTCTGCGTAAGATACCTGAAGGTTATATAGCGGCTGCGCTGTTCCAGGCTGTCGCAGAACCTTATCGTGTCCGGCGTAATTCCTCCCGGAGCCACATCATAGCCGTCGTCGTCTCCGAGTTCGTTTCTGAAGACGGGTCGGCTGCTGTCGAAATCTATGGTTTCGGCGTCGTCCTCGATACTGCCGAAGTCCGCTCCGGTGGGCATTACCCAGTCCACCAGCCCCTCCGTGACCACTTTCACATAGCCCCTGTCGTAGGCGTCCATGACCAGCGGCTTGAACCTGGTGTGTCCGAACTTGCTCTCGTCGAAGTCCCTGATTCGGTGCGAAAGCAGCGGCTTAAGCGCAGCCAGCACTATGGGGCTCTTCCGGTCGTTCGTTATATCTCTAATAGCTTCGTAAACCTGCCTGAGGTCGTCCGTGATGGGCTCCTCCGGCGACCTGGCGGCGTCCGGCAGCGACGCGGACATGATTCGCTGCACCGACGGTTCCACGTCGAGGTCGTAGAACTTCACCCAGTCCGCGCTCTCGGTGAGTCTCGGAGACGCGGTCCAGCTCAGCGCCACTATGGCGACGAACTTGCCGTATGGCCTGAGAGTCTTGACCAGGTGTATGAAATCGCCGTCGCCGGAAACCAGCATATAGGCGTCTATGTTGGGATACCTGTAACAGAACTCCACGCAATCCGCCGTCAGCTTTACGTCAACGCTGTTCTTGCGGACGGATGAAACGATTCCGTCCTGGTCGTTCTGATAGACGCGCCCTGGCACGTACACCGGCTCGACCCCGGCCGCGTACAGCCGCCGGGGATCGTTGAACATAACGTGATTCTGAAAGTCGGCGTATGCCCTGGCGACTACGACCCTGCCCAGGGCCTGCGCCTCTTCCATTATCGCGCTTATATTCGGCGCGAGGTTCTGCTGCTGCAGACCAAACCGGATATTCTCCCAGTCCAGAAGGAGGGCTATTTCGCGGTTTCCGTTCTCATTCATAAATACACTTCTCCTGAAAAATCTAGAAAATAACTCTTATGCTATACGATTATACGATTCCTCGTCGGCGGGGGATGCAGGACATAGCGCAATGAAAGCATCACAAAAGTGGTTCGTCACCCCCATCCTAACCTTCTCCCATCAAGGGGGAAGGGATTTTTGCCCTACCGATTGCGGCGGTCGTCTTATAGACGCGCACCAGATATTTGATGCTTCCTAGCGCAATAGCCTGTCCGCCCAGGAAGACAAAATATATTCGCGGCGGCGCGTCTCTTGATTATAGCAGGTGGACGGCTTCAGATTACCCGGATGAGAGAGTCCACTTTTCCCAGGCGTCCTCGATGTCCTTCTGGGTTTCAGCGTACTCTTGCCCGAGCCGCGCTATCGCGTCCGTATCCTGCCGGGCCGAGGCGGTTTCGAGGTTCTTCTCGATGACGGCCACCTTGGTCTCGAGCTCCTGGATCAGGCTCTCGTAGTCAACCGTCTGGATTTGGGTGGCGGCCTTCGACTTTCGCTCCTGTTTGCGAGACTCGCGTTCCCGTCTCCGGTGCCTGGCGCGGGCGCGCTTGGACACCGGCTCAGGTTCAGGCGGCCGGTTCACGCGCATCCACTCCGCGAATCCGCCGTTGAATTGGCGGACCGTGCCCTCTTCGATTGCCCATATCCGCTCGGCCATCAATCCAATGAAGTGTCGGTCGTGGGAAACGAACAGCAGCGTCCCGTCGAACGACTCTAGCGTCTCTTCCAGCGCCTCCCGGCTGGCTATGTCGAGGTGAGTCGTGGGCTCGTCCAGAACCAGCACATTCGGATAGGTAATCAGCAGCCTGGCCAGCGAAAGGCGTGTGCGCTCGCCGCCGGACAGAGATCTGACCTGCTTGAATACGTCGTCCCCCTGGAACAGAAAGCGCGCGAGATAGTCCCGCGCCTCTCCGATGTCCAGATTGCGTATCTCCAGGAACGCGTCAAGCACATTCTTGTCGTCGGGCAGATTCCATGTCCCCTGGTTCAGATACCCGGTCTGCACGTTGTGACCGAGCGTAACAGCGCCTGAAAGAGGCGGCTGCTCACCAAGAATCGTTCGGAGCAGTGTCGTCTTTCCAATGCCGTTGGCTCCGAATACCGCGGTCCGGGAGCCGCTCTCCAGATCTATGTCGGGTACGGTGAGCAGCGTCGTCTTGGTATCGCCGTCCACGAAGCCGACTGAAAGATCATGCAGCCTCAGCGCGATGTGTCCTGTCCGGGACGCGCTCGCCGCGCTTATGGACACGGTCTTTTCGTTCTGCGGAGCCTCGATTCGTTCCAGCCTGGCGAGGCGCTTCTCACGTCCCCTGGCCTCGCGGGAACGCTGTCCGGCCTTGTATCTCTGGATGAAGAACTCTTCCTTGGCGATGTATTCTCGCTGACGCTCGAACTCCTTCTGCTGCCGTTCGACCTGCGCGCGCTTCAACTCCCGGTACTGCGAATAGTTTCCCGGAAATCGCTGGACTCTCCCGCGCTCCATCTCCCAGATTTCGGAGCACACGCGGTCGAGGAAGTACCGGTCGTGCGACACCACGACCGCGGCGTACTTGAAGCCGGACAGGAATTCTTCCAGCCAGTTCAGGCCATCGAAATCGAGGTAGTTGGTGGGCTCGTCCAGCACGAGCAGGTCGGGATCCATCAGGAGAGCGCGGGCAAGCGCGGCCCTGGTACGTTCGCCGCCACTGGCCGCCGACGCGGGCGTGTCCAGCGTATCCAGCGGCATCCCGACACCTTCTACCACCCGGTCCATGCCGCTCTGGTAGTCATACCCTCCCAGAGCTTCGTACTCTTCGAGCAACTGGGCATATCGCGTTTCGGCCCGTCGCTGGTCGGATCCCTCGCGCCGCTGGATCTCGAGAGCGCTGGCGGCAAGCTCGTCTTCCAAGTCGAACAGCTTCTGAAACGCCGACTGCACTTCATCGCGCAGCGTGCCCGGCGCGTCATGTTCCGGCATCTGGGAGACATACGCTATCCGCAGTCCCGGTCCGGCTGAAACGTAACCTCCGTCCGGCTCGAGACCACCGGTCAGAACTCGCAGCAGCGAAGTCTTGCCGCTTCCGTTAGGGCCTACCAGGCCGACCCGGGCATGTTCGCCAACCTCGACGCTCACGTCGGCGAATATCTCCATATCGCCGTAGAACAGCTTCAGTTGTGAGGCGGTAAGCAGCATTTCAGTGTCTCAGGATTCCAGGATGCGCTTGAGGTTCTGGTGGTCGGACTCAAAGCGCGCCTGCGCCCTCGCGCTCATAGTGGACTCGGCCAGCGCCATCAGCCCGGACAGCCTGACTTCGGACACCGAGTGAAGCCGCGACCCGCCGTCCATTGGGCTTATGCTGTAAGTCAGGCTCATCGGGAAAGGCCCGTCGGTGCTGTGAGCCGAGTAGCTTTCGCCGGGACTGAATTCGGTCACGGCAAACTCGTGCGACAGCCTGCGCTGCATGACCTCGCTCACAATTCGGCAGGTCGTACCGCGTCCCACGGGGCCTTGCGAGGTCTGCTCCGCCTCCACGATGTTTTCGGCCCAACTCGGAAGGTTTTCTATTTTGGTCAGGTATCCCATGACCTCTTCCACCGGGCGGTTGATGGTGATAGTCGTCTCTACTCTCAATATCTCTCGCTTTGAACGCGCTGTCTATCGGACCACTCTTACGATTACCCGGAATCGCCGCATCGAACACGAGGGCCGCAGTTCGACGACTTCCACTATCTTGGCCTCCTCGAATTTGCCCTCCTCCGAGAAACTCATCCCGGCTTCGGGCAAAACGGGGCGGCGTATCTGCCCAAACGGGCGACCGTCTTCATCCACCAGAAACCAGGTGAAGGTCGGAATACAAGTCTGGGAAGTCACAGGGGTTCGCTCTCTTCGGAGAATTATCAGTCCTAAGTGTACATTTCGCGCATACGAAGGGTCTAGTGACGCTGAGAGGATGGGACGCATCAGAAAAGTGGCAGGCGTTGGTATGGTATATCCACGAAGGACACGAAGCGGCGCGAAGGTATTCGGTTTTTGGGTTGTCGGCGGTCAGGGGTCGTCTTCGGAGTGGAAGCAGACGGGGCAGAGACAGTTGCCCATATCGTCCCGGTCGTGGCCGTCGTCGCAGTCGCAGTCGGGGTCATCACACAGGTCGTCGTCCTGATTGCGGTCCGCCATCCAGAAGTCGTAGGTCTTGTCCACCAGTTTGGGGTTGTAGCCGTCTGGGTAGTGAGGGTCGTCTTTCAGAAGGCGGGAGAACCAGCCCGGAATCGGGGC
Organism: Dehalococcoidia bacterium; assembly: GCA_965202815.1. Classification (GTDB taxonomy): domain Bacteria; phylum Chloroflexota; class Dehalococcoidia; order Lucifugimonadales; family UBA1123; genus VXRN01. Next base: position 1,124,598 of record CBDBCD010000002.1, read on the forward strand.
TATGACGGCCTCGGGACATAGACGCCTTATGTACGCCATGTACTGGTTCCACAGCAGTGTGGCCTCTGCGACCCGCTGTATCGGGTTCTTAGTGGCAGTCATGGCCCTGCGGACTATGTACTGGTGAACCTCCTCGCCCTCTTCGCAGTGCGTGAGCGCGAATCTTCGCATGGCAGCGCGCGCGCAGGCCGGGCATGAGCAGCGGTCGGGGTGTCCGCTCTCGCTCTGGACGCTGGGGCCGGAGGAGACTTCATCCACCTGAGCGGGTTGCGCAGGCTTGGGCGTAGCGGTCTTGCGTCGGCTGGCGGGGGCCAGCAGCGGAAAGGCGCAGCCTATGAGTTCCTTGGCCGCCGCTATCCTCAGCGAAGGGCTGAAGCTCTTTATGACTCCGTTCATCGCGTCCAGGAAGAAGCGGACCATCTTCTGGCCGCCGCGTGTGGTCTTTCGGGCGTAGCCTATGAGTTGGCGTTCCGCCGCGCTGAGTTTGGCGTCGAGTTCGTCTTCGGCGATCCTGCGCTGGGGCGTATTTCTGGGCAGGCTGGGCGGCTTGTTGGCGTCAACGAATTGCATACCCTGTTCGACGCCGATGATGGCGAGGGCTCTGCCGGCCATGAGTTGGCGCTGCGGGGTGAAGTTGTCGAACTCGCCCCACATGGCCTTGAACAGGAAACGGACGATGCCGCGCCCGTTGTCTGTTTCTTCTTTGATTATCTGTTGTAGTTCTGGGTAGGGAGTCAATGTTCAGTTTTCAATTGCCAATTATGAATTATCAATTGGGAGTAGAATAGCAAATATGTTCGCTAGAGGTCAAGTGTTCTGGGGTGTAGTTCAGGGTCTTTTCATTTTCGAGTGTCACCTGTGTAGTCCGTTCGTGGTGAGCCTGTCGAACCATGAATGGACGGCCCTTCGACAAGCTCAGGGCGAACGAAAGACTGACGACAAGACGAAAACGAAAGCAACTGTCTTAAATGTCAACATCCAACGACAGCGGAGTTCCATCGCTCACCCGTTCTCATCATGCTGTTGAGTATGATCAGCAGCTTGCGCATACACGCGGTCAGAGCCACCTTCTTCGGCTTCCCAGCATTCAGCAGGCGTTGGTAAAACTCTCTAAGCGTGGGGTTGCGCCGACTGGCAACCAACGCTCCCATGTAGAGCGCAGAGCGCACTCTGGCTCGACCTCCCCAGACACTGCGCTTGCCCCGACGGGGCCCGCTGTCCTGGTTGAACGGAGCCACACCGACCAACGCGGCTATCTGCTTGCGATTCAGCGTTCCCAACTCCGGCAGATATGCCAACAGCGTCAGGGAAACCTGCTGTCCCACACCAGGAACGCTGCGCAGAAGGTCGTCTTTCTCCCGCCACATCGCACTTTTGCGCACTCTGTCGCGCAGGTCTGTGTCCAAGTCTCCCAGCTCCTGTTCCAGCCAGGTTATGTGAGCCTGGATCCGAGGACGAACTTCTGCGGTGGCGCGACCGAGGCGATTCTTCTCAGCCACCAGTATGTCCACAACCTGTCGCCGACGCGCCAGCACACTTCCGAGCGCATGAGTGTCGGCGTCCGGCAGAGCGCGTATGGGTGGACGTACAGCCTCGCCGAAGTGAGCCAGAACCTGAGCGTCCAGCCGGTCTGTCTTGGCCAACTGTCCTGTGGACTTGGCGAAGTCGCGCGCCTGTCGGGGATTGATCACCGCAACAGGCAGCGACGCCGCGGCCAGAGCCGCCGCCAGGGGAAGTTCCAGACCGCCAGTGGATTCAGCGATCACCGCCTCCGGGTCCAAGCTGTTCAGTTCAACCACAAGATCAGCTATTCCGGCCTCGTCATAGGATACGCTCCACACCTTCCCAGAGGGACGGACCGCGACATCCACTCGATCCTTAGCAACGTCTATGCCTACGTATATGAGCTCTTTGTCCATTTCTGTCTCCTGTCAGACAATGGCCCGGCCTTGCAAGATACGGGCTTGGTTAGCCCAGGCAACTGTTCGGGCTCTTGTTCGCAATGGGCGCGGCGACCCTCGCTTTCGTACGGTCTTCTATGACCTAAGACCCTACGGTCTGCCGCGCTCCGATATATACTTAGGACGTGATTGTCTCATGGCAAAGTCAAGATACAAGACCCTGGGGTGTGGTTTGTTAGGGAAGGAACTCTTGCCTACTTCGGAGACAATTTCAGAAGTGGGATTGCGGCAGTCGCGGGACCTCCCCACCCCTGGATTCCCGCCTTCGCGGGAATGAAGATTCGGTACCGTGACGGACTTTTGAAATCGTCTCCTACTTGTGTGAGCTTCTTGACGAGAGTATGTCGCGATGAATATAAGTAACTCACAGGAATTGCCCACGAATTAGCGCGTGTTGGAGAGTGGACTATGAAAGTCCTCATATCAGGTTCGAGCGGACTTATCGGAACGGCCTTGGTGAGAAGCCTCGAATCTTCGGGACACAGCGTTGCTAGGCTGGCGCGTCCGAGTTCCGCAAGGGTCTCAGACAGCATCGCATGGGACCCGGCGTCCGGCTCGCTGGACGCGCGGCAGTTGGAGGGATTCGACGCGGCAGTCCACCTGTCCGGTGAAAATGTCGCGTCCGGTCGCTGGTCCGCCGATCAAAAGGCGCGCATAAGGGACAGCAGGGTCAAGAGTACCGAGTTGCTGGCGAACGCGCTCGCCGGACTGGACAGTCCTCCCAAAGTCTTCGCCTGCGCCTCGGCCACCGGCTACTACGGAGACAGGGGCGGCGAAATCCTGACTGAATACGCCGCGCCCGGCACGGACTTTCTAGCGGGTGTCGGCGTGGAGTGGGAGAAAGCCACGGCTCCAGCCTCGGACGCCGGAATCCGGGTGGTCACCATGCGGATAAGTGTCGTTCTGAGCGCGGCGGGCGGTATGATCGCTACCGTTGGGCCGATATTCAGGCTGGGACTTGGCGGCAAACTCGGCTCGGGAGCGCAGTACCTCAGCTGGATATCCAGGGAGGACATCACCCGCGCCATGGAGTGGATTCTGGAGCGCGACGACCTGAGCGGCCCGGTGAACCTGTGCTCTCCCAATCCGGTCACCAACTCCGAGTTCACACGGACGATGGGCCGCGTACTCAGAAGGCCGACCCTGTTCCCCGTTCCCCGGTTCGCGCTCAGGATAACCCAGGGCGAGATAACCGACATGCTGCTGGCGAGCGTCCGCGCCGCGCCTGAGAAACTGATGGAGAGCGGTTTCGAGTTTCGTCATCCGAATATGGAGGACGCGCTGCGGTGGGCGCTGACGGATACGGAGGTTTAAGATGCCATTTCCGATAAGCGTCACGTAGCGGTAGGCAGAACATCTTTGGCTGAGGCGACCTCGTTCTCTAACATCGGCGACGCTTTGCGTATCTCGCGGACCATGAATTGGCCTATTTCGACGAAACTGACCCTCTTGGTCGCCTGGTGCGCCAGAATTCCCGCGCAGATTCCGGCCAACAGGACGACGACCGTGGGGCCGCTCACAAGACTGGTGGTGAGCAAGACCGCTCCCGTGCAGATTCCGCCTTTTGCGAGGCCGTCAGAAAACTCCTTCCAGTCGCCTGACTTACGGGCGGAGTGGAACGCTTTGGCGAGAGCGGCGACCGTTACTACCAACATGAGTGGATTAGCGCTGACAACGGCGGACAGCCCGATACTGCCCACGATGCTGGAAAATTCCTCAACGTCATCGTTGTTCCAGTTGAGGGCTACGGCCAGAATGCCGATTGATCCCGCGACCAATTCGACGACATCGTAGGAAGCTAGATCATTGAGCCAGGATCGGGAAATCTCCAAATTCACCAGAGTGTACGATTCTGAAGTAACAGTCTCGATGTACGTAGCGTCCATCATCTCAGCGTAGTCTGCTGATTCTGGGAAATAGACTTCCGTAGCAACAGTTTCGGTGTATCCGGCGACCGTCGCATCAATATTGACGGTATCCAAACCTTCGACCAGGCTTTGAATCCATGCGTTTACCGCACGAGAAATCTGGTCGCTCGCCAGAAGCGCCTGGATTACGGACAATGTTTGAACCTGGGCGCTCATTCCATTGGCGGGCAGCCTGTCAAGCATAGGGCCAACTTGGGCGATTAGATTCCGCTTGGCACTCGCGCTAAGCTCCTTGGAAGACTCGATTGACGCTACCAGCGTTCTTCGGGCTGGATCAGGCAAAACGGAATCCCAAGAGACTCTCTGACCGATAGCGCCAGCGCCGTCTCCTACGGTCCTGACACCTCGACCAGCCGCGCTTCGCGCCGATTCAGCCGCGCGGGTTGCCGCGTCGCCTGTGGCTCTCATCCCTTGCCTGGCGCTTTCTCCAGTAGCTTTCGCGCGCTCGGCAGCTATATCACCGACAGACTTCGCGCCCTGAGTCGCGACATCGCCAGCCGCCCTGACGCCTTTGGACGCGGCCTTCCCAGCGGATTTCGCGCTCTGCGAGAAGTTTTTTGCCGCTGATTTGAAATGGCCTTTACGCTCGGTCATGATCGAATATCCTCTATCCTGTCCTGATCCCGTGCGTCGGGAAGATGAGCCGGTGAACGGTCTGGACGCTCGATTCCGCGAAGGTTCGGGAGTCCTTGATGATCTGGTCGTCCAGAGCCAGGTTGTCGGGGTCGCGCAGCGAGTCCACTCCGTGTTCGCTGCCGTAGTCGCTCGGGATATCGTTCCCGAAACTCTGCCCCGACAGTACGCCGTAGGCCATCGTCCAGGCGCGGGCGACCGCCTGCAGGTCGTACCCTCCGCCGCCCAGCGCGAGCCACTTGCCCGGCGACGCCGCGCGAAACTCGGCTACGGCTTCAGCGAAGCCCTGCACCGTTAGCGCGAGGTGCGTTATCGGGTCGCGGTAGTGGGAGTCTATGCCGAGCTGGGTAACGATCACGTCCGGCCTGAACGCGTCCAGCAGAGCCGGAACGGTCTGACGGAGTGCCCAGAGGTAAACCTCGTCCGAGGTGTACGGATACAGCGGCACGTTGACCGAGTATCCCCTGCCGATGCCCGTGCCCGTCTCCTGAACGAATCCGGTTCCAGGAAAGAGGAACGCGCCCGACTCGTGCAGCGAGATGGTCAATACCCTGTCGGTGGCGTAGAAAGCATGCTGGACTCCGTCGCCGTGGTGGCAGTCAATGTCTATGTACGCCACCTTCATCCCCTCCTGGAGAAAGCGATGAATGGCGATTACGGGGTCGTTGAAGACGCAGAAGCCGTAGGCGTGGTCGGGCATTGCGTGGTGCAGGCCGCCCGATATGTTGAAGGCGGCGTCCGCCTGTCCGGCTACCAGCATTTCCGCCGCCGCGACGGACGCGCCTGTCGAAAGCGCCGCCGCTTCGTAGATGCCCGGATAGTGGGGATTGTCGCCCGGCCCGAAGTTGAACGCGGCAGGGTTGGCGTCCGCGCGTTCCGCACCTATCGCCTCGACCCCGTTCACGTACTCCGGCGTGTGAAACCATCCGAGTTCGGTCTTGGTAGCCTCTCTCGCGCCCTCGACTCTGGACGTGTCGGGGTCAAACGCCCGGTAGGAATCCAGAAGATCGCGGGTGTACCTGAGTCGGACCGGCTTCATCGGATGCGCGTCGCTGAGTGTATGCCGCGACATTCGGTCATCGTAGATGAATACGGCGTTGCCGGCGCGGTTTGTTTCGGATTGTGGTTTTGGAGTCATGTGACGTCTCGCAGCCTGGATTGTCTTGCCGCTTGACATGGTACATAAACCACGTGGCCTTTCAAAGCGTTGACACGACCTCTACAAATGTCACAACCTTGACAGCCTGATACAATATGTTCGACAGTTCTCTGTCATGGAGCGTCAGGAGTAGAAATGAATGATTGAACCAATAGATGTGGAAACTAGGGGAAATCACCGAATATGGCTTCGCTATTCGGACGGAGTCAGCGGTGAAGTTGACCTTGATTATCTTGCGGGTCAGGGCGTGTTCAAGGCATGGGATACTCCCGGGTTCTTCGACACTGTGCGAGTTACGGATTACGGATTCATAGCCTGGGGCGAAGGCGACGACATCGAAGTCTGCCCGAACGCGCTGTACATGAAACTTACAGGCAAATCGCTAGAGGAAATGTGGTCTGACGCCACCGCGGTTGAAATTGCCTGAAGTCAGCCGATTCAGCGGAATAGTCATACGGATATGTTATGGCGACCATCCGGGACCTCACTTTCATGTCGAGCGCAGTGAATACAGGGCATTGGTAGATATACAGGATCTGAATATCAAAGAAGGTCATCTGCCGCCACAGGACTGGAGACGAGTCCGCCAATGGCATCAGCAAGGCAAGAGGAATTGCGGGAGGCTTGGAACAGAGCCGAACACAGGGAGCCACCAGGCAGAATCGAACCTCTGTAGAACCGGCCCTTTAATCAGTTCCCACTGTCTCTAAGACCGCCCGCGTGAACCTGTATCATCTTCTTGGCAGTCGCCGCGACAGCCTCTTCCAGCTTGACCCTCTTTGCCCTCTGGGATAGACTCGAATCGCTCACAGCTACTCGCAATCTAATGCTGGTTTTGATCATAGGAGGTAATGATGAACCTGCTGGTTATCTCAGGTGGAGGCCATCCGTATCACGAAAGCACACCGGTACTGCTCGATTTCCTTGGCAAGGACGGGCACGAAGTCCAGATGACAGAGGACGCGAGCATCCTGACCACCGACGCGATGAAGGAGTTCGACGCGCTCGTGTTCAACACTAGGCGCGAGTTTGACGCGGCGCGCGACATGGACATGACGCTGGAAGAGAACGAGCGCGTCGCGCTGTCGCAATACGTCGGCGGCGGACACGGGTTCGTCTGCATACACATCTCCGGCTGCCGGCCCGCCGACTGGCACGAGTACCACGACATCACCGGCGGCGGCTGGATAAGCGGCGAGAGCTACCACCCGCCCTACGGCCAGTTCACTGTGAACGTCAGCGACTCCGACCACCCTTGCGCCGAGGGTCTAGCCGACTTCGTCACCAACGACGAGCTGTACATGAACCTGGGGGCTCGATCCGGAAACGACGTCTTCCTGACGGCGGAAGCCGAAGACGGCACCCACGCCTGGGGTCCCGACCGCGCACCCACATTCATGCCCGGCGGCACATACGACCTCGCATGGACGCGCAGCTACGGGAACGGCAAAGTATTCAAGACCACGCTGGGACACAACGGCCTCAGCTTCCAGACCCCGCAGTTCCAGAGGCTGGTGCTCAATGGAGTAAACTGGGTAACGGACAAGGGCTGATTACTACGGAAGGCCAGTCAAACCACAATAGCCAGATTCAGATAGGGAGGAAGTTATGCCAAAAGTCAGTGGACTCGGACACGTGGGAATCTTCGTAAACGACCTCATGAAACAGCGCGACTTCTACTCCCGCGTCATGGGCCTTCAGATAGCCGACGAAGACCTGGAGCAGAGGGGTATGGTGTTTCTCAGTGCGCACCCGGACGAGGAACACCACGAATTCGTCATCATGAAGGGTCGCTCCGGCCCGGCGGACGCCCAGGTCATCCAGCAGATTTCGTTCAAGGTGGACACGCTGTCCGAACTCAAGAATTTCTACACCACCTTCAGGGACGAGGGCGTGAACATACAGCGCACAGTCAGCCATGGCAACGCCTTCGGAATGTACGCCGACGACCCCGAGGGAAACACCATCGAGATATATTACAAGACCGGCTTCCCGGTTCCGCAGCCGCACGGCGACCCTGTGGACCTCGATATGTCCGAAGAGGAGCTGCTCGACATCGCCAGGGCGGCTATACCGGCGGACTAGGTTCTGTTGACATTCTATAATTTCCTCTGCCTTCAAGGTGTTGCGGTAGGGAAAATAACTACACCCCGCGCCCCTGGATTCCCGTTTTCACGGGAATGACGGTAAACGTCAACACGGCCCAAGAACTAACCACTAAAGACTAGCGACTAAAATGGAAAGGTGTGAGTAGATGAAGCTCGTATTGAAGTCTGACCGTTTGATTGATGGCACAGGCGCCGACCCCGTGTCCAACGCCGCGATAGTGGTGAAGGACGGGCGTATCTCGGAGATCACGTCTCAGGACAAGCTGAACATCGGCGAAAGAGAGGACGTCGAAGTCATAGACGTCTCCGGCGGAACCCTGATGCCCGGCTTCATCGAGATGCACACCCACATCCATTGCAGCGCGCAGACCGACGCCTACACCCACATCATGACCGAGAGCGATGAGACGTTCATCATGCGCGGCGTGGGAGCGGTCAGGGACGCGCTCGGATCGGGCGTCACCACGATGCGCGACCTCGGCAGCCGCAACCAGGTTGTCTTGCCAATCAAGGCCGCCGTCGAAGACGGCATCATACACGGCCCCCGCATGATAGTGGCCGGAACTCCAATCACCACCACCGGCGGCCACTGCAATATGTTCGGAACCGAGGCCGACACCGCCGACGCGGTGGTGTCCGCGATACGCAACCAGTTCAAGCTGGGCGCCGACTGCATCAAGATCATGTCAACCGGCGGCGGATTCACCCCCGGCACCAACGTCCGCGCTCCCCAGTACCCGGTAGAGACGCTCAGGGCGGCTGTCCGGGACGCCGAGCGCCTGGGCCTCCGCGTCGCCGCGCATTGCCATGCCACCGCCGGAGTCAAGAACTGCGTCAACGCCGGAATCCACAACCTCATCCACTGCACCTGGCTCGCGGAGAGCGAAGAGGAGATGTACGACTACGATCCCGACTATGCGGACATGATCGCAGAGAAGGGCCTCTATGTTGACCCTACGCTCGCTCTTGGACGGCTCAACGACATCAGGGGGCGAAACCGCCCGCCCGCGAGCGGCGCAATGGGCGACCCCGCGCAGCGCTTCGAGATTCTGCGCGATATGTGGGACAGGGGAGTCAAGTTCGTGACCGGCATGGACGCCGGAATGACCAACGCCAACTTCGACGACTTCGCGTACATCCCGCAGGTCATGGTCGAGGAGATGGGCATCACGCCGATGGAGGCCATCGTGTGCTCCACGCAGACCTCCGCCGAGTGCCTGGGACTCGAAGACGAGATCGGCGCGCTGGAAGTGGGCAAGTCCGCCGACATCCTCATCATCAACGGCGACCCCAGCGAGGACATAACAGCGCTGCACGACGTCAACACCATCGTATCCCAGGGCAACGTGGTCAAGCGCGAGAACGAACTTCTCATCTAGGCGGTGTATAATACGACGACCAGAATGAACCGCGAGGCCAGCTATGACTACCGAGATGGCGGCGCGCTCGCTGACATACGAGCGCTACAAGCACATCGAGCCGCTGCCCGACCCTCCTCCGAGGGAGATGTTCGTGGTTAATCAATTTACACACAGCGCAAGAGCCAATTATATGTTCTCGTGGATATTCAGAAACCGCGACGACGTATTCTGGGGAGGCGAGGGATTCCTGTGCATAGACACCCGCCCGGGGTCTATCCGATTCGTGCCGGATTGCATGATAGCTTACGGCGTAGATCCCGGTTATGTCTTTGCGCGAAACGGCTACGTGATAAGTGAGATGGGCAAGCCGCCGGACTTCGTCATGGAAATCGGCTCCAGGACGACGGGACGCGTGGACGTCGCCCAAAAGCGCGAGGGCTATGCGAGTTTCGGAGTTCCCGAATACTGGCGGTTCGACGAAACAGGCGGCATCTACCAAGGTCAGCCGCTGGCCGGAGATAGGCTAGTAAACGGCGTCTATGAGCCAATTCCTCTGAATTACGAACCGGACGGGACTATCTGGGGACACAGCGAGATACTGGGAATAGATATCTACTGGCAGGACAAGAAACTGCGTATGTACGACCCTGCGACAGGGGAGTTCATGCCAGAATACAGTGAGGTCAGGGAAGAGCGCGATACCGCCTTGATCGAGCGCGACACCGCCCTGATCGAGCGCGACACCGCCCTGAATGAGCGCGACACCGCCACTCAAGAAAGAGACACGGAGATAGCCAGGCGCATAGAAGCCGAAGCCGAACTGGAACGACTGCGCGAAGAAATGCGGCGCGGCCGAGATTGAAAATCTTGCCGGTATCTGACCGTCTCTACCTCGCGTCTGCGATTGTCTTGGTCATGGTAGCGTTCGCTATTCAGGCCTGCGGCGCTGAGCAGCCCATACCCGAGAATCCCAGCCCAACAGCCACGCTCACATCCACTCCCGCCCCTTTGCTCCCTGTGGCAACTCCCACCATCCCGCCGGATCCGACTCCCGCGCCGACTGCAACCCCCACGCCAACCGTAATCCCCCAGCCTGCGGCGACCATGCAAACGCCGACACCCGAGCCAAGCCCTACGCCAATTCCGACGCAGGCCGCCGCCTTGCCCGAAGACCCAACTCCGCCCGATGTCCTGGGATATGTGGCCGCCGGACAGATACCCGCTCCCGCCCCGCTGGGACTCGAAGGCTGGATAAATTCCGAACCGCTCGCCGTCGAAGACCTCAGAGGGAAGGTAGTCCTGCTCGACTTCTGGACCTACACCTGCGTCAACTGCGTCCGAACTCTGTCATACCTGAAAGACTGGCATGACAAGTACGCCGAAGAGGGCCTGCTCATAGTCGGCGTTCATACCCCTGAGTTCGAGTTCGAGAAGCTGCGCGACAATGTCGTGGCGTCGGTAACGGACTTGGGCATAGAGTACCCCGTAGCGCAGGACAACGACTACCTTACCTTCCGCACTTACCGCGTCCAGGCCTGGCCCACCAAGTACATCATGGACGGAACGGGCTTCGTTCGCTACTACCACCGCGGCGAGGGTTCCTACGCGGAAACCGAGGAGGTGATACGTTTTCTGCTCGAAGAGAGGGGACGCGACCTATCCCACATAGAGGCAAGCTCAGAGCCCGACCCGCAGCGGATAACAGGCTCTCGCGCTACCGACCCCGAACTATTCATCACTCGCGAACTCTATGGCGGGACCCGAAGAAACATAGACTTCGGCGGCGCGTACATAGCCAACGAGGAATACTACGACAGCGCGGGCGAGGTTCGAGAGTACACCGACCCGGGCGAGCGCAAGAACCACTTCATATTCCTGCAAGGCAGCTGGCTCAGCGAGTCCGAAAACCTGCGTCACGCCCGTACCACCGACGACTACGAGGACTATCTCGGCATAAAATTCTACGCCAATGAGGTGAACGCGGTACTGGACGCCGAACCCGGAACCGAGTACAGGTTCAGGATAACCATGGACGGCGGCCCCATCCCCAAAGAGTCCGCCGGCGCCGACATAACCTACGACGACAACGGCGACAGCATCGTAGTCGTGGACTCCCCCCGCATGTACCGCCTGGTACGCCAGCAGGAAGTCTCAGCCCACGAACTCTTGCTCATGCCCAAGGACGATAGCTTCTCGCTGTTTTCGTTTACCTTCGGGGCTTATCCGATGGATGGGCAGTAAGGGCGCGCTACCCTGGACTGACTAATGAGACACCTCAATACTTGCGGCGAGGCACTCTGCAATGGCCTTGACTTGGTCTCGGTTGAAGCGGGCCTTAGTAAAATGATCGAGTATCTTGACTTGGGTATCAGCGTAGTCCATGAAGTTGAACTCGAAGAATGGCGTCGGGTCCATGACATCGGGTTTATCCAAGTCGGTGAAGAAGCGGTAGGTAATACCGTCGGTCAGTATGCCCATCTGGGCGTTCGTAGCGTTGAAATATCCTGCCAGCTTGTCGAGATACCTCTCGGTGTCAAGGTTCCTCTTGTACCTCTTGCACTCAATGACGATGATGGTATGGGCGTCTCGCATAATGGCAAAGTCCACCTTCTTGTCTCTCCCGTCGCCGACCCCGGCGGTGAGTTCGGGGACGACCTCGGTGGGGTCGAAAATGGAGTATCCCATCGTCTTCAGGAAAGGCAATACCAGCGCAATCTTAGCGGCTTCCTCGGTTCGCCGCAGGTGCTCGATCTCGATCATGCCCTTGAAGTGCGTGGCGAGCGTCTTGATTTCGTCAATAAAGTCCATAAGATACTTTCTCTGCGATGTTTGGACTTTCGGCTGGCAGGCGCGAGTTAAGCACAGCCTCGAAAAGTTGTCAAACGCCGCCAATTTGCTCCTGTACCTATCCCCATGGATTGACTACCTCGACGTCGCATCCTGTGAAATCAGACACATCTCTGGTCGCAACTGATGCTCCTATTGAATGCGCAACAGCCGCGATCTGGCAGTCGGCGTGGTTGATTGGATGCCCCGTTGAGCGTCTCTTAGCTGCAATCATTGCGTATGCTTGAGCGGATGACCTATCGAATGGAAGGATACGCCCTGCGAAATCCTCTCTAAACATGGCTTCCATGGCCGCGCGGAGTCCGTCACGCCGACGACCGGCAGGCATTATCTCGACTCCATAACGCAATTCTGCTTCGGTTATCGTCGAGAGGTAGAGGTTTGAGACGTCCTGTCCGGAAACCCATTTAACTACCCTTTCAGACGGACTGGGACTCATCAATTCCGAAACGACGTTCGTGTCAAGGATTATCATTACCTGCGGCCTTGTTCAGAATCGCGGCGCGGCGCGTATAGGATCACGGTCTGGCAGTTCCAACTCGACGCCGCCAAAGGGCGCGAACCTGGCGCGAATGGAACTCGCCAAGTCTGTAGTCTCCTGCACATCTTCACACAGGGCGGCGTTCAATATATCTCTCGCCACCTGCTCAACCGAAACCCCCTGTTCAGCGGCTCGGAGCCGGAGACGCCGTTCCAAATCTTCATCTAAGCCATTTACTGTAATACTGACCACCATCAGAGACCTCCGCCAATTCTGCCAAACTATTTTAGCGCATATAATTCAATGCTTCCTGTTATGAGACCGTAGCAATCTAGCTCAGATTCTCGCCCTTATCAGATGAACACCTTGCCGATTCGCCTCCTCCTCGATGGAGAACTCAACGTTCATATAATAGAGCGCCGTGTGTATCTCAGCAGATGAAATAACCGCTACCCGCGGATGACTCGCAGATACTCGTCATGGTCGCCGACCCAAAACCAGATGAAGTCGTCGCCGTCCTTGACTGCCACAGCCCTATGAGCAGCGCCCACTCGCGCAGACCAGTATCGTCCGACATTTCTGAACCTCAAGGATGGATGCCTGGGGTTCGCCTTCAATAAGTCAAAGTTTCGTCTGGCTATCTGCTGTATAGTGACTGGCAAGTCCTCGAATCGCCTCCAGAAGTGAGGGTCTGTCCTGTGCACCTACAAGTCCTTCAGGTCGCCTCTTGCCTTGGCTTCCAATGCCTCGGATGCCAAGGCATCTAACTTGCCAGCCCTCACATCCTCGTCGAACTCCCGCTCCCACAGTTCCCAGTCCTGGTCAAGCAACCAGCGGCGCAGTTTGGAGTAGTCGTCCTCGGACAGGCCAAGTATCGCCTCCTGTAATTCCGATATGGTTGTCATTGCCCCATTCCTTTGTCTTCTTGAACTGCGTGGTCAAGCATTGTATGTACAATATCAGGGCGTCGTTCAGGCGCTCAAGAAGTCCGCCGAACTACAAGCTATCCCATAAACGCCGATCACACCGTAGGGGGGTCCCTTGTGGGCGCCCTTATTCCCTTTACCTCTTGCCCGCTGCCATTCCTGCTGCCTCCGGCATACGCCTGAGGACCAGCAGCGCCGCCACTCCGATGACCGCGAGCAGGCCGTTGAAGCCGAATGCCGCGCCCCATCCAACGGCGCCGCCGAATACGTCCAGCAGCCCGCCCGCGATGATGGGCGCGACCGCTCCCACAGTGAAGCCTACGAAGCTCTGTATAGCTTGGGTGGAGCCTATGAGGTTTTGCGGGGCCAACTCCGTTACCGCCGTCGAGTATATGGCCGAGTCCGCCGAAGTCGCGAACCCGTATCCGAAGCCCAGGACTATCAGGACCACGGGCGGCGCTCCCACCAGCCATCCGGCCACGAACGAAATCGCGCCGCTTGCCGCGAAGATAACGCCCGCGCCCGCCGTTCTCCCGAATCGGTCGGATACTACGCCGCCGAAGAACACGCCCACTATCCCAGTCATGAACATGAAGCCCGACCAGGTGGCCGCCAGGACCGCCGCCTCGCCAGCCTCTTTCCCGCTGTGAATGAGCGAAGCCGCCAGCAGCAGCGGAAGCCACAGCCGAGCAAGATATAGTTCCGCCGTGTGCAGAGCGTAGGCCGTGTTGATCAGAAGCATCGGGCGATGTCGCAAAACGCCCAGATTCAGCCTGCCTGAACTGCCCGACGGCTGAGCGGCCTCGCCTTCCCGTGACCAACGCGGCAACACATGAATCAGCGCGATAAGAACGCCGATCAGACCCACCAGCGCGGTTATCATGTACGCTGTCCGCCACGAATCCGTCAGGTCCAGCAATTGCCCCATGAAGACATAAGAGATGGTTGTGCCAGCGTATCCCGCCCCGACGAAGATCGCGACCGCAGTGCCGCGCATCCCGTCCGCGAAGCGAAGCGACACTATCCTGATGCCCGGTATGTACGCTCCGACGTGTCCCGCGCCCGCGACGAACCTCAGCGCAGACGCCGTCCACACGTCTTGGGCAAGCAGCGGGAACAGTATGTTGCTAATAGCTATCAGCGCGACGCTTGCGAACATTACCCTGCCGGCGGGCAGCCGGTCGGTTACCGGAATCAGGAAAGCCGACGACACGGCGTACCCGACCAAGTACGCGCTGAACACAACCGCCGCCTGCGAGTTGGTCATTCCCCACTCTTCCCCGACGAACGGGATGGACGCTATATAGCTGGAGAACGGAAGCAAAACCAGAAGCAGCGTGGAGCTTATTGACACAAGCCACACCACATCCGCCCAGCTTCCCAACCCGAATACCGCCCGCCTGGAATCCGATTCCAATAAACTCTCCCTCATGCGCCACTATACTTATCGTGATACTCTACCATCACAATGCCAAGCCTGACTAACGCGCTCTAGATAGAAGGAAATGAATCTGACTTTCAACTCTAACGCCGCATCGTTCATCATTGGAATTCTGCTGGCAGCGACACTGTCCTGCTCATCCGAACCGGAAGCTGCTCCGGTCGCCGAACCCGACTCCACCATACCCGCGTTCACCAACGTCGCCAGGGAGTCTATGGGCGGTGCGTATCGCGTCTCCAACTACCGGCCCGGAGTCGCCATCTTCGATTACGACCGCGACGGCGACCAGGACGTGTACATTACACAGGAGGCGGGTTACCCGAATCGCCTCTTCCGCAACGACGGCGAGTTGGCCTTCGTAGAAAACGCCGAATCCGCCGGTGTCGCGGCCATCGAGCAGGGGTCGAGCGGAGTCGTCGCCTGCGACCTGAACAACGACGGCTACCAGGACCTCTACGTCGGCGGACGAGGCATCCAGGGCGACGGGCTCGACTTCAGATCCGCCCATGTCGTCGGCGAGGACGGTTTGCCTATCGCGCCCGCCTATGCCGACAGAATCTTCGTCAACGACGGTAAGGGAGCCTTCACCGATGTCAGCGACGGCGCATTCGGCGACACTCCGAACCTGCGAGCGGCATCCACGATAGCCTGCGCCGACGTTGACGGCGACGGCTGGCTGGACATATTCGTCGCCAACATGATTGACGAAGACTACTTCTTCATGGGTGAGGATAACCACCCCGGACACTTCAACGCGATGTACCGCAACAACGGCGACCTGACTTTCTCCGACGTTTCAGAGGAGTCTGGACTGCAGGGCAATCAGATATGGATGCGCGACCCGACCGGCAAACCCCTGATGTTCACCGACAGCAACGGCGTTACCTACGAAGGCTACGATCCTTCGCTTACGGATACGGAATCCAATCGCGTCGGCGACCCTACCGGTCCTACCCATTCAGCTACTTTCTTCGACTACAACGACGACCGGCTTCCCGACCTGTGGACAGCCACGGATGGCGACTTCCTGCGTCTGTACAGAAACGACTCCACTCCCGGCCGCGTCAGGTTCACCTCAGTCGAGAGGGAAATGGGATTCGCCCGCGTCGGCAACTGGATGGGATTCGCGATAGGCGACTACAACGCCGACTCGCATCTCGATGTGTTCGCCACAAACGCGGGCTACCACCTGCGACTCAGAGACCCTCAGCCGAACCCGGGCCCTGACTGCAAGTACCACGAGCGCTTCTGGTGGGGTACGTGTCTGAATGCCCTGCTGAGGAACGGTGTCGGGTCCTCAACCGGCCGATTCGAGGACGTAGCTCCGTCCACTGATGTCAAACCAAGCGCGCTGATGCCCCCCGCCTCACTCGATCCCGCCAACATCAACCCCGCCTGGCCTGTTCCCACCGGACTGTCCGCCTACGATTTCGGCTACGGCGCCACCTTCTTCGACATGGACAACGACGGCTACCAGGACCTCTACTGGCTGGGGTCGGAGATTGCCAGTGGGGACGGTCCGGGAGGAGACATCTACCAGTCCGCCGGGCGAATGCTCAGAAATCTCGAAGGAGAGGGTTTCGAGGACCTCACGGTAGAGACTCGCTTGATCAACGTACAAGGGGTCAGATATGACAAGATTGCTACATTGGAGCCTGGTCAGGACCCTGTCTCGATCAAACTGACGCCTCGATACCACGAAAACGGCAAGGGACTCGCTCACGGCGACCTGAACGGCGATGGCTACGTTGACCTGATCGGCACCAACAGCGGCGGTATGCTGTTCACCGGCGAAGGCTACGACGCTGACTACGCCCCCGGCCCGACTTTCATGTGGATGAACCAGCCGAGCAGCAATAGCTGGATAACGCTCAGGCTGGTGGGACGCATGACAGTGGACGGCGCCGGCAGCAACGCCGACGGCATAGGCGCGCGCGTCTATCTCAGAGCGACTCTCGCCGATGGCGGCGAACCCATCGTACAGGTTCGGGAAGTGCAGGCCGGTTCAAGCTACCTCTCCATGGACAGCGTCGAACTGGAATTCGGACTCGGAAGCGCGAGCAAGGTGGAAGAAGTGAATATCATCTGGCCCAGCGGACGAACGCAGGTCTTGGCTGAACTAGACATCAACCAGGTCGTCACGGTCACCGAGCCGCCTGGAAGATAAGGGCGACTTCAAGCGCTTTGCGGCTACACAGTTCGAGTCGGCGAGGGAATCTATATCCACCCCGTGCGTATCTGCCTCACCGCCCCGATGCAGGATGATACGAGGTTGGGCGCGATTACCGACCATAATATGGCAGTAGAGGATATTTCGCGTGACGTGAAGGTAGCCGGATTCGGGTCTATGACCGTCTTGTAATAGTACGCCGCCCACGCGCCAGCGAGTCCCAGCGCTACCCACGCGCCCGTCCTGAGAACCTTCATTCGCCTCGGCTCCTCCGAATCCCACCAGGCAATTGCCGCGCCCATTCCCGCCGCGATGCCAGGAAGCGAGAACCACAAGGTCACGAACACCCACCTGGGCCACAGGTAGTCCATGAAGTAGTACATCGCCCAGGTCAGCATGATGGCGCAGATGGATAGGAGAACCGACAGGCCGAATCCGGCGAAGATTCTCAGCCCCAGAGCTACTAGGAGATACATGGCGGAAACTTCACGGGTCGAAGACCCAACTCAAACATCGTCCCCACCCTTCCCTGAGCTACTCGCGGCGCGCCAGCTTGGGATCGAGCGCGTCCCTCAGCCCGTCTCCGACCAGATTGATCGCGAGGACTGTGATAGTGAGGACGAGTCCAGGGAAGAACGACACCCATACCGCTGTTTGCAGGTATGTTCGCCCAAGCGCGAGTATATTTCCCCAACTGGGCAGATCGGGCGGGATGCCCAGACCCAGGAAGCTGAGGCCCGCCTCAACGAGTATCGCCGTGGCGAATATGAAAGTCGCCTGCACCATCACAGGGGCGAATGTGTTGGGCGCCACGTGCAGAAGCAGAACCCTCCAGGTTGGAGCGCCTATCGCGCGCGCCGCCTCCACGAACTGGTACTCGCGCAGCGCCAGCACCTGAGCGCGCACGATTCGCACCATGCGCGGAGTGTCAACGACCGTTATCACGATTATTACATTCGTAATGGAACTGCCCAGCATGGCTATCAGCGCAAGCGCCAGCAGCAGCGTTGGAAACGACATTATCGCGTCCATGAACCTCTGGATGACCATGTCCGCGCGCCTGTCGTAGCCCGAAATCAGGCCTATTATCATACCCGGCGCAAACCGTGAGAATCGCGACCGTAAATCCGACGAGAAGCGAGACGCGGCCGCCGTGTATCGTGCGGGAATAGACGTCTCTGCCCGTGTTGTCCGTCCCAAACCAGTGTTCGAGCGACGGCGACTGCAGTCTGTCCAGAGGTTCGAGCTTGAGCGGGTCGTACCTATCTACGTAACCGGCGAATACGGTGAAGAACGAGATGATGGCAAGGATTACGAATCCGGTCAGCATATTCGGGTTCTTCAGAAGCGCGCGACGGGCGTTTCTGACCCCGGTCATCCACCTGGAGCGAGGTTGAATCGCTTCAGTAGCCATCAGTACCTCACTCTCGGGTCAAGATATGCGTACAGTATGTCCACCGCCAGATTCACGAACACATACGCCCCGGCGAATATCATCATCAGTCCCTGTATCACAGGGAAGTCGCGGTCTCCCACAGCGCCCACGAACAGCCTGCCCATACCCGGTATGGCGAAGACGGTTTCGGTCAGCACCGCGCCGGTTACCGCGCCGGCGAAGCTAAGGCCGATGATGGTGACTATCGGCATCGAGGCGGCTCGAAGCGCGTGCCTGAACAGGACGACGCTCTCTATAAGTCCTTTGGCGCGCGCAGTGCGAATGTAGTCGTCTCTGAGCACTTCCAACATACTCGACCGCGTCATTCGCGCGTTCAGCGCCATGAACGCCACTCCAATGGAGATAGCGGGCAGGACGAGGTGTCTGAAGAACAGCGGAGCTCCCTCCGAAACCGAGGCGTAGCCGAATACCGGCGTCCACCCCAGCGTTACGCTGAACAGCCAGATGAGGTTGAAGGCGAGCCAGAATCCGGGCATCGAAAAGCCGATGACCGCGAAGACCATGACCGACCGGTCTATCCAGCTGTTCGCCTTCCACGCGGACAGAATCCCCATAGGAATGCCGAAGATGATGGCTATGAATATACCTGTCAGAATGATCGAAACGGTCGGTTCTATTCTGGGCGCGATAAGCTCGGAAACCGACTTGCCGGTAAATAGCGAAGTTCCAAGATCGCCTCTGAAGAAACCTGTCATCCAATCCAGGTATTGGACGATGGCGGGCCTGTCCACGCCGAGCGCGGCCCTGGCCGCGGCGATGTCTTCAGGAGTGGCTATTTGCAGAAAGTCGCCGCCAAGCAGTATGGCGGCGGGGTCGCCCGGCGCAAGCTGCATTATAGAGAAGGTTATGATGGATACCCCAACGAAGACGGGTATCGCCATAACGATTCTTCTAATGATATAGGGCAACATGCGCTGAACCTCTGCGCGTCTTAGCGCGGCTGGAGAACCAGCTTATGATTCCCCTGCCGCGCTGTCTATGTCGGTATCGCTACCTGTCTAGCCATACGTTGTGGAGTATGGGGAACAGGCAGTCCAGGCAGAACCCTCTCACATCATCTCGAATCGCGCGAGGCGGAGAGAACATGAAGTGGTTTATCGCATGGGGGTTGTTGTAGATCGTGCGGTTCATCTCGTCGTAGAGATTTTGCAGAGTCTCAGGATCCGTCTCTACGAGGAACTGGCCGCGCAGGTCTGCCATCCTTGGCTCATCGTAGCCGGATGCGTTGGTGGGCCCGGGCATATGCGGCGCGAGCGGATTCAGGCCGTTGGCGAAGTTGGACCAGGTTGTGGCGATCTCCCACGGGCCCTCGGAGCCGGTGAGCGCTACACGGGAAGCCCAGTCCAGGGATACCAGCTCGACATTGGTGAATCCCGCTTCCTTCATGGCTTCATGCAGCACCAGGCCGGCCTCGGGCATGAACGGCATGTCGGAGGCGGCTATGATCCTGATTTCCAGGTCGCTATTGCCGGGGCGAAGCGCTTCCGCTTCGGCCAGCAGTCGCTTGGCGGTCTCGATGTCGCCGGACTTCGTCTTGATTCCCTGCGCCTGAATTTCGTCTGAGACCACGGAACCCCACGGCGTGCCGCAGTGGATTACAAGATAGCACTCCGTCCACATGCTCTCGTCGCCGACGGCGGCCTGCATTATCTTGTCGTTCGGCGCGATTGCGGAGACTGCCTGCCTGGACAGTCTGCCCGCCTCGCTCGTGTCGAATGGGGGATGGTTGAGATTGAAGGCCGTTCCGCCGTAGTTGCCGTCTCGGATTGGCGACCACTCGACTCCGGGCGTTCCGGTAAGCGTCTGCGCCAGGTCAATCCTGAAGTCGTCCAGCACGTCAACCTCGCCGGTCTGGATGGCCGCTACGCGAGTGGCGTGGTCGGGTATGTCCAGCGCGTCGAAGCCGTCCAGATACTGCGTTATCTCACCCTTGGTGAAGTCCCACGGCTCTCCCGTGTTGGGAACGTAGTCGGGGAACTTCTCGAACTTGAGCACCTCGCCCTGCAGCCATTCCACCAGCATATAGGCTCCGGTTCCGACCGCCGTGTCTATCGGCTGGCCCGGCGCCACCGACCAGATGTCCTCGTGCATGATGGACGGCTGGCGGGGGTCTAGCTGAGCCAGGAATTCGAGCACCATGGCGGTAGGCTCTTCGAAAGTCATTACGATGGTGTTGTTAGCTTCGTCTATGGTCTGATTGAATACCTGGTCCGGACGTTCCTTGCCCTCGTTTCCGGCGGAGATCCCGAGCAACTGGCGTCCGAGAGGGTCAACGCGCGCGAAGCGGTTGTGCGACTCGGCTATGTCCACCATTCTCAGCGGGTCGCCGTTATGGAAGGTCTGTCCGTCGCGCACCTTGAACGTGTACGACTTGCCGTCCTCGCTGGTGCCCCAGCTTTCGAGCATCTGCGGGAATATCTCGTAGTTCGCGTTCCTCCAGAAAAGCTGGTCGTATGCGTGACGTCCAACGGTTCCGGTGACAATCGCGCCGGTGGCCATCGTGTCAATGAACTTGATGGAACCCTGCGGCACGTACTTGAGCGTACCGCCGGACTTGGCGTCGCCCATCATTACAATCGGCCTCGGTTCAGGCCTCATCGAGGCGACCGAAGGCGCCTGGGCCTGCGTTCCCGCTGGCGCCTGCGCCGCGGGCGCGGCAGGCTGGGCCGCCGCCGGAGCCTGTGGCGCGGCGGGCTGAGCCGCGGCCGCCGCTGGCGCCGCCGGAGCCGGAGCCGCCGCCGCGGGAGCCTGCGGCTGAGCCGGAGCCGCTGGCGCCTCTGAACTCGAGCAGGCCAGCGCGAATGCCAATAAGGCCGCCAGAGCCAGTACTATCCAATTAAATCGTCGCATGAAAGTCCTCCCTGCTGTCTTTAGCTCTTTCAACATTCAGTCAATCGAGATCGGATTCAGTTTATACATCACCACAACCACTCTATGAAATAAAGTTCCAGAGCGTTGACGGGATTATATGTCTGAATTATTTTTCAGTCAATGAATCATTCAACTCATGGACGACATTTCAGGCAATCATATACGCTACATATATGTAAAACATCTATTACTATTGTGCGAAAAACACCCTCGGCGAGACAAAAGGCAGTTAACCGGAACCTGATAATCAGGCCCTTCTTGAGAATCGCGGATCCAGCGTGTCCCGGAGTCCGTCGCCGACTAGGTTGATAGAGAGCACGCACAGCGAAAGGAACAGTCCGGGGAAGAATGTTACCCACACCGCGATCTGGAGATATGTGCGCCCCTGACCCATGATATTGCCCCAGCTTGGAATCGAGGGCGGGACCCCCGCGCCCAGAAAGCTGAGGTTCGCCTCGGCGATTATCGCCAGCGCGAATATGAACGTAGCCTGCACCATGACCGGCGCGAACGTGTTCGGAGCGATGTGACGGAGCAGGATTCTCCATGCCGGGGTGCCGATGGCGTTGGCGGCCTCCACGAACTGCTGCTCCCTCAACGTCAACACCGAACCCCTCACCACGCGGACCATCCTGGGCGTATCAACGACGCATATGACGAGTATGACGTTGAACACGCTGGCCCCCAGCACCGCAATCAGAGCGAGCGCGAGCAGCAGCGACGGAAACGCCATCAGACCGTCCATGAACCGCATGATGACGTTGTCCAGGCGGCGGTAGTAGCCTGAGACGAGGCCTATCAGAAGCCCCGCGACGGAGGTAACAAGCCCTACCGAGAACCCGACCAGCAGGGATATCCTGCTGCCGACCAGCGTCCGGTCGAATACGTCCCGGCCCAGGTGGTCCGTTCCGAACCAATGGTCAGAACTGGGAGGCTGAAGCCGCTCGAACGGATTGAGCGCCGCGGGGTCGGTACGTGTCAGGTAGGGAGAGACCAGCGCTATCACCACCACGGTGGAGAGTATCACCGTGCCGAGAAGCATATTGGGGTTTCTTCGGAGCGCAAAAACCGAATTGCGGATGAGTCCGCGACTTGCCCTTGCGGGAATCTGTTGGGTTTCAGTCAATTGCGGTCCCTTCACCTTGCCGGTTTCGTCATTCCCACGAAGGCGGGAATCCACTCTCTTCTCTACCGAAATAGGGTTGCGTCCTGCGCAGCCTAGTACCTGATCCTCGGATCGAGGTATGCGTAGAAGATGTCTATAACAAGATTTACGAAAACATAGCTGACCGCCGTCACCATCAGCATTGCCTGGACTATCGGATAGTCCCTTCTCACCACTCCATCAACCAGAAGTCTGCCGAGCCCGGGTATGGCGAAGACCGTCTCGGTGACAACCGCTCCGCTGACCAGCGCGGCAAACACCAGGCCTATGACGGTAACGATAGGGATAGAGGCGTTCCTGAGAGCGTGTCGCCCTATCACCCCAAATTCGGCCAGACCCTTTGCCCTGGCCGTCCTGATGTAGTCTTCCTGGAGCACCTCTACCATCGTCGAACGCGTCATCCGCGCCACTAGAGCAGAGAACGGAATCGCGTTCGCTAGCGCAGGCAGCGTCAGACTCTTCAGGTAAGGGAAAACGCCTTCCGAAATCGGGACGAACCCGATGGCAGGGAAAATTCTGAAATGCACCGCGAACAGCCAGATGAATATGAATCCCAGCCAGAACACAGGAACGCTGAATCCCAGCACCGCGAACACCATTACGCCCCGGTCGGTCAGGCTGCCGACCTTCCACGCCGCGATTACCCCCATCGGGATACCGAACAGAATAGATAAGACAATCGCAAGCATCCCCAAGCTTAACGTGGGCTGAAGACGTGGCGCCATCAAACTCGTGATCGTGTGCTTGGAGAAGATCGACGTGCCAAGGTCTCCTCTAAGTAGATTTCCCACCCACACTCCGAACTGGATGTAAAAGGGTTTGTCGAAGCCGAGCTCCTTCCGCATCTTCTCCACGTCTTCCGGCGTCGCCTCCTCACCCGCCATCAGCACGGCGGGATCGCCGGGGGCTATATGAAGTATGGAGAAGGTGATCACCCCCACGAGGAGTATCACTGGGATACTGGCGAGCAGTCTTCTTAATATGTACCCGGACATCTATTGCGCAACCCGATATGGCTCTATTGGTATGAATATCGCGCTTTGGCTGGTAGCCAACTAAAGAGAAGGCGTCGGGATTGTATCACCGACGCCTTCATTCTAGCTATTCCAAATTGGAATCTAGGGAATCAGAGGGCGGTTCGGCCTACTCTTCCTCGATCCACGTATCCCACAGCACCGGGAACGGGATTGGATTCCAGTTCTTGACCTCTTTCCTGGAAGCGAGAGGAGGATAGAAGTCACCGATCCTGATCATCGGCATATCCTCGAACGCGAATGCGTTTATCTCTTCCCAGATCGCGAACTGCTCATCTGCCGACTTGGCCCGGGCGAATCTGTTCATCAGCTCGGTCATCATGCCGGATTCGTCCTGGTACCTGTTGAACCAGCCGTCCTTCTGCAGGGACGTGTTGGTTAGAGGTCCCAGAACTCTCCCGGTTCCGCTCCAGGTGTGGAACGCCTCCCACAGTTCGGGATCAGCCC
Source organism: Dehalococcoidia bacterium (assembly GCA_965202815.1). Lineage (GTDB taxonomy): Bacteria > Chloroflexota > Dehalococcoidia > Lucifugimonadales > UBA1123 > VXRN01. Next base: position 1,148,586 of record CBDBCD010000002.1, read on the forward strand.
TGCGAGTGCCCAGCGTGGCCCAGTCCATGGGCTGCAGGTCCACGTCGAATCCGAGTTCTGTTAGAACCTCGGCGGTTACTGCCGCCAGGTCAGGGAGAACCGGCATGTCGAGAGGCTGCATGACGCGAACTTCCATGCCTTCGACTCCCGCTTCGGCGATCAGCGCCTTGGCCGCTTCAACGTCCTGAACGTTGTAGCGGCCTTCCGATCCGGCGTCGGTGTCCCAGCGAGTGAAGCATGCCTGGTAGTTCGTGCACAGGCTCCAGAATTCAGGATCGCCGACCGCTGCCGTCAGCGCGCGTTCCATCGGGTACGCCAGCTGGAGCGCGCGGCGGACGCGCTTGTCATTGAACGGCGGCTTCAGGTGGTTTAACCACACGGCTGTGCCGTTGCCCGGCTTGTTGATGAACAGGTTCAGGTCCGGGTTGTCCTTGATCTGGGGAACGAAGTCCGCCTTGAACTCGTCCAGGGCGTGTACCTGCCCGACGGTCAGCGCAGCGACCCGCGATGCCATGTCCGGTACCTCGATCCACTCGATGGTGTCAACATAGACCGTGTGACCGCCCGCGAGAGCGGATGTCGGCTCGTCGCGCTTGGCGTAGTCCACCCAGCGCTCGGCTATCCACCTGTCGCCCGGCGCCCAGCTCACGAACTTGAACGGGCCGGTGCCCATGACTGTCTGGGACGATTCCGACTGTGGAAGCGTGTGTATCTCTTCAGGAAGCACATAAGGAGCGAAGCTCTGGTTCGTGTGGATGGAGTCCAGCACCAGCGCGGTCGGCTCCGTCAGCGTGATGACGATGGATGAGTCGCCGTCGGCGGTCATATCCGCGCCGAACTCGCCCAGCAGCCGCTTGTACATTCCCGCCTTCTCTTTGACCCTGTCGAACGAACCGACGACGTCGGTGGCGTTGACGGCTCTGCCGTCGTGGTACTTGAGATCGTCGCGCAGGTTGAACCTCCAGGTGAGGCCGTCATCGCTGATATCCCAGTCGCTCACCAGCATCGGTGCGGGGCTGAAAGAATCGTCCAACTGGAACAGGCCCTCCATCGTGTGCCGCGCTACGTGCGCGGTGACGATAAGGGTCGTCCACTGCGGGTCAACGGACTTCAGGCTGCCCTGCGGAACGATCTTGAGCGAGCCGCCATAGACCGGCATACCGGTCGTGACAGGAGTCGGGACCGCTGAATAGACTCGCGGGGTGGGTTGCGCTACGGGGGCCACTACCGTAGGTACGGCCATCGCGGGGGCTGCGGGAGCCGCCGCCGCTGGCGCCGCTGGCTGCTGAGGCGCAGCCGGTTGCGCCATGGCTGCCGCCGCTGGCGCCTCAGCGGGCGCGGCAGGAGCCGGAGCCGCGGGAGCCGCGGGAGCGGTCTCATCCGCGCTCGAGCAGGCCAGTATGAATACGAGGGCTACCGTTAGCCCAAGTATCGTCCAACTGATTTTCTTCATATCCATTCTCCTAACATGATTGCCGATCTTCCCCTGAACGGTCTCGGCGTGATTAACAGATTATATGAGTGAACTATATTTCAGTCAACAATTATCAAATTCCCGACAGGGCCGTATTAGAATTGGCAATCACCCGACACCGCTACCAGGACCTTTCGATTATTGTATTGCCGGAGACCTTATAGCTATCCGTCATTCCCGTGAAAACGGGAATCCAGTAAGCGCCGCGCTGTCGAATCTGGATAACCGAAAGACCCTGCACCACTATAAATCGGTACTATCCTCTGGGCGAAATATGATAATCTGATTTGTCTTGCCTGTCGCTTCGGATGATGGCGATTTCGGCAGATTCAACTTTATTTGGTGTCTAAGGAGGGAATCATGAATGACGCCAGGTTTTTCGTCGTAGCCGGACTTGTAGCCGCCGTACTTCTGTCATTGTCAGTCGCATGTAGCGCCGAGACTGTGGAAGTGCCGGTGGAGAAGGTGGTGACCCAGGAAGTCGTCAAAGAAGTCATGGTCCCGGGCGAGACGGTCGTCGTCGAGAAGGAAGTCGTCAAGACAGTCGAAGTTCCCGGCGAGACGGTCGTCGTCGAGAAGGAAGTCGTCAAGACAGTCGAAGTTCCTGGCGATACCGTCGTCGTCGAGAAGGAAGTCATGGTCGAGGTGGAGCGCGATAATCTGCCCCCGCTCGTAGTCGGAAACCTCAACGCCTTCACCGGCTCGATAGCCGAGTTCGGCCCGCCCCTCCGAAACGCAGTCCAGCTCGCCGCAAGCCACGTCAACCGCGCTGGCGGAGTCGGCGGCGGCTCGATGCTGGTCATCAGTCGCGACACCGCCGTCAATCCCGTACAGGGCGTTGACGCCGCAAGGGCGCTCGTGGACGTCGAAGACGCGGTCGCGATTGTCGGCGCTCTGTCGAGCGGAGTCACCATCGCCGTCGCCCAGTCGGTCACCATACCCAAGGAGACGCCCATCATCTCAGGCGCTTCCACCGCCCCGGCCATCACCACCCTCGAAGACAACGACCTGGTATTCCGCACCACACCCTCGGACGCCGCCCAGGGCATAATCCTCGCGCGCCTTGCCCAGGAGCAGGGATTTGAGAAAGTCGGCATCATGTATATCAACAACGCCTACGGCGAGGGCCTCGCCGACCAGTTCGAGGAGAGCTTCACCGCGCTGGGCGGAACGGTCACCGCCATGGTGCCGCACGAGGACGTCCAGCCCACATACGCGTCCGAACTGGAGAAGGCCACCGACGGCGACCCCGACGCGCTCGCCGTAATGAGCTACACCGGACAGTCCAGGGTCTATATCCGCGAGGCGCTGGAGGGAGGATACGCGGACACTTTCCTCTTCGTTGACGGCGTCAAAGGCTCGGAGTGGATTGACGACATCAACGCATGGGACGCCCTCGACGGCACATACGGCACCGCGCCCGGCGCTCCCGGAAGCCCCGAAAAAGACGCCTTCGAAACCGCCTACGAGGAGACATACGGGTTCCCCGTCTCCCACCCGTTCATGGCCGAACACTACGACGCCACCGTGCTGATAGCGCTCGCCGCCGCCAAAGCCGGCAGCACCACCGACTCCATAGCCATCCGCGACGCGCTCAGGGACGTCGCCAACGCTCCGGGCGAGGTGGTCGGCCCCGGGCGCGACGAGATAGCCAGAGCGCTCAGGCTCATCGCCGAGGGCAAGGATATTGACTACAACGGCGCGGGCGGAAACGTTGACCTCGACCAGAACGGAGACGTATTCGGCACCATAGAAATCTGGACAGTCGCCGACGGCGAAATCCAGTCCACCGGCAGATACGAACTCCCCTAGATAATCTACCTCATCCCTGACCCTCTTCCTCGATGGGAGAGGGTTAGGGTGAGGGCGATTCCCGCGCCCTACGCCGCACCTCTCCAAGCAACCCATTAGGCCGCACCAGCATCACCGCGACTATCAAGACCCCGATCATGAAAAATCGGACGTTCGGGTCCGAGAGTTCCCTCGGCAGGAACTGCGTCCCCGTCCATATACCCCATACCACGAACGCCCCCACAATCGCGCCTAGGTTATTCCCCGTCCCGCCAACCATCAGCATCGCCCATATCACGAACGTAGCCAGCAGTGGATCGAACGTGGGCGGCGCGAGGAACCGAATGTGATGGGCGTAGAGCGCGCCCCCGATTCCCATTATCACAGCCCCGAGAACGAAAGACTGGAGCTTGAAGTTGAACACGTTCTTGCCGCTCGCCTCGGCCGCTACCTCGTCTTCCCGGATCGCCTTGAGCACGCGACCCCACGGCGAACTTACGGCCCGCTGCACGGCCAGAAACAGTACGATCAGTACGACGAGAACCACGACAAGGTACAGGTAGTCGTACTGGTCCAGCGATATACGGTCGCCCAGAAATTCAGGGATGCGGTAGAGTCCCCTCGACCCATTCGCCACCCACTTTTCGTTCAGGAAGAAGAGGCGCACCGCTTCCGCTATTCCGAGCGTCGCGATAGCCAGGTAGTCGTCGTTCAGCCGCAGCGTCACATAGCCTATGACCAGCGCAATCGCCGCGCACGCCAGCCCCGCGCAGCCGAGCGCCAGTACGAACCACAGGTCAATCCCCATGTCCAGAAAGCCGGTCTGCGCCCAGTTGCCCCCGAAGACGAAGTCCTCGAACTGCGCCGGGTCGGGCGGGGGAGTGGTCAGCAGCGCCGACGTGTATGCGCCGACCGCGAAGAATCCCGCTATCCCGATGTTGAACAGGCCAGTGAATCCCCAGTGGACGTTCAGCCCCAGCGCGAATATCGAATATATCCCCGCCATGATGACGAAGCCCACCGCATAGTTCGCGACGCCGATCAGTTCCACGCCAGCGCCCTCCTCACTACGAAGCCGCAAAATCCCTTCCCCCTTGACGGGGGAAGGTTAGGATGGGGGTGACCTGCCAAATGATACAGCCTCCTCACTGCGAGCCTCCGAACAGACCCCTCGGCCTTGCCAGCAGCATCGCTATCATGATCCCGAAGGCCACAGCGGGCTTGTAGCTCGGATTTATCCACTGTGTCGAGACCTCCATCGTCACTCCTATCACGAACGCCCCGACCAGCGCGCCATACGGATTCCCGATCCCCCCAAGGATCACCGCCGCGAAAAGCGGTATTAGGAACTTCCATCCCATTATCGGAAGCATCTGCGCTTGCGATACCGAGAGCAGAATCCCCGCGATGGCCGCCATGCTTCCCCCGATGGCCCACGTCCACCGGATAACATGCTGCGTATTGATGCCGGTAACGCGAGCGAGGTCCGGGTTGTCCGCCGTCGCCCTCATCGCCTTGCCCATCTTGGTGTTCGTCAGTATCACGTAGAGACCGGCGACAAGGGCGACCGCCGCTATCCCGATGAATACGCTGTCCGGCGGCACGCGAACGTCCATCGGCAGCCTGAAGACCTGCCTCGATTCTCTCGGAAATGCCTGCGCGTCCGTCGTCCAGATGATCTGCACCAGCCCGCGCAGCGCGATAGCCACCCCGAGCGACGCCATCGAAAGCATCACCACGTTGACCCCGCGCTCTCGCAGCCGACGGTATATGCCTATGTCCAGCAGGATTGCGCCGCCCGCGACTATCGCCGCGCCAATCGGCAGCGCGATCAGCAGCGGGTATCCGAACGTGAACGGCCCCAAACCGACGCCCTCCAGTCCCAGCGGCTCCAGAACGCTCTCGACTATGAAGAACGACACATACGCGCCCATCATCATGTAGTCGCCGTGCGCCACGTTCGCGAACTTCAGTATCCCGAAGATCAGCGACAGCCCGATTGCCCCCAGCGCGATGATCGCCGCCAGGAACAGCCCGTTCACCACCAGCGACATCTTCACGCCCGGCAGGATTCCGGCAACCAGCGCGACCGCCGCGAGCATGGCCGTCGTGTGCCATGGCGTCCACTCCGTCCTGAACCTCCGGCTAACAATCGTTGTCATCTACCCACCCAGGTACAGCCGCGCGATCTCTGGGTTGTCCAGCAGCGCCGGCCCCCTGTCCTCCAGCCTGTTCTCCCCCGCCGACAGCACATAGCCCCTGTCCGACATGCTCAGCGCCTCTCTCGCGTTCTGCTCGACGAGGAGTATGGAAACTCCCATCGCGTTTATGCTCCGTATGCGCTCGAAGACCGAACCCATCATCAGCGGCGACAGTCCCGCCGACGGCTCGTCCAGCAGCAGCATCACCGGGTCCAGCATGAGAGCCCGCGCTATCGCCAGCATCTGCCGTTGTCCCCCCGAAAGACTGCCCGCGTTCCGGTTGGGTCGGTCCGCAAGGTCCGGGAATATATCGAACATCTCCTCGATGCGTCCTCTGTAATCATCCTTGCGAATGAACGCGCCCATGTCCAGGTTCTCCCGTATCGTCAGCGATGGAAAGACATTCGCCGTCTGCGGAACATAGCACAGCCCGCTTCTCACTATCCGCTCCGGCGGCAGGTTGGCTATCTCCTCGCCCCTGAACCTTACGCTGCCCGATCCGACGGTCACCAGCCCGACGATGGACTTCATGACCGTGGACTTCCCGCAGCCGTTCGGCCCGATGATCGTGACTATCTCCCCTGTGTCCACCGATATGGACACGCCATGAAGGATTTCGGTCTCCCCGTATCCGGCCACTATGTCCCGCGCGTCAAGCAGCGCCACCGATCACCCCTCCCAGGTAAACATCCAACACCTGCGGATTGTTCTGGACCTCTCGCGGCGTTCCCTCGGCGATGACCGACCCGCTCGCCATGACGATCACCGGGTCGCACAGCCGCGCCACCAACTCCATGTCGTGCTCGATTAGCATGAAGGTAACGCCTCTCTCCTCGCACGCTCGCCTGATATCCGCCGCCAGGTCCCCAAGCAGCGTGCGGTTGATGCCCGCCGCTGGTTCATCCAGCAGCACCATCTTCGGCTCCGCCATCAGCGTTCGCGCAAGCTCAAGCAGCTTCTTCTGTCCGGTGGAGAGGTTACCCGCGTACTCGTCCGACAGGTGCGAAAGCCGGACGAATTCGAGCGTATCCATCGCCCGGTCCTCGATCTCACGTTCCTGCCTCGACACCCGCCACGGCGTCAGCCACGACGCCCAGAGCCGCTCCCCCGTCTGGCGAGCCGGTACAACCATCAAATTCTCCAGAACCGTCATCCCCTTCATCTCTCTTGGAATCTGGAATGTCCGCATCAGGCCGCGGGCGAATGTCTGGTGCATCTTCATGCCCTGGATCTCCACCCCGTCGAACACGATACGACCGCTCGACAGCGGAATCGCGCCCGAAATGAGATTGAACAACGTCGTCTTGCCTGCGCCGTTCGGTCCGATCAGACCCGTTATTGTGCCGGGCTTCACGTCCAGCGAACAACCGTCAACGGCGCGGACGCCGCCAAAGTCCTTGACAACATCCAGCGCCTGGAGAAGTGGACCGGTTTCGGACAAGTGAATCTCCTATCGGACACCCGATTGCTTGGGGATAGATGCGACGTAAGTATATAACATCGGCCAGCCCGCCATGATAGGCGCCAGCATCCCCCTCCCATGGCCTTTTCGTTTTCGTCTTGTCGTCAATCTTTCGTTCGCCCTGAGCTTGTCGAGGGGCCGTCCGTTCATGGTTCGACAGGCTCACCACGAACGGACTACACAGGCGGCGCTCGAAAATAAAAAGAGCCTGATCCCCCTCTTCCCACCAGTTGTCACCACATGACCCTTCGTAATAAGATGCAGCCGAGGCAGGCGACCAAGATTCCATGAAACACGTGCCTGTCTGAGGTCGCCAGAAGTGCGGAAACAGCGGCTTCTCATTGAAGTCCGCTCCACCAGGGAGGCTAAAGTGGACCAGGAACGAGACCTTTACATGATGATGCTCCGGCGGATGATGCTGATCCGGGAGTTCGAGGAAAACGTCAAGCAGCTTGTCCAGCGGGGCGAGCTGGTGGGCATGGCCCACTGCTACATCGGCGAGGAAGCGGTGGCAGTCGGTGCCTGCGCCGCGCTGCGCGACGACGACTACATCACAGGCAACCATCGCTCGCACGGCCACCCCATATCCAAGGGCGGCGACGTCCGGCGCGCCATGGCCGAACTGCTCGGCAAGGCCACCGGCTACTGCAAGGGCAAGGGCGGCTCCATGCACCTCGCCGACTTCGACATCGGCATCCTCGGCGAGTCCGGCATCGTCGCGTCCGCCCTGCCGGTCGCCGTTGGCGCCGCCATGGGCAGCAAGATGCAGGGCAACGACCGCGTTGTCGTCGCCTTCTTCGGAGACGGCGCCAGCAACCAGGGCGCCTGCCACGAGGCGATGAACCTCGCGTCCATCTGGAAGCTGCCCGTCATCTTCCTGTGCGAGAACAACCAGTACGCGGTAACCACCAGCTTCAGGGAAGCCGTCGCGGTCGAGAATATTTCCGACCGCGCCTACGCCTACGACATGCCGGGCGTGCTCGTGGACGGTCAGGACGCGATGGCGATGTACGAGGCAACGACCGAGGCCGTCAGGCGCGCCCGCGCCGGCGAGGGCCCCACGCTGATAGAAGCCCGCACCTACCGCTACGAAGACCACTCCGAGGGACTCGTCCGCATCCTGCGAGAGTCCTATCGCACCGACGAAGAGGTCGAACGGTGGCGCGAGCGCGATCCCATCGAGGTCCACTCACGCTGGCTCACAGAGCAGGAGATAGCCTCCCAGGAAGAGATCGAAGCCGTCCGCGAGGATGTCGCCGAAACGATAGCCGAAGCGCTCCAGTTCGCCCGCGAAAGCCCATACCCCGAAGTTGACGACCTTCTCACCGACATGTTCGCCGACCCGCTCCCCGAATATAACCGAGCATAAACCGGTCCCACGGAGTGAATACGGCACAGGAGACACGAATCATGCCTGAGATTACCTACGCAGACGCGCTGAATATCGCTATCAAAGAGGAAATGCGGCGAGATGAGAGCGTCTTCATCATGGGCGAGAGCATACGGGGCGGTATCTACGGTGTCACCGGAGGTCTGTCCCAGGAGTTCGGCGACCGCGTTATTGACACGCCGCTCTCCGAGAACGGCTTCATGGGCGCCGCGGTCGGCGCGGCGGCGGTCGGCATGAGACCCATCGTCCAGTCCCTCTCCAGCTTCCTCTGGGTAGCAATGGACCAGCTCATCAGCCAGGCCGCCAAGATGCGCTTCATGTTTGGCGGCCAGGTCAACCTGCCTGTCGTGTACAGGTGCGGGATGATCTACGGCGCCAACAGCGCCGCCCACCACACTGACAGGCCCTACCCCATGCTGATGAATATGCCCGGCCTGAAGATCGCCATCCCCACGACTCCGGCTGACGCCAAGGGCTTGCTCAAGACCGCCGTCCGCGACAACGACCCCGTAATGTTCTTCGAGGACAACAACCTCACCGGCACGCGCGGCGAAGTGGACGACGATGGCGACTACACGATCCCGTTCGGCGTGGCCGACGTCAAGCATGAAGGCTCGGATGTCACCGTAGTCGCCCTCGCTGGAATGTTGCGCCGCGCCGTCGCTGTCGCCGAGGAACTGGAGTCCGAGGACATCTCGGTCGAGGTCATAGACCCCCGCACGATAGTCCCGCTGGACACCAGGACTATTCTCGACTCCGTGGAGAAGACAGGCAGGCTGGTCATCGTGGACCCCGCCCACAAGAGTTGCAGCGTCGCGTCCGAGATCTCCGCGATGGTCGCCCAGGAAGGCTTCTGGAGCCTTCAGAGTCCCATACAGCGTGTCACCAGCCTCGACTGCCACTTCCCATTCAGCCCCGCGCTGGAGTCCGAGGTCTTCCCCAACGAAGAAAAGATCGCCGACGCCATTTACGCGACCCTGGAATAGACGCGCCGGAGGATACTCATGGCTACCAATGTGCTTCTCCCCCAGTGGGGCATGAACATGGAAGACGGGACGCTCACCAAGTGGCTCGTCGAGGAGGGCGACGAAATCGCCGAGGGGCAGCCCTTGGTCGAGATCGAGACCGCCAAGATCAACTCCGAGCTAGAGTCCCCGGCCTCCGGTGTTGTCGCCCACATCATGGCCGACGAGGGCTCGCTCGTGAAAGTCGGTGAACTGGTTGCCGTCATCGCCGAGCCGGGCGAGAACGCTCCCAGGCCCGAACCGGGCGCTCCCACTTCTCCGGCCTCAGCGCGAAGACGTCAGCGCCGTGCCGATAGTCGAGCCACGGGCGGCGGAGCGAGGCGTCAGGTTACGCCTGTCGCAAGACGGCTGGCGCGGGAGAACGACATATCCCTGGACGATGTCACCGGCACCGGGCCCCGTGGTCGCGTCACCGAACAGGACGTGCGCGACGCCATCGAAGTCCGTCGGAGCCGTCCACGGGTACAGGTCGTGCCCAGGGCCAGGATGCTCGCCCGCCAGCAGGACATTGATCTCGCCGTCGTGGCAGGCTCAGGCCCCAACGGTCGCATCCTCGTGGCGGACGTAGAGAGCGCGATTGCCGAGCGCGACGCTGGCGCTGCTCGCGCCGGCGCGGTATCCGAAGTAATCCCTCTGACCGGGCTGCGCAAGACCATCGCCGACCGCATGACCATGAGCGTCAGCGCGATGGCGCAGGTCACGCTCACCACCGAGGCGGACGTCACCGACCTGCTCAAGCTCCGGGAGTCCCTGGTTTCCGAGTGGCGTCCGCACAGGCTGCGTCCCCTCGACCTCGATCTCATCATCGCCGTCGTGGCCGACGCTCTCAAGGCCCACCCGAGGCTCAACGCTCACCTGGTCGAGGACGAGGTGTTGCTGCTCGATGAGGTCAACATCGGCGTCGCCATGGCCGTTCCCGACGGCCTTGTGGTGCCAGTGCTGAAGGGCGCTGACTCGCTGGACCTGCTCGGCATGGCCAGGGCCATGCGCGAACTCGCCGACAAGACCCGGAAGAACGCGCTCGGCATAGACGACGTGACAGGCGCCGGCTTCACGGTCACCGCGCTGTCCAACTACGACATAGACGCCTTCACACCCATCATAGACCCGCCGCAGGTGGCGATCCTGGGACTGGGCCGCGCCAACCGGAAGCCCGTCGTAGTGGACGACGAGATAGTAGTGCGCTCCATGATGCACCTGAGCGTCACCTTCGACCACCGCGCCCTCGACGGCGTTCCGGTCGCCGAGTTCATCCGAACCCTCAAGTCGAACCTTGAGTCCCCGGAAGCGCTGGTCGGAGAATCCTAGCGCCGAATTCACAGGAATATGCCATACTCCAACCTCTAAACGTCACTAGTGTACCGCAAGCTGACTTGACCCGCCCCAAAGGCCACGCTTCCCCTTGTCCGAGCCAAGATAGTGAAAACTCAGAGGAATGGTTTTTAAACCTAGAATCATACAGTCGCTCCGAACCCGAAATCCTTCTGTGTCCTTCCCCGTTAGTCCCACAGCCAGTCGAGTTCCGAGAAAGCCAGTTTCCGCTCGAAGTTCTCGATGTTGTCTTCGACATTGAGAATCAGGCAGCGGTCGTTGCCCCCGTTCTTCACGCCGCGCAACCCCCTGCCGATCATCTGGAAATACAGGTTCGGGCTATACACCGGGCGGGCGACTATGATGGCCCTGGTCTTCGGCGCGTCGAACCCCTCTCGGAATATGCCATAGTTGACGAGAACCTTAATCTCCCCGGCGCGGAATTGCTCCACGATACGGCGGCGGGTGTACCTATCGGTACCCGCGCTTACGGCTCGCGCGCTGACTCCCGTAGATGTAAGCAAAGCAGCCAATACCTGGGAGTGTTCGACGGAAGTGGCGAATATCAGAGTGGGCGCGTCCGGGTCAACCTTCTCTCTGTACGCTTTGACTATGCGCCGTGTGCGGTCAGTATCCCGGGCTATCCGATTTTCGACGCTCTGCGGAAGCCATGGAGTTTCGCTGGCTTGTCGCGCTTCGTAGTCGGACAACGAGAAATATCCTCCTTCGACGGTGTCATGGTCAGCCAGGGCAAGGACACGCATATTCTGGAGTTCTCGGATTACATCTTCGGGATCGTCGCTCTTGAACGCGCCCGAGTCCAGCCGATTCTGACCGTAGCGATTTACGAGGCGGGCAGTTTCTCTCTCATCGTACCCTCTATATGGGGTGGCGGTGAGACCTATTAGGAGAGGTTCGTCCTCTCTCTGCCAGCGTGTCAGTCTGAGTTCCTGCATAACCGAGGTGAAGGTAGGAGCTACCGACCTATGCGCTTCGTCGAACACCAGTAGCTTGAAGTTGAATTTGTAGCTGTCTATCTTCGACTTGAGCGTCTGGATCGTCGCCACTATCACATGCTTCTGAGCGGTCGGCAGTAGCTCTGGCTGACCGCTCCATAGGCCACCCCACATTCTGGAAATTTGCAGTTGCGCTCCTTGTACTCCCTCACTGGACCAAACTTGTTGCCACGCCTCTACAGCCTGTTCGCACAACTCATCGCGGTCAGCCACCCATAGAATGTCCCCCTCGAACCCGTCCTCTCGCATCGCTTCGACTACGGACTGAACAGCGACGCGCGTCTTCCCTGACCCTGTGGGCATACTTATCATGCCGCGTCGTTCATCATGCGCTCCGTTAGACTGAATCAAATCCCTGACTCTCGCAACGATCTTCTGCTGATAACTATGCAAGGGAGGAAGCGAAAGCGGACCTTGAACCTCGATGAATGGCGCACGCCGTGTGTTCTGAGCCATCGCCCATTCTTCACCGAATCCCAAAGACTGGACAAAAGCGACTGCGCTAGGACTGCCCGCCCACCGTCTCGGCGGGTCTAGGTGTCCAAGCGAATCACGATACTCACGGAGTGTGCCGGTATGGTAAGTCGCAATCGCGGCCTGCGCAATCTGGACTCCATTAAGAGCGCCGTTATTATCGGATTCGAGTATCTGGATAAGCCCTGGAGGAAGACGAAGGCGCAGGTCGGCCTCACCCACGGCGGCGAGCAGGCGTTCTTCGTCGGTCGAATGCTTTCGGACTTCTTCCCTGGCGCGCCTTACCTCACTATCCGTGGGAAGATGATAGTCATACGGATAGACGTCATCAGGTTCAGGCTCCTCGGCGCTTATTCCGAATGCTCTGCGAATCAAGTTAGCCTGCGGGTGGGAAAGCAGTTTTTCACGGACAGCCAGATTTTGGGGTGGGTCGCCAAGGCCATCAGAGAGTTTGTAAATACCGTCGTCTGTCTTGATGCGTCCGTGTTCACGCAACATACTCGCCGCCAGCGACTCGAAATCAAGTTCCGGGCAGGCACAGTTATAGGTGACATTATGGTACATAGTCCATTTCTTATAGGTATCTGGTGAATCAAGCAGAAACTCTGTGTAGATAACCTTGCCTTCTTCAGAAAGTGTCTCAAAAGGACCTAGCGGACCGATTATGTTTTGGGATTCGTACTTAAAGTCTAGCTTATTCCATGCTGGATTGTGCGTGAGATCTTGCTTACGAAACTCCCTCTCACATTTCTGTTTGAAATTCCGATATTGCTCAGAAGACAGCCGATACCTGCCGCGCGGCGAATCTACGGCCCCCAGTTCTTTAAGCAGAGCCAAGTCATCTTGGTGGAACTGAACATCTACGGCGATCTGGGAGTCCCTGCTTGGGTCATCCGATACAACAGGGCCAGGCAAGAGGGTGTTGAACAGGGATCGCCAACTTCCATCAACGGTACGGACTTTAAGCACATCACGCCAGTCATACGGGGACTCTTGAATTATCCTAGCTGCCGCGCGTGCGTCAACATCGCGGGCGAACGGCCAGAACATAGACCAATATCTATCCATCCATACTTCGTATTCAGGACGATCAGTGTACCCGTCATTTATCAAGCTATACAGTATATGTAAGCCAGATACATCACTGCGGGCTGAGAACGCTTTGAGTCCTTTTTGTATAGCATCTGGATCTAATGTTGAGAACATCAAAGGCCAATACTTGTCCATCCATCGGTAGTATTCTTGAGGAGTTGTATATCCTTTGAACGGGTCTGGTTGGTAAGGTGTCCAAGCGGATATAGCTTCCTTAAAGGCTAACTCAGGTGATGCAGGTTTGATACCCAACTCCCTTAATGCGCTGTGAGTATCAGGGTCTGCCTGCAACTCAGGATGAACCATCTTGCCCGAGATTGAAGCGTCTTCACCGCCAAGAAACACGGATTCGGTGTCAGGCTCAACCCAATTCTCGGATGATGTAAGCACAATCGCGCCGAGACCGTTGTTGCCTCGGACCGATTCGGGAATCAGAACCGCAGTCTGTATAGCAGCGATTGATGCATGAATCTTGTCTTGATCCGATTCCGCAGTCTTCGGCAGTGCCTCTAGCCACTCGGCTATGCTTGCCCTCTGAAGTTCAGGCCACTCCCAATCAGATTGAAATTGGCTGTATGATCGACTGGTAAGTCCTAGTCTGGCTTGGCGATTAGTAGCCAACGCACTGCAATGGATCCAGTCTCGTGGACGAGTGGCACACATAGCCCATCGCTCCAACGCGTTGTCCGGTAAGCCTTCAGCGGGATACGATAGTTCCCGTATATTGCGGAGTGCGCCTTCTTGATCTGGAACCAGATCGAGGTCTTTCAGAATCGTGTACAGTTGCCTTCTTAGATCCCTGCTATGTTCGTTATCATTGACCTCACTTCTTGACGGCAAAGCGTCCAGATGTTTGCCCGGGTCTTCTGGCGTGGAGAGTTGCGGTAGGGCATCAGCAATAAGATTAGCCGCCGCTTCTATCAGTTCGTCGTTATACGGGCCTTCAAGCAGGTTCTGCCGGTCCTCGTTGGTCTTCCACGGCGCATTGAGAATCCCCGACAATGAACTTCTAGTCATTGTCGGAAAGAATGCCCAAAAACGACCGCGCTGGCCTAGTCGGTCAAGCGGCGCGGCCCATGAGATTGGGACTTCACCAGTGTCGTCAAGGCTTCTGCTGTCCGCTTTTGCATCCGACGAAAGTTCGTGAGTGGACTTAACAACCATCCAGCGAGTCGTGTTCTCACCGTCGTTTAGGAAGCATAGTCCATCCTCGTGAGACAGCCTGAACGTCCGCACCATCCCACGGTTATCATTCTGAAGCGTCAACTCAGAGACGTGTTCGACGAACAGCAAGAACGCTGCCGGAAAGACTTCCATCTGCTGCTCAAGGCTCTCAAGCGCACCTTCCTTCAATGGAAGCCGAACGATATTCGACGCCCATTCCATCAGACCGTGCAGAATCGGGTCCGATTCCATTTCCGAATCAGGATCAATCGCTTCCGGCAAACGCAGAACAGGATAACGCTCAGCGTCCGGCGCGATGGGTCTTACGAGGCTGGCCGCTCTCTCACGGTCAAACCGGAACGAGCCGGAGCGGCTGAAGAATTCAGGCCTATCCGTAACACCCAGCACCGACTTGAATCCCAGGCCAAACCGCCCGATTTCATCCGTACCGCGCTTGGGCGAGAGGTACGCGAACATCAGCGCCCTTACGCCGTCCTTGTCTATCGGCTGCCCCTCATCGGCGCAATACAGATAATCTCCCGTTAGTCCTATCCAGATACGACCGCCCTCCGACCCCGATAGAGCGTCCGCGCTGTTCTGCACAAGTTCAAACAATTGTCGACGCGCGTAGCCACCCCTCGCCGTATCTTCCTCGTGGTTTGCGTCTTCCGCAATTCGATTCGGTTGAACGCGATAGGCGTCCAGCGTCCTCTTGGTTTCCTCGGTAATATACACCCCGACGTATCCGGTCGTTGGCGCCCATTCATATCTCGTCCAATCACCAGAGGGAATATCCTTCGGACGTCTGCTCCTGAGTTCCGCCATCGCCTTCCTGCGCTCATCAGGTGTCATATGGAATAGACCGCGCACCGCCCCCGACCAGTCCCGAATCTCGGGAATGTCGGAGGTGTCTATCTCGTCATCCGTCAATGCGTCAAACGCAGCCAGTTCATCCCTCTGAGCCTGCGTCAACTCAGGCTTATGATTCTTCATAGGTCTGTCTCTCATGGCGGGTTGGTTTCCTCGCGCTGATGATTCGCCCGGTTTCATCGTCTCCGTCAGTCAGGGTGTGAACGACAAGTATCAGGATTCCCTCCACCATTCCTATCGTTCGAAATCTCTCTTCATCTGGGTATGGATCGTTGTCCGTTGAAAGCATCGAGTCGTCGAATACATACTGCGCGACCTCAAAGCTGATTCCATGTTTTTGCTTGTTGGCATCATTCTTGTCTTCATCCCATGTCCAGCTCAATCATCAGTCTCCATTCAATTACGATAGTAGCATAATACTGAAACATCAACACATTGGGAATCATCAAATATCTGGTTGGCGCTCAGCGCTGTCAGCTTGTATCGCTGTCTGTCTGATCCTTTGTGTATCTTCATGTCCTTCGTGGATAGAACCCAATGTGCCGCTGCCCACCACTCTTGCGACAATTCCAAAATCCCCCTTGACAACCCGCTCGAACATCCGTACTCTATATCTGCACAGAACCCATGTGCGCCAGACCGACTAATAACTAACAACTAATGACTAATGACTAGAAAACCCAACCCACAACTCAAAGCCATCGTCCTCGAAGAGACCAACGACGGACGCGACGTCGTCCGCTACCTCAAAAGCACCTTCATGGAGGTCGAAGACGCCCAACGCCTCTTCGGACTCTCTCCCAAACAGTACGCCCGCTCACACAAAATCGCCGCTGCCCGCATCCTCGCCAGAATCGGCCTTGAGGAAGGCAAGCGCTACCTCAGAAGAAACTACGCTCCCACTCCCTTCAAGAGAGTCAACCCCGAAGAAGAAGACCTGCCCAAGCGGGAGATGGCCGCGTCAACATCCGACCTGTACCGCCTGGTCAGGAAAGAGACCAACGACGGCAGAGACATCATCATCCGCTTCGTGGAGATAATGAAGGGCTATCATCCCGAATACAAGCCCCACCTGCGCATGGCCGCAGCCAAAGAACTCATCCGCCAGATAGAATTCGACTACGACGACGAACCGACCGGTTCCGAACCCGTATCGGCTTCAACCGACGAACCCACTCCACCGGCGCCCGCCCCCGAACCCGTAGGGCCGTCCCTCGTGGCCGCCCACGACCCACAACCCGCTGCCGACGACCCAATTGATAATTCCAAATTGAAAATTGAAAATCCCCCACCCCGCCCACACCACGAATACGCCAGAGAACACTGCGCCGAAGAGGAGGAATCCATCTACCGCTCCATCATCCGCCGAGCGGCTGAAAGCCCCGACATAGACTCCGCCAAGATCGAGGCCGAAAAGCTAATAGCGGAATTCAACCGCTTTGCCCAGGAACGAAATCCCAGCCACAGAGTCGTCGCCGTGCCCGGCGACCTGCTTTCAAAGTCCCTCACCCAGAGGATGCAAGCCCCGGAAACATACGAGTTCGACCCCGCCGACTACTACGACCTCGACCGCGACGACTTCTACTTCTGCCTGTGCCGAGACTGCGACGAGTGCGAAGAAATCGAATTCTTCGAGGAACTCATGCGCGATCTCGAAGAAGAATACGAAGACCCCTGACCACTGAATGCTAAAAACTGAATGCTCCGCACAACGCATCTGTTCTACTTGTAGGTATTCGGCGTTACCAATATAATATCCGTTGGGTATGCGCCGAATATGAGACGCGCCCCGAGAACCGGAAAGTAAGGGCAAAATCCATAGATGACCACCAGCAAGCGTGACTACTACGACGTCCTGGGTATATCTCGTGACGCCACCGAAGAGGACATCAAGAAGGCGTTCCGTAAACTGGCCCTTGAATTCCACCCCGACCGCAACAAGAGCGATGGAGCCGAGGACCGCTTCAAAGAGGTCAACGAGGCGTATCAGATACTCTCCGACTCGCGCAAGAGAGCCACATATGACAGGTTCGGACACTCGGCGGTCGGCGGCAACGGCGGTCGCGGATTCGACGGATTCGACGCCGCCGGCGGCGGATTCGGCGACATATTCGACGCCTTCTTCGGAGGCGGCTTCGGAGAGCAGACCCGTGCCCGGCCAAACGCCCCTCGTCGCGGCAACGATCTGCGAACGTCCATCACCACCACCTTCGAGGAAGCCGTGTTCGGCGTCGAAAAAGAGATCGAGATCGAACGCATTGACGTCTGCGCCCGCTGCAACGGCGGACGCAGCGAACCGGGATCCGGTTCCACCATGTGCTCCAACTGCTCCGGCTCCGGCCAGGTGCGCCGCTCCCAGCAGAGCTTCTTCGGACAATTCGTGCAGGTAACCCCCTGCGGCGTATGCCGTGGCGAGGGCAGCGTCATCAACGACCCCTGCAACCGGTGCAGAGGCGCCGGACGCGAACGGCGCAACAGAAAACTCGCGGTCACGATACCCGCGGGCATAGACGACGGCGTCCAGATCAGGCTGAACCAGGAAGGCGAAGCCGGACTCAACGGCGGCAAGCCCGGAGACCTCTACGTCGTCGTTAGAGTGCGCGACCATGAACTCTTCGACCGGGACGATAACGACATACACCTGCCGCTCCCCATCTCCATCCTTCAGGCGACCCTGGGGACGAAGATCAGCGTTCCCACTCTGGACGGCGAAGAAGAGATAACCATTCCACCCGGAACCCAGCCCGGAGACAGCTTCACCCTGAAGGGCAAGGGCGTTCCATTCATCCGCTCCGGCCGGCGTGGCGACCAGATAGTAACCGCCAGGATCCAAGTCCCCACCTCGCTCAACGACGAACAGCGTCGCCTGCTCCACGAGTTGGCGGAGTCAATGGGCGAAGATAGACTGGGCGCCAACAACAAGGGCATCTTCGACAAGTTCAAAGACGTGTTCGGAAACGAATAGATGTCACCCGAGTGGATCGAGCTCAGCATCGAAGCTCCCCCCGAATACGTAGAGCCCCTTTCCGAGATCTTCTATCGCTACGGAGAGGGCGGCGTCGCGGTCGAACAGCCCGGCGGCTTCAACCCCGACGAAGGCGAGACTCCCCCGGTTCCCGAACGCGTCACCGTCAAGACGTATCTCCCCAAAGACGCCACAACCGATAGCCGCCGCGCCCAGATAGATGTCGGAGTCCGTCTCGTCGCCCATCTCGCGCCTGTCTCCGAACTGCGCGAGCGGCCCGTCTCCGAGGACGACTGGAAAGACAACTGGAAAGAGTTCTTCCACGTGCTGCGGGTTGGCAGGCGCATAGTGATCTGCCCCTCCTGGCGCGAGCACGATCCCGAACCGGACGACGTAATCATAAACCTCGACCCCGGCATGGCATTCGGCACCGGACACCACCCCACCACCAGAATGTGTCTCGAACTGATCGAGCGGACAATGCCCCAGAGCGCCAGGGTCCTGGATCTGGGATGCGGCTCCGCCATCCTCTCCATAGCCGCCAGCAAGCTGGGCGCGGAGAGCGTGGTCGGCATCGAGATTGATCCCATCGCGGCCGGAGCCGGCCACGCCAACGTAGGCATGAACAGTCTCCGGGACAGCGTGGAAATCGTTCGCGGCACCCTGCCGAGCCCCAAGGCCCCGTCTCAGTCCTTCGACCTGGTTGTCGCCAACATATCCGCCAGAGTCATCATTGACATGGCCGCGCATATCGCAGAGTGCACCGCGCCGGGCGGCAAGATCATCGCGTCCGGCATCATCGAAAAGCATCTTCCAGGGGTAATCGAGTCGCTGGAAGCGGCGGGCGCGACGATAGAAGAAAAGTTCGTTGACGGTGATTGGATCGCGCTGATAGCATCCGTCTGACATCCTGACCGGTCTTAGCCGACAGTTGAGGCTTTCCAATGGATCGGAACATCAGCCTGTGTTGACATTTTTCGTCATTCCCGCGAAGCCTGCCCTCGTGAAGACGGGGAGCGGGAGTACAGAAGCGTGCACTGTGGCTGATGGTACTATCACTACAACGGTTTGTACGGCTGAAATATAGAATGTCAACAGAACCTAGCCTGCGTGTCCCGTCAGAAGGTAGTCGGGTGCGAATATCGGAGCGTCCATAGATTGCCCAAGAAGCAGCGAAATCAGCATAAGAAACAGCAGCGCGCCCTTCAGAAGCGAACGAAGCGGAAGCAGAAACAGGCGCGCAGGCAATCGCAGGCGCCGGTCGGAATAAATCCGCGCAGGCTGCTCAGAATGGCCCGCCAGATGCCCGTCGAAGGCGCATGGGTGCAGCAGGGATGGCAGGAGCAGGGCGTCGCGCGAGTGCTGCTGGCTCGGTCTCAGCCCAACGATGACATCCTGTTCGGCGAGTACATCGTTGACTACCTCTGCACCGGTATCAAGGACTCGTCCTACGCTTCCAACGTCAACAGGGAGACGTTCTTCAACGAGGTGATACCGCGCCTCTACTCCGGTACGCCGCCGCTGGATATAGAAGGAAGCCTGGCGCACGAGACCGTCTGGGGCGCGGTCGAATACGCCGCGGAACTCGGATTCGACCCGCACCGCAACTTCCGCGAGGCCAGTCGCATTCTCGACCCCGACGGCGCCCACCCCCACAGCGGCGCGATAGAGTTCGGGTACCAGGGCAGACCACTCTACATACCCGCCGCCGAAGATAACCAGGCCGGCATCATCCGAAGGCTGATAGAGACTGTCGGGCTGGGAAACTTCTACTACCTGCCGCGCGGGGACGTGCCCGAAGATGTTGTCGAACTTCTGCGAGTCGAACAGCCGGAAGACGCCCCCGAATCCGGGATATGGACTCCCGACCGCCAGCAGCCCGGAAACGTGGATGACCAGTCCGGCCTCTGGGTCCCCGGTCAGCAGCCCCAGTCCGCGCCTGAGCGCGAGCAAGAGGAACAGTCGCTTATCTGGACGCCCGGACGCTCCTGACGGCAAGCGAGACCGGAATACTATGCACCGCTTCTTCGTCAGCCCCGCCGACATCAGCGGCGACACCGTGACATTCCCACGAGATATATCCAGACAGATAAGTCGCGTTCTGCGAATGTCGCCCGGCGACGAAGTAATCGTACTGGACGACACGGGTTGGGAGTACACCGCAGCCCTCACTGTCGTGAACGCGACGCGAGCCCAGGGTCGGATAATGAGCCGACGCGAAGGACCCGGCGAGCCGAAAGCTCGGCTGATCCTGTACCAGGCCATGATCAGGCCGGAGCGGTTCGAGTGGGCGCTCCAGAAGTGCACCGAACTCGGTGTCTCGCGCTTCGTTCCCATCATCACCCGCAGGACCGAGCGCAGGAGCGGGGATGTCTCCGCCAACCGGCGTGAACGCTGGAGACGGATCATCCGCGAAGCGGCGGAGCAGTCCGGCCGTTCAAGACTCCCGACCCTGGACGAACCGCAAACCCTGGAAGAAGCGCTGAAGTCTGCGACCAAGCCTGTTCTGATGGCATGGGAGGCCGAAACTATTCAGTCGCTGAAGTCCGCGCTCGAAAGCTGGATACATGGCGAGGCCGAGCTCGACAGACTATCCATCATCGTTGGACCGGAGGGCGGGTTCGATCAGGATGAGGTCAAACTGGCGCGGCAGTGCAACGCGGTTACAATCGGGCTTGGCAACAGAATTCTGCGTTCCGAGACCGCCGCCGTCGCTCTGACGACCGCCATCATGCACGAGCTTGGGGAACTGGGGCCGCAGGCGCTTGCGTGATGGATTCTCTCTGATTGTCGGAATTCAAATGGTCAGGTTCCCCGCTGGGATTTTATGCTTCGACAGATTGAAGCGCTTTTGTTCGTTCGGCGAAAGGGCTATAGCGTAAAGTCGGAGCGGGAGAAAGTGAATCCGGGAGTTATTCCGAAGTCGGGTCGCGGCCCATCAGATGGGCGACGGCGTCCGGGGCTGAAATCCTGCCCGACAGGATTTCGCGCGTAACCTGGGCAATGGGCATCTCGACGCCCAATCTGTCAGCAAGGTCGAGGGCAGCGACTGTAGTATTGACGCCCTCCGCTACGTTCTGCATACCGCGCCGTATCTCCTCCATCGGCTTCCCGGTCGCCAACTGCTCCCCGACGTAGTGGTTCCGGCTGAGAACGCTGGAGCAGGTCGCCACTAGGTCTCCCATACCCGCGAGTCCGGCGAATGTAGCGGGGTTGGCGCCCGCGGCGACTCCCAGGCGGGCAATTTCGGCGAGGCCGCGCGTCATGAAGCCGGACTTGGCGTTGTCGCCAAGTTCCAGGCCGTCGCAGATACCGGCTCCCAGCGCGATGATGTTCTTCAGCGCGCCGCAGAGCTCCACGCCGATGATGTCGTTGTTCGTATATACGCGGAAGACGGAGGAGTTGATGATCGCCTGCGCCTTGAGCGCGGCGCCCATGTTCTGGGACGCTATCACCGTCGGGGCGGGCATTCCGCGAACTATCTCGCTAGCCAGATTCGGGCCTGACAGGGCGCACACGCTGCCCGCCATGCCGGGGGGTATCTCCTCAGACAGTATCTCGCTCATTCGCCTGCCGGTATTCAGCTCCAGCCCCTTGACGGCGCTGACTACGATACATCCGGGAGGAATATGCGCCGCCACTTTGCGGATGTTGTCCCTGAGCGTGTGCGACGGGACCGCGATTATGGCAACATCCGCGTCGGCGAAGGCGTCGGTGTCGGCGCGGGTGCGCATGGAGTCAGGGAATGGGAAGCCCGGAACGAAGCGGGAGTTCTCCCGCCGCGACTCGAGCGTGAGAGCTTCGTCCTCGGTCCTTGCCAACAGGCGAACGTCGTGACCTTCCCTTGCAAGGATGATTCCAAGAGTTGTTCCCCAACTGGTGGCTCCGACAATGGCTGCGACTGACATGACAGAGACGCCCGCTTAGTGGCTTCCGCCAAGGTCAACGCTCTGGCCTATCTTGCGCTCGGTCCCATCGAGCAGCCGACGAATGTTGTCCCAGTGCCTTACGACAATCAGCGTGCCGCCAACAACGCCGTACCAGCTATACGCGAGTGGCTCCCATCCCAGGACGGCCAGGACTATCAGGGCGAGCGACCCCAGCGCGGCGGCCATTATCGAGCCCAGAGAGACGTATCGCGTGAACGCGACCAGCGACAGGCCGATAAGCGTTGCGAAAAGGCCCGCGATTGGGGACAGGATGAGAAGGCCGCCCCAGCCGGAGGCGGTGCCGCGCCCGCCCCGGAATTTGATGAAGACCGGCCAGTTGTGGCCGAACAGGACCGCAAGCGCGGCAGCGGCCTCGACTCCGTATGAGTCGAAGAACAGGCGCGCCATTACAACCGCGAAGACTCCCTTGCCCATGTCGAGAAGCAGGACGACGGCGGCGGCGGTCTTGCCCGACGTCCTGAGAACGTTGGTCATGCCGATCTTGCCGCTGCCATAGTCGCGGACATCCACGTTCGCGACCAGCCTTCCGGCAATGAGGCCGAACGGCACCGATCCCAGCAGGTAGGCGAGCGGAACCAGAATCAGGTAGTCGGTCATGTCCGTCTCCTCCCCCTGAACCTCATCTTGAGGGGACTTCCGCGGAAGTCGTATGTCTGCCTAATCCTGTTTTCGAGGTATCTTTCGTAGGAGAAGTGGATCGAGTCGGCGCGGTTTACGAAGAAGGTGAACCTGGGCGGAGCGATTTCGTCCTGGGCGACGCTGTATATCTTGAGAGTGCGGCCCCGTATTCCAGTGGGCGGATGCTCGGCGACGGCGCCCATGATCGTGCGACGCAGTTCGGGGCGGGGCACGTCCTTCGTCCACTCGCCGAATACGTCAACCGCGGTGTCGAGAAGTTCGTCGAGGCCGGTCGAATTGAGGGCGGACGTGAAGCACACAGGCGCGTATGTGGCGAACTTGAATCTCTGGCGAAGAAGCGCCTCTATCTCGCGCTTGGTGACGCCCTTGCCGTCCAGCAGGTCCCACTTGTTGATACCCAGCACGACACCCTTGTAGCTGTCCAGGATGTATCCGGCTACGTGGGTGTCCTGGGAGGTGGCGGGCTCCATCGCGTCCATGAGCAGGATTACCACGTCGGCCCTGTCAATCGCGCGGACCGAGCGAATGACGCTGTACTTCTCGATTCCGGTGCCAATCTTGCCCCGCCGCCGTATGCCGGCGGTGTCTATCAGCAGGATGTCCTTGTCCCGATAGTTAATCAGGGTGTCAATAGTGTCGCGGGTAGTGCCTGGCACGTCGCTGACGATGGAGCGGTTCTCGCCGGTGAGCGCGTTGAGCAGCAGCGATTTGCCCACGTTCGGCCTGCCGACGATGGCCAGCCGAATGTCGGCTTCGGGCTCGGGGAATTCGGGTTCGGGCGGGAAGCTCCTCAGAACCTCCTCCATTACGTCGTCGAGGCCCAGGTTGTGATAGCCGCTTATCGGGTATGGCTCGCCCAGACCGAGTTCGTAGAACTCCGGCGCGCCAACCGCCTTGCTGTCGGTGTCAACCTTGTTTACGGCAAGCACGACGGGCTTATCGCCTAGTCTCAGGACCTCCGCTACGTCTATGTCGGAAGGGGTCACGCCCTGCGTTACGTCCACGACCATGATGATGACGTCGGCGTCCTCGATTGCGGTCTCGACCTGGAAGCGGACCTGCCGCCACAGATCGGTATCCGGGAACGTCTCGAGGCCGCCGGTGTCAACCAGGATGAAGGGGTGGTCGGCCCACATCGTCTCCATAGTGACCCTGTCGCGGGTGGTGCCGGACTGCTTGGAAACGATGGCCACGCTTCGCCCGACCAGCCTGTTGAACAGGGTGGACTTGCCGACGTTGGGACGTCCGACTATGGCTACTACGGGTTTAGGCATTGGCTTTCAGTTCTCAATTATCAGTTGTCAGTTAACAGTTCGGCGAGGATGGCTTTCTGGGCGTGGAGGCGGTTTTCGGCCTGGTCGAACACTACCGACTGCGGGTGGTCGAGCATATCGTCTTCTATTTCCTCGCCGCGATGCGCGGGCATATCGTGCATGAAGACGGCGCCGCCATCGGCCCGCTCCATGAGCCCGGTGCCCACGCGGTAGCTCTCGAATATCGCGCGGCGTTCGTCGGCCTCTTCCTCGTCGCCCATGCTGATCCACACGTCAGTATAGACTATATCGGCGCCCTCCACCGCCTCTTCGGGCGATTCGGTCCAGCGCAGCTTAGTCTCTTTCTCGGCGGCGCGCCGTTCGGCGGTCTCCCAGGAGATGTCTGGCACCTTGTACTTTGGAGGTGAGGCGATGGCGAAGTTGGCCCCGACCGAGGAACAGGCTATCGCGAGGCTGGAGGCGATGTTGTTGCCGTCTCCAACGTATGCGATGTTTAGGCCCGACAGGTCGCCCTTGCGCTCGCTCATCGTGAGCAGGTCGCCAATAGCCTGGCAGGGGTGGGCTAGGTCCGAGAGCGCGTTTACGACCGGCACGGTGGAGTGTTCGGCGAGAATCTCCAGGTTTCGGTGAGAGAAGACGCGCGCGACTATGACATCCACGAGCCGGTCGAGGACACGCGCGACGTCCTCGGCGGGTTCCCGGGTTCCGAGGCCGACGTCCGACTGGCTGAGGTATATGCAGTCGCCGCCCATCTGTTTTACGCCCACCTCGAAGCTGACTCGCGTTCGCAGGGAAGGCTTCTCGAAGAGAAGGGCGGCGACCTTGCCGTCCATCGCCTTGGGCGTGACGCCTTCTTTCATTGCGCGAGCCTTGGAGACTATCTCGCCGACTTCGTCGGATGCGAGGTCGCCGAGCCACAGAAAATCGTTGAGTTTCATTGTTCCGCCTTACCGAATTGAATTGGTGGGTGATAGTTTACAGTAATCAGTGGTCAGTTGTTAGTTTTAAGTTATCAATGGATGCGACGCTAAAGGGGGAAGGGACTTTTTAGCCGTCGTCGTAGTTGGGGTGGTCTTTCCTTGTTGGGTCTGGGTTTTTGGCGTTGGCCTTCTTCCAAGCTCTCGAACGTTCCACCGCCTCGTGGAAGAGGGCTGCGCCGATTTGCACGTGTTCGTCGGTTATCTCGGGTTCGGGCTGATCGAGGATTGCGTCCCACATGGATAGGTCGGGCTCGGGTCCGTCGTATTCTTCCTCTTCGTAGGGACCCAGGGATTCGACGACTCGCTTGACGATGGCGAGGTAGTCAACGGGTTCGGAGTCTTCAGTTATTAGTTCTAAGTTATCAGTTGTGGGTTCGGGGGTATGGATTCCCGCTTTCGCGGGAATGACGATAGAAGACGTGGGAATGACGGTTGAGCTGGTTTCGGGGCGCACTTCGGGCGCGGGTTGGGTGTATGCTTCGTCTCTTGACGAGTTCTTTGGCGGCGTCCATGCGGTGACATGGCTGGAAGCCTTGGGAGTCGAGTTCGCCGTCGGCGACCTGAACGAGGAAGCGGACGATGCGTCGCCCGTCGCCGGTTTCTTCGGCGACTATCTTGGCGAGCCGTTCGCGTGGCGTCAGGTTGTCGTTGGCGGTCATTGGCGTTTAGTCCTTAGTTTTCAGTTATCAGTTGTTAGAAGCGGAAGCGCCCAGTTTTCACTGGGCGCTTCTCACCCTCACCCTAGCCCTCTTCCATCAAGGGCTGAGAGGGGTAGGCATTGACAGTTGGATTGGCGGAGTCACCCCTATCCTAACCTTCCCCCGTCAAGGAGGAAGGGACTTTTGCCTACCCTTGTGAGCCCATCAAGGGAGAGGGGACAGGAGGCCCCTGCGGGTGAGGTTGGTTTATTCGATTTGGATGAGTGGCAGCAGGTATGTTCTGTGAGCGTCAAGGGCAACTTTGGGGCAATTTTCAATTGTCAATTAGGAATTATCAATTGGGGGTAGGTGTCTGGACTGTGATTTTGTTGATTGGGGTGATGGGCGGGATGGGCGGTTCCGGTTTTGGAGGGCAGGATGAGACATTGTCCGGAATCGGGACTTTGCACAAGCCCTGGGGAGGGAATTGGGAATTAGGGATTGCCGGAATGGGCAAGGATCAGCGCGGGGGAAGTTTTGCCTGAAGCAGGAAGGGTCGTTGTTGAGCGGGGGGTGTAAAATCTCAAGTCGAGAGCAGGAGATGACAGACATGAGGCTTGCGCTGGCGCAGATGAGATGCGAGAAGGCTGCCATTCCGGAGAATGTGGGGCGCATGATCGGTTTTCTGGACAGGGCGGAGGAGCTGTCGGCGGACATCGTTTGCTTCCCTGAGATGAACATAACGGGCTATGTGGCGCCGCGAAAGTTCCCGGAGGCGGTGATCGGCTGGGACGACGCCCGGCTGGAGCCGCTGTATGAGTGGTCGGAAGGAAGTTCGGCGTCCATAGTGGCGGGAATCGTGGAGCGCAACGCGGACGGAACGCCGTTCGTGTCGCAGGCGGTGATAAGGGGCGGCAAGGTGGTGGGAAATTATCGCAAGGTGAACATAGCAGGGGATGAAACGGCGATGTTCTCACCGGGTTCGGAGACGCTGGTGTGCGATCACGACGGTTTGAGGTTCGGAGTCCTGACATGCGCGGACCAGGAGCGCGAGGACCTTTTCGAGCTTTGCGCCGGGGAGGGCGCGCGCCTGGTCCTGCTGCCCTCGGCTCCGGGGCTGTTCGGGGCGCAGGCGCGGCGAAACTGGAGGTCGGGGTACGAGTGGTGGCGTGGGACGTGCAGGAACGGGATAGGAAGCTACGCGAGACGGCTGCGGATATGGACAGCTTCCACGTCGCAGGCGGATCGGACTATTGATGAGGACTTTCCCGGGGGCGGATACGTATTCGACGAGCGTGGGAGGCTGGTAGCAGAGACTGAGGACTGGTCGGAAGGGATGGTAGTTGTGGAGGTTGGGGTGTGAATCACTCATCAACAACGAGGTGCGAAAGAATGGGTTCGAGAGCAGAGATAATTGCATAAGTCTCTCCAGAGTTCTACCCGCAGTTGTGAATTGGCAGTGGCCCAAGCTGTTCACCCCCATCCTAACCTTCCCCCGTCAAGGGGGAAGGGACTTTTGCAATCGTCTCCGAGAGCAAGGTTCGGATTGACAGCAATTTCGGTCGTTGTTAGGATTTAGTTGCGCTCATGGGGGAGCCAACGAGTCCGCAAAAAGGCCGAGCCTGCCCCACCTCGTTCAGACTACTGAACTGACGACGCTCTTTTCTGCCCGTCTAAGCGGACACCGGGCCGCAGGAAAGGAGCGCTTATGCCACTTTCATCCGTTCTACCCGCGCGCCCGAATCTTGAGCATCTCAGGAATCAGGCCAAGGACCTCCTGAAAGCGTACAGGTCCGGCGACCCTCCGGCCATCGTGCGCTTTCGAAAATCGTTACCCCGTTACTCTCTGCTGACCGACGACGATCTGGCGCGACTTTCGCTGTCACTCGGCGACGCCCAGCGCGTGATCGCGGTGGAGTATGGGTTTTCCAACTGGCTGCAAATGCGGCAATTCGTCGAACGAAAGGACGGCGCGAACATGATCGAGATGACAGTTGACCACGTGAGAGTGAATAACGTTACAAATCTGCGGACGGTGGCGTTGAAGGAGAAGGGGTCGGACAGGTATCTGCCGATCTGGATAGGGCAGGCGGAGGGAGACGCCATTGCGATGAAGCTGGATGGACAGGAGATGCCCCGTCCTATGACACACGGCATAATGGACACGATGATACGCGACCTGGGAGGGGAGGTAGAGCGCGTGGTGGTCAGCGACCTCATGGAGGACACCTTCTTCGCCATCGTAAGGATAAAGAACGGGGAGGACGCTATCGAGTTCGACACGAGGCCGAGCGACGCTATCGCGCTGGCGGTGAACAGCGGCGCGCCGGTGTTCGCCGCGCCGGGTGTACTCGACAAGGCGGGAGCGGAGTTGGACCCGGACACGGGCGAGTTCTCACTACGCGAAATTGACAGCGCGGAAGTGATCCAGAGACATAGGGAAAGGCACATGTCGGAGAGGTTCCGTGGGATCCTGGAGGTCGCGGGGATGATGGCTCGAGGAATGTCCAGATACGAGATAGAACCTGAGTACCTGCTGATGGCGCTGGTCAACGACGCGGACTGCACGGCGGCAAAGTCGCTAGTGGATCTGGGCGCAGACCTGGAGCGCATCGGAGAGAGGCTGCGGTCGGAGACCGAAAGCGGCGAGCGTCCGATGGCGTTCAGTCAGCGCAGCCTGAAAGTTCTGGAGGCGGCGAGGTCGGAGGCGTCAGTGACAGGGGGAGGCCCCATCCGCACGGAGCACCTTTTGATTGGCCTGGTTCTAGCTGATGACGGGCTGGCGTCGGAGTTGTTGAGAGAGAGCGGGGTAGCGGCCGGAAGGGTACGTGGAGAGGGATCCGAATAGGGAGACAGACGGGGTCTAGCTGTACTGTCTGCCGTAAGCCATATGCCGACCATTAGGTATGCTACAATCAAGGCGCTATGACTGAGCTTCTTCAACACGCTTTTGACAGGGCATCAAGACTTCCTCGACAACAGCAGGACGAGTTTGCACGACTGATGCTGGCCGAACTGGATTCGGAACAGCGTTGGCAATATCTGTTCCAGCTTCCAGAATCGGAAGAACTGCTGGAGCGGATGGCGGACGAAGCACTGGAGGCACACCGATCAGGACTGACGAATCCTATGGATCTGGATGAATTATAGGCTTCAGTCGTACACCCTGCCCAGTTTCTGGGACGCTTATCGGCGACTTCCGGAGCGTGTGAAACGATAGGCGCGGGAAGCCTACAGGTTCTTCCTGTTAGACCCCCGGCATCCAAGTCTGGACTTCAAGCGTGTGGGGCGACGACGTCCCGTTTATTCGGCGCGGGTGAACATAGATTATCGTGCTCTGGGGGTCGTTGATTCTGGGGAGATTGTCTGGTTCTGGATAGGTCCCCATGACGAATACGACCGACTTCTCAGGCGAAACTGAACCAAGGTTTGCGGTAATTTTCAATTGCGGCGGCGGCCTGTGCTATAATCGTTGATGGTCTGGGAGAGGTGGCCGAGCGGTTTAAGGCGCTGGTCTCGAAAACCAGTATGGGGGCAACTCCATCGTGGGTTCGAATCCCACCCTCTCCGCCAGCGCGAGAAAGCGGGTCTCGATTTCTCGCCCCCTGCCCTTTATACTGTCGCGCAGTGTATAGTGGCAGGCGCGGCTTCCCGCTTCTTGCCTCGGCCTCGCGGAGAGGTGCTAGAGTGGCCGAATAGGCGCGACTGGAAATCGCGTGTCGTCTGAAGAAGGCGACCGTGGGTTCGAATCCCACCCTCTCCGCCATAGTTTCGCAATCTTCCCTTCTCGTTCGCGCATGGAAATCTCTGAACTAAAGTACTGGATAGCATTCAATCGAGTCCGCGGGGTTGGTCGCGCCAGAGTGGCCATGCTCGAGGCGCACTTCGGCTCTCTCTCGGAAGCGTGGGGCGCGAGTTCGGCTCAACTACAGCAGGCCGGACTGGACCGCAGAAGCGCCGCGAGCGCATCGCGGTCGTGGAGCAGGATTGACCCGGACGCCGAGATGGAGCGCGTGCAGCAGGCGGGCGTGACCGCGCTTACCTGGCACGACGAGGGCTATCCCCCCAGGCTCAAGGAGATATACGACAAGCCCCCCGTTCTGTATGCGAAGGGTGAAATCCTTCCGGAAGACGAGCGGGCCATCGCGGTGGTGGGAACTCGCAGGCCAACGGCCTACGGGCGCGAGGTGGCAAGGCAGGTCACGTCTGACCTGGCGCAGAACGGACTCACCATAGTCAGCGGACTCGCCAAGGGTATTGACGGCATCGTACATCAGGCCGCGCTGGACGCCGGAGCCCGCACGATAGCGGTGATGGGAAGCGGCCTGGACGTCATGTATCCTCGCGAGCACGCCGGGCTGGCGGCTGATATAGTCAAGCGCGGCGCCGTGGTATCGGAGTTTCCGCTCGGCGCAAGGCCGGACTCTCAGAATTTTCCAAGGCGCAATCGCATCATAAGCGGCATGAGTCTCGGGACGCTTGTGGCCGAAGCGCCCGAAGGGAGCGGCGCGCTGCTCACAGCAAGGCACGCGCTGGAGCAGGACAGGGAGGTATTCTGCATACCGGGCAGCATACTCGCTCCCAACTCCAGGGGCGGCAACCAGCTGATACGCGACTCGGCGGCCAAGCTGGTGACGTGCGCCGACGACATCATCGAAGAGTTGAACCTTTCGACCATCGAGTACCAGATAGAGCTCGCGGCCTTCTTCCCGGAAGACGAAGCGCAGGCGGCGGCGCTAAAGTATGTAACGTTTGATCCGATACACATTGACGAAATCATAAGAAACTCGTCTCTGCCTTCCTCGACAGTCAGCAGCGCTCTTACTATGATGGAACTGCGCGGGCTGGTAAGGCAGGTGGGCGGCATGAACTACGTCAGACTCAGGGAAACTTCGGAAGAGTATCAGACTGCGCAAGGTGAACATGGCTAAGGACCTCGTAATAGTAGAATCTCCCGCCAAAGCAAGGACTGTCCAGCGGTTCTTGGGAAACAAGTACGTCGCCAAGGCGTCTATGGGGCACGTGCGAGACCTGCCCAAGACCAAGATGGGCATTGAGATAGAAGAAGACAGCTTCAAGCCCACCTACCGGGTGATGAACGACAAGCGCAAAGTCGTAACGGACCTGACCAAGCGAGCGAAGAGCGCCGGGACGGTGTATCTGGCGACCGACCCGGACAGGGAGGGCGAAGCGATATCCTGGCACCTGGTAGAGGCGGCCAATATACCCATGGACAAGACGAAGAGAGTCGTCTTCCACGAAATCACGCGCGAGGCGATCCAGGAAGCGTTCGACCATCCTCGCGAGCTCGACTACAACCTGATAGACGCCCAGCAGGCGCGCCGTCTGCTGGACAGGCTTGTGGGCTATCGTCTCAGTCCGGTGCTGTGGGGGAAGGTGAAGCGAGGGCTGTCCGCCGGACGAGTGCAGTCGGTCGCGCTTCGACTGGTGGTTGACCGTGAACGCGAGATCGGGGCGTTCGTGCCGGTGGAATACTGGACGATTGGCGGGAAGTTCCTGAAGGCTGTGGATTCCCGCGAAAGCGGGAATGACGGTGATGAGAAGCGAATCGAGTTCGAGGCGGCGCTGCACTCTCTCAAGGGCAAGCGCAAGAAGTTAGAGATACCCAATGGCGATGAGGCGACGAGGCTAACATCGGACCTGGATGGCGCGGAATACGCGGTGGACTCGGTCCGCAAGCGTCAGACGCGGAGTCGTCCATCGCCTCCGTTCATCACATCCACGCTTCAGCAGGAGGCGTCGAGGAAGCTAAGGTTCACCGCGCGTCGCACGATGGTGGTGGCGCAGCAGCTTTACGAGGGGCTGAATATCGGCGACGAGGGATCGGTGGGCCTGATTACCTATATGCGTACCGATTCCACCAACGTGGCGTCGGCGGCGCTGAATGAGGCGGGCGAGTATATCAGGAAGGAGTTCGGCGCGGAGTACGCTCCCAAGTCGCCACGAGTCTATACGCGCAGGGTGAAGGGCGCCCAGGAAGCGCACGAGGCCATACGCCCCACCTCGATCATGCGCGCCCCACGAGCTATACGCCAGTATCTGAGCAACGAGCAGTTCAGGCTGTACGACCTGATATGGAAGCGGATGCTCGCGAGCCAGATGAACGACGCGCTGTTCGATTCGACCAGGGTGGACATCAACGCGACAGGTCTCAAATCGGGTACCGAGTATATATTCCGCGCCACCGGCTCGGTTCTCAAGTTCGCGGGCTACCGCGTTCTGTACATGGAGGGCGCGGACGACGCGGCGTCCGAGAATGAGGAGACGCCGCCTCTGCCGGAACTCGCAGAGGGCGACGCGCTGGACTGCCTGGGCCTGTCCTCAGACCAGCATTTCACCCAGCCGCCGCCGCGCTTCACCGAGGCGACGCTGATTCGCGCGCTGGAGGAGCAGGGCATCGGACGACCGAGCACCTACGCGCCCATACTTGCGACGATACAGGACAGGGACTACGTGCAGAAGGAGAACAACAGGTTCACACCGACGAGGCTCGGCACGGTGGTCACCGATCTGCTGACCGCGAACTTCCCGGACATAATGGATGTCGGGTTCACCGCCACGATGGAGGAGCAGCTGGACGACGTGGCTGAGGGCGAGCGGGAGTGGGAGCCGGTGCTGAACGACTTCTATCATCCATTCGACCGCTCCATCGAGAAGGCCATGAAGGAGGCCGAGCGCGTGCCCCGGGAACTGCTCGACGAGGAGACCGATGAGGTCTGCGAGAAGTGCGAGAGTCCGATGGTGATCAAGTCGGGGCGCTATGGCCGGTTCCTGGCGTGTACCGGCTACCCGGAGTGCAAGAACACCAGGCCGGTGGAGAGCGAGGAGGAGCGGGCTCTGAGAGAGCGTGTAAGCGAGGATGTTGACGAGTTCTGCGAGAAGTGCGAGCGTCCAATGGTAGTGAAGACCGGGCGCAACGGACGTTTCCTCGCGTGCAGCGGCTACCCGGAGTGCAAGAACGCCAAGCCGTTCCTCGTCGGGGTGGACTGCCCGGACTGCGGCGGCGACCTGGCTGAGCGCAAGCAGAAGGGGCGCAACGGCAGAATCTTCTACGGCTGCGTGAATTACCCGGAGTGCAAGTTCACCGCGAATCCTCTGCCCCAGCCGTGCCCAGACTGCGGGAAGCTGCTGGTTACGCAGGGGCGGGGTCGTAAGAATGCCCGCTGCCTGGACGAAGAGTGCGGGTTCAGGGGGCCGACGCCGGAGTCGCAGGAACTGGAAAAGGCTTCCTGACATGGACGCCGAGGGCTGGCAGGACTTGACGAGCCGCTTCCGCGATCACCTTGTGGCGGAACGCGGCCTCGCCCCGCTGTCCGTGCGCAACTACCTCACCGACCTGGAGCCGCTGCATGAGTTCATGTCCGAGCGCGAGATAGAGTCGTTCGCTGAACTCGACCGGCGTCGTGTCCGGGCGTATCTGGCGTGGCTTCAAGAGATTGGATACGTCAGATCCAGCGTCATCAGGAAGTTGAGCGCTCTCAGGAATCTGTTCAAGTGGCTGAATAGCGTGGGAGTTGTAACCCATGATCCATTACCGCAGCGCGGCGCGGTCAAATCCGAGTCGCGCCTGCCGAGATTTCTGTTTGAAGAAGAGGCCGCGAAACTGGTAAACGCCCCAGACCCGACATCGGATAAGCGCATCAGAGACAAAGCGCTCCTAGAGCTTGTGTATGCTGCGGGGCTAAGGGTAAGTGAGGTCGGTGGCCTGAACCTCGACAGTGTCAACCTGGACACGCGGGAACTCAGGGTGACGGGCAAAGGATCGAAAGACCGTATAGTCCTCATCGGCCGGTCAGCCAGAGACGCCATCAAGATGTACCTTTCAGAGGTCAGGGCAGCGATCTCAGCCGGGTCGGAAGACGCGCTCTTCCTGAATCGCTACGGGAACCGGCTCAGCGAGCGCAGCATCCAGAAGATAGTGCGCGAGTACGCGACACGGGCTGGGCTGGGAAGCCAGGTGCATACTCACACGCTTCGACACTCGTTCGCCACGCATCTGCTCGAGGGCGGCGCGGACCTGCGGGTGGTACAGGAACTTCTCGGACACGCCAACCCGGGCACGACGCAGATTTACACGCACATCACTAGAGAAGAAGCGATGCAGGCTTATATGTCGGCGCACCCAAGGGCAGGTAGTGTTGCGACGCCTCCGGTGGGGGAACAGGACGAAGGGGCAGATGGTGAAGATACTGATAGTCAACGGCCCGAACCTCAACAACCTCGGCAGGCGTGATCCCGGGCACTACGGCAGCAGGACTCTCGCCGATATAGAAGGTGATATTTCGCAGAAGGCGGACGCTCTGAGCATAGAGGTCGTCTTCTTCCAGTCGAATCACGAGGGAGCCATAGTTGACTTCATACAGCAGTCTTCCGACGAGGCGGACGGGGTGATCATAAACGCTGGAGCGCTGACGCACTACGGACTATCCATGCGCGACGCGCTGGCGGACGCCCGGCTGCCGATCATCGAGGTTCACATATCCAACATCCACGCCCGTGACGAGTATCGCAGGCACTCGGTCGTGGCGGATATGGCGGTCGGCCAGATCGCGGGCTTCGGATGGCGGGGCTACCTGTACGCGCTGGATTACCTGGTCGCGCACATCGGCGAACGGGGCGCGGAATGAGCATATCCTGGAGGGTCGCGCGTCTCCGATCCGAAATGGAGGCGCTTGAGGTTGACGGATTTCTGGTTTCGGCGCCGGAGAACAGGCGCTATCTGTCCGGTTTCACCGGCTCCGCGGGATACCTGCTCATAACCGAGTCCGACGCGGTTCTGGCGACCGATTTCCGCTACGTGGAGCAGGCGAAGACCGAATCGCCGTCATACAGAGTCCACAGAACCAGGGGCGGCGTGAGCTGGATGCCCGATTTGCTGGCCGAGTTGGGAATCGGTGTTCTGGGCATTGAAGCCGACCACATGACGGTCACCTCGCACAGTTTCATGACATCCTCGCTGGAAGAGTCGGATAACGCAGCCGATGTCTTCATCGAGGAGACGAAGGGCGTCGTAGAAGGCGTTCGCGCGGTCAAAGACGCTTCCGAGTTGACGCTTATCCAGAAGGCTGTGGAGATCGCGGATCGGGCGATGGCAACGGTCGGGCCTCGCATAGAGCCGGGCATGACCGAGGCGCAGATCGCGTGGGACCTGGAGGTGGAGATGCGCGGGCTCGGCGCGGAGGGTCCGGCGTTCGACATCATCGTCGGGGCGGGGCCGAACGGCGCGCTGCCGCATCATCGCGCGGACGACTCCGTAGTCCGGCTGGGCGATCCCATCGTCATAGACATGGGGGCCAGCTACGAGGGATACAACAGCGACCTTACCCGGACGTTCTACGCGGGAAATCCCGACGACGAGTTTCTCGCTATCTACTCTGTCGTCCTGCAAGCGCAGGAGACCGCGATTCGTGAAGTGAGGTCCGGGATGATCGGGAAGGATGTGGACGAAATCGCGCGGACGGTGATCGAAGAGGCGGGTTACAGGGACGAGTTCGGGCATGGGCTGGGACACGGGGTGGGACTCGCGGTGCATGAGCGGCCAATGGTGGTGCCGACGTCCGAGGACGTCATCGAGGACGGGATGATCTTCACGGTCGAGCCCGGCATCTACATCCCGGGCTGGGGCGGCGTCAGGATTGAGGACATCGTGGTGATGGAGAACGGTCGGGCGAGGATACTGACTAGCTCACCGAAATAGGTCAAGTTGATGCCGGAAGACGAGCGGGAAGCCGAACAGTCCAGGCTGTCCATGATGAGCGTCCCCGCTCGGTGGCGAGAGCTATACTTCAGCGTATTCTTGATTCTGTGCGTTCTGGGTGAGATTTTTCTGGTATGGTATGAAATCTACCAGCGCGACGCGGAATCCGATTATCTTGATATAATCATGAACATCCTGCTGGATACGGGGCCGGTCGCCATGGCTGCGGCTATCGCGGCTTTCATCATCCTGAAAGGGAGGGACGCAATGCTGAGTACGTGGGAGACATTCGCCAGGAAGCGCTATGAGCGTGGTCGCGAGGACGAGCGTGAGGCGCAGGCGAAGCGTATCGCTAAGATCGAGGATGAACTCAAGGCGCAGTCGGAGCGCATTGCTGAACTTGAAAAGCGAAACGCTGAACTTGAAGAATCCCTATCAGAGCAAGGGTAGGGGACACTATATTGTTCAGTATGTGGGAGACATTCGCCAGAAAGCGCGTCGAGCGCGGTATAGAAATAGGCGAGAAACGAGCGGAGCGGGAAGCATTGAAGAAGCGCAATGCCGAGCTTGAGGAGTTGCTCAAAGAGAAAGAGCGGGAGTAGCAGGCGCGGTATATTCAGCGCGTGGGAAAGCTAAGGAGCGGGACAAATGACAATCGGATACGGAGACTTGAGAAAGGGAATGGCCATCGAGCTCGATGGCGAGCCTTACATGGTGGTGGACTACGAACGAAGCAAGATGCAGCAGCGCGCTCCCACGATGCGCATCCGCTTCCGCGAGATTCGCACCGGCAAGGTGCTGGACCGCAGTTTCTCAGGCTACGATGTCAAGCTCACTCCGGCGGACGTGGAACGCCGCTCCGCGCAGTACATTTACGATGAGGACGACCTGTGTTACTTCATGGATACGGAGTCCTACGACCAGTTCCCTCTGCTGAAAGAGCAGATATCCGAAGAGCTCAACTACCTCAAAGAGGAGATGACAGTAGATCTGGTCTTCTACGAAGACAACCCCATCTCGCTCGAACTTCCGATAACAGTTGACTTGCAAGTAGTGGACTCGCCGCCGGGCCTCAAGGGCGACACCGCCACCGGCGCGACGAAGCCCGCGACGCTCGAAACCGGCCTGCTGATACAGGTGCCGCTGTTCGTGAACGAGGGCGAGTACGTCAAGGTGGATACGCGCAACGCCACCTACCTGTCCAGGGTCTAACGTGGCGGTCATCTACGGAGTCTCGCAGGTAACCGCGTATCTGCGAGAGTTACTTGCATACGACGACGTTCTCGCGGACATCTGGATAGAGGGAGAGGTGTCCAATCTGCGCCGTCCGGGTTCGGGACACGCGTACTTCACTCTCAGAGACTCGAACAGTTCGCTTCGCGGGGTGCTGTTCCGCAACTCGCGCGGGCTGGAGCAGCTTCAGGACGGCGCGGCTGTCGTGGCGCATGGCAGAATCTCGCTGTATGAAGTAAGAGGCGACCTCCAGCTGATAGCGGACATCATCCAGCCGGAGGGCGTCGGCGAATTGCAGATGCGGCTGGAGCAGCTGACGCTCCAGCTAGAACGCGAGGGTCTCTTCGATCCCTCGCGCAAGAGGCCGCTGCCGGAGATACCCAGGCGCATCGGGGTCGTAACTTCGCCGACCGGCTCGGTCTGGCACGATATTCAGAGTGTCATTGGACGAAGATGGCCTCTGGTGGAACTGCTCCTGGCGCCCGCGATGGTCCAGGGAGACGGAGCGGCTCCAACGATTGTGGAGGCGTTTGCCGCTCTGAACGCCGAGCCTGATGTGGACGTCATAATCGTCGCCAGGGGCGGCGGCTCGCTCGAAGACCTATGGTCGTTCAACGAGGAGTCCGTCGCGCGCGCGGTGTTCGCCAGTTCGACTCCGGTAGTGAGCGCGATAGGTCACGAGACCGATTTCACGATATGCGATATGGTGGCTGACGTAAGGGCGCCCACGCCGTCCGCGGCCGCTGAGCTTGTGGTCCCGGACCGCGCGGAGATACTCGCCAGGGTCGCGGGAGCGGCGCAGGTCATAGAGAACTCACTCGCCACGCAAATGGGTCGCGCGTCGGACGAAGTGGATGTCTTGCGCTTCCGTGTTGTAAGGGCCGCGCCCGAACTGGACGGGCTTCGCCTCCGGGTTGACGATCTGCTCCAGGACTCCCAGACCGCGCTGTCGCACCGTGTCGAACTGGAGCGGGCGCGAGTGACAGGGCTGTCGTCCGCGCTGTCTCCGCTCTCGCCCTACGGGACCTTGCGCCGAGGCTATGCCATCGTCTCCTCGCGTAATTCCGACGAGATTATCACGGACAGCCAAAATGTCACCACGGGTGATATACTGGACATCACGCTGCACAGGGGCAGCGTCATCGCATCGGTCGAGTCATCACCGGATAGCGCCGAAGAGAGGTAAGACATGAAGTACGTTCGATTCATACTGGCGTTCTTGATATACACCATAATTGACGTCGGATGGAATCTGTCGCCCATAGCTACGGGTATGTACGAAAGACTCTACGAAGCCAGTGGCAACAAAGAGATGTTCGACGCCTTCGGAAGACAGATGGATACCTGGGGCGGCGTGGAGATACTCGCCATTCTCGCGTTCCTGCTTCTGATAGCGTTCGGCAACAGCTACCTGGCGATAGAACCGGCGCTCAAAGAGGGCAGCCTTCTGAGAGCGGTGAAGAACAGCTTCGTTCTGGGGTGCGCCGCCTACGCTACATACATCATTCCCATCTACCTGCAGATCTCCACCTGGCCCGCTGCCCTCATACCCATAGACATACTGATTGGCGGACTGCTCAGCCTGATAACTTCGACCGTGGTAACCGCCGCGTTCATTCTGTTCTACCGGAACAGAGACTGAGTTTCCGCGCGTCACGCCAATCCGGCGGGACGCTCCCATTGGCGTATAGGAATCGGCCCAGCAACCATCGCCATGAAAGAGGCGCAGAATGGCAATGTACAACGACGATATGTACCCGGTCCAATTCAGCGTTGACTACCCGGAGGAACCCAGAAACCGACTCTCCGCGCTGGTGAGAATCATACTCGCCATACCAATTATCGTGATAATTACCCTGATAACCGGGTACTTCAATACTGGCGAACAGGACTTCAGCATCGGACAGTTCCTGACGCTGCTGGTCGCCGGTGGTGGATTATGGATCGCAACGATCTTCATGATCCTGTTTCGGCACAAGTACCCGCGCTGGTGGTTCGACTGGGGGTTGGAGTTGAACAGGTTCGGGGCGCGTGTCTGGGCATACGTGTTCCTTCTGCGCGACGAGTATCCTTCCACTGACGACGAGCAGTCGGTCCATCTGGAAATCGCGTACCCGGATGTGGAAGGCCAGCTGAACAGGTTCATGCCTCTCGTAAAGTGGCTGCTCGCAATTCCGCACTACATAGTCCTGACGGTTCTGTGGCTGGTCGTATTCGTACTGACGTTTATCGCCTGGTTCGCAATCCTGATAATCGGCCGGTATCCGCAGAGCATGTTCGATTTCGCCGTAGGGGTGGAACGCTGGAGTTACAGAGTCATAGCCTATGCGGCCCTGCTGACCACCGACAGGTATCCGCCGTTCAGTCTTAGCGAATAGCGGGTCGTAGGAGGAATAACATGGCAAGCGCTACAACCTACCCGTTGCAGTACAGCGTGGACTACCCGGAAGGCCCGCGAAACAGGCTCACGGCGTTGGTTAGGCTGATTCTGGCCATCCCGATAATCATAATCAGCATATTCGCGGCCTGGCAGGTGATAGTTCCGACGTTCTTCATGATACTGTTCCGAAACAAGTATCCGCGCTGGTGGTTCGACTGGAACCTGGAAGTGCTCAGATTCGTTTCCAGGGTGAATTCCTACATACTGTTGCTGCGCGACGAGTATCCCGCCACCGACGAAGAACAGTCCGTTCATCTCGACATCCCCTACCCGGAAGAAGACGACATCAACAGGTTCATGCCCATCGTGAAGTGGATACTCGCCATACCGCACTTCATCGTCTTGTACGTACTCTCGCTGATCGTGCTGGTCGTGTCGTTCATCGCGTGGCTTTCCATACTGATAGTCGGGCGGTATCCCAGGGGTATGTTCGACTTTACGGTGGGCGTGATGCGCTGGAGCAATCGAGTAACCGCTTACGCATTTCTGCTGACGACCGACAGGTATCCGCCGTTCAGACTGGGAGATTAGACAGGAGCGAATATGGCTTCAGAGGGAGCAACGGAGAACCAGGAAGCGCCGGAAAACCTGTCGTTCGAGGAGGCGGTGAGTCTTCTCGAACAGACGGTTCAGGCACTTGAATCGGGCGGGCTGACTCTTGCGGAGTCCACGGCCATGTACGAGCGCGGCATGAAGCTGGCTCGCATCTGCAACGAGATGCTCAACTCGGCCGAGGCGCGCATCACCAGGATTCGCACCACCTATGGCGAGCAGATAAGGATGATGGCGCCCGAAGGCGACGGATTCGACAGCATGGAAGAAATCGGGTGACGCTCAAAGCCGATTTCCACATCTACACAAGCTATTCCAGGGTCTTTCATTTTCGAGTGTCACCTGTGTAGTCCGTTCGTGGTGAGCCTGTCGAACCATGAATGGACGGCCCTTCGACAAGCTCAGGGCGAACGAAAGATTGACGACAAGACAAAAACGAAAGCAACTGTCTTAAATGTCAACATCCAACGACAGCGGAGTTCCATCGCTCACCCGTTCTCATCATGCTGTTGAGTATGATCAGCAGCTTGCGCATACACGCGGTCAGAGCCACCTTCTTCGGCTTCCCAGCATTCAGCAGGCGTTGGTAAAACTCTCTAAGCGTGGGGTTGCGCCGACTGGCAACCAACGCTCCCATGTAGAGCGCAGAGCGCACTCTGGCTCGACCTCCCCAGACACTGCGCTTGCCCCGACGGGGCCCGCTGTCCTGGTTGAACGGAGCCACACCGACCAACGCGGCTATCTGCTTGCGATTCAGCGTTCCCAACTCCGGCAGATATGCCAACAGCGTCAGGGAAACCTGCTGTCCCACACCAGGAACGCTGCGCAGAAGGTCGTCTTTCTCCCGCCACATCGCACTTTTGCGCACTCTGTCGCGCAGGTCTGTGTCCAAGTCTCCCAGCTCCTGTTCCAGCCAGGTTATGTGAGCCTGGATCCGAGGACGAACTTCTGCGGTGGCGCGACCGAGGCGATTCTTCTCAGCCACCAGTATGTCCACAACCTGTCGCCGACGCGCCAGCACACTTCCGAGCGCATGAGTGTCGGCGTCCGGCAGAGCGCGTATGGGTGGACGTACAGCCTCGCCGAAGTGAGCCAGAACCTGAGCGTCCAGCCGGTCTGTCTTGGCCAACTGTCCTGTGGACTTGGCGAAGTCGCGCGCCTGTCGGGGATTGATCACCGCAACAGGCAGCGACGCCGCGGCCAGAGCCGCCGCCAGGGGAAGTTCCAGACCGCCAGTGGATTCAGCGATCACCGCCTCCGGGTCCAAGCTGTTCAGTTCAACCACAAGATCAGCTATTCCGGCCTCGTCATAGGATACGCTCCACACCTTCCCAGAGGGACGGACCGCGACATCCACTCGATCCTTAGCAACGTCTATGCCTACGTATATGAGCTCTTTGTCCATTTCTGTCTCCTGTCAGACAATGGCCCGGCCTTGCAAGATACGGGCTTGGTTAGCCCAGGCAACTGTTCGGGCTCTTGTTCGCAATGGGCGCGGCGACCCTCGCTTTCGTACGGTCTTCTATGACCTAAGACCCTACGGTCTGCCGCGCTCCGATATATACTTAGGACGTGATTGTCTCATGGCAAAGTCAAGATACAAAGACCCTGCAAGCTATTCGCCTTCAGAAGCGAGGTAATCACCAGAAGCGGTATCTTCGGCAGATGGCCTACCAGAAAGACTTTCTAGCATATATCAATGGACGGGTGATGCCTTACTCCGAGGCCGTGCCCATCCTCCAGAGAATCAATGCGCGCTCGGCGGGCGGATACTACGATTCCGCCAGAACGTTCGGCGGAAAGCCCTTCAAGATCAGGCAGCATATCGAGAGGCTGTTCAACGGGCTTGTTTACTCGAAGATAGACACCGGACTATCAATTGAGGACTTCGAGTCTATTTCAACCGGTCTTATCGAGACAAATCACTCGATCCTGGAAGACGAGCGCATCGAGTTGACAGTCACTCAAACAGTTACGATAAGCCGACCGCAGTCAGCGGACGATCTGCCCGGCGTGGATGTCGCAATCTACTGCGCGCCGCTTGACGTGTCCGCGTTCGCGCGGAGCTACGTGGAAGGAGTCCGCATATACACACCTAACACCTACCCTGATCCGCAGGGACAGTCTGGGGGCGACGGCAAGATCGGCTCAGTCCAG
Source organism: Dehalococcoidia bacterium (assembly GCA_965202815.1). GTDB lineage: Bacteria > Chloroflexota > Dehalococcoidia > Lucifugimonadales > UBA1123 > VXRN01. The sequence goes on from CBDBCD010000002.1 coordinate 1,190,402, forward strand.
GTTATTCCTCTGATGTCCAACGCGCAAGGGCATTTAACCGAGTGCAGGGGCGCGAACTTCATGTTCGTGGTGGACGGAAGAATCAAGCTACCGGATCGAAGCAATGTGCTTCCGGGCGTCAGTATGCACACGGTTCTCGAAATAGCGGAGTCCCTGGGCATCGGCGTTGACGAGGGACTTTACAACCAGCGCGAGCTATACGACGCGGACGAGGCGTTCGTGTCAAGCACGCGCTACTGTCTTCTGCCGGTGGCCTCCATCAATGGCTACCCGCTCGGCGATTCCGTCCCAGGCGAGGCGACCGGTAGGATAACGTCGCGCTGGGAGGAGTTGGTTGGCGTTGACTTCGTTCAGCGGAGTTTGGACTCGTTGGCGGATTCGTGAGCATATACCATGCGTGGTATCAGCCATACCTGACGCTCACACCTCTATGACGTCGTTCTCGAGTACGCCGATGCCCTCGATGGACATCGTTACGATGTCGCCCTCCTGGAGCGAGAACTCAGGCGGCGGAACGATTGCGGTGCCTGTGAGGACCGTCGTAAGGTCGGGGACGTAATTGTGTCGCTGAAGCCAGTCCGCTAATTCCTCGCAGCTACGAGCCATCTGAGAGGTGGAAGTGCTGTCTCTCCACACTTCCGCGCCGTTCCGCGCAATAGAGCAGCTTATATCGAGGTCGGTCGGGTTCAAGTCCTCTGCGGTTACGAAGCACGGTCCAATCGAGCAGCACCTGTCGAACACCTTCGCCTGGGGAAGATAGAGCGGATTCTCTCCCTCGATAGCGCGACTGCTCATGTCGTTCCCTATGGTGTAGCCAACGATTTCGCCCCTGTACAGGACGAACGCGAGCTCAGGTTCGGGAACATTCCAGTCTGAGTCACCCCTTATGCCCACGGACTCGAATGGGCCCATACAGCGGTCTGAGGATGCTTTGAAGAACACCTCCGGTCTCTGGGAGTTATAGACTTTGCTGTAAACGTCGGGCGTGTCGCTCTCGCGCATTCGCTCCATCTCGCTGGTCTTGTAGGTGACGCCCGCGGCCCAGACTTCGGAGGGGTCGAAAGGCCGGTCCAGCCGGTAGAATCCTTCGCCGCTCCTCGTGGTATCCATCACCTCGTTCATGTCGAACCTGTCCGCGTTTCCAGTCTCCAGGGTCAGATTCGCTATCTCGTCCACGGACATACCGGACAGGGACGACGCCAGAAGCAGGTCCGAGAGATCGCTGACGTCGGGGTCGAGGCTGGTGAGGTCCATGGCCACACCCCGGTCTGTCTCGACTATGAGACGGGCGTCTCCATCGTTCGAAAGCAGCGTGTAGTAACGCATTCGGCGATTCTCCTCATTCTATTCCGTCGGACTCGATTCCCGAACCATCATACACATCGGAAGCGGGCATGGAAACCAACCGCATCATAGAAGCGCCGGGATTGTTGTCCAGATATTTTCTCACGATCATGTATCCGAGCGTGTAGCCTGTCCATGCGGGAACCCTGTCGCCGTCGCCGAACAGGAAGCGGCGTATCTCCGTGGCGTCGGAGATGCCGAATCGCCTGTGGACTCTCGGCCACATTCTGCGGGGCTCCACCTCGTTCTGGGTGTCCATCCAGCGCGGACGCGCTCCGTCCAGGCATCGTTGGGCAAAGCAGTCGCATATACCCTCGGCAACCATCGCGTCGAGAAGCGTCTCCGGCTGCTGGGTCTTCATATAGACGAGTCTGCCGCCGGCTATGCCCCTGGGAAACAGGAGATTGCGGACTAGGTGGGCGTACTCGTGGACTACGTTGTAGCGCAGGTTCGCGCGCCAGTCGCCTCCCGGCCACACGAACAGCAGCGTCGCGCTCGCGCCGAGGCTGAAGCCCAGCGCTCCTCCCAGTTGGTTGACGAGCACCGCGCTTTCGCCGTCGCCCGGAAACATGAACATTCTCGCCGACAGGTCCGGCCTGGGCAGCGATTCGGACGCGATGGCCAACGCTTCCTGGGCGACTTCCTGCGGTCTGGCTTCATCAAGTTCGGACAGCGTCTTCAGCAGCGCATCGGGCTCCGGGTCTCCAAGTTGTCCGATGACTGAGCGGACGCCGAGTTCGACTAGCGAGGAGTGCATCTGCGCGAGTTGCGTCCTCACGTAGTCGCGCATACCGTTCTCCAGCGAATCGAGCGCTTCGGCGTAACCCAGTCCGCTGGCGCGACGCGCCATGTGCAGCATGACCCTGTAAGATGGAATTACCGATACTGACATTGGAAAGATTCGCCTTCTATTTCGACAACGGTTTCGTACCAGGAACTTCCTGCGAATCGCGCCTCCATAGTATCAGAGTAGAGAACATAGTCTCTTCAAAGTCTTCCCCAGTTTCTCATAGAACTACACATTCGTGCGCTGTATACGCTATAATACGAACATACAAACTAACAGCAGAGGGCGTCCGACCATGATCCTGAACCTCGACATACATAAATACCAAGTTATGCTGGCCCAAAATCGGAGAGGCGAAAAATTTTCCCCAAAGCTAATGCAGGTGTTTAACAGGTGGATATCTGGTGTTCTAATCACCTGTTGCCCACCTGTCGGTCACCAGTTAAACCACCTGTTGCCACCTGTTGCTTTATAAACGAAAGTATATGACTAGCGAATCCGTCCCGTGGGATGTGTTCACCGCTGACTATAAAAAGCCCTGCAATATATGTACTCAGATCACGTAATGCTAAGTGTCAAGGAAGGTCATGCCTAATATGAAGATAGCCGAAATCGAGACGTTTCAACTGAGCGCACCGCTGGAGCGGCCTTTTGGGTGGTCGCAGGGGTGGATCGGGCACCGCAGCGTGGGACTTGTGAAGGTGACTACGGACGACGGCATCGTCGGTTGGGGCGAGGGCTGCGGCGGGGCCGCCGCCGTGGTTGTGGAGAATGATTTCGGGCCGATGCTGATAGGCGAGGACCCGACGAACCGAATTGGGCTGTGGCAGAAGATGTTCGCCATGCAGTACAACGCCAACGTCGCGGTGGGGATGGCCGGGTCTGCAATCAGCGCAGTGGACACGGCGCTGTGGGACATTACCGGCAAGGTCTTTGGTCAGCCTGTGTACCAGTTGCTCGGAGGCCGTGTACGGGATAGGGTCGCCGTGTACGCGACCGGGCTGTACTACACGGAGGGTGAGTTCCCGACACGGCTGCCGGACGAGGCGCGCGGATATGTCGAGGCTGGTTTCAAGGGGATGAAGACTAAGGTGGGCGGACTGCCGATGGACGAGGACGTGAAGCGGGTTACTGCGCTGCGAGAGGCGATAGGGCCGGACATCAAGCTGATGGTGGACGCGAACCAGGGATACAACGCTACCAGCGCGATTCGGATTGGCAATCGCTTGGCCGACCTGGACGTTCTGTGGTTCGAGGAGCCGGTGAACGCCCAGGACATAGATGGATATCTCCAGGTGAAGTCGGCGCTGCCTATGGCCATCGCCGGGGGCGAAAACCTGCGGACCCGCTATGAGTTCTCCCAATTCCTGGCGCGGAGAGCATACGACATAGCCCAGCCGGACGTAATAAATGTGGGCGGGATCACTGAGATGCGAAACGTGGCGATGACCGCGAATACGAACGGCATTCAGGTCAATCCGCACGTGTGGGGTTCGCCGGTGATGATCGCGGCCAGCCTGCACGTCGCCTCGACGATACCGCCCTGCCCGCCGTCCGGAGACCCGGAACCCTACGCCCAGGAGCCGGTAATGGAGTTCGACCGCACGCCTTCGCTGATAAGAGAGGGGCTGATGGCGCCGCCGTTCGACCAGCAAGACGGCTTTCTGAAAGTGCCGGACGGACCCGGCCTTGGGATTGAGATAGACGAGGAAGCGGTTCGCAAGCTGTCGGTGTAGCCCCGGCGGCCTTCGAGCAGTCTTGCTGCGGGGAACTTGTTTACTCCGACTCTCGATGCTATACTTTGCGCGCTTTGAAAAAAGGGGAGAGGAGGAATTCGTGGAAGGCAGAGATTTCCCCAGTTGTATGAGTTGTTCGATGGGCAACCTGTTGCCGTTATCCGACTTTGGAAGCCAGGGCGCTCCGATACACTATAAGGCTTGGGTGTGCAGCAACCCCGATTGCGGTTACAACATCAAGATTCGGAACGGAGATGTATATCTGAACGAGCCAATCGCAAACGGAGCCACATACTCGCCGCGTTTCCGATAGCCGCGTCAAGCCTTATCACAGAAAACAGCCCCTGACATTGCGGGCTGTTTTTTTATGCGTTGGAAGTGGTTGCCTTTCTGGTGAAACTCCGCTCTTGGAGGTTGGCATGTGAACGAGCTCCATTCGCTGGCTCGGGGGAAAGTGTCCTGAACCTCAGGTGTATGGAAATTCATCAAATGGTATAATGGATTCCAGCGTTCACAGAATCCGGAGACTCTGGAGCACATCTGCGGATGTACCGCTATCCACAAAGAACATACACTAACCCGACCCCGCGCCGACCCCGCCGGATGTTCTTTGTGGGCGTCTTTCTGACGCTCATGGGAATCATCGGCCTGGCCGGAGTCTGCGTTTACGCGATATTCGGCCTGTACAACAAGTCGAACCTGGAAGACCTGAGCGCCTCCATACAGGGTCCGGTTGCGCTGCCGGCATCGCCCGTATCCAAGGCGCAGGTACACGACGCTCTGCTGCCGGACAGCTCTTTCAAGCCCATCGAGATCATCAGAGACGTTCAGCCGGTCGTCAAGGATGAAAGCTCGGTCGAGTCTGTCCCTGTCCCCGTGGTGAGGCAGGCGGAGTCCGAGACGGAAATCGAGGCTGTGCCCAAAGAGACGGCCGGAGCCGCTCCGTCAGAGGAAGTGGTCAAGGTGTCTGTCCCGGAAGCAAAGCCCGCAATAGAGGAAGCGCCCGCTTCCGAACAGCCTGAATATCGCGATGAATTCGATGCAGGCGAACTGGTATCGGTGTACAACACCATCTACCCCGGACACAAGATACATCCCAAGTACTGGGACCGCCCGCTGGCCGCCGGAGCGGACGAATACACCTACGGCGTCGTCTTGCGGGAAGACGGCTTCCTGGCAGTCTCGCCTGAAAACGGACTGCCGAAAGGAACGCTTCCCGACGCTGTTCGTGTTCGCATTCCCAGTATAGACCTCGATTCGGAGGTTACCAACCTGGCCATAGTGGATCTGGGCGACAGCAAGCAGTACGAGACGCCCGCTCACGTTGTTGGCAGGATACCCGAGACCTCGAATCCCGGCGAAATGGGCAATACCTGGCTGTTCGGCCACCTCGAGAGTCCGATTCGTGGAGAGGGCAGCGTATTTAGAAGACTTCCTGAGATCCCCGAGATTCTGAAGAATGGGGACCCGGTGTACGTCACCGTCCTGAACGAGGATGGCGAAGAGTACATGTACCAGATCACTGACACGACGGTCATGCACAGGGACGAACTGTCGCTGTATGAAACGGACGATTCGACGATCACGCTCGTTACGTGCGTACCCAGGCTCATCTACGACCACAGAGTTGTCGTTTCGGGCAAGCTGGTGGGCGTCAGAAAGCCGGCTTAGGCTATACGACGCCCAGCGCGCTAACCGACAGCACGTCCCGCATCACGGATATGAAGTGAAGAGTCGGCTTCGATAGCCGCTTGCCCTTCAGCGTAATGATCCCGCCCTGTTCGACAGGCAGTATGTGCGCGAGGCTGACGACTCCGAGAATATCGTGGTCTTCCGGGTCTATCGCGAGCCTCGGGCCTACTGAAACACCCATTCCCAGCGCGACGTATCTCTTGATCATATCCATGCTGTCCAGATCTACGACTATCTCGTAGTTGACGCCCCGCCTCCTGAGTTCGGACTCCAGGAGGTCTCGCGTGTGCGTTCCCTCGTTCATGAGTATCAGTGGGTAGCGCGCTATCTGCTCCAGGGACTCGACTGGCTCGCTGGCCAGGGGATGGTCCGGGGGAGTAATAAGCACTCGTTCATATACGAAGAGCCCCTCGAAGGTGAAAGCGTCGTCTCTGTCATAGTGCTGGATGATTCCTACGTCGGCCTCACCTTCCGAGATCATCTGGCTGACCTGGACCCTGGTCGCCGACTTGATGGTCAAGTGGATGTGGGGATGGCGAGCGAGGAACACGCGGACGACTCTCAGCAGAGTGTGCGGAATGATGTCCGGTGTGGCGGCGAGAACGACGGGACCGCGCTCCTCGGCCTCGGCGGTGGTATCGGCCAGTCCGTCAATGCCCTCGACGAGCGGAGTGGCTATTTCGGACAGCCTCCTACCCGCCAGGGTCAGCTGAATAGGACGCTTCACCCGGTCGAACAGAACGGTGTTGAGTTCACCCTCCAACTTCTTGATGTGCGTCGTAACCGTTGGCTGTCCAATGCCGAGACGCTCCGCCGCGCGAGAGATGCTGCGGAGTCGCGCAGCCATGCAGAAGCTCCTGAGTTCTCGTATCTCCAATTTTACGCTCCTAATATCAATAAAATAGATAATATATATCCATCAATATCCCTTTGCAAGATTATATTATCTTGAGACAATTGTATATGTAGAAAACATTATAGTCCATTCCAATACAGGACGGGATGATAGATCAAAAGGAGAAGCGCCATGATTAACAGGTTCAAGAGAATACTTGGCAGGCCGCGTCTCTCGAGCGCGACCAGCATCGAGACCTACTTCGGGTCTGTCCACAAGCCGGGGGAGGGCAGCGGTCCCACTTTCGAGGAGGCCCAGAAGGACTTCCGGGAGATCCATAGCAGGTTCTCCGCCTTCCGCAACTAAGTGAAACGACCCAAGGGTCGTAAAACCCCTTGAAGGGGGCGCGGCGGCTCATTCCGAATCCTCCAGTATGTATGGGCGCCGCGCCTCTCCTCCCCTTTCCAGAGCGCCGGGGTCTCCAAAAGCGACCTCGGCGCTTTAGTATTTCCTTCCGATATAATGTCCTCATGAAAACCGTATTGTTTGGACTCCTCGTGGCCGCTATCTGCGCAGGGTGCGTTGACGCGGAATCGATCCTTGAGTCCTTCCCGACTCCCGACAACCGGGAGGCGTCTCCCTTCGGCGGGCTCCTTCCCACGGTCACGCCGCTGTCTGAGTTCACGCTGCCCCCAACGATCACGCCCATTCCCAGGTTCGAATTCGCCCCCACAATAACGCCGATGGCGAAATTCGAGATCGGACCGACGGTCACGCCCATACCGACATTCGCTCTGCCGCCAACGATAACGCCCGTGCCAAAGTGGCAGGGATTCGGCCAGGAGGAGCCGCTCGAGGAATTGCGCGTAGTAGATGCGTTCCCGGGGCTTTCATTCGACCGTCCGGTGGCTGTCGCATTCCCGGATGATGGCGCTAATCGCGGTTTCGTTGTCGAACAACCCGGACGCATAGTAGCGCTGGACGGCAGTGTATTCCTGGACATCAGGGACAGGGTGAGAGACCGCGGCGAGGAAGAGGGATTGCTCGGACTCGCGTTCGACCCGGATTACGAGTCCAACGGCTTCCTGTACGTTTACTACACGGCGGACGGCCCCAGACGCTCGGTAATATCCAGGTTCACCGTGGGTCAGGGAGAAGATACTGCCGACCCCGGAACGGAGACGCTCGTGCTGGAAGTTGAACAGCCCTACGCCAACCACAACGGCGGTCAGATAGTCTTTGGCCCCGACGACTTCCTGTACGTGGGCCTGGGCGACGGTGGCAGCGCCGGAGACCCGAAACGCAACGGCCAGAACTTGGCTACTCTGCTGGGGACGATCCTGCGACTGGACGTGTCAACTCTGGACTCCACGGGAACCTACTCTGTCCCTCCGGACAACCCGTTCGTCGGCGCGCGGGACGCGCGACCGGAGATTTGGGCCTACGGACTGCGGAATCCGTGGCGCTTCACGTTCGACAGCGAGACCGGTGACTTGTGGGCGGCGGACGTCGGCCAGAACAAGCTGGAGGAGGTTGACCTCATCCGCCCAGGCTTGAACTACGGCTGGAACATAATGGAGGGCGACGAGTGCTACCCCCGCTCATGTGACACGCGAGGACTGGAACTGCCAATCGCGGTGTACGGACGCGACGGAGGCTGTTCGATAACAGGAGGGTACGTCTATCGCGGCTCGCGGATTCCAAGCCTGTACGGCGCATACGTCTATGGAGACTTCTGTAGCGGCAAAATCTGGGCGCTCAGGTACGATGGGTCGCGGGTGACCGAATCAATTCAAGTCGCCGACAGCAGGATCAAAATATCGTCCTTCGCCGAGGACACGGACGGCGAACTGTACATACTCGACCTAGAAGGCGAAATATACAGGTTCGCAGAATAGCGGGTCAATTGGACACTGAGTGCAGAATTCAATATGGGCGGTCCTAATTCCAAGGAGATAAGCATGAACAGAGACCCGTTCGGAGAGGGAGGCGTTGAGAGGGAACGCCGAGTCGAGAGGCCGCCGACGTACTTAAACAGCGACCCCTTCGGAGAAGTGGGCAGAATGCAGAATAGAGCGCTTCAGTCCCACCGAGGCGACTCAGCGCTTGTCTTCAGGGCGATACTGAAGGCTCTGACTCTGCCGTTCTGGCTCCCCTTCTGGATCTTGAAGCACTATCGCATACGCCGGGAGATGATCGCGATGGGTCGGCGCTGGCAAGGGCATGGCCTGTCATACCGCGAGATGGCGGTCAGATGGGCGGAGCGGTTTCCGCAGGAGTATCCCCTGGGCGAATACGACCCAGGCATGAGTAAACTTGAGGCCCGGTTCAGGAAATTGTTGAAAAAGTAACGGCTCAACCTTCACGAAAGTGGGCTGAGCCGTTGAGTGCGGTTAGACCGTCGCCGGCTGTAGCGCCCTCACCTCGTCGCCGACGTTGACCGTTCCGCCGCTGATGACTGTGGCCAGCATACCGCGATTGCCTTCGAGCGCAACTCTGAGGCCGTCCCGTATCTCGTCCATGCGGGCGCAGGGAGCGCAGTGTCCGGTTATCTCGACCACGGCGTCGCCTCCGAGCGATACGCGGGCCCCTTCCTTCAGGGAGTGTATAGCGATGCCCGTGACCGTGATGTTCTCACGAATGTCGCCGCGGGACAGTCCGAACTTGGCCAGCGTATCCTCGTCGGTCAGCAATACCTGCCGCTTTGTTCTTATCCCCTCGGAGACGGCGTGCCTGTCGCCTTCGATTCCGTAGCCCGCTGTCATTTCCGCCGACTCCACCGACTTCATCGGGTCTCTATGCCCGACGCATAGCTGAATAGAAACCACCGAACCGCTCATGGCATCCCCCTTGAGTTTTCTACCTCTCGACTGTTGTTGAGAAATAATGTAGTCCAATGCGGCGGCTGGGTCAATCGGAATCGGGACGCTGATTACCACACGGGCACGAAACGATATATAATCGTCGGCGTAAAGATATGGTCGAAGCCAATCTGGGGAGGTTCAAATTGGCAAACAACGTAACATTGGGTAGCGGACGGTTCGCGTATGAGGTAGTAGAAAACTGGGAGAAGTTGCCGGAGGGCGTCGGCTGGCGCGAGACGGCCGGCGTAATCACGGACGCGGACGACAACGTTTATGTGTTCAGCAGGGGCGACCACCCGATGGTCGTGTTCGACAGGGACGGCAACTTCATCAAGACCTGGGGCGAGGGCGTGTTTACCCGCGCGCATGGCGTGAGCGTCGGCCCCGACAACACTCTCTACTGCACGGACGACGGCGACCACACTGTCCGCCAGTGTACGCTGGACGGAGAGGTGCTTATGACAATCGGCGTCCCCGGCCAGCCCGCCGAGGCCCACAGCAACAAGCCCTTCAACCGATGCACTCACGTCGCCACCGACCCGGCGAACGGCGACCTGTTCATCTCGGATGGCTACGGCAACGGGAACGTCCACAAGTTCACGGCGGACGGCGAGCACATCAAGACGTGGGGCAGCCCGGGAACCGACCCCGGCCAGTTCAACATCGTGCACAACATCGCGACCGACCGCGACGGTTACGTGTATGTCTGCGATCGCGAGAACCATCGCGTGCAGGTCTTCGACCGCGACGGCAAGCTGGAGGACGTGTGGTACAACCTGCACCGGCCCTGCGCCATCTACATCAGCGATGACCAGCGCGTGTATGTCGGTGAACTCGGATTCGGAATGGCCGTCAATCGCGACACTCCCAACATCGGGCCCAGGGTTGCAATATTGAACACGGCGGGCAAGGCGCTGGAGCGGCTGGGCAACGGGTTCGGACTGGACACAGGCCAGTTCATAGCGCCGCACGGCATCTGCCTGGACTCCGAAGACAGCATCTACGTGGCCGAAGTCGCGCACACCAACATCAGCCACACCGAGACCCCGCCGCCCGGTGTCCGCGCGTTCCAGAAGTTGACTAAAGTGTGAATTCCCAATTGGGAAAATTCATGCTATCCTCAGCCTATGAACACGAAGGAGGATTTTCGATGACCACGGCACACAAGCACGCGTCCGCCGCCGGCATGACTAAGGCGGCGAAGAGGTTCGTGGAGAGCCTCAGCGGCGACCAGCGCGACAAGACGATCTACGAGTATATGGACGGGGAGCGCATCTTCTGGTACTACCCGCCCGTCAACAGGCATGGCATTCCGCTCAGGGATATGGACGACGACCAGAGACAGCTTGCCTACTCGCTCATGGAGACCGGACTGACGGACAGGTCCTTCGACCAGGCCAAGCTGATCATCGAGCACGAATCGGTGCTCGGTCCGTTGGAGAAGGAAGCCGGCGTTACCAGCTTCGTGCGCGACCCGGACCTCTACTACTGGACGGTGTTCGGCGATCCGGGCAGCGACAAGGAGCCTTGGGGCTGGCGAGTCGAGGGCCACCACGTCTCGCTTAACTTCAGCCTGTGGGGAGACAAGTTCCTCTCGATGACTCCGTTCTTCTTCGGAGCGAATCCCGCCGAGGTCAGGAAGGGTCCGAAGAAGGGACTCCGCATACTGGACCAGCGCGAGGACCTCGCCTTCGAGCTAATGAACAGCCTGGACAAGGGCCAGTCGAGCAAAGCGACTATCTACGGCGAAGCGCCGTATGACATTCTCACCTACAACGCCTCCCGCGTTTCGCTTCCGCCTGAAGAGGGCCTGCCCGCGTCCAAGATGAACGACACACAGAAGGACATCCTGCGCAACCTTGTCAACGTGTATGTGAACCAGGTGCGCACGGATATGGCGCAGGAGAAGCTCCAGCGACTTGAGGAAGAGGGCTTCGACGGCCTGCACTGGGCCTGGGGCGGCCCCATAGAGGAAGGCAGGGAGCACTACTACCGGATTCACGGCGGCAACTTCGTCGTCGAGTTCGACAACCGGCAGAACGGCGCCAACCACATCCACTCGGTATGGCGGGACGTCGAGAACGACTTTGCCAACGACGTACTGCGCGAGCACCTGCTGCTGTATCACGTCTTGTAGAATTCACTGCTTAACCAGGTAGCGAAATGAATCAAGAGGCCGCCGAAGTTTCGGCGGCCTCTTGGCGTTAGAAGACGGGCCTTGCTAAACCCTTTCTAGCGCCTGTTCCAAGTCGGCGATGATGTCCTCGGGGGATTCGAGGCCGCAGGACATTCGTATAAGGCCGTCGGAGATGCCGGACTGGGCGCGCTCGTCTTCGGAGAGGGAGCGGTGTGAGGTCTTGGCCGGGTGGGATATGGTGGTGCGGGCCTCGCCCAGGCTGGGGGCGAACTTGATCATGTCGAGAGATCGCGCGAATTGCGATGCCGCCTCTCCTCCGCCATGAAGATCGTATGAGACCATGCCCCCGAAACCGCCTGCCAACATGGACTTGGCAAGCTCATGCTGCGAGTGCCCGGGTAGGCCGGGATAGTGGACTGCGCTCACCTTCGGATGGTCGGAGAGGAAGGCGGCGGCGCTCATCGCGTTATCGCAGGAGCGTTCCACTCGGAGAGGCAGAGTGCGTATCCCGCGAGCTATCAGCCATGCCGCGAACGGATCCGGAGCGCTGCCCCACACTCGGTTCGACTGTTGAATCTGCATGGCTATGTCCGCTCTTGCGGCGGCGGCTCCGCCGGTCACGTCGGAGTGTCCGCCCAGGCTCTTGGTCGCGCTGTGGATGACAACGTCCGCTCCCAACTCGAGTGGCCTCAGAAGTACGGGCGTGGCAAGCGTGTTGTCGACGACGACGGTGGTTCCCCGCTCATGCGCGAGTTTCGCTATCGCCTCGATGTCGGGAAGGCTCAGGAGCGGGTTGGTAATGGACTCGATGAGCATCGCCTTCGGTCGGCCCCGGAGCGACCTTTCCACTGCGTCCAGGTCGCAGGCGTCCACTAATTCTACGTTGATTCCTAATCTTGTCAGATGTTGTCGCAGGAGCAAGTTCGTTCCACCGTAGAGCGCGTCGGCGGCAAGCACGGTGTCTCCCGCCTCCACGAGCGCGAGTAGGGTGACGCCTATCGCCGCCATGCCGGATGCGAATGCCATGGCGTCATCGGCGTCTTCCAGGTCGGCTACCACTCGCTCCAGTATCGAGACGTTCGGGTTGGCGTCGCGGGAGTATATGAAGCCATCCTGCCTGCCTTCATAGATGTCGTCCACCTGCTCCAGGCTTTCGATCTCGAACACCGAGTTCTGGTATATCGGCGCGGTCAGCGGTCTCGTGGTGGAAGGAATATCCGAGCCGGCCGCGGCGCAGATAGAGTCTATGGAGCGGGAACCGCGCATGGGAAACTCCTCTCAGTGGATCGTTGCGACTTCCGCGCTAAACGTCTTCCAGGATTATGTCGCCGCTCTTGCCTCCGGTCTTTCTGACAAGGCGTATGGCCTCGATGCGCATGGCGCGGTCAACGGCCTTGCACATATCGTAGATCGTGAGGGCGGCTACGCTGACGGCGGTCAGCGCCTCCATTTCGACGCCGGTCTTGCCCGTGGTGCGGGCTGTTGCTGTGATGTTGACCGCGCTGGCGTCGTCGTCGAGATCGAACTCCACGGCGACTTTGTTCAGCGGCAGCGGATGGCAGAGCGGGATGAGCTGGGAGGTATTCTTGGCGCCCATGATGCCCGCGATGCGCGCAACACCGAGCACGTCGCCCTTGTCGAAGGCGTTGTCGCGTATGAGGGTGAGGGTCTCGGGGCGCATGACGACGCGACCCCTGGCCACGGCCTCGCGCTGGGTGTCGGGCTTGTCGCCCACGTCCACCATTTGGGCCTTGCCGCTTTGGTCAACGTGGGTGAGCTGGGGTTGTGTGGCATTAGTCAAGGGGGACACCTTATTTGGTTGTCAGTGTTCAGTTATCAGTTCTATGCGCGGACGAGTCTTGTCGGGCGGCTGCGCGGGTGGGTCTCATAATGTCGGGTTTATATTTGCGCTGGGCTCCGGCTGGGTGAGCCACTGGGCGCTAACAGGGGAGCGGCAGGGTTGCGCTGTGACCAGCGTTTGCCTGCGTTTTGCCTGCGTTAGCTATGGGGGCAATTTTTCCTGAGCGTCTTATCTTTCATGGAATAATCTCCTGTTTATCCGTCTTTAGTCGTTAGCGGTTGGTTTTGGTTATTAGTTCTAATACCAATTCGCAGTGATGTCGCCATGTTCTGCCCGATCTAGCGCGATGGATTCCCGCTTTCGCGGGAATGACGATAGGAGTTGGTCTCAGAGATTCACGGCATAGTCAGACTTAAATGGTATAAGTTATCAGCGATTTATTTAGTTTGTATGTTCGGATGATAGCATAGTCGGGGAGTAGATGTATAGTAATATGGGAAGCGGTGAGCGGTTTCAGACGAGAGGGCCTGCGGCGGGGTTTTCGTAACCGTGGTCAATGGCGAGGCGCTCGGAGTTGGCGGCGGCAACGGCGAGGGCGTCGGCTCTTTCGTTGCCCGGGTTACCGGCGTGTCCCTTGACCCAGCGAAATTGTGTGTCGTGGGTGTCGAGCAGGGTGAGAAGACGCTCCCAGAGGTCGGGGTTGACAGCCCTGTCCTTTTTGTTTCTGCGCCAGCCGTTCGCTTTCCAGCGTCTCGCCCAGCCCTTGTTAACGGCGTCCACGATGTAGCGGGAGTCGCTGAAGATGGTTACGTCGCAGGGTTCTTTGAGAGCTTGGAGGCCCTCTATGACGGCGAGGAGTTCCATGCGGTTGTTGGTCGTCTTGCGAAAGCCGCCGCTGAGTTCGTTGGCGTTGTGTCCGTATTTTAAGACGGCACCATATCCGCCTGGCCCCGGGTTGCCGGAGCAGGCACCATCGGTGTATATGGTTAAGCTTTTTTTATTCACAATGCGCTCACAGGGATATTGTATCCTGATTTGTTCATTTCCTGAGCCAATGGCACTCTTGTCTCTTCAACATTGCTATCAAAGGGTATGTATATAAGACCTCCTATGTCCGAAGGTCTCTCCATCGTATGTTGCCCTTTGAGCAAAATTGCTACCCGTGACCGTCCCAAGCGGGCAAGTACCATACCTAGTTCCAACACGACGTTCTGGCGTACTCGAAACGCCTTCTCGTCAGGTTGTCCAGTTCTATGTCCTTCATCGTCAGGTGTAGCCAAAACTATGGCATACTGCGCTTGTCCAGTGTATTTCTCAAGTTTCTCAATAACAGTTTGACCCTCTGAAGGTAGTTGATCCAAGAACAGCGGAGTAAGGTTCCATCTTCTCAGTAGTGCCTCCAGTTGTGTCTTTGCGGCCTGATCGTGTCCATAGACAACAAAGACTTCACGATTGAGATGGGATGGGGAGCTTGACCCTTCGTCTGTGTATCCATCGAGCAACGATTTGACATCTTCTGTGTTTTTACCCTGAACATTGTATGTGCCCCTATCATACACATTGACAATGGCTCCATTTTCCAGACGAAGCTGTGTGCCATACCCGTTCCTCAGTCTGTTCTCACTCTGGACGCGGAAGCCTGCTTCAGTCAGCAGTCTCCTCGCAGTATCCATATCCATGTCTCACATCTCCATTTAAGACAATGCTCTATAAGTCTAAAGCCAATTATACACTAATGACTTTCCGTTGACCTGCCTTCCTGCGGCACATAGAATCCGACAATCACAATTCACACTGGGGGGGACTATGAGATGCCGGTTGATTTCGAGAAGCGGGACAAGGTCGCTTACATTACGCTCAATAACCCGGAGAAGGCGAACATTCTGGATAAGCAGATTTCGGCGGAGATAGCCGAAATCTGGAAAGAGGTGTGGGACGACCGCGATATTCGAGTCGCCATACTGACGGCCGTCGGAGACCGGCATTTCTGCGCGGGTCATAATCTGGCGACCCGCCCCGACATTACGCCCGAAGAGCGTGAACGAATAAGGGCAGAGGGTGTCTTCTGGCCCCTGGGCGGGACCGTGAACGGAGCGCGCATCGGCGCGGACGGACGACTTGGCGACCACTACCCGCAGATATACAAGCCGGTGATTGGCGCGATAAACGGCTGGGCGGCGGGCGCGGGGTTCTACCTGATGCTGACCTCGATGGACATACGGATCGCGTGCGCCGAGCACGCCCGGTTCAAGTTCGCGCTTCTGAGCCAGGGCTGGGTCGGTGGAGGACCGGGCGCGACCTACCTGACACGGCAGATAGCCCATGCGGACGCAATGCGCATCCTGCTCATGGACGAGCCTTTCGACGCGGAGGAGGCACTGCGGATCAACCTGATAAACGAGGTCGTGCCTCACGAGCGGCTGATGTCTCGCGCTGAGGAACTGGCGGCGCACATCGCCGGCCTGCCTCCGCTGGCCACGCGGATGATGAAGGAACTGGTTCTGAGGTTTGGTGACATTCCGGTGACGGAGGCGTGGCGGGTGCAGACGCTGATGAACGCGCTGCTGACCCAGTTCAGCGCGGACGGCGACGAGGGCCGAGCGGCGTTCCTGGAGAAGCGGGCGCCGGAGTTTACCGGCTCGATTCGCATGAAGGGGGAGCCGTATCCAGAGGCGACGCCGGAGGAGCGGGAGCGACTGGACGAAATCAGGCGGGAATTGCTTGGATGAGACTGCTCTTGACTACCCAGCTTTCCGACCGCAATACTTATATACGTTGCCAACGGCTCTGTGACTGAATAAGCTGCTACGCAGGGCTAAGGTGTCGGTGTCCCCGACGATGAGTCGGGCGTCCACGGGGCATCCAGAAAGCCCAAATGCTGGACGTGAGGCGGATCGAAAGATCGGCGCCGGGCTTCGGAGCCAGGTACCAAAGGTGGATTACGGCGGGTTCGATTCCCGCACTACTGCGGAGGCTCCAGAAATTGGGCGAGAAGTTCCGCCTGAGGGGGGAAGCCCCTGAAGGTAGGAAGGTTCGTCCCTGAGTTGTTGGGAACGTGCAGATAACTAAAGGGCAGGATTCACTTTCGGCGAATCCTGCCCTCGTTTTCTCCCGCGTATGCGTGTTCAATTACTCACGGCTGATCTTTCGTCGGGAAGATCTCCGAGAGGAAGTCTATGATCAGGCGGGAGGCGGTCATGGATGTTATGTCGGCGTGGTCGTAGGGTGGGGCGACTTCCACCATGTCGAATGCGACGACCTTGTGGTTGCGGGCGAGATGCACGAGTGAGTCGCGCAGTTCCTCGTAGCGCAGTCCCCAGACCTCGGGCGTCCCTGTGCCGGGCGCGTCGGATGGGTCGAGGACGTCTATGTCTATGGTGACGTACAGATTCTCGGATGATGGGACTTCGGACATTGCCGCTTCCGGGCCCAGTTCCTTAAAGCGGCGGGTGGTCATCACAAGATTGCCGTCCGCTATTGCCTCGTCATAGACCTTGCGGCTCTCCTTGCGTATGCCGATTGAGCTTATGTTGCGAACGAACGGCAACTCCCGGCAGCGACGGATCGGGCTGCCGTGGGTGTACAGGACGCCCTGCGTCTCGTGGGAATAGTCCATGTGGGCGTCGAAGTGAACAATGTCCAGAGGCTCATGCGCTCCGAGTCCGCGCACCACAGGGAAGGTGATGGCGTGGTCGCCGCCCACGACTACCGGCAGTGAGTCCTTGGAGACTATCTTCTCGACGACGTTGGTCAGCTTCTGGAAGTTGTCCAAGATGTCCGATGGGACGACTGTAATGTTGCCGCAGTCGGCCATCGTCACACCGGCTAGAAGCTCAACTCCCCTGTCCGAGTCGAAGTAGCCCGCCGCCTCTTGGTCGAACTGCATACCGCCGTATCCGACGTAGGAATAGCTCCTCGCGTCCCGGACGGCGTCAGGGCCGAACCTAGCGCCCGGCCTTCCGAAAGTGCCCTGGTCGAAGGGCATCCCCACGAACGCGACCTGCGCGTTCAGTTCATCCAGGTCTTCGAGACGCGGACAGCTGTAGAACGTCCTGGGATTTGCGCGGATGTCCGGCCAGCGTTCTTCGGTCATGGGTCTGCCTCAACTTCCCGGTCTCTAGGTTCTGTTGAACTCAATAATGCCACACTCCAAGCAGTTTCAAAGTAACAACATAGATTGCACTTCGCGCTTCTGGATTCCCGTTTTCACGGGAATGACTGAATTGTAGTTCACCCCCATCCTAGCCTTCCCCCGTCAAGGGGGAAGGGATTTTCAACATACAAATGACGAGAAATGTCAAAACTGCTTAGACCAGTATGGGGAAGCCCGACTTGGTGCATATCTCTATGCGGTTGCCCTCTGTGTCTTCGATGAAGAAGACGCGCTGGCCATCGTGCCGGGTGGTGATGTCCGTGGTTTCGACGTCGTGAGCGCGCATGTACTTCTGGGCTTCTTCTATGTCCTCGACCTCGAAGGCTCCATGATGGGACGGCACCGAGGGGGCCACTTCGCCTTCTATCAGGTGGACCATCGTGCCGCTCGGAAGCTGGAGCCAGACGATGTGGTCGGAGTCCACCTGGCTCGGTATCTCCTGGACTCCGAGAACGTCCACCCAGAAACGGGTGGCGCGTTCCTTGTCCTTGACGCAGTATGTGAGGTGGTTGACTCGCCTGAGTCTTATAGTTCCGGTCATTCCCGCCATGTTTGAACCCTCCGTTATTCAAGTCATCGTATCGCGCGACTATGATAACAGGATTCGGCGCGGGCTGAAATCCAGCCCGCGTGATCAGGATGGTACGTCAACCAGCCGGTTGTCCTGCTGGTGCGACTTGAGGAAACCGAGCATGATCCGGAGAGTCTTGCGCGCCTCGGTCGCAGTGGAGACACCCATCCCACCGTTCTCTATAACGTCTATCATCTCGGTGTAAGTCGCGGCCAGTCCCTGTACCTGGTACTGGACGGGATGGAGTGTGTGGGTGACAGGTACTCGCGCGTCTGAGTCGTACTTTCTGGCGACCGCCGGGCCGCGCGCGTCCAGGTTGAAACTGATCTCGCCCTCGGAGCCTCGGAGCCGGATGAAGTCGGAAGACAGTATCGTGTCCTTCGAGCCATCGTAGAGAGCCCTGACTCCGTTCTCGAACAGGATCATGCCGGATGCGCCAGGATCGTTTTCCGGCAATCTGCCCCCGTCGCCCCTGTAACGGTCCCAGTCGTCGAATCCGTCTTCGAGCATACCGACGACCTGCGCCGGCTCAGACTCCGCGAAGAAGCAGATGGCGTCTATCATGTGAGTGCCGCTGCGGAAGAGCATGGCGCGCGGGCCGCCGTGAGACACTACTATCGAGCCCAGATTTCCGATCAAGCCGGAGCGGATTTCATCTCGCACCATGTGCATGAGAGGATTCCAGCGGCGGTTGTGGTTGACGTGCAGGAGTACGCCTTGCTCCTCGCACACTCTAATCATGCGGTCGGCGTCATAGAGAGAGGTGGCCAGGGGCTTTTCGCACAGGATTCCTTTCGCGCCGGCCTCCGCGCCGTCAACCACGATATCCGTGTGCCGGTTGTCCGAGGTCGCGACGACCAGGATGTCCAGATTCTCAGCGGCAAGCATCTCTCGGTAGTCGGTGTACGTGTTCGCGTCCGGCAGTTCGCTGCCCCACGTCGTCGTGAAGTCGTCGAGAAGCTCGGGAACCAGGTCGCACACCGCCGCCAGTTCCAAGTTGGGCATTGATTGAAGCGTAGCGGCGTGTGACAGTGAGATTGCGTTGCCGATGTCGTTAGCGAAGGGCGGGGGCGGAGCCTCGTTGCGCCGGACGGCTATCCAGGTCGCCCCGACTATTCCGACGCGGTAGCGCGAGTTGGTCATGTGCACGTTCCTTGTCCATTTTCTATTAGCTATCAGCAGTCATGGAAATACTGTAAACTGACAACCGAAAATTGTAAATTCATAATTAAAGATCGCGAATTGAACCGAAAGGAGACCCCCATGCACCTGCTAGAAGTCCTCAACCCTGTCGGACAGCAGCGCGGACTGCTGAACGCCATGACGATAAGCGACAGGCCCGAATCGCTCGACGACAAGACCGTCGGCCTGCTCTGGAGCGGCACCCACGGCGGCGATCTGGCGCTCAGGCGAACCGGAGAGATGCTCCAGGAACGCTTCGACAACGTCACCGTCAACTTCTATACCGGCGGCAACTACCCCGCGCCGCCGCCCATAGTCCAGCAGGCAGCGAGGGAGTGCGACGTCGTAATCGGCGCCACAGCCGATTGAGGGACGTGCGCGTCGTGGATGGTCCACGACATGATCGAGATCGAGAAGACGGGCAAGCCCGCCATCCCGATTGTTTCCGGGCGCTTCGAGGAAGACGCCATAGCCAGTTCCCGCGCCTTCGCCATGCCGGACCTCCAGTTCGTCATAGTGCCGCGCATATACCGCAACCTCGCCCCCGAACTCTGCATAAGCCAGACCGAGGCCGTCATTGACGACATCATCGAGGTACTCACCGTTGACCAGGGACATACCCGCAGAGAACGCGACTCCGCTACCCCCATCGAACGTTTCGAGGGCGAAGACCGCTGGGACGCCATTCTCAAGATGAACGAGCAGTGGCTCCTCCGCGACTGGGGAGACTCCCTCGTCATGCACCCGCCAACGCCGGAGGCAGTGGCCGAACTGGTCGCCGGAACAGGACTCGACCGCGACGACCTCGTATGCGACATGCCGCCCGGCTTCGGACTCGCCACCGTCGAGAAGATAGCCATCAACGCCGCCATGGCCGGAGCCAAGCCCGAGCAGATGCCAGTCATAATCGCGGCGGTCAAGGCGCTCTCAGAGGTCGGCTCGCACGGTGGCAAGTCGCTGCTGATGTCCACCAGCCCCCACGCGCCAATGCTCGTCGTCAACGGTCCCATCGCCAAGGAACTCGGCATCAACCCGCGCTCCGGCCTCGGACCCGGGCGCGACAACGAGGTCAACATCACCATCGGCAGGGCGTTCTCGCTGTGTCTGAGGAACCTCGGATACTGGTATCCGGGCCAGATGGACATGGACACCATCGGCACCACCCGCAAGTTCGTCCACTGCGTCGCCGAGAACGAGGACATGTCTCCTTGGCAGCCCTTCCACGTTGACCAGGGCTTCCGCGCCGACGAAAGTACCGTCAGCGTCTTCATCACCGATGGCGAACTGGACGTGCAGGACCAGGGCAACACCTCAGCCGAGGGCCTGCTCAAGACAATCGCCTACGGATCCACCTTCGGCACGCGCGGACTGGGCGCCAGCCACGGCGCCGAGCGCCTCATCTTCATGCCCCCGGACGTGGCAAGGCCCGTCGGGGGGGAGGGCTTCTCCAAGCAGGAGACCAAGCAGTTCATCCACTTCCACGCCAACGACAGCCTGGGCAAGATGATCCAGTACATGCCCATAGACGACGCCCGAGTCGGCGCTCAGTGGAAATGGCTGGAGGGCCTCACCGAGCGGGAGCGGCTGGACATAACCGTCCCCGTCCTCGAGAGTGTTGACCGCTGGTTCATCGTCGTAGTCGGCGCAGACCGCGCCAAGACCCTCGTCATGCCCACCGGAGAGGGCGCCGCCACTGTCGGCATAGACCAGTACAGGCCCTAGCCCGACAACCGAGAATTGGCAATTGATAATCGTCAATTGCCAATTCTAAGGAGACACCAATGACAAATGATGAACGTCTGGCAGCTCTTGAGGAATCCAACGCCAGAATGGTGGAACTGATTGATCGGGTCGTAGATCTGACCGTGGAGACTCGTCAGTTGGCCCTGGAGACCAGGCGCGACAGTCAGCAGACGCTGCGTATCTGGATAGCCTTCGCCAGACATCATGGCTGGCCCGAAGACTTGGATAGCCTAGACGACGAAAACTGAACGTCCGGTTGGGCGTCCAAAATATGCGATATTGATGTACGGGCAACCCTTGTGGTTGCCCCTTTGCTGGGAGGAAACTGACGAATGCAGCTAGCCGCGATTCAGGGGATCATAGGTATAGCGGGCCTCATCGCGCTCGCCTGGGCCATCAGCGAGAACCGTCGCGCCTTCCCCTGGCGCACCGCCGCCATCGGGCTGGTCGTTCAGTTCACGCTCGCTCTGCTGCTGATAAAGCTGCCCGGCTCCCAGATTGTATTCGTATGGATCGGGAATGGCGTGGACGCTCTCGTCCGCGCCACCGAGGCCGGTACCTCCCTGGTCTTCGGATTCCTTGGAGGCGCGCCGCTGCCCTTCGAGGAGACATACCCAGGCGCATCCTTCGTATTCGCGTTCCGCTCACTTCCGCTGGTGGTCTTCATCGGCGCTCTGTCCGCCGTCCTGTACCACTTCCGCGTTCTGCCCCTGGTCGTCAGAGGCTTCGCCTGGGGATTGAGCAAGACGCTGAACATAAGCGGCGCGGCAAGTTTCTCCACAGCCGCCAACGTGTTCATCGGCATGGTCGAAGCGCCTCTGCTCGTCCGCCCCTATCTGGAGCGCATGAGCCGGTCTGAACTGTTCATCATCATGGTTGGCGGAATGGCCACCATCGCGGGGACAGTGTTCGCGCTCTTCGTAACCCTGCTGGACGGCATCATTCCCGACCCCGCCGGACATCTGCTCACCGCATCCATCATCAGCGCACCCGCCGCCGTCGCCATCGCGATGATACTCATACCACCCACCGGCGACGAAACGGACGACGCAAAAGTGGAATTCGAGCGGATATATGAAAACGGCGCCGACGCCCTGACTCGCGGCGCAATCGAAGGACTGCGCCTGTTCGCCTACATCATCGGAATGCTCATCGTCCTGGTAGCGCTAGTCGAGTTGATAAACATCATCCTGGACGCAGGCCCGGCGATTGCTGGAGAATCTCTGACTCTGCAGCGACTCTTCGGATGGGCGTTGGCCCCCGTGGTGTGGGCCCTGGGCGTCCCGTGGGCCGAGGCGGCGAGCGCGGGGCAGCTGCTGGGCGTCAAGGTGGTCCTTAACGAACTCGTAGCCTACGTGCAGATGTCGCAACTCCCGCCCGGAACCCTCAGCGAGCGCAGCGCGATCATAATGGCATACAGTATCTGCGGATTCGCAAACTTCGGCAGCATCGGCATCATGCTTGGCGGAATCGGCGCGATAGTCCCGAGCCGCAGGCTGGAAATCGCCCAACTCGGACTCAAGTCCATCCTGGCCGGAACTATGGCCACCTGCATGACCGGCGCGATAGCAGGCCTGATCTACTACCTGTAACCGGAAAAGTTCGGGGCGGATGGATGTCTGTGATTATCCCTCATCCGCCCCGGCTGTCGCTTTACTCTGTGATTGTTCTGACGACTACTGTGCCGGGTCGTCGCTGTACCAGCCCGAACCGAATATCAGCCCGTCGCGCTTGACCACCCACGTGTGCTTGGAGTCCTGTCCGTCAGTCACCGGGTTGTTGAACACATACGACACCCACTTGCCTTCCTCGGTAGCCGCGAGCAGGTCGTCCCCGTAGAAATAGCCTGTCGCGTCCACGCGAAGACTCGGATCCCTTCCCCTGAACGCCGGGTCGTGGTGGGCTATGGTGTAACCATCCTCGTCGATTATGAACACATACCACTGACCGTCAATGCTCTCACGCGTGTTGTAATAGGCCAGCGTGTCTTCCAGTCCCTCAGATTCGTAGTGTTCAATGGCGCTGTTTACGAAGAACTTGGTGTACTCGGCGGGATCGGTGTACCAGCCCGCCCCGAATATCAGCCCGTCGTGCCGTACCACCCAGGAGTGTTTGGACTCGAGCTCTCCGGTAGCCGGATTGTTGAATACGTAAGAGACCCATTTGCCGTCCTGCGTGGCAGAGAGAATCTCTGAGCCGAAGTCGTAGCCGGTCACGTCGGTTCCGATGGGCCCTTTGACGCTCTGACCGACGATGCCCGGATCGTAGTGCCCGATAATAGTACCGCTTTCATCCTGGAATCTCTCGGCGTATATGACGAATACGTACCACTGTCCGTCAACGCTGCCGGCGGAGTTGTAGTGCGCGAGCGTGGCCTCCCTGCCTTCAGAATTGTACTTTTCGATGGCGTCGTTTACGAAGAACTTGGTGTACTCGGCGGGATTTGTGTACCAGCCCGACGCGAACAGCAGCCCATCGTGCCTGACCGCCCATGTGTGCTTGGAATCCAGTCCGCCCGTCGCGGGGTTCTTGAACACGTAGGATACCCACTTCCCATCCTCGGTAGCCGACCTCAGGTCATCCCCGTAGAAGTAACCCGTCGCGTCCACGCGAAGACTCGGATCCCTTCCTCTGACCTCCGGGTTGTAGTGAGATATAGTGTAGCCATCCTCATCTACTATGAACACGTACCACTGACCATCGAGGCTCTCAACCGTGTTGTAGTAGGCCAGCGTGTCTTCCAGCCCCTCGGACTCATAGCGAGCGATGGCTTCATCCACGAAGAACCTGGTGTACTCCGCCGGGTCGGTGTACCAGCCCGAACCGAATAACAGTCCGTCGCGCCGCACTACCCAGGAGTGCTTTGATTCAAGCTGTTCGGTAGCCGGATTGTTGAATACGTAAGAGACCCACTTGCCGTCCTCGGTGGCCGCGAGCATGTCCGCGCCGAAAGTGTATCCGGCAACATCGGTCCCTAGCGGCCCATTCAGGTTCTGTCCGATTATGTTGGGATCGTAGTGGCCGATCACGTCTCCGGCCTCGTTGATGATGAAGACGTACCACTGTCCATCAACGCTGTCGGCGGAGTTGTAGTGCGCGAGTGTGGCGTCGAGTTCCAGCGCTTCGTAACGCGAAATGGCGGTTTCTACAAAATACTTTGTGTACTCGGCGGGGTTGGATTTGGGTGGAATAGACGCCACGACACTATGAGCGATCTGCTCGACCTCGGCGGGTGAGAGGCTCGGTTCGGGCGGAATGGACGGCGGAATATCGGGTATTGCCGCTCGCGCTATCCGCTCCACTTCCTCACGCGAGAGTCCGGATTCGGACTGCGAACTATCCGCTATCGCCTTCCGGACTATCCGCTCCACGTCCGCCGCCGTCAGGCCCGGGGCGGATGGAACAGGCGGCGGAATGTCGGCCACCGCCGCCTGTATCATCGCGTCCACGTCCGCGCTCGTCAGGCCGCCGTCTCCGGGGGTCATCGCCGCCATATCGGACATGGAGTCCCGCGCTATCGTCTGCACGTCTTCTGCGGTGAGGCTGTCGGCGGTGGCGGTTACAACGCTGGCCCGCGCTATCTCCGCGACCTCTTCGCGGGTAAGTCCGGGGGCGGGCGCGTTCGCCATCTCCGTACGCACTATGCCTTCTACGTCGGCGCGGGTGAGGCCCGCGTCCGAGTTTCCGCAGGCTATCGCCAGAATAGAAACAATTCCGACGATGGCCGCCGCCGCTACTTTGAACTTCTTGCTGGTCATTATGGATATCCACCTCGTTTCTCACAAAGATACGCTCCCATACGCGGTTTGCGAGCAGGGAGCATACTATGGGAGGCTGTATCCTAAGATTGTGCGGATTTCAAACGCAGAAATGCAAGTCTATCTCTAAGAAAATGCGAACTCCGTTCCGGCGTTTTCTTCCAGCGCGCGCTGATATACGTAGTGGGCGGCTGAAATATCCTGTATGGACAGGCCCACGCTCTTGAACAGCGTTATCTCGTCGCCGCTCTCGCGTCCCGGCTTCGCCCCGGTTATAAGCTCGCCGATCTCGCCGTATATGTCGTCGGCGGACATCGCGCCCTCTTCTATCGGGATCTGCACGTCTCCGGCCTCCGCGAGACAGGCGTCCACCTGGTCGCACACCAGCTTGGACTTGACCATGGTCTTGGTGTCAATCTCCCTGACTCCGACCGCGTGGGAGCCTATGCCGTTGATGTGAAGGCCGGGCTGTACCCAGTCGCCGTCTATGATTGGCGTTGTGGCGGTGGTGGCCATGGAGAGTATGTCCACGCTTCGGACGAGTTCCTCGCCCGACGAGGCGAGTTCGACCGGGATGCCGAGCGCCTCCGAACTGTTGTCCGCGAACGCCTTCTGAGCGTCCGGCGGATCGAGCGAGAATACGAGCGCCTTTTCCAGGTCCGCGCCCGCGGCCATTCCCCAGAGCTGGGTTCGCGCCTGCACGCCCGCTCCCATGACGCCCGCGACCTTCGCGTTCTCGCGGGCAAGGTACTTGGTGGCGAGTCCGGTGACCGCCCCGGTTCTCATGGCGGTGATGTATCCGCCGTCCATGACCGCTATCGTTCGTCCGGTTTCGCTGTCCATGAGGACTATCGTGGCGAGCGTGGCGGGCAAGCTGTGAGCCGAGGGGTTGTCCTTGTAAACAGTCACGGACTTCACGCCGAGCGCGCCCATGTCCTTTAGCTGGGCGGGCATGAATGCGTACCAGCCGTTCACGTCGGCGTCGGCGACGGCGGTGCGCTGGGGCATGATGGCCGAGCCGGTCGAGAGTTCTCCGAAAGCCCGCTCCAGTATCTCTATCATCTTGTCCATGTCCAGCAGGCCCTCTATGGTCTGCCTGTCGAGTAGTAGCGCCATGGTGGGAATCTCCTATATATAAGTGGTTTTACAGGGTTGTCGAAAGTTTAACCAGAGTGATAACAAGCGTCAACGACTCGCCGCGACGAATGAAGTATAGAAGCGAAGTCGCAAACCGCGTCCACAGCGGGAATGAGTAGGATATAGTGTAATAGAAGCCCAATTTCATTTATCCGGGAGACTATGCCATGAAAGACAAATCTGCCAACCTGCCCGAGGATCTGGGAGCGCGGGCGCTGTTCGTCTGTATGAACGAAGAGTATGTGGGTAACGTGGTAAACAGAATCCTTAGCTCTCTGGGGAGAGCGTCCCCCGAATCGAAACGCGCTTTCGAAACCGAACTGGACAATCTAAATCTGAGAATACCCGGCTTCCGCAATGCCTCAATCGCGTTGAGGAGCAATCCTCAGCGACTCAAAGACCCCGTTCGGCACAGCTTGACCCTCTCGGACAAATTCGCCGCCGCCGCGCTCGAAGTCTGGGTTGAATCCCACCAACACCTGCGCCAAATAGTGGGGGAGCGCATAGACGACATCGGAGCGTACATCGGCGTGTCAGCCGAACCTGCCGACTTATCCCAAAACGGACTCAGGGGCAACTGGCCCAAGCGCTCATGGGAACGCGAAAGGGAAAGATTCGCCACCCTCCACGACGACTATGACGAAGACGACCTAGCGCTGATGATGTGCTATGTGTCCGGCCGACTGCCGGGTATGGAAGAATCCGGTGGAGAATCCGAAGCGGCTTCGGATGCCGTCGAACAACTCCCGGACATCCTCAAGCTGTTGACCCTGTGCGCGGTCGACCTGGAAGAACTCCCCGTATCCGCTCCCGAATGGGAAAGCGACATACCGGAACTCGCCGAAAAGATAGCCAAGATCGTAAGGGCCAAACTGGAGGAGCGCAATCGCGCCGCCACGCTCGATTCGTTCATCGCCGACATCAGGGACGACTTTTCGGCAGAACTCGCCTACATGGAAGCTGATACTGCCGCGTGGTTGGCGGCAAGCCTTCCGGCGTCCGCGGACATAGCCAAAGCTCTCGATATGTGCGAAGAACTGCGCTCCGCGCTGGCCGAATACCGCGAAAGCTCATCCACTCTTACCATAAGCGCGAAACGATCCTGTGAGGACCGAATTCTTGACCTGCTAGACGCCATTGGCCGCCTCATGTCCGGCGAGCCGCCGCCCGACGACGACCCGCCCCGAAAATCCGCTCGCGCCCCACAGCGTACCGAAAGCCACACCGACGCTCAGACCGAACCGTCCTCGCCCCAACCGAACGATGCCGCCCCAACCTCGCGCCGCCTCGATGTCTTCCCCGACTTCGATTTGGATCACTTGTCGCATGAGAACGAATCCCTGAAATCACAGATTGGCGAACTGGACCGGCTAAATGAATCGCTCCGAACAGAAAACAGCAGGCTGGAGAGCGAAAACGAATCACTGCGTTCCAAGAACCGGACGTTAGCCAACGATGTCCAGTTCCTGCGAGCGGACAAAACGGACATCGAGCGCAGCGCGGAAGCGTTGCGGTCCAAATTGACGGCCACGGAAAACGACGCCGAAACCTGGCGGCTGGCCTACGAAGAGGAGTCCCGGATACCCCGCATGACCGTGAAAGACGTGCCCATGTACATAGAGAATGTGAGTGACGCCGTCAAATATGCGGAAGATATGTTCCCGGACAGGCTGCTGCTGAAGACGAACTCGAAGTCCCAGGTGCGCGACAACCCGTTCGAGAAGCCGGAAGATGTCTGGGAAGCGCTCAAGTGGCTGGCGACCGCGTACCGCGACGCCAGGGCCGGCGTATCCAGCGTCCCGGACTTCGACCTGTCGGTCAGGGAGACCTGTGGCTGGCAGTACAAGAGCGACCAGCACGAAACGACCAGAAACAAGTATCGTGAATGGTACACCACGAAGACCAACAACAAGACATACTGGCTTCTAGAACACATAGGAACCGGCGCCAGCAAGGACGCCCGCCACACGATCCGCATAGCCTTCGACTGGGACAAGGACGAAAAGCTGGTCGTAGTCGGCTACATCGGCCAGCACCAGCGCACCGACGCTACATGACTTCCACACCCCAAGATGGTATCTTTTCAATACCAACAGGAAAGGACTCCCTGTATGTCACCCGAAATGTGGACGATGATAGGCGTGGGAATAGGAATATCCACGGTCTTTGGCACTATATTCACTCTTCTCAATATGCGGATTTCCGATTTGAGGAAGGATATACGGGATATAGCCGAAGATCTGAGGAAAGAGATAGTTCGCTCTGAGAAACGAACGAACGACAGGATAGATGAACTGGAGAAGAACCTGGGAGCCAGGATTGACGGCGTTGAGACGAGCCTGGGAGCCAGAATTGATCGTGTCGAAACGACGGTCAACGCCAGAATTGACGGCGTTGACGCCAGGCTCCGCGTAGTCGAACAGGGACAGGCCAGGGTGATAGGCGCGGTGGAAATGATGCAAACTATTGTGGTCGCCACGCTGCGAGGCGAAGAGGTTAACGCCGACTAACGCAGATAGCCCCAATCCAGGAGAGGAAATGAAAGCTGTCTATATAACCGAGCATGGTGGAACCGAGGCACTGCAATACGGCGACCTGCCGGAGCCGGAAGTCGGCCCCAACGATGTCAAGGTGCGTGTTCGAGCGTCGGCCCTGAACCGCTTGGACGTCTATACGCGCGCCGGCGTCAGGGGCACTCGCCGCCGCAACTTCGACGCGCCCCACATTCTCGGCGGAGACGCCGCCGGAGAGATTGTAGAGATCGGCCCTGCAGTGCGCGGGCGAGAAGTGGGTGAGCGTGTCGTCGTCAATCCGCGAATGACCTGCAACCAGTGCAGGTTCTGTTCGTCCGGTGAAGACGAATTCTGCCAGAACTCGGGGATGCTCGGCTCGTCCAGGAGCGGAAGCTACGCCGAATTCGTCAGCGTACCCTCCACGAGCGCGGTAGCCATACCTGAGTCGCTGTCATTCGAGGAGGCGGCTTCGCTGCCCACTGTCTATCTGCCAAGCTGGACGATACTTGTGCGGAAGGGCGCGCTGAAGCCCTGGGAAACGGCGCTGGTGCTGTCGGCGTCGGCGGGAGTCGGCACGGCTGGGATACAGGTCGCCAAGCGCGTCGTGGGCGCGACTGTCATCACCACAACGAGCACCGACGAGAAGGCGGAGCGCGCTAAAGAGATTGGCGCGGACCACGTCATCAACTACACGACCGAGGACATCGCGGACCGGGTGAAGGAGATAACCGGCGGGCGCGGGGTTGACGTGGTGCTGGACCACGTCGGCGCGGACTTCTGGCCCGCGGCCACGCGGTCTCTGGCGATCGGCGGACGCTACGGGATATGCGGCGTTACGACGGGCTACCGCGCCGAACTCCAGATGGGCGCGATGTTCACTCGCTACCAGACGGTGTTCGGCGTGTTCATGGGCCGAAAAGAGGACATGCGCCAGATAGTCGAGTTCGCAGGACGCGGGCTGATTCGCGGCATCGTCCACCAGACGTTCCCGCTAAAGGACGCGGCCAAAGCGCACGATGTCATGGAGAGCCGCAACTTCTTCGGCAAACTCATCCTCACGATGTGACGACGGTGTTCTACGCGACAGGCTTTTGGCAGTCTCAGGCGGCTATCGAGCCTCGGAAAGACGCTGAGGCCGTCTTATCCTCGGATCCACAAAGGCATACAGCACATCCAGCGCAAACATCGTAACCACATACAGTACCGACACCGAAACGAAGGCCGCGAGAATCACCGGATAATCGTAAGTCCCATAAGCCTGCCACACCTTGTATCCGACCCCGTTCCATCCGAGAGTAACCTCCAGGACGATCGTGTTGGCTATAAGCGCCGCAAAGATCGGCGACGCTAACCTGGAAGGCGGTAAGACGGCATTAGGCAGGGTATGTTTCCAGAAGACCCTTCTCGCGCTTGCTCCCTTCGAACGCGCCTGCTTGATGAAGTCCTGTTTCAGTGTGTCCCGTATTGGTTGCCACAACACCACTGTCATACAAGCGAACATGGCTATGCCCAGCAGGGCCGCGGTGAGCGTGAACCTGGACAGGACGCCCGGCATTATAATGTGAGTCAACGAATCCGCAATCAACGCCAGCCAGAATACTGGCGCCGCCAGGACAACTAGACTCAGGTTTCTACCCATCGCATCCCATACACGACCGGGCTTGATCGGTCTCAACGAATAGACAAGCGCGCCTGCCACCACGACTAATCCCGCTGCCGCCAACCACAACTTCATAGTTGTGAATGTTCTATCACGAACGATGTCCATAGCAGGATCATCTGTAATAGTCGAGCGTCCGAATTCCCCTCTTATTATGAGGCTCCGCGTCCACTGCAAGTACGTCGCCAAGATTGGAGTATGGCTGCTGTAGAAGCTGTAGAAATAGAATAGCTCATGGGGAGGGTCTATGATTTCGTCTCTGCAAGTCCAATAGTGCGATAGCGATGTCCATTCGCACGATCTGTCATCTCTAAACGGACCCCAAGGGTTCGAAGGGCGATAGAGTCGGTCTGCACAATTCGGAGAGCGACAGAGTTCCCAAATGAATTTCCAACTCATGGCTGTGCCAAGTACAAAGGTCAAGAAGGTAATCGCCCAGAGCAAAAATATCGCGCGCGCCAGGCGTTTCAGTATGAAGACCGCCACGTATCACCTCGCGAAATTTGAGAGCGAATAGCTCTGACCATAAAAAGATACGCCCGCTCCACCGCCGAATTTCAGCGCGGAACGGGCGTACTTCTTCTGACTCTATAGGCTGACGACCTAGTCCAGGGCGCCCTTTGGCCACGGCGGCTGCGGCGACTTGACCTCGCCGATGTAGGTGCGTCCGCCGAACAGTGACGCGAAGTTGTCGAATACTTCCACCGCCTCGTCTTCCGGCGGTATGAACGTCTTCATGTAGGCGGCGTGTCCGTTCTCGAACAGGAACGTCGGCGTGCCGAAGATACCCCGGTTGTCCGCGTCCTCGTGGTCCGCTGCGACAGCCTCGACGAGCGCGGGATCGTTCAGGTCCTTCTTGAACCGCTCCACGTCGAGTCCGGCTTCCTCGGCTATCGTCACAAGGGGCTCGTCCTGGTTGAGCGGCACACGGTCGCCCGCGTGTCGGGCGGTCAGTAGTCCGAGGTGGAAGCGGTCGAACGCTTCGGAGTCACCCTGCCGCTTGGCCGCTTCGCCCGCCACCGACGCAAGCAACGCGGCGGCTTCTCGCACATCCATCTCGTTCCAGACCTTCCAGTCGCCTCCCTCTCTGCTGTTTATCTGCTGTAGAGAGAAGTGTCGCCAGTTGATCTCCAGATTGTCGCCGTACTCTTTCTTGACCTGATCCAGCCACACGGCTGCATTGTAAACCCAGGGTCAAGCGTAGTCGTACCAGACATCTACCTTTACTTGATCGGCCATTTGCATCCTCCATGTCCCGCTAATTCGCTTAGCGGTAGCGTTGTCGTGTATCCGCATTGTAAGGTTGGCGTTGGTATCTGTCAAAAACCACCCTCGATTCACGCTAAGATTTCGTTCACGACAGACAAGCCTGCATTCAGCCTGCAAAGCCAGTCCGGTTGGGGATGACGAATCGTATTCGTGCATATCCTGAACAGGCACACCCCCTCGCGCAGCGCCAACTCCCGCTCACTCCACCCGAAGCGTTCCAACGCGGCGCTCCGAAATATATCATGATATACTCGCCTCGCCTCTGCCTCGTCGCCTCTCCCGAACTGATGCCCCCAGCGCAAATGCGCCAGGAAGTTGCCCACGTCCAGCATGGGATCGCCGGGCCCGGTTTCCTCGAAGTCCACCAGCGCTATATCGCCATCGGGCAGAATCAGCATCTGGTCGTCATAGAAGTCGTTATGGGCAATGTGTGAAGGTCTCCAGGACTCCACGAACGGATCGAGCGATCTGGTAGCGTTCGACAATGTTCGACGCCCTGCCCCATGCTCCCGCAGCGCGCGTCTGAAGACTCGCCTGGCTCGCCGGTAGGCGCCTGACAGGTTGAAGGGACGTACATCGTCCGCCATCCGGTTTGGGACGGCCCACAGCTTCTCCAAGCCGTCGAGAAGCAGATGAGGGTCCGGATGATTTCCGCGCCTTATATACTGTCGCAGGTTCCTGCCCGGTATCTCCGAAAGCCAAATAACACCGCCGTCAGGCCAGCAACCGGCCAGTCGGGGGGAGATGAATCCCGAATGAGACGTGAGTTCGGCGGCTTTCATCAAGGGAGATAGGGCAGAGGGACGTACCACGCGGGCATAGAATCTGACCCTGCCTACGCGATGGCGCAGCACGGCGCGGTTGCCCGGCCTGTACCGCACCATATCCACCCGCAGCCGACGCGCCGGAACCGCCAGGACATATCTGTTGACAAGCCTGAGCGCCGACTCCGCCGAAGCCGCTTCGCTCAGCCCGGGAAGATGAGGGTCTTCTGGATAGCGAAATACTCTTGCCGGCCGGCCTCGGTCCAGTTCGACTACGAAACTCTCAGGCGGAATGAATTTGTCGGGATCCCATTCCGCCAGGTATGTGACCGTCATGCGCCTGCCGGGAGTATGGCTGAGTTGGCGGACGCGGATCCTGTACGGATTGGATTCAGTCTCTCCAACCTGTGCACAATACGCCCCCCAGACCCACTCCCCGGAGAACAGATCGCCTGCGCCGCGCAGATCGCGGTCTTCGAAACTCACATCCGGGTATATCGGTATGGCGATGGACGATTCCGACATATCCGCCTAATCGCTGTCGCTGCCGCTATCATCACTGTCGTCACTATTGTCAGACGTGGGCGTATCAACGCTATTGTCGGGTGTAGGCGTGTCAACACCGTCGCTGTCGGTTCCATCGTTGTCCGTGGGAGTCGGCGTATCTATCCCACCGCTGTCCGTGCCATCGTTGTCAATAGGCGTCGGAGTATCAACACCGTCGCTGTCTGTCCCGTCGTTGTCGGTGGGAGTGGGTGTGTCTATCCCATCGCTGTCGGTTCCATCGTTGTCGGTAGGAGTCGGCGTATCTATTCCGTCGGAGTCCGTTCCGTCGTGGTCCGTGTTCGTGTCGGTATCGTAGCCGTCGTTGTCGGTGAGCGGCGTGGCGATGCCGTCGTAGTCGGTATAAGGCGTGGCGACACCATCGTTGTCCGTCGTCAGAGGCGTATCAACACCGTCATTGTCCGTGAGCGGCGTGTCAACCCCGTCGTAGTCGGTGTCAGGCGTAGCGAAGCCGTCATAGTCGGTATATGGCGTGTCAACCCCGTCGCTGTCAGTGCCGTCGTGATCCGTGTTCACGTCGGTGTCATAGCCGTCTTTGTCAGTCGCGGTATCGTCGGTGTCGGAAAATGAATCTTCCGTGTCGGTAGCCGTAGCGGTCGCAGTCATGTCTCCGGTAGCGGTGTTGGTCGCGGTAGCTGTGATCCCATCATCCTCATCGTCAGGGCTGTCGCTCGCGTCATCTCCATCGTCATCCTCATCCTCAGCCGCCGCCGGGGTGCGCGAATTAAGAGCGCCCTCTTTTGATTCGCCTCCATCCTCGCCCAATAGCGCGCTGCTCTGTCCGAGCGCCAGCGCCAGAGCTATGACCAACGTGATCATAAGGCCAAGCAACCTCTTCATCTTTCCACCTCCGGGGGCTGTGAATTATGACGGGCCTACGATAACATGATACTATAGCATCATGTTACGATGTATCGTCCCGCGTTGAAGGAATTGCAAAAGAGCTAAGCGAGTAATAACAAGACTGGATGCTTCGCAATCCCCTCTTGGTGAGGGGATTTTCTTCTTTCGGCGATACACAGACATCAAGGCAGATATTCTATGACGCAGCGTCATGACGGTATTTGGTTTCTGCCTGTGATACGGAAGATTGGCCCGCTAAACCCCTTCCCCCATTTCCTCAAAATCCTGCTATAATGCGCCCCAACAGTCTCGGAGGTGAATGTCTGTGAAGCTAGAGAGGATTACTACGGATAGTTGTCAGGAGCGCGTTCTGCTGCTGTTCGATCCCGGTGAACAGGCGGCCAGGGACAGGGTCCGGTCGTACCTGGACCAGAACGACATTTCGCCCAGACGCGAATACTCGGAGACCAGAGACGATACCGAGTACGACGTGTACTATTTCGGGAGTTGCTATATCGAGGGGCATCTGGACAGTCTGACCGAAGTGGCGTCGGGAGCCTAGGCAAGCCGCCGTTCCGAGCCGTTTCACACCCACCAGCCGCAGGAATTGCTTGTTCTGCGGCCAGATTCGGTTTGACATTTAATCGTTACTGTGCTAACTTGATACTAGTCGCGCTATGCCCTTTCCACTACTCGTCACTTTTCCATATCACTACAATCTCCGACACCGCGCTATGCGTGTGACAAAATTTCCCCCCAACCCACAGGGCGTAGCTTCATCATTAACGGCTTAACGACTGGCAAGAGCCGGTCTTAGCTTTTCAGCAAGGGAGTATGAGAGCGTATGACCTCAACCGCTTTGCAGGTGAGAAACGGTCAGAATGGCAGTATTTCTAAGCGATCCTACTCAAGGATACCAACCATAATTGACGTCCCCAGTCTTATACAGGTGCAGATAGATTCGTTCGAGCACTTCAAGACCGAGGGCCTGGCGGACCTCTTCAGAGAGATCTCTCCCATCGAGGACCTGCCCGGCGGCCGGTTCGAGCTGACTTTCGGAGACCACTATTTCGACCCTCCGAAGCACTCCGAGGAGGAGTGCCGGGAGCGAGAGGTCTCTTACTCGGCTGCGCTGTACGTCACGGTTCAACTCAAGATCAAGTCCGGCGGCCCCGGCCAGGGAGAGATAAAAGAGCAGATACTCTTCATCGGCGATATTCCGATGATGACCTCCACCGGCACCTTCATAAGCAACGGCGCTGAGCGCGTGGTCGTCAGCCAGCTTGTGCGCTCTCCGGGCGTTTACTTCACCACGGATATAGACGCCAACACCGGAAGGCCACTCGCCGCCGCGAAGCTCATCCCGTACAGGGGCGCGTGGATGGAGTTCGAGACCTCCAACCGGGACGTCATCTCCGTCAAGGTTGACCGCAAGCGAAAGACCCCGGTCAGCACTCTCCTCCGATGCCTCGGCTACGAGACCAACGAAGAGATTCTGTCGCTGTTCGAAGACGTGGACACCGACGAGGATCACAAGTACATACAGACCACCATCGAAAAGGACTCCGGCGTAACGGACACGAACGACGCTCTGCTCGAGTTCTACCGCAGGCTCCGACCGGGCGAACCGCCCAACGCGGACAACGCCAAGGACCTGTTGGAGAACCTGTTCTTCAATCCACGACGCTACGACCTAGGCACCGTGGGACGCTACAAGCTCAACCGCAAGCTCCACCCGGAGAACGAGAATGACGACTTCAGCGATAACCGCACCCTGACGAAGGAAGACATCGTCGAGCTTCTCAGGCGCATGGTGCAGATCAACAACGGCGTCCGGGGGCCAGACGACATTGACCACCTGGGCAACAGGCGCGTTCGCGCCGTTGGCGAACTCATACAGAACCAGGTGCGCGTCGGCCTCATCAGGATGGAGCGCGTGATCAAAGAGCGCATGACGACTCAGATGGATCCCGCGACCACCACGCCCGCCGCTCTGATAAACATCAGGCCGGTCGTCGCTTCGGTGCGTGAATTCTTCGGCGGCTCCCAGCTGTCCCAGTTCATGGACCAGACCAACCCTCTGGCCGAGCTTACGCACAAGCGCAGGCTGTCGGCCCTGGGCCCCGGAGGTCTGTCGAGAGAAAGGGCGGGTTTCGACGTTCGCGACGTCCACCACTCCCACTACGGGCGCATCTGCCCAATCGAGACGCCCGAAGGCCCGAACATCGGACTTCTGGGATCGCTCGCTACATACGCGCGGACCAACCCTTACGGGTTCATCGAGACTCCGTACCGAAAGGTCAACACCGAGATACTCAACACGGACCCCGACCTGGAGAACCGCACGCTCACCGAGGACGTGGTCGGCGAGGACGGGCACATCGTTCTCAAGGCCGGCGGCACTCCTACGAGAAGGAACGGCAGGCTGACGCAGATAGCCGCCCTCCCTGAGCAGATGGTCAAGGTGCGGCCCTTCGTGTCCAACGACCCCAGCAACGTGGTCTATCTGACCGCCGACGCCGAGGAAACGGTACACATAGCGCAGGCGAACGCCGCTCTCGACGAACTCGGACAGTTCGCCGAGAGCAGGGTCGAGACCCGAATGGGCGAACACGTCGGCCTGATGGAGTCTCCGGACAATGTCGAGTACATGGATGTCGCCCCAATACAGCTTGTCAGCGTATCCACCGCGCTCATCCCGTTCCTCGAGCATGACGACGCCAACCGCGCCCTCATGGGCTCGAATATGCAGAGGCAGGCCGTGCCGCTGCTCCGACCCGACCCGCCGCTGATTGGAACGGGCATGGAAGAGCGCGTGGCCCGGGACAGCGGCCAGGTGATTCTGTCCGACATTGACGGCGTTGTAACGCACGTAAGCGGCGAGCGCATCGTCATCACCGACGACGACGGCGAGAATCGGACGTTCAAGCTGATGAACTTCGTGCGCTCCAACCAGGGCACGTGTGTCAACCAGCGGCCAATCGTCAGCAGGGGAGACGTCGTGAAAGTCGGCGACGTGCTTGCCGACAGCCTCTCCACCGGGCAGGGCGAACTGGCCCTGGGCCAGAACCTGCTGGTCGCTTTCATGACCTGGGAAGGCTACAACTTCGAGGACGCGATCATCCTCAGCAAGCGCCTTGTGAAGGAAGACAGGTTCACCTCTATCCACATCGAAAAGCATGAAGTAGAGGCCAGGGACACGAAGCTGGGCCCCGAAGAGATAACCCGCGACATTCCCAACGTCGGCGAAGAGAGCCTGCGTGACCTCGACGAAGAGGGAATCATCCGCGTGGGCGCCGAGATAGGCCCCGGCGACATTCTGGTCGGAAAGATTACCCCCAAGGGCGAGACCGAACTGAGCGCGGAGGAAAAGCTACTGCGCGCCATATTCGGCGAGAAGGCCCGCGACGTCAAAGATACCTCGCTCCGCGTTCCTCACGGACAGGGCGGCAAGATCATCGAAGTGCGGGTGCTCAGCCGGGACAACAACGATGAACTCCCGCCCGGGGTGAACAAGCTGGTGCGCCTGTGGGTCGCCGAGACTCGCAAGATCACCGAGGGCGACAAGATGGCGGGCAGACACGGCAACAAAGGCGTAATAGCCCGCATAATGCCCGAAGAGGATATGCCGTTCCTGCCGGACGGCACGCCCGTGGACATCATCCTGACGCCTCTCGGCGTTCCGTCCCGCATGAATCTCGGACAGGTGCTCGAAACCCACCTGGGATGGGCCGCCGGCATTCTGGGATTCAGGGCGATGACCCCCGTGTTCGACGGCGCTCCCGACACCGCTATCGAAGACTCTCTCGGACAGGCGTGGATTGTGCAGCAGTCCGGCGCCGCCGACCCGAGGGCCATAGACCGCGAAGACGACAGGGGCATAGACCACGACGTCGTGCGCGAGTGGCTGTCCGAGCGCGGCTACGAATACGATGACCTCTTCTCCGAAGAGGCCGAATCCGGCGCCGCCTGTGAAGCGAGCGTCCGTATATGGCTGAAGGAACAGATGGGCGCCGACACCTCCGACATGAGCTCGGAGGAGATCCGCGAAGAGGCGCTGCGCCTCAACCGCGACGAGCGGGTAGCTGCGCCGTTCATCGGCAAGTCCGTGCTCTACGACGGACGCACCGGCGAACCCTTCGACCAGCCTATCACGGTCGGCCAGATATACATGATGAAGCTGATTCACCTGGTCGAGGACAAGATACACGCCCGTTCCACCGGCCCTTACTCGCTCATCACGCAGCAGCCGCTAGGCGGAAAGGCGCAGTTCGGAGGACAGCGTTTCGGCGAGATGGAAGTATGGGCGCTGGAAGCGTATTCGGCGGCCTACAACCTTCAGGAGATGCTCACCGTCAAATCCGACGACACCGTTGGCAGAGTCAAGACCTACGAGGCAATAGTGAAGGGCGAAGACGTCATCCAGCCAGGCATACCGGAATCCTTCCACGTTCTTATGAAGGAACTTCAGAGCCTCGGCCTCTCGGTCGAGCTTATGTACGAAGAGCCGGAAGAGCTGTCTCTGGGCGACTTCGATGACGACATAGCCGACGTTATCTCGATGGCGAACTTCGTCGAGAGCATGGAGATCGAAGATCCTCCCCCGTTCGCCGTAACAGGCGAAACGGTCATAGAAAGCGAGGCGCGACAAGAGGAAACCGTACAGCCGGAAGACCAACCCGTTGAGGCCGCGAATCCCGAATTCGTGGGCGACGACGACTAGCATACTCGCGTCTTCCGCCATAGGAGACCGACAAGGGGCGAAGCCTGGCTCTCAAGCCGGAGCCACCCCGGATAAGGGTGAAGGCTCAGCCTTCTTCGCGTCTCCAATCGCAGGATACAGGTCACGGGTGAAGCGCCGGCTCTCAAGTCGGCGCCACCCCGAATAAGGGTGAAGGCTCAGCCTTCTGATGGAGCGTAAATATGGCCCTGGGCGGCAATGATTTCAACGCAATTCGAATATCCCTGGCTTCTCCAGACCAGATAAGAATATGGTCCTACGGCGAGGTGACCAAGCCTGAGACCATTAACTACCGCACTCTGCGGCCGGAGAAAGACGGACTCTTCTGCGAGCGCATCTTCGGCCCCACCAAGGACTGGGAATGCTACTGCGGAAAGTACAAGAAGATTCGCTACAAGGGCGTCATCTGCGACCGCTGCGGCGTCGAAGTGGCCCGGGCGAAGGTAAGGCGCGAGCGAATGGGACACATTACCCTCGCCGCCCCCGTAGCGCACATCTGGTTCTCAAAGGGAACCCCGAGCAGGCTCGGCCTTATGCTCGACCTCTCGCCCCGAAACCTGGACAGGGTGCTCTATTTCGCGCAGTACCTCATCACCAACGTGGACTCCGAACTCCAAGCAATGCGAATCGAAGAGCTTCAGAAGGAGCTTGACGACGGCGTCGAGAGAATCGAGTCCGAAGGCGAAGCCAGGCTGGAAGAACTCAACGCGCAGCTCGCCGAACTGGGCGAACCCGCCGAGACGGACGAAGACGCCGAGGAAGACCCGGACGATCCCAGAAGGACCCTTGAAGCCGAGATTCACAGAACCACCCTGGAAATAGACGAAAAGCGGGACGAACTCGAAGAAGAACTCGCATCCCATATTGACGACCTCGAAAGCCTGAGCGTAGGCGGACTTCTCACCGAGAGCCGCTACCGCGAACTGCGCGACCAGTGCGCCGGCATTTTCGAGGCCGGAATGGGAGCTGAAGCCGTCCTCCAGGTTCTGAGCAAGCTGGACATAGAAGAGCTCCGCGACAGGCTGCGCGAGGAGATGCAGTCCACCTCCGGCCAGCGCCGCAAGAAGGCGATCAAGCGCATGAGCGTCGTCGAAGCCTTCCGCAACAGCGGCAACAGGCCCGACTGGATGGTTCTCACTTCCCTGCCCGTCCTTCCGCCCGAACTGCGTCCCATGGTCCAGCTCGACGGCGGCAGGTTCGCCACCAGTGACCTGAACGACCTCTACCGCAGGGTCATCAACCGGAACAACCGGCTGAAGAGACTGATTGACCTCTCCGCCCCTGAAATCATAGTGCGCAACGAAAAGCGTATGCTCCAGGAGTCCGTGGACGCCCTCATAGACAACGGACGGCGTGGACGAGCGGTGGCGGGCAGCCACAACCACCGGCTCAAGTCGCTCTCCGACCTGCTCCGCGGCAAGCAGGGCCGCTTCCGACAGAACCTCCTCGGCAAGCGCGTGGACTACTCCGGCCGCTCGGTCATCATCGCCGGCCCCGAACTGAAGCTCCACCAGTGCGGCCTGCCCAGGCGCATGGCGCTCGAACTGTTCAAGCCGTTCGTCATGAACCGCCTGGTTATGAAGGGCTACGCGCACAACATCAAGAGCGCGAAGCGAATGGCCGAGCGCATACAGCCCGCGGTCTGGGACATACTGGAAGATGTCGTCAAAGACCGCCTTGTTCTGCTCAACCGCGCCCCAACGCTTCACAGGCTCGGCATACAGGCTTTCGAGCCGGTTCTCATTGACGGCAGCGCGATCCAGCTTCACCCGCTGGTATGCACCGCGTTCAACGCGGACTTCGACGGCGACCAGATGGCCGTCCACGTGCCGCTGTCGCGCGAGGCCGTCATGGAAGCCAAGCAGATGATGCTCAGCACGTACAATATGCTGTCCCCGAGCTCCGGCGAGCCAATCGTCGCGCCGACTCTGGACATCGTGCTAGGCACCTACTACATGACCATCGAGGACGACAGCGCCCAGGGCGCCGGACGGGTATTCGGCAGCGCCGAGGACGCGCTGCTCGCCCACGAACTCGGCTCCATAGAACTGCGCGCTCCCATAACGGTTACGATAGAGGGCGAGCAGGTCCTGACCACCGCCGGGCGGATAATCTTCAACAACACCCTGCCCGACGCGATGGGCTTCCGAAACGAGGAGATCGAAAAGGGCGTCCTCAAGAACATAGTCGCCGAGGTTTACACCATCCTCGGGAACGAAGAGACCGCCGAAGTGCTCGACCAGATCAAGAATCTGGGCTTCCACTACGCCACCCAGGCCGGCATAACCATCGCCATAAGCGACGTCGAGGTGCCGCGCGAGAAAGACGCCATCATCTCCGAAGCCGAAGAGAAGCTGGAACAGATAGAAGAACTCTACCAGGACGGCTTCGTTACCCAGCAGGGCAGCTATGAGGCCGCCGTCTCGATCTGGACCGACGCCAATAAGGACCTTACCGACGTCATCGAAAAGAACCTCCACAACTACGGAGGCATCTACCTGATGGCGAACTCCGGAGCTAAGGGCAACATCGCCCAGATCAAGCAGATGGCCGGTATGCGCGGCCTCATGTCCGACCCAAAGGGCCGTATCATAGACCGCCCGATCAAGGCTAACTTCCGCGAGGGCCTGAGCGTCCTGGAGTACTTCATCTCGACGCACGGCGCTCGAAAGGGCCTGACCGACACCGCGCTCAACACAGCGCACTCAGGCTACCTGACCCGCCGTCTCATAGACGTCTCTCAGGAGATCATCATCCTGCTCGACGACTGCGAGACCCCCAACGGAATCTGGGTACACGCCGACGACATCGAAGAGGGAGCCGCGTCCTACACCGACCAGATAAAGACGCGCTATCTCGCGCAGCTAGTGGCCGACCCCGACACGGGCGAGATACTGCTCGAGCGCAACGACGTGCTCGACGACACGATGGTCGAATTACTGGACGAAGCCGGGGTCAAGTCCGTAATGGTTCGCTCCCCCATGACATGCGAGGCCGAACGCGGCATCTGCCAGATGTGCTACGGCCTATCTCTCGCCAATATGCGGCCCTCCATGATAGGCGAGGCCGTCGGCATCATCGCCGCCCAGAGCATCGGCGAGCCCGGCACGCAGCTTACTATGCGCACATTCCACACGGGCGGCGTCGCGGGTGAAGACATCACCAGCGGTATGCCCCGCGTGCAGGAACTCTTCGAGGCCCGCGCTCCGAAGGGCGAAGCGGTGCTGTCCGAAATTGACGGCGCAGTCGAGGTCGTAGAAGAGCCGGACTCGCGCAGCATCCTGGTATCCAGCGTAGAAGAATACACCGACGAATACGTCCTGCCCGAAGGCTTCGTCCCGATAGTAGAGGACGGCTCGATTGTAAATCTCGGCGAGATGCTCGCCGAGCCGGACGAGGACGCAGAAGTGGACGCCGAAACCGTCGCGCTCGCCAACAGCGACGTGATGGCTCGCGTCGGAGGAACCGTCTCGATAGACGGGGACTTCATAACCATCGCCTGGACCGATGAGGAACAGCGAGAATACAAGAACATTCCGGCCGCCTCGCACATAACCGTCAAGACCGGGGACGAGGTAACCGCCGGAACCGCCCTGACCGAAGGCTCCAAGAACCCCAAGGAGATTCTCCGAATCCAGGGCAGAGACGCCGTGCAGCGCTACCTCATTGACGAGGTGCAGAAAGTCTATCGCTCCCAGGGAGTCCCGATCCACAACAAGCACATCGAGTTGATAATCTCTCAGATGCTCCGCAACGTGGAGATTGACGATCCCGGAGACACCGACCTGCTGCCCGACGACAGGGTTGACCGCCGCGTCTATGAGCAGCGGAACGCCGAGGTGCTGGCCGAAGGCGGCGAACCCGCCACCGCCACGCCCGTGCTGCTGGGCATCACCAGGGCGTCCCTCAATACGGACAGTTTCCTGTCCGCCGCCTCCTTCCAGGAGACCACCAGGGTCCTCACCGAGTCCGCGGTCAACGGCAAGGTGGACCACCTGCGCGGCCTCAAGGAGAACGTCATCATCGGAAGGCTCATTCCCGCAAGGCTCAACCTCTCCGAGGACGGAGTCAGAGGCCTCAGCCTCGAGGAAGCCAACTCCTCCACCAGAGGCATGGGCGTAATGACCACAGGCACGTCCCGGCCAGAAACGCTTCTCGGACCGGGCGACGAATTCGGCCTGGGCGGCGACTTCATGAACGAAGCCATTGACCCCGAACCCCTTGTAATGGAAGAGATGGGCGTCCCCTCCGACGACAACGACTAGCTCCAAAACCCGCCCAGCGCTCGACGGGAGAGGGCTGGGGGGAGGGTGACCGCTATAATTAAAACAGGCTGGCCTGATACGAACAGGCCAGCCTGTTTTTCCATCTGCCCTGAACCTCTCCGTCGCCTTCAAGCCTTCACTGCCGCCCGCCACAACTCCGCCTCCGTACATTTTTGGTGTCCACCCGTCACATCAACTTCTGTTGTACTAGAAGTTCATTTGTGTTCAGAAATTCTGTGGGGTCTGTAAATGCCGAAAAGAACAGAGGTCGCCCGCTGAAAGAAAGCGGCGATACAGGCCCGACAGCCATGAATGGAAATTCACGAAGGTCGGGACTGGGTGCGCTATGTGGATCCCGGAACGACTGGTACAGTTCCATAGCCCGCCGGTCTCCTCCAGCGAATTCCCTCAACTTTCTGAACTCGTCTCCTAATGCTAGTCCAAATCCGAAGAATAGGATCCGTAGTTGTTGTAGTATTTCATTATCTATCCCACCGAGGGTCTGGCTTATAAAGAACCATCCAATACCGTATTTTCTAGTTTCGCGAGCAGCATTTCTAAGAGTAATTCTTAATTGTTCATCACTGTCACTTCTGAGGGTTCCAGATGGGGCCAAACGTGCGGCTTCATCTAAAATCACAAGTACATTGGCACTTTCCTGTAATCCAAGTTCTTGAGAAGCATAAGCGACCAACGAGTCAAGCAACCTCTTTATAAGTTGTTTTTGGAGACTTTCCGTCCAAAATCTCCGCTCGTTGCCACGCTCGGACAGATCTACTACAATTATTGGACGAACTTGTGATTTATTTGTGTTCTTCGCCAAATCTCTAACTATACCATACATACTTCGACGCCCCTGTCCACTTGAGAACAGATTCGCTAGGGGACGCCAATAGCTGTCGAAAACAACTTCGACATTGTTATCTAGTATATCTTGTACATCATTTGCAAGTACCTTTGCGCGCTCACGACCATAAATGTTTTCAGACTTATCAATCACAGCATTTAATGCACATTGCATAGCACCTATAGATTCTAGTTTATTCAGACTGTATTCTTTTTCGAGTACATCACGTATCACTTTAGCAGCATTTCTAGCATTTTCTACCGAACGTACAGGAATCCTGAGTTGGCTAGTGAATCTTAAGTCCACCAATAGGTCTTCA
This sequence comes from Dehalococcoidia bacterium, assembly GCA_965202815.1. Classification (GTDB taxonomy): domain Bacteria; phylum Chloroflexota; class Dehalococcoidia; order Lucifugimonadales; family UBA1123; genus VXRN01. The sequence continues at coordinate 1,233,927 of CBDBCD010000002.1, forward strand.
AATAAATCCCATTCATTTAGCTGAATATTACGAATGCTGTAAACTTGAACCGGACGAGGTAGTCTGTCAATCACATCCCTAACGGGCAATCTCTGCTGTCCAACAGTAGTTCCACTAAGTTCCTGCGAAAATTCTCCCTGTGGATCAATAACCAGAATCCCCATTTCAGGGTGTCGTGCATATCCGAGTAGCAGCATTTTTGCCAGCCCCGATTTTCCCGATCCTGTTTTCCCAAATACCCCTGTGTGATAGGCTTCTCCCGCTCCACCCAGCCCAGAACCGAAGTGTTTGAACCACATTGGATAGAGCACATCATTTGCGTATGCTTTCCCCAAATAGAACACTTCATCTTGATATATCGCCAGAAGCGAGTCTATGAGCGATTGATCTACTCTACTCACGCGGGTACCGGTAGGCGGCACCATACCTAGTAGGTCAGGGTCGTACTTATTACCATTCCTTCTGAAAGTAGCTCCAATGGCTAGTTGGGCAGTCCTGGTATCCTGCCGGCTAGTTATCGGAGGTATCTCACCGGTCCTCTTTATGAGGTTTCGGAAAGTAGCATCTTCATGCCACCTATTACGCAACTCAATGCCGACTACCTGCCCGACTGACTTTATGGGAGAGCCGCTTTGGACAGCGTCAAAAGCAACCAGAGCCCCTACCATACGTTCCTCAGTCGCCTCTTGCAGGAGGTCAACTGTGAATTCAGTCGTCGTAGATGGACTCCCTACGACTCCTATATCTTGATAATTCACATTGACCATCAAACGCCTCCTCGGCCACCTTCGGTACGATAGTTCTGTAAGAGCAACATAGTTAGTTCTATGTCGTCGCTGTTATCTGTTACATATTGGGAAATCGTCTGTTCCATAACTGTAACGCCAGCGCCCAGACTCTTGACCATCCTGTCCGCCAAGAACAAGGGATAAGGTTCAACAACCGCTGGCGAGAAGAACTGGCTCTCAATACCCCTTAAGACAAGCGACAATCTCGTTGGACTATGCGCTATCGCTCCGGGAACTTCTAAACGCAGTGAGGGAACCCATCTGAACGGACGGAAATAGATCACTTGTACCTCAGAAAGAGCGGAATTCATTCTCTGGTCGTCCTGCTCGGAGCAAAATTTCCCTGGCAGATGGTAGTCTTCATCGGCATATATGGGCAAGGGGGTAGTATATTCCCCCGGATCCAAAATCAGAGTTGCCAAAGTTCGCCCATCGCAGTGTAGCGAGTCAATACCATAAATAGACCCTTCAAGTTCATTCCGGGAAGTATATTTGGGAAGTGCAATTGTCCTTTCACTCGATAGCGAGTTCAATAATTTTTCGATCAGATTCTCTGACTCCCAGCGAGTCACAAGCTCTTCGCCCATCACTGGGACATCCAACACTTTAGATAAACCTTGATTTAAGTAGATGATCAGAGACGCGAAGCTACCATCAATCAGAACCAGGTCATGGGGAGCGGTTGTAGCAAGTTCCAACTCCATAGCTACCATGAGTCCGCGAAGGGCCAGTGTAGTCGCTTGATTGTGTAGGATAGTATTTGCCCAGAATCTATGATACGGCTCTTGCCAGTACCGCCGAGCTTCTTTAGCGGTGCCTTCCACTCCAACCGCGGCGGCGGCGCAGAGGTCCAGAGATGTCAAGCGATGCAATTGATATGATCCATCAATGCCGACCACCGAAGGTTCTCGCGACACCTCTAGGTCTGCTTTCTGGCGAATCAAGGATTCTTGCTGGATAGCAGATCTGAGTTCGTCTCGCGAAGTTTGAAGATCATATAGACGATCTCGGGCATCTTCTGCTATGGGGGTGGCAGAGTTCAACAGATCGCGGACAAGCGCATCTGGCAGGTCTGAGAAAGATTCGTTCATCATGGTTACACCGTCAAGACGCGCCGTTTTGATTTGGCCACAATACCCATTCCTTAGCGTCCCAATCCTTATATCTCTGATCACGTCCACTGCGTGGCAACAACCACCTCACACGAAACCAATTGAACAATAGTTCCGATGGCTGGTCATAAAAATCCAAACCGGACTCTTTACCATTCAGAAAGCCACAAGTGTTCTTAGCTAACGCCGACACATATATTTCACGCTCTACTCCATGATTGCGTAGATTTTGAGATAATCCCAACTGAGCAAGGGTTTTCTGAACTACTTCTCTCCTGTTCCTGAAGCCATTCCCCCATGATTTGTGCTTGGCGGTCGCCTCTGAATTTTCCTGAGCAAATTCTGCCAGAGAGTCATATAATCCATTAGAGAAATGAAACTCGCCAAATCCTTTGGTATGCCCTACTCGCTCAAAAGCCAGGTGAGCGCCAAAGCGGAGACGGTTGTAGAGTGATGAGCGCCCCAGAGCGGAAGTTGTAGTGATTAGCGCGAGTTGTCCAGATAATTTCCTACTCTGAATCAGAGATGACCTACCTTCATATTTTCGTCTGAACGCTTCTCTCACTTCGTTGCTCACGGCTAACAGGGCCACTAGCTTTCCACAGAGGAGGAACGAGTATGGGGGGACTGCTCCTAACACGTAGGCATCTACGACGTGATGTAGTCTTTCGCGACGATCTTCTTGATTCCACCCGACCCACTTGTCCCGATCTTTCAGACTAAACACTGGGTCGCCTAATCCGAACAGTCCAATCAGCTTTCCATTACTTTGGTCCACTATAAGGAATCTAAGCCTGCGACCGTATCCAGAGGATACCGGAATGCTCCAGTGCAAGCTGGCGTACCTGAATAGTAGTTCATCCTCAGTCTTTGGATGTACCTCAATCAGCCTTGGGACGATTTTTTCTGGAACGACTTCTTCTCCGGAAGCGATTCGCGTCAACAACCTACTCTCATATCTGATAAGCCCATTCTTGCGTTTCTGAATTTTATGGCGAGTTGCCTCTGCATGGAGCGAGCGTATCTGTTCCTTGTCGCAGTCATCCGGTAGATAGAAGGTGTCGTCTCGTAATGCAAAGCCCTGTCTCTCAAGCGAGTCAGTAATTAGCTTCCTGAGTTCCTCTGCGTTCACAGACTCTTGAATGTCGGTGTCTGTAGGCAACATGGAATCTCTAACATCCCCCCGGCTCAATACGAGTATCTTGTCTAGCGGCAAGAGTCACACCCCTAGACCCAGCCACATCCGATTCAGACTGAACCTCAGTCTCGTACATTATCCTCCTATCCTTCCACACCGGAACCGCCCCCGTAGATCTCTATCGTCCGCATCCAAACGCTCCCGCTCCACTGGCTTCTGACCTTTCTGCCCCTTCGCATCCATCACTTCTCTCCCTCGTCCATGTTTCCCGTTTCGCTACACAATCACGTCTCTCTCATGCTATCATACATCCATTGCTTACCCGACTCACACCAACACAGACATAAATAGAAGATTATGAAACCGGAAGGGTCAAGTCCCGATATGTGGTGTGGGAGTTCGTCAATCCCTTTGTTCTAGTCAGGCCGCGGTCGGTTGTGCGACCTGGGCCTCCGGCAATACTTTGTCGTAAGTCGCCGAAGCGGGTGTCAGATATCTCCTGCCCACTACCCACTCGTCGTGCCGCTCGGCGAGTACGGATCCGATCAGCCGACGCACCGCAGGCCGGTTCGGGAAGATGCCCACGACGCAGGTCCTGCGCCTTATCTCCTTGTTCAGTCTCTCCTGGGGATTGTTCGACCACACCTGCTTCCAGTGAGCTCCGGGGAAGGAGGTGAAGGCCAGGATGTCAGTTCCGGCTTCTTCCAGCATCGAGGCAGCCTCCGGGAAGCGGTCGTTGAGCTGGTCCACGACTCTGTCGAGTTGGGAGCGCACCTCCTCGGCAGACGGCTGCTGGTAGATCGCGCGCACCATGGTCGCGACCCAGGGCTGAGCGCTCTTGGGTACGCGGGTGAGAAGATTGGTCATGAAGTGGGTGCGGCATCTCTGCTCCACCTACTCTCTTACACCACTTGTATGTTGTAAAAGCCCCTCAGATAGGCCAATCTGTGGGGTGGGCGAGAGGGGCGCGTCGTTCACCACAGGGTGAGTCCGGGGCATAACTCTGGACTGCACCGACCAGTAAGTTAGACACCCCTCCCGCCGCCTTGGTCGCTCCGAACGGATACATGGGCACGAGGCCCGCATCTACAAGTATGGAGGACATCAGGCATTATCACACGGGGAGGTGAGAAGGCAAATGACGATTGCAGTCGGCGTTGACGTGGGAAAGACGAACCTCGACGTATCGGTGTCTGAGGAACTGGTGGTGCGGTTCGACAATACGAAAGTTGGTATTACGAGGCTGCTGAAGTACCTGGGGAAGCATGATGACACCCTGGTCGTGTGCGAAGCCACAGGCGGGTACGAGCGAGCGCTGGTGAATCGGTTGAGGGAGGAAGGGGTAGCGATACATGTGGCCCATCCTACACGGGTGCGCGCCTTCGCGAAGGCATGCGGCTACGAGGCTAAGACCGATCCCAGGGACGCACAGGTCTTGTCCCGCTACGGACAGGTCTTCCCCGCCGTTAAGGTGCCTGATGATGAGTTCGCTCCCGAACGCCAACAGCTACGAGACCTGCTGAATCGACGAAGACACCTAGTGGTCCAGCGCGTTCAGGAGCTGGGACGTCTGGACAAGGGCACCAACTCGGTCACCATCAAGTCCACAAGACGCCATATCGCCTGGATGGAGAAGGAGATCGCCCGACTGGACGCCGAGTACCGGACGGCGCTGGAGAAGATCTCACCCTTGGCCGAACGGGCTGCTCTGTACCGCAGTGTGCCGGGTATCGGCTCTCTGACTTCGGCCACTCTGGTAGCCTTTCTGCCCGAACTGGGACACTGGGACAGTAAGGCTCTCAGCTCTCTTGTCGGGTTGGCGCCTTGGTCCCGAGACAGTGGGAGCAAAAGGGGCAAACGTGCGATCCGTGGCGGTCGAAGCACAGTTCGATCCGCGCTGTACCTGTGTGCGTGGTCGGCCATCCAGCACGACGCGGAGATGCGCAACTTCTACCGTCGTCTGCGTGAACGCGGTAAGCCGGGCAACGTCTCCGTGGTAGCGGTCATGCGCAAGCTACTCGTTCATCTGAACGCGGTTGCTCGCAGAGGGACTCCCTGGGTACCACAGGCTGGCTAGTCCTTCGTTCCCAAATAACCTCTCAGAAGGCTTGACATCCAACACGGATACTTACAGGACACTACTGATCGCAAAAGTCCCTCCTCCTTCGATGGGCTGACAGGGACAGACAAAAATCCCTTCCCCCTCGACGGGGGATATTTCTTTGGCGTACCTTACCAGTTATACAACAAGTGATACCTATACATGTCCCGAGGCATCCACGTCGACGTTTTGACGTCACCGTAAGGAGACCTATTGCTTCACAGGATAAAAGCATTTGTCTCGCTTCTGGCGATTGCTCTATTGTCAATGGTGGGATGCACAGAGTCAGAGCCGGCTAACCCCAACTTCCCTCAGTTGAAGAAAGGGCCGGTGGGATTAGAAGCTGACCTTGTAGGCGAACTGGTGTCAGAGAATGGCTGTCTTCGTATAAGAGAGGTAAATGGCTCTACCTCTACTTACCTCATTATATGGCCTAACTTTTCCATGATGACTGCTGATGGACAGGGTGTGCGTCTCAGCGAAAATTCGGAAGTGCTGCTATCTGTTGGAGACAAGGTGATGATTGGTGGTGGCGCAACGCCACCCGACCACGTTCACACGATAGTAGCGCAGCCAATTCCGAGTGATTGCCCCGGCCCATACTGGCTCTTCGGAAGACAGGTCTCAATCTATTCACAATAAGAAACATAACGACAAGCGCACTCGGTGACAATCGCCTGGTCTCCAGCGACTCGCGCCACTGGGGATTCGTGTCGGACCAGTACGTCATCGGTCGCGCCTAGCTCAGTTACTGGCCCTCCGACAGAATCCAGTTCCTCCACGCCCCTGGTGAGTTCACTAGCGCGTCCTTATCCGATTTGGGCGGCGGTGGGCAGAGCGCGTACCGAATTTCCTACCCGCCGTTCGGCGACCGCGAGATCGAACTGAGCCTGAAGGTTCAGCCAAAATTGAGGCTCGACGCCGAACCAGTGTCCGAATCTGAGCGCGGTATCGCCGGTTATGGAACGTTTGCCTGCGATTATCTGGCTAACGGGATTGGGCGGCACATTGATCTGACGGGCGAATTCGGTTTGAGACACTCCGAGTTCCGCAAGCTCGTCTCTTAGAATCTCGCCGGGATGAACCGCGCGTTTCAGCATATCGCCTGTCTCCTGATTTCTAATGATAGTCCACTATCTCCACATCGGTCTATTGACGATGGACGTCAAACGTCAATCAAAGTGGCGATAGAATCTCATCCTGCCGCCCATGTGCGTCCTGAACATACTCCAATCCCGAAAATCCCACAGCCACCTCGCCCTTCCTGAACACATTCGTTCTGTGCTACAATCCCACCATCAGGATAATCCGAACGGTCGGAATAGACATAAATCAAAACTTATGACAACGGATAACGGGGCCAAAGAAAAATTTCCCCCCAAAGCTAACGCAGGTGATTAACAGGTGGATCTCTGGTGTTCTAATCACCAGTTGCCCACCTGTCGGTCACCAGCCGGTCACCAGTTAAGCCACCTGTTGCCACCTGTCGCTTTATAAACGAAAGTATATGACCAAGGCGAATTCGTCCAATAGAATGGCCAACCCCCCGACGGCTCATGAAAATCCCTTCCCCCCTTGATGGGGGAAGGCTAGGATGGGGGTGAAACATCAACTACAATTCAGTCATTCCCATGAATATATTTAGGAGAACACGATGACCGCGCGAACCCCCACGATAGATTCACAGGTACACGCCTACGAGCGCGACCGCCCCGAGCGACCTTGGCAAGGCCATCTGACCGGGCCGTACGAAGTAACTGGCGACGACATGGTGGCCGCGATGGACGCCGTCGGCGTGGACGGCGCACTGCTCGTCTCGCCCTACTCCATGTATCGCTACGACGCCAGCTACGCGCTGGAGGTGTACGCGAAGCATCCGGGCAGGTTCGCCCTCATCAGGCCCTTCGACCCCGAATCCGATTCCATCGAGGACGACATGGCCGAATGGACCGGAACGCCCGGCGTCGTCGGAGCTCGTATCATGCTCAGCTACGGCTCCTACGAAGCCGACCACCCGGGCCTGAACCGCATACTCGCCGCCGGCGCCCAGGCGGGCGTGCCAATCAACATAATGAGTTCAGGACACCTGCCCCTGGCGCGCGAGCTCGCCCGCCGGAATCCGGGTACGCAGATAGTCATTGACCACGTGGGACTCGCCCAGCCTCACACGCCGCCCGCGCCCCCCGAACCCTTCGCCGAACTGGACAGCGTACTGTCGCTCGCCCAATTGGACAACGTGGCAATCAAGATATCCGGCGCCTGCACCCTGTCCCACGAGCCATTCCCCTACTCCGACATCTGGGAGCCTCTTGGGAAGATATTCGAGGCATTCGGCCTGGAGCGGTGCCTCTGGGGCACGGACTGGACGAGAGCCGTCAATCTGCTGACATACGAGCAGGGAGTCGAGGCGTTCCGCGTTACCGACAGCCTCAGCGACTCGGAACGCACGACACTCATGGGCGGCGCCCTGTCGAACATCTACAACTGGTCGCCAAGCGCCGGGTAGATTCGGACAGTCGTAGATGCGAGGCGCGAACGAGCCAAATATACTGCGTCCACTTTTACCCCAGCGCGTCGGCGAGAACCTCGACGAGATGGCGGGCGCGTTTGTCGGTGCCTTGCGCTATCTGCTGGCGACACGACACGCCCTCAGCCACTACCACGAAGTCGCCTTCTTGGTCTCGTATCGTCGGGAAGAGCGACATCTCTCCTATCTGCATGGAGATGTCGTAGTGCTCGGTCTCGTAGCCGAAGCTGCCTGCCATTCCGCAGCAGCCGGAGTCTATTTCGACCGTCTCGCATCCCTCTATGGAGCGCAGGACGCTGAGCGCCGACGCCGTTCCGACCCGCGCCTTCTGGTGGCAGTGTCCCTGGAACAGTATCTTGTCTGACAGATTAGATCCGTCCAGGTCGAGTTCCGCGCCTTGCTCCAGCGCGTAAGCCACGAACTGCTCGACCAGCATCGTGTTCTCGCCGATCAACCCGGCCCTGTTCGCGTCCTCAGGAACCATGTCTGCGAACTCGTCTGCGAAGCCTAGAACGCAGCTTGGCTCGATCCCTACCAGCTTGGCGCCCGACTCCACGTAATCATGGATGGCGCCGACATTATAGCGGGCGTTCTCTTTCGCCTTGTCCAGCATACCCTTGGAAAGCATCGGGCGTCCGCAGCACCTGACATCCGGAAGGATAACCTGGTATCCCAGAGCCTCCATGACTTTGACAGCGGCTCTGCCGAGTTCGGGATGGTTGTAGTTGGTGAAGGTGTCGGGAAACAGCACGACCTGCCCGAGCCGGTTCGCCGAATCGGGCGAACCTCCCCGCGCTCTGAACCACTGAACGAAAGTCTGGCTGGCGAACGGCGGAAGTTCACGCCTGCTGTCTATTCCCAGCTGGGTTTCCAGCATACGCCGCGCCAGGGGTAGCCTGTTCGCCCAATTGGAGAGCGGCGCGAAGAATGAGCCGAACTTGCTGAGCGCGGCTATGTTCCCGAAGAACTGGTTTCGCAGAGGCAGCCCGTTCGCCTTGTGGTACTGGTTCAGGAATTCGTACTTGAGCTTCGCCATGTCCACGTTGGACGGACACTCCGCGGCGCATCCCTTGCATTCCAGGCACAGGTCCAGCACGTCGTACAGCCGCTTGTCCGTTAGGGAGTTCGCCGGAAGCGCGCCGGAGAGCGCCGCCCTGAGCGCGTTCGCCCTACCCCGGGTGGAGTGCTCCTCCTCGCGGGTCGCCATGAAGGACGGGCACATCGTGCCCCCGAGCGTCTTTCGGCACGCTCCCTGTCCGTTGCACATCTCTATGCCATGGGCGAAACTTCCCTCCGACCCGAACGCGAATCCGGTATCGAGTTGAACGGGATTGTACTCAGGGCCGATTCGCAGGTTCTCGGTCATCGGCTGGGCGTCAACGATCTTGCCCGGGTTCATTATGCCGTTCGGGTCGAACGTCCGCTTCACGTCTCTGAACGCTTCGTAAAGCTGGTCTCCGAACATCTTTCGGTTGAACCAGCTGCGTACAAGCCCGTCGCCGTGCTCGCCGCTCATCGAGCCGCCGTACTCCATCACGAGGTCCCCGACCTCCTCGGCGATGGAGACCATGCGGTCAACGTCCTCCCGGCGCTTCGGGTTTATCAGCGGGCGAATGTGCAGGCATCCGACGCTGGCGTGGCCGTAGTATCCGGCCTCCGTCCCATGAGACGTTACTATATCGTCGAATCTGCGAACGAAGTCGGGCAGGTGTTCCGGCGCGACCGCGGTATCCTCCACGAACGGCAGAGGCTTGGCGTCGCCCGGCACGTTCATCATGAGCCCTAGCCCCGCTTTGCGGACCTCCCAGACCTTGTTCTGGTCCTCCGGCCGCAACATTCTGAGGAATGTGTATCCCAGGTTTCTACCCGAGAATATCGCGCCGAGATGTACGAGTTTGGAGATGACCTCGTCCTGGCTGTCGCCGACCATCTCTATAGCGAGCAATGCTTCAGGGTCGCCGTCTATGAAGTCGGTGATGCGCGAGTAGGCCAGGTTGGACTTCGCCTGCCGGATTATCATCGAGCCTATGAGTTCCACCGCGGCGGGCTCGAATTCGAGCGCTGCGACCGTCGCCTCCATTGATTCGAGCAGGTCGGCGCAGTGCAGCACGCCCAGTCCGGTCACCTTCGGCTTGGGAACAAGGTTCAGCTTGGCCTCCGTGATGGTCACCAGCGTGCCTTCCGAACCTACGACAAAGCGCGCCATGTCGAAGCCCATCCCGCCCACGAACTCGTCCAGGTTGTAGCCGGATACGCGCCGCTGTATCTTCGGGTAGCGCGCTATGATCTCGTCCCTGTTCGCCTCTCCGATACGGAACAGACCGCGATATATGTCTCCCTCCAGCCCATCGCCGCGCATCCTGGACTCAAGCTGAGCGCCATCCAGCCCCCCGAACCGCGTGGGCGTTCCGTCGGAGAGCACGACGTCGAGTTCGCGCACGTTGTCCACGGTCTTGCCCCACATTATCGAGTGCGCCCCGCAAGAGTTGTTGCCAAGCGCGCCGCCCACATTCCCACGGTTCGAGGTGGAGGGATCCGGCGCGAACAGCAAACCCCGGTCACGCAGTTGGTGGTTCAGGACGTCCAGCACTATGCCCGGCTGGGTGCGGACCCAGCGCTCCTCCTCGTTGACCTCGATGACGTTGTGCATATACTTGGAGAAGTCCATGACGATAGAGTGTCCGACGGTCTGGCCGCCGAGACTGGTGCCGCCTCCCCTTGGCAGGACGGACACGCCATACTTGTTGGCCGTCTCGACGACGGCAATGACGTCCTCGGCAGCGCGCGGAATGACCACCCCAATCGGCTCGATCTCGTAGATGCTTGCGTCCGTGGAGTACAGGACGCGGCTCATCTTGTCGAACCTTACTTCTCCTGAAACCAGCTTGTTCAGGTCTTCGACCATTTCCCTGGTATCGGATTCTCTGACCTGGGTTGTCATTTATTTCACCTTGCTTGCTGAGTTGCGCGTGAGAGCGTCGTCCCATGATACACCAACGCGAACGGAAGTCGGCGGCGCGAGCTATCCAGTACGAAAAAGAGGCCGCTGACGCGGCCTCTGCGATTGTCATACTTGTCGGTCGGTTCAGGAGATTCTGATGATCTTGTATGTCACGTTGCCTCTGGGGGTGTCAGCGACTACCTCGTGGCCGGCCGCTCTGCCCAGCAGCACTTTGCCCAACGGGGAGGCGTCCGAAATCTTGAACTCCAGTGGGTTGGCTTCGGATGCGCTGACTACGGTGTACTTGAACTCCCGCTCGGAGGAAATATCCTGTACCTCGACGACCGTGCCGAGCTTGATGATCTGGGAGCGTGTGGGATCGTTTGCGTCTATGACGACCGCATTGCCCAGCGTAGCCTCGATCTCGCGGATGCGGGACTCAACCCTTCCGGCCTCTTCCCTGGCGGCTTCGAGGGGCGCGTTCTCACGCACGTCCTTGTCGGCGGCGGCCCTACGGATCTCCTCGGCGAGGTGACCGCGCTGAGACTTGAGACTCTCGAGTTCGTTGACCAGCTGTTCATGCCCCTCCGCGGTCAGCTCGATGAACTTCTCTTCCTGAATGGCGACGCGGCTCTGCCTGACGCGAGTCCTTCTGACTCTTACATGATGGGCGAGATTGACCTGTTTACCGTCTCTGTCCTCGGGTCCGAGACCTTTGTTACGCACAAAGGACAGGAACTTTCTCACTTCTTGCAGCCTCTCCGAGGCTTGTGGGGTCGTTCCTGTCCCTGCAACTCTGTCGGCGTAGTCGCCTATTACGGAAGGGGGAATGTCTTTTATGGATCGGCCGGCACCACACCAGCTAACGAATCTCTGTAACTCCTTCGGGGTTTCCTTCGAGTTGTAACCCTTGCGCTGCTCGGCATATTCAATATACTTGCCAATGGTCTCGAGGAGTGTCGTAGGACCTTCGGATTGCAACGGACCGTACCCCCATTCGAAAGTTCACAATCCAATGTTACGTAAAACCGAAAGGCGCTGTCAAACAAGGCCAACTCACGGGCAGAGTATTTTAGTCGTCGGGCTTGAATTCCGGCTGAGAGGCAACCACAAGGGTTGCCCCTACGAAGATGGAAGCCGTATTGATATGTAGGAGTCGCTCGATGTTGATAATCGAGAGGCCTTGGGGCGGGTCCGCTCAGATGGTGACCGATTTCATATTCAAGCCATGTTCCTGCTTCTTGGACTCAAGAGTCAGGAATGTCTCCATCTTCTTTACGCCCTCTATCTGTCCCACGCGGGTTCTGAGGAATTCGCTGAGTTCGTCAAAGGACTTCACCGTCGCCCATCCGAATATGTCGAATGACCCCGTGGTAACCGAAACCCAGCTGACCTCGTTCATCTCGGACAAGGTCTCGGCGACATCGTCAATCTTGTTCGCGTCAACCTGAAGACCTATTATCACCTGCGACTCGTAGCCCATCTTTCGGGCGTCCGGGATAGCGACGATCTTCATGTACCCCTCTTGCATAAGCCGCTTCAGTCGCCGTCGGACTGTCTCCTCGCTCACAGGCGATGGGAGTATAGACTTCGCTATAGTCGCATTGGTCGCGTTTCCGTCTTCCTGCAATCGGGAGACTATTTGTACGTCGAGCCTATCCATTTGATCAACCTCATTGTCTGAACTTCATAATACGTAAATATACTCTCGCATGAATGGATAGTTATATGAATTCAAAGTATGTACATCCATACTAACTATGGGCATAACGGTTTATGTATATAGAGTACGAGGGTCATGTTGGGAGAAGATCGCGGCATTCTGAATATTCCGACTCTCCGATTATACATGCGTTCCAGTCTGTGAATAGAAATTATAACACAATGACAGCATAAATATAGTATTTGTACTATATTTCACAATCGTGACCCCATACCGTGCGTCATCGTGTATCCTGATAACATCCATCCGCGAATGAAAGTTGATCTAATACGTTCCAGATCAGGAGAAGACAATGATAGGAGTGCTCACTCACCACTGGGCTAAGGCAGACGCAGTCGGCGAAGCTCGGACGCTGCTCGACGGCAACGGCGAGGCCCAGAGCGGACATCCGGGATTCATCAGCCGCCAGACACTCGTCTCCCTGTCGGACCCTACCAAGATAACGACACTCGTCGCCTGGGAAAGCAACGAAATCTACGATGACTGGCGGGCCAGCCCGGAACGCGAACGCGCCATGGCGGGAGCAGACCGGCTTTGGGCCCGCCCGCCTGAGTCGGAACGCTTCGACCTAGTGGAATAGCCTCGACTCGGACGCGCCAACACAGTACACCCCGTAGGACAGCCAACAATGACTTACGACTACATAATCGTGGGAGCGGGATCGGCGGGCGCCGTTCTCGCGAGCCGGCTTACGGAAGACCCCGGCCGCAACGTCTTGCTCATCGAGGCGGGGCCGGACTATCCCGATCTGGACAGTACGCCTTCCGACGTCAAGTACGGCTACGGACACGGGCTGACCGGAAAAGATATGCTCAAGAACGCGATGGAATCCGGCAATCGCTGGTACTTCGTCGCCAAAGCTAACGACAGGGCGGTCCCGATGCTGGTTCCTCGTGGGAAGACCACGGGCGGATCTTCAGCGGTCAACGCGCAGATATTCCTGCGCGGCGTCCCTGAAGACTACGACGACTGGGCATCGTGGGGAAATGACGAATGGAGTTTTGAGAAGCTGCTGCCCTACTTCCAACGGGTGGAAACCGATACGGACTTCTCCGATGATTTTCACGGCACGGCAGGTCCGATAATCGTCCGCAGGTACAACTCCGAGGAGTTGATACCGGACCAGCGGGCATGGTACGAGGCGTGCAGGCAGTACGGATTCGTGGACACTCCGGACCATAACAACCCCGATTCCACAGGTGTCGGGCCGTGTCCGTTCAACAATCCCAACCGCATCCGGTGGAGCACCAACCTGGGCTACATCAACCCCGCCAGGGACAGGCCGAACCTCGAAATCATGTCCGAGACTCAGGCCAACCGCGTGTTATTCGATGGGAAGAGGGCGGTGGGTGTGGAGGTCGAAAGAGACGGCCAGGCTCAGGTTGTCGAGGGAGCGGAGATAATCCTGTCGGCAGGCGCTATCGGATCGCCACACCTGCTGCTGCTTTCCGGTGTGGGACCTACGGAACACCTGTCTGAGATGGATATTCCTATCGTCCACGAGTCGCCCGGCGTTGGGCAGAACCTGAGAGACCATCCGCAGGTGTCCCTGCGATGGAACACGAAGGAAGGGTACGACCAGGATATTTTCGCCCCGCGGCTCCAATTCGTGCTTCGTTACACCGCCGAGGGATCGCATCTTCGCAACGATATGCTCATCCACCCCATTTCATACGCGACGCAGCAACTCTACTATACTGACACGGACAAAGGCCCTGTCGGGCTGGGCATGACTGCCGCTATATATCTCGCCGAATCGGCTGGCGAAATGAAGCTACGGACAACCAACCCGCGCATCCAGCCTTACCTGGACTACAACCTGCTGACGACAGAATTCGATCTGAGCAGGATGAGGGAGTCGGTTCGGATATGTCTCGACATAGCCGCGCAGGACTCGATGGCCGAGTTTATCGGAGACCTGACGGACCCGACCGAGGCCGATCTGGTGTCTGACGACGCGCTGGACGACTGGATACTTCGCGAGGTGTCAACCAGCCACCACATATCGGGCACTTGTAAGATGGGGCCGTCGTCGGACCCAATGGCCGTCGTTGACCAGCGCGCGAATGTGTACGGACTGGAAGGTTTGCGGGTGGCCGACGCCGCCATAATGCCCGACTGTATCCGCGCGAATACCAACGCCACGTCTATAATGATAGGAGAACGGGTTTCCGACTTCATAAGAGAGTAGCGGCTTGTCAATTATCAATTGAAAATCGGGAATTGGAAATTGATAACTGGCAACTAACAACTTGCAAATGCGTTGACACCCGTTTGGGGTGGGCATAGAATTGGTTGCAGCTAGTCAGGAGGGGATCGTAGCCATGCGGGAGATGTCCATAGACAGCATCCGCGTCAGCCTCCAGAATTACCAGAGAGTAGTTATTCTGAAGGACAAAGACTCAGATCGCTACCTACCTATATGGATAGGCGCGACCGAGGCGGACGCGATTGCGGTGAAACTCCAGGAGGTGAGCGTTCCTCGCCCGTTGACACACGACTTGCTGGAGTCGGTAATTCAGTCGCTGGGAGCGCAGGTCAACCATATACTGGTCTCAGACCTCAGCGACGACACGTTCTACGCCAAGATAGTATTGCAGCACAACGGATCGCAGACAGAGATAGATTCACGTCCGTCGGACGCCATCGCTCTCGCGGTCAGGACTCAGGCGCCTATATTCGCGGCGGACTCGGTCGTAGAAAAGGCGGGTGTCCGCATGGACCAGGATACCGGAAAAGCGGTCATATCCTCCGAAGATGACGAGGCCCGCCCGCCCACTGAAGAGGAATTGAGGAGCCTGTCGGCCTTCAGCGACTTCATAGATTCGCTCGATCTCGAAGACTTGGGCGAAGGCGGAGACAAACCCACCGGCGCGGCGACATAGATCATACGCGAAATCGAAGCTGAGAGGCCCCCTCTGCGAGTGGGGTCTCTTTTCGTTGACCCTGTTTTTTCGCTTGTGATATACTACACAAGCTTTTGAGGAGGCCCTTGATGGGAGGGCGAAAACTGGCCTTGGCCTTTCAACTTCTGGGCGTAGGCTGGTTCGTCGCCATCTGCATCGGCGGCGGAACTGCCGGAGGATACTTACTCGACCGGCAGTTTGGACTCAGCCCGGGGCTCACACTCACAGGCCTGTTTATAGGAATTGCCATCGCGGTCACAGGAATGTACCGGATGCTGATGGCCATTCTGAGAAAATCGGACGACGACTAGCGGCGCGCGCGAGCGCATCGCCGAAGCCAGATAGGGGAAGCTACAGTTGCTGCGTAACCCAAGAACGCTGCTGATACTGGCGATAGGGTTGGTAGTCTTTATAGTCGCCATACTTGGCGGGGCGTTGGGCAAGGCTTTCGGCCTAGGTTTTCTGGGGACGCCGCTCGCGGCTATCGCGATTCCCGCCGAACCGATGCACCCGGATGTCCCTATCATAACCAATACGATGGTCGCGACGTGGATCACGATTGTCGTGCTGCTGATAGTTACTCTTATGGTGAGAAGCAGGCTCACCGAAGTACCCGGCAGATTCCAGGGCCTTATCGAAGTGGTTCTGGAATTTTTTTTGAACCTGGCGGAGAGCATAGCGGGGCGTGAGCGCGCCCGACGCTTCTTCCCGCTGGTGATGACGATATTTCTGTTCATCGTCACGGCGAACTGGATAGGGATTCTGCCCGGGGCCGGCACTATCGGCTGGGTCGAGGATACCAAGCACGTAGCGAAGCATCACGCCGACGACGCGGGGAACGTTGATAAGGCGAGCATCGAGGTGCAGACTTTCAGCGGCGAGGGTCCCGTCGCGTTCATGCTTCCGGGTTCGCTGGGCAATGACGTTACGATCAAGGAGTGGGAAGAGAATCCGCAGGAGGGCAAGGTAGCCGGAATCCTGATTCCCTATTTCCGTGGCGCGAATACGGACATCAACATGACGCTGTCCATAGCGATCATCGCTATGGTGATGGTGCATGTGTGGGGTTTCAGCGCGCTGGGCTTCGGTCACCTGGGCAAGTACATCAATTTCAGGGAGGGGCCGATTGGCTTCTTCGTGGGAATCCTGGAAGGGATTTCCGAAATCGCCCGGATCATCAGCTTCACGTTCCGCCTGTTCGGGAATATATTCGCGGGCGAGGTGCTGCTGGCGGCGATGATCTTCCTGATTCCGCTTATCGGCATCATCCCGTTCCTGGGGCTGGAGCTTTTCGTAGGGATGATCCAGGCGTTCATCTTCGCCATGCTGACGCTGGTGTTCGCCACGGCGGCGACCACGGCGCACGGAGGCGATCACCATTAGCTAGGTTCGTATTGAAATCCGCCGTCCGGTTTGGATGGCAGCAGCGGGAGCTAAGGCTCTTTCAGACACAGACGATAAAGGAGTAAATGACAGTGGGACCACAAGAGCTTGCGGCAATAGCCGATGGTTTTCAGAATTTAGGGGCGGGGCTTGCCATTGGAGTCGGCGCCATAGGCCCGGGTATCGGCATTGGGATACTGGCTTCTAAGGCAATGGAGGCGCTGGGCAGAAATCCTGACGCAGCCGGTCCCATCCAGCAGAACATGATCCTGGCCATCGCGTTCACCGAGGCCATCGCGATCTATGCTCTGGTTGTTGCGATTATCATCAAGTTCGTCTAGCCGACCCGCAAGCGAGCGCTCGCTCGGATTCGGAGGTGGGGTAGAGGTGAAGGCATGGAAGCCTTGGGAATCAACTTGCCCGGTCTGGTTACGCAACTAATCAGCTTTGGCATCCTGATAGGCATAGTCTTCGCCATAGCCTATTTCCTGTTTTTCAAGCGCCGATAGCCCGGCCGCTGGACGAGCGCAGGAACATCGGAAGTTGGAAGAAGGTCAGGTGAAGGCATGGAAGCCATTGGAATCAACGTAACCGGCCTGATCACGCAGTTGGTCAGCTTCGGCATTCTGTTCGGTATTCTCGCGTTTTTGCTGTACAAGCCGGTCGTCAGGATGCTGGACGAGCGTTCGGATCGGATACGGGAGAGCCTGGAGGCGTCCGAGAGGGCGCAGGCGCAGGCGGCAAGTTCGCGCGAGGAGACGCAGCGGCAGTTGGATGAGGCGCGGGCGGAAGGTCAGCAGCTTATCGCGCAGGCGCGAGAGGTTGCGGACAGGTTCCGAGAAGAAGAGCTTGCGAAAGCGCGCGAGGACATCGCCGCAGAACGCGCGCGCGCCGAGGCGAATATCCAGCGCGAGCGCGACGCCGCTATCGAAGACCTGCGCCGCGAGTTCTCCGGCCTGGCCATAGTTGCGGCGGAGCGCGTGATACGACGGTCTCTGGATGAGTCCGACCATAATGAATTGATACAACAGGTGCTGGAAGAGGGCTCTCAGGCAAACAGTCGCAACTAGCGCGCGCCTGGATCCCCATTCCAAAAGTAGTAAACGCGAGCAGGTAGAGCAAATGCCCACCGCATCGGCAATAAGGTACGCCAAGGCAGTGTTTCAGTTGGCCGTCGAACGAGACGATCTGGAGAACTGGCTGGAAGACCTTACTCAACTCGCCGACTCCATAACAAACCGGGAGTTCGCCGAAATTCTCGCCGCTCCGCGCGTGCCGTCGTCCCAGAAGGAAGAGATCATACGCGGGGCTCTGGCGTCGTCGGTAAGCCCGCTGGCGCTCAACCTCATGTTCCTGCTCACGAGCAGAGGCGCGATACACAGGCTCCCGGAGATAGCCGACAGGTACCAGGAGATGCTCGACGCCCATAGAGGCATAGAGCGCGCCGAGGTGGTGTCCGCCGTCCCGCTGGACGACGCTCAGAGAGACAGCGTATCGGATATGCTGGCGCGAACATCGGGCAAGGAAATACGGCTCACCTCGAGAGTTGACCCCGAAATACTCGGCGGCATGGTGATCCGAGTGGGCGACAGGGTGATGGACGGCAGCGCCCGAACACGATTACAAGCCATGCGCCGCGAGATGGCGCAGCGACGCTGAAATTGACCGAGGGCGCCCACAAAGGACGCCCCTACGAAAAAGATGAAGCGCGCGAAAGCCGAATAGGCATCGCGCGGATAGTCAACACACAACGTTCACGGGAGGCCGAAATGGCGGTCAGAGGTCAGGACATAGCTTCGGTAATCCGAAGCCAGATCGAGAACTGGGAACAGCAGCTCGAAACGGTCAACGAAGGCACCGTGATAGAAGTGGGCGACGGAGTCGCCCAGGTTCACGGCCTGTCGGGCGCGGCGTACACCGAGCTTCTGGAGTTCGAGGGCGGCATCATGGGTATGGCGCTGAACCTGGAAGAAGACTCGGTTGGCGCGGTCATCATGGGTGACCCGCTGGCGATCAAGGAAGGCTCCAGGGTTCGCAGTACCGGGCGCATCGTCGAGGTGCCGGTCGGCGACAGCCTTCTCTCCCGCGTGGTCGGCGCGCTCGGCGAGCCGCTGGACGGCAAGGGCCCGATAGAGTCGGCAGGCAACAGGCCGGTCGAGGTGGTCGCTCCCGACGTCTCCACCCGTATGTCCGTTGATACCCCCGTTCAGACGGGGATCAAGGCTGTTGACGCGATGATTCCGATAGGACGCGGACAGCGCGAGCTTATCATTGGCGACCGTTCCACTGGAAAGTCCGCCATCGCCCTGGATACGATCATCAACCAGCGCGGCGGCGACCTGATCTGCATCTACGTCGCCATCGGGCAGAAGGCGAGCAAGGTAGCTCAGACCGTAGCCATGCTCGAGCAGAACGGCGCCATGGACCACACCATCGTGGTAGCCGCGAACTCCGCGGACCCCGCTCCCCTTCAGTACCTCGCGCCATATTCGGGCTGCGCGATGGCGGAGTATTTCATGGACCAGGGCAAAGACGCCCTTATCGTATATGACGACCTCTCCAAGCACGCATGGGCCTACCGCGAGATGTCGCTCCTGCTCAGGCGGCCTCCCGGACGTGAAGCCTATCCCGGCGATGTCTTCTACCTGCACAGCAGGCTGCTTGAGCGCGCGGCCAAGCTGGACGACGAACATGGCGGAGGCTCGATTACCGCGCTGCCCATCATCGAGACGCAGGCGGGCGACGTTTCGGCCTATGTCCCAACAAACGTCATCTCCATCACCGACGGCCAGATATACCTTGAGACCGAGCTCTTCAACTCAGGCATTCGCCCCGCCGTCAACGCAGGCCTGTCAGTCTCTCGCGTGGGTAGCTCCGCGCAGACACGCGCTATGAGAGCCGTTGCCGGTACGCTGAGGCTCGACCTCGCGCAGTACCGCGAGCTCGTTACGTTCGCTCAGTTCGGTACAGCCGACCTCGATCCCGCGACCAGGCGACAGCTCGAAAGAGGACAGCGCGCCACCGAAGTGCTGAAGCAGGGTCAGAGCGTTCCCTTGGCGATGGAGAAACAGGTATCCATAATGCACGCGCTCGTGAACGGCTATCTCGACGATGTTGAGATAACGCGAGTCATACCGTTCGAGGACGCTTTTCACAGCTACATGGACGCGAATCACGCCGACCTTCTGGCCACCATTCGTGGAGAGAGAATCATCAGCGACGAGTCCGCCGAGGCGCTGAACGCCGCGATCCAGGACTTCAAGGACACCGTGCCGTACTAGGTACGCCGGACAGCATCATAGGGGACCGAGACACATGGTGGCCAGCGTAAGGCAGCTCAGACGCCGAATTCGCAGTGTCGAGAACACTGCGAAGATAACCAAAGCTATGTCTATGATAGCGGCATCGAAGATGCGCCGCGCGCAGGAAGCCGCCCTCAGCGGCAGACCGTACTCGGACGATCTGAACACGATGCTCGCGCACCTGGCCGCCCAGCCCGTCGAAGACGAAGACAACATCCACCCGCTTCTCAAGACCCGCGATGTGAACCGCGTGGAAGTAATCGTCATCACCCCGGACAGGGGGCTGACCGGCGGCCTGAACTCGAACATCAATCGCGCCGCGGGCCAGTTCATCTCAGACTACGGCGATAACGCGCGCGCCATTGCCGTGGGCAAGAAAGGCCGCGACTTCATGGTCAGGTACGGCGTGAACGTTCGCGCCGTCTTCACCGACATCAGCGACAGGCCCTCGATTCTGGACGTAACCCCAATCGCGCATCTCGCCGTCGAGTCATACGAGTCGGAAGAGGTTGACGCAGTCTATGTCGCATACGCGAAATTCATCAACACAACCGCCCAGAACGCTGTGGTGGAACAACTTCTGCCAGTGCAGCCGTCCGAACTGCGACCGCAGGAACAGGTCGGGTATATATACGAGCCGAGCCCCGCTGAGGTGCTTACGGAACTTCTGCCGCGCTACATGGAGATGCAGATATTCCACGCGCTGCTGGAAGGGATAGCCAGCGAGCAGTCCGCGAGAATGGTCGCGATGCGAAGCGCGACGGACAACGCCAACGCCATGATCGAAGACCTGACGCTCGTGATGAATAAGGCGCGGCAGGAATCCATTACGACCGAACTTCTGGACATCGTAGGCGGCGCGGCGGCGGTGGAAGCGTAGATTATTTGAGAGATGGATTCCCGCGAAAGCGGGAATGACAAGTGAAGTATTTGATGATGGCCCCCATATATCGGGCCGACGAGGCGGTAATTGCCCTGAAACGGGAGAGTTGAACAACATGGCAAACGGAAAGATCACCCAGGTTATCGGAACAGTCGTGGACGTGGAATTCCCGCCCGAAGATATGCCCTCGATCTTCAACGCGCTTGAGACAGAGGCCGGCGGCGAAAAGCTGGTTCTCGAAGTCGAACAGCACGTCGGAAACAACTGGGCGCGCTGCCTGGCTCTCGGTCCGACGGAGGGCCTGGTGCGAGGCGTAGATGTCTTGGACACGGGCGCGCCTGTGGCGGTGCCTGTTGGCGATCCCACACTGGGACGCCTGTTCAACTGCCTCGGTCAGACGCTGGACAACCTCGAAGAGATTGACGGCGGAGACAACTGGCCCATCCACCGCGAGCCGCCCAGCTTCGAGGAGCAGGCCACCGAGATCGAAATGCTCGAGACCGGCCTGAAGGTCATGGACCTCATCACCCCGTTCACCAGGGGCGGAAAGGTCGGCGCGTATGGCGGCGCCGGCGTCGGCAAGACCGTCGTAATTCAGGAACTCATCCGCAACATCGGCACCGTTCACCAGGGTGTGTCCGTTTTCGCGGGAGTGGGCGAGCGTTCGCGCGAGGGCAACGACCTCTGGCACGAGATGCAGGAGTCCGGCGTTCTGAGCAACACCGTGCTTGTATTCGGCCAGATGAACGAGCCTCCCGGAATTCGCGCCCGCGTCGCGCTCACCGGCCTCACGATGGCCGAGTACTTCAAAGAAGAGCGCGGCCAGGACGTGCTCATGTTCATTGACAACGTCTATCGCTACATCCTGGCGGGCATGGAAGTGTCCGCGCTTCTGGGGCGTATGCCTTCGGCGGTCGGATACCAGCCCACGCTTGCGACCGAGATGGGCGCGCTGGAAGAGAGGATCACTTCCTCCAGGAGCGGTTCCATCACATCGTTCCAGGCGATCTACGTGCCTGCTGACGACTACACCGACCCGGGCATCGTGACCACGTTCGGACACCTCGACGCCGTCGTCTCGCTCGACCGCGCGATCTCCGAACAGGGCCTGTATCCGGCGGTTGACCCGCTTTCCAGTTTCTCCCGGATTCTGGAGCCGGCGGTCGTAGGACAGGAACACTACGACGTAGCGCGCGGAGTACAGCAGGTGCTCCAGCGTTACAGCGACCTCCAGGACATCATCGCCATTCTCGGCATCGAGGAACTCTCGGAAGAGGACAGGCTCACGGTGTCCCGCGCCAGGAAGGTGCAGAGATTCCTCTCACAGCCGATGTTCGTCGCCGAGCAGTTCACCGGACAGGAAGGCCGCTACGTAGCCATCCGCGACACGGTGCGCGGCTTCAAGGAAATCCTGGACGGCCAGCACGACGACCTACCGGAGCAGGCATTCTACATGGTCGGCCCAATCGAAGAAGCGGTCGAAAAGGCCGAAAGAATGCAGTCCGAGAATTAGTCTGGATTCCCGCTTCCGCGGGAATGACGAGTGAACTTGGTACCAGAGGCTTCGCCATGCCCGATATGACACTGGAAATCGTAACCGCCGAGAGAGTGGTGTACTCCGAGGAGATTGACTTCCTCGTGGCTCCCGGTTCGGATGGCGAGCTTGGAGTACTCCCTCGGCACGCCCCTCTGCTCACTACGCTGGACCCGGGCGAAATCAGGGTGACCGTGGACGGCGAGGAGACCTATATGTTCGTTAGCGGCGGCTTCCTGGAAGTTCTGGGCAACAGGGTGACCATTCTAGCCAACGCAGCCGAACAGGCAGACGAGATTGACGAAGAACGCGCCGAGATCGCATTGCGGCGAGCCCAGGAACGAATCGCTTCCGCCCCGGCGGACATGGACCTCGAACGCGCGCTGGCCTCGATGCGGCGGTCTGCCGCCAGGCTTGGAGTGGCGCGTCGCCGCCGACGACCCAGGCGCGGGGATCAGCCACCGCAGTAGTAGCGGAGCGGTATTCTATCTGTCCTTCAGGTAGAAGGTCATAGATTGCAGCGAGAGGACGGGGTCTATATTCCGTACCACTATCCCCTCCGGCACATAGGGCGCGATTGGCGCGTAGTTGAGTATTCCCTTGATGCCGTTGTCCACCAACTGGTCAATAACAGTCTGGGCCTGCTCCGACGGTACGGCTACGATACCAATAGACACGCCAAGATTGTTGACCACGTCGGATAGTTCCGCCATCGGACGCACCGTAAACTCTCCCACGCTCTCGCCTACTTGGTCTTCGGAACTGTCGAAAGCCGCGACTATGGTGAACCCTTCAGGCGCGAATCCGGTATAATTGATGATCGCACGCCCCAGCCTGCCAACTCCAACCAGGCACGCTCGCCAGTCCTCGGTCAGGCCAAGAATGTCTCGGAGTTCGTCCAGCAGCGCCTCCAGACAGTAACCGCGTCCCTGCTTCCCGAACTTGCCGAAGTAGCTCAGGTCCTTCCTGATCTGCGCGGGCGTCATGTGAAGCCGTTCGCCAATCTGGTGTGAACTGACTACTTCGACTCCTTCGCGCTGAAGCTGGAGCAATGCCCGTATGTACAGGGGCAGTCGCAATACCACAACTTCCGGGACTTCGCCTGATTGCATCGAATTCCTCATACATATATTTAATAGAGTATATAATCTTGAACGCCAATTGTGAATAGTGTAACAAGGAAGGCTGAGCCTTTACCCTTTTCTGCTGAGAGGTGTCGTGAGCGTGATACAATCATCTCCTGCATACACTCCGCCAAGGAGGTCTAGAATGACAACGCTAACGCATCCGCGCCCGCGCCTGTCGCGGTCCATACCCGGCTTTGACGAACCCAGACTGCGACTGTTCGACGCGGACGAATACTTCGCTATGCGCAACGCGGGCATATTCGCTGAGAACGAATATCTCGAACTGCTTGGCGGAGATATACTCCTCAGGCATCCCGAAATTGGCGGGCCGGAACGCAGGCCATTCACCAACGCTGAGTACCACGCCCTGGCCGAGTCCGAGATACTCTTGCCCGACGAACGAGTCCAGCTTATCGCAGGAGACATTATCGTCATGTCGCCAGTAGGAAATCGCCATGCAACCTGCGTTAGCTGGATAAACGCCGAATTCTCCATATTCGGACAGACTGCCGGGCAAGCCGTTGTGCGTATTCAATGCCCGCTGGTGATGCCCGACAATTCCGAGCCGGAACCGGACGTAATGCTGCTGGCGTGGCGCGAAGACAGATACGCCTTCCGCGCTCCCCGACCGGAAGACATTCTGCTGCTGGTCGAGGTGTCCGATTCGACGTTCAGGTATGACCGCGACGTGAAGATGTCGCTCTACGCGGCGGCGGGGGTTCCCGAAGCTTGGCTGGTGAACCTGCGCGATGACTGGATAGAATCCAACACGCAGCCTTCGGCGGACGGCTACCAAGTCACGCGGCGATACGAACTGGGCGATACAATCTCGCCCCAGGCATTCCCAGACCTGGCCATACCCGTCGAGCGAATCATCCCGCCGCGCCCACAAGGCCAAGACAGCGGCGATTGACAGCTATGACGGTGTAGCTTACTCTCAGCGAGGTTCAAATCACGCCGCCAGCATGAACGCGGCTTTTCATCATGTATTGGGAGGTAAAAGTACATGACAAATCGTGTCAAAGGAGTCATCGCCGGTTCCAAAGGGGAACCTATATCTATCCAGACTGTAGTGGTGCCGGATCCCGGGCCGGGCGAAGCGCTTATCAGGATACAGGCGTGCGGCGTTTGCCACACGGACCTGCACTACCGGGAGGGAGCTATCAACGACGACTTCCCGTTCCTGCTGGGGCATGAGGCTTCCGGCGTTGTGGAAAGTGTCGGAGACGGCGTTACCAACGTGGAGCAGGGGGACTTCGTGATTATCGCATGGCGCGCGCCATGCGGAAACTGTCGCTCCTGCCTGCGTGGGCGTCCCTGGTACTGCTTCGACAGCATGAACGCCGCGCAGCCTATGACGCTCGAAGACGGCGCTGTACTCTCGCCCGCGCTCGGAATAGGCGCATTCGCCGAACTTACTCTTGTTCACGCCGGCCAGGCTGTGAAAGTGGACCCACAGGTCTCATCCGCTGCCGCCGGACTCATTGGATGCGGCATAATGGCGGGGCTCGGAGCATCCATCAACACGGGCGGAGTCACGCGCGGCGACTCGGTAGCCGTGTTCGGATGCGGTGGCGTCGGCGACGCGGCCATCGCCGGGGCGCAGCTAGCGGGCGCGCACACCATCATCGCCGTTGACATTGACGACCGCAAGCTGGATTGGGCGAAAGACTTCGGAGCGACCCATACCATCAACTCCACGCAGACCGACCCCGTGGAGAGGATACGCGAACTTACCGACGGCAACGGCGTTAACGTCGCTATCGAGGCGGTGGGGAATCCCGTCACCTATGAGCAGGCCTTCTTCGCGCGCGACCTCGCCGGTACGGTCGTGCTCGTCGGCGTTCCCAGCCCGGACATGAAGATCGAGCTCCCCATGCTGGAAGTGTTCGGCAGGGGCGGCTCGCTGAAGTCGTCTTGGTACGGCGACTGCCTGCCCAGCAGGGACTTCCCCATGTTCACCAACCTGCACCTCCAGGGAAGGCTCGACCTGGACAAGTTCGTCTCCGAGACCATCACCCTCGACGACGTTGAGGAAGCATTCCACAAGATGGAACGCGGTGAAGTGCTACGGTCTGTGGTGTTGATGTAGGGTCAAATACTCAGGTGGCGCTTCCCCACGGCCAGAAGCGCCGCCTGGCTATTCAATTTCAATCAGTCCGCCATAGCATCGTCTATGGCTTCGGCGACATCACCCAAGGATACTGAGGTGTATGTTTCAGGGAAGTAGTAGATATACACCATCCCTACATGATTATCTCGCAAGAACATGATCATCTCGGCTCTGAGACTAATTTCATCGAAAGTCATGTTCATCCAGAGTGCGCCGGATACATCTCCAACTTGACGCAGGTTCAGCAGACCATAGTCGTCAATGTCAGCATCTGGATCAGTTACTTGAACTTCCGAGAGCGCTGACTTTCTCGCTTCATCCAAAAACACTTCGATATTCGATAGTTCGTACTGAATCGAAATTCTTTCAAGGTCGCTTAACTCTCCAGTGGACGCCATGATCATCTGAAATGGTTCTGCAGATGCATAGGCAACAAGGTGGCTGAAGTAATCATCAAGTTTGAGGTCAGTGATGGTTAGGTCTTCAGCATCCGGATCCAGCTCCTCGAATGATGCTGGCAGAATACTTTCTAACGCGGATGCCAATTCTGGGGTCCCAAACTGGGCGGATGTATCCAAGATGACACTCTCGCCCCGAGCGAGCGAATCTAGTCGGTCACGTACATCGTTGACCGAGACAGCCATACCGATACCTTCAAGAGGCCGACCGTCGTCCGATGTGAATATCTTGGCCGTATTGACGCCTATAACCTGTCCATCGCGCCTAAAGAGGGGGCCGCCGCTGTTGCCGGGATTGATGGCGGCGTCAGTCTGAAGCAGCGTAACCTCTCCTAAAGGTCGCTTGGCGGAGATTATGCCCCTAGTTATAGTCGGAGTTGCCCCCAGAGTATCCACAGCGGGAAATCCCATAGCTATGACATCCTCGCCAACCTTGATCTCATCAGAATCTCCAAGAGACACAGGATATATACGATGGAATGGACGGAGAATCCCAGAAATTTCTATGAGCGCAAGGTCTGCGACTTCATCAACTCCCAGAACCTTTCCTGTACGCGACCGTCCACTGCTGAACCTGACATTGACCGTTGAGAAGCTATCCACGACGTGGGCATTGGTAAGCACAAGTCCATCCGCGTCCACAACGAATCCCGAACCCGTTCCCGACGGAGTAACTATCTGAACGACACTGGGCGAAATATCTTCCACCATGGATGAGAGCGTTGGAGTCTCTACGGGCGTCGGCATGGATGTTGGACGTGGAGTACTGGTGGGGATTGGCGTGGGTGTTGGACGTGGAGTATTGGTGAGGATTGGAAGACTATTCGGAATCGGTGAAACGAACGAACCAGGTGGTACTCTCAACTGAGATACGGCGGTGAATGTTGGGGATGGAACATGAGCTACTGCAGCGGTCGCAGTTATCTCGGCTACTACTGTGCCGCGAATATCTAGCGTGGAGTCTTCTTCATATTGCAAGTCCGCTGGTTGACCACAAACACTAATAATGAATAATAAGCAGGCAACAGCCAAGAGAGACAAACTTAGTGTGATTCGAGCCAAGCGGACCTCCGATCCTCGGGTAGCTGAAATCGTGCCACTGTCTAAGTTTCCAACTTAGGCTCACAGTCTGCAAGAGGAATGAAGGATACGGTTAACCTTTGTACCCCGCGTACAGTTTGCTCTCAGCCAGGTCAACCACCCGGTAGGGCAGGCCGCTGTCCTTTGCGGTGGACTTGCCCTCCGGCGTCACCAGTAGCGTTCCGCCCGACCCGACTGGCCTGCCGTAGTGCATTATCATCGAGCCGGCGACGAAGCTCATCACGGCCTTGTTTCTCTGTGGGTCCAGGATAGTGATGTCGGCGTCGGCGCCCGGCGTGAAATGGCCCTTGTCCCATAGTCCCATCATCCGAGCGGGGCCCCAGGACAGCTTCTCTGCCATTTCCAGCGGTGTCAGCGCGCCGAACTCCACCAGGGCCATCGTAGTCTGGATAGCCACGTTTCGCGGATGCGAGCCGCCGTCCGTGCTGACCGCGTCCACGATGAACTCCCCGTCCGAGTTTCTCGCTGAACTGAGCGCGAATGCCGAGGATGCCAGGTTCACTGGAAAACTCATTCCCACGTTGCTGCGCGCCCGCTCGAACAGGTTGAGGGCCTCCTGCCGCCGCGCGTAGTAGATCTGGCCGCCCTTCTGGGCGACGACGGAGCCGTAGCCGTCCATGATCGCTTGCCGCATACCCTGGTAAGTCGTGTCGTAGCCGCGCAGACGCAGGCAATTGCGGGGAACGTCCGCTATCACATTTCCGTCGTCGTCACACAGTCCGGTCGTCCCATTCTGGACGGCGTGATAAGCCTCCGAGTTCAGCTGGTCGGACATGCCGTCCAGGATATTCAGCGCTTCGTCGCACTCGTCTGCCGGGTCTTCGATCACGCCTCGGCAGTAGCTGTTGACGTGACACACGTGCAGCCTGCCGTTCCCGACAAGTTCCGGCACTTCTCTCAAACCCTCCAGTTGGCTGCCAGACTCGGTGGTGCCCAGGTGAAACGCGATATACGCTCGCTGGGAGTTGCACTCGGCAATGACTCGCGCCGAATCCTCGGGCGTAAACGGATGGTATCCGCCAAGTATCTTGATGCCGTAACAGCCCTGTCTCAGCGCGGACGTGACGGTGTCTCGCAAGTCTGGCCCCGAAAGCCAACCCACTGGAATCGTCAGACCTGGGATGAGCGCGAAGTTGCCTGCAACGTTCAGACCCGCGCCGCGCCTCTTTATGCCGTCTATGAGCGTAGGGCCGGTGCCTCCCATGTCCATGACGGTAGTGGTGCCCACGCGGGCCAGCATCCCATAGCCGAGCGCCGGGTCCCAGTTGCGCGACAGTCCGGCGACGTGGGCGTGGGTGTCTATCTGGCCGGGCATGACCCACAGACCGGAAATGTCTATGACGTCTTCGGCCCTCGTCGGGTCCAGTTCGGGCTCGACGCGCTCGATCCTGCCGTACTTGATTCCGACGTCGCTCACGCCCTCGAAACCGTTCCTGGGATCGAGTACCGTTCCACCGCTTAGTATAAGGTCATACGTCGCCATCTATTCGCTCAACCGCCCACTGGGATTTGCCGCGCTCATAGGGCGGGCGCGTATATAGTACACTAACCTCGAAACCAACACAGGAGCGTAATCAATGAAACTTGGAGTAGTGTTTCCGCAAACTGAAATCGGCAGCGATCCGGGCGCGGTGCGCGAGTATGCCCAGGCCGCCGAGGGTATGGGATACAACCACATCCTCGCCTTCGACCACGTGCTTGGAGCGAACGCGGAGTCCAGGCCCGGGTGGAGCGGCGCATACCGCCACACCGACGCCTTTCACGAGCCGTTCGTTCTCTTCGGCTACCTCGCCGCCGTAACGAACAGCGTAGAACTGGTCACCGGCGTTATCATCCTGCCCCAGCGCCAGACCGCCCTGGTCGCCAAGCAGACAGCCGCCGTGGACGTCTTGAGCCGGGGCAGACTGAGGCTGGGCATCGGCATTGGCTGGAACGCGGTCGAATACGAGGCGCTGGGCGAGAATTTCCATGATCGCGGTCGGCGGTCCGAGGAGCAAATAGACCTTCTGCGCAAATTGTGGACCAACGACCTCATCACTTATGAAGGACGCTGGCATAAGGTTACGGACGCCGGACTGAATCCGCTGCCCGTTCAGCAGCCGATACCCGTATGGTTCGGCGGAGCGGCTCCGCAGACGATCCGCCGCGTCGCTACGATGGGCGATGGCTGGTTCCCGCTGTTCAGGCCCGACGACCGGGGCAGGGAACTAATCGAGAGCATGAGAGAACAGGCGGCGGCGGCAGGACGCGGCCCGGACAACATCGGCGTCGAGAGTTGGGTGTCCATCAGAGATTCGTCCGAGGACGACTGGAAGCGCACCGCCGAGGCGTGGCGCGAACTTGGCGCGACTCACCTGTCGGTGAACACCATGAACGCCGGACTCGAATCTCCGCAGGCGCACATCGAGACGATACAGAGGTTCAAGGAAGTGATGGAGTAGTGAGAAAGGGCTTGAGGTCTCAATCTCAAGCCCTTTCTCCCCAAGTAATTCGGTTCAGTCCGCCGACGCGGGCGCTGGCATACTCTGAGGCGGCTGGTCGTCGAAGATGCTGGGGACGTCTTCTTCCTCGATGGTCTCGTTCTCGATGAGGTAGTTGGATATGTGGTCGAGCTTGGACTTGTTCTCTTTGAGGATTCGCATCGCCGTTCCGTATGCGTTCTCTATCAGGGAGCGGACCTCGTCGTCTATCTGCTCGGCCACGTTGTCCGAATAGTCGCGCTGCTCGGATATCTCGCGGCCCAGGAACACCATCTCCTCGCGCTTGCCGAACGTGCGCGGACCAAGCTTCTTGCTCATTCCGAAGCGGGTTATCATCTGTCGCGCGATATTGGTTGCTTGTTCGAGGTCATTGCTGGCTCCGGTGGTGAACTGGTCGAATACGAGCTCCTCCGCGGCGCGACCGCCCATCGCCATAGCGAGACGCGCTTCAAGCTGTCTCCTGGTTACGAGACTGCGGTCCTCTTCGGGAACCGTCTTGGTGAATCCGCCCGCCTGCCCGCGCGCCACTATCGTAACTTTGGCTACCGGGTCGGCGTTGGGCAGCAGATGGGCAACGAGAGCGTGTCCTGCCTCATGATAAGCGGTTATCTCCTTCTCGCGGTCGCTTATCACACGACTCCGACGAGCGGGACCAGCTATGATACGGTCTATGGCCTCGGCGAACTCAGAACTCCCTATCAACTTCTTGGCGCGCCGCGCCGCCAGTATCGCAGACTCGTTCACCAGGTTCGCCAAATCAGCGCCGCTGAATCCAACCGTCTGACGCGCCACACGCTCCAGGTCAACCTCCTCCTCCAACGGCTTGCCCTTCGAGTGCACGTCCAGTATCTGCACACGCCCCTTCAGGTCAGGGTTGTCCAACACCACACGACGGTCGAACCTCCCAGGACGCAACAGCGCCGGATCGAGGATGTCCGGCCGGTTCGTCGCAGCTATCACGATCACGTTCGTCCCTGTGTCGAATCCGTCCATCTCAACCAGTATCTGGTTAAGCGTCTGCTCCCTCTCGTCGTGGCCTCCTCCCAGTCCCGCTCCCCTGTGCCTGCCCACAGCGTCTATCTCGTCCACGAACACTATGCACGGAGAGTTTCGCTTAGCCTGGTCGAACAGATCCCGCACACGGCTCGCTCCCACCCCGACGAACATCTCGACGAACTCGGAACCGGATATGTTGAAGAAAGGCACTCCCGCCTCTCCGGCGACGGCCCGAGCCATCAGCGTCTTGCCCGTGCCGGGAGGCCCCACCAACAGCACGCCCTTGGGTATCTTCGCTCCCAGAGCTAAGAACCTCTCTGGATACTTCAGGAACTCCACGACCTCCTGAAGCTCCTCCTTCGCCTCCTCCACACCGGCGACGTCAGAGAAGCTGACCTGTGGAGCGTTGCCCATGAACATTCTGGCCTTGCTTCGACCGAAGCTGAAGGTCTGGTTGGAACTTCCCTGCGCCTGCCTCATCATGAACAGCAGCACCGCGCCGAAGAAGATGAGCGGCAGGAAGTTGAAGAGCAGACCGAGGATGGACGAGAGTCCGCCCGAGCCCTTGACTATGACGTCAACCCTGCTGGGATCAACCTCGGCCTCTCTGAGAATCTCGACTATGGAGGAACCGGACTCTTTCCTGGACTCGAATGACTCTCCTGAGAAGGTGGTGACTGTGAGAGAATCTCCTTTGACCTCGATGCGTTCCACCTGTCCTCGACTGGCCATCGTGATGACCTCGTTGATGGACAGTTCGTCCGAACCGCCGAGATTGCCGGAGAGCAGCGTAAACACGACTGCTGTGACACCCGCAATAATCAGAAAATAGACTAGGGATTTGCGCATCTCACCACCCGTCTCTCATATAATTCGGAAGCGTCTAGTGTCTGGTGGGTAGTCATGTGCATGGCATTCTGGACCGAGTTAATCGTCATTCCCGCGAAGTGAGAATCCAGCGCTCGCCTGCTTACTGAACGGTTTCCACCCGCCACTTTTGTGATGCTTCCATATAGTTCAGCAAAGCCGTTGTAACGAAGGGGAGGTTATATGCTCGGGACTGCCACAACGCAATTGCGAAGGTAGATATGGAACAGACACAGTATAGCAGATACCGCGCAGTCGCATGACAGGCTATTTGCTCAGGTAGCGTTTCCTCTTTGGTGGTTGGACTTATAGCGCCGGCCAGGATACCAACTTGCCAAAGCTGGAACTGGGCTGTCGAATGACTATTGACGCTAATCCTTCACCTGAAAGGAAACGCTACCTTTGCTCAGAGTCTTTTGTGAGTTATGATTACTGCATACATCGGACGGTGGCGCTATCTACGCTCTCGTAGGAATCGAAAACGCATCAACCAGGTCTTGGAGGAATTAGTGTCAGACGAACAGACGCCGCGCAGGACTCCACTGTACGATATTCATGCGCGTCATGGCGGGCGATTCGTGCCATTCGCGGGCTGGGAGATGCCGGTCCGCTACGACAGCATCATTCAAGAGGCCGAGGCTGTCCGAACCAACGCAGGGCTGTTCGATGTTTCGCATATGGGGCGCGTGGAATTCGAGGGGCCTGGAGCAGCTTCACTTCTCGATTCAGTCCTCAGCGTAAACGTACGGGGTATGCGTGCCGGACGCGCGCACTATAACGTCATCTGCGACCACAGCGGAGGAATAATTGACGACTGCATCGTTTACAGGATCGCAGAGCAGCGTTTCCTCCTTATTCCGAACGCCTCCAACACGGACACTGTCCTGGACTGGATAGAAGGACGGAGGCCCGACCACGAAGACACCGTTGTCACCAATATCACTACCGAAATAGCAATGATAGCCTGCCAGGGCCCGAAGGCGCGCGACATGGTCGCGCAACTCGCTGAATCGGACATCTCTAAGATACGTCCCTTCCGTGCGCGGACGGCGACCGTGAACGGAGTCGAGACCTTCCTAGCGCGCACTGGCTACACGGGAGAGGACGGCTTCGAGATCATGGTCTCGAGCGAGTCGGCGGCTTCCATGTGGGAGTCGCTGATGGAACTGGGCGCTGCTTCCTGCGGACTGGGGGCAAGGGACGTACTCAGACTGGAGGCCGGCCTGCTGCTGCACGGCAACGATATGGACACCTCAGTCAACCCCTACGAGGCGGCGCTGGACAGGTTCGTTGATCCCGACAGAGAGGGCTACGTGGCGGGTGCTGCGCTGCGCACGATCAGGGACGAGGGCGTGTCGCGCAAGATCGCCGCATTCGAGATGACGGAGAGGGGTATAGCGCGCCCCGGATACTCTATAATGGACGGCGAAAATCGCATCGGAAGCGTTACGTCCGGCGGCCCTTCGCCCACGCTTGACACTAACATAGGCTTGGGCTATGTTCCTATCGCTTATTCAGAACCGGGGACCCGGATTAGCGTAGAGATAAGGGGCCGCCCGGTCGAGGCAGAAATCACAACCCTTCCCTTCTATCGCAGGAGCAGGAGCGCATGAACCCTGAAGGTCTCAAATACTCGGAAGAGCACGAATGGTTGAGGATGGAGGGAGATACCGCCGTAATCGGCATTACTCATTTCGCCCAGGACAGCCTTGGAGACGTGGTCTTCGTGGAACTTCCGGAAGTCGGATCCAATGTGAGACAGTTCGAGAAGATGGGCGAGATCGAGTCGGTCAAGGCCGTCTCCGACCTTTACTCTCCCGTTGGCGGAACAGTGGTCGAGATAAACGACTCTCTCAACGACAGTCCGGAGCTTGTGAACGACAGCCCCTACGAGGAAGGCTGGATGATCAAGGTGGAAGTCTCGGACAGTTCGGATATAGATCGCTTGATGAGCGCGTCGGAGTACGGGGCGCTGGTCGAAGCGGAGAGCTAGTGGTCGAATATCTTTGGATTGACGGCTTATCTACCCTCACCCTAGCCCTCTCCCAGAGGGAGAGGGGATAAATCGGAATATCCATCACAAAACTGGTTGTCACGCTATTAGGATAGGAAAGATGCCTCCAGAATTTCGGTCTCCATATGTCCCGAACACCAACCCCGACAGGCGCAGTATGCTGGACGCTATTGGCGTGGATTCGGTGGCGGAGTTATTCGATGACATACCTGAAAACTATCTGAATTCCGATCTGGATATCCCTTCGGCGCGAGACGAACTGGAACTTGGCCGGTACGCCCGTGAACTCGCGGCAATGAATAATGTTCCGGGCGACTATGCCTGCTTCCTGGGAGCGGGGTCGTACAGGCATCACATTCCAGCGGTGGTACGGCAGATAACCGGACGCAGCGAGTACATGACCGCGTACACCCCATACCAGCCGGAGGTGTCGCAGGGGACGCTGCAGACCGCATTCGAGTTTCAGACGCTGGTCTCGCAGCTAACCGGCATGGACGTTGCCAATCTCGGCATGTACGACGGCTCTACCTCTTTGGCGGAGGCCGCGCTCATGGCGGCCAGGATTACCAGGCGCGACCGCGTGGCTATCCTGGATTCGGTGTCGCCTCTCTACCGCGAGGTACTCGACACCTACACGCAGGCGCCAGGTCTGGGGATAGACGTGGTTTCCCCCTCCGACACCGAGATAGGCGAACCCGCGTGCCTGATAGTCCAGCAGCCCAACTTCTTCGGATACATGGAAGACATGGAGCGGCTGGCCGAACTGGCGCACTCGAACGGCGCGCTGTTGGTGGTAAGCGCCGACCCTGTATCGCTCGGAATGTTCAAGTCTCCGGGAGAGTATGGGGCCGACATTGTAGTCGGAGAGGGCCAGGCGCTCGGAGTGCCTCCGACTTTCGGCGGTCCGTATGTCGGACTCTTCGCCTGCAAGCAGTCCTACATACGCCAGATGCCTGGGCGCATAGTCGGAAAGACGGTGGACACCCGCGGCAGAGACGCCTACGTGCTCACCCTCCAGACGCGCGAACAGCACATCAGGCGCGAGCGGGCCACGTCCAATATATGCACGGCTGTCGCGCTGATAGCGCTCATGTCCACCGTTTACATGGCGTCGTTCGGTAAGCGCGGACTGAGGCATATCGCGGAACTCTGCTATCACAAGTCGCACTACGCGGCCAGTCTGATATCCGATATACCCGGCTACTCGCTGCCGGTGGAGGGTACGTTCTTCCAGGAATTCGTAATCGAATGCCCCGCGCCGCCCTCGGAGATAAACCGGAAGCTGCTGGAGCGCAAGATCATCGGCGGCCTGGACATAAGCGAACAGGTGCCGAACGGTATGCTCGTATGCGTGACCGAAATGAACAGCCGCGAGGAAATCGAAAGCTTGGCCTCGGCGCTGGCGGAGGTGAGCGCATAATGACGACCCTGCTCGAAAGATTCGACCTCGACCGCAGAAGGCTGCTCATGGGCCGCAGCAGGCCGGGAAGAGTCGGCACGACCCTTCCGCCGCTGGACGTGCCGGTTGCGGACCTGCCCGACCAGTCCATGCTGAGGGACTCACTGGATATGCCGGAGGTGTCGGAAGGAGAGATAGTCCGGTACTTCTCGCAGATCAGCCAGTTCAACTTCTCGATAGACCACAACTTCTACCCGCTAGGCAGTTGTACGATGAAGTACAACCCCAAGCTGAACGACGAGATTGCGTCGCTGCCCGGATTCGCGCAGATACATCCGATGCAGACTGCGGAAACGTCCCAGGGAGCCATAAGGCTGCTCTGGGAACTCCAGGAGTGGCTGAACGAGATAACCGGAATGCCGGGCTGCTCGCTCGCTCCGATGGCCGGAGCGGATGGCGAACTCGCGGGAATGCTCATGGCGCGCGCCTACCTGCTGGACAGGGGCGAGACGCAGCGCAAGAACGTGCTCATCCCCGACTCGGCGCACGGCACCAACCCGGCGTCGGCGGCGATGGCGGGCTTCGACGTGGTGACGCTTCCATCGGACGCGAACGGCAACACCGACCTGGATGCGCTCAGAAGCTCGGTGAACGAGGAACTCGCGGGCCTGATGATAACCCTGCCGAGCACGCTCGGCCTGTTCGACACCAACATACTGGACGTCACCAGGATAGTCAGGGACGCGGGTGGCGTCGTTTATGGCGACGGCGCGAACCTGAACGCCATCGTGGGGCGCGTCAAGTTCGGCGACCTGGGCTTCGACGTGATGCACTCCAATCTGCACAAGACGTTCACCCAGCCGCACGGCGGCGGCGGCCCGGGAGCGGGGCCCGTTATCGCCGGGCCGAGGCTCGTGGACTACCTCCCGACTCCGATAGCTGCACGAAACGGCGATGGCGCGGAGACGACCTTCTCGCTCGAAAAACCGTCCAAGAGCATCGGGAGAATGGGAGCGTTCCACGGCAACTTCGGGGCGCTGGTCAGGGCATGGTCGTACATCGCGACGCTCGGCAAGGAGGGCATTCCGCAGATAAGCGAGGACGCGGTCATAAACGCTAACTACGTCCTCAGCCAGCTTCGCGGAGTCTATGACCTGCCGTATGACCGCGCGTGTATGCACGAGGTGGTCTTCTCGGCGACCAACCTGAAGCGGCAGAACGGAGTGCGTGCGCTGGACGTCGCCAAGCGTCTGATAGACTACGGCATACACCCGCCGACGATGTACTTCCCGCTCATCGTGGATGAGGCGCTCATGGTCGAGCCGACGGAGACCGAATCCAAGGAGACGCTGGACTACTTCATAGAAGTTATGAAGGCCATCGCGCAAGAGGCGGCTGAGGACCCGGACCTGCTTCACGACGCGCCGCACAACACGCCCAACACACGGCTTGACGAGGCGCGCGCCGCCCGCCGACCCGTGCTGAAGTGGACACCGGAATAGCAATAGCAATCACACTAACGGAGAAAGAATATGTCAGAAGTAGGCCAGATGGCCCCGGACTTTACCCTTCCGGCGCATAACGGCGAACCGATAACCCTCAGCGACTTCAGGGGAGAGAAGAACGTCATCCTGTCGTTCCACATCTTCTCCTTCACAGGCGGTTGAACGCACCAGGTCTCCTCGATGCGTATTCACAACGCGTCGTTCGAGGAGGCTGGCGCCCAGGTACTGGGCATAAGCTGCGACTCCCGTCCGACACAGGTGGCATTCGCCTCCTCGCTCGGCTCCATACCCTATCCTCTGCTTGCGGACTACTGGCCGCATGGAGCGGTCTGCGACAGTCTGGGAATTCTTAACGAGAATCTGGGGGCGCCCTTCAGGGCTATCGTCATCATAGACAAAGAGGGCGTAATCAGGTTCAAGCAGACTTACGCCGCCGCCGGTGACGTTGATCCGCGCAACATACTCGCCGAGGTGCAGAAGCTGTCTTGACGTGGAATTGAACAGACGCGGCCCTTTTCGAGAGGGCGAGTACATCCAACTGCTGGACCGTCGCGGCCGGAGCTATCTGGTACACTTGACGGACAGAAACCTCTTCGAGTCGCACTTGGGCAACTACCCCGCCTCCGAGCTGATCGGCCAGGAAGAGGGCGTCTGGATAATCACCAACAAGGGCCACAGGCTCATGGCGGTTAGGCCCACGCTGTCCGACCTGACGCTGCGGATGCCGCGTCTCGCTACCGTTATGTACCCGAAGGATCTCGGGGCGATGCTGTTCTATGCGGACATATTTCCCGGCGCGAGGGTACTGGAGGCCGGAGCCGGATCGGGCGCGCTCACGATGACGCTGCTGAGGGCGGCTGGAGACAAGGGCCGCGTCTTCACCTACGACCTGCGGCAGGACATGGTCGAACAGGCAGAGGCCAACATCGCGCGCTATTTCGATAGCTGGGACAACCTGGAGATAAAGATAGGCGACGTGTACGAGGGCATCGAGGAAGACGATCTCGACAGGGTGATTCTGGATTTGCCAGAGCCCTGGCATGTTGTGCCGCACGCATCGGAAGCCCTGGTTCCGGGCGGCCTGTTCTTTGGGTTCGTGCCGACGGTGCCTCAAGTTGACGAACTGGTCAAGACACTCCGTTCCCAGCGCACGTTCAGCATGGTCGAAACGATGGAGATCATGATGCGGCAGTGGAACGTGAGCGGACGGAGTGTCAGGCCGTCTCACAGGATGGTCGGTCACACGGGGTTCATCGTTACCGCCCGGCGGACATCGCCTCGCCAAGCTTCTGATTCATCAGCCGAATAGTCGGCTTGGCACGCCCTGTATCTTAACTCGTCGCAGTGGGTTCGGGTTCTCTCAAACCCGCCTCGACTGAGACACCGAGCACTGCGCCCTAGACTACGCCGACATCTTGAATCAGGCGGCTAACTTGTCGTCGGTCCTATCCATGCGGTGACTAAGGTCTGAATCGCCTTTCTCAACCGACCTGGCTAGAGCAGCGATCTCGGCGCGGAGTTCGGATTTGGCGGTCTCCACTGATTCGGCGACTTCCTTGATCTCGCCGCGCAGACGACCCTCCATATCCCTCATATCCTCACGCAGACGATTCTCCATGGCAGCCGCCTGCTTCGACTGGAAGTAGTACGTACCCAAGATGAGGGCGCCTATTGGAATTATGATTACCAAACTCTGTATCACAACTTCATTCACGGTTCTACTCCCGTTCTTAACACATCATAGTTCGATAAGCTAGATTTGACAATCGCCTCATAGACTGCTTCGTAGGTTGAACTCGTTTTCGCCATATCCGTATCCGGCGAGGGGCTCATAAAACAGGTGGTTGGCTATCATGAGCGGTGTCCTCAGTCCTGCGAGGTGTTCCGGACTGGGCAGCAGGTCGGAGGAGTGTGTGATTCCGCTGCTCTTTTCCTGTGCCAGGACACGAAATTTGCCCAGTCCGTCGGGTTTCACCAACTCGCTCATGGCTCTCAGGTTGGCGGTCTCGACGGAACGCTCAATATCCTGCTCTCTGATGAACGTGAGCATGGCGTCGAAGCCGAGGGATTGGAGAAACTCGGCCTGGGTTGTCAGGAACACGGGCCTGAGTCCGGCGATCAGCCCCCCGGTGATGAGGGCGGAGAAGTCCACGTGCGCGGTCATGTCCTGCCTTCCGACGCGTTGATATGGACTGCTGCCGTCAACGTGCTTGTAGTAGGTCTGCAACGTGCCGCGAGCGCGGGCGTCAGAGTAGAGTTCGGCAGCCTCGTAGCCGTAGTCAATCGTTAGAACGTAGCCCCTGTCGAGGGCCGTTGCCGCTTCGTTCATCCAACATTCTAAAAGCAAGTTGACCTCGCCGCGAAAGCCGTCGGGGAGTTGTCTCGGAAGTGTGGACAGGCGCTCAGCAATGCGGAGGTTAGAAGGCGGGCAGTATTCCTCGCGGAAGCGTCCGTCCGTTCCCAGGGATATGTACATCTCCTGTACTTGCCCGTCCGCGATGCGGAACCTGTGTGCCGGGAATGCGTCGAAGAGCTCGTTGTTCAGGATGCAACCTGTAACTCCGGCCAGCGGCAGGCCGGATGCCTGTAGATATGTCGTGTGAGGGCCGACATCGGTTGGTGGGATGCGTGTGGAGCGGTCAATCTCGATGTAGCGCAGCGCGTGAGCGAACTCGCTCATGTGGACGTCGGCAAAGGATTGTATGTCCGTGGCGAGTTGGCTGCCGCCCGCTCCGGATTCTACTACCCAGAAGGTGGAAGGTCTGCCCAGGGTGTCCCACATGACCTTTAGCTGAACAGCCAGTAGCGCGCCGAATGCCGGGTGGACGACCGGGCTTGTGAAGTAGTCCCCGCGCGCTCCTATGCGTGAGTCTGCCGAGTAGTAACCTTCAGGGTGGTAGAGGGCGAGTTCCATGAACTCGGCGAACGTGATCGCTCCCCGTTGGGAGATTCTCTGTCGGATTTCGATCTCGGCCGCGTTCATGCCGGTAGATTCTGGGGGGATGCCGGTCTGCATGGACTCTCTCACCGGGAACTCCCAAAACGCGAGAGGGTATCATGCTGAGTGATACCCTCTGAAAAGGCTTTATGTTGTTTGGATATCCCTGGTCAGGGTTCATCCACCGGCTTTGGCTTTGTTCCTCTGCGCGGCAGCGGCGGCGGCTCTTCGTCTGCCGCCGTCCCTGTCCCATCCTGAGCCCTGTATCGAGTTCTTGAACTCCTGTTCAAGGCCGCATATCTTGCAGGTTCCCATGCTTGTCGGCCCGTTGGGTCGTCCGATCATCCAGTGGTGAACGCAGTCCGAGTCGGTTACTACTGTCTCTTCGCTCAATTACGAACCTTCTTCCGTTTATACTTTAGCCTCTCTCCTCGATTGGAACGTACTCGACGTCCATCTCTCCTGTGTACAGGAGCCTGGGGCGCAGCAGGATGTTGTTCTCGAACTGTTCCACAACCTGGGCGGTCCATCCCGGCACACGTCCCATCGCGAAGATGGATATGAAGAGGTCGTCGGGGATGTCCAGCAGGTAGTATATGGCGCCGGAGAAGAAATCTACGTTCTGGTATATTCCGCGCCGGCGATACGGCTCCATGACTTCGATTACCGACTGGAGAATCTGGAACCACTTGGGCTCACCCTTGCGCTCACCCAGTTCTTTCGCATCTTCCTGGAGATGCACGGACCTTGGGTCGAGGGCCTTGTAAACCCTGTGTCCGAAGCCCATTATCCGGCCGCCCGACCGCAGCCTTTCACGGACGTATGTCTCCGCATTCTCTTCCTCGCCGATTTCCTGGGTCATCTTCATGACCTCTTCGGCGGCTCCACCGTGCGAGGGTCCCTTGAGGACCGAGATGCCTGTGGTAATGGCGCAGTGCAGGTCGGCCTGGGTAGAGGCGGAGACACGCGCGCCAAAGGCAGAGGCGTTGATGCCGTGCTCGGCGTGAAGGACGAAGTCCTTGTCAATTAGAGCGGCGTCCTCGTCCGCCGGCCTTTCGCCGAATAGCATGTAGAGGAAGTTGGCGGCGTGACTGAGCTCGGGATCGGGGTCGAGGGCCTCTTTGCCGTCCCTGATGCGCGCGTGGGCCGCGACGATTGTGGGGGCCTGCGCGGTAAGCCGGATGCCCTTGCGCAGAGTGGCCTCGGTGGAGTTGTCTTCGGTGTCAGGATCATATGCGGAGAGGGCGGATACGGCCGTTCGCAGTACGTCCATGGGGTGAGAGTTGCGGGTGAGCCTGATGATGTCGAGTATCTCGGCCGGCAGGGCGCGCGAGTTCTTGAGTTCGGCGTCGAAGGCATCCAACTCGGCCTGCGTGGGCAGGTGGCCGTTCATTACGAGGAAAGCCGTTTCCTCGAACGTGGAATTCTGGGCGAGGTCATCTATGTTGTATCCACGGTACAGCAACTTCCCCACATCTCCGTCAATGAAGCTGGAGGTCGTCCTGTCTATGTACACTTCCCGAAGGCCGCGGTGAAGCCGCTCCTTCCTTTCCGTCATATTATCCTCCCAGACCATGCGCAGCGTCGTGAATAGGAATGAAACGAGTCAGACCAAGCTGCTTTACAGCATTGAAACGATTGTCATAGGGCTTGAGAATCACTTTTCGGAATTCTACTCCACAACAGCGAAATTTTAGCATCAGGCCAATATAAAATCAAATCATGGCGGCCATAAAGACGGGTCGTGCCTAATGGGGGTCGGCGTGTTTTGACAGCGTATGACTGTTGGGCTAGGGTTGGGTCGAGTGAGTCATCGAGAGGTAAGGATTATGGAATATGTGAGGCTTGGCCGAAGTGGACTGAAGGTGTCGCGGGTGTGTGTCGGCACGAATATGTTCGGAGCGGGTTATGTAGAAGACGACCGGGCGATCTCGGTTATTGACGCCGCCTATGACGCCGGAATCAACTTCATAGACACCGCGGACGCTTACAACGCGGGGCATTCTGAGGTGGTAGTGGGCAGGGCTGTGCGCAGTCACAGGCACGATTTCGTCGTTGCCACAAAGGGGTTCATCGCCACGGGGCCGGGGCCTAATGACGTGGGGCTGTCGCGCAAACACCTGATGGACGCGGTGGAGGGCAGTCTGAGGCGTCTTGGGACGGACTACATAGACCTGTACCAGGTGCATTACTTCGACCCGGAGACACCTTTGGAGGAGAGTCTGAAGACGCTGGACGATATGGTCAGGGAGGGGAAGATACGTTATGTCGGGTGCTCGAACTTCGCGGCGTGGCAGCTTATGAGGGCGCTGTGGGTGAGCGACAAGAACGGGTTCGAGCGGTTCGAGTCGGTGCAGCCGGAGTACAACTTGGGCAAGCGGGACATCGAGGGGGAGTTGTTCGATGCGTGCTCCGACCAGGGTGTGGGCATCATCCCCTACCAGGTATTCATGGGAGGAGTGCTGACCGGGCGATACTCACCGGACTCCGCGCCGCCGGAGGACAGTCACATGGCTTCTCGGCACGCTCAGAGGGCGAAGGACATTTACTGGAATGAGCGGACTTTCGGGATGGTGGAGACGCTGAAAGACACGGCGGCGGCGCTGGAGATCAGCGTTCCGCAGCTACTCATATCGTGGACGCTGTCGAGGCCGCAGATAACGTCGGTGATCGTGGGGGCGTCGCGGCCGGAGCAGGCGGCGGCCAACGCGGAGGCGGTATCGGTGAAGTTGCCGGACGAGGTGGTGGAGCGGCTGGATGGGGTTTAGTTGTCAGTGTTCAGTTATCAGTTTTCAGAGGGCGGGACGCGCCTGTGGATCCTGAGGTGGTGTATCGGGTGGATGTGCAGGAATAGTAAATCGGGGGATGTTCGATGCCAACCGAAATCAAGCTGTGGCAGATAGAGGATGATACGCCCAAACCTGTCTCTCAGGACAAGCTGGACCTGGAATCGCGGCTTGAGGACTGGATTCGGGACGACATTGGACTGGTGAACGACGACCTGCTGGTGATTGGTCAGCAGGTCAGGACTGCATACGGCGGAATCATAGACCTGCTCGCGGTTGACTCGGATGCCAATCTAGTCGTCTTGGAACTCAAAAGGGGGCAAACACCGCGTGATGTGGTGGCGTAGGCGTTGGACTATGCATCATGGATTCAAGGGCTCGGTCTTGCGGAAATACAAGAAATCGTTTCTAGCTCGTTCGGTTCTAGCAAGACATTCCAACAAATGTTCAAAGAAAGATTCGGGGGCGACCTCCCCGAATTCATCAATGAACGACACCGACTTTACATTGTAGCGTCCTCTCTCGACTCATCCACTGAGAGGATCATAGAGTACCTTTCCGAAACACACGGCGTAGATATCAATGCTGCTACCTTTGCTTATTTCAAGACTGCCAGCGGAGAGCTAATTGGACGCTCCATGCTATTGGACGAAGAAGTAGTCGAGA
Source organism: Dehalococcoidia bacterium (assembly GCA_965202815.1). Lineage (GTDB taxonomy): Bacteria > Chloroflexota > Dehalococcoidia > Lucifugimonadales > UBA1123 > VXRN01. The sequence goes on from CBDBCD010000002.1 coordinate 1,276,715, forward strand.
CCAGAGCAGCTACCAGAAGTCCATCAAAGCGTAAACCATCCCCAACTCTAACCGAATTTAGACTCATAGCTGAGGAAAATGGTGTAGGTGACTTGTGGGACAAGGCATTTCAGGGATTCGGAGCCATACCCCAGGTAAGAACTGGCCGTAGGCCGAATCAGCTGAATTTCAATGTCAGACTTGACGAAGGCCAACGCCCCGTATGGATGTTTTCGATTTTCCCCGCCTCTAGTTCCGAGGAGGATGGTCTTAATGTCATGGTTCATCACTCTCGCACCGAGCGATATTTCAATCTCTCCACTGAACAACTTTTGCGGGTATGTCCAGAGGCAAACGAGTGGAGCTATTTCACATACGCCTTCGACGCTGACTGCCTCGACCGCCTTATAGATCTGCTCAAGAAGAACGCACCTCGGACCTGACACCCGCGAGGGGATAACCAATATGCCGACGCCACGAATTGACGAGTTGCTGCTCCTCATGGACCGCACTTTTGAGGAGAGCGAACATTCGCTTCTCAAGAATCTGGCGAGTGTGAAGGATGAGTCGTGGGAGCAAGTGCCGGAAGGTGGTAAACGCTCTATTCAGAATATCGTGGCGCACGTCGGGATGTTCAAGTTCATGTACGCGAATCATGGTTTCGATACGGGGGATTTGGACTACGGGGAGCCACCCGCGACGCCGGAGCCGGAACGTCTGGCGTCGGTTGAAGCGGCGATGGATTACCTGCGGGAGGGGCATGAGTACCTGACGGGGCTGATACGAGAGCTTGGGGCTGATTCGGAGTTGGAGACGCCGAGGAAGGCGCACTGGGGAGGTCTGGTTCCGACGCGGCACATCATCGTTACGATGATCGAGCATGACGTGTATCACGCGGGGGAGGTCAATCGGACGCGCGCGCTGTTGCAGAATGATGACGAGTGGTTCGTGCCGGAGTAGAGGTGGCGTTGACTGAAATGGGCTACGCTGATAATCTCGCATTGTCGGTGGGGATACACTGCGCTCTCATAAGCGCGGGCGGTTTTCCTGCCGCAAAATACAAGTAATTCCTATCAAATACAGGGGGAAAGAATATGTGGAACCAGTTCAACACGGCGGACTATGAGGGACAGATAGCGGAGACCGTCACTATCAGCGGCTACAACGGGGACAGGGTCAATGCCTACATGGCGCGACCGCTGGGCGCTGGGCCGTTCCCGTCCATAGTGCTGATACATCACCTGCCGGGCTGGGACGAGCTCTATCGTGAGTTCGCGCGGCGGTTCGCGCATCACGGCTACGTCGTTTGCTCGCCGGACCTGTTCGCCCGATTCGGGCAGGGTACGCCTGACGACATCGCGTCCGCGGCGCGCGGGCAAGGCGGCGTATCCGACGACAGCGTGCTCGCCGACGCAGAGGGAACCGCGGCATTCCTGAACTCGCTGCCGTACACCAACGGGAAGGTCGGGATAATTGGCAGCTGCTCCGGCGGACGACATTCGTACATGGTCGCGTGCCGCTCGAACGCGTTCGAGGCGGTGGTGGACCTGTGGGGCGGTCGCGTGTCAATGGCTCCCGACACACTCACCCCGCAGCAGCCAGTCGCTCCGATAGACCTGACCGAGGGGCTATCCACGCCGCTGCTGGGCATATTCGGCAACGACGACCAGGCGCCGCCTCCGCACGAAGTGGACGAGCTGGAAGAAGCTCTCAAGCAGCACGGCAAGGACTACGAGTTCCACCGATACGACGGAGCGGGACACGGCTTCTGGTACCACGACCGCGCGATCTATCGCCCCGAACAGGCGATGGACTCGTGGGAAAAGGTATTCGACTTCTTTGGCAGAAAGCTGTCCTGACTTAACTGCAATCGCTATCCAGGGCGCGCCGTTCATGTCCCGACCGGGAGGCGCGCCTCCTTAGCTAGCCAAGAGAATCCGCTTGAGGGGGAATGTGCTATGAAAGCTAAATCATTATCTATACTGTTGCCGCTGGCGATCATGCTTACAGCGGCTTTGGCCTGTGGCGGGACCCAGGAAACTCCCCAGATTCCGCCGACGGCCACGCCGATAAACGTATCCGCGATCATACAGGAAGCCATCCAGGCGCAGCCGCAGGGTATGACCCCGGAGCAGGTGTCCCAGGCTGTCCAGAGCGCGCTTGCGGCTCAGCCAAACGTGACCGAGGCGCAGGTGGCGGACGCCATAGCCAGAGCGCTAGCAGCCCAGCCAGGGATTACGGAAGCCCAGGTCGCGGACTCGATAGCCAAAGCCCTGGCCGAAAGGCCCGGAGTCACCGAACAGGATGTGGCGGACGCCATAGCCAGCGCGTTGCGCCAGCAGACTCCGGAGCTCACTGAGGCCGAGGTGTCTCAGGCTATCGCGAATGCTCTGGCGGACAGGCCCGGGGTGACTCAGGGGGACATCGAGAAGGCGGTAGAGTCGGCGATGATGAGAGCCGCCGAAGAAGCGGCGCGCCCGTTCAGGATAGGCGTGATGGAGTCGGTTACCGGGCCGGGCGAGACCTACGGCAACGTGGCCGTCCAAGCCAAGCAGATGGCGGTGGACGAGATAAACGCGGCGGGCGGCATAAACGGTCGTATGCTGGAACTGATCGTCGAGGACGAGAAGTGCAACGCCCAGGACTCGATCACGGCTTATCGCAAGCTGACGGACGTTGACGGCGTGAAGATCATTCTCGGAACGTCGTGCAGCGGCGCGATGCTTGGCGCCGCTCCGCTGGCCGAAGAGGACGGCGTGGTCATGTTCTCAGGACTCGCCACGAACCCGGACATAGCGAACGCCGGCGACTATATCTTCCGCACCTCGATGAGCGACGCGCAGGTCGGCGTTGATACGGGCAACGTGCTGTGGGCGGACGGAGTTCGCACACTGGCGACTATCACCGAGGCGACCGATTACGCCGAGGGAGTTCGCCGGACTTCGGTGGAGCAGTTCGAGAAGCTGGGCGGCGAGATAGTGGGGGCGGAGCGGTACGCCTCGGACGTTACGGACTTCAGGTCGCAGCTAACCAAGCTGTTCAACGAGAACCCAGACGGGCTGCACATAGCGGCGCAATCGGAGTTCACGGGCGGCACCATCGTCAAGCAGGCGAGGGAACTAGGCTACGAGGGTCCGATATACGGTGAGGTGGTGGTCATAGGCACGACAGCGCTGGAGATAGCCGGAGACGCCGCGACCGGGGTGAAGGCGATCACTGCCGACCTGGACCCGGCGAACTCGAAGGCCCAGGCGGTCCTCAAGAACTTCAGGGCCAGGTACGACTACGTAACACTGCCGTGGTACCTGGGGTCGGCGTATGACGACGTGTACATCACCGCCGAGTGCCTGAAGCGGACCGGAGACGATCAGGACGCGGACGGTTTCAGGGATTGTCTGTACGGCATAGTCTGGAGCGGAGCAATCGGATCGGACTACAGCTTCGACGCGAACGGCGAGGTCGTTGGACTGTCGAACGTCGTCGCCGAGGTTCTGCCCACGTCCGAGCGGACTGAGGCGAACCAGGGATACTTGGTTCTGGGCGGCGCCCCGTCAGAATCCGCCGCGATGACAATGACCGGCGATATGATGATGGACACTGGGCCGTTCAGGATCGGTGTGATGGAGTCGGTTACGGGCCCCGGTGAGACATACGGCAGGGTAGCAGTGCAGGCGAAGCAGATGGCTGTGGACGAAATCAATTCCGCCGGAGGCATAAACGGCCGTATGCTCGAACTCATCGTCGAGGACGAGAAGTGCAATGCCCAGGACTCTATCACGGCGTACAAGAAGCTGACGGACGTTGATGGCGTGAAGATAATTCTCGGCACTTCGTGCTCGGGCGCGATGCTCGGCGCCGCCCCGCTCGCCGAGGAGGACGGCGTGATCATGTTCTCGGGTCTTGCCACCAACCCGGATATAGCGGACGCGGGCGACTACATCTTCCGCACCTCGCTCAACGACGCTCAGCTCGGTGTGGACACCGGTAATCTGCTGCGGGCCGACGGCGTCATGAAGCTCGCGACCATAACCGAGGCGACCGACTACGCCGAGGGCGTCAGAAGGACGACTGTCGCGCGGTTCGAGGAACTGGGCGGCGAGGTCGTCGGAGCCGAACGCTACGCATCCGATGTCACGGACTTCAGGTCGCAGCTGACCAAGCTGATAGGAGAAAGCCCGGACGCCATCCACATCGCGGCGCAGTCGGAGTTCACGGGCGGCACGATAGTCAAGCAGGTGCGCGAACTGGGCTACGAAGGGCCGCTCTACTCGGAGGTGGTTGTGGTTGGAACCACCGCTCTGGAGATAGCGGGAGACGCGGCTACCGGGCTGAAGGCGGTCCAGACGGACATAGATCCGTCCAACATGACCGCTGTGAGAGTGCTCGACAACTTCCGCACGAGATACGGCTACGTCACACTTGCATGGTATCTGGGTTCGGCATACGACGACGTGTACATAACCGCCGAATGTCTGAAGCAGACGGGAGACGACCAGGACGCTGACGGATTCAGGGACTGCCTCTATGGCATAACCTGGAGCGGCACGATAGGCGATAACTACAGCTTTGACGAAAAAGGCGAGGTCGTGGGTCTGGCGAACGTTGTCGTCGAAGTCCTGCCTGTGTCCGAGCGGACTGAGGCAAACCAGGGTTACAGGGTACTGGGGCCCGCGCCGATGCAGTAGCCGTCTCGGAAAGACCGACTGACTGAACTCCATGGGAGCGGCTCGACATAGCGCCGAGCCGCTCCGCGCTGCCATAATCCGGTTGTCCTGCGGATACTGGCGTGAACCAATGAATCCAGGAGGGCTGAATGCTGCTCCGAATCCGCGATAATCATGGCACGATTCTGGCTATCGCGCTGACCGCGCTGGCCGCGATCTATGTGATTTGGAAGATAACCCAGTCCCCGGACCAGGCGACTCAATTCGCGTTCAACGGCCTTGCAGTCGGCGCGGTGTACGCGCTCATCGCTATGGGATTCACTCTCGTTTACAGCACAGTCTGGTTCTTCGATCTGTATTACGGGGCGGCTTCGGCGCTTGGCGCGTATGGGGTGTTCTACCTGCGCTCCCACGACACGCTTGGCGGGCGGTACGAGGTCAACGAGCCGGTCCTGAACCTGGCGTTCGTGGCAGTGACTGTCGGGGTTGTGATCTGGGCATTCCACACGGCCTTCGAGCCGCGTCTCAGGGGACGTCTGAGCCCGACGGCTATCTGGGTTGTTGCCGGTCTTGTAGGCACGGCCTCGGGCGTCTATATGTGGTTCGTCCTCAGCTTTCCCGCGGATATACACGTCACACTGGCTCCGGCGGTCGGCGTTATCGCGGCGCTAGTGGTCGTCTGGATTCTGCGCGCCGGGTACCGCCAGCTATTCCCGCGCGCGAATACCGCGCCTGCGCTGATAGTCGGCGCGGTGGCGGGTATAGCGTTCGGGGCATACTGCGGACTGATGATATCCGACGCGCCCGGCTCCGGCCTGTACCTGAGCTGGGGCGTCTCGTGTTTGCTGGCGGGCATAGTGTCGCTTGCGCTGTATCGAGGCCTGTACGTCCACATGCGCGAACAGGCGAGGTCGCCACTGATAATGCTGGTGGCGACGCTCGGCATACTGCTGGCGATTACCGCGTTCACGACGATCATCTTCCAGAGCGCGCCGCGTCCGCTGCCGGACACATTCGGCAGCGCTCCCTGGAAGATAGCGGGCGCGAACATCAAGGGGTTCAACGTCTTCACGATAGCGGTGGCCCTGGCGGGGTTCGTGTTTCTCTTCCTGTTGCTCAGGAAGACCGCTTTCGGCAAGGCGGTGAGGGCTATCGGGGATGATGAAGAGGTATCCAAGGTCGTGGGCATAAACACGACGGTCATCATTGCCGTCGTGTTCTTCATAGGAGCCATATACGCGGCGATGGGTGGGATTCTGAGCGGACACGACACCGCGATACAGCCGCGTATGGGGCTTCTGCTGCTGCTGAAAGGGTGGATAGCGTCGGTAGTGGGCGGCATCGGGAATCTGTACGGCGCGATTGTGGGCGGATTCGCGCTGGGGATAGTCGAGCAGTTCGGGATCTGGGACCTGGCGGGCGAGTGGAAGGACGCTATATCGTTCGTGCTGTTGATACTGTTCCTGTCGTTCTGGCCGAACGGCCTTCTGCCGAGGAAGTAGAGAAAAATGGCAATGGAAGGTAAACACCCTCACCCTAGCCCTCTCCCTCGAGGGAGAGGGGATTGTCTTCATTCTCACCCGTCAAGGGAGAGGAGACTTTTGCAATCGTCTGGGGAAGCGGCGCTATGATGTTCAACATGAGTGGATTGAGAGACGCCGTAGAGTTGGCGCAGGACCCGCGCAGGCTGTGGCAGACGTCCAGGAGCAACATACAGTTCTGGGCGAGCCTGTTCATCATAGCGTGGGCCATCGGTTTCATGCTGTGGCAGGGTCTCGGCTTCGCCATTACAGTGGGTACGGTCTTCGCTATCTGGGCGATACTGGCCGTCGGCCTGAACCTGGTCGTTGGATATACTGGCCTGCTCTCGGTAGGACACATCGGCTTCTTCGGCATCGGCGCGTATGCCATGGCGATACTCACGTCTGACCCCGCCTACGAACAGCTTCGCACCGAGGCGATCCCGACGTTCGGCTGGCCGTTCTTCGCCGCGCTGCCGGTGAGCGTGCTGCTGGCGGGACTCGTGGCAATCGTCGTGGGCGTGGTGTTCAACCGTTTCAGGGACGACATATACGTGCTGGTGTCCTTCGGATTCGCCATCATCGCGTTCAACGTGTTCCTGAACTGGCGCAGTTTTACCAGGGGGGCGTTCGGGATTCACGAGATAGCGAGGCCGGAGATCGGCGGCTGGAAGCTGGAGGACGGATTACAGTTTCACATAGGCGAATATCTGTTCATTGTAGAGGCCGAATTGCAGTTCCTCTTGTTCGTGCTCGTGTTCCTCGCAATCGTAATGCTGATAGCCTGGTTCATAGTGTCGTCTTCGTTCGGTAGGGTACTCACGGCCATACGCGAGGACGAGGACGCGATACAGGTCTTCGGCTACCAAGCGACGCACTTCAAGCTGGCGGTGTGGGTCATATCGGCGATGATGGCCGGGCTCGCGGGCGGGCTGTTCGCGAGTTGGACGAGCTTCATTGACCCGTTCTCGTTCATACTACTGGAATCTATTCTGCTGATCTCCATCGTGATCCTGGGGGGGCTTGCTACGATCTGGGGCTCGCTTCTGGGCGCGATGGCGTTCGTCCTGTTGGAAGAGGGAATGCGCTTCCTCCCCGGTATGCCTGTGGAATATATAGGCCAGGCGCGGCAGGTGGTACTGGGGATCATGCTGGTGCTGCTAATGCTGTTCAGGCCGCAGGGTCTTGTGGGGAGGTACAGGCTATGAGGATTGAAACTGACGCAGATGTCGCGCTGGAGACGGAGGAAATCTCCAAGCTCTTCGGAGCCGTCAGGGCGGTGGACGGGCTTTCGATCTCCATCCCGCGCAAGGGTATGACCAGCATCGTCGGTCCCAACGGGTCCGGCAAGTCAACGCTGGTGAACCTGCTTAGCGGAACGCTGCCCCTGGACGGCGGACTGGTGATAATAGACGGCACTGGACTCAGGGTGGTACACGCCCACGAGACTCCCGCGCACGGCCTCACCCGCACATTCCAGGAAGTGAGGCTCTTCGACCAGATAAGCGTGCTGGACAACATCATAGTCGTGCTTACCAGCCGGGGTGTATTTCCGTCGCTGTTCGAGCGAACGAAGTCCGAACACAGAGAAAAGGCGCGGACGATTCTGGAAAACGTGGGAATGTGGGACAAGCGTGACTCGCTGGCCATGGAGCTGTCTTATGGTCAGCGCAAGCTGCTCGAGATAGGCCGCGCGATGGCTATGGACGTAAGGACGTACCTGTTCGACGAACCCTTCGCCGGACTGTTCCCTCAGATGCTGGAGAGGGTCAAGGACATCATGAAGCTCATGCGGGAACAGGGGTACACAATCATCTTCATATCTCATAACATGGATATAGTAAGAGAGCTTACCGACCATCTCATTGTGCTGGATAGCGGGAGGCTGCTCACACAGGGTGAGGTGGAGGAGGTTCTGAGCAGCGACGAGGTAATCCAAGCTTACCTGGGAACGTAGGTCAATTGTCAATTATGAATTATCAATTAAGAATTGCGGCGAGCATATGACTGTTTCTGAACAGACGCAAACAGCCCAGGAAGCTGCCAGGACGGGATTTCTGGATCTGACCGACATCTCTGTCCACTACGGCGCGGTGGTGGCGCTCGATGGTGTGTCGCTTGGCGTGCGCAGGGGTGAGGTAGTGGCTGTAATGGGGCCGAACGGGGCGGGCAAGTCCACCGTCCTCAAGGCCATAATGGGTCTCGCGCCCGTGGTGGGCGGCAGCGTCTACTGGCAGGACAGTCCCCTGGCCGCGGCAACTCACGAGATAGTGAAAGAGGGCATAGCGTTCGTGCCGCAGGGCAGGCGCGTCTTTACGCACCTGACCATAGAAGAGAACCTGGAGATGGGATGTCTCTACCTGGACGATAGAGCCGAGAAAGAGCGCCGGCTGGATTCTGTCATGGAGCTATTTCCCATCCTGCACGAGAAGCGAGGCGACCTCGCCAGCCAGATGTCGGGCGGACAGCAGCAGATGCTGGCGCTCGGTCGTGGGCTGATGGCCGCGCCGGACGTTCTGCTGCTCGACGAGCCGACGCTGGGACTGGCGCCTATCATCGTGACCGAGGTGTTCCAGAAGGTGGCGGAGATCAGCGACAGGCTCAATACGACTATCCTGGTGGTGGAGCACAACATCAAGGGAGTGCTGGACATAGTGGACCGGGCATACGTGCTGGACAAGGGACGTGTCGTACACACGGGCACGCCTGAATCTGTCAGGGACACCGATATACTGACGCGGGTCTTTCTGGGCAGTTACACCCCCGAAGAAGAGTCGGATGCGGAGTAATATGTCGAGGGAGAGGGGACTTTTTGCGCCCGTCTCGTTAGGGGCCTAGCGATGGAAGAGGCTCTACTCTCGATAGGACTCTTGATAGTCCTCGCCAAGATTGCCGAGGGCCTGCTCAGGCGATTCAGGGTAAACTCCATCGTCGCATACGCCGCCACGGGCGTCATACTCGGTCCCGTCCTGGGCATAGTGGATCCGACCGTCGAGCTGGAGATACTGCTGAGTATCGGCGTATTCCTGTTCTTCTTCCTGATCGGCCTCGACGAGATAGACGTGTCGAGTTTCATTTCGGTTATCAGGGGCAGGTTCTTCATCGCGGCGGCTATCTCGGTCCTGGTGCCTCTGTTGGCGGGGATAGCGGTCACCTCGGATCTGTACTTCGACTTCGGCCTCGGGCTGGACTTCACCGACGCGCTGGCCGTGGCAGGCATTCTGGCGCTGTCGAGCCTGGGCGTCGTCGCAAAAGTTCTCTCGGACGAAGGTCTTCTCAGAGAACCGCTGGGACTCCAGATATTCGCCATAGTGATCATCGCAGAGCTGCTCGCGCTGCTGGTGGTGGGATTCAGCATCAGGGAACATGGGCATGATCTGAGCGTGGGGCGGCTGCTCGCGCTGCTCGGGCAGGTAGTTGGTTTCATAGTGGTGGCGTGGCTGCTGTCCACGATGGTCATTCCGCGCCTGATAGTCCTGCTGCAGCGTGTTCTTCTGGTGCCTCATCTCTCGTTCGGCTTGCTTCTGGGCGGGCTATTTCTCATGGTCGTAGCGGCGGAGAAGATGGGTGTGCATGGGAGCATTGGAGCGCTGCTGTTCGGAGTCGCCTTGTCCAATCTGCCGGGCCGCATAAGACAGGATGTGATGCCCGGCATACGCAGCACGGCGGACGGTCTGTTCGTGCCGCTCTTCTTCTCATCGGCGGGACTGCACTTGAGCCTGGCCTTCACGAGCCTGCCGCCTATGGCCATCGCGGCCATAGTGATCGTACCGCTCGTGGGGAAGTTCCTGGGAGCGATAATCGGGGCATACGTGATACGAATGGGCATATCGTTCCCGCTGGCGACCGGACTTATGGCAAAGGGCGCCGCCGAAATCGCGCTGCTGCTGATCATGCTAAATCACCACCTGATAGGGAAAGAACTGTTCTCACTGCTCATCCTCATCATGTTCGGATACTTCCTGATGATGCCGCCGCTCATAACGTTCGCAATCAATCGCGTCAGGCATTCAGGTTCGGATGAGGTCGTCCCCGAGATAATTCCAACTCCGCTTATCCGATTCGCGCTGGACGACATGAGAATCAAGGACATCCTGGACGCCACTCCCAGCTATCCCGATACCGATCTGACCGTCAGAAGCTTCGTGGACAACTGGATGGTCCCACACCAGGAAGACTACGTGGTGACACATAGGGGCGAGTTAGCCGGAATGGTCTCGCTGAGTATGCTGCGCTACCTTCCCAAGAGCGACTGGGCCAACACCCCGCTCGGCAATGTGTTGAGCCGGCGTACGCTGGAGGCAAGCCCTGAGGATTTCGTCGAGGATGTCTTGCAGCGGATGAAGGAAAACTCGCTGACAGTGATTCCCGTCGTAAACGGCGAAACGGGCGAGTTCATCGGGACTGTGACGACCCGCGACATCCTGGACATCATGATGATAGAAGTCAGGGGCGAATACTGACGCAAGACCGCCAGGTGGAACTTCAGAGTGACGCACGCCGTCGCCATTCACCGGCGCGTACCTCGGCGATACGGGCGTCCACGCCGAACTCATCGCATATCTCGGAGGTCGAAAGCCCTTCCAGTCTGGACCCAGCGGTCTCCGGTATCAGGAACCATGCGGCGAACTCCTCCGCCTGCCGCTCCTGCTTCCAGCTCCACATACTGTCCAGTCCGCGCATCCAGACCTGGTTGCCTAGATGGAGAAAGTGGTGGCCGAGGGCGTGAGCGAGGCTGGAACGCTCCTCGGCCTCCGATTCGGTTTCCAGCGGCAGGAATATGACGCCATTCACGGAGAACTCGCGGAAACGGGCTTCACCAAAGTCAAGACGCGCTATGGAAAGACCCTCGGCGCGGATGACCCCGTGTAAGTCGTTAGAGCCATGTTCGCCTATTACCTCAGCGGCTTTATCCCTGCCCAGCATATTTCTCCGGCTATCCTACTGCAGCGGAGAGTAGTCGGTCGGGTTCAGGATAGAGTTGGTTATCCTGGTCGTCAGCGGACCGTCCACTTCCGACTCCGACCTCACCTTGTTCCATTCAGGATCCGCTCGGAACGAGGCCCAGGCTTCCGCTCTCTGCCCCTCGTCCTCGAACGCGACGATGTAGATGAGCCGGTCGCTGTAGTCTCCAACGCTGGCGGTCCAGTAGCCGATGTTCTTGATGCCGTGACGCTCGAATATCCCGAGCGTGTGATTTCGGAACCGGGAGTTCAGCGCTTCCAGCTTTCCGGGCGCGGCTTCGTAAACTCGGTATTCGTAGATCATGTTGTCCTCCTAATAATATGTTCGACGGTGTGGCGGTTAGATGTTACACCAGTATCCGATACGTTCGCCATACGATGGCGCAAATAGGCAGGGCCTTTGCAACGACCCTGTGTGACAGGGCAATCGTATCTTATTGAGCGAGTACCTTGAGCGGATATTGAGTGTCCCAACCTGCCTTTTTGCGCTTAGCGGCTATGCCAACTTTGAGAGTTTTCTCCTGTATGAGCATATTCAACGCCATCCGGCGCAGAGCGGCGAGTATCTCAGCGCTGTTGCCCTTTCTCACTCTGGAAGCGTCCTCTCCAAAGGACACGTCCAGTACCCAGCGCACAGAGTTCTCCACTTCCCAGTGTCCGCGAACGGCCTCCGGCAGCCGCTCGGCGTCGCCCGGCAGAGACGATATGTAGTAGCGGGTCTGTGAAGACACATCCCCAGGTATGTCGCGCTCGGACTCGACCATAGCCACACTTCTCAGGTTCGACCACTGCTCTCGCTCATTCAGGTAGGATATGAACTCAGGGGACCAGAGCGTTGTGCAGCGTCGAGTCTCCACTCTTCCATGTCCCTTCTCAACAGTCTCGAACCAGTCTGAGTGAGGGTCGTCAAAGCCTGTCTGTCGTCCATACTCGAACATCTCGGCCACATCGTCGTAGAGTTGGCCCTGGTTGCGCTTCAGCGACAGAACGTAGTCCGCGCCTCGCTCTGTGATGGTCCGCGCTATGTCCTTCTGACATCCCATCGCGTCTATGGTTGCTATGCAGCCACTCAGCTCCAGCATCCTGAGCAACTTCGGGATCGCCGTTATCTCGTTGGACTTGTCATCCACCTTGACCTGTCCCAGAACCAGTCTGTTGGCTGACGCCCAGGCGTTGACCAGATGGATCGCCGACCTGCCCGCTCGCGCGTCGTGAGAACGCCTCACACTCTTGCCGTCTATCGCCACTATCTGACCTTCTGTTATCTCACTGACCGACCTGACCCACTGCACAAAACAACTCTGAAACCTCTCAGCATCCAGCATCGAGAACACTCTGCCGAAGGTGTCATGGGAGGGGATTGAGTTTGGCAGTTCTAAAAAGCCGCTCAACCACTCCTTCCTGGAGTTGCCGAACAATTCCACGTCCACCCAGGAGTCCGCTCCACACACCACGGCGCAGATGGCGATTGTGATGATGTCTGTCAGGCTGTGTCGCTTGGTTTGGTCTATACGAGGGTCTTCAAGCTCTGAGAAGATACTGATTAGAGAAGCTGTTTGAGTGTCTTCCATGAGGCCGCCCCCAATTCTTAGGATGACCTATATTCTATAACCCATAGAAGACCCCGTTTAGATTCGATTGCCCTGCCCTGTGTGATCGGAGGGCGCACAGTAAGACGATCTGGTGATATAATAGGCTTACTATGCCAGCAGCTCCGAAATCGCGCAGTCGAAAATCTTCCAGTTCGGGTGAACGCCTGTCCATGGCGACCGAGAACTACCTGCTGTCCATATTCCGGCTCAACGAGCAGGGCGTACACGTAACCCTCACGATCCTATCCGAACACCTCAAGACCCTCCCGACGGATGAGGGACTGGGGACGTCGCTGCCGTCCGTCGGCGGGATGATACGGCGCATGGCGCGCGAGGGACTGGTCGAGACCAAGCCCAGCAAGGAGGTCGTGCTTACGACCGGCGGGCGCAAGGCCGCCGCGAGCGTAGTCCGCAGGCACAGGCTCGCCGAACGTCTTGTCGTGGACCTGCTCGGCATGGATATGAAAGTGTCGCACGTGGAGGCGCACCGCTTGGAGCACGCCATTTCACCCAACTTGGAAGAGCGTATCGTGGCGGTGCTGAACAATCCCGAAACCTGCCCCTTCGGTCATCCCATTCCAGGCAGCGGATACAAGCCGCAGAAGAACTCCATCTCGCTGGATATGGCCGCCGACGGCTCCAATCTGATAATAGACTCCGTTCCCGAGGACGACCAGTCGCTGCTGGAGTACTTCGTGGATAAGAGAATACTTCCGGGCCAGAGAGTCCGCGTCAACGAGGCCGCCAAGACCAGGGGCGTCATCACGCTGGACTGCGGGGAGGAGGAGGTTGTCTTCAGCTACGACATAGCCGCCAAGATCAACGTCTATCCCGCATAAATCACTGATGACTATTCTGAAATAGAGCATTGGAAGAAACTCCATGATTGGAATGATCCTGAGGTATGCGCTAATCGCAGTGGCGGCCGGTGTTATTGGGTTCGCGGGTTGGACAGCCTACGGGGAAATGACCCAAAGCGCATCGGCCAATATGTCGGATTCAGTGCAATTGGCTCAGACTCAAGCGCAGAACATGAACCAAGCGCTTGCCAAAGTTAGTGCTATTGGAACAGCGGGACAACAACCTGATAGTCAGTCGGCAATCTCGCTGCAATCCAGTGCGACGCAGGACACGGCTCCGAAGTCCTTCAAAAGTATAGACAGTGGCGAGACTCCACTTTCAGTGACGCAGCGGCAATATATAGAACCTGCCGATGTTAGCAAGATATCCGATCTCGATACGCTTCTCGCCGTGTGGCGGCCCCGATATGACACGGCCAAGATCGCATACGTCAAGTTTGACGCTTCAATTGGCAGCGCCAAGAGTCAAGCGGCTGAATACTTCGCTCAACAACAAGCGATAACAATGCAGATCAGGAATCCTGAAAACCAAGCCATAGCCCGCCAGGAAGACGAATATGAGATGAGCCTCTACCGCCAATGGGAAGAGCAGGCAGACTCCGCGCTGCGTATGGCTGCCGAAATCGGTATCCAATTGGATGATATGGACGCAAATCTGCGGAAGATGGAATTGCGAGCCGATTTCGTGTTCGATACGTCAGCCTTCCATGAAGTGCCAGAGGCCATCTCCAACTTGAACCGGCAGTTGGTCGAGTTCCATGCCGCCAGCGAAAATATAAAAGCGGCCACAGGCACACCCTTCGATACAAGATAGCTATGGTATTCAGTCTCAGAGTTACAAATCGCCAGCAAGTTGTCACGCTTGTAGTCAGACTTCTTGCGTTCACTGCCACCTTAGCGCCGCTACTGTCATTACTGCTGCCCTGGGTCATGCTGGACGGCAACAGGGATATTCTCAGCGGCATCGGTTTAGCGGCTCTGCTGGCGTCTCCCATGCGGGAATATCTGTACCAAGTTGATCCTCTACAAGCCGCGATTCTGACCATAGGTCCAATTCTAATCGCGTTGCTGGCGATAATCACCAGCAACTCCTACTATCGGCGCAAGTCCATTTTCTGGGCGCCACTTACGATGCTCGCAATCGCTATGGCGATTGCATTCATAGCAGGGGACTTGATAAACACGATATACGAAGGCTTAGTAGTGGTCATTGCAGTGGCGATACTTCTGATACTGCACCAAGCAGCGATACGCCTCCAAGTTTTCCTGAGTAACAAGCGTAAGCTCCGTAGGGTGTCTAACATATTGGCAATCGCAACAGGAATCGGGTACTACAGATGGTCCGAATCATAACAACCGACGGAAACGTAAGTAACCGTCCTGTGAAATAGACGCCGCGCTGTTTCCAGCAGGGTTTGAAATCATAGCCAGTCCATTCGATAAGCGCTAAAGGTATTTCGTATGCCGAGGAGACGCCGCAGAAGGCAGGCTACGCCGACGGTTATCGCCATCATCATTGGTTTAGCAATCGCTACTGGCATCTACTGGAGCCAGAACCCCGATATTAAACTGAAAATGCCCGAAGGCATAACCGCCAGGATTGCGGAACAACGATCATCATCCGAACGAGTTCCTGAATCATTTGCCGAAGCGATGGCTACACGCATGCCCACCCCGACGACGCAAGCAAGAACAGCGGAGACATCAAATGTAGAACCTCAAACAGATAAAGATGTGGAACCAATCCATAGGGTCGCAGAGTTGGAACGCAAGGTACACGCAGGCATCAACGCGGAACGCGCAAAGCATGGTAGTTCATCACAGTTACGCTGGGACTCCCGCTTGGGAGAAATCGCGCGGGCACATAGCGAAGACATGACCAGGCGTGGATACTTTAGCCACGACACCCCGGAGGGGCTGGGGCCGTCAGGCCGAGCCACGCGAGCGGGGTACCGATGTCGAAAGAGCGCTCATATCGGACTCGCAGAGAACATAACAATCGAACTGGTTTCTGAAAGCCTGGACGGAATGGCCAGAGGAGCGGTCCGTAGTTGGGTGGGCAGCCCAGGACACCGTGCCAACCTCTTAGGCAGACAATACGACCGCACCGGAATCGGGGCTTCTTTCGGGAAATGGCGAGGATACGACGCAGTGTATCTGACGCAAGTGTTTTGCTAGCGCTGATTCGCCTTATCCCGCGTATTTATGCAACCCGCGTTGTGTAATTAGCTCAATCCTAGTTGGAACCAGCCGAAAAGTGTGCTGAGGAGTCCTCGTTTGGGCTTAGCACGTCTTTTAGGTTTGGGTTTATAATTGCCGTATGTATCGCCCATGCCGAAGACTTGAGTAGCGTAATATGTTCTGCCTCTGGGTAGATGACGGACAACCGCGACTCCGATGTCTGAGTATTCGCGTCTGAGGATATTCTTTCGATGCCCGGGGCTTTTCATCCAGCCCTTAACGAGAAGTCTCGCAGTTCTGCGGTCGGAACGTTTGTGGTTGTGGGGATAATGGAAAGCGTTCTCACCAACACCATACCATGCGTAACCCTCTGATTGAGCGCGGTCGGAAGGTTTGTTCCCGTTGGGGCCGGAGTGCCCGAGGTATCTATGTCGCATCATGTACTTCGAGTGCTTCTTGGCTGCTCGATGCAGTTTGGAGTTGGAATTGAGTCGCCTGAGTCCGCGCTTGGTTCGTTCGGCATTTGTTAGCCTGATGGCTTCTTTCTCTATATTTTTCCATCCCATTTTGGAGTTACTCCATAGATCGTTAGAAGTCATTTCACAAATATCAAGCGATGTTCATGGACAGCGCCCTATTTCTCTTCTCGCAAAAGGGCAACGAATCCGGCCTGCTCGAAATCTCGATCATGTAGCCAGTCTCCGGGGAGCAGTATCGCTATCCAGTAACCGGTATCCGCAAAGGCCAATGCCATCAGTCTTCCTCTTTGGGGTGACCGTAGAGGTAATGCTTGTGGTTCATGGCCAGGTCCGGTAGGACATCCGCCCATTCTTCCGGGGGGATGTCTTTATGCAGTTCCTTCACCCTCTTCGCGATGGCGGCCAGCCCCCACTTTGGGGCCGGCGTGTCCTCTATCTCCACTACCACTTCCGTCCCCTCCTCTATATCAAGACGTCCGAGCGGGACGATATGCCCGTTGGTGAATTTGGCCCTTACTCTTGTAATCATAGCCTTGTCTTTCTGAACGTCCCCCTCAGTAGTGCCTATGATGATTAGGCCAACCTACAGTGTGATCGGCATTTATGAGTTATCACGACAGCGCCTCCTCTATCTCCCGTCTCACTTCCGGGTCCCCCTCGGCTTTCATCGTGCGTTCGAGCGCGGCCCGCGCCTCATCTCCGCCTATCTGCCCCAGCGCCCAGGCCGCGTGCGACCTGACTAGGGGGCTATCGCTGTTCAGGGCGGCTGCCAGCGCGGGGACCGCTACCGGATCGCCTATGTTGCCCAGCGCGACGCACACGTTCCTCTGGAGTCCCTCTCTCTTCGCGCGGCGGATGGGGCTGCCCTCGAACCGCTTGCGGAACGCCTCATCGTCCAGGTCGAGCAGGGGGATCAGCTCCGGCGCGTCGAAATCGTGTCTTTTGTCGAAATCCGATTCGCCGCTGAGCGCGGCTTTGCGATTCACCGGACACACTTCCTGGCAGATGTCGCAGCCGAATACCCAGTCGCCCATCATGGGTCGCATATCGCGCGGGATCGGCCCGCGAAGCTCGATGGTCAGGAACGAGATGCACTTGCGGTTGTCTATCACGTAGGGGGCGACAATCGCGTCGGTGGGACACGCCGGAATACAGCGGATACACTCGCCGCAGGTCTTCTTCAGAGGCGGGTCGGGCTTCAAGTCAAGGTCGGTCACTACCTGGGCCAAGAAGACCCAAGAGCCGTGTGTCGGGGTGAGTATATTGGTGTTCTTGCCGAACCAGCCGACGCCCGAACGCTCGGCGGCGGCGCGGTCGTTCATTGGGCCGTCGTCCACGAAGTAGCGCGTGCGAACAGGTCTGCCCACCGCATCTGGAAGCTCGCGCGCGAACCGGCGCAGCCTACCCTTGATGACGTTGTGGTAGTCGCGTCCCCAAGCGTAGCGCGCCACTCTGCCCCTGGGAGATTCCGGGTTGTCCGACTCGCCGGGCGGCGGCCCCGTGTTGTAGTTGGCGGCCATAGAGATGACGGAGCGGGCGTCCTCCAGCAGCAGTTCGGGGCGGTTCATGCGGTGTACGCGCTCTTCCGTGTACCATGGCAGTCCGTCCATGAGCCCGTCTCGGACACGCTGGGTCGCGGCGAGTTCGTCCCGGTCGAACGGGGCGGTGTCGGTGATGCCCACACGGTCGAAACCGAGGGACAGCGCGAGGGATTTCACTTTGTTTTCGAGACCCAACGAACTATCCCCCGACAACTGCAAACTGATAACTGACGACTAAAATCAATCGTCCAGGAATGAGCGGAGTTCGGCGACCAGGGCGTGTACGCCCTCGACGTCCGGGCCGCTTGGAGCGAGGTCCAGGTAGTAAACGAGATCGTCCAGCGCCTCCGCGCTGTGTCCGAGTTGATAGTGGACTATCCCGCGGTCGCGCCTGTCCATAGCCGAGTGGGGGTCGAGCGCCAGCGCGAACTCCGAGACCGTCAGAGCGCGAACGAAGTCCTCGTCCGCCATGTATATCGCCTTTAGATTGCGAATCATTCGCGCGATTATCTCGCGGTTGGATACGGGCTTCAGAAAGTCGGGGCTCCAAGCGATGTCGCCGTGAGCCAGTTCGCCAACGATGTCCCTGCACTCCTCCTCGGAAAGCAGGATGCCGCCGCTGAATGCGTCTATATAGAGGTTCTCGATCTCCCTGTGCCGCACTAGAAAGTGTCCCGGCATCCCTATGCCCAGCAGAGGCACCTTCAGACGCCTGCCCACTTCCATATAGACGACCGCAAGAGTGATCGGAATTCCGGCGCGCCGCTCCAGAACTTGGTTCAGGTAGCTGTTCCTGGGGTCGTAGTAATTATCCGCGTCCCCTCTGAAACCCATGTCGTCGAAGAGATGCTCGCTTATGACGTTGACACAGTACAGCGGGTCGTCATCGTCCAGGAACTTGCTCGAAATGGCGCCGGCGAGACGCTGGAACGCGAAGAGTTCGCGCTCCACGTTCAGTTGCGGATACTCGGCCGCCGCCAGCAGCATCGCCGCCCTGGCGACGTCAATCTGATAGTCCGGCCTGTCGGTAACTTCCGCGAATTGGCTTAACACGCTGACTTGCGCCAAATCTCATTCCCTTCCGTATAACTGGTCGCTGACTCCGGCGTCAATTATATACAGGAGTTACGCGCTTGAATACGATGAGCCTATCGTCATTCCCGCGGATGCGGGAATCCACACCGCGTAAGTCCTATATATCTTACTCTCCCGCCTTTCGCGCGGCGACGACATACACGGGATCGGAGTAGGCGCCGGTATTCGGGCTGATGTCGTACAGCGACAGGTCTTCCCAACCGCCGCTCGACGTGAAGTATGACCCAATTAGCTGGGCGCGGCGATTGTCGTCGAGGGACTGCCAGACTGCCACCGCTTTGGTCGGAAACATACGGTTGGAATATATGACGTGAAAGGACGCGCCCTCTTTCATGATCCGCCGCGCGTCCGCGAACACCTCCACCGGGCGCGTCATGTACTGTATCGAGACGGTGACCACCGCCGCGTCGAACACGGCGTCGCCGAAGGGCAGGCTGGGGTCGGCGTTGAGGTCGTGCACCACGTACTCGTCAAGCTGCGGGTTCTCTCGCATTTCGACGTCGTTCATGCCTAGCCCTACGACGCATTCCGCGCGAAAGCCGGACGGCAGATGCGACCGCCAGGAGCTCATAAGGTCCAGGATGACGCCGTTCTCAGGCAGCGTCTCAGAGAAGTACCGGCCTATCGCGGCGATGGCTTGGTCGTCTATATGCACGACCAGGCGCGGCTGGTCGTAGAAGAGCCTGTCGTCGGACTCGTCCATGCGTCGGAAGAACTCGGGCGGGTATGTGGGAGTGTTGTCCATGGGCGCGGCGCTCAGGATACCATCAATCGCCCGACCGCGGCTTTCACTATTCCTCGCCCCGAAGCCGGCGCAGTTCGGCTTCAGCCCTTTCACGCGCCATACGCTCGCTCTCAGCCTGAGACTCGGCCCTCTCTCTCGCTGCCCGCTCCGACTCAGCCCGCGCTCTCTCCAATTCGAGCGCATCCTGGGACTCGTTCGGCGTCGGCAGGAATTCGCCGCTCACAGGGTCGCGCAAGCGCAACTCCCCGTCATACCACCACACCTCCAGCCCCAATACCTCACTGTATCCCCAGTGACGACTCTCCGACTCGCTTACTATCTCGATGGGCTGGTACTTCCCGTCATCGCCCAGAACATCGCCTCCGAGAGGCGCGTCGTGATAATCGCCCCCCGACGGATCGAATCGCCAATACTCCTGCACTCCGTAGCGAGCGTAACCCTCGCGCTTCACGGTGTAGTCTCGTCTTCCTGTGCTGCGAGAACCCACCTCCAGAACCAGGTCGGGCGGCTTTCCCACCTCGCTTATCACGTAGCCGTTGCGACGGACGATCCTCCATGGGTCCCTTACCCCTTTGGCGAACGTGATATCCGGCGCGAAGTCGCCCATGTCCTGGGCATCGCTTCGCAGGTATCCGCTGCTTGAAACCAGGTAGCCGTCCTCCCGCCTGAAACGCGGGTTGAGCGCGGCTGCGAAAGCGTATATTCCGTCGAACTGCTCCATGTCAGGAACCTGGGGCGGGTCGGGCAGCGGCTCGATATCCGAGTAGTCCCGTAAGCTGGGCTTGGTGATTACGCTCTGAATGGCCATGATCCGGGTCTCCGCGACGCTGTTTCAACTGGGTCTCCGTCTGAACAAGTCTGAATGAGGTTGTACGCCCACGATTATACCACTTGAGCGCGTGGACGATTAGACGTCAACCGCTATCTCACAACTTGGTCACCGTTCCTGGACGGCATCCGCGACCTGTGAGAGGCTACTCGGCGGCGGCGTCCGCGCCTACCTCTTCGGCGACACGGGCGCCCAGACGCTGGTCCATTATCAGCAGTCCAGTGCCGTCGTTCCCGATGATGTCCATGTGGTCCACTATGTCCCTGACCGTCTTTTCCTCCTCCACCTGTTCGGTGACGAACCACTCAAGCAGAACGTGCGTAGGATAGTCGTTCTCGGAGATAGCCAGAGCGTACAGATTGTTGATCATATCCGTGACATGACGCTCGTGTTCCAGGGCCATTCGCATTACGGTGTGAGGAGACTCGAACTCGATGGGAGGCTGTTCGATAGACTGGAGAGTAACGCGCCCGTCCCTGTCGTTCACGTAGTCGAACAGCTTCAGCGCATGCGCGGTCTCTTCCTCGAACTGGAGCCTCATCCAGTGGGCGAATCCCGTGAGGCTGAGTGTCTCGAAGTAGGCTGCCATGGATAGATATAGATGCGCCGAATACATCTCGCTGTTGATCTGCTGGTTGATTGCGTCTTGGAGCCGGTCGCTTAGCATCTGTTTCTCCCAGAAGAGTGGTATTTAGTTCATATCAGACCTGAAATTCGTACCCACATTCTAGGCTAAACAGGGGCTTTGGTCTGCTGAGGTTCCGAGGCAAGCTGCATATTGCCACTCCCGCGAAAGCGGAAACCCCGAAGGGCTCGCCGCCCGCGAAGGCGAATCCCGCTCCGTTCCGCATCCGCCAAAGACTTCCACATCAGTACCCTTCGCAGCATCTTCAGACAAGCCGGATGGGACTGGAGAACACGAAGATGAGATACCCCATCGTAATTCACAAAGATGAAGGCTCCTGCTATGGAGTAACCGTCCCGGATCTGCCCGGATGCTTCTCAGCCGGATACACCCTCGACGAAACCTTCGAAATGGCTCGCGAGGCCATCGAAGGCCACTGCGTATCGTCATTCCCGCCCCGTAAGCTCCGTGAGTCTGCTAGCCGCGAACTGGCATCACTCTATCCAAGAGACGTAGAACTGCCAGTGAACACGGTTCCAATAGTCAAGCCTTGTATTCAGTTGTGATTCAACGACCAAGGCGGGGCCTTCAGGTTCGCAACAAGAATAATCGTGTTCCTCGTGATTGGCCCTGGCCCACTGAACGATATGCCTGTCAAGTGTAATAGTGTAGTCGAGTAGTGTGATACTGCATTTTGACTCATCAGCGCCCTTACCCCCAATCACTAAGTTCCCTCCACAATGGCGTCACAGGCATGTTGCGCACCCTCCCCCATCCTGCTACAGCCCCCAATTCTCAATTCCTACCTAATTGACAATTGGAAATTGCCCCAAAGTTGCCCTTGAAGCTCGCAGAACATAATTGCCACCATAGATCCAAATCGAATATAACCACTTCGCCCACACAGGGTGAGGGTGAAAGCGCTCAGTGAAAACTGGGCGCTTCCACTTCTAAGAACTAAAGACTAGGTTCTGTTGACATTTGATGTTTCAGTCATGCAGACGGCAGTTACAGCAATAACATTGGCTACACTCCGCATCTATGGATTCCCGCTTTCGCGGGAATGACGATAAATGTCAACACGGCCTAACAACTAAAGACTAACAACCAAGGACTAAACACCAATGACCGACAACGACAACCTGACACCACGCGAACGACTCGCCCAGATAGTCGCCGAAGAAACCGGCGACGGGCGACGCATTGTCCGGTTCCTCGTACAGGTCACAGAAGGCGATCTACACTCAGAAGGCTTCAAGCCCTGCCACCGCATGGACTCAGCCAGAGAACTCGTCAAGATAGGTCTCACCGAGTTCGAAGACTACATACAAGCCAACTCCACGCCCCGGCAACACAGGGCCAAGAGAACAAGCCGTCCCGACGCCGACATCTCTCCTGAGATAGCCGAGGCGCGCGAACAACTCGCCGAATACGCCCGCGAACTCACCCAGGACGGTCGGACCGTCGTCAGGATGTACGCCGAAGTCTTCAAGCCTCATCACCGCATAGCTGCCGCCCGCGAACTCATCAAGCGCGGCTTCGACGAAACATACACACAACCCGCGTCCGAAGTGCGCCCAACTGAGCCCCCCGAACTGACAACTCCTGAGAAAACCGATTCTCTCAGCTACCTCTCAAATCCACCCACAGCTTGTGGGACAGTTACGGCTGAATTCACAGACTTTGCATTTCCGCAATCAATGTGTTGAAATGCCCTCGATTTGGTGTTATGCTCTTGAATATCGAACATAAGTTTTATGGAGAGATCCATGGCGTTGCCGGAACCCGATAGCACATTCAGGGATCCTATACACGGCTATATAGGAGTTTTTGAATGGGAAAAGGCCATAATTGATACTCTTGCCTTCCAGCGTCTGCGATCCATCCGTCAACTAAGCCTATCTTCATATGTATATCACGGTGCGGAACACTCGCGATTTGGACACTCACTGGGTGTAATGCACCTGGCGGGAAGATTTGTGGAAAAGATACTGAAGCGCCCCGACCATCGAGGATTGCTCAAAGATCGTCAAGGATGGTCAGAAGATGAATTTGAGTCGAAGACCGATCAGATTATACTGGAAGCACGGTTAGCTGGGCTGCTTCATGATATTGGCCACTCCCCTTTCTCACATGCAGGCGAAGCTACCTTATTTCCACAAGGGAAACGACATGAACAGTATAGTGAGGAGATTCTCCTGTCGCCTGAACTTGGAGTCGGGGAGATTATAGACGCTATGGAAGATCAATGGGGTGTGACAAGAGAAAGGGTTGCACAGATACTTAATGAGAGAGGGACTTACGAGGTCGGTTTTGTGAGGGAGTTGATTTCAAGTGTATGGGATATCGATAAGATGGACTATCTATTGCGCGACTCTTTGTACTGCGGCGTTCAATACGGACAGTATGATCTTGACAGGATCATAGATACGATAACGCTCTACGATGAAAACCCCGACAACGCGCTCAGGCTGGGAGTTGAGTATGGTGGAATCCACGCCATAGAAGGATTCATTCTCGCCAGATATTTTATGTTTACCCAAGTCTATTTCCATAGAGTGCGTAGGGCTTACGACCTAATTCTCACGAATTTCATATCAGAAGTCCTGGAGGAGGCGACGGGTTCAAAACATTATCCCGAACAATTGGCTGACTACATCAAATGGGACGACTGGAAGATACTATCCCAGCTAAATTCACATATGAACCAGAACAAAAGAAACCCAGCTTGGAGACTAGCCCATAGACAGCATCCTAAGCCGGTGTACGAGACTGGCGATCATGCGGATAGAGTGGTTTTCAACCGAGCCATGAGTAACCTGCCAAGTGAGTTGAAAGAGAAGTTTCCAGAAGTGATGATATGGACAGACGGGGGCGCAACCGACCACCCTGAGAGGTTCAGGATGGGTGATAGTGGCTGGCCCATTCTCGGAAGAGATGGCCGTTGGAGAGACCTGGTCAACCTTTCCAGAGCTTTGGGCGGCTTGGAAGAAATTAGACAGTATAGGGTGTACGCCGACGTTCGCAATGACGATTCTCTCGAAAGAGAAATCAGAGACGTTTGTCGCCAGATAATGGATTGAAGGAATGGCGCCATGAGAAACGAAGAGCTACTGCCGAGAAGGATCGATTTAGTTCGAGAGATAGTTCGACGTTACGGGGACATAGGCAAAACGAAAATCCAGAAAGTCACCTATTTCCTGCAGGAATCGGTTGGGGTTCCCCTCGGCTATCCATTCCGGATGCACTATTACGGCCCATACTCAGATGAACTTGATGGAGCACTATCTCTCACTAAGTCCCTAGGGTACATTGACATAAATCCAGATCCAAACGGATTTGGTTACCATGTGACTCCCGTTGAAGAGAGCGAAGATATGTCATGGCAAGGGTATGATAGGCGGAGTGATCCTGAAATCAAGGATCGTATTGAAGTCATTGATGGAGCAATCGAAACCCTTGGAGGGTTGGACACGCCCAAAATCGAACTTTATGCCACGATTCACTTTATCGGGGGGCCAAAAGGCAACTACTCGAAAGAACAGACACTTCAGACTGTCAAAAGGTTGAAGCCGAAGTTTAGCGAGGACGAAATCAGGGACGCCTATCGGACTCTCAAGATAGCCAACCTCATATAGGAAGGCCTAGCGTCTGCCTGTGTTCTGCGTGCCCCCACCCATTCATCCTGATACAATACCGCACCACGATGTCCGTAAACCTATGCCAATTGCGGGGAGGTAGGCGATGAAGTGGGTATCCGCGCTGTCTGAACACAGATTTCTGAAGTACGCTGTCGCGGAGTGCGCTCGTGAAATATCGGACGCGCTGGGCGATCAGAAACCCGACCTGATAGTCGCGTTCGTTTCGGCGCATCATGCAGCCCGCTACGACGAGCTTTCCGGCCTTGTGAGCGAACTATTCACCGACTGCTTTCTCATAGGCTGCTCCGGTGGGGGCGTGATAGGCGCCGGGCGAGAGGTCGAAGACCGGCCCGGGCTTTCGCTGACGGCGGCGGCGCTGCCCGACGTGGATATCGTAGGCTTTCATATCAACAACGACGATCTGCCCGACGGAGACGCTCCTCCTTCCGCATGGGAGGATCTCACTCATGTCGTCGCCGTGGATGATCCGCAGTTCATGATCCTTACCGACCCATTCAGCGTGCAGGGCGAAAACCTTCTCATGGGATTCGATTACGCCTTCCCGCGCGGCGCCAAGATCGGAGGACTTGCGTCCGGCGGTCGCCAGCCCGGTTCCAACGCGCTGTATCTTGGAGACCGCACCTACGACAGCGGCGCGGTAGGCGTCGCGCTTCATGGCGACATCGCCGTGGACACCATAGTGGCCCAGGGATGCCGTCCCATCGGTCAGCGATTGCAGATTACGTCCTGCGAGCACAATATGCTGAAAGAGCTCGACGGTAGGGACACGTTCGAGGTGCTGCGGGAGACGTTCCAGCAGCTCGACGAACGCGATCAGCAACTTGCGCAGCACTCTCTGTTCCTCGGAGTGGTTATGGACGAGTTCAACGACGACCCTCAGCTGGGAGACTTCCTTATCAGGAATATCCTGGGGGTGGACGCGCGGCGCGGCGCGCTCGCAATAGGCGAGATACTCAAAGAGGGCCAGACTGTACAGTTCCACCTGCGCGACGCCGAGACCTCGTCGCATGATCTGGACGCGATGCTGACCCAGTACACGTCGGATGGAGTCCCCGCTTCCGGAGCGGGAGCGCTGCTGTTCCAGTGTCTTGGACGCGGCTCTTATCTCTACGGACGTCCCGACCACGACACCGATATGTTTCGCGACAAGGTCGGCAACCTGCCTCTGGCGGGCTTCTTCTGCAACGGCGAGATCGGGCAGGTATCAGGTTCAACTTACCTGCACGGTTACACAAGCTCGTTTGGCATATTCAGACCCAAGACTCCCCTCCTTGCCGGTCTGTAACAGTGAGAACGCCCAGAAGGTTTTTCGGACAGCAGATTTCCGTGGAACGGGATGAAGATACCCGCGAACCTCTGGCGTTTTCGTTTGGAAAAGAGTCCCACCAAGTCGAGCGAATCATGACGTCCTGGCAGGACTACGACTTTCCGAGCGACGGGCGCAAGCACAGGTGGTGGCAGCGCCACCACAGGAACTATTATCGAATACTTACCACCGAAGGCAGACATTTCGAGATCTACTACGACCGGGGCGTGTCCATGGACAATCCCAATTACATGCGCTGGTACGTCACACGGGAGTTATGACACTTTGAGAATTCTGGTAACGAACGACGACGGAATAGACGCGCCCGGAGTGTGGGCGGTGGCGGAGGCTATGGCCGAGCTTGGCAAAGTGTCAGTGGTGGCGCCGGACCGCGATCAGAGCGGCGTGGGAACGGCGCGCACTCTGCTTACCATACTCAGGGTCAACGAGGTGGAATCCAGGCTGGAGGGAGTGACGGCGCACACGGTCAGCGGTACACCGTCGGACTGCGTGATTCTCGCGGACGGCAGCCTGTTCCCGGAACGGTTCGACCTGCTGGTATCCGGCATAAACAACGGCGCCAACATGGGTCTGGACGTCCTGGACTCCGGTACCTTCGGCGGCGCTCTCAGAGGCTATTTCCACGGGATACCCTCAATCGCGATTTCGGTCGCAGGAATTAGCGGCGTGAACTACGAGCCCGCGGCCCGCGTAGCCGGAAGTCTCGCTCTCAGCATCGCGGATGACTCTCGGGGCGAGACTCCCCTGTACAACGTGAACGTCCCCAACGTGTCCGGCGACCGCGTCCGGGGTGTGAAGGCCACAACCCTCGGCCCGAAGGCGTACCTGGAGACCATCGAGCATGGTCACGACGGCTGGCGCTCCCACTACTGGATCAAGCACAATCGCCCCACCAACCAGAAAGCGTCCGAGGACAGTGACGTCTGGGCGACCAGGAACAACTGGGTCTCGATAACGCCTCTTAACCCGGGCTTCGTATGGGGTCAGAGCTCAGATGGCCTGTCTGATCTGACTGAGAGAGTGGCTAAAGGGGCGGGCTTGGCCTGTTGAATGAGGTCATCGCCAAGGGTCAGCCCTCGCCATTATGAACGCCGTATAAGCGCGCTGCCAATCGCAAGCGCGTCAGCGGGGAGGCTCTATGCCATGCTCTCGGAGCAGACGCTCCAGTTCCTCGCGCCTGGCGCGTTCCGCCGTCAGTCGGGCGCGCTCCTCGTCCCGCTCGCGTTCCGCCGTCAGCCGGGCAATCTGCTCGCCCGCTCGCTCACGTTCCGCCGATACACGGGCCGCTTCCGACTCTTCCAGGTTCCTCAGATACTCTCCGGTCGAGGGATTGAAGAATCTGAACCAGTCCTTCCTGGCGTGGAGTTCCAGGCCCAGCGCCGCACTGTATCCGCGATACGATTCGCCCTCAAACTCAATCTCGATTGGCTCATAGACGCCATCAACCAACCGGAATCCCTGAAGCAGTGGAGTCAGGCGCGTCTCCTCGGTGGGGTCGTACATCCAGTATTCCGACACGCCCCAACTCTGGTACAGGTTGCGCTTGCGTCCTATGTCGTCCCGCCACGTGCTGTTGGAGGTGACCTCCATTATGAACATGGGAACCTGGCCTTCGAGCCACATGAAGTAGGATGAGCGAAGCCGCTTGTCCAGGTTGGGTATCACGAACACGTCCGGGGCAACGTTCATCGTGGCATCGCCCTCGACGAAGTAGATGAACATATCGCCCCCGACGTGAATGCCGGGTTCTTCCGAGTAGTGCGCCGAGAGCGCCGAGGTTGCGTAGGTCAAGGGGACGTACTGAAACTCTGATTCGGCCACTGGTTCACCATCGGATTCGGGATAATGGATGCCGTCGTTGGGTACCGGCGGCGGTGTATCATCGAGTTTTCTTGTATTCAGAGTAACCATGTGAGCACTCTACTCCACGAGACTCGGCAAATTCAATCGGGCTTTCTCCCGGCCCTTTTCCCATGAGTCGCTAACCTGACCCTCTACGGCACCGCCTGGCCTGCCATCACGCCGGTGCAGCGTTCGTTGTCAACGGCGACGCTCCCGTTGACCAGCACGAACGGTATGCCCGTGGGGAACTGGACGGGATCGTCGTAGGTGGCGTTATCTATAACGTGCTCAGCGTCGAAGATGACGATGTCGGCGAAGTATCCAGTTCTGATGAGTCCGCGACGCCTGAGTCCGAAGCGCCGGGCGGCGTTGTCGGTCATGCGCTGGATGGTCTGCTCCAGGCTGATTACCGGATGCTTCTTTCGGAGGCGTCCGAGGAAGCGGGGGAAGCATCCGTAAGCCCTCGGATGGGGCATCGAGCCTAGGGGTATCGCGTCGCTGCCCACCATGTAGTCGTCCCGCGCCAGGAAGTCCATGGCGTCGCGGCTTATCTGGTCCCAGACGCGGACGCTGTGGGGCGGAGCGCCCCGGTAGCATACCTGGCCGTCCTCTTCTGCCAGCAGATCTATAAGCGTTTCGCCTGGGCTCTGTCCGCGTTCAGCGGCCACGTCCGCAAGGCACATGCCCTCCAGGTCTTTGTTTACCTTCATATATGTGAACACCGCGTCGTGGAGTGTCCGACGTGGGTGGCTTTCCAGCTCCCTGACCAATCTGCGGCGAAGTCGCCCGTCGCGCAGCCTGCGCATGATCTCGTCCGGACCGCCAACGTGGTCCTGGCTGGGCAGGAAGCTGAGGGGGAATGAGCTACCCGTCGGATATGGGTATAGCTCCAGGGTGCAGTCAACGCCCTCGGCTTTGGCTTGGTCTATCAACTCCACTCGCTCGGCCACCTGTCCGGCGGTGGATGCGTCTGTGCGGTGATGGGAGAAGTGAACCTTTACGCCCGACCGCCGGCCTATCTCCAACGCCTCCGGTACGCCCCCGCCTCCGAATCCCCTGTCGGTGTTCACATCTCGCAAGTGGGTAGTGTAAACGCCGCCGTACTCGGCAACGACTTCGCAGATGGCGACGAGTTCGTCGGTGTCGCTCCATGCGTTGGGATGGTAGGACATTCCGGTGGCGAATCCAACCGCGCCTTCTTCCATGCCCTGCCGCACGAGGTCCAGCGCCTTGTCCAGCGCCTCGCCGCGCAGAGGCGCGTCCTCGAACCCGACAGTCTCAAGGCGAATAGCACCGTGCGCAACGTTATAGGCGGTGTTTATCGAGACCTTGTTGTGGTAGTGCGACCGGAATGCGGCGACACTGGACATGTCCAGGTCTTCGGGCGGCTCGCCGAGTATGCCGGAGAGGTATCGCCTGTAAGTCTTGTAGTTGTCGGCGGACATCGGCGCGTAGCTGAGGCCATCCTGTCCGAGTATCTCTGTGGTGATGCCCTGCCGGAGTCCGTTGGCGTGCTGGGGATCGAGCAGCAAGACGCCGTCGGAGTGGGCGTGGGTGTCTATGAAGCCGGGAGATACCGTGAGGCCGGTGGCGTTGATCACACGCCGGGCCTCTGCCTGCGACAGATCGCCTATTACGTCTATGCGCTCGCCGGATATACCGACATCGGCTCTGAATCCGGGCGACCCGCTTCCGTCAACGACTGTACCGCCGGTAATGATTACGTCAAACATCTCCCACCTCGATTCGAAAGGTTCATAGGTATCGAGCGGAGTATATCACAGGGCACAAAAAGTCGAGGGCATCCCCGCGAGCCGATGAATCCCGGCCCACGGGGATGCCCTTAACTACTCGGTTGGATAATCGCGCTAGATGCCCCTGTCCATTCCCATGTCAACGGACAGTTCGCGGCCTTCGAGAGACTCTTCCATCTTGCTGCGGAAGTCCTCCCACATCAGGTCTTCGTTCTGGCCGTCGCCGTTCTTGACCTTGTTCTCCATGAGCTTGTTCCTGAACTCCATGAGAATCCAGTCCTCAGCTCGGCCGTGCGGCATATCGAAGAAGTCCCGCTTGAAGCTGGGCAGCTTGCCCGGGCCGAAGTAGCCCTTGTCGGAGAGTTCGTACCCTTCGAGGTTGTCGGTGCCCTTGCCCAGGATTTCGCCGTCGGTGGCGATGTAGTGTTCCATGACGGGCTTCATGCCGTACTTCTGTATGGGGCAGACCTTCATGCACACGCCGCAGCCCTCGTAGCGAGCCATGACCGGGCGGCAGCGCTTGAAGACCAGCTTGTTCTTCTCGACGCCCCTATACCATACCTTATCCGGCATGAGCGCGCGGCCTGGGCAGCGGTCCACGCAGACCTTGCACTCCTGGCAGAACTTGTGGATGCCGTAGTCAACCGGTTCGTCGTAGGTGACGTTGGCGTCGGTATAGACTATCTGCAGACGCGCCCTGGAGCCGAAGTGCGGGGACAGCAACTGTCCATTCGCGCCGAGCTGTCCGAGGCCGGCGGCGACGAACATCGGGATCATTGGGCCGTAGTGCCAGGTAGGGCCGGACACCTGCACGTTGTAGCCGAGTGAGCGTATGAACTCGGTCAACTCCATGGTGAGCGGGCCCTGGTCTGCGTATGTGCCGAAGTGGGTGTCCTCGGCCTCCATGCTTGGGATGGTCTGCGTCTTGCGATAGTCCTGCTCCAGCGCGAGACAGATGGCGTGAGGCAGGTCCTTGCGAATTTCGGGCTTCCTTGTGTTATAGACGTAATGAGGGTCGTTGCGTGTGAATCCCACCTCGCCGTAGCCGAGTTCGATGGCCTTCTGGCGGATGAGTTCGGTAACGTCCTCGTCTGTCGGCGTGCCAATCGGCTCCAGTTCGCCACTTGTCCTCACCCACTCGACGATGGGCTCCATCGTCTCATAGTGCTCGTTGAAGAACTCGATGGACTCCGGCGTAAACCTCTCACGCTCCTCCCTGGACCATTCAGCGGACGCGCTCTCTTCTATCGCCATGTTCTCGAGGGGATATTCCCTGCTGAAGAAGGAGACATCCCTGTCTCGGGTCGGAATCCCGGGCTCCGTCATCAAATCCTCCGGCACCGGAATGGTGACCGGATCATCCCCAAACTTTCTGCCCGGACGCTCTACATAATTGCCTGCCTTCTTGACCATAGTCCTATCCCCTCCTTCAAGAGAACCTTGCGCCGAATTGGATGCCACGAGTAAATTTTTACCCAGCGCACAATCTATCACATAACTTTTAATTACGCAAAGGTATAATTTGGTTGGGAATTGCCGCGTAATATGAGGTGTGGGGAGCGTTTTCGCGTAATCAGTTTCGGTTGGCGTACAGTCGGGACGAAAGACAAGGCATGGGCGGGATCGAATCCCGCCCATGCCTTGTTCAGTCGCTAAACGTCAGTGTCTGAGAACCGCGCATTTACTCTGAGGACTTCAGAGTGATGCTTCCGCTCCACAGCGTGAGAGCGTCGGAGCGCTGGGCTCCGTTGACGCAGTAAGCGAGCAGCATGTACTCGCCGGGAGTCTTGGGAATGGCGACAATTTGATTTACTCGCCCTTTGTCGGTATCTGTAAATCTCCCATCCGGTCCGATTGGGGTAAGCGTGGCGGTCGTATTGTACCAGCCATACTCAAGCCGCTCATCGCCTGAACAGGTTATGCCCGCTTCGGGATGAGGCTTGAAAGTGGCTACCAGAGCGCTCTTGGACGAGAAGGTCTCCGACAGTTTGGTAGAGGCGCCCAGGTTTATGGAGTTGTATCTCACATTATGGATGGCAAGGTTGGCCACCGCGGGCGGATCCGGATCCGGCCCTCTGTTCACCAGCCAGAACTTGTTGTCGTTTGCGCCAGTGGGCTTTTCATTGGTGAGCGGGTTGCCCGCCGGGTCGGCGATATTGCGCCCGTCTTTGAGATTGAGGATGACCAGTCCGTTCAGCAGTTCGAGGTCGCCTCCCTGCACAACTACGAAATACTCGGCGCTGGGATCGCCCGGGTCTCCGAGCCCCACAGGCACGACCCCAACGACGTTGGAGACTTGGCTGAATACGTCGAAATCTTCGGCATCAACGTTCTTGACCGGTTCGCTAAAGGTTACCATCCACATTAGAGCGTCGGCTGAGGTGGTCCTGGTAGGAGGCCAAACACGTTTGAGGCTTACGAGGTGCGGCGGGGTGGCGTCCATGGTGAACGAGGTAACGACAAGCGCGTCTGACGTATTGCCCGCCATGTCGGTTACGCTAATCCAGCAGTTGATGTGGTCGCCGACGGGGAGCGGATTGAGAGGGATTCGATTGTCGCCGGCCTTGGCTATGCCCCAGACGCTCGCGCAGGAGCCGCCATAGGTGATCTGTCCGGGCTCTGACGAGTTGAATGTGTACTTGGGTGATGTGTCGGGTCTCGGCGCCGTCACTTCGGTAGTCTCGCCCAGAACCGGCGCGACATTGTCCAGGATGTAGGCGGGTTCGTTGGTCTCTTCAGGGGTGAGACTGACAACAGGCGCGCCGACATTGTCCACGATGCTATCCGCATCCTGTATTTCGAGGATGACTGTGCCATTGTAGTCTGCCAGACCTTTTTCTGAAGGATCTTCACCCTCAGAGAACATGACATCGTACACCATTCCGGGAACCGGGTCTTTCAGTTCACACTTGCAGAGCGATTCGCCGGACAGTATGGCCTTTTTAGGTGGAACCGCCGTCAAACTGATCACGCCTGGCACGCCGGAGACGCTGAAATTCGAGACGTCCAAGCTGACCGGTTCGCTGAAGGCCACTCGCCACGTGAGGCTGTCCACATTAGTGATTGGAGAAGTGGGCGACCTACGCTCGAGGCTCAGAAGCCGCGGAGGGACGATAGGCAGCGGCGGCAGCGCGAACGGATTGACCACAGTATAAGTGTTTGTGTTCCGTGTGGGTGGGGATGAAGCCAAAGGGTTGCCGCGTCCATCGGTGATGTCACTGTCGGATACGACACTGATGGAGACGACTCCGTTCAGGCCGGGAAGGTCGCCTCCCGAAACGGTGGCAAAGTACACGCTATCCAGATAGGTGTCCACGGAGGTGACGGAGAGAGAGGCAGTAGTCCCATCAACATCGAAGTCCGCGGCGTCCACATTGAGGACGTCTTCGCTGAATACAATTGCCCATTTCAGCGTATCGGAACTGGTACGCTCCATGGTGGGACTCCACCGATTGATGGAGGAGACATACGGGTTGGTGGTATCTTTCTTCGGATATTTGGGCGGCGGCGAGGAGGCCTCGCCGGAACCCGGAGCCATCAGTGACGCTCCCAGAATCGCTATCAGCGCCAGCGAGAGCAACAGCGGCCAGTGAAATTTTGGCAACATTCCATAAACTTTGTTTAATCTGATGTCTGGTCTAAACTCGGATTTGTGCAAGATGGGGTTCTCCTTTCATAAGAAAACGAGCGAGCTAATCCGTTGGATTTTAATGAATTTCAAGTAGTAAACGGTTTTATTAACGATTATTATCGTGTGCGTCGGGTACTGTAACACACAGTTGCCGATCAACTCAATAGCCGTGAATCGGGGAGTATGATTAGAACTAATCGGAACTTGGTATATATAGATGTTATGATATGATTTCAACAGTCCGCGCAAATAACCTGCGATGGCGAACGTCTTGTTCAATCCGGCATGACGCCCGACCGCGCGGGACTGTATTTGTGTTAAGGTAGGGGCGCTCTTGACAACCAGTTCCTAGGAGATCACAAAGTGAAGATAACGAAAGTAACGCCATGGCTTGTCAGTTTCCCCTGGGAGGTGCGAACGGGGGTGGAACAGAAGCTCGAAAGCAGGGACCGGCAGCTTGTATTCGTTCAGGTGGATACGGATGAGGGAATCACTGGCTGGGGTGAGGTCACGACCTATCCCGGTCCTGTGGCCAATCGGGCCATGGTCGCTATGATAGGTCAGGTCAGCGACTTTCTCGCAGGTGAGAATACCAACGAGTTCGAGCGTCTGTGGCAGAAGATCTTCCGGTCCTTCACGTATGTTGGGACACGCGGCGCGACTACCGCGATGATAAGCGGCATAGACATCGCGCTGTGGGACATCCGGGGCAAGGAACTCGGTTTGCCGATCTACGAATTGCTCGGGGGACCTGTACGCGACCGGATCGCGCTCTACACGCATCCGCCTGAACCGCGCACTATCCCTGACGCCATAGCGGACGCGCAGCAGATCATTGACGCCGGCTATGAAGCCTTCAAGTTCGATCCGATGATGCGCTTTATTCCCGGTGGCAACGACGGATTCATGGATGGTCAGCTGAGCAGGGAGGGAATCGCCACAGCAGACGAGATAGTTGGGGCGGTGCGCGATGCAATCGGCCCGGACATTGAGATTCTCATTGACGCGCACGGCATGTACAACGTACCGACGGCCATCGAGCTTGCCAACAGGCTTGCTAAGCACGACATTCATTGGTTCGAGGAGCCGGTGCCGGTGGAGAGTTATAGCGCGCTAAGGCAGGTGCGGCGGGAGATTCCGGTGAAGATCTCGGTCGGCGAGCGTCTGCACACACGATGGGAGTTCGTGAACATCTTCGAGAACAACCTTGCGGACTTCGTGATGCCGGATGTCACTTGGACGGGTGGGATTACCGAGCTCAAGAAGATATCCACGATGGCGGAGGCGTACTATGTGCCGGTATCGCCGCACGACGCGAGCGGTCCGGTCAACGTGCTTGCAGGGGCGCATGTGATGATGACGACACCCAACTTCTATAAGCTGGAGACCTCACGCTACGACCTCAGCGCCTACGACGTGTTCATCGAGCCGGGCTTGGATATCCGCAACGGCGATCTGTACGTCCCGGACACGCCCGGCCTCGGCGTCGAAATGGACATGGACTATATGAGAGCGCACGTAGTGTTTGGAGGGGAGTAGCTGAGACAAAAGAGACGGCGCAGGTGAATTAAGCCTGCGCTGTCTTTACTCCGTCATTGCCCGATTCCCCGGAGAGTTCCAGGCGTGTCTTTGGTTCAGCCTTCCTGCTTGGGGAACCTGCGAAAAGACCGCGCCTGGGATTTCGCCACACCAGAACTTCGGGGATGTCGTTCGTGTCTATCTCCTCATCGGGTAGATCCATTAGCGCGTTAAGCTCCGCCTTCTGGCTGGGAGTCAGTTCAGTAACTTTCACTCTCATACTTCCTCCTTTCAGCAGAGGTGGCTCTTCGAGCGCTTATTATCCTTCCGACCTCGCCTCCGAACGCCGGATCATATTCGGGCAATGTATGGATGATAATCAAGACGGCCATCCCGACCATTCCAGTAGTCTGATACCTTTCTTCATCGGGAAAGTCATCATCCTCTGTTACGGCCAACTCATCCTGAAGCGCAAGCATGGCGGTCTCGAATCTAATACCATGTTTCTGTATGTTCGTCCGGTTCTTGTCATCGTCCCATGTCCAGTACAATCGCCCGGCACCTCATATTCGTTACTACCACTCCCGGATATCTACGAAGTGGCCGGCGATGGCGGACGCTGCGGCCATTTCGGGGCTGACGAGGTGGGTCCTGCCGCCCGCGCCCTGGCGTCCTTCGAAGTTGCGGTTGGATGTCGCGGCGCAGCGTTCGCCTGGCTGGAGAATGTCCGGGTTCATGCCGAGACACATCGAGCATCCGGCGACGCGCCAGTCGAAACCGGCTTCGGTGAACACGCGATCAAGTCCTTCCGCTTCGGCCTGTGCTTTTATCAATGCAGAGCCCGGCACCACCATCGCATACACGCTGTCGGCAACCTGCTTGCCCTTGACGACCTCTGCGGCGAGGCGCAGGTCCTCCATGCGGGAGTTGGTGCAGGAGCCTATGAACACCCTGTCCAGGTGGATGTCCTGGATGGGGGTGTCGGGTTCGAGACCCATGTACTGGAGCGCGCGGGTAGCGGATTCCTTCTCGCCGTCGTCCTCGAAGGAGTCCGGGTCGGGGACACGACCCGTAACCGGGGCGACCATGCCCGGGTTGGTTCCCCAGGAGACGTGCGGCTCGAGGTCGGATGATTTGATGACGACCGTCTTGTCGAACTGCGCGCCCGGGTCCGTGGCCAGCTTGCTCCACTCCTCGCAGGCGCGGTCGAAATCGTTGCCCTGCGGGACCTGGGGCCTGCCGCGCATATAATCGAAAGTTGTCTGGTCGGGAGCGACCATTCCGGCACGGCCTCCGCCCTCGATGGACATATTGCAGACTGTCATGCGGCCCTCCATCGAAAGCTGTCGGATTCCCTCGCCGGTGTACTCTATGGCGTGTCCGGTTGCTCCGGCGACCCCAATCTCTCCGATGATCGCGAGTATGACGTCCTTTGCGGATACGCCGAACGGCAGAGGGCCGTCCACCCTGATTTCCATAGTCCTGGGCTTGAACTGGCGCAGGGTCTGGGTGGCGAGTACGTGTTCGACCTCGGAAGTGCCGATGCCGATTGCAAACGCGCCGAATGCGCCGTGAGTCGAGGTGTGGCTGTCGCCGCACACGATGACTTGGCCGGGCTGTGTGAATCCCTGCTCCGGGCCAATGACGTGGACGATTCCCTGATAGGGGCTGAACCTGTCGTAGAGAGTTACGCCGAACTCGTTGCAGTTGCGCTCGAGATACTCAAGCTGCTGTATCGCAATCGGGTCGTCGAGGGGGCGGCTGAGTTCCCAGGTCGGCGTGTTGTGGTCCATGGTGGCTACAGTGAGGTCGGGCCTGCGAACCTTGCGACCGGACATACGCAGTCCCTCGAATGCCTGGGGGGAGGTGACTTCGTGCACCAGGTGCAGGTCAACGTAGAGCAGGGAGGGCTGGCTCTCCTGCTCGCGCACTACGTGGGCGTCCCATATCTTGTCGAACATCGTCTTGGCGGTCATTGTGGTTCCTCGTCATTAGTCTTCAGTTTTCAGTCATTAGTTTTCAGAGGCTAGAGTATATCTCGGACGGGACAGCTAAAGCCTGGCAGAACTTCTTCGCCATCCAGATTGTCGTTCTGGGTGAGTGTCAGAACCGACCCGTCTGGGAAATACACATCCACAGTCCGTGTGTCTGTATGAGCCACCCACACGAGACGAACGCCGAAACTCAGCCACATGAGAGCCTTTTCCCGTATCTCCCGCTGGCTGTCGCTTGGAGACCTGATTTCCATGACCAGATCGGGGACAACTTCGGAGTAGCCGGGGATGTCCGCGTCCAGAGGCATTTTCTCGGCTGAGATGTAGGCTATGTCGGGTTCGCGCACGGTGTCGGGGTCGCGTTCCAGCCAGATACCGGTGTCCGAGGCAACGAGTGTCCCCAACTGGCGGGGTTCGATGAAGCTGCCTAGATGGATGACGGTCTTCGTCACTGTCCTGCCGTGATTTATTCCGGTTGACATGGTTTCGTGAAGTTCTCCCCGGATCAGTTCGCCGCGAAATCCCTGGCCGGACAGTCGGAGCAGGTCGGCGGCGGTAAGGAGCTTTGTCTTCGTGTATGTCATGTGACTCATCTCGCCCGGCGGTGGATTGTATCGAGGGGCCAGCCAATAGGCCGACCCCTCGATTAGCTTTCCAATTATACCGCAGGTCGTGGCTAAGGCGACGGGTCGTCCGTGGTGGTGTGTCCGTTGCCCGCGGCCACCAGGCGGTTGAGCGCGTTCATGTACGCCTTGGCGCTGGCGACGATTATGTCGGTGTCGGAGCCGCGACCGAGGTAGGCGTTGTCGTCGGCCTCAACCCTGATGGTGACGTCGCCGAGCGCGTCTATGCCCTCGGTAACGGCGTTCACCCTGAACTCGGTGAGCGTGTTCGGGACGTCAATGATGCGGTTGATGGCCTTGTACACGGCGTCCACCGGGCCCGTGCCGGTCGCGGCGTCGGTGACGGCGTCTCCGTCCGGGCCGATTACGCGAACGGTGGCGGTGGGAATCTCGTGGCTTCCGCAGGACACCTGAACGTGCTCGAGCTTATAGACTGCGGGCACGTCCACCCGGCGGCGGCGAACGGACATCAGCGCCACCAGGTCGGCGTCGCTGACCTCGCGCTTCTTGTCGGCCAGTTCCTTGAACGCCTCGAAGGTCTCGTTCAGTTCGTCCTGGTCCAGGGAATACCCCAGCTCTTCCAGTCGGGAGCGCAGTCCGGCCCTTCCGCTCAACTTGCCCAGAACAAGCTCGTTGCTGGGCCAGCCGACTGAGCGCGGGTCCATGATCTCGAACGTGTTGCGCTCTTTCAGGACACCGTCCTGGTGGATGCCGGAGGCGTGCCTGAAGGCGTTGGCTCCGACGACCGCCTTGTTGGGCTGCACCGGGAAGCCGGTGATGTCGCTGACCAGGCGGCTGGTTCGGTATATCTGTCGGGTATCAATGTTGGTGCCGACGTCGAAGAGGTCTGGCCTGGTCTCTATGGCCATGATGATCTCTTCCAGCGCGGCGTTTCCGGCGCGTTCGCCGAGACCGTTTATGCAGCCCTCGACCTGCCGCGCTCCGGCGGTGACGGCGGCCAGGCTGTTGGCGACCGACATGCCGAGGTCGTTGTGGCAGTGAACGCTCAGGACGGCCTTGTCTATATTCGGCACGTTTTCCTTGATGAGTTGGAGCCTGTTGTAGAACTCGGCGGGGATGGTGTAGCCGACGGTGTCGGCTATGTTCACGGTGGTCGCGCCCGCGTCTATCACAGCCTCTAGCATTCCGTAGAGGTACTCTATGTCGGTGCGAGTGGCGTCCATGGGGGAGAACTCGACATCGTCGCAATACTCCTTGGCGCGCTCCACCGACGCGACGGCGGCGGACAGCACGCTCTCGGGGTCGCTTCGGAGCTGGTGCATGATCTGGACGTCGGAGCTGGAGATGAACACGTGGATGCGGGGACGTTCGGCGTCCTTGATCGCGTTCCAGGCGGCGTCAACGTCGGAGAGCACGCAGCGCGCCAGGGAAGCTATTATCGGGCGGCGGACCTCACGGGCTATGGTCTGGACGGCCTCGAAGTCGCCGGGGGAACTGGCGGCAAAGCCGGCCTCGATGATGTCAACGCCGAGCCTGTCCAGCTGCCTCGAGATATCCAGCTTCTCGGGGGTCGTCAGACCGATGCCCGCGGACTGCTCACCGTCTCGCAGGGTGGTATCGAAGATCATTACTTTTTCGTCTGGCATTTTTCGTCCTTTTCTGTATGAGCGTTATCTGGCCTGTCTCATCTATCTGTCCAGGGAACTCAAAAGGACAGCGCAGTCCGCCGGACCCAGCGTTGCCAGAACTCGGTCTATATGGCGGACTACGGGGGATACCTCCGCGGTCTTCATCTTGGTTTCTCTCCTAATCCGCGTCCTGAAGGAAGGACATCATGGAGCGGAGCTCTTTGCCTACCTTCTCTATCGGGTGACCGGCGTTTTCTTCGCGCAGGCGGTTGAAGCGTGGGCGGCCTTCGTCATTCTCGGCTATCCACTCGCGGGCGAAACTGCCGTCCTGGATGTCGGCGAGAATCTTCTGCATATTCTCCTTGACGCTCTCGTCTATGACGACGGGGCCGCGCGTGTAGTCGCCGTACTCGGCAGTGTCGCTGACGGAGTAGCGCATGTACTCAAGCCCGCCCTGGTAGAAGAGGTCCACTATGAGCTTGAGTTCGTGCATGCACTCGAAGTAGGCGGACTCGGGCTGGTAACCGGCCTCGATGAGCGTCTCGAAGGCGCTTTTGACGAGTTCGGCGACGCCGCCGCAGAGGACGGCCTGCTCTCCGAACAGGTCTGTCTCGGTCTCTTCCTTGAAGGTCGTCTCCAGGACGCCGGCGCGGGTGCAGCCGACTCCCCTGGCGTAGGCGAGTCCGAGCGCCTCGGCCTGGCCGGTGACGTCCTGATGGACGGCGAGCAGGCCGGGGACGCCGGAGCCGCGCGTGAACACCTCGCGCATCCTGTGGCCTGGGGCCTTGGGCGCGACCATCGAGACGTCCACGCTGTCCGGGGGCTGTATCCAGTCGTAGTGGATGTTGAAACCGTGCGCGAACATGAGAGTCTTGCCGGGTAGCAGGTACGGCAGAACGGACTCTTTGTAAACCTCGGCCTGTATGTGGTCGGGTATCAGCATCATTATGATGTCCGATTGGCGCGCCATGTCTTCGACGAGACCGACAGTGAGGCCGTCCGCCTCGGCCTTCGCTATGCTGGAACTGCCTTCGTAGAGTCCGACCATGACGCTCAGGCCAGAGTCATGCAGGTTCAGCGCGTGGGCGTGTCCCTGGCTGCCGTAGCCGACGATTCCGATGGTCTTGTCCTCTATGAGCGACATATCGGCGTCGTTGTGGTAGTAGATCTTAGCCATTTAGTGTTCCTTAGTCTTTAGTATTAGTTATTAGTCGTTAGTTTTCAGTTTTCAGCCTAAACGCTGCCGCTTTCCCATCTTGGCTGGGGTCGGGCGGCCTGAACGCGGCGGCTGGATTCGGACCCGCTGAGGCCGCGGCTCATGGCTACCATGCCGGTCCGCATTACCTCCTGCACGTGGAAGCCTATTCCGGTGAGGTTTTCCACGAGGTCGTCCACCTTGTTGGACTTGCCGGTGACTTCGACTATCAGCGAATGGGGAGCGGTATCAACGATCTTCGCTCCGAATATATCCACAATCGTCTTTATCTCGCTCAGGGTCTGGTCTCCCCACCTGACGCGTATGAGGGCGAGTTCCCGACTGACGCTGTTATCGTCGGATATGTCAACGACCTTGATGACGTCAATGAGCTTATTGAGATTCTTGGCGACCTGTTCGAGCGTGTGCGGGTCGCCCTCGACGACGAAGGTCATGCGTGAGAGACGCGGCACTTCGCTTGGGCCGACGGCGAGGCTGGCTATGTTGTAGCCGCGCCGCCGGAACATACTGGTTATACGGTTCAGGACGCCGGGCTTGTCCTCGACGAGCGCGGTTATGGTATGACCTTCCCGGTTCCCATTCGTGGTTGCAATCATCTCAGAGCCTCCTGGGGTCGTGGCTCCTCTATCATCTGTCCGACGGACATGCCGGCGGGAATCATGGGATAGACGTTCTCTTCCTGTTCTACTACAAAGTCAACGAGGGCGGGACCGTCGAACTGCATGGCTTCCTGGATAGTTCGCCTGACTTGAGATTTCTCGGTGACGCGCGCGCCGTAAATGCCGAACGCCTCGGCCAGCTTGACGAAGTCCGGGTTGCCGGAGTATCCGGTGGCGACGTAAGAGCGTTCGTAGAATATCTCCTGCCACTGCCTGACCATTCCGAGGAAGCCGTTATTGAGTATGGCGATCTTTACGGGTATGCGGTTTTCGAACATGGTGGCGAGTTCGCACATCGTCATCTGGAAACCGCCGTCGCCCGCTACGGACCAGACTACTTTGTCTGGCCGTCCCACCTGGGCGCCCATCGCGCCCGGCACCTCGTAGCCCATAGCGCCGGCGCCGCCCGACGAAACGAACGTGCATGGCTCGTTGAAGGTGTAGTGCTGCGCCGCCCACATCTGGTGCTGACCGACGCCGGTCACTATGATCGCCTCGCCGTTGGTGGCCTCGGATATCTGGTTTATCACATACTGGGGTATCAGCTTGTCGGTGTCCCGTATCAGCATGGATGGGTGGTCGCGCTTCAAATCTTCGATTGTGTTCAGCCAATCCAGCCTGGTAGCCGGATTTACACGCTCGTTGAGCGCCTCCAGAACCAACTTGACGTCGCCCACGATGGGCACGTCCACCGCGACGTTCTTGCCGATTTCGGTCGGATCTACGTCAACGTGTATCTTCCTGGAACCGCGGGCGAACTGGGACGTGTCGCCGGTGATTCTGTCGTCGAATCTCATGCCCAGGGCTATCAGCAGGTCGGCCTCTTCTATGGCAAGGCTGGCGTATGCCATACCGTGCATTCCGGGCATTCCCACGCTGAGAACATGATTTTCCGGGAAGGAGCTTATCCCAAGCAGGGTCGTGATGACGGGAATCTGGGCTTTTTCGGCCAATTCCCGAAGCTCACCGTATGCCCTGGAAATTATGACGCCGTGTCCCGCCAGTATGACCGGACGCTCGGCCTCGTTGATGAGGTCCGCAGCGCGGCGGATCATTCTGCCGTTGCCCTTCAGGTTGGGCTTGTAGCCGGGTAAGTCTATTTCGTCCGTCCACTCGACATCCACTTCCTCGGTGAACACGTCCTTGGGAATGTCCACGAGGACGGGTCCGGGGCGGCCCGAATTGGCGATGTGGAACGCTTCGTGTATGACGTCCGCTATTTCCGATGCGTGCATGACGAGATAGTTGTGCTTGGTGATCGGCAGGGTAATGCCGGTAATATCCGTTTCCTGGAAGGCGTCCGAGCCGATGGCGGCGCGTCCGACCTGCCCGGTAATCAAGACCATTGGCACGGAGTCCATCATTGCGGTGCCGATGCCGGTAACGAGGTTCGTCGCTCCGGGGCCTGAGGTAGCCCATGCCACACCGGGCCTGCCGGTAACTCTGGCGTAGCCGTCCGCGGCGTGGGCCGCTCCCTGCTCGTGGCGAACCAGGATGTGGCGGAGTTCGGGGTATTGGGGTAGTATCTGGTAGAGAGGCAGAATCGCGCCGCCGGGAAGGCCGAAGATTACATCCACGCCTTCTCTCAACAGCGCTTCACAGACTATCTGTCCCCCATTGCGTCGCATTTTACTTAGACCTCCTCTGTTTGGGGTGGGGAATGCTCCTCACCCTGGCCCTCTCCCTCGACGGGAGAGGGATTTTTAGGCTAAAACGAAAAATCCCGTCCACTGATTGGGACGGGACTGTATTTTACAGCGATACCCCGCGGTACCACCCAAGTTGCGCGGAACATCGCTCCGCGCCGCTCTGCGGCTTTGTAACGGCGCCACCCCGTCCGGCCTTACACAGGAACTTGACAGGTACAGAATATCCCGACCACATGGTCGAGACGATATTCCTCACTATCTCCATTCGTTCCCTTCAGGCAAGAAGCTCGAGGGCGAGTTCTCTCGGGTTGGGACGTCGGATTTTCACCAGCGCCGACTCTCTATGGTCCGAAGGCCGAGGTACTACTCCCTTTCAAAGCAAAGATGATTCATATGTTGCAGGAACTTTGACATATCATGCTACCATCGGTTTCGATTATGTGTCAAATTTCGTTTGGCGGACGACCTAAAGCAAGAGTTCATATAGTTTGATTTATGGTTGTGCAGGTGGCATCTGGTGGGGCAACTGGTGACCGAACAGGTGAAAGCGTCACCTGTATCCACCTGTATTTGACCTGCATTAGATACGGATGAAATTTTCCAGGTTCCCTGACTTCCGGTAGTAGTGTCCCGTAGAGTGGTGTAATAGAGGACTGTAGTAGAGACAGACCATCGCGTCATCCTTATCATCGATAAGTGACAAGTCCGAAGTAAGGAGAACGACGATGGTCAAGGACAGCATGGACCTTATGCAACTATTGCGCAAGAGGGGTATGGACAGAGACGTGGACTTTCTGCGCGAGGCGATGCGGGTGTTGATGGACGCGATCATGGACGCCGAGGTCTCAGCAATGATCGGCGCCGAGCGCGGAGAACGCAACCCCGAGCGGCTTACCCATCGTAACGGTTACCGCTCCCGTACCTGGGACACCAGGGTCGGCACAATGGAACTTCGCATACCCAAGCTGAGGGAAGGGACCTACTTTCCCTCTCTGCTTGAGCCTCGAAGACGTAGTGAGCGAGCTCTTCTGGCCGTGATTCAGCAGGCATATGTGGAAGGTGTGTCCACCAGACGAGTGGATGACCCCGCATCAAGTACGGGGCAGGTTCTGGTCAAGGCATTGGGGTGCGATGGCATCTCCAAGAGCCAGGTATCTCGTATCTGTATGGAACTCGACGGTGTGGTGGACAGCTTCCCTGGGTCGGCCGCTGGACACAGGACCGTACTGCTATGTGTGGCTGGACGCGCTGAGTCAGAAGGTTCGGGAGGAAGGCAGGATAGTCAACGTGAGCGTGGCCGTGGCGACCGCGGTGAACGTCGAGGGCAAGCGTGAGATCGTGGGCATGGACGTGGGAACGAGCGAGGACGGCGCGTTCTGGCTGGCGTTCCTGCGATCCTTGTCTGCCAGAGGCCTGGAAGGTGTTCAGCTTGTGACCTCGGATGCGCACCGTGGACTCAGAGACGCGATAGCGACTGTGTTCGCTGGCGCCAGTTGGCAGAGATGCCGCACCCACTTCATGACCAACCTGCTGACCCGCGTACCCAAGAGCGCCCAGCCCTGGGTGGCGACCATGGTCCGTACGATCTACCAGCAGCCGTCCGCCGAGGAGGCGCGCTCCCAGCTCAACAGAGTCGTCGATCAACTCAACGAACGGTTCCCGGAGGCATCTTCGATGCTGGCAGAAGCCGGAACTGACATCCTGGCCTTCACATCCTTCCCCGGCGCTCACTGGAAGCAGGTGTGGTCCAACAATCCCGAGGAGAGACTGAACAAGGAGATAAGGCGCAGGACCGACGTGGTGGGCATCTTCCCGAACCGGCCTGCGGTGCGTCGGCTGATCGGAGCCGTACTCGCCGAGCGGCACGACGAGTGGGTAGTGGGCAGAAGATATCTGACGCCCGCTTCGGCGACTTACGACAAAGCGCTGCCGGAGGCTCAGATCACGCAGCCGACCGCGGCTTAGTTGAACATAAGGATAGACGAACTCCCACACCACACATCGGGACTTGACCGGCTGGCGCCGCGACGACCACGGCCCGTAGGGAAACGGGTGAGGGCAGCTACTGATGAATCCTGATAAGGAACGGGCTCGATGCCGAGACATTAAGGGGCGCAGAGCCTACTGGACTGGGCTGAGGCCTAATGCTCCGGTCCTTCTGCTCGGCCACAGAACATCGGTAGAGATTAGGCGAAGGGCGCATCCATGCCGGACGTCGGAACCTGTGGAGAAGATGTCATGAGTGTCCTCTCCCTTCAGGAGAGTCCTATGGTTGGGGAGAGCGTTAT
The DNA here is from genome assembly GCA_965202815.1 of Dehalococcoidia bacterium. GTDB lineage: Bacteria > Chloroflexota > Dehalococcoidia > Lucifugimonadales > UBA1123 > VXRN01. Next base: position 1,321,541 of record CBDBCD010000002.1, read on the forward strand.
GGGCATCTGCCACATCACATCAGGTGGGCAGCGTCATAGAGCGCCCTTTGAATCCATCTCATTGGAACGGAGGCCCTATAAAGTCATCCCACGCCGAACTATAATGCCAACGAGAACGTATATGTCTGGAAACAATGATGTGGATAAGGCCACGGTGCTGTCAGAGAGGTAGGTTATGCCCGAAAAGAGAGTGGAAAAGCGACCCCTGTCTATAATGCCAACGTCTGCGTCCGAACTCATGGAGCTTCGTAGAGAGGCATTGTTTGGGAAGAGAAGTGCTACTACAGCAATCAGCAGGGGCAACGCCCCGATTAAAATTCACCCCATGAAGCCTGTTCGACCCACTCGGGATGGTATGCGGGGACCACGTCGGCATAGGCGAATCACGTCAGAGTAATCTTGGCTGGAGTTCAACGTGGCTCGATCTGGCCGTGAACGGTCTGTGCTCTACTACCCGTTGAACCCACTTCGGGGACCCGCACTCAGATACTTGACATATTCCGGCTATGACCACCCTCAGCGTTCATAGGCTGGTTACTGTGCGGCGGCCGGCCTCTTTCATTGACTCGGAAGTAGTTCTCCACCCGGCCGTACGGAATTGGCCGACGCTTGTCCCTGAGTTTCTCCCAGTCTTCCTTATGCGGGCTTCCCCAAGACAAACCTCACATGCTGTTCACCTCGTCGCATGGATACGTGTTTGGTTGCCTACTAATCCAGGGAGGGAGTCTCGATTGGGGGCAGACTCCGAGACAAGTCGAAAGGGGTCAGCGGTGGAATATCGCAGACAGCCACCGAAAGCGGCCAACTGAGGACCTCCTGGGCTACCACCTGATGACCACCCTACCACTCGAAGGCGAAGATCGTCCCTTACGTACCTCATCGCACCAGCGAAATCGGCGTCGTTGGACAGGATCCCTGCCTGCCCGTAAACTCCGTTGAATCCATCGACCGGCAGACGTGTGGCGAGATTCACGTCCGTTCCCTATTCCTCCGAGACCCTGCCAAGGACGCGAGTCGGCAGCCCCGGGACGGGTTCGACCAGCGGACGGCGTTTGACACCGGACCGAAAGGTGCCATAGTGGACTTCCAAACCGGCTGTCGTCTCCAGCGCTCTGAGGTAGATCAGTTGACGCTGGGCCTGTCCGGGTTTATCAGGGCGCGCGTGGAGCCGGGCGGTGAAGTAGCAGATTTTGTTGATTGTATCTTCAGAAAACAGCGTCTCACCCAACTTCCGCAGATCCAACCATCTGAAGGGAGTATCCTTGAGGGTGAGGTAGTAGATATTGAACCCATCGGTGTAGAGGTTGGTTATCAACGGCGCTCCCTCATAAAGACAGAGACCGCCTCCAACGGCGGCCTCGACCCTACCGTCGAATCGATAGGGGTGGTACTTAGTATGTGTCTGTCTCACAAGTAAGCTCCGTAAGGAAGGGATCCTCGTCATCAAGGGCAATACGAGCAGGCTGGTTGTTTTGATGCTAATGCAGACTTCGTGGAAGCCTGGTTCAGGAGAGTTGTCGCGGAGGCCGGTGATTACCTTCGATCAACCCTCATGCAGGATTCCAACTGATGCCGGCGCCGGTTCGCCACACACGCCAGAGAGTCCTCATGTTGAATGCGGTGACGAGCATGTCCCATTCGGCCCTGACGTTGGCCAGGCCCCGCAGCGAGAATCGTTGCGCTCCGAGCTGATTCTTGATGATCGCGAAGAGGGGCTCGACCAGAGGCAATCGGCGGCGATAGGCTTGTTGCGCTTCATCGGTTGCCATCCAGTCCCTATGACGGCGTAGCGCCCCGTCGTATGGTCCGATCTCCAAAGAGCGTCCGCCCGAAATGTTCCTGGTGCAGACTCCGAAAGCCGGACATTCCCGACACACCGACGCCGAGACTATCCGATACTCCCTTGCGTTCTTTGTCTTATTGTTCTTCATGCCTGCGAAGGCGAGCATCTCCCCATGAGGACAGGTATAGCTGTCGGTTCCCTCATCGTATATGAACTGGTCTTTGTGGTAGGGATGGTCCGTCGGTCGGGCCATGTCCGGCATCGCCACCTGCTGGCCTCTTTGGTGTAATTCCGCCACGTGTCTGCCTGCGAAGTAGCCGGCATCGGCCAGTGTCATCGGCACCCTTGCCCCGCTCACCTCTTCTGCCTGTCTGGTCATCGCGGTCAGACGAGCGGCGTCATTGGGCTCATCCACTACGTCCGAAGCGGTGACCAGCATACCCGTAACTCCCCCATCGGCGGCAACGGGTGAAACCATGGCCTGGGCGTTGTAGCCTGGCACGATCCCCTGGCGAGTGCGCATCAGCCCGGCGTCTTTGTCGGTCAGATTGATACGCGCCGGACGCTTGTACCGATTGGGGCGCTCCTTGCCTGGCAGTTCCTTCATGGCCTGTCTGACGCGTTGTCGCAGCGCCTTCTGCTCTGCCAACTTCTCGGGAAGACGCGCTACAACTCCATCGTTCCATCCTTCATTCTGGGCCTCCAGAGACTCTATGGCGCCCTCCACCCGATCAAGCAACTCCTGCAATCGCCTGGCATCGTAGGTCTGTATCAGCGCCGCGTTCGCGTACACCTTCGTTCCATCCACCGCCTGCACCGCCATGTCCACCAGATCCATCGCGACCGCGGTACGCACCGTGCGCTTGAACAACTCTCTCATGCTCCGCCGATGCTTCTGATAGAACCGCCACAGGGTGTTGTGATCAGGCTGCTGCCATCCGGTCAGCCACAGGTAGGGGATCTGATCCCGGCAGGCTGCCTCCAGCTTGCGACAGGAGCGCACGTTGGTCATGAAGCCATACAGCCACACACTCAGCAAAGCACGGGGATGGTAGGCCGGCGCTCCCATCGGTTCTCCGTCCGGCTGCACACCCAGTTCCCTCCAGTCCTCTCGCTCAAGCGCATCCACGAACTCAGCAACGAATCGTGCCGGATGATCCGGAGGAACCAGTTCGTCAAGAGTCGGCGGTAACAGCCAAGCCTGATCTCGGTTCATCTCTCGAAGGGGCATCTGCCATCCTCCCGGTCAGAGTCTCGCCGACAGTTTACACCTTCCTGAGCCGTCCGACTTTTGAGACAGACACTTAGTATGTACCACAAATCATCTTTCGTCGTCTAGCGTGTATCTGTCGAAGTCAGATTCTCACATATAGCCTCGTTCAAAATTGACCGTGCGCCAACTCCGCCCCGAGACCGGCGCAGTTCCCTCGTGTGATAGCCATATCTTGGTCGAAATTAAGTGCTGGGCGGACCTGCGCATATCTATCCTACAGAGGGTACCCGCACCGGGAGATTCCTATCCGCCGAGCCTCTGCTCAAGCCGATTGACTTGAGTCCCTACCTTGTCGAACTCCAGTCGGTGATAGTGGGTGGCGAGAGTGGACACAGGGCGCGACCAATGCTAAACGACTGTTCCAGCCCGTCCCAATGCCGTCACAGACCTATGATTTCCTGACTCAGGACCACAATGCTGGATACTATGATGACACCGATGACGATGTATTGGAACATACGCTCATTTATGCGGCCAACGAGCATTGCTCCTAGAGCGAGGCCGGCTATCGATGGGACTGTTACGATGCCTATGAGTGTGAGTCGCTGAGATGTGTACAGTCCAGCAACGGCAAAGCCAATAACGGCTGACAGCATCAGAATCACCAGAAAGAAAGCCATCGCTGCCCTGACGGTATGCCGCTCCCAGTTCTTCGTCATCAGATACAGCATCACCAGCGATCCCGCAACACCCGATGTGGGCAACAGCACGCCCACTACGAATCCCACCGCGATACCCACAGGTGTCGAATAAGGAATATCTCTTTCGAACTTAACGAACGAGCCGATGGCAAACAGTATGATCAGAACTGCGATGCCTATGCTGAGCACGCCTGAGTCCGCGGTCTTCAGTATTGCGACGGCGAAAGGTACGCCGCAGACCGCGGCTATCGCTATCGGCAGAATCTGACTGAACGGAATGTCGCGCCACGACTTGGAGATTATCCAGATTCCCACTCCCAACCCCACAGTGCCGGAGACTACTATGACCGTCTGGGGCTCGTAGGCGATCAACATTATGGGGGTGGCGATCATGCCTATCCCAAATCCGGTCGCGCTGAACACAAGCGAACCGAAGAAAAGCGCCAAGGCCGGTATTACCGTCTCGAACCATCCGGGTGTGAATTCCATCAGGGTTGCGTCACCTCACGGACCGGCGCCACTATTCTAGAAACTAGCATCGAGGTAATGACAGGTCACTGACGAGGAACCCAGGGGTGGGCCAGGGAGCGACCGGGGAATTCAGGGTGCCGCCACGAAGAGCATAATACCACATGGTTCGGATAAAGGCGGTTACGCTCCGCAGTTGCGCCTCTCGAAAAGTCGGGCTAAGATAAAGCGTAAGCTGCCCTTCATCCATAGTTGGCGCAGTCCAGAGGCCGCCGAACTTTCACTTCGACGGCTTCGCTCTTTCTAAAAGGAGAACCGTCACCGCAGGATAGTGAACCGGTTCACTTCGAGGGGCACGGTCGCCTATCTGTATTGAGGCCCCTCTCCCTTGCGGACATCGCTGCCAAAGCAGCGGCCAGCGAGTCTACTTCCCGGATGCTGGACAATGGATTTGACAGCGAATACATCGGTGGCAAATCGAAAGGGAAATTCGGAATCCGTTTGGAGAGCCTGGTCGAGGCGTTGCAGTTGGACCCTTCCCTAGATGAAGCCTACCTTCGCTTATGGTTTCTCCGACTCTACCATTGGGCTGACAGATTCGGGAAAACCTGCGAGTGGCAACTTCCGAATAGACTGCCTGAAGTGAAGGACCATCGAAACAACATTGCTCATCGTGGAGTAGAAAAACTTGATAAGAGGCTGCTGGCCTCGTTCCAGAAGAGCCTGTTTGGGATTATCAGAGACCGCATTTCGAAGGTGGCTATAGTCCAATGAGACAAAATATGGTGAGGTGTCCCGAGTTAGCTGTGGCAACGTGCTCCTTGGCTGTCATCCATTTGCGCCCACCAGATCTTCACATCTGAGAGTTCGCGGGGAAGACATCCACCGCTGGGCCACTCCCTTTCAGTCCTGAGAAGCTCTCCCTTAGCAGTTGAGTCGAGTGCGATCCTCCGCACGGTCGGCGCATTGGACACCGGCACCGGCTTTGTACGGAAACTCGACATTTCACAGAAACTCCAGTCTGATCACGGCAATCGAGACGAGTTGTACAGGACACAATCCATCGGCGGTTCTATACTGGTGACGCAGAGGTCGACAATGACGATTACGATCAACACGACCGACGACTTCCTCGAAGCGCTTCGGAGCAACCCCCGCTTTCACGAAGCAGCCAGACGGGAGCTTCTGACAGAATCTCTCACCGGGCTCCCGGAGGAGATTGTGGAGTTTCGGGCGGAAGTGTATCAGCGGACCGAGATTATTCAAGTGTCCTTGAATAATCTGAGGGGATACGACGTTGATCTGAAGATGTCGTCCAATCTGAGGCAGCAGGTCGAGCGCCGGTTTGGTCTGACGAGGGTAAGATCCATCTGGTCCAGCAAGGTCTCCATCCAGCCACCCAGCCGCACAGAGCGCTTCAGTTCCGAGGTCGACCACGGAGTTGACAGCGGGCTTATCGAGGACAGCCAGGGTGGAAGACTCCTGGACACCGATATGGTGATAATAGCGCGGCGGGGCGAGACGACAGTCTACGTTCCCGTCGAGGCGTCCGGCGTCGTAAATGACGACGACATTGAACGGGTACGCGACAGCGCGGCATTTCTGCGGCGCCTGTATCCAGCGACAGAGGTAATACCTGCTGTTTACGGATACAGCATAGCCGGTCCGCAGGTTCGATTTGCCCGGGCCGACGACACTGCTGGCCTGGAGCAGGTGCATATATTCCTGGACGACTCGATAGCATGAGAGGTCGAGTCAAAACCATACCAGGAGCCCCGCTTATTCGCAGGGCTCCTCTCGTTTCTGCCGAAACCACAAGTCCCGTCGGGGATGACTTCTCGATTACTTCACATCCATAATCAGGGCCTAGATTCAAAGAGTCGAGGTTGGACAGAACGAATTTTCCCGACAGTGCGATAATCACGACAGATTGGCAGCTATCGCCGAGGACAGGCCCCGTTCTCCCGCGATGAGCAAGAATTCCTCGACATCGGCGGTGTTCCAATAAAGAGCCACAGCAACAACTCCGAGTGTGGCGTCGCACAATTCCACCGTTTCATAGCTGTCCATGGCCACGATCCACGACCTTGGGATACCGAGGGTTCCCGGACAAAATCGTCTGAAAGATAACCCTGATTCTCACCGAGGGTGCCTCCGGCACAGGGTTAATGTTCGATATGAATAGACATAGAGATGTGGTGTGCTTTAACACAGCACCTCAAATTGCAATCTGTTTATACACATTCCGTCTATACACGATATGTGATCTAGGAGGCGGCTCATGATACTGACTGTACTCGCCGAGAAAGGCGGAACAGGCAAGACGATGGTGGCGACGAACATGGCGGGCATGAGGGCAACAAGGGAAAGAAGGTCCTGCTGATAGACGCGGACCGCCAGGACAGCTCCGAGCGCTGGGCGCAGCTCCGGTCTGCCGACAGGCTGCCCCGCGTGGAGTGCGTACCTCTGTACGGAGCGGCGACCAGGCGATACCTGCAGGCACGGGTCTCACGGTACGACGACGTTGGCGACAGCGACAGCGACGAGATCGCGTTCACCCTCGACGCCTCGGACGTCGCTGTCGTGCCGGTCCGTCCGACCGCCGCTGACGTACGGACCATGACCCTCATGGACGGCCGCATCACGGAAGCCATATCCGGCAATCCCGGCCTTGCGGCCTTCGCGCTCATCAACCTGGCCTCCACCAATCCCAGGCAGCCCGCTGCGGAGGGGACCCGCCGGGTGCTCGAGCGGGGATGCTCCGCAATGGCGGTGGCGGGGCCCACGCTCTGCGAGCTCGTGGCCTTCCAGCGAGCGTTCGCCGTCGGGCGCACCGTCGAGGAGTACGACACCCGTGCGGGGAAGGCGGCTGCGGAACTTGCCGCTCTGTACCAGGTCATGTTCGGCGAATCGATCACTCGCACACGTTCCGGGCAGGCAGCCCGAGCTTCATATATACGAAGGCACAAGAGGATATAGACATGGCGATACAGATGGCGCCGCCGGAATCGTCCGGCAGCGGCCGGGGAATAAGGAGCGCGGCCCAGGAGCCCAGGAAATACATAGCGTTCAGGCCACCCGAGAGCGTGCGCGGAAGATACACCTTGTCGCTACTGGCAGGGGAATGACCCCCACAGACAACATCCTGGAGTGCATGGGAGACTGGATCGACCTGGACTTCGCGGGCCTCGCCACACGGCTACAGGAAGAGGTCGGCTGACAGACGCTGCATGTCCATTGTGCGGCAGCAAGAGACAGATTACCTCACGATGCTGATCCTCATTCACGGTGGCGGGGAGGACTATCCAGTGTGGGCGGTGGATGCGACAGACGCCGCCTGTACATCTCGAGATGTATGAGGTTCTTGCGCTCGGTCGGATGTCCGTCATAGAGTCTGACGGGGGAGGACGGTGGCACTGGACTCCAGTCCTTCGCGTCCCATGTGAACTCTTGAGTCTGCCACACTCTATCAACCGGCGATGGCCATGCAGCGCCGTCGGGTCGGCGAAAGTAGTCTTCCGGCCGGAAATCACCGCCCCAACAATCTCTTGCTAGCCACTTTCATAACTCAGTTTATGAAAGTGGCTAGCAGAAGTGTCCTGATCTTGTCAGAATCGAGGAAACCGGCGCTATGCTGGCGAGAATGCGCTCACGCCACGGCACTCCCATGCTCGGCATCTGCCGGTCAGTAGTGTGCGAACCAACTACCTGAGCGACTCAGAATCGGACTAGAGGTTACACCGCCTGACTCATTTACACACGAATTGAGGATACCTCTTCGAGCTCACGTAATCGTGATTGCATCGTGAAGCCGGTTGAGTAACCAGCTACGAATCGTAGCATCGAACTGGTCATTATAGTTCGGGGAGGCAACTAATGTTCGATACACTGGCTCTCCGGAAAGGTGGATCACAATCTCGTCACCAGCCTCCCGCGCTTCACACAACACAGATAGCACCCTATTGGCAGACCCTGAACTTACAATACCAAGTGTGTTGCGTCCCAACCCTTCGGCGACGTTCCAATTTGACTGTGACCAACCTAAAGGAACACCATTCGACTCAAGATCGTCCACGACTTCACGGTGGACGCGCTGAATCTGTTTGAGAGCCTCACTTAGACGATTTGCTGTTGCCGCCTGCCGATGCGCCGCGTCCGTGCCCAGCACATTAATGATGTCCTGTAGAACGTCCTCCGTATGGACTCCCGTAGGCGATTCCATCACCCTATCGAGTTCCATGAGTATTGCATCAGCACTCAAGAACCGATCTGCGATTTGCGGAGCGAATGCTCTGTCAAACAATGCCAATAGTCGGCTGAGACTCGAGCCGGCCACATGCTCCAGAACTGCAAGCGCCTGACTGCGCTGGTGTGGTAGGCGACCCTCGGCATCTTGCAGGACGTTCGGATGTTGGCTGGTCAGCAGAAAAAAGAGAATCCCGGCACAAAACGAGATGTCGGACCGCGGATCTTGTTTGAGCAAACTGCCCGCCGAGAGTTCAGGTAACCGCAGAAAACGGTTGCCGAGTTCCTGTCCCTGCTCGGTTTCGAAGTCATTTTGCGCATCCTTGTGGAAGTTGAGACCGAAGTCGAGCAGGACTGGTCGTCCAGGGTCACCATCAGCAAGAACAATGTTGTCTGGCTTAATATCCCGATGCACAAGACCCGAGGCGTGGCACCTAGTTAGGATTAGGAGCAGTTCTCGTGTTGTCCTAGTCACAATGCCAAGATCGACCAGTGGCTGGGCCTGACGCCACTGGTACAAGGTTGGTCCTTTGATAAACTCGGTCACGATGTATGGGACGACTTCACTGCTGTCATGCAGGTGTGCATTACTTTCGACTAAGCGCGGAATGCCCGGTGATTTCATCGTGTCGTATGCGCTGGCTTCTCTGAAGAAGCGCCCTCGTCGTTCCGGATCGTTCCTCCGCCGGATGGCCTTCAGGAATCCCTCCTGGTCGTCGCGCTTTCGGCGGACTCGCTTAGCTTCACCCTGCCCACCTCCCGAAATCTCTTGAATACTTATCCAATTATCGGACCACCGTTCGTGGGCCACCCATCGAGGTACCGACGCCAGTTGACTTTTTCCTTTCCATGAACTTTTGCCTCGTAGAGACTACTTGTTGATCGATGATCAATCTGGAACCCCCGGTCCCAGTTCATTGTATCTGCTAACCGACAAAAGTGAAGGTAGCTGCTCACCTGCTAATCCCGAGTGCCCAAAAAAGGCATAAATCACTGACAGAAAAACAGGATACCCTACGGGACGATAGGCTGTGGATTTCCCGTCACTATTCACATACCCTTCACCAGTGGACAAGTGCCACGCTAGACCATCATATTCTACGGCGTACCAGTCGGGCATTGGGAACGTCGCTAGAACTCAAGCCATTCCAATAGCCCCATTGCGATTGTTGGAATCGAGACGAGCCACTTAAGGTCGCTGGTCTCTGTCCGAAGACAGTTCTCGAGTGAACTCCTAACAGGTTGCGGAAGAATGGGTTTGAGGGCCGCGTAGAAGAGGCGACCGCTTGGTGACAGCCGACATTCTCGGTCTTTTCGGACCTCAGCAGGCCACCGATACCTCCATTATCACCCTATGCAGTGTCGCACAGACACACCTCGCCACGGGAAGGCTTGCGATGACGGGGACTTTGGTCTCCTCCTCGGCTATCAACCTCGACATCCTCACAAGGTTGTACGCGGTAGCCACCAACTCCCCATACAGTCCGGTTCTCTCCACCCCGCGATACCGACTCCGACGAAAGCCCCCCACAGTCTTCATCCACCCGAAGATAGACTCAAGCGCTTGCGTACCTTCTGGCTCGCTCTGTAACTCTGGTGGCAGGTGGTACGACCGTCTATCGCCGACCATCTCTTCTTCTGGGCCACGTGCGGGGTGATGTTCAGTTCCCTGCACTCAGAGACGAAGTCCCTGCTGTCGTAGCCCCTGTCCGCTCCAACCGTCAGACGACGACTTCCCGGTATCTGTATCAGCATGTCCAGCGCCGCATCCCTCTCAGCCATACCGCTGGCCTCGGTCAGCCGGAAGTCGCTCACAAGACCGTGCCTGTTGTCCATAAGAGCATGGGCCATGAACACCAACTTAGCCTCCTTACCCTTGCCCTTTCTCATCAGCCTCGCCTCTGGGTCGGTCGTACTCTCGTGTGTCTGCTTGCTCAACTTCTCCCCCGAAAGTCCTCCGTGTGCGCGGCCCCACTGCCGGAGTCGTCAACATCATCGTCATCGTTCCTTCTTCTGAAGCTCTTGATGGATGCCGCGGCCTCTATCAGCGTACCGTCCACACTGAAGTGCTCGTCTGACATCAGCCCGCGTCTGTCCACCTCGTATGCCACCTCCTCGAACAGTGTCCTTCCCACCTTGTGTCTGAGAAGTCTCCTTCTGTTCTTGGTGAACATGGTCGCATCGAAAGCTCGGCTCCATCAGGTCCATGTCCAGGAACCAGCGGTACAGAAGATTGTAGTCCAGTTCCTGGCAGAACGCTCTCTCACTGCGTATCGAGTACAGGGAGATCAGAAGCAGGGACTTCAGCAGTCTCTCAGGTGGAACTGAGGCTCTGCCTACCCTGGAGTACATACCGTCGAAGTCGTCGGACATCCGGGAGAGAACATCGTCGGCGACCTGCTTGATGGTTCTGAGAGGGTGGTCTGGTGGGACTCGTTCGTCGAGGTTGACGAATGCGAGCATGGTGGACTGTGGATTGCGTTTGCCTCTCATCGGACGGTCTCCTGGTCAGGCGGGCTATCGGAATCATTGTATCTCGTCAACCAGGAGAACGGGGCTCAGACGGCGTTTTTCAGCAGCCTGCTAATCCTAGAAATCAAACCCTCTGCTATCGTACTTCCGGTCGGGATGGCACATCCGCTCATACAGGTATTCAAGGTAATCCCGGACCGACATACGCGAATGGTTGCTAATCACCTGAGCGACCTTGTCTCGGCTTCCTTGGCTTGACCGACTCCATCCTACTGCTCCCGATGCTGCCGAACGGCCATCAACGTGGCGCCAACGAATTCGTGTCCGGTTTGTATTGCGAAGTCAATAAATGCCTGTCGGTCCTCAATTGGGAGCAAGCGCCAGTCTTCAATGAATCGGCGTGTCCAGTCCAGGCGATAGAATCGCACGTCCAGTTTATTCAGCCCCAAGTCGTCTATCGTCCGCTGGGCTCTCTCCCTGGCTTCGGAAGGCAACCCAAGCATTGGGATTATCTCTCCCGTCTCGGTATCGTAGTCAAAATAGCGTTCTGGCCGCTCCTCCTCATTGGTGGCGCCTGGGTCCACGTAGCCCGTGTCGGGCCAACTGTCTCCCTTATGCTCTCCGTTGCACCTGTAGCAGCTGAAAATCCAGTTAGACCATCTGTAGGCCAACTCAGGAAAGCGGCTCAGCGGCCGGAAATGGTCCACTGTGGGAGTTCTTCCACCACCATTCGCTTCCCGCAGGCAGCGCCGCTCGCAATACCAGCAGTTGTCGGCGGACCGATCTCCGAGAATTCCTCTGAATTCCCGCCAGCAGGAGTCGTCGGGGCGTCCTCCCACCCTGGATCTAAAGTACTCGACCCATCCCTGCGTGAACTCTCGGTCGTACTCCTGGACGCCGCCAGGCTCCGGTCCCCGGTCAATCCACCTCATCGCGGTCTTAACTGCCGTCCTGCGATAAGTCGGACTGCCGGGACTGCAAGAACGCCAGCACCATGTCCCCATAGCGCTCCCTTTGCGCTTCCAGTGGTGTGCTGCTGGAAACGAAGTCCTCGTTCACCTTCCGGCGTAGCTCGGACATCTCCTCAGCCTCGGTATCGCTGAGTTCCTCCCTGCCCCGCAACTCACGCAAGCGGTTCATCCGGTCAACTGTAAGTTGGTCGGTCGGCTCATCGACACCCATGAACGTCCGCAGAATCTCATCCGTGGTCCACCCGATGATGTCGCGTTCGTTGGTACTGGCTGAAACCAGCCCACTAGCATCCCGCCTTAGCATATGCACCTGTCCCCTCCTCAAACCGGCTACTACAAACGGAGAGTGCGAGGTTGCGAAAATCTGCAAACCCGGGAAATGCTTCAGCAGAGCCGGAATCACCCGCCGCTGCCAGGTGGGATGCAAGTGATTCTCGATCTCATCGATTAGAAGGACGGACGGCTTCTCATTCCATCCATTAGTGAATTCATAGTGATTGAGCATCTTGAAAGCCAGCCACAGTATCCAGAGGAGAGTCGACTGTGACCCCGAGCTCAGATCGCCGACGTAGATCCGCCCGGAGTCGGTCCCCTCCCATCCGATGGGCCTATCTGCGGGCCTGATATGGTCGAACGTGGGTGTGTCTGTGGTATCGATTCCGAGCATCCGGTTGATGTACAGGCTATCCAAATCAGCCATGGGTTCGTCCCTGATAAAGCTGGGATCCAGACCCGTTGGATAGTTCAGAGCCTTATCGGAAGAGAGCACTTCCTCACAGATTGCCTTGGCGCATGAATGGGTTACTTTCTCTATGGTCCAGAAATTCCAAGCCTTGCAGTCATCGATTGGAGCGTCCTGCGCCTGTTCCTGGTCGAGCATTTCGCGCGCTTTTACATACAGCAAATCGATGGCGGCTTTCAGTCTGCCTCCGCTAAATGGCCCGGATAGCACGTCTTCTACTGTTGATCCGTAGGAATCCGACTCTCTCAATTCCGATATGACAGGAAGGCCAATTCTGGTAGGGCCTAGGTATATCACCGGTAGAGCCGGTTTGTCGCGGGAGTAAGAGTGAACGCCAGGCCACTCCTCATCCACGCACAGTGCGTTTTGCCCTTCCATCCAGTCGGAAGAAAGATGCTCCTCCTGGCAGAGAGTGAGATGTAGCAGGTGGTGCGGGTACGGTCCGAAATCAGCTATAGAGCCGACCGGACCCTTATGCCAATCGCGGGTGTCATCTCTTTTATTGAAGTGCCTGTCGATTGCCGACAGCAGCCTGCTCTTCCCTGTCGCGTTTGCCCCCACGAATACGTTCACACGCTCATCGAAGCCGAACTCGACCGGTTCCGTGAACGGCGGAATTCCGCCGAAACGCATTCTCGTAAGGAGCATATCGCAAACTCCGTGACTCTTGCCCGCCGGCGGCGAACTCTCTACATTATCGCCCACCGTACCGCATTCCGCTAGTAGAGCCGCAGATTGCATCGGGGTTGTTCTGCTGCTGCCAGGATCTTTCAAGACAATTGCCATCGGGCCGTTCTGCTGCGACTCCCATTCAGGTTGCCTGTGCAATCTCATAGAGGGCATACCCGAGACCGACTGGACACCCATAGGTGGAGTCCCAGGAGTGGTGTGGATGTTCGTCAACCTTTTGTTCTATTCGGCCGCGGTCGGCTGTGTGATCTGATCCAGCGTCAGGTATCGTCTGCCCACTACCCATTCATCGTTCCGCTCGCAAGCACCGCACCAACCAGACGAAGCGGAGCGGAGCGGTGGGGGAATATACCCACCACGTCGGTCCGACGCCTTATCTCGTTGTTCAGTCTCTCTTGTGGATTGTTCGACCACACCTGCTTCCAATGAAATCCTAGGTACGTCATCAACTCGCTCAGTTTGTCTGTCGGATATATTTCGGACAGTTGATCAAGCTGTTTGAGAGCCAGATCCGTTCTGCCTTTGGTCAACGCATCCATCACTGTCCTGTCGATTTTCAGCAGAAGTGTCAGCGTAAATGCCCAGCATAAATGTCAGTAGCTAGTCTGCGATGGTATCAGACTGTAACGGTTTGGCCGGCTTCCGAAGAGGCACCATTGGCGGACTTTTGGCCTTCAGGTACTTCTTGACGGTTATTCTATGGGCGCCGGTTTCACGGACTATCTCCCTGATCGACAGACCTTTGCGATGCGCTGTGTGAACAGCCTCCCACCGTGCTATCTGCTTCGGAGTGGGCTTCCGCGGTGGAGGAGTCGCCTTCTCTCGTACCCAATGGACGGTTTCACGGTCGGCCTCGTCAGCCCTCTCCCTGTCGAGTGATGACAGCACTGCTGCCCAGCGATTGCCCAGACCATTACGGCCCGTCGGCGCAACTGAAGAGTACCCGTTGACCGAGTGTCCATTGACGCCCCGCAGAGTGTCCGGACGGGATGGGGCCTCCTGACTGGGGATGACACGTCCCTCATGCTCAATGACCAACTGACCGTCCAGTCCCTCGAGTACATCCACCTTCGCGCCTGCGTAGGTAGGCCTGTCCCTGCCGGGCAGAAGCTGAAGCGTACTCGCACGGTACCTCACCGTGTTGTCTCTCGCCACCTTCCGACTGTGCTTGAAGCAAAGGAGCCGATCCAGACACATCTCCTCACCCACAGGTCGATATGCGTCCTCCGGTTCCCGCGGCGACACGGCAAAGCGCTCGTTGAAGCGGACGATGAACTCTTCCAGCACGACTCTGGCATCCCCGATGGAGTTCGCACCTGCAAGTCGAAGCTCAGTCATCAGTTTGTCCTGGAAGGTCCCAGCCGCTCTCTCCACTCGTCCCTTTGCCTGAGGAGACAGGGCGAAGATCATCTGTATCCCAAGCTCGTCCATCACACGGCTGAACTGAGTCTGACCACCTTGCAGTCCACGCTCGGGCACGTGCTTGAACACCGCGTGCCGGTCAACGTACAGGGCAATTGGTATCCCATTGCGCCGGATCAGAACTTTCATCAGATAGAAGTAGTCCCTTGTATTCTCATACTCGCAGAACAGGGCGCTCGCTACTTTGCCCGTGGCGTCGTCCACGGCAAGCAATAACATGAACTGCGGTCCGTCCCTCCCAAGCCACCTGTGGTAGCTGCCGTCTATCTGCACCAGCATCCCTTCTCGCGGCATACGCTGACGCCGGACTCGATGCTTGGAGGCACGTCTTCCGCGTGGGCTGATCTCGCCTGCGCTCACCAGCAGACGGCGTAGAGTGCTGCGGGCTATGTCGATGCCCTCGTGCTCTTTCGACAACTCACTCATATGCGTGTGATTGGTTCCAGCGTACCGGGTGCGCGCCAGATGCAGCACTCGGTCCTTCTTCGCTTCTGACGTCGCATTAGGAGCTCTGCGTCCTCTATGACCGTGAGCGAGTGCGGCTGCGCCCTCCTTCTTGTAAGCCGCAAGTAGTCGCCAGGTATGGCGCGTGCTCAGTCCCATCAATGTCGCCCCTTGCTCTATCGTCATATGATCCGCCAACAAGCTGTTGAGGACCTGAAGCCTTGCCTGCTCTCTCTGATTCAATGGCACATTCTCCATGTCTTCTATGGTGTGACATTTATGCTGAACTGTTAAGTGTGACGCTTATGCTGAGCATCAACACATCCCACAGGACACATCGATCTTCTCCTGACCCTGGGCGTTTTCGTCGTCTTCTTCCTGATAGGCCTAGACGAGATCGACATCCCCAGCTTCGTGGCCAGCCGCAGGCGACACTATTTCCTTGCGGCCATTGTGTCCGTTCTCTTCTCTCTGGGCATATCCATGCTTGTGACCACAGGCTTTATCCACGACTTCGGAATAGGCCTGAACTTCAACAACGCGCTCGCGCTGGCGGGAATCCTGTCCATGAGCAGCCTGGGCATAGTCGCCAGGGTGCTGGCCGACGAAGGAAAGTTGCGGAACCCGATAGGGCTGCAGATCTTCACCGTCGTGGTGATCGCGGAGCTGATCACGCTGCTTGTCATCGGATTCAGCATCGGCGACTATGTCTACGAAGTGTCGGCACGGGGATACTGGTAGTGGTCGCCAAGATCGCCGGCTTCGCCGTAGTCTGCTGGCTGCTGTCTTCCCGCGTACTCCCACGGCTGGTCTCACTGGTCCAAAGACTGCTCAGGGTGCCGCAACTCTCACTGGGCTTGCTACTGGGGTCGCTGTTCCTGATGGTGGACGCCGCAGAACTCATGGGACTGCACGGTACGCTTGGGGCTCTTCTCATGGGCGCGGCGCTGTCCAGCCTGCCCTACCAGACGCGCCAGGAGGTGACTCCGGGGCTGCGAGGTACAGCCGAGGGCCTGTTCGTGCCGCTCTTCTTCGCGTCGTCGGGACTCCATTTCAGCTTCTCCTTTCGTGGACCTGCCCCTTTCGACCATGGCCGTCCTGGCGCTGATACCCCTGTTCGGCAACTTCGCTGGCGCGTTTGTGGGCGCCTACGTGTCCAGGCTCACAGTGCCCTACGCGGTCGCGTTCGGCCTGATGGGGAAGGGCGTAGCGGAGATAGCCCTCCTGCTGGTTCTCCGAGAGAGCGGGGCGGTCAGCGAGACCTTGTTCTCATTCCTCGTGCTGGTGATGTTCGGCTACATCCTGCTGATGCCCATGGTGATCAGCTTCACGGTGAACTATGCCAGCAGACGTCTGACTCCGGGCGTTCGGATACACGATGTCCCGAGCGGCGTCATTCGATTCCTCCTGAACGAGGTCACGGTGGATAACATCATGGACCGCGGTCGTCCCCATCCAGACCCTTCCCTCTCAGTGAGCGACTTCATCGAGCAGTGGACCATTCCGCGCCAGCATGACTATGTACTGGTCGATGGAGACGATGCAGTCGGAATCGTCTCGCTGGGGATGCTGTGGTATCTGCCCGAGGACGCCTGGTCCACGACCGGGCTGCGAGAGGTGGCGCAAAGCCGCGCGCCGCTTGCGCGTCCCGACGAGTATGTCGAGGACGTGCTGCAGCGAATGACGGAGAACCAGCTCTCTGCCATCCCGGTAGTCGACCGCGAATCCGGGAAGTTCCTGGGATCCCTCACAAGCGACGACATCGTCGAACTGGTGGTCGACAGGGGACGGAGGTGACCTGGCAGGGGTTGCGCCGTCCCGGGATTTAACCCCGCAAATCAGCGCCCCGACGGCCTTCGCTTAGAGACTTTCATAAACCCAGATATCAGCGTCCAGAGAAGCGGTGCCATCGCTGTACTGAAGAGTGCTTACGGTTATGCGGATCTCCGGTGTTGGTTTGGGCACAACCAGAGCCGCAGCCGTCGGTGCGGCTATTGCGGTAGCGGATGGCGTAGGCGCTGGTGTGTTTGTAGGAGCCAGAGGGTGTGTCCGCAGGACGCGAGGTTGGGACTGGTGTCTGCTGACGCACCTGTCGGCACGACGACGCGACAGGCGCCAGGGTCGTCGTGTCCATGGCGATCGGAGCGAGTGCAGTGGACGTTGGAGTCATGGGGGCAGTGGGTGTCTCGGAATTCCGACCCTCCGCCTGAGCCGCCAACGTCGGTGTCGCTGTTGCGCTTATGGGTGTGTAGGTAGACCCGGATTCTCCGCTTCTTGCGAGCGGGACCGGATCCGATATGCGCTGGGCTTCACTCCCTCGGCTGCACGCCAGCGTCGCCATCAGGCCAACGAGAGCAGCCAGGGTTATAGCGTGAACCATAATCTTTTGCATCTCGCCTGCCTCTTGGAATCACAGCCTCATAACTACATCTCCAGTAGGGCCTTTTACTCCCCGTATACCGCCGCCATTGCCTCGACGTCGCTGTTGGTCAGATTTTCAAACTCAACCACCTCACGATACATAACCGTGTTTGAATTACTACTGTGGGCGCAGACCGGCAGCATGATGCTGTTCATAGGCCATTACTCGGCATATAGGAGTACATGTTGCCCATTTCATTATTAGTCGGCCATGTCCTGATTGGTGGTCCATTCACATTGCCGTCTCGGACTGTTGTATAGGAATCGTGCCGGCTTAACATCAAAGCCCATCGCCCTGTGTCTCTCGACCAATTGCGGCATGATGATGTTCGTCATATTGATCGCGAAAGCCTCAGGGACGCAAGTCATAATCCTGACTCAATTGGCGCTCCGCACGTGCGACCGTGGCTTGTAGTCGGTAGTTCTGATAAGCAGCCCAGAGGATCATCGCTGGCGGCACCACCACCACGGCGGCGATGAGAGCGTAGGATATGGTAATCGCGGTGACGAGTCCGAACTGCTGAAAGGGCGCCAGCGGCGAGAAGAATAGCACGCTGAAACCCAGCGCGGTCGTCAGCGCCGAGCCGAGCAGCGCCGAGCCCGTGGTTGCCAACGTTCTCCTCGCGGCCCTTGCTGGGTCGCGCAGGCGGGCGAATTCCTCTTCGTAACGGTGGATTATGTGTATAGTGTAGTCCACTCCGATTCCGATGGACAGCGCCGTAATCAGGGCGGTGATGACGTTATATGGAATGCGCAGCAGCGCCATTGTTCCCAGCACCCAGATCAGCACCAGCACGATCGGCCCCACTGCTATGAAGCCCAGCGCAGGCCGGCCCTCGGTGATCCAGAAGAAGATGACCAGGACGATCAGGGCGACCAGAATGGCGGTGATGATGGAGGCGCCTTGGCTATCGGTCATCGCGTTGACCACCTCGAGGGCCACGATCTCGTCCGAAACCGGGATAAGTGTTTCGTGGTCGCCAAACCAAAGGCCGTTAACGTCATCAACCATGCGCTCGGTGCGAGCCTGGTCTCCGGTAAGTGCCTGAAACTTCATAAGCAGACTGTCGGCGCCATGTGGATTGTCCACAGCCACCTGCGCGAACCCGCCGGGGTCAATCTCCTCCAGCCGGTCTATGATTGCCTGGATCTGCGCCGGATCCAGGCGGAACTCGTTGGCGGCAAGGGCCATCTTGCGCAGCTCCGGGTCGTAGTCGTCGTCCTCCGTGCCATCGTCCGTTATCCAGTCTTCGAAGAGCAGCCCGAGGGATGACTGGATGCCGCCGACCACGCCCTCCGGCCGGCGCAGGTCGGCGAAGAAGGCGTCGGCGAAGTCCAGCATGTTGCGGATGGCACGATCGTCGGTCACCTCCGTTTGAATCAGCACATTGACATTCTCGACGGATCCTCCAAAGGCCGCCTCGATGCTCTCGATATTGCGAACCGCCTCGCCGCCGGATGGCAGGAATTCGTTGGTGTCGAATACAGTTTCGATGTCCAGGGACGCGATGCCCAGCAGGACTGTGATGACTCCGATTCCTGCGAGGAAGGGGCCAGGCCGCTGGGCCAGCAGACCTCCTAGAGTATCCGCAAGGGGACTGATGTTGGGAATCGCATCGGAGACTGACCGGGGTGCTCGGAGTGAACCGTGCGACTCACGCCAGCCGTCAACCAGCGCGCGCGCAGCCGTCAGCAGCGTTAGCATTATGATCAGGCCGAATCCCACACCAATGGCGGCTACGATACCGAAGTCAACATTGGCGGGCAGCGGCGACGTAACATTTGCAAGGAATGACACGATGGTGGTTACGGCAGCCAGCGCCAGCGGTATCATGACCGACCGCAGCCCAATGCGGACAGCCGGACGCACCGGCTGCCCTTCGTTTCGTTCCTCCCGGTAGAGTGCCACAGTCTGGATGGCGTAGTCCACCACTAGGCCAATGAGCATAATCGGCACCATCGCGGTCAGTGAATTGGGTGCGCCAATCAGTCCGACTCCGTTGGGACCGAGCCAACCCTGAGCTCCCAGTACCCAGACGATGGTGATCACCACACCGAGTAGACAGAGGGCCAGATCAAAGAGCGAGCGGGTGAATATAAACAGCAGCGCCGCGATCACCAGCAGCGCCATGATCATCAGAAGCACCATCTGTGGACCGAGGGCCTCGGAAGTTTCTTCCGAAATGACGGCCGCGGACAGACTGCTGCCTTTCACTGGCCCGTCTACCGCCTGAGCGATGTCGCGGATGGCGAACTGGGCAGCCTCGAGCAGGTCTTCCGGAACGTCCCCGCGCAGCCGCGCGAGTGCCAGGGCCACCTGTGTGCCATCCTCGTCGAATCCTACAAGCCGGTTCAAGGATCGGTTTCCTGTGACCACCGGGTCAATCACGCTCTGCGAAAGAGAGGTAAAGTCGTTGGTGCCCAGGTCGGCAGCTAGCGCTTGGGTAGGAGAGACGAGCGGGGCGGCCAGCAGAGGCGCGACCAGGGCATGGGCCTCAACCTCGCGTACCGCACGGTCAATTTGGGCCAAACCCTCAGGGGTCAGGGTGTTGCCACGAAACAGCATAGTCACCACAACATAGGGGTCAGGATCGCCGAAATCCGTTCTGATTTTCTCACTGGCGGTCGCGATGGCGCTGTCTTCGGGGAGAAACGCCGTGTAGGGCGCCTGTGGGGCCAATCGAGTGAGCCCGGCGCCAAGGCCGATGGTCACCAGCAGCAAAATCAGGAGTGTTACAGTGGGTTGAACGGTTATCAGCCAACTCAGGGCATCAAGGACTCGTGACGCTTTGTGCAAGATTCGCCTTTCCTCTCGGTGATTTCCGATTCCATACTAAGTCCCCTCAACAGGAGCTTTCTTCCGTGAAGAGTCAGTATGCGCGGTTCTGGGCCAGCAGAATTTATGCTCCTTCACGCCGACTGGCTTTCCTTCAAATCTTGACTACCATACAGACCGTCTGGAAATATCTCTCCGACATTGATATCGAGGTCGCGTTCCACATGGCAACAGGTGGGGTGGCCCAACGCCCCGTCCTCGTTAACACAGTTTACAAGAAGCGTATTAGGACGACGTTAGAATACGGTGGAATTACATCCGCGAGGTGTGATGTTCATGTGACACCCCGAACATTCCTGCCTTTCACCTGTGTCCAAACTTTGACGAACTGGTAGTTGGAATACGGCACATGGCGCCGTCTTCATGAGCTTAGGGAAGGACGCCGCTGGAGGAGAAGCTCACATTGTAAGTCGGCGGCTTGGCACACTCAGTTCCGTTGATTGGACGGCCTTCTGCTGTCCCCGGTGCTTATCGCTCCCGTGGCGGTGCAGTCTGTGCTTGCAGGCAACACGACCGTCTCCTCACCCTCGCCGTTGGGCTCGATTGTTAGCTCCCAACGCACTTTGCTCGGAGGCGACGGCTTCCTATCCCGGGACACTGCCGCGAGTGAACTCCGGGTGTAATGTCATTTCCACTGGCACCTGTACCCGCTGTTCGTACCGGCAGGTACAGGTGAGCCAGATAAGTATGCTGAAGCCTTTCGGGCACGTATCTGCGTGATGATTTACTGACCTAGCGCGTTGGTATCAGAGTCCGGGAAATTGGCCACCAGGAAAGTGTATGGTCCGGCGGCGCCTTCGCTCTCATAAGGAGTTCCTACCTCCACGTAGTACGTTCCTGGAAGGAATGTGTGAACAAGCGCCGCGACGGGCGCAGTGTCCCTTTCAGTGAGCAGGTTCAAATCGTCGAAAATGCTCCAGATACCGACACCCTCCGGCCCTTCGCTCACTGCCAGGTAATACTTTCCCTTCTCGGAGACCTCCACACGGAACACGTCGCGGTCGTCCAGGGACTCGATGCCATAGACCGGCACCCCCTCACCGTCCTTTGCCGCCCAGTCCCAGGGATTCAGTCCCGGATGGTCGGGTGCGACGTCGCTGTCGATCCTGGCAGCAATTGACTGACCTGGAAGCAGCGATACATCCGGGTCAGGTCTGTAGTCGTCAGCGTGATCGTCCACTCGGACTGACAGGGTGTAGTATCCGCCTCCACCGCGATCTTCGGCGCCCGCGCCGACCGCGAAATAGTACGTCCCATCCTCTTCAGGTGTGAAGAAGGCGCGCGCGAAGTTGCCCATGAACCCGCCCTGGTCGCGCTCTCCCAGAACCTGCTCGCCATTCTCGTCCACTATCTCCAGTATGCTCGGGTCCACCAGGTGGCCCGGAACATAACTGATACTGACGCCCAGCCAGGTATTGTCAGCCTCTTTGAACTCCATCTTGTTCTTGAGCTCGATGATGTATTGCTGGCCGCCCGTGGCGTTGAAGCTGAACCAGTCTCTTCCCTCATCCTCCGCCGTCAGTTCGCCCTCGAACGTCTCTATCCGACCATGCCCAACATCTAAGTCGATGGAATTTTCAACCGGAGGTACTGGCACGGGCTCAGCCGGGACATCGGATTCTGTTGGAGGCTGGATGACGGTCGGCTCATCAATCGCGACCTGTAGGACCACATGGTCGGGGTCCTCATCGAGTCCGTGAAACAGCCGGTTTATCCTGCCGCCATCGGTATCGACGGCCCAGAGTCCGCCGTCCCGGTTGTCCACGTTATAGGTCATGCCCGTCCCTGGGCCACCACTCTCGACGCTGATACCGTCTGAGTCCAGGTCGTCCTCCTGAACCGTGTAACCGAACACGAGCCTATCGGTGCCCTCTCCGCGCAGCAGACTGGCGACCCTACGGTTCTCACCCACCTGGATGTACAGTCCTGCGTAGTCGGCTTGCTCCCCGGTTTCCGGGTTCACGTTGGTCACGTCACCTGTGAAATAGGCCGTGACCTCTATGGCGTCTCCGACGGTGTACGCCACCAGTGCCTCGCCACCGTAGGAAGCGGCGGGAAGCTCTTCAGGAACCGACGTTATCTCCAGCTTGTAGATTCCGACTCCGTCGTTGTCCTTCAGGGTGATGACGCACTCGCCATCCGTGCCATAGCTGACAGAGTTGTTGAACCGGATCCTGTAAGTCTCGTCGGCTTCAGGATAAAGGTCGTCTCTTGTGTGGAACTCGCGTCCCATCCTGCCGTGCTTGGACTGGTACCCGTTGCTGGCCTGTCGCACGCCATCGAGAGGTTCGTAGTCGGACTCGTCCGTGGTGATCTCCTCGGTGTACCAGAACACCCTCATCGTCTCGTGGGGCCACTCGGACTTGTACTTCTTCTGCACTTCGAGCCAGAAGCTCTCTCCCTCTTCCACCTCAGTCTGTATGCAGTTGATCATGAGCCAGGGCTCGTTGCCGCGAAGGTTGGCCGCGTGAATCGACCGACGTGGTGTAGCAAACGGCCCTGCGAGGATAGCGACGGACATGACCGCGATCAGTGCCATCAGCGCGTAGAAGCCCGTCTTGCGCGCCACTCTAACTCCCGGGTTTCTGAACTTTTCGTGTCTCTTGACCATGTCGGAATCCTCCTTTCATGTAGGTGATTTCTTGATATGGATGAACGGTTTGCAATCTGTGATTCTGGTTCGACCTGTTTCTTGCTATATACAACGCTGCTGCGGTAAACGAGTTAGAAAGTAACTTTATTCACAATCATAGCTGCATAAGACATATTTATTTCTGGGGCCTGTGACGTGTGCATCGGGCTGGTCTTGTGAGACCTGATGAGGGAAAGAAGCCGACGGGTGCATGGGAATGATTACCCTTGTCGGCTTTGAGCCCGAACCCTTTCAGCCCGCAATGCGATAGAACACTGGCCGGGCTTTCCGAAAGACCATCCGAGGTTCAGGATGAACTGGGAGAACGAGCGAAGTTACCTTTGCTTGTCTCGCGACTAAGGCGTGGACAGAAGGTGGCGTTGTCCGCGGTGCAAACATCTCTAATGTTGAACGTTCCACGGTCAGCATCCGTACCAAGCGGGTCTTGCAGCCCTGGCAGGGGAGTCAGTCACCACTTAATTGGATCCCGGAGGCCCGGGCACCCTTAGCTCCAGCCGGCTGGACGCTGACCGCAGGGACAACGGGCATCTCAGACGCCGACGGCAGGACCAACGCGGCCTTCTCATACCAGTGGATTCGCAACTCCAGCACTACGGACATCGCCATCGAGAATGCCACGTCGTCCACCTACGTCCTTCAGGACGCAGACGAGGGCAATGCCGTCAGGGTGCGGGTGAACTTCACCGACGACGCGGGCAACTCGGAGACCCTCACGAGCGCGGCTACTGGCGTCGTGGTCCCGGCCCCGGTTCCGGTCGTGGAGGTGACGCCCACTCCGCCCATTTCGCCCACTCCACCGACTCCGCTGACGGCTCGGTTCCTGAACACGCCGTCCTCTCACAGTGGGGGTCCGTTCACGTTCGAGCTGAGGTTCAGCGAGGCGCCCAGGTCCGACTTCAGCTATGTCACCCTGCGGGACCACGCCCTCACGGTTACGGGAGGCACGATTGAAAAGTCGTCACGTCTTGAGCGGCCCGGTAACGTCCGCTGGGAGATCACGGTGGATCCGACCGGCGACGATGATGTCACCGTGACCCTGCCCGCAACGACGAACTGCTCCTCCAGCGGGTCCATCTGCACCGGGGACGGTAGGAAACTGTCCGCCGCCGTCTCTCTGACTGTCGCAGGGCCATAGGTCGAAGAAACATAGACGCATTCGGGAGCGCCGCAGAGCCTGACGGCGCTCCCGATAACTCGCAAACTACCCTGGAGTTGGGGGCGCGCTTCCTCTTGGCATCCGGTAGCCGACCCGGAGTTCGGTGAAGATGTAGGTCGGGTTCTCGCCGTCGTCTCCCAGCTTGCGCCTCAAGGCGCTCACCGTGGTCCGGATCGGCCTCACGTCGCTGTCGTCGTCCAGGTCCCACACACGTCTCATCAGGTGCTTGTAGTTGACCACCCTGCCAGCGTTCGCAGTCAGCTCCACGAGCAGCCGGTACTGCATTGCGGTCACGTCGACCGGAACGCCCGCAAGCGTCACGAGGCGGTCGGCGTAGTCGATCATCAGGGCTCCGTAAACGTAGGGCGCGGGCGGCTCCTCCGTCTCCCTCCGTCGAAGAGCGGCCCTGCACCGTGCCACCAGTTCAGTGGGCGAGAACGGTTTGACGACGTAGTCGTCCGCCCCCATCTCGAACGCCCTGGCGATGAGATGGTCCTGGCCGTAGGCGGACACGAATACAACCGGCACGTCCCTGACGTCCGTTATTTCCTTCATGACCTCCATTCCGTCGGTCCCCGGCAGCATCAGGTCGAGCAGCGCCAGGTGGGGCCTCTTGTCCTCCATGAGGCGCACCGACTCTTCAGGATCGGTTGTGGCGATGACCTCGTAGCCCGCATCGACCAGCGCGTCCCGGGTGTACCTGAGCGCGGTGGGATCGTCGTCCAGCACCAGTATGCGCACCTGTTCGCGCGACGCCCTGCGGGATGGACGGGTGACCGGCTGAACGGCAGTCCCGGGGGATATGAACCCCGACCCCTCCACCGTCGGCAGGGAGAAGATGAATCGCGCGCCCATGCCCGGACCGTCGCTCTCGGCCCGAATGCGTCCGCCGTGCGCCTCCACGATTCCCTTGCAGATCGCAAGGCCCAGGCCCGTGTCTCCGCCCTGTTCGGCGCCCTCTATCCTTGAGAACTTGTGGAACAGCTGCGGTAGGCTCTTCGCCGGGATGCCCCCGCCCTCGTCGGATACCGAGATCGCCACGTGGAACTCCTCCCGCACCGCGCTCACCTCTATGGGGGACGACTCGGGCGAGTGTCTCGCCGCATTGGCGATCAGGTTGGTGAGCACCTGCACTATGCGCGGCCTGTCGGCCATGACCCAGGGAATGTCCGGCTCGACGACCATGTCCAGGTTGTGTCTTCCGCCGCCGCTCAGGAAGCCTGTCCTGGCCTCGTCCAGCAGCACCGATACCGACGTGGGCTCGGGGGCGACCGACAGGCTGCCCGTCTCTATGCGCGCCACGTCCAGAAGGTCGGAGATCAGCTCGCGCATGGCGTCCGCCTGCGTGAGAATGATCTGGAGGAACTGGCTTATCTCAGTGGGGCGAAGGGAGTGCGCGCCATCGATCAGGGTCGTGACCGATCCCCTTATGGAGGTGAGCGGCGTGCGCAGCTCATGACTCACCATGGCCAGGAACTCCGCCCGGAGACGCTCCATGTCGTGCATCTGGGTCATGTCCTGGAGGGTGACCACCACGGATTCGACCTCCCCGTCTTCGGAGCGAATGGGCGTCGCGTTCATCAGGACGGAGATGCTTCGACCGTCGGGAACGTGGAAGACCACCTCCTCTGCCCGAATCGTCTCCCCGGCGCTCAGAACCTCTGCCGTCGAGAGCTCCGCCAGGGGAACCTCCCGTCCGTCCGCGCGTCTTACGGACATGGATTCAAGGAGATGCTCGGACGGGTTGTCCGGCGTCCTTAGAGAATCCACCATCCTCGACGCCTCCCGGTTGGACGACACCAGGTCCCCGGTCCTGGCGTCGAAGACCGCGACTCCGACCGGCGAGGTGTTGATCAGGGTCTCGAGGTCGGCTCGCGCCCTCTGCTCGTCGCGGTATCTCCGGGCGTTCACTATGGCCATCGCGGCCTGGGAGGCGAACATGACGATGATCTCCTCGTCCTCCCGGCTGAACTGCCTTCCCTCCTGGTCGTGGGCAAGATAGAGTGTTCCGACCGTCGTGCCGTGGTGTCTTATGGGAGCGGCGAATCCGGACCATACTGGTATCGGGAGCTGGCCGTTCAGCCCCTGGGACTCGGCATACTCGCTGTAATTTTCCACGATGAGGGTTCCGGGCAGGCTGCTGTAGTGCAGGAAGGACTGCCTGCCCTCCGGCAGCTCGCGCAGGCCACGGTGCTCCTCCTCGGTCGTCCCCGAGGTCAGGAAGGCGTCCAGCCCGCCGTCCTCGGCTATGGTGGAGATGAGACCGTATCTGGCATTCGTGAGCTGGCGCGCGTTGTCGATAACGTCCTGGAGTACGACGTTCAGGTCGAGACTCTCGTTGATGCGCACGCTGGCCTCGCTCAACCGGCTCAGCCGCTCCCGCAGCATCTCGATTTCCTGAATCAGTTCGGGGTCTTGCGTCAATTTGGAATCCTCTGTCGTGCGTTAAGGGTCTTGCGAACTTCCGTCCGGCATTAGCTTGCCGAGAACAGTGTGTGATGTGGAATGTGGCTACCTTCACGAAAACATGATGCAAATATTACACGGCGGAGCGCGCGAAAGTCATGCCTGTAACGAACATCTCACGCAGGGCACTCGGGTTAGGTGGCGGAAATGCTATCAGCAGGGGCAATGATGCTCCAGCCGGCGCGAGCGAACCGTCCAACTACGTTACAAAGTGGCGGGCCCGGCCACTTTGGTTCCGCCCACATCTATGGTCACGTCAGAGAGTCAGCTTGCGCATGTCCTGGCGGACTGGCGCGGGTTCGCTGCGGTCCGGGGCGGCCTCAGTCGCGCCTGGACGGTCCGGGTATGGTCAGGGAGAGGCCGTTGGACAGTGGCCTTCCGTCGGCTGTGCAGATTGCGGCGGCGGCGGAGCAGTCCGTCGTTGCCGCCAGCACCAGCGTGACGGCGGAGTTGGAATCGGGCATCACGTGAATCTCGCGGAGCGCGCTGCTGCCGTTCACCCGCCTGAACTTGATGGCCTCGCCATTCGTCACCCGGAGCGCCCGGTCCCGAAGTATCCGGTAGCCGGTGGGCACCGCCTCGCTGAACCGCACGCGAACGGCGAAAGACCTTCCGGCTCCCGAGTGGGATGACGGCACGGTATTCGTCAGAAACTCGACCGTGAGCGGCACCGACGTCGGTGTCGGAGTTGGTGTGGCCGTCGCCGTGGGTGTCACGGTCGGAGTGGAGGTCCGTGTTAGCGTTGGTGTGGCCGTCGCTGTGGGAGTAGGCGTTCCGGTGGTCGGCGTTGGAATGGGAGTCGACGTCGCTGTCTGCTCCAGCGTGTTGGCCACGCCCACCCGCTCTGATATGCCGGACGCTCCCACGTCGTTGACCGCGCGGACTACGAAGTAGTACCATTCCTTGGCGGGCAGGTTGGTAACGACTGCGTTCAGTCCGTCCTCTCCAAACTCCAGTCGGATATTCTCGCGGGTGTATCCCTCTACCTCGATGTCGAGCCCCTCAAACGGCAGCTTCACCCACCGCCGGAGGAATCCGAACACGACGTGGTGCCACAGCCAGACCTCGTAGGAATCGGCCAGATCCACCGCGTCCCACTCGAGCGCCACGCTCCCATCGGACCTCATCTCCGCCGTCGGCTGGTTCGGCCTGGCCGGCAGGCCGACTGGCGTGGGGGTCGCGGTTGGTGGTATGGGAGTGACGGTTGGCGTAGCGGTCGGAAGCAGCCTGTACTCCTCGGGATTGACGACCTCGACGGCGAAACGGTTGGTGGAACCCGACGCGGGATAGTTGGGGTAATAGGTCCAGATCATGAAGGCGTAGTACGGGTAGTCGGTGGGCAGGCCGCTGACCACCGCGCTGGACCCGTCCATCGTTATGTCGATGCCGTTCCTGGGCAGGCTCCTGTAAGTGGGGAACATCCAGAGGTCCACCGCGTACCTCTCAGCGCGCGAGTCGTCCCGCCAGTCCAGTGAAACGGTTCCGGCGCTGTCCACCGTGAGGGTTGCGTTGGAGTTGGAAGTGGGGGTGGCAGTCGGCGTTTGGGTCGCAACCGTCGTCTGCTCCGCTCCTGGCGTCCTCGTCGGTGTGGGCGTTGCGGACGGCGTCGGAGTTATGGTCGGGGCCGGTGTGCGAGTCGGTGTGGGCGTGGGCATGAGAGCGGCTATCGTGAACGACACCCGGAGCGTGCCCAGCTTGTCGCCGCCGAGCCTACTCTGCGAGTAGGCGATGGCCTCAAGCGTATAGCTGCCTGCCGGCAGCGCTTCGCCATTCAATTTCCTGACCGATCCGTCCTGATAGTCCCCGTACAGGGAGTAGGGAACGATGTTCTCGGTCCTGGGAGCGACGGTCCTGGCTCCACTGAGCTCCATCTGCACGCTGCCGACGGCGGAATCGACGTTCGCCCTGATGGCGTACCTACCGTCAGGGTCGTCGAGATGCACTGTCGCGCCGTCCGTGAGAGCGGCCAGCTCCGACTGGTCCGAGGCATCTACCAGCGTGAAGCCGGTGAGCGGTCCCGGGTCCGGCGGCTGCTGGGCGAAGGTGGGCATGAGACCCCACGCCATAACTATCAGCAGGGCCGCGGCGGTTATCAGGGCCGCGGTTTTCAGTGTTAGGGACGTTCCCATGTCAGCATTTCTCCTGTAACACTTCCCTGTTGAGACCGCTTTCCAGGCCGTTGGGCGAGGCGCGCAGTCTTGCCTTGTGGACATCATACCAGTCGTGTGTGATGACTACGTTAGGAATGCGGCTTTTGCGAAGAGAGCGCCGTGATTTACGTGTGACGCTGGGCCGTCTGCCTCTTTTGAGTCCGAACTAGACCCCGTTAGGAGCCAGCCTATGGCCGCATCCTCCGAGTAGTATCCCGGCAAGTCCGCAGCCGTGTTCGGGATGTCGTCCGATGCTGGACGCCATCCCTCAAAACGTCTCTCGACGACATTTCCTGCTTGCCATATACCGCATCTGGCGAGATGCGCTTGATTCAGCAGGGTCCGGGAAATGACGAGGACGGGCACTTCACGATACCTGCATCAGGAGGGGCTGGCGGCATATTCGCCCAAAGATCATGCAAACATCACACATACAGCGTTCCAAAAGACTTGTTTGTAATGGATGTCTAACGCGGGTCGGTTAGAATAGACCATTGAAAGACCGTCGCCAGGAGGTGCCCGCGTGGCAGCTAACAGACATCCGACGAATTCCGATAGCGAACGGGCAATGTCCGTATTCGGCAGCCCGGCAGTGCGACGAGCCATGCTCGCGCCGGCGCTCGTCGCACTCGGGGTCTTCGCGCTTCTTCTCACATGGACGCTTGGGGTCCAGGGCCAGGAGGGCCGGCCACCTGCCGTTCCAGACCAGCCGACGGGCGCCGCCCTATGGTCGGGGATCGTGGAGCTCGCCTGGAACGAGGTTCCCGGGGCGGACTCTTACGACGTACAGTATTTTCACGTCCGGGACTGGCTGGAGCTTCCCGGTCAGGGCATCGAGGTCGCCTTCTACCGGCCCAACGGCGCGGTGATCAGGGGAGTGAGCGCCAGCAGCCCCAACTACATCCGGGTGCGCGCCGTGAACCCGCACAGCGCCTCCGAATGGTCTGAGTACGTCTTCATTCGCCAGACCGGCTCGCCAGGTGCGTGGGAGGGTGTCCCTGAGCCGGTGAACGCCCCCGCGACGGGAGCGCCCGTCGTCAGCGGCGACGGCGAGGTGGGCGGGACGCTGACTGCGGACGTATCGGGCATCTCCGACGAGAACGGACTGGACGATGTCCAGTTCCGTTACCAGTGGGTTTCGAGCGATGGAACTACGGACACCGACATGGCCGGAGCCACCGGCTCGAGCCACACGCTCGTCGCTGCCGACGACGGCAGGAGTGTTCGGGTCAGGGTGAGCTTCACCGACAGGCACGGTTTCAGCGAGTCGGTCGTCAGTAGTCCGCTGCATGTCGGCACCTCTACAACAGAACAGCCTGATTCTAGCGACACGACAACCCCGGAGTTGGGGGATTCCAATGACGCCTCCACGTCGGGCCTCACCATCAGCGGCACGTTCGAGGTGGGAGAGACTCTCACGGTGGATATGTCGGCGGTCATCGTCACGAACCTGCGGGAGAACGCAACGTCCTCCTATCAGTGGATGCGGAGCGACGAGGGCGAGGACACGGACATCGAAAATGCTACTTCCTCGACCTACGTCCTGAAATCCCACGACCAGGGCAAGGCCATCAAGGTCAGGGTGGAGACGGTCGATGTGAACGACTCGAAGGTGCGGCTAGTGAGCGCGGCCACTCCCGAGATCGCCTGGGCCGGAGGACCTCCCAACAGCCAGCCTGCAGGCAGCCTCGACATCGCGGGCGTCACCGGATACCCGACGACCTTCGTCGCCGACACGGATGGCATCAGCGACGACGACGGACTGCGGGGCGCGGTATTCGAGTACCAGTGGCTCGGTCTGCTCGACGGAAGCGAGTCCGAGATCACGGGCGCTACCGGGCCGAGGTACGAGGCGGACCTGGCGGACGGTTACGACGGCTATGGCCTGCGTCTTGCATACGTCGACGACGGCGGAACGCGGGAGACGCTGACCGACACGGTCTCCGACATCAGGCAGCATGTCGTGGACCACGCCACCCGGCTACCGGATCTCCTCAGCAAGGCTCCATACAGCCCACTGCTGGAGCGCGCCGAGCCGGATTTTGTCGTCCTGCTTCCGGCTGACGCCTCCACTGAGACCGTCAGGAACACCGAACCTACGCTGGTACTGAGATTCTGGAGCGCCATTCAGAACGTCGGCGACGGGGCGTTCCATGTATCGGGCAATCCGCAGCTGTCGGATGCCGCCGATGATACGAGCCATACCTCATGGCAGCGCACCCGCGATGCCGATGGCAATTGGGTGAAACTCACACAGCCCCCGATCCGGTACGAGATCGCTGACTATCACCATCACTTCCACCTCATGGGACTGGCCGAATACTCCCTCTGGGACGCGGCGGGCGAGACACGCATCACGACAGCCCCCAAGGTGGGCTTCTGCCTTCGGGACACCCATCTCATCGACGAAGACCTGTATCCGGATATTAGCAAGGTGTTCAAGGTGTACTTCCTGAACTGCCAGCACAAGCGGCCCGCGGCCACCTGGCTGGATATGGGCATCTCGGTCGGGTTCCAGGACATCTACCGGAGGGGCATGTCATTTCAGTACGTGGACGTCTCCGACGTCCGGCCCGGACTGTACCGGCTCGCGGGGCAGACCGACCCCAACGACATGGTGTGGGAATCGGACGAGACGAACAACGACCTCGCGCTCTCCGACGACGTCCAGGTGATTCCTGGCTATATAGCGCTGGACCAGCAGGTGTCGACCGAACAGGACACCGCCATCGAGCTGACGCTTGCCGCCGACCTGTTCGGCGAGCCCGGCCCGCTCAGGTTCCGCGTGGTCGAGGCCCCCGCGAACGGGGAACTCGACGTGGACTCCATGACCGCCCTGGACACCAGCACCGTCACCTACACGCCGGACGACGGGTTCGAGGGCAGGGACACCTTCGCGTTCGAGGCGTTCGACGCGGACAGCGAATTCCCCAGGACCCCTGTTCGGGCGACCGTTACCGTTCTCGTGGGAGAGGTCGCGGAGGACCAGCTATCCGCATCAAGCGATGCCACCCTTGCGTCTCTGTCCCTGAGCGACCTGGACATCGGCGAATTCGGGGCCAGGACGCTCGCGTATTCCGCCAACGCCACCAGCGCCCTGGCGGAGACCGCCGTGTCCGCCGTCGCGAGACACTCCGGGGCGACCGTCGTCATCAGGCTGAACGGGGCGGTGGACTCAGACGGCGTGGTCCCGCTGTCCATCGGCGGCAATATCATCACCGTCGAGGTCACCGCCGAGGACGGGCGCACCACGCGCGCCTACACGGTCGCGGTCAACAAGCGCGCGCCGAACTCACCCGCAACGGGCGTTCCCACCATCAGCGGGACGGCGCGCGTCGGCACGGGTCTCCAGGCGTCCAAGGCCGACATCTCCGACGCCGACGGGCTCACCAGCGTCGAGTTCTTCGATTACCAGTGGATCAGGAGCGACGGGACGACCGATACGGACATACCGGGAGCGGACACCTTCCTCTACACGCTCCAGATGGCCGACCTGGGCAAGATGATCAAGGTGCGCGCCTCCTTCACCGACGACGAGGGCAACGCGGAGTCCATAACGAGCGAGCCGGTGGGCCCGGTCAGTCTATATAAGCTGAACGCCAGAGAGTCGGACGGAGAAGTCGTCCTGCGCTGGCACCGTCCACGCGGCCTGTCCTACCCCAACAACTACATCATGTACCAGATCCTGCGCCATCGCCCCGAGCTGGGCGAGACCCGACCGCTCGTGTATGTCAGGTACACCCAGTCGGAGGGGACCGGCTACACCGACGCGAACGTAGAGCCCGGGGTGCTCTACGTGTACCAGATAAGGGCGGCGAACGCCTTTGGCGTTCTCGGCCCGCCGTCCACGTCCGTGTCGATTCGCACGGCCACTTCGACCGCCGACCTGGCGCCGGATCTGCCTGACCTGGACGACAGGACCTGGGACGCGGGCGAGCCGGTTTCGATAACCCTGCCGGAGGCGACCGGGGGAGACCCTCCGCTGACCTACTCGCTCTCCGGCCTTCCCGCGGGCCTGTCCTTTGACCCGGCGACCCGGAGCGTCTCCGGAACGTCCACAGCAGCGGCGGCGGGCACCGCCACCTACCTGGTGAGCGACGCGGACGGCGACACGTCCACCGCGACCTTCGGCTGGACAGTGCATGAGGCGGCCAATGCAGCCGCAACAGGCGCTCCGGTCATTTCGGGAACGGCCTCGATCGGCGAAACGCTGACTGCGGACACCGCCGCCGTCGCGGACGCCGACGGCATGTCGAGCTCCACCTACGCCTACCAGTGGGTCCGGAGTGACGGCTCTACCGATACTGACATAGCCGGAGCGACGGGTTCCAGCTATACCCTGACGGACTCCGACTTGGGCAAGAGGATCAAGGTGCGCGTCAGCTTCACCGACGACGCGGACAGCGCCGAGTCCCTGACCAGCGCTCCGACTGCCACTGTCACCGCGCCGCTAACGGCCAGCATCCATGACGCACCCGGAACTCACAACGGCGTGTCAGCGTTCACGTTCGAGCTGCGGTTCAGCGATGAGCCGCGCTCCGACTTCAGCTACAGGACGCTACGCGACCACACCTTCGCCGTAACCGGCGGCACGGTCGTCAAGTCCCGGCGGCTGGCGCGGCCCGGGAACATACGCTGGGAGATAACGGTCGTGCCGGAAGGACAGCGCGATGTGACCGTTCTGCTGCCTGCAACCACGGACTGCGCCGCGCGTGGGGCTATCTGCGCGGACGACGGCAGGAAGCTGTCAGGCAAGCTGGAGCTTACGGTCAGATGGCGGTGGGAGCATCCTGGCTGAATCTCGCCAGGCCAACGCCCAATCTGAAGTTGCCGCATACTGAGGGACAGGAATATACGGTTCAATCAAGGCACAGGAGGAAACAGTGAAGAAGATCAGAGTTAAAAGGACAGCGCTGAGACCCGCCGGAACCCTCGCGGCGGCTGGAACGCTCGCCGTCGCCCTCGTCATGTTGTTGGGCGCTCTGAACCCGGCCGCCACCCAGGCCGACCACGACTACAACAGGTACTACCTGACCTGCCCCGGCCACGTCAATGAGGGCGAAACGCAGCGATTCTACATCCGCTCCGTCAGGGACGACGATAACGACACCCATTTTGCCCGCGAGTTAGCCAGGATGACGGTCCGCATCGACTACGGCACAGCCACAGCGGCCGACCTCACCACGAGTTTTCCGCTGATACGCAACGCAGGGATAGGCGATAACTTCGGGATCACAGCAGCCGACAACGATGAGGCGAACGTCGACAAGACCTTCACGGTCCGCCTGACTCCCACCAACCTCATAGCGGACACGAGCGATCCCGCCCGAGACGGCGAGTGCGACATGACCATCCGGGACAACGACCCGCAGATCACGGACATGGGCGTCTACTGGACCGAGTCGGCCACCAGCTACTACGAACATGAGAATGCCCGGAACAACAGGCTGATGAACACCCCCTGTTCCGGGACGTTCCATTTCCTCGCCATCTTCGATCCCCCGCGCCGGTCGGCTGCCGATGAATGGGAGGCCGTCATCCGCGACCGGGGCGGCTCCTTCAGCAATGCCAGGCTCATATATCGAGTCCGCGGAACGGACCGCTGGCCGGAGATAAGAGGCGCCATACATGGAGGCGCGTCAACGGGAACCGGATACTTCGACGTGGTGGTGCGGCCCATGTACGACGGCGAGTGGCAAGCCTACTCACAACCTGTAACGATGCTCTGTCGCCGCTAGGATGAGTCCTGACCGTCTGCCGCCCCGACGGCAGCCGGTTTGCCGAGACTGACGGATGCATGGCCGGAGACGCCGAGACCGCATTGCGTTTCACATAGATACATCAGTGAGATACAGGGTGATGACTTCATTTATTGGGCTAACTGACGTCAAGCTGCCATGGGCAGCAACAGTGCTGACGGGACTGCTGCTCTTCACATTGTCGTATGCGTGCGGAGAGGAGACTCCTCCGCCAGCGCCAACGCCGGTGATCATCGAGAAGGTCGTGGAGGTGGAGGCGCCGGTAGAAGTCGAGAAGATCATCGAGGTGGTCAAGGAGGTACCTGTTGAGGTCGTGGTGGAAAAGGTCGTGGTCAAGGAGGGCCCGTTGAGGTCGTGAAAGAGGTCGTCCGAGAGATGCCTGTGGAAGTGGTGGTGGAGAAGATCGTGGAGGTGTCGGTTCCCCTACCGACCCCAACGCCGCGGCCCGAGATAGCCATTAGAAAGAGCCGCAATATAAGCGCTGGCCGCGGTTACGTTGATGGCGGCTTTAGCTCTGATGTATATAGCGCCTATTCCTGTGCGCTGCGTGAGAACGGCGAGGTCGCGTGCTGGGGCGCGTTCGGTAAATGGATTCCTGGTGATAAAAGGTTTCGCGAGGATAACTCCAGGTACTCTGCGAGTGCGCCCGCCGGTCGGTTTACCGAAATCAGCGTCGGTGGATTTCACACCGCGCCCTGAATGAGCGTGGCATTGCGGTCTGCTGACATCATTGGGACCTCACAGGAGATTATAGGGGGATGAAGCTAGGCCAGGCGAACGCCCCTGGCAATCGTTTCGCCGCGATAAGCGCCAGGGTATATCACACCTGCGCACTCAGCCAGGATGGCGAGGTGGCGTGCTGGGGGTCCGACAGCTATGACGTGACCAAGGTTCCGGACGGTGTGTACATGGCGGTCAGCGTAGGCGAACGGCACTCCTGCGCCCTTCGGGACAACGGCGACGCCGTGTGCTGGGGTGGAACAATACAACCAGGCCCTGGATGTCCATGGAGAGCGGTTCGTTACGATCAGCGCCGGTGGCCATCACACCTGCGCGCTGAGAGCGGACGGCACGGGCGCCTGCTGGGGCGGCAGCGAAGGCAGCGAGATAGTCCCGCTGGACGGCCCCTTCAGGACGATGAGCGCGGGATGGAATCACACCTGCGCACTGTACGAGGACGGCGAGGCAACGTGCTGGGGAGAAGGCGCGTTCGGCCAGTCCTCGCCGCCCGGCGGCAGCTTCGCCGAGATAGCAGCCGGGTACGATCAGAGCTGCGGTCTGCACCATAACGGCGAGGTGGTGTGCTGGGGCAACAACATCGCCGGTCAGTCCTCCCCAGCGAGGGGGAGTTTCGCCACGTGGGGCCGGAGCGCCCGCGTGCTAACAGGCGAAGGCCCGTCCGACCCCGCCACCCCGCCCTCAGCCGGCGAGTTCGGCTCAGTCGCCATGCCCGCCACCATGCTGGCCCGATTCTCCACGTCGGACGCCATGGAGGGCGAGGCGCGGGCGAGCGCCGCCGGCGAGATAATCGCCCAGTACACGTCGGGCAGCGCCGACATCGAGCGGGTCCTCGACCTGCTGCACACCGTCGCACCGGAGCTGTCCATAGACGAACGCGGGAGAGCGGCGGACGAACTTGCAACGCTCTCCGAAGACGACCAGTGGGACGAGTGGGAAATCGCGAACGCAGTCTTTTACCTAGCTTCGATCATAACAGGCGACGAGCCGAACCCAGGGGAGCGCATAGAGGCCGCCCACGAGTTGGTGGCGCTGTTCGAGGCCGGTGAACTAGACCCTTCTGACGCGCTGCGCCTCATGGATGTGGTCGCGCCCGGACTGCCCTCGGCGAGCGCGACCAGGCGTCGGCGGCCCTGATGGAACTCTCCCTTGATGACGACTGGGACAATGAGGACAGGGTTGCGGCCTCAAGCGAGGTGTTCAGGCTGGTGACCGGAGTGCCCCTGGACGCCGAGGGGCGCATGGGCGCGAGCGTGGATCTCGCCGGCCTCGGGGTCAAGCTTTTCGGCAGCGACGGAGCGTGGAGTCAGCAGGACGTCCTTGCCGCCGTCAGCGTAATCAAGCAGACGATGAGCGGAGACCTGTCGCCCGAAAGCCTTGTGGGCATCCTTGGATCTGGTGGCTGAGGAGATCGCAGGTGAGCGGGGATTGAGGTACATGAACAGGAGACTTAACGGCATGATCAGAGCGAGCCAGGCTCCGCATCATGCTCTCCTCGATAGCCAGACCCGATCCCCTCAAACCTGGGGTGAAAAGGTACATGACGCCTCTGCCTATGTCACGTCGGAGAGTTCGTGCTCCGCGCGTGCGACTGCGGCCTGCAGCCGGTAGTTCTGGTATGCGGCCCATAGAATCATCGCTGGCGGCACCACCACCACAGCGGCGATGAGGGCGTACGATATCGTAGTCGCTGTGACCAGCCCAAACTGCTGGAAGGGCGCCAGCGACGAGAAAAACAGCACACCGAAACCCAGCGCGGTGGTCCGGGCCGAGCCGAGCAGGGCCGAGCCCGTGGTTGCCAGTGTTCGCCGCGCAGCAGCAGCCGGGTCACACAGGTGGGCGAATTCCTCTTCGTAGCGGTGGATTATGTGTATGGTGTAGTCCACACCGATTCCGATGGACAGCGCCGTAATCAGCGCGGTGATGACGCTATATGGTATTTCCAACAGAGCCATTGTTCCCAGCACCCAGACCAGCACGAGCACAACCGGCCCCACCGCAATGAAACCCAGCGCCGGCCGCCGGCCCTCTGTAATCCAGAAGAAGATCACCAGTACAACCAGGGCAGCCAGGATGGTGGTGATGATGGAGGTGGTCTGGCTACTGGTCATTGCGCCGACCACCTCGAGAGCCACGATCTCGCCCGAAGTTGGCGTAAACGCTTCGTCGTCACCAAACCAGAGTCCGCTAACGTCGTCAACCATTCGTCCGGTGCGAGCCTGGTCCCCGGTGAGAGCCTGAAACTTCATTAGCAGGGTATCGGCGCCGTGTGGCTTGTCCACCGCCACCTGTGCGAACCCTTTGGGGTCGATGTCCTCCAGCCGGTCTACAATTGCCTGGACTGCACTAGATCGAGTCGGAACTCGTTTGCGGCAAGGGCCATCTTACGCAGTTCCGGATCGTAATTGTCTCCCTCTGTGCCATCGTCCGTTATCCAGTCTATGAAGAGCAGCCCAAGGGATGACTGGATGCCCCCGACCACACCCTCCGGCCTGCGCAGGTCGTCGAAAAAGGCTTCGGTGAAGTCCAGCACGTTACGGATGGTACGATCATCGGTCACCTCAGCTTCAATCAGCACATTCACATTGTCGGTGGATCCGCCAAATGCCGCGTCCATCATCACGATATTGCGAACCGTCTCGCCACCAGAGGGTAGGAAGTCATTGGTGTCAAATATGGTTTCAATGTCCAGGGACGCGATGACCAGCAGGACGGTGATGACGCCGACGGCTACGAGGAAGGGTCCGGGCCGCATGGCCAGCAGACCTCCCAGAGCCTCTGCGGCGGCGCCCACGCCGGGAATCGCGCCGGAGATGGGCCGGGGGGGCACCCGCAGTGAGCCGCGCGACTCGCGCTATCTGTCTACCAGCGCACGCGCTGAGGCTAGCAGTGTCAGCATCACGATCAGCCCGGATCCCACCCCAATGGCGGCAACAATTCCGAAGTCCCCGTTGGCGGGCAGCGGTGACGTAACATTGGTGAGGAAGGACACGATGGTGGTTACGGCGGCCAAGGCTAGCGGTACAATGACTGATCTCAGCCCAATGCGGACGGCCGGACGCACCGGCTGTCCTTCGTTGCGCTGTTCCCGGTACAGCGCAACAGTCTGGATGGCGTAGTCCAACACCAGGCCGATCAGCATAATCGGCACCATTGTGGTCAGGGCATTGGGCGCGCCAATCAGGCCAACTCCGTTAGGCCCGAGCCAACCCTGAGCCCCGAATATCCAGAAGATGGTTACCACCAGGCCGAGCAGCGAGAGAATCAGGTCAAAGAGCGAGCGCGTGAACACGAACAGCAGCGCCGCGATCACCAGTAGCGCCACAATCATTCATTAGAAGCGCCATCTGTGGACCGAGGGCTTCGGAAGTTTCTTCCGAAGCGATGGCCGGGGACAGGCTACTGCCATCCACTGGCCCGCCTGCGGTCTAGGCGATGTCGTGGATGGCGAACTGGGCAGCGCTGAGCTGGGCTTTCGGAACGTCCCCGCGCAGCCGTGCGAACGCTAGGGCCACCTGGGTACCGTCCTGGTCGAAACCTACAAGCCGGTCCAAGTCCCGGCTCCCCGTGACCACAGCGTCAATCTCGCCCTGCGACAGCGAGGCAAAATCGGTAGCGCCTAACTCCGCAGCCAGCGGCTGGGTGGGAGAAATGACCGGGGCAGCCAGTAGCGGCGCAACCTGCACATGGGCTTCAACATCGCGTACCACGCGGTCGATTTGGGCCAGGCCCCTCGGCGTCAGAGGGCTACCACGAAACAGTATAGTTGCCACAACGGAGGGGTTGGGATCGCCGAAGACTGTTCCGATCTTCCCACTGGCGGAGGCGACTGTGCTGTCTTTGGGAAGAAATTTCGTGTTGGGCGCCTGTGGAGCCAATCGAGTGACCCCGGCGCCAAGGCCGAGGGTGACCAGCAGCAGAACGATGAGCGTTACAATGGGTTGAACCGTTATCAGCCAACTCAGGCCGTCAAGGACTCGTGACATACTGGTATTTCCTCACAACTGGAATGGGGATTGAGCGACCGCATCGTTCAGGTAACATATGTCGGTTATCTGGGCTATGCAGGACAGGTCTTGAGGATGGCCGCAGGAGAAAGTATTCGGTCAGATGTCTTCCGCGCGATCAATACAGCTATGGAAATGCTGTAGTGTCCCGTCAAGCGGTGTAGTAGTTTGTCAACCTTTTCGTTCCCACCAGGCCGCAGTCGGTCGTTTGCGGCGCACCATAGGTGGTTTGCCGACATCACCAGTCATCCGCCCACCACTGACTTACTGATATTATACACGCGGTATGTGATGTCACCGTTAGAATAACGATCTGTTCTGGTGTATTATTGTGATATTAGTGTAAAGTCGTAATGACTGGCCTTGTTGGTCCCCAATCCGGGTCCCATCGGGCCGCAGCGCGATGTCGAATTGACCGAACTTTCCGAATTCTTATCCGAGGGTGGCAAGTAAATCGAGGAGCCAACCTGCTTAGAGAGAACCAGACACTGTGGGAACAGCTGCGGCGCCAACCTGGAATCAACGACAGCGATGGTCTGGAATTCACTGCATGTGCCACAGATCCAAGAACTCAGAGTACCAACAGGAGGGCTGTATTTTGAGAGCATTGATCTTAGTTGCCCCGGCTTGGATTAACTCGGAGATGTGCCCGAGCATGAAGTGACAAACAGGGCAGATCCCTGCGGCGCCGTCTGTACGTAGGTGGCTGGAGATGTTTGCGGACGTGTGTGAGTGGGCCGATCTCGATGAATGGACAGCGGGAAATATGGAACCTGCAGGCTGAACTCTCAGCAGAGTCGGCTGAGAATAGGATGGATTCGCACTTGAGCCGTTATGTCAACTCGCTATTGTCGTCAAGAAGGAGCCCGGCCAACAGATCAGCACGTTGCCCATTCAACGTCGCTCTCGAATATGCCGTTCGCTCTCTGCATCTCCCTGACGTAGCAGATGACCTTGTCCACCTCCTGCGGCGTTACGGTACCTACGGGAGGCATCTCTCCGAATGACCAGTGGTGCTGCCACACGCCGTTTCTGACGGCATTATGGAAACTCAGATCTGGATGGTGCCCCGGGACGTATGTCCTGTGCAACAGGGGCGGGCCCTGGCTGGTGCCGACAGCATTCAGTCCGTGACAGGTTGAGCAGTTCGCGTTGAAGAGATCCTCGCCCTCGTGGGCCGTGCCAGTCAGGTGGGGAACGATGACTGGTGCGTCATCTGCGCCGGCAGACTCGGCCTTGTCGTAGTCGGGCACGCTCTCCTCTGCGCATCCGGCCATCGCTAGCAGAACAAGCGCCGCTAGGAGCCATCCCGCGAGACTTCTGTCTCCGCTCATCAGTGGGTTCATTTCCAAAGCTCGTCTCCATATCGAAATCACGTCGAGATCTTCTTCTCACCCGACAGGTAGCCTTCGGGCTGCTTCCTGAAGGCTACCTTGCATCCAGGGCCGCAGAAGTAATAGGTTTCGCCATCGTGGTCGTGGCCGCCCGGCGACTTTCGCACATCCACTTTCATATCGCACACCGGATCGGTGGCGCTCACGCTTCCGCTTCTACTGAACATCGGCGGTCTCGTCTGACACCCCTGAACTCATCGGTATCCGACATATAGTACACCAGGTTTCTGGTCAGAAGCGTCGCTACCAAGGGGAATTCGCCTGTGTTGATGCCGAACCGCCACGGTAGGAAGCCCACATGGGCCCAGGTTCAAACCCGGCACCGATGCTGCCTGTGAATTCCAGAAGCTATATGAAGATGGTCCTGGACTATTCAAGGTTGGCCGGAACCGCCCTTCACGACCCTGGAATCGAGGTATGTTAAATCCACCACGGAGATTCGCGGCAACCTTGAATAGTATTCGCCTGTATTCAAGGTTACGTGGTAGGCTTGAACGCAGGAGGATACGACATGGCTACCCTGGAGAGCAGGCGCTGGGAGGGGGCTCTCACAGGACCGACGCGGTCCGACCGCAGTCCCTGCACATACGAGGTCTACCTGCCCGACAGACTGAACGGTCGCCTCTTCACGCTGGATGGAGGAGTTGCCGCGTCCGTCTCTGGCGCAGAGTCGGCTCTGGTGAGGCTGGACGCTTCCGCCTCTGCGTTTGCCAGTTCGGAGGCGCTAGCTCGTCTGCTCCTCCGCGCAGAGTCGGTTGCTTCCTCCAGGATAGAGGGACTGGAAATAGGCGGAAGACGCCTTCTGCGCGCGGACGCCGCGCGCAGGCTCGGAGAGGAGCCTCGGGACGTTACCGCCAGGGAGGTCCTCGGTAACATCGACGCGATGACATGGGCGGTGGACTCCGTGGGACAGGGGGACGCCATCGTAGTGGACACGCTTCTGGAGACCCACCGTCTGCTCATGGCGGGCGGACGGCTGGAGGAGCATGGCGGACGCGTGCGAACCGTACAGAATTGGATCGGGGGTAGCGGATACAATCCGTGCTCCGCCGCATTCGTGCCACCGCCGCCCGAGTACGTGCCGGACCTGCTGAAGGACCTGTGCGACTTCTGCAACGATGACTCCCTTCCGGCGCTGGCGCTGGCCGCGCTCGCCCACGCTCAGTTCGAGACCATCCATCCCTTCGTGGACGGCAACGGCCGCACCGGTCGGGCGTTGATCCACCTGGTACTCCGCCGGCGCGGGTTCGGTGTGCGGGTATTGCCTCCCATATCACTCTTACTGGCGACATGGTCCCGGGACTACATCGAGGGGCTGGCGGGCACGCGCTACGTGGGTTCACCCGACTCCACAGGGGCGCAGGAGGGGCTAAACCGCTGGATAGCGCTGTTCGCCGCCGCGTGCGGTCGCGCCGTTGAGGACGCCGGCGGCTTCGAGGAGCGCGTGAGCGCGCTGCAATCGTCCTGGCGCGGCCGCGTCGGGCGTGTGCGCCGCGACTCCACCGTGGGTCTGCTCATAGACGCTCTGCCCGCTGCGCCCGTGCTCACCACGTCCACTGCCGCGGAGCTCGTGGGGAGGTCGTTCCAGGCTGCGAACCAGGCTATCGGTCGGCTTGTGGACGCCGGAGTGCTCTTGCAGGTGAACATTGGGCGTCGCAACCGGGTCTTTGAGGCGCCGGAATTGGTCGATGCCTTCACCGCGTTCGAGCGCCGTCTGGCCAGCCCCGAGGGCGACACGCTGGTGTCTCTGCCTGCTCGTCGAGTTCCGCGGAGACCGGCGCAGATGCGCCGCCCACGACTGGGAGAGTTTGAAAGATGAGGGCGCTGACACTACATCAGCCCTGGGCACAGCTGATGGTCTGGGGCCTCAAGAACATCGAGACCCGCTCATGGGCGGCTCCGCGGAATCTCATAGGCCAGCAGATAGCTATCCATGCCGGCAAGCGCAAGCCGCGTCCGACGGATTGGAACATC
This sequence comes from Dehalococcoidia bacterium, assembly GCA_965202815.1. Classification (GTDB taxonomy): domain Bacteria; phylum Chloroflexota; class Dehalococcoidia; order Lucifugimonadales; family UBA1123; genus VXRN01. The sequence continues at coordinate 1,364,246 of CBDBCD010000002.1, forward strand.
GAGGTGCAGCATATTGTTCTCCAACGCGCAGGCGGCTCTCACTCCATACCGATGGGCGCAGTCGTGGCGACGGCTCGGCTGATAGAGTGCATGCAGGTGATGAGCGAGCCTGACTCCAGGGGAATGGTTAATTGTCACGGTTTCGGAGAGCTAGGTGATGGACCGGAATATGATGCGACAATTACTACGGACACCTACGGGGACTTCTCAATGGGCCGGTGGCTGTGGGTGTTCCAGGACGTGCGGCGTGTGGAGCCGGTCACGATAAATGGACGGCAGGGCGTGTGGAACCTGCCGGCGGCGGTCGTGACCGAGTTGAGTTCTGAGTTTTGAGAGTACAGTCCGGAGGAGGCGCAATGTTGACGAGGGAATTCGTACTGCGTCCGCCTATCTCAACTTGGAGGACCGCCGTGAGACGATGGGTGAATCTCTACGAGACCAGAAAACCTTCCACGCTCAGCGCGGCGGACTATGGAGTGCTGCATGTCCTCGACATCGGCATTGAGCAGCCCACGTCCGTGACGCTGACGTGCAGATTGGTGGAGAAGAGGCGGACTTTTGCGAGGCGTCCGCGCCCGGTCGGTACACTGTGAGCGCCATCGTGGGTACCGCGGCAATGCGTATGGCTGGAGGATAGACTGAGAGCCAAGAGCTATAGGAGACAGCGATCAATGTCCGAAGAGTATAAGACGACATGGCGTCGGGAGATCGCCCGCGAAATGGAGCGAAATGGAGAATCGTTCGCTGACTGCGAAGGCGCATCTCCCAAAGGCCAGGAGTGGCTGGACGCCGAATTCGACCCCTTCGATAGCGTGGCCCCGCCATTCTACCTGTGGACCGGCAGTCGCGTGTACTTCGTCGTATGCTACGACGTGGCCCAGAGCGTCGCATCCGTTCCTCGCGGCGTTTCGGACGAAGAACCAACGTACTTCGGAGGCAGAGGGGGACTCCTCTACCCACTGTGGCAGCGCTGAGACACTCAACTCTCGCTCTGGTGGCGGTAGTGGCAGAGAAGGAGGGAGTGGGCAAGACGATGGTGCGACCAATCTGGCCGGAATGAGGGCGTCCTCCGGTCGACGCGTATTCCTGATAGACGCGGACAGGCAGGGCAGCGCCGCCTTCTGGACTCAGTTTCGCTCCGAGAGCGACCTCCTCCAGATCGAAGTGCAGGCCCTTCAGGGTGAGGCTTTCAGGCGCTTCGTCAGCGTGCCAAGAGTGCTCTACGCCGACTGCGCGGTGGTGCCCATCAGGCCCACGGGAGTCGATATGTACACGATGCAGCTCATGGACTTCCGCGTAGCTGAGGCGAGGGAGACCAATCCCGGGTTCAGAGCTGTCGCGCTGATCAACTAGGCGTCCGCCAATCCCAGGCGCCAGGCGCTTGGAGTCGCGGTCGAATCGCTGCGAGGTGGCAGCGAGAACCTGGTCGTCGCAGAAACGGTGGTCCGGGGCCGGGTGGTGTACCAGCGCTCGCACATGCTTGGACAGACGGTGGTCGAATACCTTCCGCGGGACGCGGGAGATGCTCTCCTTACATATAGAGAGCTGTTCGATGAGGACCATCTGGGGGCGGTCTCCGAGCCGGCCGGTGAGATGGCGCAGGTGTCAGGAGGCGCGTGATGACCACGATGCCGATGTGCCCGCAGAGGCCGGATGCCCCTCAGGAAGAAAGCCGGGAGGAGACGCGGCGTGCCCAGCCCACGCGCAGGGGCAGCGGCTCCTCCGGGAGGAAGCCCTCCGAGCCAAGACGCTACATGGGAGTGAGGTTCACCGAGCGCCAGCGTGATATGATCAAGCTGGCGTCGGATTACCGCAGGGAGTACCTGCACGACTAAATCTGGGAGCGGATCAGGGACGACGTCCACCAGGAGGCCGCCGAGCTCCGACGGGAGTTGAACGCGCTGGGACCACTGGGCGACGAGGAGTGAGGGTGGCCTTCAAGGTCCTTTGACCGGACAATGAGACAGAATAGTAGAACATCGGGACCACGGGTAAACCCTCCTCGAATCCAGATACGCAGGCGAGCGGGCTGGTTTCTCCCGGAAGGATACGTCTGGATAGCGCGCCCGAGCCGCTGGTCCAATCCGGTTCGGATCGAAGGGGAGGTGTCCCGCGAGGATGCCGTTGGGGAATTCCGGTCCCTGCTGCTGGAGGAGAAGCTCCCGGTTACGGCCGAGGACATACGGCGCGAGATAGGCGAGCCCGGATTTGGCGTGGCCTGCTACTGTCGCGAGGACCAGGACTGCCACGGAGACGTGATCCTGGAGGTGGCGTATTCGTGAGGTGCGCTGAGGTTGGTTCCACCTGCGCTTGTTCGTTCAACCGAGTTTAATGCCGCGGGCCGACGGAGCCGGAGTCTGGGCTGTGAGACAGACTGCGAACAGGTAAGGGGGAAGCACGCTGAGACACTGGTTTTGCCTGGGGCCATTTCGAGCTCTGCCGCCCGCCCGCCTCGATGACGAGTAAGGCTCCTTCGCAGAAAGCCCTTTTTTATCTCACCCTTCCGTCCACAGACCTTGAATACGAGTGAGGTCTGTTCAAGATTATGTGTTAGTCTTGGCTACAGCAGGAGGCTACTTAGCTGTTCTAGCAAGAAGACGCTGGCAGGGAAAGGCTGGACGAACTCAGTCACTTTGGCGATGTTGGCTCGTTCCCCTCCCCGGCGAAGGCCGCCCTGCTCCAGGACACTTCCGAAATTCCATGGGATCAGGTCCCGATGATGCTCGAACTAACTGATGGATACAGATACATGCCCTGCGGGGGATGTGAAGGCTATGTCGATACGGAGACCGAGGCTTTCCTTGCTGTCATCATTCCCCTACGGGACGGCGATCAGTTTCGCGGGAAGAAGATATTCCACCCAAATTGCTATGAGAATCGAGACAGGTTGCAGGGGATGTCTTTCGTGACGGGTGTCCGATGAGTGTGTCGTATTCAGCGCGAGACTGAAACCCCCTTGCGATGGCCTGACATTCAGAAGCCACGCCTTTTGAGGAGGTACAAATGCCTAATGTGATGGATTCCGACGGCAATGAAGTTTCGCCGCGCGATTATGACCTGGTGATGGGCAGTCCGGTGGGCTGGCGGCTCGTTGGCTCGCTGTCAGGTCCCGAAATGGTTAGATTCGTTCGGATGGCCATCATCGATGAGAGACTTGATACCGCTCGAGCTCGGCGCGTCTTTCCGGCGCTGCGATACGCCAGTCCCGAGCGCGTTCGGCAGGCGCTGGAAGTTGCGCGCGGATGCTTTTACCTCAATGATGACGGCAAATTTGGTCGCAAAGAACGCCCACGAATCGAAAGCGAGGAGGACTTTGACCGCTCCGACTGTTCATGTTGGGTACTCTACAAGGCAACTCAGCTGGGTCTCATGGAGTGGCGATACCGCCATGAGCCGGACTGCGATGCCTCCAAGCTCCACATGAACGCTGAGCTACGGACGATATTCGAGGGTGAGCCGGGCACGGACGCGCGCCTATCCCCGCGAGCGGCGCTGGAGCGCGGAGCCTACTTCGGCCCGGGAGACGAGCCGGCGAAATGATGCTTGAACCTTACCTCAGCTAGTGGCGCCTGCTCGCCGTACTCGTGCTTCTAACAGCCGTCCCCTGTATGACCATTCGCTGTTGTCCGCGCTCCACGTCCCGGAGAGGAGGTCGGCGACCTACCTCAATAGGAAGCTGCATAAGGAAGCTGCATACGGGCCACGCACCCTCGTCGCCATCGTATGAGGTGTTGCCCTGAGATGGGCTTTCTTCGGTGGTGAGATAGTTCGCGGGGATTCATCGAGCACCACGCAGGTCGATTCCTGATCTACGCTGCGTCTGTCGCCTGGCCCGTCTATGATATTCTGAGCGGATTCCACGTAGTTCTCTTTTGGTTCGCCTACGTGATTAACTTGGGCCTACCCATCCTTGGACTAATCGGCTTGACACTGTGTCTCTGGCGTGTCACACAACGTCGGCGGCTAACGTCGCAGTGTTAGTCGTTCAGCGACCAACCGATTCATGCTGACGCCGGCCTCGGCAGCATCCATAGCCAATGCGCGGTGAGTCTCCGGTGGGATGCGCACGGTAATCGTGCCACTGTAATGGCGTGTGGATAACGGTTCTGGGATCGGAACGCCATCCTCCACATTGAGTTGGACGGCGTAGGACACCAATTCTCGAATCCCTGTCAGAGCTTTTTCCGGGGTGTCGTCCAGGTGACTGAGTGCGCCGAATTCGGCGCATAGGCCAACGTATTCCTCGTCCTCATCAGACCAGATTACCCGGTAGATGTAGCGGTCAATCAATTCAGCCATGCATTTCCTCCAGTCTGTCGATTGCCTTGAGCGCCTGACGGACCTGATACGGTTTGGCCATGCCCCGGATGGGCTGGATATTCACCAACGGCCTGCCCTGCCAGGGCATCCTATAGAATAGATGACTGCCTCTCTGTCTTGGTTCTCCGAAGTAGTGGTCACAGACTCTTCTAAGGTCGTCGAACCGGACGTTCCGAGGGTTTCGCCTCATATTCTCTAGGGACCTGTCCATGCTGAATGATTGCATTACTGCCATCATTCGTCAAGGATGACGCAACCTATCTCTCTGGTCCCGCCCAACTCGTGGCAGTATTCGGAGACGGGCACTCCCTTGTTCTCACAGTAGGCTTCCGTCTCGCCTATCCGCTCGTAGATGGAGGTCCCGTCGTCCCCCTCCCGGCCTTGGCGAGGAAGTGGGCGTAGATGGCCGCCCGGTTCATTCCGGTCTTCCTACTGGGTGGACGGGCTGAATCTTGCGTAGGATGAGCGCGCCATGCACGGGCTGACGACGCCATCGAAGCTGAAAGCCTGATTGATAGTCGCACAGACCTGAGTCCGGACCGGGTTCTGCGTCATCCGTACCAGTGTCTGGCATATGGATGAACGCCATCGGCGACTCTGTACCGAGCCGAGGAACCGAGCGCTACTTACAGTCGATGTGGCGCCTTACGCCACCACCGGCAGTGTTTCACCCTCCTCGCCTCCGCGAGCCTGGATACGCTGTCCGTCAGCGTGTAAATCAGTATGAGCAGTCTCACTCCGGACAGCCCTCTGTGGTCTCTCCTCCAGCCGAAGACCCTCTCGACGCTCCGGCGCTTCCTGTCCGTCGTCTTACATTCGGGATCGTAACTTCGGATAGTCCTGCCGATCAGACGGATGTCCTTCTCCGAAGACAGGCGGTGTCTCGGATCCCGTTGGTTCATCAAGACTATTGCTGTTCGATTGCGAAGCGGCGCCTGAATTCTGTCCCGTATTGTCCACACTGACGTCTGTCCAATGGATTAAACGGACATGTAGAATCCTGCGGACGGTAACAAGATTCGACTGGGAAGCATTAGAGGACTATTGGAAGAATGAATAGGATGAACATGGGTACGCCACTAAATCCGGAAGGTGTACCCCACTGGTCCAACACCGCGACGTACTCCCACATATTGGAGAGACGTCGCAAGAAGCAGCAGGGCTTCTGGCTCTTCTTCGCAGAGTGCTGCGGGCGGTGTGTCGGCGGCGGATTCGTGGAAAACATCCTGGCCGACGTCACCGCCGTGAAGCGTGAAGCCGGGTATGGAGGATTCATTCCCGACGTACTCCTTGAAAGGGGCGATAATTCTCCCATCTGGCTGGAGTTCACTCACACAAGCCCGCCGTCGGCGTCGAAACTGGCCTACTGCGCCTCTAATGGCATCGACATATTCGAACTGGATGGCAGCCAACGTCCCATAGACAGTGCGGTAAGGAAGGCGCACATTTCTCCTCGCAACTGTCGTAATCGCCGGCGGCAACGTCTGATAGACCTCTGGCGACAGATCGCGGAATCGGAAGACCCCTCCGTAGGGATCAGAGAGGACTTTGGCAGCCCCGAGCGTCAGCGTCGGGAGCGTGAGGAATTCTGGAACGAAGTCAGGGCCAGTCACCAGGCCGTCGATGACGGCGCGCTGCGCTGCGCCCGATGCAGCGAACCCTTCGTCAGCGAGGGAGAAAGGTATTCGGTGTCATACATAGAGACACATGATCCCGGCGGCAGTTGCGGGGAGGTCCCGTTCTGCAGAGATTGCAGCTTCGCAATAGGAGGTGGATGGGACGGAGTGTACCCCGGTGACGCCGATCTGTGGGGCTTGGATGAAGAGTGTGTGGATTGTAAGCCCTTTTTGGCAGAGCACAAGAAGCGGTTGGACGAATCACAGTCCCGAAGAAGCGTGTTGATGTCCGAACCATACGGCAGCAGATTGGTGGTGGAGCCGCAGCGTCGCCGCCAGGAGTATATCGTAGGAAGTCGAACAGTCAGTCGGGGTGAACTACAGTCCGTGCTGATGATGTTCAAGTTCGTCTTGACGAAGATGCTCCCTGCCGACCAGGACTCCAGGATCATGTTGAACGAGGTCGAACGAATAGAGAAAGCGGTGCAATACGCGAATAATGTCTCAGACTGGGACTGGTTCGAGGGCGTAGGAGAGAGCTATGTGCCTGAAGGTGACAGCCCCGATGGTTCCATAGGAGACAGGTTCCTGTATCCCAAGCGATGGTGGCACACGCTGCCCCCATGTCCGCTTACACTGATATGAAGAGCCAAACGCCGCACTCGCATTATCAATTATCGTGCGCTGAGAAGGTCTGGAAGGTGGGATTGACCGTATGCGCCAACGCCGCCGCGCGTTAATCCGGATTTGCCTGTCGGCGCTTCTGTTCCTCGCGCTGCTTGCGGCTCTGTTCGTCGGACTGACGCTCTGGAGTATGAACGACACCATCCTCAGCGCCGAATACTACGCCGCGCCACTAGGTGAATCCGGATTCTACGAGTTCCTGATGACCGCCGTCCTGTCGGCCCTGGACGAGTCAGGGATCGAAGAGGACCTCACAGGCGATTCTCTGTACCTGTCCAACGAACGACTGGCCGCTCTCGCCTACTCCCTGCATCCGCCGGACCTCCTGCGGGATAAGGTGGAGTATGTCCTGTCGGAGATGGGAAGGTACTCGACAGGTGAGACAGACTCGTTCAGTATGACCGTCCTGCCCGGGCGAGGATGCGGTCGTCTGGGAATTCCGAGCGTTGCTCAGGGAACTGGATGTCTATGAGCTGTTCCAGGAAGAGTTCGTCGCTCCACTGGTGGACGACGCCGTCGCCGGAAGTCGCGTGGCGGATTTCGGTATTTCCGACCGGGAACTGCGCGAAGCAGCCCGTAGCGTGCTCCACCGGGAGTGGTTCGATGCCCAGGCGGATGTGATGGTAGGGGAAGCAGTTCCTTACCTGCTGGGTAGTGAGGACGAGTTTCGCGCGTCCGGCCACATCTCGGACCGCGTTGAGGTCGCGATGCACGAGACGAAGCGGCTGCTGAGAGAGTCGGATTCATACGGGAAGATCAGGACTGAAGTGATCGAATACACGGTTGCCGAGTGGATGCCGGAACCTGTCGAGCTGTCCTATGGGATAGTTCTCACCCCTGATGATCTGAAGTCGGCGCTGATAGAGGTCGCATCGCTCGAATGGCTCCGGACGGAGGCTGAGCGGGCCATCGATGAGTCTCTGCCCTTCGCGACAGGACGGACCGATACCCTCGTCCTCCGGGTGGGCCTGAGAGACCGCAAGCGCAGGGCCGCCGAGATAGTCAGGGCGACCGCCGTTGGCAAGTTAGACGACAGGCTTGCGGATCTGCCCGCCTGCGGCCAGGAGATGTCCGCGGCCGAGTTGAGCGCCGTACTTTCAGGCGCCGATCTCGAATGCGCTCCCGTCGGCTACGACGCGGTGGCTATCCGCAGCATCCCGGAGGTCGTTGCCCTGGCTGCCGCCCAGGTCATTGATGAAAACGTGCCTGACGTGTATGTATTCAGTCTGACCCGGGATCAGCTCGACCACAGACTGAAAGAAGCCATCGGATTCGCGCGCCGCGGGTGGGAATTCACTGACGCCGACCTGCGGCGGTCCCCCCCCCCCAGAAAACTCTCTGCCCGGTGTGGAAGACCCCTCCGGCACATTGGAAGCCGTTCGGGAGCTTATGTCCCAGGGTTGGACGTACGATCATATTCAGTTCCACAGGGATATGAGCCGTTCCCAAGTCGTCTAGCTAGACCGCGAGCGCAGCACTCTGGACATACTGCGGACGCTCAGATGGATCCTGCTGGCCCTTGGTCTGGCCGCCGGCGGAGACTGGCGCGGCCGGCTCTTCTGGGCGAGCGGTGTGACGGTACTTGCGTCCCTGGCGACGATTGGGCTTGTCGGTCATTACAGAGATTCTGTCCTGGCTCCCTATCTCGAGGGAGTCCTGAGAGACCTCGTGTCCGAACTCTTCAGAGGCGCCGACCTTCACAGAACGGAGGAACTCGTAGGAAGCAGGATTCCCGGCGTCGTGGACATCGCGGTTGAAGATGTGAGTTCCTGCGTCACCTTGGCCGCCCTGCTGACACTCGGGGCCGGTGTCCTTGGTCTCGCTGCGCGGGTCGCCGTCGCCCTGGCGGATTACAGATCGTCCAGGAGGCGAGAGCCAGAAACTACTGAGCGGAAGTAAGTTCCGAAATTGTCGGACGCGGCCCGAAGCGGTGAAGAAGACCGTTTCTGGCGTTAGCGACGAAATTACGCCTATGATGAGAACTTGGCGAGATTGTCGTCATAGGCATAATCGCGGAAATCATCGCCAACCCAGGGGCCATGCTACAACTCCACACCCTGCGCCTGACGTCCAGGCAGCGTAGCCCGCGGCCCGCCCAAAGCGAACCGGCACAGCGGCAGCAGTGGGCGGGATTCCCAATCGAGAGATCCCGTTACTGAGACCTCCTGAATTCGTAGGCTCACTCTCCCTCATCGTTCAATCGATATGACTTTACAACCTGTCACTCCCGGTATCGGTCAAGAGCGAGGGTAGGCGTTCTGCTGAGAGTAATCTAAAGGGCAGTTGCTCATCGGAGCTCACGAGGTAGTTGAGTGCTTTACGTGCCTCTGCTTCAACTGCCATATCAAAGTAATCAAAGGTGTCGACTTCCTCGTAGCTTTGAGTTGTATAAGCATCGGCGAACATGCGGCAAATGTAGTCGTGATAAGCGGCGAGCCATGTGTACTTTGGCAAGACGCGATCATCTGACTCATACTTGTTCAGGCTTTCAAGGATATGCTCTCTGTGGGCATCGAGAAGATCCCAGTCAATTGGGCTGTCGGGGAAGTTTTCAAACGCCACATTGAGGTAATTGATGAACAACCGGCCATCACTCGCGTCCTCTAGCAGGTAGGCATGGTGCGGTGTCGAGACACCAGAGTACCATGAGAGATACTCCGAGATCAGGGGTTCAATTGAAGCCCCGATGACAAGCCGCGGTGGTTGCCCTGACTTGTCCTGGTCAACGGCCTCCAAGAGAGCGTCACCATATGCAAAATCCTGATCTTGATAGTGTTCACCTACGGCAATTGCACCCCGCGGGAAGAATCCATCTGCCGCAAGACTGGTTTGCATGTGCATCAAGAGTCTCGACATAGTGCCAAGGTCAGGCTCTCCGAGGTCGTCGCTCGGGTGCATGAGCGGATGAGCGACGACAATGTTATCGGTAAAGACTTTATTCAGGAAGTCCGGGTGTTCGACGATACTTCCGAGGAAGTCATTTGTTCCACGATGCCCGCTCGTCTCGAACGCGGGACTCCACGTCCTCACCATTCTTGAAGAGGCCGTGTACCGGCGTTTCGTTCAGAACGTCGACGGCGGACACTGGCGGTGAAAAGCACATCCAAGCCTTCTGAGCTTTCTCGTTAGTTCCCTGCAAGTCATACAGCCACGGAGATCCTGCCCTCTCCGGCTAGTGACTGCGCTATCCTCGGTGGCAGAGGTTTGCCCCGGTCTTTGTAGGAGAGTATAAACTGCTCCGCCACCGCAGACAGTTCAGTCAGGGCCTCGTTGGCTGTCTCTGCCCAGGCGCGGCATCCGGGCAGGTCCGGTATCTCGGCCATGTAAAGCCACCCCTGGTCTTCCCGGGGTTCGTGCAGGACGTAGTCCAACTGGTACAGTTCCATTTCAGCCTCCCTAGCCTACTTGTTCCTCACTGGTTTAGCCCCATGCGATACTGACGTAGTAGTTGGTCGAGCGCACCGCCACGTCTACCGTCTGTTACTCCTCCAACTCCGAGCTGGCGAATTCCTATTCGGCCGTAGTGGTTCTGCCACGCGGTCGCCGGCGGATTATTCGTAGTCCTGGCCATCGGTTAGGACACCGCCGAGGTCTCGATGTACTGTACCGTGATCTTTCCTCTTCTTTCATTGGCCTCGCGCAGAATTCCTCACCGCCTCATCCGGGGTCAGAGACAACGTGAGACTACCCGTAAGATCAAGCGGGGGGATTTGCGAAAGGCGCAACGGTCTATCCGTGTTGAGTGAATAAGCAACGTATGGGCGATTCCGAGGCCGCAGGGCTGAGACGAGACCATGACGCCGCACAGACACCTTACCACAGAACGCATCGGAACATCGCTCAGCCCGCGTCGGAAGCGCCAGAATCAGACACCGAGGCCGGTCGTGCGCACGCGGAAAGAAGCTCTATCGAGTCAGAGCTTTGAGGTGGGAGAGACGGTTGGCAAGCCATTCCCCCATGCGCCCGGCGCCGCCCCTACTCCACCGCGCGCAGCCTGATGCTGGGGCCGGACTGGTATTCGTCCGGGACGCCCCATTCGCCCCATCTCTGATTCCATTCCTCTGTACCGGGGGTCAGCGGCTCGTCGTCCCACATGGACGCTCCCGCGATGTAGTCGAACGCGACGGTCGAGATGTCCAGATAGACCACCGCGGTCTCCCCGCCGCTGCACCTGGAGGCGTCCACTTCGATCTCTATCCCGGTACTCCGGGGCGCTGCGCTCCTGTCGTTCGGCGGACCCCAGTAGCCGTCGTCCCAGAATTTGCGGCTGGGCGGCGGATTGTCGGGCAGCAGAATCTTGAACTGCTGGTACGGGAGCGAATCGGTCAGACACACGTCCCCTTCCCAGTGCAGACCGACGCTTATGGGCCACCTCGGCGAACTGTTCATCCTCACCCTGAAGCTGGCCGCGCCGTATTCGTCCTGCGCGTTCTTCCTGATGTCGAGCTCGAGCGGGCTGGGCGCTATCGCCAGGCCGCCAAGGTTCGCCTGAACGGGCGGGGACCATTCCCCGACGCCCAGAGAGTTCCCCGCGCGTACCTGGAAGTCGTGCGTCTGTCCCTCGATCAGACGGCCAATCGTCGCCTGCCGCGTACTTCCGGACACCCTGGCGATTGTCGCATCGTCGTGATCGTAGCGATGCTGGTAGTAGGTGACCTCTCCACCCACGCTGGGCGGGTCCCACTTCAGGGTAACCTGATTCCTGCCCACCGCGGTGAACCGCAGGTTCTCCGGCTCCGAGGGCAGGTCCGTAGCCGCGCCCTCGGTCGTGGCGCTGACCTCCGCCGAGAACGGCCCGGTGCCGTTGTCGTGGGTCGCCGCCACGCGGTAGCGGTAGGTCGCGCCCGGAAGCAGGCCGGTGTGGCCGTAGGTCGTGCGGTCGTAGTCGTGCTCCAGCGTTATCCACTCGGAGCCGACGTCCGTTTGGTAGTCTATGCGGTAGCCGATTATGGTCGCGCCCCCGGTGTCCGTCGGCTTGTCCCATGTCAGAATTATGCTGGTCTTCCCGTCCGCCTTGGCGCTCAGGTTCTCCGGCGCGTCCGGCGAGCCCGTGGTCGTCGCGCACGCCTGGCCCGAGTACGGCCCCGTTCCGTTGGAGTTGATCGCAGCCACGCGGTAGCAGTAGTTCGTGCCAGCGTCCCGTTCCGTGTGTGTGTACGTCCTCGTGGTCGGGCCGAGGTTGCTCTCCAGCGCCAGCCACTCGGCGCCGTCGTAGTATTCCAGCAGGTAGCCCGTTACGGCTTCTCCCCCGTCGGACGACGGTTCGTCCCAGGTCAGCCTGATGCTTGTCTCGCTGATGGGCTTGGCGCTCAGGTTTCGCGGGGCGCTCGGAGCGCCGTCGGTCGTCGCGCACGCCTGGCCGGAGAGGGGGCCTTCGCCGTGAGTGTTGATAGCCGCCACACGGTAGCAGTGCCTCGACCCAGCCGACAGGCTCGCGTGTTCGTATTCCCTGGTCGTGGTGGCAGTGTCGCTCACCAGCGTCTCCCAGTTCGCGCCGTCGTCGTCGGAATGGTCTATGCGATAGCCGGTGATGGCCGACCCTCCGTCGCTGGACGGCGCTCTCCAGTTCAGCGTGACGGCGTTCTCGCCTTTCGCCACAGCGCGCAGGCTCCGGGGCGCGCCCGGAACGGTCTCGGTCGTCGCGCACGCCTGGCCCGAGAACAGACCCGTTCCGTTGTCGTTGATGGCCGCGACGCGGTAGCAGTAGTTAGCGCCCGCGTCCAGGCTGGCGTGTTCGTATTCCCTGGTCGTGGTGGCGGAGTTTCTCACCTGATTCTGCCAGGCGCCGCCGTTTTCGGAGTAGTCTATGCGGTAGCCGCTGATGGCCGATCCCCCGTCCTCGGCGGGCTCGTTCCAGGTCAGCGTGACGGCGCTATTGCCCTTGGCCGTGGCGCGCAGACTCGCGGGCGCGTCCGGTACGGACTCGGTCGTAGCGCAGTCCCAATCGGAGAAATCGCCGACTCCGTTCGCGTTCACCGCCGCCACCCCGTAGCAGTATCTCTTGCCCTGACGCAGGCCGGTGTGTTCGTACATCCTGGTGGTGGTGGCGTGAGTTATCGGCGTCTCGAGGTCGCCGTTTTCGGAGTACCTTATGCGGTAGCCGGTGACCGCCGATCCTCGGTTGTCCGTAGGCGCGTCCCAGCTCAGACTGATGCTGACCCCATCCACCGTCGCCATCAGGTTCCCGGGCGCGCTCGGCCCCTTGACCGTCTGCTCCTCCGTCGCCACCTGCGACCAGGGACCCGGCACGCCGAACTCGTTCACCGCCCGCACCCGGTAGGCCACGTTGCCGCCCCCGCCCCCGCTGTGCGCGTAGTGGAACATCTCATTGGCGTCCGTAAACGCCTCCCAGCTCGGGATCCCATCCCGCGACGTCCGCTCGATCTCGTACCCTTTCAACGGATAGCCGTACAATTTCTCCACAGGGCTCCAGCTCAGCAGCGCGAGCTCCGCGCCGTGAATCGCCACCGTCGTGGACGGCGCGCCCGCGCGCTCGTCCGTCACGGCGCGCCGCGCCACCATCGTCGTGTTGTTCCCCTCGATGTGGTCGTAGTAGGCGACGGAGTGCTCGGTGTAACCCGTCGGCACGCTCCCCGTACATTCCCGGTCGTTGCCGGGGTCGGGATCGGCCGTTTGGATGCGGACGCAGTAGTCCTGCGTGTTCTCGATTTCTGCGGTGATGGGGCCACCGCTGGCGGCGATCAGCGCCAGAGTCACGCCATCTTTGCCATAGACGGAGGGGCGGTTGTGGTATCCGGGGCTGAGCTCGCCGATGGTCCAGACGCCCTCGCAGAGGCCGCTCTGGCAGGTTCCCTCGGCGTAGCTCCCCTGGCTGGGGACGGCCTCCGCTCCCTCCGGTACTCCGGTCAAGTTCACCCGGACGGCGGGGGCGGTGTCCGGACCGTTGTTCACGGCCAGTATGGTGTAGGCGCTCCGGCCGGCGGCCAATTCGAGATTGACCCCGGCGTCCCGCACCTCCAGCTCCGCCATTGGGCCCACGTGGAAGACGTAGGTGCCGCTGTCTGTGTAGGTGGTGCCGGAAAGGCGGCCCGATATTCCCAAAAGCGCCTCGTATGTGCCCATCTCCCAGAGATCTACTTTGACGTCGGCAAAATAATCTGCCGGATTGGTTCCAATAACTGACAGGCGAAAAAATGACTGCGTGACCGTCGAGCTATCCATAGCGTCCAGGAGACCAAAGTCACCGGTGGTGGCCAGCAGCCAGCGACCCGGCGCGTTTCCGCCGCCAGGCGCGGTTACCTTTACGGATTCCTTGACTTCCCAGCTGGAGGTGAGTCTGGTCTGGCTGTCTCTCAAATCCATTATGCCAGCTGTGGACCAGATTGTGCTTCCGGACTTCGTTGTACGCCCGCCGGGGTCAGGGATATGGACGATGAACGAGTCGGGCCGCTCAATGCGCTTGTCGTCGCCCACGGCCACCACCAGTTCCAGAGTGTCCTCGCTGGTGCAGGGGGCGGATGTTACGCCGATGCAGGGATAGAAGTCAACCAGGTCCATCGTGCCACTGCTCAACACCGTCGGCCTGCCCAGGCACGCGGTGTCGGTGTCGTTCAGCCGCTTCAGGGGGTCGTCGGCGAACCAGGGCTGAGCGCTGACCACCTTCGCCGTCAGGCACCGCTCTTCCAGGGGCAGGTCCGTCAGTCTGTCGGCGCTGAGGTTGACCGCCACCTGGAGCGACGGGGTTACCGCCCCCACGGCGCCCACGTTCCAGATCCCGGTGGACGTATCGAAGGTCGTGCCGGACGGCGCCTCCGGCTGAGTCCCGGCGAAGGACAGGCCCGGTGAAAGGCTGATTTCGACCTGTACCTCGAACAGACTATGATCTTGGTCACTATGAAGTGGGCCTGGGATGTCGTTGTCGCTGCTAGTGTCAGCATCGGTAGTCACCGTGAAGGTCGTCGCTCCCTCGGGCTGCGGGGATCGGTCGGAAATGCTGGCGACGGCAAGGACGAGGTCCGCGTTGGTGAAAAAGCTACCCCCCAAAAGTCCGAGGGTCCCAGGAGTGCTTACAATGGCCCAGTGTTCCGTAGCATTGTTGAACCCGAAGCGCGGCGCCTCCTTCGGGACTGATTCGATGATTTCGGCATGGAACCGCTGCGGCATCTTTTCCGGCATACCACCTACTCCCGGGAAATCGCGCTCGGCTCCAAATCCTTTGGTCTCGCTGCCCCCGGGCGGCAGGTTCCTGATGGTCCATAGGCTCGTCCTGTCACCGCCGACTGAATCACTTATGGTAATCTCCACTTCTACGAGAGCGACATGCATTCCCGGATGAGCCCCGACGGTGTTGTTCTCCACGGTGGCGCGCCAGATTACCAAGGTGGCGTCAGTTCGATATTCGGAGGAAATGGTCAGGTCGGCAAGGGGAGGGAGGGATTCGTCAACCCGCTGGGCGTGGGCGGTAGCGGCGCAGGCGGCCCCTATCGCGATAATAGCGATAACGCTCAGCGCTGCCGCTGAGCTATAGAGCAGTGTGCGGATTTCTGCTGTCATTCAGTTTCAGATTTATCCCCTCTCCCCTTGGGAGAGGGCTAGAGCCTGCCCCGCACTCCGATGCGGGGGTGAGGGTGGATAAGCCGTCAATTCAAAGATGTTGGCAAACTGGGAGAGGGGCGTAGGCATTCAGCCTGGTCACCCCTCTCCCTACGCCTTCCCCCGTCGAGGGGGGAAGGGACTATTGCAATCGCATCAGGACAGGATGGACTTACAGGATTATCGCCGGACGGGGCCGGAATGCCGCCGCTCGGCTTGCCGGGGCGCTATTCCACCCAAGTGATCTCGATATCGTTGGAATTCACGTACGTCGGGGGTGTGTCGAGGGAGTCACCGTTCGAAAGCACTACGGTCGCGCGGTACGTCTTGGTGCCCGCGCTTGATTGCTCTATGGGTACGGACCAAGTGGCAGCTCTAGCGTTAACGAGATTGCCGACGACCGGCCATCGAGAGTCGCGGTCTGCAGATGTACGGGGCCCGTCGTGCTCTTCCAACTGGTAGCCGAACGTCCGGCCGGCATGTTCCGGCGCCTGCTCATACAGCACGGCAAAGTTCACCCATTTGCCAACCTTCTGGGATTCCTGGTCAGCGCGGAGCTGCAACCCCGGCTCCCGATCCTCCAAGTCTATCCTGACTATCAGGACGTCGTCCACACTGGGGTCGAAGTTGTGCTCATGGTCCACCCTGTCGGTGACGGTGAGGAAGAGCTCGTAGGAGCGCTTCTCCGCGTCCTCGTAGTCCAGGTTGGCGCCGTCCGCAACCACTATCTGGACTGCGTGCGGGTCGGTGGACGCAACAACCGTCTCAAAGTTGCTATGCCCGGTCCCGGTCAGATCGTAGTAGAGCACGTCCGCTTCAGCGTTATAGACCGGTATCGGGTCGCCAACCTTGGTTCCGCCGAAAGAGTTCTCCTTAACGCTGCGGTTGACGCCGAATATCGGCGGCTCCGTCTCGTCGAGATCGCTGCCCACCTGGATGGTGTACCGGTAAACCTCGCTCGTCTCGGTCTCGTTCTCGCTGATGGCCTTCCAGTTATCGCCGTCGCCAGGCTTCTTGACCTCGCCCAGCAGGTGCACCCACAGCAGGTAGGTGCCGGGCTTGGTGAAGACCCATTGCAGATCCTTGTACTCGCCGGGGTTCAACAGAATCTCACCCTGGCCTGCCTTGGTGCTGTCCCAGACGAGTTTCACCCCCTTCTCGCCGTCCTCAGCACTGACATCAGGCGACTCGTAGGCGAAGAAGTGCGGAACGTCGGTGGGGTCGTCCGGGTGGCGCTCCACCTCGAACTTGTAGCGCATGGGTGACTTCCAGCGCTCGGCGTCCAGCAAAAGGGTGGAGAAGCCAATGCTCAGATCTGAGGCCTCGTCCGTGCTGGTGCTGCGCGGGTCGTCCAGCCGCAGCCACCAGACCTGGGGGGGGTCGTCGGGTACCGGCAGTTCCTCGCCGTTTGGTCCAAGCAGGCCCAATGCCTTGCGGACGGCGGGGTACTCTGCCAGCGAGATCTGGCCGGCACCGGCGTTGGAGGCGACCGTGGTTGCCAGGTGCTTGTCCAGCACGTGCATGATGGCTTCATCAACCTCCATCCCGCCACTGCGGGCGGAGCGGGTGGTTTCCGTTGTGGTTTTCGGTCCGAATCTTGTATCCACCGTCATGGTCGTCTGCGTCACCTCGGGCGGGCAGAGGTTGGTGTGCAGGACGCCGAGACCGGTCGCCTCGTTGTCCCTCTCGCCCTTACTTATTGTGCGCCAGTAGGCGTCGAAGAGGGCGTAGTGGCCGGAGGTTATCTCGTGCGGCTCTTTCATGTCGGCGTCGCCGGCGCCGGGGCCGCAGGGCTGGGGGTCGGGGTAGGTGCTGTGGTTGGTGTAGCTGTGGTCGTCGCCGTCGGTGTTGCCGCTGCTGCCGGGAGGCGGGGTCTGGGCCTGGGCAGAGCCGGTGGCGAAGCTCACCACCAGCAGCGCGATCACGAGGACGACCGCAGTGAGCGCCGCCCCGTACAGAATGGTCTTCGTGGGTTTGCTAACAATCGTATTCAACATGGGTTTACGTTTACTCCTGAATTTTCTTTGGTTATTGACTTGATGCAGCGCCTTGGCTTGGGGGCTTGACGCCGCCTCCGAATGTCCTGAGTTGATTGCGTTCGTATCCGCTAGATGTTTGACGCCGCGCGTGGCGGCGTGTCCGAATATGCTGTATTGATTACGTTGGTATCTATATCGAAGCTAGTCCTACATGATATGAAGTATCATATCAATGCGGAATTAAGTTTATAACACAGGCCAAATCCGCGCGTCAAGCCCTTATTCGGATGCTATCAGGGTCTTTCGATTATCAACCAATTACGTTCGTGGTGAGCTTGTCGAACCATGAACGGGCGGCCCTTCGACAGGCTCAGGGTGAACGACAGAAGTGGTATCGGGAAATAACCGAAAGACCTGCAGATGCTATGCCGTATCAGTTTGGTCGGTATAAGGAATCACCCTGATCCCCGTTTCAAGCGAGGGGCAGGCTCTAGTCTTCTCATAGACGCCTGCCAAACACTGCGCTATCATATCTATAGGAACAGAAGCCACCGGACAGCGAGGCGCGCATGGCGGATTCCGAAGAGCCGAACGCAGAGCGGGACAGCGGCGGACAGCCGCCACTGATCCGCTTCGACAGCCCCTGGGCCTGGTTCTACTACATCACCTTCGGAATACAGGTACTGGCGGCGACCTACTACGCCGCGGAGAGCGAAATCAGCGCCGCCGTCTCCAACTCGCCCCCGGAAATATACACGCTCATAATGAAAGTCGTATCATCTCAGGTGCCCGCGATGGCGGCCTACTCGCTCATAATCGCGGCAACAGCGGAGGGACTCAGAATGATAGCCGAAAGATACCTGGCCAGAAGATTCGCCGAAGGCAAAGAACAGGGCCGCGCCGAAGGCAAAGAAGAAGGCCGCGCCGAAGGCAAAGAAGAAGGCAAAGAACTGGGCCGCGCCGAATCCCTCCAGAAACTCACGCGCTGGCTCGACGCCAACCCCGCCATCAAAGAGGCCATAGAATCCGGCGACGCCGACCCGCCCCCCTTCCTCGACGGCCTAACAAAGGCATGCAAATCAATAAACCGTTCGTCCTGAGCCTGTCGAAGGAAGCTTGTCGAAGGAAGCTTGTCGAAGGAAGCTTGTCGAAGGAAGCTTGTCGAAGGAAGCTTGTCGAAGGAAGCTTGTCGAAGGAAGCCTGTCGAAGGAAGCTTGTCGAAGGAAGCTTGTCGAAGGACGAGTCCCAAAGTCCCTTCCCCCTTGACGGGCTCACAAGGGTAGGCAAAAGTCCCTTCCCCCTTGATGGGGGAAGGTTAGGATGGGGGTGAAACCCCAATTCCACTCACCCAAATTTCTCATTCGCGCTCTCCATACGCTATAATGAGAACATACAAACTAACTATCGGGAGCGCCCAACGATGTTTCTGCACCTCGACATACATAAATATCCACTTATGCCCACCCAAAATCCGAGGAGCGAAAAATTTTTCCCAAAGCTAAAGCAGGTGATTAACAGGGGATAACTGGTGTTCTAATCACCTGCTGCCCCCCCAGTTGGTCACCAGCTAAGCCACCTGCACCCGCCTGTTACTTTATAAACTGGAATATATGATTATCGGTAAGCTTTGAGCCAATACCCAGAATTTCACCCAAACAAGCCGTTTCAGCCCGATCTCCCCAGGAGGTAAACAATTGGAAGATACGAGCCAGCCGGCCCAGGGAAGCGACCCCGTGGGCGACCGGCTCTCCCGTCTGAGCGCGGCCAGCCTGCGCATCAACGAGAGCCTGGACTTCGACGTGGTGCTCCAGGGCGCGCTGGACTCCGCCCGCTCCCTGACCGGAGCGCGCTACGGGGTGATGACGCTCCTGGGCGACGGGGGTATGGTCGAGGACTTCCTCGCCTCCGGGCTGAGCGATGAGGAATCGGAACTGCTCTGGCTGATGCCGGAGGGACTGAGCGTCTTCCAGGCCCTCACCGGCATCTCCGAACCCATGAGGGTTCCCGACCTGACGGAGCGCGTCCGGGCGCTGGGCTTCACGGATTTCACCATCCCCCTGCCGGTGGGGGTCTTCACCTTCCTGGCCGCGCCCATGTTCCACCGGGGCGTCCGGGTGGGCCACGTCTTCCTCGGCGACCGCGAGGACGGGCAGGAGTTCAGCCGGGAGGACGAGGAGACCCTGGCGCTGTTCGCATCACAGGCGGCGCAGGTCATAGCCAACGCCCGCGCCCACCGCGAGGAGCGGCGCGCCAGGGCTGACCTGGAGACGCTGATAGACACCTCGCCGGTGGGCGTCGTCGTGTTCGACATGAACAAGGGCGCCGCGGTGTCGTTCAACCGGGAGGGAAGAAGGATAGTGGACGGTCTGCGGGACCCGGAGCAGGCGCCGGAGGACCTGCTGGGAGTGATCACCGTCCGCCGCGCCGACGGGAGCGAGGTCTCCCTGCGGGAATTCCCCCTGGCCGAGATCCTCCGCTCCAGCGAGACGGTGCGGGCCGAGGAGATCGTCATGGGCGTCCCCGACGGACGCAGCGTTACAGTGGTGCTCAACGCCACGCCCGTTCGCTCCGACGAGGGGGAGGTGGAGTCGGTGGTGGTCACCATGCAGGACATGACGGACGTCGAGGAAGCGGCGCGGCTTAGGACGGAGTTCCTGGCCATGGTGAGCCACGAGCTCAGGATACCCCTCGCATCCATCAGGGGCGCGGCCACAACCCTCCTGGACGCGGCGGCGGACCTGGACTCGGCCGAGACGCGGCAGTTCCACCGCATCATCGTGGACCAGGCGGACCAGATGCGGGAGCTAATCGGCGACCTTCTGGACGTGGCCCGCATCGAGACCGGCGCGCTGGCGGTGGACCCGGAGCCGACTGAGGCGGCCCTGCTGGTGGACCGCGCCAGGAACGCCTACCAGGGCGCCGGGGGCGCGAACGACCTGGCCATAGACGTCGTGCCCGGCCTGCCCCAGGTCATGGCGGACCGCGGGCGCGTCGTCCAGGTCATCGGCAACCTGCTCTCCAACGCGGCCAGGCACTCCCCCAACGACTCCGTCATCCTGGTGAGCGCGGTGAATGTCGGTGGGCAGGTGGAGTTCTCGGTGGCCGATCAGGGACGTGGGATACCCGCCGACGACCTGCCGCTCCTGTTCCGCAAGTTCTCACGCAGGGAGGATCGCGACACTGGAAGGGACACCGGCCTGGGGCTGGCCATCTGCAAGGGGATAGTGGAGGCGCACGGGGGCCGCATCCGCGCCGAGAGCGACGGGCCCGGCCTGGGAGCGCGGTTCTCTTTCACCCTGCCTGCGGTCGGCGACGCCGAACTCCCTTCCCACGCCGCCCGCGCGCATGAAGACGGGCCGTTCGAGGGAACGGCGCTGGCGGTGGACGACGACCCGCTGACGCTCAGGTCGGTGCGGGACGCCCTCGCCAGCGCCGGCTTCCGAACCGTGGTGACCGCGGACCCGGAGGAGGCGCTGGAGCTGGTGGCCGAACACAGACCCCGCCTCGCGCTGCTGGACCTGATGTTGCCGGAGCGCGACGGGGTGGAGCTCATGGGGGACATCATGGCGGTCTCCCATATTCCGGTGATATTCCTGTCGGCGTACGGCAGGGACGAGATGGTCGCCAGGGCGCTGGAGGAGGGCGCCGACGACTACATCGTCAAGCCCTTCTCGCCGACGGAGCTGGTGGCCAGGGTGAGGGCTGTCTTGCGCAGGTCAGAGGAACCGGAGCGCCCGGCGCGGTCCGAGCCCTTCACCGTGGGCGACCTGCGAATAGACTATGCCGGGCGCAGGGTGACGGTCTCGGATAACCCGGTAGAGCTGACGGCCACCGAGTTCGACCTGCTGGCGGAGCTTGTTGCGGAGGCCGGACGGGTGGTGTCCCACGACCGGCTGCTGAGGCGGGTGTGGAGTCCGGGAAAGCCGGGGAACCTGCGGGTACTGCGCACCCACATGAGGAGGCTCCGCCGCAAGCTGGGCGAGGACGCCGCAAGCTCCAGGTACATCCTGACCGAACCCAGGGTGGGGTACAGAATGTCGAAGGGAGATGGGGTTGTCAGCAGTTGACCGGATAGTAGGCATTTGTTGTTGTCAGTCGTCTCCGGATGCTGAACCCATGCCGACATGTTGTGGCACAATTGTTCCATGGGGAGCATACACTCTTGAACACCAACAGCTATGAGTCGTCGCCTGGGCGGACGCTGCAGGCTTTCAACTTCGCGCTGGAGCCGACCGCGGAGCAGCAGGCGGCCATAAGGCGGCGCTTCGGAGTGCGCCGGTACGCCTGCAACTGGACGGTGGCCGAGATCAGGCGCGAGCTCGACCTGTACCGCGAGTGCGGTGTGTCCTTCGGTCCTCCTTCGCTCTTCCGCCTGAGAAAGCGCTGGAATCGCGACAAGCACAGGCTGGCGCTGGATGCGGACGGCAATCCATGGTGGACTGAGGTCTCCAAGGAGGCGTTCTCAAACGGCATAGCGGATGCGGTGGATGCCTACTGGCGATGGCAGAAGAGCGGGAAGACAGACGCTCAGCGGGTTGGCTTTCCGCGCTTTCGGCGCAAGGGACGGGACGCCGACAGGTACAGGGTTACGACCGGGGCCTTCGGGCTATCGGGGCGTCGCCATGTGAGACTGCCGCGCGTGGGACTGGTGAGAACGCACCAGAACACCCGCAGGCTGGAGCGACTGCTCGGAGTCGGCAGGGCCAGGCTGCTGAACCTGACGGTAAGACGCAGGGGCAGGAGACTCCTCGCCGTCTTCCAGGTGGAACTTATCCGGTCCCAGTGCAACGTCACTCCCACTGAACCCGGGTCGGTCGTGGGTGTGGACGCCGGGGTGAGACGGCTGGCCACTGTCGTCAGACCCGATGGTGAAATCATCGAGCGTGTCGCCGGTCCCCGCGCTCTCGAACGGAGCCTCGTCCGGCTGAGGCGACTTCACCGGGCGCGGTCTAGGCGCCAGCGCGGGTCTGTGCGGTACAGGCGAAGGACGGATGCCATCTCCGCTCTGAACGCGCGGATAGCCAATCAGCGTTCGGACGCGATTCACAAACTGACGACCAGACTTGCCAAGACCCACGGCACGGTCGTCGTCGAGTCTCCGAACGTGTCCGGGATGCTGAGGAAGAAACACATCCCCGGGGCCAGAGCCCGGAGACGCGGGCTGTCCGACGCCTCGATGTCGAAGCTCAGGCGCCAGCTATCGTACAAGTGTACCTGGTACGGTTCGGTTCTAATTGAGGCCGACGCTTATTACCCCTCCTCACGCATCTGCAACGGATGTGGTGTGAGAAATGAACCCGGATGGCGGACCGCATGGACCTGTGTGTCCTGTGGGATTCGCCACGACCGCGACGACAACGCGGCAATCAATCTCGCCCGCTACTGCGAGGGCGACGTGGGCGCAGTCGGCGCCCCCGACAAGCGTGGAGCCGAGCGTAGGACCCGGGGTGCCCAGGCTGCTGGCAGTGAAGCGACAAAGGAGCGTTAGGGTCTACGAGCGGAGATTCAGCCCGGACACTCCAACCTCGTGAGAGGCGCCCGAACTGGTGGTTGAGACTATTAACAACCTTTCTGGCAACGGAGGCAAACAAGAATAATGAAGCCAGGGCCTGTTGACATTCAGAATCCAGCCACGGGAAATTGTCGAAATATAATCACGGCGGCGCAGCGCGCCAGGCATAATCGCAGAGCCAAATCGTCCCGCCCTGCTTGCTGCATGCGGCGGGCCGCAGGACTCCGCCGCCGCGGCAGAAGGGATTCGCTCGGACAGAAAGCAGACCGCGCCGGCGGCGGGGAACGGATGCCTTCGGCCTGCGCCAGGCGCTGAGGGGACAGGACGGGAACCTGTTCTACTCGTTCCAAGGCATCTCGCCGGCCCTCGCCATGACCTATGCGTGGGCCGGGGACAGACGGAGATGCGGATTGTGGACACGCTTCTCTTCTCCCCAACCCAGGAGCAGCTTCGCCGCGTTCAACGACCTGTACCTCGTGGACGACTGCTCTCCCCCGGCGTCTTACTCTCAAAATACGCCGGATTCCCCAAAGTTTCCTAAAGATTCGCCGTTAGCCTTTAGCCAGGCTGGGCCACGAGGCCCGGCAATTCTGGAGAACAGAGGAGACAACGGCATGAATAAGAAGTGGATACCGGCCGGACTGGCGGTGGGACTACTGATGGCGGCCTTCACGGGCGTCGTCATAGCATCGGATGGGGATACGGCAGATCTCGATGAGGATGAAGCCCGGGAAGAGATCATCGTGAAGGACGCGGACACCTCGACCGCGAGCTTCGTGAACGACGAAGTCGATGCCGCGGGGGACCCTGACGAACTGGCTGTCAGGGTCGCGGAGATCCTGGGGACGGACCCTCAGGCCACCTACGACGCAATGATCCGGGCGGATGCTGAGGTGGAGCCCAATCCGGACCGGGCCGGTGATGGCAATGAAGCCAAGCAGGACGCGGACTCCATGTCTGTGGAAGTCGAGGGGTCGTCGTATATGGAATACGGAGAGAGAATCGGCGCGATTCTGGATCTGGACGGTGAGATAGTCGCTCGCGCCATCGCTCAGGCTTACGAGGAGCTGTACGCGGTGGAGCGGGACATCTGGGATAATGGGAGCGGACGGGACGCTGAAGGCAAATACGAGTCCGACAAACATCCCGCCGAGCCCGACGCCGGATGACTCCGGCGCCCCGAGACACATGCCGAAAGGTCGGGACGGGTTTCGGTCCTGTCTCGGCCCATGGCGCGGACACAGGTCCGCGCCGCAGAGAGGAGAGAATCATGCCCTCCACGAACGGCAAGAAGGACGGAGATAAACCCCTGGTGCTGGTCGTCGACGACGACCCCAACGTGGTAGCGCTGGCGCGAGCTTACCTGGAGCGAGACGGCTACCGGGTGTCGGAGGCCAACGACGGGCTCCGCGCGCTGGAACTTGCCCGAAAGGAACAACCCCGCCTCGTGGTGCTGGACCTCATGCTGCCCGGCCTAGACGGGCTGGAGGTCTGCCGGAGACTGCAGGTGGAATCGATGGCGCCCGTCATCATGCTGACGGCGCGGGTGGAAGAGGCGGACAGGCTGGAGGGACTGAACCTGGGGGCCGACGACTACGTCACCAAGCCCTTCAGCCCCCGGGAGCTGGCGGCAAGGGTCCGCGCCGTCTTGCGCCGCTCGGATCGGGAGAGCGCCGTGTCCGCATACCCGGAGCTTTGCTTCGGCGCGATCAGCGTCGACCTGCGCGCTCGGAAGGCGACAGTGGACGGCGCGGAGCTAGGGCTGACGCCAACGGAATTCCGGCTGCTGACACTCCTGCTGCAAGAGCCCGGCAGGGTACTGTCCCGCAACGAGATCATTGACAGGGCGCTTGGCGACGACTTCGATGGCTTCGACCGCGCCGTCGACACCCATGTGTCCTGTCTTCGCCGAAAGCTCGAAACCGAAAGCCCGGGGAGCGCCGGGCATATCCAGACCGTGTACGGCGGCGGCTACCGGCTGCGTCATGTCGGGAGCGCCTGAAGTGCGGACAGGACCGCTGCGCGACCTCGTTTCCAGCCTGCAATTCAGGCTGGTCACGGGATTCGCGCTTACCATCGTCCTGACCCTCGCCGGGGCGGGAATCTTCATCAGCCTTTCCACTGAGATGCAGGTCGAACGGTTCGAGACCGACCAGGCCATGGCGCAGGCCGGGCGGGTCAGCGAGTTCATTTCCAACTACAGCATCGAAAACCGCGACCCAGCCGAACCCGGCGCGGGACTGCAATCGGTTGTCCGGCAGGCCGCCGACATCTCCGGACTTCGCGTAACCGCCTTCGACGCCCGAGGCAACGTCGTCGCCGACTCCAACCCTCCCCACATATCAAACGACATGGAAGGCGAATACGCGCCGAAGGAGGCGGAGTCCTTCCCCCTTCTATCCGGCGGAGAGGTTGTGGGTTCCATCACCGCATCCAGCGGTTTTGGTCCTGAGCCGGGAACCGAGCGTTTCGCCGTAAGCGACCCGGATGTATCCCGCATAGCCCGTCACGTGGACCGCTACCTGCTGTGGGCCGGAATCGGCGTCGCGCTCCTGGGTACGGCGCTGGTGTGGATTCTGGCGCGGCGCGCGCTGGCCCCGGCGCACAGGCTGGAAGCCGCCGCCCGGCGGTTGGGCCGGGGCGACCTGTCCCAGCGGGCTGAGGTCGCCGGCCCCTCCGAAATCCGGCAGTTGGCCCACAGTTTCAACTCCATGGCCGCAGAACTCGAAGAGGCCGAGAGCCGCCGCCGAAGTCTCACCGCCGACATAGCCCACGAGCTGCGAACCCCTGCTTCCAACATCCAGGGTTATATGGAGGCCATCAAGGACGGGGTGTTTCAACCCGAACCGGAGACCATCGACACCATCCATGAACAGGTGCTCCTGCTGTCGCGGCTTGTCGAGGACCTGCGTATCCTCGCCCAAGCTGACGGCGGTGAGCTGCGGCTGCAGCGGACGCGGACGCGCGTGGAAGAACTGGCGCAGTCCTGCGTGGACGCCCTGCGGCCCCGGGCCGAGGCCAAGGGAGTGGCCCTGAGCGTCGATGTGGCTGAAACTCTGCCGGAGTTGGACCTGGACACGACGCGCATCGCCCAGGCGCTCGGCGATCTGCTGGACAACGCCGTCACCCACACACCGGAGGGTGGCGGCGTAACGGTGTCGGTCCTGACCGGCGTCGATTCCGTCGAGGTGCAGGTGGCCGACACCGGGCCGGGAATCGCTCCCGATGACCTGCCCCGCGTATTCGACCGCTTCTATCGCGCCGACCCCTCCCGCTCCCGCAGTACCGGAGGGACCGGGCTGGGACTTACTATCGCCCGCAGGCTCGTCGAGGCCCACGGCGGGTCCATCGAAGCCGAGAGCGTGGTGGGACAGGGAAGCAGGTTCATCATCCGGCTGCCGGACGGACGGCTATAGCATGGCGGACATCTCCCCGGCGTGGCTGGCAGGAACGGGCGGAGAATCGTGGGTGTATGGCGAAGTCGCCGTTCGCCAACGAACACTCTGTGGGACGTTAGCAGTTGACCGGATAACAGGTACAGGTTGTCGGCAGTCGGCTCCGGATGTCTAACCCATGCCGACAATTGGCGGCGCAATGGCTCCGTGTGGAGTGCACCACCATGAACACCAGTAGCTGTGAGCCATCCTCTGAGCGGACGCTGCGGGCGTTCAGCTTCGTGCTGGAGCCGACCCTGGGATGAGCGCGACCAGTTCTTCGTCGCCGCGTCTTCTGAGCACGCTGCTCATCTGCCTGGACGGGCAGTCCATGGCCGCGGCGAGTGAGTCGGCGCAGGGGTTCTCGATTCCGGTGAGCTCGCCCACGACGTCCCAGGAGGACCCTTATCGTGAGGACTGACCGCGCGTGCCTTCTGGGACCTGTTCGAGGCGTCCAGGGTCAGAGCGAGCAGGTATCCCCCGGCGGCCTTGAGCCTGCGCTCTATGCTTCGCGCGGACCCGAACTGTGGGCCGACTATGGAGGTTATCGGATAGGATATTCTGACGCTGTCGCCCTGGGGTCCGGCGCAGAGGGCATCGTCTCCCGGCGCTATTTCGAGGATGACCCCGCGGCCTTTCTGAGTGTGCGGCCGTTTCCCGCGACCGGCAGGTAGCTGATCTTCAGCGGCAGGCCGGCGCGCTTTTGCCCGAGCTGGAACGTTTCGGCGCTGTATTTGAACGGCGGCGGATTCAGCCTGTAGGTCGTCATGTCCCCTCCGGGGGTGATTGTTTCGCATCGGCGCGTTGGTGTACGAATCTATGGTCAAACGATTTCAAGAGTCTCCTTCTACAGTTCGAGGTAAAACGATATGAAGGAAGTCGTTGAACTGGGTTGATTCCCTTGGTGAAACACACAAGCTCATTCGCGACGTTTCGTATGTGCTTCAACCAGGAAAATGGGCGGCGGCCCGGTCTGTCAACAGGAACAAACGGTAGGTTCCACCATGTACTCGCCTCCCATCGTGGGACGCTGCCCTAAAACAAGAACCCGAGAGACCATTCGCCATACCATCGTCTGACCACGATGGCGATTGGAATGGGCAAGGCTATCCCCACGAATCCGTAGATGAACGGTGTCAGGAATCCGATGTCCGGAAAGACAGGCTGAGGCTCGGCGCCGGCGGCTCTCTCTGAATGGTCATCGCCCGCTTGACGCAGTTCCAGGATAGAGTGGAAGAATGCAATTACGGTCACCGCGAGATGGAAGGCTATTGCCGCATTCAGAGCCGCCTGGTTGAGGATAATCGCTGTTTGGGCCGTGCAGAGAATGATAACTATGCTTGAAGAAGGTCAACGCCCAAACACCCATCACAGTGGCCGCTGCCCACAGGATGTATAGGATGATGTATCCAGTTCTGATGAGTCCGGTGGGCACGCGTTTGCCAAACATACGGACTGTCAGGTATATCCAGGGCATTACCAGGAGCAGGGAGTACAGCGCTCCGCGCTGTGTGTAGAGCTTCGTATCCAGGTTCCTCGTGTACGCTATCAAAAACGTTATCAGGACTGCGAAGGGCAGCCATGCGATGCTGGCGTAAGGCAGTAGTATCAAGAAAAAGCCAAGTATCACTCCCGCGAAAACGAAGTACACGAGGTTTGATAATACGATAGCGATTGCTATGACGACCGCTACGGATATGTATATGCCTCTCATCGCTCACATCCAAGATATCCAATATGCCAAGGGAGGATGCACTTCGTCTATGGTGGCTCATCTATCTCTCCGAAAACCCACTCGTATCTTCCAATGATTATGGAGAGATGTACGCATAGGTGATGACCCACAGGATCCCGAATACGATGAGCCAGGTGAGCAGAAACCCGAATGGATAGATATAGATGCCGCCTGGCAGTATATCCCTGGGATTGGAAATGGTCCGTCTGCGGTCAGCGCGAATCAGCGCTCGCAACGTGAAGAACCAGGCGGCTAAGTTCGCAACCGCAGCCCCAATCCATATTACGGTCACCGTTACCGCTTTCCCCAGCCCATGCCGCTCAAGCCCATACGAATCGAAATGAAAATCCTCAGTCAACCAATAAGAGACATACCCGACTGCCAAGCCGAACCAGAGAGCGAAGACGATGACATAGACCAGGACTATGGCGCCCCGGGAGAAATGCCCGCCATTCATCCGACCCACTAGATAGACCCAAGGGAGGAAGAACAGGATAGAATATCCGCAGCCCGCACCGGTGAAAGCGTCGGCGTCCAGCCCCCTTCTTTTGGCGATTCTATTGCAGATGAACGCCGCGAACGGCGACCATAACACACCCCCTATCAGCAGAATAGAGACCGTTATCGTAGCTATTCCAAGGGCCGCGGCGATAATGCTGAGCCAAAAAGGTTCAGAGTCCATTCTCTAATAATTCTTATTGAATTCCTGTGGAGGATAGTTGGATTTTCCAAGACCCGTCAGCCTATTGTCAGGTCTGATACTAATTCTCCCGAACGATTTGACAGTTCTAAGGGAGAATCTTGAAATCGTCAGGGTATGACTTGAGGAATCGCCAGACACACTTTCGCATAAATCTTCAGGACTCCACAAGACTTTGTCAGTGTTCCGAACCTGTATCAACTTAGTCGGTGCCTACTATGTATGAGGTTTCTGAGGGACTGTGTCCATGGTCGAGAGCTATGCGGTCCGTTCAACGCGGGCACAGTGGCTTCAACCCAGTCGCTTACCGTTGTCTTTGGCGCGGTTTGAAGTCGCCGCGATGAAGTAGGAACAGGTTCAGCGCGTCTCTGACGACGACCAGCGCGATGGCGACAGAACCCGGACAACTCGCCATTGCGATCAAGCTGTATGGCCTTAACCATCCTCCGCGCCCCACGTATAGTCCAACTCATGCCACGTTTTTTCATCCGGTTCGCCGTAGTCTTGTCCCCGTTGGCTTCCATGGTTCCCAGAGACCGAGCGTTGGCGGGAACTGTGGACACCTGATTGCGCCAGTCCATTCCGGACACGGCGTTCGACTCCACGCACTTTCTGTATCTGAGTTCCGTCTTCGTTTCACACTCTGCGGCGGCGGACATCAGCGAGCGGGCGAAGGCGGTCTGGCCTGAACGTATAGCCTCGTATATGGCAGAACCCAGTTCTGCGCCATAGCCCCTGCCGCAGGCGCGAGACAGGTGGAAGCCGTCCAACTGGAACACCGCATCGCCGAACTCTCCGACTCCACTCCGTATCCAGTTCGCTCCATCGCTTCCCACCACGAACAACCTCACCCGACCCAGATCGTAGCTCTTGCCCCACTCAAGGCTCCCTCCCTCCCAAAACCCCATACGCTCTGAGGCGTGTCCGTACATACGCTTGCCCACCAGTTCGTACCTGTCATCTCCCACACGCTTCCATCCACTGTACGCTATGGCGCTCTTCACCTCGTAGCTGTCGCGCTCTTCTCTCTGAAGGTGAACCCATACCCCGTCCGCTTCGGTGTACAGAACCTCAGCCCGACTCTGACCGTCGCATACATCCTCGCCTCGCTCGAAACACGCTTCCCAACGTTCTAACTCCTCCTCCATAGCTCTATCACAGACCCTAGACAAGAGCCTATGTATCGTCATTGCCGACAAAACCCCGGCAGTCAGAGCGCTCAGCAGCCTGGCAACCACCCGAAAGGGCGCCACAGTCGCCATTGACACCACACTCTCTGCCAGCGACGGACTCGAACTCTGATGAGACTTCCATCCCAGACTCTCGTCCAGAGCGAACACCGACTTGCACTCTTGGTCCCGATACATCCGTCGTCTGACCACCACCTCTGCGAAACGGGTAACCACGGTCCGCTCCCGAAATCCCTCCACTCGCAGGCCCTTTGGCTTCGACCGAAGCAACCGGTCATCCAGTTCCTTCAGTCTGACAGTTGCTCGCTCCCGTGCATACGCGCATCCCTCACGATAGCTCGCCTCTTCCCAATCCACGCCCCCAAAGCTCTGGTCTTGTCTGTTCCACTGCGATACGTTGTTCTCTGCCATCAGTCTGGACACATCCTTTTGGTTTTTGCTTCCCTTAGGATATGTCCTACTGGTGGCTTCCGACTAAATTGGTACAGGCTCATGCGAGAGAGTGAGGTTGCCACTGGACCTGAGCCAGCATTACGATGGTATGCGTAGTGCCTTTGGCTTTCTAGTGCCCAGGGAAGCAGCCCAGGGTCTGTGCAAAGTTGGCATTATTGGCACTTCGGCAGTAGAAAAGCCCTGGAATCACGCTTTCGTCGGAATGACGATTCAGAGACGAAACCTAAAATCGTACTTTGCACACGCCCTGGAAGCAGCCTAAGATAATGCTGTCAAATGTCCCATTCTCCAGAGGCCCCCGTAGCTGAGGTCGGTCCTTAAACTTGTCAACCTACCCCGATTCTGGAACAATCACTCGGGGAGCTTGTCCGATCCAGATTCAAGGGCACGAAGCCGCCGATCACAACGCAATAGACCGCCATCCAACGATAAAGGTTCCCGCCTCACCTGCTATAATCGGCGGCAGCAATTGAGGAGGCCGGGCTGACAATGGACTTGGAATTGAATGGCAAGGTAGCGATTGTGGGCGGCGCCAGCAAAGGTCTGGGACGCGCGTGCTCGGAGGTGCTGGCAGAGGAGGGCGCGCGGGTGGCGATGTGCGCGCGCACGGCGTCAGACCTGGAACGGGCGGCGGGCGAGATACGAGACGCTACGGGAACAGAGATTTTCACCTTCGCCGGCGACCTAGACAAGGAAGAGACCATTGCCCAACTGGTGGCGGGCACGGTTGAACGCTTCGGGCAGCTAGACATCATGGTGAACAATTCCGGGGGGCCGCCACAAGCCTACGCCAAGGATTCCACCGAAGAGCTGTGGCAGGTGTCGGCGAATCGCTCGCTGTTCTTCTTCGCGCGGATGACACGGGAGGCGCTGCCGTATCTGCGGGCCCAGGGTGGCGGACGCATCATCAACATCCTGGCCAGCACGGTCTATACGCCGATACCGAACCTGGCGCTGTCGGCGGCAACGCGGATGGGCGTCATTGGGTTTATGAAGAATCTATCCGACGACATCGGACACGAAAACATACTCATCAACAACGTGTGCCCCGGCAGCATCATGTCGGAGCGGATGATGGAGAACGTGGAGGATCGGGCGCGGGCGCAGGGGATTTCCATTAAAGACGCTCTGGAGCAGCGGGCAGAACAGACGGCGTTGAAGCGCATCGGCGAGCCGCGGGAACTGGCGTACCTGGTAGCGTTCCTGGCGTCGTCGCGGTCGAGCTACATCACGGGCACGACAATGTTGGTGGACGGCGGGCTGGTGCGGTCGGTGATGTAGATCACCCTCACCCTAGCCCTCTCTCATCAAGGGAGAGAGTATCGGAGATACGGCTGTGGGCGTTGAGGTGATGCAAAGCCACGGACACCTGTCAAGTAGTCGCGGATCAATAGGCTGGACATGCGGCCGATGCTGCTGAAGAGGCATAGCCGCTGCGGCAATATGGCAAGCGTCATAGAAGACTGTCGTAGCGGGGCCCCAGCTGGCTCGTTCATAGCCTTGGATCCACCGGCTCGCTCTCAAGGGCGAGCACCCCGAAGGCGCACTCGTGTACACGGTAGAGGGGCTCGCGTTCAACAAAGCGCTGAAGACCCTCTACGCCCAGCGCAAACTCCCGAAGGGCGAGCGACCTCTTCGAAGAAATACTCCTGTTTCGCAGACGGTCGAGGTTCTCCGGCAGAGTGTACTCGGGTCCATAGATGATGCGCAGGTACTCGTCTCCCCTGCACTTGATTGCGGGCTGCACAAGGCCGCGCCTGGCCTTGGAGATGAAGGCCATCGGCTTCGCGACCATGCCCTCTCCTCCCTCGCTCGTAAGCTCCTCTCACCAGCGAGTGGCCTCGGACTCATCCGAGGTGTCCAGGCGCACAACTCTGTATTCGGTCTTGCGGAACAGTGAAGGACCAGCTTGGTGCAGGCGCTCGGCCACGTTCATATGCCACATGTGGTCATTATCGGTGTGCAAGCGTTCCTCACTCGCAAGCAGGTGGAATGGCGCAAGCCGGATGTCGGTTAGCGAATTCACCGGCCAGCAGTACCGGGCGTAAGAGTCGCTGTAGAGACGGGCGAGGCTGAGACGCTCTTCGATTCTGGCCAGGGCATCGGCGGCATAGACGCCGCGGTCCACCGTCTGACGGAGGAGGGACTCCGCAGCCGCCAGGCTGGTTCGGGACGCCGCGCCAACCGCGGCATACTGCTCGCGGAGCAGTTCCTGCGCCTTGAGGGACCACGGCATGAGTTCGCTGTCCAAGACCACCCAGTCGGTCCCCAGCTCGTCCCAGAGGCCGGCGGCCGAAATACCCCTGCGGACGTGTTCCAGGAACTCCGCCTCCAATGCCCTGTCCTCGAAGAACTTTCGTCCTGTCCGAGTGTAGCAGACGCCTCCACCCTCCCCGGAGATGCCGAACCGCCGCTCTATGGCTGCCGCGTCTTTTCCAACCACGACGACGGCCCGTGAACCCATGTGTTTCTCTTGGCAGACCACGCTGGAAACGCCGCTGTTACGGAAGTAGGAGAACACCTCGGCCGGATGCTCCAGCAGGCCCGGGAGTCCCGACGTTTCGCATGGGGATATGGTCGGCGGAAGGTAGACCAGCCAGCGGGGGTCCAGGGCAAACCGGCTCATCACCTCCAGCGCCGCCGCCGTGTTCTCCTCCCGCACCGTAATGTTGCCGCGGAGTCGGGTCGCTACAATACGCTTGCCGATCACGTCGTCTATGTCGGGGGTATTCGCCGAGCGCCCCCCGGGTGGGGAGAGTGTCTCTTCCGACTGAGCGTCCCTGGCCAGAGGTCTTACCGGGTCATAGTAAACCCTGGCCGCCGGGACCGACACGAGTTCCCTTTCGGGATACCTTAGCGCGGTCAGCTTGCCTCCGAAGACACAGCCGGTATCTATGTTGACTGTGCGGTTCAGCCAGGCTGGTTCCTCGACCGCGGTGTGGCCGTAAACGACCATGGCTCTCCCACGGTAGTCGGCGGCCCAGTTGGCGCGTACCGGGAGTCCGAATTCGTCCGTCTCTCCGGTGGTCTCTCCATAGAGGTAGAAGTCGCGAACACGGGCTGACGCGCGACCCTGGTACTCCGTCTTTATCCCCGCGTGCGCTACCACCAGGTTCCCGTCGTCGAGGACGTAGTGGCTTATCAGCCCGTCCATGAACTCGGTGGCCTGCTGTCGGAACTCCGGGGACTCCATTTCCAGTTGCGCAAGCGACTCCGCGAGCCCATGGGATACCTGCACGTTCCTGCCCCGGAGCTTGCGAACAAGCTTGGACTCGTGATTGCCCGCCACGCAGAGCCCCACTCCGTCCACCGTCATGGACATCACGAGTCTCAACACATCAGTAACGCCCGGGCCGCGGTCCACAAGGTCGCCGACGAATACGGCCCTGCGCCCCTGAGGATGGGTCACGGAGAACCTGGTTTCTCCGGAAGCGCCGGCGCGAGTCTCCATCCGATACCCCAGGCGTTCCAAGAGTGTGGAGAGCTCATCGAAACAGCCGTGCACGTCCCCTATGATGTCGAAGGGGCCATGTTCCTGGCGTAAGTTGGTCCACATGGGCGCCCGCTCGATTGTGACCGCCTCCACTTCCTCGGGAGAGTTGAGCGCGAACACGTGACGGAAACCCTCGCGTCTCAACCTGCGCAGCGACCGCTTGAGTTGTTGGATCTGCCGGCGCACGACGCGACGCCCAAACGACCTGTCTGGACGCTCTCTGTTCCGGGCCACGCACAGGGACTCCGGTATGTTCAGGACAATCGCCACCGCCAGGCAGTCGTGCTCCCGCGCCAGATCCACCAGGGGCTTTCGCGCCTCGGGCTGTACGCTGGTGGCGTCTATGACGGTGAGACGCCCTGCCTGGAGGCGTTTGGCCGCGATGAAGTTGAGCACCGCGAAGGCGTCGGACGTCGCGGACTGGTCATTCGCGTCATCCGCAACCATCGCCCTGCAGGCGTCCGAGGAGATCACTTCGGTGGTCCTGAAGTGCCGGGAGGCAAAGTGGGACTTCCCGGAGCCTGAGGCGCCGACCAGAGCGACGAGACACAGTTCTGGAATCGTGATATTCATCGGGTAAAGACGGCCATCTGGGTCGGCGTTCCGTGGACGCGGTGGACGGGGCCGATGTCCTGGAAACGCACATCGCACTTGCGGCGGTTGGCGACCTTGCTCGACCAGTCTTGGAACTCCACTCGCGTCCATTCGAACCGGTGGTCCCTGTGCCTGTACGCTCCGGCGGACAGCCCGTCGAACAGCGTGTTGTACTCCGCATTCGGCGTCGTGATGATCACGGTATTCGGCTTCGCCGTCCCAAACACCGCTTCCTCGAAGGCGTCGAGCCGCGTGGAATCTATGTGTTCGATCACCTCCATGGCCACTGCTGCGTCGTGCCCCGAGAGTCGTCTGTCCGTGTACGTAAGGGACCCGTGCAGCAGGGCGACCCGGTCCCGCTGCTTCGTGGGCAGCCTATCGAGGCGCAGACGCCTTCGCGCTGTCTCTAAAGCCCGATGCGAGACGTCGAGGCCGGTAATCGACCGAATCGAGGGTTCCTCGAGCATTCTGCCGATCAGTCTCCCCTCGCCGCACCCCAAGTCGAGCACTTTGGAAGCGCCAACGTCGCGGAGCATGGCCAGCGCCGCCTGTATGCGCTGTTCGCCCAATCGAAGAGGGGCCTCGAGTTGCTCCTCTTCCTGTTCATAACGAGTGGCAACGGTTCCTGGATCAGCCGGTCCCGCATCGAGCAGTTGGATCAGCGCCCGGTCGACGAGACTGCGTTGGTGCTTCAGGTATCGCTCCGATATGAGGGTCCTCTGCGGATGGCTGCTGAGCCACCCCTCGCCATGGCGCAGCAGCTTGGCCACCTCGTCGTCGCCGACCCAGTAGTGCTTGTCATCGTCGAGAACGGGCAGGAGAACATACAGGTGTGTAAGCAGATCCCTGAGACGGGTCTCCGACGCGAGGCGCACGCTAAAGTACGGGCTTGCGCCCCATTCGGGAAAACGCTCATCCAGCCGGAGCGGCTCGATCTCAACGCCATAGCCGAGCGGCTCGAACAGGTTCCTGACGACGTCGGCTCCTTCATGGGAAACCACCGCGGGGATACGGGCTTCCAGCGGAATGGCCGTGGCCGCGAGCTCCGGTCGTTCCCTGCTCCTCCCTGCGAGCGCACTTCCGAACACTGTGGAAATCGCCACGCTCAGGTGTGACGAGCCAACGTAGGGACGGTCGTTCACATACTGCCCGAGCCAGTCCCCGGCGCCAGGGGCCCCGGTCTTTGGCCGCACAAGACCCACCGGATCTATGTCCAGCAGAAGCGCTACCGTGCAGCGTGGGCTGTCCGCCTCGGGATAAAATACATCGGCCCGCCCGAACGGCAGGTTGAACGACTGGAACCGGGCAGGGTTCTTGTGAACCAGGTACCCAAGGTCCGTCGCAGGCCGGTGGGTTGTGGAAATAGTGAGCAGCATATAGAAAATCGTAGGACAGACAGTGCCATGCTTTCAAGTTCAGGATGTCCTCGTCGTTCATTACGCTCATCAGACCCTTATGCGATTGTGATGGCACGAATAATAAGATCGGACTCCGATACGTGGCCTGAGAACAGGCCACCAAGGTTCTGACGCCGCGTCCCGCTAATGGGCAAGAAACACCCAGAGCATATGATTGCCCGCCACACTGGATTCTGGATGAGTGGTAGGAGGTTCCAGGGCGCAAACGGGATATTCTGCGAAAACTCCGGCGAGTTCCCACTGTGTGATCGGAGATTCGCAATCCCGCTGGAAGGTGAGGTGAAGGCTCGATGGCACGGAGAATCCGGCGAGTGGGCATCTGCGGGTACTGCGAAGGAGAATTCAGCGCAGCAGGCGTGACCAGGCGCCTGTCGGCCTGTTCCTGCAGAAAGAGCGCTCTGGCCGAGGCTGACCAAGGGGCCGGCAGAAACGTCTCCCTCTACCACCTGCGCGCCCAAGATGAGTGGAGAAAGGATTTTTCTGGCTCGACCTGGAAATCGCCGGGACCGCGACACTCCAGAGCCTGGACCATTACCTGAGAGGAATATGGCTTGAGTGCTGCGGACACCTCAGCATGTTTTCCAGGAGTGGGTGGAACAATCGCGAGTACGATCCGTCCACAAGGATTTCAGACGTGTTCAAGCCTGGCGCGCAGTTAACTCACATATACGACTTCGGAGACTCCTCCAAAACGCTGATAAGAAACGTGGCCGTCAGGAAGGGCAAGTCCACCGACCGCGTACATCCGGTCGTTCTGATGGCGCACAACATCGAACCTGACTTCAAGTGTATAAGCTGCGGTGAGAGGGCGTCATCGCTGTGCTTCGAGTGCATAAATCGAACGCGACATATGGGGAACGCTCTGTGAACCACATTCAGAGACGCACCCGCATGGGAATTACGGCGATCCCTGACCGCTGCTGAACTCACCGAGGATAGGGATGTGCGGATATGTCGGTTCAGCCGATCCGCCCTACTGAAGCGTCGAGAGACTTGTGGAAATGGAAATCCCGGACCCGGCCCATATCGCGCAGGATGTGAAATCGGCGATAAGGGAGATGTGGCTGATCGATGAATGGGTGCAGTTCCAGCAGAAGGAAACTCGACAGGCTGGTGAGGGCCGATACCCAGGAAGAGCGGGGACGGAGGCATCTGGAGGGCAGGCGATATGACGCCGCGGTCAACTGCTTCACGGTGGCGATCATGCTCGACCCGACTAACGCCGGCTACCTTGTGGGGAGAGCGCTGGCATACGCGAAGCGGGAAGACTACGAGCTGGCGATTGAGGACCTCACCACGGCCATCGGCATAGCCCCGGGGCACACCGCGGCATACAATGGCAGGGACCTAGTCTATTCCATGACCGGAGACTGTGAGTCATCGATAAGAGATCATGACGAGGCCGTCAGGCTCGATCCCGGCAATGAGCGAGCTCGACTCGGCAGGGTAGCTGCCGGTCTTCTCAGCAACGTGCGCGAGCTCACGCCTGAGGACCTGATGCGGGCTCGTTGGGACAGGCCGAGTCCGCCTGACAGACGGGGCTTGGCCTGTGACTAGCTGCAAGGCGCTGATCCATAGGCGATTAGTATATGTCAGGCGTTATGGTAGAACGAGGAGGAGGGATCTGGAGATGATGACACCCGGCCAACGACGAAAGAAGATTCGAGATGGGTTGGATATGCTTGAGGAGGTCTTTCTCGATGTCCTCGGGGAATCTCGCGACCGGGGCGAATCGTGGGTTCCAACTGAAATCCTCGCGTCGCGGGCGGAGCTGCCGAATGGCACGCACGGAAGGGAGACCGCCGAGTACATTCTGCGCCACTTGGCAAATAGAGGTCAGGTCGAAAGCCGGCATTTGTATCGGGAGTGGAACCTGAATTGAAGCTCTGACTCGGCCAAGGAGCCTGCCTTCCTGTCCGGAGTATCGCCTGGGGAAATCGGCTGCAAGGAATTCGCATACTTTTGCATTGCGTCTCCAAAGTCACGGACGAGCAGACGGCTTTTGTGTTGTCCGAACACATCGTATCGGGATAGGAGCATCAGTCGCAGATACATGACGCAATAACTGCAATCCAGAGTTCAATGAGGACAGTTGGATTGCTACGGAAAAGGACTTGGACGGTCCGCCGTCACTGTGTCTACCTCTAAATTGTGTGATGGACTGATCACACCAGGTGATCACACCAGGTATTGTTGGATGAACGCGGTCATCTCGCCGAGCGCCTGCTGTGCGACATCCGTGGAGAGGTCCCGCAGCACTCCTTCGCCCTCCTCTTCGAAGATCGTCACGTCAATCTGACCGCCGGCGCTTCGGTACTGCCTGATGAACTCGTCCAGGTCCGGTCGAGGATGCGCCGCCTCGTATGCCCGCGCCAGGCACAGGGTGGGAGGCAGTTCCGTGCGCTCTCCACCGGCCAGGATTCGCGCCGGAGCGCCGTCTGCCATTGCCTCTTCCGTCGCCCAGTACATGTCATGCATAGCCACGGTACGCTCGCCCACTGACTCAGGAGGCTGGACATCGTCCCGAAGACCCTTGGCGTAATGATAGCGACCCAGGGGGTCGATTACCGGGGAGACCATGATCACACAACCCAGGGCGCCGTCTACCCCGGTCGCGCCGTTGGTGAGGGACAGCGCCGAGTAGCGGGAATCGTAGGGCCGCATGCCCACCAGCATAGCCTGGTGCGCTCCGCTGGAGGTGCCCATGGCGCCGATCTTATCCGAAATGCCGTACCATCGTTCGGCATTGGCCTTGCACCAGCGGATTCCATAGTGAATGTCAGCCAGGGAGGCAGGATATGACGCCTCCGGGGGAACGCGAAAATCCAGGGCAGCTACGATAACGCCGTTTCTGGCCAGCGCTTCATTGGCGATATTGCCGTTCTCTCTATCGCCAGTCACCCAAGCGCCGCCATGCAGCTCGACCATTACCGGGAAAGGGCCGCTCCCCTGGGGCTTGAAGAGGCGCGCCAGGAAGGGCTTATCACCATGCCGCAGATACTCAACGTCTTCGACCTGGACTTCATAGGTGGTTCTTGTGCTGGTCGTCATGCCATACTCCTTCCGGCCAGTTGTATTCAGGACGCGATGAGCTCAGGTTAGAACCTCGGCTTCTCCTCGTCAAGAAGAGTGAGGCGATTGAAACCATCCCGGCTCGTCAGGGAGAGTTCTATAGGACATTGGCAAGATTGTCTGTCGCAAGAACTGTCGCGAGTTTGTCGCAAGCTCATGGACGGACTCCGTCACGCAGGCTCTCTCGACAGATTCAGTTCAAGCAGGCGAGCGAGAATCTGTCCATCGCTCAGATCGGCTGGCCAGCCATAGGCGGCGAAGACTGCTTCGTCCAATCTTTCGTGGGCGTGTTGAAGCCATGTGGGAGGTTCATTGTAGAGATTGGTAAGGGTGCGCTGCCTGAGATGGGTAAGACTTATGGACTCAGCCGGAGGATTCAGCCAGCCGTTCCTAAGAGTGTCGAGACGTTCCGCCGCCGCGGAGATTTCGTCTACCTGTTCCGGAGTTGGCTCAGGAAATGGGAAGGTCTCGAATGTCGAGGTAGGAGTGTAACGGGGTCGGTCTTCTAGTTGAGTCCCCATTGCTCTCGCCCAGACCTCGTGTACGCGGAAGCGGAGAATTCCGAAGAAATAATCGTCATCCCGGGCAAAGGCGATAGTGGCGCTATCAGGCAGGGTGCGTTTCTGAACCCATGTGAACAGCCTGTGCTTGGAGACGCGTGGTGTGGCTATGAACCGGGTCAGCCCAGAAAATACCTCCCTCATTCCCGGGCGCGGTTCCATGTGAATCCACCAGTTCTGAGCGTATATCTTTCGCTTGCTCTTGACGCGATCCGGTTTCACCTTCTCAGCCACGTACTCGAACGGAGCTTCGTACAGAGCGGCCTCTTCGAGTGACATTCCGGGAGGGAAGTCAATTATCCACATGCCACGCGGGCGACGGGTGATGTCCATACCATTGATCCAGGGGCGTACCACGTCGGAATTGTCCCTGCCGTCGGGGTTGGGTTGCGACAGCAGTTGCCGGGCGAGAGATTCAGGAATGTCGAACGGGCCGCCCTTCGTGTCTCCCATGAAGGAAATACCCAGATTCTCCCTCAGCTTTCGCGCCCTTGTGACGTCCGTTTCCCCGGACCGAAGGTTGGCGTATATCTCGTCGACCTGCAGACCGTCCAGCTCTCGGTTAGCCTGCGACCCGTCGTCGAACCCAACCATGGAAACTCGCACCGCGGCGCCATCCTGCGTCCACTCCCTATCGGACTGCGCCCAGAATATCGAGCCGCTCTCGGCAATCCTGTCCAGGACCTCGCGGTTGCTCCCGCCGCGGATTCTCTGGGTGGCCAGGAGACCCACTCTACCTGCCCTGCCCTCCTCTATCTGGGAGTGCGCCTTCTCGAACCAGTAGCAGCACAGATCAGCCTCGCGCGGGACCCGGCCATCCCACACCTCGAACATTTCGTCCACGTAGGCGTCCCCGAGCTCTCGACGCAAGAGCTTGCCGCCCAGGAACGGCGGATTGCCGACTATGACGTCGGCGCTCGGCCACTCGGCCTCGATGGGACCGCCATTCTGGCCTCGCACGACTATGGCGTCTTTGAGACTGATGTTGTCCAGGGGTTGGAGTATAGGCGTCTCTCCGGTCATGTCGAAGGCGTTGCGATACTTCCACTGGAGGTAGCCTATCCAGACGACTGCACTCGCAAGTTCGTGCGCGTACTCGTTCATCTCTATTCCCGAATAGCTGGAGCGGATGTACCCTGGGAGTGAATCCGTGCAGGCCGTGCGCGGCAGCGAAGGCGACAACTTCTTTCTCGAGCGCCTTCAGCAATGCGAGACTCACGTAGAGGAAGTTGCCGGAGCCGCAGGCCGGGTCGAGAACGCTTACATCGGCGAGGCGCGACTGGAAGTCCGACAGGATGGCGCTGAGTTTGTCGCGCATCTGCTCGCCCTTGCTCCCCTCCGCTTCCAACCAGTCAAGATATGGCTCCGCCTCCTGCTTGGTACGCTCCCACTCCGAGCGGAGCGGGCTCATGAGAACCGGTTCGACTATGAGCTCGATGTCCTCCCGGGAGGTGTAGTGAGCGCCGAGCTGCTTGCGCTTGCTGGCGTCGATCACACGCTCAAAGAGAGTTCCGAATATGGAAGGTTCTATATCCGACCAGTCGAGGCGGTTGAGCCGCTCGAACATGGTTATCTGGTCGGCTATCAGGCGCGGGACGAATGTGTCGTCGAACAGACCACCGTTGAAGTGGGGCACCTCTCGCATCAGAAAGCCGCCGCCGTCCTTCATTGCGCCGAAGAGCTCGGAGAGATACTGACGGAACGCGTCCGGGTTTGTCTTGTTGACGGTTATGAGGTCTTCGAACATCTCCTTCGAAAGCAGGCCAACGTCGCAGGCGAAGAAGCAGAAGACCATCCGCATGATAAACTTGGCTATCTGCTGATCGGATATGGGGGCGTCGCTGACCTCGTTCCATCTCCGAAGGTCCTCAACGAGGGTTACCAGCAGCTTGGCCGCTTCTTCGGTGAGTCTCGCCTGGGACTTGCCCGGATTCAGGGATTCAGGATCCCTAAACAGCGCTCTGAGAGTCTGAATAGGGGTCAGTGAAGTGCCGTCCGCGGGCCTGTCTGAAGGAATGTCGGAGTTGGAGAAGCTGTACACCCGCTTGATGGTGTTGTTGAAGTTGGTGTGGATTT
Source organism: Dehalococcoidia bacterium (assembly GCA_965202815.1). Taxonomy (GTDB): domain Bacteria; phylum Chloroflexota; class Dehalococcoidia; order Lucifugimonadales; family UBA1123; genus VXRN01. The sequence goes on from CBDBCD010000002.1 coordinate 1,405,635, forward strand.
CGAATCGGTCGAAGTCGCAGACGACCAGCAGCGGCGGGTTGCCCAGCGACTCGCGGTATAGCTGAAGCTGGCCGTAGGCTTTGTCGAGGTCGGCGTGGGGGCCCTTGTACTCCCAGGCGAAGCATCCCCTGCGCCATACGTCGGCGAAACCGAGCGCGCCGGTCTCCTTCTTCAGGCTCTTCTCGAACGTGAAGAACTCTCCGTTCGGGTCGGCCTCCGCCGGAGTTAGTTCGCCGAGTAGCCGGCACAGGTGTCGTCGCCTGAGCGAAGACTACGAAGAAATGTGTGAGACCACGGAGGCGTGGATCAACACAGCTATGACTCATCTCATGCTCCGGCGATTGAAGCCTTCATAACATGCACCTTTGGAAACACTCTCTAAGTGTCTGGGGCTGTGGACGAGTTCTCTGCGCTCTCGTCGGAGGAGTCTTTCGAGGAAAGGGTCGAGATGACGCGGGTGTGGCTTCTGTTGAGACTCAGGACGGGGAGATTCGAGAAGTATCTTCCGGGCTCGTCCCTTCTATATGTGCTCCTGAGCAATATTTCAGAATTGATGTGGAAGTTGATCATGCCACTCAGTTGTTCGTCCGAGAGCGGCATCCAGGATTCGCGCTTCAGCTTCTCCATAAGATAGCCGTATGTGATGTATTCGCTGGCATTCTCGAGATGATCCATGTATCTGATGATCTCGTCACCCAGTTGGTCGAGAATGTACTGGCTGGACTGCGCTTCAGCAGTGGGGACGGGTTCGACGTGGGCCGAGAGCTTTGCCGTCGGTTCTGACGGAGATACCGACGATTCGCATGAACCGGGGTTCTCGTCAATCTCCCGTATATCCGCGAAGTCCGTGTCGTAGAGACTGATAAAGTCGGCGCTTCTGACAAGCTGGGGAGTTATCGCCCAACTGACGGAGACGAGGTTCGTCTTCCTGACATGGAGTTTGAGAAAATCGATTATGTGAATGACGTCGCCCTCTAGGCATACAACAATCGCGACCTGATCTACCGGCATCACGGTAAGCTTGATCTCGCTATGCGAGACTGCGACAAGATGATTGAACTTAGTCCTGACAGCGCCGAATTGCACTTTAGTCGCGGTATCGTGTTCGCAGCCATGGGGAACTGGGAAGGAGCCGAGGCTGACTTCGGAATCGCCAAGGAAACAGGACTGACTCTTGACACTCTATTCCATGCGGAATACGAAAGCACGTCGGCTTTGAGAGGGAATATAATGTAAGTATGCCTCCTGGCGTAGCAGAACTGCTGACTGCCTATGGCGGAAGAGGGAAGGATACCCGCTAAGAGGGTGATTCCATCTACCGGCCAACGTACTCTGGATCCCCTTGCATACTGTGTATTCAGTGCTTATCATTACAGAACGGGAGTTCGCGTGCAAGTCGTCTGACCGGCACTACTTTCGAGAACAGGCAGTTTCAGGGAACATCGTGACAGCACACCAATGGATCCTCATCATACTTGTGGGCATCCCGACACTGATGTATTTCCTCTACGTCGTGAGTCTTACTTTTGTGATACTCACAACGAAAGGAGAGATTTACAAACAGTTCCCGCGTCGGGAATGGGTGCTGCTCGGCGCAGCGATTCTGATATTCACCCTGCTCTATCTGGCGGCGGTCTGGGTGGGGTCAGTGGGGTCACCGGACTCAGGAGCTCGGCTTCCGGACACGAGCACCCCCGGGATCATCAGCATCAGGCATCTGGACCACTTGGGATGGTGGGAAGTCGAGTTCAGCAAGCCGATATTGTGCGTTGGATCCGTGAGAATGGAGGGGGGCTCGCAGTCGTCGGAACCAACACAGTCCTGTACGGGTACCCCAACCCTACATCTCATATTCGAATTTCCGCAGAGCCTCGAGCCGGGCGAGTACATCAACGAAGTTCGCGTCTCTGAGGGTGGGCGCATCGTCGGCTTTAGCCTGGACGAGCGCGCAGCGGACCTGGACTTCAGCCCTGTCCGCGTCCCCGAGCACTAGCGTGGCTTTCGCCTACGAACGAGCTTTCTCAGGGGCCACACCATCAAGGCCAGTGTTCTTTCGTGTTGTTCCAGCTCCACATACTTTTGCTCCGCCATCCACGAGTCCGAATACGATTTGACTGAAAACCAATAATCGGACTTAATATGGTACAGCTTGCGCTCCAGTGACATATCCCCGGTCTAGTACAGGAGGCCGCCCGGCTGGCGCTCCTCGAACAGGATCTTTAGACGCGTTTCCGAATTTTCCAGAGCTTCCAGAGCCTGTCGCTTATGGGCCAGCTCCTCGCGCTCCGCTGCGACCTGCTCCCGCTCAGTCGCCAGGGCCTCCTGGAGGCGCTCGACTTCGTTCTGGCCCTTGATCAGCTCGGTTTTCTCCGCCGTCTGAGCCCGATGCACCGCCCGTAGCTCGTTCTCCCACTGCTCCAACTCCTTCGTCTCATCCGAGTTGATCTTGTCTTGCAGACCCGTCATGGGCAGGTTGAGGTCGGGACTGCCGAAGTCGTCCTCAAGCCCAGTCCACTTCGCCTTCTCATACCGGCTGCAGAGCAGGGACAGGAATTCTCCCGTGGCAATCTCCCTGGGGCTGATATACCTCTCCACGGTCGCCCTCGACGCGTACAAAGACGACATCAAGTACTGGATGGTTTGCTCTCGCCATCCCTCCATCCCTCCTCACCTCTCTCCTCCATCTCCTCCTTCGTCGCTGCCAGTACATCGCGGTACCACGCTCGATACATGTCCGAAAGCTGTTCTCTGCTGACGTCAAGCTTCGCCAGCCAAGGGGACCATCGATCAGTTTCCTGTGTCATTTTCTTCTTCCTCCTCTTTCACATGGCACCAGTTCCAGTAGGGTATCATGGCTGCCAGATTTTTAGGCGTTCGCCAGATGGCTCCGAACGGGCCTACTGGGTCCGCCTCCATCCGGCCTGGTTCCGTAGTGACGATGGGGAGGTGGGTGAGGTCCGCTTCCCGCTGTGTCAAGAGAAATCTCGACTCCATCGCGGCGTCCTTGAGCACGACGCATATATATGGCCAGTTTCCGTAGTCGTAGTCTGACCAGTCCGTCTCGAAGTACTCGTCGTAGCTGGCCAGGCGCTCCCGCATCTTCTTTGGAGAGGGTGCGCCTGGCTCGACTTCGAGAAGCAGGACCTGAGTTCCATTCTCCCGGCGAAGCAGTATTGTTGCGTCCGGAGCGATACTGCGTGTATCTTCCTCATCCTCCACTGGGAACGCGTTGAGATCTTGATGGTCCGGGATGATCGCGTAGTCGATGACCGCGGTCGCCATTTGCGCTGCCACCGCGAACCGGCTGGTGATGTCGTAGATCATCGTTGTATGATCGCGTTCTGTTCGATGTCGTTTGCTCAGAAGTCGCCCGACGTATGAGCCAGTCTCATCTCGCTCGGACGACCAAGATTTAAGGATATTTCCAAGACTGCCGTGCGCCGCTTCCACGATCAGTTTGTGGCCCGCGTCCGTCAGTGCATACAGAGGGTCGGGGTCGAGCTCGGCGGTGTGGGCCAGCCCGCATCGCCTGAGAGTTGCCATGGAACTCCATGTCTGTGACTCGCTGAGGCAGGCGAGTGGTGGGAGTGTCTGTATAGAGGCCAGCGGCCAGTCCGCCAGCGCGCGCATCAGCAGTTTGTCGGCCCGCGTCAGCACCGGTCCCGGAGGAGGCGCGGGCCGCGGCAGAGCCGCCCTCCTGTATGCGTCAGGTACGGGCGCATAGGATGTCTGGGCATCCGAGCCCCGAGTAGCCTGGAGGATCGCGTTGACGCTCCACTCCTCGTCGTAGTAGTAGCCAGTCTGCCGCCATATACGCTCACCCCCGGCGTCCAGTTCGGTGACCGGGGCGACGAAGGCATCTTCGTCGTAGGCTTCGTATACTGTGTTGGCAGTCCGGCGGTCGGACATGCGGTCCGGCGAGAGAACCAGGAGGTCGGCCGGGCAAGAAGGCAGTGCCTGGCCTGGCCTCGCATCTTTGTACTCGGATAGACGCGATTTCAGGGCCTGCCCGATGTCCGGTCGGGCGACCATAATACCGATCCAGAACGGGTCAGTCGTGCCGTCGGGCGGCCCGGGGAGTTGGACCGCGGCATCGCGCGATTGCCGCGACCACCGCATAAGCGCAGGCGAGACGTTTCCGCAGGTAGGTGAGCGCTCTATACGTGGCGCCTCGGCGGTGGAGGATGCTGTCGACTTCAACGCCGGTCATGTCGGCCAGAGCCTCCACCCCATTTCCAGTCAGGGAGTATCTGCGGCTTGCGTTGCGCCCGAGGAGGGCGTGCGGGAGGTATGCTACGTCCCCTCTAGACACCATTTTTCCGAGGCGCTTACGGGTGTCGGTGCGCGGCAGGGGATAGATTTCGGCGAGGTCATCCACTGTCATGAACGGCGCCCATGAGAGGGCCTCGAGGATCGCCACCGTTCTGTCACGGGTGTCACTGGTCATGGTCCGCCTGCCACTGTTGTGTAGCCCTATATATACCACAACGGTTGAGCAATCGCAAGATTAACTCCGGCATTGAACCCGCCCTGTCACCTGCCTTCGCTCACCCGACCTGCGATGGCCAAGGAACCACGTCCATCCACGCTATCTGGTATCGTCGGTTGGGGACCGGAACTTCTTGCAGCAGAAGGGTTTTCCTGGCGCATGAAACGGCATTTTCGTTTGATTCTCCTTTATATCCTACAAGGGTGCAAAATGCGTATTGTCCACAATTTCGTACAATTACTAGCCACGCAAATTGCGGACGTGCGATTTCTTCGCGTAGTGTCGTGCGGAGGCTACCAGCAAATTGCAGGTAAGCGATTTCTTCGCGCAGTGAGTAAAATCACACCCTATCAGGGGCCGGAAAGCCACGCCAGCGTCCGTTGACCGAGGGTGCTGTCGATGAGTCAGAGCAAGGCAAATAAGGGAAGGGGGAGTGTTTGGACATCACAGACACGACCATTTCTAGCCGAGAGAAAAGTTGCCCATGAGAAAACGTTCTCACGTGGATGTTAACACGGTCGGGTTCATATCGCGTGGTGGCTTCCTATGACCTCCTACCTCGGGCGAAGGGTGTCCAGGGTCGGGCGGCTCGACGGAATAGAGGGCGGCGCACAACAGGGGAAATGTCGTCGGGGTCGGCGGCACACTCGAGGGCCTGGGACGCTTCAGTGCCCGCAGCGTTGGGCCCTAGGTCGTCTGAACGGAATCTCAACCCAATGCCGGGGCCGACTGCCGAGGCTGACTGCAGGCGGCGCTCCATGTCTCATCTTTCCGCGTAGCTTTGCGATGGCTTTTGGCTCGTTCAACACGAAGAGCCGGGAATAGACCCGGCTTTCGAAAGAAGTGGACCGACACATGCCGACTGCCCACTGTCTATGTCAAGACGCCCCGGCGCCGCGAGTGCGGAACTGTGCGCCTTTTCGGAAAATTCCTCCCGGGAGTGCTCTCCACTTTTCGACCCGGCCAGGGTCGCCGGCTCGAAGGTCTTTTCACACCGGGCGCGCCAGGGGCACCACCCCCTCACGCCGGGCGCGAGGTTCGAAAACTCGATCCCCAGTTCGCCACTGGTTACCAGCCGGGGCCGGGGAAGGGATCGCTCCCCCGGCCCCGGCTCCCGTCCTTTACCAGGGGATCGGGGCCGTGCCGTCTCTCCCATTTGGCATATGGGTCGAACGGCGAATCTCATTTGGACTGTACGCAGTCCTAGTCCGGGCGAGACCATGCAGGTGGTTAGTCCGCCGCGTCGGAGGGCTTGAAGGCCCACCATCAACCCCGGCTACCATGGCCGGAGCCTTGAATCCCGGTAGAGCATCGGCTCTGGCAAATTACCGGGACGTGGCGAGTGAGGACGCATCGGAAAAGGGAGGATCCATGTAGGCTCTACTCAACCTGTCCCGAATTGCCACGCTCTTTCGCACATAGCCGAATTTACCTCACGGCCCGCTGCACTGTCAAACCCAATACACGCGGGTCCGACCCGTGCAGGCGGCTAGATTGCCTGACTACGGCGACTGAACACCTGCTCGACGCCCCAGCTCCTCCTGCGCAACATCTTCCACACGATCACGGGTTCAGGCAGATGAAGACGATGCGACTGCGCGCGATGTTTCACACACACTCTCTCCCAGCGGTGGTCCTGACGAGAACGAAGGCGGAGGATGCCCGCTCCAGCCGACTGACTGAAGTCAGCGCGTTACCGACGAACGGGAAGATGTCAAAGGGCGTCTCCGCGCAACCGACCCGCAGTGTGGGCCGTCGTCAGGCCGCCCTCTCGTCGCACCAGTGGCAGAGCTTGACCGGCGACTGGTCGCAATAACAGCGCCTCTTGATGTTGCCGCCCTGGGGACAGTCGGAGTAGATGTGATACCTGTTATCCGGCTCATGCAGCGCGGAGTGGTACTGGCCCGCTCTTCTCACTTCGTTCACCTCCCTGGCTTCTCGAGTCCAACCCAGACATCGAGCGCTTTCCTGTGTTCGAGGAGAAGAGAGCCGATTTCCCCGGATACGAAGCAGAAGTAGTTCCCGCCCTCTTGCCCGGTGAAGTTCTCGTGGCTCTTCAGGAAATGGCGTCCGGCGATGCTTACGTGCAGGAGAGGGAAGACGTCGACCTTATCAGGATGGAATTCTCGAACACTCTGTCTGAACTTCTCACCTAACTTTTCAGTCGACCAGTAGCGCTGGCTTCTCTTCGGTCCCTTCGAGAGGCTTCTCCTGGCGAACTCGAACGCGAAGGCTCCGAATGTGAACACCAGAGGCGGCCCGCGCTCGCAAAGCAGGTCCCAAGTTCACCAATCTCCTCGCAGAGCTTGGAGCGCCACTCCGTATCCCCGTAGGGCAGCTTGTCACATGGATTATGGACTGCGTTTCTGACATACAGACGAGAATCATCCACCCTGCGGCGGTCGCCAGTGAACACATGCCTTTGGATTCCGTCAAGGACCGGCGACCAGATGTTGTGGCGCGCCGGGCGCCTGGAATCCAGCGGGTCTTCGAGCTGTTCTGCCCACCTTGGTGGGCTGGAATCGCCTATCAGCCAGATCGATGAGTCTCTGTTCCCCGATTCTCGCCGCACGGGTCACCTCGCTAGGTCGGCCTGCTTACTGGCAATGCCAGTGGTGAGCCCATTGTATCGCAGTTGGCGACGAGGTTCCGGGACTGTGCTGGGAAATGGCTCTTGTAGCTGATTCACTGGTCGGCTCCGGCGATACATCGGGCGGCGTTCTCCGAAAGCGGGAACCATGCGGCCGGCGCTGATGAACCCGAGCCGCCGGATGAGCCATGACATGCTGGCGCGCAGACCCCGCCGCAAGAGGCGCGGTATCGCGGCGCTACGGCGACCGGGGCACTTCGCCTCCATCCCCGACCCTCTGACCTCATGCCGACAGTTCCCATCACTCGTCTGAGTGTCCACCGGGTGGACATCTTCTCTTGTCTGTCGCCGGATCAGCTTCTCCGGCGAAATCAGCATCTGTCTTGATCCGAGCGAAAGACCGCGCTCGCAATGTGGAAAGCGGCGTTTCGGACGGGAGGCGGTCCAACAGGAGAAACCCAGAGTGGAAAGCTTGACTCCTGGCTGTGGCGTTGGCAAGGAAAGAAGATTGACGACTGAGAAGAGAGGACTCCGATCCACTCCTGTCCGGCCAGATACCAGCAGTTATTTACCCTGATTTCGCTGGGCTTGACCGTGTTCTTCGGGGTCGTTAGGGTGTGGATGGAGTTGGCGTGGGCGGATGGAGAATCCGCGCGTGCAACCTTCGCCAACATCCTGATGGGACTGCCCATAGGCTGGCTGCTCGGGATCATAGTCGCAATCATCGCAGTGGAGGTGTCCGGAGTGATCAAGGACTACATCGACCTGAAAAAGGCGCGCGCTCAGGCGAAAGATGCTGAGGAAAGAGCTACTCTAAGGCTGAAGCCGAGAACAAGCGCCTGAGAGATGAGCTCAAACGCTTGAGAGACGAGAACAAGTAACTCAGCGCCATGATAACCGCCCGAGAAGCCCCGTTTTCAACACGGGGGTTTTTGGTTGAACCATGCCGCTCGAAATCGGAGTCAATAGAAGACTGGCCAAACCGCACGCCAAGCCGCAGTTCGGGGCCAGGGCTGACGCTAATACAGTCCAGCAGGTCGTATTCATTTCGGATACGCTCGCCATTCACCGAGAGTATCCGGTCTTCAGCACTGATGCCTGCCTCATCAGCCGGAGAACCGGGCACGGCGCCCTCGGCTGTCATCACCCCGACCGGAACATTCCGAGACAGCGGGAAAGAGCGTCGTGAAGATGGGCCAGGGCATTCATGGCCGAGCCGGAGACGAGCATGCCGAGACGCTTGGGCGGAGACTGTTCGCTGAAACGCCGTCCAGGGCCTTCGTCGGAGCGCTGGTACTTTCCCGTCCGGTGGCGTCCAGCATGGTGACCAAGCCGCCCAGGGAGAGCCTGTTTATGGAGTTAGGGGTCTCTCCGCGTCATGCCGTGGAGCAACCCCTTCGAAGGTTGTCCTTCCGGACGGAGAAAGGAGAGATACAGACATCCACTGAACTTTTGTCAAACCACGGAGGCTCGTATAAGATGCTCGGAAGGAGGAAGTTCGATGGAGTCTGGCGTACAGTTCATAAGCGTCATCGCCATCATAATCGGATGGGGGATTGCGCTCCACATCGCGATTATCAGAAGGATCAAAGCGATGGAGAGTAGGCTGATCGCCGAGCTCAGGGCGATGGAGAGCAGGCTGACCGGCGAGCTCAGGACGATGGGGCGCAAGCGCGATACCCTCGTAAGCGAAGTCAAAGAGGTGAAAGGCGCAGTCGGAGCACTGGTCGCAGACCGGCGGCCGGAGCCGGTTGAGAAGCCATAGCCCAGGACGAATAGGCCGCCGGCGCTGGAGCCCCGCGCCGGATGTGGGGCTTTCTTCTGGAAGAGGTGTCCATTGACCGGACACCCCTTTTTATCTGCTGAATGAGCGCCGAGACTCCACATTCTACGAGTCTCTCAATTGCAGGGAGATAGAGATGAGCATGGCACAGACACGTCGGACATGCCATGGAGGGGAATCTCCCTGAAGCGACTGAACAGCGCGGTTCCGGTCGCCGAGCCGGACGTCATCGACCACCATCCCGCTGAGCGCGATGCTCCGGACGGGTACGGGCACAGGCACTGCATTCGGGACATGCGGGCGGACGCTACCCCAGGTACGCCTCGCGGGATGACCTCATTCGAGAGCCCAGGAGACGTGGACCTCTCGGTCCATAACTTCGTCTGGCTCTTCCGCCAGAGCCCACTGACGCAATTGATTATCACCAAATGGATGAATTTAGCTACGGATTGGCCATTCCCTGGGGCGCTCTACAGACCTGCGCCGAACACGGTCTAAAGCAGTCGTTTGAGCCGTATATCCAGCCTATACGGTCACTGATGAGTAACCTCGTGTATGTCAGAAATACCATACGCGCCGAACCACGCTACGCCATATTATGGTGGCAGAGCTGACAGTCAATTTACCACCAGAGCCGTCCCCATCTTCGTCAGTGTCTCACATCCGTCTACGGTGACCAGCACGGTGTCTCCCACCGACATCGCGAGCTTGCGATCCCAGTCCAGCAGGATCATGTGCATGAAGATGACCATGTTGGGCTGCAGCGCCACCGGGTTGTCCTTGTATATCATGGGCCAGTCCATCCATGTTGGCGGATACAGCGCCCCCAGGCTATAGCCGCAGGCGTTGAGTCGGTGTTCCCCGAAACCAGACTGATCCAGAGAGTCGGCATGGGCGGAGAAGATATCGCCGAAAGTGGAACCGGGCCGGGCGGCGTCCTTGCAGGCTTGAAGAGCGTCGCGGCACGCGGAGTGCATGGCAAGCTGTTGCCTGCTGGGTTCTCCGGTAAGGATGGTCCGCATGAGACAGGAATGATAGTGTCGGTAAGCCCCACCGAATTCCAGTTGCAGTTGGTCATGGGTACCCAGTGTATCGTAGCCCGTGAAATTCCTTACCATGAGCGCGTTCTCCCCCGACCCTATGATGAAGCGGGAGGCCGGGTAGTCGCCTCCTCCTCGAAAGATCGCCGACTTCATCCCTGCCAACACATCCTGCTCCGGAGCGCCCGCCTTTGCCAACCGTTGGGCCGCCGCTAATGCGTCGTCGGCCAGAGCTGCCGCTTTGCGGACGTACTCCAACTCGGCGTCGCTCTTGATCAGCCTCAGTCGGCTCACCAGTTCCGAGCTGTCCTCGTATTCGCAGCGGCCCTCGATAGCCGCCCTCACGTTGTCCCAGCGCTTCCCAGTCAGACACCACGCTTCCAACTCGATGCCCAGCCGCCGGCCCCGGCATCCCCGCTCTTCCAGGATGTTCCAAAGGTCCTGGCCCGGGTTGCTGTCGGCGCCGTCCACCCAAACGCGAATGTCGTCAATCACGGAGGTCAGCCGCGCCTGCCGCAGGTCCGCGGATCTCGTCAGCAGAACCAGCTTGCCGTCATCTCCGAGATAGAGGCACTGGAACTGCGAGTAGCCCATGGTGTCGTACCCGGTCAGGTAGTACATGCTTTCCTGCCTGAAAATCAGCAGGGCCGCCAGTCCTCTGTTCCGCAATTCAGCCACGACTTTCTCTATGCGGCCAGCCAACTCCCGCTCGGTGAAATGTAACGGCATTTCGCTCCTCCTGTCTCTTGTCGTATGGACTGAATTGACTATGATGGGGTGGTGTGCTGATTCTACCACCACGGAATGAAGCCGATGCTTGTATAATCCGGTCCGTATGTGGTGGACAGATCGGACAGTTGACCATGGCAAATAGCCGGAGAGAAAGATGATAGTAGTAACCGGAGCTTCGGGCAGACTGGGACGTATGGTGGTGCAGTCGCTGGTGGATCAGGACAGAGAAGTCCTGGCCACTGACCGATTGGCTGCCGACGACCTTCCGGCGGAGTTTGTGCGTTGCGATCTCGCAGACGCCAGGGCAGTAGAGCGTATTCTCAGGGGCGCGGAATCCATCGTACACATGGGAGCCATCCCAGGGCCGCTCCGCGAAGATCCCAAGTTCATCTTCGACAACAACGTGGTCAGCACATACAACGTAATGACGTCCGCGGCGGAGTTGGGACTCCGGCGAGTGGTGTTCTCGTCCAGCGCCTTCGGCATGGGCTGGGCCCACGACGGGAACGCTTTCGTACCGCTGTACCTGCCGCTGGACGAGGAGCATCCCATGATGCCTTTCGAGCCCTACGGCCTGTCCAAGCAGGTTGGGGAGGATATTGGCAGGATGATCGCCCGCGGTTCGGACACCACCGTCGTCAGCCTGCGGTTCACCAATGTGGCGCCCCCGGAAGTTCAGACGGAGTTCCCCTGGCCGGCGCCCACTCCGGAGAATCCCCTGACGCTGGTGATGTGGGCCTACGCCGATGCCCGTGACGTGGCCGAGGCCCACGTACTGGCGCTGGACGCGGAGATAGAAGAGTATGAAGCCTTCTTGATCGCGCAGCCTTCCAGCCGTTTCGAAGAGTCCACTATTGACCTTGTCAGAGACAACTTCGGCGACAGGGTGGAGATACGGGAAGGGCTGGGCGGTACCGCCAGCGTAATAAGTACGGAGAAGGCGCAGCGACTGCTGGGATGGAGACCACGCTACGACTGGCGATGACGGCTGCGCAGGTAGCAGTCGAGGAAGTCGGCAACGTCCGACAGCGTCTGCCGAACGTTGGGCAGCGTACCCACGTAGAAGCCGTCGTTGGGATACACCTTGTATTCAACCGTCTTGTAGTGCCGCTTCATCTCCACCGCAAAGTCCTGTGACGTTTCGGGCCAGTCCTCCCTCCCTTCCCTGTGAAGGATGAAGGTCGGCGTGGTCGCGTCCACGACCCTGTAGAAGGGTGAGCAGCGATACCAGAGGGTCTCGTTTCCCGGTAGCGTTTCCTTTCGGGTGGGTGGATTATAAGGTTTGGTGAGAAACACCACAGAGGGGGATGAGATGTCGGGCCTGCTATCTGTATCTCGGTCCCATCTGAGTAGTTGGCTGCCCGGCCAGGATTCGAACCTGGGTCAGAGGCTCCAAAGGCCCCTGTGCTGCCACTACACCACCGGGCAGAGTTTACGAGATTAGAGGGGAATCAGCCCGATGAGTTTACTAATCACGGGTACGCCTCCGAGTCCATCCCCTCTTACAACTATACCGAATCTCGCGCTCCCGCGAAACGGCAACTTGCGCTCTCGAACCATGTCTCCAAAAGTCGCATCATCCGCGACTTTGCTGTATTATTACTCCACTCTCAGAGAAGACCACAAATCAATCGTTCATTGTCACGGAGGCAGCAGTGGCATCAGGCGTCAATCACGACGTTGTCGTCGTAGGCGGCGGAAACGCCGCTCTCTCGGCAGCGCTGTCGGCCATCGAACAGGGCGCTAACGCGCTCGTGCTGGAGAAGGCTCCCGAATATCTGCGCGGAGGCAACTCGTACTTTACCGGCGGACTGTTCAGGTTCGCCTACGACGGGCTTGAAGACCTTTTACCCCTTCTGCCCGAAATGTCCGACGACGAAAAGTCGGGCATAGACGTCGGATCCTACACCGAGAACGCGTTCTACGAAGACATCATGCGCGTGACCGAGAGCCTGTCCGATCCCCAACTCGTGCAGACGCTCGTCTCACAGTCTCTGCCAACCATGCGCTGGCTTGGAGAGCAGGGAGTCCCCTGGATCCTCGCCTACGGACGCCAGGCTTTCAGGCACGAAGGCATACTCAGATTCTGGGGCGGGCTGATAGTGGAGGCGGTTGGCGGAGGCAAGGGACTTTCCGACTCGCAGTTCGAGATATTAAAGCGAAATGGCGGAACGATTCGATACGGGACCAAGGCCAGCGGCCTCATGACGAACAGGCGAGGCGAGATAACCGGCCTCACCATTCGAGACGAGAACGGCTTCCACGAGATAGAGTGCGACTCCGTGGTTCTCGCCTGCGGCGGCTTCGAGGCCAACGCCGAGATGCGAACGCGCTACCTGGGACCGGGCTGGGAACTCGCAAAGGTGCGCGGTACGCAGTTCAACACCGGCGACGGCATCAGGATGGCCCTGGACATCGGGGCCCAGTCATTCGGACACTGGAGCGGCTGCCACGCCGTGGCGTGGGACCTCAACGCGCCCCCCACGGGCGACCGCAACATAGCCGACCTGTTCCAGAAGCACTCCTACCCGTTCGGCATAATAGTCAACGTGGACGGCGAGAGGTTCGTGGACGAGGGCGCGGACTTCCGAAACTACACCTACGCCAAGTACGGCAGGGAGATACTGTTCCAGCCGCAGCGCGCCGCATTCCAGATATTCGACCAGAAGACTAAGCGCCTTCTGAGGGACGAGTACCACATACCGCAGGTCTCCATGATGGAAGCCAACACGATAGAAGAGCTTGCCGACGGTCTCGGCATAGACCGCGCCGGTCTCGTATCAACCGTGCGCCAATTCAACGACGCGGTGCAGGAAGGCGAGTACAACCCCACCGCGCTGGACGGCAAGCATACCCTCGGCATCGAGCCCCCCAAGTCCAACTGGGCCTTGCCCATAGACTCCCCGCCATACCTGGGCTACGCGGTAACCTGCGGAATAACATTCACATTCGGCGGGCTGAAGATAGACGAGACCGGACGGGTCCTCGACACCGAGGACGCTCCCATTCCGGGCCTGTACGCAGCCGGCGAACTGGTGGGCGGCCTCTTCTATCACAACTATCCCGGCGGCTCCGGTCTCATGGCGGGATCGGTATTCGGAAAGATCGCGGGCGAGGGAGCGGCTAAATACTCCCTCACGATGTAAACTCGGACTGTGCGCATACACAACACAATTAGGGTGAAGGCTCAGCCTTCTCTGGATATGCTCCAAGGCAAACCATACAGATTCACGATTCTCGACACGGACACGTGGAATTCGGTGAAGTCCACCTCGCGCAGAGTGGAGTCATGGACGTCGTCTCTCGTGGACGCGCTGCCGCCGTACTACGTCATGGAAGGAACCCTGGAATCCAAGAGAGTTGACGACAGGGGCCGGTACATCCTGTTGATCAACGGCGCTCCGATCTCCGTTGACCGCCCTACTTACCACACTCTGGACATCGGTGAGAAGATCCGTGTGCGCTACACCCGCGGCGCGCGCGCTATTAACATAGACCGTTTCGTGAGCCGCAACGGCCACCGCTGACCCGCGCCTCCGCCTTGCCAGCCTCAGAGCAACTTCCGTCGAGGGAGCGAAATCTCCTTCTCTTAGCCTCAATAACTGGTATCATCCCATGTACCCACATCACGGCGACAACCCCACGGAGAGGCGATATGCCCAGCGACAGCAAGCGAGAATGGCGGGAGAACACCCTCGATCCGGTATTGAAGCGGTTCGGAGAACGGCAGGACACCTTCGAGACCGGCTCCGGCATCGAAGAGGACATACTCTACACCCAAGAAGACCGGCCCGACTCGGACGGCAATCTCGGATACCCCGGAGAGTACCCCTTCACGCGAGGCGTCCAGCCCACCATGTACAGGGGCCGCCTCTGGACGATGCGCCAGTACGCGGGAATGGCCTCTCCCGAAGAGTCCAACCGCCGTTACCGTTACCTGCTCGAACAGGGTCAGAACGGCCTGAGCGTGGCGTTCGACCTGCCCACGCAGACCGGCTACGACTCCGATCACCCAATGGCGCACGGCGAGATAGGGCGCACCGGTGTCCCGATAAGCACTCTGGCCGACATGGAGACGCTGTTCGACGGGATTCCGATGGATAGGGTGAGCACGTCCATGACGATCAACGCCACCGCCTCGATACTGCTCGCGCTGTACATCGCGGTGGCGAAAGGACAGGGGGTTGAGCCTGAGAAGCTGAACGGCACCATCCAGAACGACATACTGAAGGAATACATCGCGCGCGGGACGTATATCTACCCTCCCAATCCCTCCATGCGCCTGGTGACCGACACATTCGAATACTGCTCCCGGAACGTGCCACGCTGGAACACCATCAGCATAAGCGGCTATCACATGGCTGAAGCCGGCGCTTCCGCCGCTCAGGAACTCGCGTTCACCTTCTCCAACGCCATTGCGTATGTGCAAGCGGCCGTGGACGCCGGACTGAGCGTTGACTCATTCGCGCCCAGGCTCAGCTTCTTCTTCGTAGCCCAGAGCCATCTTTTCGAGGAGGTCGCCAAGTTCAGGGCGGCCAGAAGAATGTGGGCGAAGATCATGCGCGAACGGTTCGGCGCGGAGAATCCGCGATCATGGACGTGCCGGTTCCATACCCAGACCGCGGGTGTCACGCTCACCGCCCAGCAGCCCGACAACAACGTGGTACGCACCACCGTACAGGCGCTCGCGGCGATCCTCGGAGGCACTCAGTCGCTGCACGTAAACTCCAAGGACGAAGCGCTGGCTTTGCCGACCGAAGAGTCTGTCCAACTCTCGCTCAGGACCCAGCAGATTCTCGCCTATGAAATGGGCGTCGCGGAAACGGTGGATCCACTCGCCGGATCGTACTACATCGAGAACTTGACGGACCAGGTAGAGCGGAAAGCATTCGAGTACATCGAGGAGATGGACCAGATGGGCGGCGCGCTGTCCGCCCTGGACAGGGGCTACCAGATACAGGAGATTCACGAGAGCGCGTTCAGGCACCAGCGACAGGTGGAGTCGGAGGAGCGTGTCGTAGTTGGCGTGAACCGCTTCCAGTCGCCCACGCCTCCCATCGAAAAGCTCCAGACCATTGGGCGAGTCGAGGCCCAGAGGCAACTGGACAGGCTCGCCAGGGTAAAGAGCGAAAGAGACGAACCCGCCGTATTGGCCACCCTGTCCAGGCTGGAAGACGTAGCGCGAGGCACCGACAACACCATGCCCGCCATCCTCGAGTGCGTAGAGGCTTACGCCACGCTCGGCGAGATATCTGACGTGTTCAGAAGCGTCTTCGGCGAACAGCAGGAATTCGCGCCGTTCTAGCCGAAATCATAAGATGACGCAGAATACCGAATTGTAGGGCTCCGCGACAGCGTGTTACATTTACAGTATATTTCTGTCAGCGTTATGAGGGAGCGGAAAGATGGCGACGTTAGAGTCGCGCGTCAGCAGGCTTGAAGACGCATTTGAAAACGTGGCGACTAAGGACGACTTGGCCGGCATTGAAGAGCGCATGGCGACCAAGGATGATTTGGAACGCTTTGCCACCAAGGAAGACTTGGCCGACTTGGAAGAGCGCTTGACCGCTCGTATGGCTACCAAGGAAGATTTGGAACAATTGGCGACTAAGAGCGAGGTCGAACAGTTGCGAGTTGACATTGGCCCTCTCAAAGCCGCTCACGCACGCAACGAGGCTACTATGGAAGCTCCGCTCATCGCCCAGGATATGGGATTCAAATTGGCTCGCGTCCTAGAACTTCAAGAAAGAATGGAGTTGACCGCAGGGCAAGACCTATCCGACATCTCTCGGGGAGATCTCAGGAGCTTTTACAGAGCTGACCTGATCATGCAAGTAACTGACCCGCAAGGCCAGGAATCCTACATCGCCGTGGAAATATCCTATACCGCTGACCACAGAGACACCACTCGCGCAATTCGCAACGCAGAATACCTGGAAAGATTCACAGGATTCCCCGCCAGAGCCGCCATAGCCGGGCTGCGCCGCGACAGAAGAATAGAGGACATCGAGTCTGACGATGTGTTCTGGTACGAGCTTCCCGACTCCATAATTGAAGTTGACTAAACGCAACTCTCGCCCCGCTGTAAGCCCGCGTTGACAACACCGAACAGAATCGTCGTCCTCGTCAGGCACTCTGTTCCCGAAGTGGACCTGGGTCGTCCTGCCTCTGAATGGCCGCTCAGTGATGAGGGAATCAGCCGCTGCCAAACCCTCGCGCCCGTACTTGAGCGATTCCTTCCCGCCGTCATGTTCTCCAGCCCCGAGACTAAAGCGATGGAGACTGCCGAACAAATCGGCCTGCATCTTGGTACTGGATTCTCAGTCAGAGATGACCTGCGCGAACATCGGCGTCCGGCGACGTTCTTGCCCCGGACCGAATTCATCGAGAACATACGCGGATTCTTCCAGTCCCCTGACAGCGTCGTGTACGGAAGCGAATCATGCCATGATGTAGCGGCGCGCATCGGAGCCGAAATCCACCGCGCCATGTCGGGTCATCCCGATGGAAACTTACTGATGGTCACTCATGGGACCGCCATGTCCAGTTTCATCGCGCGTCACGCTGAAGCGGACGCCTTCTCAGTATGGGATTCGCTGGGCCTGCCCGCGTACATAGCATTTCGCCTCCCGTCTTTTGATATAGTTGACTGTGACAGAGTTGACCGCAGTCTGTTCGACAACACCATATTGGAGCCTGAGACATGACCGAGTTGCTGCTCAACGAAGAAGAACTGATGCTGAGAAACGTCGTCCGCGAGTTCGCGGACTCCGAGCTCGCGCCGAGGGCGGCCGGATACGACGAGAGCGGCGAGTTCCCATACGACAACTTCCGAGGACTGGCCCAACTCGGCATTCTCGGACTGGGGATAGACGAGGAGTACGGCGGCAGCGGAGGAACAACCCGCCAGATGGTCGTCGCGGTCGAGGAGATAGCCCGGGGCTGCGCCGCCACCGCCACCATACTTGGCGCACACCTGTCGCTCTGCGCACAGTACATTGCCATGTTCGGCACGGAGGGCCAGAAGCGGGAGTTCATACCCCCGCTGGTATCGGGCGAGAAGGTAGGCGCGTTCGCGCTCACCGAGCCGGGCGCAGGCTCGGACGCAGCCGCGCTCATTACATCCGGGACTCGCTCCAACGGCGGGTACGTCCTGAACGGTACCAAGACCTTCATCACCAACGCGCCCGAAGCTGCCACGATGGTGGTGATGGCAACCCAGGACAGGGCGCTGGGATCGAGAGGCATCAACTCATTCATCGTTGAAGTGGACTCGCCGGGCATAGAAATCAACCCGCTGCACGGCAAGATGGGCATAAGGGCGTCCTCGGCGGCGGAAATCGTGTTCGACAACTGTGCAGTCCAGGAAGAGAACCGCATGGGCGGCGAGGGCGACGGCTTCAGGATGACGATGGAGGTCCTCAACGCAAGCCGCATGGCGATAGCCGCTCAGTGCGTCGGCATAGCCCAGGCCGCCTACGACGCCGCGCTCGCCTACGTCAAGGAGCGAGAGGCATTCGGGCAGAAGCTGTCCGAGTTCCAGGGCCTACAGTGGTACCTGGTTGATATGGCGACCAAAATCGAGACCGCGCGGCTGCTGACGCTGAAGTCCGCCACGCTCAAAGACGAAGGCAGGCCGTTCATAACCGAGGCTTCGATGGCCAAGCTGTACTGCTCTCGCGTCGCGGTCGAGTGCGCGGACAAGGCAGTCCAGATGCACGGCGGCGTCGGATACTTCGCGCCCACCAACGTCGAACGCTACTACCGCGACGCCAAAGTGACCGAGATATACGAAGGCACCACAGAAGTCCAGCGCCTCATCATCGCCCGCAACCTGCTGCGAGACTGAGGCCGATAGCAATCAAAAGTCCGCCGACGTTGGGAGGGAGAGATGATAGCAAGGGACTTCATCAAAGGGTACAAGTCCCTGCGGGACATAGACATATCCCTCAAGCCGCTGACGGTGATAGTAGGCCCGAACGCATCGGGCAAAAGCAACCTATTGGATGCACTTGGACTGCTCAGCAGAATGGTAACAAGCCGCACGATCAACGACGCATTCGACGAACACCGTGGACTGCCTTTGGAAGCCTTCTTTGTGCCACCCGGCGGGCTAGGCGAGTTGCTGCAACGAGAAACTCTCAAATTCAGATTGGGCGTGGATATCGAACTATCTCCTAGTGTTGTCGAGGATACTGAGAAACTGGTCCGCGACTTACGGGCGGGACTGCCGGGACAGAGCGCGAATGATCGCCCCAGGCGGGTGATAGAAAGGCTCCTACGCTATGAGATAACAATCGCGTTCTACACACCCACCGGGCATCTCAGAGTGATGAATGAAAGGTTGCTCGCTCTCAAACAGGATGGAACGCCTAAAGAGTCTCGGAAGCCATTTTTGGATCTGGACGAGGAAAACAGAAGATTCGTACTGCGAATGGAAGGACAGGCGCACCCCAGCTATCACGACGTAGGACTGGACCACGCGCTCGTCTCGACTTCCCTGTATGCGCCTCATTATCCTCACATCACTGCTTTCAGGGAGGAGTTGAGTAGATGGCGATTCTACTACTTCGATCCGGGCGTGATGCGACAGGAATCGGCTCTGAGGGCGGTTGATTCGGTAGGTTCAGACGGACGAGATATTTCTGGCTTCTATCACACCCTCAAGATTCAAGACTATCCTCAGTTCAAGAGTATCTCAAAGGCTTTGCCTATAGCGATACCCAACGTCGAGTCCATTGAAACCGCAATTACTGAGGAAGGACTTGTCAGGCTAATATACCAGGATAGCGGGAATATACATTCCTCTCGCGTCATTTCGGATGGAACCTTACGCGTACTCGGGCTTTTCGCAATCATGTCCAAATTCAACAATGCCTCAACTATCGGTTTCGAAGAACCTGAAAATGGAGTCCATCCTAGAAGACTAAATATAATGGCTCGCCTTCTTGAAGGTGCCACAGGTATTGATTCGCATACTCAAGTTTTGGTTACCACCCATTCTCCCAAGCTGCCCGGATTTCTTAACCCTGCATACGTTAAATCAGACGACTCTAGTCCCGTTTCACTTGTAATCTGCGCTAAAAATGGTAATGAGACTAAGTTTGAATACATGCATACTGGTCCGCTACTCCTAGAAAGGGACACTGAAGACGCACTAGAAGAAGATGGTCATACCACCTTCGAAGAAGCCTTGATGCGGGGAGACTTTGGTGGCTGACCCTGTCATAGGATTGTTCATGGAGGACAACGCTCACGAACGATTCATAAAAAGCCTCGTCGAGAGGGTAGCTTCCGAAGCGAGTATCCACGTGCAATGTGATGCACGAAACGCAACTGGTGGATCACCTCGGATGCACAGTGAATTGCGAAGGTTCTTACGCGACTATACAAACATCGAAAGTGCCCTCTTCGATATTCTGATAATCGTACAAGATGCTGACAGAGAAGGTGAGACAGAAGTCAAGAGTCAAATTCGCAATATCATAGAGCGTACAGGCTACCCGGGAACAGCCATCGTAGCTGTGCCAGAGCCGTACATAGAGGCTTGGTATCTTGCTGACCCTGTTTCTATTCAAACCATCAGCGAAACTCAGAACCTCATTCAGATTCCACAGGGTAATAACGAGAAGGATGTATATAAGCGTGAACTTTCCCAAGCTTTTGGGTATGCTCCGCTAGGCGGAATCGAATACGCTGACGAAATCGTAGCCAATATGAACCTGTATCGCGCGAGCCAGAATGTAAGCTCACTACGACACTTAATAGACGACCTACGATCTATGTTGACATAGCTAGCAAGCAATAACTGAGGAACGACTATGACTACGCCCTGCACAGCGCGCCATATCAATCACGTCTGCATTGCCGTCAACGACATCGAAGACACGCTGGCGTTCTACCGCGACGTGTTCGGGACCGGCGAGGCCGAGGTCGAGGACATCGAAGACCAGGCTGTCAGGGCGGCGCTGGTTCGCGTCGGCGGCTCCCAACTGGAGTTCATACAGCCTACCGATCCGGACGGCGGCGTGGCGCGATTCATCGAGCGCAGGGGCGAGGGCGTCCACCACATCTGCTTCGAGGTCGAGAACCTCCAGGAACGCCTCGACGCGCTCGCTGAGAGTGGAGTCCAGCTAATTGACAGCGCCCCAAGAGAGGGACTCTCCGGCATGATAGGCTTCATACATCCCAGGGCAACCCGGGGAGTGTTGATCGAGTTGGTGGACGCCGACACCGCGCGGAGGTAAGACGCATGACGAACCAGTATCCAATTCGCGTTCTCGTCGCCAAGCCCGGCCTGGATGGCCACGACCGCGGCGCCAAGATAATCGCCCGCGCGCTCCGGGACGCGGGTATGGACGTCATCTACACCGGCATACGCCAGACTCCCCAGATGATAGTCGAGGCCGCGCTGCAGGAAGACGTGGACGTCATCGGGCTGAGCATCCTGTCCGGCGCGCACATGGATCTGTTCCCCCAGATATTCGACGGGCTGGAAATCAACGAGATGCGGGACGTACCGGTCATCGCGGGCGGCATCATCCCGGAGTCCGACAGGGTTGCATTGGAAGAGATGGGCGTGTGCGCGGTTTATGGCCCCGGAACCCCGACCGGAGACATCGTGGCACGCGTTCGGGAGCTGGCGGCGGAACGTCAGGCTAGTCTATAGCTGCTCCTCTTCGTCCGCCGGTTGATCGTCGCGGCGCAGATTCTTGAGCCAGCGTATAAGGACCGCGGAGGTCGTGACCAGGAGCGCCGCGCCGATTATAGCCGACGTGCCGAGCGCGCCCGGATCCCTGATCTGCAAGATCGAGGTCTCTCCGGCCAGGTACCTGCGCCAGCCGCTGTCGAGTTCATCCAATCCAACGCCGTATGTGGCGATCAGCGCGTCTTCGATCTTGCGTCCCTCGTTGAGTTCCGTCAGCAGCATATCCATCCGCTCATGGCCGAACTCGTCCATCATAAACCTGACCATGCTGGCCGACTGCGAGTAGAAGAGCCTCACCTCGTCGGGTCTGCCCGGGACCGACGTCATGTGGCGCAGCGGAATCAGGTACCCGGCCCTGAGCGCCTTCTGCACGTCGGACTCGCGGTAGCCTCCGCCGGGCTCGAAGTACATCGCCAGTCCCTCGTTAAGCCACGCCGGTGGCTTGGCGCGAGGCGAGTCAACCCTCTCGGCGAACATGAGGTGGGTGAGCTCGTGGATCAGGCTGTCCCGGTTGAGTCCGGCCACTACTGTGACGCCGTACCTGTCGAAGGCGAACCCGCCGTACAAGAACGTATCCTGGGCGGTGGCGCTCAAGGGCGGAAAGCTGCGGTCGGCCTCTGAGCGGCTGTTGACGATCACCGCCTTGAAATTGTAGTCGTCTTCCAGGCCGAACATATCCCTGACCGCTCCCATTCGCAGCGAGACATCCGCCGCAAGTCTCCTCACCGCGCGTTCCGGGCGATTGTGCCAGATCAGTGTATAGTCGTCCTGGACCAGTCGCTGCCAGTTGTACCTGGGGTCCAGATACTCGAACGAGCGCGACTCGGAGGTGGCGCTATTGCCCAGCGAGTCGGTGAACACGTAGTAGTACTCTATGTCCGCGCCCTGGGGTATGAAGCCGTCCCTGCCGGTGTTGACCACGAACTCGGCCTCGATGTTCTCGGTGTTCGTGAACCGGACGGGATACGAATAGACCTTCACGCCCTTCGCCCCGACCGTATAGTAGAGCGTGGCTGACTGGACGTCGGGCGGCGCGTCGGCCTCGAGCGTGAACACGATGCGGTCTGGAAACTCAATGCGATGGCTGGACTCCACTATCGTGATGGCGCGACTGTTGACGCCGGCATCCTGCAACTCGCCGCCGCCGAACAGTCCGGCTATCGCCGCTATGACCGATAGAAGAATCACGCTCTTTCACTCCAAACTATATGCCTACTATTTTGATTGTCGAATGGGCTTTGTAGATTCGGTTGATGTTAATGAGCAGCGCGGTCAGCTCCTCGACGTACCGGGAGTTCTGCAATCCGCCGCCGTCAACCGCCCTGACGGCATTGATGGTCTCAGCCAGCTCCATGACCCTGGACTTTGCTTCCCCGTCGTCGGCGCACACGATCACGTCGGAGTCTATCTCTACGTCGGGTTGCATAAGATCTTCGGCGCTTAAATTATGAAACGCTCCAACGACCGTGGAGTTAGGAACGAGAATTTGGGCCTGCTGCGCGGCAGAGCCTTCCTCCACCTCGACCGCGCTCGCGACGCCCCTGCTGAAGCGAAGCGGAGCCACAACATCCACGACCAACTTGCCGTCCAGCCTGTCGGCGAGCGATTCGAGCGTGGGCCGGTGCCCCGAGTACGGGACAGCGATGAATACGATATCCGACTCGTCCGCGACCTGCTCATTAAGACCACCGCTCACGCTCAGACCGTCATGCAACTCTCCAACCTCGTCCGCGGCGTCATGCGCGCGCCGCGCTTCGCGCGATCCTATCGCAACTTCTTCGCCCGCCATCGCGAAGCGCAGCGCGAGCCCTTTGCCTTCCGGTCCAGTTCCTCCGATGAATCCTATCATCCTTGCATCTCCGTTGTCGGTTTGGTTCTCAGTCGCTAGTCCATATATTTCGATTTATATTGCAACAGGTGGGAACTGGTGGCTTAACTGGTGGGCAACAGGTGAAAAAGTCACCAGAGATTCACCTGAGAGGGTGTCTGAGAAGTGTTAAGATCGTCTCATTATGAAGCGCAAACCGTATCCCACAGACCTGACAGACACCGAATGGGCCGTCCTCAAGCCACTGATTCCGAAAGCCGGAGCGGGCGGACGACCGCGCTCAGTGGATATGCGGGAGATCGTCAACGCCATCTTCTACGTTCTTAGGGGAGAAATGCCCTGGAGGATGCTTCCACATGACCTTCCGCCATAGAAGACAGTCTATCACTATTTCAGAGCGTGGCGAATGGAAGGTGTGTGGGAGGATATGAACGAAGCGTTGCGCGAGCGAGTCAGAGTAACACAGGGACGATGTCCCACACCGAGCGCGGGCGCGATAGATTCCCAGTCTGCCAAGACGAGTGAAAGGGGGGCATACGCAGCTACGACGGCGGCAAGAAGGTGAACGGCAGGAAGCGTCACATACTTGTGGACACACAAGGGTTATTGCTGAAGGTGAAGGTTCATGAGGCCGGATTGTCTGACAAGGCGGGCGCCAAGATGGTTCTGGAGGGTCTGAGTAGTCGGTTTCCGAGGATGCGGAAGGTGTGGGCGGACTACGCGTATCGTGGACTGAAAGAGTGGATGAGGACTACGTTGGGCTGGGAGTTAGAAGTGGTGAGACACAATTGGTCCGGCAGGGTGTGGGTGGTAGGAGACCAGGAGCCTCCGAGTCGTCCGAAGGGGTTTGTGGCGCTGCCGCGGCGCTGGGTATCTGCGTGACGCGCTGGATCCCAGGCTCAGGGGCACGATGTAATCTCTGACGGCACATTGGAGCGGTATGATGAAAAACCTCACCCCAGATATGTTAGCCTGACGTCGAAGTATAGATGAAAGATTGGAAACCGAGGCGACCCTGATTACTGGTTAAGGTAGAGACATGGCACTTTCAAACACAAATCTCGACTACGATGCAATCGTGATAGGGGCCGGGATTGCGGGCCTGTACCAGCTGTATAGGCTACGGGAATTGGGTATGACCGTCCGTGTCTTCGAAAGAGGAACGGGAGTGGGAGGCACCTGGTACTGGAATCGCTACCCCGGCGCCAGGTTCGATTCTGAAAGCTACTCTTACGCATATTCGTTTTCCCAGGAGCTGCTCGACGAGTGGGACTGGTCCGAACATTTCGCGCCACAGCCCGAGACTCTGCGATACTTGCAATACGTAGCCGATAAATTCGACCTGCTGAAAGACATTCAATTCTCCAGCGAAGTCAAATCCGCTGTCTATGACGATGATACTCGGAGTTGGGAAATCCAATTGGAGGATGGGAGTATCCACAGAAGCCGGTTCTTGATTACTGCCGTTGGCAACCTCTCTGAACCTACTCTACCAAGGATTGAGGGTATCGAATCTTTCAAAGGACAGTCCTTTCACACATCTCGGTGGCCTCACATTCCCGTAAAGTTCACGGGTAAAAGGGTGGCGGTAATCGGAACCGGGGCGACGGGAGTGCAGACAATCCAGGAAGTATCCAAAGATGTCGGGCGTCTCACTGTCTTCCAGCTTCGACCGGAATGGTGCGCCCCTCTTCACAACTCGAAGATAGAGCCGGATGAGATGAAAGCCATCAGGGCCGGCTATCGCGAGATGTTTGACGTGTGCGCCCAAACTGAAGCCGGATTCATACATAGCGCCGATCCCAGAAACACCTTTGAAGTTACCGAGGAAGAACGACATCAACTCTGGGAGCGACTGTACGCCAGCCGGGGTTTTGGGATCTGGCAAGGCAATTTCAAGGATATTTCTACCGATCCCAAGGCCAACAAAGCCATATCCGACTTCCTGGCCGACAAGATACGAGCGCGTGTCAACGATCCTCTGGTAGCGGAAAAGCTAGTTCCAAAAGATCACGGATTTGGGACCAGGCGCGTGCCTCTGGAAACCAACTACTATGAATCCTACAATCAGCAAAACGTCGAACTCATAGACATTAGCGAGACCCCGATTCTGAGAATCACCCAGAACGGCATTTTGACCACCGACAGGGAGTTCGAGTTCGACTTCATAATCTATGCCACAGGGTTCGACGCGGTAGTCGGCAGTTTCAACAAGATAGACATCCGCGGCGCTGATCAGCGGAAATTGAAAGACCAATGGAAAGAAGATTTGGCGACCTTTCTGGGGATGCTGGTCAATGGCTTCCCTAACCTGTTCATGATTACAGGACCCCACGCATGGACGGGGAACCACCCTCGCAGCATCGAATACGGCGTGGAGTGGATAACGGATGTAATAAGGTTCATGGATGAACGCGGCCTCACGCGAGCCGAAGCCGGATTGGAAGCCCAGACGGACTGGCATGAGATCGTAGTGGAACATGCCAGAGACTTGCTGAGGAGCCAGGTTGATTCGTGGTTCACTGGCATCAACATTAATCTGGAAGGTAGGCAGACCCGGATCACGACCCAGTACTCTGGGGGGCAGCCATTGTTCAGAAGGCGCTGCGAGGAGGTGGCGGCGAACGGATACAAGGAGCTGAATCTCAGGTAGATTGGGTTGCCTTGAGGATTTACGGCGAGGAAACCTTCCAGGAAATGCCGGCTAGCCGTCTCATATATCTCAACTTATGCGTCCGATGGTCATTGCCAGAGCCGAAACTGGCGACCAGTTCTGTATGAAAACTGGTACCAGTAAACTGACCGAAACTGGTTAAAACTGGTCTGTTTCTACCAGTTTCGCTTTGGTCGACGAACTTTCTGGTGTCGTGGAGCATTCGACATATATCCGCCAGGCTACAACCCACACGTATGGATTGACGGGCCAAATTGATACAGGCTCATTAGAACATAGTAAGCTGGCGCCCCTGGACACACCGATAGATGACGCCGGACAACGTGTTAGACTGGCCCTGTCCGGACGCGCCACAATCGTCCCGAAAGTCTGTCGGGGAAATTTGGCTGTTTGGGCGCGAATCTCTCAGTGAAAGGGTGACATGGATGAGCGGAACGCAGTGGTACAAAGGGAATATCCACACACATACCACCGAATCGGACGGTGACGAGGACCCCCACAAGGTCGTGAACTGGTACCGGAAGCACGGCTACGACTTCCTGGTGCTTAGCGATCACAACCACCTGACGCTGCTGGAATATGGATCGGGCCGACGCCACTTTCGAAAGCCGCTGATGGTGCCAGGCGAGGAAGTCAGCGTCCAGATACACGGAGGCGAAACCCCCGTACACATCAACGGAGTCGGAATCTCGCGGGTCGTAGAGCCTATCGACGCCGGGGATGTGGTGGCGACTCTGCAGGCCAATGTGGACGCGATAGTTCAGGCCGGTGGCGTAGCATCCATCAACCATCCAAACTTCAAGTGGGCTTTTGACCACCGGGAGATTAGCCGAGTGGAAGGGGCCAGCCTTCTGGAGGTGTTCAACGGGCACCCGGGCGTCAATCTGTACGGCGCCCCCGGCAGACCGAGTTGCGAAGCTATCTGGGACGGCGTCCTCAGCGCCGGCCGGGTAATCTTCGGGGTTGCCACCGACGACTCGCACAACTATCACGACTTCGTCCCCTGGCTCTCGAATCCCGGCCGCGGCTGGGTGATGGTGCAGGCCGACGAGTTGACACAGGAAGCGATCGTGGACGGTCTGGCATCAGGCAGGTTCTACGCCTCGACCGGGGTGACGCTCACAAATCTGGAGCGCTCAGCCGAGGGCATCGCGCTCGAAATAGACCAGGAACGCGACTTCATATACACGACCCGGTTCACCGGCAAGGAAGGCGTGTTGCTGGCCGAGAGCACGGGGCTCGATGCACAGTACATGGCAGACGGTTGCGAAGATTATGTTCGCGCCACGGTGATTTCTTCCTCCGGGCCGCGCGCCTGGACACAGCCCGTCTTTCCTGCCCGGGCACGGCTCGGACGTGACGCCGGTTCGGAGGGCTAGATAGTATCCCGGAGCCCATTCGTGAGCCATCTCAGGAATCGCTCGACTCCCTGGACTCCCGCCTTCGGAGACCTTTGCGTAACCTCGTTTCACTTCGATTTTGAGGACCGGATGAGTGTGTGAATTCCCGTATTCGTAGCTGCTCGCGCCGCCCCCCCACCCCTGGATTCCCGCCTTCGCGGGAATGACGGTGGAGGGTGTGGGAATGACGGTGGTTGTGCAAAGGTCTCCCTTCGCGGGAATGGGGAGAAGTGGTTCGGAATCGCAACTTTGCCCAAGCCCTGTCACTTCAATTTGCATGAATTTAGATTGCTGAATTCTATTTATTGACTTTACCACCCCCCTATGGTTGAATGGGCGCAATCTGGGCTGATGCCCATTTTGAGCTAAGGAGATGGAGATATGCGTACATCTAATTCACTGCGTTGGCTAGTGGTTGCCGTATCTGCGGCAATGCTGTTGGCGGTCGCAATGGCCTGCGGTTCGGCTGAACCAGCCCAGCCGGCCGGAGCCACGGCGGAAGAGATGGCTGCGATTGTGCAGGAGGCCATGGCGGCCCAGCAGCCCGGCGTGACGTCAGAAGAGATGGCTGCCGCCATCCAGTCGGCCATGCAAGCCCAGCAGCCCGGCGTGACCACACAGGACGTGGCGTCGGAGATAGCCAAGGCGCTTGCTGCCCAGCCCGGTGGAGTGACCTCTCAGGAGATGGCGTCGGCCATATCCAGCGCAATGGCTGCCCAGCCCGGCGGAGTCACCTCTCAGGAGATGGCGTCGGCCATATCCAGCGCGTTGGCCGAGCAGCCCGGTGGAGTGACGTCGGAAGAGATGGCGTCGGCGATAGCAAACGCCCTGGCCGAGCAGCCCGGAGTCACCACTGACGATGTGGCGGCGGAGATAGCCAAGGCGCTTGCCGCCCAGCCCGGCGGAGTTACCGAAGAGCAGATGGCGATGGCGGTAGAGAGCGCTCTGATGGCGCAGCCTGGAATAAGCCAAGAGGATATTCAGATGGCTGTCGAATCGGCTGTCGAGGTGGCAGTCGCGGCGGCTGTCCAAGAGGCTGTGACCACCGCGTTCGCCCAGGCGGAGGAAGTTGAGATTACCGGGGTCACCGGGCAAGCGATGGCTAACCCGAACGCCAAGTACGGCGGCACGCTAACGATCGCGGACTACCTATTCCCCGGCCTTAATCACCACCCGTATGAGCATAGCGGCCACCACATGAATATCAACTCGATGCATGGCAAGCTTATCGAGTTCAACCCCGAGACCGAGGACCGATGGGATATAAGGGGCGACCTGGCCGCCACCTGGGGAGTGGCCGGCGACGGCGTGACTTACACCTTCAACCTCGATGAAAGAGCCACCTGGCACGACGGGCAGCCCGTCACCGCCGAGGACGTGGTGTACAGCCTGGACACTATGCAGGACCCCGACACAGAGAGGCCGAGGCCCAACTTCAATATCCTTGATTCACATTACAAGCAGGGGAATAGCCGGGCATTGGACCAGAACACCGTTGCGGTAACAATCGAGAACCCCTCGGCAGAGTTCCTGCCCATATTAGCTCTGGCGTACTTCAACATAATTGCCAAGCACTGGGACGAGTCGGACATAGACACAACCAAGTGGAGCAACTCCATGGGCGCGGGGCCCTTCCTGCCAGGAGAAATCGAGAACGACGTCTCCATGGAATTGATTAAAAACCCGGACTACTGGAAAGAAGGCTTCCCCTACGTTGACCGCATACAGCATTTCGTAATAACCGAAAGCGGCCCCACGATAGCGGCCTTCAGGACGGGGCGGGTGCTGACCCAGTCCTGGCTGGTCACCCCCTTGAGCAACAAGGAAGCGAAAAAGCTTGGGGAGGAGGAGCCGGACAAGCTGGACGTGCTGTGGTCAGGGAGTTTCGGGCCCGCGGGAATGTTCATGACGATAAACCCGCCCTTCAATGATCTAAGGATTAGACAGGCCTTCAATCTGGCCTTCGACCGCCACGAATTTGTGGAGGTATTCGGCGCTGGGCCCGGGACAGACCTCGCGGCCCCTTACTTCGGGGTGGACAACTGGTACGGCTATACCGCCGAAGAGGTAGCCAACGCGCCCGGTTACAGACAGGGCCCTAACGGCGAGAAACATCCCGATGACATAGCCGAGGCCAAGAGGCTGATCGCCGAGTGGGAAGCGGACCACCCCAATGGCTTCGAGGCCACTGACACCACCGACCCCTGGATCTACACCCCCGGTGAGGGCCATAAGTTCACCATGATGACCAGGATATCGGGAGACAAGGTATCCTGGGCTGAGCTGCAGTTGGAGCAACTCAGGAGGTTCCTGGACATAGACGGGACCCTCGTTCCAATAGATAGCGCCGCTGGCATATCGCGCTATAGCGCGGAGACAGGCTACCGCGGCGCGGGGGACTTCCTCGTCGCAGCCCAGGACCTTGGTATGTTGATGACGCCGGGCGCCCAGCTATCCTTAATTGACGCAATTGAACAAACCACCAAGTGGAAGACTGAGCTCGCCCCCCAGTGGTTTAAGGATGCAATGGTCGAGCAGGGAACCGAGCAAGACCCCGAAAAGCGGAAAGAAATCGTCAGGAAGATGCAGAAGTACCTGATAGAAGAGGACCCCGGTCCCCTCGTGACTTTGTGGCACTCAGTTCGACCGTACATCGTGAACAAGAAGCTCCAGAATTTCCATATGGCGCCTACGCTGTACTCCCAGATGAAGTGGGAGCATGTCTGGATCGAAGAGTAGTCGCCAGGGGAAGGGTATTTCACCCTCACCCCAACCCTCTCCCTGAGGGAGAGGGGGCTTGTTGATTGTGAAATTCATACAGTCTATCCTGAGCCTTCCGTCAAATGACGACGGGCTCAGGATAGACCTGACTCTTCCCCCTGATGGAGCTTACAAGGGTAGGTAAGCCAATGAATCGTTCGCCCTGAGCCTGTCGAAGGGCCGTCCGTTCATGGTTCGACAAGCTCACCACGAACGGACTACTCTAGTGACGCTTAATCACGAACGGACTACTCTAGTGACGCTTAATAAGGGAGCCTGTCGAAGATGGTTCGACAAGCTCACCACGAACGGACTACTCTAAGGACGAGACCACAAGACAACACAGAGATTCATATACAGTCCATGCACTCATTCCATGTATACATCCTGCGTTGCTCTGACGGCTCGTACTACACCGGACACACAGAGGACCTTGAGGCCAGGCTTGCTGCCCACCAACAAGGAACCATGAGAGGTTACACATTCAGCAGAAGGCCCGTACAACTCGTGTACTCATCGGAGTTCTCAGAAAGA
Source organism: Dehalococcoidia bacterium (assembly GCA_965202815.1). Lineage (GTDB taxonomy): Bacteria > Chloroflexota > Dehalococcoidia > Lucifugimonadales > UBA1123 > VXRN01. Next base: position 1,436,173 of record CBDBCD010000002.1, read on the forward strand.
GCCGACGCCCTAGAGATGGAGCGACGAATCAAGGGATGGTCCAGGCGAAAGAAGGAAGCACTGATCCGAGGTGACTGGGATGAGGTCCGGCGACTCTCAAGAGGCAGTCCTTCGACAGGCTCCCTTCGACAGGCTCAGGATGAACGGGTTAGTGTCCTTCAAGAGGCAGTCCTTCGACAGGCTCAGGATGAACGGGTTAGTGGGGCTCAGGATGAACGGGTTAGTGTCCTTCGACAGGCTCCCTTCGACAAGCTCAGGATGAACGGGTTAGTGGGGCTCAGGATGAACGGGTTAGTGTCCTTCGACAGGCTCAGGATGAACGGGTTAGTGTCCTTCGACAGGCTCAGGACGAACGGTTTGCTGAAGCTTGGAGCCTACCCCGTACTTGATACAGGGATGGGGGTGAAGCTCTAAATGCAAGCGTGAATACTCAAGTACCTACCCTCCCCCCTGATGGAGCTTACAAGGGTAGGTAAATCAATGAATCGTTCGCCCTGAGCCTGTCGAAGGGCCGTCCGTTCATGGTTCGACAAGCTCACCACGAACGGACTACTCTAGTGACGCTTAATAAGGGAGCTTGTCTGTCGAAGGGCGAGGCCACAATACAACATAGAGATTCACATATTTCAATACCTACCCCTCTCCCCCCTGATGGGGGGAGAGTTCTACCCTCTAACCAGGGGCGGCCATGCAGACCTATATACTAAAAAGAGTCCTTCTGTTCATACCCACGCTGTTGGTGGTCTCGCTGTTGGTATTTATCCTCATGCGTGTTATACCGGGCGACCCCGCGCTCTTCCAGATGCACAGTTCCCTGGCGTTCTCAAGGGTCACAGAGAAACAGATCGAGGCCAAGCGGAAAGAGATTGGAACGGACAGGCACATCGCGGTCCAGTACGGAAGCTGGCTATGGGGTATGACCCATGGGGATTTCGGGACCTCGATGTACTTGGACGAGCCTGTCAGCGACACCTTGTCCGCCAGGCTCCCGGTTAGCCTGCAGCTGGCCGTCATGGCGCAATTCATAGCCCTGGCATTCGCTTTGCCTCTGGGTGTTTTTTCCGCTATGAAGCAGGACACGTGGGGCGACTATGCCGCCAGGATAGTGACGATGTTCGGAGTGGGGATTCCCACGTTCTATGTAGCAATCCTTACCATATACTTCCTGGTCCTTGTGTTCGGGTGGTCGCCGCCCCTGAAATACGCTGAGCTCTGGGAGGACCCGCGGCTAAACTTCCAGCAGCTTATATTTCCGGCGCTCGCCCTCGGGTTCTATACTATGGCCATCACGGCCCGGATGACCCGCTCCGCCATGCTGGAGGTGATCCGGGAGGACTACATCCGCACGGCCAGGTCCAAGGGCCTCATGGAAAGACCGGTCATCGTGCGCCATGCCCTCAAGAACGCCGCCCTGCCTGTGCTGACCATCTTCGGGTGGCAGTTCGCGGCGATGATGGCCGGCTCGGTGACCACAGAGGAGATCTTTTCGATTCCCGGACTGGGCAGGACGCTGATTGATGCCATCGGACGCCGGGACTACATCATGATTCAGTCCCTGGTCATGGTGGTGGCGGTCATGATCATGTTGACGAACCTTGTGGTTGACATCATCTACGCCTGGCTGGACCCAAGGATACGTTACTCGTAAGACGGTTTCATAAGTCCCCTCTCCCTCGAGCAGGGTCTTTCGATTATCAACCAATTAAACCAAGTGCGTTCGTGCAGTTAAACCAAGTACGTTCGTGGTGAGCTTGTCGAACCATGAACGGGCCGCCCTTCGACAGGCTCAGGGCGAACGACAGAAGTGGTATCGGGAAATAACTGAAAGACCCCTCTCCCCCAGGGAGAGGGCTGGGGTGAGGGTAATCCCCAAGGTGGAAAGATGAGTCAGGAGATACCCGTAGCGACAGTCGCCGCTGATGCGCTTGCTCAGGGGATGAGACCAAGGCCCAAGGTTTGGAAAATTGCAGCCAACTTCTGCATTCAAAAGCCCCTGGGCGGCTTCGGAGTGATAGTAACCGTAATTCTCATAATAGTCGCCGTCTTTGCCCCCCAGATCGCGCCTTATGACCCCCTTCGAGCCTATACCTCCCTTGTGTTCGCTTCCCCAGGGGCATCGGACGAAACAGAGGACCCTCCGATTAAGCTATGGATGGGTGGCGACCGGCTGGGCCGCGACGTGCTGAGCAGGTTGGTCTATGGGGCAAGGGTCTCCCTGTATGTGGCCGTAGCCAGTGTATTGGCCGGCGTAACCGTGGGCGCCCTGATTGGGATCACTACCGCCTACTTTGGAGGAGCGATAGACCTCATCGGCCAGAGGTTTGTTGACGCCCTCATGGCTGTCCCCGGCCTCATCATAGCTCTGGTCCTCCTGTCTGTGCTTGGCAGCGTCGACGCGGGCGGTGGATTTATGGGATTAGCGGGGTTGGAGAAGGTGATACTGGCTATAAGCGTGGGGTTCATACCCGGTACCGCTCGCACCATTCGCTCCCAGGCGCTGAGGATAAAGGAGGGGGACTTCGTGCTGGCGGCGAGAGCCGTGGGCGCCCGCGACTGGCGCATCATTCTGCGCCACATAGCGCCCAATTGCTTTGCCGCCTACCTCATTATTTTCACAATCAGCATGGGCTGGGCGGTCATAACGGAAGCCACCCTCAGCTTCCTGGGTCTGGGCATTCCTCCGGACTTCCCCTCCTGGGGAGGAATGTTGACCGGGGCGACCGAGACATATACGAGTGTTGCGCCGTGGCTGGGCGTGTTCCCCGGGGTGGCAATAATCACCGTTGTGTTAGCCTGGAATTTCCTGGGCGATTCGCTGCGGGATGTCCTTGACCCGCGGATGCGGGGAACGGGGTAGGAGACCATCTCAAACCCCCTCTCCCTCAGGGAGAGGGTTGGGGTGAGGGTGATTAGCCCTGAATACCTATCCCTCTCAGCCCCTAGGAAGAGGGAGCTAATTGATTGAGGTTCACGACTGAAAGTCAGTTCGTAGGGAAAGAGATGCCGAAAGAGGACATGCAAAATGGACCAGAATAGGCTGAGACTGAGTGGGAAGGTTGCCATCGTCACCGGGGCCGGTTCGAGTGGACCGGGCTTCGGCACAGGGAAAGCCACCTCGATACTACTCGCCCGCGAGGGCGCCAAAGTGCTGCTGGTTGACGTGGTAGCCAGCCGAGCGGAAGAGACGTTGGCAGTCATCGAGGAAGAAGGCGGCGAAGCGTCGGTGTTCGAGGCCGACGTTACCCGGTCCGACGACTGCCGGGCCATGGTGGACGCTGCCATCGAGCGTTACGGCCCTCCAAGCATTCTGTTCAACAATGCGGCGGTGAACGCCGTCAGAGGCCACACCGTGGCTGATCTGGAGCAAGATGAGTGGGACCGCGTGATGGGCATCAACCTGAAGGGCGTCATGCTGGCCAGCGGGCATACCGTTCCGGCCATGGTCGAGGGCGGAGGCGGCTCGATCATCAACGTTTCGTCCACCGCGGGCATCCGGGGAGCCGGTGAAGTATCCTACGCAGTAGCCAAGGGCGGCGTTATCTCACTGACCTACTCCATGGCGGCCCATCACGGACGGGACAACATCCGGGTTAACTGCCTGATACCGGGACACCTCTGGACTCCCATGGTTTCCGCGGGCACCAACAGTCCGGGGGGTGTACCCATGAACGAGGAACATCGCGACCAACGCCGAAGGGCCGGCGCCCTTGGCACCGAGGGTACCGCGTGGGACATTGCCTGGGCGGTGGTTTTCCTGGCGAGCGATGAGGCCCGCTGGATTTCAGGGGCGGTCCTTCCTGTGGACGCCGGAACATCGGTCATGCTGCCGATCCAAATGTTCCAATTGACGTGACGCGCCGGGCAGGGTCTTTCGATTATCAACCAATTAAACCAAGTACGTTCGTGGTGACCCTTCGACAGGCTCAGGGCGAACGACAGAAGTGGTATCGGGAAATAACCGAAAGACCCTGACGCGCCGCGTGATGACCAGACCATTTTCAAGGAAGGAGATTCACTCCGATGAAGATTGGCATCAGCAGCGGTAATTTCGGGGTCCACAGTGATTCTATGGACCCGGCGGCGCTCGGCAAAAAGGCGGAGGACCTGGGATTCGAGTCCTTCTTCATGCCCGAGCACACCATCTTCCCCGTAGATTGCGTCAGCCCCTATGTCGGCACTCTGGACGGATCGAGACCCGACTACCTGTCCCACCAGGCCGACCCTCTTATCACGCTGGCCAGAGTCTCCGCAGCCACCCAAAAGCTCAAGCTGGGGACGGCGGTCCTCCTGGTCCCAGAGCACGAACCCATGCTGCTGGCCAAGCAGATAGCCACATTGGACTACCTGTCGGGGGGAAGATTCATATTCGGCATCGGCGCCGGATGGAATAGGGAAGAGAGCGAGATCCTGGGCGGGGACTTCGAACATCGCTGGACCCAGGTAAGAGACTCTGTCCTGGCGATGAAGGAGCTCTGGACCAAAGACGAGGCCGAGTACCACGGAAGGTACTACGACTTTCCCCTTGTCAGGTGCAATCCCAAGCCGGCGCAGAAACCCCACCCTCCGGTTCTACTGGGCGGCAATGCCAGGAACGTGTTCAGGCGGGCGGTTGCCTGGGGCGACGGCTGGATACCCGGAGTACCCATCGGGAATATCGCCAGCGGGGCAGCCGCGGAATACATCAAGCGCGGCAGGGACGCCATGGACGAGCTGGCCGCCGCGTCGGGACGAGATCCCGGTTCCTTGCAGATCACTATGTTCGTCGGCATTGACTCTATCATACAGAATGTGAAATCCCTTGCCGATGAGATCAGTATGTATGAAGGTATCAACCCCGACGTTGTGGAATCCTTCGCCGACGTGGGCGTCGAGAGGGTGGTCTTCCAGACGCGCACCAACAGGGGCGAGGAGGCCCTGCGGGTTATAGAGCGGGTGGCCGAGCGGGTTCTTTGAAGGAGGAATGGTAAATGGACGAGATAAATATCGGTTTCATAGGTCTTGGGAATATGGGGCACCACATGTGCCTGGCCTTAATGGAGAGCTCATACAACGTCACGGTGCATGACATAAACGAAGAAGCCGCCATACCTCATCTTGAGTTGGGGGCTTCATGGGCAGACAGTCCGAAGGAAGTAGCTCAGAGATGTGACGTTATATTCACCTCTTTACCAGGCCCTACCGAGGTCGAAGTTGTCTCTATCGGTGAAGACGGAATACTCGACGGCATCAGTAGGGACTCAGTATGGGCCGATCTAAGCACCAGTTCCCCAGCGCTAATCAGACGGTTACACGAAACATTCGCTTCGAAAGGAGCGTCAATACTGGACGCTCCAGTGAGTGGCCGGCGCGTAGATCAGAATGGCGCATACCAAAATGGCGTCTTGTCAATAATGGTAGGTGGTGATGAGAGCGTTTACTTGAAGCTAAAACCAGTATTTGATTCGTTCGGGGACAGCGTTACTTACACGGGTGAAATCGGTTCGGCAAGTATCTGCAAACTCATGAACAATATATTCCAATACAGCTACGAAAGAATCCTGGTCGAATCCCTCACACTCGGGGTCAAAGCGGGAGTGCCCGCCGAAATACTGGTGGAATGCATAAAGAATGGAGCCGGTGGTAGAGGTCACCTTCTAAACGTCACCCTGCCAGGATCTTATTTCAAGGGCAAGTTTGATGACGTCAGATCAACCTTTGGGATCGCTAGAAAGGACGTGGCCTTAGCGCTGGAACTTGCCCGCGACTATGATGTCCCTATGCGGACAGCTTCAGACACGTACGATGAAATGACAGCGGCTGCGAACAGAAAAGAATGGGCTAATCTGGACCGTACAGTCGCTCATCTGCTCCAGGAGGAGAGGGCTGGAAACATCCAAGTAAGGCTCCCAGTAGAAGATTGAACCAGCCTTTGCTGAATGATCGCCACTCGGCTGCCAGGAATTCCTGACAGCAGGGTCTTTCGATTATCAACCAATTACGTTCGTGGTGAGCTTGTCGAACCATGAACGGGCGGCCCTTCGACAGGCTCAGGGTGAACGACAGAAGTAGAAGATTGAACCAGCCTTTGCTGAATGATCGCCACTCGGCTGCCAGGAATTCCTGACAGCAGGGTCTTTCGATTATCAACCAATTACGTTCGTGGTGACCCTTCGACGGGCTCAGGACGAACCATGAACGGGCGGCCCTTCGACAGGCTCAGGGTGAACGACAGAAGTGGTATCGGGAAATAACCGAAAGACGCTGTACCTGACAGCGGCGGGCCCTGTTGCCCGTAATCCTACATTTAAGGAGACGATATGGAATTTGAATTTACTCGTGAAGAAATGAAGCAGGCCGCTCCGGCCCTTGCAGAATACAACCAGAACGTACTCTGGGACGACATGTGGGAGAGACCGGGCCTGTCCAAACGGGACCGGAGCCTCATCACGCTCGCATATGTAATCTCCGTCGGCCGCCCGGGCCCAATTGAGTTCCACATTCCATTTGGCCTGCATAACGGGCTGACGAAGGAGGAGATTGCCGAGGTGATCACCCACATGGCCTTCTACGCCGGTTTCCCCGCCGCGTCCAATGCCGCCATCATCGCCGCGGATGTCCTGGGCGAGGAGTAACGATAGCTGTCGGCGGTCCATACTTGGCCGACGGATTGATGCTGAACCACGCTACCCATCGCGCTTGAACAGCGACAATCACTCTAGCCGGTGACGACGAAAATTTTGCCGGCGTGTTGCCACAAGTAAAACGTTACCGAATGGGTCAGATCCGATCCCGGATGGCCCATAAGGTGTCACCGCAGTTGTGAAATGTCCCGCGCTCTGGTTGAAGAGTATTTCTATACCCAATTATCGGGGCTTGCCTGCGGCGAGGAGGAGGAACACGGATGGGAACATTCCATAACGACAACGAAATTCGCCCACCGATCAGACCTCCTGTTTCATGACAGTACCAGTCAGTCCCACCGGAACAGTCGCACGCTGAGAGCAGCGCACACCAGCGAAATGCTCCCCAGGTAAGCGAAGGAGACCCATATGGGCGTTCCGATCGTCGTCTCCACTCCCCATGTGCCGCCCAGCCAGATAAAAGTGAGCAGGTCGTAGCTGTGGGTCAGCGGCAGCCAGTCTCCCACAATACGCAGAAGGGCGGGGAAATCCTCCCTAGGGCCGAACGACCCGCTCAGCACGAACATCGGCGCGAACAGTACGAAGCCCAGGCCCAGCGCGGTCTTGATGCTGCGGATGCGGCTGGTGACCGCTGTTCCCAGTGAGGCAAACACCATGTATGAGACTAGTATCGCCAGAGCGATCATCCCCACGTTTCCGGCAAAACGGATATCGAACACGAGCCATCCCACGACCAGCATGAGCGCCAAGGAGACAAGGATGACCGCCGCGCCCACGGTCAGTGTGGACACGACCAGCATATGCGATGGCATCGGGGTGAGCCTGTAACGCCTGAATATCCCGAGCTGCCGGTATTCCACCAGGGCCTGCGGCAGCGCCACGATGCCGAACGCGGCGGCCACCCAGGCGATGTTGCCCGCGAGCAGGACATCCCTCACGTGAAACATTTCGACCACGCCGGTGTCCCGGTCCACCGGTATCTCGATGTCGCCGACCGAAAACCCCAGCGCGAGGAACATCGTCAGCGGCAGTATCAACAGCATGAACACCGCTGAGGGTTCACGCAGCGCCAAACGGAACTCTGATCGGATGAGTTGGCTAAGGGCCGCGGCTTTCATTTCTTTCATTCCTCCTCTTCCTCATGCCCAACCGAAAGAAAATAGATGTCTTCCAGGTTGGCCGGTCGCGCTTCGAGTACCGAGAGTGAAACTCCCCTCCGGTCCAGATAGTCGGAAACACTGCCCATCATCCGGTCATCTCCATACAGGTAGAAACTCATCTCCGCGGCGCGGACATGAACGACGCCGGACAGCGGTCGAAGCTCATTCGCTTCCGTGGGTTCGATCTCCCTTCGAGGCAGGACAATGCGCACACTGAGTCCCGACTCCAATATGAGTCTCTCCGGTGGGCCGGATCCGACGACTCTTCCTTCGCTCATCAGCAGGACGGTGTCACCGTGCTCACTCGCCTCCTCGAGATAATGGGTGGTCGCCACTATCGTCATGCCCTGGCCGTTCAGCCTCCTCATATACTCCCAGAATCGGAATCGCAACTCCGGGTCCAGCCCGGTGGTGGGCTCGTCCAGGAACACTATCTCCGGCTCGCCGACCAGCGCGAGAGCGATATTTACGCGACGCTTCTCACCGCCCGACAGCGACCCGTATCGCTTGGGGAGAAGGTCGCGGAGGTCCAGTTCATCAATCAATTCGGACATCGACATGGCCCTGCGGTAGAGACTGGAGAACAGCCCCAAGGCTTCCCGGGTCTTCATCCTCGGAGGAATGCCGATCTCCTGGAGCTGGGCTCCTATCTTATGCACCAGGGACGCGTGGTCCACTACAGGGTCAAGTCCGGCGACCTCAACTGAGCCTCCGTCCGGCTGGCGCAGGCCCTCGATGCACTCGATGGTCGTGGTCTTGCCGGCCCCGTTGGGACCTATCATGCAGAACACGCTTCCACGCTCCACATCGAAACTCACGTCGTCCACCGCGACGACGTCGCCGTAGATCTTGCGAAGCGACGTTACCTTTATCGCGGGTCCGCTGTCTGCCTCCATTTGCATACGCTCCCTTGAAATGGTCATGTATTTTGTGTTACAAACTACTTTGTATCGTCACGGTACACGACCAGCGACCACAGGGTCAAGGGGTGATTCAAACTGAATCACCTGAGAAAGTGTGACTCGTGGATAGTTAGGTACGGGACTGTTTTTAGGAGAGCAAAGGGAGATTCATTATGCAGACAGTCAACGACGACAATTCGGCGCTCAGGCCCGAGGACAGCTGGAGTGCCATCCACACGACGGTCGACAGGGCGCGGAGTTCGATGTACCTTGCCGGAACAGCCTCGATACTGCTCCTGTGGTGTGTCCTGATGTCGCTGGGATACTTGTCCCAGTACGCAATCGCGACGCTGGCGCCCGGGGTCGCGGAGAGTGCACCATGGTTCCCAGCGCCGCTGTGGGGAGTTCTGGTGATTGTGGGCATGATTTGCAGCTCGGTCATTGGACATCGGGCTGGCAAGAAGAATGCGCTTGGCGAAGCGCCTAACAGAGCCGGAATCAGGGTGTTCCTCTACTGGCTTTCGGTGGCGGCAGCGGCCTTCCTTATACCGGCAATCGCAGGGATGTGGACTTCCGGTCAGGACGGGCAGAGCATCGCGCGAGTCACCGTCGGCATTGTATCGCTCGGATACATCCTGTTCGGCATAATGCACCGCCCGGCGATAGCGGCGGTCGGAGTGGGGATCGCCGGGGCCTTCTACATTCCCAGCTACGTTGCCGGCGAGTCCGCGCCGTTCCTGTCTGCCATTGCAATGCTGCTGGTGGTTGGGATGGGAGCGTTCTGGATACGCAGGAGCGGACTTTCGTGACCTCCGGGGAGAGCATAGTCCTTGATGAGACCATCCACCAGTCCACGCGGCTGCGGATCATGGCCCTGCTAGTGTCCGTACCAGAAGATGACCGTCTCGCCTATGGGTTCATCCAGAATACGCTCGGGCTCACCGGGGGCAACCTCACCACACACCTGCGAAAACTCGAGGGGGCGGACTACCTGACAATGGAGAAGGTGTTCGTGGATGCCAAGCCGCGGACCTGGGTTTGGGCAACTCCCGCTGGAAGGCGCGCCTTCGCCGAGTACCTCGTCAATCTGGAGAGGGTGCTGAAACTATCGTCGGAGTGACGGCCTTACATCTGTTGGAATGCGCCAGCTGAACCGCGTGAGTGTGTTCTCTTTCACGCGGTCGCACTGGTGCAGCGTCGTTGGAATGTCGCTGGATTCCACGATATGCTTGAATTGCCGAGCGCTTCATCGGCGATGTCCCTGCATGAGGATTCGGACTATATCCTCGAACCAGGCGACTATGGACTAGGCTGGGACGACGGCGCCGCCATCGTCTCCTCCCTGGCCATCTACTTCCGCGATCTTCCCCACACTGTCGTCGCAAGCGAGGTTCCGGTGGGGCCGAACCTGCCAAATCGAGACGATGCTCGGATACCGGGTCTGCTGGTGGCATTCGAGTGCGATCCTGAGCTTCTGAAGGAGCGGCGCGGCTATTCCATGGAGAGCCGAGGCAGTCCTTCAGCCTAGTTTTGGAGGTTGCGTCTCCATCCGCTGGACATCAGGACTATACGATCAAGCGGCTGGACTATGAAAGATACGGGATAGTCGAGTGCTGGCGTTTCGATCCGAGTGGTGGGGAGATATACGACGCTGCGCCTTCGGGGGATCGTCTGACGGAAGATGGGATGTACGAGTCCATATGCGTGCGCTTGGCCGCGAACTCTGTTAACCTGCCCTACAGAAACGCGGCGACAACACCCGAGCGGTTGGCGACACGGGGTGTGTTGCCGTGAGGGAGATTGGTACTGGGTTTGGGAGTCGGTTGGATGTAGGAGGAGTTTCAGTACCTGGTAACGGGCAAGGTCATCTCCTTGATTACACCGTTTAGAGACGAGGTAAAGTCATAATGCCGACCGATGAGAGAGTGGCGGCCACGAAAGGACCCTTGGCGGGAATCCGAGTCCTGGACTTCACATGGATTCGAGCGGGGCCCTGGTGCACCCGCTGGCTGGGAGCGCTGGGCGCCGAGGTGATCAAGGTCGAATGGCCGGAAAGTCCCAGCACCCGGGGGGCCACGAACACCACAGTCGTGTACACGACACCCGATGGCTTGCCGATCAACCTGAACACGGGCGGCCATTTCAACGACACCAATGCCAATAAGCGAAGCATTACCATTAACACCAAGACCGAACGAGGGATCGCTCTTATACGGCGCCTGGTGACCCTCTCAGACATCGTCGTAGAGAACTTCGCTTATGGGGTCCTGGAGCGGTGGGGGCTCAGCTACGAGAATATGAAAAAGCTCCGGCCCGACATCATCTACCTCTCGATGTCCGGGTTCGGGCATACGGGGCGGGACCGGGAATATAAGACTATGGGGCCCATTGCTCAGGCGCTGTCGGGTATGACGCACCTGTCCGGACTGCCAGGCAAACCACCCGCCGGTTGGGGGTGGTCGTACCTGGACGATACGGGCGGTATGTATGGCGCTATATATGCCCTGAGCGCCCTGCACCACCGCAACGTAACTGGCCGGGGGCAGCACGTCGACAAATCCCAATGGCTCAGCGGAGTGGCGCTCAACGGCCCTGTGTTCCTGGACATCCAGGCCAACGGGCGTACAACAATTCGAGAGGGTTACCCGCCGGGTAACCGAAGTCACTGGCCTGGCGCGCCCATTGTAAACAACTACAGGGGCAGGACTGCGGCGCCTCATAACGCCTACAGGACCAGCCCCGGAGGGTACAACGACTGGTGCGCCATCGCCTGCTTCTCCAACGAGGAGTGGCGGAGGCTGGTGGACGTAATGGGATGCCCTTCCTGGGCTACGCGCCGGAAATTTGACACCCTCGAGGGTCGCTTGGAGTACCAGGAGGAAATGGACCACGGGATTGAGGCGTGGACGAATACCCTGGGCAAGTACGAGATCATGGAGCGGTGCCAGGCGGCGGGAGTGCGGTCCATGCCTGTCCAGAGTAGCCAGGACAAGTTAGAGAACGATCCACAGTTGCGATATCGAAGAATGTACATAGAGATGGAACATCCGGCGTTGGGTACCTGGCCCCTCCAGAACGCCCCGTTCAAGATGTCGGAGACACCGGCGGTCAATAGCCGGCCAGGTCCACTGATCGGCCAGCACAACAGGGAGGTGTTCGAAGGACAGTTGGGCATCAGCCACCAGGAACTAGCCGATGGCTTAGGGGACGGCACCTTCTGGCCGAAGGACTTAAGCATGGATCCTTATCCATATCTGAGGGAGATGATGGACTCGGACTCGCCAGCGGATTGGACCGGAATGGAGGCGGAACCGAGTCCCGTTCCGGAGCCAACAAGAACCCTGGGCCCAGACCCGACGGGCGCTTATGCAGGGTTGCGGGTGCTGGAGCTTGTCGAGGAGACGGGCCAGTGGTGTGGCAAGCTGATGGCTGACATGGGCGCGGACGTTATCAAGATCGAGCCGCCCGGAGGAGAGACCGCCCGGACGGTTGGACCGTTCTATAAGGATGCGCCTCACCCAGACCGGAGTCTGTCCTTCTGGCACTACAATACCTCCAAGCGGGGTATTACTCTAAACCTGGAAACTGAGGTTGGTCGGCGACTGTTCCGGCGGCTGGCGGAGAAGGCGGATGTGATTCTGGAAACGTACCGCCCCGGCTACATGGCCTCGATGGGGTTGGGGTACCAGGACCTGAAGAATGACAACCCTGGCCTGATCATGTGTTCTCTGACGCCCTTTGGTCAGCAGGGGCCATGGAAGGACTTCCGTACCAGCGATCTGCTCCACCTGGCCGCCGGCGGGCAGATGGCCTCCTGCGGCTATACCGAGGACGAAGTGCCCGATGCGCCGCCCATCGCTCCTGGGGGAGGGCAGTCCTGGCACATAGGCAGCCACTTTGCCTGCATGGCCATAGGGGCTGCCCTGGTGCATCGGACGGTGACTGGCAGCGGGCAATACATAGATGCCTCCATCCACGACGCGTGCGCCCTGACAACCGAAGCGGCGGTGAACCTATATATCTACACCAAGGAGATTGTCCGTCGCCAGACAGGCCGCCATGCCTCCCCAAGCCCCACCGACACCACTCAACACCGTTGCATGGACGGAAATTACGTCAATGTCGCCGCTCAGATCCGGGACCGGATGACCTCGGATCGCCTGGATGTACTGGGGGAATGGATGGACGAAATGGGACTGGCGCGCGATCTGCTGGATGAGAAGATGCGTCACCCTGACGCTATTACCGATAACGAACTGTTCCTCTATCTCATCGGCAACATCACCCGGGACGAGATGTATCGCGGCGGGCAGGAGCGGGGCTTCAACATAGGGGCGGTCTGGTCTCCCGACGAGGTGATGAAGGATCAGCACCTCGAGGATCGGGGGTTCTGGGCAGAAGTGGAGTATCCGGAGTTAAGCGAGAGGTTCCGGCACCCAGGTCCCGCGGGTATCCTCAGCGGCTCACCTTGGGCTATCTCGAGGCGGGCGCCTCTTCTTGGGGAACACAACGAGGAGGTCCTGTGTGGAGAACTGGGTCTGACCGGGACTCAGCTGGCAATTCTGGCCGAGAGAAGCGTCATCTAGCTGAGATGAAACCCCGCAACTCGGCGGCAACTTGCGGGATTTTCCCAATGCGCATAATAAGAGAAGCGCGAACCAAAGAAGGGAAGCGATCTGACCAGGGCGTATCTTATATGGGTTCACCCCTCGCTGTGAGGATCTCAATCCAACTTTCCCCTAAGCCTGGGATCGAGATGATCCCGGAGACCATCGCCGACAAGGTTGAAACACAGGACCGTTATGGTGATGGCTACTCCGGGGTAGATGACCAGCCACCAGGGCGGCGTGAACATACCCTGAAGGGAGGCGCCCATCATGCGGCCCCAAGAGGGGTGCGGAGGGGGTATCCCCATCCCCAAGAAGCTCAGGGTCGCCTCAGTAAAAATAGCGCCCCCAAGGTCTATCGTGGCAATAATCATCATGGGGGCGAAGCACTGGGGCGCCACGTGGTGCGCAATGATGCGCCTAGAGGAGGCGCCGATCGCCCTGGCGCCGTCCACGTAGGCCATCTGCGTGACCGATAGCGCCGTCGACCTGACCAGTCTCGCCGCTCCGGGCACAGTGATCACAGCTATGGCGAGGACAACGGTACCAAGCCCTCGCCCCAGCGGTACCATCAGCAGCAGCGCCAAGATCAGGCTCGGAAAGGATAGGAGCACGTCGAGCAGCCGTTGTCCCAGGAGGTCGAACCTTCCACCGATGTAACCTGTAGAAACGCCCCAGAAAAATCCGACACCGACGCCCATGCCTACCGAGACAAATGCCACAAGCAGGGATACCCTCGCTCCCACGATGATTCTGCTCAAGACATCTCTCCCCACAAGGTCGGTGCCCATCGGGTGGCTTGCGGTGGGCGATGCCTTCAGCATGGTGAAATCCGTATGCAGGGCGTCATAAGGCGCGACCTGGTTCGCGAAAAGAGCGATAGTTACCACTATGGCCAGCAGCGCCAGGGCGATGGCTCCTGAGGGTGAAGACCTGTAGAATCGCGCGGCCGGCCCAACAGAGGTCTTGCAGAAGTTGGCCACCGCGGTGACAACGTCCCGACCGCCCTGGCTCGACTGGTCTCCTATCATCCTATTCATCTCCCGGGGAGATTCTCCTACGACTATTGGTAGCGAATGCGCGGGTCTATCCACGCGTAGGTAAGGTCCACCGCCAGGTTGACGAATACGTAGAATACGCCGAAGAGCAGAACGAGGTTCTGGATGACCATCCAGTCCCTCTGGTCAATCGCGTTGATCAGGGCGAAACCCAGGCCGGGTATCCCCAGCGCCCTCTCCACCGCCACCATGCCGGACAGAATGCCCGCCAACTGCAATCCGGACAATGTGATGACCGGCAGCACAGCATTCTTGAACGCGTGCCGCCAAAGCACGGCGCGGTTCATCAGCCCTTTGGCTCTGGCGGTGCGTATGTAGTCCTCGTTAAGGACCTCCAGAAGGGTGGCGCGGCTCATCCTGGCTATAAGCGCCCCGCCTCCAATCGCGAAGACGGCCGCCGGAGGTACGGTCTGCTGGAGACTCTTCCACGGGTCATTCCAGATGAACGCCACCTCGATGGGTGGTTTCCACTGGAAGAATATCACCGTGACGATAACCAACGTCAGAGCGACCCAGAAGCTGGGTACGGCCATACCCACCGTCACCCCAACCCTTGAGACATAGTCAAGAACGGTGTTGCGACGCATCGCGGCGATGATACCCACAGGCAAGCCTATGATCCAGGAGAAGATGACTCCAAAGAAGGCTATTTGAGCGGAGACGGGGGCGCGTCTCTGGAGCATCTCACGGATTGGCTCGCCGGTGCGGAAGAAAGAGAATCCCAGGTCTCCCCTGAGGATGTCGGCCACCCAGTCCAGGTACTGGATATGGAGTGGCCTGTCCAACCCCAGTGCATTGCGGGCTGCCGCTGCCTGCTCCTCGGTGAGTATGATCATCCTCTGAGCATCGCCCGTGGAAGCCAGGGGATCGCCCGGCAGCGCGCGCATGATCAGGAATATGAACACCGTCACCCCGAAGAGGGTGGGTATCGTTAGCAGCAGCCTGCGAATGACGTATGTTTGCAAGCTAGCTCACCCAGCTATCTGTCCAGCCAAGCCGTCTCGAAGCGTCCCCACTGGCCCCAGTCGCGCTCCTTCAGAGCCATGCCCTTGAAGTACTTCCACCACATGGGATCGACCTGATCGCCGCCGATCAGCAGAATCGGGGGGTCGGCGTCCAGCAGGTCTTCGGCCTGACGGAACAACTCGTACCTCTTGGCCGGGTCCTGTTCTACGTTGAGCTTCGCCACGATGTCGTCGAATTCCTCATTGCAGTATCTGGTGAAGTTGCCCGCCGCGCCACAGACGAACTTGTTGTTCCATGCCGGCGTGATGTCCACGGTGGGCACTCCTGTTATGCCGCATGCGGCGGGACCTAACGTGAAATCACCTGAGTTGCATATGCCGCCGAACTCGTGCCTGTCAACCTCTCGCAGCTTGATCGTTACGTTGAGGTTTTCCTTCAACATGGACTGCATGGCCGCGGCAAACGGCGACGCGCTCGTTCCAGGCGAGATGATGTACTCAACTTCGACACCGTCCCCGTAGCCCGCCTCGGCCATGAGTCGTCGGGCCTCGGCGATGTCCTCGGTCTTGTCCGAGCGGTATCCGGGTCGGGCCAACACAACGTCACGGTCCAGCGCGTTTGCGGAATCGTAGTATGGCACCCACGTGGTGCGGGGGTACGTCTTGCCGTCGCCGGCCATATAGATGTCGGTCCATACGTCGCGGTCGAAGGCGAGATGGAAGGCCCTTCTCACCCTCACGTCGTCGAAAGGCTTCTTCTCGATGTTCCAGCCTCGAGTCATGAAGAAGATGTCGCCGGTCGCGTACTTCGCGTCAAGATCCGGACGCTCCAAAGCAATCTTGATGACGTCCCCGCAAGTGTTCCAGGTGAAGTCGGCCTGGCCCGTGAGCACCGCCGTGCCCCTGTCGCAGAACGGGATGACGTTCAGGAGCCTGGCGCCATCCGCGTAAGGGAGGTGGGGGACAAAGTAGTCGGGATTGGCGTCCAGGTCCCAGTACTCATCCTGCTTGATTTCGTTCAGCATGAATGGGCCGGTGCCGGGGGCCACTTTCTCCCGCAGGTCGAAGTTGTTCGCCTCCATGAAGTGCTTGGGGTAGATGACCGCGGGGTTGGAGTAGTTGTCGGAGGCCAACAGTTCGATGAACCACGGCGTTGGATTATTCAGGTTGAACCGCACTGTGAGAGGGTCTATGGCCTCCACGCTTTCGACCGATTCGAATAGCCCTGTCGCGGTGATGGCCAGACCCTCCGGAGGACTTATGATCCGGTTGAAGGTAGCCACGACGTCGTCGGCGCTGAAGTCCATGCCGTCGTGCCATTTCACGCCATCTCTCAGCTTGAAGGTGTAGGTAGTCCCTCCATCCGCGACGTCCCACGACATCGCTAAGTCAGGCCCGATGGTCTTCAAACCGTCCGCCTGATTGTAATAGACAAGGTTATTGTAGATGTTCGTCTGTCCGGCATAAGCCGCAGCCCCTTGATGGAAGTCGAAGTGCGCCATTCTGTGGGGCGCCGACAGCCTGATGATGCCGCCATACTTGGGATTGGGTTCGGGAGCGCGCGGCGTCCACCCGATGTCCTTGACGACCTCCACCCTCTCGACAACGAGCTTCTCAACGGGCACCTCGACGGTCTTCACGACCTCTTTGACGATGGTCTCGCCGGGCACCTCGACGGTCTTCACGACCTCTTTGACGACGGTCTCGCCGGGCACCATCACCTCTTTGACCACCTCTTTCTCTACCACCACGGTCTCACCGGGCACCTCGACGGTCTTTACAACCTCTTTCTCTACCACCACGGTCTCGCCGGGCACCTCGACGGTCTTCACGACCTCTTTGACGACGGTCTCGCCGGGCACCATCACCTCTTTGACCACCTCTTTCTCTACCACCACGGTCTCGCCGGGCACCTCGACCGTTTCGGTGCAACCCACGGCGAGAACCAGCAGCATGGCGACTCCTACCGTGACCATAGTCCATTGAATTCCGGACATTTTCTTCATGCCGTTGGCTCCTTTCTCAGAACTCAGACTACGGCATCGCGCGCGCCAGTACCGGTTCAACTTAGTTTTGACGATCCACTCGAAGTCTTCAGAGCAGATCCGTTCATCACGAATCATAACAAGTCTATATCTTATGTCAAATCAGAGCGTCGGGCCCAAATCCACCACCTAGAGAAGAGAGAAGACCTCGTTGGAGCCTGTGCGCTGGGAGGGAACACGCTGAATCTAAGACTTCGATGCCGGATACGGCGTACTGTGCGCAGCCCCTTTTCTGTGAAGAAAAAGGTCTCCTGAAACTTAGAGGTTCATGACGAGTCGCAATCCGTCGTCGACGCTGTTCATGCTCTCAGCCGGCAACCCGCTCACGATCTCGGTGAGCAGGGATATGTCTATGGTCAGGATCTGGGAGACGTTTATGACGGAATCGCTGGGCAGCGCCGAGGTGTTTCGTTCAATGAAGACGTTGCCGGGCGCGTGTGAGAGGTTCAGGTTGGATGTGACCGTCGCCACGACCACGGTGTTGATGCGGCTTTCATTGAACTGGTTGCTCTGGATGATTACGACGGGTCTTCGGAATCCCGGGCCTGAACCGACGGGGTTGGGAAGCGATGCCCACCAGATCTCCCCGCGTCGCACTACCAGTTTTCCTCCGGCAGGGACATGACCTGCATTTTCATCAATGTCTCGTCGATATGCGACGGTTCGTCGGCATAGACGGCATCAAGCGCCTCTTTCACATGGTCGTGCCTGTGCAGTTCCATGTAGTCTGATACGGCTTTTCGGAACAGTTCGCTTCGCGACATGCCCGCGCGGCTGGCGAAGGCATCCGCTGCGTGGAAGAGGGAATCGGGCAGTGAGATTGCAGTTTTCATGGCAAGAGTATAACAGAGGTTATACTAACTGGTAAAGGCTGACGATTCACCGTAGGACAGTAGGTGACTTTCGTCGTTCCGCTGCAGGGAAGTCGTCGTGGCTTCGTCAGGGCAATCGCATTCTCCATATCTGTTGCGGTATGTACGTTGCTGGATGGTTGGGTTCTCATTCGGCCAAAGCTGTCACAATCGCTCACCGAGTTGGACTGGACTCAAACAAGGTCGAAGTCGGCCAGGCTAAGATTTTCCACCTCCGGGCCAGGCCCGGGAACGGTCAGGACGATTCGGACGGAGAGCGCCATGCCGCCCGCGGTGCAGATGGCGCCGTCGTCCGCACCTCTGCGGGATCGGAAGTATTGCTGAACCGGGAGAAGTAGCTCGCCGCCTGCACCCGGTACACGTATAGTACCCCGGGCGCGAAGTCCGTGTCTGTGTAGGTTGTGTCCGCGGCCGGTTACAGCGACGATACAGGCACCTACAGGCTGAGGGTCGTGGCCATGTCCGACGACACCGAGCCCGACAACGTCAGCACACCGGAGACCATCGCCGCGGGCGCAACCGCGAAGGCCCGGCTCGACTACCGTGGAGACACTGACTGGTTCAGGACCGAGCTTGTCGCCGGATGCGCCTATCCGGCAAGCGTATCGAGCAGGAACCGGGGCCTCCTTCCGGGAGTGAGGTTCTTCCACAGCAATGGCGGGTATGTCCGTGTGCTCCATGACGATGGAAACTACTTTTCCTGGAGCTTCGCGCCGGCGTCGAGCGGGACATACTACGTCGCGGCCTATTCGCGCAGCAGGAACGGTGGCGCAGGTGGATATAGCCTCGTTCTGGACTCTCCGCTACAGGTGTCCGGGGTTGCGAGCGCCGACTATGCCGAGAACGACGCCTCGGCAGTGGCCGCCTACGCGGCCGCCGGCACAGACTCCGACGTGACCTGGTCTCTGGTTAAACCAACCTACATATCAGCCTTTGGCATCCTGTAGCCGACCCGCAGCTCGGTGAAGATGTAGGTCGGGTCCTCCGCGTCGTCTTCGAGCCTGCGGCGGATAGAGCTTACGGCAGTGCGCATGGGTCTTACGTCGGCGTCGCCGTCCGTGCCCCAGACCCGCCTCAACAGGTGTTCATAGGTCAGCACGCGTCCGGCGTTCGCCGACAGCTCCACGAGCAGCCGGTATTCGATGGCAGTCAGAGTCACCGGGCTACCCCGGAGCGTCACGAGCCGTTCGGCGTAGTCGATGACCAGGTCGCCCGATACATAGGGCACAGGCGGGTCCGTCGTCGTGCGCCGGCGCAGAGCGGCGGCGATGCGCGCCTCAAGCTCGGTCGGCGAGAAGGGCTTGACTACATAGTCGTCGGCACCCATCTCGAATGCCCTGGCGACGAGCTGGTCCTGTCCGTAGGCGGACACGAAGATCACCGGCACGTCCTCGGTGTTGATGACCTCGCTCATCAGGTCGATCCCGTCAACGCCCGGAAGAATCAGGTCGAGAAGGACCAGGCTGGGCTTCTCCTCCTCGATGATGCGGGACACGTCGTCCGGGTTAACCGTGGCGATGGCCGTGTAGCCTGCCTTCACCACGGCGTCCCGGGTATACCGGAGCGCCTGGGGGTCGTCGTCCACGACCAGGATGCGCGCCTGTTCACGCGACGATCTGCGCGAGGGGCGGATGTCGGGCCGTGGGGATGGGGAGACAAACCCGCCTTCCTCGGCCGTCGGAAGCATGAAGCTGAAGCGCGCTCCCAGCCCTCGGCCCTCGCTCTCGGCCCATATCCGTCCCCCGTGCGCCTCCACTATGCCCTTGCAGACGGCGAGTCCCAGACCCGTGTCCCCACCCTGGTCCTCGCTCTCCAGCCGGGAGAACTTCCTGAACAGCAGCGGCAGGCTGTCGGCGGGTATCCCCCTGCCCTCGTCGGTGACCGACACCAGCACATGCATCTCGCGCGGCCTGGCGACCACGTTGATGGTGGACGCCTCCGGCGAGTGTCTGGCGGCGTTGGTCAGAAGGTTGGCGAGCACCTGGACGATGCGCGCCCTGTCCGCCATGACCCACGGTAGATCGGGCGGAATATCCACGACGAGGTTGTGGCCTCGCCCGCCGATGCGGAAGGCATTCGCGGCCTCGCCGGCCATCATCGCCAGGTCCGTCGGCTCCGGTGAGACCGGAAGCGTGCCGGTCTCTATTCGGGCAATGTCCAGAAGGTCGGTGACCAGCGCGAGCATCCTGTCAGTCTGCTCCAGGACGATGTTATGAAACTGGCGCATCGCGGCCGGGTGCATGCTGGTGGTCTCGTCCAGCAGCGCGGACATCGAGCCCCTGACCGTGGCAAGCGGCGTGCGCAGCTCGTGGCTCACCGTGGCCAGGAACTCGGCGCGCAGACGCTCAAGGTCCTCCAGCGGGCTCATGTCCTGGACCGTTACGACGAAGGTCTCGACCTCCCCGGTCTCGGAGCGGATCGGAGTGGCGTTAACCAGCGCGGTGAAGCTCCTGCCGTCAGGCACCAGCAGGACAACCTCCTCCGCCCGCACTGCCTCCCCGGCGCTCAGGGCATGGGCCAGCGACACGTTCCCCAGGAACAGCTCCTCTCCGCTGGCCCGCCTGACGGTCAGAACGTTGAGAAGGTACTCTGGAGTCTGGTCGGGAGAGCCCAAGAAGTCCATGATCCTAACGGCCTCGTGGTTGAACGATACGGGCGCTCCGGTCCTCGCGTCAAAGACCACGACGCCCACCGGGGACGTGCTGACCAGCGCCTCCAGGTCGTTCCTGGCACGCTGCTCCTCCCTGTACCTGTTGGCGTTGGCGATGACCAGCGCCGCCTGGGCGGCGAACATGACCAGGGTATCCTCGTCCTCCTGCGTAAACTCCGCGTTGCGCTCGTTGTCCGCCAGAAAGATGTGGCCCAGACACTCGCCATGGTGGAATACCGGGGCCGACAGGTTGGCCACCGACGGGCTGATGCCCTCGGGCATATTGAGCTCGGGAAGGCCCTCGGCTCTGAGGTGGCCCTGTAGGTCCGGGACCCGCAGCGGCTCCTGGAGACCGTTGAAGTAGTCGAATATCCTGGAGCTCGCAGGAGGTTCCAGCCAGCGATGCCCGGCAATCCCGGAGGACAGTCCCGACCAGAGTATGTCCTGTGGCCTACCAGAATCGTCAAGCAGCGCGATCACCCCGTAGCGGGCCTGGGTCAGCGTCCTGGCCGAGTCCAGCACCCCCTGCAGCACGGTGTGGTAGTCCAGGCTCTCGTTGATGCGCAGGCTGGCCTCGCTCAGCCTCGACAGTCGCTCCCGCAGCGCCCGGACCTCTTGCAGCAGCTCGTCTTCTCTGTTCACTGTTAGACCTCCATTGGCGCTGCTCGCCGACCGATCTGACGGGACACCGGACAGGATGCCGCATCCGAACTGGAACTTACGTCGATCTTACGCCTTTCTTACAGGCCATGGCATTATATATCACAGCCATTTCATATCGCAAGTGTATAATCGCCGAGCGGCTGACAAGCAGACTGGAGATGCAACGTTGACGTACCGCATGAGACATCTCGGCGCGACGCTCTGGGCTCTCATCGTCACTCTGACGGCGGCCGCCGACACGGGAGAGACGCTGACCTCGGACACGTTAGAGATCTCCGATGAGAACGACCTGGAGCGGGTCCACTTCCACTACCAGTGGATTTCGAGCGACGGGACGACGGACACAGATATAGAGGGGGCGCCGGGAAGAGCTACACGATCACCGGGGACGAGGCCGGGAACAGCTTCGAGGTACGTGTGTCCTTCAGGACCAACGACGACGGGCGGGCGCCGCTCGTGAAAGGCTGGTCGTCGAAAAGCGGACCGACGGCCTTGCCCGTGGATACGCGAGCGTCAGCATCGAGATCACAGGAGGTGACTTATGACTACGGAAAGCCGGACTGAGACGGGCACGGAGCCCAGGGGAGCCGCGGGGGTGTGGATGAGGTGGAGGTATCCTGGCCTGATTGCGGTCGGCATTCTAGTTATGGCGCTCGTCCTATTCGTCGCGCGAGGGGCGCTGTTCCCGTTCATCCTCAGCATCATCGTCGCCGAACTTCTCTATCCGCTGGTTGAGTTCCTGGAGAGATGGGTTCCGGGCAGACGCAGATTCCCCACGCTTGCGCGCGTGGTCTCCATACTGCTGATATACGCCGTCTTCATAGCGATTGTCGGGGCGCTGCTGTACCTGACGGTCTCCTCGATCATCAACGAGGGACAGGAATTCATAGAGGCCGCCCCCGAGCTGTTCGAGCAGGCAAGCGCCAGCGTGGAGGCGATGTACTCCAAGGTCAGCGAACGCATCCCCGAGGAGTTCATGGACAAGGCCAAGGAACTTCTTGAAGGCGCGACCGGCGTGGTCGCCAGCGCGGCCAGCGGTATAGCGCTCTCGGTCCTCAGCGCCGCCATCAGCACCGTGTCGTTCGTGATCGGACTGATAGTGGTGCCTATACTGCTGTTCTACCTGCTCAAGGACAAGGACGCGCTGATGAACGGCATGTACGAGCCCTTTGCTTCCAGCGCGGAGATGCATACACGGAACCTGCT
Source organism: Dehalococcoidia bacterium (assembly GCA_965202815.1). Classification (GTDB taxonomy): domain Bacteria; phylum Chloroflexota; class Dehalococcoidia; order Lucifugimonadales; family UBA1123; genus VXRN01. The sequence goes on from CBDBCD010000002.1 coordinate 1,458,921, forward strand.
GGGCATCCTGCACGGGGTGATAGGTTCCTACATCCGGGCGCAGCTGCTCAGCGTATCGGTCGTGGGCGTGCTGGTGTTCATTGGGCTGAGCCTTCTGGGCATAGAGTTCGCGCTCATCCTGGGCATCCTCGCCGCCGTGTTCGCGATCATTCCGATTGTGGGGGCCATCATCGGGGCCGTGCCGGGCCTGCTCATAGCCCTTGCCAGTGATCCTGACAAGCTCATCTGGGTCGCCGCCGTTTACGTGATAGCCCAGCTGATCGAGAGCAACGTGGTCACCCCCAGGCTCCAGGCCCACGCCCTGCGGCTGCATCCGGTGGTGGTGATGGCCATCATCGTGATCTCCGCGGAGATCGCCGGCATCTGGGGAATGGTGGTCGGCGTTCCGCTGTCCGCCGCGGCCAGAGACGTCTTCTCGTACTTCCGGCGTCAGTGGAGACCTGCAAATACATCTGCAACCGTGCCAGAAACCCCCGAGCCAAGCGAAGAGCCGCTGCCAACTGATGGAGAGTGACCGTAACTGGCCTGCTGATGACCCTCAAATTGTTATTTCGTCTCGGAAAGATACACAGGGAGATACAGGGTAATAATTCCATTTGTAAGGTTGCCCGACGTCAGGCTGCCATGGACGGCTACCTTGTCAGACAATCCAGCCTCATGCACCTTAACCTTCAGCAATAACCCTTGTGTGTCCACAAGTATGTGACGCTTCCTGCCGTTCACCTTCTTGCCGCCGTCGTCCGCCCGCTCTGGCTTTCGGAATCAGTGGCTTGAGAATGGCCCATTCGGTGTCTGTCAGGTCTGTGGGATACGGTTTACGCTTCATAATGAGACGATCTTAACACTTCTCAGACACCCTCTCAGTTCCATCTGCCAGGAACGCCGGGTTGGTGGTCACAAAGGGCAATCCGAGAGCCGAGGCCAACGCTGGCGGCAGCGTCAAATACCCGTTGAAGCCAGTATCTACGACGGCATCTATCTCCCTGCTCCGCCCCAACGGATCTTGCGCTACAAGCCTTATGGTGGGTTCGTAAGCGGCGTTTACCACCCCTTGGATCATCCGGACCTCCGAAGGGGTCCACCCCCGAACTTATACACCGCCCGGTGGCCTACCCGCAAAGACCAGACCTTGATAGCTTCTGGATGCTGCGCTCGCAGTCGGCCTGCTGCGGTCAGAAGGTCGTTCCCGATGGCCCAACTACCGCTGTCCACGTCAACGGAGATGATCTCTCCGTGACGGCCCCCTTCAACCTGCGGACGGATGTCGCGCTCGTAGATATCATCGCCCAGACGGGCAATCTCATCCCGCGGACGAGTTGGGGTGGCGGGCCTGGGTGATTGCGTTTGTACTGTTCTCTCGGCGTCTCTCATATTCCCCCCCTTTCAAGGCATACCTCTATACACCGATTCTACTGCTCTGCGGGAATTTGGGACGGCGCAGACTCTGGCGTGTCCACGCTTCCCGTGCTACAATACCAACAAGACAGAACAATAGTACGCAGATATAAGCCTGAATCTATCTATTCAGACCGAACGAAAAGAAAAATCCCCCTGAACTGGGAAATACAGGTATTTGCAGGGGAAATGCAGGCATGTTGCAGGGTCCAGATCCTCCCAGCAGGCCCCCTGCGGAATCCCTGCACTCCGCCCAGAAGTAGATAAGCCCGAATTTATACCGAGAAGCGAGAACCCGCGAATGACCACAAACGACTGGCGAAACAAGCTCTACTTCGGCGACAACCTCGACATACTGCGCGAGAACGTCCCCGACGAGAGCGTTGACCTCATCTACCTCGACCCGCCCTTCAACTCCAACGCCACGTACAACGTCCTGTTCCGCGAGCGCACCGGCGAGGACTCTGCCGCACAGATCACTGCCTTCGAGGACACATGGAGCTGGAGCATGGAGTCCGAGATAGCATTCCAGGACGTCATAACCGACGGCCCCGAAAAGCTGGGCGATCTCTTGCAGGCGATGCGCGGCTTCCTCGGACAGAACGACATGATGGCCTACCTCACCATGATGGCCCAGCGCATGGCCGAACTCCACCGCGTTCTGAAACCGACGGGCAGCATCTACCTCCACTGCGACCCGACCGCCAGCCACTACCTCAAGCTGATGATGGACGCCGTATTCGGCCAGGACAACTTTCGAAATGAGATTACATGGAAAAGAACAGGTTCTCATGGCGGTGCGAAGAGATGGGGACCAGTTCACGATGTCATTCTGTTCTATACGGCATCCGGCAGGTATAAATGGAATAGGTCATTTCAGGACTATTCCTCTGAATACCTTGACCGTCACTACAGAAATGAAGATAAACGGGGAAAGTTTCAAGTCGTTTCGCTTACAGGAGCAGGGACAAGGGAAGGAGACTCTGGTAAAGAATGGCGAGGTGTTAATCCAACCCATTCAGGCAGGCACTGGGCAATTCCGCGCAGGTCTCTTCAAAACGCTTATCCGCACAGAACTGATTTGGATGAACTTTCTACCCAAGAGAGACTTGATTTGTTAGACGACGCGGGCTTGGTTTACTGGCCTCCTAGCGGCAGAATTCCACGTCAGAAGCGATATGCTGATGAGAGCCCTGGAGTTCCGATTCAGGATGTCGTAGCAGATATTAACCCGATCAGCGCTCAAGCCCGGGAACGCCTCGGCTATCCCACCCAGAAGCCCGAAGCACTACTTGAACGCATCATCAACGCTTCCAGCAACGAGGGCGACGTCGTCCTCGATCCCTTCTGCGGATGTGGAACAGCTATCGCCGTCGCCGAACGGCTCAACCGTCGCTGGATCGGCATAGATATAACCCACCTCGCCATATCCCTGATGAAGAGCCGACTGCGCGATACATTCGGTCCCGACCTCTCAGACTACGACGTGGTAGGCGTCCCCCAGGACGTCGAAAGCGCGCGAGCGCTCGCCGTCGAGAGCGAACACGACGGACGCTACCAGTTCGAGTACTGGGCGCTGGGACTGGTGGACGCCCGCCCGTCCAACCGCGGACGTCGCGGCGCCGACTCCGGCATAGACGGCTACATCAACTTCTTCGACGACAACAGCGGCAAGGCCAAGCGCATCATCGTCCAAGTCAAGAGCGGGCACGTCGGCGTGTCCCAGGTCCGCGACCTCAAGGGAGTCCTGGACAGGGAAGATGCCCAGATCGGCCTCTTCATCACACTCGAGCCGCCCACAGGCCCAATGGAGCAGGAAGCCATCTCCGCCGGCATCTACACCCCCGAACACTACCCCGACCACCGCTACCCCCGCGTCCAGATACTTACCATCGAGGACCTGCTCTCCGGTGTCCAGGCCGACTACCCCCGCTTCGCCCCCGAAGCCACGCTCCCCCGCGCCCCGCGCCGGCGCCGCGCGTCTGCCGCCCAAGGCAGGCTCGCCTAGTCGTATCGGACTATTCACCCCGCAGGCGGCGCAGTTCGGCCTCCACCTCAGCCATGCGCGCTTCCGCCGCGTCCGCTCGCTCCTCGGCGGATACCCGCGCATCCCTCTCTGATTCCAACAACGTCTCCGCCACGACTGCCCGCGCGCGCTCCGATTCAGTCAGTGTCTCCGCCGCCTGCCGCGCCGCGTCCAACTCCTCCGGCGTTCTCAGGTACTCACCGCTCACCGGATCACGGAATCGCAGCCTCTTGTTCTCCCACCACAGCTCCAGCCCAAGCGCCTCGCTGTATCCCCAGCGCCGACCGTCCGGCTCGATCACTATCTCCAGCGGCTCATACACTCCATCCTCATTCAGCTTGTCTCCCGCGAGCGGCACATCGTGAAACTCGCCGCCAGTCGGGTCGAAACGCCAGTACTCATCCACTCCGTAGCGAGCGTAGCCCCCACGCTTCATGGTGTAATCCCGCCTGCCCGTGCTGCGGGAAGCCACCTCCAGAACGAAGTCCGGCGGCTTGCCCACCTCGCTTATCACGTAGCCGTTGCGCCAGATGACCGCCGGCGGATCGCTTACCCCATCGGCGAACACGCAATCGGGATAGAACTCGCCCACGTCGCCCGCGTCGAAGACGAGGTAGCCTCCGCCACCTAGCATCACATCGCCCCTGTCCGCGAAATGTGGCTTGAGCGTGGCGAAGAAGTACCATACGGCCTCAGTTTGCCGCATATCGCGTCTCCGGGGCGGATCGGGCAGCGGCTCTATCCGGGAGTAGTCTGTGATGCGGGGCTTTGTAAGTGCGCGTTGACTGACCATGGTTGGATTCTCCGCTATGCTGTGTCCCTGAAATCTCCATCCGGGGCCTGATTGTCGAGCGCGATTATACCATACGCGCCGGCGAACCAGAGCTTGACGCCCTCCGGCGAGCTTATCCGCCAACTCATTCTTGACCGTGTACCAAGTCCTTGCTAGACTTTAACCCTGTTAGATCCTCCGGGCGGTTAGCTCAGTGGTTTAGAGCGCTGCGTTGACATCGCAGAGGTCACCGGTTCAAATCCAGTACCGCCCACCATCCTCCTCCCCGGCTATAGCCTACGTCCGTTGCCGTCCATCGTGCGCGAATCCCATCTATTCCGTGATACTTTCCCGGGAGCGCACAGTTCGATGGCAGCCATCACCGCATCCCAGATCCTAGATACCCGATGAAACACATCCTCCGATTCAGAAAGCTGTTTGTCGGCGGCGGTGCGCTCGTCGCCGCGCTTCTGTTTATCGAGTTCCTGGACGAATTCTTCTTCGGGGCGCTGGAGGCGGCGTGGCCCCTGATTCGTGACGAACTCTCGCTAACATACGTTCAGGTCGGGCTGCTGCTCAGCGTCCCCCGCGTATGGGGAGGCGTCGCGGGCATACTGATCGGCATACTCGGAGACGTCTGGAATCGCAGGGCGATCATAATTGGCGGCGGAGCGCTGTTCGCGGCGTCCCTGCTGGTCGTCTCCACCAGCGTGAGCTTCGCCATGCTCATGGCCGGACTATTGATATTCAACCCTGCGTCCGGCGCGTTCGTCGGGCTGTCCCAGGCGACGCTCATGGACCACGACACCTCACGCTACGAGCAGAACATGGCGCGCTGGACGTTCACGGGCGCGTCCGGCGTGGCCCTCGGCGCGCTGGCGCTGGGTGGCGCCCTCGCGCTCGGACTGGGATGGCGCGAACTCGCGCTTGCGACCGCCGCCGTGTCGGGGCTGACGCTGCTCGCGACGCTGAAAATGCCGCTCGGAGGCTCGTCGGCGGGCGGAGGCGGCTACCCTACCCTCGGAGAACTGAGAAGTGGGATAGCGGGAGCCTTGAGCGCGCTGAAACGCCTGCCGGTACTCAGGTGGCTCGTATTGCTGGAACTCGCCAATCTCATGGGAGACTGGCTCCTCAGCTACCTCGCGCTGTACTTCGTGGATGTCGCCGGCGCGAGCAAGACGCAGGCCGCGCTGGGAGTCGCGCTCTGGACGGGCGTGGGCCTTCTGGGCGACTTTCTGCTCATCCCGCTGCTGGAGCGGGTCAGGGGCCTGACTTATCTCCGATACAGCGCGTTCGCGGAGTTCGCGCTGTTTATCGCGTTCCTGCTTATACCCGGGCTGTGGCCCAAGATGGCGATAGTCGCGCTGCTCGGATTCGGAAACGCTGGCTGGTACTCGATACTTCAGGCGCAGATGTACAAGGAGATGCCCGGAAAGAGCGGGACTGTGATGGCGGTCAACGACGTATCCTCGCTGGTGAGCGGACTGATACCGCTGGGCATCGGGCTGGCCGCGCGGACATGGGGCCTGGGAGCGGCGATCTGGCTGCTCGTCGCCGGGCCCGTCGCGCTGATGGTCGGGATTCCCCGCCAGCGAAGCCTGGAGTAAAGCAGGCCGTATGCCGCGGTGCGCCTACTCTGTGAGACTGAAACTCGCCGGAATCTCCTCTACCACGCCTTCCTTGCTGAGCTTGGTCAGATGCGTGGCGACGTTGCGCTGCGCGGAGCGGCGCAGACCCTCTTTCAGGTCGCGTGGGTATATGGCGGTCGTGATCGCCTCCGCCGTCGCGTGCCCCTCGCGGAGCGCGTCCAGCACCTGCTGTTCGCGGCGGGCGCGATGATTGTACTGCCACCTGACGTGCCCCTCGCCCTTCGGCGGCGGGACTACGGGACCGTGCGCCGGGCATACGGTCGAGTGCTCGAAACTCATCAGCAGTTCCAGCGACTTCATGTAAGCGGACAGGTCGCCCACCGACGTCGAGGAAGCGCCGAGAACCGTATCGCCTGTGAACATCACGCCGTCCTCGGCCAGATAGTAGCAGACGTGGTCAACCTCGTGTCCGGGCGTAAACAGCGCCCGCAGCGTAACCCCGGCCACCCGGATGATCTCGTCGGATTCCAGCGGAACGATGGCTTCATCGCCGCCGAGAACCTTGCCCAGCCTCTCCGCGAGTTCAGGGTGGCAGCGGACGGACGCGCCTGTAGCCTCATGCACGCGATCCAGCCCGCCGATATGGTCAACGTGGCCATGCGTTATCAGGATGGCGCTGATCCGGGGACGCCCGAGTTCGTCGTAGTAGTCGAGTATAGCCTGTGTCCACTCTCGCCAGTGGTCGCCGGTGTCGAGGAGAACCATTTCGGCGTTCGGGTCTCCGACGAAGTAGTTGTTGGAACCGCCGGGGTGTGAGACCGCGCCATCGTCAATGTGCATATTGTAAACGTGTGGAGTTATCTGCATTTGAGTCTCGCTCCTGAGTTTCCGGGATTGGATATGATATTATTCAACGAGTCCGTTCAATGACGCAAATCCGATGTCGTCGTGGGATACTAGGAAATGAAAGGAGATTTCAAAGATGGCAGTCCAAAGAAGCGCAGCCTCTGCCGGACGCGCTATTTATAACAAAACTATACGCGACAAAGTAGAGTCCACGGAAAAAGGCAAGGTGGTCGTTATTGACATAAACAGCGGTGACTGGGAAATTGATTCTGACGACGCAACGGCGTTGTCCAGGTTGCTGAAACGACATCCGGATGCGTTCACATGGGCGGAAAGAGTTGGCTATCCTGCGGTGTACGACATGGGATCTCGATTTGTCGGCTCAGATTTTCCTCAGACATGATCCGTGAGAGGTAAAGTACACTCAACGGAAGACGCACTTACTGGAGCGCCGCGTGTTGTCGTGGCAGTTGCGAGTATTGATGCTCCAACACAAACGATGGATGTGGAAGCGCTCCTGGATACGGGCTTTACTGCCTATCTGACATTATCTTCGAAAACTATCAGCGAACTTGGGCTGCCGCGACTAGGTACAAGGTCTGCGAGACTGGCTAACGGTGAAATAGAGGAATTTGATGTCTATGCGGGACTGGTATCTTGGAATGGACATAGCCGGAACTTACCAATTTTTGTGTCAGGCAGTGAACCATTGTTGGGCATGGCCTTGTTATGGGGCAAACGCATTACGATAGAAGCGTGGGAAGACGGTGACGTCATCGTTGAAGACCCAACTACTCCAGCGTCCGCATGTAGTTGACCAGGTGCCATATCTCGTCGTCGGAGAGAGTCTCGCCAAGAGCGGGCATCGCCGCGCCCTCGATCCCGTCGTGAATGAAGTCGAACAAGGCGCGGTCGGGGTGCAGCGGGACGTGGACCAGCAGGTTTGCCGGCGGCGGGTTCAGACCGGCGGACGCTGGCCCGTCGCCCAGTCCCTCAGTTCCGTGGCACAGCAGGCAGTGAGTCGTGTACAGAGACAGCCCGGCCGCGACCGATTCGGATGTCGCGGGAATGGGATTCCGCTCCGGGACTCCCTGTTCGGAGCCCAGAACTCCCGCAAGCAGCGCGGCCGCGCCGATCATCCCCAGTACCCCCAGGGTCATCGCGGACGCCCCGGCTCTCGTCTGGAATCCCCCGAATAGCAGCGCGGACACCAGGAATATCAATCCAAGAACGCCGAATATACCGCCAAGCAGTATGTACGCCGTATCCCTGGACAGAGGAATTTCGGTAGCTCCGCCATCCCCCGACGTCTCGAACCTGAAGGCCGTCCGCGCGTCGAACGCGTCCGGTCTCTGCACGACTAGCGCGACCTCCCACGCTCCCGCTATCCCGATTACCTGGTCGGTCAGCGTGAACACGCCGTCCCCGACGGACGTCGCTGAGACGGCCGTCTCACCCAGGTCGGCGTCCAGGTAAGACAGGCGCGCGCGGACATCGGTCGCATTGGTTATCGGACTGCCGAAGCCGTCTCTGAGAGTGACCTCTATCGTATTCGGTCCCACCCTGCCCGGTATGACTTCGAGCGTCATCTCGGCGCCCTCGGCCGTATCGCTGAACGCCAGCCTGTCCTCTGCGCCGATACCCATGCGCGACGCCGCCTGCCGGGCTGGTTCGAGCGACGTGAGGAATCCGACGGACAACAGCGTGGCGACGGCGACGACCACCTCTGCTGCGACCAGACGTCTCAGCCAGTATGCCGCCCTGCCGCTGCCCGCCAGGCGCGGCCTCACCCAGACCAGGTTGACGGCGGCTATCAACAGCAGCGCTCCGACGAGTCCAACCTTTATGATGAGCGTCCTGCCGTATGGCGTAGCCAACGCCTCGGGAACGGCGACCTGCGTCCACGCGCTGTAAATTCCGGTCAGCGCTAGTACCGCGACGGACAGTCCCGCGACTACCGAGAATCTGGGAATGAGCGCGGAGAGCCCTTCTCGCCTTTCGTGTTCGTCCAGAAGACGTAACGCCGCCGGAATGTCCAGCGCCAGGCTGAACAGCCCTCCAACCCACACTGCGACGGCCAACATGTGTATGAAGTCGTTCAGCAGGGATATATTGCCGATCTCGACGAGCGCCGCAGCGTGGCTCGACCTGCTTATGGCAAGCAGAGCGCCCGCGCCGAGAGCGGCTGCCAGCCAGGTGAACGCTACGTTCCCATCGCGCCCGCGCATGGCGAATAGAACGACTCCTGTCGCCACGGCGAATCCCATACGCAGAATCCACAGCCTGCCCCACTCGGTTTCCGATACCAATGACCATACAGGGCCGGACAGCGCGCCTATGAACGATGCGTCATACACCACGGAAGCCTGTATCGCGAGCCTCAGCGCGGACACGGTAAGAAATACCGCCAGCGCGCCCCACGCCAGCGTCGCGGTGTTGCTCGACAGGGCTGAACGCAGGCTGTCAATCCCCTCCGACTCCATTCCGGCGAGCGCGGGCGTGGACACAAGCGGCCGGAACGCGAGAACGCCCACAAGCGCGAGTCCGCTAACCAGCGCAAGCCACCGCGCGAACGGCTCCGCGGGGGACTGAAGAAGAGGCTGCTCGTCGCTCACGGCGGACGCGGACGCGGTCAGAGGCTCTCCGACGGAGAACGGGAACGCTCCCCGCACGCGATGCCCGTCCACGGTGGAGACGTTCGACCACGCGACGGTGTAGGCGCCGTTGTCCAGCGTCCCAAGCGATACCGACATGACGGTCGGATCGTCGGGATCGAGCGCGCTGTCGCCCAGGTCAACCTGCTCCCCCCGCGAATCCAGTACGCGAATCTCGCTGAGCGCGGCCTCCAGCGGCTCGGTGAACCGAATCGTGACTTCGCTGGGCGGCGTTTCCAGGACGGAGTTGGCCGCCGGATCGGAGTCCGCGAGGTTCGCGTGCGCGGCGGCGCGCCCGGGCATGAGCGCAAGTATCGCCAGTAGCAGGACTATTGAGGCGACGCGAATCATCACTTTATCAGCCGGTCAATCTCGGCCAATATTCCCGAGGAGGTTGGCCTGTCCGTGATGTCCTCCGCCACGTGCCGCCAGGCTATCCTGCCATTGGGCCTGATTATGAAGGTGGCGGGAGCGGCCACTTTGTCGTTCAGAAGATCGTAAACCCCGTACACTTCGCTCACGTAGCGCGTCGCGTCCGCCAGGACGGGATACTCCGCGCCCACGAGCTCCGCCATCTGAAGCGAGTATGTCCTGTCGTCCACGCTAACGGCGACAAGCTCCACATTGCGCTCCTGGAACTGCGGGTAGGCTTCCGCCAGCTCTCCAAGCTGGCCTCTGCACACGCCTCAGAAGAAGCCCCTGTAAAACACCAGCGCGACGGCGTCCCGCCCTTCGAGAAGCTGCGTCAGCGACATCATGCCGCCTCGCGCGGCGGGCAGCTTGAACGACGGAGCTTCCTCTTCGTTCGGATCGGGCCTGTCTTCGGCGGCCCGCGGCTCAGAACCGCAGGCCGCCGTAATGAGAGCGCCGAGAAGAACCGCAAGAGCGAGCCACGACGGCAGTGAACGACGTACAGATTCCAGCTCTGTCTTCATATCCGGTTCCTCCCGGTTTCCAGATTAGTTCCTGCGACGAAGCGACATTGCCAGCGCGCCGCCGCCGAGCGCTATGCCAATCGCGCCGACTACTATTCCGATGATGCCCAGGGTGGATGCGTCAGATGCGCGGCTGCCGGCGCTGATCGCCTCTTCCTGCGCCTGCCGCGCGGCGTTCTGCGCGCCTCGCACTGCCCCTTCGACCTCGCGGGCAGACGCCACAGTCTCCGGGAAGTGTATGACAGACGCCGCCTGGACGTCATCGAAGCCGCCACCGCCGGCCATCGAGTCGAACGTCCTGTCCAGAGGATTGCCCTCTACTGTTCCGAAGAACCGGAAACGGTAATGACCGGGTGACGTCGGAATCAGGTCCGCGACATAGTGTCCCGGCTCACCGGAGACCGTGTGCAGCGCCATCGTCCTGGACGCCTCCGACGGGACGTAAGTCACCTCGACCTGGAGTGTATCCTGAAGCCCTGTGACCGGCGCGATTCTCTCCCCGCTATGTCCCGAAGGAGATGCCATCGTCATGTCGCTCATGGCGGCGTCCGCTTCCACATGCACCTCGACCGTGGCTTCGACCGGCATTCCGTTCCAGGTGTAGTCCTGCTGGTCGTTCGTGTTAAGCGTGACTCTTATCACGCGCATACCCGGCTCCAGCGCGGGTAGCGCTACCCAGGGATCGTACATTCGCGTGATCTTCTTCCCGTCAACATACACATGCGCGTGTCCCTCGCCCGATACGTGACCGCGATTCACGTTTTCACCGGAGAAAGCAAATCCGGCGGGAACCACTTGAAGGTTGTATGCCCCGCCGGTGTCGGGGTGGGAAGTCAGCTCCAGCGACATCGGGGAATCGGCTTCTACCGGCTCGGGTTTTTCGTGGCTGTGATCGTGGTCGTGCCTGGCCACGGTTACCGTCGTCGAGGCTTCGACCGGCTGGCCCCCATAAGTAAGAGCGCTATGATCGTTCGAGTTGAGCGCGACCCGTATGTGGCGCTCGCCGGGTTCGAGGCCCGACAGGTAGTGGTATGGTCCATACACCCGTCCCACCTTCACGCCGTCCACGTATATATGCGCGTGGCCTTCGCCCGGAACATGGCTATTGTTGACGTTCTCAGGCGACCAGGTCCAATCGCGCGTCAGCAAGTACACGTTGACCCCGCCCTCGTCTTCCACAACCGCGCCAACTTTCAGGCTGACATCCTTCTCGGACTCTATCGGCTCGTGTTGTCCATGGCTCACGGGCTCTTGTTTAGCGGCGACTTTCGTAACTCGGATGCTCACCGCGTTCTTCTCGCCTTCGTATGCGGGCTCGTGCAGGAATCCCACGACGAACTTGTAACCGCCCTCTTCTTCGTCCTCATGAGCTAACACAGCCGTCGCGGCGACCGTCGTTAGCGCTGCCATGACCGCCAGCAATGTGATTATCTTCATCAAAACAGACCTCCAGAAAGTGTTCAGTCCGTTCGCGAACAACTGCCGCGAGTTGCATTCTCGACTACGCCTTGCGGCGTCTCACTCTTCGGCCCTTGTTTCTCTCTTTCAGGAAAGCCCGCATCGAAAGCCCGATGACGGCCAGGAACGCGAGCAAAGTCAGCAGCGTTATTATCCCGCCTATTGGGTTCACCCGCTTCACGTCATACGCGAACTGGGCTTCGCCGCTGCCCGGCAGTCCATCTACTATCACGTCGAACGTCCATGGGCCCGCGCTCGGCAGTTCGGCGCGCGCTTCGTAGAGCGTCGGATCGTAGGAGTCCGCTATCCCGTACAAGTTTTCGGGCGCGTCGCCCTGACTCCCAGGCCCCCTTGGAACTATCGTTACGTTCAGGCCCTGGATCCGTCGGTTGGTGTCGGGGTCGGTCACCTCCAGGATGAGGATGGCCTCTCCGACAGTGGGAGGATCAGGTATAGTGCCGATAGTCAGGTTGTACGGGCCTGCGGTCGCGCGCTTGTTCAACTGGAATCCGCCGCCGTGCGCGTACACGCTGTTGGAACACGACGCAGCGACACACGACAACGCCAGAAGCGCGCAGAATACAAACGGGGTCTTCGCGGAAATACCAGTCATCTCCTTGCCGCATACCGGATATGGGACGACGCGCGCCGTCCCACAACTCGCGGGACTCTTTCCTAGAGAGAAGCAGAGGCCGGAAGCCTGTCCCTGGGAGGTCTGTAGGGAGGAGATATGTACGCGGACTTGAGAGCGCGCCGCCAGCGCAACCATCCACAACCTGACCAATACACGATTCATCACCCATCAATTGTATCACGGGGACGCCGTCAGATGTCGCACAGGTCGCGGCGCCATTCTAGATGTTCACTTACGCTATTTGGTGAGGAGACCTTTGGGCAACTCTTCATCAGTTATACCATTTAAGTCTGACTATGCCGTAAACATCTGATACAAACTACCTACCGTCTTTCCCGCGAAAGCGGGAATCCACTGAGCTGGTCGGGCAGAACATGGTGTCATCAATCCGAATTGGTATTACATAATCCGCATAATTGGCGGATATTGCGAGGGGAGAGAAGATACCTGTGCGTGTTGGTGGTATTTTCGTGGACGCGAGTGGTGTAGATTTTCCCGCGCGGCTGATTGATTATTTCGGGATCGTTGAAGTCGTTCTGGAGAGCGTCGTCGTTGGTGAATAGCAAGCGAACGCCGCTGACTATGGCTAACGCGAGGATGTGTTCGTCGTTGGAGCTGCAAACGGATTGGGATTTGAGGGATTCGGTCTCGGCATCTACTTCGTGGTTGGGGATTATGCGGGCGCGGCCAGACCTTATCGCGCTGGGCAGCCAATCGGTAAAGTCGGAGTAACCGCTTAGTTCCTTGAGAAGTTCGCCCCCTACTACAAGCCTGCCTCCTCTATCTTCGAGCCAATTGAAGAAGAACTCACCCGCGCTTGGACGATTATTCCCAAAGACCTGGTCCCTGACATTGTTATCCACAATGGCGCACATACAGCTTACAGACCGATATATCGCCGCGTTTCTGTATTGAAGAATCGCCTATAACCAGGTGGGGCATCCCAGAAGTTGCCGTCTTCATCCATCCTGATTGAGTGGATGTTTACGTCCAGTTCATCCCGCTCGAAGTAGAGAATCGAAATGTCGTCCGGCTTCAGGTCGGTTTTGCCGTCTCGGATGTCCATTCTGGCGCGGTCGAGTATGTAGTCGCTGTGCGTCTCGACTATGATCTGCTTGCCGGACGCGGCCAGGTTGCAGAACAGGCTTCCGAGCGCGGCCTGCGCCCTGGGGTGGAGGTGGACTTCGGGCTGCTGCAACAGGAACATCTTTGGCGAGTCCTCACGCAGCAACTCAGTGAGAATCGGCAGAGCCTGGCTGACCCCATACCCCACGTCAATCAGGTTGCGCTTCGGGCCTTTCAGCCTCTTGCCGAACTTTCTTATCTGCACCTGGTACGGAGCGCCCGCCGTCTTCCCAAATGACAGCACCCCTATCTCATCGAACAATCCCGAATCCCTGCCAAAGCCTTCAAGGTCGGACTTCAGGCGTTCCCACTGACCGGGGACATTCCGAGACATACTCGCGAGGTAGTCGGGTATGTATTCACCTTCCGGGTCTGGTGCTGGACGGGATGGGTCATAAGTGCGTCTAGGCCGGAAACGTATGGGTGCACTGGCGAAGGGTGGAGAGTAGAGTGCATAATACTGACTTTCCCTCAGTTTTCCGATTCCTTCATTCAGCTTTTTTAGGACAGACCCGGTTTGTCCTGTTTCATCGTATTCGTTGAAGATGTCGTCCAGAGAAAAATTCAGCGGAAACATCAGACTGGGCAGATCTTCGCGCAAATTGAAGACCATGCTACGTTTACCAAGTTCTGTTTTAACGTAACCCACTCGGTCGAGAATTTTTTCGTCGTTTATGCGGCTCATTTCAATCCATGCCCCTCGATGCGAAAGTGCAACACTCTTCGGGAAAGGATAGCCTTCACGATCTTTGAACTTCACACGCAATTCAAAGGGTTCTGAATGAATGTTTGGCGCATACTCAAACCCGGCCTTGAACTGTGTCGGGCGGACATTATTCGCGCCACGATAGTGAACCACATCCTCGAATGACCCCAGATCATACGGCGGCTGTCTGAAGTCGGGAATCCTGTCTTGGAACGCTACCTGCCACAGCGCGCGCAGCAACGCCAGAAAAGACGTCTTGCCCGTGCTGTTCTCGCCGACCAGGAACGTCAGCGGTGCGAGCCGGGCGGACTGCTTTTCCCGGAAACATCGGTAGTTCTCGAGCGTAACCCTGTCCATGGATTCAGTCTAGCGCAAATGATCCTGGCGGACAACGAAACGACTTCATCCGATTCCCGGGGCTTTGGTGGCGTCATCCATCGCGTCCCGGCGGGGTGAACCTGTTCGCTATTCATTCAAAGTATTCAGAAATATCGGGAAATCGAAAGTGGAATCTCCATACCACAGGATGGCGAACGGCTCGGCAGGTAGAGGTTCCTCTGAGGGGAACTTGCGAAAGTACGCGTATGCTTCGTATGTTTGACCTTTCCGCATTTCCAGTCCGATGAAAGAGTCGGTGAGCGTATCGTCGGCTGAAGAGTCGGTCACGGCTTCCCAGGCATGGTGGAGTCGCCCATGTGTGTCGGGCGCGGTTGACAGTGTCAGCGGAGGGTAAGACATGAGACGGTAGGGCTGCCCTTCTTCGAGCAGCGGCGCGACACGCAATCTGAGGCGAACAGTGCGCTCGTCGAATGTCTCCGGTTGACCCAGGACAGTCAGTTCCATCATGGGATCGCTTACGTTCGGCTTCGGGTAGTCGCCAAAATTGGGGACGGTTACAGTGTCTCCAATGCCCACGCGCGGCGGAGCAGCTCGGAAGTCCCAAAAGCTGCCACTCAACCGCTTCCCGACCCCGGGCGACGGAGGGTTGTTCCACAGGGTTCCTATGTCACCCCCCTCGAATCTGATACGTTCAGGAACAGGTACGGCCCGAGCCAGGTCCACGACAATCAGTTCTTCGGTTTCGTCCAGATAGTGCAACTCGGTAAATGGCTGTTCGGGAATGGTCGCGTCGGGTACGCCGCTGTCGTCGCGGAAGTAGATGAAGCCCTCATGCGACCCGCCTTTGACAAGGTTGACCCCCCTATACGGATCATTGTCGGAATCAACATTCGTCCAGTTGTGTTCGCTGGTATAGTCCGGTCCGTGATACAGAAAAGCGAGACACGAAGAATAGGTGTCGCATGTCCAGCGCGATATTATGGAGGTAATGCGAGTTGGCACACGCATAGTCGTCTCATCCACAATCTCCGGCGGCCCCAGTACGGCGATGGAAAAAGGCGGTTCCTTCCTGCCACTCTGCAACTGTACATCTTCGCCGATGGCGACCAGTACGTCCGGCTTGTATCTTCCTTGTCCGCTTTCTTGCTCAGAAGCTGGCAATCCGGGCGTTGCGGGAAAAGTTCGGAGCAGTTTCGACAATGACTCGAATAGGCGCATCTTGTTCACCTCAGTAAGGAAATATCATACTCAATCCACTATCGGCTGGCCGATTATCCACAGGCTGCTGACCGTGTACAGAACCATCAGCGCCAGCATCGGTATCTGGCCTCTGAGCGCGTTGGGAGCGCGGTCCGTGAGGCGCAGCGACGTCACGTGGGCCAGGTACACCGATATGACGTGTCCCAGAACTATCGCGGCCAGGCTGATGAACCATACCGCCTTCGCGCTGATGATAGTCAGGTTGACGTTGTAGTCCGCGCTGCCGAATATGTCCCATCCGAACCCGAACGGGTCCGATGCGAGCGGGATTATAAGCTGGCCCTGTATCAGCAGAAGCGTAACGAAGTGGGCGATGTTGTAGGCGAGCGCTATCGGAACCAGTGAAAAGACGAACGCTGTCGCCAGCGACGTGAAGTCGCCGCGGTCCCCGGACATCAGCCTCACTCCCCAGCAGAACACGACATAGACAACAGCGAACAGAACCGGCGCGATTGCCAGTCCGAGCGTGTCCACCACGTCCGTCGTGGTGATAGTCAGCAGGTCGGCGCGCCAGGACGCCCAGGTCTCGGTGTCCTGGGAAACCGTCGAAACTGACGGTCGCCAGCGTCAGGATGACGAACGCCGCCATCGCTACGGAGACGCGCCGCTTGACGGCGAGTCCCACTGCGAACGGTCGCAGGTTGAGCTCCCTGCTTCCGATGTCCGCGCGCTCGTAGCAGTCGTAGCAGTCAACGCACTCCGACTCCAGGGTGCACTCCGAGTCGCAGCGTCCGCACACACCCCGGTCCTCGCCCCTGACCTCTGTGGGAGAGAATCTCGAAAACAGCCCGAAGAGTACGCTGAACGCCTCGCCGTGCCTGAGCCAGGTGTGCTTGCCGAACATCGCCATGCCCACCCAGGTGATGATCGAATACAGCGCCACCAGGACCGACAGTGTGAAGGGACGAAACGCGCCCGTGAATACATTCTCAGACCAGGCGAACAGGAAGAACAGCAGCAGCGCGGGCCAAACGTCCAGCCCTTCAGGATACCGGAAGGGAGCGTCTTCCTCGCCCTCCGACTGTCCGCTTATCCGCTGGAACCACTCGAACGTAATCTTCCATGGATTCAGGAACATCCACACGTTGCCCAGCAGCGCCGCCAGGTAGCCCATCCCAACCCACCAGATTATCCAGATGAACGTGGGAGAGAGGTTGTCTATGGGCCGGTTGGTTCCTATGAATCCGCTCAGCAGAAGCAGCAGAAGCGTGGCCGCCGAAAGCGCCCTGACTACGATAGCCGCGACCCCGCTCGTAAGGACGGCGCCAATCAGAGGGACATCCAGCAGGTTCAGGCGCGGATACGTGAAACTCTCACGCCCCTTCTGGACGAACATCCCGATCACGACGAACGACAGCGCGACCGTCGCCGCCGCCCCGATTAGGAAGTAGCTCAGCGGGATCGGGATGTCATAGCGCTGGCCGAATGCGTGTCCATACACGGGAGACACGACCGCGAAGAAGATGGCGAGCGCGCCCGCCGGCGCAAGGGTTTGTGTCAGTCGCATAGGGCTAAAGCGCTCCGGGGGTCAGTTGGGGTTGCTCCACATACCGTCTTCTGCCAGAAAGAGTCGGGGAGCGTGTTGACACGCTCCCCGATTCCACTAGGTTGGAATGAGCGCTACTCCGCCTTGCCTATTCGGAAAACGGTCGCGCTGCACAATGAACACTTTCCGCGCGTGGCGGGACGGCCATTCTTGAGCGTAACCTGTTCGGCGTTGGAAACATCTCTGTGGGCTCGACACTTCAGACAGTAAGCTTGCATACAATATCCCCCGGCTGGACTTATGTGGAGCTAGTTCGGACCGATAAACGGCGCTTGCGCTGCGACGGCGTGAGGAGTCCGCCACGCAGAAAATGAACAAGACGATTAAGGTGAGGACCTAGTCCAATTATATTATTCGTGTTAGAAAAGTTCAATGCGTTGTTCATAAAAATCGAGTGGACAACAGACGATTTTCGATTAGTCCCGCTCTATGCCTAGCCTTCCGAACAAGGCCCCACGCAGCCCATTCAACACGCCCGTCAGGACGTAGCGGACCGGGCCGACGTCAGTATGTCGTGCGCCTGGCGAACATCCTCGTCCATCTGGTCGAGCAGCGCCTGCAAGGTGTCGAACTTCTCCTCTCCTCGAAGATACTGAACGAATTCTAGCCTCATAGTCTGTCCGTATATGTCGCCGGAGAAATCGAGCAGGTAGGCTTCTATCGTCCTGTTCTCGCCGTCGTCGAACGTGGGACGCACGCCGATGCTCGTAGCCGCCATATACGAGCCGGATTCCAGGTGCGCCCAGGTCGCGTAGATGCCGTCGCCCGGAAACATCAGGCCCGGTCCCAGTTCCAGGTTCGCCGTCGGGAATCCGAGCTCGCGCCCGCGCTCTTCACCGTGTACCACGGTTCCGCTGATCGAGAAGTTCCTGCCCAGCAGCTTGGAAGCGCGGGACACGTCGCCTTCCGCTATCCTGTTGCGTATCGTGGTGCTCTTGACCACGCCCGCCGAGTCGGTCATGAGGTCAACGGACTCGAAAGAAAACCCTATTCTCTCTCCTATGGCTGGGAGCGTATCTAGGGTGCCGTCGCGGTCTCGGCCCATGGCGAAGTCCGGCCCGACGATCAGACGGCGCATCCTCAAGCTCTCATACAGCCGCGCCAGGAAGTCGCGTGAAGACAGGTTCGCAAGCTCGCGGTCGAAGCGTATGGGCGCTACGAAATCAACTCCGAGCTCCTTCAGGAGCCGCACCCGCTCATCCAGGTCGGTCAGAAAGCGTACCTCCGCGCCGGGCCTGAGCACAGTGATCGGGTGGTTCTTGAAGGTCACCACCCCGGCGAGAGTTCCCGCGTCCCGGGCTTCCCGGACCAGCCTGCCTATCAGATGGCGGTGTCCTCGATGGACGCCGTCGAACACGCCTATCGTGACGGTCGAGTCGAGGTCGGGTTCCAGGTGGGAGAGGTCTTCTTCTAGGCTCATGATCGCTCACCGAAAGCAACTTCCGGACATTCTGAAGGCAGGATGGATTGTAGCACGGGGACTTGAAGCGGACAAAGGCGTGGGATGCGCTCGACTGGCCTCTTTCGGGCGTCTTGCCGACGGGCGTCATATTCCAACGGCGCAAGGCTCGTCCTCTTCGCCTCTCGCCGCGTTCAGAGGCAGAACGACCGTCATCTCGGTGTACCGGCCAATTTCGGAGGCCACTTTGATATACCCTCCGTGCCTCCGAACGATGTCCGCCGACTGGCTCAGGCCCAGCCCGACCCCAACGTCCGGCGGCTTGGTGGAGAAGAAGGGGTTAAGAACCTTCGAAATAGCGTCCGAAGGAATCCCCGAACCGTTGTCCCTGATGACTATTTCGACCTCATCTCCGGCCAGGCGCGTCTCCAGCCACACCGTCGGAATATAGTCCGCGTCGCGGTCCGAGGACCTCTGGCGTTCGGCTACGGCGTAGCAGGAGTTGCCCACCATGTTCAGAGTAACCCTCGCCATCCCCTCCGGCGCCAGAACTATCTGGCCTATATCGGGGTCGAAACGCTCCACCAGCTTCATCTCGAAAGAATCGTCCAGCGCTCGCGCGCTCTGATACGCCAGCTCGGCGTGGTGGCTCAGAAGGTCGTTGAGATCGGTCGGCTGGAGGCTGCCCGCATCCTTGCCCAGCGTAAGAATGGTCTCCACTATCCGGTTCGCTCGGTCGCAATGATTGGCTATGCGCTCCATGTTGGAAATCAGGTCGTCCCTGATCTCCGCCACCTCGCTGTCCGGTCCATCTTTGGCGGCGTCCAGGATTTCCGACAGTTCAGACACCAGTTCAGTAGATGTATGCGAAAAGTTGATGATGAAGTTGAGCGGATTGCGTAATTCGTGCGCGACTCCCGCGGTTAGTTCGCCCATCTCAGCCAGTTTCTGCCGCGCCACTATCTGGTCCTGCGCGGTCAGCAGATCGGACAGAACACGCGCCAGTTCGTCGTTCTTGACCTTCAGGTCTTCCGCCATCTGTTCGACGAGACCGAGCCGAACGACCCTGATGGAGCGCTGTCTCAGTTCTTCGAGAGCTATCGCCGCGTCCTTGACCTCGTCCCTTCCTCCCGGATCCGCGCGAAATTCCAGGTCGCCCTCGCCCATGCGCCGTATCCACTCCTCCAGCATCACGCTTCTGAGACCATTCTTGACGTATCCCGCTATGGCGACCAGCGCCGTCAGAAGACAGAGACAGCACACCGCCGCGAGCGCCCACTGCCACAACGACCATTCGACGGGCGCGAACAGCGCCAGGCCGCTGGCCGTTCCCGAAAGGGCTATTACAGCCGCCATCAGCAAAAATGTCTGCATCGTCTTGCGGCGCAGACTGTACCTGGAAAAGCCGGAACGCTCCATCCCGCCCGCCAGTCCATCGGAGTCGAGAGTGTCGAACTCCGACGGCGCGTCGAACTCGTCGCTGATATTCTCGGAGCGGTCGGTCAGCATCGTCCCTGTCTCAAAAAGCTGGTTATGGCGACGGGAGGCTGATTACATTATAGCCACGCTTTGAACAAAATATCACAACAGTCTAAGGAGAATTTCAACACTTCTGGCGCGATTACCGAGAGCCAGGCACCTGCACCGTAACCACGTCTAGGTTGTGATACTGCCGATGCTGTACCGAAGACGCGTAGTGACGCAGCAGCCGGAACGATATTTCACGTTCATCCGGCGTCTCGGGCTGCTCTTCGAGGAAGGCAAGCCTGTCCTCTAGGTTCTCCTCTTCCGAGACCGCAAGAAATTCAAGCTCTACCACATCATCCGTAAGGCGGGCCGAAACGGTCAGCTTCCTCCCATCATCCACCTCTCGCTTACTGCCTTGCAGCAGACTCGCCAGGGTCTCCTCGCCCGCGGAGCGCAGCCGGTCGGTCGAGGCCTCGTTCCAGCCCGTCCCAGCGGCGAACTCTCGTAGGAACGCGTCTATCTTCGGGAAAGAAGATGATTCCAGCTCTACCGCCAGCCTTCGGCGACGCGAAGAGGTAAGCTCCAGGAATATCGTCATGAGTATCGCGCAGAGCGCGCCGGTCGTCATGCCGTTGCCGAAGAGCGCGCCCAGCGGTCCTGTCAGCAGGTCGGGGAAGATGACCTTGTTCTCGAATCCCACGCCTATCCAGAACGACACACCCACGACCATGGCCTTGCGCGGGTCCATGCCGTCCCGCGTGACTATCCTGAACCCTTCGACGAAGATGAGAGCTATCAGCACCATCGTATAAGCCGCTGCGACCGCGTTCGGTATCGCCAGCAGCAGCGCGACTATCTTCGGAGAAAACACCAGCAATATGAAGAACAGGCCGGTATATACGCCAACGCGCCGCGCCGCTATTCCCGTAATGGTCACGACGGATATGCTGGACGAATATGTGGTGTTCGGCACGGTCCCGGCAATACCTGACAGCAGGTTCCCCACGCCGTCGGCGTTGAGAGCCCCCTGCACCAGTCGGAAGTCGCCCGCCCTCGGGCGACGGCGCGATACCTGCTGAATCGCCACGCTGTCCCCGATGGTCTCTATCGCGCCCACTACGGTTACGATCACGAACGCGGGCAGCAGCGCCCAGAATGCCTCAGTCGGCAGATTGAAGCCCGGCCAGCCTCCCAGGTCTGGAATCCCGACCCAGGGCGCGTCCAGTACGCTCTGGTAATCGAACATCCCGAACGTTGCGGCGACACCGCATCCCACCACCACGCCGATGAGCGGAGCCCACAGCTGTAGCGAACGCGGAGCTCTCAGAGAAACCACGACCACCACCACTAGCGTCACAAACGCCGTCAGCGGGGCCCCGGGCGAAGAGATGCCCTCGGGAACGTCGCCGAGCATACTGAAGACTATCGGCATGACCGTGGCGGCAATCAGCATGAGAACCGTGCCGGCCACGACCGGCGTAACTATGCGACGCAGCAGCGAAAGCCGCGCCGACAGCAGGAATTGGAACAGCGACGAAACCACGACCAGGCTCGCCAGCGTCGCCGGGCCGCCTTCCACCAGCGCCGTGATGCAGATGCCGATGAACGCCCCGGAAGTTCCCATGACCAGAATATGGCCCGCGCCGATCCGCCCTACTCTGACGGCCTGTAGGATCGTAACTGTCCCGCTCACCACCACGGCGGCGAACACCGCCCAGGTTATATAGGTCTCAGGCTGCTCGGCGGCCCGCGCGATGATCGCGACGGTAATCGCCACCGGAGCCAGCGTTATGGCGGTTATCTGGAATCCGAGTCCTGCGGAAACCGGATGCGGGGAGCGGTCATCCGGCTCGTAACGGATATTCTCGTTGCTTTGTGCCATAGCTTATCCCTATCGGCGCGCTGCTTCCTGAGTCTTGCTAACTCGCGCCCTCCACCTGAACCGTGACTATATCTACATTGTGATACTTCTGGTGGCGCACGGAGGACGCGTAGTGCCGCAGCAGTCGGAAGGAGATTTCACG
This sequence comes from Dehalococcoidia bacterium, assembly GCA_965202815.1. GTDB lineage: Bacteria > Chloroflexota > Dehalococcoidia > Lucifugimonadales > UBA1123 > VXRN01. The sequence goes on from CBDBCD010000002.1 coordinate 1,481,096, forward strand.
CTCGTCCTCGATCTTGGGCTGTTCAGGCAGGTACGCCAGGCTGTCCTCGATGTTCTCCTCTCCCGAAACCGCCGTGAACTCCAGTTCGGCCATCCCGTCCGCAAGACTCGCGCCTACGATCAGGCGCCGGCCGCTGCGAGATTCCTCCGTATCCTGCAACAGGCTCGCGAGCGTCTCCTCGCCCGCCGAGCGCAGCCGGTCGGTTGACGCCTCGTTCCAGCCTATCCTGCCCGCGAACGCGCGCAGAAATTCGTCAATCTCCGGAAGAGATGACGGACTCAGTTCCAGCCTGATACGCCTGCGACGACGCGATGTCAGACCCACGAACTGCACCAGAACAATCGCGACTATGCCTCCGACCACCATCCCGTTGCCGAACAGTGTCTGCCACGCTCCGCTCAGCAGATCGGGGAAGACAAACTTGTACTCGAACCCCAGCCCTATCCAGAACGCCAGCCCCACTATCAAAGTCTTCTGCTGGTCCAGGCCGTCCTTCATGACGGTCTTCATGCCCTCGACGAAGATCAAAGATATGAATATCGTTATATAGGCCCCCACTACCGGAGCCGGAATCGCCAGCAGCAGCGCGGTTATCTTGGGAAAGAAAGCCGCCGTTATCAGAAATATGCCGGCGTACACTCCTACGCGCCGCGCCGCCACGCCAGTGAGCGCTATCACAGGAATGGAGGTTGAGTAAGTGGTGTTCGGCACCGTGCCCGCAAGCCCCGACAGAACATTGCCCAGCCCGTCCGCGTTGAGCGCGCCCTGTATTACCCTGAAATCGGTTGTGCGGGGCTGCCTCCGCGACACCTGCTGCACCGCCACGCCGTCTCCCACCGTCTCCAGCGCGCTCACCAGCGATATGAGCGCGAACGTAACCAGCAGCGCCCAGAACTCGGCCCCAAATCCCAGGTCCAGCCCCGGCCATTCCATGCCCGGCAGTCCGACCCAGGCCGCGTCCAGAACGCCCTGATAATCGTACAGCCCGAAGAATGAGGACGCTGCGCAGCCCGCGACGACCCCGATCAGCGGAGCCCACAACTGCCACGCCCTCGGCGCGCGCAGCGCCAGCGGCGCGACCACGCCGAGCGTTGCCGCCGCGATCAGGGGCGCTGCGGCGGCGGGAGTCGCTTCAGGAACGTCCCCCAGCATTCTGAACACTATCGGAGCCACCATCGCCGCCAGCAGCATGATGACGACGCCGGACACCAGAGGCGTAATCACGCGACGCAGCGCGGCCAGCCGCGCCGACAGCAGAAAGTAGAACGCCGCCGACGCGACTATCAGCGTTCCCATCATGGCCGGCCCTCCCGCCTCCATCGCCAGTACGCATACCACCAGGAAGGTCGGAGACGTGCCCATGAAGAGTATGTATCCCGACCCGAACCGTCCGACGCGCGCCGCCTGAAGAATCGTGATAGCCCCGCTGATGACCACCGCCGTGAACACCGCCCAGGCCAGGTAGCTCTCAGGCTGGTTGGCCGACCTCATTATGATCGCCACGGTCACCACGATTGGAGCTATCAGGATAACCATAGCCTGGAATCCAAGCCCGGCGGAGAGTGGGTGCGGCGGACGCTCCTCCGGCTCGAACCGTATATTCTCGTTGATTTGCGCCATTATGTATCCTCAGAACCCCGCCCGCGCCAGGTGCCGCCGCAGCGTCAGACTCGCGGGCAGGATGGCGGCCGTGGCCGCTCCCATCGCCAGCATCGTGGTACGCAGGCTGAACAGGTCCGCGACAAACCCGTAGGCGAGCGGCGCGATTACCGTGCCAACCTCGTTTGTGGTATAGAAGAAGCCGTAGAAGCGGGCGCGGCGACCCGGAGGAACGAACTCCGCGACCGTCGCGTACAGCGCCGACGACGTGCCGTTCAGTCCTATCCCTATGAATATCGCCAGCGGTGCCATCAGGAGCGCGGGCGTGAACAGGGACGCGACCAGCAGCGCCGCCGTCATGCCCTTCGTCGCCCATACGATGCTCAGAGTCCCCATGCGGTCGCCCAGCCAGCCGCACACATACTTGCCTATCGCGCCGCCCCCGAACAGCAGGAACAGCATCGCGCTTATCTGGCCGGGGCCCATGCCCTTGCTCTCCATCACGAACGGCAGGAACACCAGCGCGGAGGTGCGCGTAGCCGAATCCAGCAGCCCCACCCCGCTCAGCGCGATAAAGCCCGCCAGCTTGGACTCGGAGTCGGCGTCCGAGGACTGGTCATCGCGCTGTGCCGTAGAACTCGCCTGTGGCCTTTCTATGTCCACCGCCCGCCGCGTCAGCATCGAGGCGAACATGAACGCCAGCCCCGCCAGCCCGACGATCATGAAGGTCGCCCGCCAGCCCATGCTGACCGCGATCAGCCCTGCGACAAGCGGCGCGACCATCTTGCCCAGATCTCCCGCGAAGTTGACCGTCCCAACCGCCGTCGCCCGTCCCTTGTCGTCGTATGCGCGCGACACCATGCTCGACGCGAGCGGGTGCTGCGTTCCGCCGCCTAGTCCGCCTATGCCGGACGCGGCTACCAACGCCAGGAATACTGGCGACAGAGCCATAGCCACCAGCCCGATGGACACCCACACGTTGCCCATGATCAGCAGCCAGAACTCCCCCATGCTCTCGGCAAGGAACCCGGCGGGCACCTGCAGCACGGCGGACGCGCCGCTGAACACCGAGCGCAGCAGGCCCACCTCCGTAAACGAAAGCCCCATGTCCTCCTTGATGAACGGCAGAAGCGGCACCAGCAGCGCGAAGAACAAATCGCTCCACACGTGCATCGTCGAGCCGAACATCAGCGTCCGCCGCGAGCGTGGAGCTTTAGTTATGAACGAGACCATTGCCTGCCAAGCGTACCTTCAGGAATCCGTACACCTTACGCCCCCAGCCACGAATTGGCAAACCTGAATCCCCGAATTTCCTACCCCACCCCAGAGCTTGTGCAAAGCCCCGATTCCGCGATTCCGAGCCACGTCTCGTCATTCCCGCGAAAGCGGGAATCCAGAAACTAGCGGCTTTGTGACTGCCACAGTCCAACTTCTGAAATTGTCTCCTGAAATGCTTCGACACCAACCTTTCCCGCTATACATACACTCCCCAGCTATGCTACAATCCGAACATACAAACTAAACGCCGACCGCCGAGAACTGGCAGTTGAAAACTGACGACTGACAACCCATAACCATAAACAGGAGATTATGCAATGAAAAATCTCAGCCCGAAAAAATAATTTTCGTAGCTAACGCTGGGCAAACTAAAGCTAAGCGCTGGGCAAAACCCATCCAGCACCTTTCCAGTTCGATCCAGTTCAGCGTCCAGTTCAACCCAGCGCAATTATAAACCAGATATTATGAATCTCGGCGACATAGCCATCCGACAGGATTCGCCCGCGCCGAGAACCAACCACCAAATACCGATAAACCAAAGACTATGGGTATAATTCCAACAACCAGTTCACCCAGAGAGGAAGAGATATGTTCAACAGAATAGCGGTTCTCGGCGTCGGAGCCATCGGCGGCATAATCGGCGGATACTTGACCAGATCGGGGCGCGACGTCACTCTCATAGACCAGTGGCCCGCGAATGTCGAGGCCATACGTGACAAGGGCCTCACCGTCTCCACGCAGGAGGGCGACTTCACCGTCGCAGCGAACGCCGTCCACCTCGGCGAGGTATGCAATATCGTCGAGCCGTTCGACCTCGTCTTCCTCGCCATGAAGTCCTACGACACGGAGTGGGCCACCCACTTCATCCTGCCCCACCTGTCCGAGAACGGCGCGATAGTCTCAGCCCAGAACGGCATCAACGACGAGCGCATAGGCCCAATCGCGGGCTGGAGCAAGGTACTCGGCTGCGTGATAACTCTTGGCGCCGGAATGTACGAACCCGCCAACCCGATCAGAACGAGCATAGCGTCGCGCCTTGCCTTCACCATAGGCGAGCCGAGCGGCGTCGAGTCCGGCCGCGCCCACGCAATAGCCGATATGCTGGGCGCGGTCGGCCCGACGAAGGTCACCCCCAACCTGTGGGGACACCGCTGGGCCAAACTCGCCACCAACTCCATGGCCAACCCGATCTGCGCCCTGACAGGGCTCGGCTCAGCCGGCTCCCGCGACACGCCGGGCGTCGTTGACGTCACCATCAAGATAGGCGCGGAGGTCGTACGAGTCGGCAGCGGTCTGGGCGTCTCCGTGGAGCCGATCAACAACATCCCGTCCCAGCAGTACGTGGACGCAACCCAGGACGCCACGGCCCTGGAGGACCTCAAGTCCCAGCTCGCCGAGGGCGCGCGAGAGCTGGGCGACGGCCGCCCCTCCATGCTCCAGGACGTAATCAAGGGACGCCGCACCGAGATAGAGTACCTCGACGGCTACGTCGCCCACCGCGGACGCGAGGTCGGCGTGGCGACACCCGCCTGCGACCGCATAACCGACCTGGTAAAGCGAGTCGAGCGCGGCGACCTCAAGTCCGAAGCCGACAACATCAACCTCATGTCCGAGTTCATGTAGGATTAAGCGCGGAAGCGTCCGAGTGGGCTAACGGTTTGCGTCGCCTTAGCCCGCTCATTGACCTTTGGCCGGAGTGGATCGCGTGCCCCTCACAAGAGTAAAACTGGAAAACTTCACCGCCTTCAAGAGTCTCGACCTGGAGCTCTCGCCGGGCATCAATGTCCTCGTCGGGGCCAACGGCGCTGGCAAGACCCACATCATGAAGGCGTGCTACGCAATATGCGATATTTCCAAGACGCCTGTAACGTCTGGGGGGAAACTTATTCGTGTCTTTCTTCCTTCGGGACTGGAAGTGGGAAGGCTAGTCAAGCGCGGGGGAGAGAATAATATCAAAACCGGGGCGTCAGTCCGAATAGATGTTGATAGGGAAGAATACAGGACATTCAAGTTCAATCCCTATTCACCCGGGCTTGACGCCCCCATACCGTCTGACCGGATGCCACCTCCAATCGAAAGCGTCTATATCCCAGTAAAAGAGATGCTTGCCAACGCGCCCGGCTTCAGGTCTCTCTACGCCCGCCGAGAAATCCACTTCGAGGAAATCTACTCTGACATCCTCGATCACGCTTACCTTCCGCCCCTTCGCAAACCGGGAAACAAGCGCTTGCTTGAGAAGTTACAAGGTTCCATTGGCGGCGAGGTTGTCATCAAGGGTGAGGAGTTCTTCCTGCATACCGAGCAGGGCCTCCTCGAATTCACCCTGCTCGCCGAAGGCTTCCGAAAACTCGGCCTCCTCTGGCTCCTGATACGCAACGGCTCGCTGCAAAAAGATTCGGTGCTGTTCTGGGACGAACCCGAGACCAACCTGAATCCCAAGCTGCTCGGCACCGTGATAGACGTCCTGCTGGAATTGCAGCGCGGCGGCGTCCAGATATTCCTGGCCACCCACAACTACGTCGTCCTGGAAGAGATACACCTCCGCCAGAAAGAAGAGGATGACGTAGCTTTCCACTCCCTCTACAGAGATGAAGAGACCGGCGAAATAGCCTGCAACACCTCCAACCACTACCTCGGCATACACCCCAACCCAATCGCCGAAGCCTACGACAGCATCTACGACCGGATGATCGAGCGTAATCTGGGAGGAATCGGACGGTGACGACTCTCATTGAACGCGACCTGCAGATCACGATCAACGACGACGTAGTGAACGCACACAGATTCGATGACCCCGACACTCATGGATTGAGCCATTGTATGAGCGCCGTTGACTTCCTGGTGGAATTAGCCGAAAGCTATCTTTTCATTGAGATCAAGGATCCGCAAGCCCCTCAAGTACCCGGACGAGAAACCTCTCGGTTCCACAATAGATTCATAAGCGAACGAATTGATGAGGAATTCAAATCCAAATACAGAGACTCGTTCTTATACGAATGGGCGTCTGGACGAGCAGACAAACCCATTCACTACTTGGTGCTGATTGGACTAGATTTTCTGACCAAGACAGAATTATCGAGAAGAACTAGGACGTTGGAACAGAAATTGCCACTACTGGGGCCAAGAGCGATATCTTGGGCATGTCCTATTGTCGAAAGCTGTGGCGTATTCAACATTTCGTCATGGAATGAAAGATTCCCAAAGTACCCCGTCACTCGCCTGAGTGAGACCATACCACCGTAGCGCATCCCGCTACCTCACCGCCCCTCGAACACCGGAGTTCGCTTCTCGGCGAACGCAACCCTGCCCTCTGTGGCGTCGCGGCTGGCGCGCGCCTCGGCCTGGTCCTGCCGCATCCGCGCGATGTCCTCCGCCGTCAGCGCTGCGCCCTCGAACCGCCTCGACACGAGCGTATTGATTATCCGCTTATGCCCGCGCACCGAAAGCGGCGCGTTGTAGGCGAACTCGTCGGCCAGCGAATAGACCTCGCTCTCCAAGTCCTCTGGCGCGACCACCTTGTTCACGAGCCCCATGTCCAGCGCGCGACGCGCGTCCACCCGCAGGCCCGAGCAGAACAACTCCTTGGTGAACGCTGGCCCCACCAGGTCCACGAAAACCTGAATGCGCTCGAAGTCGTAGATTATCCCCAGCCGCGACGGCGGAATCCCGAGTTGCGCGCGGTCCGTCGTGATCCGCAGGTCGCACTCCGTGGCCAGCGCGAGTCCGCCTCCGACACAGTAGCCGTCAATCATCGCTACCACCGGAAACGGCGCGTCGAAAATCGCCTGAACGGTCTTGCGATGCGGCCACTGGAGCTCGGGTGGCTTGTCCGGCGTGGGCTGCGGCCCCGGGTCGCCCGGAGCCCGGCGCAGGTCATCGCCCGCCGAGAAAGCAAGGTCGCCCGCTCCTCTGATGACCAGGCAGCGCGCGTTGCCCTCCTCAGACATCCGGTCTATGTGCCGTACCATGCCCGCGTGTATCTCGGGGTTCAGCGCGTTTCGCTTCTCCGGCCTGTTGATGATGAAAGTGGCTACGTGTCCGTCCTCTCGGACAAGAAGGTCGTCGGTCATATCCGCTCCTCGCATATTCGTTATCGTCTCGTCATTCCCACGAAAGTGGGAATCCAGCAAACGACGCAAGTTATGAAAAGACCCCGGGACTCTTCTTCCCGCGCCGAATAGTGTGAAAGGTTGTGTGATATGCTAGCAGATACAGCGACGGAGTCGGATATTGCGGCCATACAAAAAGAAGAAACGCTCGGGACGGATGACGAAAGCTATCCTGTTCATCGTGTCCATCGTCGCAACCATAGGCTTCGGACTCGTCACCCCCGGCGAGACCACATCGTGGGTGGTAGTTCCCGCCTTCTGCGTCTCATTGCAACTCACATTCGTAATAGCCGCCATCTCCATCCCGTCGCCCCCTGACCCACGCGAACTCACGCACAAGAGCATATTCAGAGGCTGGCTCCTCCCGGACGAAGACGACGAAGAGCGCGAAAGACAGCGCCAGAAAGACAGGCTGGGCTTCGACTCGGCAGACCGGCCCTATCCCAAGAGTCGGCGATAGAGAAGCGCTCGGAGCTTATAGTCCACGAGCGGGAGATATATCAACACGATATGGCATGGAGTCAGTTGGCCTCTTTCAGAAGCTGATCGAAGAACTCATCAGCTTCCATACCTCCCACTTCCGCCGCTTCCGCGCGAGCGGCATCAATCTCTGCGCGTTCCCCTTCATCCAACTCAGCGTCGGCAAGCCAAGATGAGGCAGCCTCAGCTACTATTTCGCCGACAGTGCGGCCCACCTTATAAGCTTCTTCTTCCAGAGCCGCATAGAGATCGTCTTCCAGTGTCAGAGTCTTCATTTCATACCCTCACATGACAACATTTACCCATAAGCATATAGTATAGGGGCGCAAGATGGGATTACATTCACCGAATCAGCGATTCCATGGAAGGAGTCTTGCGGAAATGCCTCTCGAAAGCCTGCTCGAACTGGTAAAGACGCTCAGCGACCGCATTGACGAGCACGGCCCCGCTCTCAGACAGAGTGAGGCGCTCACCCGCTACGCCCTGATAGACCCCTTGCTCCGCGAACTCGGCTGGGATACCGAAGACCCCGACATGGTGATACCGGAATACAGGTCGGGCAACGGACGCGCCGACTACGCCCTCATGAGCAACGGCAGCCCCGCGGTGATGGTCGAGGCCAAGAGTTTGGGTACAAATCTAGGAGGAGGGGTCCTGTCCCAAGGCATACAGTATTGCCTCGAGCAGGGAACCAGATTCTTCTGCGTAACCGACGGAAGCCAGTGGGAGATTTATGAGACCCACAGGCCAGTCCCGATAGATCGGAAGCAGATGGTCTCATTCAACTTGAAGAGCATGCCTCCGTCCGAGGTATGCCTGAAGGCGTTGGCGCTGTGGCGTTACAGTGTTGAGACTGGTCAGGTGATCGAGGCGCAGACACCGATTTCCTCCCTTATTCCAGATCAGTCCGAACCGTCACAACCGAAGCCCACAGAGGAGATTATTCCCCAACTCGCAACCGTTGTTCCCGTGGATGATAGGATAGATTGGCGTCCTCTATCTGATTTCAATCCCGATGGCTCTTCTCTTCCCACTGAGATCCTATTCCCCGACGGAACACGGGCACCAACGCCTAGGTTGAGGTCAGTAATCATTGAGGTCGCCCGTTGGCTAATCAATAATGACTTACTGAATTCCAGCCATTGCCCTGTCCAATTGCCCAATGCTTCTACCACATATGTAGTAAACAACGAACCGTATAATCAAAATGGGACCGCTTTTCAGGCATATGAGCAAATGGGTATCTTTTACATTAATACGCACGGCATGAGTAGCAACCTCTTCAGGAAAACCCGCAACCTCATCCAACACATGGGCCAAGACCCCGCCCAGTTCAAAATCCGCCTTCCCTAATACACCGGAGCCCCCCATGACCAGCATGACCGGAAAAGCCATGACCGTAGCAGGCCCCGTCGAGCCCGAACAACTCGGCTTCACGCTCATGCACGAGCATCTCTACCTCGACCTCCGCAAGAACCACTGGCCCGACCCGGATTCCACCGCGACACAGCTCGACGCCTGGTTCGCGCCGCTTCAGCTATCCAACCTGCACCTCGCCCGCCGAGTGCTGCCCATCGTGGACAACTACATCCTCTCCAGCGAGGCCGACGCCATAGTCGAGGTCTCCGACTTCGCCCAACTCGGCGGCGGTACGCTCGTTGACGTCACCAGCAGGGGACTCAAGCGCGACGTCCCCGCCATAGCCCGCGCGGCCGAGGCCGCAGGCATTAACATCGTGCTCGGCTCCGGCTGGTATCAGAAACTCTTCCACCCCGCGGACATGGACGAGCGGACTGTCGAATCGCTGACCGACGAGATAGTCCGCGACATCGCCGTCGGCATACCCGGCTCCGGAGTCCGTTCAGGCATCATCGGCGAGATAGGCGTCAACGGCGATCCGATAACCCCCAACGAGGTCAAGAACATTCGCGCCGCCGCGCGCGCCAGCATAGCCACCGGAGCGGCTATTTCGTTCCACTCCCCGCCGCGCAAAGACGAAAAGAGCGCTGTCCTCGACATAGTGGAAGAGGAGGGCGCCGACCTCACCCGTGTCATACTCGGCCACTCCGACCACATGGCCGACGACCTTCCCTACATGTTCAGCCTGCTCGAAAGGGGCGTCTGCATCCAGTTCGACACACTCGGCGTCGTCAGGACCACCGAGACGGGCAAGGATCACATCGTCGCCACAGCCATCCCCCAGCTCATAGACACAGGATACGCCGACCGCATCCTTCTCTCCCAGGACGTATGCTGGAAGATGCACCTCAAGAAGTACGGAGGCGCGGGCTACACCTACATCCAGGAGACCTTCCTGCCATACATCGAAACCCTAGGCGTGTCGGGGTCCGACATCCACCGCATCATGGTCGAGAACCCGAAGCGGCTGCTGACTTTTGCAGAGCCAGAGTAGCGTGTTAACATAAACCTGTCTCAGTAATTTGGTACGCAACGGTGAATACAATGCTCACATACAGCTTAAGCGAGTTTGAAGCCACACCAGACAGGATAATCAGCGCGCTCGACAAGGGAGAAGTGGTCTGCATAACTCTTGGCGGCAAGTTATGGGCCAAGCTCACACCTGAACAGCATTTGAGTGAGCAAGAGAAAGAATCGCTTCCGATAGACAGGCTCAGGGGCATCTTTTCTCACCGGACCAAGTTGCGCGAGGCGACTGAAGAAGATTTCCAGTCAGTTAAAACTATGTGGAGGATACCTATTCCTGGCCAGGATGAAATGCCACATGGCAGCGATGGATGATCAAGAGCAGTTTGTGATTGATACCCACGCTTTATGGTGGTACCTCAACTCACCTGAGATGCTTACTCCCAATACATCATCCATCCTCAGTATGGCGACTGCAGGAGACGTTACAGTCGTAATCCCAGCAATAGTGGTAGCGGAACTATACTATCTTTCAGTCAAACGTGGCGATCCGATCATACTCTCCGAATTCATGAGCGCCGTGAAAGACGCAAGAGGGTTCAAATTCTCCGATTTAGGATGGACGCAACTCGAACAACTCGACCTGCTCCAGGAAATCCCCGAAATGCACGACCGCCCCATCGCCGCCGAGTCCATGGTTCTCGACGCGCCCGTAATAACGCGAGATCGGGCATTCTCCGACTCATCCCGGATCGAGACCGTTTGGTAGTCTGACCGCTCACATCTTTGTTGACTGCCCACATCCCTATTGTTTAAGGTTGCACGATTAGCCGTATTCCAAAATATATGTGTACCCTGGAGGACTAAATGACACGTCTCAAACTAATACTGCCCATGCTGGCAGTCACGCTTGCGGCTCTGGCGATTGCGTGCAGCAGCGAAACAGCGGCTCCTGAACAGCCACAGGCTCCGGCCGCGGCCGCTCCCGCGGCCCCCGCTCCGGCCGCGCCGACCGGTTCGATGGCACAGCCACAGGCGCCGGCGCAACCCGCGCCCGCGGCTCCCGCCGAGGCGCCGCCCGGCGCTCCTGCCGCGCCCGAACCGATCATCCCGTCCACCGCGCCTACATCCAGGATGGTGCCCGTGTCGGACGCCGATTCCAACATCTTCTCAGACGACAGGTTCGGCGGAAAACTCGTCTGGGTACCCCAGGGCACAGTGCCCAACCTTGACTCCATGACATCCGGCACCGCCATCGGACGAGGCGTTTCTTGGCACTTCTGGGAATCTCTTGCCCAGTGGGACGCGCAGGGTTTCATCCAGCCCGACATGGCCGACAGTTGGGAAGTTGACGGCAGTACCTACACATTCACGCTCCGCGACGACCTGACCTGGCACGACGGTACTCAGGTCCTGCCCGAAGATGTGGAAGCCTCCGTAACCCGATTCCTGGCGTGGGACAAGTCATTCGCTCCTGTGCTCAACGACATCTGGGTGGGTTTCGAGACCGTTGACGACAAGACCTTCAACATCGAACTCAGCGAGCCTTCCGCCCTGCTCATGACCGCGCTCGGTTACGTCGGCGGAACCCAGCCCAACATCATGCCCAAAGAGACTGCCGAGTCGGTGCCTCCCGGAGAACTGGTCCAGACCTTCATAGCCTCCGGCCCCTACAAGTTCGTTAGCTGGGACCCGGGCAACGAGATCATTCTGGACAGGTACGAAGAGTACGTCCCGCGCCGCGAGACGCCTAGCTACCGCGCCGGCGCCAAGCTCGCCTACTTCGACCGCCTCGACATGAAAGAGATCCCCGACCAGCAGACCCGCGTGTCCGCCGTCCTCACCGGCACCGTGGACTACCTCGACGTCGTTTCTTCGGACTTCTACGAAGAGGCGCTTGACAACTCCGACCGAGTATCCGTTCACATCGGCATACCCGGCGCGCAGCCCGACATCGGCTTCAACACCCGCGACCCGCTCATGGGCTTCGACGAAAGCGGCAGGGCGCTTAGACAGGCTATCCAGGCCGCCGTCAACGCCGAGGAGATCATGAAGGGCTACGGCGACGAGCGTCTGTGGGAACTCTGCCCCTCGCTCCAGATGTGTGGAACTCCCTGGGCCGAGCACACCAACAACGAAGAACTCTACAACCAGGACAACCCCGAAAAGGCCAGGCAACTGCTTGAGATGGCCGGGTACGACGGCGAGCCGATCATCATACTCGACCCGACCGACTTCCCGACCATCCACCCAATCGCGCCCGTTCTGAAGGAGCAGTTGGCAGCAGTCGGCATCAACGCCCAGATCAAGGCGACCGACTGGGCTGGTCAGATCGCCACCTTCCGCCAGGTTGACGGATGGCACATCTTTACCAACTGGAACAGCAGCAACCTGTACCACCCGCTGGTGGCTACCCACTACCGCGTCGGAGAGACCACATACCCCGAGGACTCCGAGACCGGTATGCTCATGACCGAGCTCAAGACCAGGTTCGCCAAGGCCGGATCACTGGACGAGCAGTTCGCCATAACCCGCGAAATTGCCGACGTCGCCTGGGCCGATCCTAGGAGGGTCACCTTCGGACAGTTCTTCCAGCTAAGGATCTACGACAAGGACATAATGGACGTCGAAATCCGCGGCGCTCCTGTCGGATCACCCCTCTTCCTCAACATGTGGTGGGGCGACCCCGAACGCCGCGTCGAAGACCCGCGCTAGTCGCACTGGACCTTAAAAGATCAATCTGAAACCGGGGCCTCTCTCACAGGAAAGAGGCCCCAAATTTACTTATGAACACTGTAAACTAAGCCGTGTTGATGTTTATCGTCATTCCCGCGAAAGCGGGAATCCAGAAGTGCGGAGCATAGCTAACGTTGCTATCACCATGATCGTTTAGATGTCTGGAATGTCAAATGTCAACAGAACCTGACCATTGACAACCAAAACTAAGGACCATCAACCCACTTGCTCCCCTACCTCATCCGCAGATTGCTCGCTACGATTCCCGTTCTGGTCGTCGTTGGGCTGTTCACGTTCTTTCTGCTTCGCCTCACTCCGGGCGACCCCGCCGCGGTCATAGCCGGAAACGAGTCCACACACGAAGAATATCTCGAAATCAGGGAAAGACTCGGACTCGACGACCCGATCTACGTCCAGCTCGGCAAGTGGTCCGTGCGGATACTGCAAGGCGACTTCGGAACGTCCATCAGGTCGGGAAAGCCGGTTTACGACCTCATCAAAACCCGCATCGGACCGTCGGTCTCCCTGACCGTCGCGACCGAAATCATCGCCGTGCTCGTCGCCATCCCACTCGGCGTTCTTGCCGCCTGGAAGGCCAACTCCCTCATTGACCGCGCGGTTATGGTCTTCGCCGCCATCGGATTCTCCATCCCCATCTTCTGGCTAGGCTTCATCCTGATATGGGTATTCGGACTCTGGGCGTTCGGACTCGACAACCCCATACTCCCCGTCGCCGGGTACACCCGTATTGACGACGGCCTGGTGGACTATCTGCGTCACCTGGCCCTGCCCGCGCTCAGCCTCGGACTCGTCGTGATAGCGCTGGTGGCTCGCATGACCCGCGCCAGCGTTCTCGAAGTGCTCAAAGAGGACTACGTAAGGACGGCCCGCGCCAAGGGCCTGACCGAAAAGACCGTCCTCATAAGACACGCTCTACGCAGCGCGTCCCTCCCCATCCTGACCATCATCGGGCTAGGACTCGCGGGACTGCTTTCGGGCGCGGTCGTCACCGAGAGCGTATTCGCCATACCCGGACTCGGTCGCCTGGCCGTGGACGCCATAGCCACGCGGGACTACCCGATCATCCAGGCGCTGATAATCCTCATAGGAACATTCTACGTGTTCATCAACCTGGCCGTGGACATAGCCTACGCCGTCCTCGACCCCAGGATTAGGTATTGATGGCGTGCGTCGAAGAACAGACAGCTGTCCGGCTAAGGTCTTCTGTGCTGCTCCGCGTCTGGCGTTCGGTGCGCAGCGCCGCTGTCCGCGAGCCGACGATGACGGTCGGTCTCGCCGTCCTCGCGATTCTGGTCCTGATCAGCCTTGTCGGGCCCATCATTTCCTCCACCGACCCGGGCAAGATTAACATGGACGCACGCCTCGAAGCCCCGTCCGCGACACACTGGTTCGGCGCCGACGAGTTCGGTCGCGACGTCTTCAGCCGGACGATCCTGGGCGGGCGCATTTCGCTGTTCGTCGGCGCGACCGTCGCGTTGCTCACCATGATTCTCGGAGCCGCATTCGGCTCCGTAGCGGGCTACTTCCGGCCGGTTGACGCCGTTCTCATGCGTGTCATGGACGGACTCATGGCCATCCCGACCGTCCTGCTCGCCATAGCGCTCACCGTGATACTCGGAGCCAACCTGCAGAACGTCATCATCGCCATAGTCGTCGTGGACACGCCGCGCATGACCCGCGTCGCGCGAGCCTCCGTCCTCAGCCTGCGCGAGCAGCCCTTCGTGGACGCCGCCCGCGCCATAGGAGCGCAGAACAGCCGCATCCTAGTCCGGCACGTCGTACCTAACCTGCTCGCGCCTCTCATCGTCATGGGCACATACGTCGCCGCCGGAGCAATGCTCACCGAGGCATATCTCAGCTTCCTCGGCGCCGGCATCCCGGCCGACGAAATCCCGAGCTGGGGCAACATAATGGCCGAGGGCCGCCGCTTCATCCGCAAGGCCATCTGGGTAATCTTCTACCCCGGCCTGGTGCTCGCCGTAGCCGTAACCGCCATCAACCTCGCCGGAGACGGCCTCCGCGACATCCTCGACCCCAAGCTCGCCCACCGCATGTAGGCGCCGACTGTCGCAATCACTGAGGATACCTACCCCGATCCCCTCAACCTTGGATCCAGCAGGTCTCTCATCGCGTCGCCGAACATATTCAGACTATAGATGACCAGTGTCAGGCACGCGCCGGGCCAGAACGCGAGCCACGGCGCGACCTCCATGAACTGGCGTCCTTCCTGGCTGAGCAGCCCACCCCAGGTGGGGATCTCGCGCGGAAGTCCGAATCCAAGGAAGCTGATCGAAGCCTCGCTGATGATCACGCCGCCAATCGTGATGCTGAAGCCGATGATGATGATGGGCACGATGTTGGGTACCACGTGCTTGAGGAAAGTCCTCCACCTCTCAGTCCCTATCGCTTCCGCGGCCAGGATGTAATCGTTCTCCTTGATGGCGATGACCGCGCTCCTGAGAACCCGCGAACCGCCCAGGCCGCCCGAAATACCCAGCACCAGGATCATCTGGAGCAGCCCCTGGCCGACGATTGACATCAGCGTCAGCAGCAACAACAACCCTGGGAAGGCTATATAGGCGTCCACGAACCGCTGGACCGCAAGATCGAATTTGCCGCCGACATACCCCGAAGTTCCTCCCACTATGACCGCGACGGTAATGTCGAGCGCAGTGGCCGACAGACCCACGGCCAGCGAAATCCGAGCTCCATAGATGACGCGACTCAGCAGGTCGCGCCCTACGTGGTCCGTGCCCATCGGGTGTGCCCATGAAGGGCCCTGCATCCTGTCAATCAGGTTGAGTTCGTAGTGTGGGAAGGGCGCCAGCCAGTCTGCGAAGACTGCCATTACGATCATCGCCAATGTCACCGCCAGGCCGAACGTGCCGAGCGGCTTCTCCCTCACCAGCCTGGACAAAAACCCGAGGAAGCGATTTCGCCGATCCGCGAAGTCTGCCAGTTCTGCCGCGCCCGTTAGCATCCTAAGAACTCACCTCTAGCGATACCGCACTCGTGGATCGAGATACGGGTAGATCAGGTCAATTATCAAGTTGATTATCAGCACGACCATGCCGAAGAACAGGTTTACTCCCGACACCACAGGGTAGTCTCTGTCCAGGAGCGCCTCGAGGGCCAGTTGACCCAGCCCCGGAAGGTTGAAGATGTTCTCGATGATGACCGACCCGCCGACCAGCAGGGGAAGCTGCAAGCCGATTCCGGTTACCACCGGGATGAGCGCGTTCTTGGTCGCGTGGCGCGCGATGACCACTCGCCCTCTCAGTCCCTTGGACCATGCGGTCCTGATGTAGTCCTGCCGCAGAACTTCCAGCATCATCGTTCGTGTCAGGCGCATTGTTCCTGCGGCCATTCCCGTGCCGAGTATCAGACTGGGAATGAGGGTCCCGTATAAGCTGGCGAGCGGGTCCTCGGTGAACGGCACCATCTCTAGGGGAGGAGACCAGCCCCACCAGAGCGCGGGAAATATCATGACGAGTGTCGCAAGCCAGAAGTTGGGGGTTGCCAGCCCGAGTACCGCGAGCGTTCGGGCGATGTAGTCCGAGACCGTATCCTGCCGGACGGCGGAGTAGATGCCCACCGGGAGCGCGATCAGCATCCCTATTACGATTGCCGTGACGCCAAGCTGGATCGTCACCGGCAGCCTTTCGAGTATCCGCTCCTCGACACTCCAGGCTCCCATCAGCGAATCGCCAAAGGTGCCCTCCAGCAATATGCCCTGCATCCACTTCAGGTATTGGATGTATATTGGAACGTCGAGTCCCAACTGCTTCAGGAGGGTTTCACGGTCCAGGTCCAGGGCCAGATAGTCGGAACTGGCGACCATGGCGTCAATGGCGTCGCCCGGTATGAAACGCACCGTCAGAAACACAATCGTGCTCAGAATGAACAGCGTCGGGATGACGAGTAGCAGCCGTCTGATGATGTAGGCTCTCACGTGAAGTTCCTAGGCCATGCTGACATTTCTCGTCATTCCCGCGAAAGCGGGAATCCAGAAGTTAGGAGTGCAGCCAATGTCGCTGCCATCCCGTCTGTCTGGAAAGTTGAATGCCATTGCGATGCCTTAAACACAGGCTGAGCCATAAGATGCCGACACAACCTGATGAGAATGGTGCTCTGAAAGCATGTTGGGGGAGCTGAGAAGTCTCGGCTCCCCCATTACTGGTACTAAACAGTCGGTACTTGAAGGGCGACGGCTAGTTCGTGGACTGCGCCTTCAACTCCTGGTCCAGCCAGAAGCGGGCGAACAACTGCGAGAATCGCTGCTGGAGTCCCAGGTGATACTCGCCATTGTATCCGATCAGCCAGGGCTGGACCGCGTTGAACGCTTGCGCCTTCATCCCCCAGACATACAGATGCTGCCTGGAGAGCTCTATATCGAGGTCTTTGATGATCTGCTGCCTCTCTTCGTAGGTGGACGCCGCCTCCGCCGCCTCGATCATCGCGTCGAACTCCGGGTCGCGCACTCCGGTGTAGTTATAACCGCCTTCAGAGTGAATGAAGGCGCGCAGGATCGTAATCGGGCTCCTGTCGTAGCCCATGATGGCCGATCCCACCATGTCGTGCGGGTAAGTGTGTTCGCGGATCCAGGTGCCAACCGTCGTGTTGTCCGGCCCCTTGACAGCCTCGATGTCTATCCCAACTCGCCTCCAGTAGTCCACGAAGATGTCCGCGAGCGCAAGGTCGGAGGTGGCGTGGAACACGGACGAACCCTTGACCCTGACTCCGTTCTCATCCGGCGTGTAACCGGCCTCTTCCAGCAGCGCTATCGCTCCATCAGGGTTGTACTCATAGTAGGGCTTGATGTCTTCGGGCCACTGGTCGAACGGCGTCACGTACTCTATCGCGCCCGTGCCGATCTGGCCCATAGGCTCCACAGTCGCCCAGCCCTTGTAGTAGATCGTGTTGATCGTATCGAGGTCGAGCGCCATCTGCATGGCCCGCCTGACCCTGATGTCGTCGAAGGGCGGACTGTCCACGTTGAACGCCGTGCTCGTAGTGGACCTGTAAGCGTAGGGGATCAGATTGATGTCGGGGTTCGTCTTGACGAGCGCTTCGGCCTGGTCCGTCGTGGAAATCGCCGAATTCGCCAGCCAGCCCATGTAGTCGCCCTTGCCGGTGCGCATTGCCGCGATGCGGGTCGCCTCGTCCTTCATGATGAGCGCCCGCGTCACGTCCGCGTAAGGAAGCTGGTTTTCGGGGAACTTTTCATCGGTTCCCCAGTAGTCCGGGTTCTTCTCCCAGGTCATCGAGCTGCCGTCCACCCATTCAGTCAGCATGAACGGTCCGGTACCGACCAGATTCCTCCAGTCCTGGATGTCGCCGTGTTCCTGCACAACCTCGGGAGGGAGGATATGCGGGGAGTAGCTGGTGAACAGGATTGTGAGCGTATCTATGTTCGGTTCCTCCAGCTTGAACACGACAGTTTCGTCGTCGGTTGCCGTGACCGATTCCCACTTCACGCTCTTGAACGTGCAGCACGGCCCTTCCTGGTCCGCGTATTCGTCGCCCAGATGAAGATAACGCTGGAAGTTCCATGCCACATCGTGGGCAGTCATCTTGCGTCCGTCCATCGGGGCCTTATTGTGCCAGTACACGTCGTCCCTGATGTTGATCGTGTACGTGAGCGGGTCGTTCTGCACCCAGCCCGTCGCAAGCTGTCCTTTCATAACCCACAGGGGGGTTGGCCGTTTCTTATGGTCGAACACGCTCCGGTCTATGCCCCAGTCGGCGTGAGCGAGCGACTCGGTAACTCCGTCCGTACCGTTAGCCGCATGGTGTGTGAAGTATGTGTCGGTGTGGGGCGGCTGGTTCGTTTGAAGCCGGATAATCGTGCCGCCGTACTCCGGCGCGGGGATGACGCTGCCGGTCGTCGGGTCGGTCACATATTTCTTGCCCGGGATCTGGACCTCTTTGACCTCGGTAACCTTGACCTCTTTGGTGACGACGCGCGCCTCGGGGGTCGGCAGCGCCGAGACCGCGGCAGAGACGATTTGACGCACTTCGTCGGCGCTCAGCGGATCCGGGCCTTCGGTCGCCGACTCCGCGACCGCTTCGGCCACGAGCGTTCGGACCTGGTCGGCGGTGATCGCGTCCTGACTGGCCGCGCCCACGGCCGCCTCCACCATAGACTTGATCTCCTCCGCGCTGGTGCCTTCGGGTACGGCCCCTTTCACGGCGGCTTCGACCATTGCGGCCATCTCCTCCGCGCTGGGACCGGCCGGAGCGGGCGCCGGAGCGGCGGGAGCGGGCTGTACCGACTGCATAGCCTCCTGCAATGCGGCGGCAAGCTCTTCTTTCGTAACCGCGTCGGAAGCCGGCGCGGGCGTCGGCTCCGTGCTCGAACACGCGAGCGCCAGGAGCATTGGCGCTATTGCGGCGACTACCAGCCAGCGAAGTGAAATGAGTGTACGCATATCTCTGTCTCCCTGATGGTTCAAGTCTCAAAGGGGTCCGATTGTAAGGACCTCACCGCTCGAACCGAATCGCGCCAATTCAAGCATACCGCCTGGGGCATGTCAACTAACCGATTCAGGAAAGGGCATTCCAGAATTATCGAGAAGCGTTTCGAGAAGATTGCAAAAGTACCCAATTCCCGGCTATGCGTCATTCCCGCGAAAGCGGGAATCCAGAAATTGTCGACTTTGCGATTGCTACGACTCCATTTCTGAAATTTTCTCAGAAGGTTTCCGATGCCACTACACATTCACACCACACTATGCTACAATGTTTGCAATACAGAACAACAGTACGCCAGCATAAATGCAAATTTATTCAGAGGCATAATCCTCGCGGGAAAAAACCCTCTGAACAGGAAAATACAGGCTTTTGCAGGTAAGATGCAGGGACCAACCCCTCTGCTTTACTGCCAGCAGGTCCCCAGCGGATACCAGCAGAACCAACCAGCACACTATAAACCAGAGTAAATACAAACTGATTCACAGTCCCCAGGTGGAGGCCAGCCATGAGACTCGAAGGCAAAGTAGCGATCATAACCGGAGGCGCGCGCGGACAGGGAGCCGCCGAGGCCAGAATGTTCGCCCGCGAGGGCGCGAAGGTCGTCTTCGGAGACATCCTCGACGACGACGGCAAAAAGGTCGAAGCCGAAATCAACGAAGCGGGCGGTGAGGCCACCTACGTCACCCTCGACGTAACCGATGAAGACTCCTGGAACGCCGCCGTCCAGACCGCCGTATCCGGCTACGGCAAGGTGGACATCCTCGTCAACAACGCCGGCATCGTCTCTTGGAACGCTGGAGACGACGCCACGGTAGAAGAGTGGGACAACGTGATGGACGTGAACGCCAAGGGCGTCTTCCTGGGCACCCGCGCCGTCATTCCCGAAATGAGAAAGGCGGGCGGCGGCTCCATCATCAACATCTCCTCCATATCCGGCATGGTCGGACAGGCCAACATCCACCCGGGCTACAACGCGTCCAAGGGCGCGGTCCGCATCCTAACCAAGTCCACCGCCGTCCAGTACGCCGGCGACGGCATCCGATGCAACTCCATTCATCCCGGCCCAATCAAGACCGAGATGACCAGGCGCGGCTGGGAAGACCCCGAACGCCTCGCGCTCACCGAGCAGAGGACGCCCCTCGGCAGGTACGCCGACCCCGACGAGATCGCCTACGGAGTCCTGTTCCTCGCCTCCGATGAATCGTCGTTCATGACCGGCAGCGAAATGGTCATAGACGGCGGCCTGACCGCGCAATAGTCGCATATCGTGTAGCATGAAAGTGTTATGTGTCGTACAATGGTGTTATGTTAATAGCAGCGTTCTGGATAAACTGCGTTGATAGACTTGAGGAGAGGCGTTGTACATGACGATAGAGACTACCGAAGAAAGGCTCGCGCGCGTTGAAACGGCGATTGAGTTTCTTCGTGAGAACATGGCAACGAAATCCGACCTACATGAACTGGAATCCCGTATGACCAAGTGGATGGCGGGGTTACTGATAGCATTGGTCATCTCTATCTGTGTATCAGTCATAAGGCTATTTGCGAGCTAGTTGTAGATGAGCTAAAGACGCGCCGCTACCTGCCCCCCTGCCTCCCATCTCGATACGCGGCAGATCCCTAATGACGTAGCCATCGGCGTCCTCGCGTATCTCCAGCGCGGTGTTTAGCGGCACATCTTCGAATACCTGCCTGATACCCGACGTCGGCCAATAGACCTCCAGCGACTCTATCGTGTCCGCACTTCCAAGCCCAATCTCCTGTTCCAGGCTGGACGCGCCGAAACTGCCCCCGCTGCCCACTACCGTATGAATGTTGCGCCTCGCGCCATCCTCTAAGACGGTAACTTTGATCCTCGCGCCGATGGCCGAGCGATTCGACTCCACGCCGATTAGCTTCACCGACAGCCACCTGTTGCCGTTCCCAGGGTTCACGTACAGCGCGTTCAGAAAGCCGTCGCTTGGGTAGAACCCGCCCACCTGCATGAAGATGTCCTGGTCGCCGTCCCTGTCCAGATCCCCGAACGCGACCCCGTGCCCTTTCTGTATGTGCCCAAGACCCGCCGAAAACGTAACGTCCGAGAACGACCTGCCCGCATTGTTCCGATACGATACGTTCGGCGCGAGCGCGTCGAACGCGGGAAATCCGGTTCCGAGATAGATGTCAGGGAAGCCGTCGTTGTCCATATCCCCGAAGTTCGCGCCCATCGCCTGGCTCACCCTGTCCAGCCCGACCTGCTCTGTAACGTCCTCGAAGCCGCCCGCGCCGTCGTTCCTGTAAAGTCGTGGACGCGCCCCGTCGTTCGGAATTCCCAGGTAGTCCTCCGCCACAAGCTCGATGTCGCTCGCGTACCCGGCGACGAACAGGTCCAGCCAACCGTCGTTGTCATAGTCCCAGAACCACGTCGGAAAGCTCTCCAGCGGCTCCGTCAGACCCAACTCCGGGGCTACGTCGGTGAAAGTGCCGTCGCCATCGTTGCGGTATAGACGGTTCTCTCCCGCGTAGTTCGACACGTACAGGTCCGGGTCGCCGTCGTTGTCGTAGTCGCCCCACGCGCTGCCCTTGCAGTACCTCAGATTGGTGACGCCCGCCGCGTCCGCGACATCCGTGAAGGTGCCGTCTCCATTGTTCCGAAACAGACGGCTGGGGAAGACGAGCGCCGCTCCCGCCTCCGGCGACTCAGGCATAGACTCGCTGCACGAGAACAGGTCCAGGTCGCCGTCGTTATCGTAGTCCGCCCAAGCCGCGCTCTGGCTCGGATACGCCGGAAGCGCGAGACCTGCATCCCGTGTAACGTCCGCAAACGTGCCGTCTCCATTGTTGCGGAGCAGCGACATTCGCATCTGCCCCCGAGACAGCAGCCAGCCGCCTCGCATCACCAGTACGTCCACCGAGCCGTCGTTGTCGTAGTCGGCCTGCGTGATGTTCAGTCCGCCGTACTGCCCGCTCAACCGCGCTCCGTTGGTGCGCTCCGAGAATCGTCCGTCGCCCTCGTTGCGGTAATACTTCAGGCTTCCCGCCGGGTCCCACGTGGACGTCATGATGTCCAGAAGCCCGTCGTTGTCAAAGTCCTCGACAATAGCGCCGCCCGCGAGGTCAACGCCGTATATGCCTATATCCGCCGAGACCTCCTCGAACCGCCCAAGTTCGTATTCGGGCGCGAACACGTCCGGCGAAATCACGTACTCCCGTGGAGCCCCGTCCGGGTATGTCCCGAGCGCCATGTGAGCTACGTTCAGCAGCCACCGATATCTGACGCTTTCGGGGTCGTGCGCGAGCAGGGACTCCAGTATATCCGTCGCCTTAGTCGCGCTTGATATGTCCTTATGCGAGTGGGCAGGGTCGAGTGGCAGAGCGCACACAAGCCGACCTTCCGGGCTGACGCAGTTGCGCAACTCACCCTGCTTCATATACGCCACCGCGAGGTCTTCCGTAATCCCGGCACGGTCGAACCCGTCGGGATCGCTCAGTTCCAGCGCCTCGTTCAGAAGCCGTATGGACTCGTCCACATCGCCCAGGCGCAAGCGATGAAACGCGAGTTGGCTGAGTATATTCACACGCCAGGTGTCGGTATCGAACGTCGGGTTTTCAACCTGTTCGAGCAGATAATCCAGCTGTCGCGTTCCAAAGTAAGGGTCGCCGCTGTCGGCGAGTGTAGCCGCATACCGCGCCAGGTCTTCAACACTGCCGCCGGGCTTTGTAATGCGATCCCACGGAACGGAACTCTCGCCTCCGTACATACCAAGCCGCCATCCAATTAGCGACGCAGCGATCAATACCGCCAGAGCGCAACCCATCCCAATCACGAAAGCGACGGGCAG
The DNA here is from genome assembly GCA_965202815.1 of Dehalococcoidia bacterium. Classification (GTDB taxonomy): domain Bacteria; phylum Chloroflexota; class Dehalococcoidia; order Lucifugimonadales; family UBA1123; genus VXRN01. Next base: position 1,503,999 of record CBDBCD010000002.1, read on the forward strand.
GCCGACAACCCTGCGACTAAACATGGCCCGAGGACTCAGGCGGCAATCGCCTTGTTCACCGCCGGAAGAACCTCCTCTGCCATCAACTCCAGCGACCGGAACCACTTCGGCCTGTCGGGCGTCCAGTCGTGACACATTAGGAGCAGCGTCCCGAACCCGCCCACGTCGTCGTGTATCTTCTTGATCCGGTGAGCGCACTCCTCAGGGTCGCCCACTATCCAGAAGTTCTCAAGCATATACTCCGGCGTCAGCGCTTCGTCCGGCATTTCGGGATCAATCTTGAGCCTGCTCAGTCCGGCCGGGCCACCCGCGAACAGCGGTATCCAATAGTCGCGGAAGAAATTGGCGAACGGCCCGTTCAGCGCCTCCTCCCTGGCCTTGTCCCCGTCCTCGGCGACGAACACCTCGCGGGAGATTCTCCAGTCGTCAGGGGCTTCCTTGCCGCCCCGTTTCGCTCCTCGCTCGAACACCTCGCGGTGACTCGGAAGGTGCTGCTCCTGTAGGAAAGAGCTACTCATCGGAATCCACCCATTCTGCCCCACCATTTCCAGCGTGCTCGAATACGGGCTGCTTCCGGCCACCGCTATCGGCGGATGAGGCTCCTGGTAGGGTTTCATGTGGAAACCGAGCCTCCGCTCCGGCTGGGGAGGAGACAGCCTGGTCGTGTAGAAGCGGCCCTCGTGATCGAACGGCTCGCCGTTCCATATCTTCAGGATGATATCTACGCACTCCGCCATGCGTTCGCGCGGGCTGCCCTCTTCCAGGTCTATGTCGAACATCTCAGCATCCATAGCGCTGCCGCCCGCTCCTATACCGAGGTACAGCCTGCCCCTGGCCATGTGATCTAGCTGCGCTATCCGGTGGGCTATGTGCGCCGGATTGTGGAATCCGAGCAGGGACACGCCCGTCCCGAACGACATCTGTCTGGTTACCCCCAACGCCCTCGCGATGAACAGTTCCGGCGACGGCATATTCTCGAAAGGCAGCAGAAAGTGTTCGCCTATCCACGCCTCGGAATATCCGAGACCGTCCGCGTACTCCATAAGTTCGAGGTCTTCCTGGAACGTATCCGCGTGCAGCCTCTCAGGATAGTGCAGCGGCATAAGGAACAGTCCGAGTTTCAATTCATTCCTCCGATGGCTGGTTGCCTTCGACAATTATACGCCTAAGCCTCAGCATCATCCATAAACACGACGATCCCGAAGCCGTCGAAGACCATAGTGTTGACCTGCGACGGCAGCATAATCGCGCCTACCAAACTGGCCTTCACCAGATGCGCGCCCGACACGAATGCCCCACGCAGGTCGGCGCGGTCGAAGTGGGTGCGCTCGGATATGTACGCTCCCACCAGATGACATCCCTCGAACACTGTATCGCTGAAGTCACAGCCTTCAAGGTCGGCCTCCGTGAAGTTGACGCCGACCAGCTTGTGGCCCTTGAAGCTGTGCTCCCTGAGCGACGCCAGGCTGAAATCAACCCGCTCTATATTCGCGCCTTCCAGTCTCGCTGTGGAAAGGTCAACGCCCCTGAAGCGAGAGCCGGTGAGGTCCGCGCCGAACAGGTTCGCGCCGTCCATGTCCGCGCCGGAGAAGTCGCAGTACGTAAGCCGCGAGAGATTCAAGCTGGCCTTCAGCATTCTCGCGGACATGAAACTGCATCCCGTAATCTCCGCCTCGTGCGCCTCCACGCTGTTCAGCGCGGCTTCCTCCAGGACAGAGTCCTTTAGCCTCAGATCATGGCAGAGCAGGTTGGAGAGATTGGCGTGGCGAAGCGTACAGTCCTCGATAACCAGAATATCCGCCTCTATGCCCTCGAAATCGGCCTCGTCGAAGTCGCAGTTGCGAAACACGGTCTCTTCATCCAGCATGTCGTACAGCCGGTCGCCGTCCGTGATGGTCAGGTCCTCGTAAATCGCCATGGTGTGTTCAGAATCGCCATTTGGTGGCCGTTTTGGGAAAGTCCGACTCCAGCCACGTGAGAATCTTGTCGGGCTTCATACGATACAGACCCTCCGGCTCGTCTCCGAGAGAGATTCCATACTTGCTCTCGTAAGCGGATATGAGCTCAGGGGTGGCGATTCCCGATTCGAGCGTCCCTTCCATTATGACCACCTCGTCCCCGCTCTCGAGATGGACGACGGCGCGCGGGTCTCGACGAATGTTGCGCGCCTTGAGAGAGGCGGGGTCGGTGAAGAAGTGGAACGCGCCATCGCGCCAGACTCCCCACACGGGGCTGACGTGAGGACCGCCGTCCGCGCGTGTGGTGGCTACCCAGTAGCTGCGCGCATCCGCCATCCGCTCGACGACCCATGTCCACTGGACCGGCTCAAAGCCGTATTGGGGATCGCCGACGCCGTATCCGGCGGGCATCTGGGGGCGGTCGGGGATACGGCCTTCAGTCTTGTCTTTTACCCCGACTACTACCGTGGTCGCTCCATGGAAATGAGGGTCTGGCTCATGGTCGTCATGGTCTTCCGCGTCCTCATGTCCAGAACCGTATTCCGCATGAGAGTCGAACTCTTCTACAACCTGGGCGCGCTCTATCCTCAGGCTGGGGAGTTCCGCGGCCACTTCGTCCGGGGTCGTCAGCGACTCAAGGTCTTTCCGGCTCCACCCCGAGGGCGGTGATGACTTATCATGGCTTACAAAGAGAATCTGGCCCCCGGGAGCCAGGGCCTCGGCTACGTTGGCCAACATCCGCGCCCTCTGTTCGGGCCATAGATGTATGTAGAAGGACGTTATAAGGTCGTACTGCCCATCGGGCCTGTACATAGTCGCGTCCGAGACTACGAACTCCACTTCGACCCGCTTATCGGCTGCGCGGACTCTCGCCTGTTCAATGGCGACGTCAGAGAAGTCAACCCCTGTCACCTGCCAGCCGCGTTCGGCCAGCCATACGGCGTTTCCTCCCGATCCGCATCCAATATCGAGAGCCCGTCCCGGCTCCAGATTCCCGGCGCAATCCATCAGAATCTGGTCATAATCGCCGAAAGTGTGGCCCATCGTGGACCAGGTATCATTCCAGAATTCAACAGTATCGGTGTCCGACCTCATTGGCTGTCTCCTAGGCCGTGTTGACATTTATCGTCATTCCCGCGAAAGCGGGAATCCATACGTGCGGATTGTGGCCTGGTTAGTTGTGATTTAGCTTGTTTGGGAAGTTCAATTCTCAAATGTCAACAGGACCTGGTCTGTGTGGAGGACTTTGGATTATTAACCGACCCTTCCCCAATAGCGACACGCGGTTCGCACCGTAGCCGAGGATAGCGGGGATGGGTAAAAACCGCGCGGAATGTGAATTCAGCTTCCCCAGACCTGCCTGAACAGCCTGAGCCAGTTGCCCCCCAGCACTTTGGACACGTCCTGAGCGGTGTACCCGCGATCAAGGAGTTCAGACGCCACGTTCGAGAGGCTGTCGGGGGTCTCCATTCCCTCCGGATGAAGAAGGTTCTCGGGATAGACGTCCGAAACGTCTCTCAGCTTCGTTCCCTGCTGAGAGAATATCCAGTCGAAGAAGGCCTTGGGCTGGTTCTGTGTGTAGTCCGTACCGATGCCTACATGGTCTATCCCGACCCTCTCTACCAGGTCGTCTATCGCATCAACATAGTCAGTGAGAGTTGACTCGAACCCGTTTTGCAGGAAGGGCGGAAATGCGTTGGCCCCGATTACTCCGCCGCGCTCGGCTATCAGCCTGAGAGCGGCGTCGGTCTTGTTTCGAGGATGGTCGAAGTACCCCCGTGCGTTGGCGTGGGTACAGGCGACGGGCTGATCTGAGAGGTCGGCAGCCTCCAGCGTGGTGCGGTCCCCGACGTGGGAGAGATCCACGAGCATACCCAGCCGGTTCATCTCTCGGACCACGTCCTGCCCGAAGTTGCTGAGTCCTTCGTCGTTGCGCTCGTAGCACCCGTTCCCGACCAGATTGCGCTCGTTGTATGTGATCTGGATGATGCGAACGCCCAGCTTGTGAAACAGCGCAAGCCGGTTCAGGTCGTTCTCTATCGGCGAGGCATTCTGCCATCCGAGCACCACCGCCGTCTTTCCCTGCTCCTTGGCCTGGAGTATGTCGGAGACCGAACCGGCCTGGGCCAGCGTCTCGGACTGCGTCTCGAACCTGTGAATCCAGGCGGCGATGTTGTCCATCGTCTCGCGGTAGTTTTCCCAGATGGCGATGGTCGCGTTTATGCCGGTGACCCGGCCGGCGCTCAGGCTGTCATAGACTCCCTGGCTGTCCCAGTTGCTCACATTGAGCGCGTCGAACACGACGGACTCGGTATATATGTCGGGATGTGGGTTCAAGTTATCGGTTCTCAGTATTTAGTTATCAGTTGTCGTAGGTAGGGCAGTGTCCGCTTTGAGCATGGGCGCCGGATGACGTACCAGAGAGTCTATGGTGCCGAAGGTCGGAGTCGAACCGACACGGGATCACTCCCAACGGTTTTTGAGACCGTCGCGTCTACCATTCCGCCACTTCGGCACGCTGCCGGTCATAATAGTGTACAGACTTGCGTGGTCGGTTGTCAGTCTCCCTTCAGGAAGCCGGACAGAATGCGAGTGAACTCGTCGGGCCGCTCGATCTCGGGGCGGTGACCGCAGTCGTCCAGCACCGCGAGACGCGATCCGGGTATGGACTCGTTATACAGTTGTCCGGCGCTCAGCGGGATGATCGCGTCGTCCCGACCCCAGACTATCAGCGTCGGCAGCCGCTTCAGCCTGTGCAGAAGATACGGCAGGTTCGGGTTGTGCATGTATGGGCGCCAGCCGAGCATACAGGCAACTTCGCGCACGTCCTCCCAGTCCATTGCCTGATCGGGAGTAGGCTCGTCGGGGCAAATTATGGGGAACTCAGCCACGCTGTCCTTGTCGGATACCGAGGCTTCCAGGAAGATCGGAACGGTAATCAGGAATATATCGAGAATCTCGCCGACCGGTGGCCTGACCCCGGCCGCCGACACGAGCGCGAGTTTCTTGAAGCGTTCGGGGTTCATGGTGGCAAGCTCGGCGGCGAGCCATCCGCCCAGGGAGAATCCCACCACGCTGACCTGACCGATGTCCATGTCGTCCAGAGCCTCGAGATACCAGCCGGCCATGTCGCGCATCGTCATTGCCCAGTCCAGGTTCGCCGAACCACCATAGCCCGGCATCATGGGTATGTTCAGCGAGAATTCCTGGGAGAGGTTCTCATGCCAGCGCATCCATCCGGGATGTCCGGTCTCGTCGTGGAGAACCAGCAGCGGCTCGCCCTGTCCGCCGGTCACCAGCGATGTCTGTATTCCGGCAAGTTCGCGGGTATGGCGAGTGTGAGTGAGTTCGGCGGTCGTTGTCATGGCGGTTCTCCCGATATGTGTTGGCTTCAGTCCTGAGTTCTGCTCCGGTGCGGAATGTATCTTACACCTTCCAGCCTGAGTTTTCAGTCCGATTGATCGGACGCGAACAGGCTCTCGACGAAATCGCGGGGATCGAAGAGGGCCATGTCTTCAGGGCTCTCGCCAGTGCCAATGAACAGGACGGGCAGCTTGAGTTCGTCGGTTATGCCCAGAACTACACCGCCCTTCGCCGATCCGTCCAGCTTGGTGAGGAACACACCCGCGCAGCGCATATCTTCGATGAAAGCGCGCGCCTGCATCAGCCCGTTCTGGCCGGTGGTGGCGTCCAGGGCGAGTATTACGCGGTGCGAGGACTCGAAGCCCTGCCTGTCAATGACGGTTCGCATCTTGCGTAGTTCGGCCATGAGGTTGGAGCGGGTGTGCAGCCTGCCCGCCGTGTCTATTATCACGACGTCAATGCCGCGCGAGACCGCCGCCTGTACGCTGTCGAACGCGACGGCGGCGGAGTCGGCCCCGTGCCTGTGCGCTACTACGTCCACATCCAGACGGTCTCCCCACTCGCTGAGTTGCTCGATGGCCGCGGCTCTGAAAGTATCGCCCGCGCCGAGAAGCACGCTCTTGCCCTCGTCTTTGTAGAGCCTGGTCAGACGCGCGATGGCGGTGGTCTTTCCGACGCCGTTCACGCCCACCATGAGGATGACGAGGGGGGATTCCTCGACCTCCATGACGGTGTCCGCGCCTTCGACGCTGAGCGTCGCCACCATCTCGTCCTTGAGCGCGTCCAGCGCTTCATCCGGCCTGGTTATGCCGTACTCGCGTATCCGGTCGCGCAGCGTGTCCAGTAGCTTCATCGTGGTCTCGACGCCTACATCCGAAGAGATCAGGGACTCTTCCAATTCGTCCCACATTTCATCGTCAATTTCGCTCCTCTGGAAGACGTTAGTAAGCCGGCTGAACCATCGTCTTCGAGTCCTGCGGACGGCGGCCTGCGTTCGCTCGCGGTCTTCGCGTTCGCCTCGCCTGAAGAATCTGAGCATTTTGGACAAATCCTGATCGGGGTTGGGTACATTTACTTTGGTTTATAATCAAGCTGGGTTGAACTGGACGCTGAACTGGATCGAACTGGAAGGGCGCTGGATGGGTTTTGCTCAGTGTTTAGCTTTAGTTTGCCCAGCGTTAGCTACGAAGAAAAATTTTCGTGGCGGATATTTTTCGAAATTATAAGGATTAGTTTATGTTAACAGGGAGATCAGACTTGGCTGGAAGTCTGGTCGCCGGGTTCAATTGTAGCATAGCGTGGGAATGTGCATGTAGTAATTTTAGAAACGCATCCCTGATAGTGTAAAATGGCTGTGGCGCGGGTGCGGAACAGGGTTCAGGAAGGAGGGCGCCATGTGCCGGAGGATGTGGTGCGGCGACGCTTCGACGCTGGCTGGCGCAATTTCAATGAGATATACAAGCATATAGTGGATGAATGGGCGCTATACGATGGATCGGGGGGTTCTCCGGTAATAATCGAGGAGGGGGCAAGCGATGAGTGAGCAACAGACAGAAGGCAAGAAGGCGAAGAAGCGGCCTCGTTCAAAGGACTTCATAGGGGCGGAGGCGGCGCTGCGACGGGCGGCAATGAAGGCGCGACGGCGGGCGATAGAGACCACCGGCTCGGTTCCGACGTGGCGGGATGGGAAGATCGTTTATGATACGGAGGTGTAGGGTAGCTGGGCGAGGGTTGGCGGGATGACTCGGACAGACGCTTTCCATGTACGCGCGTGTGTGTTCCGCGCTATAATGCGGCGGCATGTCTGATATTCTGCTCTGGCTGATAACTGTCGAGATAATCGGGCTGGCGGCTTTCGCGCCGGCCTATTTTTTGTTGCCGAAACTCGCCGACCGGGGCTGGGGATTAAGCAAGCCGCTCGGAATCCTGATCGTAGGCTACATCGCGTGGATACTCAGCGCGCTGCGCCTGGTTCCGAGTGTCCAGCTTACGCTGCTCGTGATAGTGATGATCCTGGCCGCGCTGGCGGCGACGCTGTTCTACGCGCGCCGGGACGAGTTCGTCGCGTTCGTAAAGCGTGAGTGGCGGCTGTTGCTGGTCGCCGAGTTGGTGTTCCTGGCCTTCTTCGCGCTCTGGACGATGTTCAGGGCGTTCGATCCCGCGATAAACCACACCGAGCAGCCAATGGACTTCGCGTTCCTGAACGCTTCCATACGCTCCACGTTCGGGCAGCCTGAAGACCCCTGGATGCGCGGGGAGTCTATCAGCTACTACTACTTCGGATACTGGATGATGGGAGCGCTCAGCGAGATTTCCGGTGTGGCGTCCAACATCTCCTACAACCTGTCGCTCGCGCTCGTTCCCTCCCTGTCGGCGATGGGCATCTTCTCTGTGGTGTCCAGCCTGGTCAGGTCGGAGGGCGCGGGACTTAGGTTGAGCATGGTCTGCGGAGTGGCCGGCGGGCTCGCGCTGGGAATCGTGTCTAACCTGGAAGGCGTATTGGAGTTCATGCGCGCGAACGCCATCGGCTCCCAGGGACTGTATGAGTTTATAGGCGTGGACGGCGTGGACGGGCCAGCCGAAACGCCGTCAGGCAACTGGTACCCCGACGAATTCTGGTGGTGGTTCAGGGCGACGCGCGTCATAAACACCTTCGTGGATGGACACGGGATTGACTATACGATCCAGGAGTTTCCGTTCTTCAGCTTCATCCTGGGCGACCTGCATCCCCACATGGCGGTCATACCCTTCGCGCTTCTGTTCACGGGCCTGGCGCTGAACTTCTTCAGGGCCGATCTGCCGAACATTCTCAGTACCAACTACCTGGCATACGCAGGGCTGGGAGTCATGGCGCTGTCGCTGGGCGGGCTGGCCTTCACGAATATGTGGGACCTGCCCACATACGCCGCCCTTCTGGTCGTGATAGCGGGCCTGAAAGCGTACTACGAGCATTCCCGCCAGCAGTCCAACGATGAAGGCGAGGGTGAGGGCGAGACACTCGGCGCCAGGATAATAGACGCGACAGCGATCTCATTCACAGTCATCGCTGTCGCAATCCTCCTGTACCTGCCCTATTACATGGGATTCTCGGCATCCGTCAGCGGAATTGGCGCGGTCGTCACCCCAACGCGCTACGCGCATACGTTCATAGTGTGGGGAGCGCCGCTGGCACTGGTGGCTCCATTCGTAATCGCCAGCTTCTGGCAGACGGTGGTCGGCCCCGACTGGCGCGGCATGACCCTGATTGCTCTGCTGGTATCCCTCGGGCCGTTCGTCGTGTGGTTAGTTCTGCGACTCCAGTCCGCAGATCCGGTCGGAAGCCCTGAGAGCCGTCTCGTACACATACTGCCGCTGGTCGTTCTCATCGGAATGAGCGCGTGGTCGGCGCTGCACGAAGTCAAGTCGCGCGGACCGTCGGGCAAGGCGTTCGCCCTGGTTCTGGCGACGTTTGGACTCTTGCTCATCATGGGCCCTGAGCTCCTGTTCGTGGACGACTCTTTCGACACTCCCAGCCAGCGCATGAACACCGTATTCAAGCTGTACTACCAGGCATGGATACTGCTCGCCTCGGCGGGAGGATTCGCGCTGTACTTCTGGGTGTCCTCGCGCCCATCCCTCAACGGCTGGGGAAGAGCGCTATCTACGCTGTGGGCAATAGCGGCGGTCGCGCTCCTGTCGGGAAGCCTGTACTACACGGCGGCGGCGTTCGTGAGCAAGTCGCAGGACTCCACGCAAGCGGTCACGCTGAACGGGCTCGCTTTCGTGGAAGAGAGCGAGCCCGCTGAGTACGGCGCGATCCAGTACATAAAGAACAACCTGCCCCGGGACACCGCGATTCTGGAAGGCGTCGGCGAGTGGTTCAACTCTGGACTCATATCTCGCAGCACGGGGATCCCGACGGTTTACAACTGGCCCGGACACCAGTTGCAGTGGCGCGGCCCATCCCCCGAATTCGTCCAGCGAGAGCAGGACGTAGCGACTATATACCAGGCGACGGACTTCGAAGAGGCGCGCGAACTGCTGGCGAAGTACGACCTGGAGTACGTTTACATAGGGCCGAGAGAGCGAAACAAGTACGGCGGCCCGGGCCTGGACAAATTCCCAGAATTCATGGATACGCTTTACGAGTGGAACGACGTAGCGATTTACGGGCTGCGTCGCTAGCGCACAGCGAGGTTTCATTGATCGTGTCCGCGGTGGGCGGCAGTGGTATAATCACAGAGCGTACAACCTCGTTCAGACGGAGACCCACGTGAAACAGCGTCGCGGAGACCCTGACCATGGCCATTCAGAGCGTAATCACCAAGCCCAGCTTACGGGACTACTCGGATATCGAGCCTCTGCCCGACCCGCCCCAGGTTACTGACATGGAGCAGTTCGACGGAATACACGAATTCGCCACCGTTCTCAGCGCCCGGCGCAGGCGGCGGGACGGCTACCTGGTTTCGGGCGGCGGATACCTGCGAAGCGATGCCCAGGACATGGGCGACTTCGCCCCGGACGTCACATTCGCCGAGGGATTGGAAGACCCCTGGCGGATCATCCGTCGCAACGGCTACGTGATAAGCGAGGTTGGGAAGCCGCCCGACCTGGTTCTGGAGGTAGGTTCTCGCAGCACCGGAAGGCGAGACTACACCGTGAAGCGCGAGGGATACGCCCGCTACGGCGTGCGCGAATACTGGCGATTCGACCCCAGCGGCGGAGATTACCACAACGCGCCTCTTGGCGGCGATGTTCTGGGCGATGACGGGAAGTACCAGCCCATCGAGATAGTAAGCGAGTCCGAGACGCGCCACTGGGGATACAGTGAGGTATTGGGGCTGGAGGTGTGGTGGTATGACGATATTCTGCGCCTGCGAGACCCTGTAACGGGTGAGTTCCTGCGGACGGCGGAGGAGGCGGAGGACGCCGTCGAGGCGGCTGAACGACGCGCAGAGTCGGAACGGGCAGCGCGCGAGTCAGCCGAACGACGCGCCAAGTTCGCCGAAGCGCGGATGGCGGAGATGGAAGCCGAGCTGAGACGGCTGCGGGGTGAATAGGGTCTGTCGGAGAGAGAATCTGTTGCGGTCGCAGCTTTCGTATTAAGGGTTGATTCTAAGATTCGCAATAGCTGATACTTGAGCGATGGCCTCAGAGCAGACAGTCCCAGACACCACTACACCCACGCCTTCGATCCCGCTTGCCGAGCGACTGAGTTCCGCGTTGAGCGACGCTCGCGCCGGCATCCGCTGGTGGGAAGCGCTGTGCTACGCCACGCTGCTGGTTATCGGACTGACGATGCGGCTCTGGGACCTGGGCGCGCGCGCGATGCACCACGATGAGAGTCTGCACGCCCTCTACTCGTGGAAACTTTCCAACGGAGAGGGCTTCTCGCACAATCCGATGATGCACGGCCCTCTCCAGTTCGAAGTGAACGCGGCGCTGTTCTTCGCGCTTGGCGATAGCGAAGTCACCGCCAGGGTCCTGTACGCGCTCATGGGGACCGTTCTGATACTGATGCCGTTCCTGTTCAGAAGCAGGCTGGGACGGCTTGGCGCGCTGTTCGCCGCCGCGCTGCTGACATTCTCGCCCGCCATGCTGTATTACAGCCGGTTCGCGCGCAACGACATCCTGATGGCGGTGTGGACATTCGGCCTCGTCATCTGCATGTGGCGCTACTTCGACGAAGGTCGCCACCGATACCTGTACATAGCGGCCGCGCTGCTCGCGCTCATGTTCGCCACCAAAGAGTCGGCGTACATGGTCGTCGGCATGATGGGACTCTGGTGCTTCCTCATGGCCGTTCATCCAAGCCTGTCGCGGGCATGGGCGAACATCGAAGCGCAGGGGGTCTCTCCTCCCGTGGCCCTGGGCCGCGTTCTGAACGGCGCGTGGAACTCGTTCCTGGACGTACTGAATGAGTCGAAACATGGGGGCCCGGCGACCTTCATGGTATTCCTCATCCTGGTGACGCTGCCGATGTGGTCCGCTTTCGCCGCCATCTTCCAGGATACGCCCCTTCTGAGTTGGATGAACCTCACTCTCGCGGCGGGCGAGGGCAGTCCGCGCATAGGCGACCCTGTGGGCGGCGGCAACGTCATCGCATTCGTGATCGTGGTCGGCATGATAGCCCTCTCCGCCTACTTCGGCTATCGCTGGAACCTGTGGCTCTGGCTGGGATGCGCGAACATCTTCTACATCATCTGGATTCTGCTGTACACCACCTTCCTGACCAACTTCGCGGGCGTCAAGAGCGGTATATGGCAGGCGCTGGGCTACTGGATAGTGCAGCAGGGAGAAGCGCGTGGCAACCAGCCCTGGTACTACTACTTCCTGCTTACCTCCGTGTACGAATTCCTGCCCTTCCTGCTCGGAATCGTCGCGGCGATCTACTACATACGCAAGCGTGACACTTTCGGCGTATTCCTGGCGTTCTGGTCTCTGATGACCTTCGCGCTGTACACAATCGCAAGCGAGAAGATGCCGTGGCTGCTGGTGAACATCGCCCTGCCCTTCATCATAATGACCGGCAAGTTCATGTCGGAGGTCGTGAGCAAAATCGCTTGGCGCGACATGGCGCGGGAGGGACGCTACCTTCTGCTATTAGGCGTCCCGGTATTCGCGGCGCTGCTGTGGAGCCTGGTCATCTACTCATCGAGCGGTTCGGTTCTCCAGGACATATTGATACAGGCGGTCGCCGTCCTCGTTCTGGCCGGGCTGCTTGCGCTGGGCGTGTACATGTATCGAAGAATCGGCCGGACGCAGTTCCTGACCGTCTCCGCGCTGGGACTCGCGGCCCTGCTGCTTGCGCTCAGTGTACGGGCCGGCGTCGTCGCCGCCTACCAGAACGGCGACATCCCGGTCGAGCTGATCGTCTATACGCAGACATCGCCGGACGTTACCCGTCTCCTGAGCGCCTTCGACGAGACCGGAGCCGGCACTGAGATGCCCGTCGAGATTGACGCGACTTCGGGCTTCAGCTGGCCCTGGGCCTGGTATTTCAGAGACGCGACCAACGTGCAGTACCCGATGCACAACGAGAACTCATTCAACACGTCCCGCGACGACCGTGTCCTCGTGGTCCACTCGACCAACCAGTCTTGGGCGGACACCGGACTCAGCGAAGTCTATCTCGACGGCGAGCGCATCCGGCACCGCTGGTGGTTCCCCGAGCACACATACAGGGGCCTCACCCCCGGCAGGCTGGTGAGCGGGCTGTTGGACAGGTCGGCATGGCGCGGCACGATGAACTACTGGCTGAACAGGGATGGAGTTTACGACATCTTGGGCAGCGAGGATTCCTACGTCTATTTCAACGCCAACGTGCCCCAGTACTACCGTGGCGCGCCCTGATGAGGAGCGACAGTTCCAGCCGCCATAGAAATTCCACTGCAAGAAATGAGTCAACGTAAATGAGACACTCTCCGGTCCGTGGCCGTTCTGTTCAGACAAGGGTGAAGGCTCAGCCTTCCTTCAAGGGAAGATGAAATACTGGATCGGCATTGGAGTCAGCGTAATCCTGCTGGCTCTATTTCTATTCACCGTGGACATCCGTCGGGCGCTGGACGCTTTAATCGGAGCGAACTACTGGTACATAATCCCATCGGTCGTGATGTACTTCGTATCGGTCTATTTCCGTTCGATGCGCTGGAGCGTAATGCTCAGGCATCTCAAGCCGGTCAGCACGCGCAGACTCTTCCCTGTCGTGGTCGTCGGGTACATGGCGAACAACCTGCTGCCTATGCGGTTGGGCGAATTTGTTCGGAGCTACTACCTGAGCGAGCGCGAGGGAGTTAGCGCGGCGTCCGCGCTGGTAACGGTGTTCGTCGAGAGGATATTCGACGCTCTCGCGCTGCTGTTCTTCATCGCCATAATCGCGCCGTTCGTGCCGGTTGGTGGACTTGCCGAGGGCATAGGGGAGCGTCTGGGCATTCCCCCGGTTCTGCTCACGCTCGGACTCAGCCTGCCGTTCATCGGGGCGTTCGCGGTATTGATACTGCTGTCGGCGTATCCCGATCAGACCAGGGTATTCACCTTGCGGCTGCTGGGCTGGCTTCCCGGCAGGATAACGTCCATTCTGGACGGTCTGCTGGCGAGGGCGCTGGAGGGCATCGCGCCGCTGCGCAGTCCGCGAACGCTGGCCGCGCTGTTCGGGCTGTCGCTTCCGATATGGCTGACCGAGGTGGCGGTCTTCTGGCTTATGGGATACTCTTTTGGCCTAGAAAAGTACCACGACGGGCATATCCAGATGGCGGTGAACATGACGCTCACGACCGCGATAACGAACATCGGCGGCTCGATACCGGCGGCTCCGGGCGGTCTGGGTTTGTTCGAGCTGATAGCGCGGGAGGTCCTGACTCTGGGACCGCTGGCGTCGGTTGACAGATCGGTGGCGGGCGGCTACGTGATCGCACTTCACGCGGTGATACTGCTGCCGGTAATAATCCTGGGCCAGATAATTCTGTGGACGAGTCATCTGTCGCTGAGAAGGCTATCGAAGTAATACATAAGGCCCGCGATTGAAATAACAGCCGACTGGGACTGGGGGACGTGAAACTTTGAGAGTAGGAATCATCGGCGCTGGGGCGACCGGACTTCCGGCGGCCTACGACCTGTTGAAAGCGGGCCACCAGGCTGTCGTTTACGAGCGAGCGCCCTTCATCGGCGGCCATGCCTCAACGTTCGACGTGGGAGGAGAGAGACTGGAGCGCGGCTACCACCACTGGTTCACCTCCGACACCGACATCCTCGACCTGCTCGAAGAGATCGGCCTCGGACACACGATCCGCTGGATAGACTCGACCGCAGGCACTCTCTACGACGGCCATATCTACGATTTCGTCACCCCGCTCGACCTGCTCAAATTCAAGCCGCTCAGCCTGCCCGACCGCGTCCGTCTCGGACTCATGACCCTCTACCTCCAGCGTCAGAAGGACTGGCGCAAGTACGAGGGCGTCACCACCGACGAGTGGCTCAGAAAGTACGGCGGACAGCGTATGTACGACACCTTCTGGGGACCTATGCTGCGCGGCAAGTTCGGCGAGCGCTACTATAACCAGGTCACGATGGCCTGGCTGTGGGGCAAGGTCAACACAAGGGTCACGTCGCGCGGCAAGAGCATGGTGCGCGAGATGCTGGGCTACCCCATGGGCAGCTTCGGAATGGTGTTCGACACTCTTGCCGACAAGATACGCGAAATGGGCGGCGAGGTTCATGTCTCGGCGTCCGTTAACCGTATTATGGTCGAGGATGGCGGCGTCCGTGGCCTCGAAGTTCAATTCGATAATGACGACCCCATTGAAGAGCCTTTCGACGCGGTTCTGGCGACAACGCCCTCTCCCATCTTCACCCGGCTGGTTCCGACGCTCCCGGAGGACTACCAGGCGCGGCTCGACAGCGCGCGCTACATGTCCGCCGTGCTCATAGTCATGGTGCTGGACAGGAGTCTGTCGCATGTGTACTGGCTCAACGTCGCCGACCGCTCCATCCCGTTCGTCGGCGTAATCGAGCACACCAACCTGATAGGGCCGGAGCATTACGGCGGCAAGCACATCGTTTACCTGTCCAACTACCTCACCACCGACAACCCGCTCTACCGCATGGACCAGGACGAACTCATGCGGGAGTACCTGCCCCACCTGCGCAAGATAAACCCCGACTTCTCGCCCGACTGGATAGAGCGAATCTATCACCACCGGGTGGACGGGGCCCAGCCCATCATCGGCGTGAACTACTCCGACCACATTCCCGGGCACCGGACGTCCTTCGACGGCGTATATCTCGCCAACACAACTCAGATATACCCCGAAGACCGCGGCACCAATTACAGCGTGCGAATGGGTCGCCAACTCGCCCGCATGAGTTACAGCGTGCGAATGGGTCGCCAACTCGCCCGCATGATCATGGAAGACAATGGCTAAACACTCACGGAGGCCACCCAAATGACCGATCTCATTCTCAAAGGCGGCAGAGTCCTGGACCCATCACAGGGGATAGACGCCCACATGGACGTAGCCGTAACCAACGGCGCGATCTCACAGGTCGCCCCGGACATTGCCCCCGGCCCGGAGACCCGCGTGATAGACGTCGCGGGCAAGCTGGTCACGTCCGGACTGATAGACCTGCACACCCACGTCTATCACGGGGTCAACCAGACCGGCGTTGAACCCGACCTCGCCGGGGTTTACGCGGGCGTCACCACCGTGGTGGACGCCGGAAGCGCGGGCTGCTACTCCTTCGGCGGCTTCCCCGAGCACGTCGTGCCCAACGCGAAGACCCGCGTCGTGTGTATGCTCCACATATCTCGCACCGGGCTTAACTACCAGCCCGAACTGTCCCGCCGAGAGGACATTGACCTCGAAGAGACAGTGCGCGTCATTCTCGCTAACAAGCCCCTTATACAGGGAGTGAAGATAAGGGCCATCGGTCCCGCCGTCCCCGTCATGGGCGTCGAGATAGTGAAGCTCGCCAAGCAGGCCGCGAACGAGGCCGGAGTCCGGCTCATGGTCCACATCGGCGACCGCTCCATCACCGACGAGGGCAAGACGATCACCCACGAACTGCTGCCGCTGCTAGAGCCGGGCGACATCATCACACACCTGTTCAGCGGCAACGCGGGACGCATCCTCGACGACGACGGCAAAGTGCTGCCCGAGATTATGGACGCCCAACAGAGGGGTGTCTTCCTGGATACCGCGCATGGGCGACAGAACTTCAGCTTCGACGTTGCCCGGTCCGCGCTCGACCAGGGCGTGGAACCTCGCTCAATAAGCACCGACCTAACCATCCCCGGACGGCTCACTACCGTCCACAGCATGGTCGAGATGATGTCTCGCTTCCTCGCGCTCGGATTCAGCCTCGAAGACGTGATACGAATGTCCACAGTCAACCCCGCCTCTGCGCTCGATATGCAGGACACCCTCGGCAGCCTGGCCGTTGGCCGCGAGGCCGACATCAGTGTACTCGATGAAGCCACCGGAAACTGGCTGTTCCACGACACCGAGGGCGCGACCATAACGGGCGACAAGGCGCTCGCCCCCGTCCTCACCGTCCGAAGTGGCGAGGTCTTCACCGCCGAGTGGGGCCCCCGACCCTGGGGCTGGCTACCAGAGACGGCAGGCTAACCCAGCCACAACAGAATCCTACTTAATGGACTCTTTCACATAATTCACGGAGACATAGCAATCCCATGACCGACGACATTCTCGTATCCGCCCAAGACGGCATAGCGACCGTCACGTTCAACCGACCGCGGCAGCGCAACGCGATCAGCTATCACGGCTGGCTCGAACTCCGGCGCATCGCCATGGACCTCGACCGCGACCCGGACGTCCGTGTGGTCATATTCACCGGAGCGGGAGACGCCGCATTCTCAGCGGGCGCGGACATCAAGGACTTCGAGGACTACCGCGACAACTCCGAGAAGGCTGTCGTTTACGCCGAGGCGTTCGACGGCGCGATGGACGCAATAGAGGCCATGTCCAAGACCACTATCTGCCTGATAAAGGGCTTCTGCGTCGGCGGAGGCTGCGAACTATCCATGGCCACTGACATACGAATCGCCGCCGACAACAGCCGCTTCGGAATCCCGGTCGCGCGTCTCTCCATACTCGTCGGGTACAAGGAAATGCGAAGACTCGTGCAGCTTGTCGGGCCCGGAAACGCGGCCTACATCCTGCTCTCCGCCCGCCTGATAGATGCGCAGGAAGCGCACAGGATCGGCCTAGTGACTCAGACCGTCCCATTGGAAGACGTGTCCGACGTCGCCTACGACCTCGCCCGCGAGATGGTCCCGCTCGCCCCCCTGTCCCAGGCGCGCCACAAGAAGATACTCCAGACTGTCCTCAAGAACCCTGACCTTAACAATCTCTCAAAAGAGGAAGAACTGCTCCCCTTCACCAACTTCGACAGCGAAGACTTCCAGGAAGGCTGCAGCGCATTCATCGAACGTCGAACTCCAAACTTCCAGGGCCGCTGACGGATACTTCTGGACAGACTCAGCTCAATGCCGCCTGCGTAGAACGTGATAGGACGCTAAGCTCCGCTATTCGTCCAGATATCTAGGCCATCTCTCGCGGCCCTGCCGGACGATTTCGACTATCTCATCGGTGGTTACGTTGAGGTCAACGCTCTCGACATCGAGCGGAGATTTACCCGTAGCGCGGGGCTTGAGGGATGGCCTCACCTGTGGTTTCACGATGAACGCCTGGCCCACACCACCCTGGATGACGGCATAGCCCTTCTCCTCAGCCTCTTCCAGAAGGGCCGGAAGGTTTTTCTGCGCTTCGGAAATCGTATAAGTCTTCATCTCCACTACCAAGTCCATGCACTATCGTACAGCAGCGTATATACTCAATCAATCGAGAAGCGACGCAGTAGGAGCCAACACAATGCGAGTCATGGTCCTGGTAAAGGCGACCGAGGACAGCGAAGCGGGCATACTGCCTTCCGCCGAACTCTTAGATGCCATGGGCAGGTTCAACGAAGAGCTGATAGAGGCCGGAATCATGCAGACCGGCGACGGACTCAAGCCGTCGTCCGAGGGCAAGCGAATCGCGTTCGACGGCCCAGACCGCACCGTCAGCGATGGCCCATTCGTACACACCAGCGAACTCGTCGCTGGATTCTGGCTGTGGAAAGTCGCGGACATGGACGAAGCCGTCGAGTGGGTCAGACGCTGCCCCAACCCGATGCCCGGCCCCAGCGAAATCGAAATCCGCCCCCTCTACGAACTCTCCGACGCCGAAGAGAGGGTGCTCGAGAAGTTGTTAGGTACCTGATCTCTCCCGTTCATCCGGCTTTCGCGACCATATTTCGCGGTTCTCTTTGACTATAAACACCGTCTCATCCCGGGTTATGCCGAGGTCAACGTCATGATTTCGCGCTGGAATTTAACTTTGGTCGGATGCCTTAGCGGGAGGCCCGATGACCGGTATATTCACAAGGTTGCCGGGGTCTAAAGGAAACCAGTTGGGACTGGCCGATATATTGACAGAACGTTCGCGAATGGCGTCGGGAATCCGAAGCTCGATGCCGTACTCACCGTTTACCGCTTTAGTGATGTATCTGGGGCAAGAAGTGGGTTCTCGAACATTGAAAAGCCACTCGACTTCATACTCCAATATCTGGTGGGTGTCTTGGTCGAGAGTCAGGACTACTTCCAGCGTCTCGCCTCTCGACCAAGACACTCTGGCGTAAGCGTCGTCCAATGTAACTGTAAGCGTGATTGACCCATCGCGGTTCTTCGATACGCCAATGTCGTTGGCATCGGAGAAGAAGAGTACACTGGCGAGCATGACATGCGGACTGGATAAACCCTGTCTCCAGCTAGTGTCGTCAGAAAAGCTATCCTGCCCTACTTCTTTCCACTGTCCGGATTCTTCAATCCAATACTCCCAGTCTCCATCCCCGCTCTTCGGAGCAATGATGAAATGGCTCTTGTGTCCGTCTTCGAAGTGGACGATTTTTGCGACACTTGAGCCGAAATCCGCGATTTCGTAATCCGCCCATCCAAATAAATGGTTGCATTTCGTGCTCTTCCATCCGCCGCTTATTCTGAACCGCGCCGAATCAGCGTCCTGAAGCCTGCCGAACGCACTCCTCACAAGTTCATATCCGTCCAACTCCCGGGGTGGGGGCGAATCGAGCAAATCTTCCCTGAACACTATCAGTCGCTCTATTTCGCTCATGGTCATCCCCGGCTTCACAAGACGATGCTGGTGGAGCCGGATCAAATCTTCGTCCATGCGGCTCAGCGTCGGCAGAGACAGAGATTTGCGTGTATCCATCATGCTCGCGGGGTCCTCCCTATGGGCCATGGGAACCAAGGCGTGCAGCGCTTCGTGAACCGTTACGTGTTTTATCAGTGTGTCCAGCAGTCCCACATCCGTCCACCAGCCACTTTCGTCCAAGTATCTCCATACACCGAAGTCTCCACTTTCCACCAAGCCTTCAGGAGTAGGTCTGTTAGGTCCACCGCACCCGGCTATCCTAACTTCCGCACAGTACTCAGGAAATCCTACCGAAACGACCTGTGATTTGGGGATCCCCATATACGCTTTCAAAGTCGCGCCTCCCTCTGAATCTACCCAGACGAAATCAAGGTCCAGTATCGGAGACAGTTCATGCAGAGCCTCTCCCAGCGTCGCTATATAGTCATTGCGTCCCATTACCCAGACCTTGACTGGTATATCCTGGTTCCATTTCCACATAGCCAAGTTGCCCCACCCCCATCCGGCGCAGTCTCCGTAGTATCCTCTGTCGTTCTCACTGGGCGCCAGGGTGTCCGGTTCGTCACGGAAACACTCCCAAACATCCCTTTCCACGCCTAGGATGCGCTGAGGCACATCGAAAGGCAGCGTCAAAGGCTCCGCGCCTCCGAAATCGAACTCCAGCGATACGTTGCCCATAGGCGTTCGCAAAGTAGCACTCTGGGTGTCAGAGCCTCCATCGCCCAATAATGTAACCTTCAGCTCATCGTTGCATCCTGCTAAGATTTCAGTGCCTTGTCTGCATACGATAGATACGGTTTGGACGCCTTCACGCCACGGACGCTGCGTGTCCGACAGCGACAGGGTTACATCCACGCCCGCCTTGTCGTTGGAGTAGTAACCCGCCAATTCAGCCGTGACTTCCAGCGCGAGGCTGGCGTCCGGCGTGGCTGACGCGGTTGGGGTCGCGGTGGGCGTCTGGCCCCCCGTCGGCGCTGGTAAGTTGTAGTCGGTCGAGTCGAAGCCGTCCACCAGGCCCTTGAGCTCGCTCCCCCTCAGATACGCGGCCGCGCCTGCCAGATCAGTACCGATGATGAAGGTCTCGACGTAGTAACGCGCCAGAAGGTCGTGTATCAGGTTCAGAAGCGTGTCGTCGTCAGCCAAGCGGTACGACTCGACCATCACGGCTATGAATCTGTCTTCCGCCGGAATGGACTGAAGACGCGCTTTCACCTGCTCCGGGGTTTCTCCTGTGAATGGGGTTATGAACCCGGTGATGTATATGCCGGAGAGCGCGTTGTCCAGCGTGTCGAACAGGAGAATGAGGGCCGGATTCACGTCGGAGGGCGTGGGTTCGGAGCGGATATACTGCATCAGCGCCGCGAACTTGGCCAACTTGTCGGAGACGACCGCGCTCTGTGAGGGTGGAGTCCTGTGGTGAGCCAGGATCGCCGACGGCGCTGGTAAGTTGTAGTCGGTCGAGTCGAAGCCGTCCACCAGGCCCTTGAGCTCGCTCCCCCTCAGATACGCGGCCGCGCCTGCCAGATCAGTACCGATGATGAAGGTCTCGACGTAGTAACGCGCCAGAAGGTCGTGTATCAGGTTCAGAAGCGTGTCGTCGTCAGCCAAGCGGTACGACTCGACCATCACGGCTATGAATCTGTCTTCCGCCGGAATGGACTGAAGACGCGCTTTCACCTGCTCCGGGGTTTCTCCTGTGAATGGGGTTATGAACCCGGTGATGTATATGCCGGAGAGCGCGTTGTCCAGCGTGTCGAACAGGAGAATGAGGGCCGGATTCACGTCGGAGGGCGTGGGTTCGGAGCGGATATGCTGCATCAGCGCCGCGAACCTGGCCAACTTGTTGGAGTCCACGCTGTCCTGTGACTGGACAGGAGTATTCGTCGGAATGGCCGTCGGCGCGGGTGTCGGCTCAGACAGGGCTGAGAACGTTAGGTCGAAGCCGGTCTTTATGACTGGTATTCCGTGGGGCTGGTACGTATCCGTCTGGTCCGCCTGTACATCGCCGAGAAAAAAGGTGACCGTCTGTCCGTTGAGAGATGCTTCTGCCGCTACCGACAGCGCTGCATACCTCCCCCCAGACACGATAGCGGGATTTGACTCATAGTCGCCGACCCGTCCGACGATAGTATGCCCGTCCGGCGCAGGTTCGCCGCCAACAGTAGCTTCGCCATAGTAGATTATCCCAGCCGGCGGAGGCCCACTCTGCGCGAAAGCCTCTGCGGGAAAGGTGGTGGCGGCCAGCGTCAAGACCAAGGCCAAGAATGCGGTCAGAGATACGAAGGTCGTCAAGCGAGGCATAGCATTGTCGTTCGATGAAGTGACGCCTGTCGCTATTTTCTTGATCATTCGCAGTCTGTTTCCCTATCAGACAATATGTGATTGGCTTTTCACAGATCTATATTCCGCTCGATAACATCCTTGCGCGACGTATCTTCCGGGTCAATTGTGGGGGATAATGGGCTGTTTTGGAGCCCGAACAGATGAACCTCGCTCGCGAACGGCCATAAAGATGCCCCTTTGTGGATAGGCGCGAATGCTGACGACGCTGCCCTCCTTTACAGAGCCACGCAGGGGCTGAATGCACCCTTGCATGACATGCCCGCGTGTGATGCGGGCAGGTCACTCTATAAAGGATCGGTCGTCAGCGAGAGAAGTTTACCACGACTGGGGCAGAAATAGTAACGTGGGGGAACTGGAAACTGTGGGGAGCATCGCGGACTAGGCGACTACGATCAGGATTGAATACGTCGCGTTGACTATCGTTTATTCCGACACTGCAACTCGGGGCTACTTGGGCGTCCTATCCCTTTCCGCCGGCGACGGCTCATCGAAAGGCTCTCCCCTGTCTTCGGCGGTGTTCTTTCGCTCCAGCCAAGCGATCCATTCAGCCCGCTCGTCTTCGCGGCCTTTCTCTCGGCCCACTCTTTCTCTCCACTTCAGAAACGGCTCGGCAATCATTATCGCCATCTCTCCTATCAGAACTGCTATCAGGGATAGTCCCGCCGCCGATATTACGTGAGGTCCGACATTCTGGCTAATTGCCAGATACGTCTCCATCACGGAGTCGCCGGTATTATATCGGAGTTCTACCCACGCGGAATATATGAGTATAGGTATAAGTTGGAGTGTGAAAGCAAGGTAGTACACCCACACCCATCTGTTCGAAACACTCCAGATAGATTCACGTTCGTCGTTCAACCCGTTAGCAGTATCCTTTCGCAGGTACAGTTAAACATACATCGGCCCATATCGTTTTTCAATGCGCTCCATCCCGGAGGCTACTCCTCACCCCAGCAACCCCTCCAATACCATCCTCGCAACATCCTTGTCCAGCGGCTGGTTGTTGTTGCCGCACTTGGGGGAGTGGATGCAGGACGGGCAGCCTGCCTCGCATGGGCATTGAGAAATGACCTCGTAGGTGGCGCGCCAGAGGTCTTCGATGACCTCGTAGCCGTGCTCCGCGACCCCGACGCCGCCCGGGTGTCCGTCGTGGATGAAAACCTGCGGCCTGCCGGTGTCCGGGTGCAGCGGGGTCGAGATTCCGCCGATGTCGTTGCGGTCGCACATTGCGAACAGCGGCAGCAGCCCGATTGCGGCGTGTTCCACCGCGTGCAGCCCGCCCGCCAGGTCCAGCTTCTCGTCATGGATGCGACTCAGCGTGTAGCGGTCCGGGGTAAACCAGAGCGCGGTCGTCTCGTACTCCTGCGGCGGCAACTCGACGTACTCGTCGCCCAGAACCTCCTCGGTCTGGTGCTTCACCCGCTTGAACCCGACGACGTGGGTTGACACGTTCACCTCGCCCAGGAACACCGATACCTCCCCAACCTGCCTGCTCTTGTACGTGTTCAGGATGCGCGTCTCGGTGTAGTCGCGCACCTGTGTATAGTAGGGAGCGTCCGTAATCGAGCAGTACGCGGTGTGCGAGTCCATGTCCAGGTCGTTCACAAGATACGACTCCCCCTGGTGAAGATAGATCGCGCCCGGGTGAAGCTGCATGAAAGCGGTCTCTTCAGAAACGGTCTCCAGGATAGCGCCAGTCTCCGAATCCACCAGCGTATAGAACGCGCCCGACGCCGAGCGTATATTGACCCGCTCCGCCGGGTATGTGACCTCCGGCAGCAGGTGCCAGCGTCCGTGCCGGACGTGAAAGTACTCGTCCTCGATCAGCTCGTCCGCGTACCAAAGCAGTTCGTGTCCGAAGAACTCCGTGTCGTTCATCGTGAGCGGCGCTTCATACGCCGCGCAGATCAGGTGAGGCTTCATGATGTACGGGTTGGCGGGAGATATGCGGGCGCTCTCGTGACTCTTGCCAAAGAACGACTCAGGGTGGCGCATAAGGTATTGGTCGAGAGGATTGTTGTTGGCGACCATGACGCTGAGCGAGCGTTCGCCGCTTCGCCCGCTGCGGCCCGCCTGCTGCCACGCGCTCGCAATGGTGCCCGGGTATCCGGTCAGAATCGTCGCGTCCAGGTTGCCCACGTCCACGCCGAGTTCCATCGCGTTGGTGGTCGAAAGCCCGAGCAGCCTGCCCTCGAACAGGTCCCTCTCGATGCGCCGACGATCTTCGGGCAGGTAGCTGGCGCGGTACGGGGATATGCGCTTGGCCACAATCGGATGCGTCAGCTTGAGTTGGTCGCGGGCGTAAACGTGAATCAGTTCCGCCTGCCGTCTGCTGCGGACGAAGGTCATCGTGCGCGTGTGTCGTTTCAGCAGCTCCGCGAATATCTGAGTCGCCTCCGAGTTGGTCGAGCGACGCGAGCCCTCCGCCAAGTCTATCATCGGCGGATTCCACATCACGAAGTCCTTGCCGCCGTATGGAGAGCCGTCGTCCTCCACAACCTCGAACGGCTCCCCAACCAGCCTCTCCGCGTGCTCGCCCGGGTTGGCTATGGTAGCCGAACACAGGATGAACTGCGGACTGCTGCCCACCATACGGCACAGCCGCCTGAGCCTTCTGAGTACGTTCGCCACGTGCGTCCCGAACACGCCCCGATACACGTGCGCCTCGTCCAGCACGACGTACTTCAACCCGCGCAGCGTCCGGTACCATGCGCGATGGTTGGGCAGGATCCCCAGGTGCAGCATGTCGGGATTGGTTATGACGATGTTCGAGCTTCGCCGGATCGTGGCCCTGTCGGGACGCGGCGTGTCCCCGTCGAAAATCGCGTGCCTGATCCGTCTCGGCCCCTCGGACACCGGCATCAACTCGGCGAGCTTCTTCTCCTGGTCCTGCGATAGCGCCTTTGTCGGGTATAGGTACAGCGCGCGCGACGCGCGGTCCTCCAGCAGCGACTCCAGGACGGGCAGGTTGTAGCACATACTCTTGCCGCTTGCCGCCGGGGTCGCCACGATTACGTTCTTGCCGTCCCTCAGATTCTCCACGGCCTCCGCCTGGTGAGTGTAGAGGCCGGAGACGCCCACGTCCTCCAATCTCTGGACGAGGCGCGCGTCGAGCGGCGGATCCAGGTCCCGCGTCCGCGCCTCTCTCGATGGAACCTGCTCTACGTGGACGATCTGCTCCTGGTACCAAAGCAGGCTCTGGATATGTCTGAGAAAGTCGGCGGTGTCCATATCGCCATTGTACACTCCGAACATATCATCGGCGAATACGGCAGACGCGCCCCTACTTCACAAGCGGCTCGCCCACAAGACTCCAGTAAGGCAAATCCAGCAGGAACAGCGTCACGATAGCCACGACCGTCATCACCAGGCCGAAGCGAATGACCTCAGTCGCCCTGACGGACGCACGCTCGAATATGAACACGCCCGATGTGGAGCCCGCCGGGTAGTACACCGGCGTGTCTCCGATTACCACTACCGCCATACCGCATACCAGCGGGTTCAGTCCCACCGTCGCTCCCGCCGCCATCGCCACTGGAATGACCAACGCGAGGTAGCCCGCGATGTTGGGCAGCATCGCGCGGACTATGGCGGCGGCGCAGCAGAGGGCAAGAAGAAACAGCCACGGGTTGTCGCTCAGTCCGCCAATCCATCCCACAAGTCCGCTTGAGAACCACTCGGCGGCCCCGCTGGCGACCAGCGCGTGCGCAAGGGACAGCGTGGAAGCGATGACGATGAAATTACCCCAGCCCAGCCCCTGTTCCAACTCTCTCCAATTCAGAATACCGATGCCCGGCATGAGTATCAGGCAGAGGGCTATCAGCGCGGGAACCGCCGGATGCAACCCGTGAGCGAAGTCGGTGAACCAGAGCAGCGCGGTCAGCAACGCTATGGCTCCCGCCCGCACCTCCACCGCGCTAATCGGCCCCGCTTCCAGGAACCGGGCGTCTGCATCCACCCGCGCCCTGAACCCGGAGCGGTACAGCAGGAAGAGAAGCGCCCCGCCGATGATCAGGTTTATGTAGAAGGGGACGCTCATCAGCACGAACCATCTCCCCCAGGAGAAATCCCCCAGCAGCCCGGAGGCCACGACCGGCGTGACCCCGCCAGCCAGCAGCGCCGTCGAACCCAGCCGGTTCAGCGAGCCCAGCGCCACCATCACCGCCTTGTGGAAGGAGTGGTCCTGCGGGATGTCCCAGCGTTCCATGACCTGCTCGTAGATATGCACCAGTATCGCGCCCCGTGTACTCGCCGACGGAAGAGCGAACGTGAGCGCGGCAAAGGAGAAGAGCATCTGAACGTACAGAAGGCGAGGCCTGCCCGCCGCGCCCCGCATCAGGAAGATGGATACCCGCTCGGCCAGGCCGGAGCGGTGGACCGCCATGCCCAGCGTCAGTATCCCGATGAGGAAGTAGGCCACCGGCTGGGAAAACCCGTAGAGCGCCGCTTCCACATCCGACACGCCTCCCACCAGTATCAGCAGAACTATGCCGACGATACCCGTAACCGCGATGTGCAGAATCTCAATGGCCCACAGGATCACCGCGACGCACATTACCGCCAGCGCAGCCTGGCCCTGCGGCGTCAGCCCCGCCGGAGTGGGCATAATCATCAGCGCGGCGAAGACCAGGACAGGAGCCAGGACCGTGAGCACCGTCCTGACCGCCTGTCTCATCCTGCGCGCCTCGGACTCTTCTTCAATCGGACTTAGGGACATTCAGCTCGACCGGAATATAATACCGCTACCGGGTATTGATAGCGGCATTATATACTCAAGCCGTCGCCTCTACTCACCGGATTGGGGATCCGGTTCCGGCCGGATACGCTCCTGTCTTGGCTGTTCGGCCCTGATTCTTCGATTTCTGCGGACCAGGAATACCGCCAGGATCAGCAGCGGAACCCAGAATACGGAGAAGGTGACCAGCCAGATACCGATGTCGGTCAGCGCGGAGACGACCATGCTCAAAGTCCTGACAGAGGACTTGAAGGTGTCTCCAACCTGGAATCCGCCCACGATGAACCCGATGTCTTCCTGGACATAGACGTATATTTCCTGGGATGCGGCGACCTCTCCGACCACGCTGTCCGCCGTCACCGTAAGCCTCGCGCGGTACTCCTGGGGCCTGTAATTCCTGTACGTATGGGTCGCGGACAACTCCGTAACGCCCTCTTCAACCGGCCCTTCGACCGACGGAGAGCCGTCTCCGAACTCCCACCGGTATCGGACGTTCGTCAGTCCCTGGGGCCGGGTGAACGATCCGAAGAACTCCACCTCTTCGTTCTCCGTGACCATGTAGTCGCCGACCGCGAATACTTCTATGACCGGGGTCTCCGAGACCGTAACCGTAACCGTGTCCTCGCCCTCGGCTATTCCGCCTTCGCCGAAACTTCTTATCTTTACCTGTACTATGAAGGGCGAGTCCGTCGGATCGTTGAACTGGTGTGTGACAGTGGCCGTTACCCTCTCACCCTCGTTGGTCGTGGGAGCGGTGCGGGAGATTGTAACCGGAGTCCCGTCTCCAAAGTCCCAGGTCACCTCGTGCCTGTCAACGCCTTTGGGCGGCCTGAACGTCGCCTTGAACCTGACCGGGGCGTAAACTGCCACCGACTTGTCGGGGCCCGCATCCACGTTCATGTCCACCGGCGCCAGGCTGAGATTGACGGTTACGAGCGAGTATGCCGACGTCTCTTCGAGCAGCTTGATGCGTCCCTGTATGCGTTCCACGTTCTCCTGGACGGCGGTGAGTTCTCTCTGCACCGCCAGCGCGTGTTCGACGTTCTCCGCCCTGTCCAGCAGCCTGATGAGCGCCGCCTCGGTGGCAAGCTGGTTCTTCAGCCGCGACTGGAGATCGTAATACTCGTCGGTGACGTCCTCGCTCGTGCTGGTCTCCGACTCCACGTCTTTCGCTATCCCGCGAAGCGCCTCGATTGAGGATTCGAGGTCCACCGCGGGAATCCTCACGCTGATTCTGCCCGTATGCTTCTCCCTGCGGTCGGTGGAGACGACCCAGCCGCCCGACCTGTCGGCCAGTTTCGCGATTTCGTCCATCGCGGCCTGGATGTCGTCAACCACAATCGCCATGTTGACCGTGCGAATGATGATGCGCCGCTGGGCGACGAGCTGCGCCGGTTGCCGGTCCGCGCCGCCCCCCGAGGCCAGGTCGGCTGGCGCGGCGGACGCGGTCTGCCTCTCCCCGGCTGCCGCCGCCGGAGCCGCGGGCGCAGCCTGTACCTCCACCTCTTTGACCACTTCTTTCTCCACTACAACGGTTTCACCCGGAACTTCCACCTCTATCACATCGACCGCCATGGGCTGCGCCGGTGCAGGCGCGGGAGCCATCTCCATATCGGAAGACTCTTCACTGGAGCCGCAGGCGGAGGCCAGCGCAGCCAGAAGCAAAACGACCAGGCAGAGCGTGGCGGGTATCCCGATTTTCTTGAACATGTTCCCTACTCCTTTATGAACCTACTTCGCGTAAACCCGATTCCGGCGGCTGAGCCTGCCGGTCGCTCCGACCTGGGCAGTTAGAGACCCTGCCGGAGTCGCAGGAGTAGCGTGTCATCGGACGGGGTACACACCAAACATCAAATGTGACTCACTCGATGAATTTCGTGAGTCACATCTGTAACATTCGATGTCGCGTGCCATTCGCAGACGTACAGGTCATGATCCGAGGCATGAAACAGCAGCTACCTCGCCTCACCAGTCAAGCGACTCTCTTCACTAAAAGGGAATAACCTCTGTCTCCAGGTCCACCACCTCCGCATCCGGACGTTCCGACTCGACGAACTCGACAACCCTGTCCACCATCTGCGAAGCGTGGACCGCGCTGTTGGACACGCACACGATACCCAGCGTCAGCGTCTGCTGCGCGTCGTTCATCTCCACCTCCGCTACCGCCACGTTGAACTTGCTCCCGACGCGCTGGCGCAGCGAGTTGGACACGCGCCGCTTGTCCTTCAAGCTCCGGCTGTGCGGTATGCGAAGAGTGACTCTCGCCGCCCCGATGTTCATGATCAAGCCGCCTGACTGGATTACATCGTACAACTTTCAGCCATTATAATATGCCGGAAACACTGGACGGCGAAGCGCCGGACACAACAGGAAAGAGGAGCGCCAGACCCGTGAACCTGGGCAAGATACTTGTATCCGAAAACGATATCGAGCGTGCGACGACTCGACTCATCCGGGAGATCGTCACCGACTACGGCGACTCCGACCTGCTCCTTGTCGGCGTGATGGACGGCGCGGTCTGCTTTCTCGCCGACCTGATGCGCGCCTTTCCGCGCTCTGTCGAGGTCGTTACAGCCCGCGCGACCAGCTACGAGGGCACCGAATCCCGCGGGGAGTTGACCGTCAACTATCTTCCGACGAGCGAGCGAATACGGGACAGGCACGTTCTGATCGTAGAAGACATAGTGGACACCGGCGAGACGGTGTCCGCCCTCGTCCAGAAGATAGAAGCCCTCGGAGCGGCCTCCGTGAACGTATGTGCCCTGCTGAACAAGCCCTCACGCAGAACGCACGACGTTGAAGTCGCCTACGTCGGCTTCGACATCCCCAACGTATTCGTAGTCGGCTACGGCCTCGACTACAACGGCCACTTCAGAAACCTCCGCGACGTGAGAGAGCTGAACAGTGTCGAATGAGTTCGCGGGAGCTAAGAGGCGTTATTCGGGACAACTTCGTACTTCACCTCGAAGCCTGGAATCTCCGGCACGTCCCACCCCATTTGCAGGTTTATCATCACGCAGCCCTCTATGGCATCCATGAGATTGATCCGAGCCTCTTCGTAGTTTTCAGCCTGGGTGAAGAAGGCCGCGCCTTCCACGGGTACGCTGGCCACTATCATGCCGTCGTCCTCTTCGTATTCGGCAATGGCTAGAGCCGCCTTCACGTAGTCAGTCAGAGAGAAACCGGTCAGCCTGATTATGTAAAAACACGCATACGCCACAAAAAGCAAATGCCCCAAGTAATCTCGCCCGCTCGCTCCGTCTCCCGCGCTGCCTGCGGCGAACCGCCTGCCGCCCGCTCGACCGAGCCATTGAACTCAACCACTTGGGACAATTTCCACTCTATACCCCATCTTGAACTTTGTCAACCCCTTTTCCCAAAAGAGCAGGGCAATCGCATCTTATTGAGCGAGTACCTTGAGCGGATATTGAGTGTCCCAACCTGCCTTTTTGCGCTTAGCGGCTATGCCAACTTTGAGAGTTTTCTCCTGTATGAGCATATTCAACGCCATCCGGCGCAGAGCGGCGAGTATCTCAGCGCTGTTGCCCTTTCTCACTCTGGAAGCGTCCTCTCCAAAGGACACGTCCAGTACCCAGCGCACAGAGTTCTCCACTTCCCAGTGTCCGCGAACGGCCTCCGGCAGCCGCTCGGCGTCGCCCGGCAGAGACGATATGTAGTAGCGGGTCTGTGAAGACACATCCCCAGGTATGTCGCGCTCGGACTCGACCATAGCCACACTTCTCAGGTTCGACCACTGCTCTCGCTCATTCAGGTAGGATATGAACTCAGGGGACCAGAGCGTTGTGCAGCGTCGAGTCTCCACTCTTCCATGTCCCTTCTCAACAGTCTCGAACCAGTCTGAGTGAGGGTCGTCAAAGCCTGTCTGTCGTCCATACTCGAACATCTCGGCCACATCGTCGTAGAGTTGGCCCTGGTTGCGCTTCAGCGACAGAACGTAGTCCGCGCCTCGCTCTGTGATGGTCCGCGCTATGTCCTTCTGACATCCCATCGCGTCTATGGTTGCTATGCAGCCACTCAGCTCCAGCATCCTGAGCAACTTCGGGATCGCCGTTATCTCGTTGGACTTGTCATCCACCTTGACCTGTCCCAGAACCAGTCTGTTGGCTGACGCCCAGGCGTTGACCAGATGGATCGCCGACCTGCCCGCTCGCGCGTCGTGAGAACGCCTCACACTCTTGCCGTCTATCGCCACTATCTGACCTTCTGTTATCTCACTGACCGACCTGACCCACTGCACAAAACAACTCTGAAACCTCTCAGCATCCAGCATCGAGAACACTCTGCCGAAGGTGTCATGGGAGGGGATTGAGTTTGGCAGTTCTAAAAAGCCGCTCAACCACTCCTTCCTGGAGTTGCCGAACAATTCCACGTCCACCCAGGAGTCCGCTCCACACACCACGGCGCAGATGGCGATTGTGATGATGTCTGTCAGGCTGTGTCGCTTGGTTCGGTCTATACGAGGGTCTTCAAGCTCTGAGAAGATACTGATTAGAGAAGCTGTTTGAGTGTCTTCCATGAGGCCGCCCCCAATTCTTAGGATGACCTATATTCTATACTCCGTATAAAACCTCGTTTAGATGCGATTGCCCTGGGGGCTTGGAAAGACGGCTCTGCGGGCTTTCGCGAAGTCCCGTTCAGGACAAAAGCGATGGAAAGCGACGTTCTTGATCGTCCCCGGATAGACTCTGGCGTAGCTTCGACCATGATCCTTAACCAACTCTTGCTCGCCGATGCCGAAGGGACTTTGATAATTTCGTCCCGGACAGCGGCTTAAGTCAAGGTGCCTTCAGGGGACTGTCTGTATTATGATACGGGTGAGAGGATCGAAAACACGGAGGACTCGATATGGCGACCGGGGTGGAAATCCGTAAAGATACTGAGAGCCCGTCTGAGCGGTTCGAAAGGGTCATGCGCAAGGCCAAGGAACGCGGTCAGAGAGCGAGGGCCAGGCGGGTAGAACAACTCTCCAGGACGGACGCCATATCTACCCGACGGTCTCCTGAAGGACCCTCCTGACCTGCCTATGTCGGCGAAGAAGTTCGGATAGGCTCTTCTGAGGTCGCTCAGCGAACTCGATGATACCAGCACGACGACTATATGCGGGCTATCCCGATTCTCCAATTCCCTGTCTGAGTACCAGTCATTCGCGCTCTCCCAGTCATCTGGATTGAATATCCGGCCTGCGACCTGATTGGCAAGCGGGTCCAGTTCCAGTCCAACCCAGTGGTTTCTGATCGAGCGAGAATCCCTGAGCTGCAGGGTGAGGTTCTGGAACACCGCCAGGCGACGGGAAATACCGAGCGTCTGGTCATGCTGTCTGATTTCACTGACGAGTTCCCTTCGGTTAGTCGGTGTATCCGGGACGACAGTTGTTCCCTCCCGTTCGGCGATCACTGAGCTCATAAGGGCGAAGAACCTGAGCCAGTCCTGGTCACCGACGCCGGCCTTCAGGTTGTCGCCGGTGAACGTCTCGACTGTTTCCACAGCGGTCGCCTACTGGTGCTGGAGCTGGGATCGGACCTGAATCTCGGTCTTCAGGCCGTTCCAGAACTCGGTCCTGTCGCTGTGGTAGGAGTAAACCATGTGGAGACTCCTGTAACCTGAGCGGCGGGGCTGGTCGATATAATTGTCGTACCTGACCAGCTCGTGCCTGATCCTGCTGTCGCCGAAGTCAGCGGCCAGCCTGAAAGCATCCTCGGCGCTATCCACAATGGCGCGGCACCCGCCGATGTCTTGCATCCGCGACAGCTTCAGCCAGCGTAGTCTTGCTAACTTTGCAGTGATTGACGGGAGACGCTTGAGGCGCTGGGCCACTATGTCGCGGTCTCCAACTCTTCTTCGCAGGTTCATCCGAAATGTATTCAGCGGACGGCTGTGGGAAGCGCGCCATCGGTTGACAAGATGCCGGGCTTCGAGCCATTCATGTTGCGATCCTACTATCAGAATATCGCCTGCACGGTCGATCTCTCCGGCGTCTAAGTTGTAGCTGGCAAGTGTCATGTCATCGCTTTGAGTCATCGCAGACAGTCAGGCTCTGGAGCGGCAGAGGGCGGAGTGGGGTTTCGAGTAGCGCAGCGACAATTACTTGGTGCATTTGTTGCATTATCGGCCCGAGTTCACCGCGCATCGGCGGCAGACACCCGATCCGCCCATGTAGGCTACGGACACCTCGCGACCGCACCCGGGACAGACCGCCCGCAGCGGCGCCGATGCCGGGTCGCTCCCTATGGGCAGCCTCTCGATCCGCACGTCCATCCCGGCGTTGGCGAGTCTCTGGCCCAGTTTCGCGGCGGCGATGCGACCGTCTCCGCCGTCGTCCGAATCCGCCCACAGCCTTACCCTGGAGGCGAAGCTCAGGTCGGCATATCCCAGTCCCAGGAAACCCGATGTCCCGACAACCATGCTTACGACATGGCCCTGGACGTCGCGCCCGTATCGGAGGACGGCGAGGGCGTCCGCCAGACCCTCGACCAGGTTCACCTCGATGTCCTGAGCGCCTTCCCGTAGCTGGAGCAGTCCGAGACTTCCCCGAAGTCCGCTGTCGCCCGCGTCAGCGCGCCTTATCGAGCGCTTGTCAGAGCCGGAATCGTTCTCGAAGAGGTAATACTTTGCGCCGCTCGCATCCAGGTGGACGAGCTGCACGCCGCGTATGTCGGAGCGGGCGGGGCGCAGCCTTGCGTTCCATGCAGCGTAGGGGGCGAATGGCATGACGAGCGCGCCCGCGCCCCGGAAGTAGCGATACATCCTGTGCGCGGGCGAGTTTCCGGCCCTGGACTCCTTGAGCAGCCTGGCCCTGTCCATCCAGCCAATCGAGGCTGGGAATCTCGAATCCTCGGCCACAAGCTCCTTACCCTTCTCCTTGGTCGCAGCCCAGAGGCGGGCAGGGTGGTCAGGGTGACTCGGAACCGTGACGAGCGCGTCCAGTATCGCGTCCACGGGATCGGTAGTCGCCGTCTTCGGAGCGGTCCTCGGCGTGGTCTCAACGGTTGTCTTCGGTCCGGTGGCGAACCTTCCCGGATCGTATCCGGCCCGCCTGAGCAGTTCGTCGCGGACGGTTCGCCAGCCCTCGCCCTCAGTACAGCCTGCGAAGCACTTGACCTGGATGTAGCCGCCGGAGGTGTCTCTGAACGCGAGCGTCCTGTTGGAGCGCGCCGTCTTGCCGTGGCAGAAGCCCGCCGTCCTGTACCAGCCGCCCGAGGGCCGGCTTTCTATCGCGGCGGCGACCTGCGCCGCTGTGGGCATCGTATCGCGTCGTCGGTATGCGTTCATCAGGGCCTCGCCTTCGGCGGTACTCGGAGCCTGGATCAAGTATATCCCACTCGCCTCTCGGATCGCCGCGATAAACTGGGCATGAATTCGGCGAACGCCGCCCGGGGTCTGCGGCAGAGTTCTCCGGAACGGAAGTCGGCGCCACATACGATAGAAGGAGAAGCTTCCATCGTGATCTTCGCTCTGAGCGTCATCCCTTCCGCGCTCTTCACCGCCGCTTATGCGTACCTGTTCATGCACAGGAAGGCGGCGCTCAAGGCGAGAATCGTTCAGACGGCGCAGCGCTTCGTTCTTTCCTGCGTCTGCTACATAGTCGTTTACCTTGCGGCGATGCTGACGATTGGAGGGATATTCCTGGCGTTCGACTGGAGTGCCGGAGGCGAGACCGCGTTCAGGTTGCAGTTCATCGCCCTGAGCCTGTTCGCGGGTCTGAGCGCTGCTTTCCTGGCGACCCGCCGCCTGTGATAGGGGCAAGTGTGATCCGGCGCTATGTGGAGCTCCGCGCACATCTTACCGCCTTCCATATCTTAGGCTTCTACGGTGAACCTTACACGCCTGTTCAGACAGCTACCCGGAAGCATCAAGTATCTTGAGTTCGCTCATGACGACCGCCGGAATCGGTAGCGCAAGAATCCCTTCCACCGTCAAGGGGGAAGGCTGGAACCTGCCGGTACTTGATATGTGGATAGGGGTGACCAGCCACTCTTGTGACGCTTCACCGTCACACTCTGAAATTGACCGGCCTTCCGATGATGTGTACGATGGACACACATCACCTGGGGGGAGGTGAACAACGATGGCGAGGGTCCACCTGATAGTTCCCGACGAGGACCGCGACAGATTCGTCCACCAGGCTCATCTTGAAGGGATGAGCCTGAGTGGGTGGCTGAGGGCAGCCGCGGAAGAGCGAATCAAGCAGAGAGAGAGTCTGAGGCCATTCACGTCGTCTGCGGAAGTCAGGGAATTCTTCCGAGCATATGACGAGCGTGAGTCCGTCGGTCGAGAGCCCGACTGGGAGGAACACCTCCAGATACTCCACGAGGCGAAGATGTCGGGAACTGGCAATCCATGATCTTTGTCGATACCAATGTCTTCATGTACGCGGTGGGCCGCTCGCATCCACTACAGGACGCGGCCCAGGATTTCTTTGCCGACGCTGCCGACGGCCATCTGAGGCTGTTCACTTCGGCTGAAGTCCTCCAGGAACTCATGCACGTGTATGAGGCCACAGGGAGAATGGACACTCTTGGGGTCGCCATGGATCTCGTCGATAGAACCACCGCCGAAGTGTGGCCCCTGCAAAGGGAAGATGTCGATCTGGCCCGACAGTTGCATGCGCAGTATCCTGCGCTGAGCGCGCGGGACCTGTGTCACCTGGCGAGTTGCCGCAGGCGTGGAATAAGCCAGGTCAAGACCTTCGACCAGAATTTCCTCTCTGTCGCTGGAGAACCCCGGATATAGAATCCGGCAGAGAGGTAGCCGGTCAGCCGCCTCTCGTCTATCTTCGGGCGTACACATCGCGTGTATCCTATACGATGATCACAGTGTACCGACCGGCTGCGACCGAGCTGCAAGGCTCCGCTTGTCCTACATCTCAACAGCTTTCAGACAGTTGCCGCTTTCAGTCGAAGCGCGGCGTGAGCTTCGAACGTAGAAGCAGGTCGGCTCTCTATGTTCCCAGCCTCCTGCCGTCGTCAGCGGCGCCAGTAAACGCCAAGGGGCCTGACGGAATATCGTCAGGCCCTTCCGGACTGTTGTATAGCAGTGGCTGGGCCGAGTGATTGTCAGCCCGACGCGAACCCGTGGCAAGCCGTGGCTCAGCCTCTCTTGCGGCGCTCCCAGTCAGGGAATGCGCTCTCGTAGAGACCCGGGGCGTCTCCCCGGCGTCCTCTATTGGAGAAACTCGGCTATAATCCGAGAGGAGATGACAGATGACTGCCATCAGCACGACAGACGACTTCTTGGAGCTACTGGACGAGAATCCGGATTTCCTGGACGCGGCGCGGCACAAGATTCTCACGGGCGAACTGCTTGCGCTTCCGGCGATGTTCAGCGGTTTCGCAACCGAGACACGGACCAAGCTCGATACGCTGGAGACTGATGCAGGAGTTCTCAAGGGTATTGTCCTGGAAGCGAGACTCGCGGACAGGGGGTTGGCGCAGATCGCGCGGACTTTCTCGTTGAGAAGGCTGCGAAACGTCAGACCGGCTGAACACAGCCGCGGGTCCGCAAGATTCGATGAGGAAATCTGGGAAGCTCTGGATAACGGCGTCATACACAACGGTGAGTATGAACGACTGCTGGACACAGACTTCATCGTTCAGGGATCAGCCAGCGGCGGCGATGTCGCCTTCTGCGCCGGTGGAGCATCGCTGGCGGCCGACGACTATGTAGATCAGGTATCCACCAGCGCCGGCATTCTCCGCAAGGTGTTTCCAGGAGTCGAGACCTGTGCGGCACTGTACTGCGTGGAAGCGGCGGAAGACGTCGAGGCTTTAGCCGAAAGACAGGGAGTTGCCCTGATCATCGGCAGGCTTCCTTAGAAACCCCATAGATGTAGCCATCCGCCCCCGGAAGGCGTCACACAGGCGGGACTTTCTGTCTATCATAGACGGACTGAAAGAAGAACAAACGCGATTCCCTGGTGGTCCCAGCCGGCATGAGACGGACTCAGTGGCGAGCCACTACCGAGGATAGGGACGGAATACTCGAACGAATTTCTGAGTCCGCTAAAGTACATCGAACGCGGCAAAAGGAGGTCGAGAAGATGAGCGGTTCGACCAAGACGGACGAATCGAAGCTGAGTCTGGACAAGATCCTGTCCATCTGGCCTCTGGTTGGCGCGGAGACGCCCCAATGGTCGCCGGACGGGACTCGTATCGCCTTCGTCTCCCCGCAGGGGGATACGGCCGAGCTGTGGAGCGTCCCTGCCGATGGAGGATTCCCATCCCGCATGACGGTAGGAGCGGGCGACGGGGGCGCGGCCCCTCGCATCCCACTCTGGTCTCCGGACGGCGCCTACGTTTCCTGTATTGCCGGGAAGAGTGGCAACGACGAGGTGTGGCTGTGGCCTGCCAACGGAGATGCAGGGTTCCAACTGACGGCGCTGGGCGCCCGCATCCATTCGATGAACTGGGCTCCCGACGGCAGGAGCGTCGCGGTGTCCTGCAATCGCCACGGCTCGTATGACATCTACCTGGTGGAGATCCCATCAGGTAGGGCCGTTCGGCTGACCGACGGCCCGCTCTACTCGGTGAATCCGGTCTTCACCCCCGACGGCCGGCACATCCTGTACGTCCGGCTGGACGACAGGTGGGAGAACCATGATGTCATCAGAGCTGTGCCGGACGGCAAAGAGCGGGAAATCGTCGTCCAGGACACCGATTTCTTCGATTACAGCTACGGTGGGACTTTTGGCTATCCCCTGGTCTCTCCCGGCGGTGAGCGGGTCCTCT
Organism: Dehalococcoidia bacterium; assembly: GCA_965202815.1. Taxonomy (GTDB): domain Bacteria; phylum Chloroflexota; class Dehalococcoidia; order Lucifugimonadales; family UBA1123; genus VXRN01. The sequence goes on from CBDBCD010000002.1 coordinate 1,540,852, forward strand.
TCCGCAGCCAGCGCAGCGGACACGTAAACATCTGGACTGTGGCCGTTGTGGGTGGTGAGCCGGAGCCACTGGCTCCCGAGGACGCGGAGCAGGATAACGCCGCCTGGTCTCCCGCAGGGCAGCAGGTTGCCTATACCTCCAACCGCAATGGTACGCTTGAATTGAGGGTGGCGGACGCTTCCAGTGGAGAGTCCCGCACGCTATTCTCGCCGGAGGTGGGCGTATGCTCGGCGCTCCAGTGGTCGCCGGACGGCTCGCGGTTAATCTTCCGATATGGGACTCCCACGTCTCCGGCGGACATCTGGGTCGTCTCCCTGGAAGACGGCAGAGCCCGGCGACTGACCGACGCCGGAGTTGACCCTGCGTTGACCGAGCGCCTGACCGCACCCGAAAAGATTACATACGAAAGCTTTGACGGCCTCGTCATCCACGCTTATCTCTACAGTCCTGAGAGCCGTGAGGAAGTTGAGAAGTACCCGGGGCTGCTATTCATCCACGGTGGGCCCACCAACCAGTTCATTGACGACTTCCAGCCCTACGTCCAGTATTTCGTGCAGCGCGGATACGTGGTGCTGCTGCCCAACGTCCGGGGAAGCTCCGGTTACGGCAAGGCATTCGAGGAACTGAACGACAGGGACTGGGGCGGAGGCGACTTGAAGGACGCCATTGCCGGGGCCGAGTTCCTCAAGGGACTTGATTACGTGGATTCGCAGGCTATCGGGATTACGGGAACGAGCTACGGCGGCATCCTCTCGATGTGTGCGGTAACGTTCGCGCCGGGCGTGTTCCAGGCGGCAGTTCCCATGTCCGGTTACAGCGACTGGCCCGCCCTGCGCAACCAGTTGGAACTGCGGCACATCAAACTCCTGGAGCATGAGTTCGGCGTCTTCGAGGGAAACGAGGACGTCTGGTATCGCCGCTCGCCGTTCTACCGGGTCGGGGACGCGACTACACCTACATTCGTCCTTCACGGGGAGGGGAGGGAGGACTGGCCCGAGACGTCACAAGACTTCGCGGTGGAGATGAAGCGGCGCTACAAGACCGTTGAATACAAGGTGTACCCCAACGATGGTTTCTACGTGAGTTCACTAGCGAATGTTCGGCAGATGCTGTCGGACGTTGCCGACTTCCTCGACCGCTACCTACGCAGCTAACCTTGCGAAATCCTCGACGGTCACGAGGATGACTGAACCGGACGGCGCCGGCATGAACGATACTGTGAGAGGGCCTGGTGCGATAGGTCGGCGTTTGCCGCTGCCAGCACAACAGATTGGGGTGGGTTCTAGCCCGCCCCGCCAGTAATCGGTCAGGGCAACGCGGCTATCGCCGATACTTCCACCAGGAACTCCTCTCTTACCAGGCCGGCGATCACGAGCAGCGTGTTGGGGGGATAGTCGCCGTCTGGAAATATCGTGGGGAACACCTCCGTCCGTCCCTCGATGAATCCCTGCACCGAATCCTGTCCCACTACATATGTGGTGAACTCCACGATATTGCTGAAGTTCGCCCCAACGCCCTCCAGCACGCCTCGGAGGTTCTCGAATACCTGCCTGGTCTGGGCAGCCACGTCGCCTATCCCGACCGGGTTGCCGTCGAGGTCCACCGCCACCTGTCCGGCGATGAAGAGCAGTTCGCCCGGCGCAGTCCTGATCGCTTGCGAGTAGGCTCCAATCGGTTGTGGAGCCTTGTCCGTATTCACGATGACTCGCCTGAGTTCGCTCATGTCAATCCTCCTAGATCCGGTCCAGGGTCTCTTCTGGATGTCCGTTCCACTATACGGCATTTCCCCTGTTGGAATATGCTTGGGGCACTCTCGCCATCGGCAGCCGTCATCGCCAGTCGTAGCGTGGTCTCCATCCCAGCAGTCGCTGCGCCTTCTCCGTACTTATTACGCTGGCGGTACCGCCCAGCCCTTCCCGTATCTCCACCCTGTCGCCGAAGTTGTCTCTGACAAGGTCAATAGTGGACTCTTCGAAACGGCTGGAAGGCTGCGCGATCAAGAAGGCTTCATACTCTTCTATCTCCGCGTCCAGCGCCAGTACGTGGGCCTCGGCCACGTCACGGGCATCGGCGTAGGCCCACATCACCAGCGTCAGGGGATTCTCCGGAGTGGGCGCCGGCCAGGGGAACTCCGTCTGAACTTCCGGGGGCGCCACATTGGTGAACCGCAGGCTGACGACGGTGGTGTCCGAACCGCGGGCGATCATCCTGCCAATATCCTCCCCAACCTGCTTGGACAGGCCGTAGGGCTCGAAAGGCATCATGGGATGCTCCTCGTCCAGCGGCAGGTACAGCGGTACGAAAGCGTTCCCGTCGTGGGCCCAGCCCATGCCGAAGGCGCTGGACGAGAACACCACTCGCCGGAGTCCCAACTCCGCCGCGGACGTCATTACGTTGTATGTGCTGACCACGTTGTTGTCGAAGATGAACTTGGGATCTTCGCGGAGCGGCCCTGGGATGGCTCCCATGTGTACGATGGATTCCGCGTCATCGAGAATACGCTCTACTGCCCTGGCGTCTGCGAGATCGCAACGCACAAACTCCGCCGGAAGGTCGTCGGCAGCCAATCGGTCAGTGGCCAGGACTTCTCTGTCCTGATCCACCAGCGACTGCACCACCATGCGTCCCAGTCTGCCCGAAGCTCCGGTTACTACAATCATCTTTCTCTCCGGCTATTTGCCGTGGTCAACTGTCCGGTCTGCACACTAAATGCGTACCACAGTCAACTCATGCGCGGTCAAGCCCGTGGATACCGCGATAATTGCTCGTTGGAGGCGACTGCCAGCCTTCCAGGAGTCCAGAACGGGGTTGATGGATCTCGACCCCCAGCGGGTGGCAGGTGGAGATTGGATCGTCGGCGTCTTCTCCCCATGCCTGTACCGATAGGTCTCCCTGGGGACAGGTGGAGATGGCGCAGAGCAGGTCAATCTCGGCGAAGAATTCGAAGTAGTCGCCTCGCTTCGCAGGCGAGGGCTTCACGAAGTAGCGGTCATCCCGCGTAAGTCCGGTCACCTGGAATATATTGAGGACGTCGTGGATGTCGCTCTCATCGAGATGGTACGGAGCTACCGCCCGCACCAGGTTCGAGTGGCAGCAGAAGTCGAAGTCCTCGCCATTCAGCATCTTGTGGACGTATGGGTCGCAGCGAGTGCCCAGCAGGTCGTGACACCCGGCGCCATCCTCGTCCAGAGGATAGTCCACCGTGTCCCCGGTGATAGTGAGCATGGGTCGCAGGTATGGGAGGCATGACCACAGCCGGTCGAACGTGGAGACGTGGGCCCGGTGTAGCTGCTTGGTACGTGCCGCCCAGAACCGCTCCCTGGGATTGTTGAGGTTCCAGGCGTTGAAGTCGGCCACCTGCGCCCCTTCCACCACGACGACGCGGCATATCTGGCCCGCCAGTACCGGCCAGGCCCTGCCGGAGCGAATCGGTATCACGAACCGCTCGATCAGGCTGCGGGTCTCCGTCTCCCGTCCCAAGCGTCCGTAGAATGCCCTGTCAACGTCAATAGGGCTGCCGGGTCTGGGCTGGTAGATTACTCTGGGAGCTGGCATGGGATCCCCCGTCGGGTATGGATTCGATGAATCTCATCCTATTATACAAGCATCGGCTTCATCCTGTGGTGGTAGAATCAGCAAATCGTCTCATCATAGTCAATTCAGTCCATACGACAAGAGACAGGAGGAGCGAAATGCCGTTACATTTCACCGAGCGGGAGTTGGCTGGCCGCATAGAGAAAGTCGTGGCTGAATTGCGGAACAGAGGACTGGCGGCCCTGCTGATTTTCAGGCAGGAAAGCATGTACTACCTGACCGGGTACGACACCATGGGCTACTCGCAGTTCCAGTGCCTCTATCTCGGAGATGACGGCAAGCTGGTTCTGCTGACGAGATCCGCGGACCTGCGGCAGGCGCGGCTGACCTCCGTGATTGACGACATTCGCGTTTGGGTGGACGGCGCCGACAGCAACCCGGGCCAGGACCTTTGGAACATCCTGGAAGAGCGGGGATGCCGGGGCCGGCGGCTGGGCATCGAGTTGGAAGCGTGGTGTCTGACTGGGAAGCGCTGGGACAACGTGAGGGCGGCTATCGAGGGCCGCTGCGAATACGAGGACAGCTCGGAACTGGTGAGCCGACTGAGGCTGATCAAGAGCGACGCCGAGTTGGAGTACGTCCGCAAAGCGGCAGCTCTGGCCGACGACGCATTAGCGGCGGCCCAACGGTTGGCAAAGGCGGGCGCTCCGGAGCAGGATGTGTTGGCAGGGATGAAGTCGGCGATCTTTCGAGGAGGAGGCGACTACCCGGCCTCCCGCTTCATCATAGGGTCGGGGGAGAACGCGCTCATGGTAAGGAATTTCACGGGCTACGATACACTGGGTACCCATGACCAACTGCAACTGGAATTCGGTGGGGCTTACCGACACTATCATTCCTGTCTCATGCGGACCATCCTTACCGGAGAACCCAGCAGGCAACAGCTTGCCATGCACTCCGCGTGCCGCGACGCTCTTCAAGCCTGCAAGGACGCCGCCCGGCCCGGTTCCACTTTCGGCGATATCTTCTCCGCCCATGCCGACTCTCTGGATCAGTCTGGTTTCGGGGAACACCGACTCAACGCCTGCGGCTATAGCCTGGGGGCGCTGTATCCGCCAACATGGATGGACTGGCCCATGATATACAAGGACAACCCGGTGGCGCTGCAGCCCAACATGGTCATCTTCATGCACATGATCCTGCTGGACTGGGATCGCAAGCTCGCGATGTCGGTGGGAGACACCGTGCTGGTCACAGCAGACGGATGTGAGACACTGACGAAGATGGGGACGGCTCTGGTGGTAAATTGACTATCAGCTCTGCCACCATAATATGGCGTAGCGTGGTTGTATAATAACCCCAGCCGGCGACATCGCCGCTCACCAATCGCTGAGAGGTCCGCGATGACCAGCAAGACGGTCACACTCCCAAGAGAAGACGGCAAGCTCGACCGCTTTCCCGACTTTCCGCCACGAGAGGATATGCAGAATACGAAACACCTCCACCTGCGCTCGGTACTGACCACCCTGCTAATCCACTTCGCCGACCGCGAGCGCACCCTGGTGCGCGGGGAGGTCCCGGTGGCGCCAACCCTCGCTCCCTGGGGGGACTACAGGATACCCGACCTCATCGTGGCGTTCGGATGCGACCTCGATCTGGTCAACGAGCAGCGCGGATACGCGATAGACCGCCAGGGGAAGGCGCCGGACTGGGTGCTGGAGGTGGCATCGTCAACGACAGGCGTGGTGGACTACACGACCAAGAGGCGGACCTACGAGCGCTACGGGATAGCCGAATACCGGCGTTTCGATCCGAGCGGAGGTGAGTATCACGACGCGGCGCTTGCCGGAGACCGTCTTGTCGATGGCAGGTTACGAGAATCCCGCAACGCATGGCTGAATCGCCTTATATCGCCCTGGAGCCAACCAACTTCATGAGCAACATCAATCATGTTGGAGAGTCCCCATTGCTGGAGTGGCTTAGGTTTTCCGGTCCGGTCCTCGGCGATCTCCTAGCTCGATTACCAACTTCAAGATTACGCTCGAATCTGTTGAGCAATACGCCTTCCAGAATGCTCCCCATCATTACAATAGCGGCGAGATACGCTTTCCCACCGGAACGACAAAACTTCGGCCAATGAGTCATCCTGTACCAGTTGATGGAAGTCCGGAGAAACTTGCGCCGATCTCCCCTTCGCCGTTGGGATAGAAGCGGTGCGTTCCCTAAGCGCTGGGTCAACACCGAGGAGGACAACTTCCAGTCCTTCAATCTGAAGAAGAGCATTCAAATGATCTTCAACGTCTTGTCTAATACCATTTAAGTCTGACTATGCCGTAAACATCCGATACAAACTACCTACCGTCATTCCCGCTTTCGCGGGAATCCACTGAGCCGGTCGGGCAGAACATGGTGTCATCAATCCGAATTGGTATAACGGTATAATCTCTCGAGTATTCCCTCGGAGATACGATTCTCACAAGCGCCTTCTCAAGGTCGTTCGTCCCGTTCATGAGTTGCAGAGATTCCAGAACAAACCACTTCCTAGTGCCAGATTGATCTTGGGGCGCCACGCCCGCTCGTTCGAAGAACGTATCGATTTCACTCATGGTTCGATACGGTCCACAGGATCGGAAAAGTTCGCAGGACAATTTTGCCCCCTTCCTATCCTGCCAGAGAGCGAGAATCTATAATGGGCTTCGGATATAGGCGATGAGGACATGAATCGACCGGGGGAGAATCCATGGAGTCAACTACGGACTTTGGGACCGCCGCCTTTCTCGTCGTCAGTCTATTGATGATGGCGGTCGTCGCCTGCGCGGAGACTCGTGTCCCTTCCACCCCGATTCCCCCTGCGACGCCTGCGCCTGCGCCCACGGCGCCACCTGCGCCGACACCAACTGATGAGCAGAGAAGAATCCAGACGCCGACGGACTTTGGCTCCAACACCCGGGTAGTCGACGGCGACATACACGTTTGGCACATACCCACCTGCCCCCCGGTTCCACCTGCCACGTGGGTGGCCCCGATCATTCTGACCGACCTGCGTTCCGGGTCCATCCTGCACTTGGACCGGGGTGGTTCTATCCTGGACTCCCCCGCACCCGTTTACCATTCGGACGAAGGGCGGAAACGACTCACAGAAGTGCTGGACAACAATTCCCTGATGGACCTCATCCTGGCTCCTATGGACTGCCCCTGACGACAGGATATTTCGTCCGCTCCTGTCCTGTGTAAGAGCCTCTTCTCCGATCTGGCGGAACCCGATTCGCAAGAGCTGTCGTTGATTATGTGTGAACTGTCGTTTACAGTAAATGCATGATCAAAGTCATCCAGGGGGCTACATTCAGACAATAGGTTCGCAGACTGAGGGACCGGCGCGCTGTCGCCCGAATCAACGCGCGTCTGAGAAACGCTTCGCTCGGCAACTTGGGCGACACACGTTCAGTCGGGGGTGGAATCTTCGAAATGAGAATACACTATGACCCTGGCTACCGGCTCTACTACGTCCGGGAAGGACAGACTGTAATCGTACTGCTCTGCGGCGGTGATAAAGATAGTCAGCCCAGGGACATAGAACGAGCCCGACATCTGGCGCAGGAATGGAGGTGAGAGGTGTCTGAGACATTCACCAGGTGGGACGTTACGGACGACCTGCATACGGATGAGGATATAAGGCTATACCTCGAGGCGTGCGCGGAAGAGGACCCCGGGGATGGAAGCCTCATCCGGGCGGCCCTGAACGACATCGCTCGAGCGCAAAACATGAGCCAACTGGCCCGCGACATCGGCATGACCAGAGAGGGTCTGTACAAGGCGCTGGGAGAGAATGGCAACCCAAGTTTCGCCACGGTGATGCGGATAACCAGGGCTCTGGGCATGCGGTTGCGCATCACCGCATAGAGGGGCGAAAGCTCATAGTAGTATCCCGTAGAGTGGTGTAATAGAGAAGGTGTCCTGGCATAGATAAAGCCACCGCGTCATCCTTAGAGAAGTAGAAGCTCAATACAAGGAGGACGGCGACGGCAAGAGACAGTATCGTTATTTTGGAGTTTGTTGCGCAAGAGGGGTGTGGACGGAGACATGGACTTTCTTCGCGAGGCGCTGCGGATGTTGATGGATGCGATCATGGATGCAGTTCTTCCTTCGACCCGGCGCGCCGGACGGCGATGTCCTGCTGCTGCATCTCGCCGAGCAGCCGCTCGACCCAGCCCGCGAGCTGGCCCTCCACCTCCGTGCGGTCCACCACGACGACCACCGTTGGGTTGCCGAACTCCTCCCTGGCCTCCAGGACCAGGCGGGCGGCGGTGAGCAGCGTGAACATCTTCCCTGACCCCTGGGTGTGCCAGACGAGGCCCCGTCGTTTCACGGTCTCGGCGCAGCGTTCGACGATGCGGTCCACGGCGCGTCGCTGGTGCTGGCGCAGCACGGTCTTCCGCGTCTCGCCGTCTTCGACGTAGAAGAGCGCACAGTCCCGTAGCGCGCGCAGGAAGTCCGTCGGCTCGAATAAGGACTGGACGGCGAAGCGGTAGCTCTCTTCCTGGGTCTCCTTCCACCGCGCCATGTAGCGACGCGACAGATTCCATGTGACGCCGTACCAGTAGTCGAGCAGGTGGGTCACATTGAATAGCTGCGCCGACCCCACCAGCTCGGGCGTCTCGATCTCATAGCGGCGCAACTGCGTGACGCCCCGCTCGATAGCGACGGAGTCCGTCGGGTTCTTGTGCTCGACGATGGCGACCGGCGCTCCATTGACCAGGAACATCACGTCGGCGCGGTTGCCCTTGCGGGCCGGAGCTTGAGCCGCCACTCCCAGGTAACGTGCAGGACGTTGGCCGACGGATCGTCGAAATCAACCAGCCTGACCTGCCGGTCTCCGCCGCATGACGGACCATCGGAAACTGGACGGCTCCCGCTTCGGTTATTCGGGTACCCGTCACAGCCTGGTCTCCAATTGACAAGCGAATGTCTTAGTCATATCGTTAGCTAATATGCCCATAAAGGAGCCGGCAATGGTAACGGTGAACGTGCATGAAGCGAAGACCCATCTGTCGCGTCTGCTGGCGCAGATCGAGGCGGGGGAGGAAGCCGTCATCGCCCGAAACGGCAAGCTGGTCGCCCGGCTCGTGCGCTGCGAAGAGCGCGGTAAGCGGCAGTTTGGCGCCATGAAGGGCAAGAAGGAGTGGGAGGAGTTAAGCGACCTCGTCTCGCAGCCGCTGTCGCCGGAGGAGTTGGCCTTATGGGAAGGCGGCCCATAGTTGCGGCTGCTGCTTGACACCCATGCCTTAACCGTCCAAGACGCCGCGCGCGGGGGCGCTCTTCCCGGTCCGCTCCGCGATCCCTTCGACCGAATGCTCATCGCACAGGCTTTGTCACGCAACCTCGTTCTCATCTCCAACGAATCCCTCTTCGATCAGTACGGCGTTCACCGCCTCTGGTGAACTACGACATTATGCCCCTATAGACCCCATAAGACCCTCTATTCCAGTCCTATCTCGCACCTAATCTCACACCATCGTGCATCTATCTCGCACCCTCTATGCGTCTCCAGCGCGTCAACGGTCCGCGAGCAACGCGCGCGCGGCGGGTACCAGATCGTTGGGGATATCCATCACCGTCTGCGTAGAGTCCTCGAAGGCGGCAACGGGAGTAGCAGGCTGTCTATCGCTGCGGTGTTCAGGCGGCGTCACTACCTGCAAGCGCACAGTATTTGAGATCGTCAGCGGTGACACGCTGCGGGGCGAAGCGCAGAAGCACAGGGTGATCGGACACGTCATACGTGCATCGGACCGACGTGCCATATTGGAGTTTCTCGCGTACCGACGCAAAGTTGACGAGGTTCCAACTCTCCAGCGCCGGCCCGACCTCCGTCTCCTTCTGCGCTTCGCCCCGCAGGCCACGAGTGAAGAGCGTCCGCATCGTGGCGCGCTTGAGGTTTTCCGTTGTCCAGATCGCCCGAGTCTCAACAGCCTTCATACGTTGAATCAACTCCAGTGAGTCAGCAATAGCGGTCTGCTCCTCTGGATCAAACCTTGGAAACGGCAGGTCAAGGAGTACGTCAACAGGTATGCGCTGACGCCCAGTCGTGCCTTCCATCCGCTCGGCGACATGATGACGGACATCGGGATGTAGCAAGTAGAAGAACAGTAGCCGTTTATCGTGCTCTTCGTTACAAGGTCGAAGCGGAATAATCTCCGTTGTTGCGAATCCGAATGGTGTAGGGAGTTCAGTCGCGAGCGCCTGCTTTCCGTTCTCGAAGGACGGCGTTATTTTGGCAACAAGAATGTCACCACGCTCAAAGTAATACCATTTAATTCTGACTATGCCGTAAACATCTGATACAAACTACCTACCGTCATTCCCGCGAAAGCGGGAATCCACTGAGCTGGTCGGGCAGAACATGGTGTCATCAATCCGAATTGGTATCATTATGTAATCAGGAGCATAGTCGCCACCTTGTGGAATGGCGTCCATAGGGGCGAAGGGGACCGAGGATAGCGAAGCCGTGCTTAGCCCCCTCGGTTTCTTGGTGACTTCGTACACGTCCCCAACACGCAGCCATTGGGGACCCTCGGAAACTTCTGTGTCAAACAGACTCATCGGCAACTCCCCCAAGAAGCTCTGACAATGACTCCGAAAGCTGACGGGCCTCGTAATCAATCGCACTGAGGTCATTCAGCAATTCACGCACCGAACCTACCTCAGTCGAGCTTGTCTGCCCCACCCACCGTCTCGGACTCAGGTTGTAGTCCGCCTCCACCGCCTGCTCCCTTGTGATGACCGCCACCTCGCCCGCCACCGGCTCGCCCTTCAGGAACAGATCCGCGATAGCTCTGATAAAGTTCTTGGGACGGCCCTTGCCGACGCGACGGCTGGCGTTGACCAGCGTCATCTTGCCCCTGCGAGCCTCCGGCTTGCGCTTGGACAGCGCGACGATGATCCCGGCGGCGCTGGTGTTGTAGAAGAGGTTGTCCGACAGCAGGCTAACGCCGTCTATCAGGTCGCGCTCCACGAACCACTTTCGTATGTTGCGCTCCCGGCCCTCGTGCCTGGCGCCGGAGCCGCGCGTCACCGCGCCCGTGTCCAGCGCCACCACCGCCCGTCCGCGCCGCCCTCTACGAACATCCGGGGAGATCTCGATGTGGACGTCAGCTGCTGCGCTCAGTGAACTCGATCTTGGCGGTCTCTAACAGCGTGGCGTCGCGTAGCAAGTCGCCGGCAGTCAGGCTCAGCGTCTTAGCCACCAGGAGTGTGTTCGAGAGGGCCAGGTCGGTAACGGCAGTCTCGGCCATCTCTCTTGTATGAGACGCGACAGCTTCCTCACTGACCGCATACCTCAGTTCGAAAGCCGGCATCACCTGGCTGACGTTACCGAAATCAGTGGATGCCCCGCTGCCCGGACGGCCTGCCACCGGTTCGTCCATCTTCATGCCCAGAGCCTGCGCGTTGGTTCCGACGGCCTGCGCCAGAGTCACGTTGGGTTGAACATTTTCGTAGAAGGGATAGAATTCCTCGATCTCCAGACGCGCGCCCGTCATAGATGCGGCTCCCTCCGCCACCTGTTCCACTTTGCCCACCACCACGTCACTAAGGTATCGCCGATCCCGACAGCGCAGCATGAAGTTGGCAGCGGCAAACTCCGGTACGACGTTGGGCGCCAGGCCTCCGTCCGTGATTACTCCGTGGATGCGAACGTCGTCTCTAAGATGCTGTCGCAAGGCATCTATTCCGGTAAACAGGTGGACAACAGCGTTCAGCGCGTTGATGCCGGCCTCAGGAGCGGCGGCGGCGTGAGCGGCTTTCCCGTGATACATATACCGGAAGCCGACCATCGCCAGGCTCCAACTATCCCCCGCCGCGGCGGTCGTCGGCGCTAAAGTGCGATTGGAAAAAGGATGGGAAGAAAGGGTGGCATCTACGTCGTCGAATACCCCGGCCTCCAACAGCCGTATCTTGCCGCCGCCGCCTTCCTCCGCTGGGGTTCCAACCACCACTGCGCGTCCGGGCAAGTCCTGTGCGTTCGCCTGCAGCCCCAGGGCAGCGCCCATTGCGGCCATCGCAATGAGATTGTGTCCGCAGCCGTGCCCGATCTCGGGCAGCGCGTCGTACTCCGCCAGGACGGCAACCGTAGGGCCTTCACCGCCGCCGCCGGGTATGGTGGCCCGAAACGCCGTTTCCAACCCTCCGACACCGCGCTCCACTTGAATGTCGCGACTCTCCAGGAACCCGGTCAAGGCGCTGGATGAGTAGCGCTCCTGGTAGTTCAACTCCGGATGGGAGTGGATGTCTTTCGAAAGGTCGAACAGGGCCTGTCTCGAATCCTCGATCACAGAGTTGGAGCGAGCGGCGCTCCCTTCTTTCTGTCGGGTAAGTTGGCGAGTCATGGTATGCGTCCTCCTATCTCACTCGGAAAGTCGGTACACTCGGCCGCCCTATCTCGAAATGAGCTGCGTAATCTGAATACTGTGCTCAGTGCATTATCAGGCCGCCGTCCACGTTGAACGCCTGGCCCGTTATGTTGCGCGAACCCGGGCCGGCCAGAAATACCGCCATATCGGCTATATCTTCAGGCTCGTTCGCTCGACCGATAGGTATTGCGGCGTTCCTTCGCTCTTCCAGTTCATCCAGGGAGACGCCGAGGTTCTGCGACCGCTGAACCGCCGTTGCCTGGCTCATAGCGGTGCGGGTTACGCCGGGGCAGATAGCGTTCACGTTGATGTCGTATCCCCCGAGCTGGTGGGCCGCTATGTGAGTCATGGCGATTACGGCCCCCTTGCTGGCGGCGTAGGCCGCGTTGGAAGTTCCCGAATACCCCTTGCCCGCGATTGACGCGATGTTGATGATTCGGCCTCCGCGCCCGCCGTCAATCATCTTCCGGGCGACTCGCTGAAGGCAGAAGAACGTTCCCCTGGCGTTGACGCGGTGGATCCTGTCCCAGTCTTCCACGGTCAGGTCCATGATGTCCGCGTGGCGGGTGACTCCGGCGTTGTTCACGAGTATGTCTATGCGGCCAAACGCATTCAACGCCTCATCTACAACGCGGTCTATGTCGTCAATATCGCCTATGTCGGCCTCGACCGCGATGGCATCATGGCCGAGTTCCCTGACGGCGATGGCAGTCTGTTCGACCAGCTTGCCGTTTATGTCGGTGGCGACTACGCTCGCGCCTTCGATGGCGAGTCGCATTGCGATGGCCCTGCCCATCCCCTGGGCCGCGCCCGTAACCAGCGCGACTTTACCATTGAGAGACATTGGATACCTCCGATCTTATTAGCGCTGCAAGGAGTTTACCGGATAGCATACAATTCCTGCGCGCCCATGCACAGGTTCTTTTCATTTTCGGGTGTCACCTGTGTAGTCCGTTCGTGGTGAGCCTGTCGAACCATGAATGGACGGCCCTTCGACAAGCTCAGGGCGAACGAAAGATTGACGACAAAATGAGCCGTGAACACGCTGTCAACAGCGAAGCGAATACAAGAATGGAGAACTTCCTCATGCGAACAAACACAACCAAGGCTAAACTCGATGAAGGCAGCGTCGTCTTCGGAGCCATCATCACCCGCTACGCTCCCGACATGGTGGAGATATTCGGCGCTCTCGGCTACGACTTCGTGATGATTGACTGCGAACACGGCCCCGCCGACCTGGACCAGGTCGAACACATGGTGCGCGCCGCGGAGTCCTTCGATATTACCCCCATCGCCCGCATTCCAGACCACTCCGAGCATACCATCCTCCGGTTCCTCGACCGCGGCCTCCAGGGGATAATCGTGCCCCACGTCAATACCGGGGAGCAGGCGGCTGCCATTGCCCGCGCCGCTCGTTACTATCCCGACGGATACCGCGGAATGGGCGGCGGTCGGGCCCAGGACTACGGCATCGGCGTGTCCCGCGACGAGGCGACATCCTGGATCAACTCCCAGTTACTGGTAATCCCAATGGTCGAAGACATCGAAGCGGTCCGCAACCTCGACGACATCCTCCAGGTATCCGGGGCCGACGTTCTCCATGTGGCGGCCTCCGACCTGGGCCAGAGCCTGGGCAATCCCGGTACAGCCGAAGTCCGCCGGGTGATGAGCGAGGTTATCCCACGGATTCGGGCCGGGGGCAAATTCGCCGGAGTGGGCGGCAACAATCCCGCCGACACCGCCGGGGTCGCCGAGTTCATCAGCCAGGGCGCGAACTTCGTGACCGTTTCCGGCTGGGGTCTGCTCCGCATCGGCGCCGAAGACTTCCTGAACGACGTGAAAGCCGCCCTGTAAGACCGACATTCCGCCCAGGGTCTTCCGTTTTCGCCTCGCTGTCAATATCCCGTTCGTCCTGAGCCTGTCGAAGGAAGCCTGTCGAAGGGCCGTCCGTTCATGGTTCGACAAGCTCACCACGGAGGTAGGCAGATGAACGACCAAACTAGCCGCGCGCCGTACTAATGTCCGCCGCGCCCCTCATCATCATGCTCATGCCCATGACCGTCGTGATGCTCGTGATGCTCATGATGACCCTCTTCAGGGAACTCCTGGCGCGGCAGCGGTATGAAGATCAGAATGACGATAGCCGCCACATACAGCGCGGCCGTGTAGTAGAACAGGTTATCCGGGTCGAACTCATACAGCCACCCGGCTATCAACGGCGACGCCGCGCTGAATATGAACCTGGACGTGGACATCAGGCCCAGCGTCGTCGCCGCGGTCCCCTCTCGCACTATGTCCATAGCCGCCGCCGTGAGTATCGGCTGATCGCTGTACAGGAACAGTCCCAGCGCCGCCAGCAGCGCGAACATCACGGCGAGGCTGTCCCCGAGCGGCGCCATGAGAAGCGTGATTACGGCCAGCGCGACCATCGCCGGTATCAGCACCAGCTTGCGCCCGATGCGGTCGGAGAGGTAGCCGGTCAACGGGCTGGCGAATATGCCCACAAGCACCAGCATTCCTATCATAGAACCCCGGAGCGCCAGGTTTCTCAAGTCGCCATACTCATCCGACGAGGTGAGGCCAAGCACGTCCGCCAGGTACAGCGGTAGCACCGTAATGAACCCGATATACGCCATGCCCCGCAGTCCGGCCACTATCGTTATGCCCCAGATCCTGGAGTTGCGGACCAGTAACTTCGTCTCCTCGACCTGCATCCTCATCGTGTTCGTGGGCTGTTCGCCCTCGTCGGCTGCCGCCTGCGCCCGCTCTCCAATGTCCCTGAAAGCCCAGAACACCAGGAACGCCAGGAATATCGGGACCGCCGCGTAGATGGTAATGATCGCCTGCCACGTCAGCGTGGCGAGCAGCAGTCCGGTGAGTACCGGCCCCAGCACGTCGCCCACGTTTCCTCCCACGCCATGGAACGAGAGGACCGAGCCCCGCCGGTGGCTGAAATGCGACGAAAGCGCAGCCATCGCCGGAAGGTGCCAGACCGAAGCCGCCACCGCCACGATAGCCATGCCTATTATCAGAAGCGCGTAACCGGCCGGATTCAGCGAAGACGACGCTCCGGAGGCGACGCTCTCCTGGCTGGTCAGCCACGCGCTGCCCGGCGCTTGCCAGCCCGCGGCCGCCATCAGAATCCAACCGACCCCGAACAGCGCCATGCACACCGCCATCACCCAGCCCCAGTAGCGTCGGAGCGTGTCGGTAAGCACCCCTCCCGGCAGCGAGACCACCCCGGACATGATCTCCCTGGTCGTCTGGATGCTGGCCACCGCGATCACGCTCCCGCCCAGCAGCAGGTCGCGCACCTCGGGCAGCACGACGATGAAACTCTGCGCTATCCAGTGGAATACGCCGTGTCCGCTGGTCAGCCCGCCGATTATGAAGGCTGCCCTTCTCCTGAATCCCGTGCGACCCTCGGTCACCGGGGCCGGAACATGATGATGATGCTGGTGAGCCATTGCGCGCTGCTCCCTGTGGGGTGGAATACGTCGGAACGGCCCAAGTGTATCGCCAATGGACTACCCAGTAAAGAAGCAGATTTCAGAAATCCCCTCTCCCTCTGGGCCCGCAAGGACAGGCAAAAACCCCTTCCCCCTTCACGGGCTCACAGGAGTAGGCAAAAGTCCCTTCCCCCTCGATGGGGGAAGGTTAGGATGGGGGTGACTCCGCCAATCCAAATTCAATGCCTACCCCTCTCAGCCCTCGATGGGGGAAGGTTAGGATGGGGGTGACTCCGCCAATCCAAATTCAATGCCTACCCCTCTCAGCCCTCGATGAGGGAAGGTTAGGATGGGGGTGACTCCGCTGAATCACGGCTTTCGGACCCAATCGGTCACTACCGACGGACCCGAAAGCCGCGCGAACGCCGCGTTGCCTTACCCTAGCGACTGTACCCCGTCGAAACTCGCGCCGTCTCCGCAGCGATGCGCTCCATCACGAAAGCGAAATCCTGGTACGAGGCGAGTCCTCCGATGTGCCTGTCCAGCGTCCGAAGCTCGTCCTGCAAAACGGACAGGTCGTACTGAACGTCGTACGGAGCTTCGGGATACGGCAGACTGCTGTACCTGTCGGCGGCGAGCGCGACCACGGCCCCGAACTGCAGCAGTGCGCCGTCCGTGTCGTCCGATGGGCTGTCGTAGCGCCCCGCAATCTGCGCGTGCTGGCGGTTGGACTCGTTGCTCACCGGCGTCACCCAGCGCAGTTCCACGTCCCCCAGGTTTACCGTGTCGCCCCTATGCAGGTACTCAGTCGGGCGAAGCTCGTAGAACACCGTCGTGGCCGCGCCCGACGGGATCTCCGCGAACTCCTTCCGCGCCTGCGTGAAATTCCGGTCCGCGGTAACGCGGTTCTCGTATCCAACTATGCGCCACGACTCCACAACGTCGGGATTCCACGTGACCTGCGCCCGAGTCTGGTCCGCGAACGGGATCGAAAGCGCCAGCCAGATCTCGCGGCTGAACAGCGCCTTCGCCTGTCCCGGATCGTTCAGATAGCGATACCAGCCGTTGCCGTGCTGGGCGAGTTGCTCCAGCAGTTCGTCGTTGTAGTTCTGTATGCCCACGCCGATGGTGATCAGCCGCAGCGGATTGCCGCTGTCGCGGTCTTCGGCGGACTCCAGTATCGCGAACGGATTGGTGGCGTCCACATTGGCGACGCCATCCGACATCAGTATCACGTAGTTATACGCGCCCGGATTCTGCCGGCGCATATAGTCCGCGATCTCCGCGCCCAGGTCCAGTCCCGCCTGCACGTTCGTCGAACCGCTCGGCGACAGCCGGTTTATCGAGTCCCTGATTTCCCTGGAGTCCGGGGCGTGATTCTCCACCGTGAGATCATGGATGACGTCGCTGCGGAAGTGGACGACCGAGATGCGGTCCTCGTCGCGCAGGCTTCTGCGGATGCTGTCCGACGCTGCCCGCGCTATCTCCACCCTGTCGCCTTCATTCATCGAGCCGGACGAGTCCAGTACCAGCGTCACATTGAGCGGCCTGCCGTCGTCCCGCAGTTCGGGCGCCTGGAAACCGATGCGCGCCAGCAGCAGATCGCTGTCCAGCGGGTGCGGCATGACGTCCGCGCGAACCGCGAAGCTGTCGTCTCTGCGGGGCTGCTCATAGCGGTAGTCAAAGGCATTCACCCACTCTTCCGAGCGCACAGAGTCAGGCTCCACGTCGTACCCGGCGAGCGCCCAGCTAAGAGCGAGCTGGAAAGAAGTGCGGTCCGTATCGAGGCTGAACGTGGAAACATTGTCCACCGAAGTTCGCGCGAAGGGAGAGCGTTCATAGTCCCTGAACGTCGTCGCGCCCGGCTGCCCACCCTGGCGCTTCTGTACTGACTGTGGCTGCGGATGCCCGGCCTGTGGCGCGGACTGGGGAGCGGCCTGCATCGCCTGCGCGGGCGCCGGAGCCGCCGCCGCGGGCGAACTTGGTTGAATCGCCTCGACTTCCCTCACCGCCTCTACCGCCACTTCCCTTACCACCTCTTTCTCCACCACCACAGTTTCACCGGAGACCTGGACTCCCCTTCTCTCGACTTCTACTACTTCCGGCGCGGCTGGCTGGGCTGGGGCCGCAGGCGCGGCGCGAGACGGAGCCGGGGAATACTGGACGGCCTCGGCTGCGGGCGCGGGAGCCGGCGCAGCGGGACTCACGGGCTCCGACTCGCTGGAACACGCCACAACAACCGCGCCAATGATAACCAATACGGGCAATAACTTGAGAAACTTCACGAACATCTTCCGACCTCCTTGCTCCTATCGCTGAATCATTCGTCCAGTCTAGACTCATGGCGATAGTGTGAGGTCGAAGGGTGTACAAACCGAACGTCAACATTGGCTCATTCAGCGAAAATCGTGAGTCACATCTGTAACATTCAGCGTATTCGGCGGGTAGAGACACGAAAAGGGGTGTCGTCCGCAAGGTCTTTCGTTTTCATCTCGTCATTCCCGCGAAAGCGGGAATCCAGGGGCGGGGGTAGGCTTGCTACATGGCAAAACTAGGCGGACGCTGTACCTTGATTATGCCAAACAGGATAATGAAAAGACCCTGGTGTCGTCCCGCGATGCCTTTGCATAACTGGGCGAATTAGGCGAAAATCTCAGTCATCCGGTCAGCAATCCACAGGAGAAATAACTTTGGCAGACCTCAAATTCGGCGCATTCCTCGCGCCGCACCATCCAATCGGCGAAAACCCCACCCTGCAATTGCAGAGCGACCTCGAACTGGTCGAACTCATGGACAAACTCGGCTACGACGAGTTCTGGTGCGGCGAGCACCACTCCACCGGATGGGAGATAATAGCCTCCCCCGAAGTGTTCCTCGCCGCCGCCGCCGAGCGCACACACCGCATCAAGCTCGGCACCGGCGTCGTGTCCCTGCCCTACCACCATCCCTTCATGGTCGCCCAGCGAATGGTGCAGCTCGACCACCAGTCGCGTGGCCGCGTGATCTTCGGCTCAGGCCCGGGCGCGCTGCCCTCCGACGCCCACACGCTCGGCGTTGATCCCATGGTGCTCCGCGACCGCCAGGACGAAGCGATGGGCGTCATCCGCCGCCTGTTCGAGTCCGACGAGCGCTTCACCTACGAATCCGAGTGGTTCACGCTCCGCGACGCCAAGCTCCAACTGAAGCCCCTGCAAAAGGATATGGAGTTCGCCGTCGCCTCGATCTCCAGCCCGTCCGGCATGACTCTCGCCGGAAAGCACCGCGCCGGAGTGCTGTCCATAGGCTCGCTCACCCAGGAAGGAATCAGGGCGTTGCCTCTCCAGTGGAGCTTCGCCGAGGAGTCCGCCGCGCTCCACGGCAACACCGTTGACCGCAAGAACTGGCGCATCGTGCTGAACTGGCACATCGCCGAGACGCGAAAAGAAGCCCGTCAACAGGCAGGCGCCGGCCTGATGAGGCACAACAACGAGTACTCCATAGGCACGCTCGCGGGCGGCGTCGGCCCGATCTACAAAACCCCGGACGAAGCGGTTGACGGAGTAGCGTTCGCCGAACTCAGCACAGCGGTCATCGGCACCCCCGACGACCTAGTAACCAGGATACGCGAGATGATGGAGATTACCGGCGGCTTCGGCTGCGTCATAGGCTTCGTCCACGACTGGGCGAACCGCGAAAACACCCGCCGAAGCTGGGACATGGTCGCCCGCTACGTCATACCGCAGGTCAACAATCTCCTCGACGACTACTACGAGTCCCACAGATTCGTGACCGACAACCGCGACACCTGGAACCGCGCGACCCAGGCCGTCAGGACCAAGATTCTGGAAAACGAGCGCGCCGCCGAGGCCCTGGCCGTTGACGAGGCAAAGGAACAGGCCGCGAAAGAAGCCGAAGCCAAACAGCGAGCGTAAGCAAATCAATAAACCCGTTCATCCTGAGCTTGTCGAAGGACAGGTCCCAAAGTCCCTTCCCCCTTGATGGGGGAAGGCTAGAGCCTGGCCCCGTACTTGATACGGGGATGGGGGTGAAATCCCTTCCGAAAGCGCGCATCAACAAGGAGAAACAGCGACAGTGAGCCAGAACACCCTATCCACACTGCTCCCAATAGCGGGCTGGGACCCCAAACGCGCCTCCGACGTCGAGTTTTGCGGCGCCGCCGACCCCATTCTGCCCACACCATTCAGAATCGGGGACACCGCCGCCGCCAGCCTCGCCGCCGTCGGACTCGCGGCCTCCGACCTGTGGAAACTCCGCGCCGGTCGCGGTCAGCGGGTCGGCGTCAATATCCGGCGCGCCACCGCCTCACTGCGCAGCAGCAAGTACATGACCCTGGACGGCAAGCCCGCCGGCGCCGAACGCCACCCCATCATGGGCGTGTACCCCGCCAGGAACGGACGCTGGAGCTACCTCCACTGCAACTTCCCCAACCACCGCGACGCCGCGCTGGGCGTTCTTGGCGTAGAAGAAGAAGACGGCGAAGCCGTCCGCCGCGCCGTAGCCAACTGGGACGCCCTGGAACTTGAGGAGGCGATCATCGCCGCCAACGGCGCGGGCGGAATGGTGCGCTCAATAGAAGAGTGGGCGCGGCATCCGCAAGCCGCCGCCGTCGCCTCGCTCCCCCTCCTGGAGATCGAGAAGATCGGCGACAGCCCGCCCGAACCGCTGCCCGAAGGCTCCAGGCCGCTGTCCGGCGTCAGAGTCCTCGACCTCACCCGCGTGCTAGCCGGCCCCACATGCGCCCGAACCCTGGCCGAGCACGGCGCCGACGTGATGAAGATAACCGCTCCACACCTGCCCAGCATCCCCGCGCAGGAGTACGACACCGGACACGGCAAACTCTCCGCGCATCTCGACCTCCGACAGCCTGACGACCTCGAGACCATGCGCGAACTCGTGCGACAGGCCGACATCTTCTCCCAGGGATACCGTCCCGGCGCCCTCGCAAAGCGCGGGCTGTCGCCGCAGGACCTGGCCGCACTCCGACCGGGCATCATCTACATATCGCTGTCCGCCTTCGGACGCGAGGGCCCGTGGGCGTCCCGTCGCGGCTTCGACACCGTAGTACAGACCGTGAGCGGCATAACCGACCGGCAGGGAGAACTATTCCCGGGCACCGGGCCGGGACCTCAGTTCTACCCCGTCTCCGCCATAGACTACATCACCGGCTACCTCATGGCTTTCGGCGCGACGGTCGCGCTGGCGCGGCGAGTCCGCGAGGGCGGAAGCTGGCTCGTCAGACTCTCGCTCGCCCAGACCGGACGCTGGCTCCTGGACCGCGGGCAGGTCCCCGAATCCCAACTCCAGGACGTGCCGCAGGACTTCACCCCCGAAGAGATACAGCGCTGGTCAACTGCCAGCGAAGTCCCCGACGGCAAGCTGGGCCACCTAGCCCCCGTAGTCCAACTCTCCGAGACCCAACCCCACTGGTCCCGCCCCTCCGTCCCCCTCGGCTACCACCAACCCGCCTGGCCGGGACGCTTGGCATAAGCCTGGTCCAATTAATGAATAAGTTCGCTTTACTGAGAGATACTAGCAGTTAAGGGAGGTCCACAGAGAATGTACTGCCAAAATTGCGGCAGCGAAAATCAACAGGGTGCAGCTTACTGTTCCAGTTGTGGGACTTCCCTTGGAAATGGGCAGGCGACCCAAAGAAAGAGCGCTGATGAAAGAAAGGCGCTTCTGGCCCGCCAGATCGCAAACATGGTGCCGCGAGGCTGGCGAGTTGAATCACAGAGCGATTATCAGGCAGTGTTGGTCTCCGGCAAATCCGTCAATCATGTTTTGCACCTCATTCTCACATTGATAACATGTTTCACTTGGGGAATTGTATGGGCGGCATTGGTGATTTTTGGAGGGGAGAAGAGAGAAATAGCTGAGGTTGATGAATGGGGCAATGTCAATCTGACCCGTACTGGCGGGACGACCAGCAAAGTAATAGCGGGCGTGGGAGTGGTTCTTGCCGTGATTATAGGTTTCGCTATAGCTGTTGCAGCGTTGAGCGGCATCATTGATTCTGAATCTGAACAAACTAATTTCGTTTATACTCAAGCTGATCCCGGTAGTGCTCAATCAGGAACAACCAGCTCTGATTCTGCTCCTGAAGGTGTTCAACCACGACAAGTCAGTACAACTTCTTCACAAGGCGCTTCTGCCTCTCCGACTGATACCGCACCAACACCATTTAACGCCGAGGAAATTCAGAATGATTACGAAACCAATGAAACAGAAGCTAACCTCAAATGGAAAGGCAAGACACTGCTAGTCACACTCCAAGGAATTGACGAAATAGAAGATCGCGGAAGAATCCTCAAATGGAATAACGATGAACTATTTGACTGGGGATACATTCAGATGGATTTTCGAGACGACCACGATGTTGTTGGATTAGTGCCCGGAGATTCCGTTACGGCGATATGTGACTTCAGGGGGTATAAATCAACCATACTAGGGGATGAATGGCTTGAATTCAGTGACTGCATAAGAAGTGAATGATATTTTCCTGTAAAGAAATCACAGCCTATCTGGGAAGGTTTATAACCTTGTCGACGTGGCAGTGGAGATTAATCTTTCTGGGCTTGGCCGCGCTTCCTTGCCTTGCACTAATCTACTCTCGTAACCCAGAAGAGCCGGGGGTCTTCCCTCCCTGTGTATTTTACTCGCTGACCGGTTTGCAGTGTCCTGGTTGCGGAACTTTGCGAGCCCTACACTATCTCATGCATGGCAACTTATCGGTTGCCTTTGGACACCATCCAGGCATTATACTTGTGCCACCCTTCATCGGCTGCACCATATTGTTGGCTCAGTTGCTTTACGTCAATGGCAAGCGACTGCCATCAACGCTTGTCCATCCAGCTATGATGTGGGGTTCGCTGGCGGCTATAGCGGCCTTCGGAGTTCTGAGGAATTTACCAATTTACCCGTCTGCGCTATCTGCCTCGTAAACCGTTTACACAGACGGTCACCGCCACCCACCCTAAGCATCATCCTTCACCCAACTCATCCTGAATCCGCCCATCAGCCCCTCGATCTCCTCTAGGTCTCCGGGAGTAAGATGCCAGTCCGCCGCTTTCGCGTTGTGATACACCTGCTCTGCGGACTTGGCGCCCACCAGCGCCGACGACACCGCCGGATTCGCCAGCGCCCACGCGATTGCAAGTTGCGCTATGTCCCTGCCCTGGTCCCTCGCCCACTCGTCGAGTCGCTGCGCCACCCCGTATGCCTCCTTGAACAACTCCCCTCTGAAGAAGTTGAAAAGCCTGCGCTCGTCATCCTGCGCGAAGCGATGACCCGGCTTGTGCTTCCCTCCCAGTACCCCCTTCGATAACACTGAGTGCGGTATCACGCCGATGCCGTTCTCCAGACAGTACGGCAGCACGTCGTCCTCCAGTTCGCGCCACATCATGTTGTAGCGCGGCTGCGAGCTATGAATCGTCGCGTACTGCATAGCTTCCTCCGTCTGTTCAGGAGAGAAGTTGGATACCCCGATATAGCGTATCTTGCCCGCGTCCCGCAGTCTCACCAGATTCTCCATCGTGTCCGTGATGGGCCACTCGGGCGACGGACTGTGAAGCTGGTACAGGTCTATGTAGTCGGCGCCCAGCGCGCGAAGGCTCGTCTCTATCGCGCTCGTCATGTGCTCCGCCGAATGATCGCTCCCCGAGAGCTTCGTCGCCAGGAACACCTCGTCGCGCCTTCCCCTGATAGCCTTGCCGACCACCGACTCGCTCGTCTGGTAGCCCTCCGCCGTATCAATGAAAGTCATCCCCGTCTCGATAGCCGCTTCGACCGCGGCTATCCCCTGCTCTTCGGGAACATTCCCCAGCCCTCCGCCAATAGGCCACGCGCCGAATCCGATCACCGACACATCTGGGCCGTTCCTGCCAAGCTCACGCTTCTCCATATTCCTGTTCACTCCTTCTATATGTCCGATACGAATTCCGCTAGGCTGTGTTGACATTTTTCGTCATTCCCCCTCCACGGGCTCACAAGACCACCCAAAAGTCCCTTCCCCCTCCACGGGGGAAGGTTAGAGCCTGCCCCATACTTGATACGGGGATGGGGGTGACTCCGCCAATCCAAAAGTGTTCGACCGCTAGTTCCTCGCCCCATACCTCCACCAGAACCCCAGGTACGGCGGCGCGATTGACTGCAGATGATTCCACGTCCCCGGCTCCAGATCATCCTCCGGGTCGAAATGCGCGTCCTCGCTCATCTGCAGCAGCTCGAACCCGAGCCCGATAGGCCCGTTCAAGAGCGTCTCCATGCTGTGCCTGAACTCTCTTGGCCCCCGCACCCGCCGCGGCGAGCCGTCCTCCGACCTGAAAGTCCACTCATCCCCCGTCGGGTAGATCACCTCCCCCTCCTCATACCTGTTCCTCAAGGGATACGCGTCCCCGCTCCACTCCTCCTCGTCTATCCCGTGGAAATACGGATTGCAGCACGAAAGACGATACAGCCCCCCTCTCCTCAGTGCCCGGCTCACCTGCCCGAACACCGTCCGAGCGTCCGGCACGAAATTCAGCGAATGACCATGCCACACCACGTCGAAAGCCCCCTCGCCGAACGCCGACAAGTCCCGCATATCTCCCTGCACGGTCTTCACATCCAGGCCGTAGCGCTCCGCCGCGATCCGGTCTCTCTCTAGCTGCTCCCCCGACAGGTCTATGCACGTAACATTCGCTCCCAGCAGCCCGAAGGCCGCCGTCTGCTGACCCCCGCCCGCCGCCAGGCACAGCACATCCAGTCCCCGCGCGTCCCCGATAAACCCGTCAGGATCAACCAGTTCCCGCGCCGCGCTCTCATCCATATCCAGGTACGGCCTCGAGTATGCTATGCCCGACCGCGCCAACTCGTCCCACCGCTTCTGGTTGAATCTCGCCAAATCGTCTAAAGTCATTTCGTCTGCCTTGATATACTTAGAGACTATCTCAAAACTATCGCCGGAAACGAGCGACAAGGGTAGACAAAGTCCCTTCCCCCTTGACGGGGGAAGGTTAGGATGGGGGTGGAATCCCTTTGGATTGGGTTTTGAGATAGTTACTTATTGCATAACCGGAAGTCCGTCAGAACGTTATAGATAATACATGGATGGCGGTCACGAAACCCACACGCATGGGATTTATACTATCGCTCATTCATTAAAACTCCCGCCGGGGAGCGGCCCAATGAAGATTCACATTGCGACACTGGCAGCAGTCCTCACATCCGCCATACTGATAGTATCCTGCGGCAGCGAACCCGCGCCCGTCCCAACGCCGACCGCCACACCCCTCGCCGTCTCCCAGGTTGAACCCCCGCCGACCCATACCCCGCTCCCCTCTCCGACCCCCGTCCCAACCGTCACACCGGCGCCAACCCCGACACCCGTTCCGACCGCCACGCCTGCGCCGACACATACACCCCTGCCCACTCCCACGCCCGAGCCGACCGCGACTCCCACCCCTATCCCCACGCCACGGCACACGCATACCCAGCCCGAAGCCGGCCTGCCCGCCACCGAAGTCGTCAGGATGATCGCGCCGTCCGTCGTGAGGATAGTCACCGGAATAGACACGGGAGGCCAGACCCTCTCCCCGGTCGGACTCGGCACCGGAGTCATAATTGACGCCGACGGCCACGTCCTCACCAACAACCACGTCATAGAGGGTATCGAGGATATCACTGTAACCCTATACGACGGCAGCGCGCTGGACGCGGAGGTCATAGGGCGCGACCGCCACACCGACCTCGCGGTCATCAGGATACCCGCCGAAGGTCTCCACCCCGCGCCGCTCGGCGACTCCTCCACCCTCCTCGTCGGACAGGACGTTATAGCCATCGGCCACGCGCTCGGACTCCGGGGCGCCCCCACCGTCAGCAAGGGCGTCGTCAGCGCCCTTGGCCGCGCCATCGGCGCCGAAAGCGGCGTCACGCTGGTGGACCTCATACAGACCGACGCCTCCATCAACATGGGCAACAGCGGCGGCCCGCTCGTCAGCGCCCAGGCAGAGGTCGTGGGAATCAACACTTCCATACTGCGCCTGGGATACGGCATCGGCTTCGCCGTGAACATCAACGACGCCAGGATAGTGGCCGGCCAACTTGTCGAAAGCGGGACCGTGCGCCGCGGCTACATGGGAGTCCTGTTCTCGGACCTCACGCCCGCCTACATAACCCAGCTTGGCCTCGACAGAAACGCGGAGGGCGTCCTCCTCACCAACGTCGTGCCAGGAAGCCCCTCATGGGACGCCGGACTCCGCCCGGGAGACGTTATCCTCACCGCAAACGGCGAGCGGATGCCCACCACCGGAGAACTGCTCAAGTTCCTCATGCTGCACCCGCCGGGAGAGTCAATGGAAGTGCTCGCCCTGCGCGACGGCGAGCCGTTCACCACGTCCTTCACCCTCGGCGAACGCCCCGCCAACTAAGCGCATGGCGGTCACTCCGACTCCCCCAGCTCCGCAAGCCTCTCCCGAAGCCTGCGATTCTCCGCCTCCAGTTCACGCCGAGCCTCTTCCGTGCGTCGCCGGGCCGCGGCCTCCGCCTCACGCTCGGCCACCTCATCGTAATGAGTGCGTATGTAACGCTCGCTCACCGGGTCGTAGAACCGCAGCGCCCCATATTCCCAGCATATATACACCGCCAGAGCCTCGCTGTACCCTCGAAAGCTAGAGTCGTCCAGCCGCTCTATCTCGATAGGCTCGTATTCCCCCTCCTCACCTAGCCGATCCCCGGCCAGCGCCACATCGTGATACTCGCCTCCCGTCGAGTCGAACCGCCAGTACTCAGCTATCCCGTACCGCGCGTAATCCTCACGCTTCTCGGTGTAGTCAACCACCCCGGTCCACCTGGACGCCACTTCCAGAACGAAGTCCGGCGGTTTGCCCTGCCTGTCTATCGCGTACCCGCCGTCTTGCTCTATCAGCCAAGGCTTGGAGTTCTTAGACACCGTGAAGTCGGGTATCCGGTGGTCCTGCCTGTTGGCGAGAGTCGGCCCCACCGGGATTTCGCTCCAGGCGGTGGTGGTTTCTGGGTCGCCGATATGGATGACGAGGCCCGCCGCCTGGCCTCTTGAGTGGAGATGGATCCAATTCTGCATATCGTCTCTGGGCGGGTGTGCCGGAAAAGGCTCCAAGTCCCTTTCCGTCTTTGTGAGTGTAATAGTCTTGCTGGTCATGACAGACCCCTCAGAACATCATAAGCTGCGAAGTCGCTGACGCCGATTATACATCACCCACCCAGAACCGAATACTCAAAAATCAACACTCCCCAACCTTGCGACCGCAGCCCCTCTCTGTGCTATTATCAAAACCCTTTTTCAGAATCGAGGACTTTGATATGACCACAACCGCCGACCACCCCGGGCAAATCTGGGACGCGGCTCTGGGCCAGCTTCAGTTGCACGTTACCAGGCCCAACTTCGAAACATGGCTCAAGAACACCGTCGGCGTGGCCTACCGCGATGGCGAATTCGTCGTCGGCGCGCCCAACGCTTTCGTCGCCGAGATGCTCGAACAGCGCATGTACTCCCTCATCTCCCGCACTCTCGAAAGCGTGGTCAAGTCCGAGATCGAAATACGCTTCGAAGTAACCTCGCCGGAAGGCGAACCGCCCGCCCTGCGCTCCACGGAGGCCAACTCTGCCGGGACCGAAGAAACCCCGGCTCCACAGGTCGCCGTCCAGCCGTCCGCCCGCGCGCCCGCGCCCCTCAACCCCAGGTACGTATTCGAGCGTTTCGTCGTCGGAAAGTCCAACGAACTCGCCCACGCCGCCGCCACCGCCGTATCCGGCAGGCCCGGCGAACTCTACAACCCCCTCGTCCTGTACTCCGACGTCGGACTCGGCAAGACCCACCTCATGCACGCCATCGGACACCGCGCAACCTCCCGCGGCATGTCCCTCATCTACTCCACCACCGAGGAATTCACCAATTCCTACATCAAGGCGATACGCGAGGGGACCACCGACGACTTCAGAGAACGCTACCGCAGCGCCGACCTCCTACTCCTCGACGACGTCCAGTTCCTCATCGGCAAGGAACAGACCCAGGAAGGCTTCTTCCACACCTTCAACGCGCTGCACATGACCAACCGGCAGATAGTGCTCACGTCGGACAGGCCCGTCTCCGCGCTCACCCTGCTCGAAGACCGCATACAGTCCAGGCTCGCCGGCGGTCTCGTCGTGGACATACAGCCGCCCGACGTCGAGACCCGCATCGCCATACTCCGCGCCAAGGCCGAAGAGATGCGCCAGGAGGTCCCCGACCCGGTCCTCCAGTTCCTCGCCGAGCGCATCCACAAGAACATCCGCGAACTCGAGGGCAGCCTCAACAAGGTAGTCGCCCTGGCCGACCTCACCGGCGCCCCCGTCTCCATCGAACTCACCCGGCAGGCCGTCGCCGACGTCGTCGAAACCGCCGCCGAACGCAAGATACCCGAAGGCGCAATCGTCGAAGCGGTCTCGGAACACTTCGGCGTATCAATCGAGGCGATCAAGGGCCGCAAGCGCGACAAGAGGACAGCCCAGGCCCGCCAGGTCGCCATGTACCTCCTCCGCGAGGAGTCCCAACTCGACCTGACCGTCATCGGAAAGACGCTGGGCGGCAAGAACCACACTACCGTCAGTCGCGGTTGCGACCGCATCGCCAACCAGCTAAACGTGGACGCCCAGCTCCGACGCCACCTCATAAACATCCGCGAGACCCTCGCCGCCCATTAGCCCGCCTTGCGAGCGGATGTCCCCGCCGCGGTCGCGCCATGCCGCGTCCGCCCTAATCCTGGTCCGGGGACAACCCCCTCAGCCGCTGCAACTCAGCTTCGGCGGCCTTGGCGCGGGCCTCAGCCTCAGCCCGAGCGCGCGATTCCGATTCAGCCCGGGCTTCAGCCTCAGTCCGAGCCTGCGATTCCGATTCAGCCCGAGCCTCAGCTAGAAGACGTCCTGCCCTCTCTTCATCGCGCTGTTCTTCCAACTCTACGTACTCCGGCAAAAACTCGCCCCTTCGGTAGTCATAGAATCGCGGTACGCCTTCGGTCTCCCCT
Organism: Dehalococcoidia bacterium; assembly: GCA_965202815.1. Taxonomy (GTDB): domain Bacteria; phylum Chloroflexota; class Dehalococcoidia; order Lucifugimonadales; family UBA1123; genus VXRN01. Next base: position 1,569,256 of record CBDBCD010000002.1, read on the forward strand.
TCACTCTCCACCCAGTACAAATCCAACCCCAGCGCCGCGCTCCGGCCCCATATCGAACCGTCCGCCTCATAATGCAGCTCTATCGGCTGATACACCCCATTCACCAGCGACTCCCCCGCCAGCGCCGCGTCGTGCCAGTCCCCGCCGCTCGGATCGAACCGCCAATACTCCCCAACGCCCATCCGCTCATACCCATCCCGCTTGAACGTATAATCCCGCCTGCCCGTACTGGGAGAAGCTACCTCCAACACCAGGTCCGGCGGCTTCCCGACTTCATCTATCACGTACCCATTCTGAATATGCTCGATGGTGCGCGGATCCTCCACCCGCGCGAACACGATGTCCGGCACAAACCTGTCCGAATAAGAATCCCCCGACTCGCACAGGTACCCCTCCCCGCTCATCAGCACATCCCCCTGGTTCCTGAAGAACGCTCTGAGTACCGATACGATCATCACTAGGATTGGAAACTGCTCCATAAGCTCCGGCTCTCTGTCCCTCGGCGGGTCTGGCAGTACCGTAAGTCTCCTGCCACGCTCGTCATAATAGACCGACGACGGCGGCTGGACTGTCATTCTAGTAGCCATCTCTCCCCCTTCTCTTCATACACCCTCGCTCTTCAAGGCGTCCATGCTATCATATCACGGAGTATCCACAAGACCGCCCGTTCCAGCCCCGACTTAAAATCTTTTCCGACAACAAACAATACCCGAAATCAACCTACTTGACATAACTATGTGCGTAACCCAGCCAAATATGTGCGTAACAGCATTTCGATGTGCGTAACGACATAGCTTGATCTCTTACTAGATTATGTATAAACATCACACGCTCAAAAATTCCACAGTTATCCGCGCGCTATGAACGCTTCATGAAAGTGCCCGTAGCTTCGCAAACATACACATTCGCCCACTTACGCACGCTAGACACACCCTTATTACTATTATTAGATATACTGACAGAATGATTGACGAAGTAATTATTCACATAAAAAGCGGTAAAGGCGGGAACGGCGCGATAAGCGGACGCCGCGAGAAATACGTCCCCAAGGGCGGACCCGATGGCGGAGACGGCGGACGCGGCGGCAACATCTACCTCCAGGCCGCCCCCAACGTCAACACGCTGCTCGCCTACCGATACAAGCGATACTTCTCCGCCCCCGACGGTCGCCGCGGCGAAGGCAGGCTGAAGCGCGGCAAAGACGGCAAAGACATCACCCTTCCCGTTCCTGTCGGCACCCAGGTCTGGACGGACGGCTCCCGCCCCCGGCTCCTCGTTGACCTAGACGAGCCCGGACAGCTATTCCTCGCCGCCACCGGAGGACGCGGTGGAGCCGGCAATAACCACTACGCCACCCCGACCAACCGCTTCCCGCTGCTGGCCCAGGCCGGAGAGTCCGGCGAAGAACTCTCCCTGCGCCTCGAACTCAAACTGCTCGCCGACGTCGGAATAATAGGCGCGCCCAACGCCGGCAAGTCCAGCCTGATATCCGTCGTGTCCGCGGCTAGGCCCAAGGTCGCCAACTACCCATTCACCACCCTCGAACCCTCGCTCGGCATGATCGAGCGTCACGGCGAAACATTCGTCATGGTTGACATCCCCGGACTCATAGAGGGCGCCCACGAGGGCGTCGGACTCGGACACGAGTTCCTCCGGCACGTCGAGAGGACCCGCGTCCTCGTACACCTCGTTGACGGCTCCCTCGACGACCCCGTTGCCCAATACCACCAGATAAACTCCGAACTGTCCCAGTACGCCGAAGAGCTCGGCCTCAAGCCCCAGGTGCTCGCTATTAACAAGCTCGACCTCACCGACGTATCCGTCCTGCGCGACGACCTCCACGACGCCTTCAGCGAAGCCGCCGAAACGGACGAGGTCCACTTCATATCCGCCGTAACCCACGAGGGCGTTGACCGCCTGCTCGACGCCGTGCTCCATGCGCTGCGGGACGCCCCCGACCCCTTGACCCGGAATGTCAGCCAACAGACTCCCTCTCAGACGGTGGGCTCCGACGACGACCTGCCCATTCTCCGCCCCGAGCCTCGCCGCCGCCGCAGGCCCGCCGTTTCCATCGAGGACGACGGCGTATTCGTAGTGGACTGGCCCTCAGCCGAGCGAATGGCCGTCATGATTGATCCCAACGACTGGACCGCCAACATCCAGTTCTACAACCGCCTCGTGCGCTCCGGCGTAGTCCGTGCCCTCGAAGAAGCCGGCATAACCCCCGGCGACACTGTCCGCATCGGCCAGGTAGAATGGCAATGGGACTGATCCGGCAGCCGGTTTCAGGGTGCGCTGGGAACGCTCATATCTCCGCTGACATGAGATGGTACTAGGTATGCTAGATACACTGTCTCGCCGTTCTGGATGTATTCTCCGACTTTCTGCGCGCCTGGATATGCCGATTCCAGTTCTGTTGACAGGCCCAAGTACTCGTCCAGAAATACGAACACCGTGTCGCCCCTTAGAGCGCCGCCCGACCAGATTGTCCCGTCTCCCCCGTGATGTTCTCCCCCGTCAATCCCCACGGCGTCGGGCGCGACGAGCCGACGCTCCCTGCTGTTGAACGGCAACCTCACGGAATAGTAACGTATCTCGCTTTCGTCTCCCACCGTCTCGATAAACTCGAAGGCCCTTATGTTGTCTTGACTGAAGAACCACCTCAGCTCTCCACTGTTCCGCCAATAGCTGAAGTCGAGGAAGCTGGTTAAGGTGAAAAGCGTTATGAAGATAGCCGCAAGCGCCGCCGCCGCCCCGTACCCGATTCTTCTTGCCATTTCGGGATTGATCCTCGGAGACAACTCCTTCCGTACCGTATCTATCGCCAGCGAAAGTACGGCATTGAATCCGATTGAGACTATGACCAGTACGAAGAAGATGCCGAACAAGTACCGCCTTCCCTCCGAGCCGGGCACCACCAGTATGGGAAGCATCCCGATCATCCACCCCGCTAGCAGCAGTTGATACCTGGACTGCTTTATGAAAAGGAGCGATGCGCCCAGACCCAGCCAGAAGAACATCGCCGGAACGAGCGACACGATTGGTACCCTGGGCGACGCGTCTATACTCCCGCCGGACACCGGATTATTGACTAGCAGGACTGCGTGCAGTACCAGCCCCGGGACTTCCAGCAAACCTTCCGGAGACAGCGCCGACCCACGTCCATACTCGACATCCAGATTCTCCAGCACCACCCTGTCGAAGTCGGCGATGTAGTGCGTCAGCAGACGTAAGCTGACCAGCGCGGACACGCCCAGGATTATCCAGACGTATTTCTGCCTTCTCAATTCGGGGTTGATCAGGAGCGCAAGTACGGATACGCCCCAGAACCCGACTAGGTAGATCAGGAACAGCTTGTATGTATAAAGTCCCAGGCCCAGGACGATACCGGCCAGCGCCGCCAGCCACCAGCGTCTATGTCGGACCGCCGATACCGCAAGGTACATGGCGAGCGTCCCGAAGAGTATCGCGGACACCATGGGAAACGCTATCCGGCTCTGCATGACGAACCAGAGCGAAAGAGCCAGCATCGCGGCGGACAGTATTGCCACTCTGAAAGGGAACAGGCTTCTAACCAGCAGGTATCCTGCCGGGACTATCGCCGTGCCCAGCGTCGCTGAGGCCAGTCGAATTGTGCCAATGTCCGTGTCGCCTATGCGGAGTATGAGCGCCATCCACCCCACATAGATCATCGCCTTGGCCCACACCCACGTATCCAGTCGTTCCCCGTCCAGAAACCTCTGGGCGTCCCCCGCCAGTACAAGCTCATCCCCATGCATTCCGTAAGGGACTTCGCCTAGATTCCACACCCGGACCACTAGAGCGATGACCGTGAGCGTCGCTACAAGCGCTGTCTCGACGACACGGGATGGCCCCGTGTCATATCGGTTCAGCAGGGCCCCAAGCGAAGATTGCGTTTCCGCGAGGGCGCGTGAAATGCCGGATACGGGCTTGGATTCCAGAGCTCGCGCGGCGACTGTCGCTTCCGGACGCTGAAGACCGGATGGCGTGTCTCCGCCGCTGCCGCCGCCGGATAGCGCCCCGCCGCAGTTCACGCAGAATCTGTACTCTGCGGAGTTGGGTGTGTCGCAGTGTGGACATATCCGGTCACGGCCGATATGGCCCCCACAGTAGTGACAGAACTTGTGACGTGACAAATTAGCCGTGCCACAGTAGTGGCAGTTCACACTGCCGTTTGATGAAGACACCGACTAGCCATCCACCAGCCGCTCGCCCACCAGCGGTTCTCGTAGTATTCTCCGCCCGACGGATCCATGCGCCAGTATTCCCGCGCCCCCATCCGGGCGTATATGTCTCGCGTCATGCCCATGTCCCTGCCCGCCGTACTCTCCGAAGCTACCTCCACCAAGATCGTGGGTGGCGGCCCCCCGCTCATCTATCCGGTACAGCCGTCTGATCCTCTTGATAAGCCGCTCAGGTACACCGAATGCCTGCGCTCGATTGTCTTGCCCCGATTGTACCACGCCCTCGCCTCACACCCACCGCCTGCTCTCCCCAACCCAACTGGTACAGTATCCGGTACACTGTTGACGTGTCCTGGCCTGCCCCGTCGTGATATAATCCCGCTGATCCACAGGAACAGAATGAAGGATTCCGCCTACCTGTTACCCACGATACTCCGTCGCCTCGCCGGCTCAGCGCAGGACCTCGCTCCCATCATACTGGTCATCGCATTCTTCCAGATAGTGGTGATCCAGCAGCCGTTTCCCAACCTCTGGAACGTGGTGACGGGTCTGGCCTGCGTGGTTGTCGGTTTGGCCCTCTTCATTCAGGGGCTCGAAAGCGGCCTCTTTCCCATTGGAGAGGCCCTGGCCCAGGGATTCGCCCGCAAGGGAAGCGTCCTCGCGCTGCTGGCCTTCGCCTTTTGCCTGGGATTCGGCACCACCGTCGCCGAGCCCGCCCTCATCGCCGTAGCGGGCGAAGCCGCCTCAGTCGCCTCCGAAGCCGGCGTAATCCAGGACAGCGACACCGCGCGCAATACCTACGCCCTGCGCCTGCGCATGGTAGTCGCCTTCTCCGTCGGCGCCGCCATAGTATTGGGCGTATTCCGCATCCTGAAGGGATGGCCCATCCACTACCTCATAATCGGGGGCTACCTGCTGGTGACCGTCATGACCGTTTTCGCGCCCCCTGAAATCGTGGGCATCGCCTACGATTCGGGAGGCGTCACCACCAGCACGATCACCGTGCCGCTGGTCACCGCGCTGGGCGTCGGCCTGGCGTCATCGCTCCGCGGGCGCAGCCCAATGGTTGACGGCTTTGGCCTCATCGCCTTCGCCAGCCTCACGCCTATGATCTGCGTGATGGGCTACGGAATGGTGGTCTGACCTTGGAGTTGCTCTTACGCGCCTTCCTGGCCTCCCTGCAATCAACCGCGCTGGACGTCGCGCCCATCGCCGCGATACTGCTCCTCTTCCAGCTCGCCCTCCTGCGCCGCCCGCTCCCCAACCTGCGAAAGCTCATCTCCGGATTTATCTGCGTCCTGGCCGGCCTGGCGCTCTTTCTGGTCGGCTTGGAACAGGCGCTCTTTCCCATCGGAGAGACCATGGCCGCCCAGCTGACCTCGCCCGATACCCTCGGAGACGCCGCGCTCGAAGGCGCCCCCGACTGGCGAGACTACTGGCTCGTATATGTCTTCGCCGCGGCCATCGGCTTTGCCACCACCGTGGCCGAACCCTCGCTCATTGCCGTCGCGCTCAAAGCCGAGACGGTCTCCGGCGGAGCCGTCCGCGCCTGGGGATTGAGAATCGCCGTCGCGGTCGGCGTGGCGCTCGGCGTCGCCCTGGGATGCTTCCGCATCGTCACCGGAACGCCGTTGCCCTGGTACATCATGGTCGCCTACGTCATAGTGATCGCGCTCACCTTCCGCTCGGCCCGCGCAATCGTGCCGCTGGCCTACGACTCCGGCGGCGTCACCACCTCGACCGTTACCGTACCCGTGGTCGCCGCCCTCGGACTCGGACTCGCGGCCAGCATTCCGGGCCGAAGCCCGCTGATTGACGGGTTCGGTCTTATTGCTTTTGCCAGCGTATTTCCTATAATGACAGTGCTGGCATACGCCATCGCCGCATCCTGGCGCAAGCGCGGGCGCGATGCGCGCCAGCCCCAAACGGAGGAAGAGCCTAGTAGTGCGACAACCTAGTCGTAATGGATATTCAGACTCCTGTTTATCCCTTCCCCCTTGATGGGGGAAGGTTAGGATGGGGGTGAAACCGCAGAGGGTAGATAAGCCGTCAATCCAAAGATGTTGGAACACTAGACATGAGACTCAAGCTGATAGTAGCGCTCGTCAGCGACGATAAAACCGATACCGTAGTCCACGCGGCGCGGGACGCCGGCGCTACCGGAGCGACTATCATAACCAGCGTGAGAGGCGAGGGCCTGACACCCGGAAAGACCTTCCTGGGACTGGAACTGGAATCCATCCGGGACATCGTCATGTTCCTGGTCGTCGAGCCCCGCGCGAGAGAAATACTGGAGCGCATCAGGGATGCCGCGCGGCTGGACTCCGAGAGCGGGACCGGCATCGCCTTCCAGATTGACGTAGAAGACGCCGTTGGCATGGTCACCCAACTGCCCACCATTTACGAGGACTTGATCCCAGAAATATGAACGCGAAATCACATCCACGGGTCGGCGACGTCATGGTCACTGAGATTATCAGCATCAACGGACTGGCCACCGTATCCGACGCCATGGCGTTGATGCGCCGGCACAACGTCAACTCGCTGGTAGTCGACAGGCGCGACGCCGCCGACGAGATCGGACTGGTCCTGGTCTCCGACATAGCCCGCCAGGTGATCGCCCCCAACCGGTCGCCGGACCGCGTCAACGTCTATGAAATCATGTCCAAACCCGTCTGGACGGTCTCGCCCGATATGCAGACGCGCTACGCCGTGCGCCTGCTCGCGCGCTTCGAGCTCTCCCGGGCCGTCGTCGTGGACCACGACCGCAACCCCGTCGGAATAGTCACCCTGCGCGACCTGACCCTCGGACGATAGCCCCCGCCATTCACAATTCAGCCATTCCCGTGAAAAGAGACCATTCCACAACTACCGTCATTCCCGCGAAGGCGGGAACCCCGAAGGGCTCGCCGTTAGGCAATCCAAGGGTGGATGGGCGGCATGTCCGGCTATGAATTCTGAGAATGTATCACCCATTCAGTTCTTCAAATCGAGATAGAACGAGGTTACGCAAAGGTCTCCGAAAACGGAAATCCAGGGGCGGTGGGGCAGTGCTTACACCCAGAAATCCTGGGACAATCCCACTCATTCAGTCCTTGCCCCAACCGATCACTCCCCGCCAGCCCCCCGCAGACGCTCCAACTCCGCCTCGAGCTCATTCGCCCGCGCCTCAGCCGAGTCACGTTCCGCCTCAGCCTCCACCCGCGCCATCTCAGCCTCCACCCTCGCCGCCCGCTCCTCGCTCAGATCCCCAAGCCACTCCCCCGTCTCGCTGTCCCGAACCAGGAACTCCCCGTATCCATCCTCGCCGACCCGCCAGTAGAAATCCACTCCCAGTGCCTCGCTCCGCGTCCACACGTCCCCGTTCGCCTCCACCCGCGTCTCGAACCGCTCATACTCCCCATCCACCAGCCGCTCCCCGATCAGAGGCTCGCCATAGCGCTCCCCGCCCGACGGATCGAAACGCCAGTATTCCCGCGCCCCCATCCGCGCGTATATCTCCCGTTTCTCCCTCATGTCCCTGGACGCAGTGCTGTCCGACGCCACCTCCATCACGAACGCCGGCGCAGGCCCCCACTCATCTATCCGGTAGACGCGCCGGTCCCGCTTGATCATGCGCGCCGGAACCCCGAACACCACATAGCCGTCCGGCGAAAGAAAAGAGCCGGGCCGCGCCGAGTCATACACCAGCTGGGTCGCCTGTCCCACCACCAGCGTGTACGGATCATCCGCGTACATCGCCCAGATTATAGACAGTATCCTTAGTATCGTATCGTCCTGCTGCATTCCATCCTCTAGCGGTTCCGGTATCTCGTCAATCAAGTCATACCACGGGACCTGTCCCGCCTCTGCGACAGCCGCGGTGTTCGCGCGCATACTAGTCATCTTGAAATCTCCCACACCCTTGTTTCACTTCACCCCAATCCTACCACACCGCTACCCATACCCATCGCCCACGCCTGGGACGAGCCTGCATCAGCTTGGTCGGTCACCTGATCGCCATTCCCACGAAGGAAGACCATTGCGCAACTACCGTCATTTGTATGTTGAAAATCCCTTCCCCCTCGACGGGGGAAGGCTAGGATGGGGGTGAAACCCCAACTACAATTCAGTCATTCCCGCGAAGGCGAGTATCCAGAAGTGGGGCGGCACAGGTCTAGCGCACCCGAGAACCGCATTACTACATCCCATCGGGCGCCTGAAAGTAATCATAAACACAAACCAACCGCCTCCCCGCCACCATAACCTCATACGCATCGAAACCACCCTCACCCTCCATCAGCGCCTTCCCGCCCGCCGCCTCGATGAACCTCTCATAATCCAACCGATTCTCCCGACTCTTCTCTTCGTCATACACACCAGTTCTAAAAACCATCACATAGAACACCGAAAAATCTGCCCCCACCGCCGCTGCCCCCGCCACTCCGGTCAGCAACTGATAGCCCACATCCGCAAACCGAGAATCACACGGTTCCGCCGTCTCCCCAAAATAATTCGACAGCAGACCCCTAACCCTCTCAGCCGCCTTAGACCGCGGATTCTGGGCCAGATAGTCCACCGCACTCTGATACCGTTCGCACACTGTCTCACTCCCGAAAGATTCATTAACCTTCGCTTCCAGTCCCAAGAACAAACTGGACTCAGAACCGAGGCTTCCAAACACTCCAAGATCGAGATAGCTCGGAGTTCCCAGGTTATCGAATCTGGCTGCATACTCCGGCGTCGCCCTCTCCAGCGTAACCACTTGTGACAAGGCTGACGATACGCGCCCGGCCAGAACCTCAGCGCCGCCCTGGTTCATGACGAAATCCGCCAGGCTATAAGCGCTGCGCCCCGGCTTCCAATGGCTGGCCCTTACATAGCCCGACCATCCCTCCATGCTCGTTATCTCGTTTCCGTCACTGCCTGTAACTACCATAGTCCTCTGCTCAGCATACAATCTCCCCTTCACCGCGTCCGGTGTCTCACCTGTGGCCGGCGCTATCAGATACTCTATGAGCAGGTCCGAAAGCGTGTCAGATAGTGCATTGGAAAGAACCCCGATGGCCGCCGCTTCCCGTAGAACCTCCATAACCACGTCCATCGGCTGATCGGCAGACAGGCGTTCTCTCACCTGCTCCACGGACTCACCCGTCTCCGGCGCTATCAAATACTCTATCAACAACTCCGATAGCAGGTCCGCCAATTCGTCGGACAGGACGCCCAGGGATTCGGCTTCCCTTAGAACCTCGATGAGGAAATCCACCGAGTCAGGCGTGGGCGTCACTGTTGGGGACATCGAAGGCTCGCTCGCTTCGAGTATGCATCCGACTAATGCCACCATCGTTATTCCCGCGAAAACGGGTACCCACACGCGCGACCCATACATCCCGCCCATCACAAAAACCCCAAAAATCACAGTTCAGACTTCTTCAGCCTGTAAACAATAAAATTCGGCGACCGAAACTCATCGTCAAAACTCGGATTCTCCGCCAACTGCGCCTCCGAAGGCGCCGGCTCATCCAGACCCTCCACGACAAACCCCGCATCCACGAACGCCGACACATAACTCGATAGCGTCCTGTGCATATTCACGAAATTCCTGCCCCACCACGGGAACTCCCGCGGTCCCTCATCCGTATAATTGTCCACCGCGTAGAACAACTTCCTGCCCCCTTGATTGATCCACCCATAAGGCACCGCCGACCGCATCGGATGAACATTGCACACCACGAACCTGCCCCCCGGCCTCAGAACCCGGTACGCCGCCTCGATAGACGCTCGATAATCCAGCAAATCAACCAGCACGATATACGACACCGCGACATCGAAACTCTCGTCCGCGATCCCCTCCAGCGTCTCAGCGTCCCCCATCACATAACTGTCGCCGCCCACCGCCAGCCTCCGCGCCCTCTCGATCAGCGGCTCCGTCAAATCCAGACCCGTAACCTCAGCCCCCACGCCCGCCAGCAAACGCGAAAACCGGCCCTCGCCGCACCCGATGTCCAGAACCCGCTTGCCTGACACGTCCCCGATAGCGTCCAGCATCCACGAGTCCAGCATACCCGTCCGAACCGCCTGGTCCTGCCCGATCCAGTCCTGCGCCGCCTCCGTCCACTGCGTCCTCAACCTGCGTTCCAGATTCATGTCACAAACGCCTCCGTACAGTCGCTATCCTCACAAACAAAACAACCCCGTACCCTCGGTACGGGGCTATTCTTAAAATATCGAAACCCCTCTCCCTCGACGGGCACACAGGGGTACGTAAGTCAATAAACCGTTCGTCCTGAGCTTGTCGAAGGGAGCTTGTCGAAGGACGAGTCCCGAAGTCCCTTCCCCTATCAGTCGTGACACAAGAAGCGAGGACACATCCTGTGCATCCCCGATCCTGCAAACCCTGATTCAGACAGGCAAAAATCGAAACCGCGCTACCGCCGCCGTCGTCGTCGAATCCGCCGCAGACTGCGCTGCTTATCCAGCCTCGCCTGCTCACCCTTCGACCTGAAGAACCGCCGGTTGCGGAGCTCCCTCAATATCCCCGAACGCTGCATAGAAGTCTGGAAACGCTTCAGAAGAGCTTCCGGATCTTCGCCATCTCTCAAATTTACAAATGCCAAATACATCCTCCCGGACGCTGAAATCCCTGCCGACCGCTGTGCGCCCAACCGCCGAACCCAGCGGTACGCGCCACAGCCGGAGACACATCTCCAACGGCATCCATAGAATATCACATAGCCAAAATTCAGTACAACGACCAAGCTATGCGTGAACCCGTATCCGGTAAGTCGGCTGTCCAATATGTAGGGGCGACCCTCGTGGTCGCCCGCCCTCTCACCGGTCAGACAGGTAAACACTCCCATCCTCAGCAGTCGCCCTCCACCATCACCGCCATCGCCTCCCTCTCCCGCTCCTTCTGCCTCAACTTCTTCAACCGCTCCTCCTCAGGCTTCCGCCGCGCCATCTCCGCCTCATACTCCCGTATTTCATCCATAAGAACCTCAGGAACCTCCGCCTCCACCGTCCCAACCACCACGTGCGAAGCGTGGACGTTAGGGATCACCGGATCCTTGTGCGTCTCCGCATGGATCTCTAGGGTCAACTCCAGGCATTCCTGCGCCATCTCAAACGCTTCCTCCGGTGTCTGCCCCCAACTGATCACATCCGGGTAATGCGGCACTATCACTTGATACCCGTCCCCGTCCGGCATCAGTATCACTGTAAATCTCTGCTTAGTCATCTGAAAGACCTCGCTTGAATCCTATCTTGTCTTAAAGCACATCGTCCGCTTGCCGGTCGAACTCTGAACGTGTTATACCCGCCTGCCTCAAAATATGCCCAAATGTACCTCTGCCCAATTCTCGCTTGTGCCTTGGGACTGTGACGTGATTGATTTCCCCGGGCTTGACAAACTTCATGTGCGACCCTCGCTGACGGCTGAACCGCCAGCCCAAGCTCTCCAGTACCTTTCTGGTCTCGTCTGACCCGTATATCCTTGGCATAACCCCATTCTATCCACTGTCACTCCTGTTTGCCATGCTCCAGCATCCACCCCATGATGAGCCATCCGAAGCCCTCCGACAGCCTCGGAACATGAGACGACCCGTGCATCTCCCAAAACTCCACCGACAGACCGTTCGGACACCGGCCCATCCCGTATCTGAATATCCTTGTCTCAAAGCCGTCCACATCCGCGTCAATATCCACTAGGCCGGCGGGCGTCACCTCGACGCCCAGACCGCAGCCCGCCCGTCTCGCCCACCGCCCTGCCACCTCCCTCGCATCCGGGTAGCTCCCCTCCCCGATTTCAGGATTCGAGCCACCCGATATTTGCACCACATCGTCCTCTGTCCCATGAATATGCAGTACCGAAATCGGACGCGCCGAATCGCATAGCTCCGGATCCGCAAACGACGACCCCGCCACCGCCACGATACCCGCCAGTCCCGGCATACCATCACACGCCAGCCTGTACGCCATGAACGCCCCGTTCGACATCCCCACCACGAACACCCGCTCCACGTTCATATACTCCCCAGCCGCTTCCACCAGCGCCTTCAGATACCCCGCGTCGTCCGGTTTGCCCTCCGTTACCCCGCAACAGAACTCCGTCGCGTTCCAGAACCGATTCCCCTCATCGTCCCGCTTCCCATTCGCCAGCAGCAGCGCAAAATCATACGACTCCATCAACTCCGACAGCCCGAAATACGAGTCCTGCTCCATAAAATGGCTGCCGTACCCGTGCAAACTGAGAACCAGCGGCAGTGGCTCTCTTCGTTCCTGTTCCATTGGCCCTCGACTATATCCGTCGTATCCCTTGGGCAACGCCAGCAGTCCGTAACGGTCGAAGTCCAACGGTAGTGGCTCGCGGTCTATAGTAACCCTCTGGACCGATCCCACTCCCGGCTTCTTGACAAGCTGAGACATGGCCTCATCGAAATCCGGCTCGCCGCCGCCAAATACGATGACCGCGGCGAACACCGCCACGCCCACCGCCAGGACATTCACTGCCAGCGCCGACGCCGGCAGTCCACCGCCCCGCTCCCTGCGCCTCAAAAACCCCAGCGCAGACAGCGCTAGCCCAAACGCGAGCAAGACCGCCACCACCGCCGCGTCCACGAAGAAAATCATAGGATCCCTGTGCGGCAGCGTAAACCCAAGCGCCAGCAAGACGCTCAGCGCCAGCGCGACTAACCCGAACCCCAACCCCCAAACCGCCATGACGACCCTCTTATCCTACCCTTTTCCAGCCAAACCCCTAATTCCCAATTGCTAATTTCTTCACCATCTCCTCATCCAGCTCCACACCCAGCCCCGGGCCCTCTGGCACCGCGATATACCCGTCAACCACCTCCAGCGGCTCCTTCAGAATCGGCCATTCGTCCCGTATCGAAATCGGCTCGATATTGTACTCCTGTGAATAAGGAACCATCGAACTCGCCGCGCAGAAATGCAGGTGCGCCACCGTGCTCAATATCGGCTGAGTATTATGCACCGTAATCGGTATATTGAACGCCGATGCCAGCGCGTCTATCTTCATGAACTCCGTGAACCCTGGAACCTTCACGATGTCCGGCTGGATTATGTCCACCCGTCCCTTCGTAATCAGATCCCGGTACTCGTGATGAGTGTAGATCATCTCCCCCGACGCTATCGGAATCGTCAGCGCGTCCGCTATCCGCGCCAGACCCTCCAGGTCCTGCGCCGGACGCGGCTCCTCGAAGTGGAACACCCCCAGACCCTCCAGCGCCGCCCCGATATACATGGACTGGTGTACCGAGTACGCCCCGTTCACGTCCACCAGGATGTCAATATCGTCCCCTACCGCCGCCCGAACCTCCGTCACCGTCTTGATAGTCTCATCCGCCGGATCGTCAATCTCCCCCGGTACCGCGCTGTGCAGCTTGTACCCGCTATACCCCTGCTCCACGAAAGACGCCGCCCGCCTGCCCTCCTCCAGCGGAGTCAGGTCCCGCCGCATCGAACTCGCGTAAACAGGAATCCTGTCCCTCACCTTCCCGCCAAGCAGCTTATAGATAGGAACCCCGAACGCCTTCCCCTTGATGTCCCACAGCGCGATATCCAGACCCGCGATAGCGCAGAACACGGCCCCGCCCATCTCCACCGCCGACCCCGCGCCCATCATGTCCCTGAACCGCAGACCCGTATCCAGCGCGTCCTTCCCCACAATCGCCGGCCCCAGCAGCTCCTCTACCAGAACCTTCACCACCCCCGGCTGCCGCCTGAAACACTCCCCAATCCCCGTAACCCCCTCATCCGTATGCACCTTCACAAAAGGAAAATCCCCATCCAACACCAAACACTCAACGCCCGTAACCTTCATTTGCCCAAACCCCCTATGGATGTTACGCTTTATACGTAGGTTGGTCGCTTGAGCGACCTTCCCCTGAAAGACCCCACCCTAAGAGTATGTCTCTCCGCGTGGGGTCGCTTCTATCTTCTTCTTGCCTATAATACGACAAGGTTGGTGTATGCCAATACCATTTGAAATGATCATGGAACAGGCCCCGGTTTCCTCCCAAACCCGCCGGAGATACAGATTCCATGAATGGCGCGAGGATTTGGAAAGCGCGGCCAGACGAATATGGGGATTGGACGCGCCGGTTGCCCATCCCATAATGGTTACAATCACTTACTTCTTTGACGACACCCCCAGGGTCTTTCGATTATTGTATTGCAGGAGATATTACAGCTATCCGTCATTCCCGTGAAAACGGGAATCCAGTAAGCGCAGCGCTGACGAATCTGGACAATGCCGACCTGATTGCTCGCAAAGGCGACGAGGCGAAAGTCATCGAGGTCAAAACCCGCTCTTCCCTCGCAGCCGACCACAGAATCAGGCAACTGGCCGAAATCCTGGATTCCAAGCCCGGCTGGACTTTCGAACTCATTATGGTCGGCGAACCTGAAAACCGGGACGCCCCTGACGGCGCTCGCGCCCTGGAGCGCGAGCAAATACTCCGTCGAATCCAACAAGCGGAGAAAGCCCTCGATTCCGACTTTCCTGAAGCCGCCTTTGTGCTCGCGTGGTTGGCCTGCGAGGCTGCGCTCAGAGCATTGGTGGCCAATGAAGGCGTCTCGAAACCGGACATCACATCCGCAACCTACATCATAAACCAGGCGCGCTATCTGGGAGTCATCGCAAAGGACGATTATCTCAACCTGACAGAGTTCCAGAAATACAGAAATGCCATCGCCCACGGCTTCACCCATCCCGACCTCGACGAGCGCACCGTCGCCGACCTCATAGCCACCGCCCGCAAACTCACAACCGAACTAACCGCCTGACGATACGCCTCGCATCCCCAAACCACAAACGGGGCGCGGAGACCAAAATCCCCACACCCCGTTTCCACTAGCCGAAATCGCGGCCTACCGGAAACCGGTCCTCCCCTCCCTCATGTCCCGGTCCAGCCACACGTAGGCCCACTTCGTGGAAAAGTCCACGAACGCCAGGATCCTCTCGCCGTTGTGATTCTGCACCCACGGCTGCCAGTAGTCGCCGCTGAACCCGGCCGGAATCTGTACGGCCGGCGCCAGCTCGAGGAAGGCTGTGTTCGCCTCCTTGATAAGAGCTATCTGCTCGTCAGACTCGGTCGCGGCCAGTACGTCCTCCCACATGGCGTGCCACGCGGGATCGTTCAGGTTGGAGAAGTTCCACTGGTGTCCCGCCCTGAAGTTGTTCAGCGCGTTCGGCCTCGCCGGCTCGTGCCAGAACAAGAAGTCGTACTGCTTCTCGAACAGGCGGCTCTGTAGAACAGGAGTGTCCACAAGGTCCAGATTGACCTTCACGCCAATGTCGTCCCAGAAGTCCACCGCTATCTGCGCCGACTCCAGCTCGAGCTCGATGGAGTTCCTGATCACTATGTCTATTTCAAAGCGCGTGCCGTCAGCGTCCAGCGTATATCCCGCCTCGTCCAGAAGTTCTTCCGCCTTCGCGGGGTCGTACCTGAAGTAATCCTGGACCATTTCCGGCTGCTGGTCCAGAGGTATGTAGTGGAGCGGCCATTCAGGTGACGACGGGAAGGCGAACAGAACCGAGTCACCCTCGAACAGGTTTTCCGAGAAGACCTGCCTGTCCACCGCGTAGTTCATCGCAAGACGCACCCTGAGATCGTCGAATGGAGGCTTGTTCATCGGCATCCAGAACACGTGCGCTCTCTCAAGGGGCTTGACCTTGCCGAGGTCAGGGTTCGACTCTTCGATGCTGGCCCAGTCGGACGCGCGCACCGAGCGCAGCTTGTCAATCTTGCCCGTCCTCAGCGCTGCCAGCCTGGTGGCCTCCTGTGGAATGACGATCTCGACTATCCCGTCCATGAAGGGCAGAGCGTATTCCGTGCCTTCGACAGTGTACGTGGCCCACCAGTCCGGGTTCTTCTCGAATTCGAGCTTGCTGCCGGCTACGTACCCATCCTCGACCGTCATCCACGGCCCGGTGCCGGACTGGTTCCAGGGAATGTCCGTGCCAAGCTCGATGGTCTCAGGGGGCGCGGCTATGAGGTATGGGCCCCACGCGAACTCGTAACCCCAGAAAGAGACCGGCTTGTTCGTGTGGTAGGTAACCGTATCGTTGACGCCGTCGCCGTCCGTATCGTCGCCGGTCACCTCATCCAGGAAGTCGTGCCTGGGCCAGCGGCAGTCCTTGATGCGGTTCATCTCGGTAACCAGTTCGTCAACTTCGACCGGCCTGCCGAATGTGGGATGCTTGTCCTGCCATCTGATTCCCGGCCTCACGTGGAAACTGTATGTCAGAGGATCCGGCACTGACCAGCTGTCGGCCAGCGCGCCGGTGGCGAGCTTGTCGGTTCCGAATCCCAGTGTGGGCAGATATGTCGTTTCGCCGCTTCCTGACGGACCCTTGTTGTAGTCGCCCATCAGGAAATTCTCGACCGAGTAGGAGAGCCTTTCCTGGTTCTTGAATTCGCACATATCCCACTTGGAGCCGGCATCGCTGGGTGTCGAGATTCTCAGCTGTCCGCCGTAGGACGGGCCTGTTCTTATCTCGACGGCCTTGACGTCCTCAGGCCTCAACTGCGCAACGGCGAGTGGCGCGGCCTCAACTGCCGCCTCAGCCGCCTTCTTCGCGGCTTCCTCGACGGACTTGGCGATCTGCGCCTCCTGCGCCTTCAGCGCCTCCTGAACGGCCTTCGCCACTTCTTCCGAAGTCGCGCCCGCTGGCTGCGCCGCCGGCGCCGGCTGAGCTTGCTGCGCCTGCTGGACAGCTTGTTGTGCCGCCTGCGCCGCAATCGCCGCTACGTCCGGCGTCGGCGCGGCCGGAGCCGCCGGCGTCTCGCTTGCGCACGCCATCAACGCCGCTAACGCCAATGCCAGGGTCACTATCGCTGCAAATAGCTTCACTCTCTTCAATTTCGGTACCCCATCCTTTCCTGGTTATGCGCTGCCAAACTTCACGCGACCTCTAATGCCATTTAAGTCTGACTATGCCGTGAATCTCTGAGACCAACTCCTATTGTCATTCCCGCAAAAGCGGGAATCCATCGCGCTAGATCGGGCAGAACATGGCGACATCACTGCGAATTGGTATAATTTGGTCCCAACAGCCCCGAAATAGATAGAACTATGAATATCAAATGGGAATAAACAACCCATAATAATCATTCAGGAAAAGTACAACCCAGTCCCTCTTTTGTCAACCTTTCTGCCGCTTCCCCCACGGCCTTTTCGTCTCCGTCTTGTCGTCAATCTTTCGTTCGCCCTGAGCTTGTCGAAGGGCCGTCCATTCATGGTTCGACAGGCTCACCACGAACGGACTACACAGGTGACACTCGAAAATGAAAAGAACCTGCCGCTTCCCCAGCGCTGGCCCATCACGCCCGTCGCAACTTCGGCGCGGCCACCGCCAGCGCCAGCGCCAGCGTAATGCCGGTCAACCCCACCGTCTGGGCCGCCGTGGGCGCCCCCCAGACTCCGGCGATGGCGCCGGCCGCCATGCTGCCAAAGCTGTATGCCAGGATGGCGAACGAACGCAGCCCCATGATCCTGCCGCGAAACTCCTGCTGTGTCGTGCGAAGCAGAAGCGTGAGTATCAGCACCTGCGTGGATGCGAATGCCGCGCCCACCAGCGCGAACAGCCCCATGGACAAGTAGAAAGACCGCGACAGGGAGAAGAGCAGGATCATCGTGTGCCACATGATTACGGCCACGAACAGCAGTCTGCCGGTGTGGGGCAGACTCGGCGCCATCGCGAGGCCCAGCGATCCGCTCAGAGCCCCCACTCCGAAGCCGAAGAGCAGCAGGCCCAGCCCGGCCGAGTCAGTGCCCAGCACGTCCCGCGCGAAGATGGGCGCGAGTCCGGTGTGTACCGTCCACCCGGCCAGGTTGATGATGACCGCCGCGGTCAGCACAGCCCAGATCACCTGGTTGCCGGCGGCGTACCGCAGACCTTCCGTTACCGTGTGCATCACCGACTCCCGGCGGCTCGTTCTTCCGGAACGTTCGATCCTTATGCCCACGGCAACCATCCCACCGGACAGGTACAGCGACGCGATGACCAGGTAGGCGCCCTGCGGTCCGAACCACTGGTACAGCAGCCCGCCGATGACCGGACCGCACAGCATGGCGATATTCATGGCTACCGTATTGAAAGCCGCGCCGTTGTTCACCCGCTCCCTGGGCAGCGTGTCGCCCACCAGCGACTGGGCGACCGGCATCTGGAAGAGGCGGACGACACCCATGAACAGAGTGATAGCGAAGATGTGCCAGACCTCCAGAAGGTCCGTCAGTATCAGCGCCAGCATCAGAATGCCCATCAGCCCCATCACGAATTCGACCGATATAAGCAGCAGATTGCGCGGCAGACGGTCCGCGATGGCGCCGGCGAACAGCGCCAGAAAATTCAGCGCCATGCGCGCGGCGGCGATGGAACCCACCAGAAACGGGGAGTCCGTCAGCGACAGGACAAACCATCCCAGCACCGCCGACTCCATCTGCGTCCCGATACCCACAAGCGTGATCGAGCCCCACACAAAGGCGAAGTTGCGGTGTCGGAAGACCCCCAGAGGCGTGGAAGCCCGGGTCAGCGTGCCGATGAGTCTCAAACTGGAATCCTGCGCCGACTAACCTCGGCGGACACCCATCCTAACACGCAAACGCCGAATCATATAATCCTCACACCACTGCGGCAAATGCGCCCAAAGGAATCACGGCCTTTTCGTTTTCGTTTTGTCGTCAATCTTTCGTTCGTCCTGAGCTTGTCGAAGGGCCGTCCGTTCATGGTGAGCCTGTCGAACCATGAACGGACTACACAGGTGACACTCGAAAATGAAAAGACCCTGTCACCACCCCCTGACCCAATTCCTATACAATACACCCATGCCATACGAATGGGACGAAGCCAAAAGCCAATCCAACCTCGCCAAACACAGAGTTGACTTCGAGACCATATACGGCTTCGACTGGGACAACGCATCTTACGAATACGACGACCGCCACGACGAACCGCGCATAAAAGCCACTGGTTTCATCGGAGTAACCCTCTACACCGTCATCTACACTGAGCGCGGCGATACCACCCGCATAATCAGTATATGGAAATCCAGTCCAAGAGACAGGAGACGCTATGAGAGACAAGTACGCTGATATTGATATAAACGATACAGATTACCTCGACAGCCTGCCCTTCGAGAAATACGCCGACATCATGGCTGAACGGGGAGCCAAAGAGCGCGGTCTTGCAGCCGCCGACCGCCTCACATTCGCCCAACTCGCCGCCACCGACATGACCTTCACCGAAATAGAAGAAAAGTACGGTGAAGAAACCGCCATCAACGCGGGCATCGCTCGAGACCCCGATGCCTTGGAATGGACCGACAGAGACCCGGCCCGCGCCCGCCCCGTCGTAGAAATCAACCCCGATTTCGTCGAAAGAGACGTCGCCCAAAAAACAGCCAAAAAACTTCGGGCCGAAGGCCGCGATGTCTCAACACAAGTTCCCCTCGACTTCTTCCCCGGCTTCTGCGCCGACCTCGTTGTGCGAGAGGGCGGCGCGACCAAAATCATCGAGGTAAAAACCCGCTCCTCAATCGCCGCCGACCGCCGTATCTCCGAACTCGCCTACATCATAAAATCCAAGCCCGGCTGGACCTTCGAGCTGATCCTCGTCGGCGAGCCGCCAGGCCGCGACGCTCCATTCGAGGACACGCCCCCTGACCGCCAGAAAATCCTCAAACGAATCGAGCAGGCCCGCAAAGCCCTCGAATCCGGCCTTCCCGAAGCCGCCCTCATGCTTGCCCTCTCCGCTTGCGAGGCCGCGCTCAGAGCCTCCATGGCCGACGAAGGACGCTCAAGCTCCAGCGCGAGCTATGCCCTCAGCCAGGCCCTCAACCGCAGAACCATCTCATGGGACGACTGCCTCAACCTCGCCGACTTGCGCAAACAAAGAGACGCCATCGCCCACGGCTTCACCCACGATACCCCGACCCGAGACGCCATCGCCGGACTGATAGAAACCGCCCACAAGATGACCACAGAACGCCGCGCCGCAGAAGCCACTCCGACTCACCATTGAGAAACACGCCCACTCGACACCCTCGCCATTTATTCGCAGGACCGGTCTCCCTACTCTGTCAAGCACATTTGAGATCGTTTTTGCGCTGTCTATCGGCCTGTGATAACCTCTGCGCTAAAAATTGCTAGAATTGTTTCACGAACACCGTCCCCGCCGCCGATTCATCGCATACCGGACGCAGCACATGGAGGAGAGGTTGCTTCCAGAGTTCAATAGTCCACCCGTGGTAGAAGTCGTCGTTTCTGTGCAATTCGACGAGCCTGCCATCAGCGGCCCCATGCTCATGCTCAGGTGGAGCCAGATCCGCAACCGATTCCCTAAATATGAAGAAGCTCCCCCAATACCATTGACCATCGAATCATTTGATGGCCCGCGAGATCCCGGATTTGAATTCCAGATTAGTGACGTTCCCCCGATACCGCGTTTCTTCATGAAAGACGAATCTGAAACCGAGATCCTGCAAGTCCAGGAGAATATGTTCGGATATGGTTGGCGAAAACTCGGCCCAACTGACGATTACCCACGCTACGAGAAAATTATATCGAATTTTGAGAGAGAACTTGTCGCGTTCCAGAAATTCCTGTCCGAAGAGGGTCTAGGGGATATATCCCCCGTCCAGTGCGAGGTAACTTATGTCAATCTTATATTGCCCGGAGAAGTCTGGCGTAGCCATTCGGAACTTGGGAAAATAATTCCTTCAGTTGCTCCTAGCCTAACTGAAAACTTTCTACCTCTCCCGGAACAGTCGCGTTATCTCACGCAGTACGTCATACTTAGCGACAACGGCCTGCCACAAGGCAGGTTGTATGTAAGCGTCGAGCCGGGGTATCTCTCAGGAGATAGCGTCCCGATGTATCTAATGAAACTTACAGCCCGTGGGACGCCGGGAGGAACTTGCAATGAGAACGTGATCAGTGCCATGGATGTCTGGCATGAGTGGATCGTCCGGGGATTTACCACCCTGACTTCACCTGGAATGCACGAAGAGTGGAGGAGGACAATTTGACAACGATAGAGGCTAGATCAATTCATGGAGTCCAAGTAACACCGTTTTGGGATGACTCCACTTTTGGTGCGTTTGGGGCTTATCCTGGGCGTGGTCCGGTAACCACCAGTGATACATTCTCCATTCCTGGTGCCACCTATATACGTCAGGACGGAAAGATTGATGTGCGCCATAATCACACTCAGGAATTATACCGCACGAAGTGGTTCACTCCTACATTCGATGCTATGGTGGAACTGTTTAGGGGCCCCTTAATTCAGAGTCCTAGGAGCGTACAGCTAAAGCTGATTGCCAGAATGTTGACTATACTGATTGAGATTCTGGACGGTCATACTCCCCCACCCACCGTAGTCCCCACCTGGGAGGGAGGCATACAAGTCGAGTGGCATCGAAACGGCGTTGACCTTGAAATCGAAATCGCTCCCAGTGGTCATATCGAGTATTTCTTCGCCAGCCACGATGTAGAGTACGAGGGTGATGCTTGGGACGAAATCGAGAGTCTAGCTGAGTATGCCCAGACCGTCGTCTAATCGGTGAACCTTTGCTTGGATGAATAATGGAGTTTGCTTGCGACGATACTAGAATCGGTGACGATGAAATAGTATTCCGTCGTATATCTCGGTGCTTTGTTGTTCCCGATGAAAACCTTCACACGATGAGGCCTTCCACCCAAGCATTTAAGCAACATGAACTTTCGGTATATCTGGAGTCCATGACTACTCCCGACGCAGTTGCCTCCGAAGGGACAGAGTCATGTATGGTTTCTCTATCGGTAGCGGTATTGCGCGAAGAAGGCTTAGGCATAATCCTTGACCCCTCCTCCGGCGGGCCGGGCCACTGCTTGGTTACTGGAAGAAGGACGAAAGGAAAGTTGAACCGGATAGTCAAGAAAGCCGAATGGGTTGATGGTTATTCTCCATAAGGGAGAGTCTGCGACAGTTTCCGGCCGGAAGCCACATACTCTCACCCAAGCTGTCTTCGTCCGCTAACACCCAGCAAATAGCTTATTCTCCCACGTCATAATCATCAACACCCCCCGGCGCATGCGCCGCCTCCAACTCCCGCGACAACTCATCTGGATCCAGCAGCACATCCACATCCACCTCCATCGCCACCAGCCGCCGCTACCGACTGACATTTTGGCTTGAATCACCCTTTCGTTCATTACAATCGAAGCACAGGGTTTGCAAATTATCTATCGCCTTTGTGCCGCCTTCAGCTACCGGATGTATATGGTCTATGCAGAGCCAATCAACTTCAGCGCATCCGCAATTTACGCATCTATACCCGTCTCGGGCGAATACCTGCAGCCTTCTTCGTTCAGATATCCGCCGATTCCGCTGCTTGAATTTCCCTACACACTTGAAGCAACGATCATGAAAGGCGGGGATAGGCGAATTTGTGGCTCGCCCTTTACCACAATGGGCACACTGATTCATTCGTTTCTCCTAATCACTGGAACATACACGATACAAGCGTATGGACGCTCATACATCCTGTCCATCCCAACATCCCGCAAATCCTGATTCCGACTACTCCCCCTTCCCCCGCCCCAGCGGTATCACCGCCACGTGCCTCCTCCCATGCCTCCGGTCCACGATAACTATCTTCCCATCCCGAACCTCCGCCATCTTCTCTCGCCCGCAATCATCACAATAAACCGAATGAACCTCTGCCATCCCTTATTTCCCTCCAGACCATGCAACTGAAAACTGATTACTGACTACTGAAAACTGGAAATCACACCCACAGCCACACCCCCGTCCTGTTCAACAAAAGCTCCGTAACCGCCCACACCAGCGCGTCCATCCTGTCCGCCGAACCCTCCGACCCCGCCGACCAGGTACACATCTGGTCCTCCAGAGCGTCCAGGCCGCCCACATGATGCACCTTCCCCTGCTCATACAGTGCCGACACAGGCTCCGCACGCGCGTACTTCCCACGACTCGCGTGAACCGACCTATACGGCACGAACCGGTCCTCGTATGCCGTCCTGACAGTATGCTCCACCAGGTCGCCTCCGTTATTCGACTCTCCGATAATCCGGTCCGCCCCATACCTGTCCAGCATCGCTATCGCCCGCCTCGTCCAGCCGTCCGGCGACATCTGACCCGAAGCGTCCTCCAGCACATAAGCGTGCCCATCCTCATCCGTCCCCGCCACCACGATACCCGTCTCCGACGAACCCGACCGCGACGACACCGCCGGATCAACCGCCACCACCACACGACTCAACTCCGGCGCCTCTCTTACCCGCGCCGCCTCTATCCAGTCCCGCTTCCACAGCGCCCCCTCCGACTCATCCAGCAACTCCGCGTAGATCTCCTGCCTGCCCGTCCGCGTCCCCTCATACCGCCGCCTTATATGCTCGATATACTCACTCGCCAGATTCTCCCGATTCTCATACGTCGAACCCGTCGTCACCATCACATCCTCCCTGTCCTTCAACTCCCTCAGCAGACCGATAGGCTTCGGAGTAGTCGTCACCACGCACCTCGGACTCTCCCCCAGCCGCAGGCCGAACTGCAAATTGTCCCACGTCTCCCGCGGATACTTCCACGAAGCCAGTTCGTCGCACCACGCCGTATCGAACTGCGGCCCGCGCAATCGGTCAGGCTCATGACTCGAAAAACCCAGCGCGACCGACCCGTTCGGCCACGTCAACTTCCGCTTCGACGGCTCATACTTCGGCATGAACCACGGCGGAGACACCTTTAGCAGACCCGACACCCCCTCCACCATCACATTCCGAAGATCATCCGGCGTCCGCGCCACCAGCGCGATCCTCCGTCCGACACCCGAACTCACCCGTCCGCGAACCCACTCCGCCCCCGCCCGCGTCTTCCCAAACCCGCGCCCCGCCATCAACAGCCACACCGCCCAGTCCCCCTCCGGCGCCTTCTGCCCCCCTCTCGCCTGCGAGCGCCACACATACCTCGCCCACATCTCCCTCGCCGCCATCCACTCCCTGAACCCACTCATACCCCTCTCCTCGCTTCCACAATCCCAACCCAGCCTTCCCCAACCGTCATTCTCGCGTGTCCCCCGTCATTCCCGCGTGTCCCTCGTCATTCCCGCGAAAGCGGGAATCCACCGCGCGCTATCAATATCGCCCCCGAATCATGTCCATCCCGCCAATCCCACAAATCACAGTTCAGACCTGATACTCCTCCCACATCGTAGGCCACCGCCGCTGGCCATCCCTTCCCTCGCCTTCATCCGCCAACTCCGCCATCTTCAGAATAGCCTCCGTCACCCTCGCCATTGCCCTCGCGTCCTCCGCGTTTCCTTCACCCGAATGAAGTTCCGCCAAAGTCCCCTCCAGCATCTTCAGAATATGCCCCATCCCCGACTCCCTGATCCGCTTGGTAGCCCGCCTCCTCTTACTGCTCGCCCGTCCGCCCATCGCCCGCCACTCCGTGGCCTCCGGGTCATGCGCGAAACAATACCCCGACGCCGAAACCAACGTGGACTCGCACGCCTCCCCATTCCGCTTCGTCGCCGGACACGGCCTATCCTTTCTCTCCTCTTCGTATTCCATATCGTTCCCCATCATCTGCCTCCCCTTCCATGCGAAGGAAGCATCAATTATCTAGTGGGTAGCGACAAGTCAGACCGTATCTCGTCATTCTCGCGAAGGCGGGAATCCAGTGTGCGATTGCCAACCGACTACTTCCGCCCACCACTTTTGTGATGCTTCCCCATGCAAATTCATTCTTGCGAATTATTGTTCTGTTTACTATAATAAGGAAATCATCGCGTTGCGTCAAGAGGAGCTTGGTAACTTTTAATAATCTCAAGAGTATTCTGAAATAATATACAAACTGCCCATACGCGCTATCGAGGAGACACCCATGAACTATGCGACCCCTTCACCCATAAACATAGACTTACATTTATCAGCCCCACCGGCGGGGCCGCCGAAAAAAACGCCCTCATAGCTAACGCAGGCAAAACGCAGGCAAACGCTGGTGACAGCGCAGCCTTGTCACCCCCCTGTTATCCCCCAGCCGCCCGCCCAGCCCAACCCCAATACTGACAACCGACAACCCACCACTGTAAACTGAAATCCGACAACTGAAAAAAGGAGAAACCAACCATGATGCAGAACATCTCCCCCGGACAGGAAGCCGTCCTCGAAGTCGAAGTAACCACCGACCTCACCACCAACCGCATGGGCAAAGAGGGCGCCGACGTCCTCTCCACCCCACACCTCCTCGGCCTCATGGAAAACGCCTCCATCAAGGCAACCGACCCACACCTGCCCGACGGCTACACCAGCGTCGGCTACGCCGTGGACGGACTCCGCCACATCGCCCCCACCAACGTCGGACAGACAGTCCGCGTCCGCTCCGTCCTCACCGACGTGGACCGCAACCGCCTCACCTACCAGATAGAAGCCTTCGAGGGCGACAACCAAATAGGCAAAGCCACCCACAAACGCGCCGTCATACCCATCTCCTGACAACGGCAAGCAAAACCCCTCCCCCCGACGGGCTCACATAGGGTATGCAAGTCAATAAACCGTTCGTCCTGAGCTTGTCGAAGGAAGCCTGTCGAAGGACGAGTCCCAAAATCCCTTCCCCCTCGATGGGGGAAGGCTAGGATGGGGGTGATCAGGCCGTGTTGACATTTATCGTCATTTGTATGTTGAAAATCCCTTCCCCCTTGACGGGCTCACAAGGGTATATAAATCAATAAACCGTTCGTCCTGAGCCTGTCGAAGGAAGCCTGTCGAAGGACGAGTCCCAAAATCCCTTCCCCCTCGATGGGGGAAGGCTAGGATGGGGGTGATCAGGCCGAATGCCTAACCCCTCCCAACCCCCACCGGAGCCACAACCATGGTCCAGACAATTGAGATACCCCAAACCCGTACAGCGGAAGCCACCGAGATACTCCCCATAGTCCTCAGGCTAAGCCCCCTCATCGAGCTCACCGAAAGACAGTTCGCCGACTTCTGCCAACTCAATCCCGAACTGCGCATAGAACGCGCCGCGACTGGAGAACTGCAAATTATGGTACCCGCAATAGGGTTCACTGGAGGCAAAGAACTAGAAATCGCAAGGCAGCTTGGAAATTGGGCGCGACAGGATGCCACGGGCGCCGCCTTCGGGCCATCCATGGGCTACACACTGCCCAATGGCGCGGTTCGCGCGCCCGACGCATCTTGGGTTCTCAGGTCCCGGCGAACGGAGTTGACCCCGGAGGACCGCAGCCGCTTCATTCACCTATGCCCCGACTTCGTAATAGAACTCCGCTCCGACTCCGACCGACTGAGCGTTCTCCAGGCCAAGATGCGCGAATACTTAGACAACGGCGCCCGACTCGGCTGGCTCATAGACCCGCAGGACAGGCGCGTGTACATCTACCGCCCCGACTCCGAAGCCCAGATCCTCCAAAACCCCGAAACCGTCTCAGCCGACCCAATCCTCCCCGCCTTCACCCTCGACCTCAAAGAAATCTGGGAGTGGGAGTTCTAGCGCATGTATTCCCTGCCGTCATACCCGCGAAGGCGGGTATCCAGGGGTAGGGTGGTGCAGGTCTTGATTTAGTCCACCGACCAAATCCATACAGCATCACTGAACACTGAGAACTGAAAACCAACAACCAAATATGCTACTCTCAATTCGGTTGAGCTACTCCATAGACGTTTTGCCGAAAGCGCTGGTATATGCCTGGCACGATTCTCATTGTCGAAGACGAACCGAATTTGCTGGCCCCCCTCCAGTACAATCTGAAGCAGGAGGGATACTCCACGCTGGTCGCCACCGACGGCGAGAACGGCCTGTATATGGCCAGAACCATGTCACCCGACCTCATTATTCTGGACATCATGCTGCCTTTCCTCGACGGCTTCGAAGTATGCCGGATCCTGCGACTTGAGTCCGACGTCCCCGTAATCATGCTGACCGCCCGTGGAGAAGAGGAGGACCGCGTTCGGGGCCTGCAACTCGGCGACGACTATGTCACCAAACCCTTCAGTATGCCGGAACTCCTCGCCCGCGTCCGCAATCTGCTTAGACGCGCCTCCCCTCCTCAGACCACTGAGTCCGACAGACACTCCGAAATCATACGCTCCGAAGACCTCACCATAGACCAGATAAGCCACTCCGTAACGCTCGGCGACAAGCCAATCGAAATGAAGCCCCGAGAATTCTCGCTCCTCGCCATGCTCGCCGCCAACAAGGGACGCGCATTCACCCGCAACCAGATTCTCGAACGCCTCTGGGGACACGACTACATCGGCGACTCCCGCACCGTTGACGTCCATGTCAGGTGGCTCCGCGAGAAGATCGAACTCGATCCCTCCAAGCCCCGCAGAATAGTAACCATAAGGGGGCTGGGCTACCGCTTCGACGGCTGACGCAAAAGTCCCTTCCCCTTGACGGGCTGAAAGGGGTATGTAAATCAATAAACCGTTCGTCCTGAGCCTGTCGAAGGAAGCTTGTCGAAGGGCGAGTCCCAAAGTCCCTTCCCCCTCGATGAGGGAAGGTTAGGATGGGGGTGAAACCTCAACTACAATCAACAAACCCCCTCTCCCTCAGGGAGATGGCTGGGGTGAGGGTGAAATACCTACCCCTCTCACCCTGATTATAGGGCCGAAACATGAATATCCTCCCCCAGTCCCTCCGCCTCAGAATGGTCATATCCCACATGGCTGCCATCTCGCTCACCGTCGTGGCGGTCGCGATAACCCTCCTGGCTTTGGGAATCTCGGGAGCGTCACTGGCAATCGCCGTCGCCGCAACTGCCGCCGTTGGCGCGCTCGGCTCGGTTGGCGCGTCGCTCCTCATGGCGCGGTCCATCGCCGGCCCCGTTCGCAACGTCGCCGAGGGAGCGCGCAGTCTGGCGAGAGGAGACCTCGACCACAGGGTGAGGTCTTCCTCCATGCGAGAGACCCGCGAACTCAACGACGCCTTCAACGAAATGGCAGCCACCCTTCGCGACCTCGTCCACGGTCTCGACAGCGAGCGCAGCCTTCTGTCCCTCGTCATGGAGACCATGGCCGACGGCGTGATAGTCCTCGACTCCGACAACAGGATAAGGCTCATCAACCGCGCCGCCCAGAGACTTCTCGACGCCGACATCCACGCCGCGCGTGGAAGTACGCTCGCCGAAATAGTGCGCGACCATGAACTGCTCGAACTCGCCTCCGGCTCCGCCGCCACCGGACGCATTCAACGCGCCGAGATGGAGCTCCTCCACCAGAGGCGATTCCTGCGCGCAATCGCCACCCCCATCTCCGCCGACCCCAGCCGGGGCGTCCTTCTCACGCTCCAGGACGTGACCCGGCTCAGGCTGGTGCAGAACACCCGGCGCGAGTTCGTGAGCAACGTGTCCCACGAGCTCCGCACCCCTCTCGCTTCGGTCAATGCCATGGTCGAAACCCTGGACGGCGGAGCGATCTACGACACGGAGGTCGCCCGCGACTTCCTGTCCCGCATACACGACGACATCAGCCGCATGACTACCATGGTAGATGAACTGCTCGAACTCTCCAGTCTCGAGAGCGGCCAGATGCCGATTCACCTCGCCCCCGTCGAACTGCCCAGGGTGGCGAACAAAGTGACAGAGCGATTCGAAACCAACGCCGCTTCCAGGGGCGTGAAACTGCTCAGCCTGATTCCCGACGACCTCCCCTACCTCATCGCCGACGCCGGCAAGCTCGACCAGATTCTGACTAACCTCGTCGAAAACGCCCTCAAGTTCACCCCGGAAGGCGGACGCGTTACCCTGTCCGCCAGGACAGTCGAGTCGGGCATCGAGATCGAAGTCGCCGACACCGGCGTCGGCGTCCCGCGCGAGCATCTGCCCCACATATTCGAGCGCTTCTACAAGGTGGACAGGTCCCGCCGGGACACTGGAACCGGTCTCGGCCTCGCTATAACCCGCCGCCTCGTCCAGGCGCACGGCGGCAACATAACGGTCCAAAGCTCGGAGGGCGAAGGCAGTGCCTTCACCCTCACCCTCAACCGCGCCTCATGACTGAATCGCCCCGCCCAGCGACGATTTCAAAAGTCCCTTCCCCCTCGACGGGGGAAGGTTAGGATGGGGGTGACCAACCACTTTTATGATGCTTCTCCCTCCGGCGAATCTTGCGGCTCGGCGTACTGGTCGTTAAACTTGGATTAGGAATCTCTCGAACTTTGAATGTGCGGGCTGCGAGGTCGACCGAAACATGACTACCCAGAACAGACAAAATACCGAGGAGATCGAGCGGATCCGCGAACAGGCTTTTCAGGAGGGCTACGATGCGGGCTTCCGGGCCGCGCGGGAGAAATACAGCCTGACCAAAGAACCCCTCCCCGAAGCCGCGCTCGAATACGCGCGCAGGGTATATCGCCTGGATGGTGTCGAGCGGGTGTACGCCCGCGTGTACACTGGCGATGTGATGGACTTATGGACATTCGTCTCCGAAAACGGTGACGCGCTCCGACACGATATACGCGCTATTGAGAACTGGATGTGGGACGCCTTCCCCTTCCGTGTATTCGACTTCGGCATCATAGGACCTTCCACCATGTACACCGGAAGCGTCCTCTCCCGCGCTGGTTTCAAGCGTATCCCAGAGGAGGCTCTCGTTGCCTCTGGATGAGAACCGTCTGGAGAGGGCCAGGCATAACGAACGCTTTCTAGCCACTCTCGATCTGGATGCGACTCCCTACCTCGACTGGGCGGTGACCATCGCCTTCTACGCCGCGCTCAGATATGTGGACGCCTTCTTCTACCCGGAGAGGCCGCATGATCATAGGGAACGATTGATATGGGTGCAAACCAACCCGCGAACGCGCCCTATATACGACTCCTATCTAGAACTGTACCTACAATCGCGTAACGCCAGGTACGAATTGACCCAATTCACCCCCGATCAGGTCAAATCCCTCGTGGTCAACTCTCTCGGCCATATCCGTGCCCATATGCTCAGGCAATGAGGTCCTGAGCGAATGACCCTCCCCGAAGCCGCCCTTCTCGGATTCATACAGGGACTCGCCGAGTGGCTGCCCGTCAGCTCCGAGGGCGTCGTGACCGCTGTTTACTCCCTCGCGTTCGGAGCCGACCTGCCCGACGCCGTGAACTTCTCCTTGTGGCTGCACATCGGCACCGCGCTCGCCGCCCTCGCCGCCCTCCGCTCCGACGTATGGGACGTGCTGCGAGACATAGCCAGACGACCCACCGCTCCCTCCCCCATGACCGCCTTCCTCATACTCGCCACCCTCATGAGCGCACCGATAGGCTTCCTGCTGCTCGTCGGACTCTTCGAGTTCTCCGAACGGATCGGAGCCGCCGCCATGACCGCTGTCGGAATCCTAATGCTCGCAACCGGCCTCATCTTGCTCAGAAGCGAATCTCAGGGAACCCGAACCCGCGCCGCCCTGAGATGGCCCGACGCCCTCCTGACCGGCATCGCCCAGGGACTCGCCGCCCTGCCCGGTCTCAGCAGATCCGGCCTCACCGTCAGCGTCCTGCTCTGGCGTGGTGTGGACCGCCGCGAGGCGCTCACTCTCAGCTTCCTCCTGAGCGTCCCGGCAAGCCTGGGCGCGGGCCTGTACGCCGCCATAAGCGCCGGCCTCTACGCCTCCCCCGTAGCGTTGGTCGCCCTGGCAGTCTCCGCTCTCACCGGCTTCGTAACCATAAAGGCGCTCATGTCCGTCGCCCGCCGGCTCAACTTCGGCTGGTTCGTCCTCCTCATGGCCGCCGGAATAATAGCCGGTGCCCTCTGGCAACTCTGAAACTCGATACTCATGTCCCTCAACTCGTAGGGGCAACCCTTGTGGTTGCCCGATCACTCCACCTCACGCTCCCCCACACGTCCTCTGAATACTGACCACTAAAAACTGATAACTAAAAACCAATCCCCCGTTAACCAACTGTTAAACCATCCTTTACTCCACATTAACCGACGCCATGTAACCTATCTGGGTGTAACACAAAACCTACGGACAAATCCTGGAGGCAAGATGAGCAAGTACACCCAATCCAATCTGCTGAGCGTCCCGGCGCTTCTCGTCCTGGGAATCATAGCCGTGGCTCTCATGGCAGTCGCCTGCGGCTCCGACAGCGAAGCGGCGTCCGCGCCGTCCGACATCGCCGCGAAGTCGCAAGAACCCGCCCTCAGCGGCACAATCGAGATAGACGGCTCAAGCACCGTCTTCCCCATCACCGAAGCCGTCGCCGAAGAGTTCCACAACAGGGTAGCCCCCGAAGTCCGCGTCAACGTCGGCGTCTCCGGCAGCGGCGGCGGCTTCAAGCGCTTCACCGTCGGCGAGACCGACATATCCGACGCGTCCCGACCCATCAAGGACAACGAAGCCGCAATCGCCAAAGAGAACGGCATAGAATACATTGAGTTCCTGGTCGGCGTTGACGGCCTGTCCGTCATGGTCAGCCCGGATAACGACTTCATAGATTGCCTGACCGTCGAGCAACTCCACCAGGTCTGGAAGCCCGAAAGCGCGGTACGGAAGTGGAGCGACCTCAACCCCGCGTGGCCGGACAAGAATGTC
Organism: Dehalococcoidia bacterium; assembly: GCA_965202815.1. Lineage (GTDB taxonomy): Bacteria > Chloroflexota > Dehalococcoidia > Lucifugimonadales > UBA1123 > VXRN01. The sequence continues at coordinate 1,600,996 of CBDBCD010000002.1, forward strand.
AATCTCTATGGCCCCGGCACCGACTCCGGCACCTTCGACTACTTCACCGAGGAAGTCAACGGCGAGTCCGGCCTGTCCCGCGCCGACTACACCGCGTCCGAGGACGACAACGTGCTTGTGCAGGGCATAAGCGGCGACCGCAACGCTCTTGGCTACTTCGGCTACGCCTACTACGCCGAGAACATGGACAAGCTCAAGCTCGTGGCCGTGGACTCCGGCTCCGGCTGCGTCCTCCCCAGCGTCCAGGCCATAGCCGACGGCAGCTACTCCCCTCTCTCCCGCCCGTTGTTCATCTACGTAAGCAAGAACAGCCTGGCAAGGCCGGAGGTTAAGGCGTTCGTCGAATTCTACATGGAGAACGGCGCTGAGCTAACCGCCGAGGTCGGCTATGTCCCTCTCAGCGCCGAGGAATACCGGAGCAACCTGGAATTGGTAAGTCAGTAGTCGAATCAAGTAAAATCGCTCCGGGATGAATCAGTTCCCCCGGAGCCTTTGAGGCGGGCGAAATCGTCTCCCGAGACTATCCGCCCGCCTGTCGCGAGTTCTGAAATCCAGGGGGGCTTTGTTGGAGAGCGCAATGTCGTCTGGCGCAAGAGAATCGGCGTCCCTGCCCGACGGAATCGAGGTTGTCGAGGGTAGGTTTCGCCGAGGCCGAAAAGGCAATATCGAAGGCCGCATCGTCCGGTGGGTGTTCTTCTGCTGCGCCATCGTATCTATATTCACAACCATAGCCATCGTCTTCAGCCTGGTCAGCCAGGCTGTTGGCTTCTTTCAGGAAGTCCCAATCTGGGACTTCCTCACCGGAACCCGCTGGACGCCAATCCTCAAGCCTCAGTCCTACGGCGTCTTGCCCCTGATCAATGGCACTCTGCTCGTGGCCGCGCTTGCCGCCATTGTCGCGCTTCCGATTGGACTCATGACCGCCATCTTCCTTTCGGAATACGCCCCTGACAAGCTCCGCCGCGTCGTCAAGCCCATACTTGAGATTCTGGCAGGCGTCCCCACCGTCGTTTACGGGTACTTCGCCCTCACCTTCGTAACCCCTCAGCTTCAGAGAATCTTCCCCGACATGATCGTCTTCAACGCGCTCAGCGCCGGCGTGGTCATGGGTGTGATGATAATTCCGATGGTCTCTTCTCTCAGCGAGGACGCCATGATCAGCGTACCGAGATCCCTGAGAAACGCTTCCTACGCGCTCGGAGCGACCAAGCTGGAGACCACCATAAAGGTCGTCGTCCCCGCCGCGCTCTCCGGCATTGTGGCCTCTTTCATACTCGCCATATCCCGCGCGGTGGGCGAAACCATGCTCGTGACCATCGCCGCGGGCGCCACCCCCCGCATGACTATCAATCCCCTGGACAGCATTCAGGCCATGTCCGCCTACATTGTCCAGCTCAGCCTGGGCGAAGCCCCCCACGGCTCCCTCGAATACAACACCATATTCGCCGTCGGAATCGTGCTGTTCGTCATGACTCTCGGCCTCAACGTGCTTGGTTACTGGGTAGTCCGTCGCTGGAGACAGGTTTACTAATGGCCTCTCGAACAAACGCCAACTTCAACCCCGCCCTTGCGCGGCGCAAGACGATAGGCGCGATCTTCTACTTCGTGTTCCTCAGCGCCGTTATGGTCGGCATCATCGGCCTGATAGTGCTGCTCACCCAGATCATCACCACTGGATGGTCCTGGCTCGACTGGAACTTCATCGCCAGCTACCCGTCCCGCCACCCCGAGCAGGCCGGCATCAAGTCCGCGATGATGGGCACCATCTGGGCGATTAGCCTGACCGCCGTGTTCACCGTGCCCATCGGCGTTGGCGCCGCTATCTATCTCGAAGAATACGCGCCTCGCAACTGGTTCACCGGACTCATAGAGATAAACATTTCCAACCTCGCCGGTGTGCCTTCCATCGTGTACGGACTGCTCGGATGGGCGCTCTTCGTGCAGCTCATGTCGCTCGGCAGGGTCGTTCTCGCCGGCGCGATGACCCTCTCCCTGCTCGTTCTGCCCATCGTCATCCTCGCCTCCCGCGAGGCCATCCGCGCCGTCCCCAACGAATACAGGCTCGGAGCCTTCGCCCTCGGCGCCGACCAGTGGCAGGTCATCAAGGGAACCGTCCTGCCCTCCGCCATTCCGGGTATCCTCACCGGAACGATCCTCGCCCTCTCCAGGGCCATCGGCGAAGCCGCCCCAATCATAGCCATCAGTGCGCTCGTCTATTTGACCTTCGTGCCTTCCTCCCCGCTCGATCAGTTCACGGTTATGCCCATACAGATATTCAACTGGATTTCCCGCCCGCAAGAAGAGTTCCAGAATATCGCCGCCGCCGGAATCATCGTCCTGCTCATAATCCTGCTGTCCATGAACGCGGTCGCGGTCCTGCTAAGAAACAAGTTCCAGGTTAGGTCGGAGGAATAGCGTGAACGACTCGGCTCCAATCTTCCAGGTCAACAACCTCAGTCTCTACTACGAGACGTTCCGCGCTCTCAGAGATATAAACATGGCGATCAACCGCTACTCGGTCACCGCGCTCATCGGTCCGTCCGGCTGCGGCAAGAGCACCCTCTTGCGCTGCTTCAACCGCATGAACGACCTCATCCCGGGCGCCCGCATAGACGGCGAAATCCTCTTCGAGGAATCCAACCTCTACGCCGACGAAGTTGACGCCACCGAGATTCGCTCCCGCATAGGCATGGTCTTCCAGCGTCCCAACCCCTTCCCCAAGTCCATCTACGACAACGTCGCCTTCGGCCTCAAGATAAACGGCTATCGCGGCGACATGGACGAAGCGGTGGAGCGTTCGCTCAGGCAGGCCGCCATCTGGGACGAAGTGAAAGACCGGCTGCGCGACAGTGCCCTGACACTCTCCGGCGGACAGCAGCAGCGGCTCTGCATCGCCCGCGCCATAGCGGTCGAACCCGAAGTAATCCTCATGGACGAACCCGCCTCCGCCCTGGACCCCATCGCCACCCTGGCCATCGAGGACCTGGTGCGTAAACTCAAGGAGCGCTATACGATAGTCATAGTCACCCACAATATGCAGCAGGCCGCACGCGTCTCCGACGAGACCGCTTTCCTCATGGTGGGCGAGGACCGCGCCGGATACCTCGTCGAGCAGGACGACACCAACAAGATATTCACCAACCCCGAAAACGAGCGTACGGAAGCCTACATAACCGGAAGATTCAGCTAGAAACCAACAAATCCCTCCCCCTCGACGGGGATCACAAGGGTATGTATGTCAATAAACCGTTCGTCCTGAGCTTGTCGAAGGAAGCTTGTCGAAGGACGAGTCCCAAAGCCCCTTCCCCCTCGACGGGAGAAGGCCAGGACGGGGGTGATACCCCAACGCCTTGATCGGTTCTTGAAGGAGGACTCCAATGCCGCGCGTAGATTTCCACAGAGACCTCAGAGAACTTCAAGGCGACCTCCTCCAGCTTGGCGGAATGGTCGAAAAGGCCATCATCAAGTCCCTGGACGGGCTCAAGAACCGCGACATGGCGCTCTCGGAAGAGGTCATACGAGAGGACGACGCCATAGACTGGAAACGCTTCGAAATCGAAGAGGAATGCCTCGACCTCATAGCTACCCAGCAGCCTCTGGCCGGCGACCTGAGAATCCTCATAACCGTACTTCACGTCTCCACCGAACTGGAGCGCATAGGGGACTACGCCGAAGGCATCGCCAAGATAAGTATCGCGATGGGCGACGAACCTCCGCTCAAGCCCCTCATAGACATACCCCGCATGGCCGACCGCTCAATGGATATGCTCCGCCGAAGCCTAGATTCCTTCGTCAACCGCGACGTCGTAGCCGCCAGGCAGGTATGGGACGACGACGACGAGGTGGACGCCCTCTACGAGCAGGTCTATCGTGAACTTCTCACCTACATGATGGCCGACCACAGCGCCATCAGGCGCGCCACCTACCTGCTCTGGATAGCCCACGACCTCGAGCGCATCGCCGACCGCACCACCAACATCGCCGAGCGCGTCATCTTCCTGGTCACAGGGACCCTCTCGCAGAAGAAGGCCGCCGCGACCTAACCGTTGTTCCAGATATATCCCTCTGATATACTATGCGAGGTTTGCGGACCTCGTTCGGCGAGGAAGGCTTGCAATGCCCTATATACTCCTGATCGAGTTGCGGCATTCCACCTTGATCCACGAACTCACCCAAATAATTTCGTCCACAGAGTTGACCCACACAAAGCACATTAGCGATAACGCAAGAAAGGAGGTGGGCTATTGAAGTGGATTGATTATGAGGCCCCCCACTCTGTAAGGGAAGCTGTTGACCTGCTGAACGAGGCGGGCGACAGGGCCAAGCCCCTGGCGGGAGGTACTGACCTTCTCGTCCAGCTTAGGGCGAGGGCTTTCGACCTGGACCTGGTGGTGGACTCGAAGAACATACCCGAGCTTAACGAGCTTACCTATGACCCGGACAACGGGCTGACTATCGGAGCGGCTGTGCCGTGCTACCGGATTTATGGAAACTCTACCGTGAGAAGCGTGTACCCGGGCATCGTGGACGCCGCTAACATCATCGGTGGTACGCAGATACAGGGACGCGCCTCGCTCGGCGGAAACCTCTGCAACGCCGCCCCCAGCGCGGACTCTGTTCCCGCTATGATTGCATACAACGGCGTCGCGCGTATCGCGGGCCCCAACGGCAACCGCGAGGTCGCCCTGGAAGACTTCTGCACATTCGTCCGACAGACTGTTCTGGAGCCCGGCGAGATACTGGTTTCCCTGCACTTCCCCACTCCCGCGGCCAACTCGGGAGCCAACTACATTCGGTTCATTCCCAGAAACGAAATGGACATCGCCGTAGCGGGCGCTGGAGTATCGGTCGTCCTGGACAACGGCAACATAGCGTCCGCAAGGGTAACGCTCGCGTCGGTCGCTCCCACCCCTCTGTTCGTAGAGGAAGCTGGCAGCGCGGTCGCCGGAAAGCCCGCGACCGAAGAGACCGTCCGCATCGCCTCCGGCATTGCCAGGGACGCCGCGAAGCCAATTACCGATATGCGCGGAACCATCGAGTACCGCAAGCATCTCTGCGAAGTGCTGACGCGACGCGCGATGCTTACCGCCATCGAACGAGCTAAGGAGAACTAGATTGCCCGCTAAGACTTATGTACAGACCACAATTAACGGCGAGCGCGTCGAATTTCTCTGCGAGCCTCGACAGAGCCTGCTCGAGGTCCTGCGCGACGAGATCGGGCTTACCGGCACCAAGGAAGGCTGCAACGACGGCAACTGCGGCGCCTGCACGGTCGAGTTCGACGGTCGCATCGTAACCTCCTGCCTGGTTCTTGGCGTCGAGGCCCAGGGCAAAGAGATAACCACCATCGAGGGCGTCGCCGAGGGAAGTACCCTCCACCCCGTGCAGCAGGCGTTCCTCGAAAACGCCGCGCTCCAGTGCGGCATCTGCACTCCGGGCTTTATCGTCGCCTCCAAGGCGCTCCTGGAGCAGAACCCCGACCCCTCCGAACACGAAATACGATTCTGGCTTGCCAACAACCTCTGCCGCTGCACCGGCTACGACAAGATCGTCCGCGCGGTTCAGGACGCGGCGGTGAAGATGCAGGAGGCTTAGACCATGACCACTACCGTTGACTACGAACGAAACATGGTGCTGGCCACAAAGACTTACGACGTGGTTGGCACGCGCCCCATCCGCCACGATGGAACCGACAAGGTTACTGGTAGGGCGCTGTATGGCGCGGACTACGATACCGCAGGGCTGCTTCACGGCTACATCGTCCGCAGCCCGCACGCCCACGCTAACATCAAGAACGTGGACACGTCGAAAGCCGAAGCGCTTGAAGGCGTTCTGGCCGTAGTCACCCACGCCGACTTCACCGGAGACGCCGATGGCATGGTTGACATGGGCGAAGGCGCTCCCACCAGCCTCAAGTGGCTGCGCGACAATGTACTCGCCTCCGACAAGGCGTTGTACAGGGGCCACGCCATAGCCGGCGTCGCCGCCGTCAGCCCCCATATCGCCGAAGAGGCCGCCGGCCTGATCGAGGTGGACTACGAAGTCCTGCCTCCGGTCATAACCGTCGAAGACGCTATGGCCGACGGCGCGCCCATACTCCACGCCGACCTCAAGACCATGGAGCTTGGCGAGGAAACCGACAACGTAAGCAACGTCGCCGACCACTTCCAGCACAAGAAGGGCGACACCGCCAAGGGATTCGCCGATGCCGACGTCATCGTCGAGCGAGAGTACCGCGCCAAGACTGTCCACCAGGGCTACATCGAGCCACACAATGCCACCGCGCTCTGGAACGCCGATGGCAGGGTCCATGTATGGTGCAGCACGCAAGGAGCGTTCGCAGTCCGAGACGCAATGGCTCAGCTTCTCGAAATGCCCCAATCCCAGATCAGGGTCACCCCCATGGAGATCGGCGGCGGCTTCGGCGGCAAGATACCCATATATCTGGAACCTGTCGCCGCCCTTCTGTCCAGGAAGTCCGGTCGCGCCGTCAAGATAATCATGAGCAGGGCAGACGTTTTCGAGGCGTCCGGTCCTACCTGCGGCTCTTGGAGCCGCGTCAAGATAGGCGCCAAGAACGATGGCACGATCACCGCAGCCGAGGTCGAACTCGCTTTCGAGGCGGGCGCGTATCCTGGCTCACCGGTCCCGGCCGGCGCTCAGTGCGCTCTGGCCCCCTACGACATAGAGAACGGCACCGTTGATGGCTACGACGTGGTTGTCAACAAGCCCAAGACGGCCGCCTACCGCGCCCCCGGCGCGCCAAACGCCGCCTTCGCCGTAGAGCAGGCCGTTGACGAGCTCGCGCAGAAGTTGGGCATAGACCCCATCGAACTGCGTCTCAAGAACGCCGCCAAAGAGGGTACCCGCCGCGTTGACGGCCCCGTATTCGGCAGGGTCGGCCTCGTCGAGACTCTCGAAGCCATGCGCGACCATCCCCACTACAACGCTCCCCTTGGCGAAAACCAGGGACGCGGCGTAGCGGTCGGATTCTGGTTCAACATCGGCTTCCACTCCGCCGTTGACCTCGCGGTAAACGGCGACGGCACAGTGAACCTGACCGAGGGCTCCACCGACATCGGCGGCTCTCGCGCTTCCATCGCCATGCAGGCGGCCGAGGTGCTCGGCATACCCGCCGAGGATGTTCATCCGTCCGTAGTGGACACCGACTCCATCGGCTACACCTTCCTTACCGGCGGAAGCCGCACCACCTTCGCCACAGGCTGGGCAGCCTACGAGGCCGCTCAGTCCGTCAAGCGACAGATGATCGAGCGCGCCGCCACTATCTGGGACGTGGACGCCGATTCCGTCCAGATGGAAAAGGGCGTCATCAGTTCCGCCACCGACCCAGAACTCAGCATGACCTTCAAGGAACTCGCGGGACAGCTCGCCGGAACCGGCGGCGGCATATCCGCCAGCGAGTCGGTCAACCCGCAGAGCTTCGGCGGCTCCTTCGCCGGCAACATCGTGGACGTGGAAGTTGACCCCGAGACCGGCAAGACCGACGTGGTACGCTTCACCGCCGTCCAGGACGTCGGCAAGGCTATCCACCCCTCCTACGTCGAGGGTCAGATGCAGGGCGGCTCGGTGCAGGGCATCGGCTGGGCGCTGAACGAGGAATACTACATGAACAACGACGGCGGCATGGACAACTCCACGCTGCTCGACTACCGTATGCCCACCAGCCTCGACCTGCCCATGATAGACACGGTCATCGTCGAGGTCGCTAACCCCGGACACCCCTACGGCGTCCGCGGAGTCGGCGAGGCCAACATCGTTCCTCCCACCCCTGCCGTAGCTAACGCCATCCAGGGCGCCACCGGCAACCGACTCTTCGAAACCCCGATGAACTCGGTAGCCATCGTAGCCGCCCAGCAGAACGGCAGCTAGTCCGCCAATCTGAAAACCGAATAACCTAGTCCGCGGGGCGGGGTCGCAAGACCCCGCCCCGTGTATAATGTCCGGGACATTCACTCGCTTTTTTGAATTCAATAGTAATCCGTCATTTGTATGTTGAAAATCCCTTCCCCCTCGATGGGGGAAGGCTAGAGCCTGCCCCGTACTTGATACGGGGATGGGGGTGAGACCTCGACTGCAACTCCGTCATTCCCGCGAAAGCGGGAATCCATAGGATTCACCTGTAAGTCCCGTCCACACGCTCATAGGAGACTGATAAGTGATAGCCAGAGTCCCCTTAATCCTCGCCCCCCAGCCCGAAGGCGGATACACAGTAACATCCCCCCTGCTTCGCGGCCTCGTAACCGAAGGCGACACAATAGCCGAAGCCCTCTTCAACGCCCAAGATGCTTTTCAGGCAATACTCGAATTCTACCAAGATGACGGGCGTCCGCTACCGCTCGCGAAACCTTCGCCGAGAATCCCGACGAGCCACTGTGCGCCGAAATCTTGGCCCCAATCAAAAACTAGGAGCGAACCCATGACCACCACCCAAAGTCACAGAAAGACTCGATCCTGGGGAACTCGCTTCCCGGCCCCCGTCAGCGTGCGCCCACTGGAAGACTTGAAGATATGGCTGGAATACGAAGACGGCGTAAAAGGCGTCGTTGACCTCTCCGACATGAAGGACAAAGGCGTCTTTGAGGCTTGGAACGACAGGTTATTCTTCGAGCGAGTCCACATAGACGCGAAAGGCGACGTCTCCTGGGGCTTTGACTCCAACGGTGTCGAATTCGATCTGGCGACCGATGTCCTATACGCCAATGTACTGGGCATAAGCCGCGAAGACATGAAAAGCATGGAAGGCTTCGAAGAGCTTCACATAGAGATCGAAAAGCGCAGGGAGATATACCATGCCGGAGATCAGCCGTTAGAAATTTAGTTATTGCTGAAACAGCCGACGGAAGTTCCGACTGCCGTGATACACACGATGAACTTCGACTCCATCCTCCATAGGTCGGTAGATAATGACGTAATCGGTGCGAGGTACAGCGAAACTGCGATAATCCACGCCGAATATAGGACGAGCTACTCCAAGATATGGGTAATCCGCAAGCAGAGAACATTCAACTTCAATGCGTTCAACTAGCTGAATCGCGCTTGAGGGATTGTATTGAGCAACGTATTCATAAATTTGTCGCAGGTCGTCACGAGCCTCAGGCAAGATTACGTAGCGGATCATTATTCCGATTCAGCCCTCCGCCTCTCCCGTACCATCTCGGCATTCCTACGCCTAAGTTCGTCGAAGACCTCTTTGCCTGGAACCCCTAAACCTGCTTCCGATTGTGCCGCCGACCTTCGCAAACTTTCCTGTAGATCAGACAACTCAGCTTCAAGTTCTGCATCATACTCGTCTTGCAACGCGAGAGCGTTCTCTACCACCTCGTCCACCGATGCGTATAGCCCTGACTCCACCTTCTGCTGGATCCGTTTGAGATTGTGTTCGCTGATTGAGACGTCCACGCTCATGTGCCGACCTCCGCATTGAAATATCCATACCCCATACAATAACCTTGTACTGCTAACCATTCAATACTATGGTAGGGGCGGAATGAGAACGACATCATACATCCTATCCTTGATCATCGCGTCGGTGGCCCTGATAGTCGCGCTGGCGGCCCTGGCTATCGCATTGGTGACCTTGATCATTGTCAGAGACCTCAACCTACCCACTCCCACGTCGCCCCCCGAAGCCGCCCCCTTCAGAATCGGCGTCATGGAATCCGTCACCGGCGCCGGCGAGTCCTACGGCAACGTCGCCGTCCGAGCCAAGCAGATGGCCGCCAACGAAATCAACGCCGCCGGAGGCGTCAACGGACGCAAGCTCGAACTCGTCGTCGAAGACTCCAAGTGCAACGCACAGGACGCCATCACCGCCTTCCAGAAGCTGACCGACGTGGACGGCGTCAAGATCATCCTCGGAACCTCCTGCAGTGGCGCTATGCTCGGCGCCGCGCCACTCGCCGAGGCCGACGGCGTAATCCTCTTCTCCGGCCTCGCCAGCAACGCCGACATCGCCGAAGCTGGCGACTACATCTTCCGCACCCAGATAAGCGACATCGAGGTCGGAATCAGCACAGGCAACGTCCTCTGGGCAGACGGCGTTCGCAATCTCGCCACCATCACCGAGGAAACCGACTACGCCGAGGGCGTCAGGCGCACCTCCGTCGCCCAGTTCGAGAAGAACGGCGGCATGATCGTAGCCGAGGAGCGATTCTCCTCCGACATCACCGACTTCAGGACCCAGCTCACCAAGCTCTTTGAAGCAAATCCCGACGCCCTCCACATATCGCCCCAGTCCGAGTTTTCGGCGGGAACCATCGTCAAGCAGGCGCGCGAACTCGGCTACACAGGCCCCATCTACGGCGAAACCGTGTCCGTCGGAACCACCGCGCTCGAAATTGCGGGCGACGCCGCCACCGGCATGAGAGCCATCACCGCCACCCCCGACCCGGACAACCAAAAGACACAGCAGGTACTCGCCGACTTCAGGGAACGCTACGACTACATCACGCTCCCCTGGCACCTCACCTCCGCCTACGACGACGTTTACATCACCGCCGAGTGTCTCAAGAAGACCGGCGACGACCAGGACGCAGATGGCTTCCGGGACTGTCTGTACGGGATCACATGGAGCGGCGCGCTCGGCAGCGACTACAGCTTCGACGCCAAGGGCGAGGTCGTCGGCCTATCGAGGGCCGTCGTCGAGATTCTCCCCACGTCCGAAAGGACCGAAGCCAACTACGGCTTCAACGTCCTCGGCCCCGCCTCCGACTGGGCCGCCGCGTCCCCCTGATTGAAATATCCACGCCCTTATACTAATCTTAGAGTAACCGCCGAAATTCGGAGCTAAATCATGGCAACCGTATTCATTCCATCGCTCATGCAGAAACTCAGCGACGGTCAGAACAGCGTCCAGGTTGAGGGCGCGACCGTTCGCCAGATAGTCAACAACCTCGATGCGATCCACCCCGGATTCAAGGACCGCCTCGTCCAGGACGGCAGAATCAAGGGCAACATATCCGTCGCGGTGGACGGAGAGATAACTCCCCTCGGTATGCTCGAAAAAGTCGGCGAAAATAGCGAAATCCACTTCCTGCCCGCCATAGGCGGCGGCACATGAGCGAGACCAATCTCCAGCCGCTCGACGAAGACTGGCAGACCGCCCTCGCCGTAGTAGCGCACCCCGACGACCTCGAATACGGGGCCGCCAGCGCCGTATCCAAGTGGACGTCCGAGGGCAAGCGGGTCGTCTATCTGCTCGCCACCCGCGGCGAGGCCGGCATAGACGGCATGACTCCTGAAGAGACCGCCGATGTGCGCGTACAGGAGGAGATAGCGGGCGCAGCCGTCGTCGGCGTTGATACCGTCGAGTTCCTCGACCACACCGACGGCATCGTCCAGTATGGACCGGCGCTCCGCCGCGATATAGCGCGCGCCATTCGCGCCCACAAACCCGAAGTGGTCATAACCATAAACTTCGACCTTCGCTTCTCGCAGGGACTCGCCAACCAGGCCGACCACCGCGCCGTCGGGCTCGCCGCCCTTGATGCCTCCCGCGACGCCGGCAATCGCTGGATATTTCCCGAACTGCTGGACGAGGGACTCGAACCCTGGAACGGCGTCAAGGCGCTGTTCGTGAACGCCTCTCCGAACGCCACCCACGCTGTTGACGTGGGCGACCACATCTACAATGGCGTCGAATCGCTCGAAAAGCACGAGAAATACATCCAGGGTCTCGGCTCCGGCGTTGACCCCGAGATGATGCTCACCATGAACGCCAACGCCACCGGAATCGAGTTCGGCTGCGACTACGCCGTCAGCTTTGAAGTATTTGAGTTGTAAGTGATAAATTACTAGCTGTCAGACTTTCTAAACTAACCACTAACGACAGGAGCCAAGACCCATGACAGACAAGCAGATACAAGGCGTGATAGTCCCCATGCTCACGCCCCTGAATCCCGACGAGACCGTGGACGTCCCCTCTCTCCGCAGCCTCGTCAACTACCTGATAGACAACGGAGTGCACGGTATCTGGGCCTCCGGCACCACCGGCGAATTCGCCAACCTCCCCGACTCCGAGCGCGTCCGCAGCATGGAGGCCGTGGTAGATGAAGTCGCCGGACGTGTGCCTGTCATTGGCAACATATCCAGTACCTCCACCCAGATGTCCGTGTCCCTCGCCCAGGAAGTGAGTGAACTCGGCATGGACGGAATCGCTCTCACGCCGCCCTACTACTATCCCGACTCCCAGGACGAGCTTATGGACCACTACCGCTACACCCGCGACAGCGTGGGTGTTCCCCTGTGGGTCTATAACATACCCCAGACCGTCAAGACCGCCGTCGAGCCGAGCACCATAGCCGCGCTCGCCGCCGAGGGCACGGTTGTTGGAGTCAAGGACAGTTCCGGCGCGGGCGAACTCCTCGCCCAACTCAACGTCCTCTGCGACCAGGGCGAGATCTCCCTGCTCCGATTCCTGGGCACGACATTCCGTGTAACGAACGCCGGATCAGTCGGTGTGCAAGGAGTCATTCCCGGAATAGCCAACCTGGTTCCAGACGCCTGCGCGCGCGGTTGGGAGGCCGGAGAAGCCGGAGATACCGACACCGTCCGTGAGTGCAACGCGCTCCTCCTCAAGTCCCAGAAGGTCGGAGCCGTGGCTAAGGGCGGTGGAGCCAACGCCGCCAGCTTCGGCGGAATGAAGGCCGCGCTCAAGCACATGGGAGTCATCGAACACGACACCACGTCCCGCCCCTTCCGGCCCCTGACCGACGAGGAGAAGGCCCAGATACCGCCCATCCTCGACGAACTGGGTCTGACGGGATAAGTCCGCTCCACAGTTTTCCATGATTCGCAGGGGGCGGCTGAACGAGCCGCTCCCACAGACCGCCGGAGTTCCAGATCATTGCCGAACTTCAACCGCCTTTCGATCTATCTCTTCTGGGCGGTCGTGGCGTGTGTGGCGTTCGTCGTCGGCGTGACTTTGTGGGTAGCTATCGTGGACCCACAGCCCGGGCCGTTGTTGATTCTACTGATTGTGGACGCTTTCTGCATTTCCATGGGTGGCTGGATGCTAAGAGCCATGTACAAGGAGGGAATCGTGAAGATAGGCGTTGTCGAAAGAGTGCTGGAAAGGCGCAGAATAGCCGCCGCCGCGGCCACCGCCGAAAAGTACCGGGGAATCAACCTTATGGATACCCCGGAAGCGAAGAGTCTTCCCACACCAAGATACCGGTGTGGGAACGAAGGATGCAGCGTGGGCTATCCGAGATACGGCTCCGACGATATATACTGGGTGGAAGCCCAGCCTCTCCTTCCCGAAGGCTGGTACTGCGTTGATTGTGTCGGGAAGATGCCCGATAAGGCAAAGGACGACCGCCTGAACATGGAGGTCTTCCTCATCTTGATGGACAGCGATCTTGTGGAAAAAGACAGGTGAGCCGACCTTCCAGCCGCATCGTCCGCGCTCAGGACATAGATCTCCACTACGTTGACTGGGGGATTCCTGGCGGCGTGAGTGACGCTCCCACCCTCTTACTGCTGCACGGTGATATGCGCACCGGTCGCTCCTGGGATGCCGTCGCCCGCCACCTCCTCGACCGCTACCGTGTGCTCGCCCTCGACTCACGTGGGCACGGCAATAGTGACTGGCCCGATACCGGCTATACCTTCGCCCAGCGCGTTGACGACCTCGAAGCCTTTGCGGATGCTATAGGAATGAGAGATGCGGTCGCCGTAGCCCACTCCACCGGAGGTGTCGTAGCCACGCTTCTTGCCGAACGCCGCCCCGACATATTCACTCGCCTGGCCCTCCTAGAGCCGATGGTCGTCGTTACCGAGAGCTTCCAGCGAATGGTGTCGAAGCGGGCCGAGACGCCCCGCCGAACATGGGATAGCCACGAAGATATGTACAAGTACCTCAAGTGGCACCGCATGACTGGCAAGTGGCCGGACGAGGTAATCAAGGATGTGGTGGACCACGAATCCTACGAACTCCCCGACGGTCGCCTGGATATGAAGTGGGCCACCGCTTCCATGCGCTGGAACGAGCGCGAGGGCGACTACCTCGACCTCCAGCCCGCTCTCAGAACCCTGGACAAGCCCATCCTCTTCATAATGAGCGACTCCCGCGCCGACCAGTTCAGGTACCTGGTTCCTATCGCCGAGCAGACCCCGGACTTCGATCTCCTCACCATCCCCGACAGCGCCCACAACATGTACATGGACCAGCCCGCCGCCGTCGCCGAGGCCGTGAGAAGATTCGCCGGCTACTCTTGATTCTAACTCCAAACGGCTGGACGCCGGAAATTGCCGCTGGCGTCGGTCAGGACCTGCGGGAAATGCAGAGACCCCGATTCGCGCAGCGTCCTGCGCCGGGGTCTCGCGCCCTACCACCAGAAGCGATAGGGGGGTAAGTCCATACTAGCAATGCTCTTCTGAACTGTCAAACGCCGCCGTTGCGCCTATCGTCCAGTTCCAATACAATGAACTCTATCTAAAATTACAATAAAGAGGAGTATTGGAATGGCCAAATTTACCACTGAGCGAATCAGGAATATCGTGCTTCTGTCGCATAGTGGTGCGGGCAAGACTATACTGGCCGAGGCTATGCTGCACACCTCCGGCGCCACGACACGGCTCGGAAGAGTGGAGGACGGCACCACCGCCTCCGACTTCGAGCCCGAAGAGCATAAGCGGAGCACAAGCGTCAATACCGCTGTCCTGAACGCCCAGTGGCGAGACCATAAGATCAACGTCCTCGACACCCCCGGCTATGCCGACTACCGCGGCGAGGTCGTCTCCGGCGTTCGAGTCGCCGACATCGCCGTCATTGTGGTCGCGGCCCAGGCGGGAATTGAGGTTGGCACCGGCCAGATGTGGAGCATGGCCGAGGAAAGAGACCTGCCCCGCATAGTCTATATCTCCAAGATTGATAGGGAAAACTCCGACTACTACTCGGTCGTGGAATCCCTCCAGGAGCGCTTTGGTCGGCACCTGGTCCCAGTCCAGATTCCAGTCGGCGCCGAAGCCGACTTCTCCGGTGTGGTGGACCTGCTTGACCCGAACGCCGACGTCCCCGACGAGGTGGCGGACGCTGTCGAAGACGCCCGCGAGCGTCTGACCGAGGCGGTCGCCGAAATAGACGACGACCTTGCCGACAAGTACCTGGAAGGCGAGGAGATCACTCACGACGAAATGGTCGGAGGTATCAAGCAGGGCCTGATGACCGGCGAGCTCATCCCCATACTCGCGGGATCGCCTCTCAACGAACTCGGAGTGAGCGAGTTCATGGATTTCGTGGTGGAATATCTTCCCTCACCTGCCGAGGTCGGAGCCGCTGTTGCCCATGCTCCTGGCTCTGATGACGAGACCGAACTCCCCTGCGACAGCTCGGGCCCGGTTGCCGCGCTGGTATTCAAGACCGCCGCCGACCCGTTCGTGGGCAAGCTCTCATACTTCAGGGTTTACTCAGGCGCTTTTTCGGGCGACTCTCAGATGCACAATCCCAGCAGAGACGGGACCGAACGAATCGCCCAGGTATTCGAGATACAGGGCAAGGAGCAGTCCGCTGTTCCCGAACTTGCCGCTGGCGACATCGGCGCCGTCACCAAGCTCAGCGCCGCTCTCACCGGTGACACACTCTGCTCCTCCGAACAGCCCATCATCCTGGATGGACTCGATTTCCCCACTGCCGTTTACCTGAGGGCCGTATATCCCAAGTCCAAGGCCGACGTTGACAAGATGACCAGTTCGCTCTCCAGGATTGTGGAGGAAGACCCGTCCATCGTAACTTCACGCGAGCCGGACACCAACGAAATGCTTATAGCCGGACTCGGCGACACCCACCTCGGCGTTACCATAGAGAAGATGCAGCGCAAGTTCGGCGCCGAGATGATTCTCGAAATCCCGATGGTCCCGTACAAGGAGACCATCAACAGCAGGGCGCGCGTCGAATACCGGCACAAGAAGCAGACCGGAGGGCACGGCCAGTTCGGCCACGTCTGGATCGAAGTCGAGCCCATGCCTCGCGGCACGGGCTTCGAGTTCTCGGAGACCATCGTGGGCGGCGTCGTCCCACGCGAGTACATTCCGTCCGTGGAAAAGGGTGTCAGAAATGCCCTGAGCGGAGGAGTGGTAGCGGGATACCCGGTTGTGGACATGAAAGCTACTCTCGTGGACGGCAGTTTCCATCCAGTTGACTCATCAGGCGTATCCTTCGAGATAGCCGGAGGCCAGGCCGCCACAAAGGGCATCCAGCAGGCGACTCCCATCATACTGGAGCCGATAATGAAGGTCGAGATAACCGTCCCGGACAACTTCACCGGAGACATCATCGGCGACCTCAACAGTCGGCGCGGCAGGATACAGGGCATGATCCCTGGAGATGGCACGACCATCCTGCAGGTCGAAGCCCCGCAGGCCGAAATGCTCACCTACGCGACCGAACTTCGCAGCCAGACACAGGGCCAGGGCGACTTCACCATGGAATTCGACCACTTCGAAGAAGTCCCAACCCACATGGTGGACCGCGTCGTCCAGACCACCCAGGAACACAAGGAAAAGGCGGAGGCGCGCGCCTAGAACAACCCCAGTTGAACTGATTAAGCAAAAGGCCGCAGCGCATCTCAATCGCTGCGGCCTTTTATGTATCTGCAAGTGCGGGGGTTAAAGAGTACCCCTGCCCGGACTCGAACCGGGGCACCCGGTTTAGGAAACCGTAACTATACCCTGCAAACCCGGACACTGGGGGTCAGTGAGAGACACTTTAGCTATGAATTCGAGGCTCTCAGGTCAGCCCGGGGCAGTGAAAGTCAGCGAAAGTCGCACAGGGGGTGGGCAGAATGTGGGCAGAACACCTCGACTCTCCGCACTCGCACACCGGGATGCCGTCCGTGGTGTACTCTCCCTGGTGAAGCCCGCTCTGGGGCTTACGCTTATGTATGACGGGAGCCGCCCCGCGTTCGTCCACCCACTCATTGTTCTTCTTCCCGTCGTATCCCCGGTCCGCTATGACCGACTGGGGAAAGCCCTTGAGTCGTCTCTCGGCGTCCTCGACCACTGGAATCATGTGCGGAGAGTCGTTCGCGTTGCCCGGGGTGATTCTCATGGCGATGGGGAAGTCGTAGTTGGCGTCCGCCGCTATATGGAGCTTGTATCCGAATATCCACTCGAAGCCGTCCTTGGTGTTGGCCTTGTGGTGCTTACCCCACTCGGCGTCCGGGTCGGAGGGCGGGTTGCGGTTGCCGTCGGAGTAGGAATGGACTGGCGTGGCGTCCACAGCGATGTCATCTCCTAGGTCGGGCCGTATCACCTTCGCCTCACGAACGATCTCGTCCATCGCCCGCTCCACTATGTCCGGATGTTTCGTCATCTGCGTGAAGACCCTTGACAGTGTGGATCTGGACGGGACCATGCCATCGAAGCCGCAGGCGGCCCTGAACGCCGGGCAGTTGAGCAGCGTCCAGTGGAGCTCGGTGATGGTGCCGATGGTCGTCCTGTACAGGTACGCGAGGAAGTGAGCGCGCACTATGGCGCGTCTGTCGTGCGGTCTGCGGCCGACTCCGGCGTATGGCCTGGAGACCGCCTCTATGAGAGGTTCGAGGCTGACGTTATCCAGAATCTCGCGCTGTTCGGCGAGATCGGGAAGCGTCGCAGGTTGTCGTGAGGGCTCTACGGATGTAAAATCCGATGGAACCACTGTATGGATGTCCAAGTCCTGGCCAGTGGCTTTCCGGGCCATTGGAGTGGCGACTCCTTCGGCCCAATTCTTAGGTTATTTGTACGGTACTAACGTGCTATATTTAGCTACAAAATGCAAGCGAAATCAGCCAGATTTGTAGCTGAATTAGGGTGATTCTGGGAACTGGAATCGGCAGAATGGCAGCCGGTTCCAGGGAGACCCGTGAACTGCCGATCAGCCCCTCCCAACATTCGTCTTGCGCAACGTAGACCTCGATTACTACAGGGTAAAATAATCGGAGTGTATGATGTGCAGCACGAGCTCGGCAGGAGTTGCCCAGCATAGAATCAGGCCAGTTCGGACTTGACCAGCCCAGTGAGACCGTTGTATGACAGTCTGGCGTTTCTGGGGTGGAACTTAGTCCATGCTCTGGATTCAAGGGGGTTGGATGCATGTCGGAAGCAATCTCGCCCTGCAGTATGACTCAGCTGCCACTGAATCTGGACGTTTTCGCTGTCGCCCGGCGAGAATTCATCCTGACCGTGCATATGATATATAATGCGCGTCGATTCAGCCCTGCGACACAAGCTTGACTAATAGTGAGTGTATTATTGGACTCCCATGAAGAATATGATGAGGCTCAGCTAATACGGCTGATCCAGGTAGGGAGTCCGGAGGAAACTAGAAGTGCCTTCCGAATGCTCTATGACGTCAATGACCCAATACTGCGAAGGTTCTTGGCCTCCAGAGGACTCCATGAGTTCGAGATCGATGATGTTTGCTCCACGGTCTGGCAGAGATCTATTGATCGCATTGAAGAGTATGTACCCAGGGGCATTCCGTACATAGCATGGCTAAAAGATGCCGCTAGACGTGTAACTCTGGAAATGTATCGCGAATACAAGAAACGTCGATGCCATACGTTACCGATGTCCGATGACTTTGATCTAGAAGGTCATGATGCACAGACACATCCCCTACTGAGTCTACTGGAAGCGGAGGATGAAGAGGAGGCGGAGCGCCGTCGGCGGGAAGTTAAGGGAGCATTAGGCGCGCTTGTTGAAAAGCTCCCACGCGACTATCAGGACGTGATTGAAGCAATATACGAGTTGGGATTGTCCCGCGAGGAAACTGCTGATATTCTCGGCTGGAAGCGACGGAAGGTCTACGACACAATCTACCGGGCGAAGAGCCGTCTTAAGGCGATGTTACAGGAGTACGGTATAACCGATGCGTCCTGGATCGACCGACAGGATGACTCATACGGAAGCCATTAGGCTGCCCTTGTGGAAAGCCGTAAATGGGAAACAACAATGAATTTGGGAGGCTTCTAATGGCTAAGGACCGACCGGAGGAGCTATTGGGCCAATTCCTCGCCACTTGGGTCGACGACTTGCGGGAAGGAAAGGGTATCGAGATAAGCGATGAAGACTTGAACAAGCTGACTGAGCAGCAAGTTAACGAGTTGACAGACATGGCCAGGTTCGTGAAGGCGGTGAATTTTCCTACGGAGCACTGGAAGGGACATTCAGATGACATACGTGCGCGCCTAGGACAACGCTTATTCAAGAAGAGAAGCAAGCAACTTGCTGACGGATATACCCGCGTAATGTCTGCTGACAATCTTGGAGAATGTCTTTTCGCATCCCGCAGACAACTGAATGTATCCATTCAAGATCTCGTTGCGGCAACCGATATTCCCAAATCCCTATTGGAAGATGTAGAGGCGGGTGCCCGCCCACCAATCCGCATCAATGCAGAGAAGATGTTCGAGTTGCTTCAGAGACTACACCTAGCCTTCGACGAAACAGTAGATCTTCTGAAATCTACGTCCGAGAATTGGACTATGGAGACATTTCAGCATAACCAAACCCAACTCGGCCGAGTCAGGCACGATATGAACTCGGACAGACATTTTGGAGCGGTACCAGCCTACAGTGGGCAAGGCTTAGATAATGAGATCCAAAGAGAGCTAGACAGGATCGAAGAGTATGCAGGCATGCTCCGGCAGCGGATACATACAATCCGCGGCACCTAAATCTTGATGAGATTTAGCTCCTCAAGTCTATACCACATGGATTCCGCGCTCGTGCGGTAGAGGGTGGCCATCCGTTGCGCATCCTGTATGTCTCGCCAATCCTGGCGCACCCACTCCTCGGGCATCAGTAAGACCGCGGCGAAATAATCTGCTTCTCTCTCGTTAAGTGGTGTCGGATCCCCAAAGTCTCGTGGCTCCGCCTCTGTGAACATGGGATTGTGTTCCAGAACATAATGGCCCAGCTCGTGAGCGAGAGTGAAACGCTGCCTATTTGGATGATCATCGGCAGCCACCTCAATCACGGCCCTATGTATCACTACTCTGCCGTGCAATCCACGGGGGCTTCGCACGTATTCAACAGCCAACCCCCAATCCTGCGCTATCCTGTCAATATCTATTGGGGGAGGGGGTGATACACCCAGTTCGCGCAGTACTTCGTCAGCCTTTTGTTTGCACAACGCCTTTCGCATATGTCCACCTGCGAGATTTCCGGCTTATTTGTCATATAGGTGTGAGAGGGCAATTTCCCCCTGCTCAGAAATTTTAGCACGAGGTGCAAACATGGGAAAAACAGAAGAGATACTACAGGGAATCTTGAAGGACACATCTCCAAGTAAAGAAATCCTGGAATTGGTGCGGGAACGCCGAGACAAGGTACTACGGTTAGCGGAACGTTATCCGGGAGCATTACGTACTTATACATCTGGGTCAATGGCGCACCGCACGGCAAATGGCGACACAGATGCCGATGGTGGGGTCGTACTCGATAGACGCTCGTATCCGGATTTGGGTCCAGATGGTGACGGCAAGAGTCCAAATGAAATCGTTGAAGATGTCCGTGGATTTCTGCGAACGGAGCTCAAGGAGGACCATCCCAACATCGCCTTTTACGTGTCCAAGCGGGCAATTCGCGTGACATTTCACGAACCGCTCCCCGATGGCACGGATCCTACGGTTGATCTCATCGTAGCTTTGACAAGGAAGGCCGGGGCGCTCTGGATTCCGAACCTTCAGCAGTCTCGGTGGGATCCATCAGACCCGGAGTACCACACCCGCCTTATGACAGCAGAGCCAGCTACTCTGCGACGTACAAGGGCCAAAATCGTACGACTCGCCAAAGCTTGGAACAAGCAGGCCAGTCGCCCCGGGCTGTCATCCTTCAACATCACGGCATTAGCATTGGCCTGTGTGGAGCCAGGGATGGGAGTCGCCACCGGGCTCAGAGAATTCTTTGATTACGCCGCGAGGGAACTGAAGAAGCGTCGTACTCCGGATCCAGCCGGGGTATCCCCGCCAATCAAGATGCTCATAGATCGCGACATCATCGTAGGTCGTCTTGAGCGTGCGGCTACGAAGATGAACGAAGCCCTCGAAAATGACGACGATGAAGACCGAGTGAGGGAGGCACTCGCTGGCCTTTTCGGACAGTACGTAGATCCCCCGTCCGGAAGTTCGTCCAAGGCTAGCTTCGCCAACGCTCTGCGTAAGGGCAACAGTGCCGTCAGTGTGTCCGGCGGTTTGACCATTGGGGCGAATGTCGGCGCCCCTGTCAAAACAACGCGTTCGTATGGCAGTGCTCACATGAGAGGATAACGTTACTATGGCCCGGTGGAAAGGCCATCGAAAGCGCTATGGAGGACCTTGGTACGGGAATGACTTCCAGAGGGCTGTCTTTGAGCGTGGCGTGAAACAACACTTCCCGGAGGTACGTGGAGACACTCGCACCTCCGGGCCCAAGGCAGGACGTGCTTACAAGGTTCTCCTTGAGGTGCCTCACTACGAGCCCCGTCGGATAGAAATTCTCTTCTCAAAGAAGACACCCAAATGGGCAAAGATAACCGCTGACGGTCCTACCGAATCACCCCATCGGTACGGTGAACGTGAACTCTGTATTTGGTATCCTAAAGACCCTGACACTGCAAAATGGGTGTTCGAAGATGGACTGCTGATGCTACTCGGGATGATAACCGCGCACCTGTTCCGAGAGGCATGGTGGAGGGAAACTGGAGAGTGGCTGGGTCCCGAGGTGGGACACTCTTGATCGAGTATCTTTCAGCAGGCGACAGGTTCATAATGACAGACGCCGATATACCTACTCCGATCATTGTCGCAGCAATCACTGCTGCGATCTCGCTGGCCGCACTTTCCATAAACGCATGGCTGAGTGGACATAGGGACAGATCCAATCGGCGCCGCGAACTACTGTCCAAGGCGTTTGCGGCAGCAGTCGCGTACCAAGAATTCCCTTACGTGGTGCGACGACGAAGATCGAGCAGTCCGGAAGACGAGCGTATCCGAATTTCGACCGAACTACGGAAGGTGCAGGAGGACATCGCGTATTACTCATCGTGGCTGGCTACAGAGTCACAGCATGTCGCGAGAGCATATGACGCCCTCATCAGAAAACTGCGTGAGGTAGTAGGGAAACAGATCCACAAAGCATGGACCGAACCTCCAGTGCAAAAGGACGAAGAAATGAACATGAACGATCTGGGATTGGGAGTGCTGAAGGAACATGAGCAAGCATTCCTATGCGAAGCTGCGGATCATCTCTCCGTTTTCCCGCGTTGGGTACGGCGAACATTACGTGGACCGAATTGATACCCCGTTTACCCTTCCAACGATATTTCATCTGAATTGGTCATCTTATCGTCCTGTTAGACTCAGTAGCAGCTAGTCTCTGCCGTTAAGAGGAATCGTATTGCTCACAGAACACCTTCCACTACGTTCAATATGTCCAGTCGGCGCGCGCTAACGGGGTCTGGTTGAGTTCGTCTCGGCGCGCGCGCCATGTCGGCATGAACCGGTCCATCAGCTCGTAGAAGCGACTGTTGTGCCTGCGCTCGATCAGGTGAACGAGCTCATGTACAAGGACATACTCCAAGCAGGCGGGTGGCTTCTTGACTAGTTCCAGGTTCAACCAGACTCGGCGCGCCTCGCGGTTACAGCTTCCCCACAGGGTTTTCATCTTCCTGACGCGAACCTCTGCCGCTCGCCCGCCCACCACCGGCTCCCACTTCGACAGAAGCGAGGGCAGCCTCTCGCGCAGATTGCGCCTGTACCACTTGTCGAGGGTCGCTTCTCGCGCATCCCTGTCCGCGCCGCGCCGGACTTTCAGCCGGATCCACTTGTTGTTGAGCAGGATGACGGAGGGCGGGCCGTCCGCTTCGATCACATCCATGCGATAGCGGCGTCCCTCAAAGTAATGGCTCTCTCCGCTGACGAACTCACGCAGAGGCTGACGCTCCAGTTCAGACGCAATATGACCGCCAGACGAACCACGTCGTCTTCCACGCTCAAGGGGACAGATACCCGCACGTGTCCATCCGGCGGATGCACGCCGATGTACATATTCTTGATGCGTTTTCGGACGATACGCACGGGGAGGCCACGCACCTCTATGCTGTGATCGTCGTTTCTAGTATTCACTCTGTGCCTTCACAATCTCGAATATCTCATCAACAAGTTGCTCAGGACCCTCCATAACGGACTTGACAGCGTTGCGAACCATCCGCTCCTTCATCATGTTGCCGCGCCAATCGTCCCTCGCCGCGCCTCGAACAGCTCCGTCCAGCGCGAGGGCCCTCTTCTCTCTATGGCTGACGGCCTGATCCGCGGAGTATTGAGAGCGCGAATCACCTACTCGGACGAACGATTCGTCCTCTGGAAGGTTGTCGTACAGCGCTCGCAGAGCGGGAGAGTCTATGTCGGGTGGGTACTCCGAGCCCTGCCCGTTCACCTTCTTCGCCAGTTCAACTACCTGTTCCAAGTATTCCTTATAGTCTATCGCCTGTTCCCTACGCTGCTGAATGAGCAAGTCCAGGAGCGAGGATAAATTCGCGTAGTACATCGGATTGATAGCTCGATTGACCACTATCACGCTTCGGATGTTGTTCTCGATGGTCTCCGCCGTCGCCTCCGGGCTGCCACGGATGCCTTCCGGCAGGGCATCGAGCGCGTCCTCCCCTGACCTCACCAGCATCTCCACCAGAGACAGGTCGTCGAACTCGGACAGCTTTTCACTGTTCTCTGCCTCGATGTAGGAGTCCAGAAGGTGACGCATCGCGGGCTCGTATGTCTTCAGGTCAATATAGTCGCCGCTGGCGAGTTTCACTTCCTGGCGCGCGTTCTCGTAATGCGAGACCTCGTCCCTTATCGTCTTGGACTCTTCTTCGGAATAGCCCGCCTCAATCATCTCGCTGGCGATGTTGGCGTAGGCGCGAACGAATGAGGCCGTCAGTCTATACAGCGCGAGGCGCTTGCGCTCCGAACTTTCGCCCTGGCAGAAGTATCGTATGTATGCGGCAGTGTCACGGGGCGGCTCCACGGGTTCGGATAGTTCCTTTATCTTCTCGCGCGTATCCTCTAGCCGCTCTTTCCCGTGGAGCAAGCGGTCTTTCAGCAACCCTTTCACGTCGTCTTCGTCATAGCCGTCGAAAGCGCCGACTGTGTAGTCTCGAATGGACTGTCGCAGCGACTTGAAAAGGTCTCTGTAATCCACGACGAAGCCATATTCCTTGTCCTCGGAATCCAGCCTGTTCACGCGGCATATCGCCTGGAATAGGCCGTGGTCGCGCATCGGCTTGTCTATGTACAGATACGTGGCCGGAGGCGCGTCGAATCCGGTCAGCAGCTTATCCACGACTATCAGCAGTTTCATCTGCGCGGGCTGCTTGATGAATCGCTCTTTCACTTCGCGCTCGAATACGTCCACCTTGCGCGCCGCGGAGTCTTCGGGTTCGCCGAAGTGACGAGCGAGCATCTCGCGATACACCTTATACTGCGAGAGCCTTTCGGTCAGTCCTTCGCCACTGTCTTCCCCTCTGATGCTGGCGGAAGATGGATTGTACGACGTGATCACGGCGGACCTGTCCGCCAATTCGGTCTGCTGGAACATCTCGAAGACGCGGCAGGCGGAGTATACGCTATCGCACACGAGCATCGCGTTGCCCCTGCCGTTCGCCAGCCTGTCGCGGGTCGCCATGTCGAACTGGATGTCGGCGACTATCTTCCGTAGCCGGTCCTGGGAACTGTACAGGCTTTGCATATTGCCCCACCGACTCTTGAGTTGAGCCTTCGCCAGGTCGGTAAGCGCTCGCGTCTTCGCTTCGAACCACTCGTCTATCCGCTCGCGCGACGAGATCCTTTGGTCAATGTCCCGCGCTTCGTAGCGCAGGTCGAGTACCACCCCGTCGCTGACCGCCTCGTCGTACTTGTAGGTATGAATGTAGGTCCCGAATATCTCCACGCTGCGCGGCTTGTCCGCCTTGAGCAGCGGGGTGCCGGTGAACCCTATGAACACGGCATCGGGCAGAAGCCGCTTCATCGCTTGGTGCAACTTGCCGGACTGAGTGCGGTGACACTCGTCCACGAAGACGAAGAACCTGCCCTTGGAGCGAATAGATTCGGCCATGCGCCCCCGGACGTCTGCCAGGTAAGAGTCAGCGTCCACATCATCCGACGCATCGAACTTGTGAATCAGCGACGCTATCAGCCAGGCGCTACTGTCGTTCAGCGCGTCCAGCAGGTCGACACCGCTCTCGGCGCGGTGGATGCTCTCGTTGACTCCCATGAACACGCCTTCTATCTGCGTGTCGAGTTCAGTCCGGTCGGTTATTATCAGAACCCGGGAGTTCTCTATGTTCTCGCGTATCCATCGCGCGAGCCACACCATCGTCAGGCTTTTGCCGCTGCCCTGAGTGTGCCAGATTATCCCACCCTCACCCTTATTCACGCGCTCCTGGGCCGCGCGGACTCCGAAGTACTGGTTGTGGCGCGCAATCTTCTTCTCGCCGGAATCGAATGTTATGAAGTCATGCGCTATGTCCAGGAAGCGCTCTTTGCCGCATAGCTGCCACAATTCGCGCAGTAGCGGGTTCTGGCCGTCCCGCGTATGCGTGGAGTCCTCTTTCCAGCGAAGCCATTTGGCTTCAGGTGTTTCGATTACGGCGTAGCGTAGGCCCTCGGTATCGTTGCCCGCCATCAGAAGCTGTGTCGTAGAATAGAACGGGAGTATGAATTCAGGGCGCTGGGCGCTGATAGTTTGGCGAATGCTCCTGCTCACCGACACGGTTGAACGCTTAAGTTCCAGAATTCCCAGCGCGAGGCCGTTCACGTAGATAACGATGTCGGGACGTCGCTCATGCGGCCCTTTAATGGTCACTTCCTCCGCGATGGCGAAGTCGTTGTTCTGCGGACTGTTCCAGTCAATCAACCAGACAGTAACGTGGTTCGCTCCCACTTCCGGCTGAACCTTCACCCCGTACCTGAGCAGGTCATACACTTCCCTGTTGGCGTCGTACAATGTTCTGGCGCCGCTGACCGCGGCTGCCCGCTTCAACTCGAACAGCGCCTTGCCAATGAGGTCGTTGTCATGCCCCTGCCGTTTCAGCCAATCACGAAGATGCGCTTCCTCCACATTCTCGTTTTCTTCGCGCCACTGCCAGTTGCCCAGGTAGGCGTAGTCCAGGGAGTTCTTGAAGAACTCCACGACGCGCCGCTGGGTGCTTCTCTCGTACAGACCTACCATGTCGTGTGCCCCGCTAGTTCGCTTCCACCAGCCGAACCCGCCCTGTCAGCAACTCCTGCATCATGCCCCGCTTAACCGCTTCCGTCTTCTCTCTCCACCGATTCAACGCGGAAATTTCGTCGTCCATATCCGAGAGGACGGCGGCGATGGTGTGTTGTTCGGGCATGGATGGCACGCGCAGTTCTTGCGAATGGGCTAAGTTTCGATTAAGTCCTGGGACTGCGCTATCTGTGTTCATATTATCAAGACCCAGTGTGCCCAACATATAATACTTGAACTCCATTGAGTATTTATCTTTGCCAGTAACAAAAAATGTTGTATCTATCGGCCAGCATGGACCGGGGGAGAAGTGAACTTTGCCGATTGAGCCTTTGCGGCCAACTATGACTGTTGGCCCACTTGTCAAAGCTGTGTCGTGAAAGTCAACTAGGCCGTTTGAGCCAAACACCGGAATACTGCCCGATGAATTTCTTTTATGTATAGGAAGAGATTCCCCGTATGTCAAAGGGGCAAATTCACCAAGTTTCGTAGTGTGCCATTCCCACTCCCCGCCAAACCCCGGTAGCCGAGTCCTCCCCGTGAGAAGTTGCTGCATCGCAGCTTCTTTGACCGCCTGCTTCTTGGCGATGAGCGTGGCTAGAGAATCCAGCAGGCCGTCCACGTCGGACAGCGCGGCGGCTATAGCACGTTGTTCGGGCAAGGGCGGTATAACTAACTTTATCGATGACAGCAACCTTCCATTAGTTAGGGCGCGTGTGGTGTATGTCGCTTTTGATACAATCTGCGATCTGACCAGATTCGATGCAAAGCAATACTTCTTGTAGCGATCATCCAGTCGGTCACTGATTGGTCGCGCCCGAAGCACAAAACCACTGAATACTGTATCGCAAGCATCTTCGAGCATAACAGAAGCAATGCCAATATCCTCGACTGTCTCTGATGTGCGTGTAAAGAATACGTCTCCCCGTCGGACCTCAAAGTTCTTAATCTCATCAGGACTAAGAGTGACTCGCCCTGAAATGTCCGCAACATTCAGTCCAGGCTTCTCAAATACGTCCATGTAGTTGACGATTGGCGTTCCAGAACCAAAAAAATGCTTGGCTTTATTAAGACCATTCTTGAATTCGAAGAGTTCTCCGAGACGGACAATATCCCAGTTAGAGGGAATATGCACCGCCCCTGCGCTACTGGAGTGTTCATAAACAATTTTGGCAGCATGGACTTCATTCATAGTAATACGCAACCCCCATCTCCCTGATGTGCCGCCCGACACGTGAACCGAACTCGGACACCGCCCGCTCCAGGTCTGGCATTGGATAGGCGTATCTGTCCTCCACCGCCTGTGTCCGCGTCGCCAGCCTCCGCGTAACTCGCTTGACCTCGCCATCAGCGGCGACGCGGATGTCCGCGAACCACTTGTCCCCGATCACGAGAGCCTTTATCTCATCCTTCGTCAGCGCGGCGTACTTTGCCCTGACTTCTTCGTAGAGGACATTAGACTTCGTGCGAAAAGCCCCCCTGAGTTCCGAGAGCGCCGCGTCCGCTCGCAGCCAGTCATACAGGACGTCCAGTTCCGCAAACAGCCCGTCCTCATCCCCCACGCCCTGCTTCCACTCGCGCTTACCAAAAGTGGTCTTGGCTATGGATTTCGCCAGACCATACTCCGGCGCGCTCTCAGGGTAAGAATTCAGAATCATATCCTTGAGTTCGCCCACTCGCTGCTGTACATTCGTCTTGGTGATGCCCTTAGTTCCCTCAAGTCCGTCCAGCGCGCCACCCTCGGCCGCGTGTGTCTCTTCCAACTCTTCCTTCATCCCCTCGGTACGCGCCGCCTCCGCCTCAAGGCGTTCCAGTTCCCGCCGCTCGACGGCGAAGAATCGCGCGATTACTAGGGACGGTGGAATCAGGTCGCTCACGTACTTCACGCTGTTTCGGCCAGTCCCAACGGTGAAGTCGACGGATTCACCGGGCGTAGGACTTCGGAGTTCGCGCCCCGCCGTCCATCCCTCGGACGCGATAAGGTAAACGTCGTCCTGCATGATGTCGTTCCAGTAGTCCATGAGTCGCTGGTACAAATCGTATTCGTCAATGAGCGGAATCGGCGCGAATCGGGCCAGTGTGTCTTCCGACAGTACGCCGATGATCGCCTTGGGATTGAAGGTCTGGCCGACTCCAAGCAGAAGAGGTTCGCTCGCTTCTCGCCACTGCTCAAAGACTGACGCGCAGCGAGCGCTGTATACCCTGAAATCCTCGTGATTCAGTATCGCAGCGCCGACCTGGGCGGATTCGACGCGCGACTCACTGTATCCGGGGCGTCCGTTGCTTTCGAACAACTCGCGGCGTAACTCGGGGAAGACTTCCCAGTATTCGGCCAGGGCATCTATATCCCGGTCCGGTATCCCGCCGTTCAAGTGCGCGTTCAGGTCATGCAGGTCTTCCGGCTCAGCCGAGTCTATGTAGCGCGGGATGTTCAGGTTGTAGTCGTTAGCCGGGTCAGCTATCTCGTCTAGGGACACCATGCGCGAGTAGCCCGGAATCTCCACGCGCCCGTTGAAGGTCTCCACTATCCTGTGGATGTCCGCTCTCGCAACCGGTTCTTACTGCCGTCCTTGATGAAGCCGTCGCTCGCGTTGAGCATAAAGATTCCGCGCCGCACGTTCGCGTGCTCCTTGTCAAGCACTATCACACAGGCCGGAATCCCGGTGCCATAGAACAGGTTCGGTGGAAGTCCGATTATACCCATGATGAAGCCGCGCCGGACGAGGTTGCGTCGTATGACGGCTTCCTTGTTGCCTCGAAACAGGACGCCGTGCGGTAGAATTATCGCGCCCGTCCCCCTGCTGTTCAATGATGTGAGGAGGTGCAGCAGAAAGGCATAATCGCCGTTCCTGGGCGGCGGAACGCCGTACTCGAAACGCCCGTACAGATCGTCGTTCACGTTTACCCCGGTCGTCCACTCCTTCGTGGAGAACGGCGGATTGGCCACCGCGAAGTCGAACCTTTTGAGGCCGTCCTCCGTCGTGAACTGGGGCGATGACAGCGTATTTTCGCGCCTGATGTCGGCGGTGGGCTGGTTGTGCAGGAACATATTCATGCGCGCGAGCGACCAGGTGGCAACATCCATTTCCTGCCCGTAGATGGAGATTCCGTTCGGCGCTTCGTCAGCCGCCCTGATAAGCAGCGAACCCGACCCGCAGGTGGGATCGTACACAGTTTGACTGGGCCGGACGTCCGCGCCGACACCTATGACCTTCGCCATTATGCGCGAGACCTCTGCAGGCGTGTAGAACTGCCCCTTGCTCTTGCCGGACTCAGTGGCGAAGTTCATCATCAGGTATTCGTAGGCGTCGCCAAGAAGATCATCGCCGCCGGCGCGGTTGGAACTGAAATCCAGGTCTTCGAATATGGCGACCAGCTTGGTGAGGCGATCTTGCATCTCCTTGCCAGAGCCGAGCATTCTGGTGTCGTTGAAGTCGGCCTCCTGGTCAATCACGCCCTTCAGGTCATTGGACTCAGCGAGCCTGCTGATGACCTTGTTGATTCCTTCCCCTATGTCCGTCTTGCCCTTCAGCTTCGATATGTCTCTGAATCCACCGCCTTCGGGAACGACAATGAGGGAATCCGGGTCGTTCTTGCTCTTGTCCGATACATATTTCATAAACAGCAAGGTAAGTATGTAATTCTTATACTGTGAGGCGTCCATCCCACCACGCAGAGCGTCGCAGCTCGTCCAGAGCGACTGGTAGATTTGGGATTTTTTGAGTGCCATAGCTAGGTACTACCTCCGAGAAATCTTCACGTCCGGAATATACTACACTTGGCCTACAGCGTGGGGCCTTCCTCCTGATGATTGAAGGTATCTCTTGGCCGCTTCGTTGAGACTGACGACTGACCCGGCCAAGCCGCTACAAGCGGGCGGACAGGGTGATAGCGGTGATCTGGAAGATACTGATACTAATTGATCAGGAGTTCAGTAGGCTGAACACGCCGGAGCTCATGAAGGCTGTATATGTGAAGTACGAAGACGGACTATCTGTATAGATCTCGGAAGGGATAGCCGCCTGATGTCGTTTGCACACCATTCGACGTAACCTTGTCCCGTATCTTCGGATAGTATGATGACGCTGATCACGAGATACTCCAGTACGCCGCTCCGATGTACCACAGCAAATGCAAAGCTCCCTGAAATCCCAGGGTCGGGCCAGACACCGCTCATAAGGGACCTACCGAAATAGGAAACTAGCCTTTGTAGGAAGTAGCGTTCAGATGTTTAGCAATTCTATGAGCGACCGGGGACGAGCAAAGTTCGAAGATGGGTACATGGTAGTCGAGGACTACATTCTCGAGCGTAGATGATCGGTGACTAGGAGCACAGGGACTAACGACCGCCTGTGCTGACTTCTAACTGGCGAAGCATTGCGCGACCTCCGCGTGTTTTGGGACTTAACCCTGCCCCTCTTGTCTCCCCTCCCATGTATCGTATTACTCCGTGTTCTTCGCGAAGGTCACCCGGAAGACATTGATCCCAGATCTTGACCTGGCGAGTGACAATGACAATTGCATCTTGGGCTCTGACACGCTCCGCAACCGTCTGTCCCACAAAATCCAACGCCAAACGCACCGAGGGTAACTGCTGAACGTTCCTACGATTGCCGAATGTAGTACTGTGATATGGAACAAGCTGGATAACCGCGAGCGTGGTCCCCAGTGAGTAACGTGCCTCTGCCAAGGACAAACGTCTCGATTCGGCTAGGACCTCGATAATCCTGTTGAGCTTCTGGTGCCAATAACTGAATCCGCCATGCCATGCGAATTGGGGGTCAAGGAATACAAAGGGCGTAGCTTCAGTTTTGAACTCCTGTCGCAGGTTGGCGAGAAGGGCCCGCCGGAGGCGAGGAACTTTGTACTCAAAGTAGTCACCAGGTCCGAGACCTGGATTGAGCATCAGCACGTATATGGAAGCGTTCAGCATATCTCCTATGAATGGCACCGGAATGAGGCCCAAGTGAAGACGCTCGTCTCCTGACGTGCAGAAGTCAGGGGCATCGGTTGCTTCTTGCCAACCTCGGAACTTGGCGACCCAAGGCTTCCAACTAGGAGATTCCAAAATAGCGGCATCCCTGTCCAACACGTATGGGAAATCTTCAGGGTCCCACTTGCGCCATTCGTTGAGAAGATTCACGATTCGCTCCTTCTTGCGCTCAATCCCCAGAGGGCCCTGGTAGCTCGGTGACTAATCCGTCTCTTGTATCAGTGCTTACCAGGGTACCCTGCCATAATGTCGAGATTGTAGAAGACCGACAGCACCGATCCTAGAGGGAGTCACTCATGTACTCCTGCAAAAGGGCCTTTCCCTTCAACCAACCTACCACACCGTTGTCTAGCAACCTATTTCGCATGTTGATCAGTCATTCTGTCCCACCAGACAGGCGAGGTAATTGTCGGCATGAGTTGGCGCTATGTAATGTGCGATCCCCCTATACCCCTTCATGATTGTCCAAGACCGATGAGGACCAGTTGGGCTGGCTACATCGCAAAGTCAGATATGATCTCCCAATCCACGACCAGTGTAAATTTGGGAAGAACATTGTGGGGGCTTCAAGTCTGCGACAACTTGGCTCTCTATGGTTGAGAGTTTGAGAATGTAGATTAGGGACCGCGATTGATTACCATCTCTGGTTGGCCACAGATGTCAGCGATGATGAGCAAGTCAGAGGTCTGTAAGTCCTCGAATCAAAGTCGAGTCCCCAATCTGAATTGAGAGGATTCGCTCTGGGACAGGTCTGAAGTTACCAGCAGAATAACTCTCCACCAATTCATCCAGGTCAAGAATCTGGACTAGATCGTCCATGTCAAATGAATCCCCATCTGAAATCACCAGTTCCTCGAGATTGTCGGGAGTCGTATTCTGCGACTGAGGGGGACCGGTGAGGAGTTGCACGCCAAACCCAGTAGTTGCGTCATCCAAGTCTCCCATGGCATCCGGCAGACCAAAGGATGCACAGCTAGAGTGAAACAGACATCTCCAAGGGACGACGTCCAGATGCTGATGTATAGACTTGAAATTCTTCGAGTTCCTACCATCATGAATCGGACGCACTACCTCTAGCGGTGCCAGAGTACACCCCATTTGGGAAATGTCTGCCTGCCGCTGTTGTCGGCAATTCGAGTAGACTTCTGCCAACCAGTCGTCCACATTGTTGTAGAAGCAATACAGCGGTATTGCGCCCACCTGGTCGGCAAAAGCCTGAAGAGCGTCTATCTGATAGCGACCTGGACCGATCTTATATTTGAGAGACCCATAAGAGAAGTTTCCTGTCCGGTCCAGCTTCATCTTTTTTGCCTGTACGGCAAGGACCACCGGAGGCCCCCCTGGCCTGTGAACCACCCACATCCAGTCGAATCCCACTATCCTCTCCGCCCGCTTCGATATCCGTTTAACTCTGATCCTGCTCGATTCCATACGTGCTATTTCAAGGGTGGCCAGGTCCGAGATGGTATCCTCAGAAAAGCCGACCCCAAGGCGTCTCGCGTGTTGTAGCCAAGTCCAGGTCGAACTCGCGAGGGACTCGAACAGTTGTAGGGCTTCGGTACTTCCATGATCTATGCTGCTCTGGAGGGCGCTCATCTTTTTCTAAAGCTACTCCTTTTGGTTTTGCGGCGAACACCCCATGACGTTATCACAGAGGGACCCTAGTTGATACGCGACAATGACTTTTGCCGGTCACGACAATAGAACTTGCCGGTTGTAATGGGTGATTATCTCCCGCCAGGAGGTGGGAGATTGATGACCGACAGACAGGTAGTCTTGACGAGGCAGAAGATTATGGAAGGCAAGAGTCAACAGGCAGCGGCGGCGGCATCAGGGATGAGTGAGAGGTCGGTACGGAACTGGCGTAAGGGTCCGTTGCCGTCGGAGAAGAAGGCAAGCCGAAGGCAGAGGACGAGACCGGACCCGTTCGCCGTAGTGTGGACTGAAGATATAGAGCCACTGCTTCGGTCCGATGTGGAAGGGGTGCTGAGCGCGCCCACAGTGCTCGATTGGCTGGACGGGCGGCATCCGGGACGGTTCGGCAGGTCTCATCTTCGCACGTTGCAGCGGAGGATGCGGGACTGGCGCGCTCTTCACGGACCGGACCGCGAGGTGTACTTCGAGCAGGAGCATCCGCCTGGACGCGAGGCGCAGATGGACTTCACGCACTGCGGGGAGCTCGGGGTGAAGATAGGCGGAGAGCCGTTCGGCCATCTGCTGTTCCAGTTCGTTATGAGTCACTCGGGCTGGCGATATGCGGAAGTGGCATACGCCGAGACGTTCACCGCGCTGGTGAGCGGACTCCAGGGAGCGCTGTGGGAGCTTGGCGCCGTGCCCGAGGTGGTCAGGACCGACAACCTGTCGGCTGCGACGCACGATCTGAGGGACAGTCGCGGTCGTGCGTTCAACGAGAGCTACCAAGCCGTACTCGACCACTACGGGCTGAAGGCTACACGCACCAACCCGCGAAGCTCGCACGAGAACGGGGTCGCCGAGCAGGGCCACCGCCGCCTGAAGGACGCCATAGCGCAGGCTCTGGTCCTCAGAGGCAGCGACGACTTCGAGTCGGTGGAAGCGTACACGGCGTTCGTCAGGAGTATCGTGGACAGACGCAACAGGCTTATCAAGGACAAGCTGGCGCGTGAGTATCCACACCTGCGCGCGCTGCCTCCGGCCCCGGTGCCGGAGTACGTCAGCTACCGCACCAGGGTGCGCAAGTGGAGCACCGTCAGGGTGAGCGGTAGGACGTACTCGGTCCCCTCCCGTCTGATAGGCGTGGAGGTGGACGTGAGGCTGTACACCGATCACGTCGAGGTGTACTACAAGGGGCATCTCGTCGAGAGCATGGAGCGGATACGAGGCGGGGGCGAGGCGCATATAGACTACCGCCACATCATAGGGTCCCTGGTACGTAAGCCGGGAGCGTTCGCGCGCTATCGCTTCAGGGAGCAGATGTTCCCCTCGCACACCTTCCGCCTGGCATACGACGCTATGCGTGGCTGGAAGGGAGAGCGGGCGGACGTGGACTACGTTCGCATACTGCATCTTGCGGCGACGACCATGGAGTGCGATGTGGAGAGGGCTCTGAGGAGGCTGCTTGAGTGCAGGGTGAGGTTCGACTACGCGACGGTGCGGCAGCTGTCGGCGCCCGCGTCCCCTGAGATCCCGGCGGTGGAACTGTCCGGAGTGGTGGACCTCGGCGTGTATGACAAGCTGCTCGTGGGAGGTGTGCGATGACGACGGAGACGTACACGCCCAGCGTGGTGGGAGAGCGGATCAGGGAGCTGTGCAGACAGTTCAGGCTGCCGACGCTGGCGTCGGAGACCGTCGGCCGCTTCAGCGAAGCCGGACATGCCGACGCCCTGCCGACCCTCGTGGAAGTGCTGGAGCAGGAGGCCGAGGACCGGCGCATACGCAGAGTGGATAGGCTCAGGCGGGCGTCCAAGCTGCCGGCGGGCAAGACCTGGGACACGTTCGAGCACGAGCGCGCTCCGGTGAAGCTGAGGCAGCAGCTCGAGGGGCTTGCCGAGGGCGACTTCGTGGAGAGTGGAGTGAACGTTCTGGCTTTCGGTATGCCCGGCACCGGCAAGACTCACGCGATGTGCGCCATAGGACACCGGCTCGTGCAGGCGGGACGCTCGGTGCTGTTCATCCCTGCGTACCGGCTGGTGCAGGACATGCTGGCTGCCAAGCGGGACCTGGAACTGCCTCGGATGCTCAGGAAGCTGGATAACTTCGACCTGCTGGTGATAGACGACCTGGGCTACCTGCCGCAGGGTGCCGGTGAGTCCGAGGTGCTGTTCACCCTGATAGCCGAGCGCTACGAGCGTCGGTCTCTGGGCATCACCTCGAACCTGGTCTTCAGTGAATGGGAGAAGGTGTTCGCCAACCCCATGGCGACCGCGGCGGCGATAGACCGGATCGTGCATCACTCGGTCATATTGGAGTTCGACCTGCCGAGCTACCGGACCAATGCGGCGCAGAGTCGGCAGGCGGAGAAGTTGTCGCGCCGGCAAGAGTAATTGACGCGCGTCAAAAATGGTTGTCGCGTCAACTACAAGTTGTCGTGCGTATGCAGGGCGAAATCAACAGTCGGAGAAGGAGTCAGAGCGGCAAAATCCATTGACGCAACCGGCAAAAATGATTGACGCGGTACAATTGCTACACGCTTCATCAATCTTCTCATGCAACTCTTGTCGCGCATAAGATGCCAGAGCGCCCGGGGACACGTTCTCTTCTAATCCAGCACACAGAGTATTCGCTATTTCATTCACGTCAGGAGCCGATGACAGCCAGTTGCGAACCGCTTCCTTCCTCTCCTGGTTGTTTTCCCATTCAGATGCCAGTCCGAATTCACCGTGACTGTCTGGTGGGTGTGTACTTTCCCACCAGTTGACGCCGGCTGCAATGAAAGCTCTCCGCAGGCATTCTTTTGACATTAGCCTCTGTGCAATTTCCTTACGCCCGGTCGACAGGAACGGAATTGGAGGTGGATCTCCAGTAATGTGTTGTGGAAAATCGTAGTAGAATTCGTCATGACTCCTTCCCCGGCAGATTGTAAGTACCGTCGAAAAGGATTGCCCGCGCCGGCCAGCGCGTCCTGCTCTTTGCTGGTAATTGAAGCGCATCGGTGGCATGTTTCCCTGGATGACGCCCTGGAGACTGCCGATGTCAACGCCCACCTCAAGCGTGGTGGTAACACTAAGCATATCTATCTCATCAACCACCGGGACAAGTGGGTGGCGCACGTCGTCTTTCACGTCCACTGTAATATCGCGGAACAGCCTTTGCCGCTCGGGCTGGTCATCTGTCTGGGCAGTGAGTTCCTCGGCATGGAGACGTATTGGTTGCCGCAAATCCGCCGCTTCTTTCGCGTAATAGTTTCGCGCGTATAGGTCAGAGCATCTGGCGTCAGGGCTATCCAGGAGCTCAAGCTGGCAGAATGCGCTGGTGCAGACTCCGGGGTTGTACAGGTGCGGGCGGCGGCATCCTGGGCAATGCCACACGGGGTCGTCTGCAACCGCGACCCGCACACATAAACGCCGGGGCTCCATCCTGAAGTGCGTATGGCCCCCGGCACGACACACTACCTCGCGCACTACCTCCAGTAATTTATCCTCACTCACTCCATGAAAGCTGGCGCACTTTCTTACGAACCTTTCCAGAGGCCTCCGCGCCGAACTCCAATCTGGCCAGTCGTATGTTGGGTAAGCGTCAGGGTCTTCCTGGGGATAGCGATAGTAGTCCCCTAGCATTCGCAGCGTCCCATTAACAACAGCGGTTAGCTGGATGTGGTTCATCTGGCAGGTGGCTGCTATCTTCCGGAGTTCATCGTCCGGAAGGTCAAGTACGGCATACCCTAGGCCGCTTGCTTCGAATCCGAAGTATGACCGGGAAAACAGCACCGAACAAATCTCTTCTGTGACTTTGTTCCTAAGTTTGACCCGCCCGCGGTCACGCCCAGCAGGTGATAGATTCGGAAGCCAGCCACCTTCACTGGTCGTAAAGTCGAACAATGTTGTCCACCTGCGCCAGGCATCATCAAAGTTGAATTCCTGGAACAAGACGCCCTGGCCAGCCGGGTTGACCCCTAATGTCTTCAATCTCTGGATTAGTGAGCCGGTCCCATTATCTGACTCGTCATCTTCAAAGAGGAGTCGCAGGCTGACAACACGACTTGAGCCGCGATACTCAATTTCGGCGAGTTTATCACGGGATTTCATCACCACGGCACGCACAGTTTCGCGTATCACGCCTTGTAGTTGCTCTATCACGTCATCTTCCATAGCGGCTTGTTCAACCAAGCTAGAGAACGACTCTTGAAGGCCGGGGCGAGTTGAAACTAGATTCAACGCGTCCTGGGATGCCGGACAGCCTGTGGCTTTTAGATCTTCCAGCAAGGCTGGTTCTGCTATTGCCGACTTCCTCAATTCGTCGTACATTACTTCCCGGACGAGGTCGCTGTAGTGTGACCTCTCAATCCCATTGGCAAGCTCAGCGGCACCCTCTCTACTATCGGAAAAGACTACCAACTTCTTGGAATCTTCGGGCAGAAAATAGAACATTTCTTTCGACAGTATCTGGGTGACTCGTCCAAAGCCGGTACGGAATCCCCGGACCGGGGATTGGCGATACTGCCGGTACCTGTAATTCACTCCACACCGGGGGCAAGCGGCGGGCAACGCACTCATCTGGCGTTCCGGCGGATTGGGCACCACGAAGACATAACCTGGGATAGGCCCTGTCGTGCCCAGCTTGACCTGCCCTGTAGCTGGATCCAGGGTGGCTTGCATCCAATGACCCGGCACAGTGCTATCTCTGGCAACAGGTTGTGCCCATCGCCGGGAGTCCGGGTTTAGTACAGCGTCGCCAGAGGGCCAGAAGATGGCAAAATCCTGGTACGTTCGTCTTTCTACAAAACGCGCGGGTTGGCGGTCGGGCAAGCCTTCGATGTCAGCGTCCGTGATCAATAATTCCCAGCCTTGATTATCAGGTAGTGCGAACCTGTTCCCGCCAAACATTGTCGTACCACACACCTCGCAGTAGAGAAGATCTAATACCCTGTGTGGCGTACTGGCGTTGTCGCACAAGATCCGTGCACTCTGGAATAGCTGGCCTGTCGTGCGGCCACCAATCATTTCAGCAGGATCGCACCCGCACCCCTGCTGCGTACAAGCCCAGAGCCCTTCTATATTCTTGAAAAACCAGTGCATCCGGAATGATGGTAACGTGGAACTTTTCCCACCCAACTCCCTTAACGCAAGCAGACCGCGTGTTGCGGCCTGGACAGTTTCTTCGGGGAGGTGATCGCCGAATATACGACGTCCGAATTCCGAAAGAGGAGTTGCCCTGACCGTGTCGCCCTCGGCACAAGCGGCGAGCATACGTGACCCGACTTGCAATTCCTCCGCTTCCAGAATGTTCTCCAGGTCGTCACCTATTGGCTTTAAGGCCGCCGCGCCCGCACCTTCATCGATCTCCATGTTCTCAGTCAAGGCGACAAATTGGTCCACTGGAAGGTATTCTTCGAATTCACGACGCGGGGCTTCTTCCTGGACCCCGGGAACTATCTGCGAACTACTCCACGTCGTGCCGAAGAACTGGGACAAGAACACGCGGCTCTCGTCCTTGTCCGGTTGCAGTGACGCGCTCGCGCCAATTACACGGAGTTTCGGGCTGTCTGGCGTAAGGCCTAGACGAAGAAGTAGCAATTTCAGCAGGTAGGCAACTTCTGCCCCGGCAGTACCCCGGAAGAGGTGTAACTCGTCAACAATGAGGTGGAATACGCTGTCGTCTTTTTCGAGCCACTGCCTCGTTTTGTCGAATATCCCGCTATCGGTGTCTCTCATAAGCATGATACTCAGCATGCTGAAGTTGGTGATGAGGATATCTGGTGGACTGTCCTGCATATCCCAGCGAGAGCGCATTTCCGCCCCGTCCAGTTGCGGGAAGAAGTAACGTATCTCGGAATTTTCGTCACAGGATTGCTCTTCTGCTGCGGCAGCAGATCTTTCGACTCCCCTGAGTATATTGATGAGCCCATCGATTCTCCTACGATTTGGCCTTTGAATGCCATTGGCACTAGAGGGAGCGTCTAGTTCGTGTCCCGCGACGGGTGTACTCCCGTTGTATCGACCAAAGTAGAAGGCATTACCTGGGCGGTTCTCGTGAAACCACGTTCTTGCCGCAGGAGAATCCAAAGCAGAACGTAGGCGACTCATTTGGTCTTCTACCAGGGCATTCATCGGGTATACGATCAGGCCGCGTACAGCGGCGTCGCGTTTCTCATTCCCTCGTTGCGGGATACGTAAGCTCTCCTGGGCTGTCTTACCTTCTGGCCAGTGCCGGCTCTTCCACCAGTCATCCTGGTTTTCCAGTTTTGGACCTGGTTGGCTCCACTTGCTGGACTCGTGGACCAGATATGCAAATAGGGGCAGTAGAAATGACTCGGTTTTTCCCGAGCCAGTTCCGGCTGTTACCACGGCATCTTCACCGCCAAGTACCTTCTTCAACATTGCGACCTGGTGCTCGTGGAGTTCGAAGTCGCCGACGAGACCACATGCAGCGA
The DNA here is from genome assembly GCA_965202815.1 of Dehalococcoidia bacterium. Taxonomy (GTDB): domain Bacteria; phylum Chloroflexota; class Dehalococcoidia; order Lucifugimonadales; family UBA1123; genus VXRN01. The sequence goes on from CBDBCD010000002.1 coordinate 1,640,304, forward strand.
GGCCCTGGAAGTCAGTGACCTCCTCCGGGGTTAGACCAGGCAGATCTTCGGTAGTTAGACTCTGGATGCTCTTGCCGGAAGAACGGTAGCGAGTAATTGGCTCGATCCAAGGCTCTTGGCAAATTGTGCCAGGAGACCTCAAAAGGCGCTCGCGTTCCTTCTCAAGCCCCGGGTACTGGGTCCCAAAGGCGGTCTTCACGTAGTCGATATAGCTGTCCCGGACTTTGTCAAACGCGCCTATAACGTCCATTACTATCCTCTTGTATTAGAAACTTGAATCTCCAATTTACCTGCTACTGTGTTGAAAATACTGGGGGGCACTCCTGAAAACTCGTAGTAGAGTCCAGAAGTCCTAGAACTGGGAACTCTCCTCAGTCCCGGCCAGTTACCACTGCACAATCCGAACGCTCTTGACAGAAGTACGGGTAGAGGTGTCCCAATGGGAACAAGAGCCTTCCTCTTATCCGGCAAATACTGAAGTCCCCCGTTCATGGACACTGCAAGTATGGCAAATCGCCCCCAGTCAGGTTCGACTTCTGTCCACTCTCCAGCCTGCCACAAGCGGTAGTGAGGTACAGATGTTACGGGATTCCGGTACTGGCTCAACCGGTATCGCGGTGAAGCATTAGTAGCCTCGCTAAAGCGAAGCTGGTCCGAGTTGAAGTCCCTCCGTGGCCAATCCAGGTCCGCATCTCCTGACCATATCAAGCTCGACTTGTACTCCGAAAGTGATACTGACCCGCTGGCCAGCAGCCGGGCGGGTGCCGCGTTCATAAACTGGATTCCGACTCTATCTGCGACGTCCTTTATGCCTAAAGCATTATCTGCCCGCAGTTCAACCCGCGCTGGGGCGTAGGGGCTTATGACAGCCTGCGAACGGACAGAAACCTCGACCCCTGCCGTACTTGCCGCCTGTTGCAATCTATCAACTGTACTTGGAGACCTAGCTCCACATAAAATTGCGCTACATGACCGTAGGACTGGGAGTAAGGCCAACGTCGGAAATGCCGCGACGACCTCTATATCACCTGTTCCGAAATGCAAGTCAATGTGGCCGAGACTGCTCAATGCCCTGAGAACTTGCCAACGGTGGTTAGAAATTCGCTGGTCGTCCTCATCCTTCCTGGAAATAGCGGCTCTACGATTGACTTCGTCAAAGTACTGCTTGAATTCGCGCCAGGCCACACGGCGTCGAGCCGAGAGAGCGTATAAGAGAATGTCACCGTTGTCATGCACGGCGTGCCCTACGCTGGATTTGCTGCCAGAATATGCGCTCGGACGGCATTTGGGGCGTTGAGATGCGCTTACGTCTATGCCAGAGGGCTCGCTTCCAATCCCGCACCTGCTTGGCAGACGGTGTGAAAGTAGATTGATGGGAGGCAATCCCTAGAATTTCCCCGATATACACGGCTTCCCATCTCTTACGCCCCAACTTCTTGATGACCCATTCTGGTATCCACTCGCTGGGAAACGGCTCTGCTGGCCACGCGATTATCTCACCGGGATTATGTCCAATCAACAGGCCCCTCACTCCTCCTATCTCGTAAGCCAAGTCGTAGAACAGCTCGGCAGCGGAGGGGACCAGTTCCGACGAGTGATCTATCACATATGCCCCAGATACCAATAACCTGCTTTCACCAGGATCGGCGATTGCACCAGTGGGTCCCAGAACGAAATCTGGTCCCTCCCGAGGCAAACTGAAGTCGCCCGTAAGAAATAGTGATTGCCTCTTTGTATCTCTTCCTGAACGTGCCTCGATGGTGGCCCGGGCTCCCGTTGGCATGTCCCGGGGAAGCGCGAAAACGGTTCCGCCATCCATGGGCTCTAGCAGGTTATCGTTGCAGTACACTTCAGTACCGGACGACCCGCCGGTTAGTTCTACCAGTGGTGGTGCGAAGTCAAAATACTCGTATCTCGCACCGTTACGAATTCCCCCGACCAGTCGAAGACGCACACCCGATTGGAAAGATAGCATGTCCGATCTGAACCGTACTACCTTGTCGTCATTTGCTGCCTCGATTCGGGCTCGTCGCCACGATTGCGGTAAACCCCGCACTATTTCAATCTCGTTGAACCCGGTGCATTGCGTGGTTGCCCATTGTTCCAGCACTGGCCAGAGTTGTGCCGGGTAGCAGAGATAGAAAGGGCTCCCCCTGGGAACCACCCGTATCTCAATAAGGTCGCTGAGACCCTCCTGCAAACCGCTGGCAAATATCCTTATCCTTCGTCCTGGCAACTTCAATTGGTAGCCGGGTGGTGAGGAACGCAGTGTTAGTCCTCTGAACCAATTTATCTGCGAAGCATCCAGGGGTTCGCCAGTCTCTCTCTTCACAAGCGGTAGGGACCACTGGTTCACATCCTCGCCGGCATAGAAACCACCTTCTAAGTCAAGTCCCATTTCAGGGAACTCGTGATTGAGTTTGCATCTTATGAAAGTCCTGGCAACCCCGGTCACATTATCCAGCGCTAGGGAAATGCGAAGGCCGCCAAACGCAAGGGAAGGTGAACCAGACCCCGATCCTGTTTCCGCTATAGTACCGTCCCAACTTGAAAGTTCCTCGGCTACTGTATCTAACAATAACGTGTGCAACTCATCAGATGGGTTCTCTGCTATCTGGATGGTTCTTGTTCTCAGGAGATACTTCGCGGTTCTACTACGAAGGGCCCTGGCTATCTCGTCTTGTGGGTGAAATGTAGCAGGGTCCAAGCTGGTGCTGAAGAATATCCGTGGGAGCGCTCGCCGATCCTGCTCAGCCAGTATTGACTGCGATCTAGGATAGCCGATATGCCGAAATCCGCCGGTGGTGCGGGATTGGAATATCCCCAAGTCGCCGTGCCTGTCAACAACAGTCCAGTCCCCCAGATCATCCCAGAGCTGCCGCATTTGATTGAAATATGGGAGCATTCCCCTGTCAGGGTCCCCCAAAAGATCACGCAACCTTGGATAATAGGCATTTGCTGGATATTCCCCGTCAGCTCCGGCGGCAAGGACAAAGAGGGCCAGATGAGCGATGTAGGGCGGGAAGTCCAGACCGCGTCCCCGCCAGGACCGGAAGGCATCCAGGGCTTGTTGGCAGACTCCTTGTCTATAGGACCAAGGTGGCCCCCTCTTCACCGCTTCAAGAAATTCACCGGCGCTGGGAGAGAGTTTGCCTTTCACCTCTGAAATCAACTCTGGAGTTACATAAAGGTAAACGTTCTGTCCTGCCATTTCCGGGTTGAAGAAATGTGCTGCTAGCGCATTATTCCATCTGAGGAATGCGTTCATCTAGGGCCTATCCAATCTCTACCGCCGCCTGCTCCTGCCCGTATGCACATATGGTCTCGATTGGGCACTCTCCACAGAGTGGGGAGCGGCTCTTGCAAATTCCTGCGGCAAAGTCCAGGAGTCCATAGTTGTGTTCCAACACAAGCCGGTATGGCAGGAGTTCCCAGGCTATTTCCCATATATCCGGTGCCCGGCGCAGATCGGTTGGAGGATCTAACCCGGCCACGCGTGAGAACACACGCATGACATTAATGTCCACTACTGGAACTCTCTTGTTGAAACTAAAACTTGCCACCGCATGTGACGTGTACATTCCCACATAGGGCAGATTCATTAGCTCGGCAGGATCTGCTGGAACATCCCCAACTTCCTCCAAAGCCACGGCGAGATCAAGTAATGCGCTCGTCCGCTGGTTCCCAAATCCCAATCTAGCAACGACATCCAACAGGCTTTCACGGTCGGCTGTTGCCAGATCTCCAGCGGTTGGGTATAGGCGCATCAAGTCTAGCCACACGCCTACTACGTTCTCCGCGCGTGTCTGTTTCAACAGTATCTCCGCAATGATGATTCCAAAAGGACTAACTCCTACATCGCGCCAAGGGAACATACGTCCTTTTGCAATATACCATTGCGAGAAGAAGTCACGAGGTATATCTACCTTCGTTCGTTGAGATGTCTTTTCATGCAGGGCAGAAGGGCTCATAGGAGTGATGCTTGAATGCTTGCACTAAATGAAGGTTCACTGGATCGAGCGTAACCAAGATTGTAGGCAACTGCTCTTGCGATGCCTTCGCCCAGAGGCGGAGGGACTGCGTCAGAGACCATTTGTACCTGCTGCGTGAATGTGCCCCTGAGCCGGTACTCATGCGGGAATCCTTGTAGAAGCATCGCTTCATAGATAGAGAGCCTGCGTTGGCATCCGGGATGTATATGTATCTCATTATGCCCGTAAGCTACTGTATAGCTAGGAGAGTCCCAGTCCAGAACCTTAAAGCTAAGACCTCTACTATTACCTGGTTTCAAACTACCGTCATTGAACTTCGGGGACCTCGGGACCATCGTGACGTGGTTCGCATGGAATGAATCCCAATTCTCTTTCTGCCCCCTAATACAGTAGGAGGGTTCCGGAAGGCCCTTTAGCACAGTATGTACTGGAGTTGGTTGCTTTCCTCCTTCCGGCAGTCTGAAGTGAACGCCCGGGAACCGTTTCTTATTTGTCCCGACCACAATCAGCCGCTTGCGATGCTGGGGAATACCAAAACTTCCCGCGTCTATGACAGTCTTCTCGACTTTGAATCCGGCTCTGTCGCACATCTGCTCGAACTGGTCGAAGTAAGATTCATAATGCTTGCTGGTGAGACCGGGGACGTTCTCAAACACAAAGAAATCAAGTCCGAGCGATGATGAGAACTCATGGATAATCCCAGCGTATTTTTCAAGCAACCGACGCCTCGGGTCGTCGTCACTCTGGTGAACATTTGACGAGGAGAATGCCTGGCATGGTGGGCCGCCAATAATGCCGGCTGGACTACTTGAACCTATATGCTTTTGCCACAGATCGATTATGTCTGCGCAAGACACTCGCGCAATATCAAGCTGAATCGCGGTGGCTTGTGGGTGATTGTCTTGATAGGTAGTTACAGCAGCGGGGTTGATGTCTATTGCCAGTTCAGGCCGGAAACCGGCGTTCCTGAACCCCAAGTCGAGACCACCTGCACCCGAAAATAGGCTCAGTACGGGCCGGCCGTGGTGTTCCCCAGTTCCTTCTGGCTGTTGTAGCGTCTCTAGAGCATCGATCATTGCGGCGTACCTTGCAGCATCGTGGAGTCGAGCGTGGTAATACTATCATAAATACCTCGGGGCAAGACTCAAATTCCACAACTCGGTGGCAAATTTACTTGACGCAGACCAACGGAGTCGTCTGTGGGATGCTGCCTTGATTCATGGGCGCCACGCGCAGCCCCGTCTCTATTAGTTCTGGGACGCTCAGCATCGTTCCCTAGTGTCAACCTCCCGCCTCCCAAAGTCCCCGTAACGCCTTGACGAACGACCGCGCTCTGTTCACGGACCACTGCTCTCGGCCTGGCCCGAACAATGCCAACTCACCATTCTGGCACTTGAAACTCTGGAGACTGGCGGTGCTCAGCCAGTCGGTGATGCCCGTATAGGTCGGCGCCAACTTCGCCGCGAATAACCGGTCGGGGACATTGTAGAGCAGGCACTCGATGTAGTAGGAGGGGGCGTCATCCTTGGTGAGCACCTTCCTCTCGACAAGGCGGTTCCGGGCCGCCTTGAACATGCGAATGGTCCTTTTGAACCGGCTGTTGGCAGCCTTCTCTTTCTTCACTCCCCTATCATGGTGCTGCTGAGGAAAGCTGACGACCCAACGCCGCTCATCAGGGAGATAAAACCCGATGCCCTGTCTATGGCTCACCGTCACCACAAGGTCGGCATCCGCCGGGATCTTGCCCTTCGGTACCTTCAGGGTTTTTCGGCCACTCTCAACTGACTTCCCGAATCTGGCCCTCATCGCCTTCATCGCTTCGTCCCGGAATGACTTCCATTGTTGATGCACGAACCTGTGGGAACCATCTTCCTGAAGCCGTTCGCCGGTAAGGGCCGCCACTGCGGGCTTTAGCTTCGACGACAGCCTGACGACCACATCGACGTCGCTGTCCCCGCCCAGGTTAGTGTCGTTCTTGTATGAACCCTGGAGGAATACTTCGTACTTGAACCGCGACAGCCCCTTGTGGGCAGCCAGAGCTTCGCGAATAGGAACGTGAGCCAGCTTGAAAGCCGTTGCAGCTTGATGATGACTCCACCTGGCAAGCGTAGATTCAGGTATAGGCATTTCTTTCCTTAGTAAATGTGCGCATTTGGCAGCGATGCCTCGTGGCACCGTTGTCCAGCGATTATGTCCTTTTGTACGGTTTCTGATTGTATCAGACGGCAGCGTCTCGGACCTGATCACAGGACCGACTATCTCAGAACAGTCAGCTTCCAATCAAACATTGGCCCGGCCTTACAAGATACGGGCTCCGGTAGCGCAGGCGACCTGTATGCTGTCAGAGACCTTCAAGTGTGCCAGTTTGAGGGTCCAGGGGAGAGGGGCGTGTCGTCAGCAACTGGTTGAGTCAGATGAATGTACTGAACTGCACCAGCGAACAGTATGGCACCCCCCTCACCGCATGCGTCGCTCCGAACGGATACATGGGTGGGAGGATATTCACGAGCATGTCCAAGACGGCATTCCTAGTCAGCAGACACTCTACTTCTGCATGCGACAGAACCAACTCTCACCCATTTCCATTTGGAACGCACCCTTAAACCTCTCGGAACTGGCTATGTATTCGGCAGCTTTCTCTTCCAGTTCGACGCGCCTTGATTCATCGCCGTACTTGCGCTCGAACCAATTTATGCTCCTGTAACGCGATTGGCCGTCGAGACGAATTGCCGCTCCTCTTAGAGCTCCTCTGGCAAGCAGCGGCCTCTTTTCGGGTTCCAGATACCCATACCTGGCAAGTATCCTCGCCGCGTCCGCAGCATTTAATCCCCGTACCAACCCTTCGGTCTTATAGAACCACCGCTTGAAAATGGAATGGGCCTGTTCGACAGTTCCAAGGTCATCCAACAGCTTATCCAGACTGCCCGCCTTTTCGACTTCTCCGAACACGCAGGCGATCCAGTAGGCAAACCCTCTCCCAGTGCCTCCTGCGTACCTGAGATGGTCGAATCTCTTGTGTACTCCCTGGTCATCATTTTCGACCTCTTTGAATTCGGGCCACATGTCCTTGTAGATTTCCTTGACCGACTCGCGTACATTTTCATCTGTAAACAGGTGGAGTCGCTGATCGTCGTCCAGCTTGCAAACGAACGACTTGAAACACCTGTGCTGGTCATTGAACCAGCCCTGTAGCATAATCATCGGCAGCGGCAGATCTTTGTAGATAGGGATGTCGCAATCTTCTCTGCCTGCTATGGATTCGAGTTCCAATTTTTTCAACGCTCACCTCCATGTTCGGGAGTATCGGCAAGGCGAAACCACCATGCTGCTTGCACTCAGGCTCTGAGATGGTCCATAAGCATCAAAACAGGTTTCACCGGGGATGTATTGTATCCTCTGTCCACTGTTGTGGAGAACGGAGGAGTGAGAGATATAACAGGCTGTTGAAGACCTGCTCCTGAAGTCTCGCTGTCAGTGCGGGCGGGAATCATCGTATCCTGTAAATGCAGAAAGTGGCGCTTCAGGTAATGTCTCAAACGGTCTGCCCAGGGATTCATACTGGCAAATGAAGCCGCGAAGGAGCTTACCGCTATGGAATCAATCCTCGATCAGCAAGCAACGCAACTCGTTACGATGGTCGATGATCTTGGCTCGGAACACTCCACGACGAGGTACTTCTTCATGGACGACGATGAGTACGAGAAATTATCTCACCGCGACGTCGGAGAAGCAATGCAAATTTACTGGACGGAAATTTTGGAACGGGCGCACATCGCCTCCGTCACTGCGATCTTGCGGAGCAGGCACTGGCTGTCCAGCGTGAACTTGGCCTACGCAGACAGGAATGTGCTTGCGTTTGCAGCCGCATTTCGAGGTCTTCTGGAGTCGGCAGCGGATGCGGCCACATCCCTAACAGGTTGCGGAAGAATGGGTTTGAGGGCCGGGTAGTAGAGGCGACCGCTTGGTGACAGCCGACATTCTCGGTCTTTTTGGCCCTCATCAGTCCGCCGATACCTCCATTATCGCCCTATGCAGTGTCGCACAGACACACCTCGCCCCGGGAAGGCTATACGATGACGGGGACTTTGGTCTCCTCCTCGGCTATCAACCTCGACATCCTCACAAGGTTGTACGCGGTAGCCACCAATTCCCCATACAGTCCGGTTCTCTCCACCCCGCGATACCGACTTCTTCGAAAGCCCCCCACAGTCTTCATCCACCCGAAGATAGACTCAACACGCTTGCGTACCTTTTACCTACCGACCCGTCGCGGTACCTACTGACGTTTGTAGCGCATGATCTGGAGAGGGAACTCGTCGCTAAAGGACCCCGCTATCATGATCTGGTCATTTTCGCCTCTTCCAACCCTGAAGGATATAATACCACTTCACCCTGACTATGCCGTGAATGTTCGAGATAAACTGCTACCGTCATTCCCGCCTTCGGAGACCTTTGAGTAACTGGTCATATCAGATGTCTGGAGCGATTCTTGATACGAGCCCCGGATTAACCGAGCATATTTTCATGCCTGCTCACACCGGTGTTCGATATTTGATTGCCAAGACCGCTTCAGGTCACTTACCAATTCAGACTTCAGGCAGGATAACCCGTTAACCTGACCGCTTTTCTAAAGTTGTACGCCATGAGCTTGAACCACATCTCCACCGCGTTCGGTCCCAGGCTACGATAACGAACACGACAGTAGCCGTAGCTGCGCTTGAGCGTACCGAACACCTTCTCGACCAACTCGCACCTCGGACTTATCAACTCGTTGCGACGCTTCTGCCAGTAGGGCAACTCTGACTGATGCTTGTGGGAACGATGCATTATACTGTCCTTTATCCCCAACGACCTCAGCCATCTTCGTCTTCTCTTGGACTCATATGCCCGGTCTGCGTACACCGCACCCTCGTCTCCACTCACCAACCCGTCGGCCGCCTCGCTCTCGTACACCTTCGCTGAGGTGAACTTTGCCCTGCGAACCAGACCTGTGCCTGCGTCCACTCCCACGTGCACCTTGTATCCGAAGTGCGAGCGCCTTCCGCGTCCGGTGTATGTCCAGTCCGCGTCCGGGTCCTTCTCGCTCCTTACTCCGCGGCCTTCCGACAGCGGGGGGCGACGAAACTGAGACCCCACCAGCGTCGCGTCCATCAACGTCCCTTCCTTCACGATCAATCCGCGCTCGTCCAACTGCGAGGACAACTCCTCGAACAGCCTCTCACTCAACTCCCTCCTGACCAACTCACCACGAAAACGGCTGATAGTAGAGTGGTCGGGGGTGTCGTCCTCAAGTCCCAAACTCACGAACCGGCGAAACGATATGCGGTCGCTCAACGCCTCTTCCATCTGTGGATCCGACAGGTTGTACCACTGCTCCAACAGCAGTACCTTCACCATCGTAAGCGGTGGATAGCTCGGACGACCCTCACCGGATGAGTAGATGTCCTCTACCAGCCAGGCGAACCGATCCCAGTCGAACTCGTCGGCGATGCGTTCCAGGCGTTCGTTCCTTCCGAGTGTCTGCGGCAAAAGCGATTCGGCCAAGGATGGCTGACCCATCTGACGGTGCATCTTCTTACTCCTATCTCACCGGACTGGACAACCACGATTGTCCAACAATACCCTAGTACCGAGTCCACATGATATTGGCATAGTCTTTACAGCTTTGGATCAGGATAGATGCGGTTGAGTTTGACACGAGCGTCCTCGGACCTGAAGAGCCAGTCTATCGTCGCGCCCGCCTCGTTACGCTCCGTCTCAAGCGCCCCTATCTGACGCCTCAGAGTCTCCTCATCACCGATGCGCCCTCTCATAGCTTGCTTGCTGAACACGCTGAGTTCTATTTCCGCCATGTTCAGCCAACTCCCATGTTTCGGCGTATGGTGAAACTCGAGCCGTCGGGCTATGCGTCGCGCCTCTGACGGTTCGTACGCTTCATACAGGGAACCGAACTTGTGGATGTTCAGGTTGTCCAGAACCACCCTGATCGTTCCCGCGTCAGGGTACGCCTCATCAACCAGCCATTTCATCTGCTCTGCAAAGTCCACCGCGGTGCGTCTCTGTGTAACTTCGATGTGTCTATAGCCTCCCCTCGGCTCGCAGAACACGAACAGGTTGCGCGTGCCGTTTCGCCTGTACTCGTAGTCGTAACGCTCCGGTCTTCCAGGTTCAGAGCGGATGGGAGTTCTGGTATGACCGACCAACTGCTTGGATGTCTCATCGAAGCACACAACCGGACGTTCAGCGTCATACTCCTCCTCGTAAAGGTCCAGTACGTCCTCCATGCGAGCGACGAACTCACCGCTTACCTCAGGGATGCACCACTCCTTCTTCTTCCACGGTTTGAGCTCGTTTTTTTCAGACTCTTGCGAACCGTCTCTCTGGCAACGGAGTCCACATAGTCCAGTTCCACCATTCGCTCCGCGAGCATCTTCAGCGTCCAGTGAGCGTGGCCCTCGGGAGGATCGCTGCACGCTATCGCCACAAGGTGTGCCTCCGCTCGATCATCCAGCTTGCGCTTCTGACCCGTTCGCGGTCTCTCCACCAGAGCGCTCTCAAGACCCTCCTCACAGAATCGCTTGCGGATCCGTACGACTGTACGCCTGCTTATCGAGACCGCCTCTGCAATCCGGTCGTCCGTCTGTCCTTGGTCGCTCTTGAGCAGGGCCAGAGCGCGCTTCACCGTTCTCGCCGGCGATCTGCCTTGATTGGCGACTTCACTAAGCCGGCACTTCTGAGATTCGGTCAATTTGACTCTATACTTGCTTGCAGTCATGTTCGGAAACAACCTCGCCAGGTGATGCTTCCGAATGTAACCTATTTATCCGACTTGTGCCAAAACTGCGTGGACTCGGTACTAGGTTATCCAAAGGTCTCCCTTCGCGGGAAAGACGAGACGTGTACGGATTCCCGGAATCGGCATTTTGCACAGACCTTGGCACAAATATAGCGCTTACGTACTAGTGCACTTTAGTTCGCTATACTCCCTACCACTATTCCAGAGGAGGCATCGGATGGCTAAGACGGTGACAGGTTCCTACTTGAGCGGGATAGCCCCCGCTCGAGAGAGTCCGCTGAAATGATAGTCGCCTGCGTACTCATAACCCATTTCCGCGCGAAGGCGGAAATGGCCAGACGCCCGGAACTGGCTGCGTGCGCGTTCGTTGTATCGGACAGAACGCGCCCCGGCTCGCCCGTCGTCGTCCGCTCTCAGGCGGCGCGAGGCGTACTCTCTGGCATGACCCTCCAGCGGGCCGTGTCCACGCTTTCCGAGCTGACGATTCTGGACCCCGGATGGACCGCACTATGAAGCCCTGTTCGATAGTCTGCTCGACTCGCTTGGACGCGTGAGCGACATGGTGGAAGCCGGGAGCCTGGGAGAAGCTTATGTAAGGCTGGACGGCCTGGAGGGAATGTACGGGGGCGAAGCCAGGGCGGTGTCAGCTCTGCTGGACGCGGTCCCCGATTACCTCAACCCGCGTGTCGGTGTTGCGGCGGCGAAGTTCGTCGCATACGCCGCTTCCCGGAGATCAGGGCCTATGAGCGCAGTGAGAGCGCCGGACGATGTACCCGCCTTTCTCGCGCCGCTGTCCATCGTTCTCCTTACCGTATCGGGAGAACTGAAGGCCGCACTCGGCCGCTTCGGAATGCGTGTAATCGGGGGTGTTTCATCAGTCGGACGGGCCGCGATGTTCGACCGCTTCGGGAGAGAGGGCGCGATCGCCTGGGAACTCTCCATCGGAGTGGATCGCAGGCCGTTTGTCCCGCGAAAGGTGGAAGAGTCCGTCGTCGAGTACACGACGCTGCCGTTCACCACCACCTCGCTGGAGATCCTGCGCGGGAGCCGCCCTGCTGGAATATTCCTCGTCGGACGGTGATCCTTGGAAGCTACACGTCCGTTTCAGGAACCCGTGGAGTGCTGGGAACGCGCCTCAGAGCTGCTGGGAGAGCTCCTGGAGGCCGAGTCCGCCGTCGCATTCTGTCGAGGATCTGTCGCTGACCCTCCTGGATCTCGGGGGCGAGACCGGCGTGCAGGCATGTCTGATCAGGGACGCCAGGGAGAGTGGTCGTGAGACGCTCGTTGGCGTGGACAGGCGCCTATCGTCGTGCTTCGGCGGCGCCCGCGCGCTGCATCGGGTGGTCGAGGTAGCTCCCTGGCACCCGGCGGCGGAGATGCGCTCGCTGCTGGCGCCGATAGACCCGCTGGCGTCCGACTCCGTTCGCGCTCTTCACGCGCCCATGCCGGCCGAGGTAAGCGAAGTGGTCGAGGGAAACGAGCGTAGGACCCTCGGCGGTCCAGGTCGGAAGAAGGTGGTACGACGTGGAGTACGTAACCGACCGCTGGAAGTTCGACCTATGGTGGCTGCCCCATCCGATGACCAGGTCCTACTACCGCGTCGAATCTGCGGATGGCGTTCTGTCCACACTGTTCTGCGACGACACAACTGGCCTCTGGTACAGCCAGGTCGCGTGAGCATGGGTACTCTATCATGTCCGCTGGCTACGTCGAACTTCACGCCAAGAGCTTCTTCAGATTCAGAGAGGGCGCGTCTCACGCCCACGAGCTTGCGGCGTGGGCCGTGGAATACGGACAGGCTGCTCTTGCGCTGACCGACGCCAACCTGTGCGGCTCGCTCGAGTTCGCGCAGACGGCGGGCAATCTCGGTCTGAATCCCATCACCGGTGGAGAACTCACGCTCTCGGACGGCTCGCGCATAACGCCGCTCGCAGGGTAACGCGAGACGCGCTCATGCGTTATACTAGTATCAGCAGCATAAAGTATAGGATAAGTAACAGGCGCGGAGATAAACAGAGCGCTGGACGTCAGATATGCGCGAGGGCTCGCAGAAGCGGTGAGGAAAGCAGTAAGTTCACGAGAGTTTCGGCACTTGAACAGACAGCGTGTATAAGTGCCTTTATACCCGATTCTCCTGCCATCGGCACTGTTCCGATGATCGCCCGCAGGTTCAATGTACAGGGCATATTATCACTTTCCTCCCAGTCCTGTAAATCGTATTCACCCCTGTCGATTTGGCCGAAGACACCTCCCATCCCAGCCAGCGCCGCGACTTCGATAGAACAGGAGTCGTCTTCCGCCTTCACCTCGATGTCCGTCCGGTCGTCCGGCGCCCGCTTGGCCACGCGCCTGCGCCTGCCGCCGTAATACTGGGCCACCGCTCCCCTGGCGACCGTCTCGTTGCGCGTGTACAGCGCAGGCATCCTCGGCGAGCGCCACCGCCCAGCCGTCATCAGCCGCGGCAACTCCGTTCCAGCCCTCGCAAGGTCGCGCGCCATACCCACACGCGGCGAGTGCCCGCTGTATCCCTCCCCAAGTCCCGCAGCTATCGCTGCCTCCTTTATGCGCGTCGATATGCTGTTGGGCATCAGCCCGAATACGCTGTCCTCCCCGGACGACATCCCCCGGATAGCCTCAAGACTATCCATCGTCCGAACAGAGAGGAACGCTACAGCGCCCTCTCCGTCTGCGTCGGTCTTTGAGCGCCTGATATACAGCCTGCCGGTGCCGTCCTCATATTCCTCGATGTCCTCCCAGGTGAGCGCGGCGGTTTCGGACACGCGCAGCAGTCCGTCGCGCATCGCGCTTACCAGCGCTATGTCCTTCTTGCCCCGGCACTCCGCAGCTTCCACGCTCTCCATCCTGCCGTCATTCCAGCGCCGGGATATGCACGCGCTCTCCATTATCGCTTTCAGGTCATCCTCTGTGATGCCCTTCGCCTGTTTCTGCTCTGAGCCTGCCATGCGCCTCGCGCTCCTGAGCATGTCCCTGACTTCCGCAGCCTCGCAGGGGTCGGCAAAGCCCGCGCTCCTGTGTACGAATCCTATCGCCGCCGCCGCCGTCTGGAGAGTCGCTGGTCTGTGCCCGTGCTTCACCAGTCGCTCCGCCAGATACGCCGCCACCTGCAACGAGTCTGCGGGCAGGGCGCTAACACTTCGGTCGCTCGCCCACCCGAAGAAGAGCCGCCACTGTGAGCGGTAGTTCTTCCGGGTGTTCTCGGATACTTCGTGTCCCAGAACCGTTGCAAGGTTGCTCTTGTCTTCAGCCGTGAGGCTCTCCCTATGTCCTTCTGCGCTCGCTATGTCGCGAGCGGCGTCTGCTTGGGCGATCACTGAGGCGAAGACGCCTTCGAGAGCGTCTTCAGTGAGTTGAATGCCGTTTCTTGTGTCCTTCACAACGAGTGTCATATCGATCCTCCTCCACATCTTCTTGAGGGTGTCGCGGGTATAAAGGCACTTATACACGCCGAGTGAATGTCGTATCGAGTCGGCTTGCGCCTCAATCGGCGTAATCGCGACAACAGTTCCGTACAGAGTTCCGCACAAGGGAGAGAATATCACGACGAACTCTTATTGGGCTCGACCGTGACTTATTTCAGGACCACACGACAGTAATTTCATACTTGGAAACAGCCGCTCCGCCACCGGGTCAGGCGGAGCCATCCGACCGACGAACCAGACGCTTTTTTGATTTGAAAGGAGTCATGATGGCCAAGTTCAGCACTAGGAGCAAAAGCAGTAGGGTACGCCGCCTGCTGAGGGCGACCCATGCCGCTATTCCCCCGTCCAAACGTCCTAAGATAGCCCTTCGATTTCCTCCCCTTTTTCTCATGACCGTCGCCTTGGCGACAGCCATAGCTTTGGCGTCCGGAGCGCCGGCCTCTGCGATCGCCCAAGAGACGTCAGTCAACACTGACCGGGCGGCGCTGGTCGCGCTGTACAACGCCACGGACGGCCCAAACTGGAGAGACTGCGCCTGGAACGGCTGTCAAAAGCCGGCCAACTGGTTGAGCAACAAGCCAATCGGTGAATGGAGTGGAGTATCGACTGACGCCAACGGCCGCGTGCGCTCTCTGGACCTCCGCAGTAACGGTTTGAGAGGAGAGTTACCTGCCGAGTTGGGCAACCTTTCAGAACTGGGATACTTGGTACTAAACAGTAACGGATTAAGTGGCAATATACCCGCCGAGTTGGGCAACTTGGACAAGTTGTGGTGGCTGGACCTCAGGAACAACGGGTTGAGCGGTTCGATACCCGCTGAGTTGGGCAACCTCTCCGAACTGACGACCCTGAACATCCATCGAAACCAGTTGAGCGGTTCGATACCTGCCGAATTAGGCAGTCTCTCTAATTTAGGAACGTTAGCCCTCGACAACAATCAGCTGAGCGGTTCGATACCTGCCGAATTAGGCAGTCTCTCTAATTTAGGAACGTTAGCCCTCGACAACAATCAGCTGAGCGGCTCGATACCCGCCGAGTTGGGCAGTCTCTCCAATTTAGGAGTGTTAGGCCTCGGCAACAATCAGTTGAGCGGTTCGATACCCGCTGAGTTGGGCAACCTCTCCGAACTGACGACCCTAGACCTCCATCGAAACCAGTTGAGTGGCTCGATACCTGCGGAACTGGGCAACCTCTCCGAACTGGAAAGCCTGTACCTGGGTGGCCGTTATACCGCAACAAGGTCGATCTACATCATGCCGTCCGAGCCCCCTTCTGCTCGGAACCAGTTGAGCGGCTCAATACCCGCTGAGTTGGGCAACCTCTCCAACCTAGAAATCATGCATCTTGGTCGTAATCAGTTGAGCGGCTCGATACCGGCTGAGCTGGGCAAGCTCTCCAGCTTGGAACAACTATACCTCTACGAGAATCAACTGAGCGGTTCAATACCTGCGGAACTGGGCAACCTTTCAAATCTGGAACACCTGTACCTCGGTGATAACCGATTGAGCGGTTCGATACCCGCCGAGTTGGGCAATCTCTCCAAACTGAAACACCTGTCCCTAGGCGACGATGCCCTTTTTGACACGAATTGGGCGTACCGGACCCACAATGCCAATGAATTGAGCGGTTCAATACCTGCGGAACTGGGCAACCTTTCCAACTTGGCACTCCTGCACCTCGCCCATAACAAGTTGAGTGGAGCGATACCGTCTGAGTTGGGCAACCTTTCCAAGTTGGAATGGCTGTGGGCCAGTTACAACGAATTAACTGGCTCCGTACCCACCGAGGTAAGGAACCTCCCCAGTCTGACGTTTTTGACCTTCCATCGTAATCGGTTGAACGATTTCTCGGATCAGGCGCCTGTGGTTACCGCCGCCATCGGAGACGTGATCATTGTCAACGAGATTCGGGCGCAGGAAATTCCCCTGTCCGAGGTGTTCAGCGATGCCGACAACGACGCGCTGTACTTCAACTTCGGTTCCTCAGATGAAGCGGTAGTCACTGTCTCGGGGCCGACAGATGGCTCCAGGCTGACATTGGACGCACAGGCCAAGGGCACGGCGACTGTCACTGTTACAGCCTATGACCGCCATGTTTTCGCAAACGTACACGGCGTAGAGGCTCACGGTTTAGAGTCGGATACGTTCACTGTCACGGTGAAAGCCACACCAGTGGTGGCCTCGACCATCACCGACGTATCCGGATTGGATGAAGGGTCCACGCGGGACATCTCCCTGTCCGGCGTGTTCAGCGACGCCGACGGGGACAGCCTGACCATCACCGCCGCGTCGTCAAACGACGCCACTGCCACGGTATCCGTGGCTGCCGGCTACTCCAGCCTGACCATTAGCGGAAAGGCGGAGGGCACTACGACCATCTCGGTCACTGCCCGAGATAGCGATGGCAACAGCGTGAGCGACGCCTTCGACGTGACGGTGGTCAAGGTCAACAACCCACCCACGGTGGCCAGTTCCATTTCGGACGTTACCATCACCAACGAGACCGGTACGAACCAAGTATCCCTGTCTGGTGTGTTCAACGACGCCGATGCCGACGACCTGACGATAACCGCAGCTTCGTCGGATAAATCGGTAGCCACCGCGTCGGTGTCCACTGACCACTCCAGTCTAACGGTCACGGCCAAGAGGCGTGGTACGGCGACCGTTACGGTCACCGCGGCCGATGGCAAGGGCGGCTCGGCTAAGGACAGTTTCACTGTCACAGTGAAAGCCGCACCTGTGGTGGCCTCGGCCATTGCCGACGTATCCAGACTGGATGACGGGGCCACGCGGGAGCTCTCCCTGTCTGGCGTGTTCAGCGACGCCGACGGCGACAACCTGACCATCACCGCCGCGTCGTCAAACGACGCCATTGCCACGGTATCCGTGTCTGCCGGCTATTCCAACTTGACTGTTAGCGGAAAGGCAGAGGGCACTACGACCATCTCGGTCACTGCCCGGGATAGCGATGGCAGCAGCGTCAGCGATGCCTTTGACGTAACCGTGGTGAAGGTGGCGGAACTCCCCGGTCCGGTGGTCTTCTTGGATCTGACGGCGACCTACGACAGCGTGACGGTGAGATGGAGCGCTCCGGAGACGGGCGGCGCTCCCCAGGGCTACATCGTGCATATCAAGCGCAAGGGTGGCGGCTACCAGGATACCCTGCGCCCCGGGGCCGACAGGACGACGGTGAGCTTCGGCAACCTTGACTCCGGGCGGACCTACGAGGTATGGGTGCGCGGGCAGAACGAGGTGGGCAAAGGGGAGCGTACCCACGCCAGCATCACGCTTCCCGAGTCTGAGGACTCCCTGCCGTCGGTGCTGCCCGGCCCGGTTGCGGGACTGGAACTGATGGCCGACGGGAATACCCTGACCGTGAGCTGGAGTGCCCCAGAGACAGGAGGCGCGCCGGACGGCTACATCGTGCATGTCAGTCCCGAGGACGGCGGCAAGGGCAAAACCAAGACGCCCAAGGCGATGAAGACGCAGGTTACCTTCAAGAACCTGGAAGCGGGCCAAACCTACAAGGTGTGGGTGCGCGCGCAGAACGAAGCGGGCAAGGGCGAGCGTGTGCATGGCAGCATCACGCTGCCGGAGGAGGAAGGCGGGCCGACCGGTCAATAGTCTCCCTGGCGGGGCTAAATGAAGGGGCGTCCGGTTACACCGGGCGCCCCGCTTGGCGTTCAGGGGCTTGCCCGATGCCAAGCCGGAGCTGGGTGCCGGAGGCGGTTGGTCGCATACCGCAAATCACCCCCGACCCGCTATACAAAAGTTGAAGGGCGCTGTGTCTGACACGAAATCTCACTAGTTCCGGCGCCGGAGTTGCCGGGTTACGCCCCTCGCCTTTGTTATGCTGTTGATCATGCTTTTTGCCGTTGTTGCTTCGCTGGCGCAGGTGTGGCGATGAAGCCCGACATCCTGACCCGCGTGTGCCTCGTTTCTGCCGCCGCGCTGCCCTGGTACGCGGAGGCGTCCGGTCCAGGACCTGTTGACATTCAACATTTCGTTCTCTGCTAGAATTGACTTCGGCATTTGATGATGGGAGGACGCTATGCTCGATCTCAGCAGACAGATTGCGGCCTATGAGAAGATACAGTCCGACCTTGAGACGGATCACTTCAGGAAGTGGGTGGTGTTCTACGACGAGGAACTGGTGGGGACATATGATACGGATCGTGAGGCGGTCGGGACTGCCATAGAGAGATTCGGACGAGGTCCTTATTTGATCAGACAGGTCGGCGTAATGCCTGTTCCGCCCCTGGCGTCGGTCATCTACAGGTAATCTCTATGAGGAGATCCGAGTGCGGATTTGCCGATACTGGGGCAGTGCGCGGCGCTGACCTCCTACAGAAGTTCGGTCCGGCGATTGGGGCACGTATCGGTCTGGACCCAAACTATGTGGTTGGAAGCGACGTTCCGCTCGACTTGCCGGAGCGTGAATACCGGGCGTTGGTGGATACTGGCGCAGCGGTTAGTTGTGTTGACGCGAACCTGGCTGCTGCGCCGCATTCACCCATCGTCGACCGTCAGGTCCACTCAGGAGCGGGCGGCAGATTTGAGGTGAACATACACGCAGCGCAGATTTTTCTGCCGGAGCTTGGCTGGGCTCTGGATGGTAGGTTCGCGGGCGTGTATCTTGAAGCGGGCGGTCAACCCTATCACGCTCTGTTGGGACGCGATTTCCTGAAAGACTTCAGGATGCTCTACGATGGAGAGACTGGCCAGGTTACTCTCAGCAGAGATAAATAAGACATGCTGCCAAGCAGTGAACTGTTGAATGTCAACATGGCCTAGCAGGGCGGCCCCGAGGATGCCCGCATATCAGGCTCCGCATCCGCGGTCGCCATCCCATTCCCTACTCTCGTTCCACAGGCGGTTCCGTTCGCTCTTAGTTGATGGTCAATACCGACTGTGACATTTCGCGTCTTTCGTCGTGTTGCGCTTTGGGTTGTTTCCATGTTGGCGACGATGTGACGCCAGACTTGCGGATTCGACTTTCTCCGCGCGCGCTTACGACAGCATCCATGCGCGACTACGCACCGGAAATCCGGCGCTTTCTGGTAGAATCGCGGCATGGTTCCGGTTCGCACAGTTGGTCCCAGAAAAGTGGTCTTGCTGAAGAAGGCCGCTGTCGTGTTCATCACGCTGGCCCTTCTCTGGGCAATCGTGTCCGGGGTCGCGTCCGCATCACCCAATGAGCAAGCGGAGGTCACACCGTTCGAGTTCCTGATGGCCGTCCTGTGCGAGGCATACTACAAAGGCGCGCTGACCGACGAGATCAGCCGCGCGCTGGCCGAGCTCTTCATGGACGACCTCATCCCGTCCGCCACCGGCGAGTCTGCCGAAGAGGTCAGAGAACGTCTGAAGGCGAGATTCTATCCCAACTACAAGTACAAGCCAGACCATTTTATGGTTCTCATAGCGGCTATGACCGGCGCTGACGAGAGCGGCGCGCTCACGCATGAAATCAGCGAGACGCTGGCCGACCGCTTCATGGACGACCTCATCCCGTCCGCCACCGGCGAGAGCCCGGAGGAGGTCAAGGAGCGGCTGTCTGATCCGGCGCGTATCGGGGAGAAAGTAGCCGAGTTCTACGTCACGCGGGGACTGCGTTACTATGAGAACGGACACTTGGACCTGGCCGTCGCGGACTACGACAGGGCAATCGAGGTATATCCCGAGCACCTGTACGCATACGTGGAAAGAGCGTTCGCTTACAGGGACAGAGGCGACCTCGATCTCGCCATCGCGGACTTCACCGAGGCCATCGAATCCGGCGCCGAGGCTGACTGGATATTCAACGGCAGGGGAATCGCGTACATGGAGAGAGGCGACTACGACCTCGCCATCGCGGACTTCACCGAGGCCATCGAGCTTACCCTGGACCATGCGCCTCAATATCATCTGGATCGCGCCTCCGCCTACCTGTTCAGCGGCGACTTCGAGCGCGCGAGGGCGGACTACATTCAGGCCGCTCGGTCGCTCGGGTGGGACGACGTCTTCGAGCGCGCGATAGAGGACTGCGCCGAGGCCATCGAACGCGACCCCGACAATGGCGCGCTGTACCACCAGAGAGGCTGGTACTATCAGGAAATCCGAGAGTTCGACAACGCGATGGCGGACTTCAACAAGGCCATCGAACTCGACCCGAATAGCGCCGACAGCGCCGACTTCTACTACCACAGGGCGCTGATATATCTCTCCATCTTCGGCGAACACGAGCTCGCGCTGGAAGACCTCGCCAGGGCCATAGAACTCAGGCCGGACGACGTGAAACTGTACAGCGAACGCGCTCTCATACTCGATAATCTGGGCTATATCGAGCAGGCGGTAGCGGACCTCACCAGGGCCATTGAACTCGAACCCGACAACATAGACTTCTACACCCACCGAGCTTGGCTGTATCACAGACTGGGCCAAGTCGACTTGGAGCTGGCGGATCTTTCCAAGCTCATCGAACTGGAGCCGAACAATCTGCATAGCTACGTCAGCAGGGGAGAGAGGTATCTTGATCTAGGCGAGTACGACCCTGCCATCGCGGACTTCGACAAGGCCATCGAATTAGCCCCCGGAGAGGAGTGGTTGTACATTCTCAGGGGAAGAGCCTATCGGGGGCGAGGCGATTTCGATCTTGCCATCGCGGACTTCACGACGGCCATCGAATTGGAGTCGCACTGGCCGCGTCAATATATGGAGCGGGCCGCCGCCTATCTGTTTGTTGACGAATTCGAGTTCGCCAGGGCGGACTACGAACAGGCCGTGAATCTCGAACCTCATAACCAGCGAGATTTCTACGAACGCGCGATAGAGGACCACACCGAAGCCATCGAACAGAACCCGGACAGCGCGACGCTGTACATAGGCAGGGCGTATTTCTATATGCGTATTCAGGAGTACGACCTCGCAATATCGGACTACACGACAGCCATCGAACTCGACCCCGACAACCCCGATTCCTACATCGAGCGCGCATGGGCCTACTTTGACGAACCCGACCTTGCGATTGCCGACTTCACACGGGCTATCGAACTCGATCCCCACAATATCGGTTTCTACCTGGAAAGGGCTTTGGCCTACAGCCGAAATGGTCAGCATGAACTTGCCATAGCCGACTATACAAGGGCTATCGAACTCCATCTCGACGACCCAAGGCCGTACTATCACAGGGCATGGACATATCGGTGGCTGGGCGAATACGAGCTCGCCATAGCCGACTTTACCAAACTCATCGAGTTCTATCCCGACAATTCGATGGATTACTTTCTCAGGGGATGGACATACCACGAAGCGGGCGAATACGAGCTCGCCATCGCCGACTTCACCAACGCTATTCAACTAGCTCACAGCCGCCGGGCGGACTACTATGAATACAGGGCGTTGGCCTACCACGAACTGGGAGGCCATCACTCTCAAGCCATAGCCGATATCACCAAAGCCATCGAATCAACGGACGCCGGATATGAGGACGACAAGGCGGGACTCTACCTCACCAGGGCGTCAATATACAGGGACATTGGCGATTATGACCTGGCGCTGGCGGATTTCGACAAGTCTATCGAAATATATTCTGTGTACCCACACACCCGTCTCTATGATTACGAATACGCTGGCTATTTCGAAAGAGGAATCGAGTTCTATCCTGAAAACGTGAATCCGCTCACCTACATCGGCAGGGCGCTCTTGTACGCGATAACCGGCGAATTCGGTCTCGCGGATCAGGACTACGAACGGGCGGTCACGGTTGAGCGCTTTGAAAAGGATAGAGACGTCAAAGGCGCGATAGAGAACTACGCGAAGGCCGTCGCAGCCGGCTCCGCCAACGCTGAACTCTATCACTTCTATCTGGGATACCTGTACTTCAAGCTGGGCGAACGTGAACGCGCGATAGAGAACTCCACCCGCGCCGTCGAACTCGATCCCGACAACGAGGTCGCATATCGCCTCAGAGCGGATGTGTATCTCGACACGGGCGAATACGAACGCGCCATCGCGGACTACACCCGCGCGCTGGAATTGAGTCCCAACGATCCGGACAGCTATGCGCGCCGCGCGGAAGCCCACCGCTTCTTTGGCGGCCACAAGCCGGCGATTGAGGATTACACCCGCGCCATCGAACTCGACCCGAACGATCCGGACCTGTACGCGGACAGGGCATGGACCCACTATGAAGCGGGACTGTATGGACGCGCGTCCAGCGACAACTGGAAGGCCATCACACTCGACCCGGACAATCCCGACCGATACGCCGACAGGGCGCTCCTGTTTCGGAAGGTAGGCCACCATGAGCCCGCGCTGTCGGCGTATGGCCGCGCCATCGAACTAGAACCCGACAACCCCGATTTCTACTACGAACGGGCGACCCT
This sequence comes from Dehalococcoidia bacterium, assembly GCA_965202815.1. GTDB lineage: Bacteria > Chloroflexota > Dehalococcoidia > Lucifugimonadales > UBA1123 > VXRN01. The sequence continues at coordinate 1,662,894 of CBDBCD010000002.1, forward strand.
GTATCGCGAACTCGGCAGGCACGAAGAGGAGATAGCTGATCTGGACAGGGCAATCGAATTCGATCCCTATAACGCTCGGTTCTACCAGGAGAGGGGAGTCGCTTACGAGGCCATCGGGGACGACGACCGGGCCATGGAGGATTACCTCATGGCCATATCTTATGACGCAGATCTCATAGAACTTCATCCCAACCTGGGAAGTCTTTACTTTCAGAGAGCTTTGACGCAGGGGATAGCCAAAACGGGATCGGAACTTCCGTGGCTGGTTCCTGGACTGGCGTCCTCGCCTCCCGGTATCGAAGTTGACTTGTCCGACTTCGCCACTGCCTTCTACCTCCACGTAACTCTGCTGTATATTGACCACACCAACATACCAGCGTATATCTCTGCGGCGCATATCCTTATATGGTATGGCGAGGCTGGAGCTATCACGGGGGATTCCAGCTACCCCGAACCTCCCCATCCCGCCTCCGCCCACTTTGAAGATGTGTACCACAATCCCGAAGCCTACACTGACGGCGCCGGCGTACTGGCGATTGTGGGCAAGGCGCGCAGGGAGACCGGCGACTACGACCGCGCCGTCGCCGACTTCGACAGGGCAATCGAACTGGAACCCGACGCCCCGCTCCACTATCGGGACAGGGGCATCGCGCGCTACCTCAACGGCGAATACGACGAGGCCATAGCGGACTTCGACACCGCTATCTCGATATGGCCGGACGACGCCTACTTCTACTTGTTCAGGGGCCTTGCCTCTCACATGACGGAGGATTATGATGGCGCCGTCGCCGACTACGACCGCGCTATCGCCATGAATTCCGACAATCCCTACTTCCGCTTCTTCCGAAGCGTAGCGGTGAAGGCGCTCGGCGAAGAAAACGAGTACGAGAAATACTACGCGCTGCTGGAATACGAGTACGACATACAACTCGCTCTAAGGCTGCTGCCGCCCGCTGCGCCGACCGACGAATCCCAGGTTGCCGCGGATTAGCGGCGGCCGGAACGCGGCGCTGTTGATAGCGCGTCCGCGCTCCGGTATTCTCCGAATCAACCCCTGGAGGAAATCGCGCTCTATGTCTTCGTGCTTGCTCAGCTTGCTTGTCCACCGCTGGTCGCCTTGCTATCGTGCCGCGGCGATGTTGCTGTTGCCGTAGGTTATCAAAAGAGCAATCACCGTGTTTCTTATGGTGGAGGGAACCACGGGAGCGAAACCGGAGGCGACTGAGAAAACGTCCGGCAACGCGATGTTCTTGAGGCAGGTGGAGTAGGCAGCATGTATCAGGATATAGATGGACATGACGATGCTGAACAGCAGGCCGAGCGCGGCCGGACGCGATGGTCCTGTTTCACTTGGTCGGGAGGGCGCGGTCACTTTCGACATCAACCAGGGCATCCTCAAACTCGGTGTCGTCAACCACCAATACACTGCATCCATGTGTAGGAAGCGCCGCTTCCACATGCTCAAAGCCGAACCTGCGCAGACGCTCGCGATGTTCGACAATGACTCCCCACCCGTCTGTCTCGCAGAAGCGCAGGGATGCGCTTGCGACTGCCGTCAAGACCGTAACCGACCTCCTTGACCACCCTGGGTCGGGCGATAGCCGTTATGCGTCTCCTAAACAGTTTTCAGCCGTTGCCAGAAAGGTCGTCAATAGTCTCAACCACCAGTTCGGGCGCCTCTCACGAGGTTGGAGTGTCCGGGCTGAATCTCCGCTCGGAGACCCGAACGCTCCTTCGTCGCTTCACTGCCAGCAGCCCGGGCACCCCGTGTCCTACGCTCGGCTCCACGCTTGTCGGGGGCGCCAACTGCGCCCACGTCGCCCTCGCAGTAGCGGGCGAGATTGATTGCCGCGTTGTCGTCGCGGTCGCACAGGACACACAGGTCCATGCGGTCCGCCATCCGGGTTCATTTCTCACACCACATCCGTTGCAGATGCGTGAGGAGGGGTAATAAGCGTCGGCCTCAATTAGAACCGAACCGTACCAGGTACACTTGTACGATAGCTGGCGCCTGAGCTTCGACATCGAGGCGTCGGACAGCCCGCGTCTCCGGGCTCTGGCCCCGGGGATGTGTTTCTGCCTCAGCATCCCGGACACGTTCAGAGACTCGACGACGACCGTGCCGTGGGTCTTGGCAAGTCTGGTCGTCAGTTTGTGAATCGCGTCCGAACGCTGATTGGCTATCCGCGCGTTCAGAGCGGAGATGGCATCCGTCCTTCGCCTGTACCGCACAGACCCGCGCTGGCGCCTAGACCGCGCCCGGTGAAGTCGCCTCAGCCGGACGAGGCTCCGTTCGAGAGCGCGGGGACCGGCGACACGCTCGATGATTTCACCATCGGGTCTGGCGACAGTGGCCAGCCGTCTCACCCCGGCGTCCACACCCACGACCGACCCGGGTTCAGTGGGAGTGACGTTGCACTGGGACCGGATAAGTTCCACCTGGAAGACGGCGAGGAGTCTCCTGCCCCTGCGTCTTACCGTCAGGTTCAGCAGCCTGGCCCTGCCGAGTCCGAGCAATCGCTCCAGCCTGCGGGTGTTCTGGTGCGTTCTCACCAGTCCCACGCGCGGCAGTCTCACATGGCACCGCCCCGATAGCCCGAAGGCCCCGGTCGTAACCCTGTACCTGTCGGCGTCCCGTCCCTTGCGCCGAAAGCGCGGAAAGCCAACCCGCTGAGCGTCTGTCTTCCCGCTCTTCTGCCATCGCCAGTAGGCATCCACCGCATCCGCTATGCCGTTTGAGAACGCCTCCTTGGAGACCTCAGTCCACCATGGATTGCCGTCCGCATCCAGCGCCAGCCTGTGCTTGTCGCGATTCCAGCGCTTTCTCAGGCGGAAGAGCGAAGGAGGACCGAAGGACACACCGCACTCGCGGTACAGGTCGAGCTCGCGCCTGATCTCGGCCACCGTCCAGTTGCAGGCGTACCGGCGCGCTCCGAAGCGCCGCCTTATGGCCGCCTGCTGCTCCGCGGTCGGCTCCAGCGCGAAGTTGAAAGCCTGCAGCGTCCGCCCAGGCGACGACTCATAGCTGTTGGTGTTCAAGAGTGTATGCTTCCCATGGAACAATTGTACCGCAACATGTCGGCATGGGTTCAGCATCCGGAGACGACTGACAACAACAAATTCCTACTATCCGGTCAACTGATGACAACCTTCTGAGATGCCGCGGTCCAGGGCGCGTGAGTTCCCTGGGGCCGACGGGCGGGTTGTTGGTGTCCATATCACTCTGCGGATGGCATCGTTCGAAGCATGAACTCATCAAACATTGGAACGGTGAACGCGGTGTCGCCATGGTTCGGACTCCATACCATGCCCTTACGAATCAGATGGGACCGGGTGGGGGCCAAAGACCTGACGTGGCGCGCCATGGCCTGTGCGATGTCGCCTGACCGGTGGGGACCCGGGCCTAGTCTTGCCATGGCGTTCAAGTATCTTCTCTCTGAGGGCGTGAGCCTGTCAAACCGGACAAGGAAGAAACTCTGGTCGAGGTCCGCTATGGCCTGAGCGGAAGCCGCGGGAAAACTTGCCGATGTGATGGGAGAGCTTTCTGCGACGTCCCACAGGTGCTTGCCCCAGATCTGCAAGAAATACGGGTATCCCTTTGTCCTGTCAACGATGGCATCGAGGACATCAGGTTCTATTTCTACTCCCTCGCTCAGGGCAGGCTTATATATGGCGGTCATCGCGTCGCTGCATGACAACGGGCCAATCTCGGGGAAGTCAAATAATCTTTCCGCATAGGACTTGGCATCGCCCATTGCTCCCCTGAGTTGAGGCAGACCCGCTCCAACTAACGTCACGGGCAGCCGTCTTTGAGCGACTCTGTGCAGCGCGGTTATCAGCGCAGCCAACTGGTCCTCATCGACATATTGGAGTTCGTCTATGAACAGGGCGAGGCAACTATCAGCCGCTCTCGCCGCAGACCCCACGACTTCAAACAGGTCTTGCAGGTCCGCCTCGAGGTCTCCATTGTCCGCGAGGCCCAGTTCGGGGTCGAAGTCGAGGCCAACCTCAATATCCTGATACTTCACCTTGAGCACTCGGGCAAAGCCTGCCAGCGCTCTCAAGCCTCTCTGCGCCTGTGCTTTCACTGCCTCCCGGTTTGAGAGTCTTATCAGCGCAAGACGCAGCTGAGGCGCGATCATCGACGGCAGGGAACGTTGTTCCGGGGCCTCTATTCGCAGAGGGATCACCCCGCTCGCCTCGGCGTCCTCACTGATCTGGTCGAGCAATACGGTTTTGCCGACGCCGCGCAGTCCCACCATCACAATGCTCTTGCTTGGCCGACCGAGTCTGATTCTCTCAAGAGCGATTCGCGTGGTCTCCCTGAGCCGGTCGCGTCCGACCATCTCTGGTGGACGGGTGCCCGCCCCTGGCGCGTATGGGTTGCGAATTGGGTCCATGTACTTAGTTTATAGCAAAGTTACCGAGTTTACCAGCTGTCGATAAACTGGATAACCTCGCTAGAAGTAGCCCGAAGGACAGTCCGCTCTCGGCGAGATACACCCCCCGAGAACCTGCCCGAGATCACCCAGCTCAGGCATTGGAAAAAGCGTTCTATAAGGTCGTTTCTAGGCCGCGACCCGGTAAGATGGACGAAGACGCCAAGTTGGAATTGAGCCACCCCTAAGTGCTGAGGCGCCCAATTCTCGACTTCTGCCAGCGTCCAGCATTGCCTGGGGCGAATCAGCCGTTCACCTGAAGCATCTCTTTGCGAGGCAGAGGACTGTCGAGGGTGAGGCTACTCATCCAGATGTACGCAATTACCCATGTTGCTGCCATGCTCACGGAGGTGAGGAACATATACACCGTGCCCGTGGCGGCGTAAATCAACCGAATAGGAAGTCCCAACTTTTACGACACCGATGGGTGGTCGGTTCTGAAATGAAACCTGTTTGGTTTGGGAATTACGAGACGATTGCATTCCACCGCTCCGGAACATCGGGCTACTTAGTTAGCAACGGTGAGGGCAATTCTCCGATGTGCGAAACTCACACTGTTCAAGTGGTACAGCTTAATATCGGATGTTAGACTTGGTATGACATCAATATGGAACGGGAGGCTTACATGATGTTCGAGAACCCACAGCATGGAAAGACCCTGGGCTTTGACATTGACGACGGGACAGGGCTTAGGGTTGTCCATGCTCGGTTTGAGTCAGAATCCAAGTTCTCTTGGTCGGTCTTTGACGGCTATGACAGAGTCCGCATCCTTACCTACTCAGCGGGAGTGGGTGCCATAGTCCGCTTACTCGATAAGCACGAGTTTAACGACTTTGAATGCGTGTTCGGGTATGAGGGGACATTGAATACTCTTAAAACCATCCTAGCTTTTCAGAAGGTCGCTTGTGGAGACACCCGTGCCGTGATAAAGAATCTGCCCGACGAACGCCACTCCTTTATACTCAGCCGTGTCAGAGAGGGCCAAGCCCACTTTCGCGTTCTTCACAATGAGATAGCCCACGCAAAACTATATCTGCTCGATAACACAGAAACAGGCAGGACACGCGCTTTGATAGGTTCCGCGAACTTATCCGAGACTGCCCTCGGCGGTCGTCAGTCGGAGACTATGGTGTGCTTTGACGACGACCCCGCCGCTTGGGAGCACTATCTTGGTCAGTATCAATCCATCCGGGACAAGGCATCTGGGGAGATACCCCTGCCGCCAGAGCGAATCGAAGAGGCTGAAATCAATCTCGAAGATACGCCCGTACTTAATGCTACTGACAATTCAACGCTCATAATTGACTCTGAAGGGTCGGCTCAACAGCTAACTGTCCCTGTTCAAATAACTCGGGTTGAGAAAGTGAAAGAGGCGATCCCGTCCATTGTTTCAAGCCTAGCCCCGCCACCGCGCAAAGGGAAGCGGAGGATAACTCCCGAAGTCAAGCGCAAGATAGCCAAGGAAATAAGCCGAGTCCGGTCCGTGCAATCTGACAAAGATGTTGACCATAAGGAGATGTCCATAAGTAGGGATACGAATGCCGTCTCTCTGTTCGGTAAGCCTTTCTCCCTCGAAGCCGACCTCGATGGCGCAAGAAGGGACGCAAGACTATTAGTTGACTTCTTCAATAACTACGAAGGTACATTTGAGGGTGGTATGGGGGTAGAGAGGCTTCAGCGTGACTACTTCATTCTCTGGTCATTTCTCTACTTCTCGCCCTTCATGTGCGATATGAGAACGCTTGCCAACCACGAAGGCGACGTATTTCAATTCCCGGCCACTGCCATAGTGTACGGCAAGCCGTCATGTGGAAAGTCCAGCCTGATTGACACGCTGATGACCTCGATGTTCGGGAGAGCACACAACGTTCATAGAGACTCTTTCACAAAACAACCCCTCCGAGCATTACAATGGTCGAACAAGCGGTTTCCTGTCGTCATCGACGACCTCGGCAAGAATGCTCTGGCAAACTATGGTGAACACATAATCAAGGGTGAGTCCGAACTGCTACCCGACGAATACCCCTGCTTCTTACTGTCCATGAATAAGGATGCCAAGACATTCCCGGACGAAACCATTAAACGTTCTCTGATGATTTACACTTCCACTGCTCTAGCCTCATACAAAGAACCTCTGAGGCATGAGCTACATCTAAGGGTCAGAGACCTTAGACGGGAACTTACCACCAATCTATACAGGATGTACCTGCAACGTGTCCTCGACCGCAATGAGACATCCAGCCTGAACGACTGGCTTGAGCTTTCCTCCTCTGTTCTCTCTGAATTGATTGGGGAACTTTTGGATGATAGACCGCCCAAGTGGTGCGCTTCGGTCACATGGAGCGATTACGCTGACAAGCGTTATGAGAATGTCAAATTCGGACTTCTCAACCTGTTGAGGCCAGCGAAATGGATGAAAAGGGAAGGGGAGCAGTCTGAAGGTTGGATGTTGGAGGATGATAGGGTAATCACTGTCGAAAAAACCGACACCTTTGGTCGGCGTCCATTTGATTGGCAGAATGTCCCATCCACTCTGATTGATGAAAATGCAAGTGTCGGAGGACGGACTGTCTTGTATCGCCCTGCATTGGAAGAGTTCTTGGGTATGAGAATCGGGCCGAGGCACAATGGACTACTCGGTACACTATTGACCAAGATGGGTATGAGTTGACATACGGGAAAATGTGGCGGCGAAGTCCTGCCTCAATCGCTCCATGTCCCCTGGGGCATAATCGCAGCCCAGCTTTCCTACAAGTCCGACTGGTACGGGAGGACACTGGTCAGGGTGGACCCGAAGCACATCTCCCGGACCTGCTCAGGGTGCGGGACTGTGAACGCCGACAATCGGAAGGCGAAGCGATACGGATGCGGAGCTTGCGGGCTGGGTATGGACGCCGACACTAACGCGGCGGTCAACATACTTGAGCGTGGACTAACCGTGTGGGGCGTGGGAACATCCGCCCCAGCTATGGCCAGAACAGTAGCCTGACCTTGGCCCTGTGTCAAGTTAGGTATGTAATCCCCTTTGGTTTCCATGTGCGGTTGGCAATGGCTGATAGCGCTCGACTTGTATTCTGTCTTCTCCCTTGCGCGCCTGAGCCAAGTCGTATGCAGTCTGACGGCTCAGCCAGAAATCGGCACTGGACCATCCGGCCTTCTCCAGGCGAATGGCCATGTCGGGCGAGATTGCCGCGTGACCGTTCAATACCCGTGAAAGGGTATGGCGCGCAACTCCCAGAACATCTGCTGCCTCGGTGACGCTCAGGCCGAGAGGATCCAGGCAGTTTTCTCTGACGCTGCGGCCCGGATGGGGCGGATTCTTCATGGGCATGGTCTCTCTCCTCATTAGTGGTAATCGACGAGATCAACGTCGTACACGTCGCCGTCCTCAAGCCTAAATGTAATCCGCCAATTGCCGGAAATCGAAATGCTCCATAATCTTCTTCGGTTCCCTCTGAGTGGATGAAGTCTGTATCCAGGAAAGTCGAGGTCATCCAGCTTGCCGGCGGAATCCAAGTCCGCCAGGGCGAGGGTGATTCGATCCAATTGGTCTGCGGGTATTCTGCTGGGATCGTCTCGCTCATAGAGTCGCCTCAACCCTCTATGGCGAAATGAACGGATCATGAGCTGATTATACCGCGTGCCGGTACAGCTATCAAACGATTTGCTATCTGTCCAGGACGGTCACAAATGGAAGGCGGAGCGTGAAACATGGAATAATCTGACGCTGTGGACCTTATGAACTGGATACTCTTTCGCTTGCACCGGCTCCGGCATGGCGTCCCATGTGCGCCCGTCCAGTTCGCGGCCTGCCAGGCTCTTATTGGTTCCGCCCCACTGCTTGAAGAATAAGGCGGTGCCTGCGCGGTCGCATTGCTCTTTGATGCTCCAGACCCACTCCTCGCGCATCTCGCGCGCTCCGGGGCTTGGTTCTCCTCCGACTATGGAGAGGAGTAAGAACTGTCTATTTCCTGCTCTCCAATTATCTGACGTGAACCCGTAAAATATATGTCACTCAGGTAGTAAAACGCCACCGCGAAAGTCGCTGTCTTCTGGACCGTATGCAACATGGATAGACAATGGGAGTGAGACTGCGATGATATTTGAGCTTGCCCATGTCTGACGATCAACGTAGTCACTACAGTGTTCTGGGTGTGGAATCTGACGCTACCCGGGATGAATTCAGGAGAGCATATCGCAGGCTTGCCAAGGCTCATCACCCGGACGTGAGCGGAGACCCTGATTCCGCCGCCCGCTTAAGAGAGGTGAACGAGGCATACCGAGTCCTTACCGACCCTGACAGACGCTTAGAGTATGATGGTGAATTACTCGTGAGGTCCGAGTACACGCAGCGTGAACGTGAGAAACGAGTTCGATTCGAGCAGTGGAAGCAGGCACAAACTTGCGAGGATACGCTATTACGTGCAGTCGCAAGAGCCAAGAACAGTATTCGTCGCTTCCTGGGACTGTGATAGCTGACGGCGGGAGTTACACTCAACAGTTGCCCGAGTTGAAGATCATATAGCGACCTACTGGTCTGTTTGACACAGCTACTCTAGGACAAACCCAGCCCTATTAAGGTGAAACCGCCGGCATGTTCATTCTTAGCCCGCGGTCTCAACCGACTCTCGACCGAGAATCTCAGTCCGGTAAAGATAAGGTCTCGGGGAAACGTCACAAGTCGGAAACTCACCAGCGAGCAAAGACATCGAACGCCATGCACAATGATCTCCGCAGGAGTGTGATGATGGGATATAAGACTATTCGCGTTTCTTCGGAGCTGTTGCAGGAGACACAGAATCTCGCGGAACGCGACGGAGTCGAGGTTGAGGCTCTCCTGAGAGAGGCTCTCAGGCTCTATGCTTCCTCCGGACACGAAAGGGATGTACGCCCAGATGTGATGAGCCACTTCCGAGACAGCCTCGAGAGGAACCGCGTCCTGTACAAGCTTCTGGCACAATGAGTGAGTAGCTCGTTCCCGACAATCGAGGAAATCGTCGCCATCCACGATATCTTCATCGAGCAGACCGGAGGAGTGCCCGGCCAGCGGGAGATGGGACCGCTGGAGTCAGCGGCGCTCAGGCCTCAGGTTGGCTACTATAGTGACGTATTCGAGGAGGCGGCCGCACTCATGGAGAGTTTCGCCGTCAACCATGCTTTCGTGGACGGGAACAAGCAAATCGCGTTCGCAATAGCCGACACGTTCCTGTGGATGAACGGATATTGCATAGACTGCGACAACCGTGCGTCATACGAGTTCCTCATCGGCCTGTTCGAGACCGGTTCGTTCGATTTCGAGAAATTAAGGGAATGGTTGGTCGACAATGCCGGTCCAACCGCCTCATAGCAGGTCAGAGTGAACTCAGGGGGTTCCGCCTATGCCGTTCCACGCTTACTCTTCTGAGTCCATGCATGCCAATTGAGTTGGCGCGCCATTGTCGATGGCCCGACAGCCTCAACTGAGAGGCATGCCTTTTGGAGGTGTTGAAATCGGGGGTTTTTCGTAGTTGAGAAAATAAGTGTGGTCAAAGGCGGTGCTATTCTGGACACTGAATCGAATTGCTGGGTCGAAATAAGGGGTAAAATGGCCCGTAGCCTCTGAGGGACACACAACGCAGAAAATCTGAGGGGTCAAAGCTAACTGGGGTAGAGAGGGGGTGGACGGAACGTCCATTCTGCGGGATATTGGGTTGCCCGGAGGACTACGACGAATTTTATTCGCGGGGTGAACTGCCAAGTCTCCATCTTCGACCTCCGTGTGAAAGTTCACGCCGAGCCTCCCTGCGAAACTGGCGCGATCGGGGCCATCCGGCAGGACCGCCCCGCTTCAGGAAGAAGCGCAGGACAGGAACGGGTTCCTTCTGAGCGGCTGCGGCGCTGCCAGTGGTCATCGTCAACCCCAGACAGGTCTGAGACTTCGCCAGGGCCACCGGAACACTGGCCAAGACCGACGCGCTCGACGCGGCCGCACTGGCACATTTCGCCGATGCGGTCCGTCCGGCGGTGCGCCCTCAGAGGGACGCTGAGACCCAGGTCCTGAGTTCTCTGGTTGCCCGCAGACATCAGGTCATGTCCATCGTAGTGGCTGAGAGGAACAGACTTGGAAGCGCAATCACCACTGTCCGCCCACGGATCGAGGCCCACATCGCCTGGCTGGAGCGGGAACTGAGCGACATCGACGAGGGTCTGCGACAGACACTGCGCAGCAGTCCGGTGTGGAGGGAGAAGGACGACATCCTGCGCAGTGTTCCCGGGGTGGGCGAGCAGCTCTCCCTCGCTCTGTTATCTCAGTTGCCTGAGTTGGGCACGCTGAACCGTCGGCAAGTCGCCGCTCTGGTGGGAGTAGATCCCTTCAACCGCGACAGCGGCACGATGCGAGGTAAGAGGCAGATCTGGGGAGGTCGTTCTCGGCTCCGCGCAGTTCTGTATATGGGAGCAATGGTTGCCAGCCGGTTCAATCCCGTCATCCGCGACTTCTACCAGCGGCTTCTGGCGGCAGGCAAACCGAAGAAAGTGGCCCTCACCGCCTGTATGCGCAAGCTGCTCGTTATACTCAATTCTATGCTCAAGCGGCGCTCTCCCTGGTGTGCTGAGCGTGCCGGAACCCCAGAACTTGTTGGTCAAGACTCTTGAAATTCAATACGGTTGCTTGACATTTATGAAAGGGTCTGGCAGCAGGTCATCTGACCTCAAACTTCAGGCCAAGCGACCACGCTCCGCAATCTGTAACTCGAGCCTCAGGTCCGCGGCGAAACTCGTCTTATCTCACTCTTGACCGACTTCAGTGGCGCAGTTGTGAATAGGATGAGCACCCCGGCGATGATCATGAGGACGACGCCAACCCACCACGCCGGGGCATAAGTGCCGGTGTAGTCGCGGACGTAGCCCGCGGCTAGCGCACCAAGTCCACCAACGATAAGATTGATCGGATTCACCAGTCCACGGATGCTGCCGACGCTCTCGCGTCCGAAGTAGTCGGCCCAGATGAAGTTCTGTAGGAACATCATGCCCCCGATTCCAAGGCCGAACACCGCCATCGAGACGAACATCATCGGCATGTTGCTGGCATAGACCGTCATGACGCTCGCCGCGACAAGCATCGTGAAACCCGTCGCTCCCAGAATACGAGCCGGTATGTATCTGACCAGCATTCCGAAGGTGAAGGTCGCCACCCCCCACACGGCATCGAACGCGGTGGCGAAAGAGATCAGTGTGGGATCGAGCCCTCTGTCCATGAACGCTGGTATCCTGTGCAGATCAACCATGCCGGTAGCCAGTGAAGCTGAGCTGAACACTGCCACCAGCCTCCACAGCGGTAGTAGTGCGTACAGCCTCAGACGCTGTCCACGAGACTTCCGCCGGTGCTGCACTCCGCTCCGCTGGATCACTCTCCAGGGAAACGAGCTCTGTATCGCCGTCCGGGAGCAGTCCCATGTCCTCCGGCTGTCGCCGAACGAAAATGGCCGCAAGCGGCACGATAACATCCATTCCGATTACAGCCAGTATGATCCATGCCATCTCCCAGCCGACTACGTCTATGAGGTACTGGGTCAGGGGGACGAACACCATCGCGCCTAGGGGAACGCCCAGAGACATGAACGCCAGGGCGCGTCCCCTGTTGCGAACGAACCACTTGAGTACAGGTACAGAGATGGCGAACGCGCCCGGCCCGCCCATGCCGACGAGTCCCATGATCGTAAACAGCAGAATCAGTTGCCATGCGTGGCCACAGACCGAAGTTCAGCGTCGCCATCGCCATGCTGCCGGCGCTGGAGGCCGCCATCACCGCGACTATCACCCAGCCGTAGAAGAACGGTCTGGGGTTACTGTTCATGCGTCGTCTCGGTCATCACTTCTTCGGAGTGTACTCAGTCACTCGATAAGAAAGCCCGCCGCCGCCAGCCACTTTCCCAGTATTTATTGGCGTCCCCTAATGTATTCTAACTTCGGAACTCAAATGACCATACGTAACACGTGAGCGACTTTACGACGTAGCCGCAATGGAATGGCGTAAGCAGGACGTACTCCAAGGCCGGCATCCTCGGCCCGTTCTGGGACAATCACTCGAGGAAAGTGCACTTCCCGGCACAAGAACAGGTCAGGATGATGGAGTCTCCTGTGCACTGACCAGAGATTCAAATTCCCGGAGCAGGCCTAGATGCTTTTGAGAGGAAAGCGGAGATCTTGTGAAGAAGATTTTATCCTGGAGGGGAGTATGGTGCCTCGGCTCAATAATAAAGTCTTGGGAATTGAAGGATATTCCATGATCCCTCATGTACTGGTCGGTCACGTCATATGAGACTCTGGACCTAAAACCGCTTGGGACCGCGGACGCGCGCACACGGGTGCCGGATGCAGCACCAGCAACCCCAGTCTCGATGAACGTCAACGTTGCCGGGTGAAAAAGCTGTGTGAACTGAAAGTCAAGGTCGACCGTGCAGGCCGTTTCCTCGGCCTTGTACAGCACCTTTGACAGACCCGGCGCGCACTGGGGATAGGCTTCAGAGATCAAGGATCTCAGACTCTCGAAGAAGCAGTCGGCCTGCTCCGATGTGCCGGCTACCTGCAAGACAATGCGCCTCCGTTCTATCAATAAAGAGTTCACGAAGAGGGTTTCGGCATCCTCGCTTGAAAAGGTTCCGCTCTGGAAATCAAGGGTGTTCGGCGGCCCCGGGCTTCCGGAGACCTGCGGCAGTGGAGGCAATCGCAGAAGCGGACCTCCATCTCCATAGCCCTGGAATCCGTAGGCATTCCCTATCTTCTCTGAGACCATGGGCTCCAAAATCTCGATTGGGGGCATGGTATCTACCGGGAACAGACGCACTTGGATCACTAACATGTCTCTTACATTTTTCATTGCAACAACTCCGCCTCGAGACCCCTAATTGTGATTCGCCCCGCTGCATCTCTGGAGAATCGAGCCGGGTTGTGACGCTGTTCCCCTTCATGGTCAAACCAGTACACTTCGCCAGTCGAATCACCTTTGTCATGCACGTAGTAAAATATGTCTGCTGAACTAGGCCAATGTTGTTGCCCTTGCACCCAATGTACGTACTGTTGATCGTCGGTGTACACTCCACCGATGGGCTCCATTACCACAGCCTTCTGCACGCCGCGCGGCTCGGCGCCTGCCGTCACTGGTTGCGGACGCCTAGTTACCCAAGAGCGAAGTTGAGCAAATTCCGACTGGAGGTTCTCCAGAGCTGCCTCAATGCGCCGGAGCTGCCTGCTATCGCTATCTCTGTTGCTCAGAAGCGAGACCACAAACTGGTTCAGACTTAATCCTTCACGCTTGGCCTTCAGCGCCAGGCTGGAATGAAGTGACTTCGGCATGCGAATGAGGAATTTCCCACTGTACTCGCGGCTCGGGGTCGGTTCCGGTACTTCGTAACCGTCCTCAATCTGAGTCTCTATCCACAGGCGCTTTGCATCTTCGATATTCTCCAAGGCCTCATTTGGGTCATCGCCGTCCGACATACACCCCGGCAGATCGAGTATCTCAGCAAGCCAGTATTCGTCGTCGTCTTCAATCTGGCAGGTCAACTGGACCGGATATGCCAGGCCAAGATAGTATTCGAGCTCCTTTTGCCGTGTGAGCTTGCGGGCCATTTCTCTCCTACTCCTCTATCAATCCGAGAGCCTTTAGTTCCTCGATGGCGTTCAAAGCCTCATTCACATAGACTCTTCTCATTGGGTTCCTGCGAGGGAAGGTTCTTCTAATCGAACTTCCCGGAAATGTCGCAATGTAGTGACTGCCCTTACCAGACCGAACCCTAAATCCGTGGTCTTCATAAATCCTGCACAAGTCATCGAATCTGACGTTCTTGGGATTTTCTTGTGCCCTTTGAAGACGCCTCTCCCGTGGTGGCATTCAGAGGCTCCGTTTCTCGCACCCGATATGATTGAAAAATGTACTCTTTTCCAGTAATACTATATATAGTATCAAATCAGTTCTCGGATGATACTGGACAGCCATTTCAGGGTCAAGCCATCGGCAATCTCAACGTACATCCGGTGGTGGGGCTGTCGGAGCGAACGAGTTTCGCATTTCATCGAATGACGAATGACCCGTCTTCACAATCTGAAATGTTGAGGTGACGATCGGAACTCATGAGCAGTTACGCTACGCTATCTCTCAGTTCAATGGAACTGGCAGCAACAAGAGACGACATCGACCCTGGACTGATATGGATGTTCCGTCCCTCCGACAGGCACATTGAGCGTATCGACCGCAGGGACCGGCGGCGGCTGGCAAGATACGTAACCGACGAATATGTTGACGAGTACGACGAAAGCAACCCATTCACGATCATGGAGTATCGATGTACGGCAGCCGCAGCGCGGGACCGACTAGACCTTCAGGGTTTCACATGTGAAGTCGCTGAAGCGTATTTCGAGAAGGAACTTGAGAGCGCAGCCCGAGATAACGAAGAGTCCAAGAAGGACCAGCGTCTTACAAGAATTGCACACATCTTCGAAGAAAGGCATCGTGTAATACGGAAACTCACGTTCAGTAGCTGGCTAGACGGTTTCATACGCATCAAGGAAGAGCGCCTGACCAGAACCTCTATTGACGAACTGCCCGATACTGACGTCCAGTTACCCCTCCTACGCTACATGATCGAGGGCTTTAAAGACTCATATGGCTTTCCAGGATGGGATTACCGACACTTCATCAGAACTGCGCTGGAGACGGCACCCCCCGAGGAGGTACTCACCTACGATCTGAGCGATTTGGTCGCCGGTGGCTGGGTGGATGAGACAGACGAGCTTATAGCCATCGCCGAGAACCTCATCGACGAGGACTTCGTGGTCTCCAAGCGGGTGATTGTACTTACTGAAGGTGACGTAGACCGACAAGTCTTGGAACGTTCACTGAGACTCCTATACCCACATCTTGCAGATTACTTCCACTTCTTCGACTTCACCGGAAGGAAGCTCGGAGGTGGGGCCGGAGAGCTTGTCAAGCTCGTCCGAGCGTTTGCCGCGGCTGACGTTCGACATCGTATCCTGGCCCTATTCGACAACGACACCGCAGCCAGGGCCGCTCTCAAGAGCCTAGATGTGGATAGCCTCCCCACCAACATTGTGGTACGGCAGTATCCGAGTCTTTCATTAGCCAGAAAATATCCGACGATCGGACCGTCGGGCGAGGCTCACTTGGACGTCAATGGACTGGCAGGGAGCCTGGAACTCTATCTCGGGAACGATGTTCTGAAGAGCGACAAGGGTGGGTTCTTTCCCGTGCAATGGAAGGGCTATGACCAAGGAACTAGCGCTTACCAAGGAGTCATCTTGGACAAACAAAAGGCCCTCGACAGATTCTGGGGGAAACTCGCCCACTGCGAAACCCACCCTGACCAGATTGCGAACTACGACTGGGAAGGGATCAAGGCAATTATAGATACGATGCGCAGAGCCTTCCACCGATCTGATACGCAGGCGATACTCAGCGGTGCGATCTACGAGTAGGGCTGAATTTTCCTTCTAGTCCCCGGCCTTCCGCCGTAAGAAGCTGGAGAATCGCTCACCATGACAACGCTGACCACTGCCGTCCAGCGATACCACAGGCCCAGTGGACAGTACCCGAAGCGACGGGATTCTGAGAACAGGTCAGGGCCGGCTGGGGCGAGTTCTCCGAGCCCGTGTTTGGAGCCACGTTCACCGGAGTGCCCGAGGCGCCCAGCCTCACGGCCCGCGCCAACGGCTCCACCGAGATCAAGCTCACGTGGACCAAGCCCGACGACCGGGGCGCGGACATCCTGTGGTACCAGCTAGAGGAGTCGAAGGATGGCAACGCCTGGGAACTGCTGACCGCAGCCATACTTGCCAACGACTCCGAGTATATCCGCAGCGGCCTGAGCCGCGGCACCACCAGGCACTACCGCGTCCGTGCAGTGAACAGCATTGGCGAGGGCCAGTGGTCCCCCACCCGCAGCGCGCGCACCGACGCTGGAGGGCCGGACGCGCCCGTACTCACGCTGACGGTGGCCGGCGACAACCAGATTGATCTGAGGTGGACGGTCCCCGCGGACAACGGGTCGCGCATAGGGGCTACTGGGTGGAGCGTTCCGTGGACGGCAGCGCACCGTGGGAACGGCTGACCAGCAGCCACCGGACCACTTCCTACAGTGATGACAGTCTTTACCGGGGCATGACGCGGTACTATCGGGTGGTCGCCACCAACAGCGCGGGCGCAGGTCCGTACTCCAACGTGGCATCGCAGACGACCACCGGCACCCCGGCGACTGCGCCGTCGCGTCCCACGTTCTTCCGTCTGAGCGATGTCAACCGCAACCAGGTGACCCTCGCCTGGGACCCGCCCACCGATGACGGCGGCGCACCGGTGTCGGGCTACGAGTACGAGGTTGGGCTTCCCTGCCAGGACGACACAGCGACCAAATGCGGATTCACCGGGAAGACATCAGGACGACCGCCGGTACGTCGGCCAGGATCAGCGGCCTAAGCGCCGACGGTGACTACTACTTCCAGGTACGGGCGGTGAATCCCGTCGGTAAGGGCGAGTGGACCTCTGATATCCAGACTGCCCTGCGGCCATCGAAGAGCGGCAGCGTGCGGGCCAGCCCGACGACCATCACGGTGGACGAAGGCGACACGGTGAGCTACACGGTCCGGCTCAGCACAGCGCCGCCCCATCCGGTGGAAGTTTACATTCAGCCCAGCGCATTCGATGGCGCCCATGATCTCGCGGATGCGGCGTTTGCCCGCGATGGCATCATTCTAATACCCAACGGCTGGACCCATCCGCGAGGAGAAGACTGGAGCGATTTCACCTACAACTGGAGCCAAGGTGTAAAAGTCACCTTCACCGCGCCCGAGGACAGCGACAATGTGGACGACGTCACGGTCATAGACCACTACGTGCTCGCAGTAGCCTACGATCACTACAGCCTTTGTGAAGGCGCATCGGATTCGGCGAAATGCAGACAGGACTGGGATGATGCCTGGGCGAGGTCCCCTTACCAGTACCTGACCGGAGCGCACGTGAAGGTCACTGTGCGGGACAACGACTAGGCCGGAGCGGTCATTCCGTCCGAACGGGCCCCATGACCCGCATCTCCACGCACTCGCATCGGGTCCCCGGTTCCAGGGCTTCTCGCCCCATATCCGCAACCAGGGACGGAGGCCGACCCTCGCGAATCCGATTCGGCACCCCTGACGTTCCGGGGCACTTTCTGCCAGAATTACGGCGCTTTGACCTGATGCCATCGCCAAAGGGGGACCCCGGCGCTGCCGCCCTGTCTCGCCGACGTCGGCTATCCACCGAACAGGGAAGATACTCTACGTCTTTCGCAATTTGCCTCTCGCTTGTTCGCATTGGGAATCTCACGAGACTCCGGGCAGAAGACCCAGCGATGAATCATTTTGGACGTTCCTATACCTTCGAACAAGGGCACGACACCAGACAAAACGGACCCGAAATTAACATTTCCCAATCTGCACTCTGGGAGCTCCTACCGCTGACCTTGCTCACCACGACCCTCATCAGTGACTCCAGGAATCTTAATCAGCATCTATGTCATCGAAGATGCTTCGCTGGTCGGAGGCATCAGTCCTTTCTTCCACAGGTCTCATCTGACTCAGGGGCGCTACCACTTCCTCAAAGAATCGGTTTTCGAAGAAATCAGAATCAGGCTCCCAGTTGTTAATGTCGGTGACCCACTGGTTCAGCCCCGCAATTTCATCACTGATCGTTTGGACTGCACTCTCGTCATCTCTGAACTCCTCCTTCAAAGAATGAAGATAATCGAGAAGTGGCTTAATGTGGTCTTCAGGTGATCCAATTGGTGAGTCCCCATCTTGCCACTCCCAAACTTGCTCCCAGTCCATCGACACATCGGCAAGTCGTGGGAGCAGTTCTGTCGCGATTCTTTGCATCATCCCCTTGAATTCCTCTTCGGTAAGGATATTTCGTATGTCACCATCTAGCAACACGCTCCCGTCGTCTCCCTCAATCGCGTATGCACTCACCGTTTCAACGAACTTACTCCTCCATTCCTCGGGCAGAATGCCTAACTCATGCAGCCGTATCACCAGCCCCACTCCTGGATTGGAGAGAAGTGTCGGAAGAGGATGTGAGACCCGGCTTAGATGCTCAGAGTTGCTGGCAAGGTAATGGACGAGGAACTCTGCAGAGCAGCGGCGACTAAGAAATATTAATAAATCTCCCACTCTCGCCTCACCGGGATAGTCGAAACTGCCTGGCAGCAGGTCGTTTAGCTTCTCAATCATTGCCGGAAAGAGAGCGTTCGGAATGACAATAGTATTTTCGTAGCCCACGTCACCGCACGTAACCTGTCCTATCAAACGTTTGGGATCGCTGCCCTGAATGAAGATGTCAACATGCTCAGGGCTCTGTAATAAAACGGCAGCGTAGGCATCGCCGATAGTCGGATGTCTGAATTGCCAGACTCGCTCACTACCCTGGTAAGAGAGTAGAACGAAGCTGCCAATCATGGCTTCGAGTGCGGAGAGGCTTTTACCAAGATCGCTACCCAGACGCTCAAGAGCCTGTTTTTCGGAGGCACCCAGGTCGATTGGACTTTCCAGGCGTCCGTTCCGCATGAAGATAAGCGCAAGGGCGGCTTTACTGTCGGAGTCCAGTCCCCGGATGTTTTCCAGGAGCAATTGCTCACGCTCTTCGATGAACTCTCTGATGCCTTCCCTGGTGACAGTCAGGTCTCGCGTGAATAGTGGGTCGGACAGCCTCCTCGCCATCTCGGGAATGAAGCGGGGATGACTCGCGACATCAGGAAGAAATGGTTTGATTTTAGTTAGAAACGTCCGAGGCTGATTCCCGAACTTAAGATGGCTGTAGAGTATCTGTTCCTTTTCGTCCTGAGACAAGGCATGCACGTCGATCACGACTTGGCTTTCGTTCAGAAGCGGGAACGCACCTGTCTTCAGGTCATCTCGCGCACGGTTGTAAATATAATCCCGGGAGGCCATCACTATCTTTGCCCCCCTTTGGAGCATGGATTGGACCTGGGGCAATCTGTGATTCCATTCAAGGACTCGGGCATATTCATACTGGGTCACGCCAAATGCATCGTCCAGCCAGAAAAACTGCGTGGGTTCATTCGGATTCCAATGTTCGATAACACTACTGGGATCGTTGAGCCTGAGTAACGAGGCGTCCCAATTATCGACCGCCGCCATTGCCAGCAGAGACGCGATGGTTGATTTGCCGGCCGCGGGCTCGCCAATGAGCAGTACAAAGCCATGCTCGTTGATCGCATCAACAGCTCGTCCGTACGCTTCCGTGACAATCACCTTCGCCAAGTCTTCGCGCATCGATTCCAGGAGAGCCTCGGCCTGGTCGTAAGCACGCTCGTCCAAAATCTGACTTAGATCTCCGAGCCCGTATATGCGCGGAACGAGCATCCTTAGGCTCTTATTTTCCCGTATCTGCTGGTTAATCCAGTTGGGACCCAATATCCTGGTGTGCTTCACTCCTACGTCCATGAGGAGTTTCTCGATCTCTTCTTCTCTTCTGGCCGTCACGCCCGCGTTCGTCATAAGAACGTACGAGTCACATAGATTCCGCTCGACGAGTCTCTTTGCCTTCTCGACTTCATCGGCAATATCTGGCGTCCTGAGCAGCTGGTTGGCCTTGCTGGTGAACTTGCATTGGATTACAAATGCCCCACTGAGATTCTCCCCCTTCTCAGTACTCCATTCGCCTGAGAATGCGCCGTCTCTCCCGCCGTCGTAGGAGTCAAGATACTGTTCCACGGTTTGCCCAAGAATCTGCCTGACGATCGTGAGACACAGTTGCTGGAAGCTATTCCAACCTAGCTTGTGTAGATCGTACATATCTCCCATACCCTGTGGATTTAATGCCGTAGAGTGTCCCTAATCTGTTCGGAATGGTATTAGCACTATGAAGCATAACAACCTGCAAGTCAGTTTCCAAACTCCATGGTGTCCCGATTTCCCATAGTCGCCCGGCACAAATTATGAATAGAGAATGGCGATACTCCTTTCGCTTTCTCCTTCCACTTTGGATACGACCATTTTATTCAGCGTACGACGTATCCTCAGGTATTCGAGTAGATCGCCGCCCGACTTCGTTTACACACCACTTGACGTGACCTCACGCAGTTGCCGATCGGGAAAGTCTATCACGGTGTTTCTACCGAAAGGCGCAATGATACTGACATTTGAACAACGACATTTATAATGGCCGGTAGGCGACATTCATTTTGGCCGCTGAGGTAAGTAGATTTGACCATCGTGTACAGGAGGTACGGGATGGTCATAGATCAGCAAGTACTACTACTGAGGCGGAGGATTATGGAAGGTAAGAGTCAACAGGCATCAGCGGCAGCGGCGGGTATGAGCGCAAGGAGCGCTCGCATGTGGTAGAGAGGTCCGTTGCCGTCGGATAAGAACAAGCGCAGTTGGCGATCCGGACTGGTCACAGGGAACGAATGGGATGTGCTCTTGGCCAAGACACTCCAGTGTATTGCGGATCGTCTTAGCCGGGCCGCAGTCAATCCCCTCCTAGACCCTGTTCTCGGCACCCCTGTTGACCCACCGTTGTCGCCTGGGCAGGTCGAACAGGCTGCGGCCATTTTCGGGAAACTGGCGGATACGGCAAACCGGGCACTTTCCATGAACGACACCGATGCCGCCACCGAGTGGCGCAAGATCCTCGGGGGCAATGACCGCGCCAATCCGGTCCTAGCCTATCCCCCGAATAGCGGACGAGGTAGGGGTAGCACTGTCACCGCGGCCGGAGTCGGAGTGGCAAGCGGGCTCGGCGCAACTGCTCGGCGCAGTGAGGCCCCCAGGTTCGGGTAGACGAAATGGAACTGGAATCCTTCGACACCGCCTCGCCGGAAGGGTTCCGAGCCGACCTCGTTGCGTGTGGGTTTGAGCCCGTATCCGGCACTGAACGCCGCATGTGGCGAGGCCCGATCCACCCGGCGTTCGACGGACTCACCGATGCAGGCACCATGGTGATCGTCTTTGACCCCGGGTGGCCTTACCGGCCGCCCAGGGTCTTCGTGCAGGGGCTCGACACCAACCACTCGACGCTGGACGGCTTCGTCTGTCTCTGGCGGGACGGTGAACTGAGCGATGAGTGGGAGACCGTCGATGGTCTCTTCAAACGTGTCGAGGACTGGTGCAGACGCGCAAGGGGTAGCTGGCAGGACGACGACCTGCCATTCGACGCATACCTGAACTTCAAGCTCAAGGCGCCGCTGATGGCGGCGTTCGATTTTGAGTCACTCCGCACGAGCATCGGGAACTGGGGCGACATTCATGGAGTCCCGACGAACCCGAAACTGCTGAGCATTCGATCAGGAGCGGCGACTGGGCCAAGGGAGATCCGAGGGCTCTGGTTTCGGGTCGGCCATCTTCAAGCGCCACCGCCGCGCAACCTATCCGAGTTGCCGCGACATCTCAGTAGGTCGCAGCGGAAAGGGCTAGAAAGAGCCCTCTCGCAGCGGCGCGAACCCAGAGGTCCCCAGGTAAGCGGTGGTGTGGACATCATCATATTCGCGTGGCAACGGCAGGAGCACACCGACCTCCTTGTCATGGCTTGCCAAGGAGTAGGAGATAAAGTGGAAGCAGCAGCATTGGTAGCCGAACCGAATGACGAGAAGACCCTCAGGCTGAGATCTGGACCGGACGCAGAAGTCCTCAAGGGACGGAGCGTCGTTCTATTTGGGGCCGGCGCCCTGGGAGGTCATGTAGCCGTTACCCTTGCCGAGAGTGGCATAGATTCCCTGAGAATCGTCGACGGCGATCTCCTGTCGCCCGGGAATGTCGTACGCCACGTTGCGGGCCACGATCACGTTGGGGGACCCAAGACAAATGCCGTGGAGGTTGCCATCAGGAATCACGCGCCCTGGACCAAGGTGGAATTGATTACGCCCCCAACCAACCCATACGGATCGCAGGAGATCGCGCAGCTCGTTGGAAACGCTGATGTCGTCATTGACGCCACCGGCAACGATGCGTTCGTGCATCCCGTCGCTCTCGTTGCGGAGGGTCTGGGCAAGCCACTGGTCTCAGGTGCGCTGTTTCGCGGTGGTTTCATCGGCCGGGTTCAGAGGAAGGCCCTGGACACAGATGCCTCGATCACCAGCCGACCGGATTCTCCCTGCTACCCGGTTGTTCCAGCAGGCGAACCCGGGGTGGACCTTGCGAAGCCCGACCTCGGCTGTTCCGTGCCAGTCAACAACGCGCCGCCTGTCTCCGTTCTCGCCTGCGCGTCACTGATTGCTCAAGCAGTCATCGACATTCTCACAGAGCGTTTCGAACTCGGGGACGAGGTGATTGATGTCTACAGGCCGCTACCGGAAGTGCCGTTCAACCGTATTGGACGGTATCGACGCCCAATCCCCGACCCAACCCAGCCATCAGACATCTTCGATGTGGAGATGTAACCGGGCCCTGATGCCCGTTCCGAAGGAGAGCAGGGCGCAAATGGCATGACTTTCAATTTGGGCACTTGTATCGGTCTGCATGGACTTGGGGACCACTCAAAGGAGACACTTCAGCGAGTCCCGGATAGTACGTTTAGTATCGTGCTCTTGAGATGCTGATCTAGGGCCGCTGTCACCGCCGACCTTAAAATGACCCGGTAACGCCAACTTGGATTTGACCCACCCGATAGCTAGGTGCATCTTTGTCGGGATTCCGACAGGAGGTGCAGCGGACATTGCTAGAGTGTGTCGTCAAAATAATTTAGTCCACAGTACCAAAGCGCGTATCTGACAGATAGCCAGGAAAGAATCTCCCCATTTAGCGTAACGTGTTGCCACCCCTTGATACGCGACAATGACTTTTGCCGGTCACGACAATAGAACTTGCCGGTTGTAATGGGTGATTATCTCCCGCCAGGAGGTGGGAGATTGATGACCGACAGACAGGTAGTCTTGACGAGGCAGAAGATTATGGAAGGCAAGAGTCAACAGGCAGCGGCGGCGGCATCAGGGATGAGTGAGAGGTCGGTACGGAACTGGCGTAAGGGTCCGTTGCCGTCGGAGAAGAAGGCAAGCCGAAGGCAGAGGACGAGACCGGACCCGTTCGCCGTAGTGTGGACTGAAGATATAGAGCCACTGCTTCGGTCCGATGTGGAAGGGGTGCTGAGCGCGCCCACAGTGCTCGATTGGCTGGACGGGCGGCATCCGGGACGGTTCGGCAGGTCTCATCTTCGCACGTTGCAGCGGAGGATGCGGGACTGGCGCGCTCTTCACGGACCGGACCGCGAGGTGTACTTCGAGCAGGAGCATCCGCCTGGACGCGAGGCGCAGATGGACTTCACGCACTGCGGGGAGCTCGGGGTGAAGATAGGCGGAGAGCCGTTCGGCCATCTGCTGTTCCAGTTCGTTATGAGTCACTCGGGCTGGCGATATGCGGAAGTGGCATACGCCGAGACGTTCACCGCGCTGGTGAGCGGACTCCAGGGAGCGCTGTGGGAGCTTGGCGCCGTGCCCGAGGTGGTCAGGACCGACAACCTGTCGGCTGCGACGCACGATCTGAGGGACAGTCGCGGTCGTGCGTTCAACGAGAGCTACCAAGCCGTACTCGACCACTACGGGCTGAAGGCTACACGCACCAACCCGCGAAGCTCGCACGAGAACGGGGTCGCCGAGCAGGGCCACCGCCGCCTGAAGGACGCCATAGCGCAGGCTCTGGTCCTCAGAGGCAGCGACGACTTCGAGTCGGTGGAAGCGTACACGGCGTTCGTCAGGAGTATCGTGGACAGACGCAACAGGCTTATCAAGGACAAGCTGGCGCGTGAGTATCCACACCTGCGCGCGCTGCCTCCGGCCCCGGTGCCGGAGTACGTCAGCTACCGCACCAGGGTGCGCAAGTGGAGCACCGTCAGGGTGAGCGGTAGGACGTACTCGGTCCCCTCCCGTCTGATAGGCGTGGAGGTGGACGTGAGGCTGTACACCGATCACGTCGAGGTGTACTACAAGGGGCATCTCGTCGAGAGCATGGAGCGGATACGAGGCGGGGGCGAGGCGCATATAGACTACCGCCACATCATAGGGTCCCTGGTACGTAAGCCGGGAGCGTTCGCGCGCTATCGCTTCAGGGAGCAGATGTTCCCCTCGCACACCTTCCGCCTGGCATACGACGCTATGCGTGGCTGGAAGGGAGAGCGGGCGGACGTGGACTACGTTCGCATACTGCATCTTGCGGCGACGACCATGGAGTGCGATGTGGAGAGGGCTCTGAGGAGGCTGCTTGAGTGCAGGGTGAGGTTCGACTACGCGACGGTGCGGCAGCTGTCGGCGCCCGCGTCCCCTGAGATCCCGGCGGTGGAACTGTCCGGAGTGGTGGACCTCGGCGTGTATGACAAGCTGCTCGTGGGAGGTGTGCGATGACGACGGAGACGTACACGCCCAGCGTGGTGGGAGAGCGGATCAGGGAGCTGTGCAGACAGTTCAGGCTGCCGACGCTGGCGTCGGAGACCGTCGGCCGCTTCAGCGAAGCCGGACATGCCGACGCCCTGCCGACCCTCGTGGAAGTGCTGGAGCAGGAGGCCGAGGACCGGCGCATACGCAGAGTGGATAGGCTCAGGCGGGCGTCCAAGCTGCCGGCGGGCAAGACCTGGGACACGTTCGAGCACGAGCGCGCTCCGGTGAAGCTGAGGCAGCAGCTCGAGGGGCTTGCCGAGGGCGACTTCGTGGAGAGTGGAGTGAACGTTCTGGCTTTCGGTATGCCCGGCACCGGCAAGACTCACGCGATGTGCGCCATAGGACACCGGCTCGTGCAGGCGGGACGCTCGGTGCTGTTCATCCCTGCGTACCGGCTGGTGCAGGACATGCTGGCTGCCAAGCGGGACCTGGAACTGCCTCGGATGCTCAGGAAGCTGGATAACTTCGACCTGCTGGTGATAGACGACCTGGGCTACCTGCCGCAGGGTGCCGGTGAGTCCGAGGTGCTGTTCACCCTGATAGCCGAGCGCTACGAGCGTCGGTCTCTGGGCATCACCTCGAACCTGGTCTTCAGTGAATGGGAGAAGGTGTTCGCCAACCCCATGGCGACCGCGGCGGCGATAGACCGGATCGTGCATCACTCGGTCATATTGGAGTTCGACCTGCCGAGCTACCGGACCAATGCGGCGCAGAGTCGGCAGGCGGAGAAGTTGTCGCGCCGGCAAGAGTAATTGACGCGCGTCAAAAATGGTTGTCGCGTCAACTACAAGTTGTCGTGCGTATGCAGGGCGAAATCAACAGTCGGAGAAGGAGTCAGAGCGGCAAAATCCATTGACGCAACCGGCAAAAATGATTGACGCGGTACAACGGATCTGGGAGCCGGAGAGAAGGGAGCAGCCCTGGCTCCTGCGCAACATCGTGAAGAGACTCCCGCCGCAAGCTGAACGACGACGCGCAGAACCCGGCCTACATCTTCACCGAGCCCAGCGTCGGATACCGGATGCCCGCGTCGGAAGGGGGACGGGCGGAGGAGTGGCCAACTAATCGAACGTGGAGTTTTCGGAATTCGGGACTCCGACATTCTTTCATGTGTAGGAATTCACTGGCCTGGTGGGTAGGATGGAACGGTCAGCTGCTGTCAGCGCCAGCCCACTGCTGCTCGTCGTTACGATGGTCGCACCGGCAGGGGCTTTCTATCATCGTGGTGCTCCTGATCGCTATCTGCGTTCTGGTAATCGTGAGTCAGGCCATGCGAAACATGAGCATTGTATAAGGAAATCAGTTTGTCGTAGTTCAGCTAGGAAAGCGCTGACCACTACGAAGAGCGCACTCGATTCTGTCGAAAGGCGCGAGCAGTCTGAGGAGTATCAATTGGCCCAGAGTTTCTTCTCCATGTCGCTGTGGATATGTGCCTGAAATTCCGCGTCAGTCTCTGTACGATAGTTGGGTGAAGTGTACACATTGAAGCATCTATCTACGACATGTCTAAGCAACTCACGCCAGTCCGAGGAAAGTTCGCGAATCCGTCCGCTCCGTTCTTCCCGTTCCTGAGTGCTTTTATCTTCAGTTGAATCGGCAACCCATGAAATCAGAGCGGTATGTCTGATTCCGCCGGCATCGTCTGGCAGAATTGTCAGGAAGGACTCGAAGTATGCCGACGCCGCGGCAATCCTCACTTCCGAGTCGAACTGAATTAGGACATGCTCCATCTGCTCGTAGGAACCATTTAGGAAAACTCGGTCCATAGACCGCTGTATCTGTGCCACCGAACCCATGAGCCACTTTATCTTTTCCCGTGCCTGGCGCAACTTCCCCTTTTGATTCTCACAATGCATCCGCCACACGTTTTGCTTATAGCCATTGGGCCTTTGTGATGGAATCAATAAACTCTCGTTTACGTCAATCTTCCGCTCCATGACCATGATCTGGCCGAGTGTTGACAGACACGCTCGGTAGGAAAACAGGAATAATTCTTCCTCCTTGCCCGACGTGCTGGACACAGCCTCCTTCAGTACATCGGCGCCACCTTCTCCCTCTATGAGACGGAACACACTACCGTCGTGATCGTCGCCGTCATAATGTCCTCTCGGTTGACCACAGGCGAAAGGAATCAGGGAGGCGTTCCCATAAGCATTCTGGCGTGGCCAGGCTGTGTCCACTTCCAGCGCAAACTGCAAGTAGCCGATCAAAGGGTTGAGTCTGAAATCCAAGACACGGTTCTTCCCGAAAGGGCTAACAAGGCGGTCCCGCAGCATCGCTTCCTGAACGGAATGCGAGCCACAACATGGCAAACCGCACCTGGCATCGGCGCTAACGGGAATCATGCAGGAATATTCCTCAAAGCGATTGACCCTTTCTTCAATCATTTTCAGGTAGCCATTCGGGTCATCTAAAGCCCGATGAGTCCGTTCTCTTCGTCTAGCACTCATTTCTCCATCCCCTTCGATAGCATAACATTAACTCCCTTGTCTCCAGTTACTCAAGTAAGGAGGCGATTTCGAAAGTCCCGCTGACTGCTAGCTCGACTTTGCACATTTCGAACACGTGATATCAGGAATATAAGAACAGGGCAAGATGGCCCGAACTATCCTTCAAAAAGGTCTAGCCATGCTCACCCTGCCCGACACCATTATATCCACGCTTCAGCCATTCTCAACTCTGTTCTGACATAGGACATGGATGAAGGCGCAGCTACTGCTCGTCGGCGCCATCCTATCTCCCCGCAAGCGCACCGTCACATCGGCCCTCCGTGCCGTGGGTCTGAGCGATGAAGCCAGTTTTGCCAAGTACCACCACGTGCTCAGTCGGGCCGTTTGGTCGCCCCTGCAGTTGAGTCGTGTGCTGCTTATGCTCCTAATCAGGCATCTCGCCAGGGAAGCCGAACCGCTGGTGTTCAGTATAGAGGAGACGCTCGAGCGACGATGGGGCAGCCGCATCAGCGCAAAGGGCATATTCAGAGACGCGGTGCGATCCACCCGAGACCCACATGGTCAAGACCAGCGGGCTGCGCTGGATAAGCCTGATGTGGCTGGCGAACATACCATGGGCGCATCGAACCTGGGCTCTACCGGTTCTGACCGCTCTGGCTCCGTCTGAGCAGTACCATCGCCAGATCGGTCTCCCGCGCAAGAGGATCACTGATCGGGCGCGCCAGATGATACTCCGGTTGCGACGCTGGCTACCCACCAGACCCATCGCCGTGGTAGCAGACCGTAACTACGTCGCCCTCGAACTGCTCAACTTCTGCCAGTCGCTGACACAACCAGTCACCTTCATCACCAGGCTGAGACTCGACGCAGCGCTCTACGAACCTCCGCCAACGCGACTGCCTGGACAGATCGGACGTCCTCGCATCAAGGGACAGCGACTGTCCTCGCTCATCGACCTCCTCGACAATGACGATGTGAACTGGGATCGTGTGTCGGTGCTCTGGCACGATGGAACCACCTGCACACTTGAACTGGGTTCGCAGACCGCGCACTGGTATAGCTGGGGCAGTCCCTCCCCGTGCCGATCCGATGGGTACTCATCCAAGACTGAGCCGACCTTCATTGACGCCATCGCGCTGGTGCGCCGTCAGCTCTGGCTTGGTTCTGAGACTTTATCAACGTCGGTGTCGGCCAGCGATATGGCAAAAGTCCCTCTACCACTGTTCCAATCGTCTCGTGGAATCTCTTACCTACGCCGCTTGATGGACTACACTTCTGTACAAAGTCGAGGTTAGGCCACAGTCGCGATTTTTCGGACTGGCTGAGACATCAGTGTAAGGACATTGTACGAATTAGAGAAAGATTCCGCCTGGGCGACACTCTTCTCGCCGGACACACTGATGTGAGTCACTTCATGGCGCACCACGTCTATTTTGGGATCTTTATATGCCTTACATATTGCACCATCGGGATCCGCGATCTGACCTGGGGAAATATATCCTCTGAAGCCTTTGGATCTCACATAATAATGTAGTTCCAGTTGCTCTGAAGGAGGCGATGAGTTATCACTTGCTTTTGGCTCCCACACAAGTAGGCAGATGGGCGTCGGACTTTCTTGTACGTAGTGGGCCAATGTAGCGTGGATTGAGGTCTGATAGACATCATTGGCAAGTTCTATGGCGGTGTTGAGTGCGATCTCGCCGTCAAATGCCAATTCCGTAAATTGGCCTCCGAAGAAGAAAGCCTCCGCGGCGAAGATGTCTGCTTCCGCCTCAAACTGCTTTTGAATATGATAGGGAAGCCAGATCAAAGGGCAGCAATAAAGGAACTCTCGTTGC
Source organism: Dehalococcoidia bacterium (assembly GCA_965202815.1). GTDB lineage: Bacteria > Chloroflexota > Dehalococcoidia > Lucifugimonadales > UBA1123 > VXRN01. The sequence continues at coordinate 1,692,029 of CBDBCD010000002.1, forward strand.
CAAGGAATATATTCATGTCCCACTTCATGAAGTGCGCCCCACCGTCTTTTCTGATTGGGGAGGTCGCTCTTGAAGTGTATGGCGCGGTTCCTGACATCAAGCATAGCCTGAATCTTGCGACTGTCCGTCGGTGGAAGATTAGCTTTGACAAGAAGGTCATCGAGCGGCAATTGGGCAACCTTTAACTTACGCGCTGCCAGCGCCTCGGCTGGACGCAGAGGAGGACCGGAAAACCCGCATTCCGCCAAGAAACTCTCGGCATGCCTCCTGATAGAAAGTTTGCTGGACGCCATAACCTTATTCATTCACACCCTCAACATCTTGCTGGCGTCTAGACCGGCGGTTCTGATTCAATTCGAAATCGATTAAATGCTGAATTCGCCTATGCTGTTCTTCAGTTAGATGTGTCGCGCCCCTGAACACCACGGACCTCTGTGCACCGCTGGATAAGACCTCGTCGTCTGGAAGGTAGTTTGCCCTCCGCATCAAATCGATGTAGTCAATCTCGTAGATCGACGCAAGCGCATGAAGAATTCTTGGAGATGGTTCCCTGACCTCGCTACGCTCCAGAAGACTGAGGTAACCGCTGCTGAGCTCCACTCCCAGGTTGTTCTCCTTTGCCAACCTCTGGACATCGCGTAGTGAAAGGTGATGCATAGCCCTAACCTGCTTGAGATATTCACCTAGTGTCATCAGCTCATTGTCTCCCCCGTGTGCTTAAATCCGCAGAATACTGCCTATGATGCAAGTGGTCAAATAGCCTATGCTGTAAAGCTAGTGCGTTTGACAGATAAAGCACATATCAGATACTCTTCAATGGTCATCATTTCACTAGGAATCAAGTGGGTGAAAGAGTTTCGCAGAAGTCATCCGATGACTATCGCTCATCGGTTGAATGACATTCGTGTGGTTTCCGTAGTACCAGACGACAGCGTGGGTGAGTCTGCTCGACTCACCTAGGTGAAGATACCCTGGTCCTGTTTTGGGGAACTTTTGGCCGCACAAGGGATTTCAGCGTTAACGCGTTGAGAATCCCTCTGGCACTGACGTAAGACCATCCTCGACGGTGCAGGTCGGGACCATTAATCAATCGCTACAGGGAATGGAACCAGGTGGCCAGAGGATCGATAAGAAAACGTGGGATCAACCGTTGGCAGCTCGTATACGACGTGTCGCCGGGACTCGACGGGAAGCGGCAGCAGAAGTACGAGACGGTGCATGGCACCAAGAAACGGGCCCAGGAAAGAATGGCCGAGATACAGCATGAACTCAGCCGTGGTGTCCACTTTGACGGTGAGCGAGTATCTTGATCTCTGGAAGCGAGACTATGCCGAGGCGTCTGTGCGCCCTCGGACACTGGAGGGTTACTGTAGCATCATCGAGACACATCTAAAGCCTGCCTTCGGTTCCGTGAAGCTCGCTGACCTTGGTGCGCACCAAGTCCAAACTTACTATGCCGCCCGTATCCGCTCGGGCTTGTCTGCGCAGACTGTCTTGCACATCCACCGTCTGTTGAGTCAGACGCTCAAGCAGGCCGTACGCTGGCGGATGCTCCGCAGAAACGTTCTCGAAGACATCTCGCCTCCACCCCGACGAAGGCCTGAGATGCGAGTACTCACACCCGACGAGGCGGACGCACTACTCAGGGCTGCAGAGCCTGCCGAGTATTACCTCCCGATCCTTCTGGCACTATTCACGGGCATGCGCCGCTCCGAGGTACTTGGGCTCATGTGGCGTCATATAGATATAGCAGCTCGTAAGCTCACCGTTTCGAGGACGATGATCAACCTAACCGGAAACCCGACTCATATCAGTGAGCCAAAGTCGTTCCGGTCAATGCGTTCTCTCTTCTTCTGCGAAGAGATCGCCACATTGTTGGAATCGCACCGACAGAATCAGATTGCCCATTTTGGAGTGTTCGACGCTGCCATTACCCCGGAGACCCAGATCTGCGCACGCCTCGACGGGAGTCTCGTGAAGCCCAACGCTCTCTCCAGGGCATTCAAGCGAATATCCACTCGCGCCGGCATAACGGATGTACGCTTCCACGACCTGCGTCACACTCATGCGACATTTCTCTTGTTGGCAGGCGTCCCCATACATGTTGTCCAGGCGCGGTTGGGCCACGAGAGTATCCAGACCACGGTGGATACATACGGACACCTCCTGCCAACATCGGGGGCTCCGGCTGGAGAAAAACTTAAGAAGTTTGTGGGCAGAATGTGGGCAGGATTGGACTGGGATTGGGCATACAGGGCCAAATCAGGCCAAATTCGTAGCTAAGAAGAGAGTACCCCTGCCCGGACTCGAACCGGGGCACCCGGTTTAGGAAACCGGTGCTCTATCCTCCTGAGCTACAGGGGCACGGTATGTTCTTATAAGTCCCTTCCCCCTTGATGGGGGGGAGGTTAGGATGGGGGTGAAACCGCAAGTCAAGCGCTTCCAATGCCCACCCTTCTCAGCCCTCAGAACATGAGAGTAGAGAGCCATCGCGCTTACAATTGTACTATGCCCAGGCCTCTTCTGTACAACTTTCAGTTGAACTTTGAATCTATATCAACTTAGTCGGCGCTGCCTGCGGCTCGAAAATCTCCTTTCCCTCGACAGGCTCACAAGGGTAGGCAAAAGTCCCTTCCCCCTTGACGTAGGAAGGTAAGGTTAGGATGGGGTGAAACCGCAATTTCAAACGCGTCACACTGAATATCTAGCCATCTCCCATCGAGGGAGATGGCTAGGGTGATTCCCTCACGCCCAACTTTATGCCACCGCAACCCGCCGTCCTTCGTCGCTTGACTGTCGAATCGCGTCAATAAGCCGATGCAGTCCTACGGCATGGTCGAAGTCGGGAACCCTGGATTCCACGTTGTCCGTGCCCCGGATTGAGTCTGAGAATTGGCTATATAGCTGGCCCACATTGTAGGCTGATCCTCTGGGTATTTCCGGTGCGGGATGCAGTTCCTCCGCCGGTGTCAGCTCCTGTAGATCGTTGCTTCTGCCCCTGGCCCCGCGGATGCTCACCTGTTGCAACTGAGGTGAATCCGCCGAAACCGCCACCAGTGTCCCCTCTTCTCCGTATATCTCCATCCTGTATCCGCTTCCGGCCCAGGCGGTGCTGCCAATCTGCGCCGAAGCCACGCCGCCGCCCTGAAGGTTGCCGCTGATCAGCACATTGTCCGGCGATGTCACCGGCAGGTCCCGTCCGGTGTCAGTCTCGTACCAGGTAGTGGCCTGCGTGCTTACCACCGTAGCCACGTCCGCGAACTCGCCCACCACGCTGCATAGCGCGTCAATGGTGTGTCCGCAGGCGATTGTCAGGGTATGCGCTCCCAGATCATTCTCCCGCTGCCACGTCCTGCCTGAAACCCGCGACAATACACCCTCGCGCATCAGCCGTACATGACAGGTCATCACCCGACCCACATATCCGTTAGCTACAAGGTTCCGCAGGTGGACCATAGCGGGATTGGCCCGGGCCTGCAGCCCCACCGCCGTTCTGACACCCTTCAGCCGGGCCAATTCGGCCATCTCGACGGCCTCCGCTGTGGTTCGGCCCAGTGGCCACTCCGTGAAAGTGTGCTTGCCTGCTTTCAGCGACGCCATGGTCGGCTCGTAGTGTAGAGGTACCCTGAGCGAGATAGTAGCGGCCTCGATGTCGGCGTCGGCCAGCATCCGGTTGTAGTCATCCCACGCGCTGCCCGCGTTGAACGCCGCCATCGCCTCATCCGCCGACTCTCGCCGCGTGGTGCAAACGGCAGACAGGTCGAAGTCCGGGTGCGCCGCCAATGCCGGCAGGTGCGCCCGCGGCGACCAGCCCTGGTGAATATTCGCCCCAATCAGTCCAATGCGAATCGGTTGCTGTGTAGTCATGCTTCACCTCCTGACCGGTGTCCGATCCTCTCGTCATCTGTAATCGCGACCATCGTACCCTGAATCCGCTGTATGTAGAAGCTCGAAAATCCCCTCTCCCCTGATGGGCTCACAAGGGAAGGCCAACGTGCGGTAAACTATGATCACCAATCAACAAGTCCCCTCTCCCTCAGGGAGAGGGCTAGGGTGAGGGTGAATCCTTATACCAACCAGACTATACGGCGTCAAAAGCCCCCGTGCCGCATTGACCGCTCACCGAATTGGTGTCTATAATCTGTGTGCGTTCGACAGGCTTGGGTGTGTGGCCGTCATTACCCGGGAATCCGAATGCGCGGACGGTAGCGAAGTTCTTGGCCCTTGAACCGAGGGAGCGTGGTCGCATCAGTCCCTATAACCCTCACGGCGAATACCCGCTGCAGACGGACTTTTCTGTGAATCGCGCAGATGCGGATCTGCGGCGGAGAGGCACAACTTCCCCTGACGTACCACGCGAAGCGTGTGGCGTGGTCGGCGTCTATCACAAGGGCGGGGACGCCGCCCGCGTCGCCTTCTTTGGCATCTACGCGCTTCAGCACCGCGGGCAGGAGAGCGCCGGCATCGCCTCTGCGGACGGCGAGCGGATCCGGGTCCGCACCGAGATGGGACTGGTAACACAGGTCTTCGAAGAGGACGACCTGCTCGATCTCACCGGCCCAATCTCCATAGCCCACACACGTTACTCCACCACCGGCTCCAACCGCATCGTCAACGCCCAGCCAATAGTCGCGCGCGGACCGGACGTGGAACTCGCCCTGGCGCACAACGGCAATGTAATCAACGCTCTGGAACTCCGCCACGAAATGGAAGACCGCGGATTCCGATTCGAGGGCACGAACGACTCCGAGATAATAGCCAGCGTCCTGGCCAATGCTCCCTCTCGGGATTGGGAGGGGCGCATAACGTATCTGATGCGCAGACTCGAGGGCGCATACTCCCTGACCGTCCTCACCAAGCGCGGCCTGCTCGGAATCAGGGACCCGCTGGGTGTCAGGCCACTCTGCATCGGCAAACTCAACGGCAATCCGAATGGCGAACCCAGCGGATGGATCATAGCCTCCGAGTCCTGCGCCCTCGACCATGTGGGAGCGGAATACATAAGAGAGATCGAACCCGGCGAGGCCGTGCTGGTGGACGACCGGGGGTTCAGAACGGTCAAAGCGCCGGATGACCCCTCCCGGCGTTCGAGTTGCATCTTCGAAAATATATACTTCGCCCGCCCCGACAGTATGCTGGACGGAAGACTCATATACGAAGACCGTCTCAGAATGGGCGTGGAACTCGCTCGTGAATTCCCCACCGACGCCGACATGGTCATAGGTGTCCCAGATTCCGCCACCGCCGCCGCCGTAGGCTACGCCCAGGAGTCCGGCATCCCCTACGGGGAGGGACTGGTCAAAAACCGCTACGTGGGCCGCACCTTCATCGAGCCCAACCAGCGCCTCCGCGATCTCGGCGTGAGGCGAAAACTGAACGTTCTTCCCGGCATCATTCGCGGCAAGAGTCTCGTCGTCGTTGACGACAGCATCGTCCGGGGCACTACGACTCCTCATGTGGTCAAGCTGCTTCGCAGAGGAGGCGCGAGGGAAGTCCACCTACGCATAACCGCCCCGCCGATCACGTCCACCTGCCACTTCGGCGTGGACATGGCCACCAAGAGAGAGTTGATAGCCGCAAACTCCTCTGTGGAAGAGATACGCCAACTGGTCGGCGCGGACTCTCTCGGCTACCTCAGCGTCCAGGGCCTGTTGCGCGCCGTCAACGGGGCGAGAGACCGCTTCTGCCTCGGCTGCTTCACAGGCGAGTACCCCATCCCCGTCCAGTTGGAGATGGACAAGCTCGTCATGGAAGTCCAGGAAGTCGGCGCGGACTAATCTCATATCCCCTCTCCCTCGATGGGCTGACAGGGGTAGGCAAAAATCCCTTCCCCCTTGATGGGGGAAGGTTAGGATGGGGGTGATCGTTGGAACGGACACAACCCCCAAAACTCCCCATAGGCGTCCTCGCCTCGCACGGCGGAACCAACCTCCAGGCCCTGATAGACGCCTGCGTCGACGGCTCTCTCGACGCCGAAATCCGCGTCGTCATCTCCAACAACTCCCGCGCCCTCGCCCTGGAACGCGCCCGCCGCGCGAACATCCCCACCGCGCACCTCAGCTCCGTAACCCACCCCGACCCGTCACACTTGGACACAGCCATCGCCGACACCCTGACCTCGCGCGGCGTCCAACTCGTCGCCCTCGCCGGATACATGAGAAAGCTCGGCCCCAAGACGCTGCGCCAATACCGAAACCGCATCCTGAACGTCCACCCTGCCCTCCTGCCCAAATTCGGCGGACAGGGAATGTACGGCGAGCGCGTCCACGCCGCCGTCATCGCCGCTGGCGAGTGCGTCTCCGGCGTCAGCGTCCACCTCGTGGACGAAGAGTACGACCGCGGCCCCGTCATAGCCCAGGCCGAAGTCCCCGTCATGCCCAACGATACCCCCGACACCCTCGCCGCCCGCGTCCTCCAACAGGAACACCTACTCTACCCCCAAACCATCCAGCGCATAGCCTCCGGACATATAGACCTCGACTCACTTGCCCGCCAATAACAACAAGCCGCCCACGGTCCCCCGTCGAGCGGCTTGCTCTTCGTTGTACTGTCGAGCCTAGTCCGCCGCCGCGCCCTCCATTGCCACCGCGCCGCCACGCCTGGACGCCAGCGCCGTCTCAAGAGCCTGTCTCTCCTCCACCTCGCGGCTGTCCGAGAACCTGACCAGGAATACCAGCGAGGACGCCGCGATTACCGCCAGCCCGATGAACATTAGCGCCTGGTGAGTGGCGAGCGACTCTATCCTGAACAGGAACCCGAACGCCACCGCTCCCGCGTTGCCTCCGGCCCCCACGATTCCGGCCACCGAACCCAGCGCGCGCTTGTTTATGAACGGAACTACCGAGTAGGTCGCCCCCTCCGACATCTGCACGAAGAGGCTGAATATAATCATCGCGCCGACCGCGAGAAACAGCGCCGACATCTGCGAAAACAGTATCAGCGCGATTCCCTCCAGCAGCAGGACGACCCCCAGGAACATGACCCTGCCCCTGAGCCCGAACTTGATGCCCGCTTTGTCCCCGAACATGCCGCCCAGCGTCCGAGCGAACATGTTCATCAGTCCGAACAGCCCCGCGATCAGGCCGGCGGTTCCCACGCTCAACCCGAACCTGTCATGGTAATAGAGCGCGGCTATGTTGTTGATGGTCAACTCGACTCCGAAGCACGCGCCGTATATCACGAACAGCGCCCACACCCTGTGGTCGCTCGCGGCTTCTATGAACGTTCCCTTGACCGCCGCCGCCGAGGGCATACGGCCTTCCGCTCTCAGCTTCGAGTAGTTGCCCTCCGGCGAGTCCTGCGTGAGCAGGAAGTAGGCGATTCCGACCAGTAGCAGCGCGACTCCCGGCACGATCATCGCCACACGCCATCCCACGAATTCTCCGACCCCGAACATCAGCGCCGCGGCCAGTACCAGCGGCATGACCATCTGGGTTACGCCACCGCCGAGGTTGCCCCAGCCTGCGGTCGTTGCATTCGCCGTGCCCACCACGTTTGGAGCGAACATCACGGAGGTGTGGTACTGAGTGATTACGAACGAAGCTCCGATTACGCCGATGGCGAGACGGAATAGCAGGAAAGTCTCATAGTTCTGCGCCAGCCCAATCGTCATCACGGGTATCGAGCCAAGTACAAGCAGGCCGCTGTAGGCCAGGCGTGGCCCTATCCGGTCGCACAGCCACCCGATTAGCAGGCGTGCGACGATGGTGATAGCTACCGAAGCGATGATAGTGTTGCCGATCTGCGTCTTGGTGAGTCCCAGGTCGTCCCGGACGACTGCCATCAGCGGCGCGATTCCGAACCACCCGAAGAACGCGAGGAAGAACGCGAACCACGTCAGGTGGAACGTCCGCATGTGAGGCTTCTTCAGGCTGAACAAGTTGATACTCGGCGCTTTGGCCTGCATATCCATTTTCGTTGTCATTGTCTCCCTCGGGGTATTAGTCAGCGCTGTCATTTATCGTCATTCCCGCGAAAGCGGGAATCCATCCTCCTCACATCACCCATCCTGTATATCCGACAATCCTGATTCACACAGAAAGCGTCTCACGGACGCGGGATTCGGACCCTTGAAAAATACTCGGCCAGGTCCGCCACCATGTGCCCCATCTTCGGATGTTCCGGCGCTACGTCGGTACTGACACCGTAGGCGTCGAGCGCCTTGGCGCACGTCGGCCCAACTGCCGCCACCACCGTCGAGTTCAGCGACGCCGCCAGTACAGACTCGAACCCGCGCCGCTCCGCTATCTTGAAGAGATGCTTCACCTGCGCCTGACTGGTGAACGCCACAGCGTCCAGTTCCCGCTTCAATACCGCCCTGATAAGCGATTCCAGCGGCCCGGTGTCCTCCGGCAGCATCCACTCATACAGACATAGTTCATACAAATTGGCGCATACGGAGATAAGAGTCTCGCTTAGCGCCTCGTTGCGCTCGCCGTAGTGAATAAGCGCGACACCGCAAGCCGACAGGTCGAATTCCCCCAGCGTCTCTAACAATTCATCGGTTGTGTACGGGGACTCCACCTTCACCGGCGTCAGAACGCCCGCCTTCCTGAGTGCCGCCACGGGCTTCGGCCCCCTGGCGACGCAAACCACCTTTCGCAGCCCGGTTAGCAGTTCCGGCTCCCGATCCAGCTTGGCGGCTTCCTTGAACAGTGTGGAGACGCCCACCCCGGTCTGCGCTATCACCACCTGGAACTCACCGTCGCTGATGCCGTCAATTAACTCGTCCACCATATCCAGGCAGTCAACCGGAACCTCTCTCAGAGCGGGCGCGGACATGACCTCGGCCCCCCGCTTGCGGATCAGGTCGCCTAGCTGCCCTGCCATTCGAGACTCCAACGCCCCCACGCGCTTGCCATCCAGAGAATGGTTAATCATCCGTTACCTCCTGCCCTTGCTCCCTTATGCATCGTTATGACCATGTCTCCGCTCTCGCCGACCTCTATTGGATACGTCTTCAGCGCCTTGCACTCATTGCCGATAGGCGATCCGGTCTCCAGGTCGAACTTGTACGAGTGCAGCGGGCAGTGGAGCTCTCCGCCGCCAATGATCCCGTCCGCCAACGGCCCCGCCCTGTGAGGACACAGCGCCTGTGTGGCGTACACTTCCCCCGACCGCGTCCTGAACACCGCCACCGGAATGTGCCCGACACTGATCCGTCGTCCCTCTCCGGGAGGGATCCGCTCCACCGGGCCGAGGCTGTACGTCTGAACGCTCGTCTCTGTCTTCATCACCTGAACACACCTCACACTGACACTGCGCTAGCGAACTGGTTCTCATGCACCGGCTTCTCGCCCTCTTTCCATGGGTCGAAGTACGCTTCGACCGAAGTCTCTATATCGGCTTCGAGAGCGTCCGCCACACCGTCGCTGTCGTCCATGATGATCTCCCGGATCCTCTCGACACCGATTCGCTCGACAAAACCGTATGTGCGCTCCAGGTACTTGGCGTTCTCCCGGTAATACTGGATGAACCTGCCCATGTACTTGATGACGTCTTTCGGAGAGTCCACCACGCACAGCACGTCGCCCTTGCGAACGTTCGCGCCCGCCGCGCCTCCGACGTATATCTCCCACTTGCCGCCCTCTACCGCCACCACGCCCACGTCTTTCACAGTCGCCTCGGCGCAGTTGCGCGGACAGCCCGAAACCGCCATCTTCACCTTGTGCGGCATCTCCATGCCCTGGAACCGCTTCTCTATATCAATTCCGAGCGTCGTGCTGTCGCCGAGTCCGAAGCGACAGAAGTCCGTGCCAACGCACGTCTTGCACGTTCTGAAAGCCTTCGTGTATGCGTGGCCCGACGGCATATCCAATTCGCGCCACACGTCCGGCAGATGCTCTTTCGGAATTCCGAGAATGTCTATCCGCTGGCCGCCGGTTATCTTTACCATTCCGGCGTGGTACTTCTCAGCCACGTCCGCGATGCGCCGCAGTTCGTCGGGCGTGGTTATCCCGCCATACATCCTCGGCACTACGCTGAACGTGCCGTCGCGCTGGATGTTGGCGTGTACCCTGTCGTTTATGAAGCGCGCGTCTCGCTCGTCCTCGTACTCGCTGCCCCAGACGGTTCTGAGCAGAGAGGCGAGTCCGACCTTGCTCCCCGCGTCCTCGCGTCCGTCGGCCAGGTTCTCGAATACCGACGATACGCTCTTGAGTTCGAGCGACCTCACCGCTTCCACCAGTTCCGGCTTGCTCATCGGTATTCCGGGCACGTAATAGTTGGCCGATAGGTCCTCCGCTACCAGCCCGTCGGCGGCGAACTCCAGAATCGCCTGTACCTGCGGCTTGCACGAGCCGCATCCTGTGCCCGCCCGCGTCGCGTCGCACACCGCCTTGAAACTGCGATGCCCGCCCTTCACCGCCTCCACCACCTGACCCTTCGTAACCCCATTGCAGTTGCACACCTGCGTCGTGTCAGGCAGCGCCTCGATATCTGTGCCAACGCTCTCAGGCGCGAGCGGAAACAGCATTTCAGCGCGTATCTCAGGCAGAGCCTCGTCCCTGTCGAACGCTTGAAGCAGGCGGGGCGCCGACATGCCGTCTCCCAGCAGTATCGCCCCGGCTATGTGGCCGTCCCGCACTATCAGCTTCTTGTATATTCCGCGGCTCGGCTCGACGTAGGTGACAACCTCGTCCCGCTCGTCGCGCGGCTCCTTCACCCCCGCCATCGCCAGTTCCACGCCCATCACCTTCAGCTTGGTAGATACCCGCGAGCCGAAGTAGCGCGCCCCCGGGTTGCGCCCCGTCAGCCTGTCCGCCAGGATGCTCGCCTGCTCCCAGAGCGGGGCGACCAGCCCGTATGTAACATCTCTGTGCTCCGCGCACTCGCCTATCGCGAATATGTCCGAGTCGTTTCTGCATGAGAGGTCGTCGTTGACCAGGATCCCTCGCCGCGTGTTCAGCCCCGATATCTTGGCTACGTCCACGTTGGGCCTGATGCCTGCCGAAACGACAACCATTCCGCATTCGGCTTCGCTGCCGTCCTTGAATCGGACTCCCGTAACCCTGTTCTCGCCGAGGATCTCGGTCGTCAGTTTTTCGAGGTGGAACGTTACGCCCATCCGCTCCAGCGTCTCCCTCAGCAAGTCCCCCGACTGCGAATCGAGCTGCGTCTCCATGAGATAGGCCGCAAGATGCACAACCTGTACGTTCAGCCCTCGTGTCAGAAGACCGCGCGCCGCCTCCAGCCCAAGCAGTCCGCCGCCTATCACCACGGCGTCGTCCACCTCCCCTGCGCGCTCTATCATGTCCACGCAGTCATCGAGCGTGCGAAACGCGAATACGCCGTCCCTGAGCGCGCCGTCGTTGTCATGGAGTCCGTCAATTGGCGGTATGAACGGCGCGCTTCCGGTGGCTATCACCAGCTTGTCGTAAGGGACCAGATGACCGCCCGCCGCATATACCGTCTTTCCTCTGCGGTCTATGCCGATGGCCCGCACGCCCGCGTACAGCTTGACGTTATTCCTCTCATACCACTCCAGCGGGTTGATATATATGTCGTCCTGGTCGTGAGTCCCCGACAGCACGCCCGACAGCAGAATGCGGTTATAGTTGCCGCGCGGCTCCTCCCCGAATACCGAAATCTCGAACTGCTCTCCGCCGTCCCTGTTCAGAACCTCTTCCACCAGCCTCGCTCCCGCCATCCCATTCCCTATTACAACCAGCTTCTGCTTTTCCATTCTCATAGTCCTTAGTTATAAGCTCTTAGTCATAAGTCGTCAGTTCCAACTGGCGCTCCTGCGTCCCCACCGTCATTCCCGCGAAGGCGGGAATCCACTGGGGCGTCCAACGTCATCACTTCTCAATCCTCACCGCGCACACCTTGAACTCAGGCATCCTGCTGATTGGATCCAGCGCGGGATTCGTGAGCCTGTTCGCCGCCTGCCGACCGCCCCAGTGGAACGGGACGAAGATAGTGTCGTGCCGTATCCCCGCGCTTACTCGAGCCTTGAACTCGGCGGAACCGCGCCGCGTGGCGAGTGTTACGTGTCCGCCGTCGTTAAGGCCATAGAGCCTTGCCGTGGACGGATGTATCTCGGCGCATGGACTCGGTTCCACCCGGCGCAGGTCTTCTATCCTGCGGGTCTGAGCGCCAGACTGGTACTGCGCCATCACACGCCCCGTCGTCAGGAAGAGAGGGTACTCGGCATCCGGCATCTCGGCGGATGGGCTGTATCCGGTCGAATGGAACCTGGCGCGCCCGTCAGGAGTCGGGAAGCCGTCCGCGAACATCCTCGGCGTTCCAGGATGTGACTCGTCTGGACACGGCCAGAATACGCCTTCCGAATCCTCTATCTTCTCGTAGGTGATGCCCGAATAGTCCGCCGGACCGCCCGCGCTGGCGCGTCTCAGTTCGTCGAAGACTTCCTTGGGACTCTCGAAGTCGAAATACTGGCCTCTTCCCAGGCGTTGCGCGAGTTCGCGCAGTATTTCCAATTCGTCTCTCGCGCCCGGGGCGGGGTCGAACGCGCGACGCCGCAGGATGACTCTGCCCTCCAGGTTGGTCATAGTGCCTTCTTCCTCGGCCCACTGCGCCGTCGGCAGAACCACGTCCGCCAACTCCGCCGTCTCCGACAGGAAGAAGTCCCCGACCGCCAGGAAGTCCAGGGAACGCAGTTTCGCTTCCACGTTCACGACGTTCGGCGCCGACACGACCACGTTGGAGCCAAATACCATCAGCGAGCGTACCTTGCCGTCTTGTCCCAGAGAGTCCAACAGCTCATACGCGGACGGCCCTGGCATCGGCAGCGTGGATTCCTCAACTCCCCACACGCCGGAAATGTGCCGCCGCGCCACGGGATCGGCCAGCAGCCTGTAGCCGGGCAACTGGTCCGATTTCTGGCCGTGTTCGCGTCCGCCCTGGCCGTTCCCCTGGCCCGTGAGACACCCATACCCGCTGTTTGGCCTGCCCACCAGTCCCAACGCGAGCGCGATGTTTATGTAGGAAAGCGTATTGTTGACGCCCTGCGCCTGCTGCTCCGCGCCCCTTGCGGTGAGTATCATCGCCGAAGAGCGCGACTCGCCCAGCATCCGCGCTGCGCATACTATCTGACCTTCGGAAACTCCCGTGATCCGCTCCACCCTGTCCGGCCAGTACGACCCCGCGCTCGCCTTCGCCAGATCGAAGTCCGCGGTGCGCTCTCTTATATAGTCTTCATCAATCAGGCCCTCCACGATCATGACGTGGAGCAGCCCGTTGGCCAGCGCCCCGTCGGTGCCGGGAGTGAGTTGCAGATGAAGGTCGGCCCTCTGTGCCGTGGGTGTCAGACGCGGGTCCGCCACGATCAGCCGACCTCCCGCCTCCTGCTGACGTGCGAAATACTGCATTATCGGCGGCATCGTCTCTGCCGTGTTGCTCCCGACGAGCAGAATGGTCTTCGCGCCCGCGATGTCCTCCACCGGGAACGGCAGTCCCCGGTCAACCCCGAACGCCCTGATGGACGCTCCCGCCGCCGATGACATGCAGAACCGCCCGTTATAATCAATGTTGGGTGTCCTGAGAGCGACCCGGGCGAACTTGCCCATCAGGTAGGCCTTCTCGTTCGTCAACGATCCGCCGCCGAACATCCCGACCGATTCCGGCCCGTACTTCTCCTGGGAGTCCCTGATCGCTTCCTCGATGCGGTCCATCGCCGCTTCCCAACTTGCGGTCCGTAGCCGGCCGTCCGCCGCGCGAATCAGGGGAGTGCGGAGTCGTTCTGGGTGTGAGAGCGTCGCCGCCGCAGTCCACCCTTTCAGACAGAGCGCCCCCTTGTTCACAGGAAAATCATCATTGCCGATGACTACGGCCTCAGCCGGACTGCCCGATATATTCATCCCGCACTGAAACGCGCAGTACGGGCAGTGGGTGGAGGTGGTCTTTGTGGGTGCTTGGATCTGGGTAGTCATACTCTGATACAGGAATGAAGGTTCTAGCATCAGAGTATGTGAAAAATTTTACAAAGTTATTTCACGGAAGTAAAAAATATATTACCGACCCGTTAAGAATGTGTTACAAGTAACGCTCATAGCATTATAATCCACCCATCCCAACAACATGGACGCAGACCGAATGACAGGAACAACCTATGAGCAAGCCGGCGTCAACCTCGAATCCTCCCAGGACGTCAAGCGTCGCATCCGCGACATAGTTACCCCGACCCACGGCCCCGAAGTGCTGGCCGGCGTGGGCGCCTTTGGCGCGATGTACTCCTTCGCTGGCTACGATGACCCTGTGCTAGTCGCCAGCACCGACCCCGTGGGCACCAAGCTCAAGCTGGCAGTGCTGACCGGCCGGTTCGAAGGCATCGGCGAGGACCTCGTCAACGCCTGCGTAAACGACGTGATAGTGTGCGGAGCGAAGCCCATCCTGTTCCTCGACTATATCAACATGAGCGTCCTCCGGCCCGATGTGGTCACCACGCTCGTGGAAGGTATGGCTCGCGCCTGCGCCGAGGTCGGATGCGCGCTCATCGGCGGCGAGACCGCCGAAATGCCCGGCGTGTTCGCCGACGATAACTTCGACGTATCCGGCTTCGTCCTCGGCGTCGTCGAGCGTTCCAAGATGGTGGACACGTCTCGGATAGCCGCGGGCGACGCCCTGATTGGCCTGCCCTCCAACGGACTCCACACCAACGGCTACTCGCTGGTCAGGTACATATACGGCCTGGACACCGACTCCGCGCCCCTCCAAGAATTCCGCCCCGAACTCGGCGAGACGCTCGGCGACGCGCTCCTGAGACCGCACCCGCCCTACTACAATCAACTCGACCCCGTGTTCGGCATGGTCAAGGGCATAGCCCACATAACCGGCGGCGGCCTGATAGAAAACGTCCCCAGGATGCTGCCCAACGGCGTCGCTGCCCAATTCGATACATCATCTTGGCCTGTCCCTCGCATATTCACCGAGATACAGGAAGACGGCGGCATATCGCGTGACGAGATGTACCGCGTCTTCAATATGGGGCTCGGCATGGTACTCGTCTGCGACAAAGAGCGCGTCTCGGATGTCCTGGCCGCCCTCCCCGACGCGTTCGAGGTGGGCGAGATAGCCGGCGAAAAAGACGATGAACGGGTCGTCTTGTAGTCCTTCCCGCCATTGACCAGACTCCGCCCTGACGCGTAAAATTACCTGATACTGTTCAGGGGGTGGGTACATGGCAGAGAACGGACTCAAGATACGTCTGGAGTATTGTCAGCATTGAGGCCATGCCCTGCGCGCCGCCTGGATGGCGGGCGAGGCCCTGAGCCGAACCGGCGAGCACATCTCCGAATTCAACCTGATTCCCAGCGTACACGGCATGTTCCATATTTATGTGGACGACGAACTTGTCGCGTCCCACCAGCACTTGCCCGACGCGCATATCTTCCCCGACCTCGAGGATATGATGGCCGCAATCCTGTCCCGGATTTGAGGCAGTCCCGAACGGCCATCTCATTTTTCGCATGAATCCCCAAACGGAGCCTTAGTACATTCATCCAACATCCCTCAGGCGGAGGTTTTGCAGATATGGTGACTTCACACCGGAGAGAACTTCGACGAGTATATGGCTTCGACGAGGTTGCAATCGCGCCCGGCTCGATCACGATCAACCCCGAACTCACCAACACCGAATTCTCCGTGGACGGCATAACCATCTCCACCCCCGTCCTGGGCGGAGCTATGGACGCGGTGTCGTCCCCAAGCTTCGTGGGCGAGATGGACAGGCTTGGCGGAATGGCCGTAACCAACATGGAGGGCGTCCACAGCCGCTACGAAGACTCCCAGGGCGTAATTCAGGAAATAGTCGAAACTCCGCAGGCTAAGGTGACCTCCGTACTCCAGAAGGTTTACTCCGCCCCGCTTCGAGAGGAGCTCATCGGAAAGCGGGTGGAAGAGATAAAAGAAAGCGGCGCGAAGTGCGCCGTTTCGTTTACCCCCTCCACCACCAAGAAACTTGCCCCCCTCGCCGCCGAGGCCGGCGCGGATGTCATCGTCGTCCAGTCCACAGTAACCACTGCGCGCCACATATCCAAGAGCCAGCGCGGACTGCGATTCCCCGAACTCCTCGAACTCGTCAACGTCCCCGTAATCGTCGGCAACTGCGTCAGCTACGAAGTCGCCCTCGAACTCATGACCACCGGCATACACGGAGTCCTCGTCGGAGTCGGCCCCGGTGCCGCCTGCACCACACGCGAGGTCACAGGCGTCGGCATACCACAGGTGACCGCCACGATGGACACCGCCGCCGCCAGGGACGAATACTTCGAGCGCACCGGACGCTACGTCCCGATCATCACCGACGGCGGCATCCGCACCGGCGGAGACCTCTGCAAGGCCATCGCCTCAGGCGCCGACGCCGTCATGATAGGCACCCCGCTCGCCCAGTCCGA
Organism: Dehalococcoidia bacterium; assembly: GCA_965202815.1. GTDB lineage: Bacteria > Chloroflexota > Dehalococcoidia > Lucifugimonadales > UBA1123 > VXRN01. Next base: position 1,708,384 of record CBDBCD010000002.1, read on the forward strand.
AGAGGCCCCGGGCGGCGGATACAACTGGGGCATGGCGAACCCTGACCCCAACCTGCCGCGCGGCACCCGCGTCAACGTGGGAGTCAAAGGCACGCTGGAACAGATACTATTCGGCCCCAGCTCCGTAACCGACGGCACCCAGAACCTCGTCGGCGCGCTCAACATCTGCCTCGGCATGGTTGGCGCCGAGAACATCCGCGAAATGCACGAGGTCGCCGAAGTCGTAGTAGCCCCCTCCATCAAGACCGAGGGCAAGCACTACCAGCTCGGCTTGGAATAGGCGAAGCATCCAAAGGTCGCCGATATGACCACTACATCAACCATAGCGAATAAACTGCTGACGGCCGAAGACCTGATCAGACTGTACAGCGAAGGTATTCGAGGCGAACTGATCCAGGGAGAGTTCTGTGAAACTATGTCTGCGGGAGTAACGCATGGCAAAGTCGTGATAAACGTGGCGGGAGAGTTGAGAAGTTTCGTCAGGCCACGCCGACTGGGCTCCCTCATGGGCTCGGATACCGGCATCCTTCTCGAACGAGACCCTGACACCGTGCGAGAGCCTGACATAGCGTACATATCAGCCGAGAAAATGCCCATCGGTGCCGAAGTGCCCGGATACTCCGAAGTCGTCCCCGATCTGGTGGTCGAAGTCGCATCCCCCAGCGACACTTCTCAGCAGGTGGAAGAAAAAGCCCGTATGTGGCTGAGCTATGGCGTTCGCCTCGTATGGACCATGCACCCAGCCACTCGGACAGTAAATGTCTATCCCGACAGCGGCGCGAGAATTACGCTTGCGGAAGGTGAGGCCCTGGATGGTGGGGATGTACTTCCCGGCTTCTCTTGGGAAGTCAGCGACATATTTGACGTTTAACAGATGACCCCAAAATGCTGCCTATGCGACATGCTACGCCATCTGACTAAGGCGCTTTGGATGTGACAGCGAGCCGGATTCCTAATGTGCTGAGGACCTTCATCACTGTGCCGATTCGTGGGTCGCGGTCTCCGGACAGGGCTTTGTACAAGCTTGCCCGACCCAGATGGGCTTCCTCTGCTACGGCGGCCATACCTCTGGCTCTGGCAACATCACCGACAGCTTTCGCAAAAAACTCAGGGTCGTCCTCTTCTAAAGCGGCCCTGAGATACTCGATGATCATCTCATCGTCAGTGAGAAATTCGGTAACATCCCATGGCATATACTTTTCTTTACTCATACTCAGTTTGTATCCAGATGGAAACTAATTGTCAAGGACAGCGTTTAGACGGCATCGGCGACGCTCTCACAGATAGAAAACGCCCCCTCCGATCCCGAAGGGGGCGTTCTACGTTGACAGGATTGACTGACCTTACGCGGCGTTCTTCTTTGTCGCGTACTCCAGCAGCGACCCCAGCCTGTTCGGATCCACGATGTCCTGCATGTGGCCGCACTGGATGCACTCCTTGTAAGAGCCGTACATGTCGCGGTTGGTGTACATATCCCCCTTGCACCTGGGGCAGGCTTTCAATTCCAGCATCTTGGCCCTCCTTATTCGTTTCCCTGCCAACCCCGGCGAGTATTCCTCTCGTTTCATCCGCTCGGATGTGGGTAAAATAGACAGGGACTAGCAACGATAAAATTTCTTGAGATTAGCTAATGTGATTATGCTATATTATATCTATTGACACGTTCCGTATCAAGTATTATTATTGTCTTAAGATGATTGCGAAAATCCTCTCTCTTGATGGGGGAGGGCCGGGGTGAAGGTGATTAGCTCCGATGCCTCCCATCTTATAAAGATTCGAGATCTGAGCGCGTCCGCTCCCACCATCACCATATATAACGACCCTAGTAGAAAATAGTTAGCGCGATTCACCAAATTTCGCGCCGATACGCCGGGAGTTCCTATGGCTATGCAAGAAGGTGTTTACGTTATAAGCGTGGCCGCGCGCATTCTGGACATGCACCCCCAGACTCTACGAAAATATGAAAGAGTGGGCCTGATCATGCCGTCTCGCACCAGGGGCATGTCCCGCCTCTACTCCGACGAAGACATAGCGCGCCTCAAGCTTATAAAGCGCCTGGTCGAGGACCTCGGGCTGAATCACGCCGGCGTACACCTGGCCATAGAGCTCTTCAACCGGATGGTGCGAATGCGCCGCCAGTTGGCCGAACTGGAGGGGCAGCCTCTCAGAGACGCCCTCAATGAAAGCCTGGACGAGGTGTTCAAGATACTCGCCGGATGACACGAAACCTGTATCTGGAGGATATGAAGCTTAATGACGGAAGACAGACAACCGGATATCCAAGACTTGGAAGAGCAGTTCGGAGAGGACGCTGACGACGCCTCCGACTTGCAGGAACGGCTGGAAGAGGCCGAACGTGAGCGCGACCAGTTCAGGACCATGGCCCTGCGCTACAAGGCCGACCTCGAAAACTACAAGAAGCGCGCCGCCAGCGAAATGGATGAGACCAGGGAGCGCGCCAACGCGCAGCTTCTACTCAAGCTGATCGGCGTCGCCGACGACTTCAACCGCGCGCTCGACTATGTACCCGATGACTCTTCCGACGAAGGCTGGGTCGAAGGGCTCCGGCTCACCCAGCGCGGCATCGAAAACGCTATGCAGACCGAGGGCCTCTCACGAATAGAGGCCGCCATCGGCCAGCCCTTCGACGTCTATGAACACGAGGCTGTGTTCTTCGAGCCGACCAACGAGGTCGCCGAAGGCACCGTCGTCCGCGTCGTCAGAAACGGTTACAGACTCAAGAACCGCGTGCTTCGCGCCGCGCAGGTCAGTGTGGCTCAGGCCATACAGCCACAGGAAAACACAGAATCCGAAATACAAAACTAGGAGGCTCAATAGATGCCCAATATACTTGGAATAGACCTCGGCACAACCAACTCGTGCATGGCTGTCATCGAGGGCGGCGAACCCCGCGTCATAGAGAACGCTGAGGGCGGACGTACAACGCCATCCATGGTCGCCATAAACCCCCGCTCCAACGAACGCTACGTCGGCACCACCGCCAAACGCCAGGCTGTGACCAATCCCGAAAACACCGTATTCTCCATCAAGCGCTTCATGGGACGCCGCTACGACGATACCAGCGTCCGTAAAGACCTTGACCTGATCCCCTACAAGCTGGTCAGAAACTCCAACGGCGACGCCTACGTCGAGATGGCGGGCCAGTCCCACGCGCCGCCCGAAGTCTCCGCGATGGTCCTGCAGAAGATGAAGCAGGACGCTGAATCCAAGCTCGGCGAACCCATTACTCAGGCCGTCATCACAGTACCCGCGTACTTCGACGACAGCCAGCGAAACGCCACCAAGGACGCCGGACGTATCGCCGGCCTCGAGGTGCTCCGCATCATCAACGAGCCCACCGCCGCGTCCCTCGCCTACGGCCTCGACAAGAAGACCGACGAGACCATCGCCGTTTACGACCTCGGCGGCGGCACCTTCGACATAACCGTCCTCCAGATTGGCGACGGCGTATTCGAGGTCATGGCCACCAACGGCGACACCCACCTCGGCGGCGACGACTTCGACCAGCGCATCATTGACTGGATAGCCGACGAGTTCCGCCGCGAGCAGGGCATAGACCTCAAGCAGGACCGCATGGCCCTCCAGCGTCTGCGAGAGGCCGCCGAGGGCGCGAAGATCGAGCTCTCCACCCTCATGCAGACCGAGATCAACCTGCCCTTCATCACCGCCGACGCCTCCGGCCCCAAGCACCTGAACATGAGCCTCAGCCGTTCCAAGCTCGAACAGCTTGTCGGCGAGCTGGTTCAGAGAACCGTCGCCCCCTGCAGGCAGGCCATGGAAGACGCCGGTGTCTCCGCCTCCCAGATAGACGAGGTCGTCCTCGTTGGCGGCATGACCCGTATGCCCGCAGTGCGCGAGGCCGTCATCAGTCTGTTCGGAAAGGAACCCCACCAGGGCGTCAACCCGGACGAGGTCGTCGCCATAGGCGCGGCCATCCAGGCCGGCGTCCTGCAGGGCGACGTGAGCGACATTCTCCTGCTCGACGTCACCCCGCTCACGCTCGGCATCGAGACGCTCGGCGGAGTTACCACCGGGCTTATCTCCCGCAACACCACCATCCCGACCTCCAAGAGCGAGACCTTCACCACCGCCTCCGACAACCAGACCAACGTCGAGGTCCACGTCGTGCAGGGCGAGCGCACCATGGCTTCCGAGAACAAATCCATCGGCAAGTTCATGCTGGACGGCATCCTGCCCGCCCCGCGCGGTATGCCCCAGATCGAAGTCACCTTCGACATAGACGCCAACGGCATCCTCAACGTCTCCGCCAAGGACAAAGGTACCGGCAGAGAGCAGAGCATCGTGATAACCGCGAGTTCCGGCCTCTCCCAGGAAGAGATCGAGCAGATGGTCACCGACGCCGACCGCTTCGCCGAAGAAGACGAGCGCAAGCGCCAGCAGATCCAGACGCGCAACAACGCCGAAAACGCCGCCTACGCAGCCGAGCAGATGCTCAGGGACAACGCCGACAACATCCCTGACGACCTCAAGAGCGAAGTCGAGGGCAAAGTAGCCGCCCTGCGCTCCTCCCTACAGAACGACGACATAGCCCGCGTCGAGACAACCCTCAACGAACTCCAGGAATCCCTCCAGAAAGTAGGCCAGGCCGTGTACTCACAGGCAGGAGCCGGAGCGGGCCCCGGCCCCGGCGACATCCCCCCCCCACCCCCCGGCGCTGAAGGCCCAACCACCGACACCCCCAACGACGACGACACCGTAGAAGGCAAATTCCGCGAGGTGTAAGAGCTTAACGCAGGAAAATAGGAAATTATCAAACATGGGTGCCTGCGTGTGAGTAGGCACCCATGTTGGGGGATGGGCCTTTTGTATGTGAAAATTCGTGGTCTTGATACGCGCTGGCATTTGTCTTGACCTTCTCTCATCCAACATCATTGCCAAAGACCCCGATTGACTCTCCACTCTCCTATTTTATCCGTTAGTCCTTCGAGCCAACCGATTCAACATCCCTCGCAGTGCAGAGTGCAGACTCTTGTCTATCCTCCACTTAATCCCACCAATGTCCACATCTCACCGTAAGTTACTACTCTGATGCTTCCGCTTGACTCTCCAATGTACCCATTCTGCATATGTCGAAATGCAGAATGGATGGTCTTAGCTGAAGCAATTCCTCTCTTGCACACTTGATGCGTAGCGATTATAGTAGTCCCACTCTTAAGGGGGAGTATTCACAAAATGGACTCTCTGGTACAGGATGTTCTGAATGCTAGCATGGTTTTCGCTGGTATAGAGTTGATGAATAGACCTGATGCTCGGGACAAGTTGGAGTCCGCAGCGGGTACTGAAGTAGTAGGCTTAGATGTAGGGTTTTCTGTCGCCGATGGAGGTGCTCCGGAACCTTCCCGCAGACTTGTCTTGCAGAGAGATAGGATCTCTTTGGATCTGTCCTCAACAAGATCATCTGTTGCAATTGAGTACCCTAACAGAGATTTCGTGCAGTTAGCCAAGGTTGTCGATATCGCTTTAAGTAATACGGATAGCGGCCAGCAGTTGGGACCGTATGGATACAACATGGCCTTGGTGCTCAATACCGGCCTCGATGAACCTGCCGTTAGCTTTCTTGGTAACAGCCTGTTCCACACTCAGTTATTCCAACAACCGCAGTGGAACCGTGTGGGAGGCTATGGCACCCAGATATTCACGGATGGGAGTAGGCAATGGACCTTTAGAGTAGAGCCACGACCGATCAACGACAACAATAGCAGAAGGCTGTTTATGGCAATTAACGTACATATAGATGATGCTGGTAGGCCGACCGAAGAAGAAATCAGAAGAGGATTCATAGAAATACTATCCAATGCCGAGCAATTCGTTAGCCAGTTACTATCGACCAGGTGATTGATATGAAGTCCAGCGTGCTCACGCCCAGCGAAATAACCGACAATGGCAGACGACTTGGTCAAGGGCCGACTAGCACCCTACACCACAATCTGAATCAGCGACGGGGTACCTCAATCATTGAAAGTATTGTAGCTGATGCGCTTCGACCCACAGAACTTCAAATCTATCGACCGAAGGGCAGAAGCCTCACAATTTCTGCAACCGACATTCCGGACTGGTCGGAACAGATTGACGAATATGAAATGTGGAGCGGATACCTTGCACACGGCCAATTCCCGCGCGTAGGGTTGACCATTCACTTGGAGAAGAATACCCTCGATATGCGAGAAGAGGCAGTCCAAGAGGTGTTTGAAAGCCATATTCTTCAGCCACTAGTCTATTCTCCAACGATCTCGGAATCTGACTCAATTCAGAATTCGGTCACCACGACAGGGTCGATACGTCATCCTTTAGTAGCATGGGCACTCGCCTCACTTCGTATAATGTGGTCTTGTGTTCGTCATCCGAATAAGCCGATTTGGATTGACTATCGTACCGGAGAAGTATGGTTAAAGAGTGACTGAACTAAAGGTAGGAAGCACCGTATTCAAGCAAATTCTGTTTGTAGTGATGCTTGTTACGGTTGCTTCCCCGTTGCTAGCAATTGGACTGTCTATCTCGACTGTCTTCTTTGGAACCGAAGTCGCAGCGATAAACACTTCAATCGACAATCTTTGGCGTGCTTTCACACACTCCTTCACAGCTCTGTTAGGAATGCTAGTGGGTAAGAGGTTTTAATTGGAGAATACCGGAAGTCTCAAATCGCATTGCTGCTTTGGTCTAATGAGACCACATGGTCGTCAGATGATCCTGATCGTCTTCTGCCCTCCAACGTCTAGGGTGGACTGAGCAAGACCAGATATCAAACTACGACCAAGCCTCTCGTGTCCATATCAAAACCGAAATGGTATTAGTGTCCAAATATATTGCTAAATCTGGCAAATGCTATAACCTACTATCTCCCGCCCATTCAACCCCTGAACCTCCCGGCTATTCGTCCCCCCGCCCGTCAGCGCCGCCACCCGTTCCACCTGCTCCGCCGACACCTCCAAGACCTCCGACATCACATGCCACCTAACCCCTTCCGTGTACGGAGGAGTAGTCAGAGATCCCATATACCCATAGTATCCACGACTGGACGGCAGAAAATCCGACGCCGACAGCCCCGACACCCGGACATCCCCCTCTCCAAGTCCCGGCGCAGCTTCAATCACCGCCTGTATCGCCGCGTTCGCCGACCCCAGCCGGTACAACACTCCAACCACCGCGATCTCCGACTCCCGCCTGTGTACTAGGTGCGTCTCCAGCGCGAACCTCCGGCCCTCCACAGTATGCTCACTCGGATTGTGAAAGTGTGCCTCCACCACCTGGTACGAATCATCCCCAACCCGTATCCCCCCGCCATCCTCATAATGAACCTTCACGAACTCCCCCGTATTTTCCAGGTACGCCGCGCCGCCCTCATACTCGAACGACAATCGCGGCTCCCCGCCGTCAACATACCCGCTTATATCCACCGGCGACTGCCGCGCGCCGACCCGCTCATCTACATGGCACGCCATAATCCACCTCGTTTATAGATCAAGATACGATCCCCTGTCCCGCATCTATCTCCCGGAGCATATCCTCTATGTCCGCCGTCGGAAATTCGTGCTTCGCCGCCTCACGAATGGCTCGTAGTTTGCGTTCGATACGTATGTCTTTGTCTCTTGGCCTGGCTTCCCCGGCTTCCACCATATCCTCGATATACGCTATCGCGGCGTCTTCCAGAGAAGCTAGCGCCTCTTCCTGGGTATGTCCCCAGGCCGCGCACCCCGGCAAGTCTTCTATCCACGCGCTCCAACCCCCATCATCGTCCCGTTCCAGTTCAACTCTATACTCATTCATCCTAAACATTCCTATACGCTGTTTTAGATAGCGGCAACAGATTAGAAAAGTTCACTCAGCGCTTCATCGGGCGTAATCACTCGAATCGGTGAATTCACGAAGTCCTTGACGTTTCTGGTAACGATGTACTGAGCGTTACAGGCTTGGGCCGCTGCTGCCTGCATCGCATCCTCGAAATCCCGCATTTCCAAGTCTGAGGCGTAGCGTAGGTCTTCAGTGGTAGTTGTGGCAATATCCACAAAGCCCAGTAAACGCCTGATAAATCGGCGAGCAAGTTCATCCCCGCCACGCCGAGCAACGACATAATATACGTTTGACGCGGTATGCCAAGCAATGTAATACCATTTAAGTCTGACTATGCCGTGAATCTCTGAGACCAACTCCTATCGTCATTCCCGCGAAAGCGGGAATCCATCGCGCTAGATCGGGCAGAACATGGCGACATCACTGCGAATTGGTATAAACATACCCATGCGTCTGTTCCACTCTTTCCAGAAACTCTTTTGAATCAACCGAATGAGGGTATCTATCGAGAGCGTCATCAATGAGGACGTCCGAATCTACCAGGATCACGGGTTTTCCTTCTCAATCCTAAGATATTTCTGAATCAGGTACTGGTACCTCGGGTCTGGATCATCTTCATCGAGAGTGATAATTCCCGCGAACTCCTCCGCAAACGACTTCTCCCCCTTCTTCCTCCGCCTGACCTTGTAATCCCTGACCGGCGTCGCGATAACCCTGTTATCCCCCTGAACGAATATCTCCACCTCCTCCACCCCCTCGATCAGCTTCTTGGGAATATGGATACCCTCTTCCGGCACCTTCAGCCTCACCGTCACATACTTGAACTCCAAGTGCGCCTCCGCCGCCTTCCTCAGCGCGACCAGCGCCTCCCCCTGCGTATCCGCGACGACCTCGCATCCTGGCAGCGTCTCTATCTTCGCCAACCAGCGTCCGTCCTCGGTCTGCTCCAACATCGCCTTGTGAGATTTCATAATCCTAGACCTCCGGCCCATCCATTATACCAACTACATCAGAATCATCCGGCTGCCCCACCAGGGCCTTTCGATTATTGCAAATCGAAACCCTTCCGCGTGATTCGTCATTCCCGCGAAAGCGGGAATCCACAGGCTGAGGCCATGGTAATCTCGGATAACCGAAAGAGCCTGGCTGCCCCATGCGCGCACTATACGAACGCTCCCCCACTGTGCTACCATGAGAACATACAAACTATCCCAACCATTCATAACTAACGACTAATAACTGAAAACTGAGAACTTATAACCAAAAAACATAAACAGTACATTATTCCATGAAAAACAGGACGCGCCGGAAAAAAGGCCCTCATAGCTAACGCAGGGCAAACGCTGGCAAACGCTGGTCACAGCGCAATCCTGTTGCCCCCCTGTTATCCCCCAGTGGCTCACCCAGCCGAAGCCCAGCGCATTTATAAATCAGATTTATGAAACCCGCCAATTCGACAGTATTCCTCCGTCCCGACACCTGGAAACTGATAACTGACCACTGACGCCCAAAGACTCTTGGACTACCCGTCCCCAAGCCTCAGCACCCTGCTCAGCGACATCCGCCGGATGAACCATATCACCCCCAGGATGATCATCGTGAAGATAGCCGCCATCGCCACGTAAGTCACCAGCAGGTTCTGCCACCCCACCTCGATCACGAAAGGCGGAATGACCTGCGATCCGTGGTCGTCATATCCCAGGAACGGCATGATGCTCGCCCCCAGCCGGCCGCCCATCCACGTCCCCAGCGCGATCCCGACCGCGATTACCAGCGCCTGCTCCACCCACATCAGCGACACCAACTGCCGCGTCGAAAAGCCCATCGTCCGCATCAGCGCGAACTGAAGCTCCCGGTTCCTGAACGAAATATAGGCATGGACCAGGAAGCCCAGGCTGCTCAGTATCAGGATCGCCCCGAACGCTATGAGCAGCAGCGCGCGCCAACCCGCCAGCACCAGCGGGTCGAGCTGCGCCTCTTCCAGGTCCGCCTCCGTGTCAATCACCGTGCTCACCGCGAACGGCTTGTCCGCCTCGAAGAACTCCACCAACTCCGCGCGCTCCTCGCCCGTCAGCCCCGTGTGTATCCACATCTCGTTCGGAGTGATCTCCGAGCGCGCCAGCCCCAGGTTGACGTATGTGAGTACCGAGTCCAGGTCAGCTATCAGGAACTTGTCCTCGTAGCTGTTCAGCGTGGGAAAGAAGTCTATCGTGTCCGCAAGGACGACGTTCAGACGACGCCCGTTCACCGTTACCAGGAACTCGTCGCCCTCCGAAAAACCGAACTCTCTGATGAGCGACTCGCTCGCCACCACCGGAACAGGCTCCGCGCCGTCCCCCGCGAATATGCCGCGCGAGACAAACGAACTCCCGCCCTGCCACGCGAACATGAGCGACCCGTCTCCCCGCGCAGACACCTCCGACCATCGCGTCCTGTCCTTGCCCGAGTTCCCCGCCTCTTTCAGAACATGCCACCCCTCGATGTCCCTGAACTTGTCCAGTGTGATAACCTCCCCGTTGGACATCCGTACCCGCGCCGCGTCTATCAGAATCGAGCCCGGCTGCAATGAGTTCTGCAAGTTCGTCTCCCCCACCAGGATAGACACCAGCGTCAGCGGAAGAGCGGGAAGCAGATCGAATCTCAGGTTGCGGCTCTCTCTCAACTCTCCGTTGTACACTCGCCACGTGCTCGACTTCAGTAAGCCGAGTCCATAGGTGAAATATCGCCCGTTGGCGTCGCGCACCCGTACCCCCAATCCGACCGTCGGGTGCGGCCTGTCCGCCTTGACCAGCAGTTGGATCGCTCGCGCGCGTTCGGGCAGCGGTATACCCAGCGGTATTTCATTCCCCTTGAGCTTCTCCAGCACCTCCGGCAGCGGATCGTCCGAGAAGTCCTCTCTGTACCATGCCACCTCGCCGAGCCGGTCTGGATCAACCGCCAGCATACGATAAGACGAGTCGCCGAAGTCCACCGCGAGCACCGACCCGCGTCCTCGCAGCGCCGGGGCCGCGCCCTCCACCTGCTTCATCTTTTCATACGGCTCGACGAAGGGCCTGGAGAAGCCGCTGCCATTCAGCGAAACACTCGTGAGACGCACGTCCGCGCCGGCCGAGTAGAGAACCCGTTCTGTGAAGCTCCGCTTGAGCGTCCCCCCGAAACTGGCGGCAAATATACCCAGCCCCGCCATCAATATCAGGAGCAATGCCAACCGCGAGTAATGAGTTGGGTTGCGCGCCATCTGCCACAGTCCCAGCACAACGCCGGGCGGCAAACGAGGCGCGAGTACCCGGCTCGCGAGACTCATGACCACCGGGAACAGTCTCAGTAAGACCATCGCAGCCGCTATCAGCGTTATGCCCGGCACCGCGAGCAGCATCTGGTTTACCGCCACCTCCCCCAGTAGATTCCGCGCCGCCAGCGATCCCTGCTCGGTAAGCTGTCTGAATAGAACGATGCCCAGAATCAGCAGCATCACATCCAGGTAATAGCGTTGGAAGAACGACAGCGGCGACGGACGCGCCGCCTCCTGCCGGTCCCGCGAGATCGAAGACCGCGACGACGCGAAGGCGGGTATCATCAGCGCCCCGAAGCTCAGAATCCCGCCAATCGCGCTCATCATGAACGCGCCCCGTGTCAGGTTGACCGAAAGACGCTCGCCCCCGCTCAGGTCGCTGAACGCCGGAGTGTATCCCAGCAGACTTATCGCAAGCCCGGCGAGGAATGGCGCGATCACTATGGCCAGAACGGCGATTGTCGCCCCTTCCAGGACGAACACCGTCAGCACCTGTCTCTCGGTCGCGCCTCGCCCCTGAAGCAGGTGTATCTCGCTTCTGCGCTGCTCCGCCACGAGCGATGAGAGCGTTACAACGTAGTACAGCACTACCACCGCTATCAGAATCAGCACCACGAACATCTGGAGCTTGGTGAAGAGCAGCCTCTCGTCGTAGTCGCGCAGCGCGTCGTCGAGATCTGTAACCTGGCGGAACGACGTGAACACGCTGGAAAGGCTCCGCTTTATTCCTACTATGGAATGCAGCGCGTCAGTCGCGTTGATCGAGGACAATCTATCCGGGTCCACAACCAGCAGCCAACCATAAGTGCTGTCCATGTCCGGGAACGCTTTGCCTATGCCCCGCAGGAACGTCTCTTCCGACACCAGGAACGGCACGGTGGAGAAGTTGCCCGAGGTGAATGAATGGAAAGTCCTGTCGTTCAGTTCCCAGATCAACTCGTCGGGGTCGTTTCTCGTGTACAGCCCCGTGATGGTGACCGACATATACGGCGTAGCGTCATGCCAGTACGGAACCGCCGAAAGCGTGTCGCCGACCTCCACCCCGAATGCCAGCGCGGCGTCCTCCGGTACTATGGCCTCCATGCTGATCGGATCGCCCTGCAGCGCGGATTCGACCGGGGCGTCGCTTGGGACTACTGGAATGGTATTGCCGGGGCGGCCTCGCACGTCCGGATCGAGCAGCGGCTCCGGAATTCGCCCACCCGGAAGAATAGTAATCTTGTCTTCTATTTCCGGCAGAAATACGAAGTAGCTTCGAGCGTTGTCGTTCCCCGCGTTCTCTTCCTCTCCAGGCAGCGCCACGAAGAATGTGGACGACCTGCCTCCGTGAAGCGCGTCTTCTATGAACCACCCGATTTCGTTGCTGTAGGCGCCCTCCACGTAGCCGCGCACCGTCGCATACGAAGCGGGATTGGTGGGCCCCCTGGTCACCTTGGTGAAGATGTCCAGGTCGATTGGGTCTCTGTCCGCTAGGGCGGCATCGAGCGCGATGTCCCGGAGCGAGTCGAAGTAGATGACCGTCCCCGCCATGATCGCCGACGCCAGCACGACGCCCACGACCACGGATGACAGCAGCCGCCAATTGGCCAGGCTGCGTTTCATCGCCATCGGCCAGGCGGACAGTATTCTCAAGACACTACGAAGCATGGTATATTCGCCTACCCCTCCATCCGCGATAGCCGTCTCAGGTCAATAGACAGCGCCCGCCGTCCCAACGTCATGAGCGAGACCGTGAACACCGCGATCATAGCCAGGTATAGAGGTCCCATGAACAGCCAGTTGGTCGTCAGAATGAACGGCGGCAGTACGCGTCCGCCTCCGTCAGTGACCGCCACCGCCGAGACCATCATCCGGCTCATCTGGTATCCGGCCCACGTGCCTAGTCCCAGGCCGATGAACGCTATGAGAAGGTGTTCCAGTCCAATCAGGCCGATTGTCTGCGCCCGGTTGAAACCAAGCGACCTCAGAGACGCCATTTCGCTGATACTGCGGTCCGTAAACGCGAGCAGGTAAACGATGTACCCCAGGCTGGCGATGAACAGTATCACTGCCAACGCTACGAGCGCCATCGTCCGCCATCCCGCGGATATGAGAGGGTCGGCGTCCTGGGCTGCCAGCGCCGCCTCTGTTCCAATCACCTTGCCCTGGTAGCTGATCAGGTCTTCCGCGCTGGTGAGCGCGGCGACTCCGTTCCCCTCCTTGACCTCCAGGAAAAGTTCATTCACCGATGTCTGACCCGTCGGATTGAGTGGGTCAATGTATTCGAGAAGCGTATCCAGATCGAAGACCATGAATCCCAGGCCCTGCGGAATCACCGTCGGAAAATACTCCACTACGTCAACCACGACCACCGGAACCAGGCCGCCCGGCAATTTGACTATGATGCCCATGTTTTCCCAGGCTCCGGTCGCTTCCGAAAACGAGCGACTGACTGCCGCCGGAATATACCCGTGGCCGCCGGACTTGTAGAAACCGCGCAGGCCGTTGTTCGACTCCTTGCCGAACGTGAAGCGCAGCGCCCTGTTGCCCGAATAGACTATGTCCGTAACACCGTTCAGCTCGTCCCTTTCCACCGCGCTTGTCGCAATCGTGACCCACTCCGGGGAATCCTCGAATCCGTCAATGGTTACCACCTCGCCCGTCCCTTCCATCACAGCATGTAGCTCGTCGAACACGATGTTGCCCGCCGTGCCGGTCGAACCGAATCCCGGTTCGTTAAGCTGTATGGCGACTAAATTCAGGGGATGGACCAGGTCGTCGGGCAGGTCCGCGCCCTTCAGGTTCCAGCCCTGAGTATCCATCTCACCCATGGTTATCGTGTCCATCTTCCCGTTGGCGTCTTCCACGACTATCCAGAGGAACATCAACGGGTAATAGCTCGCCGGATTGACCCATAGCTGTATTCTCTCGGCCCCATCGGGAATCGTCGTCGCGCGTATCGGGTCCTCCACCTTCAGGTCTTTGAGAATCTCGCGCGGGTCCCTCTCGGAGAAGTCGCCTCTGTACCACGGATCGAAGGTCTGCGAGTCAATCGCCAGGTACGAAAACGTGGGACCCGCGCCACCCGTCCCAACGTGTCCCCCGCCTCTTAGCGCGGGAGAAACCGACTCGACTTCCGCGATACCGCCGAAGTTCGTCTCCAGTTCACCATCCCTGCGACCCAGGTGAGAGGCGATACTGTAAACGCGAACGTCGGTACCCACGTTGTAGAGGATTCGTTCCTCGTAACTCCGGTCCAGCGTCGCTCCGACGGTAGTTGCCAGTATCCCGATCCCTCCCGAGAGCGCCAGCAGAAGGACCAGCCACGAATACTGCATGGGATTGCGCGCCATGTGCCACAGCGTCATGGACACCCATACCGGCGCGCGCCTGACGAATACCGATAGAATATGGAACACGACTTGCGCCGGAACCAGCGCGGCGAGCGCAATCGAGCCCGCGAACACGGCCGCCGGCGCGTCCGGGTCAGGCGGCCTCATGTAGAGGAAACCGGCGACGAATGTCGCCTGAGCCACCGTGAACGCCACTTTGTACACCCAGCCCGATCCTCTGCCGGTCAGCCAGTACGTCGCCCCGAATCCTCCAAGGACGGCTACCGACGGAATCCATCCCGTCTGGTCCCCCGCGCGGAAGTCCGTCACGCCGATTGCCGACGCCAGTACGGCGAGCGTTACCCATGCGCCCAGATCTACCAGTGTGGCCGACTCCCCGCTGATGTACCGGATGAACATGGGGAAGATGCGGAAGAACAGCATTCCCGCGGTTATCAGGAATAGAACCGGGGCGATCAGCAGCGCTTCGTTCACGTCTTGCTGTCCGAATAGGCTGCCCGACACCAACTCCCCCCGTGCCTGAAGTTCCCAGAAGAGTACGCCCCCAATGGCCAGGAACATGACGTCTATGTAGTAGCGTTGCAAGATGGGGACTTGCGGCGGACGCGATGACCTGAGCCTGTGGATGATAAGACCGGCCCTGGCCCCCAGAACGCCCGGAATGACGAAAATCGCCAGGCACAAAGCCCCTGCCATTCCCGCCGCCGCGAAAGGCAGCCAGCCTACGTGTACAGGAAGGGGTCTGCCGCCTGTTATGTGCCCGAAGTATGGAAGCAGACCGGCGAGCCACACAACCAGCAGCGCGATGAAGGGAGCAATCGCGGCGGCTACTACCGTGAGAATCACACCTTCCGCCATATAAAGCTTCAGAAGACGCCAGGTGCTGGTTCCTCGGCTTCTGAACAGCGCGACATCGCTCTCCCGGCTGGGAATGAGGTAAGAGACGATCATGAACAGAAAATACAGGACCGCTATGCCCAGCGTCGCCATCAGAAGCAGGAGCGGAACGCTGTTCAGAAAGCTCTGGCGCTCGAACCGCGCCAGCATGACGCCTATTCCGCTGTACACGAACGAAGACGGAAGCGCCGACGACATATCATCGTTCAGCGCGTCCAGGCCTGCCCGCATTTCGCCCTTAGACCAGGTTCGCAGGACTTCAGGGTCAACGTCGTTGTACCACAAGGCGTCAACCGTCGTGCCAGGGAATGATCCACCTATCGCCTCGGTCATGGACGTCGGCCCCACGAAGACGCCGAGCAGCGGCGGCGAACTCGGCGTTACCACCCCGTCCTCGGTGGGCATACGCGGGAACAAGTACGACTCCACGTCGCCTCTCCAGTACGGATCGTCCCAGTAACTGGCTTCCACCAGTCCCGTGATTCTGGCCGACACCTTTACCGGGGAATCCACGGACGGCGCGAAGACCAGGACGTCTCCGGGCTTCAACCCGCCGAAAGCGTTGGCGGTCCTGGCGCTCAGCGCGACTTCGATGAGCGGCCCCTGGGCGCCTCTCAAAATGACGTCCCTAGCAGGTTCGCCTTCGATGAAGGCGACCTTATCCTCGAATCCTTCAAGATACTGCGCGAAACCTGTCTCGAATGGCAGAGGCGGATCTTCGCCCTCCTCCGGCGGCTCCTCCAGCGCAGCGAGCGCGGCTGACGCTCTGGCCGGTAGGGTCATCGAGTAGTACGGCGTCTTCAGAAAGCTGCGCGTCCCGGTGTAGATCGGCCCCATATTGTCGTTCACGGCTTGCGTCTGCGACGCTTGCGCGCTTGCGATCTCCTCGGACTCCAGCGGGATGAAGTCAGCATTCACCACGATGTCGAAGAAAGTGTCGCCCGACCTCTCCACCGATGTCCTGACCGCGCTGTTGACGCTCTGACGCTCCAGCGCGTCCAGATATACGGGCGCGGCCGACATCAGTATCGTCGCGATCACTATGCCGATGAACACGCTCGACATCAGCCGCCACTCTGTACTCAGCCGGCGCATAGCCAGCTTGATAACGCTCATGTCCTGTTGGGTGTAGTCCGGCGTGGTCAAGAGGCCCACTCTCCGGGAGACGATTGCGTAAGTCCCCTCTCCCATGACGAGTTGACAAGGGTAGGCAAAAGTCCCTTCCCCCTTGATGGGGGAAGGTTAGGATGGGGGTGATCGTACTTGAAATCTGCCCCTCCCCCGTCCACCATCACCCCTCGCGCCAGGCTGTCGCCCGAATGCCAGCCGCCGCCCGCGGGCATGTAGATCTCCGACGATCTGAGCGTTGCGAAGCCGTAGCCGCCAACCACGAGAACCCCGCCGCCGGGCAATGGAGTCGTGGAGTGCCCCCACCTCGCCTCCTTTATCGTGCCCCCCGACGTCCAAGTATTGGTTTCAGGATCGAACTGCTCTACCGACGCCAGCGGCGTGATGCCGTCCGCTGTCCCACCTACCACCAGCGCTCGACCGTCGCGCATCAAAGTCGCCGTGTGCTTCGATCTGGGCCTGTCCATGCTCTCCACCGTGTACCACTGTCCCGCCGTCGGATCGTACATCTCAGCTGAAGACAGCGCCTCTCCTTCCGTTCCCACTCCCCCTATTACCAGAACCCTGCCGTCGCCGGTCAGCGTCGCTGTATGCCCATCCCGCGCCTCCGACATCATTCCTACACCTGTCCATCCGCCCGTCGCCGGATCGTATATCTCGGCGGACGCCAGGCTGCGGCCATCCGGCCCGACTCCGCCCGCGATGAGCAGTCGCCCATCCGAAAGCAAGGTCGCCGTATGTCCCCAGCGAGCTTGCGCCATCGGAGTTGACAGCGTCCACGCGCCCGCTTCCGCGTCCAGAACCTCGACGCTCGCCAGCGCGCTCACACCATCCCAGCCCCCCACTGCCACGGATCGCCCGTCCTCCAGCCGCGTCAGGGTGTGCCTCGCTCTTGCCTCAGACATATCCGGGAGCGCGTCCCACGCCGTCTCCTCGATGCGAAGTATCTCCGCCGTAGAGTGAAACTCGCCCAGGCTGTCCGCGCCTCCGCAGACCACTATGCGACCATCCGATAGAACTGTGGCTGCGTGTCCCCATCTTCCATGCCGCATCTCTCCGGCAAACGTCCATCTTCTGGATTCCGCGCCGTAATACTCGGCGGTCTTCAGGCTCCACCCGTCGTTGTCGAATCCCCCGATGACCAGCGGACTTCCGTCCGCCAGAGACACCGTAACGTGCGCCCAGCGCGGGTCTCGGACTAACGCTGTCGGCGACCATGACCCCGCGCCCGGAACATACAATTCGGTGAACGCTAGCGGAGATACCAGGCTTGCGCGCCCACCCGACGCCAGTGCCGTTCCATCCCGCAGCAGCGTCGTCCTGTGATCTATTCGGGGCGTGAGCATCCTCGCGGTGCGTATCCATTCATCCAAAGTGGGGTCGTATATCTCCACCAGGCTGTCCGGCGAAACCGACCCGCCTCCCGTAACCAGCGCTCGGCCATCCTCCAGGATTGTCGCCTGGTGCCCGGCCCTCGGCCGGTTCATGCTCGCCACAGGTGTCCAGACCATCGCCCGGGGGGCCAGCGTCTCCGTCGAATCGTGAGCGGCGCCCTTGTCCTGTCCGCCGATTATCAGCAGACGGCCGTCTGCGAGAAGCGTAGAGGTGTGCTCGCTTCTCGCGGTCGTCATAGGAGGCGCGGGCGACCACCCGCCGCTTGCCGGATCATACACGTCCACAGAGGACAGTGTGTGCGGCCCTCGGACGCCGCCCGCCACGACCACCCGGCCATCCAGCAGAAGCGTCGCCGTGTGTTCGGACCGCGCCTCAGACAGTTTTCCTGCCGGACTCCAAGTATCCGATGCCGGGTCGTAGATCTCCGCTCCCGCCGTCGCCGTCAGCAGATCCACGCCCCCTGCCGCCAGGATGCGCCCGTCCGGCAGAAGCGTCGCCGTATGCTCGGATCGCCCCTCGATCATCGGAGACGCTTCCGTCCACGTGTCTGATGCCGGGTCGTAGATCTCGACCGAAGACAGCGCCCTCACCTTGAAAGCTCCACCCGCCACGACCACCCGGCCATCCGGCAGAAGCGTCGCCGTATGCCCCTGCCGCGCGGACCTCAGGCTCGAAACAAGTGTCCACAGACCCGTCTGCGGGTCGTAGCGCTCCACAGACGCCAGGTCCCTGTCCACCCTTGACCCCGCCACCGCCAGCGCCGTGCCGTCCGGCATCAGCGTCGCCGTGTGATTCGCGCGAGGCTCATTCAAGCTGCCCGGCGCGCCCGGAGAGCCAGGAGGCGGCTCGGGCGCGGAGATTGGAGTTGGCGTGGGATCCTGCGTGTCTCTAACTTCTGCGGTGTCCGTACCGCAGGACACCGCCAGAACCGTCATAATTGTCCACAGGGCCAGTATTGGAGCGCGAAATACCATAAGGCGAATTGTCTAGCAACGCCGCGACATAAGTCAACGCGCCAGGACAATTCCAGTCTCCATTACTTCCCTCCGCAGGCACGACTCGTACTGCATCCACATGAATATGCCATTCTCCGAACAGCTAACCGTCATCCCCCACGAAGGCGGCAATCCAGGGTAGGGCCGTCTCATAATTGGTAAAACTGACCGGACGCGATACGATACTTTGTGTATCATGTCGCCTGACCGGGTCATCATCCGGCCTCTTCCGGAGAATGTAGTGACCGATCAAAAGACTTACGATCCGGGCCGACAGTCTCGCGCGATCCAAATACGACCTTGACGAACTCGAAGTCGCCGGAGTCCTTGCCGGGATATCTTTGGCTGCGGCGGTTGCCGTCCCCATCAATTTCGCCATTGGGATCATGCGCGGTGAGTCGCCTACGGGCATAGCAACGCTGGACTTTGCCGCAGCATTCGCTGTCGGACTGATTTCTCTTGGCTTCTGTACCGTCCTCTTCATGAACTCTCTCCCGTTTACTTTTCGCTTCCCGCATTGCCCGCCTTCACTCGTGGCATTACAATGCGGACTGTACACATCCAACCCCGGCTTACGGAGGCATTACATGGTTGACCAGAACAGTTTTACCGCTTACTTCAACGGCGAGTGGCTCCCGCTCGGCGACATAAGGCTTTCACCCGAAGACAGGGGCTTTGTCGTCGCCGACGTCGTATTCGACATAGCCCGCACCTTCGCTGGCAAGCCCTTCGTCCTCGACCGCCACATAGACCGCCTGTACAGATCGCTCAAGTACATGAGGATTGATCCCGGCCTCACGCCCGACGAGATGACTGCCCTCTGCGAGGAAGGCGTGGAGCGCAACAGAGCCCACCTCGACGAGGCTGGCGACTTCGCCATCAACCCGTTCATAACCCGCGGCGTCGGTCATGGTATTCACGGCCTCACGCCAACCGTCTGCATCATGGTTAAGCCTGTCGCCTTTCCATCGTTCGCCCAGTTCTACGTGGACGGCGCTCACGGCGTCATCACCAAGACCCGCAGCTACTCCAGTGACACCATGGACCCCAAGGTCAAGCATCACAGCCGCGCTAACTTCGTGCTCGCCGAACTCGAGGCCGAAGACGTTGATCCCGGCGCCTCCCCAATCCTGCTTGATCAGTACGGTAACCTCACCGAGGGCATCGGCTACAACGTCTTCCTCGTCAAGGACGGCGTCATCAAGACACCCACCGACAGAAGCATCCTCCAGGGCATCTCCCGCAGCGTCATCTTCGAAATAGCCGATCAGCTCGACATCCCCGTCGTCGAAGATGACCTCCAGCCCTACGACATCTACACCGCGGACGAGGTGTTCTTCTCCAGGACAAGCCCGCGCATAGTCCCCGTCAGCATGGTGGACAAGCGCCCCGTCGGCGAGTCCACACCCGGGCCGATTACACAGCAGCTCCTCGCCGCCCACAGCGAACTGGTTGACGTGGACATAGTAGGCCAGGCCCTCCACCACGCCGGCATCGAGAAATAGATCACTTCAGTCCGAGCGCGGAAATTCATCCAACACAGGCGGCGGGACTGCATGGAATCAACCTGCTGCCTGTGCCACAATGGATAATGTCCACCGAGCCGAAAGGGGCTGCCAGTATGCTTGAAACAAAGACAGAATCGCAACTTCTTCGTGAAGATTGGGATTTTGTAGAGGCTAACTACCACGCGCTACAGGAAAAATATCCTGAACACTGGATCGCCCTGATGGACAAACAAGTTATAGCGTCCGATCCCGACCCGATGAAACTTGCCGCCAAAATGAGGCCGATGAACCTCCCCCCCAACAGAGTAGTCATCGAGAAACTGACCGATCTGGACGAAGATGCGATTATAGTGACGTCTGACTTTTCCATGCCGACGCCAGGTGGAATCAACCGGAGGACCGACTTGGACGAAGATGCGATTATAGAGACGTCAGACTTCCGATGATAGCAGGATACTTCCGCTCAGGGCGGCCCTATATTGACATGTTAGTGACCATGCCCAATCTCGGCATAGTCGAAATGAAAATCTCTTTCGCGGTTGATACGGGCGCAAGCCGCACGCTTATTGGACATCGAGCCGCCACCGAAATGATTGGAACGTATAGAATTGACTTGGAAAGCCTTCCAATAGGACGTCAAAGCCTTGGCATAGGCGGTCTGGCTGCCACTCGCCAAACGCGAGTCTCCATGAGAACAGGAAGCCTCGACATTGACCGCGATATTCCGATACTCGAACCAGTACCGGGACGAATAGTCGGTCTTCCGTCCCTGCTAGGACGCGACATTCTCTCTCACTTTCGCTCTGTTCATGGAAGACCGCACCGACCAGGTATTGTTACTTGAACCCGACGAGGCCGACGCTCTCCAAATTGCCTGACCCACGCCCTCGCGCTCAGAACAAGTCCGCCGCGTCCCGCTCCGCCATCGCCAGCCGCTCACCCTCGTCTCTCCACCCGAACGATGCGTAAGACTCCGCCGAACCGTAGTCCCGCGTCTTCACCACCACCGGCATCGGCAGCGCGTGTCCGAACACCAACGCCTGCTGCTTCGACTCCAGCCGCGACAGCACCGCCCGCAGCTTACGGCTCCCAGACACCCCGGACAGCACGGCGTCCACGTCCCGGTCGCTGTCCAGCAGGCAGGTCAGCTTCGTCCCTATCTGGCTCATTATCTCGTCGTCTATGCCCGACGGACGCTGGTCCACCACCAGCAGCGTAACGTTGAACTTGCGCATCTCCCGCGCTATCGTGCCGAATATCGTCTGGTCCGCGATGCCCGGATTCAGGAACTTGTGCGCCTCCTCGATGGTGATGACCAGTGGGCGCGGACTCTGTGCGCTGTCGCCCGCCGCCTTCTCCGTCAACTGCTGATAGCGGGCGTAGATTCGCCGCGTCAGCAGGTTGGCGACCAGTATGTACGCCGACAGATCGCTCCCGTAGCGTCCGAACTCCAGCACCACGTGCATATCCTGGTTCTGAACGTAGTCCAGTATGCGGTTGACCGAGTCGTGCGACCTCTCAGCGTCTATGAACGGCAGACGCATCAGGCGGCGCAGACGGTTCTGAAGAGTAGAAAGCGCGCGGTCGTTCACATTGATCCTCGACGCGAGCTCCCGCATCTCCTCGCCCCCGGACATTGTCAGGAACGCGCCAAGCCACTTACTCTGCCCGAACTCCCGCTGGAGAGAGTACGTCGCGTCCGCCGCCACCTCCGACAGATTCAGCGACTCCCGCAGCATCAACACATCTTCGGGCTCTATCTCCTCCAGCCCGATGCGCGCCACGTAGTCCGGGTTGATGCCGCGATTGCGCGAACTCTGCTCGTCCAGCGTGAACACCGCGACCTTGGAACTGAACAACTGCTTTAGTCCCTTGAC
Source organism: Dehalococcoidia bacterium (assembly GCA_965202815.1). Classification (GTDB taxonomy): domain Bacteria; phylum Chloroflexota; class Dehalococcoidia; order Lucifugimonadales; family UBA1123; genus VXRN01. The sequence continues at coordinate 1,730,638 of CBDBCD010000002.1, forward strand.
TGTGTTCGTCGCGCCTTCTGATGTCCCCTGCCAGCCATACTCGTTGTGCATATCGAACACTAAGTTAGACGCGACGTTTTTCTGAAGTATCCCCGCCAGAAGCAGACGGGTCAGGAATGTCTTGCCCGTTCCGCTCTTTCCGAAGACCCCGTTGGATCGGGTGACCAGTTCCTCGATATTCAGGCACAGGCGCGTATCCATATCCAGGGGATTGCCGATCCAGAAGTACCTGTCGTCGTCGTCCTCGCTTCCGAACACGATTCGGATGTCATCGTCGGTAGCCGACCCGACCCGGGAGAAATGAGGCGGTATCGTCTTAGCAGGCTGCGGCTCATCTATTCCCGCGACCATATCTCTCCCTCCCAGCGTAAGCATCGGCTCTATCGTGATCGTCCCGTAAGCCGCAGTCCCCGATACAACACTCCTGATGAACGGGTTCGACACATCCGGCGGCGACGCGGGCAGGGTGGGATCCATAGATGCAAGCGCGACGTCTGTAACCACGCCGAAGAACCGCATATGCTGCCCCTGTATGTTCACGAATGTCCCAACCTTGATGTCCTCGATAGATGTATCCGCGTCCAGGCGAACCTCCATTCCCTCGGTCAGAGAGCCGGACACCACCATGCCGAGTCTCTGGGACCCGCCCCAGCCGCCATCTCCGTTTCTCACACTGCCGTTGGCGCCCATCGTCATGTCGCTATCCTCCTGAGAATGCCGTCCAGCCGCTGCATCTGTCCGCCCAGCAGAGGAGTGAGTCGCCTCCCCGCGTTAACCAGGAAAGTGTCGGGGTCGGGGTGTGCGCCACTCGCTGTCTTCAGGAAAGAGGCCAGCACGTCGTCCGCCGCCACGATTGGCGCGGAGAGCAGTATGGACAGGAAGTCCAATTCGGAGCTGAATTCCCTGAGCGCGTCCTCGGAGCAGGCATATACAAAAGAGTGTATCCGAGGCGGCAGCGGCGCGAGCCAGCGTCTCAGCGTCCCGTCTTCGGTATGCCCGACCGACAGCGCGCGGAACTCCGTGGAAAGCAGGCGCGATAGCTGAGGGTTCGACTGGTATATCGCGTCTTCATCATCTTCGTTCTGTCCCCTGGCTATCGGTCTGCGGCCGGTGTCAATGCTCCGTGTGCCGATCTCATGGACGATGCCGTAGATAGCGTCGCCATCTCCGCATCTCACCAGGCTGCCCAGCGCGGGAGCGGTATAAAGCTCGTAGCACTGCGCCACGAACTCGGTGGACGTGGCCTCCACCACTTCCCCCAAGCGGAGCCCCTTGTAGCAACTGACCTCTCGAGTCGACATACTCTAAATCCTCTTCACGAATCCTAACAGAGGCGTGGGGTAGGTGGGAATCCAATCACTGCTATACTTAAAAGCGCAGTTATCTAAAAGTCCCCGCGCGGCAAACCACTGAAGGAGCGGAAGAATGAACACACGCAGACTCTCAGGAAGTTTCGCCTTCGGTCTTCTGGCCATCGCCTTGGGTCTCCTGCTTCTATTGGGCAACTTCGGCTTCCTGGATACCGGCGACGTATTCCGCTGGGTTCCGTCCCTGTTCATCCTTCTCGGTGTCTGGATGCTGGTGAAGAACCGCTTCCGACAGGTCGGCGGCCCGATTCTGATGATCGTGGTTGCCGCGCTTATCCAGATCATGGTTCTCGGAGTGGATATAGGTAGATACTGGCCCGTAATCCTGATAGGCGTGGGCGCTGCCATTCTCGTCAAAAGTCTCCGATCCAGAGGCGGCAGTCGCGGCGACACAGGCTGGAGCGCGGACCAGGACTCGCCCAACTCGGTCAGCGTGTTCGGCTCCGAACGGAAAGTCGCCCCGGCCGACCAGGATTCTATAAACCTGGTCAGCGTAATGGGGTCTGCCGCACAGAGGATCACTTCCCCCGAATTCCGGGGCGGACGCGCCACAGCCGTCATGGGCGAAGCCATCATAGACCTGCGCGAGTCCGCGATTCAGGAAAAGCCCGCCGTCCTCGAATTCTCCATCGTCATGGGCGAGATAAAGCTGCGTGTGCCGCGCGACTGGAATGTGCGCGTGGACGACGACACCATCATGGGCGAGTTGAAGGACGAGCGACTGCCGAGCGAGACCGGAGAGAGTCAGACCGACCTGGTGATTAAAGGCTCCGTGGTGATGGGAAGCCTGAAGATAGAGGACTAGCCTAGTTTTTCTGAATCACTCCACAGGCAAGGCGGTCGCCGTAGTCCTCATCCTCCGTGTAGTCACTGGGCTTTTCATAGACGATGATGGACGACCCGTCCGGGTCGAAGACACTGTGAGGCGCGTCCGCGTCGAGAGTGACGTTGTCGGTGAAGAAATCAACCCGCGCGGAGCCGTCGCTGGCCGCATAGATGTTGGGAAGGTCTCCTTCGTGCAGTGTACCACTTCCTTGTTGCCAGACGGGATGAATAAGACCGTAGTCGGCGGCGAAGTGGTCGCCCGCGGCGGTGAAGTCGGGAGTGCAAGCGCCGACTTCATGAATGACGAGTGCGTGCCCGCCCGGAGCCAGCCCACTCAATTCGGCGGCTATCAGGAGGCCCGCATCGGTCTGCGTGAACGTTATGCTTCCCATATCGTCCCCATTCGACGAGACGAGCGACGCTGAAGCGGTTGCGCCGACCGGCGGAGGCGAAGCGGCGCATTGCGTTGAAATAAGGGCCACAACAACGGCAAATACAATTCCGGCTAGTATCAAGATGACATAAATCTTCAATCTTGCACCTGACAATGTGTCTGGATATTCACAACCGGCAGAGTATCTTGAATACGGGAATTGGGGTATGAACCACCCCAATTCCCGTATTACTGAATTCTACTCCATGCGGCTTCCGCCCCATGCGCGGGATACACCCGCCGCTGTCGGCTCGACGATGGCGTTGATGACCGCGGGCTTGCCGCTGTCGAAAGCGCGCTGTAGAGCAGGCTTTATCTCGTTCGGATCCTCAACCCTCTCGCCGTATGCGCCCAGTTCGCGCGCCATGCCGTCGTAGTTGGTGAATCCAAGCTCGCGACCCGGCTTGCGGCGGTCGGGAGTGCGAGCCGTCCAGCCCGCGTTGTTCGAGATGACCGTAACGACCGGAATGTTGTGACGGACGCAGGTGTCCAACTCCATCGCGTTCATTCCCATCGAGCCGTCGCCGTGCAGCACCAGCACCTGCTTGTCGGGCTTCGCCAACTGCGCTCCTATACCATATGGCAGTCCCACGCCCATCGTGCCGGTAACGCCGGAATTCAGCCTGTGTCCAGGAACGTAAGTCGGCAGTGATTGTCGCCCGAAGTGCAGAATCTCGTTGCCGTCCACAGACAGAATCGCGTCCCTGTCCAGGAACTCGCGTATCTCCTTGCACAGCCGCAGTGGGTGCATTGGCAACTGGTCCGAGTTCTGTATAGCGGCCCCACGCGCGGCGCGGTCATCCTCCACGTCCCTCAGACGCAGTACCCAGTCCGACTCTATCCTGCCTGCCCAGTCCGCCTCCCTGGACTCGGCTTCCTCGAGCATCTGCGTCAGGACAGCCTTCGCGTCCCCGACGATGCCCAGGTCAATGTCCCTGTTGTGACCGAGCTCGCTTGGCTCGATGTCAATCTGGACTATCTTGGCGTCGCGGTTGAACCTGTGGCCGTACTGGACCATCCAATTCAGCCTGGTTCCCACCACCAGCACCAGGTCCGCTTCGCGCATCGCCGTGCTTCGGGCTGCGGGGAACGAGACCGCGTGGTCTTCGGGGACGAGCCCTCTGGACATCGGGGCGGTATAGAACGGTGTGGAAGTCAGATCAACGAGTCGTTCCAGCTCGGGCGCGGCGCCTGAGAAGAAGGCTCCGCCGCCAGCGAATATCATGGGCCGTTCCGAAGCGGCAAGCATGTCTATCACTTCGCTCACCACGCTCGGCTCGGCGGCGGGGCGGGTGCGCCTGGCCGCGCGAGAAGGATGCACGGCATCCTCTTCCTCGATCTCTTCATATAGTACGTCCGCGCCGCAGTCAATATAGACAGGCCCCGGCCGGCCGGTCGTCGCCTTGCGGAACGCCATGCTCACTACCTCAGGGTAGCGCGCGGCTTGTGTGGTCTGGTGGACCCACTTCATCATCGGCTCCATGATGCCGACCTGGTCCACTTCCTGGAAGGCTTCGCGTCCGATCTCGTGTACCGGCCCCGCGCCGCCGAGAATAACCATAGGCGCGCAATCAATAGCGGCGGTGTAAACTCCGGTCAGCAGATTCAGCGTGCCCGGGCCTGAGGCCGCCGTGCATACGCCGGGCTTTCCCGTTACGCGCGCGTATGCGTGCGCCGCGAAAGCCGCGGCCTGCTCATGCCTGAAGTCTATGCAGCGGATCCCAAGGTCCTCCGCCGCCATGACGATATCGAAGTTGGGGCCGCCCATCAGGTAGAACAGCGTGTCAACGCCTTCCTCCTTCAGCGTCCGCGATATGAGATAACTTCCGATAACCTTACTCATGTACCTCTCCTAACGTTGGGTTCTTCGTGAATCGGCCTGAAGCGACTGATCTTTCAGGGGCCGCATCGCTGGCAAGGTTATCATAAACAGGCGATAGTTGTGTAACGCTGGCGTGTTATAATCACACAACCCACATCCATCCCGATATATTATACGAGTACTGCCCAATTGGGAGGTCTCCATGGCGACCCAAACGCTCATGCCAACCATGCCCGATACTCTAACCCACGCGCCGAAAAAGCGCCTCTTCACCCGTAAGGAATACCACGCCATGGGCAAGGCCGGCATTCTCGGACATCAGGAGCGTGTGGAACTTCTCGAAGGAGAGATTATCGTTATGTCCCCTGTAGGCGACAGACATATGTCTTGTACTAGACGGATCAATCGGCTGTTCGCGGAATTGAACATTGCTGCGCGAGCGATAGTATCTGTCCAGGATCCAATCGCGACACCATCTTCCGAACCCGAGCCGGATATCGCGTTACTTGCCTTCAGGAAAGACCTCTACGATTTCAGAAAGCCGACGCCGCAGGACGTACTCCTGCTTATAGAGGTCGCCGATACATCCCTGGAATACGACCGCGAAGTCAAGCTCCCGTACTACGCCTCCCTCGCAATACCCGAAGTCTGGATAGCCAACCTCCGCGACGACCGAATCGAATCCTACACAGAGCCTTCCTCCGAAGGCTACCGCGCCTCCAGAATCTACCGGCGCGGCGACATCATATCGCCTACCGCCTTCCCAGACCTGAAAATCAGCGTGGACGACATCATCCCAGCGCGACCGACCCAGGAACACAATCCCCAGAACGGAGACGACAATGACAACTCAGGGCAATGACTTCTACCAGCGATTGGGTGTCAAGCCGATCATCAACGCGGCAAGCTGGATAACCGTGCATGGCGGCAGCATCATGCCTCCGCCCGTCGTACAGGCGATGGAGGAAGCCTCGCGCTGGTTCGTGGACATGCACGATCTCAACAAGAAGGCCGGCGACGTAATAGCGGGCCTGACTGGCGCCGAAGCCGGCCTCGTAACCGCCGGATCCGCGGCCGGGATGGTTCTCGAAGCCGCCGCCTGCATAGCCGGCAGCGACCCCGCGAAAGTGTGGCAGTTGCCCGACACGACCGGCATGAAGAACGAGATAGTCATTCACCGCGCTCACAGGGTTAACTACGATCACAACTTCAGGACCGCCGGAGCGACACTGGTCGAAATAGGCAATACCGGAACGACCCACGAATGGGAACTTGAGGCCGCCATAAACGAGAAAACCGCCGCCGTCGCCTACGTCTTCGGACCACGGCCCGGCGGCGCGCTCCCGTTGACCAAAGTCGTCGAGATAGCCCACGCCCGCGACGTGCCCGTCATAGTGGACGCCGCCGCCATGCTCCCGCCGCCCGAAAACCTGAGCAAGTACATCCGTCAGGGCGCTGACATGGTCAGCTTCAGCGGAGGCAAGGGCGTGATGGGTCCGCAGTCCACCGGCATTCTCGCAGGGCGCGCCGACCTGATCGAAGCCGCATACGCCAACTCAGCGCCCAACTCCGAGTCCATCGGACGCTCCGCCAAGGTCTGCAAAGAGGAGATAGCCGGACTCGTAACCGCCCTGGAGTTGTTCGTGGACACCGACTTCGACGCCGTCCAGGCAGACTGGCGAGCCAAGTCCGCTCACGTTGTAGATAGACTAAGCGACATCCCCGGCCTGCGCGTCGAACTGCTCGAAGCCCAGCCCGAACTGGAAGAGCCCGACTCCAACCACGCCAGCGCCGAGATACACTTCACCCCCGATTGGACAGGCCCGTCCAGGGACGAGGTTGTGCGTATGCTGGAAGAAGGCGATCCTGGAATAAGGGTCAGGGTGAGAAGCTACACCGACAGCATCCTCTTCATACCCGTGAACGTCCGCAACGGCGAGGAGGAAGTCGTCGTGCGCCGTCTCCGCGAGATTCTGACTTGACAAAATTTGGCTGCTCGGCCAATTCGGTATATGATTCGATCAAGAACAGCTAACAGGAGGTCGACCATGACGACTACCGTCAAATACACACTCGATGAATTCGTACACGACATGAGCTCGCTGGTGGACGAACAGCCCGACCAGGAGCGCTTGTTCGACCGTGGCTCTTCGTATCTCGAACGGCTCATCAACAATCCTGACGCCGTGCCCGAAGACTACAGAATCCCCGCTATCAGAAATGGACACAGGGCCAACCACGGCACCTACGTTCTTCACTACGGAGACAACGGCCTGCTCGTCACCTCCGTAGTTTGGGGCCCGGGCGACCACATAGGCCCGCACGACCACTGCACCTGGGGCATGATCGGCGTAATGGACAACGGGATCACTGAGACCCGCTTCACCCGTCACGACGACCGCTCTCGCGACGACTACGCCGTGATCGAGAAGGACCGCGAAACCCTGGTCAAGCCCGGCGATGTCAGTCTGCTCATTCCCGAAGTGGACGAAATACACCAGATGGACAACTACTCCGACAGGCCCACCGTGGAGATACACGTTTACGGCAACGACCTGCGTGGACTCCAACGCAGCAACTACAACCTGGACACCGGGGCCGTGAAACACTTCGCCACCACTCGATTCGACAACTGCTAGAGGTGTAACCGATGCCCTCCACTACTTCCTGCGCTGATCTTGCCGAACTGTTCGACGGCAACGCGCCGTTCGCCCTGATAGACGTCCGCGAGGCGGGGGAGTACAACAGCTCTCACATACCCGGCTCAAGCCTGATACCGCGCCGCGACCTGGAGTTCCTCATAGCGGATTCTGTGCCGCATAGGGCCACGTCCGTCATCGTTTGCGACGACGATGGGCGCCGCGCCGAACTCGCCGCTCATACACTCGAACGGCTGGGATATTCCAATGTTTCATACATGGAAGGCGGCATGAACCGCTGGGTCACCGAGAGACGTCCCACCGAGTGGGGCGTCAACGTACCCAGCAAAGACTTCGGCGAGAAAGTGCAAGTGCAGCACGGCGTACCCGAAATTGACGCGGTGGAACTCAAGAGCCGCATGGATGGCGGCGAAAAGATGATAATTCTGGACACGCGCACGCCCGAAGAGTTCAGGAATTTCTGCATACCCGGCGGGCGTAGCGTTCCCAACGGCGAGCTTGGACTGCGGATTACAGACATAGTGGAGCAGACTGACGACGATACCACCGTCGTCATCAACTGCGCCGGTCGCACCCGCAGCATCATCGGAACTCGCCTGTTGCAGCGCATGGGCGTGGAGAACGTCGTCGGACTAGAAAACGGCACCGCGGGCTGGGAGCTCGCGGGCTACGAACTCGAAACCGGCGCCGGAGGCGACAGAACGGTCTTGCCCGAACCGTCCGAGGCGGGCAGAGCCGCCGCCGAGGACTTCGCCGACCGTCTCGCCGAGCAGGACGGTGTTAGATACATAGATGTCTCGACGCTCGACGAGTTAACTGCCCGCGCCGAAAACGAAAGTGTTTACCTGATAGACGTCCGCTCCATCGAGGAATACAGGGAGGGGCATATCCCTGGATTCCGATGGTTCCCCGGAGGCCAGGCCGTTCAGCGCTCGGACGAGGTGGCGGTGACGCACAACGCCCCAGTGGTCTTCTGTTGCGACGGAAGAACGCGCGCCGCCCTCACCGCTTCCTGGTACAGGCAGATGGGCTTCAATGAAGTTTACGCGCTGTATGGTGGAACTAGCGCGTGGTTGAATTCGGGCAAGTCCCTTGAATCGGGAGTGTCGGACTCCGTTGCGCTTGGCTTAGACGAGGCGATGCGGCGGGTAAGTGCGCTCTCACCCGGCGAGATCGAGCGGGCGTCCGACGCCACCGTGATTCACGTTGGTCTCAGCGCCGAGTTCGCTCAGGGACACGTGCCCGGCGCGTCATGGGTCCCACGGGGCTGGATGGAGTTCAGGATAGACGATGTCGCGCCCGACAAGGCGGCTCCTGTGATCGTGACCTGCTCGGGCTCGGACAGCCGGCAGGCCGTCCTTGCCGCCGTTACCCTGCTTGACTTGGGCTACGCCAACGTGTCCGCTCTGGATGGCGGCATGAGCGCTTGGCAAGATTCCGGTCTGCCGGTTGAGAAGGGTCTCACAGGCGTCATGTACCCGCCTTCCGACATGGTCGCCTCCGGTCCTGACCGCAACTTCGCCGACAAGATCAACTACCTGCGCTGGGAAGAAGAACTCGGACACAAGTACGCGCCCCACCCCTGAAATCAGGAGAGCGCTTGCAGCCCCTCAGAGGCCGCCTCCGCCTCTGCCTCCTGCTTGCTGCTTCCCTGGCCCTTGCCAATCGGCTTGCCGTTCACAAGCGCCTGCACAACGAAGGTCGGCGAATGGTCGGGCCCCGACCGTTCCAGTTCCTCATAAACGGGTGGCATGAAACCGCGCTCCATCGCAGCCTCGTGCAGCAGCGACTTCGGATGCCTCGGCGGACTATCCATGTCAGTCACCGCGTCTAGCGCATCGGACATCGCTCGCAGGGCAAATTCCCGCGCCGCGTCGTACCCCCCATCCAGAAACAGTGCCCCCAAAAGCGCCTCGAAGGCGTCCTCCAGGTTGGAGTCGCGCTCAGCTCCCCCAACCTCCGTCTCTCCTTTGCCCATCACCAGCCATTCGCCCAGCCCCAGCCGCCTGCCTGCCCTGGCCAGCGCGTTCCTGTCCACTAGCGACGCGCGCATCTGCGTCAGCGCGCCCTCGGAATGACCGGGAAACATTCGAGTCAACTCCTCTGCCATCACCAGGTCCAGAACCGAGTCGCCAAGAAACTCAAGCCGCTCGTTGGACTCCTCGAACACCCCAGGAAACTCCGCCACGAACGAATCGTGGACAAGCGCCCGCTCCAGCAGCCCTATTTCCGAGAAATTCAGCCCAAGCGTCCGCTCTATCCGTCGAAGTTGGCTGTCCGAATGTTTCATCATCCCAGCGCTTCCAGAAGCCGCTCCGCCCTGTACTCGAAAATGCTCCGCACGTCGCGGGCCACGAACAGCTTATGGACTAGCGCCCCTCCGGGGACTGCATATCTGACATTATCTCTCGCCAGAGTCCCGCTGCCCCTCTCCTCGAACGTGTGCTCATGCACCCACATACTATAAGGCCCGCGACGCTGTTCATCCACAAACCTATGGGGCGGCTCCCATGCGGTGATCTCGCTCTGCCACCTGACGGGCAGACCGCGGAGCCTCAGCTTATAGTCAATAAGCGTACTCGTCTCCATCCGAATCGGTGCTGGAGTCAGCACCTTAAACCTCAGTATGGGCGGCGTCAGAGTCTCCAGATTGTAGGCGTCAGAGAAAAACTCGAACACCTCGTTAATCGGACGCGGTAACCAGACCTCGTTTCGAAGCGTGAATACCCTCATTTCTGGTTCCATCCTTGTCGTCGGAGAACGGGCGAATCCCGCTCTCCGACTCTGTTCGGCGCAAGTGCACTCCGGTTAGGATGTGCCTGCTTCCGCAAGGCCGCCTTGCTGAGTGGATTCCGAGGCCCGTCTTTCGCGGCGCGTGATTCGGCTGATCAGGTTGGGGATACTCTCGTTCATCAAGAAATAGACCACGGGCACTACCACCAGCGTCAGCGCCGTCGAGCTCGCCAGCCCTCCTATCACAACCGTCGCCAATTGTGCCCCGATGATGCCGCCCTCGTCCTCCACGAAAGTGGCCAGCGGCAGCAGCGCCATGCTCGTCGTGATAGCCGTCATCAGAATCGGTCTCAGCCTTACCCGTCCGCCCTCTATCAGCGCGTCATAGACGCTCATCCCGCGCCGCTGGCGAAGCTGCTCCACGAACGCTATCAGCACCACCGCGTTCGTAACCACGATGCCTATCAGCATCAGCAGCCCCATCATCGCCGGAAGCCCCAGCGAGCGGCCGGTTATGAACAGCGCGAACAGCGCCCCGATGATAGCCAGCGGCAGGCTCGTTATAATCACGAACGGATTCCTCAGTGACCCCAGGCTCGCCACCATCACCAGGTACACCAGCGCGATTCCCACCGCCATTGCCAGGAAGATGGCCTGGAACCCCTCCGCTATCTGCGCGAACACGCCCCCACTCGTAACCTCCACGCCGGGCGGTAGTGACAGCGCGTCTATCTTCTCTTGGATCGCTATCCCTACCGCCTGCGCGTCGTCGGACGTTATGCTCCCCGTGATGCTCGCCGAGCGCAGACCGTCCGTCCGCGTGATCGTAACCGGCCCCGGTCGCACTTCCACCTCCGCTATCTCTCCCAGCGATGCCATACCCAGTGGCCCCGCAATCGCAAGCGCGCCCACACTATCCACATCGGATACGCCGCTCGAATCCACGCTTAGCGACACATCCACCGCGCCGTCCTCCGTCTGAACCCGCGTAACGTTCTGACCCACGAACAACTGGCTCACCTGGAACGCCACCTGTCGCGCGCTCAGACCAATAGAGGCCGCCCGCGCCGGATCCACCTCCACCACTATCTCGTCTCTGGCCTCGCTCACGTTGCTCGTTACGTTCGCCACCCCCTCGATTGTCTCCAGCTCACCCGTGAGCTCCAGCGTCACAGATGAGATATCCTCGTAGTCTCTGCCCGTAACCCTGATGTCCAGCCCCGCCGTCGGCGGCCCGTTGCTCACCTCCGTGATATTGATAGTTCGCCCCTCGACACCCTCCAGCGTGTCCCTGAGAGAAGCGATTATATCCGCCGGCGCGTCTTCACTCAGCGCGACGAACGTGTTCGACTGGTTGAACCCGCTCGGAACGTTCGCTCCGAAAGAGGCCGATGGACTCCCGATAGTGGAGATGTAAACCTCCGAGTAAGGCGCTATCTCAGCCTCCACTTTTGCCAGTTCAGCCAGCGTCGTCTCCGCCGGAGTCCCCGGAGGCAAGGACATATCTATGTTCGCGAACCTGTCGCCCGCGCTCTCGAACAGGCTGACCGGAATGAACGCCGTCAGACTCAGGCTGCCCAGCGTTATGACCAGGGCGGCCATCAGCGTGATCGCTTTGTGTGCCAGCGCCCATCTCAGAACCGGCGTGTAGATCCGCTGCATCCAGTACGCGCTTGCCGAGAGCCTGGCTCGTTCCGTCTCCGTCAGTTCCTCTATCTCGCCAACGCCCTCGGGCAGGTCCCCCTGTCTCAGCAGATATGCGCCCAGAACCGGCACCGCCGTCAGCGCGACCAGCAGGGACGCTATCAGCGCGAAGCTCACGGTGATCGCGAACGGGAAGAAGAACGCGCCCACCAGACCGGGAATGAATCCCAGCGGAGCGAATACGACTATCGTCGCCAATGTGGACGCGGTAATAGCCGGGCCCACCTCCACTGTAGCGTCGAGAGCGGCGCGCCACCTGTTTCTGGACCCCTGTATATTGCGATACACGTTCTCCAGCACCACGATGCTGTCGTCCACGACCCTGCCGACCGAGATGGCCAAGCCGCCCAGCGTCATGAAGTTCAGCGCCAGTCCCTGCCAGCTCATCAGCAGAACGCCCGTGAAGATGCTCAGCGGAATCGAAAGCGCTATCACCACCGTCGGGCGCAGCGAGGTCAGCGCTCCGACTATCGCGTTTGGCCGCAGCGTGAGGAAGAACACGAACACCACCAGCACCGCCAGTATCAGGCCAAGAATCGCTTCCCGTTCCAGCGTCTCTATCTGACTCTGTATGATAGGGCCGCTATCCGAAACCGTAACCACCTCCACCCCGGCCGGCAGTTCTCCAACATCATCCAGCGCGTCCAGAACCCCGGTAGTCACGTCTATCGTGTTAGCGTCCGGCTCCTTGATGATAGCCACGCCGATACTCGGCTTGCTGTTGGTGCGCGATATGCTGGTCGCGGACCCCACGCTCAGGCTCACCTCCGCTATCTCACCCAGCGTAACCGGAGACGGCCGAGCGGGCGGCGTGGAACCGGACGGAATCGAAACCGGGGCGGCGGAACCGTCAGGAGCCGTCGCCGGCCGCGAAAACCCGACCACCAGGTTTCGCAGGTCGTCCAGAGACTCGTAGCCGCTCGTCGTCTTTATCGGAAGAATCTGGCCCCCGCCGTCGCTGATGGCCCCGCCGGGAAACGCCACGCTATTCTCCGACAGCGCCTGTGAGACCTGGAACAGCGAGACCCCTTTCTCGCGCATCCGCGCCGGATCAACCACTATCTGGGCCTGCCGTCGAACCTCTCCCGTAACCTCCACCCTGAACACGCCCTCGACACCCGAAATCGCAGGCAATATCCGCGAGTCCAGTATCTCCTGCAATTCCACCATTTCGCGCTCGCCCGTAACGCTCAGTTGAAGCACCGGGAACGAGTCCGGGTTGATTCTCCCGACTATCGGCTCGGCAACTCCGTCCGGGAAAGATATTCCGTTGACCGACGAGATCAAATTGCTTTGGACCTCGTCCATATTCGTCCCGAACTCGAAAGTCCCCACGATGATTGATCTGTTCTCCGATGAGAACGACTGGACGCTTTCCAGCCCGTCCAGCCCTGACATGACATTCTCGATAGGCCCCGTAACATCCCTGGCGACCGCTTCAGGATTGGCAGACGGGTAGAAAGTGGTGACCGTCACCAGCGGAAACTCGATCTCCGGGAACAATTCCACAGGAAGCGTCCTGTATGTGAAAATCCCCGCGGCCAGCACGAGAACTATGGCCAGCACAGTCACCGACCTCCGGTTCAACGCCGTCTTGGTTATCCAGTCCATTTTTCGCCAACCCTCACTCTGACGCTCTGTTGATTTCGATCAAATAATGAAATATTTCACAATTGACATATTTTAATGATAGTTCATAGATAACCAAGAATATATAGCAGTCCGCCAAAGAGACTCAGGCCCGAGCGGATTCGCCGGGCAAGCCTGCTATAAGACCCTCGCTATTCTCTACTAATTCCGGCAACGCGGCCATTGTTCTTAGTATGCGCTACAATAGACACATACAACTTGCTCATCGGCCAGGTCAATATGCCCTCAACCATAAATAGCGCGGACGGCAGAGCCAAGTCCGGCGTAGCTCGAAGGGCCGCCGGCTCATTCAGGCCGTACACGCTCCAGGTCGTCGGAATCATCCTGGTGATACTGGTTACCGCCGGGCTCGGCGTTGTCACTCCCCTGCTCACTCGTCCCGTATTCGACGACGCTCTCTTCCCCGATGGGGGCGGTTCGCCGCCAAACATTCCGCTGCTCTGGACGCTCGCGGGTGTCATGGCAGGCATAACGATCCTGTCCGGCGCGCTTGGCATAGTGCAGACCTGGGCTACCAACATCGTCGGTCAGCGCGTCATGCGCGACCTCCGCGACAAGCTCTATGTACACCTCCAGAGCCTCTCCCTCGGATTCTTCACAGGCGCCCGCACTGGCGAGGTGCAGTCCAGAATAGCCAACGACGTGGGCGGCATCCAGAATGTCGTTACCAACACCATGTCCAGCGTGCTGTCCAACATCGTCATCTTCGTCAGCACGCTGGTCGCCATGACCTTTCTCTCCTGGCAGCTTACCCTGGTCTGCGTTGGAACGATTCCCCTCTTCTTCCTGCTGTCATTGATGGTCGGCAAGAAGCGGCGGCAAGTGACCTCCGAGGCGCAGGAATCCGCAGCGGAAGTCACTGCCATCACTCATGAAACACTCTCCATCTCCGGCATAATGCTCGCCAAGCTCTTCGGCAGGCAGAATCAGGAGATCGAACGCTTCCACAACGAGAACGAGCGAATGGCGACACTCGCCATACGACGCCAGATGACCGGCCAGTCGTTCTTTACACTGATGCAGATATTCTTCTCACTGGCTCCCATAGTGGTCTATGTGCTTGCCGGTTATATGCTGACCGGAAGTTTCTCCGTAGGAATCACCGCCGGCACTATCGTCGCCTTCACCACACTCCAGTTCAGGTTGTTCTGGCCCATAAGCACGCTGATCGAGACATCGGTCGAACTCCAGTCGTCCCTCGCGCTCTTCGAGCGCATCTTTGGCTACTTGGACATCGCGCCGGATATCGAGGACAGGCCCAATGCCCGACACGTCAGGCCGACCGACGTAAAGGGACACGTCGAATTCGACTCGGTGCGTCTCTCGTACAACCCCGAGCACGGCGATCAGACCGCTGAGAACGGCGCCCGCCGCTGGGCGCTGGACGACGTAAACTTCGACATCGCGCCTGGACAGCTTGCCGCGTTCGTCGGTCCCAGCGGGGCGGGAAAGTCCACGATCTCGTACCTCATACCGCGCCTGTACGACCCAACGTCCGGGGCCGTCAGGATAGACGGCGCGGACGTGCGTGACATCAGGCAGGAGTCTCTTGCCGGAATAGTGGGCTACGTAACGCAGGAGAGCTACCTATTCCACGACACTCTCAAGAATAACCTGCTCTATGCCATGCCAGACGCCAGCATGGAAAAAATAGAGAGCGCGGCTAAGGCGGCCTTCATCCACGACCGCATCATGGAACTGCCCGACGGCTACGACACCGTAGTTGGCGAGAGGGGCTACCGGCTTTCCGGCGGCGAACGTCAGCGACTCTCGATAGCGCGCGTCATACTTCACGATCCGCGCATCCTCATCCTGGACGAGGCGACCTCCGCGCTCGATACCACAAGCGAGCGGCACGTGCAGGCCGCGCTGGGGCCATTGATGCGCGACCGCACCACCATCGCCATAGCGCACAGGCTCTCGACTATCATGTCCGCCGACGTCATCTACGTCGTGGACGAAGGCCGAATCGTCGAGTATGGCGCCCACGAAGAACTCCTCGAGTCCTGCGGCCTTTATGCCAGCCTGTACCAGGAGCAGTTCGACAGCGGCCGGGTCGAGTCCCGCTGCGAGGACGGCATAGTAATGGTGGACGGCAATATCCTCCCCCACGAGGACATCCTCAGCGTTCCTGCGGCGGACTGAGCAAGACTGTTAGCGGTTAGAGGCTGCTTCCACTGCGTATGTTTCGTACCTCAAACTTTTTTCTTCTATAAGTCACGTAACGACGCACTTTATCTGCTACCCGCGTCTTTCCTCTGCCATGAACAATCAGGGGTCTGACTTTATCAGGCGGACTATCCAACTGGAACGCGGGTGAATCTTCTATCTTATTCACGCCTGCCTGAAGTTGGCGGATAGTAGCATTCGGGCTACGGACGCTATTTTGCATTTCCAGTACGAACCAATATGTCTGAGAGGATGACCGGCCTACTCTGATTCCAATATAGTCCGGTTTCGATTCGTTCTGTGTGAAAGACGGACATTCATCGCAGTCCACGCATACGCACTCTGACCGGGGCAGGTTCAGGGTAACGTTCTGTTTAGCACAATGGCTGAAAAGGCACGCACTATTCGAGTGGCGATGAAGTTGGCGGAGGATATCGAGCATCAATTAAGGTTTGAAAATATCTTTGCGGTGGGCGTAAGAGTCAGGTGACCAACTGATATGTCTCGTCGCCGATCTGGTCCGCGACCCTTACGAACTCGTCTTCGGATATGCCGAAGTCCGAATCTACTTCGACCTCTTTGACATACACTCCATCTTCACCGGGTTCGAATAGATAGACGCCAATGTCTTCCAGGCTCAGTCTATCGTGTTCGGTAAAGCCAACTTCATCAAGCCTGCCAGATGACGTAGCTAGGATCTGGTTGCTCAGTTGGTGAAGAATCAGCGAGCTATGAGTCGTGCATACCACCCGAACTCCGGCGTTCATCAGTCTTACAAGCACCTGCGCTATCAGCCGCTGATTCTCAGGGTGTAGGTATGCTTCCGGCTCATCAATTATGAGCGCATCGTCCCTTTTCAACAGATAGTTCATCCAAAGATAAATAGGGGCCAACTCAGAAATCATTGATGATACCCTCTGTATCGGGATGTGAACTCCTTTCGACTCGTACGCCATATCTGGCATATTGTTGTTCGCCCGTACATCAATTTTTCCGTGAATAATCTTTTCTTCCATCAATCTGATTGCATGAGTTAGCTCGTCGATTTCTTTGTTATCTCGGCTTGGTGGCATCATGCGTAAAATCTGCTGAGTGAAGTCACGGGATACACCAGGAAACGAAGGAATCTCAAAATTCTGTGTACCTATACGTGGACCTAACATTCCTACCGCAAAAGAGGCCGCTAGTTGCCAGCCCTGAAGCAACCCAGATCGGCCAGCGGGCAGATAGAATGCATTCCCTTTTGGCATCCCCATGGAAGTCAACTTGTCTAACCATGACTTCCATAGCAGGAAGGGCAGAAGAGTAGGAAGAGCGGAATCGGTTGTTAATGGATCTATAATGCGCGGAATTTCCATCTGAACAATATCGGATATGTCCTGTTCGACATTAATTTTGACCCGTGAGCCACATCCTTCTCTGATGCTGATGAGCGGCGTATCGCTGTCTTCCTCAAATAAATTGACCAGAAATTCTGTCAAGCCTCTATAAGAAAGTTCATCTAGTTTGGTACATCCGAAGTATTCTCTAAAAGCGTCTGGCACATAAACTTCCAGCCCCCTCCTTTGGGCGTCAAAGCGCTCTCTCAGTATGAAGCGGACTCTGTGCGTGAGTTTATCTTCCGCCTGAATTGAGCCATTAGACAATTTATTGCTCCACTCAGTAATCGCATCCACATCATCGCTGGAGAGGTCAAACGGCTCAAATCTTGTTAAAGGATACCCTCTCTTACCAGTCAACGCCTGTATCAACGCATACAGCAGCGTCGCCATGTACGATTTGCCGCTGTTGTTGGGGCCTATGAATACCGTGAGCGGCTTGAATTCGACCTCACCCTCCCGGATGGGGCCGAAGTTCTTTACCGCCAGTTTCAGGTTCTTGTGTTCCATCTCGTTTGCTCAGAATCGGCTTGGTAAGAGGGGCTTTGATCCAGCAAAGCCCCTCTGAATTTCCGAATCCTACATATTCATCGCCGCCGGCCTCGACTCTATCGAGTGGCGAACCTCGGGGTTGACCACCGACATGGGCAAGGAGCCGCGCAGCAGACGCGAGGTCTCCTGGCCTACCTGGACGCCGGAGCGGATGCGGGACATGTTCGACGATCCCGCCGAGTGGGGCGTGGCTATCACGTTGTCCATCTTCAGCAGCGGGTTGTCCGGGGAGGTAGGCTCCTCCTCGAATACGTCAAGGCCCGCTCCCGCGAACTCGCCGTCGTCGAGCGCCTTAATCAGCGCCGCCTCGTCCACCACCGGCCCGCGGCAGGTGTTGACGAAGTAAGCCGTCGTCTTCATCGCTTTGAAGAAGCTCTCGCCTATCAGCTTCTCGGTCTGCCGGTTGAGCGGCGTGTGTACCGACACGAAGTCGGACTCGGCGGCCAGTTCTTCCAGGCTGCCGACGAGCCGCACCCGGTACTCTCGCGCTATCCAGGGAGGCAGATACGGGTCATACGCTATGACGTCCATGCCGAACGCCTGCATCTTGCGCGCGACCGCCCGCGCTATGTTGCCGAACGCCACCAGTCCCAGCGTCTGGTCGTAGATGGGCACCATCGGCATGATCGCGTTGCGGGTCTCCGCGCCCCACTTGCCCGCCTTGGTCAGTTCGTTCAGCTGGGTGAGCTTCTTGGCGCAGGCGAGGATCATCACTACCGCGTGGTTGGAGACTTCCTCGGTGCAGAAGCCGGCGGCGTTCACGACCATGATGCTCTGGTCGGTCGCGGCTTCGTGGTCAATGTGATTGAAGCCATGGCTGCCGACCAGGATAGCCTGCACGCCCTCGGTCTCCTCGATGACCTCGCGGGGTATTTCGACGCCGCCCGCGTTGATAACGATGTCCGCGCCGGTCATCGCCTCTATGGTCTCGCCGTCGCTGGAGCATTCGTACTTGTCCAGTTCGTAGTCCAGCCCCTGAAGCTGCTCCTCTATGAGAGTCGTGTCCGCCTCTCCGCTGCTCGTTATAACCGAAATTCTCTGCGTCACTTCCGTTCCTCCTGGTGTGTTTATAGAGTGCCTATGTTTCCATGCGCGGACCTGTGTCCGCGATTCGCGCCTATTATACCCGCCGCTTACGAATTATGCGCCTCCCTGCCAGAATCGAACTCAGCGTCCGGCATGAGCCCTCCGCATCGAAGACGTCACGAATTCGCGGAAATCGGCTTCGGCTCTGTTGACGATGGCGGTTACGTCCTGTGTCTCATAGAATTCCAGGAGCCATCGCGCCGGGGCCGGCAGCGGACGGGCGGCGCACGCCAGTTCCCAGAAGCCGAGATTCTCCACAGGCCCGGACTCCGCTTCATAGTAGTCCAGGAAGATGTCCGCCGCCTCTTTGATGCCTCTCAGGTACATGTTCATCCTGAAATAGCCCACATCCAGCGCGGGGTCGCCATAAGATGCGGCGTCCCAGTCCACCAGTCCCGATATTCGCCCCCGACTCCACAGGATGTTGCCGGGCCAGTAGTCCATGTGGAGGAATACTGGACGGACGCGGCGAAGATCCGCCCGCAACTCTTGTACGGCCTCGAATATTGGGACAGTAAGCGGGTGTCCTGCCATAGTATCGGGCCAACTGTCTCTGAGGAAGTACAGACCCATCCATCTGCCGTCGTAGATATGGGTTAGGTCCTCGGTAGATGGCCTTGCGTCGTGTACGCGAAGCAGCATCCGCGCGATGCCCGCCGACCATGACCTCACATCCTCCGGGCGCGAGACCTGCTCCCCCTCGATGAAACCGGTCACGATTCCGGGCAGTCCGAGCAGGTCGCCCGTCCTGTCCAGGTACAGCGGCTCCGGCGCGGGAATGCCGTGTTTCCTGGCGATTCGCAGTCCGTAGAAGTCCGCCGTGGCGCGTTCAGGGTCCGGGTCGTCGGTCATTCGCTTGACCGCCAGGCGGGTCTCGTTCCCTGACGGGGACACGCAGCGAAGTATATGGACGGAGTTGG
The DNA here is from genome assembly GCA_965202815.1 of Dehalococcoidia bacterium. Classification (GTDB taxonomy): domain Bacteria; phylum Chloroflexota; class Dehalococcoidia; order Lucifugimonadales; family UBA1123; genus VXRN01. Next base: position 1,749,938 of record CBDBCD010000002.1, read on the forward strand.
TGTACGCGGCGGCGGCCGGGGTATATGACAGCAGGCGCAAGTCCGGGGCGACGGCGTGGACTATCGCCTGGGCGTGTTGGGTGGTGAGTTCATTCATGTGAAGGGAGATGTTCGATTTAATCACCCCTACCCGATCCGTACATCCTCATCCTCCAGTAGTAGAACCGCATGGTGAATGCCCTTTCTGAAATAAATAAGGACTCCCGCAGGAGTCCCGATGGTAACTCGCCTATCCAACTAAAATACTATTCGGGATAGGCCGAGCAATTGCAGTATAAGTGCAATATCGCATGGAATCAAGCAGAAGGAATGGGTAGAATCTGTATCAACCTTGCCGGCGCTGACCGCGGGGTTAACCCCCCCTCGATGGGCTGAAAAGGGTAGGCAAATGAACAATGCGGCTATGAATGTCGCCAGAAAACCCCCTCTCCCTGTGCGAGGGGGTTAGAGCCTGCCCCGTACTTGATACGGGGGTTAGGGCAAAAGTCCCTTCCCTTCCGCCCCACCCTCTGCTACAATCCGAACATACAAACTAAACCGACTGCTGATAACTGAGAACTAATGACTAAGATCCAACTACTAACGAGTGGAAAACCATAAACAAGAGATTATCTCATGAAAGACAGCAAGCTCGGAAGAAAAGGCCCTCATAGCTAACGCAGGCAAAACGCAGGCAAACGCAGGTCACAGCGGCCGCCTGTGGCTTGCCTGTTAAACCCCAGCCGCCCGCCCAGCCCGAGCCCAGCGCAATCATAAACCCACACTTATCAACCCATCCCAACACCGACATCCGGCTCCGGGGCTTTTCGGTCCAGCGCCCCTCAGTCCCAGGACCGTCACCCCCGCGAAAGCGGGAACCCACATCTCCGCCGTCGAACATGGGGCGCTGAAACCACCCCGGACAGCGCAATGAAAAGACTGAGGGCGCGGTCCAGCGCCTGGACGATCCCCTCTCCCAAGGGGAGAGGGGCTAGAGCCTGCCCCGTACTTGATACGGGGGTGAGGGTAGATAAGCAGTCAATTCAAAGATGTTGGAACACTAGGCTGAGGGTATTCCTCATACCGCCCAAACTAATACAACATCGAGTGGGTAGGTAGCGTTTCCTCTTTGGTGAGTGAACTTATAGCGCCGGATAGAGATGTGAACTTTCCAAAGAGGTACTCGTCAATGCCGCGCGCGGCTTCGCGGCCCTCGGCGAGCGCCCATACGACCAGGGACTGACCGCGCGACATGTCTCCGGCGGCGAATACGCCGTCCACGGAGGTCATCTTGTTGGAGGCGGTGGTTACGTTGCCGCGACCGTCGAGTTCCACGCCGTCGAGTTCGCGGCCGGGGATGGGAAGGTCTCGCGCGATGGTGGAGCCGCCGGTCAGGCATACGGCGTCGAAATCCGCCCTGAGCCGATCGACATGATCGCACCTGCCGATTTCAGGTTCCTGGAGACTGATCCAGGAGTATCGAAATCGCGTATTTCAAGTGACAGGCGCTGTCGCCCGTCAGCTATTGTTGAACGACGGTAGCTCCTCGGTTTGAACTGCTATGCCACGATGGAGGGCGCCCGGGTGGGGGGAGGAGGTCGGTTGAATATCAGGTTGGAATGCATCACAGCAGGCCAGGCGTATGTGGTCCTGTGCAGTGAGCATGGCGTGGCATCGGCGATCTATGCGGGGAGCGAGCGGATAGCGGCGCTGAGCGACGCGCGCGCCCATCTGCTGACCGAACACCCTCCCGGCAAAGTGACCGACGAGTGGCTGAACTGGGTGGACCTGGAGGTCGAGATCGCGAAGAAGTTGGGCTGGGAATAAGGCTCTGATCGAGAGGGGGATCGCGTCCGTTAGGGTTCAGGACCCGGCTCTACTACAACTTGGTTCAAAGATCACATCGCGATCTTCGAACCAAGTCTAACTCCCGACGCAGGGCATCACAGTCCAAGCAACCGACGAATACTGTTCTTAGCCCTTGCAACCGCGCGTGACAGTGCGTCGCCACGAGCTTGTGCCTGTTTCCACTGCTCGAATCGGACTCGTTTCTCACGCTCATGTAACGTGTACTCGGCCCTCGCGAGTAATTCGCCATCGTACTTCAAGCGTCTCTCAGGGTCAGCAAGGACGCGGTATGCCTCGTTTACCTCTCTGAAGCGGGCGGCTGAATCAGGGTCGCCGCTTACGTCGGGGTGATGTGCCTTTGCGAGCCTCCGATATGCTCTCCTGATTTCGTCCCTGGTAGCGTCGGTTTCCACACCCAGCACACTGTAGTGACTACATTGATTGTCAGGCATGGGCAAACTCAAGTGTCATCACAGTCTCGCTCTCATTGTCTATCCATGTTGCATACGGTCCAGAAGACAGCGAATCTCGCGGTGGCATTTTACTATCTGAGTGACATATATCTTACGGGTTCAGTTTAGATAAATGGAGAGCAGAAGCTGGACGATCCAGGGCAATCGCATTCTCCAGATCTGTTGCGATATGGTCGTTGCCGGATGGTTGATCTGGTGACTCGGCCGGCGTCTGTCATGGCCGGATCACGAGCAGCTGAGAGCCGCAAAATAAATGTATTCGGCGCACAACTTTTCAGGACAGTCCCATGTATTCCCTCACGTTTTGCGCCTTCCATGCGAGTAGGGACTGGGTCCGGATTCGCCCCTGCAGTTCCACATCCTCCGTCAGTAGTTCCGGCCTGACTTCACCCTCATCCAGCAGCGAGTCCAGAAAATTCCGCTCTGCGCCGGTGAAAGACAGCAACGCGGACAGCGCTGCGCGGGACTCTTCGACAAGCGCTTCACCGTAGTTTGCCGCCTGAAGTTCTTGAGCGCCGTCGATATGGAGCGCGGGGAGCGGTTGACGGGCCAGATCCGTTGGATCGAAAGTGATGTCGTCAACGGAGACGCGCCGCCAGTCCGCGCGGTTCATCGCCCCGTAGAGAACGAATGCGACCCTGAGCTTCTCGATGTAGAGCCCCTCCATCGAGAATGTCAGACGACTGTCGAACAGGTTCAGCGCGGTCCCGCCCTTGAGCGCCGGCAGCTGGAACGCCTTCTCGAGAAAATCCGGCTGAAATCCCGTCGCTTCCGATTCTGCGATCAGCCTCTCGGCGGAAATTCTCATAGCGCTTCCGCCCAGGAGCGCTCTATCACTTCCGCTGGCGCCACCCCTCGACTTCGGCAAGGCCGCCGGCATGTCCTAGATTTCGTCTATTGCCACAGGTCGGGATCTGGCCGGTTCATCAGTCCGAGGCCCAGGTATCCATACCAGATAACCAGTAGCACGTAGCAGCCTCGGGCCAGAGTGAGAAATGTGTCGCGGCCGTCATTGCTGAGTATAGCCACCATGAAGAAGACCATTACGGCCAGGCTGACAAGAGCAGCCAACAGGGAGATTATCCGGTTGAAGTCGTCTCTCGTGGAGAGGCCCAACGCGAAGATGAAGCCACCAAACCCAAGCGCAATCCCACCGGCGTAGAGAAAAGCGGATCCGACGTAATAGACGGGAACGCTTCCCATGATCTGGTCGCTGGTTTGGGCATCGGCCAGAATGAAGTCCATGCCGCCGGATAGAATCCAACCGGTCAATCCGACGAAGATCATGAAGAAGCCCATTTGAACAAGCGCCTTGCCGTTGCCCTGCAAGGTTACGTTCCGCATTAGCGCATAGAGGCCCGAGAGGATCAGGGTCAGGCCCAGGATTATCGCGATGTTGGTTACATTGGTCAGCGCGGCGTTGGCGCTCTTGGCAGTTATCGAGCCAACGGCGTCTGACACGGAGGCGCTGTCTATCAGCAGTCCACCCGGCTCCAGGAGAAAGAAGACGAAGGCGATTATCGGGCCGATTATGAGGGACAGGCCCGCTAGCCGGTTCACATTTATTGTGCCCATGTTTGAAGATCCTTTGTGTGGTGTCATGAGAATGATCCATCGGGTTCATTCCCTCCCAGTTTACATCCTGACCCCAAAGTTGCGGCATTGCAATAGGAAGTGGCTCGCCCCGATTAGTCATACCGCCCTGTATGTCGGTATTGTGGCGCGTCCGTGTCCACGTCGCCAAACCAAAGACCGTTAACGTCGTCAACTATGCGTCCGGTGCGAGCCTGATCTCCGGTGAGTGCCTGAAACCTCATAAGCAGGGTGTCGGCGCCGTGTGGGTTGTCCACCGCCACCTGCGCGAACTCGCCGGGGTCAATCTCCTCCAGCCGGTCTATGATTGACTGGATCTGCGCCGGACCTAGGCGGAACTCGTTGGCGGCAAGGGCCATCTTGCGCGGCTCCGGGTCGTAGTTGTCGCCCTCCGTGCCATCGTCCGTTATCCAGTCTTCGAAGAGTAGCCCGAGTGATGACTGGATGCCGCCGACCACACCCTCCGGCCGGCGCAGGTCGTCGAAGAAGGCGTCGGCGAAATCCAGCATGTTGCGGATGGCACGATCGTCGGTCACCTCCGTTTGAATCAGCACATTCACGTTCTCGACGGACCCTCCAAAGGCCGCCTCGATGCTCTCGATATTGCGAACCGCCTCGCCGCCTGATGGCAGGAATTCGTTGGTGTCGAATACAGTTTCGATTGGACGGCGGCGGCGCGATACACCTGGTGCCAGGCACGCTGTTTGCCCTGTGGCGGGGAGGGCGCTCGCCGACAGCGCCATGTCGGGCGGCACGCGACATGGCATTACCGAAGTGGACCCTGTGGTCCCAAATCACCGACCCTGAGTGTCCGGGACCGGGCGGACCTCTACGTTTATGAAGCGTGGGCAAGGGTGTCAAGTGAACGGGCAGGTATGAGACTGAGCCGCCTGCTCTCGAGGACAACGACTGTCACCCCCCTGCATAGCGCCGGCCTCAAGAGCGGCGATCAGTCCGTCAGAAAGGACGGCGCCAGGCTGTGCGGGAAAGCGTTGACATATACTTGATACATCATTCGCTCCGATTCGTCACCTGATCTACCGACAGTTGATTGGGATAGTTTAAAGTCCATGGCAATGCAGGTGGCCAGGGCGACGCCCACCTCGGCGGTGTCAGCGTCAGCAGCAACGATAGACCAGGTGCCGGACGAATCGTTATCTGAAAAGATCGCAGTCCTGCCGCCGCAAGCAATGGTCAATAGGATCCCAATAGCAACACCCGCGTACCATGCGGAGTTCATGCTAATCTTATTTATCCTTGAGCGACGCGATTGTTCAGCCTCTGGTGGGCATACAGTGTCATCCCGTCGTTTAGGCCGCTTGCTGGTCTTGGTTGTCATGATGGTTGACGGGGGTCTTGGTCGCAACGGCGAGGGGGTATAGCTGGGCGGTTTGGAGCGTCCACCCGGTTCTTGCATCTGAGCAACCATACTGTCCCTTCTCGATTGTTCTTGTTTCCATTCTAACAAGGCCGCGTTCCCATTTCCGGACGGCATACGAAGCTGGTAGCGTTTCCTCGATGTCCGAAATGTCTGACGGTCCTGGCGCGTCCTGTATCTCGGCAGTGGGACCGTCAGTTGCGTACACATCCAAACCGGCCAGCGACAACAGGCCGTCAACCTCGGCTCTCGATCTGTCGAAAGCCGTCCCGAACACCCGGATTCTCTGAGCGTCGGGCAGGATGTCCCCTGACTCCCAACGCGACACCGTAGAACGGTCGTACTTGTTCAGGTATCTGGTGTCCACCCGGCCCATGAGTTCCAGCAGGCTCTCCTGGGATATCCCCCCTCGCGCGTCCTCCGGAGCGTGTGAACGCCGGTAGGCCTGCATCAGCATACCTACCTGTTTTGCCCTCAACTTTCGAATATCCAAGTCTTCTATCACCAACCTCAATGCACAATTGCCGTATGAAGTGTGAGTTTTCGAAAACTCACAGACATTTGCTACACCGACGGGTATGTTATCGCATGGACTTTACGACTGCGAACGATGGACCGTATGCCGCGGGTTGGGAAAGGAGTCGGGCATATTGGGGTGACTGTCGTAGGGATCGCGCTGGCGACGGTAAGTTTCTTCATACGCACTGAGATGAGATAGATAAAGGTGGGTTAAATGCAGGGTTCGATACTGAGCGCGGCAATGACGAGCAACCAGGGCGTGATTCTTGGCGATGATGGCGTTCGTTACACTTTTACCCCGGCGGGCTGGCAGGACAGTTCTACGAAGGCCGTGGTCGGAATGAGGGTCAGCTTCGAGGCGCAGGGGGGGAACGCCGTGGGAGTATTGCAGGCCTCCGGCGTTTCGACGCGGGAGGCAGTCCCCACTCTCGAAGTCATTCCCCCCGCGCGACCTCCACATGGGGATGGCCCACCCGCGACGCCGCAACCGGCCGGACCTCCGGCGGCTTCCGCGTCGCGGGAGGCTCACTCAAACGCTCCAAGCCCGACCGCTCCGCAGACTCCGGACTCTTTTCAGAATGTGGTCTCCAGGCGATCCCTGTCCATCCAGGATATTGAGTTAGGCAGAGTCGTGACGAGTCTAATGCTGATGTCTCTGCTCACGCTGTTCATGATGATGATTTTCCTGGTGATTGCGATTATCGTGGCGAGGTCAACCGAAGACCAGGTAGTCACAATCATAACTATCATTTTCCTGATGATCGGGGCGAGCGCCATTGGAATACAGGGAGGCCGGATTGCCGGTGGGATAATGAACGCAATCGTTTCGGGCGTCATTGCGTCTATCGTGGCGGTGATTTCCAATTTCATCACGGTACAAGTGATAAATGTCTATATCCAGACTATGCCATTTACGAATGAAGGGGTCGCCCAGGGAGCTATTCTGACGTCTCTGGTTACTGCGCTGCCCTTGCTGTTCGCAACGGTATTCGCTGGCGGGTGGTATGGGAGAAGATGAGGAAAAACTTCTACCCCGATTAGCGCATTTATACAGAGAAGGAGGAACCATGCAAGGCTCTATAGCGAACGTCGCGAGCGCGGGAGGACAAGGCACGATTCTTGGCGATGACGGCTTCAGCTACACGTTCACCACGCTGGGCTGGCGGGACGGCTCGACTGTCCCTTATGTCGGCATGAGGGTTGACTTCGAGCAAAGAGGCCCCCACGCGGTGGGCATATATCCCGTGCCCGGAGCGTCTCAGCCGCCCATTCCTCCAGTGGCGCCCGCGCCGACGGTCCAGCAGCCAATCAATCCGGTCGCGCCGCCTATGCCCATTCAGCAGCCTCCGCCACCGTACGTTCAGCAACCCCCACAGGCCATCCCCCACAATCCAGGCCCGCCCACTCAGCCGTATGAGCCTGCCCAGCCACCCGCGCCTCCGGCGGCTCCGGTTCAGCCTCAAGCCCAGCATACCCCGTCTCCGGCGGTATCCGTCCAGTCTTCAGCGCCCAAATCCAGAAGCCTGGACCCGGGGAAGATCGTAGGAGGAGTCGCCGTGATGTTTCTACTTTCATCATTCCTGTCTCTTTTCCTACCTGTGATTGGAGGCATGATCGGAGGATTCGTCGGAGGCAGAGTGTCAGGGAGTTTTGCCAACGCGGCTGTGGCCGCATTGATTTCCGCAGTTGCGATTGGGGGAGTCACCTTCTTGATTGTTGATTTCATAGTCAGCCTCATAGAGAGCATTCCACTGATTGGATCCATCCTGATGGGTATGTTAGGAGGAATACTTACCGCCGGCGCTGTCATCCTGGCGCTGCTCAATGCGCTGCCAATGCTTATATTCGCGCTCATCGGTGGAGCGACCGTGAAGGAAAAGCCGGATGTTTCCGCGAATGTCTATCAAGGGCCGAATTAGATGCGCCCGAAGTTATTCAATACCCCTTGTCGCAGGAGACGTAGATGCAGAATAACAATCTCATGGACAACGTTCAGTTCGCTGAGAACCCGGAGCCGAGATGTCCCGTCGCGCTGATAGTGGATATCTCCGGCTCGATGCAGGGTCGGCGAATACAGGCCGTCAACGGCGCGTTGGAGCAATTCAGGATCGCGATATCCGCGGATACCCTGGCGATGCTGAGGGCGGAAATAGCGCTTGTGACCTTCAATCACATGGTTGACTACTACGATTTCGCTCCCGTGCAATCCTTCGCGCCGCCCAATCTGAGGGCATACGGCGGGACGAAGATCTCGCTCGCGGTGAACACCGCGCTAGACCTGCTGGACAGCCGCAAGCAGGTATATCGCGAGAACGGCATATCGTACTTCCGTCCCATCGCGCTGCTGCTCACGGACGGCTATCCGGAGCACGACACCCCTCAGGAGATAGCCGCCGTCCAGGAACGGCTTATGATCGAGGAAGATAGCCGCCACGTCGCCTTCTTCTCTTTCGGCGTGGACGGCGCGGACATAGCGGCGCTGTCCCAGATAATGCCTCCCAACCGCCCGCCCAGGCACATAGGCGATTCCGTGCAGATAGCCGGCCTGTTCCAGTGGCTGTCTAATTCCGTCGCCAAAATATCAACGTCGAACCCCGGAGACCGCATACGGCTGGACCCCGTAGATGATTACCTGGACTACTAAAAAGGCGTGGCGGGCGGTGGCCGTGTCCAAGATCGGCGCCGCCCACGTCGAAGCCGATATGCCGTGCCAGGACGCCTGCCGCTACTTCATAGATTCGAGCGCGCTCATAGCCTGCGTAGCCGACGGGGCCGGTTCCGCGCGCTTCAGCCACAGGGGATCCCAGACGGCGGCGGACGAGTTCGTCGTGACTGCGTGGGACTTGATATGCGAGGGCAGCGACCTGAGTGACGCGGCGCTGAAGGCATTCGACAAGGCCCGTAAGGCGGTGCATGAAATCGCCAGCGACAACCCCAGGCAGTACGCGACCACACTGTTGGGGGTGATCGCCACAAATGACACACTCGCCGCCGTCCAAGTCGGGGACGGCGCAATCGTAGTCGACGGGAAGGTGGCGATGGACTCCCACTCCGGCGAGTACGCAAACGAGACCAGTTTCATTACCCAGCCCGACACTAAGCCTATGACATTTCGCTCGTCCGGAGAAGTGAGCCGAGTAGCGATTTTGACGGACGGCCTGGAGAATCTGGCGCTGGAGAACAACGGCTACCAGAGAGTCCCTCACGGCGGATTCTTCGATCCGCTGTACGAGTGGCTGAAGCAGACGGACGAATCCGCCAGAAGTTCTCAGCTAGGCGAGTTTCTGGCATCGGACAGAGTGCGGTCGAGGACGACCGACGATGTGACATTGCTGCTGGCGACGCGCTGATATGGCTAGTTACAGGAGCGGCGACGGAAGAACCGTAGAACTCGGGCGCGTACTGAGCCAGGGCGGCGAGGGGTTCATCCACGAAGTCCCGGCCATGCCGACTGTCGTTGCGAAGATATGGAGAGAACCGGACGAGCGGCAGGCGCGCAAGCTCGACGTTCTTCTGCGGCACGCGCCCGTTCTCCCCGATCACGTCAGGGCCAGGGTAGAACTCGCCTGGCCGTCGGAGGTCCTCTACGACGAACATAACGTCGCGCGGGGCTACCTGATGCCCAGGGTCCCGACAGAGCAGTATCACGAACTGGTCAGATACTGCATTCCGGCGGCTAGGCGCGGACTGGAACAGGAGCGCGGCTCCGCCTTCACCAGGACCGAGTTGCTCACCATAGCCCGAAACGTGGCCGAAGTGTTCCGCATCCTCCACGTAATGGGATATTTGATAGGAGACGTCAACCACACCAACTTCCTCGTCCGGGACGACGGCAAGGTTTTTGTAATTGACCTGGACTCCATTCAGGCCCGGGACCCCGATACCGGAGAGGTCCATCGCTGCACAGTGGGCAAGGAAGATTTCACTCCTCCAAGACTGATGGGCCAGCGATTCGAGGATGTTGACCGCACGCCCGACGACGATATGTTTGGTCTCGCGGTCCTGGTATTCCAGCTATTGATGGACGGCAACCATCCGTTCGACCCGGTTGACCAGACTGGCGAGGAAGGCCAGGTTCGCCAGTCCAACATCAGGCGGGCGCACTCGCCCTATACCGCGATAGACCCGGTTCAGGCCAGGGCCATACTGGACCTGGACATGATAGCCGATACGGACGTGCGTGATCGGACGCGCCAGAATATGCTCGCCCTCATGGGCGTAGAGGCGACGGCGGACTTCTCCACGGTTATCGGGCCCAGAATATCCCTTTGGCTCCAACTCGAATCCGAATTTCAGGATATGTTCCGCCGCTCGTTCGAGGGTAGAGGTGGCGGCAGACCGCTATCCTCCGAATGGGTCCAGGCGCTGGAAAACGCGGGCGCGACGATTCTTCATCCCACCGTCGTCAGCCCACCGCCGCCAGCCGCTCCATCCCCGGCGGTACGGCCCGCCGCGCCGACACAGCCAGTTCAGCCCGCGCCACAGCCAACGCAGCCGGCTGCCCAGCCCCAGACGCGGCCGGGAGGAAGGCCCGCCACGCCAGCGCAGCCCTCTCAGCCAGCGGCGCAAACGCCAGCCCGACCGACGACGACACGGCCCACGTCTCAGCCCCAGACGCGGCCGGGTGGAAAGCCCGCCACGCAGCCCAGCGCGTCGCAAGTAGGGTCTCCGCCGGGCGGGCCGCCGTCTCAACCGCCTTCAACCTCCCAGGGCGGCGGTCGCCGCAGATCCGGATGGTGGTTCTATCTGGGCATTCCGCTCGGACTCGCGCTGCTTGCCGGGCTTGGAGCGTTCACGCTCTTCTATGAGGAGATAAGCGACATGTTTGAACCTCCCCGCGATCCCCTCGTGATCAGGGTGCCCCTCCCCGCGACCCCCACCGCCGTCATCACCGCGCCCCCTACGCGGACGCCCAAAGTTGTCCGCATAGTAATACCAGCGCCGACGTCAACGCCGACACCCACACCAACCGTCGCGCCTACACTCACGCCCACCCCGACGCCCACGCCCACTGTAACACCCACGCCCACCGCGAGCGGACCGGAGACCCACGCCGTCACCGTAGCGGAAGGCGAACACATCGAATACGTATTCGACTGGGACCACGACAAATATGGAGACGCGCTTATCCCGACAATATACCAGGACGGCATGAGTATATGGACCTCGCCAGTCAGCCATTCAGAGCTTCAAGCGACAATCGTCATAGGCGCAGACATAGATTCCATCGCTGAAGACCTCAGCGCCAGAATCGAGATTTCCGACGCTTCGGCTACCAGGAGACATGTAATAAACGTCACCGTGCGAGACGCGGGCGAATCGGCCTCAATACCTACGGTCGCTCCCACACCGATACCCACACCGACCGCCACGCCAAGGCCAACGACAACTCCGAGGCTGATTGCCACGCCAAGGCCAACATGGACACCAAGGCCGATTGCCACACCAAGGCCGACAGCAACTTCCATTCCTACTAACGCACTCCTCCCGGCTTCACAAGTAGTTTTTGGACCAGCGAATGGCTCGATTGAACATGATCCCGATGACGGGTTCGTTGATACCTACACCGCGCGCGGTGTGGAGCCAGCGGACGCGATCATAGAGGCGCGCTTCTACAACCCGTACTCCAGCGCCGAGAGCGACTGGAACAGCGGTTTTCTATTCAGAAACACACAGGCCAACTGGTTTCATGCCGTAATAATCACTGCTAGCGGACGATGGCTCCACATACTGAGTTTAGGCGACGAGGACCGTGCAACTATCGGATCCGGCTTCTCCCCACGCATAGACACCAGCGCGAATGGCAGTAACCTCATCCGCGTCGTTGCTGTCGGCAGCAAGGGATCTCTGTACGTGAATGGGCATCACGTCGCGGACCTCAACCTAGGCGATTTTACGGAAGCCGGGGATGTAGAAGCAGTGGGTGAATACTTCACCGGCTCTGGAATCATGGGCAAGTCCACGCGATTTGAGGACTTCACAGTTCGCGCGTTCTTGGAAGACGTACCGCCGCCGATAGCAACGCCAACCATCGTCCCTGCGGTCAACCCGACTATCACTCCGGTCGCCACCCCGACGCCGACAGCCGCTCTACTGCCGCAGTTGAGACTGTCTCTGACTGGGCGGATCGCCTACCACAATGGCGTTTTGACTGTCCCATTCGAGGTGGTCAACGAAGGAAACGCCACGTCCGAACCGTCCACTCTGAGACTATACATAGACGGACGTGGAAGCGGCCATGGGTCAGGCAGCGAATATGAAGGATACGACTACGAGATGAAGCCTTTGCTGGCCGCAACTTCCATCCCGGCGCTTCGGGTCGGCGAATGGCACTCCGACCCGTCCTGGAATGTCGAACTGGAAGATGATGACGTGGGTCAGGTCACTCTCATCGCTATGGCGCACAACTGCCAGTTGAAGCCAAACTGGTCCTGCGCCGAAAACCGGCTGAAATGGGAGTATCAGCAGGCAGGCAATCAGTGCGCCGGCCCTAACGGCGTCGAAAAATACGCTTCCGGACGAGGCGACAGATGGAGCGACGACTGGCAAAACAAAGAACATCTCGCCGAATGCGCCAACGTGGACGTTTACGGCGGATGGGTTGCTCTGGCGCCTACCCCAACTCCCGAGCCCACACCGTCCCCCACACCCACTCCCAGGCCCACGCCGGTCTCGACGCCCACGCCGACACCGATTCCAACCCAGACCCCGAGGCCGACGCCCGCGGGCGCCTCGGTTGGAGTTACAGTCACCATCAGCTGGGATATGTTCGACGCGAATGAGCCGAACAACGCGATATTCAATATAGGCTTATGCGACCCATCCGACTGTCGCAGGGAATGGTTGAGGGACAGCTCTGGAACGGAAGTCTTCCTGACGTGGCGCAGCGATGACGGTCAGATGTCAATTCCGGTTCCGCCAGGCTCTTACACCGCCAAAGCCGAGGTGTTTACCGGCGACAGAACTTCCAGGTGTACGACCGACTTCGAGGTAACTTCCGGACTTGATGTGGTAACAACGCGGGAAGACTGCAACAAAGCGCAGTACGGACAAGAACTGAAAGTCCGCTGAGAGAGTAACTTCCAGCGCGGCAATACAAATCACGGAGAACCACAATGAGTCTTATGCACCTGTACTTCAACCCCACCGGCAGGATAGACCGCTCCACCTACTGGCTGAAAGGCATCCTGCTGCTCCATGTGATCTGGGGCGCGATATTCATAGCGGTAATAGTGATGCTTCTATCAACGGACATCCGGGGTGGATGGGCCAGTACAAGTCTTCTCGATGCGATCCTCTGGGACCCCGAGGACTACATCATGCTCATACTCCTTGGAGTAATTCTTGTAGCCGTGTATTGTTGGAACAACTTCGCCGTCACTGTGAAACGACTGCATGACCGGAACAAATCCGCCTGGTGGTTGGTGCTGTGGTGGGTGATTAGCGGGTTAGGCGGCGTCTTTACATACGGACTGGCCTCGATAGCTATCGCTATATGGGCATTCATAGAGCTTGGCTGTCTAGCAGGGACTCCCGGCCAGAACCGTTACGACTACTCAGCCCAGACAAACCGGCTGATGAGACATCACCCGGGACATGCGCCCGCCGGTAGCGCTCAGCAGCAAGCGCCCACTACCCAAACCGGCAGACGGACGAAGAACTGTCCGTACTGCGCCGAGTCCATTATGTACGATGCCATCAGGTGCCGTTACTGCCGTTCGGACTTGTCCTCCACACCGAGCGCATCCCAGCAGGCGCGCCCAGCGCCGACGACACCGCAACAACCTGCTCCCGTTCAGCCACGAGCGTCAACATTCCAGCAGGCCCGGTCTGCGCCGCCGCCGACTTCTCAGCAGCCCGTTCGCGCGCGTACATACCAGCAGGCTCCGCCCGCGACGCCAACTCCCCAGCAGCCCGCTCCCGCCCAGCAGCGGGAAGAACAGGCTCGAAATCCCAACCGGATGAAAACCTGCCCACACTGCGCCGAAGCCATTCCATACGAGGCCGTCAGGTGCGACCACTGCGGCTCGGACCTGTCATCCGAATCCGGCGCGTCATACTCCAAGCCCTGCCCGAGCTGCGGCAACGCGGTCGAGCAGGCGGCTGTCCGGTGCGGCTACTGCGGAGCGAACTTCTAATCCCACGTTGGAAGGAGGGGTCAGATGCAAGGTGTAATACTCAGCGTGGGGACCGCGCAGGGGATCATTCTTGGCGACGACGGCGCGCGATACACCTTCACCCCGCTCGGCTGGCGAAACGCCGAGATAAGACCCGAGCCCGGCATGAGAGTGGACTTCGAGGTACGGGGCCCTCACGCGGTGGGCATCTACCCGCTCCCGGGCGCGACGCCCTCGCCGCAGTCTCCGGCTACGCCTCCGACCGCGCCGGTTATTCTGCCGACCCAGACATTGCCCACGTTTCCAACCGCGTCGGTCGGCGCGCCTCCGGCTCGGCCTCTGCCTACGCCCCCCGTTACGGCGGGCAACGCTCCCGACCGGCCTCCGGCCGCGCCCGGAGAACTGCCGTCTGAGCCTACCGCGAAGAGGAGATTCGGGAAGGTATGGTGGCATTGGGCTCTGGCGGGCGGCGGAGCGTTTATAGTTCTGGGCGTCATCGGCGCGGTCATGCTGGGGATATTCTCGGGAAGCGACGTTGGAAAGGAGATTGCTCGCCACACGCATGAGGGCCAGGTATATGTGATAGTGGAATACGGGAACGACCTGGCGATATTCACGGACTCGGGCCCGCCCGTAACGCGGAATCAGCTTGCCGAGGACATTCTGCGCTCCTACGCCTGGGGACAAGTCATCAGCGACTTCGACACCGACCAACTGGCGAACGTTTCACGAACGGCGCGGGCGCTGGACGAAAGCGTCGCAGACGCGCGCGACCTCTCCAACGACGTGGTAGATATACTGGACGCTCTGGATTCGATGGAGGCGGACATCCCGTTCCTGGGCAGCATATCGGCCATGGACGTTATCAGGGATTCGTTTAGCGGGATGAGCGAGGCGGAAGACCTGATACGCTCGCTCGACTCCGAACTCAACGCCCTGGGCGACAATGCCGGTACGCTATCGCGGGCCTCGGGGCGAATAGCGGACCTGGAGCCGTCGTCGGTTTCGGGCGATGAGACGGACATGCTTTTCAGCGACGCGGCTGCTGCCGCCCTGGACCTGAGGAGTTCCGTAGCGTCCATCGAAGAGAACGTTTCCGACACAAGGGACTTGGTCGAGAGTCTGGCAAGCGCATTGAGAAGCGCTTCGGACACGCCGATGATAGGCGATGCCATGGGTGATTTCGCGCGAAGCGTGGGACGGTTCGCAGCCGAGCTTTCCGCTCTTTCCAGCGCGCTCGGAGGATTCGATGCTGAACTTGCCGCGCTGGGAGAGAACATGAAGAAATCCCGGGATGCGGCTGATAAGACTCTCCAGGACGACATGGAGCGCTGGCTGGAGAATCCACCCGACACGACATGGCCGCCTGCGGATAATGACGATTGAACGCGCGGGCGGCTACATGTCATCCAACACGACCGCCCCTGGCGCGACGGCGCACTCGTCGCCTATCTCCACGCCGTCATTCACGACGGCGCCGTTCCCAAACAGTATGCCGAGGGAGCGTATTCAGCGCCCCTGTTTCACATAGCGTAGCCAATGTTGTCGAGTGCTCTATCGTCTCATGTTGACAGACTGATATCAGGCGAGGACGTCACAGACCACCGCCATGAAGTTGAGAGCGCCCGGGTCGCTCTTCCCACACCGGCGGGTTTGGCCGTCTCGCCTTATTTCAACCTCGACATGTTTCCTACACTCCTTGAAACAGTCCTGACTCAGCATCCCCCTTGACATCCTTCCCAGAACGCCTGTACTCTAAATTGACATACAGAACTCATGTGCGCCACAACCAACCGTTAATTGATAATTCATAATCGCTAATTGAAAATTGAAGATGCCCAAGATAAGACCAAACCCACAACTCAAACAGATCGTCCTCGAAGAGACCAACGACGGACGCGATGTCGTGCGCTTCCTCAAGAGCACCTTCATGGACATCGAAGACGCCCCGCTCATCTTCGGACTCAGACACAAGGACTACGCCCGCTCGCACAAGATAGCAGCCGCCCGCATCCTCGCCAGAATAGGACTCGAAGATGGCAAGCGATACCTCAGAAGAAACTACGTCCAGACTCCCTTCAAGAGAGTCCACCCCGAAGAAGAGGACCTGCCCAGAAAAGAAATGGCCGCGTCAACCTCCGACCTCTACCGCCTGGTCAGGAAAGAGACCAACGACGGCAGAGACATCATCATCCGCTTCGTGGAGATAATGAAGGGCCACTACCCCGAATACAAGCCCCACCTGCGCATGGCCGCAGCCAAAGAACTCATCCGCCAGATAGAATTCGACTACGACGAAGAACCTACCCGCACCGAGTCCGCCTCAGCGTCAACCAACGAACCTACTCCCGCAGAACCTGCCTCTGAGTCTGCGTCCGAAAGCGCCGACGAGGCTTTGCAAAGTCGCTCCTCGACTTCGGACCGTCATTCCCGCGAAAGCGGGAATCCAGGGGAGAGGGACGTTCAAGACTTGGACAGCGCGGACTATGGAGAGACACCGGACACCGCCGCCGACCCAATCGAAAATCCCCTAACTCCTGAATTCATATTCGAAAACCCGGAAGTCTCCCTCGCCCAGATACAGCGCCGGATGCACATCGAAGACGGATCGGTACACTACAGGGACTACGCCGAGCGACACGCCGGCGAATCCGAGTCCATCTACCAGTCCATCATCCGACGAGCCTCAGACCAGCCCGACCTGGAATCGGCGAAGTTGGAGGCCGAAGAACTCATAGGACAGTTCGACCGCTTCATGGCCGAGCGCGATCCCGACTACCAGCCCATCGCCGTCCCCGACAACCTCATCACAAAATCTCTCGCCGAGCGAATGGACGAGTCCCAATCTCGCGTCTTCGACCCCGCCGACTTCTACGACCTCGACAGGGACTACTTCTACTACTGCATGTGCCGTGTGTGCGAACAGTGCGACGAGCTGGACTACTTCATCGAATTCATGCGCGAACTCGAAGAAGAATACGAAGACCCCTGACCGCCCACAGTGTAGTATAAGGAATACCTCATCGCCGCCCTCGCCGACATATGACGCTCGCTTTGGCCGCGCTTGGCTATACTCCGGATGGCACCTGAACCCCCGTCCCCTCCGACCTCATCTAACGAGTATAACCCCCAAACAAGAGGTCGCCCGCACATGACAATAGCCCGAATATCAGCCCTCGCCCTGGCAATTCTCCTTCTGATGGCCGTCGCCTGCTTGTCCGAAGACACCGCCGCGCCTTCTCCAGCGGAGCCGGATACCGCCTCCACCCAACCCGCCGCCGCGCCTGAGCCCACAAGCCCGCAGGTCGCGTCAGCCGCGCCCACCCAGCCACCGTCTCCTACCGCCACAGCCGAGCCCGAGGAACTGGACCTCGAGATAGTCACCCTGCTCCCGTTCGACGCCATTCCCGCAGTCCTGGAGCCGGAATTCATCAGCGCGGAAGAGGCAGATTCCAAGCTGGCCGAACTGCTAAAGGACCGCTCCCAGAGAGACGCGGATGCAGCCCTGCTGGCGGGTGGCAGCGACCCCGATGACGCGCTTGTGCTCGGACTGTCCATCAACGGCGACAGCCGCGCCTACTACGTCCCGACACTCAGCAGAGTCGAGATAGTCAACGACACAGTGGGCGGACGGCCGCTCGCCGTAACATGGTGACCGCTCTGCTACTCGGCTATCGTGTATAGCCGCGAAATCAACGGAGAACTCCACACATTTGGCGTATCGGGCAAGCTCATCATGAACGTCCTCGTCATGTACGACCACCAGACCAGGACCCTCTGGAGCCAGTTCCTGCACACGGGAGTCGAGGGCGAACTGGAGGGCGTCCAACTCGACGTCATCCCCGTAACCCAGACCACCTGGGGAGCGTGGAAGGAACTGCACCCCGAAACCAAGTTCCTGGACATCTTCAAGGCAGACCCATACGACCAGTACTACACCGACTACAACCGGCCCGGCGTCATCGGAGAGCGCAACAAGGACGACCGTCTCAGCACCAAGGACCTGGTAGTCGGAGTCAACTTCAACGGCATTCCCAAGGCTTACTCGCTGAAAGAACTCGAATCCAGCCCCGTCCTGAACGACTCGGTCGCCGGACGCGACGCGCTCGTCTATTTCGACACCCCCAGCGGCACCGCGCTCGTCTATGACCGCGGCGTAAACGGACGACCGCTTAACTTCACCACGGACCCCGACACCTCAGGCGTCCTGACCACGCTGGTGGACGAGGAGACAGGCTCGCGCTGGATGGCGTTCACCGGCCTCGCCGTCGAAGGCGAGCTCAAGGGCCAGCGCCTCGAAAGAATCCCGTCCCACCTCTCATTCTGGTTCGCCTGGACCGACTGGAACCCTAAGACGGAGCTATGGCAGCGTTTCCTCTCAGGTGGAGGATAGGTTCTCACATCCGCAAGACGCCTATCAGTCTCGCGTTTGATCTCTAAGGGGCGGTCGAGGCGGGCACATAAGATAGGCCATTGATCCTATAGCCATAGTTAGGACTGATCTGCGTAACCGTCAGTTGCTCTGTGTCAACGCTATACAAGGCCCTGTCGCCAAGTATCAGCCCTCTCCCGTCCCATGTCGCAGAGTCGGCGCCGACTCCGATATGTTGTCGGCTAGTTGCATTCACCCTCGCATTGCCGCGGTCTATGGTGACCAATCTGCGCACGTTGCTGCCCGCATTTACTTCCATTGAATACAGCGTTTCACCATCCCACGCGAGTATCGGATACGCTCCGCTTCTGTCTAGCCTCCCGACTTCATTTATTGATGCGTCGGAGGTATCAACAGTTACAAGATATGAGGGCCCTCCGTGAGCGTATGTTTCCCACATGCCATACAGCGTTCCATCAACCCAAGCCAGAGCGGAAAGGTAATGACTAAGCGTTGCGTCGAACGGCCACGAATGACTGTAATAGCGTGTATGAGGTAGATATCCAATTCGTTCAACCGTACGTTCCGAGATGTCTATCTTATTCAGTGAAGCCTTGAAGTCTGAATTGTTGGTTGTGCTGCCATGGTTCATTCCTACATACATCATTTGTGCGACAGGGTCCCATGCCATTGACTGTACACTACCATTTAGGTCGAACAACTTCGTCATGGCGTAGTCGTTGTCCGGATCTATTTCGCAAAAAGCGGACGAGCCACTGATTGGACCTCGGCATGAGACATAGTATTTGTCGGTCGCCGCTGTCTGGTCAGGGTCAGAGTTGGCCGTGGGCGCCTGAATCGCCACGCCCAAGCCCGTCCGGATGCCATCGTAGTTAATGGTTACGCCGTCAGTCTCTACGCCGGAGGTCGGGAAGCTAGCGGCCACGACACTGACCGTGACGGGTTCGTCGCCGCTAG
Organism: Dehalococcoidia bacterium; assembly: GCA_965202815.1. Taxonomy (GTDB): domain Bacteria; phylum Chloroflexota; class Dehalococcoidia; order Lucifugimonadales; family UBA1123; genus VXRN01. The sequence continues at coordinate 1,769,195 of CBDBCD010000002.1, forward strand.
GAGTAACGGTAATCGCCGGGCTCTCACCGCTGCCGCCTGGAACCACAACGGCGCTGGTGGACAGAGTCCCGCCTTGCACCGACAGGGTAACCGTCATGTCGAAGGGCGCCGCCTCGGCGACCGTGACCTTGACCTGGTTGGCCGCCGTCTGTTCCAACTCCGCCATGAAGGTGAAGGGGCTTCCGGGATTCGATTGCAAGTACAGCGTTGTGAGGCTGGTGAGGCCATCGAACACATCCTCGGGTAACGATGTCAGGGAATTATTGTTCAACTGCAGCCCATGCAGGCCGGTGAGTCCACGGAAGTCCCTGGCTTTCAATTCCGTGACGCTCCGCCCTGACAGTTCGAGGGCGCTCGTAATGCCACTCAAATCCGGATCAGTCACCAGTACACAGTTGCTTATGTCGGCCAGTTCATCCAGGATTGCGGCGCGCACTTTGGTCGTGCGGTCGCACACACCCTCGACGATGGTCACCGTCGCCGACGTGTTCTCACCCAGTTGGTATCTGGATCCCTCTGGGAGGGTTATCGTCACCATCAGCGTTTCCCGGGCGCCGTCGTCAATGTCGCTGTCGTCGTTGGTGACTACCAGAATGACTCCCTGGGTCGCCCCTGCCGCCATGACGATGGAGCCAGCGGAACTCCCGGTGTAGTCGTCTCTGTCCCCGTCGACGGTTGCTGCATCATCGTCGGCTCCGATAGTGTAATTGACGGTGAGCGGGGATTCGAGAACGATAGTGGAGGTCACCGTGATGAAGGCGACTCCACCTTCGGCTACTAACACATCCCGGTCCAGAGACACACTCCCCGCTACCAGCGTCGCGCCCCTGTCCCAGTTGCTCCAGCTAAACCAGTCCTTCGGGCTACCCTCAGACGGCGAACCAATTCCTATGACGGCAAACCAGTACTGCGTACCGTCATCCAGATCGGTGACAGTGGTGGCGTGAGAAATTTTTGTTACAGGATCCGACTGACCGCTGGCGCCTCGTGAAGGAATGGGGTCAGGGATAGCCCTCTGAAAACGGCCATCGGAGCCGTCGGATTTCACGGAGTATATCCAATATACTTCGGTGTCATCCGCTTCCTGCCAGTTCACGGTGATGGAACTGAGGGTAGGATGGGTCAGGGAGGTGATTCGCGGAGCGTCCCGGGTCGAGTCTACCGGGGTCTGCGCCCACACTATGCCCCCCGGGGGTTGCCCGGGCAGGAAATGTGGCCCACTTAATGCTTCCACCACTGCCAGTGCAAACGCCACGGCCACGAGCATAATTCTCAGCCGACCCCGAACACAACACATATTCCGTCTCCGCTGTGGACTGGACACTGTTCTGCATGTATTGAGCTATTGTCCAGTCTCTCTGTTTCTTCCACCTGATATAGCAGACCCATCATCTCATTACCCACCTGAGCATTGCACCATACCATATCCTAATAACTCAACCACCCGAAAGGAAACGCTATCCTCAGCCGTTCATGGGCTGACAATCCCGCGTCCAAACGGGTAGGATAATAGTCGCCGGTCGGAGCAAGAACGTCCGGCGACCGTTATCTTATCCTCGGAGAAGCCTCATGACCGCCGAATCTACCCAGCGTCCCAACATCATCGTGATACTCGCCGACGACATGGGCTACTCCGACATCGGCTGCTTCGGCTCCGAGATACGCACGCCGAACCTCGACTCGCTCGGCTACAACGGGCTCAGGTTCTCCCAGATGTACAACTCCGCCCGCTGCTGTCCGTCCCGCGCCGCGCTGCTCACCGGGCTCAACCCCCAGCAGGCCGGCGTCGGCCACATGGTCGCCAACCTCGGCGTCCCTGAGTACCAGGGCTATCTGAAAGAGAACTGCGTCACCATTGCGGAGTCCCTCAAGGCGTCCGGCTATTCGACTTTCATGTCCGGCAAGTGGCACGTCGGCGGCGACTACGATCTCTCCGATCCCGACAGCTGGACTCCCGGCGCTCCCAGCCATCCGATACCGACCCAGCGAGGCTTTGACCGCTACTACGGCATCCTCACCGGCGCGGGCAACTTCTACTACCCCAAGACACTCATGGACCAGGAAACGCTCGTCCCGCTCGACGACCTGGACGACTTCTACCTCACCGACGCCATCAGCGACAACGCGGTCAAGATGGTGGGAGAGGCCGCCGACGGCGACGCTCCGTTCTTCATGTACGTGGCGTACACAGCGCCGCACTGGCCGCTCCACGCGCTGGAAGAAGACATAGCTCGCTACGAGGGACAGTACCGACGCGGCTGGGACTACCTCCGAACCGGCAGGCACGAAGAACTGAAGGGCATGGGCATACTGGACGAGAAGTGGCCTATATCCCCGCGAGACGCGGACAGCGGCGAGTGGGAGGAAGCCGCGAATCCCGACTGGGAGGACATCCGCATGGCGGTTTACGCCGCCCAGATTGACCGCCTCGACCAGGGTGTCGGCAGGATACTCGACGCCCTTCGCTCCAGGAACATGGACGGCAATACTCTCATCATGTTCCTGTCCGACAATGGCGGCTGCGCCGAGTTCCTCGCCGAAGACGGCAGCCTTCCCCAGCCCGCGCGATACGGCGGTGTCAATCCCAACGGAACTCCCGTCCGCATGGGGAATATCCCCGGACTCCGGCCCGGCGGCCCCCAGACCTTCATGAGCTACGACCTGCCCTGGGCGAACGCCTCCAACACGCCGTTCCGCCGCTTCAAGCGCTGGACTCACGAGGGCGGCATATCCATGCCGTTCATCATGAGCTGGCCCGACAGGATCACCGAGCCCGGCATCGTACACTCACCGGCGCATCTCATAGACATAATGCCGACCTGCCTGGACGCCGCCTGCGCCTACCATCCGGCCGAGTGCGCCGGGCAGCCCACCATTCCCCTCGAGGGCGAGAGTATGCTGCCCGCCATAGACAACCGCGACCGGAGCCGCGAGCAGCCCATATTCTGGGAGCACGAAGGCAGCCAGGCGGTTCGCCAGGGACAGTGGAAGCTGGTCTCAGCCGTCGGCGGTGGATGGGAGCTCTACGACATGGAACAGGACCGCACCGAACTCAACGACCTGTACGACAGGAACCGGCCCAAGGCGCGCGAGTTGGAGAGCATGTACGCTCAGTGGGCCGAACGCTGCGGCGTGCTTCCCCGGGACGTCATCAACCCAAACTGGAACCCCGCGATGCTGAGCGGCAGCGCGCATAAGTCGGGATGAATCAGCTTGTATCCATTCAATCGTGACATAACACATTCGTCATACCCGCGAAATCGGGTATCCAGAGTTGGCGGGAGTAACACATGGCGATCATAATGGCCAGGAGAAGCAAGATAGCCGTAGTGGAGATTCACGGCACGATTGGCGCAAGCGTCAAGTCGCCCGAGATCGAAAAGATATTGAACCGGGTGCGCGAAGATACCAGCTTCCGCGCGCTCGTGCTGGATATAGACTCCGGCGGCGGATCCGCGTCCCCCTCCGACTACATCTATCGCGCCGCCAGGCGCATCGCCGGACGAAAGCCCGTCGTCGCCTGCATTCGCGGAGTCGGCGCTTCCGGCGCGTACATGATCGCCTGCGCCGCCCACAGAATCGTCGCCGCGCCCGGCGCGATAGTCGGCTCCATCGGCGTAATCTCCATCCGTCCCGCCCTGGAACAGCTAATGGAACGCGCCGGCATAGGCGTCAACGTCAACAAGAGCGGCGAGTTCAAAGACCTCGGAGCCCCCTGGCGCGAGATCACCCCCGAGGAAAACGAGAAGATCCAGGAACTCATTGACGACAGCTACGACTCGTTCGTCGAGATAGTGTCCGAGAGTCGCGGCCTGGACGAGGCCCGCGTCAGAGAGCTCGCCACCGGCGAGGTGTATCTGGCCCCGCGCGGCCTGGAGACCGGCCTGGTGGACGAACTCGGCGATCTCGACCGCGCCCTCGAACTGGCCGCCAACGCCGCCGGAGTACCCAAGCGTCCGGTGTATTTGCGCCCGCCGCGCGGATTGCGCGCCCGGCTGCTCGGTCCCGCCGCCGACACGCTCGTAGAGTCGGTCGCCGAACAGATAGAGCGTCGCCTCACACACGGTCGCTACGGGCTTTGACGCCGCGCTTACACCCTCACCCTAGTCCTCTCCCAGAGGGAGGGGTTCGTTGATCGGTATTCATTGCTGGGCGTATTCTTGTGATCCCACCGAGGGAGGTAAGGGAATTGTCTTACTCCGCGGCCAGCGAAGTCTGTGCCGCCACCGGCTGACGCGCCATGCGCGCCAGGGACTTCACCAGAACGGCGAACTCGCCTTCGGCCCTGAATCCGCGCTCCTCCAGCGCGCCGCCCAGCAGCGGCGCATAGTCCGGCGCAAGCGCGACTACGCTCTTCGCCTTTACCAGAGAGCGCAGCCCGAATTCCACGATGTCGGGAGCCAGGGCCGCGCAGTCCGGGCGTAGCGTCACCTCGATCCTGCCCACGCCGGATCTGATTGAAGTCCCGATCCACCCCCTGACTTCCCCTTCCAACTCCAGCGCCCGCTCTCTTGAACGCCTGCCCATCGGCTCGCGCGAGTCCTTCCACTGTTCGAGCGTCATGCCCGTCAGTTGTCGCACCTTCACAGGAGTGGTCTCATTGTACAGTCGGAACAGCGCGTGATCGTGTCCCGGGCGTCGCTTGACGGAATGAGCGTCCGCGTCAAACAACCCCCGCCCCAATTCCGAAGCTGGACCCCGCTCACGGTACAGAGTTTCGCCGAAGCACGGGAAGAAGCCCGCTCGCCTGGCATCCGGGATGATGTCGCTGTCCGCCTCGACGCGCAGGAACACCCGCTCCGCTCCGCCGTATGCGGATGCGACGCCGACCTGTTCCAGCAGGTCAGTCAGCGCGCCATACGAATCCGGGTCCGCGTAGAGGTGCGACACTTCCCAACTACTGGGACCGGACCTGGGACGAAAAGAGGCTACCGACCGGAAGCTACCGTCCTCCGCGCAAACCAGAGCGCTCACCTTCGAACGTGGCTGAAGCCGACGGCGCGAGACACTCGGGATGAGCGCGCTGAATGACTGCGGCTTGGATATTCCGGCTGACGTAATGGCGTGGTTCGGGAATCGGTTCATGCCCACAGCGAGACACCGGACAATGTCCAGCGGCTCAAGGGTTCTCACCTTGGAGTTGCTGTCGTTCCCGAGGCTCGTAGGTCAGCCTCCGTCACTGCTTTCCCTCTTCGACCATGCCGACGAACAGCTTGTGCATTCGCTGGTCGTCGGTAAGTTCGGGATGAAACGCCGTGGCCAGCATATGGTCTTCCCTGACAGCCACGGGTCTGCCGTCCTCAAGCGTGGACAGAACTTCCACGTTCTCGCCCACCGAGTTGAACACCGGAGCGCGTATGAACACCGCGCGATACGGCGGCCCGTCCATTCCGGCGACATCGAGGTCAGCCTCGAAACTGTCCACCTGCCTGCCGAACGCGTTTCGGCTGACGTTCGTGTTCATCAGATGAAGCGGTTCGGGCCGGTGGTCGGTCAATTCGCCGGCCATGACTATCATGCCCGCGCACGTTCCCCACGTGGGCATCTTGTCCAATAGGATGCGCTCTCGCAGCTTGTCGCGCATCTCGTAGATGTCTATGAGTTGTACGATAGTGGTGCTCTCGCCACCCGGGATTATCAGACCATCAACCTCGTCGAGCTGGTCGGGCAGCCGGACTTCGCGCACCTCGACGCCGAGCTTTTCCAGCGCGGAGCGATGCTCCGCGAAGTCCCCCTGTATGGCGAGAACGCCTACTGTCGTCAATTCTTACCAGCCCCTTATCGCAAGCCGCTCGGAGTCGGGCATATCAGTCAAGCTCAGACCGGGCATCGCGTCTCCCAGCCCCTTGGACACGTCCGCTATCATCGCGGGGTCCTGGTAGTGGGTGGTTGCCTTGACTATCGCGTCCGCCATCAGGTCGGGGCGCTCGGACTTGAATATGCCGGAGCCGACGAATATGCCGTCCACTCCAAGCTGCATCATGAGCCCAGCGTCCGCGGGAGTGGAGACGCCGCCCGCCGCGAAATTCACCACGGGAAGAGCGCCGCTTTCGTGCACTTCCTTCACCAGTTCGTAGGGAGCGCGGAGGTCGCGGGCGGTCGCCATGAGTTCGTCCTCGTCCATGTTCTGGATGCGGCGTATTTCGCCCAGCACTCTGCGCGCGTGGCGGACAGCCTCGACGATGTTGCCGGAACCGGCCTCGCCCTTGGTGCGTATCATCGCGGCGCCCTCGCCAATCCTGCGAAGGGCTTCGCCCAGGTCTCTCGCGCCACAGACGAACGGCACCTTGAAGTCATGCTTGTTGATGTGGTTGTTCTCGTCGGCGGGGGTAAGCACCTCGGACTCGTCAACGTAGTCCACGCCCAGAGCTTCGAGCACCTGCGCCTCGACGAAATGACCGATGCGCGCCTTCGCCATGACGGGAATGGTCACCGCGTTAACTATCTCCGCGACCTTGGTGGGGTCGGACATACGGGCCACGCCGCCCGCCGCGCGGATGTCGGAGGGAACACGCTCCAGCGCCATCACCGCGACCGCGCCCGCGTCCTCGGCGATTCTCGCCTGCTCGGCGGTCACCACGTCCATGATGACGCCGCCCTTGAGCATCTGGGCAAGGCCAGCCTTGACTCTCCACGTTCCGGTCTCGGTTCCAGTATCCATCGTCATAGTCGCCATTGCGGGCCTCCGTGCTGATATAGTTTTGGTCTGAAGCTATGCCAGACATTATACTCTTGACAAAACCGTATTTACAACGCGCCGCGATATTGCGTTAAACTGTGGCTGCAACGGTCGGCTATACTAGGAATCTTAAATACAGGAGATGCAGGAACAATGACCAAATACGCCCGATTTCTCGCGCACGGCGAGGTTGCCTACGGAGTGGTGGAGGGGAATACCGTAAAGCAGATCACCGCCGCCCCATACGAAGACCACGAAGTTACCGACCACAGCCACTCGTTGGACGAGGTGAAACTGCTTGCGCCGGTGGTCCCGAACAAGGTGGTCGCCATTGGGCTGAACTACCGCAGCCACCTAGGAGACAGAACTCCGCCCAGCGTACCGGAGCCGTTCTTCAAGACCACGTCGTCGGTCGTTGGCCCGGACGACGACGTGATAATCCCGCGAGAGGCGCTCGAAGAGGGCGTCACGGTTCAGCCGGAAGCGGAGCTTTCGCTGGTCATAGGCAAGAAATCCAAGCGGGTGTCGAGGGACGACGCTCTCGACCACATCCTCGGATACACCTGCGGCAACGACGTGAGCGCGCGAAACTGGCAGGCGAACGACCTGTCCTGGTGGAGAGCGAAGTCTTCGGATACCTTCACCCCGCTCGGCCCGTTCATCGTGTCCGGCCTGGACCCGTCCGCGCTTCGGCTGATCGGGCGGATCAACGGCGAAGTGGTGCAGGAACAGGTCACCAGCGACCTGCTGTACGGAGTACCTGAGATCATCGAGTTCGTCACCCGAGTGCTGACTCTCAACCCGGGTGACGTGGTGATGACCGGCACGCCCGGCGCGCCCGGCGATGTTCACGACGGCGACGTGATGGACGTCGAAATAGCGGAGATAGGCACACTGACGAATACAGTGAGGAACGAGGAAGGCTGAGCCTTCACCCTTATTTGGGCTGAGAGGGATAGGCTCTCAGCCTGATCACCCCCATCCTAACCTTCCCCCGTCAAGGGGGAAGGGACTCTTGCCTACCCTTATGACATCGTGAAAGGGGAAGGCATAGGGGCACCCACAAGGGACGCCCCTATGGTGTGTCAGCATTTATGAGATGGCTTGTACTTCCTAATCACAGAAGGCCGCCCAGCGTTAGCCAGTAGAACACTATGTACGTGCCGGCGACGATCATCAGCCACGTCCCGATGGGATGCACGTAGGGCATTATCTTCCGCATACCGCCCAGCATGGCCCCCTTGAACAGCGCCATGCTCAGCGTGAGCGTGATGATGACGACTCCCATTCCGAGAGCGTACAGCACGAACTGCGCGAACGACGCGACTATGTCCGACGCCGCGAAGGACGAGCCGATCACCGCCAGGAATATCGGCAGCGTGCAGCTGAGCGACGCGATCCCGTAACTCAGCCCGAACAGGAAATATCCGCGCATACTGGACTGTCCCGGGTTGCCCAGCCTGCTCGCGGCCTGCTGAGCGAGAGACGTGTACAGTTCGCCGCCTCTGAGCAGCCACGCGCCGGCGAGCACCAGCGCGATTCCTATTGCCAGTCCCAGCCACGGAAGTACGCTGCCGACGACCGACCGCGCGCCCAGTCCGATGACGCTTCCGGCCAGCGCGAACAGCAGGACGAACCCGGCAGTGACCGAGACTCCCACGAGCAGCGCCTTGCCAAGCTGGGAGAGAATGGACGTATTCCGCTCATCGGCTCCGACTCCGAGATAAAGCCCCATGTAGGCTGGCAGCATAGCGAAGCCGCAGGGGTTGAACGCAGCCGCCACTCCCGCGCCGAACGCGAAGACGAGTGGAGCTATAACCCCCAGCCCGGACAGGGCTTCAACCCCCAGCCCGGACAGTAAGGAGCCAGAGCTGCCCGACAGCGATTCTACGAAAAGGTTTACCCCGTCAATCTCGCTGCCGCCCCTTATGAGCAGTGCGCCAATAACCGCGACGGCAATCGCGCCCACCGCCACCATCGCCGGGACGATGACTTCCCGCACAAGCGTGTTTCCACCTGAATTGACTGAGGTCGTCTCTCTCATCTAACCCTCTCCGACTCAATTATATCCCAAGTGTCCAACTATACGGTTAGATGCTGTGGGACGGCGCGGGATTCTGTGTGAGAGGGCCGCGTGTATTCGCAGCGACCGACGTAGGGGGGCGGCCCACTCGTCCAGCAAGCGCGGCTTCTTCTCTGAGGGAGCGGGTTTGGCTTATCCGCATGTCTCAATCACCTTAGTTTTGGGGGGCCTGATCTTCCGTCTCGACCTTATCCAGTCCCATCAGATGACCGTGCCATTGCCGCCAGAATACCCGCATCTGCAACTCATCTATACCTGAGGCTTGGCGGCGCATACCCCGGGAGACATCGCTCCATTCCATTTCACGGGCCTGAAAGCCGGCCTGGGACGATTCAAGCGCTTCCACGTCATCCGGAGTGGCAAAGCCCCCTGGACCCTGGAAAGTGACGAAGTTCTCCAGCCGGCGAGCCAGCAGGTTCGGGCTGTGCTCCGCGGGGAAGAGGTTCCAGGTAGTTAATTCTGTCCTGTCCGGCGCGGTGGGATCTAATACCCGGATGAAGGTGATTGAATAGTCATTGATGATCAAGTTGGGAAAAATGAGAAGGGAGCGGTTCGTATCGGCTATTTGACGAGCCCGCTCTTCTCCAAACCGCTCAACCAAGCGCTCACGGATTCTTGCGATCTCTTCTTTCGTATCTTCACCCAGGAGAGGGTGCCAGCGGGCGACTGTTCGGCCAGACAAGTCGCCCATTACTCCCGCTGAGTGACCGTTGCCCAAGGCCCGCACCACTCCAGGATGCCAGTTCCTCAGTGCGCTCGTTCGGCTCTCTCCCGGTATGTCTCTGGTGAGGTCGGAAAGGTATTCGAAGTAGGTTTGATGTACAGGCAGAAGATGGTAGCCGTCATTGGAGTTCTCAACCATCAGCTTCCAATTCGACAGCATAGTGAATTTGTTGGAACCGCGGCTTACCTTTATGCCCGCCTCAGACTGGTCGGCTATGAGATCAATGTATTCCGTGGCCCCGGCAAGATAGTCGCGTAGGTCTTCGATGTGTTCGTTGAAGCTGACGAAGTAAAAGCCGCGGTAGCTGTCCACACGGGGAGGCGATCTCAGTCCCATCTCCGTCCGGTCGAACCCCGCGCTGTAGCCCGCCTCGTCAGGCATCCCCACAAGTTCACCACTCGTGCTGAAGGTCCAGGCATGGTAAAAGCACTGAAACACCCTGGCGTTGCCCTCATCGTGGCGGCAAATCAGGGCGCCGCGGTGAGGGCAGGTGTTCAGGAACACCCTCACCTGGTCGTCCCTGCCCCTGACGAAGAACAGCGGGCGTCCCGCCACGGTTCGTCGGCGGTAGTCACCCGGCCTCTCCACTTCCGATTCGTGTCCCAGGTACAGCCAGCACTGGTTGAATACACGCTCCCACTCCAACTCCAGGATACGGGGTGAGGTCAGAGAAGAGCGGTGATAACGAAAGATACCCCTTTCACTGTCATCAATGATTAAGTCTTTCGTCTCCAATTGACTTCTACCTTGCAATGCCCTGCTCTGCTGTTCCCGCCGAAGGTCCCGTCAGCTTGGTCCGTAGGTGGATGCTCCACCACGATCCGTCCCTTGTCAATCCTAGAATATGATGCTCACCGCCCCATGATGGGTCAGGGCCTCATGGTCCAGCGTCGCCCGCCGGTGGCTGATTTTGAACCCTCCGTCAACTCGCTTTAGCTTGTATTCGTAGCGGCCTACGTAGGGGGCTACCTCGCCGCTGCGGAACCGGTAAACCAGGGCGTTTGCGCTCACATCGAGGTGGCCCTCGCCGGTCTGCCTGACCCGAACATTGCTAATGAACCGCCGGGTGCGGGACGAGGGGTACTCCCGGTGGGCGTGGCGGCTGTTCAAGCGCTTCACTCTGCCCCGAATACGCACAATATCATCGTCAATGAAAACAAGGTCCTGCGCGGGGTCTCCTTCCGGCAGGTCGGTAGTGGGAACCACGTATCTGGCATCCTCAGTGAAGAGGGCAGCCCACTCGTCCAGGTGCCACTGGTCCAACAGTGCCGCTTCTTCGTAGAGGAAGTCCTCCACCTCTTCTCTGAGAGAGCGGGTTTGGCTTGTCTGCATATCTCAATCACCTTCTTTTCGGGGGTTCCGGTCTGCCGTTTCGACCTTATCCATTCCTATCAGATGACCGTGCCATTGCCGCCAGAATACCCGCATCTGCAACTCATCGGAAGTCAAGGCCTGGCGGTGCATTCCACGGGAGACATCGTTCCATTCCACTTCACCGGCCTGCAAGCCGGCCTGGCACGATTCAATCGCCTCTATGTCGTCCGGAATCACGAAGCCTCCCGGACCCGCGAGAGAGAGTGAGTTGTCCAACCGGCGAGACAGCAATTCCGAACTGTGTTCACCGGGGGAGAGGCTCCATGCAGTTACTTCTGTCCTGTCCGGCGCGGCAGGCCAGAAAACTTTAATGGCAGCGTACTCAAGGTCGTAGATGAATAAATTGGGATAGATCACTATAAAGCGATCATTGTCGGCTATTCGATAAGCCCGCTCTTCTCCAAACCGCTCAACCAGACGCTCACGGATTCTTGCGATCTCTTCCTTTGTGTCTTCACCCAGGAGGGGATGCCAGTGAGCGACGGTTCGGCCAGCCGAGCCAGGGTTCACCAGCGCCACGTGACCGTTGCCCAAAGACCGAACCGGGCCGGGCTGCCAATCTTCCAGCAGGTCCGCTCCTGGTGTCTCGCTGACCAGATTATTGATGTACTCGAAGTAGGTTCTGTGCACCGGCAGAAGATGGTAGCCGTCTATGCCGTTCTCACCCAGCAATTTCCAATTTGACAGTACAGAGTACCGGTAAGAACCAGTGCTTACCTTCATGCCCGCCTCAGACTGGTCGGCTACGAGATCAATGTATTCCGTGGCGCCGGCAAGATAGGCGCGTAGGTCTTCAATGTACTCGTCGAAGCTGACGAAGTAAAAGCCGCGGTAGCTGTCCACCCGGGGAGGCGACCTCAGTCCCATCTCCGCCCGGTTGAACCCCTCGCCGTAGCCTGCCGCGTCAGGGAACCCTACCAGTTCCCCACGTGTGCTGAAAGTCCAAGCGTGGTAAAAGCACTGAAAAACCCTGGCGTTGCCCTCATCGTGGCGACATATCAAGGCGCCGCGGTGAGGGCAGGTGTTCAGGAAAACCCTCACCTGGCCGTCTCCGCCCCTGACGAAGAACAGTGGGCGTCCCGCCACGGTTCGTCGGCGGTAGTCGCCCGGTCTCTCCACTTCCGACTCGTGTCCCAGGTACAGCCAGCACCGGTCGAAAATGCGCTCCCGCTCCCGCTCCAGGATACGGGCTGAGGTCAGAGAAGAGCGATGATAGCGAAAGATACCCCTTTCACTATCATCAATAATCAGGTCTTTCGTCTCCAATTGACATCTACCTTGGAATGCCCTGCTCTTCTGTTCCGGCCGGCACGACGATTATTCCACACGCTATATTACAATGACAAGCGATAACCTACTCGCGGAAAACTGATCCAGCCAGGGAGAGGGGCGCTGATTGTGTCCGCCTCATCCGAGGTCAATAGTCTCAAGAAACTCAAGCATCGTCTTGACGCAATTCTCCGGTTGCTCAAGTTGGAGAAGGTGCGAGGCGTCGGGCAGAAAGTCGTAGTCAACCGTATCCATGTCTCTGAAGTCGAGTGTGGGCAGGTACGAGTACGGTAGAGTGGGGTCGGCCCCGATGACCTTCGTGGGGCTGAGAAGCATGTCGAAGTCCACGAGCGCCGCATAAGCGCCGGCGTATTCTGTCATCCGAGCCTCATATTCGGGGGGACAGCATAGTTCGTAGCCCTCGCCACTCCCGCTTTCCTTCAGTGTCGTCTTGGCAAAAAGATCAAAGACTCCGGGCGCCATATTCTGAAAAGTGGGAACGTAGGAGAGTAGGCTCGCGAGATCTTCACGGGCGTCAAACCGTTGAGTACGGCGACGAGCTATGGCAGCCAGTCGGGAAGTGGCTTCCTCCCACATCTGAAGATCGCGGCCGGGCTGGCGCAATGGTGGGTCGAACACCACTCGCGCCGCGTATTCGCTGCCTTTGCCCCTGGACAACAGAGTGGCTATGGATGAAACAGAATGAAACACGCCCACTTTGGGTTTCTCGCCAAAGTGTCGGTCAATAGCCTCGATGATCTTGTCGTGGTCCTGGATCATCGTTGGAAGGGTATGGTTGTCCAGGGAACTGACCGAGTTCCAACCGTGGTTTCGGAGGTCATACACTATAAGGTCGAAATCTTCGGTCAAGAGAGTCCAGAATGGGTAATACAGATCAATTGCAAGACCGTTGCCGTGACTCAGGACAAGCCGTGGGCCTTCCGGGTTCCCATGACGACGCAGGATAATTGTGGTTTCGTCGTCCACTGGTACATCAAGGGTGGCGAGTGGCTCGGGTATATCCCACACGACTTCTGACGACATTCTCAAATATCACTCTTTCTGGTCGGATGGAGTCCGTTCGAAGGCGTTAACTGTTCCGTACCGGGCTGCGAGCCTGCCTCATAGGCTACCGCCGCTGCGAACTCTTCATTGCCAATGTACTCTATCTGCCATTTTGTCGAGGGCATCTGAGGAAACTGAAACCAGCTCCTCGTTCCGTCATACAGCGCCGACGGTATCTCGAAGCTCGAAGGGTCAAGAGAAAAGCCCATGCCCACCGCCTTGATCAGCGCTTCCTTGATCGTCCAGAACTTGAAGAACAGGTCTATCTTACGCGGTCCGTCGGCCAAAGCAAGTGCGGACTGTTCGTTTGGGCCGAAGACCATCTTGCTCAGATCATCAATGTCTTCGCGGGCGACGCGCTCCTCTACGTCCACACCAAGCTGGCCATTAGGGGCAAACGCGATAAGGCCGTGTTTACCGCTGTGGCTGATGTTGAAGCTAACCGCAACGCGCTCGTCGTTCAGTATCGCATAAGGCTTGCCATAACGGGACTGCCCGAATGTGAGTTGCCTGTTTTCGCATCCCAATTGACCACATAGGGTAGCCCGGAGCGCGGAACGACACAAGACAAATCTGCGGCTTGGTCCGGGATAGAGAAATCGGCGAGAGCGGGACAATTCTTCTTGGTCGAGCCAGGACAATGCTGACGCCTCACGCAGGTCGTGAGGCGTCAGATCAACGTGGAAAACAGTAACGGCGCCGACTTCGCAGAAGGGACTCCACCACCGTTGAGAGTCAGAAGCGGGCGCTATCTGGCGGCCATAGCCGCGGCAGCCCTCTAGCATCAGGCGGCGTTGGCGTCCAGGTGTTCGACCAACGCCGACAACTTCTGGGGCTCGGCGCAATTTTCAGGAGTAAGCTTAACATTGAACTCGTCCTGGACAACAGCCGCAAACGAAATGAGGTCCATAGAGGACACTCCAACCTCGCTAAGACTTTTGTTAAAGTCCAAGTCGGCGCTGAGCGGCTGGCCATCCACTTCCAGGTTTTCACTTATGAGCTTTCTGAGACGATCTTCGGTTGATGCCATTTGACACAATCCTCCAAATGATGATTAGCTAGTTTGATTCACTTTGATCGAAGCCAATACCGGAACAACTAAGCTATAGACTCACCTCGCGGATTTCAGGTTCAAACCCAGTGCCGCCGGCGCTGGAACGGGTAGGTCGGTAGAGATATCCGGCGTCGTGTCTCGCCGGTGAACATACCTTCGAAGGAGATCGGAAGACCCGCTTCGTATGCTTTCGCGACGGCCTTTACGAATCCGGAACCAATTTCAATGATAACATCCGTTCCGAGATTGGCAAGCGCGGAAGCCCTCGCCTCTGAGGGCGCGGCCTCATTCGCCTGCCTGATCCAGTACGAAGTGTCCGTCAGCGCGGCTGCTTCGGCCAGTTCACTCGTAGCGCCGCTTATCAGAGCCACGGTCGGTGGTGAGAGTTGGATACTCGTGAGGGTGGACTGAAGACTGTCGAGGTCTGAGTCCTTAGCGGCAAGTTCACCTCTGGCCAAAGAGAGGCGCATACCGTCCTCCATGCTGAACACACCCGCGGCCTGTGCCGCTGAGATTTCGCCTGGGCCGTGTCCAATTACAATATCCGGACGTATTCCGATGTCAGACCACAGGACCGTTATCGCGCTCTCCAGTGAGTAGATTGCCGGCTGTGCCCACGCCGGATCATCCAATGCGTCGTCCTGTCCGAACATCACATCCAGCAGAGAATCGCCTCGCGCTTGACGAGCTACGGAGTCGCAGAAGTCCAGAGTGGCGCGCGCAGTGGGTTCGGTGTCGTACAGTTTCCGGCCCATACCTGCGGCCCATTGGCTCCACTCACCGGGATAGACGAAAGCGACCTTGGTCGCCGGTTGGGGTGGAGGAGCGTCGGCATCTACACCCGCTTCCGTCAGCGTCCTCAGCGCGTCCTGAAGGGACGGCATATCTCTGAACGGCAATCCGGCGCGATGAGCGAAGTGGCTGCGCCCGATACCCGCGGTCCATGCCATATCCGCAAGGGTCGGCGCCGCTTCGGGTTTTGACGACATGACATCGGCACGTTCGTCGAGCCACGATAGATACCGCTTCGCCAAATCCCGAACAGCGCCTTCCGATTTACCCGACAGCGGCAGGAGCCGCGCTTCACGCTCGGTTAGTTCCGATCCGCCGTCGCGCATGTCTCCAACGGATTCGGGCAGGGGAGCGGGTATTGGCTGCGGAGAGCCTGCCAACGACCGGATTCCAGCGCCTTCGCCGTAAGAATCCGCCGGATTTTCATATCTTTCCAGGATGATATGCGCGTTGGCGCCCGAAATGCCAAAAGCGCTCACCGCCGCCCGTGGCGGCCTCTGGGGATGCAGCGGCCACTCAGTTTGCGTGGAAGTCACCCGTACAGGGAACTGGTCCCAGTCTATCTGTGGATTGGGATTTTCAAAGTGAAGGTTCTTCGGAATCACTCCGCGATTCATGGCGAGCGCAGTCTTCAATACTCCAGCAATCCCGGCGGCCGGTTCCAGGTGACCGATGTTGGACTTGACAGAACCCACCAGCAGAGGATTGTCCGCCTCGCGTCCCTTCCCGTACACGGCTCCCACAGCGCGCATCTCGATTGCGTCTCCCAACTGAGACCCGGTTGCGTGCGCTTCGAGGTAGTCAATGTCCGGTCCTCCGAAGGGAGTCTGGGCCAGGGCCGCCTCCATTACGCGTTCCTCCGCGGAACCATTCGGGACCGTCAAGCCCGCGCTTGCGCCATTCTGGTTGACGGCGGAGCCCCTGATCACTCCCCATATGCGGTCGCCGTCCGCCTCCGCCTCGCTCAGCTGCTTCAGGACTATCATGCCGCACCCTTCGCCGCGCACAAAGCCGTCCGCGGACGCATCGAATGGGCTGCACTGTCCCGACCGCGACAGCATACCCAACTCCGCCATGAATTCGGCAATCTCCCGGGAAAGCGCCGCGTGTACGCCTCCCGCAAGGGCCAGGCTCACCTCGCCCCGTCTCAGGCTGCCGACGGCCTGATGTATTGCGGCAAGAGACGATGCGCACGCCAGATCTATGGGTAGCGCCGGGCCTTCCAGACCCAGGGCGAAGGCCACCCTCCCGACGGTTACGCTTGCAGCGGTGCCGAGGTAGCTGCCGGGTCTTCTGGTTTTCATCAAGTTTCTGTACTCACTTCCGCCAACGCCCGCGAACACCCCCGTGAGGCTGCCCCTTAACGATTCCGGGTCTATTCCCGCGTCTTCCAGCGCCTCCCAACTCGTCTCCAGCATCATTCGCTGTTGTGGGTCCATTATCCGCGCCTCTATTGGCGCAATCCGGAAGAATCGAGAGTCGAACCACTCGATGTCTTCGACGAAGCCGCCGCGCAGGTAAGCGGCATTTTCGTCTCCGGCGTCGGATCTGGGCGTGTCGAGATTAGGGCGGCCATCGCTGACCGCGTCGACGCCCGACACCAACAGGTCCCAGTATTCGGACAGATTTCTTGCGCCCGGGAAGCGACATGCCATTCCCACTATCGCTATGCCGTCGTTCTCTATCCCGGCGGCAGGGAGAGGCTCGGGAGCGACAATCGCAGGCGTCGTCGCGGGTTCGCCCCCGATGTCGATTTGGCCGAGTTCTTCCGCTATATGCCGGGAAAGCGATGTGACGTCAGGATAGTCGAATACGGCCGTATTGGAGACCATGTACTCACCCTCGAACGCGCGGTTGAGCCGGTTCCTGAACTCCACGGCCATGAGCGAGTCCATTCCCAGGTCGAAAAAGCCTACCGACGGAGATGGCGGCGACGGCAGTCTCATCACCGCCTGAAGCTCCGTCTGAATGGAGGGCGCCAGGATATTCTCCCAGTTATTCGATTGGGCCGATCTCAATTCGGTCAGCAGATCTACCTCGGCCTCCGAAGATTGGTCAGATTCCGCGTCTGACGCGGACGCCAACTCGTCCAGGAAGGGTGGGATGCTGGTCTGGTTATCCAGGAATGTCTGCCAGTCCACCGATGTCACCATGCAGGACGCGGTATCCTGGCGCAACAATACTTGGAATGCTCTCAACCCTTGCTGCGGAGTCATCCACCCTGTTCCCGCCGTTTCGATCCGCCTACCGATGCGCTCACGTTGTTCTTCCGCTTCGCCGATCTCCGACCACGCGCCCCAGGCTATCGCCTGACCGGGAAGGCCGAGCGCGCGGCGATGAACGGCGAGCTGGTCGAGAAAAGTGTTGGCCGCAGCGTGGTTAGCCTGTCCCGGATTGCCCATCATGCCGGCCGCGCTGGAGAACAGGACGAACATATCTATGTCGCGATTCATGGTTGCCCGATGCAGGTGCCAGGCGCCAATCGCCTTGGGCCAGATCACCTGCTCAAAGCTCTCCCAACTCTGATTCGTCAGGGCGGCATCCGACAGTACGCCGACGCTGTGAATGACTCCTTCGAGTGGGGGCAGGCTCTCATCAATGCGCGCCAGCATCGCGTCCACCGCTTCGGTGTCCGTCACATCCGCTATTTCTACGCTCACGGTCACGCCGCGTTTCCGCAGCGCTTCTATCGCATCTTCGGCTTCCGGGTCTGGGGCTCTGCGCCCGTTCAACACGATTGCGCCCGCCCCCCATTCCGCTAGTTGAACTGCCAGGGCGCACCCAATGCCGCCAAGACCGCCCGTTATGAGGTAGCTTCTGTCTTCTCGGAGCCGACCCGTCTCCAGGGGAGAGTTAGTGAGAACTATCTTCCCGATGTGCCGCGCGTCCCGCATGAATCTGATCGCGGGCGCTGCCTCAGTCATTGACCATATCTTGTGGATAAGCGGCTCCAGCTCCCCCGACGCCACGCGTTCCATAACATCCGCGAGGGCTGCGCCGGGCTGCTCGGGCCGTTCTTCCTTGAGAGCGTCCAACTCCAGGATGTGGTAATCTACGTCCGGTCGCGCGGCTGCCATTTCCTCTTCGCTGTAGATGTTCCGCCTGGACAACTCGACGAACCGCCCGCCATGCGCCAGACAAGCCAGGCTGGCTTCGATGAAGCCTTCTCCGGTCAGGCTGTTGAGCGCTACATTTACGCCTTCGCCACCGGTAGCTTCGAGAATCTCCTGTCCGAATCTGGTCTGACGGCTGTCGAAGACATGCCTCACGCCCAATGAGCGCAGATATGCCTGCTTTGGAGCGCTGGCGGTGGCGAACACCTCCGCGCCCGCGGCGTGGGCCAGCTGTATAGCCGCAAGCCCCACGCCACCCGCTCCTGAGTGGATCAGAACTCTATCCCCGGACTTTAGTCGGACGAGGTCGAAAGACAGCGCGGCGGTAACGAACACTGTTGGCATCGTAGCCAGCGCCGCGGTTGGAATCCCTTCTGGGGCGAGCGCTACCAACTCTTCCTTCGTAACAGTCTCGGAACTGAAGGCCCCAAATGTAAGCGCGACAACTCGGTCTCCAACTCTAACCGAATCCACATCCGCTCCCACTTCGAGGACGTGACCGCATACCTCCTCACCCAGCAGGCCCTCATCGAGCGCGCCAATCGAGTACAGTACATCCCAGAAGTTCAGCCCGGCAGCCTCAATTGACAGGCGAACCTCTCTAGGTTCCAGCGAGTTATGGGAGGGTTCGAGTACCTGCATCTGTCCGATTTCGCCGTTTTCGTCGGGTTCGAGGAACCAACGAGACTCTTCAGGCAATGTCAGCCGATCCCTCAGTTCGCCTGCCCGAACAAGGCGGGCCACCTGGCGACTTCCCATGCGGTAAGCGATATGCGTTTCATCGTCGGGATACATCAACTCGTTGACGATGTCGGACAGGTGCGGCGCTTCAGACGGGTCCAGGTCAATCATCCTGGGGTTAAGATGGGCGGCCTCTCTCGCAATCACCTTGCCGAATCCCCACAAGACTGCCCCGGAAGGCTGTCCGAAAGGTTCTCGTTCCAGGATCTGCCCTCCGCGTGTGAGTAACCACATCCCTTTCTGCGGCGTGGTATCGGCATCCGACAGCCCCTGAACGAGCGTCAAAGCGCTTCCTGCAGTCTGCTTGATATCCTCACTAAGCTCGCCGGTCGTAGCTTCGATGCCGCGACCATCCAGACCCAGGAGGTGTATGACTCCCCTAAGCGGGGGATCTGCGGGTAGAGACCGGAAAAGTGAATCCCACGACTCGCGACTATCTATCTCCACCTTTGCCCGTGTAACTCCGGGACCTGTTCCATTTGAGCGATTGCCAGACTGCGACTCTGGGCCGGCGAGCACCACGGTCTGGTTGCGGGAAGCCAGCTCCGCCGCCAGGCCCTCCGCCACGCCGCCACTGTCCCCGGCTATCACCCATGCGCCGGCCGGTTCCAAAACTTCCGATGGTCCCCTTGCCATTATCACGACGCGTTCCGCCATCTGGTCGGGGCTATCCCGCTCGGGCCCCAGGAATTCAATCTCAGGAAATCCTGTATCTTCGAGCGCGCTTCTCCAGATGGACGAGCTTACGAGAGCGTGTTGCGGGCGACGGTGGTCATTGACGAACCGCCACCATCCGTCCAGCTGACCGAAGGTCAGATCGAGCCAGTCCAACCCCTGGGGGTTCTCAAGAGCCACCAGCAAACCCGACGGCCTGAGCAGCTTCCGACAGTGCGTGAGCGTCTCTTCCAGGGACCGGGTAGCATGAAGAACGTTGGAAGCAATCACTAGGTCGTAACCGTGAGGTTCATAATTCTGCTCTTCCGGGTCTTTCTCGATATCGAGGACTCGGTAGTCAATCGCCCCGTCGCCATCCCCGAAGCGAGTCTCTGCCTCCGCAAAGAAGCCCGCCGATATGTCCGTGTAGATGTATTCGAACCTGCCTGCGGGCAGTTCGGGGAGTACAAACGCAGTGGATGCCCCTGTGCCTGCCCCGACCTCCACCACCCGGAGCTTTCGACCCTCCGGCAGACTGTCTATGATCTCTGTAATCGCGTCCGCCAGCATACGATTCGCCGCGCGCGCCACGGGATTAGTCCTGTACAGACTGGCGGCAGTCGGTTCACCGCTGCTGAACAGCAGTGTGAGAGGATCCGCCTGACCAGTAAGCGAATCCGCAAGGGCCCCTGCGCAGCGTATGAACAGGCCCACTTCGCTCGCCCCGTGCGGGAACCGGGCGCTGATGTCGGTTGCGAATTCATCAGCGTCGGCCGGAACTCCTTCCGGTAATGGGTCATCCTGGCCCACCCTTACGACGAACCTGTCCCCCGACTCTTCGACGATACCGGCCCTTCCCAGTATCTCGAGAATCCGTCGGAACAGATACCTGTGTTCATCCAGGACGTTCAGACGTTTCCTCAACGCCTCCGCGTCTATCATTTCGCCGGACCTGCGTGTCCATCCCAGGCGGTTCATAGCCTGAACCGCGAGAGACCAGCCCAAGCGCTCCATGTTGTCCAGGTGAGCGGAGCGGACGTCCGGTTCGACGCCTTCATCCGAAACGTACTCCGTGAGTGGCATAGAGCGATCAGCTACCTGAGTCGGGCCCGCAAGGAAGTCTGCGGGTACTACGCTTGGCGCAAGAATACTGTCCCGCCATACGGTTTCGTAGAAGAGGTCTTCTATCCCTTCCGACGCGGAAAGCAGCGCCGCCCGCGTAGCGAGCTTGACGACGTACCCACTCAGCCCACCGACCTCCACGCCGTCCGGACTATATAACGTCAAGTCTCCGACCAGGACTTCCCTGGCATCGGTGGAATCATCGCTGTCCTCGCCATTCTGGGACTCATCCCTCAGGCGCGCGTGGCAAATCAGGCGTTCCGGCAAGTTGCCCGTGAACCATAGTCGTTCCCACCCGAACGGCAGGTAGGTCGCCCCACTCTCGACATTGGCGGAGTGACGCGCCGCAGAAAGAACCTGGAAACAACCGTCGAGCAATGTCGGATGCAGGTCGCTGCCGCTCTGATCGCCAATCTCCTGCAAAGCTATTTCGCCGATAGCCTCGCCCCCGGCGGACCAGAGCGCCTGAAGCGTTCTGAACGACGGGCCGAGATTGATGCTTGCATCCGCCCTAGCCCGGTAAAATCCTGTAACGTCCTGTGGCAGCAGGCCGGATTTGGCGGAGTCCACGTCAATGCGGTTCGCGGAACCGCGAGTCTGCGTTCCAGATGTCAATTTGGCCTGGGCGTGAAGCGTCCAGCCGTCCTCCGAGTCGCCTCTGCTGAATATCTCCAGGTTGCGCGGCTCTCCGGGTTCAGGACTGTCGAGTACCGCCTGGATGCGTCGCCCGTCGCGCGCTCCGTCGTCCTCGGCGCTCTCCTGTCCGAATACTAGCGGACTGTGCAGTTGGAGGTCTTCCACGTCCACCGACCCGCCGGCGCCCTCCTTCAGTGACACCGCCGCCGCGATAGCGCCGTACATCGCGCCCGGCATGATGACGCGCCCGAACACCCTGTGGTCGGCCAGCCAGGGCGGGTCTGACGCGAACATCTCATTTTCGAACATCACCTCGCCGCGGGGAGATTCGTGTCTCACGCCCAGTAGGGGGTGACCGTCGGCCACGCTTCTGCGCCGCGACCCATCTACCCAATACCGCTCACTCTGGAACGGGTAACCTGGCAGTTCGATCTTGCGTCGCTCCTCGCCCGCGAACAGACCCGCGAATGAAATAGGCAAGCCCGCCTCATACGCTCCGGCGACCGCGTTTACGAAGACGTCTTCGGACTCCGGCGTGGGTATGTCATCCCACGGACGTATCATGCTTTGAAGAACGATAGGCGCTTCCATCGCATCCGAAACGTCCGCTGACCCCGGCCACACCAGGGACACCAGCGGACCGAGGACTGCGTTCGGCCCCACCTCTATCGCCACATCCACTCCCAGTTCCACCAGTGCGCCTATGCCCTTGCGGAACTGAACGGCCTGACGCGCATGGCGACGCCAATACTTGCTGTCGGGGACTTCGCCTTCTTCCATGACTCTTCCGGTCACATCGCTCACCATGGCTATGCTTGGAGGCGATGCCGAAATTCCCTCGTAGGCATTCTCCACTTCGTCCAGCGCGGGCTCGACCAGGACGCAGTGAAACGCCTGGCCCGTATTCAGGATTCTCACTCGAATCTCTTCCGCCTCGAAACGCTCTGCCACGGCCTGAACGGCCGTTGTTGGCCCGCTGATTACCTGGTGGAAGCCGTTATCTACGGATATGCTCAGGTCCGCGCAGTCCGATGTCGAGTTATAGTCGCGGATCGCCGCCTCGACACGTTCGGGTGTCTCGAATATGGCCGCCATGGATCCCAGTTCGGGTACCGACGCGAGCGCGTCTCCACGCTTCAACACGAACTTCAGCCCCTCTTCCAGCCCGAACACACCGGCCGCCTGCGCCGCCGCCAGTTCCCCGAAACTGTGTCCGATCACGACGTCGGGCTTGACGCCGGCGCTCTCCCACATCGCCGTGAGAGCGCATTCCAGGGCAAATATCGCGGGCTGCGTCCAGGCTGTGTCTCTCAGGTCGCCATCTGCGCCTTCCCTGCCAAACATCACATCCAGCAGCGACTCGCCGCGCTCTTCCATTATGACCCGTTCGCATCTATCCAGAATGGCCCGTACCACCGGCTCGGTGTCGTACAGATGCTTTCCCATCCCGAGCCACTGGCTGCCCTGGCCGGTATAGACAAATGCAACTTTATTCGCCTCTCTCTGGCATATCTCCCCGCTGCCCGCGACAATGGCTGCCAGTTGTTCTCGCAGTGATTCCGAATCTCTGAACACGACCCCCGCCCGGTGAGGGAACTGGCTCCGACCAACACTCGCTGTCCAGGCCATATCCGCCAGCAGGCCGCCCCGGTCGGATTCCGGTGAGTCCAGGTCTGCCGCGCGCTCGTCCAGCCATGTCTGATAGCGTGCGGCCAAATCCTTCAGCGCTTGCTCAGTCTTGCCGGACAAGGGCAGCAATCGCGTAGGACGCGATTCGGTCTCTTCCGCTTGAGCGGACTCGGCGACCGAATCGGGCAATGAAACGGCTATATGCCTGGGTGTGCCTGTGGGCAGACGACGCCTGTAAGGTTCAGCGGAAGCGTCTCTCGGCTCACCATAACCCTCGATTACTATATGCGCGTTCGTGCCGGACCAGCCGTACCCGCTCACTCCGGCCAACCGAGGGCGTCCATCCGATTTCGGCCAGGCAGTCGCCGCCGATGGCACGCGAAGAGAAAGATTTTCCCAGTCAATCGCCGGCGACGGATCATGGAAGTTCAGATGCTTCGGGATCAGCCCGTGATTCATCGAAACCAACGCTTTCATCAGAGCGGCGATTCCCGAGGCCGACTCCAGGTGTCCGAAGTTCGTCTTCACCGAACCGATGAGCAGCGGATTATCCGCCTCGCGCTCTTCGCCGAATACCGACGCCAGCGCCTGTAACTCCAGCGGGTCTCCCACTGATGTTCCCGTGCCGTGTGCCTCTACGTAGTCCACCTCCGACGGCGAGACGCCCGACCGGCGCAACGCATCCCTGATTACCTGCTCCTGAGCCTCGCCATTCGGAACCGTCAGTCCCATGCTGGCCCCGTCCTGGTTCACGGCGGAGCCGCGAATTACGCCCCAGATGCGGTCGCCGTCGGCCTCAGCGTCTCGCAGCCGCTTGAGAACCAGGACTCCGCAACCCTCGCCGCGGACGTACCCATTGGCTGAGGCGTCGAAGGTCTTGCACAGCCCGTCCGGAGACAGCATTCCCGCGTTCGCCCTCGACTCCATGACGTTGTTGGAGAGAATGAGACTGAC
Source organism: Dehalococcoidia bacterium (assembly GCA_965202815.1). Taxonomy (GTDB): domain Bacteria; phylum Chloroflexota; class Dehalococcoidia; order Lucifugimonadales; family UBA1123; genus VXRN01. Next base: position 1,793,084 of record CBDBCD010000002.1, read on the forward strand.
TCCGCCCGCGAGCGCGAGATCGGATTCATCCTGGCGAAGCCCCGATATCGCCTGGTGCACCGCCACTAGGGATGAGGAGCAGGCCGTATCCACAGAAATCGCCGGCCCCTGAAGGCCGAGTACGTAGGAAACGCGCCCGATGGCCGTGCTATTGGAGGTGCCGGTGGCCGCATATAGACTGGAAGCGGGGCTGGCGATATTTCCTATACCCCCGGATACCTCCCTGTAATCGCTGTGAGTGATCCCGCCGTAAACTCCGGTCCGGCTGCCCCGCAGTTCATCCGGGTCTATGCCCGCGTCTTCAAGCGCCTTCCAGCTCATTTCCAGCATCAGACGTTGCTGCGGATCCAGATACTGAGCTTCCAGCGGGGAGATGCGGAAGAACGAGGGATCGAACTGGTCTATATCGTCAATGAACGCGGCAAAGCGACTTGCCTCGTTCTGGGCGTCGCCGTCAGCGAAGATTTGTCCAATCCGCCCCGCGCCTGAACCTGGAACGCCTTCCTTTACTGCGCTCTCGCCTGTCTCCAGGAGATTCCAGAACGCCTCTAGACCGTCCGAGTTGGGAAACCGGCATGCCATTCCCACGACGGCTATTGGCTCTGCAACGTAAGCTCCATATTGATGCATGATATGCGCTCTCTCCAGTTTGGCATGTCCATGTCGGGCAATCATATCATTCTCCAAAGTACAGGTTGAACATGATTCAAGACCGTCCTTTGAACTTATACACCGCGCGTTCGGAATGGAGCTGAACATGATGATGTATCCGAGTTCACTCAGGCGTTCCCTCTATCTGAACAGTCAGTATGTCAATGTCATAATACTTGCGGTGCTGTACCGAAGATGCGTGGTGTCGCAACAGGCGGAACGCAACCTCCTGTACGTCCGGTATCGCTGCCTGTTCGTTTAGATAGGCTATCCGATCCTCCAGATTGTCCACTTCGGCTGTCGCCAGAAATTCCAGTTCTACGGCGCCCTCTGAGACATGCGCTTTGATGGTGAGACGCTTCCCCTGAGATTCCGTGTCCGGGGCGATTTGCAGCAGGCTCGACAGCGCTTCCTCGCCGACCGAGCGGAGTCGGTCAGTCGAAGCTGTATTCCAGCCTTGCTCTGAGGCTATGGAACGAAGGAATTCATCAATTTCCGGCAGTGATTCGTAGTCGAGGGACGCATCCAGGCGCTTGCGGCGGCTCGCGGATACTTCAAGCAACAGGGACAGAAGAATGACGACTACGGAGCCTGTGGTAACGCCGTTGCCGAGCAGCGTCGCCCACGTTCCATCGAGAAGTTCGGGGAAGATCAAATTGTATTGGAAGCCCATACCAATCCAGAACGACACGCCTACTATCGCCGCCTTGCGCACATCCAAGCCGTCCTGGAAAACGGTCCTCATGCCCTCCACGAACATAAGCCCAAGGACGACGACCAGGTATCCCACGAGAACCGGGCTTGGAATCGAGGCCAGGAACTCCGTCACCTTGGGAAGAAGAGATATTCCGATAAGCATTAACCCTCCGAATGCCCCTATGCGCCGGGCGGCCACGCCTGTCAGCGCGGTGCGCGCCGCATTCGCCGGGTAAACCGTGTTGGGAACTGTCCCCAGGAACGCCGCGAGCAGGTTTCCTAATCCCACAGCATTGAGCGCCCCCTGGATCATTCGAAAGTCAGTGGCGCGAGGCCGTCGCCACGACGCTCGCTGGACCGCGATGCCCTCGCCGATGGCATTGATGCTGGCTACAAGGCTTATTACAACGAACCCCGGCAGCAACGCCCAGAATGCAGGGGCGAAGTTCAGGTCAATTCCCGGCCACGCATACTCAGGAATCCCGATCAGCGGGGCGGCCGCAACACCCTGGAAGTCGTACAGTCCCAGCGCCGCGGCCACGGCGCCGCCGATTCCCAATCCGATTATGGGCGTCCACTGCTGCAAGGCGGGAGGAGAGTACAGCCTGAGCGCCAACACGATGACCAGAGTGATCGCCGCCGCGACCGGAGCGGCGCTGGCCGGAACTCCGGCGACGGTGTCGGACAGCGTGCTGAACACGGCTGACATAGCCGAAGCCGCCACCAGCACAAGCGTCGTTCCCGCAACGGTCGGCGTGATGAAACGACGCAGCAGGGACAGACGCGCAGCGAATGCGAAATGCAGCAGCGTGGAAACGAAGATCAGGGCGGACATCAACGCTGGCCCGCTCTCCAGCAGAGCGGTCGCGCAAATTACTATGAAGGCGGAAGATGGACCGGACGTCAGAGTGTATCCCGCGCCAAATCTCCAGAGACGAAAGGACTGGAGAACGATGACTATCCCCGAGGCCGCAAATGCCGAAAACACCGCCCAGGACATGTAACTGTCAGGCTGGTCGCCCATGCGGACAGTGATGGTCACGAACGCGGCGACGGCGGCCAGCATCCCCAGGATGGTCTGAAAGCTGAGACCTATCGAGAATAGGAATGGAGGTCGCTCTTCAGGTTCGTAGAGTATGTGCTCGTTTAACGCGGACGCCATTCAGAAAGATTTATCCCCATTAGCGACTATCAACGTTCATACCAGCGAGTTTCACATGCAAAGCGATACTACAATAGAACCAGCCCAGATGCACCCGGCGTTCGTGCGCGATCCATTGCGCTCTGCGGTTCTTCGCCCTGTATCAATGTTTGACTAGCTCCCGCGCCTGAACTACCATCCAATCAGAGCTATCTAACATATTCAAAGGAGACATCGGCATGGGCGCGATAATTGGCGAAGGCGACTTCAGGTACGAGCATATTATTGATTGGCACAAGATGCCGGAGGGCGCGAGACTGATCGAGACTCCGGGCGTGGCCGTGGACTCGCAGGACGACGTTTACGCCTTCAGCCGCAACCCGGACTACCCCGTGATGGTCTTCGACCAGGGCGGCAACTTCGTTCGAGGATTCGGCAAGGGCATATTCGGCAACCGCACTCATGGCATATACGTAGGGCCGGAAGACACGATCTACTGCGTGGACGACGGCATTCACACGATCACCAAGTTCACCCGCGACGGCGAACTGCTCATGACCATCGGAACGCCCGGCGTCTCATCGGAGATATGGAAGGGAGAGCCGTTCAACAGGCCCACCCACGCCGCCGTCTCCAAAAAGACCGGCCACATCTACATTTCCGACGGCTACGGCAACTTCAACATCCACAAGTACACCGGCGACGGCGAGTACGTGAAGAGCTGGGGCGGCCCCGGAATTGATCCGGGCGAGTTCCTGCGCCCGCACAACATCGCGGTGGACAACGACGACCGCGTGCTGGTCGCCGACCGCGAGGCGCACCGAATACAGGTATTCGACGGCGACGGCAACGTCCTCGACGTGTGGAACAACATCCACATGCCCAATGGCATGACCATAGGCCCGGACGACAACATCTACGTCGGCGAACTGCCCGGCGCGACCCAGGCCGACCCGACTCCCCCGCGCCACGGGCACCGCGTGACCATCTACGACAACAGCGGCAAGCGGCTGGCGCTGCTCGGCGCCGACGACGAGGGCGAAGGGTCCGGTGAGTTCATAGCCCCGCACGGCATGGGCGTTGACAGCGGCGGCAACATCTACGTCGGAGAGGTGTCATTCACCATCCGGGGCAGCCACATGGACCCGCCCAAGGAACTCCGCAGCTTCACCAAGCTCGCCAAGGTAAGCTAGAAAGAAAGTCGAGACGCCATCCAGTGAGCAACATATCCAGCATCAGCGCCAGAGAGGTACTCGACTCCAGGGGCAACCCGACCGTCGAGGTTGACGTAAGCCTCGAAGACGGCGCGTCGGGTAGCGCGCTTGTCCCGTCCGGCGCGTCAACCGGCGCGAACGAGGCCGTCGAACTGCGCGATGGCGACCCCGGCCGCTACAAGGGCCGAGGCGTCCTGAAAGCCGTAGAAAACGTCCGTGCGCGCATAGCTCCCGAACTCATCGGACAGCCGGCCGGCGACCAGCGCGAGATAGACAGGGCGCTCATAGAACTGGACGGCACGGACAACAAGGGCAGCCTGGGCGCGAACGCCATTCTCGGCGTCTCGCTCGCCGTCGCCCACGCCGCCGCCATGAGCGAGCGCCAACCCCTCTACACCCGCTTCGACAGCGGCGAGCCGTTCACGCTGCCCGTCCCCATGTTCAACGTCATCAACGGCGGACGCCACGCCGAGAACTCCACCGACTTCCAGGAGTTCATGGTCGTACCCGCCGGCTTCGATTCATTCTCGCGCGCGCTCCAGGCCGGGGTCGAGATATACCACTCCCTTATGGACGGACTCAGGGACCGTGGTCTCAGCACCCACGTCGGCGACGAAGGCGGGTTTGCCCCGTCACTGTCCTCCAACCGGATGGCTGTTGACCTGCTGGTGGAAGCTATTCAGAAGGCGGGCTACACACCGGGGCTGGAGTGCTTCATCGCCCTGGACGTGGCCGCGTCCGAACTCAGCAGTGGCCCAGGGCACTACTCACTGCCAAGAGAGAACGCCTCGCTTGACGCCGCAAATCTTGTGGAGATCTACGATGAATGGCTGATGGACTACCCGATTATCTCCATCGAGGACGGGCTGGCAGAGGACGACTGGGACTCATGGGACGCGATGAGCCGGAGAATAGGACCGAATGTCCAGCTCGTCGGGGACGACATATTCACCACCAACCCGCGCCTCATCCGGCAGGGAATCGAGCGAGGCTCTTCCAACGCGGTTCTCGTCAAGCTGAACCAGATCGGCACCGTCAGCGAGACTCTCGACGCTATCAGCATGACCAGGGATGCCGGATGGGGCATCGTCATCAGCCACCGCTCCGGCGAGACGGAGGACTCGTCCATAGCCGACCTCGCCGTCGGAACGGCCGCCGGGCAGATAAAGTCCGGTGCCCCTGCCAGGGGAGAGCGCACCGCCAAGTACAACCGGCTCCTGCGCATCGAGGAAGAACTCGGAAACTCCTCCCGATACGCGGGCGCGGAAGTATATGAGAAGTTCATTGCTCAAAGCGGCTGACGCTACTCCGACGCGCTGCCCGGCGGACTGCCTTTCGAGACATTCAGCCGTGGACAGGCGGAAGAGGCGGTCGAAATGGCGTCGGAAATAGTGACATCGGCGCGCTCATATCTGGGATAATATATTCAGAAGACTCACGTATGCACATGGACAATTAAGATAAGCTTGATCAGGATGGGGGGACTGAAATGTCCACACGCATAGGAATCAACGGCTTCGGACGCATGGGCAAGCAGACCCTCCGCGCCGCGCTGGAACGCTATCCCGACAAGCTGGAGGTCGTCGCGGTGAACAGTCGCCGAGGACGCCCCAAAGACATCGCCCATCTGTTCAAGTACGACTCCACATACGGCAGGTATCCGGGTGAGGTCGAACCGACCGGCGACAGCGTCAACATAGATGGCGCGGACGTGTTGATACTTAACGAAGAAGACCCGTTCAACCTGCCCTGGGGCGAGATAGGCGTCGAGATAGTAGTCGAGTCCACCGGCGCGTTCAACGACGCGGGCAAGGCGAGCGGACACCTCGAAAGCGGCGCGAGGAAGGTCATCATCTCCGCCCCCGCCAAGGGCGACGCGCTCACCGTCGTGCTCGGAGTCAACGAGGACGACTACGACCCGGAGCGTCACAACATCGTCAGCAACTCATCCTGCACCACCAACTGCATCGCGCCCATAGTCAAGGTGCTGCACGACAATTTCGGCATAGAGCGCGGCCTGATGACGACCGTCCACGCCTACACCAACGATCAGCGCATCCTGGACAAGTACCACTCCGACCCTCGCAGGGCCAGGGCTGCCGCCCAGAACATCATTCCCACGACCACCGGCGCGGCGAAGTCCGTCGGTATCGTAATGCCCGAACTGGCGGGCAGGATCAACGGCATGGCGGTGCGCGTGCCGACCCCAACCGTGTCCCTTACTGACTTTGTGGCTACTCTCGGGAAAGCGGTGTCGGCGGAAGAGGTGAACGACTCGTACAGGGAGGCCGCTTCCAACGGCCTGAACGGGATCCTGGACTACACCGAAGAGCCGCTCGTGAGCGCCGACTTCATACGAGACCCCCACAGCGCTATCGTTGACGGAACGTCCACCATGTCGCTCGGCGGCGATATGGTCAAGGTCGTCGGTTGGTACGACAACGAGTGGGGATACTCCTGCCGCACAGCCGACCTCGCCGCCTTCGTGGCGGACAAGGGCATATAGCCCGGACGCACGTATGGCAGACACCGCGACAGTCCAGCAGAACATCCAGACCGTCAGGGCGCTGTCCAACGACCTGGCCGGTTTCCTGCACACGCTCCCGGACGACGTGTGGCGCGACCCCGACACCTACGCCAGCGCGTGCGCCGACTGGAAGGTAGCCGACGTCGTAACCCACCTGATTACGATAGCCGGCATGAAGACCATGAGCATCCAGCGCGCGCTCAGGGGCGACTCATCTCCGCCGATGGGATACACGCCCAGGTCCGCGGAGGAGCGTCTGGATGAGTTGGTCAATCTCAGGGAGGCGTACTACGAGGACATCTTCTACGAATTCAACGCGTCCTGCCTGCGCCTGAACAGCCTCCTGATCGGACTCGAACCCGATCAGTACGACCTTCCCGCGTGGCACCCGGCCAGGGTTATGGATGTATCGCGGCTGATAGAACTTCGCGTCATAGAACTCGCCGTTCACGCATGGGACATACGCTACGTCTTCGACCGCGGCGCCAGGATCAACCCGGTCGCCTTGCCGTTCCTGAAGGGGTGGGTCCCCAACTGGCTGCGCGCGTCGTTCCGCAAGCCCACGAACATCGAGGACAGTGTGATATTCAGGTTCAATCTGACCGATTCCGAAGGTGAAGCTCACGACCTCAGAGTATGTGCCGAATCATTCACGCTCGAACCCGCCGACCTCGCTTCGGACGCCGACGTTGCTATATCGCTCGATTCCAGCGCCTACATCCTGTTCTTGATGGGCCGCGTGAACCTGCGACGCTCGGTCCGCAGACGTCAAATCGGGCTGGAAGGCGACATGGAATTAGCCAGCAAGTTCGGAGAATGGTTCGTCGGCATCTGACGTTCGCTACCCAGACAGACGCTCGCCAAGCTCCACGAAATTTCGCGCTACGATGTCGAAGCGCGAAGTGTCGCCGGGGTCCTCGCCCTTGCCCGGGCCGAACTCGTCAGGCCTGAAAACATAGGCGGTCCTCAGACCGGCCTCGCGCGCGCCGTCAACGTCGTAGGCGTGGGCTGCTGCCATCATCACATCGCCGGGCTCCGCGTCAAGCATCCTCACCGCTCCCAGGTACACCTCCGGGTTCGGCTTATAGGTGCCGAACATCCCGGTAGAGAGCACGCAGTCCCAGGGCAGCCCTCCGTGCTTGGCAAGCGACACCAGCAGCGACAGATTCCCGTTCGACAGCGTTCCGATGATATGGTCCTGCTTCATCAGCGTCAGCCCCTCTACCGTATCGGGCCACGGGTTCAGCCTGTGCCATGCACCATTAAGATGGGCGACTCTTTCCTCAGGCAGGTCGTCCGCCCCCAAATCGAGCAGCATCCCATCCAGTACCTCGCGATGGATAGCGTCCATCGTAATCCAGTCCCTTTCGCCCCGCGCTATCCTGCCCTGCAAATCACGGAAGCCCGCGCGCCACCTGTCTGCCATCACGGGCCAGTCCGCATCCAGCCCGTTCTCGCTGCCGAATCCCTCCAACTCCGCGATAATCGAGGACCGCCAGTCCACGGTCGTCCCGAACACGTCGAACAGTATCGCTTTCATCATATATCTCCGTTGACCCAATCGCGCTATGATACACGAAGCTCAAAATTCCGCTAGGAGAAACAGAACCCCTCACGCCCTGTGGGTCTGGTGCGCCCAAATGGCGAGTTCGACGCGGTTGCGAACATCGAGCTTGGTCATAAGACTGGTGAGGTGAGTCTTGACGGTACTGAGGCTGACGCGCAGTTCGTCAGCTATCTCAGCGTTGGTCAGACCCCGGGAGACAAGCGCCAGCGCTTCTTCTTCCCGCTCCGTCAGGGGTGTAGCGGGCTGAGCGAGTTTCCCCCTGTCCGTACCCCGTGCGAAGGTCGAGAGCAGCCGCGCGGTCACGCTGGGGCTGATGAGGGCGTCCCCGTTTGCGGCGGCGTGAATCGCCTGGACCAACAGCTCGGGTCCCGCGTCTTTGAGCACAAACCCACGCGCGCCCGCCCTTAGCGCGTTGTACACGTATTCATCCAGGTCGTATGTGGTGATCATGACGATAGCGAAGGGCGTATCGGCCTGCGGTCCGGCCAGGATGCGAGTGGCCTCGATGCCGTCCATTTCGGGCATACGTATATCGAACAGGCAAACGTCGGGCCGTAGTCGGCGGGCAAGAGCGACAGCCTGTCGCCCGTCGGCGGCCTCGCCTATCACCTCGATGCCGGGCTGGTGGTCCAATATCACGCGCAGCCCAGCGCGTATGAGAGCTTGGTCGTCGGCAACCAGTACCCGGACAGCCATTTCTTAACCTCCGGTCTTGGGGATCAGCGCGTCAACAATCCAACGACCATCCGGCCCGCGGCCCGCGCTAAGCTGGCCGCCAAGCATGGACACACGTTCAGTCATGCCAATGATCCCATAGCCGGACCCGACGCGCGCGCCGGGCCTGGCGGGATCGCCGTCGTCGGTGACAGTCAGGCGAATCGCTTCGGCGGTCCCATTGACGCGGACAGTGATTCGGCTCGCTCGGCGGGCATACTTTCGGGCATTGGTAATGGACTCCTGCGCGACCCGGAACAGACCCGCCTCCACCGACGCGCTGAGATCATCCAATTCTCCCTCCAACTGCGCGCTGACGGGGATCTCTCCCGCGCCGGCGTTGGCAACCCGTTCGATGTCGGAGACCGTATGACTCGACTCGATTGGCGCGTCGCCGTCCCGTAGAACGCCGATGATCTGACGCATATCCTGAAGGCTTCTGGAGGCGGTCTCTTCTATTGTCGCCAGAGTTTCCAAGACGGTTTCCGGGTTTGACTTCGCCACAGCGCGTCCGGCCTGGGCCTGTATGGCGATGGCGGTCATTCTGTGGGCGAGCGTGTCGTGCAACTCGCGGGCGATCTGGTGGCGCTCTTTGAAACGCGACTCGATGGCTCGCGCGTGGCGCAATTCTGCCAAATGGCGCATGGCCGCGCCGCTCAAGACCGGCAAGCATATAGCGATACCCTTGAGTATCATCCCCGTGAAATTGTCCGAAGGTATATTCCAGGCGATCATCCAGCAGACAGCGGCGACACCCAGGCCGAGCGCGATCTGGCGGCCCGGCGCCCAGCGCGTAAGAACGTGCGTCAACACGAGCAAGGTGAATGGGTTGACCAGATGGCTCTCAACATTGGTGACGAGCATTTCGAGGTGGAGCACTCCATAGCCGCTGAAAGCTATGACGGTCGCCGGGAGCGGGTAGGCTCGCGCCCATGGAATCACCAGAGGCGCGACGATTGCGACACCGACCACGACCGGGCGCCACCCTACGTCCGACCGCAAGAATCCCTCCAGCAGACTGGCGGCGACCAGCGCGAACATAAGCAGCCAGTCTCTCCATGTCTGCTCCGGGGGATCCAGGGCCAGGGGCAACTCCCACAACCTTTGCAATGCGCCCGTAAACATGGCCGAAGTCTAACATACCGAGATCTCGGGGGCATTGGCCGAAAGTATGACCCGGGACCCGACCAATCGGCTGATCGAAATCCGGCCTTTCTCCCGATTCGCGCCGGACTCCCCGCGTGTCAAGATTGCTTGTGACTCCTACAACCGGAGTTGTGGCCTCGCCGCATCGGACGAGCGCCAAAGCGAATACAAGCCCGGAGAACCGCGAAACAACCTATGTGGGTTACACAAACCAATGCCGAACGGGAGAAGTTGGATGGTCCGACAAGCGCAGCGCCTACACAGAAGCCGCGACAACCGACTCCTATTCGGGGTCGCTGGCGGATTGGCCGAATACTTCGACGTTGATCCCGTTCTGATCCGCATGGGGTGGATACTGCTGACAGTCGCCACAGTAGGGATTGCGCTGCTGTTCTACATCGCTCTGGCGATTATCACACCCAAAAACAGACAGCCCGCAGCCGGGGTCATACCAGGGGAGGACGACATGGACGAGGAACCAACAAGTAGAAATATGGCTGGTAGAAATGTGGCTAGAAATGCGCTTGGGATCGGGCTGGTAGTAGTCGGCGCTATCATACTACTCCACCAGTTGGACGTGATTGGCGCAATACGATGGGACATCGTCTGGCCTGTGGGTATCGTGGTTCTGGGCATCATTATCCTGAGACCCAACATAGCCGCGCTCCACAGCAGACTGCCGGTGTCCAGGGCCAGATCAGGGGACGACGGCTCAGGCGAGAGTTCAGCTATTGAGTCCAGGCGCTGATCCGTGATGGCTTCAGTCTCGACAAACAACAGGCTACGCGGCTCCTTCCTGGCAGGGTTTCTTCTTATAGCGCTTGGCGCGCTTCTGCTGCTCACAACCACAGGAGCGGTGTCCTTCGGCATCTGGTTCGAGATCGTGGACTATTGGCCGGTACTGCTGTTGCTGACCGGTATGGAGATCATCCTCGCGGCGCGCGCGCTTCTCATACGTGCGGGAGTTATCGCCGTGACTCTGGGGGCAGTAGTTTCCGCAGCGTACATCTCAATGCCTGATTACGATCCACCTGAGCCGCTGCGCGCCGGGTATGTGGAGCCGCTGGGGGACGCCCAGAGACTGCATCTGAGTATGGCGTTCATTGGAGGCGACGTGGAGCTTACGTCGGACACGACTGTTTCCGGTTCTTTGACCAGACTGCTGGCGGCTGACTTCGGGAGCCACCCCTCTCGCGTCATCCGCGAACAGTCGAATGGCGACGTCGAGTTCCACATGGTGTCCTCCGGGCCATTCCTCAGACATTCCAGCTACGATGGCTACACCAGACGCGAGAGCGAGATCAGCTTTCCCGTTGGCTTGGCGGACTGGAATCTGGCGGTGTCTCCCGACGTGGAGGTAGATATTGAAATCAGCGCCGGGGCCACGGACCTAGCTCTCGATCTTCGGGATCTCAATGTACGCAATCTCAATGTCGAGGCCGGAGCGTCGGACATCAGAGTCCAGCTTCCCGCCAACGTGGGGCAGACATACGTAGATATCGCAGCCGGAGCCACCGATGTCGAGCTCTTAGTGCCGGATAATGTCGCCGCCCACATAGACATCGCCTCGCCGCTGGGTTCAGCCTGGATTGACCCATCCCGGTTTATGGAAATCGAGGATGACGTGTACCGATCAGCCAACTATTCCGAATCGCGGAATCGCGTCTGGGTGGATATTGAAGCCATTTCCGCCGATGTCACCGTCAGATGATCTCCGATGCTGTATCAGTTTGGTCGGCGGACTAAATCGAGACTTGCGCCGCCCCACCCCTAGATACCCGCTTTCGCGGGTATGACAATGAGGTGACCGACTAGGTTGATACAGGTTCATGAGTTCGCGCCGCTCTTGCCCAGCCGGGCATTGTGATATGCTTAGCTGACCGTTGAGCAGGAGGAATTGGATGGTTCAACAAGCGCGGCGACTCCATAGAAGTCAAGACAACCGGTTCCTGTTTGGGGTAGCGGGCGGGCTGGCCGAGTACTTTGATGCCGAACCTGTCCTGATTCGTGTGGGATGGGTGCTGCTGACGATAGCGACGGCGGGAATCGCCGCGTTGGCGTACATCGTAATGGCGATATTCACGCCGGATAGCGAGCGTCAGCAGATCGAGTTTACAAGCGAGCCCTCGAGCGATTCCCGTGACGGCATAGTCGAATCCGACCGCCCGTCAAAGAGACACATTCTCAGGAATATGCTCGGGGTCGGGCTGATAGTAGCCGGTATGATCATACTGCTCGGAAATCTGGGTGTGTTTGGTTCGATACCATGGGAGATCGTTTGGCCGGTGGCGATTTCGCTTTTGGGGGTGATCATCCTGTTGCCGTCCATTCGACGCTGAAACGGGATGTGGAAATGGCAGGAGCGGCAGGATTCGAACCCGCGACCCTCGGTTTTGGAGACCGATGCTCTACCAGCCTGAGCTACGCTCCTGCAAAGCTATTTTGGCGTTATCTGAGGTCTAATTTTCGTTTTTGCTGACGCTTATGCTAACGAAAATCTTTGAACTAATCCTCGAACGCCTCCGCCGCAGCGACGTCCATCTCCCTCAGAACGTGAGAGTAGAAGATGTCCATCGTTGTTGCTATTGTACTATGTCCGAGCCTCTCTTGTACAACCTTCGGGTGAACCTCGGCTTTCATCGGAATGGTAGTGTGCCCGTGACGGGAGTCGTGCAGCCGCACACTAGCAGGCTGCTGAAAAACGCCGCCTGAGCCGCGTTCTCCTGGTTGGCAAGATACAATGACTCCAGTATCCCATCTGTCCAGGAGACCGTCCAATGAGAGGCAAACGCAATCCACAGTCCACCATGCTCGCCTTCGTCAACCTCGACGAGCGAGTCCCGCCAGACCACCCTCTCAGAACCATCAAGCAGGTCACCGACGATGTACTCTCCCGCATGTCCGACGACTTCGACAGCATGTACTCGCGGGTAGGCAGAGCCTCGGTTCCACCTGAGAGACTGCTGAAGTCCCTGCTTCTGGTCTCCCTGTACTCGATACGCAGCGAGAGAGCGTTTTGCCAGGAACTGGACTACAATCTGCTGTATCGCTGGTTCCTGGACATGGATCTGATGGAGCCGAGCTTCGACGCGACCGTGTTCACGTGGCCCAGAAGAAGAGATGGTCGGCGATAGACGGTCGTACCACCTGCCACCAGAGCTACAGGGCGAGCCAGAAGGGTACGCAAGCGTGTTGAGTCTATCTTCGGGTGGATGAAGACTGTGGGAGGCTTTCGTCGGAGCCGGTATCGTGGGGTGGAGAGGACCGGACTGTATGGTGAGATAGTGGCTACCGCGTACAACCTTGTGAGAATGTCGAGGCTGATAGCCGAGGAGGAGACCAAAGTCCCCGTCATCGCATAGCCTTCCCGGGGCGAGGTGTGTCTGTGCGACACCGCATAGGGTGATAATGGCGGTATCGGCGGCCTGCTGAGGTCCGAAAAGACCGAGAATGTAGGCTGTCACGCAGCGAGCTCCTCTTCTACGCGGCCCTCAAACCCATTCTTCCGCACCCTGCTAGTGTTTGTGAGTTCGTCAAAGCGACACCCGCAGAAGTTCAACGTACCATCGAGACCTATCAAACCTGCCAAGCCCAAGAAGCCGAAACAGAGGAAGACAGCGCGACATCCCTACGCCAAGAAGGGTGAGCGGCTCTGAGGGAAAATCAGCCAACCAACTACAACCAAACGGAACCCTTCCAAAAGAAGCCCCTGTTCGGTGTCCCGGAGGTCATTGTCCCGCTCGTACTCCACCACTACAGATCTGTCGCCAGAGGTGACAGAAGTGAGTGAGAATCGGCTATCGGGGCAGAAATTCTAACGTGTACTTCGCCTCGTGCCTGGTGTCCGGCGTCGTCGGAGAGACCACGATGACGACTTCGCTACCCGGCGCGTCCAGCCCGCTCAGCGTGGTTTCGCCGAAATTGTCGCCATCGAGGTCCAGCCGCGACACTTCGTATTCGCCATCCGGGCCTATCGCTATTATCTGAACAACGAACCTTTGCGGCAGGCTCGCCCGCGCCAGGGTAAAGCCCTCAGACATCCACTGGCTTCTGTCCACATCGTCATCCAATTGCGGAACGGATACGTCCGCGACCATGAAACCGTCGCGGTAAACGGCGTCGTCGGTCACATACTCGAACCTGACAAGCGCCGCACCTCCGGCGAAAGGCGTGAGGTCTATGGACTCCTGCTTCCACTCCCGGCTGCGTCCTGTGTATCCCGGGCCGTATGCGTTGCCGCTCACGTCGTCGTCCGACGTGTGCTGACCTTCGAGGATATGCCATGTGCGACCGCCGTCGTCCGACGCCTCCACGTAGCCATAGTCCCAACCATCCTCTATATCGTGCCAGATCATGTACTCCAGCGTGGCGGTGTCCAGTCCGGTCAGGTCGAACTCGCGGGTCAGCTTCGTGTTGATAGAATCCCCGCGGCCGCTCCACCAGCACCCGCTATCGCTGATGCACTCGACCTCTATCTGGCGCGCCTCGGTATTTCCCCTGAATCTGAGAGTTCCCTCAGCCGCGTTGCTTCTTAGAGTGTAATACCGCGACGAGAACTGCGGTAGCGCTCTCTCGCGTCCCCTGCCGTCTCCCAGCGGCCTCGCCCTGCGAATTCTTGCGTCGCTGTCCAGGTAGCCGTATATATCATCGTCGGCGTCCAGGTAGTTGGCTACTACCCAGTCGGCGAATACATCCTCGAACAGCAGACCGCGCTCCCGCAGGAAAGCGTCCACACCGGCGATGCCGTCCAACTGCTGGGTCATCAGACTCATCAGATTCTCGGTTCCCCCGATTCTCTGCACCAGGTATCTGAAGAACAGCGCGGACGCTCCATAGTGCGCGATTCGTCTCTGAGACTCCTCCGGCCAGTAGTTCAACTGGGTATCTGGACGTGGGAGAAAGACGTCGGGCGATGCGGCCTCGTAGCCCGACACCTCTGTCGCTAGTTCCGAAAGGCCCTCGTTGACCCACGAATCTTCTCCTGTGTCATGATTGAAGTGAATGGCGTGCTGAAATTCGTGGGCCAGGACGGACATATAGAAGTCTGAGCCTGGTTCCAGGAATTCGGCGTCAATGTAGATGATCTCCCCCTTGTTGCTGTGAGAATGCACCTCGGCCGGATATGCGTCTTTCGCGCCGAAATAGCCCGCCGCCCCGTCCAGCTTGGAATGCAGGACTATGAGGCGCGGATCGCCGTCTATGCCGGGACTCCGAATGTCCCCGAAAGCAGCTACTACCGCCGGACGAACCCGCTGCTCGAACAGCCGCGCCCCTTCCTCCAGGCCGGCCTGATTGACGGTTACAGCGTCATCGCTGAACCAGTAGGCATTGTCGCTCACCACCCTGAGCGTCGCGCTGATTTTCGTGGCCGCGCCATCATCCAGCGCAGTTAGCCAGAAGTCGCGCCGGTCCCCGACGGACATCGGCTCGGCGGGTTCGGACGCTCCGTCGCCAATCGCAGCGCCCCTGAGACGAGCCGCGAGTTCGCTGAGGTCCCTGTCGGGAATCTGTAGATGGACGAGCCCATCCTGGAACTGCGGCGCTGGCAATGTCCTGTTCGTCTCACGGGAACTCGGCCCTGCGATTGCCGTGGGTATGGGGATGGATGCCGGAGTGACACTCTTTGTTTCGGCCTGTCCTGTCGGTCGAGATGTGGGCGAGATCGCAGGAGTCGTCGGAGAGGGCGTTGGCGCAAGGATCTGCGAGGAAGGCACAGCGGTAGGAGTCGGAGCGCCGGAAGGCTCTTCCCCGCAGGCCACGACCAATACGCCTAAAGCGGCCAATGCCAGCGCCGCCAGCAGTCTCAAAGGCCAGATTCGTTCGTATGCTATCATCAAGCAGTCGCTCTTCGTCATCGTTCTCATGTCACATAAAGATACGACCGCCTATCCTTCTGCCGATCTGATTACGCGGACGGTATCGGAGTTCCGGGCGTCTTCATGACCATGCTGTATATGGATGTGTTCGCGGTGAAGTACATAGTGCGATTCTCCGGGCCTCCCCATCCGCAGTTGGCGGGGTACTCAGGCAGCCGAATGATGCCCAACAGTTCGCCGGACGGGTCGAATACCCAGCATCCGTCCGGGCCGGTGCAGTACACGCGGCCCTCGATGTCCACCTTCATGCCGTCCGGCACGCCGTTGTTTGCCGACTCGGACGGCATATCCGCGAAGTGCCTGACGCCGGACACGTCTCCATCCGAATTCAGGTCGTAGGCCAGGATGTACTGGCCTGGCCGGGTATTGGCAACGTAGAGAACGCTTTCGTCCGGGGAGAACGCTATCCCGTTCGGGTACTCGATCCCGGGCGCGACCATATCCACGGAGCCGTCCGACCGGATGCGATGGACGCTGTTGAACTGCATATCCACGTCCGCCGGATCGAGCCGCTCCCTGCCCGGATTGGTGAAATACAGGCTGCCGTCGGACTTGCCCACCACATCGTTTGGGCGGTTGATGCGCTGCCCGTTCCAGCTATCGGCGAGAACGCTGTACGACCCGTCGGCCTCCAGGCGGGTCACCTGCCGGTTTATCATCTCGCAGACCACCTGCCTGCCCTGGATGTCGAACGTCATGCCGTTGGACTCGCCGCTGTTCTCTCGCGCGAGTTCCGGCTCTCCGCCGGGGACCAGCCTGAATATCTGGCTGCGCCGGATGTCCACGAACAGCAGGTAGCCGTCCGGGTGCCACAACGGGCCTTCGGTGAACACGAAGCCCGTAGCCAACTGCTCGGCTTCCGCCGATTCTACGATTTCGCTAAGCCTGTCAGTCATTTGTCCTTCTCCTGATGTTGGGTTGTCATGGCATCGTCTCGACGCCCGATTCCGACGCGGCCTGCGCGAGTCTGCGGTCCAGGGTGGCGAGCGGCAACTCTTGACGCAGCGCCAATTCGAGATACATTGCGTCGTACATGGAAAGGTCGCAGAGCCTTGCCAGACGGAAAGCGGCGTTGAGATCAGCCTCTGTGTCGGTTTGCAACGGAAGCCCGCTCAAGTACAACAATCCTCGTATGCTCTCTCTTAGCGCTATCCTCCCTCTACGCTCACCCACTATCAGCGCGTTGCGCACTTCAAGATGCCAGTGTCGGGTAACCCATCCACCGCTATTGAGAACCTCGACCAACGCCGCGTCCGCGCGAGGGTGCGACTCATCCTCGAATATCCACGTATTTGCTACGGAAGCATCTATGACCAACGTACTCACTCTCGCGCATACCGCCATTCCATCGCTTCCTCCCAAGTGACTCCGGTTGGCTTGCGAGTTCGCTTCCACTCCAGAAACTTCTCCACGGCCTGTCTTCGCAATTCAGGATCTTCCATCCAGAGGTCGTCCTCAACAGGAATGATAGCCGCGAACTTCTTTCCGTCGCGGATTATGGCGATGGATTCGCCCCGTTCAACATCGTCGAGCAGCTCAGTAAACCTTTCCTTTACTTCCTCTTCCTGAATCTTTCTCTCAATCCACATCTTCATAGGCTGCATACGCGCCTCCATATCGTTATTCTAGCTGCCGTCATTCTAGCAGGCCGCGCCGCCTAATCCTCCCTGAATATCTCGTCCCCGCGCTGCAATCTCACCGCTATGCCGTATGTCTGGTTCACCGCCCTGGGCGTGGGATAGTGCGCCGCCAGGAACCTGGCCAGTCCGATCAGCACATGCCGCGCCGAGTCTGTTCCCCTGCGGTCTTCGTACTGCTTCAGCGCCGCCTCGACTATCTGGAAGTGGTGGAAGGTCGAGTCCTCCCGCAGCATGGCGTGGGCAAGCACGGGCAGAACGCCGTCCGGGTCGGGCGATCCCGATACGTAGTCGCTGACCAACGCCGCGGACTGTTCCACCTGCTGCTGGGAGTCCATCACACTCAGTATGCTCTTGCCCAGGTCCTCCTCCCGCCGCGCGCCGTTGGGTTCGGGGAGACGCTGAGCGGGCATATTGAGAAATCGGTCCAGGTATATGCTCATGGCTACGTCGAACACCGCGCGAGCGAGTTCGACAGACGGCGCGCGCTTCAGCGCCTGGTGCAGCGCGTTGGCCGCCGTGAGCGTGTTATGCACCGTGTCCCAGTCTCCGAACTCGTTGGAGGTGTGGAATCGCGCCATTCTCAGGAAGGCGGCGTATGCGACCGCTCCGCCCAACTGTTCGGCTGTCGCTCCTTCTCTCACCGCGTCCTTGAGCGCTTCGATAGTGGCTGCCGGATCGTCTTCCAGAATGACGCCTACAAGCCCGTCCTCGTCATCCCATTCGCCCCGCGACCTCGCTCCCTCTTCCCACAGACCGGGCAGCGCGTCCCGTGCGGCCCATACCAGCGAAGACAGGTCTATCGGGTTGCGCCAGGAGTTGAGTTCCTCGCTGCGTCTTGCGGACGCCATGCCGTGCACCAGGCTGGTAAGTACCTGCCCCGCGTGTTCCCAGCCTATATGGTCCAGAATCTCGAACGCCTTGTTGCAGAAGTCCAGGACATGGCCCGCGTCCAGGTATAACCTGTCGGTGGCCGCCGCGAACACCATATCCGCGATCTCACGCCGGGATATGCCTAGTTCTATCGCCGTCCGCAGCGAGCGTTCCGCGCCCTCGTCGTCCCGCACCTCTATGAAACTTCGGAACCAGTCCTTGAATACCTCCGGCCTGGTCTCGCCAGTTGGCAGAGGGTCCACCAGGAATCTGGGCGGCCTGCCGGCGCACTCCGAGGCGACCTGCCTCAGTCCTTGGTAGAGGGCGCGCGGCCTGTCCTCATCGTTCAGGCGCTCCTGGATGTTCGCCGTGCATGTCAGCATAGTCATCGCCTGCCCCCAGCCCTGCGCCGAGTAGGTCGTGCCGAACTGCGCGCCTATGGTCAGCGGAACTCGGTAGTCGGCGTCGGACGAATTCAGCCCGAGCGCCGACTTCGCTATCACCAGGCGTATGTTGTGTTCCAGTCCGTCTTCCAGGCGATGCGACCATCGCTCAATCGGGTCCGGCTCCGGCGGACTGGGATCAACCCATACGGCCCCATCCTCGATTGAGACAGGGAACGACCTTACGTCGTCCGCGAAGGGGTCGAACGTCCCGCCGCTCGAAAGGTCGAAGCGGGCGTGGTGCCAGTGGCAGGTGAGGATGCCGTTCTTGACCGTGCCTCTGTCCAGCGGGAAGCCCATGTGCGGACACCTGTTGTCCACGGCGGCGAACTCGTCGCCGCGCTTGAACACCGCTATCGTATGACCGCCGCCGGTGACGACGGTACAGCCGCGTTCCTTCACATCTTCCACGCTGCCGACTCTGAGCAGGTTCTTCGTCGTTGCGGTCATGGCGATCTCCTTTCGGGCGGGCGAATCGTGGGGTTTCATAATGCATGGTTTATAGTTGCGCTGGGCTCGGGCTGGGTGAGCCACTGGGGTTTAACAGGTGGGCGACAGGCGACCGCTGTGACCAGCGTTCGCCTGCGTTTTGCCTGCGTTAGCTATGAGGCCCTTTTTTTCCCGCCATCCTGTTTTTCGTCAGAATAGCCTGCCGTTTATGAATTTTGGGTTGTTAGCGGTTAGCCTTTGGTCATTAGTTGTCGGTTATTGGCGGCTGATTAGTTTGTATGTTCGCATACTAGCATGGATTTGGAGAGTTGTATAGTCGGGATGGACGGATTGGGCAGATAAGGGTTGCATTTGCCCTTTTCTTGGGAATGGCGTCCTTTCTATACTATAGGAGTCGGCTGGACGCCGATGGCTGTTATATTGGGCGCGCTTTCTCGCGCGCCGGGGTTCAGAATCCAGTGGATCAGGAGAGACGAATGAAGAGATTACAGGTTTTTGTATTGGGGATGGCGCTTCTGGCAGTCGTGGCCGCGCTCGTGG
Source organism: Dehalococcoidia bacterium (assembly GCA_965202815.1). Lineage (GTDB taxonomy): Bacteria > Chloroflexota > Dehalococcoidia > Lucifugimonadales > UBA1123 > VXRN01. The sequence goes on from CBDBCD010000002.1 coordinate 1,812,559, forward strand.
CGTGTTCACAGGAAATGTCCGACGCCGAGATACAGGCCGCCGCCCAGGAAATGGGCATGATGACCAAGGCCGAGGCGGACGCAATGGCCCAGGGAGCTATGATGACTGAAGATCAGGTCATGGCCGCGGCAAAAGAAATGGGCATGATGACCAAGGACGAAGCCGACGCGATGGCCGGCGACAGCATGATGGTCAGCAACCGGCTTCAGCAGGTCAAGGACAGGGGCAAGGTCATTTGCGCCAGCCGAAACGACGTCCCCGGCTATGGCTACCTCGACGCCTCCGGCAACAACGTCGGGTTCGACATTGACCTGTGCCGCGCGCTTGCGACCGCGGTGCTGGGCGACCCTAACGCCATCGAGATCCGTCTGATTTCAGCGGCGGAGCGCGGGCCGACGATCCAGTCCGGCGAAGTTGACATGCTCGTTCGCACGGTCACCTGGACCACCTCCCGCGATTCTCAGTGGGGCAACTACGCCCAGACGATGTTCTACGACGGACAGGGCTTTATGGTCAACAAGGACCTCGGCATATCCAGCGCGCTCGAGCTCGGAGGAGCCAGCGTCTGCGTGACCCAGGGCACCACCACCGAGCTCAACCTGGCCGACTTCTCCAGACAGAATGGCCTGAACATAGAAGCCGTAACGTTCGAAGACACCGACGCCGTTAAAGCGGCCTACGAAAGCGGACAGTGCGACGCCTTCACCAACGACCGCTCGCAGCTGGCTGCGATAGGGTCCGGCATGGACGACCCCAACGCGCACGTCATTCTGCCCGAGACCATCTCCGAAGAGCCTCTTGGTCCCGTCGTCCCCCACGGTGACGACCAGTGGTTCGACGTCGTCAAGACGGTCATGGGCATCCTCATCTATGCCGAGGCCTATGGCGTAGGACAGATGGATGTTCCGAGCTCGGTTACCGGCGACGCCAAGGTTGACCGCCTGTTCGGACTGGAAGGCTCATTCGGACAGGAGAGCCTGGGACTGGGCGATACCGTCGCGCAGGACGTGATCAAGGCCGTCGGCAACTACGGCGATATCTACGACCGCAACCTAGGCCCTGACGGAATCAATCTTCCCCGAGAGAACGGGCGCAACGCGCTGTGGGCGGACGCCCCCTGCATGGACTGCCCGAAGGGCGGACAGATCTACGCCGCGCCTCTGAGGTAGAGAACCCGGTAGTCACGTCTGACGATGTGAAACAACCGAGATAGCAAGAGCGGCTGGCGAATTTTCGCCAGCCGCTTCTTTTCGTCGGACGCCATGCCAATTTTACGGCTCGCGCTGTCGGACAGCGGCAAAGTTCGCGTCGTTGTGGTAGCATCTGCGACGCAGACCATACTTAGAGAGTATCTTCAACCCGATGACGAACATTCTGACCTATCAGGGCATCCCTATTTGGAGGCATGCGCGCGCTATTCAGTGGGCCGCGCAGATTGTGTCCGGCATACTGGTCGTGTTCTTAGTGGCCTGGTTTTTCTTCAACATTTACAGCGCGATACACGACCGTAACATCCCGTTCGGTTTCAGTTTTCTGGAAAGGTCATATCAGACCCCCATAGGCCAGCACTTCCTTCCCTTCGAACCGTCCAAATCATTCCGGTACGCTCTGGGAGTAGCGGTCACCAATACCATAGTAGTCTCTATCGTAGGCGTCATTCTCGCTACGATACTTGGGATCATCATCGGAGTGGCGCGGCTGTCGGGCAATTGGCTTGTGGCGAAGATTGCGACGGTCTATATCGAGTTCTTCCGAAACGTCCCGCTGCTGGTGCAGCTCTTCTTCTGGTTCTACATCATTCTCGCGCTGCCCCGCGTGCGAGACGGCTATGTCCTGCTCGACGCCTTCTACATCAACAACGCGGGTATATCCATGCCCTGGCCCACCCCTCCCAATCTCGGCGCCGGTCTCATATGGTTGGCCGTGGCGGTAGTTGCGATAATCCTCGGAGTCATCGTCTATCGAATAATGGCTAAGAGAGAACTCCTCACGGGACAGGCATCCTATCCGGTAGTCTATGGATGCGGCGTGGCTGTCGCAGTGGGCGCGGCTGCATGGATAATCGTCATGATCGCAAACGGCCAGGCTCCCTTCACCATATCCGTTCCAGCTCCGGAGGGACGATTCGGCAGGATAGGCGGCGGTTTCACGGCGTCGGCGGGTCTGCTGGTGCTGCTGGTCGGACTGGTGATATACACCTCTTCGTTCATAGCGGAGCTTGTCCGCGCAGGGATACAGTCGGTCGGACGTGGACAGACTGAGGCTGCGCGCTCTCTTGGGCTTTCCCAGATGGAAACTCTCCGGCAGGTAACCTTTCCGCAGGCCCTGCGCGTTATCATTCCCCCGCTCATCAGCCAGTATCTCAACCTCACCAAGAACAGCAGCCTCGCCGGAGCGATAGGCTACGCCGACCTCACCAACGTCGCCAAGACGATGACCCAGACCGCCCCGGCGGTGTCCATCTTCATACTCATCATGCTGGCCTACCTCGCGATGAGCCTGACTTACTCGCTTATCGGCAATCTGTACAATAGACACATCAGGTTCGTCGGAGCATAGACCTTGGCTGCCAGCGTCAACCAGTTCCAACCCCCGCCAAGCCTGCCGCCGCCGCGCTCCGAGACCGGAGCGGTCGGCTGGATGCGCGCCAACCTGTTCAGCACTTGGTACAACGGGCTTCTCACTGTCATACTCATGATAATTCTAATCGCGGCAGTGTGGTTCGGCGGCAAGTGGACTGTCACCGACGCCGACTGGACGGTCATCGGCGTTCTGGGCGGCCAGATGGTCATAGGCCAGTACAACGTCGAGTCGTCCTGCCCGGGCCAGAACTGCTTCTGGAGGCCCCAGGCCAGTCTGATCCTGGTAACGGTCCTGCTCGGAATGGGCTGGGCCATAGCCGGTGGAGGTGTCGCCAAACGCATTGCGCTCGGGGCGGCAATCGTGTCGGCGGCCTTTGCGCTGCTGCCATACAGTTTCGAGGAGATGGGCATAGATGTGCGCCTGTTGTTGGTGGCGAACCTGCCCGCGGTCTTCGCGGGATGGGCGCTCGCGCGATACACCCCTCTCGGAACTCCGAAGTGGGTGGGAATTCTGGCTGTCGTATTCTTCCTGCTTACACTCGTTCTTCTTCGCGGGATAGAGGGCGTGCCCGGTATGCAGCCCGTATCCGTCATACACTGGGGCGGAATAACCCTGAACATCCTGCTTGCGGTGGCGGGTATTACGCTCAGCCTGCCTATCGGCATCGCGCTCGCGCTGGGACGGCGCAGCAATCTGCCCGTCGTCAAACTGCTCTGCGTGGTGTTCATAGAGGTATTCAGGGGCGTGCCTCTGATAACCCTGCTGTTCATGTCGCAGGTGCTGGTGCCGCTCGCTTTTCCGGAGGACCTGAAGCCGAACTCGCTGCTCCGCGCCGCCATCGTGATCACACTCTTCAGCGCGGCGTACATGGCGGAGAACATCCGGGGCGGCTTGCAGGCTCTCCATCCCGGGCAGGAGGAGGCGGCGCGAGCGCTCGGACTTCCCGGCTGGCAGACGACGCTGTTCATCTCGCTGCCCCAGGCGATCAGAAACGTCATACCCGCCATAGTGGGGCAGTTCATAGCGCTGTTCAAGGACACCAGCCTCGTTTACATCATCGGTATGCTGGACATCGTTGAGATAAGCCGGGCGTTCATACAGGGCAACACCGAATACCTGTCCAGCGCGAAGGAACTGTTCATATTCCTCGCGCTGGTCTTCTGGGTATTCACCTACACTATGTCGTATGTGAGCGGACGGGTAGAACGCTACCTGGGCGTGGGTCAGCGCTGACGCCGCATGATAAGTCAGTGAGTTCAAGAGAGGTTGCGCTATGACTACCAACGGAACACAGGCAGAGTCCGAGAGCGTCATCGTTTGCCGCGACGTGCATAAGTGGTTCGGCGACTTCCACGTCATCAAGGGGATCTCCACCGATATATACAAGGGCCAGGTGGTCGTAGTATTCGGGCCGTCGGGATCGGGGAAGTCCACCTTCATCAGGATGCTCAACCGGCTGGAGGAGCACCAGCGGGGACAGATAATCATAGACGGCATTGAGCTGACCGACGACATCAGGAACATCAACGCCATACGCCGCGACGTGGGAATGGTCTTCCAGTCATTCAATCTCTTCCCTCACCTGAGCGTCCTGAGAAACATAACGCTCGGTCCCACACAGGTCAGGAAGATGCCGCAGGACGAGGCCGAGGAAGCGGCTCACCAACTTCTGGAACGCGTGGGAATTTCCGAGCAGGCCGAGAAGTACCCCGCCGAACTTTCCGGCGGTCAGCAGCAGCGAGTAGCCATAGCCCGCGCGCTCGCGATGCAGCCCAACATCATGCTCTTCGACGAGCCGACCTCGGCGCTCGACCCCGAGATGATCAAGGAAGTGCTGGACGTCATGCAGGAGTTGGCCAAGTCCGGCATGACGATGGTGGTCGTCACCCACGAGATGGGATTCGCCCGCGAGGTCGCCGACCGCATGATCATGTTCGACGAGGGAATCATCGTAGAGGAAGGCCCGCCCGAGCAGATCTTCGAGAACCCGCAAAATGACCGCACGAAGCTGTTCCTGTCACAGATACTATAGGCAGTTGGGAGAAACCTATGCGATTTGGCTCGATGGTATTCCCTGTAAGCCATGAACCGGACAACGACGCCGATGTAATCGCCAGCACGCTGGCCGAAATAGAACTCCAGGACAAGATGGGCTTCGACGCCGCCTGGCTCACCGAACACCACTTCGATGGCGCCTGCGCCTACGTGGACCCACTCGTCTTCGGCGCCGCCGTCGCGTCCAGGACGACCCGAATCAAGATCGGCTTCGCGGTCGTCGAGATGGCCTTTCATCACCCCGTCCGTCTCGCCGCCCAGACCGCGCTCCTGGACAACCTGAGCCGCGGAAGGCTCATCGTGGGCGTCGGACGCGGGTCGGCCTTCAACACCTACGAATACATGGGTTTCGGCATTCCAATGGACGAAGGCCCCGACAGGCTGGCGGAGGCCGAAGAACTGCTGGTGAAGGCTTGGACAACCGACAACCTGCGGCACGAAGGCAAATACTGGGACGTGGAGTTCCCCCAGCTGAGGCCGCAGCCCTACCAGAAGCCTCATCCGCCCCTGGTGCGCGCCTGCATAAGCGAAGCGTCCACGCTGGCGATGGGACGGATAGGCCGTCCAATCCTCATGGGAGTGCAGGAGCCGGAGGTGTTCGTATCCCGTATGAGCGGGTACAGGGACGAAATGGCGAAAGCGGGCTTCGACGAGGACACAATCGAGGCGACCCTGGACCAGTGCTGGTTCTCCAAGAACGTATTCGTCGCTGAGACCTACGAGCGCGCCAGGGAACTGTGCGAGCCCGGCTTCCACAGGGAGCGCAAGCACTTCCGCGAGGCGCGCGAGATCTATAACCCGGAGGGATTCCCCCCGCTCGACCCGACCAAGCCGCTTCCGGCCGGCGAGGACTTCGAGAAGGCGTGCATCGTCGGAACGCCGGACCAGGTGTCGGAACAGATAGCCGAACTGCGCGTCGTCGGCGTGCGCAACCTCATGATGAAGATGAACATAGGCGAGATGGACACGAACGGCGTGCAGAACTCCATCCGGCTGTTCGGCGAGAAAGTGATGCCCCAGTTCAGTTCCTAGGCCAAAACCGCCTCCGCTATCTGATCGAGTTGGGCGAATGTGGCGTCTTTCTCAGCCGTCTCCACCCGTATCATCACCCGGTCCGCCCCGGCCTCGAACAGGCTCGACACCAGTTCCCTGTCCGCCGGCTGTCCGAACACCGAGATGTTTATAGACTCCGGGTCCCGACCCGCCTCGGACGCCAGTTCGTTCAGCTTCTGCCGACCCGCGCTGATGTCTTCCGGCGTAACGCGGTTGGGCATCCACCCGTCGCCCCACTCCACCACGCGCTTGAACACGTTGCGCGCCATTCCGCCCAGATACACCGGCGGATGCGGTCGCTGCGTGGGCCTCGGGAACGAGTACACCGCAGGGAAGTCGTAGTAGTTGCCGTGATACTCGCTCTCCACCTCGGTCCAGAGCGACTTCATAGCCAACACCGACTCCTTCGTCTGCGTCCAGCGATGGGCGAAATCGCCGCCCATTATCTCGGTCTCTTCTTTGTGCCAGCCCGCTCCGATTCCGAACAGGAACCTGCCGCCCGAGTACATATCCAGCGTCGCCACCTCTTTGGCGAGCAGCAGCGGATTGCGCTCCGGCACTAGGCAGATGCCCGTCCCCAGCTTCATCGCGCTCGTAACCGCCGACGCCCTGCCCAGCGCGACGAACGGGTCAACGATGTCCGCGTACACCTTCGGGATGACGCCGTCCGCCGAACTCGGCCATGGCGAACTCGCCTTCACCGGCAGAATCGGATGTTCAGGCACCCACAGCGACTCGAAACCGATCTCCTCGGCCCTCTTCGCAAGTACCGCTATGTCAACCGAGTAGTCGGTCGGAAAGGTGGAAATACCGATATTCATTCGCAAATCTCCTGTATTGGTTCTTAGGGACGGACTGTCCCAATTCTACGCGCGGTCTATTTCCCTTACAACCTCTTTATCGGGACGCCCGCAGATGCTAACCTCAATGGCACATGGAAATGCGAGGGTCAAGGTGGAAGTATCTCCAAACATACATATAGCCCCCAGCGCGAGATGGTCCAGGGTTTACCTGATCGTCGGCGAAACCCTGACTCTCGTTGACTCCGGCCTCCCCTGGCGTCCGCGAGGGATCCTCAACTACATCCGCTCCATCGGCAGGCGACCCGACGAGTTGAAACACATCCTCGTCACCCACAGCCATCCCGACCACACAGGCATGACATCGGCTCTGGCGAAGGCGACTGGCGCGGCAGTCGTGGTTCACAGATCCGATACCGTCCGGCTGCCAGATAACCGTCTCGCCCTGGGCTACGCGGGACTGCTGGGCAGAGTGGCGTCTCCGATTCCGTTCTTCAGCCGGGTGGGTGTCAATACACTGGTCGAGGACGGCGACACCCTGCCGCTTCACGGCGGCATCAGGGTCATCCACACCCCCGGACACACACGCGGCAGCGTCTGCTTCCTCTTGGAAGAGAACAAAATCCTGTTCTCGGGAGACACCATCTTCAGCGACGGCAATCACCTCAGCCGGTCGGTGCCGTTCCCCGGCTACGACCGTGACGACTACATACGCTCCCTCAAGCGCCTGTCCGAGTTCGAGTTCGAGGGCGTATTCGGAGGACATGGCTCGCCTATGCTCGAAGGTGGCAGCCACGTTCTCAGTCAACTGCTTGAGTCCTACCCTGAACCGCCCACCTGGGGAGACTTCTTCGGCAGCATACCGAGACGCCTCAAACGCTCCTTCCCCATTACCGGCGAATACCACGTCAACCCCCGCCGCAAGTAACCGCGAGATTTACATAGTCGAAGATACGCTGGCCCTCTTCAAGTGGCTCCGCCGCAAGACCTACACTCTCATAAAGACCTTGCCCGAAGAGGCGTGGTCCCACACCGCCTACCATCCCGAAAACGGCGACATGACGCTTGAAGACTGGCTCGACGTGTATGCCGCGCACGTCCCTGAACACATCCATTACATGCGCGAGAATTACGAGGTCTGGCTGAAAACAAAGGCCTGACCGGGAGACGATTGCGAAAGTCTCCTGCCCCGCTTACTCGTCATTCCCGCGAAGGCGGGGAATCCAGGGGTAGGTGGACTGGCGACTGCCGCAATTCCACTTATGTAATTGCAATTTTCCCTCAAAAGCTGTTTGACGCTCGGCTAATCATTCATATATGATTTTGGATAGGCTATGACCTTAGGTGGCAACGTAGCTCAGCGGTCAGAGCGGGCGCTTCATAAGCGCTAGGTCACAGGTTCAAATCCTGTCGTTGCCACTCAACGGCAAAGGCAATGAGAAGAACAGAGCCGTTGGACGGGTTGCGGCGTGAGCGCCGCCGAACGGAGTCCTTCCCGGCGTAAACCCGGAAAGCCGGGGCGGTTAGCTCAGTGGTTAGAGCGCTCGCCTCACACGCGAGAGGTCCGAGGTTCAAATCCTCGACCGCCCACCACCGGCGACCGGCGGGGACGTGAGTTCAAGGAGCGTATATACACAGGGGCCGAAGTGGCGGAACGGCAGACGCGCTACGTTCAGGACGTAGTGCCCGCAAGGGCGTGTGGGTTCAAATCCCTCCTTCGGCACCATCTCCAATATCCGTTGTCGTGTCCTGAAAGCGCGCGCTTGTAGCTCAGTGGATAGAGCGCATCCCTGCGGAGGATGAGGCCGTGGGTTCGAGTCCCACCAAGCGCGCCACCCGCGCCAAATGCGGCATACTACATTTCATGGGCGGTTAGCTCAGCTTGGTTAGAGCGTCTGTCTTACACACAGAAGGTCAGAGGTTCGAGTCCTCTATCGCCCACCAAGTGCCTGGACGGGTTAGGCTGCGTCCGCGTCCCACGCGGGATAGTCTGGTCAATCGTAGTTACGTTTGCATTATCTGGATCAAGTTGCCGCAGGTGTCGTCAAAGACCGCAACAGTGACGTTGGCCAATTCCGTCGGCTCCATCGTAAAGGCTACGCCCAGCGACTTCAGTTTCTCATATTCTGCGCGTATGTCCGTAACGCCAAAGGACGCCGCTGGGATGCCTTGGTCAAATATCCCCTTCTGATATGTCTGTGATACCGGGTTTTCATTTGGCTCAAGCAGAAGCTCGGTTCCATCTGGGTCATCGGGCGAGACGACGGTAAGCCACTTGAATTGCCCCACAGGGACGTCATGCTTCTTTACAAAGCCGAGGGTCTCCGTGTAGAACCTCAGAGCTTCGTCTTGGTCACTTACGAAGACGCCGGTGAGTGTAATGCGCATATCTGGTCTCCTTTTCTTTTCATAGTGTCACTTGAGCCAGCGGTCCATGACAGTCCTGAGGGGTTCAGCGTTGAAGACAAGCATCCGATACTTGCCACGCTTCTCTGAGCTTACGAGCCCTGCTTGTTCCAGGAGATCAATGTGCTTGGCCAGGGCCTGTCGGGAGATGGCGACTTCATGCCGCATGATCAAGCGCGCCGTAAGCTCGTAGAGCGTCTGCTCCTTGCGCTCGGATAGCTCGTCCAGCATCAACCGCCGTGTTGGGTCCGCGAGCGCCTTGAAGATCAGGTCTTTGTACATGCGCATACAATACGAAACCACAGGGTTGCATGTCAAGGGGTTATTCCCCCAGGGCAATCGCATCTTATTGAGCGAGTACCTTGAGCGGATATTGAGTGTCCCAACCTGCCTTTTTGCGCTTAGCGGCTATGCCAACTTTGAGAGTTTTCTCCTGTATGAGCATATTCAACGCCATCCGGCGCAGAGCGGCGAGTATCTCAGCGCTGTTGCCCTTTCTCACTCTGGAAGCGTCCTCTCCAAAGGACACGTCCAGTACCCAGCGCACAGAGTTCTCCACTTCCCAGTGTCCGCGAACGGCCTCCGGCAGCCGCTCGGCGTCGCCCGGCAGAGACGATATGTAGTAGCGGGTCTGTGAAGACACATCCCCAGGTATGTCGCGCTCGGACTCGACCATAGCCACACTTCTCAGGTTCGACCACTGCTCTCGCTCATTCAGGTAGGATATGAACTCAGGGGACCAGAGCGTTGTGCAGCGTCGAGTCTCCACTCTTCCATGTCCCTTCTCAACAGTCTCGAACCAGTCTGAGTGAGGGTCGTCAAAGCCTGTCTGTCGTCCATACTCGAACATCTCGGCCACATCGTCGTAGAGTTGGCCCTGGTTGCGCTTCAGCGACAGAACGTAGTCCGCGCCTCGCTCTGTGATGGTCCGCGCTATGTCCTTCTGACATCCCATCGCGTCTATGGTTGCTATGCAGCCACTCAGCTCCAGCATCCTGAGCAACTTCGGGATCGCCGTTATCTCGTTGGACTTGTCATCCACCTTGACCTGTCCCAGAACCAGTCTGTTGGCTGACGCCCAGGCGTTGACCAGATGGATCGCCGACCTGCCCGCTCGCGCGTCGTGAGAACGCCTCACACTCTTGCCGTCTATCGCCACTATCTGACCTTCTGTTATCTCACTGACCGACCTGACCCACTGCACAAAACAACTCTGAAACCTCTCAGCATCCAGCATCGAGAACACTCTGCCGAAGGTGTCATGGGAGGGGATTGAGTTTGGCAGTTCTAAAAAGCCGCTCAACCACTCCTTCCTGGAGTTGCCGAACAATTCCACGTCCACCCAGGAGTCCGCTCCACACACCACGGCGCAGATGGCGATTGTGATGATGTCTGTCAGGCTGTGTCGCTTGGTTCGGTCTATACGAGGGTCTTCAAGCTCTGAGAAGATACTGATTAGAGAAGCTGTTTGAGTGTCTTCCATGAGGCCGCCCCCAATTCTTAGGATGACCTATATTCTATAACCCATAGAAGACCCCGTTTAGATGCGATTGCCCTGCCAAAAGAGCAGATTGCAAAAGTCCGGCGCTGTTTCACATAGTGTAGCCAATGTTGTCGAGTGCTCTATCGTCTCATGTTGACAGACTGATATCAGGCGAGGACGTCGCAGACCACCGCCATGAAGTTGAGAGCGCCCGGGTCGCTCTTCCCACACCGGCGGGTTTGGCCGTCATCGTCTTATGGCAACTCTTGCGCCGATAGCGCTGAGTCCGTATCTCTCTGACCGATATGTCCACGGTCTTGCGGTCCTTGGCTTTATCCCACTTGTGAAATCCCTCGCTTCCGCATCTTGTACACCGACCGGGCGGCGCCGGTTGGGACTCGACCTGGATGTTGGCGGTCTTTATGATGAACACTGGCGAGACTCCTGTGAATTGGTCTTGTGTCAACCTCCAATTCTAAGGCCGTCTCGCCTTGTTTCAACTTCGACACGTTTCCTACACTCCTTGAAACAGTCCCGGGACGGACTCAAGTCTTGCCTTCGCCTCCTGGGCGGTCTCCCCGGTGAACGGGGCGATGAACCCCTCCACATAGAGGTCCGTGAATATCCCGTCCAGTACGGCGAGTTCAGGGAGTTTGTCCGTGTTCACGTCCGGAGGAGTGGGCTGTGAGCGGATGCACCGTCATACCGCATCCCTCTGTTTACTATTATCCCGTTCCATCAACTTCCCTGGCTGCCGATAGTTGGCGTCCACAGATGGTTCTCTCCTGCGTTCAGGCATGATTCCCATGCCTGAACGCAGGCCCTCAAGGAACCCTAAAGCGGAACAGGAGACCAGTCGTGCAGCCTCTACTCGGCGCACCTGCCAATACCCTAGGGCCCTTCCGCGCGACGTCTGAACGTGCGTTACTTGGTGGAGTTACAAACCATAGGTCGCATTCGCATAGTACCAAGGGGATGAGATATATCTGAACTAGGATCGTCCATGAACTGGAGTTTTCTGATGACGAATATGGCCGCGAGCGGAACGATGACTCCCGTGCCGATTACGGCAATGATGATCCAGGCCATCTCCCAACCGACAGTATCTATGAGGTACTTGGTCAGGGGGACGAACACCATAGCGCCTATGGGAACTCCCAGAGACATGAACGCAAGGGCGCGGCCTCTGTTGCGAACGAACCACTTGAGCACCGGCACAGAGGTCGCGAGCGCGCCCGGCCCGCTCATGCCGACGAGTCCCATGATCGTAAACAGCAGGACCAGTTGCCATGCGTGACCAACGTGTGCGAGGCCCATCAGGGCGAGTCCGGTCATCATTGCGGCGACTGGCAGGATCAGCCGTGATCGGAAGCGGTCGAGCAGGGGCCCTATTGCGGGGCTGGACAGCGCGCCCGCGCCCCGTCTGGCGTTGAATGTCCGGGCGACCTTATGCGAGAAGGGAACACTATGTTCCTTATATACGGGGGAGGTAGCGCTTGGGGAACTTAGCGACGACCGAGTATTGTATGTCCACCATGTTGGCGAGGCGCACACGCGCGACCTGCGAGCAGAGTTGGTATGCCGTAAGGCGCTCGACGCCGTAAGACGATTCCAACCACATCACCAGTTCGTAGAAGGCGATGCGGGCAGCGTCCTCCATCGGGCGGGCGCTGCCGACGGTCATCAGGAACTCGTCAGACTCGACTCGAGGCGTGGCGACATGATGCCCCTTGATGAGATCAACGGTGAGAGTGCCGCGTGTGGGTATCTCGGTGGCAACGCCGCAGACCTCGGCATCGCCCTGCGCGGCGTGTCCGTCGCCGATGTGCAGCAGACCGCCGGGCACATTGACTGGCAAGTGTATGGTGTTGCCGGGGCAGACATCGGCTGCGTCCATGTTGCCACCGTGAAAGCCGGGCGCGAGCGAGGAAATCGCTTCGAGTTCCGGCGCGGCGCCGATTGTGCCGTAGAACGGCTCATAGGGAATAGCGGCGATGTCGAGGTCCTCCGAGAAGATGATTTCGCCGGCCCTGATGGGATGCAGCATGACGCGTGGCGGCAATGGTGGATTGAGCGTGCGTGTGAAGACCGTGCCGCACAGGCCTCCGAACTCCGGGATGAGCGCGCTGACGCCGTAATCGCGCGTAACCTCGATGGAGTGGATAGTCACAGAGAGCGTGTCTCCCTTTTCCGCGCCTTCGACATAGATGGGGCCTGTCAGCGGGTTCACGTATGGCAGCGTGATTATCTGCGTGATGTCGTCGTCCGGCGAGGTAATCCTATTCTCAAATGCGTCCACGGTCTCCACGATGAAGGTTTCGCCCGGCGAAACAGTAGCGACGGGCTGCTTGTACGGTCCGATCACATAGGAGAAGTCGCCAGGTTCGTTGATTATGGTCTGCACAGAGGATTTCCCCCTTTCTTGAATCGAGCTTAGGATATGCTCTAAATATCCCGTGTTGTATCGCCTCAGCATCAGGATTCGGACGTCCTTGTCGAGTAGCAGGGCAGCCACCGGGGCAGTGAACACATCAGACGACCCATTCAGAGTTGCTCCTAACCAGATCTTCGTTGGAGCCGGTTATGTATGCGCCTATGTGGGGGACAAGGAGATGACGGTACTCCTCCACCTGTGCCTCGATGTCGTGACCATCCTTATCCTGTGCCTCAAGCTCGAATATCCGACCAACATCCTCTACATCATCGAGATTGAACTTGATGTTTTCCTTATGCCACAGCTCACGTCGCTTTCGTACCACAGCGCGTATGCCCAGAGCGGCCTCCAGTACCTCAATGGTCCCAGGATCAGGCAGCGGCCAGAGTTGAAAGTGACTGACCCTTGTGTCCGCCTCCTGGTGGTCCCGGTAGTAGATCAGTTCGCTTCTCTCGCCCTCCGTCCGGAGCTTGAGCCTCCGAGCGCCCTCTCCCTCTGCAAGTTCTGGCAGGTTGTAATAGCGGTCCACCTGCTCCTTGGTCTCGATGAAGTCCGCGCCTTTATCCCTCAGGAGCTGGCGCACCGGCCCAAAGTCCGGGCAATATGCCTTAATCTCACGGTTCAGACTCACCTTCATCCGATGTTCTCCCATAGCAATTGACCAATGTGTCTCAGGCCTGAGCCAGCTTCCTGTATTGGATACTCTCGCCTCGTCAGACACGCAGTATACATCAAGGCCATGAGCGACAAGTAGCGTGGTTCCGATCTCCGGGAGAACAGCCACCCTGATCGTTCCTCGGCATGCAATGAGAGACGTTCGCACATGGCTCCGGAACTGTCTCGGTTGGATACGGAAACCACTCAGCGGTTGACAAGTCGTGCCAGTGGGCCTAACATATCGTTAGACGATATAACGAGAACCAATATAAATTGCTTCCAGGAAGGCTCGGACATTGGCGAACCGTCCCCCCACAGACCTGCTTCCTGTCCCATCTGCACAGTTCCACATCCTGATGGCCCTTGCCACTGGAGACAAACACGGCTACGCGATCATGCAGGAAGTAGAACTCTTCACAGACGGGACGGTCACCATGGGCCCTGGCACCCTGTATGGCGCCGTGAAGCAGATGCTGGCCTCTGGCCTCATCCAGGAGAGCGACGAACGCCCCGACCCTGAACTGGACGACCAGCGTCGTCGCTACTACAGGATGACAACTTTGGGTGGGCGCGTGCTCGACGCGGAGGTCGGAAGACTAGAACAACTGGTACTAACCGCCAGGAGCAGGCGACCGACATCCACAAGGACGCAAGGTACCTAACGTGCTATCTGAGAAACTCTACAGAGCACTGCTATTCGCCTACCCAAGAGAGCACCGTCGCGAGTACGGAGATCTGATGGTCCAGCTGTTTCGAGACCGTATGCGTCGCGATGGTGGTGGCTTAGGAGTTCTCAAAGTCTGGCTGGCGATGATCGGCGACCTTTTAACATCAGCGTTTAAGGAGCACAGCAACGGAGGAAGCATGACTGCGAGAGCATGGGCCGGTATGGAGAACGCTATTCACACCCCAGAAGGCTACACGGACCGGATACGACAAGAGCTCGAAAATTGCCTCACTGAGACGAATCTTTCTCAAGGCGAGAAGTTCATTGGCAAAGCACGGGATCGCTACGATCTTGGGATCGTATGGTACTCATTACCACCGACCGACAGAGTGCCTTCGACAGGGTGCTGGCCGCTATCCCCTTCAAAGGGCAGGCTCTCAACATGACGAGTGCATGGTGGTTTGAACAGACCCGCCATATTGTGCCGAATCAGGTTCTTTCCGTCCCCGATCCAAACGTCACAATTGCCAAGAAATGTACCGTCTTCCCGATTGAGTTCGTGGTGCGTGGATACATCACCGGAAGCACGAACACCTCCCTCTGGACGGTCTATCAGAGTGGTCAGCGTAACTACTGTGGCATCGATTTTCCCGACGGCCTGGTGAAGAACCAGAAGCTGCCAACGAATCTCCTCACACCGACCACCAAAGAGGAGGACCACGACTGTCCGATCAGCCCTGACGAGATCGTGTCCGAGAACTGGATGACGGCCGATGATTGGGAACGATGCAGCCGAATCGCGCTGGAACTTTTCGAATTCGGTCAAGCCAAGGCAGCCGAGCGTGGCCTGATTCTCGTAGATACCAAATATGAGATGGGCCGTGACGAGAACGGAGAGATCCTTCTGATCGACGAGATCCACACCTCTGACTCCAGTCGCTACTGGATCGCCGACACTTATCAACAGCGCATTCAGGAGGGACAGGAACCCGACAACGTCGACAGAGAATTCCTCCGGCTCTGGTTCACTGAGAACTGCGATCCCTACGAGGATGAGGTCCTGCCACCAGCGCCGGACGATCTTGTAACCGAGCTCTCAAGACGCCACATCTACCTTTACGAGAAGATCACCGGTCGCTCATTCGAATTTCCAGAGGCGGACCAGCCAATCGAGACACGCTTGGAAAGCAACCTCGAAGGAATACAGTGAAGAAATACATTCTCTTTGACCATGATGGGGTCTTAGTCGAAACAGAGCAGTGGTATTACCTGGCAAACAAACGAGCGCTGGCATCTTTCGGAATTGATCTCCCACGAGACGCATATCTGGCGAATATGGCAAATGGAGTTTCCGTATGGGAGGCGGCACGAGTTTCAGGAATATCCGAATCCAAAATTGATCGTGGCCGAGAACTAAGAAACCGGTACTATCAGGAATACCTGATGACCGAAGACATCGAGATCGAGGGTGTTCTGGAAACGCTAGACGTACTCGCAGGTGAGTACAGGATGGGCATAATTACTACCTCCAAACCACCTGATTTCGCCCTGATCCACGAAAGGCGATCCATCCTGGATCATATGGAGTTCTATTTGACTCGTGAGGATTACGAGCGAGCTAAACCACATCCCGAACCCTATCTGAAAGGACTCCAACGCTTTGGCGCTACTGCCGCTGAAACGGTAGTTATCGAAGACTCGGCCAGAGGGTTGAAGTCGGCAATAGCGGCGGGTATTGACTGCATCGTGGTTGCAAACGAGTTCACCGCATCTCACGATTTGTCCAAAGCAACTGCCAAGGTCGCTACGTTCAGGGAACTGCCATCTGCTATAAAGGGCTTGACAAGTTTAGGCAGGAACCAATCCCAGAATCCCTGAGATAGTGGTCGTGAAGCAGGCGATAGTCAGAAAGGTGATGTAGGCGTCGGGATGTTGCTGAAGCCAGTCCAGTATCTCGCATCACACTACCGCCATCTCGACTCCGCTCCAGTAGCTGAAACGAGAGATGGAAGTGATTCACGTACAGCCGCATCGCACCGTACAGTGTCAACGCCGATGTACATTTGACCCACCCTTGTCCGATCACCCGGTTTCCTTGTTGACTTCAGCCCCCGCATTCAGCAGTTGCTGTGATGTCAGCAGTCCAGAACGGGAATTGGAGGTCGGGAATGAAAGGATTAGCTACGGAATGCCACTGAAAGAGAAGGAAAAAGGCATATCCGGGAAGCTCGTACTGCATTTGGAGACCGATGCTCTACCAGCCTGAGCTACGCTCCTGCAATGCCGGCTGATAATGTATTACTCATTGTACTACTTCCGGGCCGCTCTTGTACAACCTTCGGATGAACTCTGGAGTCGGGCAGCCTGAGCATAGTCGCCGGTCCGGCCAACTCAGAGCCGACAGCGTGAACGCCAGGAGGGACGGGCGAAATGCCCGTCCCCTCTTTGGTTCAGGAGCTGTCCCGCTGGCGATTTCTGGCAAAGACTTGCGCTTATGCTATCATCGGAATGTCCGGCAGGCAGACGGAAAAGGGAGTGTGACTATGGAATCGAGAATTTCGCTGGCTGAAGACTCAGTCCTTGACCCGGAGATTTCACCCAGGGCAGAAGCGCGAACTACCCGATTGAGCGAGGCGTCTTCAATCCTGATCACTGGAGCGACCGGATTCCTTGGTTCCTTCTTGCTCGACCAGCTCATTCATGCCACAGGACGGGACACCAGGTTTTACTGCCTCGTACGCGACCGGAACGCCGGGCAGGGCGAATCTTCCAACCGGGTGATGGAGACCCTTGAGTTTTATGGACTGGACGGCCAGTCCGCCGGTGAGCGGATAATTCCTATAACTGGGGACCTTACACATTCGCGGATGGGGCTGGACAGCGATCAGTATCAGGACCTGGCGGAAGAAATTGACCTGATATTCCACTGCGCCGCCTCCGTCAACTATACATACCCCTACACCGTAGCCAGTCCCCATACCGTCGGAGGCACACTGGAAGCGCTCAGGTTCGCCTGCTCCGCTACGCCAAAGCCGGTCCAGTACATTTCATCCAACGGAGTCTTCCCGGGAGGAGACGACGCTCCGTATCTGGAGAATGATCGGATAGGCGACTTCGTAGATAGCATGGAAGGAGGCTACAACCAGGCCAAATGGGTCGCGGAACGGCTGGTGTGGAGCGCCGTATCTCGCGGACTGCTGGTGTGCATATACAGGCCAGGCAACATAGGCCACCATAGCCTCGCGGGCACAGTGAATCCCAACGACTTCCTGTCGTTGATAATCAGGGTCTGCGCAAGCTTGGGATGCGCCCCCCTGGCGCCGGACTGGTACTTTGAAATGACCCCCGTGAACTTCCTGGTCAATGCCATCGCCAGGATAGCCGACGATCCGAAACACTTTGGCGAGGTATATAACATCGTGCATCAAGACCCGGTTCCGGCAGACCGGATTTTCGCTCGTATGGAAAGCGAAGGACACGTGACCGAGCGCGTTGCGCTGGAGGACTGGAAGTCGAGATTGCAGGCGGCGGCCGACCCTGGCGACGACACGGACCTGAATGTCCTGGTCCAATCCCTTGACTCAGTGGAAGGGTATCTGGCCGATACCAGCGTCTATGATATAAGCAAATTCACCAGGGCGCTTTCGGAAATCGGTCTCACAATGCCATCGGTTGATGAGAACTACGCGACCATGTTCCTGGGAAAATAGGCGTCAGATTCATTGAAGAGTACGGTCAGCAGCGCGGACGTATCCGGGATCAATGGTCGAAGGACCGGACGGCTGGCCGAATGCCTCAACGAATAGCGTTGAAATTGGAAGTCACCGCACCGTTTCGTCTCTCAGGTCAACGGCCTTTTCGGCTACCGTCGCGAGCATTCTCCACGCGGTCTCGTGGTGGGTTGTGGCCTCGACGTCGTCGTAGTAGGTGTCGAGCAGGACGTGTGTGCAGCCGAGCTCCTGTAGCCCTTCGAGGTCGGACCTGATCTGGTCGAGGCTGCCTTCGCCGGCGATGCGCCGGTCGTCGGGCATGGGCGACTCGGTGACGCGTAGGCGTATCCTCGGACAGAGCGCGGGCATGGGCATCCGCTCACGGTCCGCCATCTCGCGCAGGCGGGGAATCTCCCTGTCCCTGAAATCGGACACGCGTATCCTGATCGGGTGCCAGCCGTCCCCGTAGCGCACCGTCCGTCGGAGCGCGGCGTCGCTCGCGCCCCCGACCCAGATGGGCGGGTGAGGCTCGCGGACGGGACGCGCGGCGGTGTCCACGTCGGTGAACGAGACGTACCGGCCTTCATACGAGGCGATATCCTGCGTCCACAGCGTCTTGATGGCCGCGAGGTAGTCGTTGGTGATCGCCCCTCTCTCGCGGAATGGGACGTTGAGCGCGTCGAACTCCCGCTCCGCCCACCCGACGCCCACGCCGAGGATGAACCTGCCTCCGCTAAGCTGGTCAACGTTGGCGCCCGCCCTCGCGATCTCCAGCGGGCTTCGGTACGGCAGAATAGCGACTGTGGTGCCGATTTCCATAGACCGGGTGGTAGCGGCGAGCCAGCCCATCGTCGTCAGCGGCTCGTAGAACGGGGCCGGGTACCTGGAGCTGACATCCGGCGTGACGGCGATGTGGTCGGAGCTCATGATCAGGTGGTATCCCATGGCTTCGACCAGGTTGACGGAGCGGGTCAGCGATTCCGGGTTGGCGCCCGGTCCGAAGTTGATGAGGTTGACGCCGAATTTCATTACTCTTTCCTTTCTGTTTTCTTAGTTGCGATACTGTCCGCAAGACCCGGCTATTCGTCATTCCCGAGAAAGCGGGAATCCAAAAATTGGCGACTTTGCGAATGCTACAATCCTACTTCTGAATTATCTCCCTCTAGTTGCGATACCGTCCGCGATGAATGATAATCGAACATGGCTGATAGGAGAAATGCGATGACCTACACTCTCGCCGATTTGGACGCCATGAGCATAGAGGACGCCCAGGCGCTGCCGTTCGAGGAAAGGGACGCGCTTCTGGACCTCATTATCGCAGACGGGCGGCATCAGACGACTGACCTCGACTCGTACCGCGTGGGACTGTACGGGGACTACTTCGACGAAGACCTGACGCGAATGCTGAAGGTGAAGGCGATCAAGGTTCACGTCCGTGGAACGACGGCGTCCGGGTTTGACGGCGTACTCTCGGGGGAGTCCGACGAAGAGCAGTATCGCGCCGCCTTCCGGAACGTGCGGCAGTCGCTCGAGGCGGCGGGAACGGACTACGGTCGCGTCGTTACGCTGGTCGTCTTCCTGACGGACATGGACAAGTGGCCGATGCTGAATGAGATATACAGCGAGTTCATCTCCAGTATGCCATGCAGGGCCGTGGTCGGAACGACCGGCCTGGCGCAGCCGCCGCTGACGATAGAGATTGTGAACTGCATAGCGTACAGGGTGGCGCGATAACGAATAGGTAAGGAGCTTGCCATGGCTGAGAAGACGAGGGTGGTCATCGTTGGCGGCGGACACAACGGCCTTGTAGCCGCAGGCTATCTCGGACGGGCGGGGCTGGACGTCGAGGTGCTGGAGCGCAGGGACGTCGTCGGAGGAGCCGCGGTGACCGAGGAGTGGTTCCCCGGCTACAAGATTTCCACCTGCTCGTATATCTGCCACATCCTCCAGCAGAAGGTAATAGACGAACTGGAGTTGCGCAGGTACGGCTTCCACGTCTATCCACTCGACCCGTCGCGCGTCCACCCCTTCCCAAACGGAAAGGCGCTGACCCTATGGCACGACGACGAAAAGACGGCGGACGAGCTTCGCAAGCTGTCGCCGGAGGACGCCGACGCCTGGCAGGAATGGGCTGATCTGTGGCATCGCGCCGTCGGCATACTCAGCGACTACTATCTCAGCCCGCCTCCCTCGATCACAGAACTTGCCCAGAGATTTAGACAGGAGGGGGAGGAAGAGCTTCTCGAAACTCTGCTGACCGTCCCATTGAGGGACCTGATCAACCGCTACTTCGTCTCGGATGAGGTCAAGGCCGCCGTAAGCACCGGCGCTATGGACATGGGCGACATAAGCGCGCCGGGCAGCGCCTACATCGCCGCGCTGTACAGGTACGCGGGCTTCCGTGAGGACACCGAGAACTACGGAGTCGTAAGGGGCGGCATGGGCTCCATCACTCAATCGCTTGCCCGTTCCGCCGAGGCGTCGGGCGTATCAATCAGGACGGAAGCCGAAGTAAGCCGCATACTGACTAGCAACGGCAGGGCGACCGGCGTCGAGCTCGCGGACGGAGAGATAGTCAACGCGGACATCGTTCTGTCGAACGCGGACCCGAAGAGGACCTTCCTCAAGCTAATAGCTGAGTCCGACCTGGACGAGGAGTTCGTCGAGGAGATCAGATTACTGAAGACGGAGTCGGCATCCGCCAAATTCCTCTGTTCATTGCGGGAACTGCCCGACTTCTCCGCCCACCTCGGTTCCGAGTATAACCCGGAACGCCTGGCTATGATCAGCCTCTGCCCCACCGCGGAGCATGGCGAGATAAGCTGGAACGACTCCAAGAACGGCCGGATTCCCGAGACGCCACTCATCCAGGTCCAGATCCCCTCCGTGTACGACAAGACGGTCGCGCCCGAGGGCCGCCATGTGCTTTCGATGTGGGTCTATTTTCTGCCGCCCCATGTGAGAGACGGGTCATGGTCGGAAGAGCGGCAGGAGTTCGGCGAGCGACTCATAGACGAGGTGTCCAGGTATGCTCCCAACTTCAGGGAGGCCATCATAGACTGGACGCTGTTGACGCCGGAGGATATAGAAGAGCGCATCGGCCTCACGGACGGCAACATAAGGCATCTGGACATGGTGCCGCAGCAGATGATGTCGCGCAGGCCGCTGCCCGGGTGGTCCGACTACCGGACACCGGTCGAGGGCCTCTACCTGTGCGGCGCGGGGACGCATCCCGGCGGCGAGGTTACAGGCGCGCCCGGTCACAATGCCGCGCGCGTGGTACTGGAGGACCTGGGCCATTGAACACACGCAGCATTTGGCGGCCTGATAAGGACGAGGTGGTCGTCGAGTGCGGCGCCGTCGCCACCGCGCACCCAATCGCCGCCCAGGTCGGCGTAGATATTCTAAAGAGCGGCGGAAACGCTGTGGACGCCGCCATAGCGACCGGCTTCTGCCTCAACGTGGTCGAGCCGTGGAACTCCTCCATCGCCGGCCACGGCCAGATGATCGTTCACATGGCCGCCGAGGGGCGCAGCGTCGTCATAGACTACGGCCACCGCGCTCCCATGGCCGCGACTGCCGATATGTTCAAGATCGTCGGCCAGACGGTCGTGGGCAATGGCATATACGAGGTCGAGGACCGTGCCAACGCGGTCGGACACCGCTCGGTCGGAGCGCCGGGGGTAACGGCGGGCATGTGTCGCGCCCATGAACTGTTCGGCATCCTTCCGCTGGAGCAACTGCTGGAGCCCGCGGTCCACTACGCCAGGGAAGGGTTCGAGGCCGATCCCACGGCCTGCCTGACAATAGCCACCAATATGCCCAACCTGGTCCGCTATGGCGAGGCAGCGCGCATCTTCCTGGCGGACGGATATCCTCCACCGCCCGGCACGAAGGTCGTCCAGCGCGACCTTGCCGACACTATCGAGCGGATTGGCAGAGAGGGCAAAGACGCCCTGTACCGGGGAGAGGTCGCGGCGGCCATAGACGAGGAGATGAGACGAAATGGCGGCGTCCTGAGCGCGGAGGACCTGTCCGAGTACGAGGCGCAGGTCCTCAAGCCGGTAAGGGTTCCGTACAGGGGATATGAACTGCTCGGCTCGCCCGCGCCCTCCGGCGCAATCACGGCGTTCCAGACGCTCAACATCCTGGAGAACTTCGACCTGGCCCACCTCTCGCACGCCTCGCCAGAGCGCCTGCACCTGTTTACGGAAGCAGCCAGACACGCCTTCGCCGACCGATACAGCTTCGTCGGAGACCCCGATTTCCAGCCGACACCGCTCGACGGAATCCTCTCCTCCGAGTACGCCCGGGAGATTGCACGTTCCATTGATCGCAGGACTGCCGGGCTGGAAGATGAGCGCGAGCTGCAGCCGTGGGTCGCATACGCCGATAGTCCCCTGCACGACCCCTGGCCCTACGACCCCCAGCCGAGGCCGGAGGGCGCCACGCCGGCGTCGCCGCCAAGCGAGGGTGATTGCACCACCCACTTCAGCGTCATAGACCGCGACAGGAACATGGTCGCCTGCACGCAAACAGCAGTGGGAGGCTTCGGGTCGAGCGTCGTCGTGCCGGGCGCCGGTGTACTGCTCACCAACGGCATGGTCGTCTTCAATCCAATGCCTGGCGCCGCGAACTCGATAGCCGGATACAAGCGGGGCCTGGACAACATGACGCCCGCACTGGCGCTGCGGGACGGCAAGCCATTCTTCAGCGTGGGCGCGCCCGGAGGTCGCAGGATCATCTGCCGGATCGCGCACGTCATCTCGAACGTGATTGACTTCGGAATGACCATGCAGGAGGCTATCACGGCGCCGAGCGTTGACGCCGCTGAGCGCGAGACTTTCGTTGATCATAGGATTGACCCGCAGACTGTCGAGGCGCTGGCCCGAATGGGGCATAATGTGGAGGTCGTCCCTGAGCCATCTACCGGCGGAGGCTTCTCGAGGCCCCGCGGCGTCATGCTCGATCCCGAGACCGGTATGCTACACGCCGGTGTGCAGCCTTTCGGCACGGATGAAGCCAGGGGTTACTAATGCCAAATCCATATGAAGATGGCATACTCAAGTGCCCAATCGTCATTCCCGCCTTCGCGGGAATCCAGGGGTGGGGTGGACGGTGCAAGCAACTAGGAACTTGCCATGCTCCACACCCATTCAGACCTCCAAATCCCAGATGTCCGGGGTTTCGCAAAGGTCTCCAAAGGCGGGAACCCCGAAGGGCTCGCCGTTAGGCAATTCAGGGGCTGGGGGCAGTCTGAGTATGTCAAAACCAGCTGGATACAGTGCTGGCGCTGCATCCATTTATCTTATCGAGCCCGACTCCACGCGCCGCACTCCTCAGGGCCTTTTCGTTTTCGTCTTGTCGTCGATCTTTCGTTCGCCCTGAGCTTGTCGAAGGGCCGTCCGTTCGTGGTGAGCCTGTCGAACCACGAACGGACTACACAGGTGACACTCGAAAATGAAAAGACCCTGCCGCACTCCTCCCAATCCTTGACGCCGGGCGTCCTCGAACATACCATGGCGATAAGCACAGGCGCAGGGGGCCATCATGTTGGACACGATTGTTACCGGCGGGCGGGTTGTGACTCCACAGGGGGTATTGGAGGTGGATGTCGCCATCGCGGACGGGAGGATTGCCGCGCTGGTAAATCCGGGCGCGCTTTCGACTGAAGGGGCGCAGGTCGTCGACGCGACGGGGTTGATCGTGCTGCCGGGCGGCATCGAGCCGCATACACACATCGGCATTCCGGTGCCGGAGCAGTGGGCAGGTCGTCCGGAGGTGTTTACGCAGCCACCTGAGGCTGCCACGCGCGCGGCTGCGTTCGGAGGCGTTACGACACTGCTCGACTTCGCTGGGACGCTTCCGGTCACGCCGGACGATCCCGTTTCGCCGGACCCGATCATGCGACAGATGGAGTCACGGCGTCAGGCGTTCGACGGCCACAGCTACATTGATTTCGCGTATCACTACATCCTGGCGGGCGCGGTGAGTCCTCAGACCATTGGCGAGATCGGAGAGGCGGTCCAGGCCGGTCAGGCCAGTTTCAAGATATTCACGACATTTGGCGGTCGTGTGCCCTACGGACATCTACAGGCTATCTTCGAGGAGGTGTCGAAGCACGGCGGCATCATGGCGGTCCACGCCGAGGACGACGACATGGTGACGTATATGGAGCAGAAGCTGAAGCGAGAGGGACGAGACCAGGGACACAACCTGCACCTGGCGCACAGCAACATCTCGGAGGACGTCTCCTTCCGCAAGGTCATCAGGATGGCCGAGCACGCGGAGGTCGCGATCTACTTCGTCCACGTAACCGCCAAAGAGGGTGTAGTGGCCGTAGGCGAGGCCAGAGAGCGGGGTCAGCCGGTGTACGGCGAGGCGCTGCACAACTACCTGGAGTTCACCTGCGACGACTACAAGAAGCCCAACGGCACGAAGATACACACGTACCCGGCCATCAAGTACGAGGCGGACAGGGACGCGCTGCAAATGGGGCTGATGGACGGTCGGGTATCCACGACGGCTACGGACGAATACACGACGTATAAGGACGTCAAGTTCTGGGGGCAGACCATCGAGAGCGTATGCGGAGGTCACAACGGCATCGAGACCAGGCTGCCTGTGGCGTTCACGAAGTTCGTGTCGCAGGGCGGCATGTCGCTGAACCGCTTCGCGGACATAACCTCGACCAACGCGGCAAAGATCCTGGGGCTGTACCCGCGGAAGGGTATCATCGCTCCCGGCAGCGATGCCGACCTGGTGTTCATAGACCCGGCCGTGCGCAAGACGCTCACACTTGACGATCTGCACGCGGACTCCGACTACAGCATCTGGGAGGGGTTCGAGTGCGAGGGATACCCGGTGAAGACGATGCTCAGGGGGAAGCTGATCGTGGAGGACGGGAAGCTGGTCGGGAGCTCATCCGACGGCGAGTGGCTGCCGCGCAGGGTGTCGCCTGAAACGCTGGCGCGCCCGGTGGTGTGAATCACCCTCGCCCGCCAGGGACGGCGCCATTTTGGACCACTGGGGTGTCGCTGCTGAAGGATTATGTCCGCTTAAGCCCTAAAGGAAAATATCCCCCCTGTAGGTCGCCATGCTGCCAGACTACGATATCGTTGACGTCATGCGCGCGCATTGTTGAGACGATTGCGGACACCCGGATACAGCCTTACACTGTCGGGGGCTGGAATCCCGGAATTGCTAAGGAGGCGCGCAATGAGTGAACTGGACGAACGATACGAACGCGGGCAGGGGACGCGGAGGATGTTCGGCGGCGGACGGATCTCCGGTGGATCTTCACCGGGAGCGTGGGACATTGCGCCGGACCTGGAAAGGATACTCGGCGAGGCGCTGTTCGGTGACATCTGGAAACGGCCCGCGCTGACACCGGCGCAGCGGGAGATGATCACCCTGTCGTGCCTCATAGTTATGAATCGTGAAGTACAGCTGAAGCGGCATCTGGGCAACGCGCTGAACGTCGGACTGGCGCCGGACCAGATCGTGGAGCTGATCATCCACGACACCTGGTATGGTGGAGCGCCCGCTGGCATCCAGGCGCTGACGCTGTGCAGGGAGGTCTTCGAGGAGCGGGGGATAGACTTCACGCCATCCCGTGTCCACGATACCAGCGAAGACCCCGACCGATTGTTCCAGAGAGGCGAGGAGTTCCGGCTCGCATACATGGGAAACACCTCACCAGCGCGGCCGACTCCGCCGACCGAAGCTGAGAGGGAACTGGGTCGCATTACAGGGGAATACTACTGGGGAGCGACCTGGACCCGACCGGGGCTTGATCTCACCAGCCGTTGCATCTGTACCATGACATGTCTGGCGGCTTTGGGACGTGAGGGGCCCCTGCGGAGCCACATTCGCGGTGCGCTGAACATCGGATTGACACAGGATCAGATCATCGAAGTGTTCGGACACATGACGCTGTACGCCGGGATACCTTTTGCCCGGGGCGCGATGGATATCGCCAACGATATTTTCGCCGGTGCGTGAAATCCGTCGCAGACAATTTCACAGGCCTGCTGGACCCGGATTCGCTAGCGCGCTGATCGAATTTGGATCATCGCTTCCTCGCGCTATACCCCTGTCCATCCTGTACAATCATTCCCGACTAATCTTATAGCCGACGTGTGTAATGCATGGAATCGTAATAGGAGGTGTGTCATGTCACTTATTCCCAAGGTGATGAGTACCCAGCACCCGGACAACGCCTCGCCCGCGCCTTTTGCGGACGCCGCCGGCGTTCTGCGAGGGGATGGCGAGGTCGAGGAAGCGGTGGACGTGTTCGCGCTGGGCTGCGACGAGCAGATGTGGGACTCGGAAGGGAAGGAAGCGGACAACCAGGTCGTGCGCAAGCTGCTCACCGGCCACCCCGACTTCTTCCAGGATGACGTCCGACTCGGCAGCGACGTAGCGCTCACGCTGCGCGTTCCCAACCCGCGCGTGGAGCGGGACATGAGGAAGTCAATGGTCGAGGCGCTCCAGAGCGTGCCCTCTTCCTGGGACATGGCGCAGGGATTCTATGGCGACAGCCATGTCGCGCCGATCCAGGAGGTTATACTTCCGCTTACGACGTCCGCCGAAGAGATCTCGATGGTCGAAGCCTACTATCGGAAGGTGATTGTAGGGCAGGAAGACCGGACGGTGCTCGACGGACATTCGGTCAAGGACTGGGTGGGAGAGTTCTACCCGAAGAGCATCCGGGTGATCCCGCTCATCGAAGACATGGAGCACCTATTCTATTGCGACCGCATCGTCGAGGAGTACCTGCGCGACAGGGACCTGCCGTACCAGAGGGTGTTCCTCGCCAGAAGCGACCCCGCGCTGAACTACGGAATGGTTGCCGCCGAGCTGATCCTGAAAGTTGGGCTGCTGCGACTTCACAACTTGGAGGTGAAGCTGGGATTGCCGCTCTATCCCATCATCGGGGCGGGCTCCGCGCCGTTCCGCGGCCACCTGGGGCCTGCCAACGTGGAGCGTTCGCTCCAGGAATATCCGAGCGCCCAGACGTTCACGGTCCAGTCCGCGTTCAAGTACGACTACGACAGGGACACCGTAAGGGACGGCATAGCGAAGATACTCGCCCACGAGCGCGCCGAGCCTGTGTCCATAGACCAGGACAGGGCGAAGGAGATCATAGACAAGTCCACCGAGGAGTACCAGGCGCGCGTCCGCGACCTGACCGATGTAATCACGACGGTGTCGGCGCACGTGCCCAGGCGACGCGAGCGCAAGATGCACGTCGGACTATTCGGCTATGGCCGCTCTCTCGGCGGCGTTGGAGGAGTCACGCTCCCCAGGGCCATCGGATTCGCGGCGTCGCTGTACTCCATTGGCGTTCCACCCGAACTGCTGGGTCTTGCCTCCCTGGACGAAAGCGATATCGAGTTCATCCGGGAAGTATATCCCAACATGGACGACGATCTGCGCGCCGCGCTGCGCTTCACTAACGAGCGGCACGTGAGGGAGTTGCTGGGCGACTCCTACATGAGTGTCGTCGGACAATACACGGACGAGATGGAACGGGTGCACGAGGGACTGACAAGCGCGATCTGGGCCAGCGTCGGCAACGAGAACATGGCGACTAACACCTCCAATTTCGTTGAAGAGGCTGCCCACCTTCGCCACTTCCTCGGATAGTTCGTCAGCAGCCCAACCCTACCCCTGTTCGCGCCGTCGAATCAGCCGCGTTGGAGTGTCCGCGATATAGCCGGACAAGTTCAGCGCCGTGTGGATCAGGCCGATGTGCGAGTACGCCTGTGGGAAATTGCCAAGTTGGCGGTTAGTCGAGGGATCGAACATCTCCGCGAACAGGCCCAGATGGTTGGAGCACCGCGTCATCGTCTCATGGAACATATCGAGGGCCCTGTCGGTCTGTCCCGTGTAGATCAGGTTGCCCAGCAGCCAGAAGCTCAACATTGTAAAGGCGCCCTCCGGCTGCGCGTTGAGGCCGTCGTCCGTCTCTTCCGGGATATAGCGCCATACCAGTGGCCCGTCTGTCAGCTCCCGCTCGATGGCGTCCAGGTTCTGCCGCACCCGCGGGTCTTCGGCGGGGATGAAACCGAAGAAGGGAATCGCCAAATTGGAGGCGTCCAGGGCGTCGCTGCCGTATCGCTGCCGGAACGCACGCTTCGAATCGCTCCATCCCAGGTCTAGTATCTCCGTCTTGATCACGAACGCCATGTGCGCCCAGCGTCGGTAGAGCCGCCGCTGCTCCACCGCCGCCGCGATGTACGCGGCCGTGTCGAGAGCGGCCCAGCACATCACCTTCGAATAGACGAAGTTCTGTGGCTCTCCGCGCACCTCCCAAACGCCGCGGTCGCGCCGGTGCCAGTTCTGGATGACGACTTCGGCAAAGGAACAGACGAGGTCCCAGGCCTCCTCCGGTATCTCGCCGTTCAGCACCAGCAGCGAGTGGATAGTCGCGATGACTTCGCCAAACACGTCCAGCTGCAAGTGCTCGGCGGCGGCGTTGCCTATGCGCACCGGCCGGGAACCCTCGTAGCCGCTGAGGTGATCTAGGATCTCTTCCTCGAGTGACGACTCCGCCGTGATCCCGTATAAGATGCGCGTGCGTCGGCGATTCAACTGGCACTGCTCCAGCAGCCAGTGTATGTAGTGGTCCGCTCCGTACAGATCTCCGAGACGGTAGAGGACGTCCACCGTGAAGCTCGTGTCGCGCAGCCACGAATAGCGGTAGTCCCAGTTCCGCGACCCACCCAGCGTCTCCGGCAGGCTCGTCGTCGGCGCCGCCACGATGGCCCCGGTGCCACGGTACATCATCAGGTGCAACACCAGGAATGACCGCACCACCTGTTCGCGCCACAGGCCGCCGTAATTCATTCCCGCGACCAGGTCCTGCCAGTATCGCCGGGTCAGTTTAAGCTTTTCCCGCGTGCGGTACCGGTCAAGATTCGGCGGTCTCCCGTCGCCATACGCCATGACGAAGACCGCCGACTCGCCCTGCGACAGCGCGAACTCCCCCCTTGCGCCGTCGGCGCTCCCCCGCAGCGAGACGCCGCTCAGCATCATCATGGTCTGCCCGCCGCCCTTGGTCTCGACCGCGGAGCCGCCGCCGTTGCTTCGGCGCTGGCTGAACGCCGGCGCCGCGCGAGCGTAGTCAAGTCGAGGCTCATAGTCGCAGCGCATCTCCACGCTTCCATCCGTACATGTAACGATGCGGTGAAGCTCAGGTGGGACAGCGGGGTTGGTATCGGGCTTGCCGTCCTTGTCGTTATCCTGGATGGGCATGAAGTCGGTAATCTTCACAACACCCGATGAGGTCGTGAAGGTGGTCTCCAGGATGTTGGTGTCCTGTAAGTAAGCCTGGCGCGATCCCTTGTACGCGCCGCTGGGCCGGATGCGAAACCGGCCTCCGATCTCCTCGTCGAGGATGGAGGCGAATACACTGGGCGAGTCGAACCGGGGCAGGCAGCACCAGTCAACAGAGCCGTCGGCGCCGACCAGCGCCGCCGAGGACATATCGCCAATCAGTCCATAGTCGTACATGATGCCTCCTCGGTGTCAGGTGTGTATCTATACTATCATTTGGAAACTGGATACTGTATCAGTTTGGTCGGAAGGTTCAAATTGAGCCTCCTAACAGTACACGGCCTTTTCGTTTTCGTCTTGTCGTCAATCTTTCGTTCGCCCTGAGCTTGTCGAAGGGCCGTCCATTCATGGTTCGACAGGCTCACCACGAACGGACTACACAGGTGACACTCGACTATGAAAAGGCCCTGCCCTGCAGTGATAGTCAGCGTGTTCCATGAATACCTCTGGCCCCGGTTGACACTCCGATAACCTGGTGGATACTCTGAGCGCATACCCTGTTGTGGGGTATGATCAGAGTACACCTAGTGGATCATGAGTAATACATGGCGCTCGAACAGCGTGTTGGACGGACGGAACAACGCCAGGACACAATGGAAGAACTTATCAGGCTGGTTGTCCAGGACATCGAGGAAAATCGCAGGCGTACCGAACGGAACGAAGCGATCCTTGAAGAAATGCGTCGTGAGAACCGTCAGACAAGACGTATCTGGATAGCGATAGCGCGAAAGCAGGAACTGTTCGACGACGACGAATTCGAAGATGTGTTTGGCGATCAGTAGGAGAACGACATAGCAACGAAATGACCCTTCCTCTCCATGTCCTGGACGACCTCAACACTTTCTCCCAAATCCTGGGCGCCGACCGCGTCGGCCTGTTCAGCGACTTCGACGGCACTCTCACCCCCATATTCGACGACCCTCGGGACACCGTGCTGTCCCCGGCGATGAGGGAGGCGCTAAGCGAGTTGTCCAGGAAGCTGGAACTGGTTGCGGTCGTGTCTGGGAGGGATGTGAATACTCTGCGGGAGATGGTCGGCCTGGATAGCGTGACCTATGTCGGAAATCACGGGCTGGAGGTGTGGAAAGCCGGAGGAGAGCGACCGGAGCGCGAGGCGCAGGTCGCGGACGGTCTCCTGGAAGATGTTCAGAAGGGAGCCAGGGGTATTGGAGTCTCAGGGCTGTCCCTGGAGGACAAAGGCATGGGCGTGGCGGCGCACTACCGCAACGCGCCTGACCCCACGGCGGCGCGGCCTCCGCTGCTGCGAATGCTGAAGTCCCTGGCCGACGCCCGCGGCATGGAGATACGGGAAGGCAAGATGGTCCTGGAGATCGGCCCCAGGGCAAGCGTGAACAAGGGCACGGCGGTGGATCGCTTGACGCGAGAGTTCGAGTTGACGGGCGCGATATTTCTCGGAGACGACGTGACGGACTGCGACGCCTTCGACGCGCTGCGCGAACTGGCCCGTGAAAGAGGCCTGAAGGGAGCGGCGATAGCCGTCGTGGATGCGGAGACGCCGGAAGTAGTGCTGCGGAAAGCGGGCTACCGTCTGTCGGGGTCGGAGGAAGTCGAAGAGTTTCTGCGCTGGATGGCTTACGCTTCGCCCAGGGCGGCTACGAAACTGTGACACCAGTCCCGGGCCGTGTGCCTGCTTACGTTCTCGAAGAGCGCCTTCCAGCGACGTTCTCGCTCCTCTCTGGGCATGATCAGCGCGCGGTGGATGGCGGAAGCCGTCCGCTCGAAGTCGTAGGGATTGACCATAAGCGCCTCCCCCATGGACTCCGCCGCGCCGCAGAAGCGAGAGAGTACCAGCACCCCGGGATCATCGGTCTGGGAAGCTACGAACTCCTTGGCTACCAGGTTCATGCCGTCCCGGAGAGGGGTGACGAGGCAGGCGTCCGCCTCCCGGTAGAGGTGCGCCAGGTCCTGCTGGGAATAGGAGCGGTGCAGGGGATGGATGGGCAGCCAGTCAGCCTCCCCGAACCTGCCGTTTATTCTACCGACGAGCGAGTCGAGCCGTTCACGTTCCTGAGCGTATTCGGGAATGTCAACCCGGCTGGGCGCCGAGATCTGGATGAGCGTGACGCGACCGAGGAGCTCCGGGTGGTCGTCGAACAGCCGCTCGATAGACTGCATCCGCTGGAGTATCCCCTTTGTATAGTCGAGCCTGTCCACCCCCAGAAGAAGCCGCCTGTCCCTGGGAAAGTCCTCCACGAAACGGCTGATGGACGTCCGCGTCCGGCTCTGCGCCATCTCGCGGAAGGCCTGGATGTCGGCGCTGACCGGGAACGGGCGCGCCGTCAGGGTTCTGCCCTGATGATGTACTGTGTCGCCGACCAGCGCGGCCCCAAGTTCGTCGCCCAGGGACTCTTCGAGGTTGTGTGCGTATTTTCGAGTCTGAAGACCCACGAGGTCGTAGTCGAAGAGGAGAGTGAGCAACTCTCGGGCCCAGGGCAGGATGCCGAAGATCTCGGCGGAGGGGAAGGGGATGTGAAGAAAGAACCCAATCTTGCCCGTCCAGCCGAGTTTGCGAAGCTCGTAGCCAAGCGGCAACAGGTGGTAGTCGTGGACCCACACAAGGTCGCCGGGCCTCAGCAGGTCTATGAGGGATGCGGCGTACTTCCGGTTTACGCTCCGGTACACCGGGTAGCTGTCATGGTTGATGGTGGACTTGTCAGGGAAGCCGTGAAAGAGCGGCCAGAGAGTGCGGTTCGACAAGACGTTGTAGAACCCCTCGACCTCATTCCTGGAAAGGGACACGGACGCCAGCCGGATGCCTTCGGCCTCGGTGACGGTAGTAGAAGCGGCGACTTCCGGGCCGTCGGAGTTTCCGTCCCAGCCCATCCACACGCCGCCCACGCTCTTGAGGAAGGGCCGCAGGCTGCTCACCAGTCCGCCGACGGGAAGGCTGCGCCTCTCCTCCGCGCTGGAAAACGTGGATATGGAGGGCAGCCTGTTCGAGACTACTACTACTCGGCCTTCGCTACCCATGATCCCTCCAATGGCCCGAATCCGCAGCCGCTATGGAGCAATCCCAAAGCGCCCCCGCAACACGGGTATTCCCCTCGATTCTACCGTCAGGTCAATGCCCTCGCAAGTTGATACGTCATCCCGAACCTGTATCAACTTAGTCGGTGACTACTATGTATGAGGTTTCTGAGGGACTGCGTCCATGGTCGAGAGCTATGCGGTCCGTTCAACGCGGGCACAGTGGCTTCAACCCAGTCGCTTACCGTCGCATACATCCTCGCCTCGCTCGAAACACGCTTCCCAACGTTCTAACTCCTCCTCCATAGCTCTATCACAGACCGCAGACAAGAGCCTATGTATCGTCATCGCCGACAAAACCCCGGCAGTCAGAGCGCTCAGCAGCCTGGCAACCACCCGAAAGGGCGCCACAGTCGCCATTGACACCACACTCTCTGCCAGCGACGGACTCGAACTCTGATGAGACTTCCATCCCAGACTCTCGTCCAGAGCGAACACCGACTTGCCCTCTTGGTCCCGATACATCCGTCGTCTGACCAACACCTCTGCGAAACGGGTAACCACGGTCCGCTCCCGAAATCCCTCCACTCGCAGGCCCTTTGGCTTCGACCGAAGCAACCGGTCATCCAGTTCCTTCAGTCTGACAGTTGCTCGCTCCCGCGCATACGCGCATCCCTCACGATAGCTCGCCTCTTCCCAATCCACGCCCCCAAAGCTCTGGTCTTGTCTGTTCCACTGCGATACGTTGTTCTCTGCCATCAGTCTGGACACATCCTTTTGGTTTTTGCTTCCCTTAGGATATGTCCTACTGGTGGCTTCCGACTAAATTGGTACAGGCTCCGTCATCCCCTTCGAACACAGCGCAGCCCATCCGCAAGCCTGTTCACCTCGGCTTGGAGAAAGGCTTCAGGCCCCACGACTGTGCATTTCAGCGAGGCCGCGGCGACCGCGAACCTGAGTGACCGCTCAAACTCGTCCCCGTTCAACAGGCTCGCGATATACGCGGCGGAAAACGTCGCGCCCGCTCCGCATGTATCAACCACGTCCAGTGTCGGCGCCTGGACGTGAAAGGCCCTGTCGTCCTTCATTCCCACGGCCCCACCTGCCGCAAGCGTAACCAGCGCTGTGGAGACGCCATTCTCCGCCAGCAGTTTCGCCACTCTGTCCGCGTCGTCGCCCAGTTGGGACGCGTCCGTTACCGCCTGGCATATCGTGGCGTAAGGGGCGAGTGACTTGAGTGTGTCCTGGTCCTGGTGACCGTGTTCGATGTTGAGAAACACCGGGACGCCCAACTGCTTCGCGCGGCGCATCGCGCGTTCGATGTGCGGCGCGTCATACCAGTCCACGTAGAGCATACTCGCGCCGTCCAGCGCCGAAAGGTCAGCATCGTCCAGCGTCCTGAGCAGTTCGGGACGGCGGTTCCAGAAATACGTTCTTCCGCCCCTGGAGTCGGATATGTTGACCTCGAAGGGAGTCTCGATGTCCCCCCTCAACTCGAAACGGCCCCCGACCCCCATCTCCCCGAGCATATCTACGGCCCTGCGTCCGGCGTCGTCATCGCCCAGCGCGCTTCCGGCCAATTCCGCGTCCACTCCCCAGCCCGCCAACAGTCCGGCCACGATAGCCGCGTCGTCCGAAACGAACTCCGCGCCTTCGGTCC
The DNA here is from genome assembly GCA_965202815.1 of Dehalococcoidia bacterium. GTDB lineage: Bacteria > Chloroflexota > Dehalococcoidia > Lucifugimonadales > UBA1123 > VXRN01. The sequence goes on from CBDBCD010000002.1 coordinate 1,846,398, forward strand.
AGAGAGCCCCCGAGTTCCATGCCGGCAGTTCGTCAACAACCAGCGCCCTCGCGGGCGTTATCATCCCGAAGCAGACCACCTTCCGGTCCGAGGCATGCCCGGATGCCTGCCTGCTCGAAACTATGCGCGTGGTCGAATTGCCCATTACTCCCTGCCGCCAATCGAATCAGCGTAAAGGCCATCATACCACGCCCTGCCAACAGCCCCACAAAGAAGTTCCAAACGAGTATTAACAAGTGGGTCGCCCCATCGTCATTCCCGCGAAAGCGGGAATCCAGGGGTGGGTGGCGCAAGTCCCTCTTTGATTCACCGACCAGATTGATACAACATCAGAAGTCCCGTCGAATTGTGCTGAACAGCCATTTCCCGTATGCTGATAAAATAATATCGTTGCCGAATCTCTCTCAACACACTGCCGAGGTACGGACATGAATATCAAAACTTCACTGCCCCTATTGCTGGCTCTGTGCGCGACCGTGGCCGTCCTCGTTGGATGTGGCTCTGCACAGGACTCCCAGGAAGCTGAAAGCGTCGCCGCGCCCCAGCCGCAGCCCGTTGCGACCGCCGTTGAAAGTGCCCCACAAGCCCAGACAGACGTCGCGCCGACCGTTGAAAGCGCCCCACAAGCCCAGACAGTGGACGTCGGCTACGAGGTGGGTATGCGCGCGCCCGAATTCGGAATGAGCTTGCTGGACGGCTCCAAAGTCACGACTTCGGACCTCGCCGATGAAGGCAAGCCCGTGTTCCTGTACTTCCACGCCACCTTCTGACCAACCTGCCGCTCCGAGTTGCGGAGCCTCAAGGAACAGGTCGGCTCAGACTACAGTGACCAAGTCGCGTTTTACATCGTAGGCACAAGTCCATTCGAGACCGTTGAGATGCTGGACGAGGACAGGGAGGAGAAGGGCCTCGCCTGGCCGGTCGCCTACCCCGACGACGGCATGTTGGATGCGCTGAACATCAACAGGCAGGCATCCAAGATAGCGATCAGCGGCGACGGCACGATAACTCATCGCTACGGAACTGGCAGGGGCGACTATGAAAGCTGGGCCGCCCTCTTCGACGACATCAGCGTCAACTAGCATTGTTACAAGGCGTTCCGTCCGCCCGAAGCCATGCGGTCAGTTACGCCGAGCGGCAATAGAAAGTCCCGGGGGCATGTGCATTATTCCGTAGGAGCAACCCTTGTGGTTGCCCGTTATCGGGAAGCGAACCGGACAATCGAGATGCCCTGAACTGATTTGCATGGACTCGAGACGCGATTCAACTCAGCAGAAGCGCTGTCGCTACCGTCAGAGCCGCAAGAGCGAAGACGCTCACAGTCACCCACAACGCGATCTTTCGGGTCATTCTGTACTCAGTAGACATCACCATGGCCAGACCTCCTATCACATTGCTTCATTCCTGTCGGGGATGCCTGTCAAAGGTCACCGGATGAGACAGCGCATCCCTTAGCCGCTAAGACCACTGTAAGCAAAGTCGCGCCAACAGTTAAAGGTGCTATGAAGCGATTTTTAGACAAGTTTAATCTTTTTCATAAAATCGACTCTAGCGAATTCATGTCAGGTAGCGCACTAAAACTCACGTCTCCCAATGTCGCCAGTATCGGATCATCCGATATGCGCGACGGGTGTTTCACCATCGGAGGGTGAGGTTGGACAACATGAATGGGCACTCTTCAGTTGCGTTTACCCGGAACACCGCCTACGATACGCAACGAACTTGACCCACACTGGACAGCAAGCGCGACTTCACCCTCAGCGCCAGGAGACCACAATAGATGCGAATCACCGACGTAACTACCACTGTCCTGAGTGACCCGCGCGCCGCGCCAATCCAGGACGCCACGATCCCGCCCCCGCCGCCCGGTTCCGGTGGACGCTCTCAACTCTTCGTCCACATCCACACCGACGAGGGCGTCGAGGGCTTCGGACTCGGACAGTCGAGTCCGGGGGTCCGGGAGGTCATCGAGCATGGATTCAAGGACCTTCTGGTCGGCCAAGACCCGTTCAACATCGAAAAGCTCTGGAACGATATGTTCTGGAGAGTGCGGGGTTACGGACGCAAGGGCATAGCCTTCTGCGCGCTGTCCGCCGTGGACATCGGCCTCTGGGATCTCAAGGCGAAGGCTCTCGGCCTGCCGCTCTACAGGCTACTGGGGCCATATCAGAACCCTGTGCCGATCTACGGCTCCGGCGGGTGGACCAACTTTACCGTTGACGAGCTTATCGCCGAGACAACCGAGTGGGTCGAGCAGGGCGTACCTCGCGTGAAGATCAAGGTCGGCAAGGACTTCGGCCAGTCGGAGCGAGAGGACATCGAAAGAGTCGCCGCTGTCCGAAAGGCGCTGGGCGACGACGTGGACATCTACATTGACGCCAACAACGGCTATCATCCCAAGCAGGCCATCTATATGGCCAGAGAGTTCGAGCAGTACCGGATAGGCTGGTTCGAGGAGCCGCTGATAGCGGACGACATAGACGGGATGGCCAGAATCGCGGCCTCCACGACGATACCGGTTGCGACCGGTGAGCACGAGTACACCAAGTACGGCTTCAAGGAACTGATCTCCAGGGGCGGAGCCGACATCGTTCAGCCCGACGTCGGTCGCGTTGGGGGAATTACCGAATGGATGAAGGTCGCGCACATGGCGCACGCCTTCGATCTGCCGGTCGCGCCGCATGGAGTCCAGCTCGTACACCTGCACATGTGCTGCGCGACGCCCAACCTGAAGGTCGTCGAATACCTGAAGGTAGCGCACGAGGCCGACCTGATCTGGTACACCGAGTTCCCCGAACACAAGGATGGCATGTTGTCGCCATTCCCGGACAAGCCCGGCCTTGGCCTGGAACTGAATCCCGATTCGGTGGAGAAGTATTCGGTGTAAGCCGGCAATCGCCGCTTTCTCCAGTGAAAGACAATAATGGCTAACAATGAAATTTCATTTGAGGTGAATTATGAGGCTCGAAGGTAAGGTCGCTATCATAACCGGCGGCGCGAACGGCATGGGCGCCGAGGAGTGCAGGATATTCGCGCGTGAAGGCGCGAAGGTCGTCATAGCCGACGTCATGGAAGAGGAAGGCAGGCAGGTCGAGGCGGAGATTGCCGAGGCGGGCGGCGACGCCGTGTTCATGAGACTCGACGTCACCAGCGAGTCCAACTGGGAAGAGGCCCTCGAGGCTATCCTAGAACGGTATGGGAAATTGGACATTCTCGTCAACAACGCAGGCATCAGCGGCACGCACCATCCGGACACGTTGAGCACCGAGGCATGGGACAACTTCATGGACATCAACGCCAAGGGCGTGTTCCTGGGAATGAAGACCGTGATCCCACAGATGCAGGAGGCGGGCGGCGGCTCCATCGTGAACATATCCTCCATCAGCGGCATCGTGGGACAGAACGTCATCCACATGGGGTACAACGCCTCCAAGGGCGCGGTCCGCATAGTGACCAAGTCCGCCGCCGTGCAGTACGCGGAGGACGGAATCAGGGTGAACTCGGTGCATCCGGGCGCTATGCCCCCGATGCGCTCCTCCAGCGCCGCGAGAGACCCGGATATGCGGAGCAACATGGTCAACCTGGGAGTGCCCATGCGTCGCATCGGTCGCGTCGAGGAAGTTGGATACGCCGTGCTCTTCCTCGCCTCCGACGAAGCATCCTACATAACCGGCGCCGAACTGGTCGTGGACGGAGGCTTCACGGCGATGTAAGACTATGATGAAGGAGTATGAAAATGGCCCGCTTGGAAGGAAAAGTAGCAGTCATCACCGGCGCCACCGGAGGTATCGGAAGCGCCGCCGCCCGACTATTCGCCGACGAAGGAGCGCGAGTGGCCCTCGTTGACCTCGACGAAGCTGCCCTCCGGGAGACGGTGCGCTCAATCGGCGAGGACAGGGCAAGCTACACCGTCGCCGACGTCACTCAGCCGGATCAGACCCAGGCATATATCAACGAGGCCGTCGAACGCTGGGGCGGCATAGATGTGCTGCTCGCCAACGCCGGCATCGAGGGGACGTTGTCCCTCATAACCGATTACCCCATAGACGTCTTCGACCGCGTGATGGCAGTCAACGTGCGTGGCGTGTGGCTCGGAGTCAAGTATGCCGTCCCCGCGATGCGTGAGCGTGGAGGCGGCAGCATCGTCATCACATCTTCTACTGCGGGCATCGGAGGGAGCCCTGAAATGTCGGCGTACAACACCAGCAAGCACGCGGTCATAGGACTGATGCGCACCGCCGCCCTGGAGTTCGCGCCGGACGGCATAAGGGTCAATACGGTCAACCCCGCTCCCATCGAAACCCGCATGATGCGCTCCATCGAAGAGATGCGCGTGGACGCGATGGATGACTCTAAGGTGACCGCTGACGTGATAAAGCAGGCCGCCGCCGACCGACTGCCGCTTCAGCGGTACGGAGAGCCGGAGGAAGTGGCGAACCTCATGCTCTTCCTCTCCAGCGACGATAGCAGTTTCTGCACCGGTGGCGTGTACATGGTGGACGGAGGCAGGTCCGCCGGCAGCCGCTGACCATCGCGCAAACAGCACGATGGATAGCAGGGGCATAACTCGGATACTCTCTGGCCTGAATGACGACGCGACCGCCATCCTCGATCTCCACGTACAGGCTATGGCTGTCCAGCAGCCGCATACCTACGAGCGGGGTGGTGTCGGCGGCATCCGCCTCTACGTATATCGTCTGACCACCCCAGAGCACGGCGACGACATAGGAAGGAAAGGTTACTTCACTCCCATCGGCCAGGGTCGCGCGATTGGCAGCCAAGAAGGGAAGCCCCAGTTCCGAAATCAGACCGGGCGGCAATGTGAGGAAACCCGTGAAGCCTGTATCTATCACGGCCTCGATTTCGCTTGTCTGCCCCGACGGGCCTTGCACGGCAAGGGTTACCACTGGCTCGCGGGTGGCGTTTACTACGCCCTCTATCACTCGGCTCTCCGAATGGGACGCCCTCCAAAGTGGTACATCGCGCGGTGTCCGACCCGTACGCACCAGACGTCAATAGCTTCCGCGCATCGCATCCGCAGGCGGTCCGTCGCAACAATCACGTTGTCGCCAATTGCCCAACTCTCGCTGTCCACGTCAATGGCGACAACCTCGCCGTGGTGGTCGGTTTCCACCTGCGACCGGATGTCCCGCTCGTATATCTCGTCGCCCAAGTGGGCAATCTCTTCTACAGGCCGGGTTGGCGCAGTGGGCCTGGGTGATTGAGTAGGCGCAAGCGTATCTGTGTTCCTCATGTTCACCCCTCTCGAGTTCATAGTCATGCCCTTTGATTCTAACATACGGCATCACCACGGATTCGTCGCGTCCATCTCCCACTTGACGACGTCCCTGACCCGGATGGGTTTGTCCTCGGTGAAGATGCTAAAGCCCTTGCTGTCGTCCCTCGTGGGATAGACCCTCTGCACGATGCAGACCCGCGAGTTGACGAACATCTCGATGATCGAGCGGTCCACGAATACGTCTATCTCCAGCCGGGATCCGTTATCCAGGGGGAAGGGCACTATCTGCTGGCGGACGCCACTACTATGGTCTCGTATATTCCTGCCGTAGGACAGGTTCTCGTCCTCGCTCGCCCTCTCGAAATCCACCACGAACTGTTGTCGTCCCATGTCGTAGGTGACGACAGTCTCCTCCTCCCCTCTGGGTGAACGCAGCAACTTCATCCCGAACCGTGCGGCATCGCCGGGCTCTATGGTCAACCTGATCTCCATACAGTCCGACTCGAACCCCTCGACCGTCCTCTCCTCGCCCTCCGACAGGGTGATGTCGTCGTGTTGCCGCTCGTCATAACGTAGTGAGCGCAGCTCCTCCACCGGGTCTATGAGAAGGCTATTGTCGCTGTCAGATGTGAACTGCCAGGGCAGCGTCATGATGCTGTTCCAGCCGTACTTCTCCCAGTCATGTCCCCTCGCCTCCCTGACCCATCCCCAGAATATCCTTCTGCCCCTGTCGTCCAGCAGCGTCTCCGGCCCGGCGACCATGCTGCCCAGATTACTCAATTGCCCGTTGATCTCGGGGTAGAAATGTTCATTCTCGTACCGCCCGATGTAGTATTGCGTCTTGCCGTAGGGTCGGTGGGTGTGCATCAGCAGCATGTGCTTGTCCCCGAATGGGAAGAAGTTTGAGCAAGCGCAGTCCTCTATCTCCTCCGTCCACTTCCTGTCCGACTTGTAGAAGGGGCCGACGTACTCCCACTCCCTCAGATCTTTGGACTTGAACAGGCTGGTGCAGTCTCCCTCGTATCCGGGGCGGTGGTTCTTGTTGCCGATCAGGGCGTAGTAAACGTCGCCTTCCTTCCAGCCGCTCGGATCGAAGATCACACATTCCGGCAGCTTGCTGGAGGACATATCGCTGGAGAATATCTCCTGATCGTCCTGCGGCGCGGGATCCAAGGGTATGACGGGATTCTCGGACAGCGGTACCCAGTCGTCCAGGCTGTCGTCATAGCACTGGTAGATGCAGATGCCCCGCCTGGGCATGTTGGTGATGATCGTGGGCACGTCCGCTCCGGCCATCACGTCGCCGCTGTTGAAGTAGTCGCCCCTCTTGCCCTCCAGAGGCTCCCGCAGCGAAGCCTTATGGTAACGCCAGTGAAGAAGGTCCCTGCTGGAGATGTGCTGCCAACTGGAGAAGTCGCGCTCGCCGGGTCCGTTGGGTATCTTCTGTCTGGAGATGTGCTGCCAACTGGAGAAGTCGCGCTCGCCGGGTCCGTTGGGTATCTTCTGTAGATAGCCGATGTGATACCTGCCCTTCCAGAAGACGGCGCCGTTGATGTCGTTCCAGCGGCCCTCCGGCGGCGCGAAGTGGTATCTGGGCCTGAACTTGTCCGCGACCAGCTTCTCCCGCATCTCGTAGGACTCCATCAGGTACTCGTCGAAGTCTCTCATCTGCATCACTCCATGAGGTTATTGAGGCGCGTTGTCGGCATCCGCGCGACCTGGCAGTCTGCGCAAAACGGCTGTGTGCGGTAGGATACCACCACGACGCAATATAAGGGATGAATTCGGAAAGTGGGAGCAGGGTCGTTTTCGTCTCGTCGTCAATCTATCGTTCGCCCTGAGCTTGTCGAAGGGCAGTCCGGTCATGGTTCGACAAGCTCACCACGAACGGACTACACAGGTGACACTCGAAAATGAAAAGAACCTGACAGTGGGAGCAAAACTATGGAAATCAGACCATTCGACATACACGTGAGCGACGAGGTCCTGGACGACCTGAATCGTCGCATATCGGCGGCGCGCTGGCCGGACGAACTGCCGGGAACGGCATGGGATTATGGGTCCAACCTGGACTACATGAAAGAGTTGGCCGCGTACTGGCGAACCGGCTTTGACTGGCGAGCCCAGGAGCGGTTCATCAACTCCTTCCAGCACTTCAAGGCGGACGTGGACGGACTGGGTATCCACTTCATCCACGAGCGCGGAAAGGGACCGGATCCCATGCCGCTGGTAATTACGCACGGCTGGCCGGGGTCGTTCTTCGAGATGTACAAGATCATCCCGCTGCTGACCGATCCGGCCTCTCACGGCGGAGACCCAGCCGACTCGTTCGACGTGGTGGCTCCCTCGCTGCCCGGCTTCGGGTTCTCCGACCACGCCCAGGAACAGGGCATGGAGGTGCGAAAGACCGCCGCTCTCTGGGTGGAACTGATGAAGGGACTCGGCTATTCGCGCTTTGCCGCGCACGGCGGCGACATAGGGGCCGGTGTGACCTCGCGGCTGGGACACGGCCACGCCGACAGCATGATCGGGATCCACCTGACGTCGGTTACAAGGCCCACACCTTACCTGGGACCCGGAGCGCGAGAGTTGTCGGAGGCTGAGAAGACGCTGATCAGGGAGCGAGAGGAGTGGCAGCAGTCGGAGGGCGGCTATGCCCACATACAGGGAACGAAGCCCCAGACTCTCGCCTACGGGCTGAACGACTCTCCGACCGGCCTTGCCGCCTGGATAGTCGAGAAGTACCGCACCTGGAGCGACTGCGACGGAGACGTGGAGAGACGGTTCACCAAGGACGAACTGCTGACCACGGTGACGGTCTATTGGGTCACCGAGTCCATAAGCTCATCCACCCGCATGTACAAGGAAAACCAGCGATACGACTGGACCATGGAGCGCGATGAGAAGATAGAAGTCCCGACCGGAGTGGCGGCGTTTCCCGCCGAAATCAGCCGGCCGCCAAGAGAGTGGGCCGAACGCTCCTACAACCTGCAGCGCTGGACTCAGATGCCTCGTGGCGGGCACTTCGCAGCGCTCGAAGAGCCTCAAATTCTGGCTGAGGATATCAGGGATTTCTTCCGCCCGCTCAGAAATGGTTAGGCACCCCGGGGAGACTCACCTCAACTCAAGACGGACTGTCGCCACCTCTCTGCCGCCCAGGTCGAACGGTTCGCCCGCGCCCGCGCCGCTGAATCCCGCCGACTCGAACAGCGCCAGTTTCTCATCGTCTTCGACCGAGACGGTGGCCCAGACTGGCGAGGCGTTTCTGTTCACTCCCCAGTCCGCCGCTTTCCGGATCAGCGCGTTCCAGCAATCCAGGCTCTCTTTGCATGTGAAGCCGTCCACCTTGCAGCCGTCTGCTCCGCTCATCCGGACCGTAGAGAGTCCCAGAACATGTCCAAGGTCGTCAGCCGCGCAGAACCACGCTCCTTTTCCGTCCTTGGTCAGCGCCATGTAGCGGCGATAGAGGCCCAGGCATGAGTCCTGTACCGCGTAGCGCGTGGACATCATCGCCGTGTTGGAGTCCAGAGCCTGCCAGTCGTGCGGCGACACCAGGAGCGGAATCATCGGAACTCGGTCGGCCGGCGACGGCTCCCTGACTTCCGCCGGCCCAACACCCCGGAAATAGTCCACCAGGAACTCTTCGGGCGAACGATCATCCAGTACATTGACCATCAGGTTCGCCCCGGCGATCTTGCGCCACCCCAGCCGGGAGTAGATTCTCGCCGCGCCGGGGTTCACGGTGCCCAGAAATATAGCCTGTCCGCCACGCTCCGCGAAATCGTCCCTGGCTTGCTGCGAGAGCAGGGTGGCAATGCCCGAGCGTCTCGCCTGCGGGCTAGTGGCGACTTCCCCCAGTCCTCCCAGGGCGGGCAGCGTGGAAGACGTCGCCATGAGGCAGGCGCCGACAAGAGTGCCTTCCAGTCTCCGGGTATAGACTGTGATGAGGGATTGTGCCCCTTCACTTCCGAGCAGCGTCTCCGGCGTAATGTCTATGGGGCCTCCGAATATCGGTTCCCAGAACGCGAAGAGTTCATCTACCAGTGCTTGTTCCAGAGGCGCTTCAAGCCTCATTAGCCTGATGTTGTCAGACTCGATCTCAGGGTCAACCGTCACTTCCGCACCACTCCTGCGCGCTAGATATTGAACTGGGGTTCGCTGTAGTCGAGCAGCTTATTATATATCTGAATGCGCCAGCGCTGGGTATCGGCGACCATCAGCCTGGAACCCTGGCTGTCGAAAGCGATTCCCATCGGTAGCGCGAAACGCCATTCGGGTTCCAGGGAATAGGCGCGCCGGCGCGCCTTGTAAACGTCCGGGTTGGCGCGGACAAACTCCGTCTGCCACCTGGACAGTTCCTGCGCGTCACCGATGAACGTCGTGATGTATCTTCCGTCGGAATCGTATGCTTGGACTCTGTTGTTGGCCCAGTCGCACACATAGATATCGCCATCGGGGTCCACTGCGACGTCTGAGGGATGGTCGAATTCGTACTCGCCCGCGCCCTTGCTCCCGATTGCGAATATGAACCCGCCATCGCCGTCGAACTTCTGGATGCGGTGGTTCTTGTAATCGGCGACATATATGCAGCCCTGGCTATCGGTCGTGATGCCCCAGGGCTCTCGAAATTCTCCGGGAGCGGCTCCGCCGGTCCCCCATTTTGAGACGAAACCGCCATCTGCGGCGAACTTCTGGATCCGGTCGTTGAGCGTATCCACCACCAGAACGTTGTCGTTATAGTCTATGGCGATGCCGGAGGGTCTGCGGAACTGGCCGTCTCCGTTTCCCGGCGATCCAAACGAGCGGACGAACTCACCTTCCTCGGTGAAAACGGAGACTCGGTCCATCCATGCATCGGTGACGTAGATGTTTCGGGCCGAATCCAGCGCGACGCCGGAAGGCCACACGAACTGCCCCGGTCCTTCCCCATATTCCCCGATGACGTTCAGGATCCGCTCCTCTCCGGGAGCGTCGCCAAGCGTGATCCGTTTCACACCCGGGGAGAGTTCGAGGATTCCCTTGATGACCGCGAACATCTCGTCTTGGTCTCCGACAGCGAGAGCGACCGGCATCAAGGTATCATTTGGGTCTCCAACTACATGGCTGAAGTCGTAAACGCGATTGCCGACTATCTTCGTGAGCATGATGTCGATTCCTTCTGAAAGCACAGGCTGGTATGAATGCCGAAGAGATCGAGTGGGGCGCGAACCCGGTTACTCACGCAAACTGGTACTCCCTCGTGGCAACTATGAGCTGAAGGATTTCCGCCACACGCCGGGCGGACTCGGCTTCTCTTGCCTCGTTCCATTCAAATGCGCCCCGGGCCGAAGCGTGTTCGATCAACTCGGCGCGCGTCTCGTCCTTCACTACTACGGATCCAAGCATTTCGAGGCAGGCATCCACGGCGGACTCCGGGGACTCGCCGGAGCCCTTCACGCGCTCGATGATGTCGGAGACGCCTGGGCGATCTACCTGCGCGACCATGCCGGCTACGAAGTTGGCGCGCTTCATCAGCGAACTGCTGTTGATCCACTCGGACCCATAGTGCCACCCCTCGACGCTCGGAGGGTTGAGCAACTCCTGCCCCATGTAGGTGATCTGATCGCAGTAGTCGTACACTTCCAGGCTCGGAAGTTCGGCGCCGCCTACCATTCTGAGCGTGCCGACGACAACCTCGGTAGGGTTCTTTACTTTGGTTAGACGGGCTTCCTTGAAGAAGTCCGAGTTGAACAGTACCCGAAGGGTATGTCGCATATCGAAATCGGATTCGGCGAGCGCCTCGGCGATTACCTCGACAGCCGCCGGGTCTCGAGGAGGAGTGTCCTGCCAGGCGGGAACCTGGACTTCGTCCGCAACGAAGAACCCGTACAAGTGCCGCGCGATGAACCTGGCGGTCGCGGGCTGGGCCAGGATTATGTCTATTATGTCCTCGCCATTGAAGTTTCCGGTGTGCCCCAGGAAAGTCTTCTCGCCGTCGTCGTGGTCTTTAGGGCGATACTCGAAGTACCAGTCCCAGCGTCCCATGTGGTACCTGGGCAGCTTGGGAGTCATGGTCCAGCCGGTGAAGGCGCGGGAACACTCATAGACATCCTTTTCGGTGTAGTTGCCGACTCCCATGGTGAACAGTTCCAGGAGTTCGCGCCCCCAGTTCTCGTTGACCGCCGTGGCATGGTTCTCATGGTTGTCCAGCCAGTAGAGCATGGCCGGATTCCTGGAGACTTCCAGGAGCAGGTCCCTGTACTTCCCGATCCCCCTGTCGCGGAAGATGTCAATCATGTCTACGACCTCGTCGTAGTGATCAACCTTCGAGACACCCGTGGCGAATATCTGGTGCCAGAAGAGGCACATCTTCTCCTGGAGAGGGGCCTTTGTGTTGATCATGCGCCATACCCAGCCGGACTGACCTACCCCGCCGAGGGTGTCCGGTTTCCATTGCAGGGGGAGGAAGCGCAGGAAATCATAGTAATCAATCGGATCATAGGCTTCCGGGTGCAGCAGGTCTTCGACCGTCGCCTCGTATCCGGCGACGACGCGACGCTCCAGTTCATCCCTGGTTGTCCCGAATCCGGCTCTGCGCATCAGGTGCGCCATTAACGATAGGTGAACGCTCGCCATGTGCCGACCTCCTGGACACAGTGGGTTGGTAAACGTCAGCTATTGTCGCTACTAGATCAGGCCGTTAGGCTTACTTGTATTATACTACATCTAGTCAATCCCCTAAAATTATTATTGACCTTATAAGTCTGTCTTAATGCCGTCATCCCCTGCCTCTCCGCCCGTACGGTTTCATTGCCGTATTGTGGCGCTGTCGGAGACCCACCCATCCGCTCATACGCGGGGAGGGGCGTCAACACTGGCTATACGAGTGTTCGGAAGGCGATCAACCCGCGGCGACCCACTCCGCCGCGCGCTCGGCAACCATGATGACCGTCGGGTGGATGCCGCCCGACCTGGGCACTCGCGGCATCACCGATGCGTCCGCGACCCAGAGCCCCCGCGCTCCCCTTACGCGGCAGTACTGGTCGGTGACCGCCATCGAGTCCGAATCCGGCCCCATCCGGCACGTCCCGGATACATGACGAGCGCTGCCGACCGTCTGGCGCAGCCATAAGTCCAATGCGTCGTCATCCGCCAGAATCTCGTCCGTTGGATTGATCCTGTGATCGAACACGTCACTGTAGGCGGCGGACTCCATCAATCGGACTCCCATCCGCAGGCCCTCTCTCACCCGTCGAATATCGTCCGGGTGTTGGAGATAGCGGTAGTTGAACTCCGGCTGTACGCTCGGGTCGGCGGACGCGAGCCGGACATATCCCGATCCCTTGGGCAGCCCAAGCGTGCAGGATATCCGCGCCGCCCTGTCCGGGGAAACGTCACCCGACAGGTATCTGGTACGCATTCCCGGTACGCGCTCTTGCCGCTGCTCCACCACATTGCTCGTTCTTAGTACCATGTCGTTGGTCTCGTCCGAGCCGAGAGACGTATAGTGCAGACCGAAGTGCGGCGCTTCCAGGTCCGCGTCGAGCGACACCCCATCCCTCACCTTGAACGTGGCGTGGACGCTGAGGTGGTTCCGTAGTCCCTGTCCGACGCCGGGAAGCGCCGCGACAGGCGATATTCCAAACTTCTCAAGGTGGTCTTCCGGGCCCACGCCGGACAGCATGAGGATGTGCGGCGACCTGATAGCTCCGGCGCTCAGGACTACCCGCTCCGACTCGACCGTGAACACCTCGCCTCCGCTTTCGGCCTCTACGCCAACGGCCCTCGATCCCTCGAACAGTATCCTTCGGACGAAGACCTCCCCTCGCACGGTGAGGTTGAGACGATGGCGCATCGGATTGAGATACGCCATGGCGGCGCTCACCCTGACGCCGCCTATGTTGTTGGTGGGAGATATGCCGACACCGGAGGGGTTCGGGCCGTTTACGTCGTCTGTCACGCCATATCCCTCGGCCACGCAGGCATCGTGGAAAGCCTTCTGGATAGCGGGCCACGCGCCGGACTGTCGCCGTCTGACCGGCATCGGCCCGTCGGTGCCATGGAAATCGTCCTGTATGTCCAGGTCGTGTTCCATCTTCCGGTAGAAGGGCAGCGTCTTGTCGTATGACCACTCATCATTACCGAGAGAAGCCCATGCGTCGAAGTCCTCGGGGAACCCTCGCTGCATCGCCTGGCCATTGATGGACGACCCTCCCCCGATCACCTTGCCCTGGGCGACGTGAATCTCGCCCTGCTCCTCGGTGATAGTGCCTCGCAAGGCCCAGTTGTGCTCCGAGTCCGGGGCTTCGGCAAACCTGGTGTGACCGAACCTTATCTCGTCCGGGAGGCTGTCGGGATCAGGATAATCCTTCCCCGCCTCGAGTAGCAAAACCGAGGTATTCCGGTCCTCGGCCAGCCTGCTTGCCACCACCGACCCGGCCGCCCCTCCGCCAATAACGATAACGTCGTACTTCATGGGTCCCCTCTGACTCTCGCTACACAGTCAATGCCGACACGATCACAAAGGGTATCAGTTTCACATCCCATGTCAACGGAGATACATCAATCCATCTGTCTCAGGGTTCTCCCGCTATTCATACAAATGATTCAAACTGTTGATGGTATAATTGCGCTGGCAAGGGAGCGGAGCTTCCATCTGCGCTGAAAGGATATGTTTTGTTCTTTTTCCAATGGGACCAAGGCGACCTCAAGCATCTTGGCGCAATTGCGGCCTATATGCTTGTGGGCATCGCGGGTATTGTGTATAAGTTGCTGAACAGTAGCGACCTGGAGACATTTCTGAGCGGACTGGCGGACGTGGGAGGCGCGGTATTCATCGTCGGACTTGTAATAGAGGGGGGAGTTTGGATCATGGTCATGGCTCTTGGAAAACTCAGTGAAGCCAGAAGACGCGGACGCGAGGAGGGACTAGCCGAAGGACGCGAGAAAATGGCTCGGGCAATGCGCGAGATCGGCAGGCCCGAGACCGAAATCCAGCAGGCGCTCGACCGATTCGACAACCGCAGAAACGGCGAGAGCGAAAGGTAGGCCGTTCTAGAAATACCTGAACAATACGCCCAGCGCGCCCAGCAGGGGAAACTTACGGAACTGAACTCACCGCATCCCGCCTGATGTAGGTGCGTGTCCCACAAGTATTCTACCCTGCTGCCCGGTCTTTCACTTCATGCGTCGTCCGACCATATGCGCTAAAACACTCGCGTGGAGAATATGACTCATACCACCTGTAGCATAAGTCAGGGATTATTAACAAGCCTCGTGAACCGGCTAGTTGGGTTCCTCCGGTTCCATGGCTTGTTCTTCTATTGGATACCAGAGTACGTCTCCTGAATCTATTAGAGGTTGTATTTCCCTGTCGAATCGAACGCCTGAGATGACGGGGAAAGTCTCTCTGCCAGTGTACTGCGACAGCATACGGCTATGAGACATCGCTCTGGCGGTGTCTCTGCTGTCACAGGTGTACGATGCCTCTGCCAGGATGTAGTAGAGCGTTCCTTCCGACGTAGAGAATCGTATCGCCACGTCCGTCTTCAGGAAACTTATCTTCGTGGCGACAGGCAAGGCGTCAAACCGCTCGTCATCGGTCAGTTGAGCCAGGTCTTGCTGTCCCAGGACAGCGATGTCGGGCACCTTTACTGTCCAGCCTCTGCGCTCGCAGATCCTGAGCGCGATTCCATAGGCGTCTTTTCTGGCGGTGGATTCGGCGTAGTTGCCTCGGAAAGCGCCGAAGTCACCACTCAGGCGCCTCTTGTGCTCCTCGACATTGCCGAGCCGTTGCAGTATCTCGTTCTGCGTCTGGAGTATGGATTCCTGCGTCTGGAGCATCTCGCTCTGCGTCCGGAGCATCTCGCTCTGCGTCTGTAGCATCTCCGCGAACTGGTCCGGCAGTGCAAGAAGCTTATCGGTCATGATTGCGCGCTGAACCTGATCCAGCAATTTGGGGTCGGCCTTGATCGCGGCTATGAAGTCCTCGACGGTGTTGATAGTAACCATTGGTCTCTCCTGCTTATAGCCGACAGGGATGGGGGCCAACCGCAACAACTCTACTTCACATTCCTGTCACCTACATGCTACCATACGAACATAGAATCTAGCGACTCGGGCACAACCACCATTAGCCGACAACCATCTTTTACATAAACGAGAGATTATCAACAACGACTTCGCAGACCGAAAATTTCTCGGCCCGTAGCTAACAACAGGTGACAACAGGTCACTTCTAAGGTGATCCGCCTACTGTCCCGCTTGGAAACCCACCAGTAACGCCACCTGTTGAAGATAAAACGGAATTTATACGGGACGCAGAAGCTACCCCATCGGCTTGACGTCGGGTACGTCCAGCAGCGATGCGCCATAGTTCTCCAGCGCAGTGTCGCTGACCATGAAGTGCTGGGCGGCGGCGTTGATGTTGCGGAGGCAGCGCTGCAAGATGTTGCTCCGTTGTATTACGGAGCCTCCGGCGTACCGGAAAGCGGTTGTGGCGACGTCCACCGCGACATCGGTCACGTAGGTCGAGACCGCGCGCATCTCGGACTGCGCGGAGGCGTCGGGCACCTGTCCGTCGCAGGCCGTCCGGTAGGCGCGCTCATACACCTCGTGGGCGAGCGCGCGAGCCGAGCGCAGGCGCAGGTCGCACGTCGCTATGTCCCCGCGGAAAGCGCCGCGGTCCGCGAGCGACGCCGTTGGCGGATTGCCGCGCTTCTTGGTTGGAGCGGTCGCCATGATTTCGTCGAGCGCACGCCGCGCGATTCCGAGCGCGACCCCCGAATGTTCGTTGGCTACGAACCCCGGCCTGCCCATTCGATAGATCGCGCCGCCGCGACTGGACTCCCACACCGCGGGGTCCCAGCTGAACGCTTCCGGCACGAACAGTTTGGTCGCCGATATGTCGTTGCTGCCGCTGCCTTCGAGTCCGGTCACGTGCCAGTTGTCATGGATGTGCCCCTCCGAGACCGGAAATACCAGGGTCAGATTGACGCTCTCAGCGTCCTCGTCTGCCTGGACCGTGGCCCCTGCCGTCATCCACTCGGCGTGCCGCACTCCGCTTGCGAAGGGCCACCTGCCGGATAGGATGTACCCGCCTTCGACGGGAGTCGCCTTTCCCCTGAGAGCGGTTGAAGTGGCCGCCGTGGGTATGCGTCCGTCGCCGAATATCTCGGCTATCGCTTCGTCTCCGGCGAACGCTCCGGGCTGCCCGATAGCCGTCGCGCCGATCATCAGGCACCACCCGGCCGACGCGTCAATGTACGCCAACGCCTCGATGACCTCGATCTGCGTAACCGGATCCGCCTCGGCTCCTCCGAGGGACTGCGGCAGCTTGAGGGCGAACAGGCCGGCGTCCCGGATCGCCTCCACCGCGGCGGGCGCGAGTGTACCAAGCCGCTCGGACTCGTCCGCGCTCGCGGCCACGACATCACGCACCGACTCGACGGCGTCCAGCAGGAACCGGCGTTTCTCACTGCGTTCTACGGGAATATCGGGCAGATTCATGCTCAAATCCTATCCGCTGCGCCAGGTTACTTCAACAGGCCCATAGCCGCCAGGATGAAGGCGTACTCCTCAGCGGTCTCGTAAATGCTTTCATATCTCCCCGACCTTCCGCGATGCCCCGCTCCCATATTGGTCTTCAGCAGCAGCATATTGCCGTCCGTCTTCAGCGTCCGCAGCTTGGCCACGTACTTGGCGGGTTCCCAGTATGTAACCCTGGGATCATTCAACCCTCCCGTTACCAGCATCGGCGGATAGTCGCGCGGCTTGAGTTGGTCGTATGGCGAGTATGACCTGATGTACTCGAATACGGCCTTGTCTTCTATCGGATTGCCCCACTCCGGCCACTCGATGGGCGTGAGGGGCAGCGTCTCGTCGAGTATCGTGTTCAGAACGTCCACGAAGGGGACGTGGGCAACGACCGCCCCCCAGAGTTCGGGAGCCTGGTTCACCACGGCGCCCATGAGCTGGCCCCCGGCGCTGGCCCCCGAGATGGCGATACGGCCTTCCGCCACGTATCCCTGCGCGATCAGGTAGCGCGCCACGTCCACGAAGTCGTTGAACGTGTTGGTGCGCCTGTCCAGCTTGCCTGCCTCGTACCAGTGGTATCCGAGATCGTCCCCGCCGCGAATATGGGCGATTACGAAGATGAAACCGCGGTCCAACAGCGACAGCCGCGACGTGGAGAACGATGGAGGGAAGGCGAACCCGTAAGCGCCGTAGCTATACAGGTACACCGGCGCGCTCCCGTCCACGGGAGTGTCCTTGCGCCTTACTACGGACGCCGGAACTCGGACGCCGTCCCGGGCCGGGGCCAGCGTCCGCTCCACGACATACTCAGAAGCGTCGTAGCCGCTTGGAATCCGGCGAACCTGGCGCGGTTCCAGTTCCCCGGTGTCGAGGTGGTAGTCGAACACGGTGTCCGGCGTGGCCATCGAAGAGTACCGCACACGCAGCACGCCGGTACGAAATTCGGGATTGTTCCCCAGGGAAGCAACGTATGTCGCTTCGGGAAAGTCTATGTACGTTGACTCGTTGGCGCGGTCGAGCAGGCGTATCTGGTCCAGGCCGTCCACCCGTTCCTGCACTGCGATGAAGTCCTGGAATACGTCGAAGCCCCTGATGTAGTGCGTATCGGAGGCGTCCACCAGCGGCATCCAGGACTTCTCCGTAGGGCCGTTCGTGGGAGCGGTCACAAGGCGGCTGTTCTTATGCGTGTCGTTGGTGCGGATGATGAAGCGGTCGCCCTGGTGGTCCACCCAGTATTCATGCCCAGTCCTGCGAGGGGATACCAGCATTGGCTCGGCCATAGGTTCCGATGCGGGTATAAGCCGCTCCTCAGAAGTAACATGGTCGCCTGCGCTGATCACGACGTATTCCTCCGACGAGGCGAGCGACAGGCCGACGAAGAAGCCGGGATCGCTTTCGGCGTAGATCACGGGGTCGCTTTCGACGGGTTCTCCGAGTGTGTGCAGGCGCACCTGGTGCGGACGCCAGTTATCGTCCAAAACGATGTAGAAGAAGCGTGTGGCGTCGCCGGCCCACGCGACGCCACCGGCGGTGTTCTCGATTCTGTCTCCAAGCAAATCGCCGGTGGCCAGGTTCTTGACCGCTATCGTGTATCGCTCGGAGCCGTCGGTATCGGTGCTGTATGCAAGCATATCCCCGTCGGAGCTCACGGACACCGTTCCAAGATTGAAGTACTCGAAGCCCTCGGCCAGCGCGGGTTCGTCCAGAATCGTCTGTGCGCCGTCGGTCGGCGCCTCCCGCGCGTTCGGGTCGGAGGCGGGCCAGCGCCGCCAGACGCGATACTGGCTTCCCTCTTCATATCGCCACTGGTAGTACCAGTCGCCGCGTTTCCACGGCACGCTCGAAAGGTCGGGCTGTTCGCGGCCCTTTATCTCCTCGAAGATCGTGTCCGCCAACCCTTTGTACTGCGACATCTTTGCGTCGAAGTACTCGTTTTCCGCGGTGAGATAAGCCAGCACGTCGGCGTCTTCGACTTCCGGGTAACCGGGGTCTCGCAGCCAGTTCCACGGGTCTTCGACGGTTATGCCGTGCCGGGTGAAGCTGTACGGGCGCTCCCCCGCCACGGGCGGTGTGTGCTGATCAGACATACATGGCTCCTGCGCGCCGCGGCCGGGCTGTCCCGGCCCACGGGGAACAATTGAAAAATTATACCAAACGTCGAGAATGTCTTTAGCGGCGCTCCGGTTACGCATACGAGGCCCTGCCCTACCCACGCTTTGTTTTGCAGGCAGTCTGCGCATATACTGTCATAGTTCCGTTTGGATAGAAATCCGCCGAGGTGAAATAATGACGACCCCATATAAGATTCTTGTCGTGGACGATGAGTCGGACCTCGAACCGCTCATGCTTCAACGCATGAGACGAAAAATCAGATCCGGACAGTACACTTTCGTCTTCGCAAGAAACGGAGTGGATGCCCTGGAATTTCTGACCCGGGACAAAAGCATTGACATGGTGATCTCAGACATCAATATGCCCCAGATGGACGGGCTCAGCCTCTTGAGCGAGATTTCCAAGTTGGACACCGACATCCGCGCCATCATAATCTCAGCCTATGGGGACATGGATAATATCAGGACGGCGATGAACAGGGGCGCTTTCGATTTCGTCACCAAGCCCCTGGACTTCCCGGACCTCATAAGCACGATGGAAAGGACCCTTGCCCATCTGAAAGAGTGGCGCGAGGCTATGGCGACGAGAGACAGGCTGGTTTCGCTCCAGAACGAGTTGAACGTCGCGGCCGGCATTCAGAAGTCCATTCTGCCCAAGGTCTTCCCTAACGGACCGGACTACCAGACCCATGCGGGAATGGAACCGGCGCGCAACGTGGGCGGAGATTTCTTCGACTTCATGGCGCTGAACAGCGATCAGATCGGGCTTGCGGTAGCGGACGTTTCGGACAAGGGAGTCCCCGCCGCCCTGTTCATGATGTCCAGCCGAACGCTGCTCAAGGGCTCGGCTATCGGCACGCCGGGCCCGGGAGCGGCGCTGACTGAAGTCAACCAACTGCTCTGCGACGAAAATGAGGCCATGATGTTCGTCACCATGCTGTACGGTGCTTACAGCCCTTCCAGCGGAAAGTTCGTCTATGCCAACGGGGGCCACAATCCTCCCCTGCTGGTCCACTCGGACGGCAGTTCGACGGTCCTTCCCCCGACCGGCGGGATAGCCCTAGGAGTCGCGGAGAATATCGAGTACGCCGAAAATTCGGTGACGCTCCGGCAGGGCGACAAGCTGGTCCTGTATAGCGACGGAGTTACCGAGGCGCTGAACGAATCCGGCGAGGAGTATGGCCTGGACCGGCTCCGCGAGGTAGTCGCCGCCGCGAATTCTCAAGGAGCGGACGAGATAACAAGCGCGGTATTCGACAGTGTGAGGGAGTTCGCGGGGGATACGCCGCAGACGGATGACATCACCTGCCTGACACTCTGTCGCACGTAAGAACAGGGATCGGGGCATCCGTATTCGCTACGTTTTCGGGACACCCCAGGCGATTACCAGTTTCAGCGTGTCGTCCCCGGTGTTTCGGAAACCGTGGTCCACGCCGGGAGGCGCCATTACGGAGTCCCCCGGCCCGACGGGGAGTTCTTCGCTGTCCATCCACATGATCCCCTCGCCCGAAAGGAAGTAGTAGAACTCCTCCAGGGCGCTGTCCCCGTCATGGATATGGCTGCCCTCGCTCGCGCCGGGCGGCAGTTCCCACACCTCTATGGTCACCGGCAGGCGGGTAGCGTCTCGAAAGAACCTCCGGCGCGTGATCACGCCTTCCCCGTCGTGTATGCTATCCGTCCCGATCACATCTTCCGACTCGTTCTGCTTCCAATCCATTGAAGGTACTCCTCCCGTTCAGCGCATCCTGCTCATAATGGCGTCCCTGGCCTCCAGGAACGGTCTCTGGAGGTAGGCGAGGTGGTTGTCCTCGCCATGCCGGTGCGTGACCGATCCCGGGGGCCGCGCGCCCGCGCTCTCCCGGATGTACGAAAGGTCGCCGTCTATGAGCGTGAGCATATACTGTGCTGTGGCCGGATCGAACATATCCCACTCGCCGCCGCATGCCACGTAGATCGGCGAAGTGTGCGCGAACACGCCCCTGTTCCATACGTCGTGATGAGGGACTATATCGAAGTAGTCGAACGCGCCCGTGCGCGCCGCTATCCAGGAGTGGCTGTCCACCCGTATCTTCTCCTTCAGTTCGAGCCTGCGACTTCCGCTGCGATTTCCCGCGCGGGCTACAACCCGCCCGTTCATGACTATTTCCAACGAGAATACGGGCAGAACGCTCTCGGTCCACGCCTCGACTTCCACGCTTCCGGGGCCGGACATGGACAGCGTGTCGCCGACGTCCATGCCCTCTATCGAGAGATGTATGATAGGCCCGCCGCTCAGGAATGTTCGACCCGCCGCGACCGAGCGACACCAGTTTTCGTAGTTGAACTCATGGTCGTCAGGCAGCAGAGCGTAGGTGCGGTACAGGCCGACGGGCACTTCGCTGCTCATCTTGTCGGTGCCTCCGACCAGCGGAAGGCGGTAGCCGCAGTTCAGGTAGCGATAATACTCCATGTGGTTGGGTCGGGTCTGCCGCAGCATCTCTACGCCGTCCAGCCGACCGGTGGCGACCAGCGCGGCCGGCTCGCCGTTCGGGTTCGGGAAATGGGGATTGATGACCCATCCACCCTGCGCGTGAGCCTCGTCCGCCCAGTGCGCCAGCGTCGTCTCCATGTGGCCGCCGATCTCCGCCTCGGATGGGCCGTCTGAGCACCAGGGCATCACCGGCTCTTTCAAACCCCACAGGATCATGTGGCCCATGAAGTGCTGACGATTCTCCTGGGAGACGTAAACGATGTTGCTGCCGTTCTGCAATACGCTCGCCCTGCCCGTGAAGTCCTCGGTATTCGTGAACAGGCTTCCCCATTGCGACTGGAGCAGATTGACGACGTTGAGGTCTTCCCCGCTCGATTCCATGTGCGCTCCCTGCGTGGAAAGGAAGTGGACGTGGGAGTCTCCGCTGTACCAGCGCCGCGCGTTCATGTCTATCCAGCGCTTGATGCGGAGTTCCAGCGTCTGCTGGCCCGGCTCGATTCGCGCCTTGGCCCGCAGGGGTTCGTACTCGAACCCGCGCGCGACATCAACGATCACGTCTCCCCTGGGAAGCCAGCCTTCACACCTGCCGTCTATATAAGCGTAGGTGATCTGGCCCATACGAACGTCGCCGCCGACGTCTATGTGCCAGGAGTCGAGGTTGGAGTTGACCTGATTGTGATGTCCGTGCGGCTGGTACGGTATCCCGTCCGGCGATCTGAAGTGAACCCGGCACGGTATGGGCCTGCCGGTGTCGTCGTCAATAACGGCCACCTTCACCCAGTTGCGTCCGTGGTCCGCCAGTTCCATTCGGACCCTGGAGGTCTCAGCCTTTCCGTTCTCCTCGACCTCTCCCCATGGCAGGTGAGCGATTGACTCGCCATCCTGCTTGATCGAAACGGTCGCCGACGGCACAGCGGATATTTCGGCATACGAGGGACTGGCCTCGTCGTTGGGTTGTTCGCCGAATCCCCGGTGATACGCCGACCGGAATCCCTCATCGGGGTCCTTGGGCAGCGGAAAGGCGTAGGTGGAGTCGCCCCTGTCCACCTCCACTTCCAGATCGAATGGGCCGGACGCCAGCACAGGGTCGGTGATCGTGATCTTCGCCTCCCGTCGTCCCTGCCGGGCGAAAGGATGCTCGTCCAGGTGGCCCAGCGTCACCCCGGCAATCACGAACGCGGGCCCTCTTGGCGCGATCCGGATGGATTCCACTTCGACATCCGGTTCAGGGTTGGTCCAGCTCCACAGAAAGTAGCTGCGGGCGGTGGCTTGCAGGTACTCGGTCTGCCGACGCCCGACCTCCTGCCACTCCCCTTCCTTACGCGGCATCATCTGGTGCTTGCCGTCTGTGACCGCGAGGAATGGCAGACCGGACGCGCCCCTGAAGGAGTCGGTCGGGACAGAGCCTATCTCGAATCGCTCCCTGACCGGGACGACGTGCCGTTGTCCATTCGCCAGCGAAAATACATAGTCGGCGACATGGTTGCCCACAGGCCCGCCGTCGTCTATCTCGGACGCGAGAAGCCTGTGCGCGAAGATTATCCTGGAAGCGGAATTGCCCACCGGGATACTGACCGGCTCACTGCCGCCGTCCAGAGAGATGAAGCACCTGGACGGGTCGTCGCCAATGTGGAACGGCAGGCCCCTGAAGTGGCGCGGCCCAATTTCGGCGCTCGCGTCCGCGCCGAGAGCGTCCAGGCCGCCATTCAGGAGTTCGGCAAGGCCCAGAGGTTCATAATCAGTCATGTCTTCGCCTCTCGGTTCTTGTTTAGCGGACTCTCAACAGACGATTTACGCGGGCTGGCGCGCCTTTAGGAACTCGCGCGTCTGGTTGATGGTCGCGGCCAGCACGTTCTCCGACTCCTTCCAGGGATACGGCGTCACCTCGGCGTTGGGGGCCAGTTCCACCAGGGCCATGGCCGCCTCGTAGGAGTGCGCCGGCGTGTCGTCCGGCATGACCAGCATCGGAGTCTGGCAGGAGCGCGCGAAGTCCCGCGACACGCTGTACATGAAGTCCGGCTGGATGCGGTAGAGGTTGTGTAGGTACTGTTCGACGACATCCATGGTAACGTCGGGACGTTGCTCCATCAGACCGGGAGCCCAGATGTCGCGGCCTGAGTCGTACATGGCGTCCGGGGTCTTGCTCGCGTGTCCGACCGGCTGGCAGAATACCGCGGCCGCTACGCGCTCCGGCGCTCGCTCGATCAGCTTGAACGCGAAGGGGCCGCCGATGCAATAGCCCATGAAGAAGAACTTGTCTATGCCGAGATGGTCCATCAGGCCAAGCTGGTCGTCGGCGAAGGCCCCCCAGGGATCCTCAACCTGCACCGGGCCGCTTGACTGTCCGCCGACAGCGTTTCGCTGGTCCATCGTGATGCAGCGGAAGTCGTCCTTGAACACCTCCATAGCGTTGAATACCTGGCCGGGCCAACCGCTCATGACGGAGTTCAGGCCGCCGCCTGGAGTTACCAGGAGCGGGAATCCTGACCCGACCTCCTCATACTGGATGCGGACATCGCCCTTGGTGTAAAACGGCATTGCAATTTCTCCTTTGCTAAGTACCCACCTGTATATGCGAGGTTATTCGGCGCAGCGTCGCGAGCGCGGACAGAGCCGACAGTTTCCCTGTCCCGGGATTGGCCTCCGAGGGCGTATTCTCGATGAGTATGCTCAACCTGCCGAACTCGCCCTCGACAACGATGTCGTGCGTGTTCTTGTCCACGGTCGGATCGGCGTAGATGCGGATGCGCGTCTTGTGCGGTCCTATCCCCGCCATGCTGAGAGCGGCGGACACGTTTACGTTGGCCGGAAACAGCCTGCACGCATCGAGAGCAGGGCCTTCGTACACGACGGTCGGCTCGGATACCGCGTCGAGATCTATGCCTGAAGCCTCGATGCCCGGAGCGCCCTTCAGACCTCCGGGCGGCTTGCGCGTGGTCATCGTCAGCGAGTCTATGCGTCCGACGGACGCGCCCGCTATGCCGTCGAGCCCGGCTATCGCGCCGGACGGCACGTAGATCGTGGCTCCGTTCCTGTCGGCCAGGTCGAACAGGTCGTCGCGCTCCAGGAGTACGCCCCCGCTGAGCGCCATCAGATCCTTGCCCGCGGACAGCGTCGTCGCCGCGATTGACTCCATCGCGCTCGCTGGCGCGGCCTCGACAACCAGGTCAACCATCTCCGCGAGACGGTCCAGTTCGACTACCGGAGGCCGGCAGTCCAGCGTTGCCGCGAACCGTTCTGCGCGGTCGAGGTTCCGGCTGGTTATGCCGCCCAGGACGGCGCCTGGCACAGTCCCGGCGTCCAGTTCCGACGCGACCTTGCGCCCAATGGTCCCGCAGCCCGCTATTCCGATGGTCTTCTTCAACTTGCTCATGCAGCCATACTATTGACGCGCGCGGCTCCTGTCAAAGAATGGCATCCGAAATCCTGTGATTGCCGGAGGCCGTCCTAGACGCGCGGCGCGTTCGCTTTCGCGGAATCCCTCCGGGAATCAGCCGTCGCCCTTCAGCAGGTTCAGACCCATCGGGACCCATATAATCGGCAGTCCCGCGTCTATCGCTATCCATACCAACCCGATGGCATCCGGGCCCACCGCATTGAAATCCGAACTGAGAAGATTGAACCAGTTGAAGAAGAACAGTATGCCCAGGAACAGAACTCCGTAGAACTGCGTGTTTGAGGCCAGAAACTCACGGGTGACCGTCGCGCCGCCTTCAGAGACCGATTTTCGCATTCGGACGTACCCGAATACTACGCCGAGAACTGTGGCGAACGCGGTAAGCGGATTTATGAGCGCCCAGACACTCTCATTGTACCCGCTGCCGGTCGCGCTGCTGTCGAAGTACAGCGGCTCCACAATCGTGTGGCCCGCAAGGACAATGCCTGCCAGAATCAGAATGACGCCGGCGATTCGCTTGATAATATCCATCGCTGCTGCTCCTCTCGCCAGTAGTGCCCTCGATACTATACTCTGTTGGAGAGCGACTGTCTCAAATCTTGTTACCCAGGAAGCGTCATAAAAGCAAATGTTTACCGCTACCCATATCTTTGAACCAGAGCCTCCGTACGACTTCGACGCCTCAGCCTGTTTCGCTGTGTATGGCCGCGACAGGTATGCCGCCGACTCGCTGGCGGACGGAGCGTTCTCCAGGGCATTGGAGGTCGGCGGCAAGACGGTCGCGCTGAGCGTCCGCTCGGTGGGAGAGGTTGAGAGACCGCGAATCGAGGCGCGCCTGGCGGGAGACAAGCTGAGTTCCGAGGAGGAGTCGGAAGTCGTAGAGACGGCGGCGCGGCTGGTGGGCGCGCAGGGCAGCCTCACCGAGTTCTATAACGCGGTCGAGGATAATGACCCAATGGCTGAGTTCGCAGGTAGATTCCGGGGGCTCGGCGTCGCGCAGTCGGCGTCCCCGTTCGAAGGACTCGCACTCTCGATCATCGGTCAACAGATCAGCAACGAGGTCGCCCGCGTAATCAGGGACCTGCTGGTTGACAGGCTGGGGAAGGTAATCTCAGTCAATGGGACGGACTACAGGACGTTCCCATCCCCTACCACGATAGCGGAGGCCGGAATAGACGAACTGAGGAGTATGAAACTCAGCGCTCGAAAGGCCGAGTACATAAGCGACATTGCCGAGAGCGTCGCTTCGGGGTCGCTGGACCTGAACGCGCTGACCAACCTGCCGGACGATTCCATAGTGGAGGAGCTCGTCAAGCTGAGGGGCGTAGGCCCGTGGACGGCGCACTGGCTGCTCATACGCGTGTTCGACCGACCTGACGGCTTCCCGGGAGGCGACCTGGCAATACAGAGATCCCTCGGTGTCCTATACAATGAGGGCAGGCGTCTGACCGAGGGCGAGGCCGTCGAGTTGTCCGCCCGGTGGCGTCCGTACAGAAGCTACCTGGTGACGTATATGTTCGCGGCGGCGCGGCAGGGCCTGGTAGAGGGCAGCCGCGCAGGCCGGGCAATCGGACCATAGAACACTAAGAGGAGTAAGCGATGTCGGGTGTGTATCCTGAAGACAAGTGGGTTTCGGTAAACGGGCTGTCGCTGCACTATCTGGACTGGGGAGGGGACAGAACCAAGAAGCCCCTGATCCTCATGCACGGCATTGGCGGTCACGCGCACCAGTTCGATGAGCTGGCCCCGCGCATGACTGACAAGTGGCACGTGGTCGCGCTCGACGCCCGGGGCTGCGGAGACAGCGACTGGAGCACGGAGGGCTATTCGGCGCAGTCGTTCGCGTCCGACATAGGCCAGTTCGCGCTGGCCACAGGACTCTACCCGTTCGACTACTACGGCCACTCACAGGGTTCCAGGGTCGGGATGCCCCTGGGAGCCTACTTCGGCCACCTCGTCTCCAACCTGGTACTGGGAGACTACGGGCCGATGCCCGACCCGTCTCCGTCGGGCAGGCAGACGGCGGCGTCTCGTATGCAGAGCGGGAATCGCGAGCGGCCCAGGGGATTCTTCAGCGACCGCATGGCGTTCGACTGGCACAGAGAGGACGACCCGGATGCAGGCGACGACGAGATATGGGCCACAGTGAGACACACGTACCGCACGAACTGGGACGGCATTCTGGTGCCGAAAACCGATCCTGAGATCAGGTGGCTCCTGGGCCGCACGGCGCTCAAGGAAGGGTCGTTCCTGTGGGACTGCGTTGAAAAGATCAGCTGCCGGACACTGGTTCTCAGAGGCGAGATCAGTTCAGTGCTCGACGAACCGCAGGCGCGAAAGATGGCAGCAACGATTCCCAACGGCAACGGCTCATTCGCAGAAATCCCGGAAGTCGGCCACGGCCTGCACAACGAAGACATGGACACCACGGTCGGAATCATCCGGGAATTCTTCGACGGCGGACAATGAGCCATACTCACGATAACGCAACTGACGCGGCGAACGGCAATCCGCCAGAGCCCCTTATAGACTCGGCGCTCTCACTACTCCCCGATATCCGTGACATGGTCGAGGAAATTGACGACGCGCGCCAGTTGCCGGACCGCTTGGCGGACAGGCTGGCCGACGCCGGGTTATTCCGCATGATGGTGGACAGGGAGTTGGGTGGCCTGGAAGCAGATCCACTTACGGCGGCCCAGGTGGTGGAAACGCTGTCCAGCGTCAGCCCATCCGTGGGTTGGGTGGTAATGATCATCGCATCTACCAACTTCTGGGCAGCGAGAACGCTGCCGGACGAGGCGGTCAGGGACGTCTTTACACCGGGTAAGCCGGTGAACGTGACCGGCAACTTGGTTCCTCACGGTCAGGCGGTTAAGTCCGACGGCGGTTGGCGCGTGTCCGGGCAATGGCCCCTCGGCAGCGGCTGCTCGCTGGCCGACTGGATGGCGAGCGGCGGCTGGCTGCACGACGAGCGGGGGCCGATCATCGAGGACGGCATCCCCGCCTGGCGGGTGTTCTACGCGCCGATTAGCGAGTGCCGCATTCTGGATACATGGCATTCGACCGGCCTGCGGGGTAGCGGCAGCCACGATTACACGATGGACGACGTCTTCGTCCCCGACCGGCTCGTAACCCGGCATCCGCTGCGAGCGCCGAGCCTTCGGTCGAGCCGACATTACGCATACAGCGCAATGGTAATCGCGGTGATGGCGTCCGTCGCCCTGGGCGCGGCGCGAGGATCGGTTGACAGCCTGATAGAAGTATTAGGGGAGAAGCTGGAACTCCCCAGCGGCAGACCGGCGGCGGCCATAGTTGACAAGCAGGCCGACCTGGGCGCCGCCGAGGCCCTCGTGGGGAGCGCGCGCGCCTATCTGTACGACGTTCTGGGCCAGGTGTGGGCGAAGATCACCGCCGGCGAGCCGCTGACCTCGGAGTTGCGAGGCCGTTTTCGCCTGGCTTGCGCGAACGCGGCCACCGCCCCTGTCGCCGCTGCCGACCTCGCTTACCGCGCTGGGGGAACCGACTCTATATACACGTCGTCCCCGGTGGAGCGATTCTTCCGCGATGCGCATACCGTGGCCGCGCACGTAGCCATGCGCCCTTCAAGCGTGACCGACGGCGGAGCGCTGCTGCTGGGCCAGGAGCCTCGTATCCCGGGCTTCTAGCGCAGGGACGCAATAGCGTCTCTTTGCCGCTGCCGGGGTTGCGCCATAGAGAAGCGGATCACGCTATTACTCGGCGGGAATGGGTTCAGCTGAGACCATTCTCCACTACGGATATCAACTTAGACCACATAACTTAGTGGTCACTCAATCCAGAAGTGCGGGTTCCAGGCAATCTCCCACAGGTGGCCATCGGGGTCGGCAAAGTAGCCTGAATAACCGCCCCAGAAGGTGTCCTGCGCCGGTTTGACCAGCGTGGCCCCTGCGGCCCCGGCGACATCGAGCAGTTCGTCCACCTCCTCACGCGTGCCGACATTGTGAGCCAGAGTCACACCTGAAAACCCTCTGCCCTCCACAGGGACGCCGACGTCGTCAGCCAGAGACTGGCGCGGATACAGCGAGAGCCATGTTCCCCGATTCTGGAAGAAGGCTATGGACTCAGTGTTTTCGTTAAAGAGAGTCAGCCCCAGACCGTCCCGGTAAAACTCCACAGAGCGGGTCAGGTCGGTAACGCCCAAAGTGATAATGCTGATGCGTGGGTCCATAGAATCTCCTTACCTGACACTGGGAATGTGCTTGTTCATCCAGCCGAGCAGCCGCGACAGGTACTCCTCCCTGAGTTTGGGGTGGCCTGTCCTGACGAAGCCGTGCGAACTGCCCGGGAACCGGACGAACTCTACCTCCTTGCCCAGCCGCTTGAGCGTTACGAAATATTGCTCGGACTGCTCTATCGGGCAGCGATGGTCGGCCTCGCCATGCATGAGCAGAGCCGGCGTCTCGACGTTGGGCGAGTAGGTCAGCGGGGAATGTTCCAGGAAGGCGTCCAGCGCGTCCCATCGCTTGCCGCCCCACTGCACCTCTCCGAACCTCACGCCGATGTCCGACGTCCCGTACATGCTGGACAGGTTGATGCACGGAGCGCCAATGACGGCGGCCTTGAAGCGGGTGTCGTGCCCGATGATCCAGGAGCTCATGAATCCGCCGTAGCTGTATCCAGTGATTCCCAGCCTGGACTCGTCCACGTAGTCGCGCTCGCATACGAGATCGAGCGCCGACATGATGTCCAGGTAGTCCTCGCCTCCCCAGTCGCCCAGCACGGCAGTCATGAAATCCGTGCCATACGTGGAAGAGCCGCGCGGGTTGACCGCCAGGACGATGTATCCGGCGGTCGCCAACACCTGCTGCTGGGGGCTGAAGCTGTCCGAGAAGACACCGTGCGGCCCGCCGTGAATGTCCAGCACGAGCGGGTAGCGCGACCCCGGATCGAAGTTGGGCGGGAGCAATACCCTGGACTCGATCTCGAATCCGCCCCTGCTGTGGGTGAACTTCTCCATCTTGGCCGGGGAACGCTCCTCGAAGTATTCCCGGTTGAAGTCGGTCAACTGGACTGCCGCGCCGGATGTCATGTCAACGGAGTGCAGATCGCCCGCCGAATCCGGGGGGACGATGAGCGCGACTGCGGACCCGGCGTCGGCGTCGAACGAGACCTGAGACATCAGACCTCCTCCCGTTACCCTGCGAAGGTCGCCTGTACCGGCGTCGGCCTGGTATATGGCAGACTCGCCCCGCGCGTCCGCGATGAACGATATGAGACCATCGTCTGTCCAGCGCATCTCGGGCGCGGGCACAAGTGGAGCGTATCCTCCCGCGGGAGTGATCGAGTCGTCGGTCAGCTTGCGAGGAGCGAATCCGGGCTCGATCACAAACAGCCAGGACTGCCATCCCGCGCCTACGATGTCATCGTCCGAACCCACCACCGCAATCGCGTCGCCGTCCGGCGACCAGCGCAGCGAGGCGACGCTGGACAGACCCTGAGACCTCAATTCGGGATCGCCGCCTGAAGCCGGTACCACGTAAACGTCCGAGTGGGTCGCCGTCTCACGATCCGGCCTACGATCAGCGACGAACGCGATTGACGCGCCGTCCGGCGACCATGCAGGCGCGCTGTCGTCGCCTTCACCGTCGGTCAACTGCCGCGTCTCGCCCGATTCGCGGTCCACAACGAATACGTGCCTGAACGCCTCTCCCCTCCACCCAAGACCGTCCGCCCTGTACCTGATTCGCCTGACCACACTGACGCGCGGTTCCCTCTTCGGATCGTGATCGTCCGGCGCGCGGTCGGGGTCCACGTCCGAAACGAACGCCAGCGCGTCCGAGTCCGGCGACCAGGCGATGTCTGTGATTCCCCCGGCAACGTCAGTCAGCTTGCGCGCCTCCCCGCCGCACGTGGGCATGACCCAGGCCTGCGACTTGCCAGCGTCGTCAGGACGAACGAACGAGAGATGGCGTCCGTCTGGCGAGAACTTCGGACTGGTGTCGCTCTTGCCGCCGGTGAACGACGCGCTCTCGCCCGAAGCCAGATCCATGACTACGATCTGCGTCCGTGTCTCCATGCTCTCCCTGTCCACCTGGGATCGAACGAACGCCAACCTGCCGCCGTCCGGGGACAGCGACGGAGAGCCGACGCTCACGAGTTCATACACGAGTTCGGGAGTGATAGTGGAGGGCATAGCTGTATATCCTTTCGCTAGATGCTAAAGCTATCATAACCGCCCGCAGACTCAGGCCGTCAAGTCGGTCGGACCGCCAGACGAGGTTATCCGATTATCAGCGTTGAGTGACGCACACACACCAATCCGGCTTCCATATCCGTAGGGGCAACCCTTGTGGTTGCCCTTAGTTGAGAATCAAATCGGAGAATCGGAACACCCTACTACGCCGTCTCAAATCCCCTACACACCACCGCGAAAATTGTTATCATATATACAGAGTGGGCGCGAGCCTTTCGTCATAGCGAGTCGGCAGTGGTGATGCGATGAAATTTCTCAAAGCGATGCGACGAACTTTCCAATGGGTGGTCCGTATAGGTTCATTGGGGATCAGGCTGAAGTTATTCGCCCTCGCTCTTATCGGGGTCACGGCCATCCCGCCGATCTACTATGCGCTGCACGTCAGGCGATGCAGGAAAGAGCAGCATAGGCACGATCCGCACTGGTACAGCGGCCTTATCGGTCGCTGACATCCGGGAAAATCCCAGGCCCGAGCCGGACGCTAGGACGCTTGGCGGTAGATCTGTATGCGGTGCCGGTTGCTCTCGGTGACGTATATCCTGCCCTCGGAATCGAGCTTGATAGACACCGGCGACCAGAACAGCTTCTCGATGTGCGACGACACCTCGTGCGGGTCGCTGCGGTCGAGAGTCGCTATCTCCGGTTCCAGGTCGGCCCTGGCGCGAGCGGCGCCCTCCTCCCTGTTTATGCTCAGGAAGTTGACCGCCCACTTGGATTCGGTAGCCTGTCCGCGTAGCTGCTGAACGAAGCCCCCGTCCGCGTCGAAGACCTGAACGCGCTCGTTCCCCCAGTCCGATATGTACATGAGTCCACTCTCATCCACCGCAACGCTGGACGGCCTGCGCAGTTGTCCTTCGCCTGAACCGGGAGAGCCGTATGCCGCGACGAACTCGCCATCTGAAGTGAATCGCCTGATGCGGTCGTTTCCCCAGTCCGCGACATACAGGTCGCCGCCGGGCGCGACGGTCAGGCCCCAGGGCATGGACAGGCTGCCCTCCCCCGATCCCTCCTCCCCGATGGTGAGCAGGTGAATGCCGCTGGCGGTGAACTTCTGCACCCGGTTGTTGTGAGTGTCTGCGACATAGACCGCGTCCGATGCGTCAATCGCTATGCCGGACGGGCTGTCCAACTCACCGTCCGCGCTTCCGGCCACTCCCCACCTGGAGAGAAAGTTGCCGTCCAGGTCGAAGACGGATACGCGGCTGGAGTATTCGTCTGTGATGAAAAGGCGGCCCTGGGTGTCCTCGGCTATGCCGGACACCCAGATAAACTGCCCCTCTGATTCACCGGACGATCCGAACGTGCCGTAGTATTCGCTTTCGACGTCGCACATCGTTACGCGGACGCCCCTCTCCACGCCGTCCACCGAGCGGTTGGCTACATAAAGGCGTCCATTGCTGCCGACCGCCGTGTCGGACGGGTAGTAGAACCCGCGCCCTTCCATGACCGACATCCCGACAGTCAGGTCATATTCAAGCGTCAGGGGCTTTATTCCGGTAGAGGTGGTAGTGGTCATGGCATGAACCTGTGGCTCGTGTCTGTCTTATCAGGAGTTTAGTATGAACGTTGAGGCTCTCTATTGGTTTTATCTTGGGGGCGAATAATCAACCTTCGAACAAGGCCATGGCGGCGCCGATGCCACCGGTGATTATACCCAGCGCCATACTCCAGCCAGCCACTCCCAAGATAACAGGAGGAATGTCGCCTCCAACACCTGCAATAAGCAACATCACGGCGAGTGGGATGCCAAACATACCACCCACTATTGTCAGTATAGTGCTACTCATTGCGCCTATCTCCGTCTGCGATGGGCGTTATATAACATTCTATCCCTTTGTTGGATGATTATCCATTATGTGTAAATGGAATTGTAATGTTGATGTTTATGATGAGTTCGCCCTGACTTTGCAAAAATCTCCGCTGCTTGCTCAGTTCCGCTCCACGGGAATCCAGCGACCATAGAACAGTTGGGGATAGAAAACCCTGCAATCGCTGTCGTCCAGCAACAGTTGGAGGACTATTCTATCAGTGGTGTTCAGGTCTGCGTATGGTCGGTTGGCAAGCGCAAGCATATCTTCGCGCGCGAACCCGTCGTCTAAACAATCCCCTTCCCAGTCTCGATTGCGCTTGGTTGCATTGCTCTCATTATTGTCTTCCGACCATAGGCTGGAACAAGGTTCTTTTGTCCACATATCTGGTCGGTCCCATATATTACCGCTGTATCGTATGTACTCCTCATCTGCCAAGAAACGTCTCCATTCTTCTTTTTCTCTGTCGGTAAGAGATTCAGATGACAAATCTTTCACGCTTCGCATGACAGGGGAAGGGATTCCCGCGAATTCCATGAAAGCGACGCAACTTATCAGTTTGGAGTCCGCAACGTTCGTATCGTATCCTGGATTGAGAAACACCGTGTCGCCCGGCAGTCGTATGGAACGCCGATTGAAGGCGGGCGAGCCAGATTCATCCCGAAGGGCTTCTGTTGTCTCCAAATAGTATGCTACGGAGAACTCCATCTCCACAGGACCAAACGATAGCTTGTCTGTCGGTCTCCTGATACGCAACGCACTCGACAATACCGGTAGTTCATACAAATTATCGTAATAGTGGAGTCTATCGTCATAGCCTTCAGGACGGCCTACTCGCAATCTGAGGGGAGATTCATCATAGTCAATGTCGAAATCTCTGGGTAGGTCTATTACGATGGGTCGGTTGAAATGGACTGTGAATCTGCTGCCCGGCTTGCCCGCTGTACCGGAGAAGGTGATATGGGTTATTCGCGTTGCGCCTGATTGATCAATTTGAGTTGGTTCAGGAGTCGGCGAAACCGGTGTGGGTGCCAGAGTCTGCGCTGCTGTGGGAGCAGGGAGCGGAGTGGATGGCGGACGCGGCGTAGGAGCGGATGGCGCGGGGGCATTCTGGACGACGTCTTTCGCCATTTCGAGCGTCTGGCTTGCGGCTGAGGATTCGGCGATGTCAAGTTTTGCCGAGACATCGGAGCAGAATTCGCCGATGCCGAATTTCTCAAGCGCTTCGCGTATGGCTATGCGCTCGATGGTTACCCACTCTTCAACCGGGTCTTTCATCCACTCAATAACCCTGTCGGGGACATCGGCGTCTCTGGCGGCGTCAATGCAGTCGCCGGGCGCGGCGTCGTCCGAGCAGGCGAACGATGCTACCAGCGCGAGGATAGGTATGAGAAGCGTGAGGTATCTGGCGGATGGTATCAAAAGCAACTGTCTTGAAAGTCAACAGGTACTGTCTGCGACTTCAAGAGTCATGCCGCGCCATGGTGAGCCATGTTTGATCATCGAGTTGAGGATGGTCAGCAACTTACGCATACAGGCGGTGAGCGCCACCTTCTTGGGCTTGCCTGCCTCCAACAGCCTCTCATAGAAGGCCTTTATGGTCGGGTTGTATCTGCTGGCCACCAACGCTCCCATGTATAGAACGGAACGCACACGGGCTCGTCCGCCCCAGACCATTCGCTTGCCTCGCAAAGAACCGCTGTCGCGGTTGAACGGAGCGACACCAACCAGCGCGGCTATCTGACGACGGTTCAGACTGCCCAGTTCAGGCAGATATGCCAGCAGAGCGAAAGATACCTGTTCACCCACGCCAGGGACGCTGCGCAGAAGGTCGTTCTTCTCCTGCCACAGCGGACTTCCTCGCAACGCCTGTCTCAGACCTTCGTCCAAGTCCGACACTTCTTGCTCTAACCATGCTATGTGAGCCTGGATACGCGGACGCACCGCATCGGCGCAACTGCCCAGACGGTTCTTCTCAGACACAAGCATTGATACCACCTGCTGTCTGCGCGTGAGCAGTGAGCCGATAGCCTGGATGTCGGCGTCCGGCAGAGGACGCGCCGGTGACGGACCGCTTCGGCAAAGTGAGCCAGCGCCTTTGCGTCCAGAGCGTCGGTTTTGGCCAACTTCCCCGTTGCGCGCGCGAAGTCTCTCACCTGACGCGGATTGACCACCACCACAGGCAGAGACGCAACCGCCAGCGCAGACACCAAGCGCAACTCCATACCACCAGACGCTTCCAGCAACACCATGGTCGGATTCAGACTCTTCAGAGCCAAGACCAGTTCTTCGATCCCCGATTCGTCGTAGCGGACTTCCCATACGTCTCCGCTCGGACGCGCCGCAACGTCCAGTCGGTACTTGGATACGTCAACGCCCACGTATATCTCTTGCTGTTCCATCTCTCACTCCCGCTGTCTGTTGGCCCATCCTTGCACGATGCGGGCTAACTCACCCAGGCAACTGTTCGGGCTCTGACTGGATATGGCGCGGCGACCCTCGCTTTCGAACGGTCTTATATGACCCAAGGCCCTACGGCCTACCGCACCCCTGACTGAGACTATTAAACTGATTTCTACTTATCAATCAAGATACAAGGGCCCTCTCCGTAAATATAGATGGGGCAATCTTCCCGTGCCCGGAAGCGTCCTTCAAGGTATTATAGGAGCGCAAGATACTGTAACTTAGACCCTGCGCCCGCTGAAATTCGCATGTGGACGCGCTCAGGGACCACCTCGATCCCAAGCTGCGCGGCGGACTCGACTAACTCGCTCGGAGGACTTTCTCTCATGACCAACGACAGCAGCCTATCGAACGGCGCCCAGCGACCTAACATCCTCTACATCGAGTCGGACCAGCACAATCCCAACATATCCGGCTGCTACGGCGAGGAGACGGTCAGGACGCCGAACCTGGACGCGCTCGCGGCGCACGGGACGGTTCTCACCAACGCCTACTGCGCCTCGCCCATCTGCGTGCCCTCGCGCATGTCAATGCTGACCGGGCAATATCCCTACGAAAACGAGGTCTGGTGCAACACGCAGATACTGAATTCGGCGATCCCGACCTACGCCCACGCTATGGGCGCGGCTGGCTATCGCCCCGTACAGATCGGCAGGCTCCACTTCGTAGGGTCCGACCAGCTTCACGGGTTCGCGGAGCGCTACGTCGGAGACCACAGCCCGAACCACATGGGCAGCCTTCACCCCGTTGACCACGGCGAGCTTGAGGGCACCGCCGGACCGCAGCGAGTAGCCCTGGAGAAGTCCGGCTACGGCCAGAGCGCATACGAGGTCCACGACGAGTACGTCGCCGCGGCGACTGTGGACTACATCAACAGGCTCGGCATCAGGAAACGCTCAGGTTTCGAGGTCGAGCCATTCTCGCTGTCCGTCGGGATGATGCTACCGCACCAGCCGTTCGTAGCCCGCAAGGAAGACTACGACGAGTACGTCGGAAAGGTGCCCATGCCCCGAATCCGCGAGCCGTACTCGGACAAACTTCACCCGTACTTCCAGTGGTGGCGGAGCAGGACCGGCATAGAGGAGGTTTCCGAAGATGAGATCATGCGCTGCCGCACCGCGTACTGGGCGCTCGTGACCCGTACCGACGCGCTGATCGGCGAGATGCTGGACGCACTCAAGCGCAACGGCTTCGAGGACAATACGATGGTCATCTACACGACCGACCACGGCGAGCAGGTGGGCGAGCACGACCTGTGGTGGAAGCAGACCTTCTACGAGGATTCGGCGCGCGTTCCGGCCATCGTCTCCTGGCCGGCGGGTCTGCCGCAGGGAGCGCGATGCGACCGCGTAATCAACCAGCTCGACCTCAATGCGACGATGCTGGAGGCCACCGGCTCGCCTCCGCTTCCGCGCTCTAACGGCAGAAGCCTGATAGACCTGCTGAGAGACCCCGATGGTACGCAGTGGGAGGACGTGGCCTTCTCCGAATTCGTCATGTACGCCCAGCGAGACGGTCTGCCGTTCGACGTACACTCACCGCCCGACGGGTCGGTACAGAGGATGGTCCGCTACGAAGAGTGGAAGCTCAACTATTACCACGGCATGAGGCCGCAGCTATTCAACCTGGCCGAAGATCCCCAGGAGTTGAACGACCTGGCAGAGGACCCGGCCTACAGTTCGATAAGAGACGAACTTACCGCCCGCGTCCTGGACGGCTGGGACCCCGACGAAGTAACTCGCAAGATGGCGATGGCGCAGTGCGACGAACAGGTCATGCGAGAGTGGGCCGAGAACGTGGACCCGCCCGATACCTACCGCTGGGACCTGCGTCCCGAAATGGACTACGTGGACGGACCGTAGCCATCCCGGACTTCCCGCGCTACGCTACGCCCGCTGAAACTCGTGCGTGGCCGCGGACAGTCGGAGCATATTTGCCACCTTCTCCTCGGAGTGATCGCCCTCGTCGGCGAGTCGCATCAGAATCTCGCGTGTGTCGTCGGACACAGAGACGACTCCAAGGTGTTCCAGGCACATATCCAACAGTTCCTCGGAAGACAAATCGGCGTCCTGCGCCATGATGTCCCGCACTATGGACCTGACGCCCGGCTTACCTGTGTCGCCGAACTGCTCTGAAGCGAAGTTGATGCGCTCTATCAGCGTGCCGGTATCTATCCATTCCACCCCCTGGTGCCAGCCCTCTACGCTGGGCGGATTGGTGAGCATCTGGCCCATGAAGTTCATCTGGAAGTACCTGTCCAGGATCTCGCGTCGCGGCCTGTCGAACTCGCCCGTGAGTCGCAGAACCCCGGTCACGAACTCGGCGGGGCCCTTCACCTTCTCGTACCGGATGTCTTCCGCCTTGAAGAAGTCCGAGTTGAACAGCGTCGTGAGCATCGCTCGGATGTCGTGGTCGCTGTCGAAATACGCCTGTGTGAGCGCGTCTATGGCATCAGGGTCCCTGGGAGGGGTGTACGGCCACGAGGGTACGGGCGGCTCGTCCGCGACGAAGAAGTGGTACATATGCCGCGCTATGAACCGGGCGGTGGCCTCCTGCTGGCAAATGATGCGAATTATGTCATCGCCGTCGAAGTTGCCCGTCTGCCCCAGGAACGTCTTCTCACCGTCGTCATGGTCCTCCGGCTTGTACTCGAAGTGCCAGGATATGCGGCCATACGGCCAGTCCGAGTCCCGCATCGAGCGCAGCACCATGTACTCGGTATTGCCCAGCGTCCATCCCGTGAAGGCGCGCGCGCACTCCTTGATGTCCTCCTCCGAGTAGTTGCCGACGCCCATGGAGAAGAGTTCCAGCAGTTCGCGGCCCCAGTTCTCGTTGATGGAGCCCTTATGGTTCTCCTGATTGTCCAGCCACACGATCATCGCGGGGTCTCTGGCAAGCTCAAGCAGCAGGTCGTCGAACCTGCCCATGCCGTTTCGCCTGAAAGTGCGAATCTGGTCGGAGAGCGCCTTCCCGTGTATGACCTTCGGGTATCCGGTGGCGAATATCCCATGCCAGAACAG
Source organism: Dehalococcoidia bacterium (assembly GCA_965202815.1). Classification (GTDB taxonomy): domain Bacteria; phylum Chloroflexota; class Dehalococcoidia; order Lucifugimonadales; family UBA1123; genus VXRN01. Next base: position 1,884,652 of record CBDBCD010000002.1, read on the forward strand.
CGCGATCTTCTCATACAGGGGCGCGTTGGTGGTTATCAGGCGGTAGAGCCAGTAAGACGGCCCGCCCTGCGGAGTCAACATTCCCGACTGTTCGTAGTGGAACCGGCGGACGAGGTAGTTTCCGGCCCAGCTAGTGTCTGGCGGGTTTATCAGGCTGTCCACCGTACTCTCGTAGCCGGACTCGGCGTATTCCCGTATCTCGTCGCGCGTCGCTCCGAATCCCGCCCGGCGCATCAGGTGCGCTATCAACTCTATGTCTTTTCTCGTTTCCGTCTGGACGACCATGCTCACACCTCGGGCCTGGGTTCTCAGTCTTTAGCTTTCAGTAAGAGAGAGCGCCGTCGGAGTCGCGCCAAATCGGCGCTGAGCGATGCGCTCGCTGACGTTCGCATTGTAGCACAGCGCCGGATTAGCTGTGCGGTGAGGATGATCTACGTCCATTCATCCATACGATGTTGAATAGGTGAAAAGCGACGCTCAATCTGCCGCCGCCGAGCGGCGAACTGATAAACTTGGGGACATGGGCAACAGCAAATCTATATCAATCCGCGGGGAACTCCCCACAACCCAAACGGCCTCCCAACTCATCAGGGAACTCGACTCCTACCTTTCGCCCCTGTATCCCGAGGAAAGCCAGCACGGATACAGCGTCGAAAAGCTGGTAGAGCAGAAGGTCGAGTTCGTCGTGCTGTACCACGACGAACGGCCGGCGGGCTGCGCGGGCGTCCAGTTCTTCCCCGACCCTGCGGAGCCGGCGGGCATATACGGCGAACTGAAGCGGATGTACGTCCGCGACGAATTCCGCGGACTCGGACTGGGCAGAAGGCTGCTCGATCACATCGAGCGGGTCGCGGTCGCCAGGGGCGTTGTCAGCCTGCGCCTGGAGACCGGCATCCTCCAGCCGGAGGCCATCGGCCTGTACGAGACCAGCGGCTTCCGCAAGACCTCGCCCTTCGGCGAATACCGCGAAGACCCCCTCAGCTACTTCTACGAAAAGCGCCTGGGCTAGCGCCACACACAATAGAACGCCATACCCCAACTACTAACCGTTATTTAGACTGTCACTCCAACGGCGATTGCGCCGAAGCAGCCGTCTCCGTTGGGAAATGATTTGTCGAAACGTCGTCCGTCCAGTACATGATCCGGCCGCCCACCACTGTGGCGGCGGACTCGATCTGGCCCAGTTCATGGGCAGCCTCACTGAACGGGTCGCGCTGTAGGACTACGAGGTCGCCCAGCTTTCCAACCTCGAGGGAGCCCTTGACGTCTTCCTCGAAAGCTCCATGCGCGGCGTTGACCGTCATCATGGATATTGCTTCCCGGACAGGGATTCGTTCGGCGCCGGTCAGGATACGGCCTGAACTTGTGATTCTGTCTATGGCGTTCTGAATGCAGAAGAGCGGGTTGACCTGCGTTACCGGGCAGTCTGAGTGCAGCAGGGGCTTTATGCCGGCCCGGACGGCGGAGCCGATGGGGTCCAGGTGGGTGACTCGTTCCGGCCCCAGGAAGCGGTCCCGGTGGCGGTCGCCGAAGTAGTACACATGGTTGGGGAAGAAGTTGGGAATGACGCCAAGCTCCCGCATCTTCGAGATATGTTCGGGGACGCAGACCTGGCAGTGCTCGATGCGGAACCGGTGATCGGCGCTGGGCATGGCGCGGAGGGCGTTTTCGTATGCCGCGAGCGTCGCGTCTATGGCGTCGTCGCCGTTGGCGTGGGTGGCTATCTGGTAGCCCCTTTGATGCAGGTTCATGACTATATCGTTCAGTTCATCCCGCTCGTATATGAGCCAGCCTCGCTCGCTGGGGTCGCAGTGATATGGCTCGCGCAGGGCGGCGGTGATCCCCTGGATAGAGCCATCGGAAATGATCTTGCATCCGGCGACCCGCACCCATTCGTCGCCGTCGCCGGTCTTCCAGGCGAAGCCGGAGTCCTTCAAGTACTCCCAGTGGATGAACATATTCACCCTGAACTTCAGGAAGCCTTCGCGCCGCGCTCTCTGGTAGGCGGCAAGGATGTCCACGCCGCGGGCGTTGCTTACGCTGGCGTCGTGGATGGTGGTTATGCCCCGTCGCAGGTACTCCTCCTGTGCCTGGACGAAGCCGGCGCGGACCTCGGCTTCCGTGTAGGCGGGCAGCAGCCGGTTCACCAGTCCCTGGGCCGTCTCGTACAGCATCCCGTCCGGCTCTCCGCTGGCGGGAAACCTGCCGATGCGACCGCCGGGAGGGTCGGGAGTCTCGTCGTGAATTCGGGCCAGTTCCAACGCGGCTGAGTTGGCGGCCAACATGTGCCCGGAGTTGTGAACGATGGCAATGGGATGGTTAGTCGAAGCGGCGTCCAGATCGTGGCGCGTGGGATGACGCATATCCTGGAGGCCGGTGTCGTCGTAGCCGCGCCCGCGAATCCACTCGCCGGGCGGAGTCGTGGAGGCTCGTTCCCGCAGACGGTTTACGATATCGGCGATGTTGCGGTTGGGCGGCGCGCGGACGTCCACCTCCAATAGGTTGGTACTGAACCCCACCATGTGGTTGTGGGGTTCGATGAACCCCGGAAGCGCCGTCTTGCCCCGGGCGTCAATGACCGTGGTGCGGCTGCGCTTCTCAGCGGACACTTCGTCGTTCGTGCCCAGCGCGGCAATCCTGCCGTCGCGAATGCCCACTGCCTGCACAACGCTGTTGAGCGGATCCATGGTCTCCACGCGACCGTTGATGACGATCAAGTCCATTCGGGCCGCTCCTTTGGCTGCCTGTCGAGGCGGGTCATATACTTCGTGGCAGGGCGCCGGGTCAGCAGAGAAGCGCTTCCCATGTCGTGGCGGCGCATCTTAATCGGTGATGTATGTGTGGGTGATGACCTCCCACACGTGGCCGTTCTCGCAGTCGAAGTAGAATCCGCGTCCCTGGTGCTTGTGGTTGATCTCGCCGTCCGTCCGGGATCCCGGCCCGCTTCCGAAGGGGATACCCTCATCCTTGACGCGCTGCAGCGCCGCATCGAATTCCTCGTCCGAAGCCAGGAATGCGTAGTGATTGGAGCGCGGGTTGTCCGAGTCATCGAAGTCCAGCGTCAAGGTGTCGTTGACCTTGACGGGCGCGAAGTGTCCCCAGGTTCCCTCGTACTTCAGTCCGAAAATGCGGGCGATGAACTCCGCGGACTTAACTTTGTCGTAGGCTGGCACGATTGTGTGGTCTAGCTGCAAAGGCATAGCGCACCTCCTCTATATAAACGATACACCAGGTGTCAAATTAAGTCCTTTGCGTTTCCACGGACATCTTGGAAAAGGAGATATGAATGGGTGTGGAGCATGACAAGTTCTTGGCTGCTCGCGCCGACCACCCCACCCCTGGATTCCCGCCTTTGCGGGAACGACGATAGTTGCGCAATGGTCTTTTGTCAGATGTTGTGTCAGCTGCCTTCGGGCCATCCATGGTTCAGGTCTATGCCAAGCCTGTCGGCTCGGGCGACGACCGAGTCGGATACGGCGCTGTAAACCTCGGACTCGTCCACCCGGAGCGAACGCCCTCCGCTGAAGACGACCTCGCCGTTCACCAGGACGGTATCCACGCTTCCGGTTCCCATAGTCAGCGCCAGCAGGTGGAGCGGGTTGTTGGCGGGATAGGCTTCAGCCGCGCGCGCAGATCTGAGCACGATGTCCGCGCGCTTGCCGGACTCCAGGCTTCCCAGTTCCGCGTCCATTCCGGCGGCGGCTGCGGCGTTGATGGTCTGCATTTCGAGCAGCGTTCCGGGGGATAGCGGGTCCTGGTAGGTCTGCGCCGCGAAGTGCGCCGCGAGGATGGTGTCTCCCGGCGTACTGTCCCTGGCGGCGTCGGTTCCGAGCGATACGGGGACTCCGCGGCGGTAGCGCTCCGCCATTTTGAATTCCGCGACCTGGGCGAGGCCGAGCGAGAAGAAGGCGGCCGGGCACCACACGATCCGGCAGTCCGTCTCCTGGACAGCGATTTCCTCATCATCGTCCAGAACGTTCGCGTGGACGATGACGGTACGCTTGTCGAGGACGCCGAGTTCCCGAAGGTGTACGAGTTGGCTCATGCCGGTCATGGCGCGATATATCTCGCCCTCGCCGGGAACGTAGCCCGAGTGCAGAAACAGTGGGACATCGTTGGCGCGGGCGCAGGCATGGGCGGCCTGGAGCAACTCCGGGGAGGCGGTTCCCAGTCCATACAGGAAGACGTATCCGCGAACCAGCGCTTCGGGGTCGTTGTTGCGGTGAAGCTCAACGTCCAACTGGCTCAGCGACCGGTCGAGGTCAACGGGCGCGCGGGCGGTCAGGCTCGGACTCACGAGCGTGGGTACGGCCTCGAAAGTCTCGCGCCTGTCCCAGAGATAGAGCGGCGCGAAGAGCGCTCTCATGCCTACGCGCTCGACCGCTTCAGCCGCCGCATCGGTGGAGAACAGCGAGCCGGGCTCGATGAACATCGTGAAGCCGCCTCGAAGCATCTCAACGCAGGCCATCGCGGTAGCCGCCGCTTCGTCCTCGCCGGTGACACCCGCCTTCCAGTCCGCGAAGTTGACGGACGAGGAGCCTGTGTCCCGAACATTGGCGAAGACTCCCCGGCAGGAGGTATGCACGACATGGTTGTGGGCGTCTATGAAGCCGGGATGCACGATGCCGCCCTGGGCGTCCAGCCTCTCCTTAGCGTCGAAGCGGTTTCGCAGGTCGGCGTCGGAGCCGACCTCCACGACGCGCGAACCGGTGACAGCCACCGCGCCCGGACGATATATCCCGCGCTCCGGGTCCATGGTGATAACCTGGCCGTTGTAGATGAGAATGTCGCATACGCTCTTGTTCATTTGACTACGCTCCAGAATAGTAAGTGGGTTGAGGTTCTCGACCTGCGCCGTATATTGCGATTCATATATCTTGATTTATAATTCCACAGGCGGCAACAAGTGACTTGACTGGTGACCAACAGGTGATTAGAACACCTGTTACCCACCTGTTAATCACCTGCATTAGCTATGGGGGGATTTTTTCGGGGTCCCTGAATTTCGTTGGTATAAGTTGGCACTTATGTATATCAAGGTTCAAAAGCATCGCGATGGACCCCCTCTCATTAGTTTGTATGTTCGTATTGTAGCGCATATGGGGTGTGGATGTGTAGGTTTGGGGCAGTCTGCTTGAACTTTTCCTTGGGGCTGTTACACTTGCGCCTGTTGCGTTGCAGTGACCGCGAAGCGGCTAGACGTTAGCCTATCCAGGGAAGGGGTGAGTTGGTATGACAACGGATATTCCGCATGAAGTTCATGGCGATGAGCTTCCTCAGAAGGGGACGCGGCGCACTATCTCGGTGGATTGCGAGCACGTCGAGAAGATGCTGCACAAGAGTACGCGCGAACAGTTCGTGATCTATTGCGACGAGCCGGAGAGGATGGGCGGCGAGAACGCCTATCCCGCGCCGCTGACGTATATCACGTCAGGCATCGGGTTTTGACTGCTTACGCAGTTGAAGCGGTACGCTACAATGAGAAAACTTACGATCAAGAGCGCGCGCGTCCACGTCGAGATGGACTACTATCTGTCCGGCTCGGTTCTGGCCGGAACCGTCAGCAGCGGCGTTACGGAGGTACGCTCGCGGTTCGACGTGTCCTCCGATGAACCGGAAGAGGACATAGCTTACGTCATCAGGCTGGCGAAGCAGGGATGTTTTGCCGAGAGGCTGGTGGAAACCGCCGTGCCCATCAGGAGCACGCTCATACTGAATGGCAGAGAGGCGACGGATTGCCTACTGCCCGAATCCGATGCTGGGAGATGAACCATGACTACTGTCGGAGCAGAAAGACTTACCTTCGAACTTGCGCAGGATTTCGCGAAACTTCCCGACGGGGAGACTTTCGCGATAGTCAGCACGGTCGCCACCGACTCGCAGGACAGGCTCTACGTTTTCCAGAGGAAGGACCCTCCGGTAGTCGTGTTCGACAGTGACGGCAACTACCTGGATGCCTGGGGACACGGCGCGTTCAACTCGCCGCACGGCATGAGCATCAGCGACGACGTGATTTACATGACCGACCGCGACGACTCAGTCGCGGTGGCCTATACACTGGAGGGAAGGCCCCTGCTGGTGCTGGGAGAACGTGGCGTCCACTCGGACACGGGCTGCGAAGCGCCCGCGGACATGGTCCCCCGCGCCGCCGGGCCGTTCAACTATCCCACCGAGATGGTGAAGGGACCGTCGGGCCATATCTACGTTTCGGACGGGTACCGGAACAGCAGGATTCACAAGTTCACGGAACAGGGCGAACTCGTCAGGTCATGGGGAACGCCTGGAAGTTCGGAGCCGGGGGAGTTCCATCTGCCTCACAGTCTGATGGTGGACGGGGATGAAAAGGTTTACGTGTGCGACCGCAGCAATCGCCGGGTCCAGATTTTCGACGGTGACGGCGAGTTCATCACGATGTGGACAGGCATGGGCGGACCGAACGATATTGTGCAGGGGCCGGACGGCCTGTTCTACATCTGCGAGCAGGAGGCGGACGGTAATCCTCCGCGTGTTACCGTTCGTGACGGCGACGGCGAGGCGCTGGCGCGCTGGGACGCGCGGCACGCGCACGGAATCTGGGTGGACTCGCGGGGCGACGTCTATCTCGGTCTGACGACGAGCCAGAGCGTGGACAAGTATGTGCGTGTAGATTAAATCTATGGGCTTAATCCCTGGGTATTTCCACAGATGATACTGTCCGAGATTCTACCGCACCTCCCCCTGGATTCCCGCCTTCGCGGGAATGACGGTAGTTGTGCAAAGGTCTGCCTTCGCGGGAATGACGATACTTTACTAATGCAACGGTTGCTATAACCTGGAGGAATTGAACGTGAGTAAATTTTATGATGAGGCGCTGCTGCCCGATGAGATGCGGCGTGACTTCGACGTGTACGACAGGATCGGGGAGCTTGGCATCGAGTTGGGCAGTTTCGGCGAGGATGTGGTGTCGCTGGAGGGAGCCGGCATAGCGGGGGCGGTCGTGCATGAGAGCGGTCTCGTGTATCTGTCCGGCACCGGGGCCGGAACGTATCCCATGAACGACGATGAAGAGCGCATCGAGCACGGCTTTCAGGCTGCGCAGGAAGCGGCGGATGCGCTGATTCGCAGGCTGCACTGGACGCTGAGTTGTGGCGGCGAAGGCGATCTGAACGATGTGCTGTACACGGTGAAGGCGCTGGGGATGGTTGTCTCGCCGGGCGGCGGGGCGAGCGGAGCGGCGCCCGCCGTCACGAACGGCTTTTCGTTCAGGTGGCACTCGGTCTTCGGCGGGCCCCGGAGCGACTATGCGGAGGGCGGCGTGGACCAGGGAGGATTCGCCGGAATCCACGCGAGGAGCGCGGTGGGCGGTTTCGACGGCAAGTTCTCCATCGAGCCGGAGATCATCGTGGCGGTGCCGGCCGCGCTGACGCAGGCTATCATCAGGAACAGGGGGTGGGTCTTCCCGCTGCCGCCGGTGATGCTGGAGAAGGTGAGGTCCGCGAGGGGGTAGCAGCTGGGAACGGCCTGGGATTCACCCGCATCCCCGTATCAAGTACGGGTCAGGCTCTAACCTTCCCGCGTCGAGGAGCAAGGGACTTTTAGCCGGTCCTTCGACAAGCTCAGGACGAACGGGTTTATTGATTTACATACCCCTCTCAGCCCATCAGGGGGAGGGGACTTTTGCCTGCCCTCGTCAAGGGCTGAGAAGGGCGGAGTCACCCCCCATCCTAACCTTCCCCCGTCAAGGGGGAAGGGACTTTTACCTGCCCGTCAAGGGAGAGGGGATTTTCAACATAGATGCCAGAATGGCCTAGAAGCTGGGCTTGGCGGCGTAGGGGGTCAGTTGGAGCTCGTGGGTCCAGCAGGACTTGTCTTGGGTGTGGAGATAGTAGAAGGCGTCGGCGATGCTGACCGGGTTGATCAGTAGTTCGGGATGCTGTTGCGCGCGCGGCATGGCCCGCGTCCCAGGCGAGTCAATCGTGCCGTCTATAACGACGTTGGCGACGTGTACGCCGTACTCAGAGTATTCCTCGGTCAGCGTCTGCGCCAGCGTCCGCATCATCACTCTCGGGTAGTAGAGCGACTGTCCGGTGTAGCGCTTTCTTCCCCTCAGCGATGACGAGTTGTTCGATATCAGGAAGGAGCCTTGGCCGCGCTCCCGCATGGCGGGCAGTACCTCCTGGGCGACGAGGAAGGGGCCGCTGACGGAGATGTGCTGCGCGGTTTCGAGGATTTCAAACGGGACGTGTTCCAGAAGTTCCTGTTCGGGAGGGAGGTCGCGCCCCTCCAGGTAGCCCGCGTTGTACACGAGGACGTCCGGGTCGCCGGCCTGCTCCCGGATTTGGGCGAACGCATTCGATATGGAGTCGCGGGAGGCGAGGTCAAGCTCGACGATCATGCTTTCGCCGCCCTGTTCGTGAATCGCTTCCTCCAGCGCGGCGGCGTTGGAGGAGGTACGAGTGGTCAGCACGGTGAGGAAGCCCTCTTTGGCGAATTTCTGGGCGATAGCTCCGCCGACGCCCCAGCGCGCGCCCACGGGCAAGTCGCTGTCGTCGAGCGACCTGCCGTGGATCAGGTGGGTGTTGCGACCGTCGGACTGCCACTTGGATGTCGCCCCTATCACGACGGCGACGGGTTTTCGGTTTGTATTCATGATGGGTTCCCGGCCTAAGGCTTGTGCCTGTTCACCATATCCACGATGCGGTCGTCTATTTCGTTGGGTATGTCGCGGCCCGCGTCGTGAAGGGCGATGGCCAAGTGGGCGTCGCGGTGAAGCTGTTCGCGTTCGGGCTTCTCTTTGTAGTTGTCTTCAATCTCGCCAAACAGGGCGTCAATATGCTCTTTTCTGAATGCTGGCATTGGTGAATACCTCGTTTTGGGGCGTTCGGTATCTAGCAGAATCAATCAGGGGCCGGTCCCAGTTTCAGGTTCCGGCCCCTAATGCTCAGTTTCCTATATGACCGTCGCGTGGGAAGCGGGTCTTACTCGTCTCCGCGCGTGGTGTGTCCGATGGTGAGGATCTCGTCAAGCTCGCTTACGAAGTCCATGACCTCTTCGGTGTCGGGCTTGTTGTCGCTCTGGAGCCTGGCCTTGAATTCCTCGAACAGCCACTCTTCCTTCGTTCCGTGCGGGATGTCGAAGAATTCGCGGTCGAACTTGGGCAGCTTGCCCGGGCCGAAGTAGCCCTTGTCTCTCAGTTCGTAACCTTCGAGGTTGTCGGTGCCCTTGCCCAGGATTTCGCCGTCGGTCTCGATGTAGTGTTCCATGACGGGTTTCATGCCGTACTTCTGTACGGGGCAGACCTTCATGCAAACGGCGCAACCCTCGTAGCGGGCCATGACCGGGCGGCAGCGGTCGTAGATGAGCTTGTTCTTCTCGACGCCCCTGTACCAGACCTTCTCCTTGACCAGCGCGCGACCAGGGCAGCGGTTCACGCAGACCTGACATTCCTGGCAGAACTGGTGGATGCCGTAGTCAACGGGCTCGTCGTAGGTAACGGGCGCGTCGGTGGTGATGATCATGAGGCGCGCGCGCGAGCCAAAGTGCGGGGACAGCAACTGTCCATTGGCGCCAAGCTGTCCGAGTCCGGCGGCGACGAACATGGGTATGTAGGCCGCGCTGTTGTCGTTGGGGCTGTGCACCTGCGCGTGGTAGCCCTTCTCGCGTATGAAAGCGGCGAGTTCGAGCCCCATAGCGCCTTCCATCTCGTAGGTGCCGAAGTGCGCGAATTCTGCCTCGAGGCTGGGAATCGTCTGTGTCTGCCAGAAGTCCTGCTCGAGGGCGAGGCAGATGGCGTGTTCGTACTTGATCCACCTGCGCTTGCTCTGATAGGCGTAGTGGCGGTCGAAGCGAGTAAAGCCGACTTCGCCGAAGCCTAGTTCCCGCGCCTTCAGCCGGAATTCCTCGGTCATGTCCTTGCCGATTTCCGGCTTTGCGGTCGGCTGAATTTCGCCGGAAACGATTGCGGCGTCCACCAGGGGCTTGTTGACCCTGTCGTGCTCTTCGCGGTACTGGCGGACGTCATCGGTATAGACTGTCCACACCCACTCGCGGTCTGCCGCCTTCTGGATGTTCTGGGACTCGATTGGTTCTACCCTCGTATAGAAGGAGACATCTACATCGTTCTTGCGTATGCCAGGGACGGTTGTCAGATTCTCAGGGACCGGTATATCGTAATCCGGATCGCCGTGCAGTCTCCCCGGACGGTTTACAATGTGACTAACCTCTACTTCTTTTTCCGCGACCATAGATCTCCCCTCTCCTCTCTGGAGTTATACCTGTTGCGGAGTTTACTCACAATTTAATAACAAGTCAAGATAAAATTTGCATGAATAATTTTTGATATGTCGCAGGGGGATAATTGGGGTCTTTCGGGGACGATTGTCTAGGTTCTGTTCACATTTGATGATTCAGTCCTCTAAACGATCACAGTGATAGCAACGTCAGATATACTCCAAACTTCTGGATTGCCTAGCGGCGAGCCCTTCGGGGTTCCCGTTTTCACGGGAATGACGGTAAATGTCAACACGCCTAGTCTCCGGTGGCGCGGACTCCGGTCCGGGACGCGGCCTTTCGGGAGCGGCGTATGTTCAAAGCCTGTCTGAGCAGGAACAGCGCCGCGCCGATGAGTATGACGCTGAGATACGTGATGGAGCGGTCAACGATGGTGGCGGCTGCGGCGTCCGGCGCGGCCAGTTCGATGAGCAGAAGTCCGGCAACGCCGGGCTCGACGGCCCCGACTCCTCCGGGCGTGGGCACCGTGCTCAGGATCGCGTGTCCCACCGCGACGATTGGGACAAGCACTAGGCTGAACTCCATGCCCAGGGCCGTGAGCACGAAGTACAGCCGCCCCATCTCCATGATCCAGCCAAGCAGGCCGAGAAGCATGGCCAGGGGCACTCGTCGGAAACTGCCAAGCGTTCCCTGGCTGAAGCGGTAGTAGGCGTCCTTTATTCTGCTTGGCAGGAAATTGGCGGCGCGCTCGCCGTAAGCCTTCATGAACAGGGTGAATGCCACTATGCCGACGGTCATGACCAGCGCCATCACTACTATGTAGCCCGTGACCGCCTGCCCCTGGGTGGTCACGAGGACAGCCGCCGCCACGAGGATGATGACGCCCACGATTACCATGTCCATGACTCGCTCGGCCAGCAGGGTGCCGAGGCTCCATGAGAAGCTGCTCCTGGAGTCTTCGGCGAAGGCGTATGCGCGGTACGCGTCGCCCATTCTGAGCCATGTGACCGAGTTGACGAACCACCCTATGACTATCAGTTGTGAAGTGTGGAGCGTGGAGGGCACCCGGGGGTCTTCCGGGTTCGACTCGGCGGCGTTGGACGCCAGTATCTTCCAGCGCATTCCCCTGAATATGAAGCTGACGTAGTAAAACGCGAGCGCGAGGAGGTAGAGCCAGGGATTGATGTCCCGGATGCCGCGCCACGTTTCTCCCCAGTCCAGATCGAACCTGGTGGCGAGAAATAGGATGACGCCCGCCGCGATTCCGAACGAAAGCAGCGTGGGAATCGAGAAGATGCGTCTCGCGATGGGCACTTGCGTGAGTGGGATCTGTTTGTCGTGTGTCATATATAAGCGCTCAGTTGCCGTGAGCGGGGAACGACTTCCCGGAGGGGCGGTCGCTTGCCGACAGGATGGGTCGCTTTGCCGGGATCCCGGGGCGACGCGGATAGTTTGCGGGAGTGGCGCGCACTTTGTCTATGATCACCAGGACTTTGTTGTCTCCGCCGGCGCTTACTATGTCGCGTATCGCTCCGCCCATGGTTTCGATGGCTTTGTGAGCGGCCTCTATCTCGTCGGCAGCGGCCCTTGTCTTGTGCAGCGCGGCCACTCCGCCCAGTTTGCAGAATGGAAGCGTGAGCTCCGCTAGGACGGGCATGGCGGCGACGGCGCGGGCGAATACGAGGTCGAATCTTTCTCGGGCGTCGTCGCAGCGCGCCAGCGTCTCGGCGCGGGAGCGCCTGACTTCGGCGCCGGGCAGTTCGAGGGCGGCCACCAAGTTTCTGAGAAACTCGACCTTTCGCGCGGTCGCATCCAACAGAAGTCCTCTCATTCCGGGAAACGCTATCTTCATCGGTATTCCCGGGAAGCCGGCTCCCGCGCCTATGTCAATGAAGCTGTGCGCGGTCCGCGTCTCGGACGGAAGCGCGGTCGCAATTGACAGCGAGTCCAGGAAGTGCGCGCTAACCACGTCTTCCCAGCCGGTTACGGTCGTCAGATTCATCTTGGAATTCCAGAGAGCCAGTTCGCGGTAGTACCGTTGGAACTTGCCGAGTTGAGTCGAATCCAGCGAGATTCCCATACGGGCCGAATCCCTTTCCAGGGTTTGAGTATCTAACGTTTCAAATGGAATGTTCAGTTCCGGCTTCCTAACCATATCGCTCGACGCGCGTTCTAACTGTTTGAGGGAATGCTATACCAGAGGCGGTGTCCGACGCTCCGGTGGGATAGAGAATCTGGGCATTGTCCAATATCGTATAGAAAGGCGAGCGGGTCTCGACAGGGACTGCTCGATGGTGAGAGCCGTGAATTATGAAGAAGCTGATGACAAGATTCTGATGGAGTGTATCAGCAACGGGGATAAAAGCGCTCTCGAATCGCTCTATTCGAGGTATTCGAGGCCGGTCTATTCGCTGTCTATACGTATGCTGAGAGACCCCACCGCCGCCGAAGAGGTGACACAGGACACGTTCTTCAACGTATGGCGGCGAGCCGGAAGCTACAAGCGCAATAGGGGAAAGGTGACTAGCTGGCTCTTCAGTATCGCGCACAACCGGACCATTGACGAGTTGCGCAAACGTCGCAGAGAGTATAACAAAGTACAGTACGACGTTGACCTCACCAACAGGCCATCGGAGTCGAGGTCGGATGACCCGACGGAGTACGTTTCGGTGCAGTTCGAGGGAACCAGGCTGAAGTCGGCGCTGATGACGCTGAGGCCGGAGCAGCGGGATGTTGTGGTGCTGGCGTATTTCGGAGGTCTGACGCACTCGGAGATTTCCAGGGAGCTCGACCAGCCGCTGGGCACGGTAAAGACGCGAATGAGACTGGCGATGAAGAAATTGAGGGAAGTCCTGGAGCCGCAGATTCGGGAGTCTGCCGAGCATGGGTTGTAGTGAAGCCGAGGAACTTGTAGTTCCGTATCTTACGGGCGCGATGGACGATGCCGACGCCGCTGTGCTGGAGAAGCATGTCGCCGCGTGCCGCGACTGCAGCCGCGCCATGGCGGAGGAGATGGTCGCCGACCTGGCTCACGCGCTGCCACAAAGGACCCCGCCGCAGAGTGTAAGGGACAGGCTGTTCCACAGGGTGGAGGCAGGGAGTCTTTCGAGGCGCGTTGGGGCTTCGCTGGGCAGCTGGGCCTCGGGACAGTTCAGACAGCGGGCGAAGCGAGGGCTGTTCAGTGGCGCGGCGGTGGCGCTCGTGGTAGCTCTGCTGGCCACGGGCGTGTGGTTCAACGACAGGCTCAGTGAAATCGCAAGAGACGCCGAACATCTCTCCGACGAACTCGCCCTTGCGCGTGAACGAGAGAGCGAGGTCATGTCCGCGGTCGAGGAACACCGCGAGACGACCTACGAACTGATACGAATGTCCTCGACGCCCGGCACGTCGGTGAATACGCTGCTGGGGACGGGGCCGTGGTCATCGGCGCGAGGGATCGTGATGGTATCTTACTCGTCGAACCGGGGCCTGCTTCTGGTCACCGACTTGCCTCCGCTGCCGCCCGACAGGATATACCAGGTGTGGTTAATCAAAGACGGCCTCAAGTACGGCGCGGGGTGGTTCACGGTTGATCCGCTGGGATACGGTCAGACGATCATCATACCGCTGGCTCCGTTCGGACAATTCGACGGTATGGGCATTACGATAGAGCCAAGAGGCGGGAGCGTTGATCCTACAGGCGTGAACGTGCTGAAGGGGGACCTCTAGCCGCCGATGTGGTACATCTCCACCTTCTTGCGAGGCTCGTCGGTGAACATGGTCCTTATCTCCGAGTAGCGGTCGTCCCTGAGTCCCCACAGGCCGCGCACTATGTCCTCGATTTCCTCGTCGGTCGCGCCGTCGCGCAGCGGGGTTCGCAGGTCGGTGCCCGATGTGGCGAACAGACAGGTAACCAGTTCGCCCTCCGGCGAAAGTCTCATGCGCGTGCAGTCGCCGCAGAAAGGCTTGGTTACGGAAGCGATCACTCCCACTTCTCCATCGCCTTCCTTGAACCTGTAGCGCAGAGCGACCTCGCCCTTATAGTTGGCTTCGATAGGCTCGATGGGCATCTCGGCGTGTATGCGCTCCAGTATCTCTTCCGCCGGGACCACGTCGTCCATCTTCCAGCCGTTCAGCGTGCCGACGTCCATGTACTCGATGAACCGCACGATGTAGCCGCGCTCGCGCGCGAACCGCGCCAGTTCGACGACGGTGTGGTCGTTCACGCCGCGCTGTACGACGGCGTTTATCTTGATTGGACGCAGCCCGGCTCTGTCCGCGGCCTCGATACCCTCCAGCACACGCTCGGTTCCGAAATTGCGTCCGTTCATGCGCCTGAATACCGCGTCGTCCAGCGAATCCAGGCTGACGGTGATGCGCCGGAGGCCGGCGTTCTTAAGCTTGTCCGCGAACTGCGACAGCAGGAAGGCGTTGGTGGTCATCGTCAGGTCTTCTATGCCGGGAACCCGCGTGAGCATGGAGATGAGCTTGTCTATCTCCGCGCGCACCAGCGGCTCGCCTCCGGTTATGCGAACCTTGACCACGCCCAGACTCACCAGTATCCGCGTGAGCCGCACTATCTCTTCGAAACTCAGAAGTGACTCTCGTGGCAGAAACTGGTAGCGGTCCCCGTAAATCTCGGCGGGCATACAGTACGGGCAGCGGAAGTTGCACCTGTCCGTGACCGAGATTCTGAGGTCCCTAAGCGGTCTTCTGAACCTGTCCAGTATGGGGCTTGTTGCCAAGTCTGAAGTCATAATATATCTATTATACAGCCAAAGTTCTCTACGTGTGGGATGTTTGATCCCTCAGCGAACACGCCGCCTTTCGCGCCGCCTCAGCGCGGTGGCTGACGCTGTTCTTTCGGTTGGTCGAAAGTTCGGCCATAGTCAAACCTACATCTGGAAACAGGAAGATGGGATCGTAGCCGAAGCCGTTGTCGCCGCGCGGCTCGGATACTATCCGTCCCTCGCACGAACCCTGGTAAAGCGAGGTTGGGCGGCCCGGCTCCGCAATCGCTATGACGCATCTGAACCGCGCGGACCAGGCGCCGGGGTCGGTTCCGTTCAGTTTGTTCAGCAGATACTCGACGCGCTCTGAGTCGGTGGCGTCCGGGCCCGCGTAGCGCGCCGAGCGCACGCCCGGCTCTCCGCCCAGCGCGTCAACCTCCAGGCCGGAGTCGTCCGCCAGGGTCTTGATTCCAGCGAGATCGCAGTACGTCTCCGCCTTCAGGGTGGCGTTCTGCTCGAACGTGACGCCTGTCTCATCCACGTCATGATGAATCTCCAGGTCTCCGAGTGAGGTCAGTTCGTAGGGAACGTCGCCCAGCAGTTCGGTCAGTTCGCGCAGTTTGCCCTTGTTGTGGGTAGCTATCAGGAGCTGGGGGAGGGGGTTCAATCGGGTTTCAGTCCTGCGCGAATACGTCGTCCAGGCGGACTTCGAGGCCTGGTATGAGCGTGGTGGATATGACGCCAGAATCGTGGATTTCGATGGGGCCGTGGTAGCCTGCGTCTCCCAGCTTTCGGATTTCGATAGTCTCCGTCTTGGTGTCCACCATACAGTATTCCGCTACGCCGCAGCACGCGTAGAGGTCGGCTTTCCGATTGCGGTCGTGGGTCGCCGTGCTTGGAGACAGAATTTCTATCACTAGATCGGGCGCGCCGACTATAGCGTGATCCTGGATGACATGCCGCCTAGACTCGGCTACGAAGACCAGTCCGGGTTGCACTATGTCGTTCTCCGCGAATATCACGTCTACGGGCGCGACATAGACTTTCCCAAGTCTATTTCCCCTGACATGAGGTTTGAAAATTATGCCTAGATTGAGCAGGATGTCCTGATGTCTGATGGTGGGCGCGGTCATCTCGTAGAGTTCTCCGTCTATGATCTCATATCGCTTATCGTCCGGGAGTTCCAGGTAGTCCTCGTATGTAAGTTTGGCCTGTGTGGTTACCATGATGATACGCTCCGGGCGCTCAATTGTGAGTTCGAATGGTTCAGATCAACAAAGGCTCTTCGAGAATTGACGTAAGTTCGGGATGACGGTCAGTCGGACTTCAGTCGCTGAATCTGCGCCCTGAGCCTGGCGAGTTCGGACTCGGCTTCCTCGGCACGGGCGACTGCCGCGTCGCGCTGTTCTTCGGCCTGGCGCCTGGCGGCCTGAGCCTGTCGGCTCTCGACTTCCGCCTGCCGTCGCTCCATTTCTGAACGCTCGTACTCGAGTCTTACTGCCACGTCGTTGAGAACGTAAAGGCCGGTTCGGGGATCCTGGAGGAGTAGCTGAGCGGGATAGTGGTCCTCCAATAAGACGAAGTTGGGCTGAATGCGCTCCAACTCCGACTGCATCGGTCTCTCCAGGGCGCACAGCCGCGCATCCAGAACTTCGCTGCAGCCACTGTTCAGTCCGTGCTCATTTGGAACTATCTCGATTGGCTCGTATGAGCCGTTTGCCAGTTTATATCCCGTTAGCGGCTGTCCGTAGAGAGCGCCGCCGGTCGGGTCGAACAGCCAGTATTCGCTGATTCCTATCATCGCGTATATGTACGGCTTTTCGAAAATGTCCCTCTGGTACGTGGAAGGAGACGCCACCTCCAGCGCCCACTCCGGCGGCTTTCCGATCTCCCACATGTTGTAGGATGTCTCGTCCAGGATGGCCGAAATGTCCACGTCAAAGGAGATGAAATAGTCGGGAGCGACGAATATCCGGTGGTTTTCCGTGTCGTAACGAATCGGGATATTTGAGAGCATCAGCAGATTGGCTATGGGCCCCAGGTGGTTTCTGAGGAACATGGCGATCTGATCTATGGTTGGACCTTGAATCATCTCAATCGGTATGCGGTCCGGCATATCGTCCGGATCTATCGGCACCGGACTTATGCCGTATATTTCCCTGGTAACATCTATGGACTTGGTGACCATCTCTGGTTCCGTAAGGCAACTGGGTCTGCGTGGTGAAATCATAATAGCGGTATGAGCTCAGTTGGGCAATGTGACTATGGGCGGCGCATGAACCTTTTCAAAGGCGGCGCGCGTCAGTCGGCATAAGATGGTAGAATCTCGCGCGGAGGTGAAAGACTTGGCAGGAGCGCTTTCTCGATATCGGATATTGGAACTCGGGGACCGGCCGGCGGTAGCCGTCCTGGGTATGCTGCTCGCCGACCAGGGCGCGGACGTTGTGAAGGTCGAGCGGCCCGAGGGAGATCCACTGCGAGGCTCTCCCGTCTTCTCGGTCTGGAACCGGGGCAAGAAGTCCGTGGTGGCCGACCCTTGCAGCGAGGAAGACATAGGTCGGCTGCTGGGACTCGTCCGAGAGTCTGATGTCGTGATCGAGTGCTTTGACTCGGCAGCCAACCCCTACGGCATTGACTATGAGACGGCCCGAAACGAGAAACCGGATATCATTCATCTCTCCATTCCGGGGCTTGGCGAAGGAGACAACCCAACCACGAGCGAAATCATCGTCTCCGCCGCCACGGGAGTGTATGCTGACCGAAGCGCTGATGGATCGGAGGGGGCGAGTTTCATAGCGCTGCCCTACGCCAGCATCTTCGGGGCGATGGTGGCCGCCCCCGCGATAACCGCCGCCCTGTTCCACCGGGAGAGGAGCGGCGAGGGCCAGTCGGTGGTAATTCCATTGTATGACTCGATGTTCACGGCGATGGGGTCGGCAATCGTCAGAAGGCCGGATGTTCCGTCCGGCCCAGGAGCGCTGTCTCCGGTTATCGCGCGCTTCTATCGCTGCGCCGACGACCGGTGGGTGAACCTGAACGCGGGCTACGAACGTTCTCTCAGACCGATGTTGACCGCTATGGGGCATCCCGACTGGTATGACGCGCTCACGGACGAACGTCTGCGCGCCAACATCGAGGAGCGCGAGGAGTGGGCGGCGCGCTTCGCCGAGGTGTGGCTGCAAAGGCCTGCGGTGGAATGGGAGGATATGATGGAGAACGCAGGCGCGCCCCTGACGATGTGCCGCACGCTCCGGGAGTGGATGGAGACCGAGCACGCATGGCAGTCCGGCGCGGTCGTCGAGCTCGACGACCCTCTATACGGCCCGATGCGACAGGTCGGGATACAGGTGCGGCTGGAAGACACGCCCGGCGCGATTCGCGGCGCTGCCCCCGCGCTTGGCCAGCATAACGCTGACTTGTTCTGATATACGGAATTGTGAAAGGTAGAATCATGCCCGGAGCGCTGGAAGGAATACGAGTCCTGGACCTCTGCATCATCCTGGCGGGGCCGACCTGCGGCAGAACGCTGTCCGAATACGGCGCGGACGTCATCAAGGTGGACCCTGAGCACCGCGTGCCCGGCCTGACCCCCTGGCTGGACGTGGGACGCGGCAAGCGCAGCGTCTGTCTCAATATAACCAAGGACATGGGCCTTGAAGCCTTCTACCGCCTGGTGGACACCTCCGACGTTCTATTGCAGGGGTTCCGTAAAGGAGTGGCCGAGCGATTGGGCATTGGCTACGAGCAGCTCAGCGAGCGCAATCCGGGCATTGTTTACGCCTCGATCAACGCCTTTGGGCAGGAAGGCGACTGGGCGATGCGCCCGGGCTTCGACCAGAACGCCCAGGCTGCTACCGGTATGCAGCTTCGCAACGGCGGAGACGGACAGCCCGGTCCGCCGCCGTACACCTTCAACGACTATGGCACCGGAATCATGGCAGCCTATGGAGTGACGCTCGCCCTTCTGGAACGCGAGCGCACGGGCAGGGGGCAGAAGATAGACACCTCGCTGGCGTACACTGCTTCGACATTCTCGTCAGCCTACATGGTGGACTACGAGGGATATGAACCTGACGAGGTAGCCGGGCCGGATGCGAAGGGAGTTGACTCGCTGAACAGGCTGTACCGCGCCGCGGACGGATGGCTCGCGCTGTCGGTCAATGGCGATGGTGAAAGGGAGAGGTTTAACGCGCTTGAACCATTCAGCCAACTGAGGGACTTGTCTAACGAGTTCGCCCTGGAATCTATCTTCGCGTCGCGTTCCACCGACGACTGGGTGAAGATTCTGGGCCAAGCCGGAATACCGGCGACCGCCAACCGCGCGCTGGCCGACGTGAGAGCCGATGCGCGCGATGACGAACGCGACCTCATCGTTACCGAGGATCATCCCTTCTTCGGCAGCGTGGAACATGGGATTGCCGCGCCTCAGATGAGCGCTACGCCCGTCAGAACCGGGTCGTCGCCTGTGTTCGGAGGCGACACGGTGGACGTACTGACCGAACTCGGCTATTCGACCGATGAGATAGAGGCTATGCGCGCCGACGGGGTTATCCCCCAGACAGACGGTCTGCCGCTGCGCTGAACCTCAGATTACGCCCTCCGCCTGGAGTCGCGCTATCTCTTCATCGCCCAGCCCTAGGTCCCCACGATAGACCGACTCATTGTGTTCACCAAGAAGCGGACTTCTGAACGTCCGCCACGGCGTCTTGTTGAAGATATAAGGCCGACCTGCATACGTGTATGTCTCGCCCAGTTCGGGATGCTCCACTTCAGCGAAGAAGCCGCGGTCCTCACGGAAGTGGGGATCGTCGAGGTTCTCGTCGGGCGACCTGATTATTCCCCAGGGGAACTTGCGCTGCTGGGATCCCCGGTATATCTCCTCGGCGGTGTGGGAGGCTATGAATTTCTTCACCACGTCGAAGGCGTGCTCCACCTCGTAGCCTGTTCGGGCGCGCATGGTCGCCATGTCCAGGTACTTCTCGTCGGTCAGATCTTCCGCCATGCCCTCCGAGTCCATCCAGGTAACGAGAGACTTCCACTGGTTGAGGCTCGTAAACACGGCGAACACGTTGATGAACTTGCCGTCGGATGTCGGGCAGAGCGTCTTGGGAGTGGGTTGCGCTCCGTGGTGTCTGCCGGTCTGCCGATGTACGACGTCTCCGGCGTAGATGTACAGCGGCATGGCCGCCTCGGTGGTGCATGAGCAGGCTTCGTGGATGGAGGCATCCACATACTGTCCCTCTCCGGTCATGTCGCGCCAATTCAGCGCCATGAGGGTCCCGATGGTGGCGTAGTGGGACGCGGTTATGTAGCCGTGTCCACCGCTCGGACGTATGGGCGGCGATCCGGGGAGGTCGTCGTAGCCGCAGCTGTGCATGATCCCGCCCATGGCCATGGCCACGAGGTCGGATGTCTTGTAGTCACAGTATGGGCCGTCCTGGCCGAAGCCTGTAAGCGAGGTCATCACCAGACCAGGGTTGATTGCGCTCAGGTCGGAGTATCCGAGTCCGAGAGAGTCGAGATGTCCGGGGTCGTAGCTCTCCAGCAGGACGTCCGCCTTCTCAACGAGTTTCCTGAGCAGCTCTGCGCCTTTCGTAGATGTGACGTCGAGGGTAATACCCTCCTTCGCCGAGTTGAATGCCCAGAAGTGCAGACTGCCGTTCTTGTCCGGGGCATCGTCTCGAAACGGTCCGACGGTCCGAGCCCGGTCGCCTCCGGGCGGCTCGACCTTGATCACTCGCGCGCCCATCTCCCCAAGCAGCTTGCCGATAAGCTGCCCCTTCTCGTCGCAAAGGTCGAGGATGGTGATGTCTGAGAGCGCGGCCTGGTTGGTGTTCATTGGGTATCCTCACTGGCGGTATGGATATATGCCGTCAAATGAACTTCATCTGTCAGTTTCAACCGATGAGTCTTTGGCGGTAAGTCCGAAGATCACTTTCGGTGATCTGATCGGGGTCAACAAATTGATAGTGTCGTTCAGCGCTCACCTTTATTCCTTCATCAGTCCTCTCGAATTCAAAGATGGCGACTGTATGTTCATCCATAAATTGAGCGCCTATGGGTTTAGCTATCAAGGAAGGAAATCTGGCTTTGCAGACATCGAAGTCTTGCTCTATCTGGACGATGTTTAATGAATCCGATCCGGATTTGGCCTGTACCGGAATGACGTAGTGCGCGCCTCTCCTGTCGATGCCTACGTAGATTTCATCGGTTTCGACCTGACCAATGTCAGGTATGTAAGTGCGAAAGTGATTCTGCAATGAGTAGCAAGTAAGTCCAGTAGCTACATCGATCAGCCTGTTGTATCTAAGGCGCGCCAACAGAGACTGTTCGTCACCTTGGGAATACATGACAACTATCCCTGGGGTTGAATCTGGCGCTTTGGTCACCGCGAGATTCTGGTTAGGAGTAAGGTCAATGATAGGAACGAGAGAGAATTGGTATAGCCCCCTGCCCGCCGGTCTGATGATCCACATATTGCCTTCGGTGGCCAAAGATTGAATAGACTCGGGGAGAGCGGTTCTATATCTGAAGCTATATATGATGTCGCCAAGATTCAGAGGTATATCTATTCCGAGGACCTGCGCAGTCTCGACTATATTTTGACGTCGAAATCCGACGCTGGTATCTCCGGAATTATACCTATCATGGAAAATCCTCTCTATTATCGCGGCGTAACGATTTGTTGAGCTATCGCCAGATTGAGCTTGCATGCCTACCCCGGCCATCTCAATACGAGGACTTCTTCTTGCAAATTCTGTTTTGTCGCGGTTGAGAAGCGAGTTCTGAACAAGTCCAACCCCACAACTTCATAACCCAGAGACTGTGCAATCTCGGATAGACACTGACCTGTGCGAATCATGACTCTAAGGTATGAAGCCTGGTCCCCCACGACATAGGCTAGGTTCGCGCCCGGCTTGAGAAATCTTCGTAACTCAGCGAGATGTCGCGCCATGCCGCCAAAGTACAACTTGGTTACCCGGGCATAGAGTCGTTCGAACCCGGAAGTCTTGTTCAGACGGACTCTTTCCCGTTCTATCGTGTCCGCCAGCTCTAGCACTCGTGAAAATTGCAATACCATTAAATCATCATCGTCATTCTTGTAAACGCCACGGGTATTCGACTTTACCATGGCTCGTTTGATGCTCCTCAGACCGTATCCATTCTTGATGAATCCCAGAATCACCGATTCCAGTCTGGTGGTTCTCGTGTAGTCTTTCTCGTTGGGATATGGAGGGGATGTGATTACAGAATCAATCGAATTGGGAGCGATTTCCGTGTTCATTAGTCTTGAGTCTCCCAGAATTGTCCGTGTTTCAGTATCAGGGAATCCTCTCGTTGATGCGATGTCCTCAGCGATAGTACGTACTTTCTCCAGCCAGTTGGCAACAACGGGCGCATCGTCCTTCGATTTGCCGACCCCTACCTCAGGGCCAAATCTGAGATTTCCAATGGAATCAACAAGCGCCGACGCAACAGCGAGTCGCTCGTATTTGGAAAATATAGGATGCTGATACTTATCAATGGACTGCAACAGACGAATAGTCTTATGCAGCGGAATAGGGCTGATAGAGCCTTTGATTAACAGCTTGGTCTGTTCTTCTGATAATGCGCAAAGTTCAACTTGACTATCTACGGATCCATTAGCCTTGATATCTGGCGGATTTGACATGAGTCCGTCGGATTTCAACGTCGCGTCAGTTATTTCGGCCACCTTAACCCCGTGTTCCCATAGCTCACCCGGTGACGCTTCCCAGTTCGTTTTTACTTCGCTTGCGAAATGGGCTATAGGGTTCGATTCGATTCCAATACTGCGGATTCCAATCTTCTTGCATTCGACCAGTGTTGAGCCTGTTCCGCAGAATGGGTCCAAGACTGTCCCATCGGAAGGGATGTCAAATCTAGCCGTGTAGTGTCTTACAAGGTGCGGTGGAAATGAGAGCACAAATCTGTACCACTGGTGGATCGGGAGGTCTTTCTTCAGAACCTGATTCCTCTGGCCAGGAGATACAAACTCCGAATCGTCAAAAGTGATTAGATTGTTCTCTTCCATAGCGATTCTCATATCCATCGCCTAGATCACGCCCTCCACCATCAGCTCGGCGATCTCTTCCGACTCCAGGCCGAGTATGTCGCCCAGGACGTGGTCGCTGTGCTCGCTCAGCAGGGGGGATGGTCGCCGCAGCTCCCAGGGGGAACGCGAGAGGCGCATTGGCTCGGCCTCGAATTTGGCTTTGCCGAGTTCGGCGTGCTCGATTTCGGGCAGGAAATTCCTGTGTTTCAGTTGAGGATCTTCGTCAACTTTGACCTTCGGGGACTGCACCGCGCCCGCTATCACGCCTGCCGCCTGCAGCTTTAGGAAGACCTGGTGAGGCGCGCGACGCGACGTCCAGGTCTCTATGAGGGAGTCCAGTTCATCCTGGTTGTCGTATCGTCCGTCGTTGGTGGCGAACCTGGGATCGTCCGTCCAATCCGGCGCGCCTATCGCCTGAACGAAGTTTGCCCACTGATCGTTGTCGAAGATGGTAATGGCGCACCACTGGTCTTCGCCTTCGCAGCGGTAGGTGTTGTGTGGGGCGACCCTCGGATGGGGAGAGCGATTTCCGGGCGGATTTCCCTCGCGCCGGAAGGGGCGTCCGTTGACCGTCCTGTCCAGTATGGCAGTCCCGGTCAGCGCCATGCCGGACTCGACCTGCGACAGGTCTATCCACTGGCCTTCGCCGGTGCGATTGCGATGGTGCAGCGCCATCACGCAGGCCATCGCGCCGTAGTATCCCGCCGTGTGGTCCATGTATGAGAAACCCCATCCGGCGGGCTCCTCTCCGGGCAGGCCGGACATATATGTCAGGCCGGACAACGCCTGCGCGGTAGGACCCCATGTGACGTATTCCCTGTCGCGTCCGGTGTGCCCGAACCCCGACAGGCTGAGATATATGACGTCGGGACGTATCGAACGCTGCGCGTCGTAGTCCAGCCCCCACCGTTCCAGTACGGACGCGCTGAAGTTCTCGACCACCACGTCCGAGGCGGATATGAGGTCGTGAAGTATCTCAGCGCCGCGCGGATGCAGCACGTTGAGCGTCAGGCTCAGCTTGTTGCGGTTCAGGTTGTTGAACATACCGCTCGCGTTCGGGCTCGTCCCGGATCCGTATGCCGCGCGAATATAGTCCATGGAGTGCTCGAACTCGACGCGTATGACCTCGGCGCCGAAGTCGGCGAGAATGCGCGTGCAGGTCGGACCCGCGACAATCCAGGAAAAATCTACGACACGAATGCCTTCAAGAGCGTGCTTACGCATACGGACTACTCCCCAAACCTGTTGAATAACTACGGAATCCTATAACCGCGAGTGTGTGTAGTCAACAGAAATGAGTTGGCAATTTGGCGCGATTATGTTCCGCTAGGCGACAACTTCCCGTGAGCGCAGCGCGTCTATTTCGTCTTCAGACCGTCCCAACTGCTTCAGAACCTCGTTGGTGTGCTGGCCCAGAGTGGGCGCGGGCCTCCGGAAGCGGCCTGGAGTCTCGGACAGCTTGATCGGGATGCCTATGTTGCTGGTGCGTCCGGCGACGGGGTGTTCGGTCTCTACGACCATCTCCCTGGCGCGCGCCTGCGGGTCTTCGTACACTTGGCGAATGTCGTAAATGGGGCCGGCCGGCACACCCGCGTCCTCGAGCCTGTCCAGCCAGTATTCGGAGGATCGCTGAGAGAAGGTCTGTTCCAGGGTCGAGATCAATTCGTCCAGGTTGTTCATCCTGTCACTGGGTTCGGTGAACCTGGGATCCGAGACCAACTCATTGCGTTCGATAGCGGTACACAATCGCTCCCAGTTGGCCTGGTTCGCCGCTCCGATGTTCACGTATCCGTCGGAAGTCTCGAACGCCTGGTACGGAGCGGTCAGCCGATGGGCGCTGCCCTTCGGCCCGGGAACATCTCCGGTGGCGAAATACATGGCCGACTCCCAGAACGTGTACGCGATTCCTCCTTCCAGGAGCGACGTGTCCACGTGCTGGCCTTCTCCTGTCTTGAGACGGTTGATGTACGCGGTCAGGATGCCAATTGCGGCGAACATTCCGGCGTTCAGGTCGCAGAGAGGCACGCCGACCTTGGTGGGCGGACTGTCAGGGTGGCCGGTCACGCTCATCAGGCCGCTCATGCCCTGCGTCACGAGGTCGAAACCGCCGCGAGTGGCGTATGGGCCGGTGACTCCAAATCCGGAGATCGTGCAGTACACCATTGCGGGATTGAGTTCTCGTACCTGCTCGTATCCCAGTCCCATGCGTTCCAGCGAGCCGGGTCGGAAGTTCTGAACGAGGACATCGTACTGTCGCGCCATGTCCAGAACTATCTCGCGGCCTTCGTCCGACCTGAGGTCCACGACGATGCTGCGCTTATTGCGATTGATTCCCAGGAAAGCAGCGGACTCGCCTTCTATGAATGGAGGGCCCATGCGTCGGGTGTCATCCCCACCGTTGGGCTTTTCCACCTTCACCACGTCCGCGCCCATGTCCGCCAACATCATCGTGCAGTACGGGCCGGCCATAATCTGGGTGAGATCGAGGACTTTCACGCCCTCGAGGGCGGTTGTATCTGTCATTGTCGTTTATAGACTCCTTTCAAGCTGTATGAGATTAGCATACCGCCGGGTGGGATGACCTGAGCCTGAGACATTTTCTCATTCTCGCACGTTTGCGGTTGTTGACACGTTGATATACAAGTGTTAATCTACAATAGCAATCTGGAATACTTGACATTAAAGATTTTTATGTTGGGTATTACTCTTGGTTCAGCAAAAATTGCAGGAGGTATGTCGAATGGCTGGCGAAGGAAAAATGGACATTGAGATCATCTACTGCGTGCCTTGACAGTATCACGGTGTTGCGGCCTGGATGGTCAACGAGTTCGTAGCTGAAGGCGGAAGCGCAGTATCCATAGAGGTGAAGCCCGGCGTGGGTGGAGTCCTCCAGGTGTTTGTTGACGGCGACAAGATCTATGACAAGAAGGAAGAGGACGGGCAGACTCCGCACCTCAACCGTGTCAAGGAATTGCGAGCGATTGTGCGAGACAGGCTAAACTCTCTCGCCGCCGCAGCCGACGACAACTAACAAGGCATACGGATCCTGAAGCGAAAAGGCCCCGATTCATCGGGGTCTTTCTCTTTGTGCGGATGGCTGTCAGCAGAGCCTTTGCAAAGTTGCCTTTAGACTCCGGACCGTCATTCCCGCGAAAGCGGGAATCCAGGGGGGAAGGTGCAGCCTACTTCTGGACAGTCCGAATTAGTGGTTGACCTCACAAGCGCTATGCCGATACATTTTATCGGGCGCGAGAAGCGCGACTGGATTCCTGAACCCTCAATCTCTATACATGGAGCGGCGACTTGGAAGAACACACTTCGAACCGGCGATACTGGGCTACCATCGCATTACTCGTTCTGCTGGGTGTACAGGGCGTCGCGATCAGATTCTCCGGCGCCCACATTGATCCTCAGATAGAGGCGCTGATATTCGGCATCAGCATCATCGCCGGCGCGTTCCTGCTCTCATGGGCCGCCGAGGTGGCCCAGCTGGATGTGTCCGCGTCCTTTGCCATAGCGGTTCTCGCGCTCATCGCCGTGATGCCGGAGTACATGGTCGAAGCTACCCTCGCCTGGAACGCCGGACAGTCCTTCAACCCTGATATGCCCGTGGTGACTGAGAAGATGTCGCTCGCCGCCGCCAACGTCACCGGCGCGAACCGCCTTCTCATAGGCCTGGGCTGGTCCGCCGTCATCATCGTCTTCTGGCTGAGACGCCGGCAGGGATTCGATATGCGCGGGCTGCTGACGCTCGAACTCCCCATGCTCGTGGTCGCCACCCTGCTGACAATCGCCGTCGCCTTCTTCAAGATGATACCGATATGGCTCGCGGCGGTGTTCATCGGCGCGTATATCTTCTATCTGTGGAGGAGTTCGACCCAGGAATCGGAGGAGCCGGACCTGCTCGGCGCGGCAGCGATGATAGCCAGTTTCAAGCCGCTGTACAGGCGTCTGTGGGTACTCGGTTTGTTCCTATTCAGCGCAGCCGTAATCATCATAGTAGCGCCTCCGTTCGTGCATGGGCTGGAGGCGACCGGCGAGGCGCTGGGCATCAGCAAGTTCCTGCTGATACAGTGGCTCGCGCCGCTGGCATCCGAATCGCCGGAAATAATCGTCGCGGTTCTGTTCGCCCTGCGCGCCAATCCGAACGACGGCCTCACCACCCTCATATCCTCCCAGGTTAACCAGTTGACGCTGCTCGTCGGCAGCATCGTCGTCGTGTTCAGCATATCCTCCGGACAGCCGCTGAGCTTCCATCTCGACCACTATGAACCCGTCAACTTACTGGACAGGCTTGCCTCCGGCTTCGGCCTGCAGTCCAGCGAGTTCCTTCTGACGGCGGCGGCGGCGGCATTCGGCATCCTGCTAATCTCCACGCGCGTCATCAAGCTGTGGCACGGCCTTACACTGCTGGGCGTATTCGTGGTGTACATGATGACCCTGCTATGGTTCCCGGGCATATTCGGCGGCGCCGACGACGTGGAGAACGTGCCTCTGCGGATGTGGTCGTCCGTCATCGTCTTCGCCCTCGCCGCTCTGCTCGTCGCCTTCAACTGGCGGCGCGTGGTGTATGTGTTCAAGGGCGTCCCGCAACCTGACAAATCGCGCTAGACGCGCTATAATTCGCAATATCTTGAAGGACGCTGACAATGGCTACGGTAGAAGAACGCCTCGGAAGACTTGAAGGCGGCTATGAACACTTAGCCACCAAAGCCGACGTCGAACGACTGACCGGCAGCGTGAACACCGCCGTCAGCGACGCGAAAGCCGAGGTGATAAAGTGGGTCGCCGGTATCGGCGTCGCGATACTGCTGGCTATGGTAGCCATAGGAGTCGCGCTCACGCTCGCGGTCTTGCGTGGAGTTCAATAAGCCCCGGCTTATACCCCCGACGCTATCCACTCCGCCGCCCGTTCCGCGATCATTATCGTCGTTGCGTTAGTGTTGGCGCGCACCACGTCCGGCATCACCGATGCGTCAACGACTCGCAGACCCTCCATCCCATGCACCCGCAGGTACTGGTCCACGACCGCCATGCCGTCCGAGACCGGTCCCATCTTGCAGGTGCCTGATGAGTGATGCTGCGTGCCCACGTTCGCCAGTATCCAGGCGTCCAGCGCATCGTCGGACGCCAGGTCGGCATCCGTGGGGTTTACCCTGCGAATCAGGTGGTCGGACAGTGGCGGCGTCTGGGTGATCTCTATGCACGTCCTGACCGCGCTGCGCATCCGCTCCCGGTCCCACTCGTCCGTGAGGTAGCGGTAGTCCAGGTGCGGCTGCTCGCTTGGGTCGGTGGACACTAGCGTTATCCGGCCCGCCGTGACCGCCTTCTGGAGCGCGACACTGAAGCCGCTGTATGTCCCTTCCTCCGGTATCTCCACGGTCGCCGGGCGATGTTCGCTGGTGAGCAATATGGGGCTCATCTGCATATCGTTCCGATGAGGCGACCCTGGAGTCGTGTATCTCATACCGACCTGGATGGACGGCGAATTCTCAGGGGGTGTGTCCTGGTCCGTTTCGTACAGCAGGAAGGTTGCCGGGTGGTCCCTGAGATTCTCGCCCACTCCGGGGACGTCCTTCACAACGGGTATGCCGAAAGATTCGAGGTGCTCCCTGGGTCCTACACCGGAGAGCATGAGCAGGTGCGGCGAGTTTATCGCGCCGCCGCTCAGGATTATCTCGCTGCCGTAAACCTCGAACGTGTCGCCGCCGCTCTCGGCCTCTATGCCGACCGCGCGGTTTCCGTCGAATATGATCCGGTGGGCGAGGACCTCGGACCGGATCGTCAGGTTGAGCCTGTGCCTGGACATGGACAGGTAGGTGAGGTTGGTGCTCATCCGCACGCCGTCAACGTTGTTCAGCGGACGCGGGCCGACACCCTCGGACTCCGGGTGATTGTGGTCCAGGGTCTCCGGGAACCCGGCCGAGACGCAGGTGTCCCAGAACAGGCGTGGTATTGGCATGACCTCGTCCTTGGAGTAGCGACGGACGGGAATCGGCCCTTCGCCGCCGTGGAAGTCGTCCGCGCCGAAGGTCAGATCGGTCTCGGACTTGCGGAAGTAGGGCAGTATATTGACGAATGCCCACTCCGGGCTGCCCAATTCGGCCCACTCGTCGTAGTCCTCTGGTATGCCCCTGAAGAAGACCTGCCCGTTTACCGAGCTCGATCCGCCGGTCAGCTTGCCCCTTGGCAGCGGGAACGGTTCCCGGTCGGGGGTGGCCGTAGCCACGTATCCCCACGTCTCCGACTCCGGGCCATAGGCCGCGGGCCATACCGAGTTGCCGAACTTTACGCTGTCCGGCATCGTGTCGAAGTTGGAATAGTCCGGCCCCGCCTCCAGTAGCAGGACGGAGCGGTTCGGGTCTTCAGTGAGCCGTGAAGCCAGTACCGAACCCGCCGACCCGGCTCCAACGATGATGTAGTCATATTGCATATCAGCATCCCCCGACTGTCGCGCGTGAAATTCAGACATTTATCGTCATTCCCGCGAAAGCGGGAATCCATGTATGAGCTAGAAGATAATGCCCAGTTCACGGCGCGTCAACCAGTGAACGCTTGGGGTAATGATTTTGCCTTGACATAGTTTATCTCATAGCAATACCTTTGGGCGCAGACTAGGGCCGGAGGGGGCTACTTTATGAAAGTCAAGTTAGTCGCGGGTTTGCTGATAATCGTCGCCGGACTGTGTTTCGCCTGTTCCAACGGCTTGTCGGAGAGCGAGGTTGTCCGGCTCATTCAACAGCACTCCACACCCGGGCCACAGGGCGAACCCGGCGCGCAAGGCGACAAAGGCGACACAGGTGAGAGGGGCGAACAGGGCGAGCGCGGTGAGAAGGGCGAGCGCGGTGAGAAGGGCGAACAAGGCGAACCCGGCGCGCAAGGCGACAAAGGCGACACAGGTGAGCGAGGGCCGCAGGGCGAGCGCGGTGAGAGGGGTGAACAGGGTGAACCCGGCGCGCAAGGCGACAAAGGCGACACAGGTGAGCGAGGGCCGCAGGGCGAACAGGGACTTCAGGGCGAGAAAGGCGAGCGCGGCGAAGCCGGGCCTCAAGGCCCCAAGGGAGATAAGGGCGATCCGGGCGAACCCGGAAAAGCGGAACCGGTTTCAGAGCCGGAGGTCGTATCCACGCCCGCTCCATCCCCACCTCCCACGCTCAGCCCCGCTGAAATGGACAGGGCCGCGCTTGCCGCTTTCTACACCGCCACGGGCGGCGATTCCTGGAGTATCACTCGGCACAATTGGCTAAGCATCATGCCACTCGATGAGTGGTACGGCGTAACCACAGACGAGGACGGGCGAGTCGTGAGGCTGGTGCTGTCGTATGACGTGGGGCTCGACGGGAAGATACCGCCTGAGCTGGGCAGCCTGACCGAACTGACTGACCTTCGCCTCCATTCCGGTATTCGAGGCACCATCCCGCCAGAGTTGGGCGATCTGGTCAATCTATCCTACTTGGACTTATCCGATAACGCTCTAATTGGAGAAATACCCCCGGAACTGGGCAACCTTAGACAGTTGGAATATCTGGACCTTAGCGCAAACAGGCTAAAGGGCGAGATACCGGAGGAGTTATCCGACCTGTGGAAACTGGAGTACATCTATCTGTACTCCTCGCACTCACGGGACAGCTTCACCGGGTGCATACCCTCCGAATTGGAGAACGTGATAGAGAACGATCTGGACGTCCTGGATCTGTCATTCTGTGAACCCGATGATTCACCGCCTCACCTATGATGAGACCGGCGTGGAGTTTCGTGGACATCCTTGACTTGCCCTTCTGTTGACCCTCTATAGAGTCTGTAAGGACAGACTCTGCCCGCCATTCTGCGAGCGAACAAGGGTGTCCCTACCTGCGTATCACCTCGAACAGCCGGTACTCCCCCCTCGCGGGCAGTCCCGCGCGCGCCGTCACGTCGCGGCTGTTTGAGGACATAAGGGCATACAGCAGGAAGTCGAATTCCTCTAAGTAGCTCACTGTGAGGAAGAAGGGTATGTCGCCGTCCTCGATCATTCGCTTCAACTCCGCCCGGTCCACCAGGTTGTCCAGCCGGTACTCGGAATAGAGAGGCAGAACGGCCTCGCCGGTTCGCATGGATACGAAAGCGCCCGTGTTGTACGAGTCGCTCGCCAGGAGGTAACGAGTGTCTCCCCTGCGCTGTCTGACGTACTCCATCGCCGCGTCCAGTTCTTCGAGCTCGACCCTTACGATTGCCGTTATCACGGCCCCCTGTCGCTGGAGTTCGCGTTCCCTCTCCGAAGGCTCGGAGCGTGGGGGGCTGCGCGCGGGTATCATGTCGAACCCGATTCTGCCCAGCGTGTCGTCTCTTGGGTTGAACAGATTGTTGAGCGTGATAGCGGACGTCAGCAGCGTAAGTACGACCAGCGCGGTTACGGCAATGGCAGTCGCTACATTCTTTCCAAATGGACGCCACTGGAAATATAGGAGAATGCCGGCTGCCATGACCGCAATCGCAATCGCGGCGGCCAGACCCGCGTTGATCCCAAACAGGTGGCTTACCCTCCCATAGACGAGCGCACAGTAGAGCGATCCCAACAGCGCGGCTAGGTAAGCCAGCCACCGCGTCAGCCCGCCTATTCTGAAGAGCGACGGGATGGCGGCTATACCGATGCCAGTCAGCGCGGCCACGGCAGGCGCAGCGGCGACCCAGTAAGTGATTAGCCTGATGTTCGCTCCGCCGAACGCGACAACTGCCAGCCCGAGCCACAGTACCCACAGTACCCCCATTTCGGTGATGCGGGATACCGAGTCTTCCGCGTCCTTCGTATCCCAAGAGCTCGTTTGCGTCCCGGGTTCGTCCGTGTAGAAAGACAGATATGTCCAGACTCTTGATTCACGCAGGGCGGTTACGAGCGTCAGGCCCGCAATCTTCGTTACAGTCTGGCGCCACAGCGCGACCGCCACCGCCACGACTCCAACAGCAGCAGCCGGAAGCAGAGACACGCCGAAATAGGGAGCCATCGGCCCGGTAACGAACCACAGAATGTCCTGCCTGTGTCTCGCGCCGTACTCCATGTCTCCGAAACGCTCCCGCAGGTTCCAGCCGAAGATCATGTCCCACACGCTGTCGGCGTGCATGACCGACTCGTATGCCAAGGGAGTGAGCCAGACTACGACCGGCCACCAGAACGCGGTCGCCAGGAATATCCCCGCGCCTATGGCGCCCGCGCGTATGAAGGCGCCCCACGACTGCCAGCGGTATATGAGCGCGATCATCGCGAACGCGGGCGCGGGCAGTAGTCCCTGCCACAGCTTGACCATCCAGGCCAGGCCCAGGACGAACGCCGCCACATAGTAGAATGCCTCACGCTTTTCCTGCGCGGCCCTGACCACGAAGTACGCCGTGAGCAGCAGCGTGACCGTCGTGACCGGCTCGATGAAGGTGGAGCGCGCGTAGTTCACGTCCAGCGGCATGATGGCGAGTGCGGCGGCGGCGATGAGCGCGGGAGACGTCCCTGCGGTGCGCCTTACTATGACGTACAGCAGGGCCACCGAGCATATCCCCGCGAGCGCTACGGGTAGTCTGAAAGCCAGGTTGGAAGGGCCGAGAAGCGCGATGAACAGTCCCTGGTACCAGAAGAACAGCGGGGGCTTGTCCGCGAGTATGGACCCGTCCGCGAACATATTCGGGTACAGCCAGTTGTGTAAGGACTTGTACGCGTGGGAGGAGATCGAGGTGTATATGGCTAGTCCGGGGTGGCCTTGCCCTAGGTCGTACAGCCGCAGGAAGGCCGCGAGAGCCATAACGAGCGCGAATGCGCCCACATGCCAGTGTCTTGAGAGAATCTGCATTCGAAAGATGAGGATTTTGAACGTCCGCCTTTATCTGCGTCGTTCAGTATAGATATTCAGGCGTCGGCTGTCAGTCCGAGCCGTTCGATGACAGGGTCTTTTCATTTTCGTCTCGTCATTCCCGCGAAGGCGGGAATCCAGGGGCGGGGGTAGGCTGGTAGATGGCAGACCCTGTTCTATGATTATGCCAAACAGAATAATGAAAAGACCCTGGTTCGATGATGGAAGATTTGAACGAGAGGCACAGTCTAGCTAGAATTGAGTGATACCTATTCCACAGCGATAGGCAATACATGGGAGCGGGGTGACGCTTTAGATTGCTTACTGAAACCGTAGCGCTATGTCCCGGGTGCGGGCACAGTAATGATTCCGGCGCGTCGTACTGTAGAGAATGTAGAACGCCTCTGGACAGGGGACCACGCGTCAGTCCCGAAGAGGCCAGGGAGATAGAAGCGCGTCGCCTGTCGAAAGCGCGAAGAAGACGCATCATCCGATGGGCTGTGGCCGTCGTAGTCGCGGTGGTCGCCGTCGCGGGCGCTGCGGCATACATGACGATAGGGCCGGGGAGAGAAATCGAGCCGCCTACGTCCAGCATCGGGGTGGTATCAGCGCCCGGAGACTGGCCGATGTACCAGGGCGATCCCACTCACTCCGGCTATATCCGCGAGTATCAACCTGTGCCTGCCGGAGAGGTACAGTGGCAATTTCGTACCGGCGCGCCGCTGTATGCCGCCCCGTCGGTCGTGGGGGATACAGTGTATCTCAGCGCCGGGGACAAGCGCATCGTCGCGCTGGACGTTCAGACAGGCGAGACGAAGTGGGAATACCCGGTAACCGGCCCCGTCAATTCGTCTCCGGCAATTGCGGGCGCACTCGTGTATGTAGGACTGCGAGACGGCAGACTGCTGGCCCTGAACAGCGAGACAGGCGCGCTGCGGTGGGAGTTTCAGACCGGAGACCTGGTCTACGGATCTCCCGCGGTGCATGAGGGTGTCGTGTACATCGGTTCGGGAGATTTTCACATCTATGCGCTGGACGCGCTGACGGGCGAGTTACTCTGGAGTCGGAAGACCGGCGGCAGGATCGTAGCGTCGCCCGCGATCAACGATGATGTCGTCGTAGTCCTTTCGCAGGACCAGCGCATATATATCTACGACATCAAAACCGGGGGCTTCCGGCTGGACTACCTGACGAGGGAAGTCAGAGGCGCGCCGTCTATAGACGACGATCTGGCGTATGTGGGCAACTCCAGGAGCATCGTCTATGCCATAGACTTGAAACAGAGGCAACTGCCTTTCGAGAAGACCGCCCGGTTCATCAGGACGCAGCTGTTTTTCTGGGGATTCTGGAATACGCTCCCCGTGATCAAGGGGTTCGAGTGGGCATACAGGAGTCCGGGAGAGATTTTCCCTGGCGCTCCCGCGCTGGACGATGAAAAGGTCTATGTTGCATCCGAGTCGGGCGGCGTTTACGCGTTGAACAAGTCCAGTGGCGAGCGTGTATGGAAATTCCAGTCGGACGGCGAGATGAGGGGAGACCCTTCGCTGGCTGGAGATACGCTCTACATAGCCGACACCGACGGCACCGTGTATGGACTGGATAGAGCCACGGGTGGAGAGTTGTGGCGGTTCGATCTGAACGACCGTGTTTCGACTTCGGTAGTCGTGGCGAACGAAATGCTATTCGTGTCCTCGGAAAGGGGCGTTCTGTACGCAATTCGATAGAGAGGTGGTGGAGACGGGGGAGGGTCGAACTCCCCGTCCAGAAGACTCTCCGACCAAGACATCTACAAGCTTAGCCGATGCTTTAGATCACCCCGGCGTCTCCGCACCGGCAGGGACGGCGCTCAGGGCTAGCCGATGGTCTTTTGTCCCGGGCATCGGCGTCGCCGGAACAGCATCCCGATTTTCGGCGCCTCGTCGGCCCCTACGGGAGTCGGAACCGGGAGACGTAGCCGGTATTAAGCGGCTAGTGCGTACTGATTGTCGTCAGTTACTTTCTTTGCCACCTGATTAACGAGGTTGATGGCGCCTCGGCTTGCAGTCCCGCGAAGGCATCCCCTGTCGAACCCACGCGTCCCCACATGAATCTATTGTATCACGGACTAGGAGAAAGCGGTAATTCGTTTCTCGGCGCGCTAGTCTTCCGCCGCGTCGAGCGGGATAGCGCTCTTCAGGAAGCGGTTGGGGTCCGCCTCGGCGGTGCTGGCTGCCGCCGCGTCCGCCATGCGGTCGTACCTGGGATCAAGGTCCTGTAGCCTGGAGTTGAGCGACTTGTGGAACGCCACGCTGGATATGATCCGGTGGGTGTTCTCGCCACTACATTCCCGGCAGGCTATGGACTCAGGCGCGTCGAATCCCCTGACCAGCTTGGCGGTCAGCCCCTCGCAGTCCTCGCATCTGTATTCGTAGATAGGCATGGCGGCCTCACGCGAATGTTGTCTCTACCCCGCTCGATACATCGAAGAATCGCTGGATCGTGAGGTGGTATCGGGGGAAGTTGTTCTGTCCGTATGGGTTGGGCGACTCGACGATTCCGCGCTCGATGTCCAGCGTGTTGAACGTGTTCTCGGAGTCCGCGCCGCCGTTCTCGCGTATGTTGTTCAGCAAACTCCGCCACTCGTCGGATGACATATTGAGCGCGAAATCCACGTCGTACAGCGCGGTATCGTCCGCCTCCGACACCCCGGCGCACTCGAATGCCTCGAAGTCGAGCAGGAACACGCACTCACCGACCCGGACTCCAACCTGAGCGAAGCAGGTGCCGAAGCTTCGGAAGTCGCGGTCGTCGTTAGCGGCGGCCCTGACGGCCTCGAACCATTCTGTTGATGGGAAGGTTGGCATGGGTTCTGGTCCTTGAGAAGATTCAGGTATTGTAGGGTGGATATTATACTATTTCAGATCATGACCGTTAGCGGCGCGTTTTAAGAACCTCAGTTTCGAGTCGCAGAAACTTCGGGTCGGGCCTGCCGCTGGCTCCGATGCTGCCATCCGGGTTGCGGATCTGGTGAACTACTGCAATCCGATTGCCGTTGCTGTCAAAGTAGCGAAGAACCTGACTGCGAGTGCAATATGTGAAGTTGCGTTCTCTCGCGTACTGCCTTGTAAAGTGCGTGTCACGGTCGAACTCTAATGTTAACTCACCGCGTTGAGCGCGTTCCCAGAATTGGCCTGAGTTGAAGGCTTCCCTTATAATTGAAGGTGAAACATATCGCTCGGGCAAAGGATTATGGGGCATGGCTGAATATACTCTACTGGAACAGGCTAGACGCTTTCTTGACGGAGAGTTGGCCTTCGGGCAACTTCACAAATGTATGGACGAGGTCGTTATGCAAGATTTCCGATATGGTGTATCTGATTCGGATACAGAAAAACTCGCATATAACTTGGTCGGTATGTTTGCGGAGTATCAACTAGACTGCGAACTCCTAGGCGATCCATCCGAAGCGATGAAGGCGTTTCGGAGGAGCTTGCAAGAGTTCATTCAGGAAAGCTCCGGCAGCGCGTCAACGGACATGGTCGCCGAACACGCGCCTAGCTGACATGGACTCCATCAAAACATCCTATGGGTGAGAAGATTGGCATGGACTACATCTCACCTATGAATCTCGGGGGCCATAAGTCTCCTCGTAGATTTCACTAAGAGGCCTCCCTTCGTAAGTCCAATAGCCCGTTGGACGCACGCTTCGCTCAACTCCAAGAAGTGTAGTTGTAATGGTAGTAAGGGAGTAGTTTTCGTCCTGATACTCGACACGCTTGCTATCAATAACCTTAACCACCTCATCGGGCTTGTTAATGAACCTCAATTCGCTGCCGATGGGAATGCACATCTCCTTAAAATTCAAATTCGGACGTCGCGTCCTTTTGGCTATGGTCGTTCGTGCGATGGTGTCAACCTCAACATCATCTGCATCTTGCTGGACACCGGGAGTTACATCTTCGTCAGCAAGTAGCGTTAGAAGTGCTATCGCCTGTTCGGGGTCAATTCTAAAGAACTCTCGGTTAGGATTGATACGATACGGCTCAAAGGCGGTGTGAAACGCGTTCTCCACTTTTGCTGAGTCAGACACTCTTGCTGCATATTCGCAATCGAAAGGAACAGGAACTCCAGTGGAGTATAGTTCTGTCAGCCTTTGTTGCACTTCCTCCCGTGAAGTCTTTCCTATCTTCACCAGTCCTGGCATCTCAGGATTTGTGAGTACATACACGATTCCACCTTGGTTGTTCTCGTTCGTCAATTCGATCCTCGCGCCCTATCCCCCGAACTCAGTCTCCACCCTGGCTGACTGGTCGAAGAAGTATTGGAAGGTCTGGTTGTAGCGGAAGAACATGTCCTGGCGGTACTGGTCGCCGGTGTAGGAGTGGGCGAGTCCGTCCAGGCTGTCGAGGTCCATGGTGTTGAGGGAGTGGTCGAGGTCGGCTTCGCCGTTCTCGTGGATGTTATCAAGCATGTCCGCCCAGTCTTCCATGGGCATATCCAGGTAGAAATCCGTGTCTTCCAGATCAGGCTCGGCTATCTCGGACGCGGACGAGCACTCGAACCCCTCGAACACGAGCAGGAATATGCTATCGCCCGCCTTGACGCCGACTTTGGCGTCGCACATTCCGCCGCCGGCGGTTCGCACGATGTCGTTCGTGTTGAATTCGTGGCGCACGGCGTCGAACCACTCTACGGACGGGAAGGCAGGCACTGTTAGTCCTCCAGGTACTTGGCCAGGTCGGGCGACAGGGGCGCGGCGCGCTGGATGCCTATCCATTCGCAGGCGGACATGTACGAATTGAGCCAGTCGGCCATCATGCGCTTCACGTGCCCCATTCCGGCGCGCGCTCCTTCTATGCCGCCGCCGAATACGATTGCGAGCGGTTCGAGCATTGCCGGGTCCTGGAGTTCCTTGGTGAAGACGCGCTCGCCGATGAACAGCAGACGCTGGAATATCAGCGCCTTGTCCTGCTGGTGGGTGACAGCGTAGCGCAGGTGCTGCAGACCGTATGAGACGTGGCGCGCCTTGTCCTGCATAGCGCGGGCGAACAGCGCTTTCTCAGCCGGGTTGTTGGCGAAGCGTTCGCAGTGCCTGTAAACCGTAAGCAGGTACGTTCCCCTCAGCAGGTGAAGGAACAGGCTCGTCTCGGACCAGCCTCCCTTGCTCTCGAGGATCATGCGGTTGATCTCGCCCCGGCTCTCGAGTCCGAGTCCGCCGCCGTTGGACAGCGCGCGCTTTCTGAACGCCTCGTGGTGGCGTCCGGCGTCGAACATATTGGTGGCGAGGAACAGCTTGACCTCGTGGTAGCCGTAGGACATATGCTGAAGCCAGTAGCCAATCGTCTCGAACTCGACGTTGGCGGCTTGGCTCAACTCAGTGCAGAGCTGGCACATGGCGGCCTCGACGTCGTCGGGAAGCGGCTGGATGGTGTCCCAGGGGATGT
Organism: Dehalococcoidia bacterium; assembly: GCA_965202815.1. Lineage (GTDB taxonomy): Bacteria > Chloroflexota > Dehalococcoidia > Lucifugimonadales > UBA1123 > VXRN01. The sequence goes on from CBDBCD010000002.1 coordinate 1,922,879, forward strand.
CAGTCGCCGCGATCCAGCGTCTCTGGATGGCCTCTTCGTAGAGGTCGGCAGCGTTGTCGGCCCACATATCGCGCTTGTCCTTGAGCGCGAATCCGAGCGGGGGTATTCCCGCCAAGGGGTAGGCGCCGCGAGGCATACGGGTCTGCTCCTCCCAGTGGTCGGGGATCTCGCCGTATATGCCGACGTTCAGGTCGCCGATTCTGAGGCCGGCCTTACCCGGCTTTACCCGCGTCTCCCACTGGAGAGTACGCGGCATCCAGGCATACGAAGGTTCGGGGACTTCTACGTTTTCGTCTGTGTTGAGGGTGCGCCTTCGCCTGGGGCGTTCCCATACCTCGGTCTTCTGACCCGCTACTCTCTGCTGGCGGTCTTCGTCTGCCAAGCGACTAGCTCCTCACGTATTCCATAAGTTCGGGGTTGGCCCTGCCGTTCTCGAACCGCTCTCCGAATCCTGCGGAGCGTATGCGCTGGACGTACTCCTTAGCCTGCCGCTTGCGTATCGCGAGCAGCTTGCGATAGCCCTCGTCGAAGTTCTTCTGGCCGCCGCCCAGCAGTATGGAGAGCGACTCGCTCTGCGCCGAGTCGCGCGCGGCGGGATTCTGGCTGCCGGATACAAGGCTGCGCTCGCCCTCATCCAGGTACTCATGAATCTCTTCCTTGCGGTCCGGTTCGGTCTCCGCGAGGTAGCGCATGTGCATCACGCCGAAGGCCACGTGCCGCGACTCGTCCTGCGCCGCGAGGCGGTAGATTCGCTTCTCGGCGTCGTTGTACGCCATCAGTTCGCCCATTCGGAAGATAGTCAGCACCGCGCCCTCGCCCGAAATGTGCAGGCGGGAGGACATCTCGGTAAAGTCCCTGGACAGGTCAATGCTGCCCACGACTCCGCTGGTGGTAACGTTGATGTCAGGGCGCTGCATAAGCCCGCCGCCGTTGGCGAGCGCGCGCTTTCGGAACACGTCCAGGTGGCGCGACTCGTCCATTATCTGGGTGATCAGGAACATACGCGGCTCGAAGTAGTCCGGCGTGGTGCTGGCGACCCAGCGACCGGGTATGTCAGCGGCGACGAACTCGACCTCCGTCAGGAACGTGGCAAGCTGGCACTGCGCTCGCTCGATGTCGTCGGGCAGCGGCTTGATGGCCTGCCACGGGATGTCTGTGGCCGAACTCCACTGTCGCTGGAGCGCCTCTTCGTAGAGCATCGAGGCATTGGTGAGCCAGATGTCGGACTTGGTGCGAACCTGGTATCCGCCGATGCGGTAAGCGTTTGGTCTGGCCGCCGCGCCCCTGGGCTTGCCGGTCATGTTGTCGGACTCTTCGGGCGGGTCGCCGTAGCTGCCGATCTGGGTGTCGTTGAGCGTGAGTCCCTTCGCGCCGTCCGAGGAAGCCTTGACTCCCCACTCGCCCTGCCGGTCTATCCAGCCAAGATCGAGACCCTGATCGTCGGCGTATTCCTGAATGCCGTTGAAATTATCCTTGAGCGAGGTCATGCACGGCCCCCTTCGATAGTAGCTGTCTTATACTTGTACTATACCCGCTAGGGCACCCATCCGCAACAGATTTGGCGGGGCAGACACGGTTCTAGCTTACTGGGTTAGAACGTCTGGTCAGGCAGCAAGGAAGATAGCACTGGTTCCTTGAGGAACAGAGGTGCACAAGGCCGTGCATACGATTGTTGTCATCCTGGTCGAACTTAGGAAGCATCCTGTCGAATTGTGAGGCATGGCCTGATTCATACCTTCCGTACACAGTATTCGCGATTAGGTCTGCTATCTGAAGCATCCTGCTGTTTTTGGACAAGGTGAAGAAAGGTATGTCAACTATGTCCCTGAGTTCATGCCACCTTGTTCCCTCCAGCGCCAACTGTCGCACCACCACCTCAAGGCGCTCTCGATAGCTTGAATCAGCTATGACGATAAGCCCTTTAACTCGATCACCACGTTTCTCTATATCTCCGGTTCAGGAATTGATCGAACCTGGACAGCATATCTTCCAAGGCTCGTTCGTAAGGGTCCTCACCTTCATCCAAGTACTCTTTCTCGACGACTACTGCGAAGAAAGTTCCTCGTATATTCAGGGACACATCGTATAGCTTATCCAATATCTCAAGTCTGGCTCTCCTGTCCAGTTGGTTGAAGGGTGGAGGAACCGTATCATCGCGTCTTCCCCGGAGGGATGTCGCGTGGAAGAGCAGGCTTTCCTGAATATCTGGAAAATAGTCAGCCTGAATACGATCCAATTGGTCTGCCGCCCAGTAGATATTCGTCTCATAAACTGAAACGCCCGCCAATACGAAATGGCGAGCGTTCGATTGAGTTCCAGATTCGTCCAGATAAAGTAGATACATTAAGGGGTTACGCTAACCCGCCTTGAGAATTTGTAGAGTGGCCGAGCGAGATATTAATCTCAACGAACCGGGTACCAGTGGTCCTCCCAGCCTGTATTCAATATAGATTACGCTATAATAGCATGTCAACTATCTGTCAGCCCTGTTCCACAGACCTGCCTCTGATGGTATCCTTGCCCCATCTTCTACACAGAGGTCTGGACAATGGATAAGGTTCGGCTGGCTATCGTCGGGTGTGGCACTATCTCTCAGCTAAACGCGCCAGGGTATCTGGCCCACGAAAACTGCGAAGTCGTCGCGCTTTGCGACCCCGTAGCTGAAAGAGCGGAGGGTCGCGCCAAAGAGTGGAGCATAGACCCGCGCATCTACACGGACTACGCCGACGTCCTGAACGACTCCAACGTGGACGCCGTCGAACTCCTCACGCCCACGCCGCTTCATCCTGAGCAGATAATCTCCGGCCTCGATGCGGGCAAGCACGTCTCCTGTCAGAAGCCGACCGCGGGCAGTCTCGACGAGATGCGCGCCATCGCGGACGCCGCGAGCAAGGCGGACACGTTCTTCAGGACGACCGAGAATTTCCTGTACTACCCGCCTATCGTGAAGGCGCGCGAACTAATCGCCAATGGGACCCTGGGCGACATCTCCATGGTGAATATCCGCACACTGCGAGGGGGAGGCAGCGAGGCCTCTATCCCCATAACCGAAGGCGCTTACGTGTGGCGTCAGGACAGGGAACGCAATCTTGGCGGCCATATGTACGACGACGGCTGGCACAAGGTGTCCACGGCTATGTGGTGGGGCGGCGGCGTTGAGAAGGTGTCCGCGATCATCACGAAGACGGGGAACTTCTTACAGGAGATTCCGAGTGTCGCTACCTGGAAGTACACTGACAAGGACTGCCTCGCGGTGTTCGAGTACGCAATCGCCGGGGACATGCCCCTACGCTCTCGATACTACCCCGCGGACGAGTTCATGGAGGTCATAGGCTCGAAGGGCGTGCTGTGGGTAACGCGCTGCACCGGCGAAATGCTGGACATGCCTCCGCTGGTGCTGCATCTTGGCAATGAGACCGTCTCATACCAGATGCCCATGGACTGGATCGAGAGCTTCAACGGCGCGGCGGCGGACTTCGTCGAGGGCATTCTGGAGGATCGCCAGCCGATGATGGACGCTGAGTTCTCCGACGAAGTTCTCAGGGCCATAATCGCCATGTACAGGTCGTCCGACAGCGGCGAGTGGGTGGCGCCAGCCGAGCTGAGCTAGTATCCTATCATCCTTGAAAATATGTATCCATTTGGATACGATACTCGGCGTGAAATACGAAGTTATCAAGAGTGCCACGTTCCTCAATTGGCTGGAAGGATTGCGAGACAGGAACGCCCAGGCGCGAATTGCGATTCGCATAGACCGGATTGAGGAAGGCAACTTTGGCGACTACAGATCGGTCGGGGGCGGCGTAAGCGAAATTCGTGTCAATATTGGGCAGGGCTACCGCATCTACTACACGATTCGTAATAGAATCGCTGTAATCCTTCTCTGTGGAGGCGACAAATCGAGCCAGAGGCGAGATATAAGACGTGCCCGACAGATGGCGAATGAACTATAGGGAGACGTTATGAACACAGAGACATACACGCCATGGGATAGCGCCGAGCTACTTACCGATGACGAAATGATCATCGAATATCTGAAGGCGGCCCTTGAAGAAAACGATCCAACTTTCTTCACGAAAGCTGTTGGCAATGTCGCTCGGGCGAAGGGAATGACTTCCATCGCCCAGGAAGCCCAATTGGGACGCCCGAGCCTGTACAAGGCGTTGTCTGGAGAACGTGACCCACGCATAGGTACCGTGATGAAGGTTCTCGAAGCGATTGGCGTCCAGCTTACAGTCGAATCGAAGGTGGCCTGACCTCCACTTGCCAAAGTCTATGTCATATTAAGAAAGGAACGAAATGCCCAAATTCGCCGCCAACCTGACCATGCTGTTCAACGAAGTGGACTTCCTCGACAGGTTCGAGGTGGCAGCCCGCGCCGGATTCAGGGGCGTCGAGTACCTCTTCCCCTACGACTACGACGCCGGCGCGCTGGTCGAGCGACTCCAGCAGCATGGTCTGACACAGGTACTCCACAACCTGCCCGCAGGCGACTGGGACGCGGGCGAGCGTGGCATCGCGTGCCACCCTGACAGGGTGAGCGAGTTCCGGGACGGCGTTGGGACGGCGATAGAGTACGCTACCGCGCTCGGATGCGGCCAGGTGAACTGTCTTGCCGGTATCGTTCCCAGAAGCGTATCCGCCCAGAGGGCCCACGAGACATTCGTGGAGAACCTCAGGTTCGCCGCTCCCGCGCTCGAAGAGGCCGGTATCCGGCTCGTCATAGAGCCCATAAACACGATAGACATTCCGGGCTTCTTCCTGAATCGCACGCATCAGGGCAGATCCATAATCAGCGAGGTCGCCTCGCCCAACTTGTTCCTCCAGCACGACATCTATCACATGCAGATCATGGAGGGCGACCTGGCCCGCACAATCGAGCAGAACCTGGACGTGATCGCCCATATTCAGCTTGCCGACAATCCGGGCCGTCACGAACCCGGCACCGGCGAGATCAACTACCCGTTCCTATTCGACCTCATAGACTCATCCGGCTACGAAGGCTGGATAGGCTGCGAATACGTGCCATCCACTACGACCGAAGAAGGACTGGATTGGAGCAGCGTCCACATATAGCCGCTGCTCCATAGCGCTACACACAAGAGAGGACGGGATCATGGTCACCACAGCTTCCACCGCCTCCGATACGGCAGGCTTCATTGACCGCGACCAGGTGTTGGAGCAGATTCAGGACCGAGTCCTGTGGCTTTCGATGAACATGGTCCATCACGCCAACAACGTTCGTCCCAGCCCTGACGGCGCCAAGGTGGGAGGACACCAGGCTTCCAGCGCGTCCGTCGCTACCATAATGACGTCCCTGTACTTCGATTTCATGCGCCCGGGCGACCGCATTTCCGTCAAGCCGCACGCCGCGCCCGTCTATCACGCCATCCAGTACCTGCTGGACAATCTCGACCCCTCGTATCTGCCCATGCTGCGCCAGTACCACGGCCTCCAGGCGTATCCCAGCCGGACCAAGGATCCTGACGACGTGGACTTCTCCACCGGCTCCGTCGGACTCGGCCCGGTCGCTCCGAACTTCGCCGCGCTGGTGGACAAGTACAACAAGGCGCACCTCTTCACCCACTCCGAGGTTGACCACCGCTACATAGCGATAGTGGGCGACGCGGAGCTGGACGAAGGTTCGGTCTGGGAAGCTATCGCGGAACCTGAGATGCAGGGGCTTGGCAACGTCCTCTGGGTCGTTGACCTGAACAGGCAGAGCCTGGACAGGGTGATACCCGGAATCCGTGTCCGCGCCTGGCGCGAGATGTTCTACGCCAACGGCTGGAACGTGATTGACGCCAAGTACGGCAAGAAGCTGCAGGCGAAGTTCATCGAACCTAATGGGGAACTGCTCCGGCTGGCGATTGACGAAATGCCGAACGAGGTCTATCAACGGCTGTTGAGAGTGCCTCCCCAGCGTCTGCGTGAGTGGCTGCCCAGGACTTCGCGCTACCCCAGGGACATGGCGCGCCTGGTGGCGCGATGGGAAGACGACGATCTCCAGGAATCTTTCCGCAACCTCGGCGGCCACGATTTCGCCGAACTCCGCGACGCCTTCTCACAGGTTGATTTCGATACCGGGCCGAACATTGTGTTCGCCTACACCCTGAAAGGCTGGCGCCTGCCCTCGATAGGCGATCCGCAGAACCACTCGGTGATTCTTTCGGCGCGCCAGATGGAGCAACTGCGCGATGAACTGAACGTGTCGCCGGGCGGCGAGTGGGACAAGCTACCGCCCAACTCCACCGCGGGTCGTATGTGCGCGGACACCAGCCGTATGCTCGGAGTGGGGCGCAAGCCCAGGTTCGACGTGCCGGAGATGCGTATCCCGGACGACTTCAACCAGCGATACTCCGGCAGCATGGCTACCCAACAGACTTTCGGCCTGATCATGACCGCCATATCGCGCGAACTGCCCGAAGTGTCCGACCGCATGGTGACCGTCAGCCCCGACGTGGCGAGTTCCACCAACCTGGGCGGCTGGATAAACAAGGTAGGCGTGTGGGGAGAAGAGCGCCAGGAACCGATGCCCGAGGAGTCCATAGTCAGGGCGCTCAGGTGGGAGGAACACGCGCGCGGACAGCACATAGAGCTTGGCATATCCGAGAACAACCTCTTTATGATGTTGGGACAGCTTGGGGCGTCGTTCGAGGACAACGGGGAGATGCTGTTTCCAATCGGCACGTTGTACGACCCGTTCATAAGGCGGGGCCTGGACGCCTTCGTGTACAGCGTCTATTCGGGAGCGAAATTCATAGTGGTCGGCACGCCTTCGGGGGTGTCGCTGTCGCCGGAAGGCGGCGCGCACCAGTCGCAGATAACGCCGTCCATCGGCGTGGAAATGTCGGAACTGGACTTCTACGAGCCGTGCTTCGGCCAGGAACTCGAATGGATAATGCTCGCCGCGTTGGAACAGATAAGGCAGCGCAGCAGATCTACGTACCTCAGGCTCACCAGCAAGCGCGTTGACCAGGGCCTGCTGAAGATGCCGGAAGACCCGGAGGCGCGCGGACGGCTCAGGCAGCAGGTTCTGAATGGCGCGTATCGCCTGATAGACAGGAGTGCCAGTCCGGGCTACGACCCGGGCGAGAACGTGGTGCACATAATGGCGAGCGGCGCGATGATCCCGGAGGCTGTTTCCGCCAGCAACGCCCTTCGCAACGAGGGTATATTCGCCAACGTGATCAATGTAACAGGGCCGGGACCGCTGTACAGGTCGTACCAGCGCTCGGTTTACGATTCGATGGACGGTCGAGGCAACCTCGATATGTTCATGGCGGACTCGATTTCGCCGGACGCTCGAAACGCGCCGGTCATAACGGTCGTGGACGGACATCCCCATTCGCTCGCCTGGATAGGCAGCGCGCTCGGGACGCTGGTCATCCCCGTCGGCGTAACCGAGTTCGGACAATCCGGCTCCCGCGACGAACTCTACCGCGAGTATCGCATAGACAAAGACAGCATAATGGCCGCCAGCTACGCCGCCTTGGGAATGTAAACTATTCGGAGGAAATCATTTGACAAAGATACTGGTACTGCACGGCCTCGGAATGAACATGCGCGGCAAGGTCCAGACGCACATCTTCGGGACCGAGACCCTCGACCAATACGACGAGCGCATCAACGCTTACGCCAACGAACTCGGCGTCGAAGTGGAGATTTTCCACTCCAACATCGAGGGCGAAGTCATAAACAAGATTTACGAAGCCCACGAAAGCGGCGACGTGGCAGCCGCGCTCTTCAACCCCGCCGCGTACTCCTCTGGCCATCCCGGTGTAATCGCCGCCATAGCCCAGGTGGACTTCCCCTTCTACGAGATACACATATCCAACCCCTACTCCAGGGGCGGCCAGTCCCAGGTCGCCGGAGTCAGCAAGGGCGTCATTACCGGATTCGGCCTGTTCGGGTACTACCTCGGGATGAAGGGCGTCCTGGACTCCCAGTAACACAGTCCCCGACATGCTCGAAATAGCCGTCACTCTGGTCATCGCCTTCCTGCTCGGTTCGTTCCCGACCGCGTACATAGCCGGAAGGATACTGTCCGGGGAGGATATGCGCGAGGTCGGAAGCGGCAACCCCGGCGCCCTCAACACCGCGCGGAGGGTGGGCATAGGCGTCGGAGTCGCGGTCCTGCTCATAGACGCGGGAAAGGGCATCCTCGCGGTCTTCATCGCGCTCCAGATGTCCGTCGCCGACCTATGGGTGTATGCCTCGGCGCTTCTGGTCACGCTCGGACACAACTTCTCCCCGTTCACAGGATTCAGGGGAGGGAAGGGAGCCGCCAGCGTACTCGGAATATCGGCGTTCATGCTCTGGCACATAACCGCCATCACATTCGCCGTTGGTCTCCTCGTCTATCTTGTCACCCGCCAGGCCGTAGTGTCCATGACCGTCATCTTCATCGTCCTGAATGCGCTCACCATTGCCACCGGCCAATCAACCGGCCAGATAGCGCTGTGTATCATACTTTCGCTGCTGGTAGCGGGAACTCACCTGCTGCGCGAGCGCGAAAGGGTCTCGTCCGCCGTCCGAGAGTGGAACTGGCGCAAGTTCATGTCTATCGAGTGAAGCGTCGCTGCACGGCCTTTTCGTTTTCGTCTTGTCGTCAATCTTTCGTTCGCCCTGAGCTTGTCGAAGGGCCTCCATTCATGGTTCGACAGGCTCACCACGAACGGACTACACAGGTGACACTCGAAAATGAAAAGAACCTGAGCGTCGCTGCGGTAGCGTTTCCTCTTTGGTGGTTGGACTTATAGCGCCGGCCAGGATACCAACTTGCCAAAGCTGGAACTGGGCTGTCGAATGACTATTGACGCTAATCCTTCACCTGAAAGGAAACCCTGAGCGTCGCTGCCCACTGGTGGCGCATCCGAAGCAAAATGAGTAGAATGGCGACGAAATCAAGCGTGGCGCAAGACGAAGCCGCGCAATCTAATTTCGGAGCGCCATTACACCATGAGACTCGTCATACTTCTAACCGCGCTTGCCATTCTTGCGTTCGCAGCCGTCGGCTGCGGCTCGGAGGAACCTGAACCGCCGCCGCCCGCGCCGCAGCCGACCACGCCGCCCGCTCCCGTTCCAACCCCTGAGCCGGAACCCGCAAGCGGCCCCCCATGGGACTCGCCGCCTGATATGGTCATAGACGCCTCCAAGAGCTACAGTGCCGTCTTCGAGCTGGAGAAGGGCGAGCAGTTCTCGGTCGAACTGTACGCGGACAAGGTCCCGCGTGTGGTCAACAACTTCGTCTTCCTGGCCCAAGAGGGCTTCTACGACGGCGTCACATTCCACCGCGTGCTCGAAGGATTCATGGCCCAGACCGGCGACCCCACCGGCACAGGGACGGGCGGCCCCGGCTACCGCTTCGAGAGCGAATTCCATCCCGATCTCAGCCACGACAGCCCGGGCATACTCTCCATGGCCAACGCGGGCGGATTGGACACCAACGGCAGCCAGTTCTTCATCACCTTCAGAGATACAGCTTTCCTGGACCATCTGAACCCGGACGGTTCCGAGAAGAACTGCGCCCAGCGAGGCGTGTCCTGCCACTCGGTCTTCGGCAAGGTCACCAGCGGAATGGACGTTGTGAACAACATCACCCTGCGCGACCCGTCCAGCGCCACCACCCCCGGCGACGTCATCACCACCATCAGAATCATAGAGGAGTGAGGGGGCGAGACCTGATCCCCGCGCCATAGCGAAGCCCCTTCCCGGGAGAGGTATCCCGAGGAAGGGGCTAATCGCGCTGGGGATATTCTATTCGGAAATCAGGCGCTGCTCTCCATGCTCCTCATCCGATTGGACTGGGTTATCTCATTATCGTCGTCGCCCGTCTCAACCTTTCCACTCTCCGGAGCGCTTTCAGGAGAGACGTACCTGAAGAAGTATATCCTGCCCGACGCGCCTATCAGGCTGTTGTCGTGTATGGGCATCGTGTCCGTAACCGGCTGGTTGTTCACCCTGACCGTGTTGGGAAGCACCCGGATCGAGACCATCGTCGCCATATCCGAGCCGAATACGAACGACACCCCGCCGAACCCAGGCAAATCGATCTCGTCTCCGTCAATCCTGCTGCGCTTCATTATATTGTCCATCGGCCTGCGCATTATCGCCGAGAAGTCCACCAGCAGGTCGCCTTCTTCAGTGTAGATGCAACCGAACGGAGTGGGCCTCGTCAGCCAGTACAGAATCACCCCAAGCGCCGCTATTCCGAGAGCCGCCAGAACGATTATGATCGCTTCCATGGGGATGCTCGTCTGCGAGCCTTCCACCTCTTCCACCTGCGGCGGCGGAGCGACTGGCGGAGCAGCCGGCGGCGCGGGAGCGAGTGAGGACGCCGGAGCCGCCGCGGGCGCGGGTATCGGAGCCGTGACCGGCGCGGGCGGCTGACCCGCCGACGCCCGGACGGGGAGCGAAGACACTATCAACGAATCCGTCGAATAGATGTGCTGTCTGCCCGCGTACTCGATATTCAGCCCGAATATCACCGAGGACCGGACTTCCGCAGGCGGCGTATAGTAAATGTCGAATCCGTACGACTTGCCGAGCGTGATTACCTCATGCGGTATCTTGGTGACTTCGCCCGCGGGCGTGTCGTCGCCGCCGCTCACCCACACCATAACGTCGTCCGCAAGCGCCGTGTAGGGCTGTCCGTTGATGTTCACGAACACCGACGCTATCTTCTCGGTAACGCCCGGCTTCAACCCTTCCACTATGTTGGGAGTCACTTCGATAGTCGGGAAATGCTGGGCCTCGAACTCAGCCAGCGATATTATCGAATGGCCAACGTCGGGCCAGGACAGGCGCAGCTCCACGTCGTATCTGCCTTCCTCCTTCAGGGGCGGAAGCGTCAGCGAGAAGTACCCGTCCAGAGGGATAGAGTCACCTTCCAGGCCCGCGTCGTTCAGTTCGTGAACGACGGAGTACCCCGAAGGTCCGCTGACACGCGCTTCGACCGTCGCCTCCGGCGACACTAGTTCGCCCCTGTCCAGCACCGCGGCCACGATCAGCGTCTCCGGGTGGTCAACCGGCACCGCGCCCATGTCCTGGAGCTCGACGGTGTACCGGTTTGTCAGATGAAGATTCGCCGATACCACCCCTCTGCCGCCGCGCGCCTCCGCCTTCCAGTTGCCCTGCGCCGGATCGGTCACCTGCCATATCACCAAGTGAGGCAGTTCGATCACCGAGGATGAAGTGCGGTCCCCATACGAAGATTCCAGTCCGTCCGGGTTCGTTATCCTGAACGACGTTAGCGGGTCTTCTCTTACGAAGACCACATTCGCCCACCGGGTGCTTGGAACGATATCCAGGTCAACCTCGAACACCGGATTGTCCGACAGGTTCGCCTGCCCTACATGATTCAGCGCCCCCTTGCTCTTCATCCGAAGAGATCGGTCCATGAACTCTTCGATGCCTTCGGGCATCGTAAGGGCGAAAGACTCGCCGCCGCTGTTCGCGCTGATTTTATGCAGGTCCGACACCAGCGCGCTGTTGGTTCCGGGCGCTGTCGCCGCGAAGACGTTCCAGCCTCTCTCGACTATGGGGTCCAGGGCCAAGGTTATGTCGGTGGACATCTGGTCCGAGGCTGTGTAATCCTCGCTTGCGGTCACGAGGTAGATGCTTGCATCCTCTCGCGCGTGTACCGAGGTCATATAATTGTATATGCTCGTCAATGAGGACGCGAGGTCAACCGGGGCGGACGCCGAACCCGAACCCACGGCCGCGTTCACTTGCGAGCGCAACTCCGCCGAGTTGTCCGCATCCCCATAGAGAGGTCCGTATGTATCGCCCAGATCGTCCGTAAACACGAACACAACAGGCTCGTCCTCCTTGAGATTGCAGAGCAATCCTAGAAAGGTGTTGACCAGTTGATCATTCGCGTCGCCCGATGAGATCGAATAACGGTCTATGGCCACGACGGTCAACTGGTCGAAAAATTGCTGCGCCTCGGCCGTCCGCGAAGGTACGCTGCCCAGCGCCAGCAGTACTACGGTTGCCAGTACGGTAATTATCAGTGACTTTTTCATTGGATCCCTCTCTCGCACTCGCCTTCTGGATAAAAGTTAAAGACATCTCACTCAAATGGGCAAGCTGAAAAATGTTCAAGTTTTTTCTTAAACAACGACCAAAATTGATTGTTATAGCCGCAGCGCTGGCATTTGCACTGAACTGTGGGGGTGACGACGACGGACCGGGTACTTCCGAGGCCGTCTTCGAGGGGCTGATTACGGGCGTCGAGGCGAGAACGCTGCTCGACCTCGAGTCAATCGAGGTCACGGACGACGAGGGGCTGTCGCTGGAATTTCACGCCGCCGGCCGGCGCCTCATGGACTTCACTCCCAGCCACGTCAGGGAGCACATGCTTCAGGGGCTCGGTGTAATCGTCACCTACCGCAAGTCGGACGACGGCTCCCTGTATATAGTAAGCATCAAAGACCGGCCTCCCTAGCCGCGCCCGCGCCCGTCATACCCGCGGAAGCGGGTATCCACGAATTGCTAACAGGCTAAGAACTAGCCTGCCTAGCCGCCCTTGCCCTCCGGCTGGAGAAGATGAGGTAGGCGCTTCCAGCCAGCAGTACGATGAAGATGCCCAGGAACACCCATCCGCCCTCCATGCCGGGCTCTATCGGCGGGGGCAGCGTTACGATAGGCGCGCGGAAGTCGGCCTGTCCGGCTGTGGGACTATCTATCTGTATGTGCAGGATCCAGTTTCCCGCTTCCTCGAACTTCATGTTCGCTCGATAGACGGTCGGGCTTTCGGGATTGTTCACCGCCACCACCTCGAAGTCCGGCTCCCTGACGCTCTCGCCGTTGACCACCAGCGAGCGTTCGGCGACTATCAGAACTCGCGCGTCCGTGACTGGCTCCCCGGTCGCGGCCAGCGTCGGTTTCAGCGCGACATTCACGATACCCACCTGCGGCGCCGGGGGCAGCCACCTCACCGCGACCTCGAAATCCCCGGCTGGCCGCACGAACAACGGGTCGAAGTCCTCATCCGACTGCGCCCGCGCGACAGACGTCAACCCGGCCAGCAGCAGACACAGCGCGACCGCAATAGAGGAAATTCGGAACAATCGGCGCATTGGTTTACGGATGAGGGTTACCTGTCGCAATCATATTTGAAGCGCCGGGGCGCATCTTCGCTATAAGAAATTGTACCACTACCGACATTGGCGATGGTATTCGAGACACTTCAACCGTCACCCTCCACACCTGACACGCCATCCAGCCGCCTCTGAATAAACCACGAAAAGTAACCGTCGTACTTGCGCTGCAACTCCCCCTTCATCCAGTCCTGCCCCGTTATCACTCTCCGACAGACCGAAGCCCCGCAGTTGCACTCCATCTCATACGGCTCATGGTCCGTCATCGCATAATCAAACGTGAGTTCCTCGTCCGCTACTATATCTCGCATAGCCACGAACGCTATCTGCCCCTGGAGACCAAGATTCGGCTCGCACGAGTGATTCAGGTGCATCATGCCACCCTCGCGCTCTTCCTGAGTGACCGGCCCGATGAACAACTCCTCCGTGACCTGGATCTCCGCTGGTCCCAGCCGTCGCCCCACCTCATCCCGCTGTTCCCGCGTCATGATATACCCGCCCTTCATCACCACCACTTCTCCCTTGCTGATAGCCTCCCGCGCAAACAGCCCGCGCCCCTCGATCCCGCTGACGCGCTTCTCAGTCTTCGGCGAAAAATAAGTCAGGTCCACGGCTTTGTCTCCTGTCGTTGGCAGCGAGCGAATCTTGACATTAGATTCTACCCATATCATTTCGCTACACGCGCCACTTTGATACGCAGTCGCCATGCAAGGGTTGACTGGGCGCGGTCCAGAATGTAACTCTTCGCCCTCGGTCCGTAGAGACGCCCGAGTATCTCCGCAGCCTCCGTCGTATCGCCGTAGTCGGCCACATAGGTAAAATCGTGGATTTGGGCAAGAGCGGTCAGAGGTATGCCTCCCCAGGACTCCACCTCACTTTCAGCTGAGGCACAGTTTGGGTCAAAAGACTCCTGAGACGCCACGCTCCTGATCAACTCCGGGTATTCGGGAGCAAGTGTGGCCGTCAACTCGCCACACAACGCCCCCGGGGCGGGTCCGAGGGAGACCAGAAGGCCGTGGGGCTTGAGGACCCTGTATGCTTCCTCGTGGTCCAGAATTGCCCAGGAATGTATTGAGGCATCAACGGAGCTATCAGGCAAGGGAATGTTCGCGCCGTCTCCCTGTATATAGTCCACGTTTCGCAGACCCAGTTCCCCTACCAGGTCTCGCCCGAACTCGACCACCGAGCGATATGCGTCAATGGCGTAAACGCGCTCTGCCTTCTCCGATGCTCTTATGGCAGCTCGTCCGGTGCCCGCGCCGACATCGGCAATCACCAGGCCGGACAGGTCAACCATATCTTCGAGTCTGTCCATCAGTCCTTCGGTGGACAGCGAAAACTTATGGTAGAGGTCGGGATGGTATGCGCTGAACCAGTCGAAGTCGAAGTATCCCGGCACGGGGTCGCACTCGTCGTAGATCCGCCAGTCTTCAGGAGGAGCCGCCCGCAAGGAGTAACCGGCCTCTCGAATATCCTCGACCGTTATCGTCAGGCCCATGATTCAACCGATTGACCTCTAATCGCTTATCCATGCAGCGTCCCTCGCATAACCGTAACCGCCTGACCGCCCAGCAACACGCGATCTCCGTCCACACGCACCTTCACCTCTCCACCCCGCCTCGACGCCTGGTACGCCAGAAACTCCGATTTCCCCAGCCGCGACTGCCAGAACGGGCCGAGCGTACAGTGCGCCGAACCCGTCACCGGGTCCTCATTCATCCCAGTACCGGGCGCGAAAAAGCGCGAAACAAAATCGAAGCGTCCACCGGAGGCGCGACTCGTGACCATCACCCCCCTGCACGGCGTCTTCGCCAGCAGACCAAAGTCCGGCGCGACCCCTCTCACCTCGTCTTCAGTGCCTACCTCCACCAGGTAATCGAAAATGCTCTTGCCGACATAGACCGGCTCCACCCCAAGCGCATCCACCAGTTCCGCGGGAGCTTCGACCGCCTCCGCCGGAGTCGCCGGAAAGTCCAACTCTATCCAGTCCTCCATGCGACTCGCCGTCAGCGCCCCGCTCCTGGTGTGGAAGACAGCCTTCTCATCGCGGCGTATCTCCCCCGTCTCCCACAACACATGCGCGCTCGCAAGAGTCGCGTGCCCGCACAAGTCCACCTCCACCTCCGGCGTAAACCAGCGCAGACCGAAGCCGTCGCCCCGCCTGTACAGAAACGCCGTCTCCGACAGATTCATCTCCCCGGCCACACTCTGCATCCACCCCTCATCCCTTTCATCAGCCAAAACACAAACCCCCGCCGGATTCCCCGAAAACACCTCCGCCGTAAACGCATCCACCTGAAACACTTCCTGTCGCACGCCAATCCTCCTCAAAATAATACGCACAGTCCTTGCCGACCAATTCCCACTAACGATCTTCTCCCTGACTGAGAAGATCGTTAGATCAGGTCCACGGTCTTGTATCCACTGGTGCTGAGTGGAGATCCACCACCTTATGTTGAATCTGACTATGACCACAGCGACGTGGTTCAAACGGATAGATAGGATGGAGGAGAACCATATCATCTCCTTTGGTAACGCCAGCGTTCCGCAATTGTTGCCAATTGGCAGACTGACATCGCGTCATTCCGCCATCCTTTGTCAAAGTCAATATCATGGGATGCGGGCAACTTATCTTCGGAGAGGTTTCTAATCATTATTCTGGATGGTAGTGCCGCAGCTTGGCCAACAAAGATCGCCTCTTGTCGTCGTAATCCAGATAGCATCTTAGTAAGTCCCTCCAATGAGTCCGGTAGGATACCCCGGACATGGCTGCGGTCTGATTCATTTGAAGTACGAAGCACAATCCAGGAGTTACACTGCGATAATACTGTGGACTCAACCTCACTTGGACGTTGAGAAACGAGGAATAGACCAATGCCGTACTTGCGCCCCTCTTTAGCGATTCGTCGAATCGCATCTTGGGCGGCCTCGTATTGTGCCTCACCACTATTTGGTATGTACCTATGTGCCTCTTCACAGACGAGTAGCATAGGAGTAGAGTGGCGCTCATCATCCCTCTGCCAAATCTTCATCGAAAATAGAGTCCGCACGAGTGCTGCGCTTGCAGTGCCAGCTATTTCATTTGGTATTCCTGATAGATCGACGACTATTAGCTGACTATCTTGGTCCATGACTTGGATCAGGACATCACTGATTTCATCAGACTGTCCAGACCAGGGTTTCATCATGAAAGATAATCTTTCGTCTTTGATTAGTGAATCGAGCTTCCGCAGAATCTTGTTGTATTCTTCGTGCTGACTTCTGTTTTGATTGCTTGGTCTTTGACTGTTTATCGCACCGACAAGTCCTTCTGTGTATATGTCTCCATCGCTTCCTCGTCCAAATTCATTGAGTTCAGATGGGTCTCCCAACTCATAAGGTATGGGAGAGTCAACAGTTAGTTCATCGGCATTAAGGTCAAGAGTGGTCGCTGCAGCTTCTCTAACAGTTAACAGAGCATTTTTCACTATGTTTGCCTGAGATGTTGCGGCATATTCAGTCCTACCGATTAGAAGGTCAATGGTCTCGTTTAAATTCAGAAGCCAATAGGGGAGCGAAAGTGTGTCCTCGTCAGTTGAAAGGCGTTTGTGGCCCTGGAACGCTTTGCCATATTCATTGTGTGGGTCCAAGATGACGACTTTCGGATGCCACTTTTCGTAGTTGGATTCCTGACCCTTCTCCAAAATACTGTGGAGGATTGCTGCCACTGTGCCAGATTTTCCTGCGCCAGTCGAGCCGAGAATCGCAGTGTGCTTTCCAATCAACTCATTAAGATCTGCAAAGCAGGGAGCACCGCCGGAGCCTACGTGCTCACCAAGACGGATCACTGCGTCTCCTCTATTACCATAGATGAATCGTAGTTCGGACTTCGGTGTGAGATACAGGGTCTGCTGAGGCAATGGGTAAGTTGCTACACCTCTGTCAAACTTAAGTGTCTGATCGCCGCTGGATATGTCTGACCTCCACTCGCCTTCCCCAAAAAGATCCGCTTCGATGATTCTTTCGTCACTTGAGGCTGAGGTTGGTAGCCCACGCTCTGCTTCATATTCCGCCTTCATCCGAAGCCGTCCAACAAAAGCATATATAATCCGTCTTCCGAAATGTACTCTAACGATTGATCCAAATTGGCCGATAGGATAAACCTCACCGGCGTAAACTCTCGATAGTTCCGTTACACTAGGGCTGAGCTCAGCCACAATGTGAGAACCATCTACTTCAATAATTTTGCCAATCGCCAGATTCTCAATTGGGTCGCCGGGATCACGTTTGGCTTTCATCATGCTTACCCCTGGAGCATTCTTGTCAAGAATTCAAATTTCCACCAAGGTAGATCCTGTGGGGAAGTCTCTTTGTTAGCACCATGGAAGAATCCATGGTTTGCAAATACAAGCACTTGTTCTCCAAAATCGACATCCTCGCACCAATATTTCAGTTGTCCTCTCGGTTCACTTTCATTCGTAAAGGCGGCAATGGTCAACCGGCCTTCTGATTCTCGAAGAGCCTTGTCTATTTCCAAATTAATGTGACTATCGCCAAACGAATATCCACAAATCGTTAGTAGGCGTTGGGAATTTCTGTCGGACCTCATTGCCAATCTTGCTCGCTCCAAGAGTTGAGCAAAAGGATCTGTCTGCGTCTCTTGGTACTTCGTTGAAGAAGGCCAAATAAGAACTGGCAGGTTAGATCCATCTGGGGTCATAATACTTTGGCCAATTCTACGAGGCGATATTTCATCTTCGAGTTGATACCAGTCAATCGATCCATGAAGTTTAATGACACGCGCAAGTAAACCTTCGGTATCGAAAGTGTCTGGTTTCCACCAAGCGGTTGAACCTCCAAAGAGTCCGTCGCCGTATGGAACTCCCTCAAGGGCAAGGGCATCTTCAATAATGGTGTCATAGTTGAGCACGAGATAATCTACAGGCCGAGATGATATTGGTCTGCCAACACGAACTGGTTTGTGTATTGAAGCAATGAAATTGCGATGGATAGTGATGTCCACGCGCTTGTTGACGGCCTTTGCGATCGCCTGCTTGATTTGATTGATAGCGCTTCTGAGCTGTGTTGCATCGTAGGCGCTGTTCCCGACATTCACATTGTTTGTTGTGACTCCCCGTTCTGACCTGCGATTCGTGATGGCAAGCAAGTCAACAATTTCACTAAGGTAATCCTCTATATGAGCATCCGTGGCATCAGAGAATTCGCACTTTATCGAAGTGAGAATTGCTTTACTGACTTCGTCTAGATCAGAACAAGATAAAATCAGATCCGTCAGTTCCATTGTGAGTGGAAGACCGGCACATTTACTACAACCAGCGCCAATCAAGAATGACAGAGAATCGCAGCTATTGATAAGGGAAGCGAATGTTGTCATTGCTTTAGAAAACGGCTCTTCAGTAAGTACAGACGCGTTGTCGTAGTTACTCACAAATGACCCCTTACATATATGACCTGAATTGATTCGACAGACAGGATTGGCAAGAGTGTGCAGATGGTTGGGGGTGAATGCTATTGTTTGGCATAAATGTAGGCGATAGGTTTAGTGCCTGTTCGATTCGAACGGCCACTAAATCGACAAGCATTATCCCATGTGTCAAGTACATTATCAAGAATAATACTGGTTCAGTTTAATGGATTGAGCGATTTTTCTGACTGTAGTGAGGAGTCTGGTGTATCGGGCAGCAGTCCTCCACCCCGTCTCTCGAGTCCCTCACCACCCCCTCAGAACCCACTCCAACCCGGTATCGCCGCCGACTGCCGCACCCAGTCCACCGTCTGCCACCTTTGGGGCCTACCCCATTCCCTACAACCCCGCCCGCTGACCAAACCCAATCACATCCCCCACCTCCACAACATAGTCAACAACATAATCCGGCGACAGCAGACCGTCTGGATACTCCCGACCTCGCCGGACCCACGCCGCCTTCATCCCGAATCGCTTCGCCCCGTCAATGTCGGCAACCGGATTGTCCCCGACGAACATCACTCGCTCCGGATTCGAGAGCCCCATCGCATTCAGCGCATCCCGAAATATCCTGGGGTCGGGCTTGGCATAGCCGACCTCCTCCGACACGATGACGAACGGTGCGAGCTGGTTCAGGCCCGCCGCCCTGCACTTGTTGTGCTGGCTGCTCGACCCGTTTGTGACGATGCCCCACGGCACCTTTTGCTCGTTGAGATAGGCCAGATGCTCGTTGACTTTCAGGTCAGGCTGCACCTGTCGCTGCGTCTCTGAGCGGTACCACCTGATCAGCGATTCCAAGTCCAGACCGACCTCCGGCCACTCGTCGAGCCAGTTCTTGAACACCTGTTGCTTTCTGGCATAGCCGTCGCCGTCCCACCCGACCATCTCCGCCACCGCATCCTCGCGGGTGACCGGCGTCGTGGCGCGCAGGTACTCTTCATAGAAGCGAGCGGCAACCCTGGCGAAAATGGCCTGCCTGTCCAGTAGCGTATTGTCTAGGTCGAAAATCAGGCCCTCGACGACGGTGTGCGACTCCTTCCTCACAGCGTATCGAACCCATCCCACCCCGGTATCGCCGCCGACTGTCGCACCCACTCCTCCATCTGCTCCTCGTCTAACTCACCCTCGTGGATATCCACCCAGCGCGCATCCGGGTCCTTGCCCGATCCCGGCGGTTCGGGGTCCAGTTCCGAGCCATTCAGGAAAGTCACCTTCACATAGCGCGTGAAAACGTGATAACTCACGAACCAGCCCTGGCCCTCCACCCCATACCACGGTGAATTCCACCTCACCGCCTTCCGAACATCCGGCACAGTACGCGCGATCAGGTTGTCCAACTGCCGACCCAGCCCGCTCTTCCATCCCGGCATGTGCGCGATATACTTCTGCACCGGCGCGTCCCCGTCCGCCTTCGCTATCTGCGGATTGCCGCCGGACAGCAGCCTCACCTCCCCGCCGTCGCTCGTAGAATCCTTCGTTGACCTCTTGGTCGTCCTGCGTGCCATTGCGTTCACTCCAATCCGCGCCTCGCGCGTCTGAATCAGCCAGGAGGAATCCTGCGCGCTATGGATTGGCGCGTATGCCTCTGAGTCGGGTCGCCGGAAGCCTGGTGAGAGTCTGGTTGTGAGGGTCCACCTCGATGCCCACCGATTCCAGCGCGGTAACTCCCAGCAGAGGCTCGGCGTCGGCGTCCCCGAATATGACGGTGGCCCCAACGAACTCGCCCATGAATTCCACACGCGCCACAGCGATGTCCATCCTGATTTCGCTGCCGTCCGCCAGGCCGTATATGCGCTGCCCTTCGGGAACTATTCCGATGGACTCCAAGTGTTGTCTGGGTACCAGGCAGTCGGTCGCGCCCGTATCAACCAGAAATATCCCGTCCCAGACCCGCTCCGGTTCTGCCGGGTTTCGTATTGCCACCGTTACGTGCGTCGCGCCCATCGGATGACCTCCTGAAACACAAACAAATCCCCTCCCCCTTGATGGGGGAAGGCTAGAGCCTGCCCCGTGCTTGATGCGGGGATGGGGATGAAACCAATGTGATCTGGTGGGCCCGGCAGGGATCGAACCTGCGACCAATCGGTTATGAGCCGACCGCTCTACCACTGAGCTACAGGCCCACGTGAGGGGAGTAGAAACTAGCCTAACCAAACCCTTAGAAAAGTGTCAAGTTCAGAAACTCCTTGCAAACTCCCCTCGCTTGGGTTATAAATTGCGGCGGCAAATGGAATAGGAGGTTACCCCATGAAAGCCGCCCGAATTAGCGCTCCCAAGACCTGGGAGATAATGGACGTTGACACGCCCGCCATCCAGGACGGGCAGTGCCTTATCAAGCTCGAACGATGGTCCGTCTGCGGAAGCGACATCCGCCACGGATACGGAGACGTCTATCCCGAAGAAGAATACCCCATGCGCGTCGGAGGCCCCTGCCACGAGTGCGCCGGCACCATAGTCGAAAGCCGCAGCGACCGGTTCCACGAGGGACAGCGCGTAATAGTGCTCCCAGGCATAGACGGCAACGGCGGATTCGTCGAATACATGGCCAGCGCTCCCGACCGAATGGTCGCCCTCCCCGACGAGGGCTCCCTCGACGACTGGGTAATGTGCCAGCCCTCGGGCACCGTCCTCTACTCCTGCCAGCAGATGGACACCATCCTCGGCAAGCGCGTTCTCATCTTCGGACAGGGCAGCATAGGTCTGTCATTCACCGCCATTACCGCCCGCTCCGGCGCGCGCCAGGTCATCGCCGTGGACCTCGAGGACTACCGCCTCGAATACTCGAAGAAATTCGGCGCGACCCACACCATCAACCCCACGAAAGACAACCTCGACGAGGCCATAGCCGAGATTACCGGCGGTCGCGGCGCCGAGATCTCCGTCGAGGCCGCCGGATACCCCGACACCCTCAACAACGTATTCAAGCACGTATCCAAGTTCGGACGCTGCATCATATTCGGACTGATTGGCGGCACGGAGGATACGACCCCGCTCCACTTCAGGCAGTTCTTCGGCAACACGCCCACAATCGTCCCAACGGCGGGCGCGGCCAGCGGCGACGCCGTAGGACACATCGAGCGCATGGTCGAACTCAAACAGCGCGGCTGGTGGGACCCTGGCGAAATGGTCACCCACCGCATGTCATTCGACGACGTCAAGCCCGCCTACGACATGTACGAAAACCGCGACGACGAAATCGTCAAAGTAGTCATGAGCATGTGAAAAATTGATAATTGAAAATTCATAATTGACAATTGAGAAGGAGTTCACCCCAATGAAAGCAGCCCGAATCAGCGCCCCCAAGACCTGGGAGGTAATGGACATAGACACTCCCACCATCCAGGACGGACAGTGCCTCATCAAGCTCGAAACTTGGTCCGTCTGCGGCAGCGACATCCGCCACGGCTACGGCCCCGTTCACCCGGAGGAAGAGTACCCCATGCGAATGGGCGGCCCCTGCCATGAGTGCGCCGGCACCATAGTCGAAAGCCGCACCGACGAATTCCAGGTCGGACAGCGCGTCATAGTCCTGCCCAGCAGGGACAGTACCGGCGGCCTCGTCGAGTATCTCCCCGGCACACCCGACCGCATGGCCCTGATCCCCGACGAGGGCGACATTGCCGAGTGGGTCATGTGCCAGCCCTCCGGCACCGTCCTATACTCCTGCCAGAAGATGGGCACCATCCTGGGCAGGACAGTCGTCGTATTCGGACAGGGCAGCATCGGCCTCTCATTCACCGCCATCACCGCCCGCGCCGGCGCGCGCAAGGTCATAGCCGTTGACCCCGAGGACAACAGGCTCGACTTCGCCAAACGCTTCGGCGCGACCCACACCATCAATCCCACTAGGGACAACCTCGACGAAGCCGTGGCCGAACTCACCGGCGGCGAGGGCGCGGAGATAGCGGTCGAGGCTGCCGGATACCCCGACTCCCTCAACAACACCTTCAAGCACGTCAGCTCCAACGACGGCCGCGTCATCATCTTCGGCATTCAGGAAGGCGGCGGCGACGGCACGATCCCCCTCCTCTTCCGAAATATGTTCAAGGAGGGCGTCACCGTCGTCCCCACTCAGGGCGCGGCAAGCGCCGACGCCATCAACCACATCGAGACGATGGTCGAGCTCAAGCAGCGCGGCTGGTGGGATCCTGGCGAAATGGTCACCCACCGCATGAACTTCGACGACGTAAAAGCCGCCTACGACATGTACGAAAACATCGAAGACGACGTAGTAAAAGTCGTAATGAACATGTAATCCGCCCGACATCCCGCAGGGGCGTCCCTCGTGGGCGCCCCCAACCGAGCTAACCAAGCGCGCCCGGTTTGGAAGTCCTCGCCACCCGAGGTGTGATACCCTAACTACTAACCAGAGACGATTGCAAAAGTCCCTTCCCCCTCGATGGGGGAAGGCTAGGATGGGGGTGACCGGCTTCTACACCTAGTATTGACGCGCTCTGAACTGAACAGTGATGAGACTTATGTAATTTTCTTCTAACTACTGACAACTAAAAACTAGGAACTAAAACCTCGAACATGGTCGCCAAATCTACAGTATCAGCCATAGACTCAGTTACGGAACGTGTCCGGGAACTCTTCGAGCAGAGGAGCAGGGCCGTTGTGGATATGGACATCCTGGGCGACGAGGCTCTGCCAGCCGATATGCAGCAAGACACACCCGTCCAAGAGGCTCTCCTCATTATCCAGGACCGTTACATCGGCGTTCCCAGGGTCTTCGTCCGCAGGGAACCTCCCATCCGGTTTGACCCCTCAGACCGGCGCAGGGCGGTCATCCCGGACATCGGCCTGGCCAAGGACGTGGACCGCGACCTCATCCTGACCCCGCCCAGCAATTCCTACATCATCTGGGATGTCGGAAAGCCCCCCGACTTCGTAATGGAGGTGGCCTCGCCATCCACCTATGAGAAGGACGTCCGGGAAAAGCCCGGAATATACGAGGGCATCGGCGTTCCGGAGTACTGGATGTTCGACCATACCGGAGGGATGTTCTATGGCGCCAGCCTGATAGCCCGCCGTCTTGTGGATGGGTCATACGAGAGGATGGAACTGTTCGAGAACGAGGACGGGCTGGAATGCGCGTATAGCGAGGTACTGGGCCTGAACCTATGCGTGGCGACCAGGGAACAGAGGGAGGCGCTGCTGGTCCGTCAGCCGAACCTGGTATTCCAGGAGGAATTCCATCCCGTTCAGTTGATGTTCCAGGAACCGGAGACGGGCTTGTACCTGCTGAACTATGAAGGCCGCAAGGAGATGGCGCGCGAGGCGGAGGAAGCGCGGCGGCGCGCCGAGGCGCGCGCACAAGAGGCCGAGGCACGCGCACAAGAGGCCGAAG
The DNA here is from genome assembly GCA_965202815.1 of Dehalococcoidia bacterium. GTDB lineage: Bacteria > Chloroflexota > Dehalococcoidia > Lucifugimonadales > UBA1123 > VXRN01. The sequence continues at coordinate 1,946,799 of CBDBCD010000002.1, forward strand.
CTGAAGCCGCCAGGCTCAGGGAGCGCATCCGGCACATGGAGCAAGGCTGAGGCAACTTCCTGACTCACGTCCGTCAAGGCGGTCCCGACGCTCGAATTCGGCTCGACCCGCATCTCCCATCCTCCATCCCCCTTGAAACCCAAATTGGCCGGGGATGTATGCTGTATAATCACACCATCCCCCGCCGAGGTCTTTACTTATGGATGCTCCCGACACCCTCTCCATGCTGGAACGCAAGCCGCTCCTCATCCTCATAGACGGCCACGCGCTCGTTCATCGCGCCTGGCACGCTATACGCCAGCCGCTCAACCTGCGCTCCACAGGCGAAGACGTTCGCGCCATATTCGGCTATATGAACATATTCCTGAAGACGCTGAGCGACTGGGATCCCACCCACATTGCCGTGACGTTCGACGTCTCCGCTCCCACATTCAGGCACGAGCGGTTCGCCCAGTACAAGGCGCACCGTCCTCCAACGCCCCCGGAACTCAGGCCGCAATTCGACCATATCAAGGACCTCATGCGCTCTTTTCGCGTGCCCATATTCGAGCGGGCCGGATACGAGGCCGACGACCTTCTTGGCACGCTTTGCCGTCAAGCAGGCGAGCGGGAGATAGACACCATAGTCCTCACCGGCGACACCGATACCCTCCAGCTCGTATCCCCTTGGGTAAGGGTCCTGCTCAGCCACGCCGTGGGCAACAAGACGCTCTACGACATAACCGCTGTCAAGGAACGCTACGGCGGACTCGGCCCCGAGGTCGTCGCGGATATAAAGGCGCTCGAAGGAGACTCGTCCGACAATATCCCTGGCGTCCCCAGGGTAGGGCGCAAGACAGCTATCAAGCTCCTGCTCGACTATGGCTCCATACAGGGCATCTACGACCATCTGGACGAGGTAAAGCCGCCCAGCGTCAAGAAGAGTCTCACCGAGAACAGGGACCTCGCGTTCGAGGCGCAGTTCCTGACCACGATCAAGCTCGACGCAGACGTCACGCTCGACCTGGACAAGTGCATATTCGGTGACTACGCCCACTCCGAGGTCATAGACCAACTCAGCGCCCTCGAATTCCGCAGCATGATAGACAGAATCCCCTCGCCCAACGGCGCGGGCTCCGCCCAGGGCGCGTTCGACCTCGATGCCGACACGCCCTCCGTTAGCTATATCACCGTGGACACCGACGACAAGCTCGACGCTCTGATCGAAGCCATAGATACATCGGACGGATTCTCCTTCGACACCGAGACCACCTCCAAAGACCCGATGCTCGCGCGGCTTGTCGGCCTGTCGTTCTCCACCGAGCCGTACAGTGGCTGGTACGTACCAGTCGGTCACGCCGAAGGTCAGCAACTCCCGCTCGACAAGGTATTGGACAGGCTTGAGCCCATATTCACCAACCCGGACGTTCCCAAGACCGCCCACAACGCCAACTACGACATGATGACGCTCCAGAACCAGGGCATCAAGGTCGAGGGCCTCGCCTTCGACACGATGCTCGCGGCATATATAGCATATGCCGGTCAAACCCCCGTTGGACTGAAGGATCTTGCCTTCTACTTCTTTGGGGAGGAAATGGATCCTATTACGAATCTAATTGGTCGTGGAAGAAATCAGGTCACGATGGCTGAGGTCGAAATTTCAAAGGCAGCCGACTACGCCGCTGCTGATGCCGACTTCACAGAACGCCTCAGGCGGAAGTTGGAACCACAGATAGAGAGCCTTAATCTCGGGGCGGTACTGCGAGAGTATGAAATGCCACTCATCCCCGTCTTAGTAAGAATGCAAAGGGAAGGCGTTGGAACCGATTCGGATAGGCTGAAGCAGATGTCGATAGAACTCAAAGAGAGTCTCGATGCTATCCGAAGTAATTTATACGAGACAATTGGACACGATTTTAACCCAAACTCAACTCGCCAACTCGGTGACGTTCTTTTCACGGAACTGAGACTGCCTCCTGTGAAGCGGACCAGGACAGGTTTTTCGACCGACGCGGCGTCACTGGATGAGTTAAAGAATCGCCTAGATGCGGGCAGTATCCCTGACGCAGACCCCAGATCTTATGACGTCATGAACGGAATTCTTGAGTATCGCCAACTGTCCAAGCTCAAGTCTACGTATGTTGATGCTCTACCCAGAATGGTCAATCCAAATACTGGAAGGATTCATACCAAATATAGCCAGGTCAGTTCGGAAACCGGACGCGTTTCTTCAAATGACCCTAATATGCAGAACATTCCTGTCAGGACCGAGCTCGGCCGCCAGGTACGCAGAGCGTTTATTGCTCCTAACGCTCCCGAGTCGATCCTGCTTGCTGCCGACTATTCGCAGATAGAGTTGCGTGTCCTAGCGGACTACTCCAAGGACCCCTCGCTGCTTGAGGCATTCCACAATGGTGAGGACATACACAGCGCGACTTCGTCGCTCGTCTATGATGTTCCCATTGCTGAGGTAACGGCAGATATGCGCCGCTTCGCCAAGATACTCAACTTCGGAGTGCTGTACGGCCTGACCGCCTACGGCATATCGCGCCAGACCGATCTCAATCCCGAGCAGGGCCAGCATTTCATTGACGTTTACTTTGAACGATACCCCAAGATTCGAGACTACATTGACGGTGCAATTGAGAGAGGACGCGAAAAAGGATACGTCGAGACACGGTTAGGACGAAGGCGCTGGTTGGCCTTCAAATCTCCTCAGCCTTATTTGCGTCATGCAGCTGAGCGCCAAGCCATCAACATGCCCATCCAGGGAACCGCCGCCGACATAATCAAGATAGCCATGATACGCATAATGGAGCGCATGACCGAACTCGATATGCGCTCCAAGATGATCCTCCAGGTGCATGACGAACTCATCTTCGAGGTGCCCAGAGACGAGGAAGGGCAGATGCGCGCCATCGTGGAAGAGCTAATGCCGACCTCTCTTCCGCTGGCAGTCCCCCTGATAGTCGAACTCAAGACCGGCGACACCTGGGGCGACCTGGATTGAGTCGTGCGCTAGGCTTGCAACTCCGCCGCCAACTCCCGCGCCTGCGTGGCGAACCGCTCCGCCATCAGACTGCTCGCGCCTGTGTACTGTGTTGGGTCGAGTAGCGTCGCTATCTGCTCGGAGCTCAGGTTTTCCTGGACGTCCTCGATCTCTGAGAGCGCATCCGTAAATGGCTTGCCCTCGACAACCGACGCCTGCGCCGCGTCGTAAATCGCGTCGTGCGCCCGCTGCCGACCTATGCGCCGGCCAAGCTCCAGCATCAGCGCCTCCGACATTATCAATCCGCCCGACAGGTCCAGATTCCGGCGCATCCGCTCCGGGAACACCCGCAGCCCGTCGAACAGCTCGATCATGTACTGGAGCATATCCCCGGTCAGTATCGCGGACTGGTTGAGCGCTCGGTCCATCATCACGCTCGTCGTGCGGTCCGCCTCGTGCTCGGTTATCATCGCTTCCAGCGCGAGCGGGACCAACGCCCGAATCTGCGCCGCCGACGCGACCACATCCTGTCCCAGCTTCGGGTTGCGCTTCTGCGGCATCGTGCTGGATCCCACCGTGCCGGGCGGCACGGGCTCCTCCACCTCGCCGAACTCCTGCTTCATCAGCGTGTACATCTCGCGGCCTATCTTGGAGCAGGTCGCCGCCAGCATTCCCAGTATCATCACGTACTCACCCAGGTGGTCGGCGGTCGTCCGTGACGGCATCGGCATTGGGCGCAAATCCAGCTTCTCGGCCATCTTCTCCTGCACTTCCAGCCCGATTGGACCGAGCGATCCGAGTGTCCCCGCGCCTCCTCCCAGCATCGCCACGAACACCCGGTTTTCGCAGCCCCTGAGCCGTTCGATGTGTCTGCCCAACTCGTCAATCCACACCGCCACCTTCAGCCCGAAGGTCGCTGGAACCGCGTGCTGGCCGTGCGTTCTGCCTGGAAGCGCGTAGTCCTTGGTTTCTTCGGCCAAATCTCCGAACAGATTGAGGATCTTCGCCAGTTGAGACAGGTATATGCGGTGCGCCTTGCGGAGTTGGATCAGCTTGCCCGTCTGGGTGATGTTCTGGGTCGTCGCCCCCCAGTGAACGTAGCCGCCCGCGTCGCCGTCGCACACGCGGTCGAGCTCCCATATCAGCGGCACCAGTCCATGCCCCGTCCGCGCCAAGCCCTCTTGAATCGCGTCCCGGTCGAGGTATTCCAGCCGACACTTGCGCGTTATCTCCTCCGCCGCGTCAGCGGGAACGATGTCCAATTCGGCTTCCGCCTGCGCGAGCGCCGCCTCCACGTCCAGCCAGGACTGAAGTCTCTGGTCGTCCGAGAATAGGTCGCGTATGCCCGGGTCTTCCATCCTGAGCGCGGTGGGTTCCTGCTGCATGAGACGATCCTCCTGATGATTGTGGAGCGAGTGTATTCATCGCATTGCGAGAATGTCAACGCAATCAAAAAGACGGGCCGAACCCGCCTTCTGATAATGTCGGATGGGGCTCAAGAACGGACTATCCGATTTCCAGATGGCTCGTATCATTGAACCTGCTGATCCGGGCGACATTCACGTTCCCGAGCGCGTGTCCGTCCAGATGCCACTTGTCCACGTCTATGCTGAAGTCGAACACGCCCGTGTTCCTGACCGACAGCCCCCATAGCCGGTTGGAGCCCACAAGCTGGGCGAAGAAGAACTGCATGATACCGCCGTGCGACACAACGAGAACCTGGTCGCCGTTGTCGTGGTCTGCGATTAGCTTGTCTATCACCCTCTGCGCGCGACCTCTCTTTTCGGACAGCGTCTCCGCGCCCTCCACGATGTCCATGTTGCGCGTTTCGGCGAACTCCACCGCGATTTCCGGGTAGCGCGATTCTATGTCCTCCCAATTCAGACCGGAGAATATCCCCACGTCGGTTTCCATGAGGTCGTCCCAGCAAACGATGGAATCTTCCAACCCGATGTGCGCTGAGGCTATCCGGGCGGTATCGAAAGTCCGGCTGAGCGGACTCGCGTATATGCGCGAAGGCCGGTAGCCCTCAGCCTCGAACCACCTACCGAGCCTGGCAGCCTGCTCGCGGCCCGTATCCGTTAGCTGGGTGTTCTCACGCCCTTGCCAGCGTCCGGCGGCGTTGCCTGTACTCTCTGCGTGTCTGACTATTCTCAGTTCCATATCTTCACCGCATCGGAATATAGCATACTATCGGGAGGCTACGCATATCCATTTTTTTGTCGGCTACGGCAGCCTTCTTACCTTCCCCAGTCCCAGCCCGCTCGCGACGCTGACGCCCAGCAGGATCGAACCGTTTATCAGTAGTGTCAGCGGCGCTCCGAACCTCTCTCCCATCGCGCCCACTCCCAGGTGTCCCACCGGCCCGACGCCTATGCTCAGCACCCACGACCCCATCGCCCTGCCGCGCTCCTCGTTCGACACGTTCTCCTGCATCAGCGTCCTGTTTAGTGTGTCTATCGCCATCGCGCAGGCGTTGATGAACGAAAGGACCAGCACGAACGAAAAGAAGTTGCCGCCGAGTGAAAACGCCATCTCGCCCACCCCGAACGCGCCCGCGATTATGAACAACATCAGCCCCTTTCGCCTGAAGGATCCCATTCCCGCCAGAACGATCACCCCGACGATTCCGCCGCCCTGCCGGAAGGCGCTCATTATGCCCAGTCCGACCGCCCCGACTCCCAGAACGTCTTTCGCGAATACCGGCAGAAGGCTCTGGTGGGTGAACCCGAATATCTCCGTTACGCCGGCCAGTATCATGAGCGTCAGCAGTATGCGGTTCGTCCGCAGTATCTCCACGTAGCCCACCAGGTTTTGCAGGACGGACTGGGTTGTGCGGGCCGCCGCTATCCCCGGCTCCCGCGTCCGTATCAGCGCTACCAGCGACAGCGCGTAACAGGCTCCGATTGCCATGTACTGGTTGCCGATGCCCGCGCGCTCGATGATTACGCCCGCGACCAGCGAGCCTACCACTCCGCCAATCTGCTGGCTGAGCGTGGCCAGCGACATACCGTTGAGCGCCGACTCCGGCCCCACGATGTCATAAGTATAAGCCTGCCTCAGAGTCATCGTGAACGCCCAGACGCATCCCATCCCCACGCTCAGCGCGATTATGGGCCACACAGGGCCGTAGTACACATAGAGAACCAGGCCGGTCAGCCCGGCCAACGCCGCTCCCAGCAGAGTTACCCAGCGTATGAAAATCCTGCGGTCCACCCGGTCCGCCACCGCCCCCGATACAATTCCCAGGAAGAAGAAAGGCGCCATCCGCGCCGCCGAGGATACCCCGACCCAGAAGGCCGAGTCGGTAAGCTCGAACACCACCCAGCCGAGCGCGACGAACTCCATGCCCATGCCCACCGACTGCACCACAGTCGCCGTCCACAGGAACCTGAAGTCCCTGTGCTGAAAAGAGGCGGCCCAGCCCCTTCTGGTTGAGATACGTGAAAGCAGCGCCATGTTGAGTTCACAGTGTACAGTTGCCAGTACGCTATTTGTAAGCCGATTTTGGACTGCTACTCCGGTTGATATATAATCCATTACGACATCCGAACACTATCCCCTGGAGAGAGCCGATGACAACCGCAGTTAAAGTTGACCTGAAGAAGAAAAGCAGAGTCGTTACGGAGGGCCCGGACCGCGCCGCCGCTCGCGCTATGCTGCGCGCTACCGGACTTGACGACGACGATATGGAAAAGCCGTTCGTCGCTATCAGCAACCTGGCTTCCGACGTTACTCCCTGCAACGTGCATCTGAACCGCCAGGCTCTGAAGGTCAAAGAGGGGCTTCGCGACGCGAACAGCGTCCCATTCATGTTCGGAACCATCACCATCAGCGATGGCATATCCATGGGCACCGAGGGAATGAAGGCGTCGCTGGTCAGCCGGGAAGTGATAGCCGACTCCATCGAGACGGTCACCTTTGGCGAGAGCATGGACGGCCTCGTCGTAGTTGCCGCCTGCGACAAGAATATGCCCGGCGCCATGATGGGCATAGCCCGCTGCAACGTGCCTTCCGTGTTCGTATATGGCGGGGCCATCATGCCCGGAAACTGGAACGGCGAGGACATCAACATACAGGATATGTTCGAGGCTATCGGCGCGTACTCGCAGGGCAAGATAACGCTCGACGAGCTTATAGGCATGGAGCGCGTGGCCTGCCCGGGCGAGGGCGCCTGCGCCGGAATGTTCACCGCCAACACCATGTCCTCCGCGATTGAGGCGATGGGTATGTCCGTGCCTGGCGCCGCCTCGATTCCCGCCATTGACCCGCGCAACGACGAGGTAGCGTTCGACACCGGCAGGGTCATATACGACCTGCTCGAAAAAGACATCAAGCCGCGAGACATCATGACGCGCGAGGCGTTCGAGAACGCGATCCGAGTCGTTCTGGCGATGGGCGGCTCCACTAACGCCGCGCTCCACCTCATAGCGATAGCGCACGAGTCGGATGTCGAACTCACCCTGGACGACTTCGACTCTCTCAGCCGGACCACTCCCTACATCACGGACCTGCGTCCCGGCGGTCGTTTCGTAATGTCCGACATGGACAAGGTCGGCGGCGTTCCGGTGGTCATGAAGGAACTGGCGAGCGCGGGACTCATACACGAAGACTGTCTCACCATCACGGGCAAGACCATCGGGGAGAACCTCGCCGAGGTCGAAACTGAGCCGGACAACAGGGTCATCTACTCCATACCCAACGCAAAGAGTCCCACCGGCGGCTTGGTCATTCTCAAGGGCAACCTCGCGCCTGAGGGTTGTGTAATGAAGGTGTCCGGCACATCCCGGCTCAAGCACGAAGGACCAGCCAAGGTCTATGACGGCGAACGCGCCGCCTTCAACGCCGTCACCAATGGCGAGATAGAACCCGGCGACGTGCTGGTGCTTCGCTACGAGGGTCCTAAGGGTGGCCCCGGTATGCAGGAGATGCTCTCCGTGACCGGCGCTATGATGGGAACCGGCATAGGCGAGGACATTCTGCTGATGACGGACGGTCGCTTCTCCGGCGCGTCTCGCGGCCCGATCATAGGGCACGTCGCGCCCGAGGCCGCTGTCGGCGGTCCCATCGGACTTGTCCAGAGCGGGGACACGATCATAATGGACGTCGAGTCCAGAACCCTGGACGTCAGCATATCCGATGAGGAGATGGAGCGTCGCCGCGCCGACTGGCAGCCCCCCACGCCCAGGCACACCACCGGCGTCATGGGCAAGTACGCCAAGCTCGTATCCTCCGCTTCCAAGGGCGCTGTTACCACCTAGAACGAACTGTAAAATTGTAGGGGCGTCCCTTGTGGGCGCCCCGATCCCTTCTCCCTCGATGCGGAGGCTCCCAATGCCGATAGGCCGTTTCATAGCTATGGTCGGATTCCTGGTATGGCGTCGTAGCGATGGCAGGTATCTACTGCTCCGACGCTCCCCAGACAAGGACTTCGCAGCCGGAGAATGGGAGACCGGCTCAGGCAGACTCGACCAGGGTGAGGGCTTCGCCGATGCTCTGCGGCGGGAGTCGAGGGAAGAGCTGGGAGTGGACGCGCGTATCGAGTGCATCCTCGGCACGACCCACTTATACCGTGGCGAGCTGACCCCGGACAACGACATGGTCGGCGTCAGCTTCGGATGCTCCATCCCCGACGAATCGAGTCTATCCCTCAGCGCCGAGCACTCCGAACACAGGTGGATGACCTCAGATGAGGCTTCCGAGTTCCTTCCCGCTGGTCACTGGCTTGCCACGCTGATACGGCGGGCCGAAGTCTTCCGCCGGAATATGCCCAGGGAGTTACGGGAACTACATTGGAATGGGAGTTTCGAGTCCCAATAGGCTCGCCGCTCGACGATCCTGATTCTGACAGAAGTCCCGAAGCGTTACCTCTCCGCTTTGGCGTTCTGAAGGTTGACGCGAGCGCGTCTGTGCCCAGGGTCAAGGCGCAGCGCTTCTTCGTAATCGGCGATAGCCTCGTCGTACAAGCCAAGCTGGCGTTTAGTCCACCCTCGGTTGTTGTAGGCATTGGCATAACTGGGGTCTATGCGTATCGCCTCATCGAAGTCTGCGATAGCCTCCTCGAATCTACCAAGTTCATGCTTAGACCACCCCCGGTTGTCGTATGCAATGGCATCATCTGGAACTATGCGTATTATTTCATCATAACTCGCGATGGCGTCATCATGCCTGCCAAGCTCGCCTTCAGCCCATCCCCGATTGAAGTATGCGTCGGCGGAATCCGGGTCTATCCGTATCGCATCGTCATAGTCTGCGATAGCCTCATCATATAAACCGAGAGCCAATTTAGAGTCGCCGCGTATGGCGTATGCATAGGCGGAATCCGGATCTATGCTTATCGCTTTGTCGAGATACGAAATAGAGTCTTCATATTTGCCAGTTTGGTAATTGATGCCGCCCCGCATAGCGTATGCGTCAGCGTCATTGGGTCTCATACGAATCACATCGTCATAGTCTGTGATAGCCTCACCATACATACCAAGGTTGTACTTGGCGTTGCCCCGGTTGAAGTAAGCGTCGGCATCGTCCGACTCTATGCGAATGGCCTGATCAAAGTCTGCAATGGCCTCCTGATACTTTCCAAGAGAGTCTTTGGCGTTGCCCCGGTTGAAGTAAGCGTCGGCATCGTCCGGCTCTATGCGAATTACTTGATCATAGTCTGCGATAGCTTTTTCAAGCCTGCCAAGCTCATAATTGGCGTTGCCCCGATTGTTGTAGGCGTTTTCGAATTCTGGATCTATACGAATCGCATGGTCATAGTCTGCGATAGCTTCTTCAAACCTGCCAAGATCGTAATTGGCGTTGCCGCGATAGAAGTAAGTGTCAGCATAGTCGGGGCTTGTTCGCAATGCCTCATCGAAATCCACGATGGCCTGTCTGTGTCTTTCGAGACTTGCTTTGGCGAGACCCCGCATTACGTATTCGTCAGCGTCGCTCGCATTCATGGTGACTATGGCGAAGTAGTCCGATTCAGCCCGCGCATACAACCCAATCTGATTCTTGGCGCGACTCCGATGATGGTAAGCCTTCAGGTAGTCCGGTCTTATGCGAATCGCCTGATCGTAGTCCGCGATGGCTTCCTCATAGCTGCCAAGCTGGTATTTGGCGCGACCTCGCTCGTAATAGGCTTCAGAGTAGTCATCGGGCTTTGCGCGAATAACCTCATCGTAGTCCGCGATGGCTTCCTCATATTGCCCAGCCTCATATTTGGATAAGCCCAGTTCATACAGGGCCTCCGGATCGCTCCGCAAACCACGTTCCCACACGAACAAAATAGCGATGATCGCGAACAGAGCGATGGTTATGGATAAAAGGAGGATTTTCAGCGACTTGTTCATGGTGAATTCTGATGCTGAATAGGTCAGTGAAAAGCGCGTTTCCATGTTCGGATGTTGCACAATTCGAGTGTACATTCTATCATGTTTACCATTATAGCTTTGGAGTTGATTGACATGGCTACATTTGAACTGATCGCAATGAAAGACGCCCAGTTAGAGTTGACGCTTAAGGGAAAGCGCGGCGCGATTATTCGCAAATATATCGAGTATCTCGAACAGCGCGAACCCGACCAGGCCGGCAAGCTGACCGCCGACGCGGAGGAGACGACCGCCGCGATTCGGCGCCGCCTTGCCGCCGCCGCGGAATTGACCGGAAGAGAACTCGTCATAACCCGCCAGGACGATATCGTTTACTTCTGGGATAAGGGCGACGGACCCGAACCCAAGCGCAGGGGGCGGAGGCCCAAGTCCGCCGCTTAGCGGGCCAGATAAAGCCACTGAGCTTGTCGGACAATGCGGTATCTCAAGGAGGCGACTATGATTTCGTTTAACTGCACTGTGCAGGAAGGCGCTATACCCGACAGCGTTCGCCCCGAACTTGTCTCAGGATTGACGCGCATCAGCGAGTCCGTGATGGGCGCGTCCGCCGATGATGTAGATGTGCAGTTCACTGAAATCCCAAAGGGATTCGGATTCAGGGGCGGCGAGTTGTCCACCACTTCCCTCGTTCGCGGCCAGGTTCCGGCCGGATGCGAACAGGAACTGCGGGTCGAATTCATGCAGCGGATATGCGACATGTGGTGTCGGGTGACCGGATGCACCACCGATGAACTCGTGGTATCAGCCCGCGACAGAGAATAAAGTCTTCACCGTCATTTGTATGTTGAAAATCCCTTCCCCCTCGACGGAGGAAGGCTAGGCCGTGTTGACATTTATCGTCATTCCCGCGAAAGCGGGAATCCAGAAGCGCGGGGCATAGCTGACATTGCCACCGCCGTGATCGTTTAGATGCCTGAAATACCAAATGTCAACACAACCTAGGATGGGGGTGAAACCTCAACTACAATTCAGTCATTCCCGCGAAGGCGGGAATCCACCGCGTACAGCCAGAAACAACAGCAAGGAGATAGCCATGCCATTCTACCGATGTATCGTTCCCAAGGATTCGGTGCCTTTCGAGAAGCGACAGGAAGTCGCCACCGCCTTTACCGACATTCACTGCGGAAGCACCGGCGCGCCCCGCAGTTTCGTTCACGTCGTATTCGACGAGGTTTCCGAAGGCATGGACTCCGGCTATCCCACGCCCTACTACGTTGACGGCGGCAACCGCGCCGGACGCCCCGAGGACGTCAAACAGAAGCTCCTCGACGACCTCACAGGCGCGTTCATCGAGATAACCGGCGTGTCGTCCGACCTGGTTGCGGGCAGGATTAGAGAGTCCCCCGCGTCATGGTCAATGGAGGGCGGCATGGTGCTGCCCGAACCCGGCGAAGAAGGCGACGAGTGGTACGAACACGCCGCCAACTAGTACCAAGTCCATGTGAAGATGACATACTCAAGTGCCTGATCGTCATTCCCGCGAAAGCGGGAATCCAGGGGCTGGGGCGGTCTGAATATGTCAAAACCAGCTGGATTCAGTACTAGCCTGATACCCGGTATTGGGGAACTGTTTGCAATCGTGAAGGGCGGCCCTTGTGGTCGCCCTTCATATCTATTCATCCCATAATCCTGTAAATCCTGACTCAGACAGTAAAGGTCTTCCATGCGCGCCATAGATATGCACGTCCACATTCCGCGCCAGCCGGGGCTGCCCGACATGGTGATCGAAGAGAGCCTGCGACGATACTTCAGGCTGAACGACCCGCCCAAACTGGCCGAGGAACTCTATACCCGATACAAAGAGTGGGACATTCTCGGGGTCGTCTTCTCCGTGGACGCGGAAACGGTCACCGGAGATCGCCCCGACACCAACGACTACGTGGCCGAACTCGTCAACGCCCATCCCCAACAGTTCATTGGATTCGCCACCGTGGACCCATGGAAGGATGACCGCGTAGTTGACGAACTTGAACGCGCCGTAACCGAACTGGGATTGAAAGGGCTGAAACTTCACCCGATCCACCAGGCATTCTTCCCGGATGATACCCGGTTCTACCCGCTCTATGAGAAGTGTGTGGAACTCGGTATCCCGGTACTCTTCCACTCCGGGTTCGCGGCCGCCGGCATAGGTATGCCGGGCGGGGGCGGCATGAAGCTGAAGCACGCGGCTCCGATACCCCATATTGACGACGTAGCAGCCGACTTTCCCGGTCTCACGGTGATAATGGCGCATCCCGCGTGGCCCTGGGTAGAGGAGCAGATAGCGGTCGCGCTGCACAAGCCCAACGTCTATATAGACCTCTCCGGCTGGGCGCCCAGGTACATCCCCCAGCAGCTCATTCACGAGGCCAACACGCGGCTTCAGGACAAGGTACTGTTCGGCTCCGACTTCCCGTATCTGCCGCCCGACCGCTGGCTTTCCGGGTTCGAGCAGCTTGAAATCAGGGAAGAGGTTCGCCCCAAGATACTCTTGGAAAACGCCAGGCGCGTGCTGGGTCTGTGACGGCGATGGGCGATTACTCCAGCCACGACACCACTTCAGAGTGTGGCATACGCTGAGTGTTCGGAACCTCCGTCGCCTTCCCGATGAACACCACTCCCACCATCGTCCAGTCCTCGTCAGCCCCCAGCGTCTGCGCCAAATCCGGCAGCTTGGTCAGACCTCCGGTGCTCCAGTCCATGTACAGGCCCTCCGCCACCGCCGCCAGCGCCATGTTCTGCACCGCGCAGCACGACGTCGCGTAATTCTCCCGGGTGACCTCTTCATTGTCGCCCGTGAGGCTGTACACGTACACCATCGCGGGCGCGTTCAGCACGCGCTCCTTGCTCGCGTCCGCCGACCTCTGTTTCTGCGCCGGGTTCGGGTTGACCACGCCGTCGTATGTCGTCTGCCACGCCACCTCTGCGATCTTGTGCCTCATCGAGCTGTCCTTGCGGATGGCGAAGAATCGCGTCGGCTCGGTAAGCCGGTGATTCGGCGCCCAGACCGCCGTCGAGAACAGCCGCTCCAGCGTCTCCTCCGAGACCGGCTCACCCGTGAACTCCTTCACGTTGCGCCGTCGGAAGATAGCGTCATAGACGCTGACCGAGCTTTTGGGAACTTTCACATCGCTGCTGTTTATCTTCATGGGCATATCCTCTGATCCAAAGCTTCATACACTGTACCAGATATGCGAAGGCGCGCGAGACGTGCCCGGAACAAAAGATACGGCCCGCTGATGTGGCCTTTCGGCGGACCGTATAGCAGGGGAAGTGGATGGAGTAATACCATTTCATTCTGACTACGACGTAAATTCTGGCGACAAGTTAAGTTGCCGTCATTCCCGCGAAAGCGGGAATCCACTGATCTGACGATGAAAACATGACGACATCACTCCGAATTGGTATGAGAATCAGGCTGGATTCGTTCCCCTCTCCCTCTGGGAGAGGGCTAGGGTGAGGGTGATTTCATCCACTTCATTAGCGCCTTGTAGAATAACCGAAAGCCCCTGGCGATTTCCTCATCTCCCTATACAACCACTACCCGCCCATGCTATAATCCGAACATACAAACTATTCAAGCCGTTCATAACTAATGGTTAATAACTGAAAACTGAGAACTTATAACTAAAAACTCATAAACCGAAGATTATCCCATGAAAAACAGGACGCCCCGGAAAAAAGACCCTCATAGCTAACGCAGGCAAAACGCAGGTCAACTCTGGTCACAGCGCAACCCTGTCGCTCCCCTGTTATTCCCCAGCGGCCCGCCCAGCCCGAGACCAGCGCAATTATAAATCTGAATTTATATAAAATGACGAGAACGCCCATTGGCCCAACTTAAAGGCCACGAACGCGCCCGATACGTAACCGAGATGTTCGCCCGCATCTCGCGCCGCTACGACCTGATGAACTCCGTCATGTCCGGTGGCAGGCACTACGCCTGGCGTCGAACGGCGACGGCAATGGCGGTCGAGGGTCTGCGCGGCAGGGCGCTGGACGTCGCCACCGGCACCGGCGACTTCGCCTTCGACCTCGCGCGCAGGCCGGAGGTCACATCGGTCGTGGGGCTGGACTTCACGCGGGAGATGATGGAACTCGGCCTGCCTAAGGCAGAGAGCCAGGGCGTCGAGCGGATCGTGTCCTTCATCGAGGGCGACGCGCACGGCCTCCCGTTCCCGGACGATTCGTTCATCTGCGCGACCGTCGGCTTTGGGATACGCAACTTCATTGACGTGCCCCGGGCATTGAGCGAGATGGCCAGAGTCGTCGAGCCGGGCGGACGGGTAGTGTCTCTCGAGATCGTCAGGCAGGACGGCAGGGGGCCGATAAGCCGTCTGGCGCGATTCCACTTTCGATACATCACTCCATGGATAGGCGGCGCTCTCGCCGGAGACCGCGAGGCTTACACCTATCTTCCGCAGTCCGCGCAGGGCTTCATGTCTGCCTCCGAACTTACGGAAGCCATGAGAGACGCCGGCCTAGAGGTTGCGACCCTCAAGAGCCTGGTGCTTGGCGCGGTCGCGATTCACGTCGGCATGAAGCCAGGACGTGATACGTGTTAGTATTTACGGACTCATATTTCAGGAGCGGCGCAAGATGACGACAAACACAGACCCGGGTATTGATAACATCCTCAGAAACGTAAAGGTCGTGGCGGCCTCGGAGGGCGGCTCGATTGAGTTCGTCGAGGCGACCGGCGGCAAGCTCGTTGTGGAGTACACGCCCGGCGTGAATGAAGAGTGCCCGGAGTGCGTCCCCACTCACGACCTCATCAAGATGATGATGAAGACCTCGGTCAGCGTACACGCCCCCTACATCACCGATATAGAGGTGCGCTGACTACACCAGGTCCAGGTTCTTCAGACCGGAGCCCGTGTTCAGCAGCAGAATGTTCTCGTCCGGGTCGAGCAGGCCGTCGGACAGCAGCTTTTCCAGCGCCGCTGCCGTAGCCGCGCCTTCGGGACATATGAACATTCCCTCCGCCCGCGCCACGCGGCCCATATAGTCCCGTATCTCGTCGTCGGACACTGTGAGTGCGCCACCGCCGCTCTCGCGTATCGCGTTCAGTATCAGGTAGTCACCGATACCGCCGGGCACCCGGATTCCGGGCGCGATTGTCTGAGCGTCCTGCCACGGTTCCGCGAACTCGTCTCCTTGCTCGAATGCGCGAACCATCGGGGCGCATCCCTCGGCCTGCACCGCGAACATCTTCGGCCTGCGCGACCCGATCCAGCCCATAGCTTCCATCTCCGCGAACGCCTTCCACATTCCGACAATCCCGGTTCCCCCGCCCGTCGGGTATATGATCGCGTCCGGCAGCGTCCAGCCGGACTGCTCCGCGATCTCGTACCCCATCGTCTTCTTGCCCTCCACCCGGTACGGCTCCTGGAGAGTCGAGACGTCGAATAGTCCTTCCTCCGCGGCTCTCGCGCGGCTCAGAACGCCCGCGTCGCTTATCAGCCCGTCAATCAGATTCAGTTCGCCGCCGGTTATCACTACCTCTTTCTGATTGGACTCGGGGGCGTCCTGCGGCATGAACACGTAGGACTCGATTCCGGCTTTCGCGGCGTACGCAGTCATCGCGCCCGCCGCGTTGCCGGCCGACGGCATGGTTATCTTCGTGATTCCAAGCTCCTTCGCCTTGGACACCGCCGCGGACAGACCTCTCGCCTTGAAGGAAGCGGTCGGGTTCACACCTTCGTCCTTGATGTGAAGGTCGGAGCAGCCCATTTGCGGGCCGAACCGTTCGGCTTTGAAGATGGGGGTGAATCCCTCGCCGAGCGTGACCACATTCGCGGGGTCTCGAACAGGCATAACCTCGAAGTATCGCCACATATTCGCGGGCCTGTCTTTCAACATTTCCCTGTCCAGAGCGGCGGACGCGGCTTCCAGGTCGTAGCGCGGGTAGAGCACCTTCCCGCATTCGGAGCAAAGCCGGTTCGCTTCGTCCGCCGAGTAGGTTGCGTTGCAGTATGTACATTCCAGGTTAGTCAGGTAGCTGTGCATTGTTCCTTCCAAATAGGTCTCATGGGGTTGGGGTTATAAAGTGTCGGCGGACCAGCGTCCGGGAACAGGGTATGCTTCGTCAGGGCCAGGCCAGGGCGGCATTGTTGTGATGATGAAAGTGAGCGGTTCGTCCGGCGAGTCGTTTCTGAACTGGAAGTGGGTTCCCGTCTCTATCGTGAGGCTGACGCCCGGCTCCACATTCGTAACGGCTTCATCGTCGCCGGACTTCCGCCACACCTGTCCGTGTCCCGATAAAAAATACCAAGCCTCTTCCACTGTCCGATGCGACACGGGTCCGGAAATAGTATCGGGCGGCAGTGCGCAATGCACCATGCTTCCCATGCTCGTCTGGACAAGCTCACGTATCTCAGAGCCGTCAGGCGCAAGGGCAGTGTAATCTTTGGGCAGTCGGGAAGTTTGCAATTGGACGCTCAGTAATCAGGGATACGGAAATGGTAGCACAGAGGGTTGTTCAGAGGTTCTTCGAGTCGAATACGATGGGACTATTGGCCGGGTGGATATTTCTCCAGCCACCAGCGCGCTATCTCGACCCGCTTGGCGAACCATACGTCCGAAAAGCCGGTCGCGTATTCCAGGAAGTCCCTGAGCGCGGCGGCGCGGGAAGGGCGACCCACGATCCGGCAGTGCAGTCCGATGTTCATCATCTTGGGAGATTCAGTGCCCTCTTCGTACAGGATGTCGAACGTGTTCTTCAGCGTCTCGTAGAAGTCCGAAGGGCTGTTCATGCCTCCGCGCCAGAAGCGAGTGTCGTTGACCTCCAGCGAGTACGGAACAACCAGCCAGGGTTTGCCGCCGACCTCCACGTAGTAGGGAATATCGTCGGCGTAGGAGTTGGAATCGTACAGGAATCCGCCTTCCTCGACGACAAGCTCGCGGGTGTTCACGCTCGGCGCGTACCTCGTGTACCAGCCCAGCGGACGCTCGCCCGTACTGCGCCGTATGGATTCCACGGCTTTGGCAATCGCCTCGCGTTCGGCGTCGCGATCCATGCGGTAGTATTCCTCCCAGCGATAGCCGTGTCCGAATACCTCATGCCCCTGTCTCACGATCTCTGGGCCGACCTCCGGGTTGCGTTCCAGCGCGAGCGCGCAACAGTAGAAGGTGGCGGGGACGTTGAATCTCTCCAGGAGCCGCATTACTCGCCACACGCCCGCCCTGCTGCCGTACTCGAAGAAGGATTCGTTGGCCAGGTCGCGCTCATTGAGAGGCAGAGGCGACAGCACTTCGCTGTTAGTCTCGCGCTGGGGGTCGCCGTCGAGCAGCGAGTACTCTGAGCCTTCCTCGTAGTTGACCACGATGGAGACGGCTACGCGAGCGCCGTTCGGCCACTCGACCCTGGGGGGATTCTGACCGTAGCCTATGAAGTCGCGTTCGATCATGTCTGGTTCCGCGGCGCTGACCGGCGGTCAGCGAGACTCTTCCGAGCCGTCTTCGCCGCCTTCGCCGGTGACTTCTCGCAGGAACTGCTCTAAGTCGGGCGCGAGTTCCACTGTGTCCTCTTCTTCCTCTTCCTGCTCGCTGGCCAGAACGCGGTCGTAGTATGATTCCAGCCTGCCGATCAGAGAGCGCACCTCCGGATTGCCCTCGACAGCCCTGTTGACGTCCTCATACTGGCGTTCGCCGCGCGCGGTGTCCGAAAGCGAAAGAGGAAGGTCGTACATCGCGCACAGAATTTCGACGATTCGCGCCGAACCCATGTGGTCTTCGTCTAGCTGCATATACTGGGGCAGGTGCGCCATCAAGCTAGTGGTCACGACCTCTTTATTGACCAACAGGTCGGTCACCATGTTGACGATGCTCGTCGGTCCCTGGTAGGTGCTGCGTCTCTGCGAAACCAGTCCGCGCGCTTTGGCGGCCTGTTCGTCCGACATCGTGCCTGTCACCAGCAACGGCCTCGTATGCGGCACCGAGTCGTACATGCCGCCAATGCGGCAGTACTCCTGGACGTCAAAGTGTTCCAGCACTTCTGATATGGCGCCGCAGTAGGTTTCTCCGAAGTTGTGGGGTTCCCGAACGTGCAGAAACAGGTAGTCCCGGTCTGTCGAGCCATCGTGAGCGTAGTGGATTATGCTATTGGGCGTCGTGAATACCCGCTCGCCGTTGACGGTCCTCATCCGGGGCCTGTATCGCGTAAAGTCGAAGAACTTGCCGGGCTCGGCAAGTCTCCCCAACTCCTTCGCGCCGAGATGGCGCTGCAGGATGTTCAGAGAAAGCGTTCCTACCTTCCCCACGTCAATCCAGGGCCGGAGCATAGCGATAGCTATCGGGCGATTCAGCTCCGGCAGGGGTTCTTTGAGTTCAAATTCACCTATTCTCATATATCTATCGTGCCAAATTTTTTACTTTTCCGCAACCCTGTTACGGAGTAGTCTCTAATAGAAAACGAATCGCAGGACACTCCCGGATCCCGCGATTCGGCTTCGCGACGATTACTTTACCCGTTCTACGACTCGGCGCGTGGCGTCCACGAGCGTATCAATGTCGGCGGTTTCGGTAAGCGAATTCATCGCCCCCGCCGTGCCTGTCTGGAGCAGCACTCCCTCGTTCAGTAGGCCGGTGAACAGCGCTCGCCGCATCGTCCCGTCCGCCCGGACGACCGAGCGGTAGTCCCTGATCTGTTCCGATGTAAAGTGAATGCCGAACAGCGAGCCGATGCCCGTGACCTGGGCAGGCACCTCGAACTCGTCGAAGACGGCGCTCAGCTTGGCGCGAAGCTCGCCGCCCAGCGCGTTCATCCGGTCATAGACTTCGGGGGTGAGGTGTTTCATGACGACTTCGCCCGCGGCCATCGTAACCGGGTTGGCGTTGAATGTTCCGGCGTGTGGAATCGCGGCGGCGCTCGTGGGGTCGAACAGTTCCATTATGTCCGCTCGCCCTCCGAACGCTCCGACGGGCGTCCCGCCGCCGATTATCTTGCCGAAGGAAGTCATGTCCGGTACCACGCCGAGCGTCTCCTGCGCGCCGCCCGGCCCTATGCGGAAGCTCTGAACCTCGTCGAAGATCAACACTATGCCCAGTTCGGTCGTCAGGTCGCGCAGACCTTTCAGGAACTCGATATCTCCGGGCAAATATCCGAAGCTGGAGACGACTGGCTCCATGATCAGGCAGGCGACCTCGCTCGCGTTCTCGCGCAGTACGCGCTCGCACCAGTCGAGATCGTTGTATGGGAGAACGATCACCTGCTCCAGAATGCTGTCCGGCAGGCCGGGATGTTCCGCGATGGGAGTCGGCCCCGAAGGGTCCAGCTTTTCCAGCGGAGGTCGGACGCTTACCGAGACGTACTCGTGCGCGCCGTGATAGCCGCCCTCGAACTTCGCTATCTTCTGCCTGCCCGTGTAGGCGCGGGCGGCTCGAATAGCCATCATCGTGCCTTCGGTGCCTGAGTTGGTGAATCGCACTAGGTCGAGCGATGGCACCCTTTCGGTGAGTATCTTCGCCAGCCTTACCTGCTGGTCGGTCGGGCCGGTGAAGGCGGTCCCCCTGGCCGCCTGTTCCTGTATCGCGGCGGTGACGTCCGGGTGGGCATGGCCCAGAATAAGGCTGGTGGCGTTTATCATGAAGTCCAGCAATCGGTTGCCGTCCGCGTCGTAGATGTAGTGGCCCTCGCCGCGCTCGATGAAGTGCGGGTAGGGATCGAAGAACGCCGTCCCCCTGGAGCTTCCACCGGGCAGGTACTTCTGCGCCTCGGCCTGCTTGCCCTGGGATACGGGAGCGCTTCGGATGAAGCGGTCTATCTCTTGCTGTAGTTTTACTTGTGTTGACATCGGGTTATCTCATCTCCGTCCGCTGGCTTGTTCAATCACATCTTCAAATGTTCTGGATATATCAATCGGCTCGAAGAAAATCAGCCTGAAACCGTCCGGGTCCCGAACCATTATGTCTCGCGTATTCCAGGGTCGGTCAACCGGCCCTTCTTCTATCTCCACTCCGTTCTCTCTCAGCCTCGCCGCCATGTCGTCAATGGCCTCCATCTGGGCCAGGAAAGCTAGGGTTATTCCCGCGCCCTTGGCCTGCGCGGGATAAGGCGCGTTGGACTCCGGTACAAGCAACAGGTCCGCGTACTTGCTCCAGCGAAGATGCTCCAACGCCACCTCGCCGCCGCTTCCGGGAATTGCGAAGACACGGGCGAACCCCACCTTCTCAGTGTACCACGACGCGGATGCGCCAATGTCCCCGACCGAGAGCGTCGGAAACATCGGCATGGGATAGATGTCGGTATGGTGGGGCATTAGTAAGGTGTCCGCAAGCGGGCGATCAGTTCACGGGATCAATCACGGTCAGAAATGGGAATCGGCGAAAGTCGGAATCTCGGCTGCATATCCGGGTGATTCCATGTTCGCGCATCAGAACCGCCGTATGCACGTCATGGGATATACTCCCCCTGAGGTCAGGAAACTCTTCTATTATCTCCGACAGCACAGCCCCATGCCGCTGAGTCGGGTGTAGCATTCCAAAATTAGGCTCTTCCAGCAAATCTTCCAGAAATTGCCATGCTTCTCGCATACTCATGGGCGACCTTAGAATTCTAAGATGAGTGGTGACGCGCAAAAATTCGTAGCAGACGCCCCATGTCAGAAAAGCGGGTTCTGAGTTGCCGCGCGATTCTTCTAGGAAATCGAAGCAAGCCGAGTGGAATGGTGAATCTCTGTGAACCGCGTAAACCAGTATGTTAGTATCGAAAACTAGCATCTTCGTCGAATATCCGGTAAAGCTCGTCGCGGTTGGAGATGTCAACCAGAATTCCGCCACTTAGCCGGGTTGGTATAGGCGGATGCGAGTCTTTATCTGGTGTAGTCTTGTCGCACACATCGAGGATGTGTTTGAGTCCGGCCTCCACAAGGGCGGACTCAGTTGTTCCGCGCCGGGCGGCCTCCTCGCAGAGTCTCTGCATCAGCGCATCGTCAATTTCAAGTGTAGCTTTCATAGTATTGAACCTTATCAGCGGCGATGCTGTGCGTCAACGAACTCAGAGGGTGTCTGAGAAGTCATTTCAGGTAGGATGCGCCAGTCTGCGAAGCATCAGTCTGACCATGGCAGCATACACGAACGACTCTTCAGTCTCGGGCAAGAATTCATAGTCCTTCGACAATCTGCGGTTACGCGCCAACCATGCGAATGTGCGCTCTACTACCCAGCGCCGCGGCAATACCACAAACCCCTTCGGACGACTCGGAGGCTCCTGGTCTCCTACCACCCATACCATGCCGGACCAACTATGTCTCACAACCTCCAAGTCCCAGCCCAGTGTGATTCTCATCCACTGCTTAAGTCCACGATACGCGTAGTCCGTCCACACCTTCCGCATCCTCGGAAATCGGCTGTTCAGACCCTCCAGAACTATCTTGGCGCCCGCCTTGTCAGACAATCCAGCCTCATGCACCTTCACCTTCAGCACTAACCCTTCGGTGTCCACAAGTATATGACGCTTCCTGCCGTTCACCTTCTTGCCGCCGTCGTAGCTGCGTATGCCCCCCTTTCACTCGTCTTGGCAGACTGCGAGTCTATCGCGCCAGCGCTCGGTGTGGGACATCGTCCCTGTGTTGCTCTGACTCGCTCGCGCAATGCTTCGTTCATATCCTCCCACACACCTTCCATCCGCCATGCTCTGAAATAGTGATAGACGGTCTTCCATGGCGGAAGGTCATGGGGAAGCATCCGCCACGGTATCCCACCTCTGAGAACGTAGAAGATGGCGTTGACGATCTCCCGCATATCCACTGAGCGCGGTCGTCCGCCTGCTCTGGCTTTCGGAATCAGTGGCTTGAGGATGGTCCATTCGGTGTCTGTCAGGTCTGTGGGATACGGTTTGCGCTTCATAATGAGACGATCTTAACACTTCTCAGACACCCTCTCAGATGAAGCGGCAGCTACATCGCCGTATATCCGCCGTCTATCACAAGCTCACTTCCGGTCATGTAAGACGCCTCGTCCGAAGCCAGAAAAAGCACTCCCTTCGTCACATCGTCCATATTGCCGAGGCGACCCATTGGAATCGCGTTCTGGCGCGCGGACCTCGTCTCTTCATTGGGATAGACTAGGTCCAGCATCGGCGTCTGTATCGGACCGGGGTGTACAGAGTTGCAGCGAATGCCTTCCTTCGCATACTGGACAGCCGTGCTCTTCGTTAGAAGCCTCACCGCCCCCTTGGATGCGTTGTACGACGTCGAAGCCATGCTCCCGATGAGTCCGGCCACGGACGATATGTTGACTATCGAGCCGCCGCCCGCTTCCCGCATCGCCGGAATAGCGGCCTTTGTCCCCAGGAACACGCCCTTGCCGTTGATGTCCATCACCCTGTCCCAGTCCTCCTCAGTCTGTTCGTGAATGAACGCGCGGTTGAATATCCCCGCGTTATTGACTAGGATGTCCAGCTTGCCGAATCGCTCCAACGCCGCGCTCACCGCACTCTGCCATTCCGACTCGCTCGTGACATCCAGGTGTACGTAAACAGCTTCTCCGCTCGCCCCCGCTATTTCGGCCTCCACCTGCTGCCCTTCCTCGTCTAGCACGTCGCCAAGAACGACCTTCGCCCCCTCCGACGCGAACAGTTTCGCTTCAGCCGCTCCCATCCCTCTCGCGCCGCCGCTTATCAGCGCCACCTTGCCTTCGAGCCTAATAGTGAACCTCCGTATTAGAATACAAAACGACCGCGCCTGTAACGCGGTCATTTTGAGATGGTCGGATTTGGTCTTGCGAACTCTTCAGTCCTGCGGCACGTAATCGCTTAAAGGCTGATGGAGCCGCTCCACTCCCACGGGTGGATTCCCTGGTTGCCGCAAAGAGGGCAGACCGCCTTGCCTCCGCCTACCACGTACACGAACATGAAAGCAATGCCGGCGGCGGCGAGCTTGCCGGTGAGCGTATGCCTCAGAATTTTTCGTATCTTCTCCACATCTTCCTCCTTCACGCTATTAACCTACATTGATGCTAATTGAGAAGCCTTTCTCTGTCAATCCATGTTTTGTTTATAATGCGGTGGGCAGAAGATAATGATTGGCATTGTCCTCTGCGTAACATCAGTTAATAGACGAGGATGTGCGAATTGCTTGATTTTGAACGATTTCAATGGCTGAGTTTCGACTGCTACGGTACGCTGGTGGACTGGGAAACCGGCATTTCGGACGCCGTCGCCGATTCGCTCGCCGCGCACGATATACAGATGTCCAGATCGGAGATACTGTCTCTCTTCGCGGAGGTCGAGCCGCAGATACAGCAGGACGGGAGATACCTGGAGTACCGCCGCGTTCTGCGCCGCGTAGTGGCGATGATGGGCATAAAGCTGGGCGCGCAGTTCTCCGAGCCTGAGATGAACTGCCTGGTCAATACCATCGGTTCCTGGCCGGTGTTTCAAGATACAAGAGACGCGCTGCGGGCGATGAAGAGTCGCTACAATCTGGCTATCATATCCAACGTGGACGATGACCTGTTCGCGCCGACGGCGGACGCTCTGGAAGTGGAGATGGACGTGGTGGTCACCGCGCAGCAGTGCGGCAGCTACAAGCCCGATCACAGGAATTTCCGGACCGCTCTGGAGCGAATGGGCATCGAAAAGGACAGGTGGCTGCACATAGGCGAGAGCCTGTACCACGATATCGCACCCGCCAACGAACTTGGCATCGCGTCGGTCTGGGTCAACCGGGGGCACGGCAGCGAGGGCGGCGCGACACGTCCAACGGACGCCAAGCCGGATATGGTAGTCCACGACCTGGCGAGCCTGGTCCGAGAGATGGGACTGTCTTGAGAATTTACGATTGTAAATTGATAATTAAGAGTGTGAGGTTGTTCATGCTTAGGTACGCGGCGTCGGCGACGCTGGCAATAGGTGCGCTGTTGATCATCGCTTGCAGGTCGCCGTCGGAGTCGGATCCCGCCCAGGCGGATCAGCCAGTTTCCGTTTCAGAGGTATCCTCGGAAGTCAGGATCGGGAATGAAATAGGGAACCGGCTTCCTAACTTCGAGCTTACTCTCACAAGCAATGGCGAGAAACTCACGTCAACCAGCTTGGTCGAGAGCGGAAGGCCCGCGTTCCTGTTCTTCTTCGCCACTACTTGAACGGTCTGCCGCTCCGAGTTGCGGAGCCTGATAGATGTCTGGCCCGAGTACGCGGAGGACGTGGACTTCTACGCCGTGAACATAGACCCGTCCGACAGCTTTGACAAGCTGGAGGACTTCGGGCGCGACCAGGGATACCCGTGGCCGCTCACCCACTCCGACCGGGACACGCTGCTGCGCCTCAACGTGATTCGGCAGTCGACGAAGATCGCCTTCGATTCCGAAGGTGTAATCGTCTATCGCGAAAGAATGGGCGGCGGCGACGCCGAGACGTGGCGGGAACTATTCCGAGAGTTATCTGGAGCCGGTTAGCCCAGCAAGATTGCTTCCATCTCGGGGAGCATATCCTCGGCGCGGGCGCGAAGCTGCTCCCGGGTGAGTTCGGCGATGGGATGCTCGGTCAGAACGATGGGATACGTCGGAGCGCCCCACATTTGGGCCATGGAGCGGGCCGTTATCTCGAATATGTCGGTGCAGATAGTAACCGATGGGATACCGGCCTTCTCCGCGTGAATTCCGTCGTGCACACTGCACGCGCTGCAGGACCCTCAACTGCCGATTGCGACGACTATGTAGTCACAGTCCTTCGTCATGTCCTGGAGTATGTCCGGGTCCACGGGCTTGGACGCGGACGGCTTGCGATGGTAGTTGACCGAAGCGACTCCATAACGCTCGCTCAGGACGTCGGCTATTTCTTCCAGGAGGACTTGAGCGCCGTCCTTGGCGTCGTCTATGAGGCCGACCCTCTTGTTCGCCAGCGAGTCCAGTCTCGGCGCGGGGATGAAGCCCGGGATTATCGGCTCGGTCGTGGGGTCAACCAGAATGTGCTTGGTGGTTCGTACCGCTGTCTGTACCATCTTCATGTCCTCCCGATAGTCGAATCGGGCCCATTATACAGGGTCGTATGAGTTCGTGCCCGCGCGCGACGAAAACCCTTTGACTATGGGCTTTGAGCGCTAATAGAATCAACAGATATGAACGAAAAAAGCGACGCCACCCAGATTTTTCAGAAGACCACGTTAGGTAATGGCCTGCGAGTAGTTTCGTGCGATATGCCGCACACTCGGTCGGTGGCCATCTCCGTTTTCGTCAAGGTGGGCTCACGCTACGAAGCCGACTCGGAAGCGGGACTGTCCCATTTCATAGAGCACATGGTGTTCAAGTGCACCGAGCGCAGACCGGATCCTGTGGATATAAGCTCCGCCATCGAGGGGACGGGCGGAGTCATGAACGCGGGCACCGAGCAGGAACTGACTGTATATTGGTGCAAGGTCGCCCAGCCATTCTTCGCCGAGTCGCTCGACCTGCTTTTCGATATGCTTCGCAATTCGCTTTACAAGCCGGATGACGTGGAGAAGGAGCGGCGAGTCATACAGGAAGAGCTGGCGATGATCAACGACTATCCCACCGCGCGAGTGGACTCGTTGATAGATGAGATGCTATGGCCGGGTCATCCCCTCGGGCGCGACATCGGAGGCACGAAGGAGTCGGTTGACGACATCACCAGGGAGATGCTGCTTGACCACGTGGCCGAGTATTACACTCCGCAAAACATCGTGGTCAGCGTTGCGGGGAATGTGCCGCACTCGGAGGTCGTGGAGCGCGTGGCCCAGCTATCGCGCGACTGGCCGAGCGCCGAGCGCAGAGAGCCGTCTCCGGTCACTCATGTTCAGAATGAGCCGCAAATCAAGCTGGAGTACCGGCGTACCGAGCAGGCGCATATGTCCATCGCTCTACCCGGACTTCCGCTGAACCATCCGGACAGGTACTCTCTCGATCTATTGAGTGTGATACTGGGCGAAGGGATGAGCAGCAGGCTGTTCGTCGAACTGCGAGAGAAGCGCGGCCTTGCCTATGACGTTCATAGTGGGGTAGCGCACTTCAAGGACACGGGCGCGTTCGTCATATCGGCTGGGGTGGAGCCCAAGAGTGTGTATGAGGCGGCGCCCACTATACTGGAGCAGGTGGCGGACGTGCGGGACTGCCTGCCTGAAGAGGAAATGGACAGGGCGAAGCGTCTGGTCGCCGGCCGGATGATGCTGAGGATGGAGGATACGCGGTCGGTATCGGCTTGGATGGGCAGCCAAGAGCTTTTGCAGGGGACGATAGTAGATGTTGATGAGGTGGTGGAGAGTGTGAATTCGATAAGCCTGTCGGACATCCGGCGGGTAGCGTCGGAGCACCTTGTGACGGACCGCCTGAATATGGCGGTGGTGGGGCCGTGCCGGGGTCGGAAGCGGCTGTCGGGTTTGCTGAGGTTGTAGGGATCGTCTAACGCTAAGGATATATACGGACGACTTCCCCGCGTTTTATACTGGGCAGAGTTTCGATGATTTGAGGCACAAGCGTCCTTAAGACGTCAATGTTGTCCGTTCCCGCGATGAGGACTACTACCCCAACATCGGAGTCAGTCAGATTCTGCTGATGCGGGATCTTTTGGTCAAGTGTAATAAGGACATCAAACTCAGCCCTCGCCAAGGCAAGCAGTTCGCCATTTTGCTTGCTGTCCCATCCCATGTAGCGGACCGTCCGCACATCATGTCCTGGGAAGTAGTACCGAAAGACATGGGACATATCCTCATCGAGTAGCAGTCTCATAAGCCATGCTTTCTAACGCCTCCCTTGCGTCAGCAATTGCTTTCGCGGCCTGTTCCCTGGTTACTCCGGTAGCAAAGGAATCCAGAAATCCTTCGATGGTGTAGCCCTGCGCCAGATAGTCGAACAGTGTCCTGACCGGCATACGGGTTCCCTTGAATCTGGGCATACCGCTTACATAGTCTCTGTCGCTGTCAATGACGGTGTTTGCGTTTATACGCTCCCTGATTGCTTTCAACGCCTGCTCTGCGCTCACGTCCGGGAAATCCTCTAGGAAGGCGTACAGGTTATGCACGTTGTCCAGGTATTCGTATAGGTACTGCACCGGCACGTCGGTTCCCTCGAAGGCAGGGCCGTCTTTGGGCACGTCGCTGAGGTCAACGAGTGGAGGTCTGGGGTCGCCGGGTCTTGTGGCGGTGACTTTTGCTTTGGTTCTGGTCGCTTGGGTCATGAGGATACTCCTTGCGCGCTTGGGCTAAGTTTCTTATATCCAGTATCCACGTCTGATAGAAGAAGCCAAGTATGGAGTGAATGCTTCTTTTAGTCGTACTAGGTTGTCAATCATCCATAATTTGGTCTCGTCGGTCGAATCTATTATTGAACCAGCTACTTCGATGCCTATTCTATGGGAATTTCGGTATTCTGAGTTTTCCCAGTTCAACTCATCCCCAAATGTGTGTTCTATATCTTCCCAATCATTCTCCAATTGGTAGAAAACTTCATTTCTCTCTGGGCGGGCGATTGCAAGACTTACAGATACTGTCTCTGAAATCGGGGTAAATCGGACTACGTACCTGATTCCTCTGAATCCGGAGGGGAAATAGTGATACCTCCTGTTGAACACACGTTTTGACGCAGTGAAATTGACTATTCGCGAATCTCGAATCAGCGATTCCCAGAAGTCTCGGTACATACCGATTTCCAAGCAATCGTGGTCCCAGGAGAGGGACTTTATCTCAGAAGACCACTGAGACGGGTGAGCCATGACCTCAAATCTAATCTTGCGGTTGGGGTGACTGTCTTGTTTGGCGAAAACCCTGACGCAGAACAACTGGAGCGACTCGAATGAGTTTTCATTGATCCATTGTATAGCTTTGATGTGCTCAGGCCTGAATCTTGGAGCAACCCAAATCACAAATCCGGCTCTTACGTTTGCTGCATATATCAATAGCCTTTCCCAGTGGTCATCGTCGGATTGTTCCAACTGGTTCTCGATTACTACGGGAATGTCTAGGTTTTCCTCTCCTGCCACAATATCGGGTCGTCTTTGATTGGAGCCAAGTTGCTCATCGTATCCGACAAGCGCCAATTTCATGCCTAAGGCCCTATTCAGCCGGTCTAAATGGTCTGCGAGCCAAGGAGTGAAATGCTGTGCCTCATAGCGAAACTCTTCACGAATTGGGATTTCGTCTGCGGGTGTGTAGTACATAACTATAGGTTGGCTTCGTCGTGTTCGAGGCGTTCGGCGAGGATGCGGAGGGCCAGGGCTTGAGCCTTGGCGATGGCGTCATGAGTGGTTGGGCCGTAAACCATTGCGCCTGGGATTTCGAGGACTTCGGCTATCCAGCGGCCGTTCGCTTCTTGCTCGGTTTCTATGGTGAAGGTCAGGGCCATATCTGTGTGTCCTTTCTGCGGCTTCAGAGGGGGGAGAAGCCGAGGGTGCTGGTGGTCATTTGGCCGCGGGTGGCTTCGGCTTCGAGCATGGACTCGACGGCGCTGATGTTGCGGGAGTAGGGGAGGAGCAGCCGGACGAGGCCGTCGTGGCGCTGGCGGCAGGTGAAGGCGACTTCGGTGTCGCCGACTTTGTCCATTTCGCCGTAGCGGACGAAGCCCGCGACGACCATGCGGAGGCGCAGGGCGGCGTTTCGGACTTCGCCTTCGCCGGAGACGCTGTAGGCGTACCCGGAGTCGTTTGAGACGCCGGTGGTGGTGAGCATGAGGGCGGACTTGGAGTCCTTGATGGTCATTGGGCCCTCGGGGTGGGTGAAGTCGGGGGCCTTGGTGACGGCCTGGGTGAGCAGGAACTTGACGGGGCGCTCGTGGATCATGCCGCATGGGAAGATGAGTTGGTTGTCGGAGTCTTCGACGGGCAGGAGGTCGCCGAGCCTGACCATCTGGTCGCGGATGTCGCGCAGACGGTCGCGGATGCCCTCGGTGCGGCTGAAGCTCCAGACGGTGAGAACCCCTTCCTTTATATACAGGCCCACTGAGACGTTGTTGAAGTTGGGGTCCATGGGAACGAGTTCCATGCAGCTTCCGATTTCTTCGATTTTGCGGGCTACCTGTCCGCGCTGGGCGATGGCTGGTTGGGTCATTGTTGGAGTCCTTGGCTGTTAGTTCTTGGTTTTTAGTGGCTAGTTCCGTCGCCTCGGTTTGTCTCTCAGGGCATTCCCCGTTCCCCGCCCCCTGGATTCCCGCGTTCGCGGGAATCCAGGGGGCGGGGAAGTGTATGAGTGGCGGTATGGCGCGGACATAGCTGTTCTCTTGGCTATTTGACGGCGGCGCGGAGGGCTCGGATGTGGTCGGGGCCGGTGCCGCAGCATCCGCCTAGTATGTTGATGCCCATGTCTGCGAGGCGCTTGAAGCGTTCGGCCATGAAGTCGGGGGACTCGTTGTAGATGATCTGGCCGTCCTTCATGTCGGGGATGCCGGCGTTGGAGTGTATGAGCATGAGGCCGTCGTCCGCGGCGCGCATCTGGGCGGCGAGGTCTATCATGCGGTCAATGCCGTTGCCGCAGTTGGCTCCGACGACGTCCGCGCCGGCTTCGCGGAGCTCGTCAACGGCGCGCTCGGGGGTTACGCCCATCATGGTGAAGAAGCCTCGGGGGCCGAGGTCGAAGACCATGGTGGCGAAGACGGGCAGGGGAGTGGCGTCTTTGGCGGCGCGGATGCCGGTTATGGCTTCTTCGAGGGCCATCTGGGTTTCTATGAGTATGGCGTCGGCGCCGCCGTCGGCGAGGGCCGCTATCTGCTCGGCGAGGGCGTCGTACATCTCGGACTGGCTTACGCCGTCGGGGAGGGGTTCCATCATCTCGCCGGTGGGTCCGACGGAGCCGAGAACGTAGTGGTCGGAGTCGGGCTTCTGACTCGCGGCGTGTTGGGCGGCGAGGGTGTTGAACTCGGCGACTCTATCGCCGTAGCCGTACTTCTTCTGCATGTAGCGGGAGCCGCCGAATGAGTTGGTGAGCACGATGTCGGAGCCGGAGTCGAAGTAGTCGCGGGCCATGCCCTGGACGACTTCGGGGTGGCTGGCGTTGAACTCCTCGGGGCAGCCGCCGGGTTCGAGTCCGCGCTGCTGGAGGTATGTGCCGGTGGCGCCGTCGGAGATGAGGATTTCTCCGGCGTGGAGTCTTTGGAGTAGGGTGGCGCTCATTTGGTTTCAGCCTTTCGGGGGTTTATATTTAGTTTGGTTTATAATTGCACTGGTGGGGCAACAGGTGGGTACAGGTGCGATCAACAGGTGGCAACTGGTGATTAGAACGCCTGTTAGTGACCAGAGATTCACCTGCGTTAGCTATGGAGGATTTTTTCTCCGGCCTGGGATTCTTCATAATATAGTCTGGCGTTTATGTTTGTTGGCTCGTGGTCGTTGGATTTGGGTCATTAGTTTGTATGTTCTTATAGTAGCATAGGTGGGTAGTGGTTGTATAGCGGGGATAGGTTGGAAGACAGTTGCTTTCCATTTTCGAGTGTGACCTGTGTAGTCCGTTCGTGGTGAGCCTGTCGAATCATGAGCGGACAGCCCTTCGACAAGCTCAGGGCGAACGATAGCAGGACAGCCCTTCGACAAGCTCAGGGCGAACGATAGCCGGACAGCCCTTCGACAAGCTCAGGGCGAACGATAGATTGACGATAAGACGAAAATGAAAAGCCCCTGAGGTTGACGGCGGGTTATTGGTTGGTCCAGTGGTCTATGGCGCCGGGGGTGGGATCGCGTTGGCCCTGGCGGTGGAGGTCGCGGATTCGGGCTACGAAGTCTTCGGGGAAGTTGTCGTTGAGGCGGGCGGCTAGGGCGTCGGCGGCCTCGGACGCGGTTCCGTCGGCGTCGGCGTATTCTCCCCACTCCCAGGCCATGAGGTATTCGTCGGCGCCGGCGGAGCCGTCGAACATGGAGACGGCGTCAACGCCCTGCTGGAAGCGGGGGTGGAGCTGGCGTGAGACGACGCCGCCATCGTCGCGGGCCTGGACCTGGACGGGGATTTCTTTCCAGTACATTATGCGGGTCTGGGTCATGGTGAGTTATCAGTTTTCAGTTTTCAGTTATCAGTTGCCCAGGGTTGCTTTTCATTTTCGAGTGTCACCTGTGTAGTCCGTTCGTGGTGAGCCTGTCGAACCATGAATGGACGGCCCTTCGACAAGCTCAGGGCGAACGAAAGATTGACGACAAGACGAAAACGAAAGCCCCTGGTTAGTTGCCTGGTATTGTAGCGTGGATTGGGGGAATGTGCGATTATGCGGCGGGGGTTTGTTGGGATTGGGATTGGTGGGATTGGCAGGATGGGATACTTCGGGACTGGTCCTTCGACAAGCTTCCTTCGACAAGCTCAGGACGAACGGTTAATTGATTTGCATACCCCTTTCAGCCCAGTGGGAGAGGGGATTTGCAACGTACAAGTGATGAATTGGAGGCGATGTGATGGCTTATGCGAGCGTTAATGGGGTGAGTCTGTATTATGAGGAGCATGGGAGCGGGTATCCGCTGGTGTGGAGTCATGAGTTTGCGGGGGATTACCGGTCGTGGAGGCCGCAGGTGCAGTTCTTCAGCCGGCGGTACAGGGTGATTACGTATAACGCGCGGGGGTATCCGCCTTCGGAGGCGCCGCAGAGTCTGGATGACTATACGCAGGAGCAGGCGGTGGATGACCTGCGAGGGTTGCTCGAACACCTGAATTTGGAACGAGCTCACGTCGGGGGGCTTTCGATGGGCGGGAATGTGGCGCTGAATTTCGGGCTGACGTACCCGGAGATGGCGAGGTCGCTGATCGTGGCGGGGACGGGATCGGGTTCGACGGACGTGGAGCCGTTCCGCCGGAATGTGAACGCGCGGGCGGACATCATGCGCGCGGGCGGGATGGAGGCGATGGGGGATTATCTGAACAGCGGGACGCGGGTGCAGCTGCTTCGCAAGGACCCGCTGGGGTATGAGGAGTTCAGGCAGGGGTTCCTGGAACATTCGCCGATTGGGTCGGCTTTGACGTTCTCGGGGATACAGGGCCGGAGGCCGTCTATCTTCGACCTGGAGGAGCGGATGCGGGCGATGGAGGTTCCGACGCTGATAATGACGGGGGATGAGGATGAGCCGTGCATCGAGCCGAGCGTGTTTATGAAGCGGTGCATTCCGAGGTCGGGGCTGGTGGTGATGCCGCAGGCGGGTCACGCGATCAATCTGGAGGACCCTGACGTGTTCAACCGGGTTGTTCTGGATTTTCTGACGGCTGTGGAGCAGGGTTCGTGGGGGACGCGGGAGTGGGGGGATGAGGCGGGGGCGTTGGTGTGAGTGGGTAGTATTTAGTGATTAGTTTTTAGTATTCAGTCGTCATAAGCCGGACTGGGGGGGAGCCTGTATCAGTTTGGTCGGTATAAAGAGTACCTTCCCCCGTCAAGGGCTGAGAAGGGTAGGCATTTGGCCCTCACCCTAACCCTCTCCCAGAGGGAGAGGGGACTTTGGAATGGTCCTTCGACAAGCTCAGGACGAACGGTTTATTGATTTACATACCCCTGTAAGCCCTGAGGGAGAGGGGGTTTGTTGATCGGTATTCATAGCTGGCTGCGCGTTTGCCTACCCTTGTGAGCCCGTGAAGGGGGAAGGGACTTTTGGACTTGTCCTTCGACAGGCTTCCTTCGACAGGCTTCCTTCGACAAGCTTCCTTCGACAGGCTTCCTTCGACAGGCTTCCTTCGACAGGCTTCCTTCGACAGGCTCAGGACGAACGGGTCTATTGATTTGCCTACCCTTGTGAGCCCGTGAAGGGGGAAGGGACTTTTGGACTTGTCCTTCGACAGGCTTCCTTCGACAAGCTCAGGACGAACGGGTCTATTGATTTGCCTACCCTTGTGAGCCCGTGAAGGGGGAAGGGACTTTGGCAACATGGGCAGCGCCGACTAAGTTGGTACAGGTTCGACTGGGGGACTGAAGATGTGCGGGATGGGATGAAGTGGTAGGATGATGGGACTGGATAGGTTAGGCGCTAAGTAAAAGGAGAGAGGCTATGGTTGCGATGGAAGAGCGGGTGTCGAAGTTGGAGGGGGCTTATGAGCAGGTTGACCAGCGGCTGAACTACATTGGGGAGGAGATGCGCGGGTTGCGGTCGGATGTCAACAGCCGTATAGAGGGTGTGGAGGGTCGTATAGAGGGTGTGGAGGGTCGTATAGAGGGTCTTCGTGCCGAGATGAATGGCCGGATGGGGGCTATGGAGACTCGTTTGGGAAATATGGAAACCCGTTTGAATGCGATATTCATCGCGATTATAGCAGTGGGGGGAGGCATTATCGTGGCTCTCCTGGGTGTAATAGCAACGCTTTGGTTGAATTCGTAGAGAAAGAGGGACGTCGCATTTCACAGGACTATGATTTTGTGGCGCATTTGACGCGGTTTTGCAGGGGGCTGCGGGGGTATGGGTTTTTGGTGGGGCCGCAGGAGACGGCGGACGCTGTGGCGGCGGTGGAGCGGGCGGGGCTGATGTCGGAGGCGCGGATCTACTGGTCGCTGCGGACGCTGCTGGTGTCGCGGCGGGAGCAGCTTTCTATTTTCGACAGGCTTTTCTACCAGTTCTGGAATTTCGAGCCGGTATCGGCGCGGCCGGAGGCGGACGGGGGGCCGAAGACGAGTTTCGGGCAGACGCGGACGGTGGGGCGGCTGCCGCGCGGTCTCGGCGTTCCTGAGGATGATCCCGAATCGAAGGATACGGTGCTCCAGCTTATAAGGACGGGGGCGAGCGGGCATCACGCGACGGGCGGACGGGACCTGTC
Source organism: Dehalococcoidia bacterium (assembly GCA_965202815.1). Taxonomy (GTDB): domain Bacteria; phylum Chloroflexota; class Dehalococcoidia; order Lucifugimonadales; family UBA1123; genus VXRN01. The sequence continues at coordinate 1,980,767 of CBDBCD010000002.1, forward strand.
GTCGCTGTCGGAGGGTGAGGACGCGGCGGAGATCCAGAGGATCGCGGCGCGGATGGTTCGGGCGCTGGCGTCGAGGCCCGGGCGCCGGCGGAAGAGGCACAGGCGTCGGGGAGTCCCGGACCTGCGGGGGGCGATGCGGCTGAGTCTTTCGACGGGCGGCGACGCGATCCGGATCCCGCGTCTTCGGCGGGTACAGCGGACTCCGAGGCTTCTGCTTCTGCTGGATGTTAGCGGCTCGATGGACAGGCACGCGCGTCTGATGCTGAGGCTGGCGCACGCGGTGGGTCAGCAGACGGGCAGGGTGGAGACGTTCGCTTTCAGCACGGCGATTACGCGGATTACGCGGGCGCTGTCGGCTCCGAATTTCGATGAGGCGCTGTTCAGGGCGGGGAGGGCGGTGGAGCACTGGTCGGGCGGGACGCGGATCGGGGAGAGCCTGCACGTCGTCAATAGTATGTATGAGCATCTGGAGGACAGGTTTACGACGGTGTTTTTGCTGAGCGACGGCTGGGAGACGGGGGACCCCGGAGGGCTGGCGCGGGAGCTTTCGCGGATGCGTTTGAGGGTGCGTGGGCTGGTGTGGCTGAATCCGCTGGCGGGGACTGAGGATTTCGAGCCGCTGGCGCGGGGTTTGCAGGCGGCGATGCCGTATGTGGACCATTTTGTTCCGGCGGGGGATGTTGAGGGGTTGAAGCGGTTGCCGGGGTTGTTGAGGGGGTAGTCTGAACAGTAGGGTATTTTCATTATCGAGTGTCACCAGAGAAGTCCGTTCGTGGTGAGCTTGTCGAACCATGAACGGACGGCCCTTCGACAAGCTTCCTTCGACAGGCTCAGGACGAACGGTTTGACGGTCCTTCGACAAGCTTCCTTCGACAAGGCTTCCTTCGACAAGCTTCCTTCGACAGGCTCAGGACGAACGGTTTGACGGCCCTTCGACAGGCTTCCTTCGACAAGCTTCCTTCGACAGGCTCAGGACGAACGGTTTGACGGCCCTTCGACAGGCTTCCTTCGACAGGCTCAGGACGAACGGTTTATTGACGTGATTTTCAGATAATCGAAAGGCCCTGGCGGGTGTGGTAGTATTGGGGTAGAGGCCGCTCGTATAGTGTATGCCATAGGAGAGTTACGAATGACCGCGATTCAGGATGCGATGCCGCAGCGTATCTCGATGGGGATAGACCTGACTGGCAGGGTGGAGAAGTGCGAAGGTTACTATGTATCGCTGTGCAACGAGCTTCCTTTGATTGGCATGGGCGCTACGCCTGAAGACGCGATGCGCAACTTCACCGAGTGTTTCGAGGAGTATATACGGCTGAGCGTCGAATGGGGGGTCATTGATAAGGTGGCGGAGGATTACGGCCTCAATATCAGCCGGGCTTCCGTCAGCGTCGCATCCGACGATTCTACTACCTGGAGCTTGCCCGGAGTGGTGGATCTGGAATCTCCGAATCCGCTGGAAGCGCCCGCTATGGCCTAGAGGCAGATGATCTGATAAGGCGGATGCGTGAGTAGCGATGGAACGGAGGTGAGATATGGTTGCCAGGACTATGGCTACAATGCAGAGGGTGAAGCCGGCCGAGGGTCTGCTTGTCTTCTATGAGGATAATCTGGTTGACGGACGGGCTCCTATCGAAATGTTGCAATCAGACGCTATCAAGCAGGCCATCGCGGCGCTCGACTATCTTCAGACGGACGAGGACGAGGAGTTCGTGTTCCTGGACTCGAATCTTCCGATCCGGCTGGCGTCTGAGGACCTGCGAATCGCGATAGCGCCGGACTACTACCGCTCCAAGAACGTGGATGTCTCGCGCATCAGGGACGATACGGGGTATAACCTGTGGGATATAGGCAAGCCGCCGGAGTGGGCGCTGGAGGTGGCGTCGCGCAGCACTCACAGGCGGGACCTGTATGAGAAGCCGGACATCTACGCGAGGATAGGGGTCGCCGAGTTGTGGATGTTCGATCCGACGGGCGGGGAGTTGTACGGACAGGCTTTGATGGGGTTCAGGCTGGCGGAGGGGGAGTACGAGCCTGTGGAGATAGCGGAGAACGAGCACGGCCTTCCGAGCGGTTACAGCGAGGAGTTGGGCCTGAGGCTGTGCGCGCTGGAGTGGTCGAAGCGTGAGGAGATATTGCGGGCGCAGCCGAATATGGAGCGAGTTCTGGCGGCGAACTTCCAGCCCTGGCAGTTGCTGTTCCAGAACGCGGAGACGGGCGAGTATGTCATAAATATGCGGGCGCTGAGGGATGAGTACAGGCGGGTGGAGTCGGAGCGTGACGCGGCGGAGGCTCGGGCTGAGTCTGAGCGAGAGGCGCGTGAGTCTGCGGAGTTGCGGGCTGAGTCTGCTGAGGCGCGGGCGGCGGAGTTGGAAGCGGAGTTGAGGCGGCTTCGGGGCGAGTAAGCGGGGAATCGCCCTCACCCTAACCCTCTCCCAGGGGGAGAGGGGACTTTGGAATGGTCCTTCGACAGGCTCAGGACGAACGGTTTATTGATTTACATGCCCCTGTAAGCCCTGAGGGAGAGGGGGTTTGGAATAGTCCTTCGACAGGCTTCCTTCGACAGGCTTCCTTCGACAGGCTCAGGACGAACGGTTTGACGGCCCTTCGACAAGCTTCCTTCGACAGGCTTCCTTCGACAGGCTTCCTTCGACAAGCTCAGGACGAACGGTTTATTGATTTGGCTACGCTTGTGAGCCCGTCGGGGGGGAAGGGACTCTGGTGAGGTATCCCGCGTGAGGGGGGAAGGGAGTTTGGCGGGGCGGTGAAATGGGTTTGAGAGGGGGTGGGAAATGATTGACATTGGGTTTAGCCTTCTGTATAGTTTTTTTCGGATTTGTAGGCTTCCATGCCCTGCGGCATGGACGTGACCTATGTTATCCGCCGGAATATTCATTAGTATCTGTATCAAAGGGAAGCGTGAGAAGTGCGCCAACCGGAAGTAATCATCTATACAAGCGGAGATTCCCGTTTCTTCAGTATGCCGCTCATGCAGAGCGGCCCATCCCCTCCGGCCCCTTCAGCAATGGATGGGTCGAGAGGCGTTTTACAGCCAACAGTCACCTCTCTACAAACCAGTACCCAGAATCTCATAGGGGGTTAGGAAGTGAAAAATAAGTTTGGGTTCATACCCATAGTCTTACCAGTACTAGTCATGGTTCTGATAATAGGACTGATCAATCTGGCCGGGACGCAGACCGCGCAGGCCCAGGAAGCGGATGTTTCCGAAGAGGACGCGCGGCTGACCTCGCTGAGCTTAACGTACACCGAAGGCGGTACTGCAAGCGACAATTTGCTGATGCCTGATTTCGAGCCTGGCCGTGGGGACTACACCGCAATGGTGGATTACCAAGTTTCAACAGTCACGCTGACTCCGGGGTTAGACGGTAGTGATACTCAAGTCACCGCGGTCACCGGGGCTTCGTCAGATCTAACTGCTCTTGCGGAAGGCGTTACGACAATCGAGGTCACGGTTACGGACGCTGATGACACCACAAAGACTGCGAAGTACGTAATCAAACTGACTAAGAAAGCGCGGGTTATTCCTGCCAATGGCGCGTTGCTGGCTAATCTTGAGCTTTACCCGGATCCTGCTGACGAAGGTAGTCCTGGCACCGCTCTTAGTCTGTTGCGGTTGGATGGCGGTGGGGTGCCGTCCGATTTTACTACCATTAACGGCGTCAATATGTTCAAGGTGTCGGTGGATGCCGACGTCCGGTCGGTACTGGTGGTTCCAACTGTGGCAACCGGTATTACCGTGTCTGAGATAGTGTCCTCCGGAACTGCAAAAAGGGCGGCAAGGGCGACTTTCGACCTCGCTACCGCTACGGACACCAACCCCTTGGGAAATAGGGTGTCTCTCGAGGGTCGCATCACGGCTGACCGCACCACGGTAATAAAGGTCAGAACCACAGTAAGTGGCGCCAGCGCCGAATACACCGTCATGGTTACGCGGCTCGCGCCTAAGTTGGCCGAGGCCACTGGCTTTACTTTTGGAGTGACCGACACGACCGACCTCGCGACTACTTACCCGACTATCAATGCCCTTAATACAACAGGGTATGACGCCGATAAGCGCAGCTACGACCTCAAGGTCCCCTTCGCGGTAGATTCGACTACGCTTGTTGTGGCCGACCCCAACGTGGGTGGCAACGATGGCACCCACGACGACGGTAGGCACGTATTAAAGAGAATCACGGAGAACGGCAGCCTGGCCACTACCTCCGCTGGTACTCCTCCTCATGTTGTGGATCTTCCCGTTGGGAAGACTGTCGTAGGCATCGAAGTGGACCAGTGGGTCAAGAATTTCTACGGCAACACTACGACTGTTGCGACTGACGGAGTCGTAAGGGGAAGCACTTCCACCGGGATGTACACCATTACGATAGAGCGCGAAAAGCCGAAGCTGGCTCTCAATGATGACACTGTTGGTGGTCTAGAGGGCGACGGCCTGAGGTTGAGGTATGGCGTAGGGGCGTTCGGCTCTGAGCTTGCCACGGAGAGGCCGGATGCTGGCACTGATCCTGCAAATTCATACGGTCTAAACATACCGTATGACCCTGATAAGACGTCCTACGAAGCTGAAATACCATTCCAGCATACGATGGTAACCCTGCACGCGGTTGCGGGCGCATCGCCCGCCAGCGGCAGTGATACGAACAAGGTCAGCTTCGAGTCTCCCGCCGACGCCGACACCGGCAATAGGGGGCACCAGGTGAAGCTGTCGGATGACGAGCGGGAGAAGACCGTAGTCATCCGTGCCAGGAGCGACAAGGACCGACGCATATATACCGAGTACAAGGTGAAGCTGACGCTGGCGCAGACGAAGTTGAGCCAAACCGATGATGTCTTCGGGTTGTGCGAAGGCGAACGGCCCGCGACCAATAATTGTCTTAAGGTTACGGACACGTCCTCCCCTACGACGGGTCAGATTGTCCTCAAGAGCGCTACTAGCAGCGCTCTGGTCCTCTTCAACGAGAATACGATGGCATATGACGCCGAGGTGGACTACGAGATCAACGTGGCGACGCTGAATGTCACGTTAGATCCCAGCGACACCACTGGTCGTAGAGTTGAACACACGATGCCGGTGGCGTCGAAGGGCGCAGGTCCAGTGACTTCGACCCTGATGGTGGGCGACACCGTGTTCAAGGTGGACGTTGGCGTTGAGAACAATACTTCGACCTACATGGTCACGCTGACCAGGAATGAGCCGAAGCCGCAGCTCCAGTTCACGGTGCTGGACAGCGCCGGAATCAGCCTTGGCTCCGGTCCTCTTGAGGTGACGCTTGACGCGGCGTCGCGCAGCTACAACCTCATCAAGGAAACCGACATCACCGACGACGATCTTCTGACCGCGACGGACGTGCGCGTATGTGTCGCCGATGCGGACGATGGGGATCTCAACGACGTGCGCGTGTCAATCAACGGCGTTACGGTGCCGGACTGCAGCGGCGGTAACGGCGGCAACTATCTCGAGCGTGAGCTGAACGAGGTAACCACCAACCTGGAATTCGACATTGACCATCCGGGGGACCAGGCTGGCACCCTGCACACGGTCAGCATAAGTCGCTCTGCCAACTCCGTGCCGGTGTTCCCTGCGAACCACATCCTGCGCAGCAGGACGGATGAGAACGGAGTGCTGGCAGTGCATGGCATGACGATCACTCCCACGGTGGAACTGCCGATGGCCGTGAGCGGAACCGGGAACCCCCCTCTGGAGTATGAGCTTCTGAGCGTGGAGGCGGACGGTCCTTCTATGGATCTGCCACAGGGTCTGACTTACGACCTGCCCACCGCGAGCGGCAATGGAAAGCTGAAGATGTCGCCGAGCATACTGGGCTCTAGCGACCGCGCGGTGTTCAACCTGATTCTGAAGGTGAGCGACAGCGACGCGATAACGACTTCGGAGGACGAAGACACGATACCGTTTACGATAATAGTCTTCAGGGACGAGAGCCTGCTGCCGCCTGGCGCTGTCATAGAGCCGCGTCTGGGCGACCTGAGCGACCTGCAAGTGCTCGAGGAGCGGCCTGCGGGTAAGAAGACGAACAAGTTGATGCCGATGTTCTCGCTGCTGACCTATTCGTACGAAGCCGACGTGTTTACTGACACGACGAAGGTGGACTTCGTGGCCACGGCCAATGAGGACGCGACGGTCAGGCTCGAAGGGAACGAGACCAGCAACCAGACGACCACGGGCGGAAACACTACGCATACGTGGGAAGGCTACAGGCTGAACATCGGTCCGGGCGCGCGGAACACGTACCGCGTGACTGTCGAGGAGGGCAGCGAACCCGCCAGGACCTACACGGTCAGGGTGGAACGCGAACTGGCGAAGCGTCCGACGTTCGGCGACGCCAGCGCGGTCATGGCGTTCTATGAGGGCATACCCCTTGACGACCTGCCTGACAGCGCGGCGATGCTGCCCGAGGCTGAAGGCGGCAACGGCGATCTCGACTATAAGCTGGTGCGCAAGCGCGCAGACGCGCCCGCCCCCAAGTATGACTTCCTCGGTCTGAATCTGGATATGGGTAAAGCTACTTCGACTCGTATGCTCAGCGGCGGCCCGCCGCAGCTGGACAGGAGTACAGCTGACCTGTTCCGTGAGTCCGACCGCTCTGAGGCGTATGGCGTCCTGACCGTCAATGACGCGGACATGAACAGGACCGCTTCCGACTCGGACACGATGAATATAGACGTGAAGGTGTACAGGGACGTTACCCTGGCCTCCTACACGGTGAGCGGCAGGAGTTCAGGCGCCCTTGGTCCCATGTCCAAGGTGTACAACCCGGAGACGACGTACTCGCATGAGAAGCTGGCGAGTTACAGGTTCAACGCGGCGCACGACGTTGCTATGGTGACGTTCGTCGCGAACCCGAACGGGGCGCGCGCCGAGGTCGTGAGCATAATGCCCGCGGACTCGGACGGAGACTCCAGCAACGGACACCAGGTGAACCTGACCCAGGGCAACAACGTGATAACCGTCACCGTCGGCAACGGCGTGGTGAGGGGGACACACCTGATCAACATCAAGAGGCCAGGCCTCCAGCTTACCGGCATAACGATCAACGAGGACGAGGACGCGCGCGACAACAGCCGCCTCAGCGACGAAGTCGAGCTAGTCCAGTCCGACGGTGAGACGAAGGGCTTCGACCGCGACGAGTATTCATACACGGCGACGGTGGAGACGTGGGTGCGCAGCGTGCAGGTCCGGGCTACGGCCGCGGATCCGAACGCGAGAGTCTTCGTAAACACCTTCGAGATACCGGAGCGCGAAGGATACAGCGTAGTTGACCTTGACATAGGCGAGACGACTATCACGCTGGGCGCGTCTGTAGGCACGGACGAGCCGGACCCGCGCTACACGGTGGTAATCACCCGCAAGTCCAGCTCGGCGCCCGCGTTCGAGATGGATGCAAAGAACTACACTCGCATGGAGGGCGTTGACGTAAAGATGGCGCCTTGCAAGGCGATAATTCTGCCGGAAGCCATGGGCGGCGACGGAGCGCTCACCTATTCCCTGGTGAACCAGGAACAGCTGCCTCCGGGCCTGTTCTTCAACGCAACCACTCGTGAGATAACCGGTATTCCGACGCTGGACGAGGGCTATGAGTCCGACTTCGACCTGATACTAGCTGTCAGGGACGCCGACGCTGATACGTCGGATGCGGACGGGGACACGACTTCGTTCACGATAAAGATCACCAATGATCAGGCGGCTGTGGATGCGGATTGCGCGGTTACTCAGCCGGAGGACGAACTACCCGCCAACCAGCTGAGCAGCCTTCTGGTTACGTACACGCTGGACGGACAGACAGACATACCCGCGACGATGTGGTCGCCGACGGCCTTCATGCCTAGCAGCGGCGGACCGTACACGGTCAGCATCCCATTCGGCGCGACAGACGTGCAGGTTACCGCGGTTCGCGCGGACGCCGGCGCGACGATATCCATGAACAGCGTAAGGATAGCGGACGGCGTGAAGCTGGATCTGCCGCCACAGGCAGCGATAGCGGTTCGCCATCCGGACTTCACGGAGTCCATGGTGTACACGCTCGTTACCGAGCGCGTATCCAACACCGCACCTACTTTCGGCGGCGCGACGATTGACGATCAGGTCTTCGAGAGTGGAATGGACATAGACGCGATGACGCTGCCCGCGGCTACCGGCGGCAACAGGACGATCACGTACACGCTGGTTGACCACGAAGGCAACGTGCCGGAGGGTCTGATGTTCAACGACAGCAGCCGCGAGCTTACGGGCAGGCCGGCGCTGGTGCAGGACGCGGACTCGACGCTGTACCGCATGACGTACAAGGCTACGGACGCGGACGGACAGTCGGACATGATTATGTTCAACATAACCGTGTGCGACCCCGACAGGGCGAGCGGCTGCACGCCGACGATGCCTGAGCCGAACCCTGGCTACACGCCGATGGACCTGATGGTTGAGAGGAGCGGCACGTCCGCGACGATCACCTGGAGGCCTGGCGACGACGCGACGAAGCATCTGGTTGGGGCATGGATCGCGGACCATCCGACTCTAAGCGCATCTGCAACGCTTAAGTTCGCTGAATTGGCTGGCGACGCCGACACGCATACGTTCGATGATCTGATTGAAGGGTCAACGTACTACTATGTCGTATTCGGCTACGACTCCGATCCCGGCGCCGAAGGATGGAAGGACGCAAACGGCGTGGCGTACATGGACCTTGAGCAAGGACCACAGCAGTAAGGCCGAATAGCTAGCGATTGCGGGTGTCCGGTGAAGCCTCTGTTCGAGGTGGAGCCGGGCGCCCGCAAGGACACAGACCAGCCGAAAGGCTAGTATCAAGAGAGGAATCATTCATTATGAGGATCAAAGATAGAAGGCGCATTGGGCCGCTGCTCTTGATGGTGTCTCTTGCGGTTGTCGGCTCGATGATAATGCTGATGATGGCTACCACGACATCTAATGAGACTGTTGCCGCGCAGGCAGGTTGCGTACCGGCGGACAGCCCGTTCGCAGGGCTTCCCGGATTCACTGTGTGCGGCGAGGAAGAAACGCCGACGCCGACCAATGATGACTGTGTACCGTCGGACAGCCCGTTCGCAGGGCTTCCCGGCTTCAGTGTCTGCCCGGATCTGAACGCCACCGCCACAGCTGAAGCGGCGGATATGACCGCGACGGCTGAGGCGAACGCGGCGGCAACGGCGGCAGCCGTGAATGCGACTCAGACAGCGGTTGCGACGGCAGCGACGGCTGTTGCCGTGCAGACTGCCGCTGCGCAGGCGCAGGAGACCGCTGTTGCCGTACAGACTGCCGAGGCCCTGGCCTCTGCAACGGCTGCGGCCCAGATGAGGCGGACAGCGGCCGCTCAGGCTAATATGACCCGGACCGCCGTCGCTGAGGCAACGGCAGCGGCCGGCGGCGCGCCGCCACCCGCTCCGAGGGCCACCGCGACACCGGTTATGGTGGAGAAGGCGGACGTTACGGCGGTCGAGGGCGCGACTACGGTCGAGCCGGACGCGCAGGTCGTACTTATGGCGGGCAACGTGACGGTGAAGTTCCCGACGCTCTCACGCTCGCGGACGTTCCAGGCGATGCTGTCGGAGTCAGGCGACTGCGGCGACATGGCCATGGCGTGCGCGATGTTGTCCATCTACAACGCCGAGGGCGAGATGGAGTCGGACGTTAGGCTGATTTCGTCGGCTGAGATTGATGTCATGCTCGACGCCGCAACGGTGGACGAGTTGGGCGGCGATCTCGACGGCGGCGCGGTCGCTATCCAGGCGAATGCGCTAGGCGGCATCATGCTCCAGCTCCTGGACGACGACAGCGGCGAGTGGAACACTATCCCGTCCGAATTCACGGTGAACTCGGATGGCAGCGTAAGTGTGAACGGAATGACGCGGCGCTTCAGCCATATCGCGCTGAATGTGTACCCGGACGTGGTGGAGCAGGCTAGGATGCAGGTGAGCGCGGCTCTCGGCACGCCGACCGCGACCCCGATTCCGCCGACGGCTACCCCGGCTCCGCCGACCGCGACGCCGGTTCCGCCGACGCCGATTCCGCCGACGCCGGTTCCGCCGCCGCCTACGGGTGACGAAGCAGTGCCGTTCCTGATGCTGCTGGCGATGGCCGTTGCGGCCTCCATGCTGGCGCTTGTCGGTACGAAGTTCATCGTGGCGCGCGTAAGGCGCTAAACATTCGATAGAAACACCTTAGTGAATGAGGGCCGCTCCCATACACAGGAGCGGCCCTTTTCTGTTTTGCCTTCATGCTATAATGCGAATCTCAGTGGACAGTCATCGGAAGGAAGGCGACAGTGACGACAGCAGTTGACGACCGGATAAGCGTAGAGGACAGGGTAAGCCGGCTGGAGGGGGCATACGAACATCTGGCTACGAAGGCGGACCTGGCGGAGTTGAAAGCGGAGTTGAAGAGCGATATAGGCGGGTTGAGGGCGGAGTTCAAAGAGGATTTGGGCAAGTTGCACGCCAGCCTGGTCAAGTGGATGGTCGGGGTCATGGTGGGCGGTGTTGGGGCTATGGCCGGTATTGCGCTGTTGATTCAAAGACTTAGCGGCTGAGGATTTCGACATTCGAGATAGCTATGAGGTGAATTGTCAATGTTCGAGAGAGCGGCGGTAGCAGTCTTAACTATACTATTGCTGGTGTTTGCGGTGGCGTCGGGGACTGCCTCGGCTTCTCCCAGCCAGCAGGCCGGCCAGTCTCTGACTGTGGAACGAAGCGAAGACGGTATGTCCGCGACCGCTACCTGGACCCCGGACCAGGGAGCGGAGTACCAGGCCTTTCAGGTTGTCGGAAAAGTGAGGGGTGGTGAGGCCGATCCCGATGGGGACGGACTGAGGAATGAGACCGGACGGTATGTCGGCGGGCTTCTGACCGGAGACGTCAGCAGTATGGCTATAGCCGAGTTGGATCCGACCAGGGGGTATTCATATACCGTGTGGAGCGTTCGCAGAGACAGCGCGGGCAAATGGATAATTGGCGCGCAATCCACCGAGGATGAAGCGAGCAATCTGGACAGGGATGCGCTGGTCGCGCTCTATAACGCGACGGACGGGGCTAACTGGAGGGAGAACGCCAACTGGTTGAGCGACGCGCCGGTGGGCGAGTGGCCCGGGGTGGAGACCGACTCCGACGGTCGCGTGGTGGAGGTGAGTCTCTGGCTGAACAACCTGAATGGTGAGTTGCCCTCGGAACTGGGCGGTCTCGCCAAGCTCGAACGCTTGAATCTTCCGTTGAACAGGCTGAATGGGGAGATACCGTCCGGGTTGGGCAATCTTTCCAGCCTGGAGGAGCTAATTCTCATCGGCAATGCGCTCAGCGGGGAAATCCCGGTCGAGTTGGGTGGACTCCTGAACCTGGAAAAGCTGTACTTGTCGGTCGGCAGCCAGTTTACGGGGTGTATCCCCAGCACCTTGCGGAATGTAGCGGACAACGACCTTTCTGAACTCGGTCTGGAATTCTGCGACTAACTCGCCGAGCGAAGCGACACAGGAGACCCAGTGATGACCACGTCGGTAGAAGACCGGATAGGCCTGGAAGACAGGGTTAGCCGCCTGGAGGGGGCATACGAGCATCTGGCGACGAAGGCTGATCTTGCCGACTTGCGGGCTGAACTCAAGGAGGATATGGGAAAACTCCAGGTCAGTCTCATCAAGTGGATGGTCGGGCTTGTGCTGGGAGGAATGGTTGGGGTAACCGGACTGGTGATCGCCGTAATGAGGCTGATGGGATAGCGCGGCGTGGTAACTATGACTTCGACCTATATGCTTCGCGCGCTGGAACTGGCCCGGGCCTCGGTGGGGGAGACGAGTCCAAACCCGCCGGTGGGGGCTGTGGTCGCGCGGGGAAGGCGGATCGTGGGGGAGGGGAGGACGCAGCCGGCGGGGCAGGCGCACGCGGAGGTTGTCGCGCTGCGGCAGGCGGGCGAACTCGCCCGGGGCGCCGCTCTGTATGTCACGCTGGAGCCATGTTCGTATTTTGGCCGGACGCCGCCGTGTACGAACGCGATCATCGTGGCGGGGATCGCGGCGGTTCACGCCTCGATTGCGGATCCTAATCCGCGGGTGTCCGGGCGAGGGTTCGCGGCGCTGCGAGGAGCGGGAATTTCGGTCTTCGTGGGGGAAGGACGGGAGGAGGCGGAGGAGCTCGCCGCGCCCCATACCATGTTCATCACGACCGGAATGCCGATGGTTACGCTCAAGTTCGCGATGAGCCTGGATGGAAAGATTGCGACGCGGACGGGGGATTCCAAGTGGATTACGCGCGAGGAGTCGCGGCGGTACGTGCATCGGCTCAGGTCGCGGAGCGACGCGATAGTGGCGGGCATAGGGACGGCGCTGGCCGACGATCCCCTGCTTACCGCGCGCGATGAGAATGACCGGCCACTGCAGAGACAGCCTCTGCGTGTGGTGGTGGACAGCCGAGGAAATTTGCCGCCGGACGCGGCGATGCTGGGTCAGCCTGGCGAGACGCTGGTGGCTGTGTCGGAGATACCCAGGAGCAGGCGCGACGCGCTGGAGTCGGCGGGCGCGGAGGTCTTCTTCGCTCCTACGGGCAATGGCCGGGTGGACCTGAGGGCGCTGTTGGCGGAGCTTGGGCGGCGCGAGGTGACGAGCGCCTTCGTGGAGGGCGGCGGGACGCTCGCGGGCTCGCTGATGGACGCGCGGCTGGTGAACCGGGTTGTGGCGTTCGTCGCGCCGGTGATCATAGGCGGGGACCGGGCGCCTTCTCCGGTCGGCGGCCAGGGCGCGACGCTTATGTCGGACGCGCTACGCCTGAGCGGGGTTAGGATCGAGCGGTTCGGCGCTGATGTGGCGGTCATAGGTAATTGCGCCCCAGATTCCTGATTTGGTATTCACAATCTCCCTTTGTTTCGTTAATATCTTTTTCAGCCGTTCAGAGGGAGTTGCAGATGTTTACCGGGATTGTCGAGGAAGTGGGAAGCGTGGTGGAGGTGTCCGAGACCGGGCTGGGTATCCGCGCGTCTGTCGTCATGGAGGACATCGGGGTTTCGGACAGTATCAGCGTGAATGGCGCGTGCCTGACCGTCACCCGAATCGAGGGCGACACATTCTGGGTGGATACCGTTCCCGAGACCCGGCGCAGGACGAATCTCGGCGGTCTGAGCGACGGTTCGCCCGTCAACCTCGAACGACCGCTCAAGGCGGACGGCCGGTTCGGCGGGCACGTCGTGCAGGGGCACGTTGACGGCGCCGGAACCGTGCTCTCTATCACCCCGGAGGGCAACTCTCACCTCTTCGAGTTCGAGGCCCCGGACAGCGTGGCGCGCTGCATCGTGGAGAAGGGATTCATAGCTGTGGACGGGGTGAGTCTAACAGTTGTAAACTGTACGAATCACACATTCGTGGTGGCTATCATCCCCTACACTCTCGAACACACCCTGTTTTCGGGATTGAAAGTCGGTGACGCGGTAAATCTGGAAGCGGATATCATGGCGAAGTACGTTCTGAAGGGTAGTGAGCTTGCCGCGCATGAGTGAAGAAGATCGAGATGTGAGTTGGATTGCCCCTTTCTGACCGCGAGGATCCATCAATGAGCATAACTACAGTCGAAGAAGCGATTGCCGATATACGGGCGGGGAAGATGGTCATCATCGTGGACGATGAGGACCGCGAGAATGAGGGCGACCTGGCCATGGCGGCGGAGAAGATCAGCCCGGACGCCATCAACTTCATGGCGATGCACGGACGCGGGCTGATCTGTGTTCCGATGCTCGGGAACCGGCTCGAAGAGCTCAGGCTGCCGATGATGACGCAGGACAATACCGCCAGGCTTGGCACCGCGTTCACGGTATCGGTGGACGTACTGAAGGGCGCGACGACCGGAATATCCGCGTATGACAGGGCGGCGACCATAAGGGCACTGATAGACCCTGACACTCTTCCTGAAGACTTGGGCAAGCCGGGTCATATATTCCCGCTCAGGTATATGGAGGGCGGCGTTCTCAAGCGGGCGGGACAGACCGAGGCGTCGGTTGACCTGACGCGGTTCGCGGGGCTGTATCCGGCGGCGGTGATATGCGAGGTGATGGCCGAAGACGGGACGATGGCGCGGATGCCCGCGCTCACCGAGTTCTCGCGCACTCACGACGTGAAGATCGTAACAGTCGCGGACATAATCACCTATCGCAGGGAACACGAAAAGCTGATAGAGCGCGTCGCAGAGGCCCGTGTGCCGACCAGGCATGGCGAGTTCATCGCGGTCTCGTACAGGAGCATGGTGGACCCGAACGAGCATATCGCGCTCGTGAAGGGCGACCTGCAATCGGACAAGCCCGTGCTGGTCAGGGTGCATTCGGAGTGCCTGACCGGGGATGTGTTCGGAAGCGTGCGCTGCGACTGCGGCGGCCAGATGGAACTTGCGCTGCAAGCAATCGAAAAGGAAGGCACCGGAGTCTTTCTGTATATGCGCCAGGAGGGACGCGGCATAGGCATTCACAACAAGCTGAAGGCTTACGCTCTCCAGGACGACGGTATGGATACGGTGGACGCGAATATCGCGCTGGGCTTCGCGCCCGATCCCAGGCAGTACGGTGTCGGCGCGCAGATACTCATAGACCTGGGTGTGAGGAAGATGCGCCTGCTGACGAACAATCCACAGAAGCGCGTGGGCCTGGAAGGGTTCGGACTGGAGATAGTCGGCCAGGAGCAAATCATAGCGGGCGTGACGCCTGAGAACCGGCGCTATCTCGAGACCAAGCGCACACGTATGGGACACATGCTGGATCCGATGCCCGAAGTCATGCCGGAGGTTGCCGAGTGACGCGCGAGATAAGTGGTTCACTGGACGGCGCCGGTCTTCGGGTCGGCATAGTCGTCGCGGCGTTCAACGACTTCATAACGTCCCGCCTCCTGGACGGCGCAAAGGCGGCCCTGGTCAGCCATGGCGTTCGGGACGACGACGTTATGGTCGTTACGGTGCCCGGATCGTTCGAGATTCCGCTGGTGGCGAAGAAGTTGTCGGAGTCGGGCCAGTACGACGCGGTAATCTGCCTGGGGGCGGTGATTCGCGGCGAGACGGACCACTATCAGCATGTCGCCGGAGAGGCGGCGAAGGGCATAGCGAGCGCTTCTATATCGAGCGGCGTACCGGTGATATTCGGCGTGCTGACGACGGACACGGTGGAGCAGGCCATCAACCGAGCGGGTGGAAAGCAGGGCAACAACGGTTACAGCGCGGGTGTGGCCGCCGTGCAGATGGCGAACGTGCTGCGCGAACTGGGTGTGAACTAGCGGAGAGCGGGTTCAGGGTCTGGTGGATACCCGCTTTCGCGGGTATGACGAGCCATTTAGGCGACGGTGAATGTGTCGCCGTGTGTGTACCTGTGCCAGCCGCCGTTTCGATAGAGTGTTATGTTCCCGGGGCCGAGCGCGGTCCAGCCATCGGGACCGCTGAGCGCGCCGCAGCGTCCGTCCACGCCTAAGATCGCTCGCAGTTCATCCGGGGCTGAGGCATTCAGTTCTTGCAGGGTGGATTCGGGATCCGACCGTTCGTGGTGGGGCAGGGTGGCTATTCCCTTCGCTATGCCGAGCGCGTGTCGCCATTCCCGAAAGCGCATCCAGCTTCCCATTACCATCGCGCCCGCGCTCGATCCCGCAAGCACGGCTCCGCGATCCAGGGCGGCTTCTATTCTGAGGAGCAGGGTGGATTCGGTCAGGGAGTCGAGCAGGTGGGCCGGATTGCCTCCGGTGAGGTACACCAGTTCGGCTGAGTCAACCTCGGAGGCCAGGCCGGAGTCCATCGCGTCATTCCTGTCGAGCGCCATGAGGGGATGGGCGTCGGCTCCGAGGGACTTGAAGTGCCGAACACCGTTCTGGGCGGCCAGTTCCGGTCTCTGGGACGCCGCGGCGGTCGGAATTATCAGCGTGACGGGGGTCTGCTTGCCGGTTGCGGCCAATATAGCTTCGTCCATCGCCTCGCAGCCTTCCCTGAACTCGTCTCCGCCTACCAGAGCGATTCTGCCTGCCATTTTTGTCTCCTTCGAGTCATGTTCTGTCGTGTATTGTAACAGGGGTGGAGACTTACTTAGTGGGAGGCGCTGAATTGACATGAACTTGCTGCGGCGCAGGTCGGCGTCTCTGAATCTGCTTGCAGAGCGCGATTTCAGAAACTACTTCATCGCGGACGCGATGTTCGACTTTGCGGAGAAGGTGAAGGTGATTGGGGTGGAGCGGCGAGATGTGAGTGAGGATATTGGGCAGATTATATTTTTTCTATGTACTATAATCAGATTAAGAAAAATCAGGATAAGAAATCAGCAATATATGACCCAAATTCATGAAGCGCCGACGGTGTGGATGGAATAATATAGAAATCGCAGGGCAGCAATAAATATCCTTAGAGAGGATGTGCATTGAACAGTAAGTTCGATAATGCCCGCACTCAGGTTCTGGTGGGCGATAAACCTGAAACACCTAGGGTAGCGTCTCTTTCTACCGAAGCGGCGTCCGGGGATGGGTTCAAAAAGTCCGGCGTCACCCTGCAATCTACCTCCCAAGTTTCGACTCCTGACGCGCTTGACTCGCGCGCGTCTTTGTCGTCTTTCATCATCAGGCCGTCGCTGGGGACGGCGCTTCAGCTGGGGCTCATGGTTGTGTCTTCCATCGGGCTTGCCCTGCTTCTCATCAAGTTCGCGTCTCAACTCGAATCTCTTGGAAATTGGGGTTATGTAGGCGTCGCGGCGGTAGAGTTCGGCAACAGCGCGATGCTGGCGATTCCCACTCCATCCTATGCTTACACGTTCGCCATGGGGTCAATACTCAACCCAATTATCGTCGGTATCATCGGCGGTATGTTCGCGATGCTCGGCGAACTGATCGGATACTATCTTGGACACAGGGGCAGCGTGATTCTGCCTCAGAGTCCGCGCGTAGAGCGGTTCAAGCGCTGGACCGGCAGATGGGGCGCGGTCGTTCTGTTCTGGTTCGCTATCCTGCCTGTGCCGTTCGACGTAGCGGGCATCTGGGCGGGAGCCGCGCACTATCCTCTTATCAAGTTCATTCCGGTTGTAGCCCTAGGCAAGACAATCAAGGTTACAGCGATTGCATTCGCCGGCTACTTCGGAATGGACGCTCTGACGAACTTGGGGGTAGGTTTTGGATTGTAGCGGACGGCTTCCGGCCGCCAACTCCAAAAGTAGAGCGCCGGGGATTGAATGCGCGCTTTACTTGGATGAACGGGTTCGTATAGCATTTAGGCCATGTTGTCCCAATCGCTCTTCCTACATGTATGAATAAGGGTCGTGTAGTGTCCGATTACGAACTACTTGTAAGCCAAATCTCCAACTGCGTTAAATGCGGGCTGTCCCAGGGACGCACCCAGGCGGTGCCGGGAGACGGATCGCTGGACGCGGACATCATGTTCATTGGGGAAGGGCCCGGCTTTCACGAAGACAGGCAGGGCGTTCCATTCGTCGGCCAGGCGGGCAACCTGCTGAATCATATGCTGTCAGTCATCGGACTGTCGCGTGAGGACGTTTATATCACTAACATGGTGAAGTGCCGGCCTCCGAACAACCGGGACCCGTTTCCGGGCGAACTCGAAGCCTGCGCTCCGTATCTTGACGCGCAGCTCGAACTCATAGACCCCAAGGTAATAGTCACCCTAGGACGATTCTCATTCACGAAATTCTTTCCGGGGGAGTCAATCGGCAGGTCGAGGGGCAGGCCCAGGAAGTGGAGGGACTACATGGTATTCCCGATGTATCATCCCGCCGCGGCGCTGCACAATCCGGGCCTGAGACCGGTTCTGGAGCAAGACTTCAGCGCTCTGCCCGATCTCATCAGGCAGGTAATCGAGCGTCAGGCAGGCGAGTCTGAGCCGGAAGAGAAGCCGGCGCAGCAGCTGAGTATGTTTGAATAGTTGCCGATGCCAGAACAACCCTTACGCATAATTCCCCTGGGCGGACTCGGCGAAATCGGGCGCAACATGATGGCGCTGGAGTTCGATGACGAGATAATCGTCATTGACGCTGGCGTGATGTTCCCGGAAGAGGATATGCCCGGTATTGACTTCGCTATCCCCGACTTTACATATCTCAGGGAGAACCGCGACAAGGCGCTGGCTGTCCTGATAACGCACGGACACGAGGACCACATCGGCGCGCTCCCGTACCTGCTGGCGGAGATAAACGTTCCGGTGTACTCGTCCAGGCTCACACACGGCCTGATCACCGTGAAGCTGCGCGAGCGGAAGATGCTCGACGAAGCCCGTCTGAACGTCGTAGAGCCTCACACGGCCTTCAGAATAGGAAACTCGTTTACGGTGGAATTCTTCAGGGTCTGCCACTCTATTCCCGATGCGATGGGCATAGCGATAACCACGCCGCTGGGTGTGGTCATCCATACCGGCGACTTCAAGATTGACCATACGCCGGTGGATGGAAACTCCACCGATTTCACGACGCTGAGCCGCATAGTAGGGGACGGCGCGCTGCTTCTATGCTCCGATTCGACGTATGCGGAGGTCGAGGGATACACGGCTTCCGAGCAGGTCGTCGGCGAGGCGCTGGACAGAGTAATCGGAGACGCTCCGGGCAGGGTAATGGTCGCCACGTTCGCGTCGCTCATCTCCCGGATCCAGCAGGTGATAAACGCGGCGGTCAGGTACGACCGAAAAGTAACCGTAGTCGGCAGGAGCATGATGAACAACGTCAATATGGCGTTGAACATGGGATACCTGGAGGCGCCGGACGATACGGTTATCCCGCTGTCCGCCGCCAGGCAGTTGCCGCACGAACAGGTCGTCATAGTAGCTACGGGAAGCCAGGGAGAGCCGACGTCGGCCCTGGTGCGCATCGCGAACGGCAGGCATAGGGACATCGAGGTGGCGCCGGGCGATACGGTAGTGATTTCGGCCTCGCCTATACCGGGCAACGAGACCCTGGTCGCCAAGACGATAGACAACCTGCTGAAGCAGGGCGCGGAGGTCTTGTACAGCCGCATATCGCTGGTTCACGTGCATGGCCACGCGGCGAAGGAAGAGCTGAAGATGATGCTCAGCATCGTCAAGCCCAGGTATTTCGTGCCGATCCACGGAGAGTACCGTCACCTGATTCAGCACGCGGCAATCGCATCGGACATGGGGATGCCGGGCGCGCGCATATTCGTGCTGGAAGACGGCGACGTGCTGGAACTGGACGAGTCCAGGGGGGAAGTGGTTGACGAGGTACGCGCGAACTACATCTACATAGACGGCAACCGGCTGTGGGATATGGACAGCGCGATTCTCGGCGAGAGAATGAGGCTGTCTCGAAATGGCGTGGTTACGGTTACGGTTACACTGAGTTCGCGCACGGGGCTTCTCCTCACAGAGCCGGGGATAACGTCTTCCGGGTTCATAGCGGTGGACAATTCCAATGCTTTATTTGAAAAAATATCTAAAAAGGTTGCTTCAACACTAGAAGACCTGGGCAGCGAGACCTTAGATTTAGAAGAGGTGAGGTCTCGGCTGACAAAGTCCGTCAGGGATTTCATCTACGGCGAGACTAGGCAGCGCCCCACGGTTCTCACGGTAATCGAGCATATCTGATTGCCGTCGCGCATAATTCCGGCGGCGCCGTCGGAATTCTAGTCCGGTAGCCCCGGGCACAGGCCCTTTCAGGTCTCAGATAGAGTCTCGCCTACGACATCGTTTCTAGCGCTCTATCGAAAGGGTATCGCCATATGATGAGGCTAACGCGCCGGGATAATTCAGGGGCCGCTTCGACTTCCACACGCAGAGAGGTGAAACGGCTGTTGCTGCTTCTGATCGGGGTGGCTTTGGCGGTGAGTGTGGTGTGGTTCGCGCTCACTGTCTTCGGATCTGTCATGAGCGGAGGCGGCATCCGCGACGCGATACTGCGCGCGGTCGGCTTTGGCTCAGTTCTGATAGTCGGATGGATCGTCGCTTTCATATTCGCGTTGGCTTTCAGGCGCGAATGGCTGGGGCGGTACAACGTCTGGCTGGGATCCGCCGCGCTTGTAGTAGCGGCTATGGGAGCGCTTTCATTCCTGAGCCCTTCCGAAGGAGTCCTCGGGTGGTTCGCGCTCGGTGGCGAAGTGACGCCCGGCGGTCAAGTCGGAGATATGATCATCGGAAGCGGAGGCTGGACGGGGTGGATGCGTGTTGTCGCGGCCCTGGTTGTCGCGGGCGCGCTGTTCGTCCTGCCCGCGTTCGGGAGTGCAAGCGACGCGCTTCTGTCGCTGTTCAATCGTCGCGGGCAGGCCACGTTGGCCGCGCCGCCGATGGAAGCGCCGTTCTTCGATGACCAGGAAGATGACTCGCGGACTGCGCCAGTCGTGGGTTTGGCGGCGCCAAATTCCCCGGTGAGACCTGGCGGCGGCCCGAGTTCCTGGTACTCGAGATCCGGCTCGTTCCCGACGGGCGGCTCTCCTGGAACGGGGCCGGCCGACGGGTCGGCGTCTCCTTCCCGCGAGACTTTCGCCTTTGGGAGCGCGCCAATACGCTCGGCGCCTGTGCCGTCTTTGGCGAATTATCTCGATGGCATGACCGGAAGCGACACCATGGAAGCCGGAATAAGAAGCGCTCTCGCGGCGCCCCCGGAACCTGAACCTGAGCCTGCGACGAATGAAACCGATTCTTATGAGGACGGCGATCCGTTCAGGCCACTCAATCTGAGCAAGTTGCCGGAGCCTGTGTTCGCCTTCAGCGCGGGAGCCGAAGCCGTGGCTGTTGCGGAGCGAGAGGAAGCGCCCGAAACACCGAACGTCGCGTCATTGGAATTGCCGGGGCCGGAGGAGATCGAAGACCATTTGGAGGAAGCCTACGACGAGGCTGAAGTCGAGTCTATTGACGATGAGGAATTCGATGCGGACCTGCCCGAGGACCCTGAAGTTGATTCCCCTTCCGCTCTCGATGAGACTGCCGGCGAACCCGCAATTGTCGTGGACGATTCCAGTTCAGGGCAGGATGACTTCTTCATGTCCCAATTTGACTCCGCGCCTATGGTCGTGGAAGCTAATGAGCAGCCGTCATTCGATTCTCCGTCGGAAGACGAGGCAACGAGCCCGCTGCTGGAGTACAACGATTCTGACCGTGGAGACGTCCTGATGCCGGACCCTGACTCGCTGTTGGACGAGGAAATGCCGGGTATTTCGAGGGATGAAGACGGTTCGGATACCGGCGACTCTCTCTCCGACCTGGACTCGTCGGCGACGATATTGGACTTGAGTGACCAGCCCTCGTTCGACGGAGCGGTCGTCCAAACGACCTCTGTGTCCGACAACGAGCCGGAAACCGTTGTGATGGAGGACTTCGATCCCGACTATCTGTCGGATGACTACCCTCCCGAATCGGCGTCCGCGCAGCCCAGCGCCTCGTTCAAGACGAACAAGTACTGGGCGGTGGGTTCGAACGGATCTCCGCCTGAATCGGAACCACCTTCTTTAGCATTTGACCGGGGGGAAGAAGCCGGCTCCTCCCCGGTTACCGTGTCCGTAACGCCGGCATCATGGCGGAAGCCCAGCATAAGAATGTTGAACACCGCGCCGAGCGGCTCCATCACTGAAGAAGAGCAGCGAGCTACCGCGGACGCGATAACCAGGACACTGGGGGAATACGGCATAGAGGTAGGGGTCGAGGATGTTCGTCCGGGGCCGACTGTCACTATGTATGGACTTACACCCGGCTGGGTGCGCAAGCAAAGGACCGTCAAGCAGGTTGACGCCGACGGGTCGCCTCTGAAGGACGAGAGAGGCCGGTTGGTAACGAAGCAGGTCGAAGAGAAGACGCGCGTAAAGGTTGACAGCATCCTTGCCCGGGAGAAAGACCTGTCCCTCGCGCTCAAGACGCCCTCGATTCGGCTGGAGACGCCCGCGATGGGCAAGTCTCTCATCGGTATAGAGGTCCCGAATACGAATCCGAGCCTCGTGACGCTCCGCAGCATAATGGAGAGTCCGGTTTTCCATGAACTGCGGGATGGCGACGCGCATCTTCCGGTCGCGCTGGGCCAGGGCAGCGGCGGAGAGCCGGTTGTGTTCGACCTGGCTAAGATGCCTCACCTGCTGGTTGCGGGAGCCACCGGCAGTGGCAAGAGCGTGTGTCTGAACGCCATAGTGTCATGTCTCATTACGGAAAAGACACCCGATGAGATGCGGATGCTTCTCGTGGACCCGAAGCGGGTGGAATTGACGCCGTATAATGGGGTTCCGCACCTGCTGGCGCCCGTGATCGTCGAGACGGATACCGTAGTCGGCTACCTGAAGGGGCTGATACGCGAGATGTTCGACAGGTATCGCCGAATGGAAGAGGTGGGCGTGCGCAACATCGAGGCGTACAACAACCGTATGCCCGACAAGATGCCGTTCTTGTGCGTGGTGATTGACGAGCTCGCCGACCTCATGATGACCGCCGCTGTGGACGTGGAGCAGTCTATATGCAGGCTGGCGCAGCTTGGCAGGGCGACCGGCATACACATGATAATCGCCACTCAGCGTCCCTCAGTGGACGTGCTTACCGGGCTGATCAAGGCGAACTTCCCAAGCCGCATCAGCTTCGGTGTCACCTCGCAGGTGGACTCTCGCACGATTCTGGACACGGGTGGAGCGGACAAGCTGCTGGGACGCGGAGATATGCTCTACCTGCCGCTCGACGCGTCGAAGCCGTCGCGTGTTCAAAGCGTGTTCATCGGCGATTCCGAGATAGAAAAGCTCGTGAACTTCTGGGAGTCCGCGCCGCGGCTGCCGCTGGAGGAGATTGACCTCCTCGGAGGAGCGGAGGAAGAGGTTGGCGACGTGTCTGTCGAGGACGATCCCGACAGGGACGAGATGATAGACAAGGCCATCGAAATCGCCCTCAGCCATCGCAAATTGTCCACTTCGCTGCTTCAGCGCAGGCTTCGCATCGGCTACCCTCGCGCCGCGCGACTGATGGACCAGCTAGAGGAAGAGGGCATCGTCGGGCCTGGTGACGGCTCGAAGTCCAGAGATGTTATAATGAACCAGAATTAGCGCCATGCCCCTTGAATATGGCTGGGGTCTTTCGGTTACGCGGATTTGGTGGCATGGCGGCGCATTGATTCCCGTCCCGCTTTCGCGGGAATCACTAGAATGCGCGGGCTTCTGGAACTGCGGCAATCGAAAGGCTCTAACTACCAGGGCGGGAGATCATGGCCGACTATCTGCCAAATATCTTCGGACCGCTCGGACGCGGAAGCGCCGCTCAGGAAGAGGCTGAGAGCGGGAGATCCGAGTGCATAGTATGCGCTTTCGACTTCAGAGAAGACGATACTTACCTCAGCTACAAGGTCTGTCCCCGCTGCCGATTTCACTACAGCCTGAGCGCCAGCGAGCGCATCGAATCGCTCGTTGATCCGAACAGTTTCAGGGAGATAAACCGCTCCCTGATCTCGCTCGATCCTCTGTCGTTCGCGTCCGTCAAGTCCTACAACAGCAGTATCTTTCAGGACCAGCAGAGAACGGGCCTGACCGAAGCGGCGCTCACCGGCACGGCCTCGATTGCCGGCACGCGGGTCATGCTCATCGTCCTGGACTTCGGCTTCATGGGCGGCACGATGGGCTGCGCGGTGGGCGAGAAGATAGCCCTGACGCTGGAACGCGCCACGAAGATGCAATTGCCGACCGTGGCCATCATCACCAGCGGCGGCACGCGCATCCAGGAGGGGGCACTGTCTCTCATGCAGATGGCAAAGACCACGGTCGCCGCCAACCGGCTCAACCAGGCGGGGCTACCTCTCATTACGATACTGGCGAACCCGGCGACCGGACAGGCTTACGGCAGTTTCGCGAACCTGGCGGACATCATTCTTGCGGAGCCGGGCGCGATTGTCGGCTTTTCGTCGCTGCGCGTCATAGACAGGGCGAGCGATCGGCCGCTTCCCCTGGAATCTCATACCACGGAGTCCCACCTGAGACATGGAATGCTCGACGCGGTGGCGCAGAGAACCGAACTGAGAGCCGTCCTGGGCGTTCTTCTCGATCTGCTGGGAACCAAATACGTGTTGTCCAATTCCAGCGAGAGCGCCGGATATACGTCCGGCATTTCCAGGCCGCGGGCCTGGACGTCGGTGCAGATGTCCAGGCTCCGGTCGCGTCCGACGGCGGCTGACTATATGTCCAGCATCTTCGGCCAATTCGTGGAACTGCACGGCGACCGCGCCTACGGAGACGATCCGGCGGTAATATCAGGGCTCGGCCAGATTGCGGGCCAGACAGTCGCGGTCATAGGCCAGCAGCGCGTCGCGAGTCCGAACGGCAGCGTCGGCAGCGAAAGCCGCACGACGCCGGAGGGCTTCCGAAAGGCGCAGCGCGCGATGAATCTGGCCGCCAAGTTCTCATTGCCGCTTCTGACACTGGTGGATACGACCGGCCCTGACCTGAGCGAAGCCGCGGAAGAGAGAGGACTGGGCAACACCATAGCCAATACGATGGCGCTTATGTCCGGCCTGGAGAGTCCCACCATCTCGGTGGTAATAGGGCAGGCGGGTAGCGGAGGCGCACTCGCTTTCGGGGTGGCGGACCGCGTTCTGATGCTCGAACACGCCATCTATACCGCCGTCTCGCCCGAGGAGGCGGCAGAGGTAATCTACCAGGACGCCTCGCGCGCCGAGGAAGCGGCGACCTCGATGCGGCTGACCGCGCGAGACTGTCTCGACCTGGGGATCATAGACCGGGTGGTAGCCGAGCCGCCGAACGGCGCCCACTCCGACCCCGACGAAGCCGCCAGGCTGCTGCGCCGCGCAATCGTGTCCGAACTGTCTGCGCTCCAGTCCATGTCTCAGAAGAAGCGCGAAAGGAATCGCTACAAGAAGTACCGCAGCATGGGCGAGTACAGCTCCCGCATCAGGGTGAAGATCGCCAAAGAGGTGAATTCTATTCAGAATATGGTCAGAGCGGGATGGGAGATGCTGCCTCGCAGAAGGCGGCCCCAGCCGACGCCGGAGAGCGCCATAGAGCGGATAATGAAGAACGGCAGCCTCTACGGGGACGGCGGCTGAACCGGCGCGGTCGCTATGTCACGCGTATGGGATGCGGCAGCGGTTGGTTGAATAGATAGCCTTTCCGGTTGAACGGGACGCTATCCGGCTGCGTGGCCCCCGTCGAGTCGGTGGCGCGCGTCATCAGCGTGTATTCTCCGGCGCCCGCTTCCCAGATGAATTCAAAACGCGCCCACGAGTATTGTGGCTGCGTCGCCTGAACTTCCGCTGTCTTCCAGCTTGCGCCGGAGTCAACGCTCCACTTCACCCTGGCAATCGGACCGTCCGGGGAGTGGGCGTAGCCATGAATGCGATGTCGTCCCGCGGACAGTTCGGCGGGCCACGGGAGAGCGAGCGCGCTCTTGACGGACTGCGTGGTAACCACCCGTCCCTCCGCCTGGCCTTCCGGTTGGTAGTCATCGCCAATGAGGACGTAAGACGCTGTGTTATTGCGCGTCCAGAGCCTTTCGGATGATACGACGATCCGCCCCAGCCACTTGATGCTGGAACTGCCGACCCAGCCGGGGGCTACCACCCTCAGCGGGAATCCGTGATCTCTGGGCAGTACCTCGCCATTCAGCGCGTATGCCAGAAGAGTGTCGGGGTGCATTGCCTTTTCTACGGGCAGAACGCGCCGGAAGCCCTCTTCCGGCGAATCCTCGTCGAGCCCTATGAGGAGGACGCTGACCGCGTCGTCGCTTATATCGGCGCGAGTCAATACCTCCTGGAGAGAAACGCCTGTCCACTCTCCGTTTCCGACCGCGCCCGTTCCCCACTGGGTTCCATCGGTCTCCTGACCGTTCACGAGATCGAACATGACTCGATGGTTTCCCGCGCATTCCAGGTACGAAATGAGAGTGCGGCTGGGCAGGTTCCGTATGTCCTGGTACGACAGCTCCACAGGACGGGAGACGGCGTCTCCCTCCACCGACAGACGCCACGCGTCGGCGTCAATGTCTATGCTGGCGGAGTTGTTGCGAACGAAGAAGAAGCGATTGGGCGTAATGACGCCCTGCATGTTTTCGAGCCTGGCTTCCAGGCTGCCTGAGCGTTGTATGAACGGAGTCGGGTCTTTGAACCAGTCCTGTGAAACTGGCGCGGGAGTGTCTTCAGGAGGGCTGGGCAGATTCAGTACGCCGCAGGCCGACAGGACGGCGGCGGCCCCGCCAATCGAGAGCAGTTGCAGGAAGCGGCGTCTGCCGATTCCGCTCCCCTGCGCCAGTTGCCAGAGTCGTCTCTCTTCTTCTGAGCCGCTTATAACAGCCCGGTCTGTATCCCGCGAAGTCATACTGCCCTCGCATCGGCATTCAATGGAATACTAGCTGCGCTCCAGCAGGCCCGCGCGGTATAGCGCGTCGGCTATTTCCGCTTCGCCACGCTCTGAAACCGGAGCGAGTGGCAGGCGCGGAGTCATGCCTTCGTATCCCATGATTTCCAAGGCATACTTTACTCCCGCAACGCCGTACCTGATGATTGTCATGTCCAGCATGGTGGCGGCGCGCTGCAGCGAGCGAGCGTTCGCAAGGTCGCCGTCCAGTCCGCCAGCCATAATGCGGCGGCACAGTTCGGGAGCGATGTTTCCGAGCCACATACACGCTCCGCGCGCGCCCATTGCCGCTCCCGCGAGCAGAAGGCCGCCGTTGCAAATCCAAAATCGCTTATCCTGGGGGAAAGTCAGGGTTACTCGGCCTTCGAAGCGTATGTCGTGGTCCGTAATGTATCCGAAGACATTCTCGTGAGAGCATATTTGTGAGATGACATCTGGGGACGCGGCGGGAACGCCGGTGAAGGTCTGGTGAATCACTACCACCGGAACCGGGCTGCGTGAGCATATCTCGTCGAAGTATCGCAGCGCTGACTGATCTCCTCCCTGTCTGGGTATCCTGACGCGAACCATGTCCGCGCCCGCGTCCGCATACCGGTCGGCGAGTCCGAGTGTGTATGTCGTGGACGGCGAGTCAATCCCGGCTATTACAATTCGGTCCCGCGCTCTCACTTTCGATACTACTCGGACGATCAGCAGTTTTTCGTCGTCGCTCAGCGATAGTTCCTCGCCGTTGGCGGTACCGAGTACGAAACCGGATAGAGAGGTTCGATTCCAGCGCTCGATGTTGCGCGCAAGCGCTTCGGCGTCCACATGATCCTTCCGGTCGAACGGTGTGGGAGTGGGCGCTACTATCAGCGGTTCGTCCAGGCCTGCGATGTCGGCCCGCGCACTAGAATGTGAGAACGCCGCCATTGGAACTCCGGCTCGTCTCGAAAGCCGAAATGTCGTCCTCGGCCTCCAGTGTCAGGCCGATGTCGTCCAGCCCGTTGAGCAGGCAGTAGCGTCGGAACGGCTCGACGCTGAATTCCGCGACCACCTCTTCGTTGTCGTCCCAGACGCGCTCGGCATCGAGGTCAACGTGCAGTTGGTATCCGGGGTCGTTCTCCGCGTTCTCGATTATCTTCTGGACGGTCTCTTCGGGAAGCACGACAGGCAGCAGGCCGTTCTGGAAGCAGTTGTTGTTGAAGATGTCGGCGAAGCTGGGCGCTATGACGACCTTGATGCCGTACTGGCCGAGCGCCCAGGGAGCGTGTTCCCTGGAGGAGCCGGAACCGAAGTTTCTGCCCGCGACGATAATTTCGGCGTTCTCGTAGCCCGGCTTGTTGAGAACGAAGTCGGTATTGGGCGAGCCGTCCTCGTTGTACCGCCAGTTGAAGAACAGGAACTCGCCGAATCCGGTGCGTTCGACGCGCTTGAGGAACTGCTTGGGGATGATCTGGTCGGTGTCCACGTTGACCCGGTTCATGGGAAGAACCACGCCGTTTATCTTGTTGAATGGGTCCATTGATTTACTCCGGTTTATGGATTTTGTGATTGTTCTGGTTGGTGTGCAGGCGGTCTGCTGAGAGGCCGCAGAAGGGTCGCCCTGCGTTTCTTTCCTGTATATTGCCTGTATTTACCTGTAATTTCCAGTTCAGAGAGTTTTTTTCGGGCTTTGGATTTTGGTTGATAAGTTTGGGTTTATGATTTTAAGTCTTTAGTCTTTGGTTGCCAAGCGTTAGTTTGTATGTTCGGATTGTAGCAGAGGGTAAGGGTGATTGTGTAGTTATGTGGAAACTTCGAAATCTATATCCGCTTGGGGCGGATATTGGAATGAAAACTTTGTCCGGCCACTTAGGTGTGTAATAGCAAAGTCCCCTTGGCTTATTATGTCCATGCCTATCAGAACATCGGCGTCATCTCCAGCCAGGTCGCTGCTTGTGACCGAAATGTTGTGAAACTCAAGGTCGTTAGGCAACTTGATTCTTACCATGTAGGTATTTGCCACGAAAGGAGGGCCATTGACTTGGAAGACTTCCGTAAAACCTGTTGGAATCAGCTCGCACCTATCAACAGCGCGATTAGAGATGACGCTGTTTGTGGCGCCAGTGTCCCATGCGGCTTTGAACAGTCTCCATTCTGAAGCGCGGTCATTCATCGAGGATATGGAGCAATCAGTCTGTATCTCGTTTACCGGATGTTCGTACTGTATGGTGAAGCTGGTTGGTGGGTTTAGCATTATGGACGCGGCGCGCGTGAGCGGATGGTTAGGGTGTAATCCTTGTTCCCCTCGGATACCTTCTGTATGATGAAAGTCCCTAGTGCATGAATTTTCTGTGTTTCGTTCAGAGCTTCACCCAGATCGCTATACGCTCCAAGCACCTCGCCGCCCTTGATAGCCACCACCTTCCCGTCGTACTTATCAACCATCTCATCCTGGTTATCGCGATAGAACTGAAATTCCTTCAGTAGCCGCTCTCTAACTGCGTCTGCCACCTTCTTGCCCTCCTCAAGGCTGGTCGCTCACTAGTGTAGCTATATTATAGCGTGTGGAATAGAATTCTGGACAAGCGGGTGGGGCTGTCTTATCCTGTCCGAAGTTATCTAAGGAAGTAAGTCCTGACGGACGTTCTGAGAGGAGTTTCAGATTGGCTAGATTCAAGGTGGCCGTTCAGAGGCCGACCAACGTTACCTACGCATTGGGCGAAGGCGACTACGATTATGAAATGGAATACCTGTCCACGGTGGACGCGGAGATAGTGGAGTTCGACGCTGCCAGCGAAGGCGAGTTCATAGAGCAGGTGAAGGACTGCGACGCGCTTATCACCAGGGGCAACACGGTTACGGCGAACATCATCGAGAACCTGCAGAACTGCAAGATCATTGCGCTGGGCAGCGTCGGCGCGGATAGCGTGGACATAGCCGCGGCAACCGAGCGGAACATTCCGGTGACGAATGTGCCGGACACGTTCATCGAAGAGGTCGCGGACCATACGATGATGCTATTGCTGGCGACTTTCCGGCGGCTGACTCTTATGGATGCGTACACGCGCGACGAGAGGTGGGGCCAGGGCAGACCCTACCTGAACCAGTTCCCGCGACTGTACGGGCAGACGCTGGGATTCGTGTCGTTCGGACACGTGGCGCGCGCTACCGCCTTGCGAGCGCAGCCATTCGGATTGCGAATGATCGCCTTCGACCCGTACATCGAGGAACTCACGATGACCAGCTACGGGGTGGAGCCCGTCAGCCTGGACGAGGTTCTGCAGCGCTCCGACTTCGTATCCATGCACGCGCCCGCAACGTCCGAAGTACACCATATGCTCACCGAGCGGCACTTCAGGATGATGAAGCCGACCGCGCTGTTCATAAACAACGGGCGTGGGCCGACGGTGGATGAAGCCGCTCTTATCAAGGCGCTGGAAGAGGGCTGGATAGCGGGGGCCGGTCTGGATGTGACCGAGATAGAGCCGCCGGAGCCGGATAACCCTCTTCTGAAGATGGATAACGTAATCCTCACGCCGCACGTGGCTTCGGCGTCGTCGAGGATGTCGCCGGAGGCGCGGCGCAGGGTTGGACAGGAGATTTCGCTTGTGCTGAGCGGACGCTGGCCGAGGACGTGCGTAAATCCCACAGTGCTGAACAAGACGGACCTGATTCGATGGCAGCCGTATTCTATGGAGCGGGGGCCTGGGAGCGGGTAGGAATTTCCAATTCTCAATTGGCAATTAGGAATTAAGAATTGGGATCGGGGGTTGGCTGAAGCAGGATTTACGGGATTCGGGGATGGTCGGGATGAGTTGCTCGCGCGGGAGTCAAGAAGTTTGATACTGCTGACGGAATGGGGATGCAGGTGAGATTTGCCTGCATCCCCAGGTCGCATCTACTTGCGCTTCTTATGGTCGCGCTGGCGGCGCTCGCGTGCGGGGATAGTCGGGAAGAGAAATCATCCCAGTCTGTGGCGACTTTTCCGACGCACGATGAGCCGCTGCCCACGGACTATGGGCTTGGCCATGTCAAGGTCGAGTTGGTGGAAGAGGACGGATGCCTGCGTGGTCGCGGCCATGACCTCAATGCGCCAAATCCTTCTTACTTGTTAGTGTGGCCGAGCGGGTTCGAGATGAACAGGGAGGGCGGCGCTGTTGGCGTAAGAGACCGGGCTGGTGCGGTCGTGGCTCGCGCAGGTGAGGAGGTTCGACTATCGGGCCGGCTCATTCAGGCCGATAGCGACCACGCCCGCCAGATTGCGGAGAGTGTGCCTGCCGAGTGTACGGGGCCTTACTATATGGTTGGAGATGATGTGACAGTCGTCGGGCCGGACGAGCCAACCGAGTTACCAATGCCGAACTCCAACGTCGTTTTCCGACGCGGCGCTACATGGCAGAGGTCGGTGTCGGTAGCGGTCCCTGCCGTCGGATTTACAGGCCCGGGCGAAATGGTCATGGAAGGCGACTGTCTGCTGATGATCTGGGAAGAAGAGGATTACAAGGAAAGAAACGTTATCTCCTGGCCGCCCGGATTCTATCCTCACATCGAGGATGGAGTGATGGAGGTGCGAAACGGAGGCGGGCGAACGGTGGCGCGTGTCGGAGACAAACTGAAAATGACTCTGCTCGCGTCGGGAGGGGGCGGATACAAACCGGAGGAATGCGACGCGCGACTGTACAGCCCAATCGAAATCAGGAATCTAGACCTGCCGGTTGTCTTCCCTCAACATAACGAAGGTACAATGAGCGTTTCCTACATGGAAGGCCGCCTGGAAATGGTGAATGGCTGCATATACGTCAAGAATCGCATTCCAGTCTGGCCCTCCGATTTCACAATGGAGGAGGTGGAGGGTCGGATACGGATTGTAAACCAGGACGGAAAGATCGTGATACAGGTCGGACGTCACGACGATTTCAGAACGAGTGTCAAACTCAAGGGGCGCGAGGTAAATCGGGACGATGACTATGGCAGACAGATACAACGGACGATTCCCGTTGACTGTCCTTCGGCAGATTTCTGGATAGTGAGATACTGAGAGAATCGCTCTCACCCTAGCCCTCTCCCAGAGGGAGTTGAGAGGGGTATGTATTTGCCCTCACCTAACCCTCTCCCAGAGGAAGAGGGGACTTTGGAATGGTCCTTCGACAAGCTCAGGACGAACGGTTTATTGATTTACATACCCCTGTAAGCCCAGAGGGAGAGGGGATTTCCGGTTACGGCTTGCGGGGTTGCTTGGCGAACAGGATTATGAGGGTGGTGAACAGGCCGAGGGCGGCGAAGGCGGCGAAGGCGGGCAGATAGCTCGCCTTGCCGGGGGTGGTCAGGTAGTCGAAGACAAAGGCGGGGAGGTAGCTCTCCTCGCCCGGGGTTGTGAGGTAGTCGAAGACGACGCCGGGCAGGAGCGCGCCGATGGCCTGGCCGAAGGTGGTGAACGGCTCTGTTATGCCCCTTATCGCGCCGAGGGACTGCCGTCCGAAGTAGTCGGCGTATGCGACCGGAGGGATGGTCAACATTCCTCCGAGTCCGAAGCCGAACAGCGCGGAGTAGGCATACGCTTCGATAGCGGTGTCGGTGGTGATGAAGAGGGCGGAGGCGACGGCCATGACGAGCGCGACGGCGGCCATGACGAAGCGGGCGGGGACGCTCTCGACTACTCGCCCCCAGACGATGCCTCCGACGCCAAGGAAGGCGGCGTTCAGGCTGATGCCGAGGCCGGCGGTCGTCGCGGTGAGTCCCTGGTCGCGGAAGAAGGCGGCAGCGTGGGTATTGGTGCCTGCCTGCATCAGGAACAGCAGTCCGGTGGCGACCGCCAGAATCCACAGCGCGGGAGTCTTCATCGCCTCTTTCAGCGTCCAGGCCGGCTCCTCCTGCTGGGACGCCGTTTCATCCGCCTCCTCCCCGCTCTCGTCGCCATCTGGGTGAAGGCCGACGTCTTCGGGTCTCTGCGCTATGAGCAGGGACACCGGTAGCAGGGCTATGACCCATACCATGACCCCCAGCACGAACCAGGCGTCTCTCCAGCCGCTCTGAGCGATTACGAGGGACGCTATGAGTGGGAACAGCACCATCCCGACCGAATGGGTCATAGAGAGGATTCCGTTGACCCTGCCCCTCATTCTGATGAACCAGCGGGAAACGACGACGGACGCGCCTATCTGTATGGGGCTGGAGAAGATGACTCGTCCAGCGCCATACGCCAGATAGAACGCCCAGGGAATCGCGGCGCCGAATATCGAGATAGTCGAGGTCGCCCAGGCCAGCGAAATCGTCGAGAAGCCGAGAATCAGCACGCTGGCGGTCAGCACCATGCGCGCGCCGAAGCGGTCCACCAGCCAGCCGATTATAGGCGAGGTGAAGGTGGCGGCAAGGCCGCCGAGACTGGACGCGCCCGCTATCATCGTTCGGCTCCAGCCAAGTTCGTCGGACAGCGGATATACGAAGACGGCTATGGTCAGGCTGGCCGCGGCGTTGCGGACGAATATGGAGGCGCCCGCCGAAGAGAGGATCACCCATCCGTAGAAGAACGGGGTGCGACGGGCTAGGCGCGGAGCCAGGTTCACTAAGCTGTCACCTTGTGGGATTGTCGCTGTCTCGGAGCGAACAGCGGGATGCTAACATCTTAGTCAACACCGGTCAAACGGGGTCTCAGATTGAGAACATTACATAAGTGTCATTGCTGTTCAGTCTGGAGTTCGTCAATACCAGCTATCGAAGCCGGTCACCCCCATCCTGGCCTTCCCCCATCGAGGGGGAAGGGACTTTTGCAATCGTCTCTCAGCTTCGGAAACGCCTAGTCGTCCAGGATGGTTCTGGCAAGCTCTCTGGCTTCGTCCAAGTTGTCAACGAAGCGGTCTTCCGGTATGTCCCTGAACACGTTGAACGAGTTCAGGCTGTTGGCGACGGAGCCGGAAAGGTTCATTATTATGCACTCGGTGTCCTCGTCTCCGGCGCCGCTTATCAGCTGTTCCATTATCAGGGCCGCGCTGTCGTCCATGTGAGTGGTGTCCGAGAAGTCGAATATGACCACCTCGTGCTCGTGGATGTCCGCGCTGACCACACGCACCAGCTCATTTGCGGACGAGACGGAGAAGTGTCCCCGGAATGCCAGCAGTCCGGTTCGCGACTGGAACATATCGAACTCATCCTCGTCTCCGTCCGCGTCGGACAGGAAAGACTGGTCCAGCAGCGGCACGGACACGATGCTGTCCAGTTCCAGCTGTTCGGACTGTCGCGACCTCATTACCGCAGACGCAATGAGACCCAGCGCCACGGCCGTAACCAGATCTACGAATACCGTCAGGAAGAGCGTCATGAGCATCACCATGAGGTATTGCCCCGGTATGCGGTGAATGCGGGTGACGAAACGCCAGTCAATGATGTCCCAGCCCACTTTGATGAGGATGCCCGCGAGCGCCGCGTGAGGGATGGGTTCGGCGATCTGGCCCAGGCCGAGCACCAGGGCCAGCAGCACGATGGACCGCAGCGCGCCCGAAACGGGGGTGCGTCCGCCGGCGCGGATGTTGACCACCGTGCCCATAGTCGCGCCCGCTCCCGGAAGCGCTCCGACTACGCCCGCCACCAGATTGCCCAGCCCCTGTCCCATCAGTTCCCGGTTCGGGTTGTGCCTGGCGCGCGTAATCGAGTCGGCTACCAGCGAGGTCAGAAGGCTGTCTATAGAGCCGAGAAGCGCGAGTATGAACGCGGGCTGCAATGCGCTCGCCAGGAAGCCCGGCGTAATTTCCGGTATGAAGAGTTCCGGCAGTCCGGTCGGGACTTTGCCGATGACCGGGGCCTCGGTGAAGAAGAAGAACGCGGCGGCCGTTCCCAGAACCAGCGCTATCAATGGTCCCGGCACGAACTTGCTCAGCTTATTGGGCCAGAATACGCCTGCCAGCAGAGCTACAAGCCCGACGATCAGGGCGTCGGCGTTGAGGCTTGTGAACGCATCCGGCCACTCACGAATCGAGTTGAGCGGCCCCCCTGATACGGTGGACGCTCCCAGGAACGGGAGTACCTGTATCGTCATGACGATTACGCCGATGCCCGTCATGAAGCCGGATATGACGGAGTATGGAGTGTAGGTGACGAAGCTCCCTATTCTCAGGATTCCCAGACATATCTGCAGAATGCCCGCCATCATGACGATGGTGAATGCCTTGGTGAGGTCGCCGTCCGCGTGCTGTGTCACGACGACTGCCATCGCGATGGTCATTGGCCCGGTCGGCCCGCTAATCTGGGAGGGCGTGCCGCCGAATACCGCCGCGAAGAATCCTACGGCGATGGCGCTGTATATACCCGCAATGGGGCCCAGCCCTGACGCTACTCCGAAAGCCAGCGCCACGGGCAGGGCGACTACCGTCGCCGTAACGCCGCCGAAGATGTCTCCGGGCAGCCTGTCGAGGTCGTAAGAAATACGCAATTTCAGATATGCTCCATAGGGGATGGCGCTTGGAGATTATATGCTGAATGGGCTGATTATTAAAGCGTTCAGCGACTGGCGCGAAGTTCCAGGAGGAGGTCGAGCGCTCGCGACCTGTCGGAATCGGAGAGGCCGAGTCGGACCGCGCGGCCAAGATCTTCCATGGCGCGGTCAACATTCCCCATATCGGTCAGTATCAACGCGCGCCGGAGATATGCCGGGCCGTAGTAGGGCTGGATTTCCAGCGCGTGCTCCACCGAGTTCAGAGCGAGGCCGAACTCTCCTTGTTCGTGATGCTCCTCCGCGTGTTTGAGGAAGGTGATGGGTGTGTCTCCAACCAGCGAGTTTCCAATGGCGACGCCCGCCATGAGAGTAATGACGGCGACCGGCAGGACCCACAACCGCCTGTACATCGAATTGATGTCTCGGAGACCCTCGGGCCACCCGACGAAGCTGTAGATTATGCGGTAGCTCGGCGAGTATGCCATCCCCAGCAGGAATCCACCCGCGAACCCGCCGATGTGGGCGAAGTTGTCTATGCCCGGCATGACGAAGCCGACAGCGAGGTTGATGGCGGCGAGAGCGAGTAGTCCTACCAGCGTCTGGCGTCCTATTTCGCCCAGCAGCTCCCGATTCGAGAGGAAGAACGCGACAAGCGCTCCCAGGATGCCGAACACCGCTCCGCTCGCGCCGACCCCTATCGCGTTGGGAGACGCGCTGAGGTTGAAGGCGTAGCTGGTTATGCTGCCGGCCAGTCCGGCGAGGATGTATATCACCAGGAATCGGCTGTACCCGTAGAATCGCTCGAGCTGCTGGCCGAATATGAGCAGGCCAATGACGTTGAATCCCAGGTGGATGAGGCCCGAGTGCAGGAACATCGCGCTGAACAGACGCCAGTATTCGCCGGAGGCTATTAGCCAGCTCTCCATGGCGCCGAGCCGCAGCAGCACGTCCGCAGCCGTTGATCCCCCCTGTAGCTCGGTCAGCAAATAGACGCCAACGTTGGCGCTGAGGAGCAGCCACGTCACATACGGCGTCCGGTCGAGTCCGGGGGGCAGAAGCCTCGTACTGTCCGGGGAGTCTTCGGAGTCAGGGGGTCTTGGAAACAAAGTAGAGTCCTGGTGACTCTACGATAGCAGGCGCGGGTTTGGGCTTCAACGCATCGCGTCGCGTCATCTGTCGGCCCGGACGCGCGCGGTCAGCCCGTGTCTCCCTCGGCGGCGACGTACTTGGACGGGCATTTCACGATCACGTTCTCGCTGACGAATACGCCGTCGGGTTCGTAGCTGCCCTCCAGGATGATCTCTGAGTGTTCGTTGAAGAAGAGGTCTGGAAGGACGCCCTCGTGGGCGGCCATCAGAGTCTCCGCGCCGTCGGTCAGACGGAACTCGGACAGAGTCGAGCCTGTCGCGCGGTGGAAGGAGTCGGGTTCCAGCTTGCCGCTGACGCGGACGGTCTTGCCCTCCGGGGACGGGCCTATCGCGTTGAGCTCGCCTACCGTGTAGTAGTAAACGGTCGCGCCGGCGAACGCCTGGAATGCGATGTAGCCGAACGCGCCCACCAGCACCACGAAGGCTATGAGAAATTTGACGCGGTGGGAGGACACCATGCCGTCGGGAGATGGTTGAGTTTCGGGTAGCGGCGCAAGTACCTGGGACATTTGGTTCTCTGGAGTCTGCCTCTGATGCTGAAAGTTTGTGTCGTCGTCAGTCCTGGTCGGATGCCTGCCGGTTTCGCTCTTCGAGGGCGCGCTTGAGGGCTTCGATCTCTCGCTGCATCTCCCTTTGTCGCCTGGACACGTAGAATACGTAAACGAAGAAAGCCGCCCACGTAATTATGAATACGGCAAACAGGAAGGGAAGGTTCGCTTCCGGGTCGCTGCCCTGCTGAGCGGGCGAAACGGCCTCCACTCCTCCCAGGACGGACCACATAATCAGCGCAAGGCTGATCAGCGCGCCCAGGAGCGTTATGCGGAGGGCCGAGCCGCTATGCCATTCTCTGGTGAAGTTCATCAAGGTCGGACTCCGACTTTCTCATGGCGTATCGTTCTGTCAACAGGGCTACGTACATCACGGTAAATGTGATGACCGAAACCAGCAAGACAATATATATTCTGGAATCTCCTATGCCCTCGCCTTCTTCGGCGGCGGGGCCGATGTTCAGCGCGGGATGCGCGGTTCGCCACCAGATCGAGGCCATGTAGATGATGGGGGCGTCTATCGCGCCTATCAGCGCGATGACGGAGGCGAAGCGCTTGCCCTGGCTGCCCATCGGGCCGTATGCACGAATCATCAGGTAGGCGACGTAAATGAACCATAGCACCAGCGTCGTGGTCAACTTGGGGTCCCATGCCCACCAGACTCCCCAGACGGGCTTGGCCCAGATCGCTCCGGTGACGAGTATGAGGCTGGCGTAGATTACGCCGAGTTCGGCGGTGGAATACGCCAGGTCGTCCCATCGCCGCCTGCCCGTAAACAGGTGCATCAGGCTGGCGACCGCCACCACGATTATGGACACCATGCCTATCCAGGCGAGCGGGACGTGGAAGTAGAATATGCGCTGGGAGACGCCGAGATTCTGTTCGGTAGGCGCCCAGAAGTACACCAGGTACAGGGTGGCCGCCATCAGAAGAGCGCTGGCGACTAGCTGCGCGTCTCTGGCAAAGCCGCGACCGGGAGACGGAACTGATTCAGGAGAGGCGGCAAGCTGCGTCATAGTATGTGCAATATATCACAAAGTGGAGAAACGGCGCTACGCCGTCTTTTGATCGGCCTGGGTTTGCGGGTTCATGGGGAGTGGGATTCGGCGGCCCTCGCCCGTGACCAGAAGGATGGGCGAGGCGCCGTTGACCGCGCCCGCGTCCACTATGCACTGCTTTATGCCCTTGGTTCCCGGCAGCTCGTACATGACGTCCAGGAGTGTCTGCTCCAGAATGGTACGCAATCCTCGCGCGCCGGACTTCTGCCGGATGGCCTGTTCCGCGGCGGCTTCCAGGGCGTCGTCGGTGAATATCAACTCGAGTTCGTCTATGGCGAAGAGCGCCTGGTACTGCTTTACGAACGCGTTCCTAGGCTCCGTGAGCACCCGCACAAGGTCTTCCTTGTACAGCGAGTCCAGGCTGACGACGACGGGCAGTCGTCCGACGAGTTCGGTTATGAAGCCGTACTCCATGAGGTCGTCGCCGTTCACGTGCCTGCGGACTTGATCCTCGGCGCGTTCTTTCAGAACTTCGGGAGCGCCGCCGGTGTTGAAGCCGACGCGCCTGAGATTCTTGAAGGCGCGCTTTTCGATTATCTCGTTGATGCCCTCGAACGCGCCTCCGCAGATGAACAGAATGTTGTCCGTGCGTATCTGGATGAGTTCCTGGTGGGGGTGCTTGCGTCCGCCCTGGGGCGGGACGTTCGCCACGCAGCCCTCGATTATCTTCAGGAGCGACTGCTGCACGCCTTCGCCGGATACGTCCCTGGTGATAGAGACGTTGGGACTCTTGCGCGCGATCTTGTCTATTTCGTCAATGTAGATGATGCCGTTTTCGGCGAGCGATACATCGAAGTCCGCCGCCTGTATGAGCCTGAGCAGAATGTTCTCTACGTCTTCGCCGACGTATCCGGCCTCGGTGAGGGTGGTCGCGTCGGCGATAGCGAATGGGACTTCGAGGATGTGGGCGAGTGTCTGGGCGAGGTAGGTCTTGCCTGAACCGGAGGGTCCGAGCATGAGGATATTGGCTTTCTGAAGCTCGACGTCCGGCTGTCTGAGGTTGGACCAGATGCGTTTGTAGTGGTTGTACACCGCGACGCTGAGGGTCTTCTTGGCCAGTTCCTGGCCTATTACGTACTCCTCCAGCTTCTTGTAGATGAGCTTGGGATTCAGGCCCTTGTGGAGGAACCTGTTCTGCGCACTCTGGTTCTTCTGCGCGGGTCTCTCTTCCGAGATGATCTGATCGCACAGTCCGACGCACTGGTCGCATATATAAACGCGATCAAGCCCGGCTATCAGGCGTTTGACCTGCTCTTTCGGTTTGCCGCAAAAAGAGCATTGATACTCACTTCGCCCTGTAGTCATGGCTGTGGACCACCTCGCTGATCAGTATATCCCTGATGGGATGCGTTTTGCGCTGTCTGGAAGAGAAGGAGCGGCTAGTCGGCCGCGGCCGCCATTCCCTGGTTGTCCAGCACATCGTCCACCAAGCCGTAGTCTTTGGCCTCGGCTGCGCTCAGATAGAAGTCTCTATCCGAGTCCACCGCGATCTTGTCTATCGGCTGTCCGGTGCGGTTGGAGATAATCTCCCGGATTATGTCCTGCTGGCGAAGCACCTCCCGCGCGGCAATCTCTATGTCGGAAGCCTGTCCCTGGGCCGCGCTCATGGCCTGGTGCATATGGACTGTGGAATTGGGAAGGGCGAACCGTTTTCCGGGCGCGCCCGCGCAGAGGAGAACGGTCGCCATGCTGGCTGCCATTCCCACGCAGATGGTGGAAACGTCCGGGCGTATCAGCTGCATGGTGTCGTATATGGCGAGTCCCGCCGGTATCGAACCGCCCGGGGAGCTTATGTACAGGCTGATGTCGCGTTCGGGGTCTTCTCTGTCGAGGTAGAGGAGCTGGGCGATGATATTATTCGCGACCTGGTCGTATATCGCCGTGCTCAGGAATATGATCCGCTCTTTCAGGAGCAGCGAATATATATCGTAGGCTCGCTCTCCCCTGGAACCGGACTCGACTACCATGGGGATGACGTTTTCGGGCCTATTGATCATCTTGAGCATCTCCTTCTTGAGCGTCCTGGGAAGTTTCCTGGTTGGGTTCGGTCCGCGCTTCTTCGGACTGGTCCTCAGACTTGGCTATCTCCACGAGAAGCGCGACGGTCTTTTCGTACTTGAGCATATCGTCCAGAGACTCGCGGCGGCTGCGGCGTTCCTGCCTTCTCATGCGCTGTCCCGCGTACATCTGGTTGAACCGCTCGTCTATCTCCTGTTCGGTTACTTCGATGTTCTCCAGTTCCGACACCTTGTTCAAGGCAAACGTGCGCCTTATACGCCGCTCCGCTTCCTCTTCGGCCTCCTGGTGGATTTCTTCTTCGGTCCTTCCGACGGACCGCAGGTAGTCGTCCATGCGTATGTTCGCGCTTTCGAGCATCTGCTCCTGGCCGTTCAGGATTCTGTTGGTCTCATTCTCCAGCATGACGGGCGGAATAGTGATGTCGGCCTCGTCTATCAGGGCCTTTATCACGTCCGTCTCATACTCCTGTTTCAGTCTCGCCTCGGCGTCCGCCGCCATGGCCTCTTTGACCGCGTTTCGGAGCGCTTCCATGTTCTCGTATCCGTCCGGGAGGCTCTGCGCGAACTCATCGTTCAGTTCAGGCAGGCTGCGTTCCCGCACCTCATTTATGGTCACAGTAAAAGACGCCTCCTTGCCGGCTATCGAGGCGTCTCTGAAATCTTCCGGAATCGAGAGCGTAAACTCTGTCTCCTGTCCGGGTTCTACTCCTACCATTGCCTGCGGGAATCCGGTCACTGGCACTGAACCCTCTTCGTCGAGGTACAAGACGCCATCCTCACGGCTCCAGAACTCTTCGCCTTCGACCTCTCCGCGCGCGTCCAGGTTGAGCAGGTCTCCTATCTCCGGGGGCCTTTCGACCGTTTCCCAGCTGCCCATGCTCTCGCGTATGCCGTCAATCCTATCGGCAACGACCTCGTCGGTCACCTCATCCATTTCATGCGGTACGCGTATTGCCTTGTAATCGCCCAGTTCGATTTCGGGTCTTATGGCGACGATGGCCGTGAAACTGACGGGGTCCAGATCGAGGTCCTCGATCTTCGGCGCTCCGGCGGCGTCAATTTCCCGCTCTTCGATGGCCTTGGTGGTTACTTCATAGACCATGCTGTCCAGGACTTCGTTCAGCAGGCTCTCGCGGCCCATGAAGCCTTCGACTATGTGCCTGGGAACTTTGCCCTTGCGGAAACCGGGCAGTGAAATCTG
Organism: Dehalococcoidia bacterium; assembly: GCA_965202815.1. Lineage (GTDB taxonomy): Bacteria > Chloroflexota > Dehalococcoidia > Lucifugimonadales > UBA1123 > VXRN01. Next base: position 2,021,423 of record CBDBCD010000002.1, read on the forward strand.
CGGAGCGAGTCGCCGGTATCCCTGATCCAAGTATGGATTCAGGTCCGCTTCCTCAAGTTCGATGCGGAGCGTAGTCTGGTTGTCCACAACTTCTTCTTGAGTAACTATCAATTGGGGCTCCTGCTCTCTGATTTCTGTTCAATTAGTATAGCATAATGCAGCCTTGTTCCAGATTGCAAAGAAGTTATCGGTTATTAGTTGTTAGTAGTCAGCGCCGAGCGTCCTGATTCCCGTCGTCGCGGGGACAGTTGGAGGGCGTTTGCGCTAGAAGTCGGCTACCACCGGGTTTCTGAGTATGCCTATGCCCTCCAGTTCCACCTCCACGCTGTCTCCGACGTTTATCTCGTCCACTCCCGGGCACCCGCCGGGAATGATGTCGCCGGGATTCAGCGTCATCACTTCGGACATCCAGCTCACGAGTTCGGCCACTCCCCAGACCATGTCGCCGGTGGAGCCGTCAACGTGGGTGTCGCCGTTGACGCGGCACTGGATACGCAGGTTGTCACCGTCCAGGCCCGTCGTTATCCAGGGCCCGATGGGGCAGAATGTGTCGAAGTGCTTGACCCTCATGCTGGTTCCGCGACCGACGTCGCTGGTAGTCATTTCGCTGGCGCTCACGTCGTTCACGCAAGTGTACCCGAAGACGTAATCCAGCGCGTCGGACGCGCTGACGTGCCTGGCGCTCCTTCCGATGACGATGCCCAGTTCGGCCTCGTGAATCACGGAGCGGCAGGAGCGCGGGTACACTATGGGTTCGTTGTGCGCGACGACGGTTCCGGGCTGCTTGAGAAAGATGCCCGGGCCGTCTCGACCGTCGGGCTCGCCGTAGTTGGCGGCCGCGGCCACGACCTTGTTCGCTCGTGTATCAATCGGAGCGAGAAGCCTGACTTCCGAAAGCGAGCCAAGGGCGCGTCCGGGACTGGGCGAGCCGAACACGCTGCCCTGGATAGCGCGAACCTCTTCCCCTTCTATGATGCCCCACTGGACGCGGTCGTTCCTCAAAAAGCGAGCGATGTTCATGTGTGCCCCCTGCGTTGGATTATCATTTTTGCTCAAGCCGAATGGTACGTTCCGGCTTGGGCTAATGCAAGATGCCGTATCGGTTTGGTCGGTGGACTAAATCAATACCCGCCTCGCCCCTGGATACCCGCGAAGGCGGGTATGACGATGGGGTGACCGACCAGGTTGATGCAGGTTCCTGGCGCAACGCCGTCTTGACACTTTCTAACCCGTTGTTTAGGATTCGGTTCAGGAACGGCGCACTGTGGGGGATTTGAGGTGTCGAGCAAGTATCAGCGCGAAATCGAGGAGATTCTTCAGAAGGCGGGCGATATTGGCGGCGGCGGTGGGAGAAAGCCAAAGTCCGCTTCCTCGGACAGAAGGATCGGCTTCTTCAGGCTGGTCTGGATGTATGTCAGGCAGTCTCTGGGCGGTCGTTTCTGGTCTATTTCCCCCGGTCGAGTGATGCTGCTGGGATTTGTGCTGCTCCTCTCCGCGCTCCTGGTAATCCCGTTGGTAGGCGGCAGGGCAGGGCTGCTCGGATGGGCCGGCCTGATCATCTTCATAATCGGATATGGGATGGTGCTTGTCAGACCTCCCAAGGTGCAGAAGAAGTGGCGCGGCGAGCCAATCGAGGACGATGATTCCTGGCTGGACAAGATCCGGCGGAAGATTAGCCGACGGTAATTCACCGGGTGGTGTGGCCCTAGCTTAAAACGCCGCTCATGCTGAGAGTCGAATCATCGCGGCAATCACCGCAATCAGGGTGGTGACTTGCAGGCCAACGATGACCCTCAGCCAATTATCCATACTGTCCAGACGCCGGGCGATATGCGAGACTTCACCCTCGACTTTGGCAACCCGCGCTTCCAATCCGTCTATCATGGCGATTTCTCTCTGTATCGGAATATGTTCGATAACCGTCGTGTCGTACTCAGTCGCCCGCGGGCGACGGGGCCGGCGGAGCTGAGGAGACGGGAGGAGTGGGCGACGGCGGAAGCGGGTCGGCAACGCCGCTGTCGCCGCTTTCCGGCTGAACGTCGTCATCGCTGTCCGGCGGGGTTTCCCAGAGTTTGTCGAGTTCGTCCACCTCGATGGTCTCGTAGGCGATCAGATACTCCGAGAGCTGCTTCAGCTTGGGCATATACTCGGCGATGACCTTGCGGGCGGACTCGTATGCGTCGTCTATGATCTCGTGGACTTCCTGGTCAATGGTTTCGGCTATCTTGTCCGAGTAGTCGCGCTGCTCGGATATCTCGCGGCCCAGGAACACCATCTCCTCGCGCTTGCCGAACGTGCGCGGGCCAAGTTTTTCGCTCATGCCGTAGCGAGTCACCATCTGGCGCGCGATATTGGTCGCCTGCTCGATGTCGCTTCCCGCGCCCGTGGTTATCTCGTCGAAGACCAGTTCCTCGGCGACCCTGCCGCCCATCGCGGCGGCGAGCATATCCTTGAACTGTTCGCGAGTCCACAGATTGCGGTCCTCTTCCGGCAGGTATCGGGTGTGTCCTCCGCTCTGTCCGCGAGCGACTATCGTTACCTTGAACGGCTTATCGGCGTTAGGCAGAACGTGCGCCACCAGGGCATGACCGGCTTCATGATAAGCGGTCATCTCCTTCTCGCGGTCGCTTATCACACGACTCCGACGAGCGGGACCAGCTATGATCCTGTCTATAGCCTCGGCGAACTCAGAACTCCCTATCAACTTCTTGGCGCGTCTCGCCGCCAGTATCGCAGACTCGTTCACCAGGTTCGCCAAATCAGCGCCGCTGAATCCAACCGTCTGACGCGCCACACGCTCCAGGTCAACCTCCTCCTCCAACGGCTTGCCCTTCGAGTGCACGTCCAGTATCTGCACACGCCCCTTCAGGTCAGGGTTGTCCAACACCACACGACGGTCGAACCTCCCAGGCCGCAACAGCGCCGGATCGAGGATGTCCGGGCGGTTCGTCGCAGCTATCACGATCACGTTCGTCCCTGTGTCGAATCCGTCCATCTCAACCAGGATCTGGTTAAGCGTCTGCTCCCTTTCGTCGTGGCCCCCTCCCAGTCCGGCTCCCCTGTGCCTGCCCACAGCGTCTATCTCGTCCACGAACACTATGCACGGAGAGTTTCGCTTAGCCTGGTCGAACAGGTCCCGCACACGACTCGCTCCCACCCCGACGAACATCTCGACGAACTCGGAACCGGATATGTTGAAGAAAGGCACTCCCGCCTCTCCGGCGACGGCCCGAGCCATCAGCGTCTTGCCCGTGCCGGGAGGCCCCACCAACAGCACGCCCTTGGGTATCTTCGCTCCCAGAGCTAAGAACCTCTCTGGATACTTCAGGAACTCCACGACCTCCTGAAGCTCCTCCTTCGCCTCCTCCACTCCTGCGACGTCAGAGAAGCTGACCTGTGGAGCGTTGCCCATGAACATTCTGGCCTTGCTTCGTCCGAAGCTGAAAGTCTGGTTGGAACTTCCCTGCGCCTGCCTCATCATGAACAGCAGCACCGCTCCGAAGAAGATGAGCGGCAGGAAGTTGAAGAGCAGACCGAGGATGGACGAGAGTCCGCCCGAGCCCTTGACTATGACGTCAACCCTGCTGGGATCAACCTCGGCCTCTCTGAGAATCTCGACTATGGAAGAACCGGACTCTTTTCTGGACTCGAATGACTCGCCTGAGAAGGTGGTGACTGTGAGAGAGTCTCCCTTGACCTCGATGCGTTCCACCTGTCCTCGACTGGCCATCGTGATGACCTCGTTGATGGACAGTTCGTCCGAACCGCCGAGCGAATTGGAGAAGAACGTGAATACTATTGCGACAAGCGCAACAATGAGCAGAAGGTATATGAAGCTGTTTCGCATCCAGCGATAGCCCATCCGTATCTCCCCAGTCGTGTATTCACGTATGTATCAATAGTACAGTACGTCGCGCCTCAAGGCAAAGGATTTTGTCGGCCCGGATGTTCGTGTGTGTGAAAGCGTTACCAGTCCAGGCCGACCGCCCTGGTCAGGAACTCCGAGAAGGGCGCCGCGACTGTGCAGACGTTGGCGTACATGTCTATGAAGTCGGGCGCGCAGGCGTCCTGTTCCGAAAGTCTTGTGGTGGCTGCGAACGACTTGAGCTTGAGGTGGTCTATCAGTGGATGGTCGGGGTCTATTCCTCGTGGAGCGCGCTTGAGCGATTCGCCTTCCAGCGTATAGACCGAGTTGAACCCGTCGTCGTTGACGATGCTCGTCCACATATCCGGTTTGGCGACGATGGCTCCCCTGATCTTGCCCACAGTGGCGGAGTTAGGACGCCAGATGCCCACTCCGGCGAAGACCATGCCCGGCTGGAGATTCAGGTAGAGGCCGGGGCCATGCACGTCCCGCCCCACCTCGTGGCGGAAGTGGATTCCGGCGTTCGTCTTGTATGGACTCTTGTCCTTCGAGAAGCGCACATCCCTGTATATACGGAATATGGACCCACCCGACAGCCTCGGGTCCGCGACCATGTGGGGGCTTATCTCGTGCAGCCTGTCCCCGAAATCCACTACGAACTGGACGAGCGCGTCGCGGACATCCCGCTCGTAGCGGGCCTTGTTGTCCTGGAACCACTCGCGGTTGTTGTTTTCCGCAAGCTCAGACAGGAACTCGAAGAGGGCGGGCGTGAAGTGCGCTGATTCGGTCATCGTTTCTCCTGGACTCTATTATGGCGCAATGCTCATTGATGTGATTCGAATGAGACCATCTTAGGAGTGGTTGAGTGCGCGTCTCTAGGTGTAGGAGGTCTCTTAGCTGGCAGGGCCTTCTTGCCATCAATCCATGCGTTGGATATAGTACGGGCAACCCGCCGCACGAGCGGAAGGCAGAGGAGACGCCATGACCCAGCCGGATATCAAGCTCATTGCCCATCTGATGCGCCGCGCCGGATTCGGGGCCACGCGACAGGAGCTTGACGCATACGCCGCAAGGGGCTATGAGGCAACGGTCGAGGACCTGCTCGAACCGCAGGATGCCGAGTGGCTCGGCGACGACATGGTCAGACGCTTCGACCTGGAGGCGTCCGGCATGATAAACGCTCCCGGCTCCGCCCGCAACTGGGTCTATCGCATGATAACGACCAACGCGCCCCTGCTGGACAAGATGGCGCTCTTCTGGCACGGCATATTCGCCACGGGCGTGCCGAAGGTCATCAACGGAAGGGTCCTATACGACCAGATCAATACATTCCGAAGGCACGGCATGGACAGCTTCGACTCCATCCTGTTGAGGCTTGCCAAAGACCCGGCGATGATCGTCTGGCTCGACAACCAGGAAAACCACGGCGACGCCATCAACGAGAACTGGGCGCGCGAACTGCTCGAACTCTTCTCGATGGGAGTCGGAAACTACACCGAGGACGACATCAAGGAGTGCGCCCGCGCCTTTACCGGCTGGACCATCGGCAACACGGAGTACATGATCGTGCGTTCGATGCGGGACTCGGACTGGCCCTACGGTCGTATCGCATACCACTTCGACTACCGCTCCGAAGACCACGACGACGGCGAGAAGACCTTCCTGGGACACACGGGCAACTTCAACGGCGAGGACATCATCGCCATCATCTGCGGGCAGGAGTCCACCGCGCGCTTCATATCCAGGCACCTGTACCACTTCTTCGTCGCCGACGAGCCGCCCATTCCGGCCTGGCCGTACACCCCGCCGAGAGACCCGGAGGCAATTGACATCCTCGTCCGCGCGTACTTCGATAACGACTACGACATCAGGTCGGTTCTGCGGACGCTGTTCAACTCCGACTTCTTCAAGTCGGAGGACGCGCGGTACAGGAAGGTCAAAGGTCCCACCGAATTTCTGGTGAGCACGCTCCGAATGACCGGCGAGTTCAATATGCCGCGCAGGGACATGATTCCAAGGTACAGGCAGAGCGTTTGGATGGGCCAGGAGCTCAACAATCCGCCCAGCGTGGAGGGCTGGCACCAGGGGCCTGAGTGGATTGACACCGGCACCCTGGTGGAGAGAATCAACTTCGCGTCCGAGCAGTTCGGCGACGCGGGCAAGCCGGGCGTCAGGGCAATGATAGACAGGATATGCAGCGAAGACACAGACCGGCTTTCAGCCCAAAATCTGGTGGACCGCTGCCTGGACGAGATGGGCGCCTTCTCGGTGTCCGATGAGACGCGCGACACGCTGGTCCGATTCGCCGAGGGCGACCGCAGTCGTGAGAGCGTGGAGCATCTTCTAAGACTGTCCGCGTCCACGAGGGAGTTCCAACTGGCTTAGTACCGTTTCAATTTGTTTCTGGCGCATAGCGACCGACCCTACCACCCCTAGATTCCCGCCTTCGCGGGAATGACGAATAGCAATCGAAATATGTCATCTTCATATGGAACTGGGCCTAGACCCATGCTCGAGTACTGGCAGACCATTGGTATCGTCGCGATGGAGGGCCGCGGCTTCGAGTATCCAACCGATACCGTCGCGGCCCGGAATGGGCGTCTGTATGTGCCCAACCGCTCCAGGGACTTCGGAGAGCGCGGGGTCAGAGTCACCGTCTTCGATCTGGACAGCGAGTACTACGGCACCTTCGGACACCTTGGCGAGGGCGACGGCCAACTGATCTCCCCCACGTGCGCCGCCGAGAGCGGGCAGGGGCATATCTATGTCGCCGACGACTACGCGCACCGCGTCACCGCCTTCGACTACGACGGCGGATTCGTCACCCGCTGGGGTACGCGCGGCGCCGGCGAGGGCGAACTGAACGGCCCGTCCGGGCTGGCCTTCGACACCGACGACAACATCTATGTCGCGGACACTCACAACAACCGCGTTCAGAAGTTCACCTCGTCCGGCGCGTTTCTGAGCGCTTTCGGTTCGCACGGATCCGCCGAGGGGCAGTTGAGGCTGCCCTGGGGCCTGACCGTCGCGCCCAACGGGGACCTGTACGTGGCCGACTGGGGAAACGACCGGATACAGCGATTCACGCCCGAAGGCGAGTTCGTCGCGGCCTATGGCGAGCCGGGAAGGGAAGACGGCCAACTCAGGCGTCCATCCGGGGTTGCGGTTGATGAGCGTGACAATATATACGTGTCAGACTGGGGCAACGAGAGGGTTCAGGTATTCGACGCCGATGGGAGTCCTCTCCAAGTTCTGAGAGGGGAGGCGACCCTCTCGAAATGGGCTGCCAGTTTCATGGAGACCAACCGCGAGGAGGCGCAAGCCAGGGCATCGGCCAACCTCAGTCCCGACCTGCCCGATATCTACGGCGACGACCCTCATACGCAGTCCGCTCACGTCGAGAGCCTGTTCTGGGCGCCCATGTCCGTTAAGCTCGATGATGCGGGCCACGTATATGTGACCGAGGCCAACCGCCACAGAATCCAGATATACCGGCGCAAGCCTCCTCTCTCGTGACGGGCTGAAGGGAATACGCAAATCAACACCCCGTTCGTCCTGAGCCAGTCGAAGGACGAACGGTTTAATGAAGCTTCGAACTATGTCGCATCATTATCTCGGAATAGACATTGGCACGACCGCGGTCAAGGCCATGGTCGTGGACGGGTTCGGATCAGTCGTCGGAGAATCCGAGTCCCCTCTTGAAGTATCGGTCCCAAGGCCCGGCTGGGCGGAGCAGAATCCGGACGACTGGTGGCGCGGAACGGTCAATGCGGTCAGGGCCGCGTGCGCTCAGGCGGGCATACGCGACGTCAAGTCAATCGGCCTGTCCGGGCAGATGCACAGCTCCGTGCTGCTTGACAAGACCGACTCGGCGCTGAGGCCCGCAATACTCTGGAACGACGTTCGCACGACTGCCCAGTGCCGGTTCATTGAAAACAGAGTCGGTGAAGAGGGGCTGCGCCGGCTGGTGGGTAATCCCGCTCTCGAGGGGTTCACCGCGCCCAAGCTCCTGTGGATGCGCGACGAGGAGCCACGTCTGTACGACCGTGCGCAGACGCTGCTCATGCCCAAGGACTACGTACGCCTGCTCATGACGGGAGAGAAGGCCACGGAGCCTTCGGACGCCGCGGGCACCCTGTTGTTCGATGTCCGGCATATCCGCTGGTCGGATGAGATGATCGCCGCTCTGGAACTTGACCCGGCGATACTGCCGCCCGTCCTGGGCTCCTCCGAGGTGACAGGCGGGCTCACCGCCAGTGCGGCGGAAGCGCTCGGCCTGGCGGAGGGTACGCCGGTCGTGGGGGGAGGCGCGGACAACGCCGCTGCCGCCGTTGGCTCAGGCGTTGTAGAGCAGGGCGCGATGCAGACCTCTATCGGCACATCCGGCGCCGTGGTCGCTCCCATCGGGAGTCCTCGCGTAGATCCCGGAATGCGCATCCATTCGTTCAACCACGCCATCGCCGATACCTGGTACCTGATGGGAGTGGTCCTGTCCGCTGGCGCGGCCCTGGACTGGTTCAGGCGGACGCTGGCGGCTCCGAACGAATCGCCCCCGCCATACGACGACCTGATTGCCGAGGCCGCCGGGGTTCCACCCGGAGCCGGTGGACTGACCTTCCTGCCGTACCTGACCGGAGAGCGCACACCTCACGCCGACCCGAATGCGCGTGGAGTTTTCGTCGGCATGCACACGGGACATAATAGGGGACACCTCGTGCGCAGCGTGATGGAGGGAGTGGTCTTCGCGCTAAGAGACTCCCTTGAATTAATGAGACAAATGGGCGCCGACGCGACCGAGTCCGTGGCAGTCGGAGGAGGAGCGCGAAGTGAATTCTGGCGCCGTATGCAGTCCGACGCGCTCGGTGTGCCGGTGGTCACCGTTGCGCCTCAAGGTGGCGCGCCGTATGGCGCGGCAGCGCTCGCTGCGGTCGGCTCAGGTGGATATGCGTCGGTCGGGGAGGCGTGTCGGGCGTGGCTTCGTCCGTTCGACCGTATAGAGCCCGATTCCAGGAATTCCACCGCTTATGGTGAGGGCTACCAACGCTACCGTAGCCTATACCCCAGGTTGAAGGATCACTTCGCGGAGTACGCGTAGGTCGCTATTCCGCCCATGCTGACTCCGCATTCGTACAGGCAACACTGTCCCCTACAATAAGCGCAGAGCACGTGGTCGCTCGCTTGGCGTTTCGAGGGAAGATTCATCGGGCCAGACTCTTACAGCGCCGTATTGTCCGTCGAAGCCCGGGACGACATGTATGTCGCCGGCGCGGACCTTCTTCACTCCTTCGGCAACAGGCTGTCCGTATCGTGTCAGAGCCGAGGCGATTTCGCCAGTAGGAACATCGAGAAGCACGTTCAATTCGCTTCCGAATTCCTGTACGAGCGAGGTATATCCTCCCTGTACCCGTTTCGCGCTGACCCCGACGCTCATTGCTTCGGACAGTATCTGTTGCAGAGATACCAGCGACCTGAATGGTGGCCTGCCGTCGGGAGAGCGTACCAGGCCGTCTTCATCTCTGTGTACGCTGTGCGCTCTATGCGCCAACTCCTCCACTCGCTGCATCACACCGAGCGTCATGGGACGCTTGCACACGCGACATAGATGGCCGTCCCGGTTCACCTCGTCGGGCGTGAGACTGACGCCGCATCTGCGGTGCCCTGAGTGGTGATACTTGCCCTCTTCCGGGAAGAACTCGATGGTGTATGAGATGTCCTGCGTCCTGAGCGCTTCTGCGAGGCCGTTGTAGCTGGGGCTGCCGTTGAATATAGTCAGCTCGCGGGCCAGCTTGGGCAGCGAGTGCGCGTCCGAGAACGACACTATGGATAGATCGTCCAAGTCGGGCACACGCCAGCACATGGCGGGGTCGCTGGACAGGCCCGTCTCTATGGCGTGTATGAGCGGCGTCAGGTCGCCGAAGCACTCTTCCAGCGAGTCGAAGCCCGACTTCGACCCGAATATGCCGAACCACGGCGTCCAGGCGTGCGCCGGAATCATGATGCAGCGCGGGTCAATGTCGAGCAGCATTTCCAGCAGGTCCCTGGGCGACATGGTCAGTGTCGGCCTGCCGTCGCCGTCCAGCTTCGCTCCTCGCCGACTAAGGGCGTCGTTGATCCTGGACACGCTGCCCAGGCTTGGAGCGAAAAGGAGAATGTGGACGCGCCTGGAACGTCCGCCGACCCTGGCGGTGCAGTTCACTTCGGTCCCCAGGATGAACTTGACGCCGGCGTATTCATAGAGTCCGTCGCCAGTCTCGCTCAGCTTTGCTTTCGATTCAGCGAACCATTCAGGCTGGGTAAAGTCGGCGGAGGCCAGGAGGTCTATGCCCTTGAGTTTGGCCCAACGCGCGAGGTTCTCGAAGTTCAGGCTCGGACTGGTGGCGTATGCGTAGGATGAGTGGATATGGAGGTCGGCGGTGTAAGTCATATCGTTTCGTTGACCGAAAGCGCACTTGGGCAATAGAATCATGCTAACACAGAATTTTGCTTTCAGGGGACGGGCAAATGGATTTCGAGCCTAGATACACGACAGAACAGCAGGAATTTCGCACTGAAGTCAGGGAGTGGCTTGGCGAAGCGCTGCCGGACGGACTGGAGTTCCCAGCGGACTCCAATGATCTGTCCTACAACGGCTATCTCAAGCTGAGAGAACTGGGTCGCAGTCTCGGAGAGAAGGGTTGGCTGTGGCCGACCGCTCCGACCGAATACGGCGGCGGCGGGCTGTCTATTGATCACGCCATCGTCATCGAGGAAGAACTCGACGAGCAGGGCCTGTCGCTGCCGCCGTACTATGACAGCGGCGGACGGCTTGGAGGCGCGAGCGTTCTCGTCTGGGGCAGCGACGACCAGAAGGAACATTTCCTGCCCCCGATCTTCAAGGGCGAAGTTCGCACCTGGCAGCTTCTCACCGAGCCGGGCGCGGGTTCCGACCTCGCCGGAGTGGAGATGAGCGCCGTCCGAGACGGCGACGACTACGTTCTCAACGGCCAGAAGATATATGTCGGGAGCTCGCACGGCGCGGAGATGGTGTGGACGATAACGCGCACGGACCCTGACGGGGAGCGTCACCGCAACCTCAGCTGGTTCATGATCCCGACTGACACTCCCGGTATTACGATACAGCCGATGGACCTGCTCATCACGAGCGGGGAGGGAGGCGCGGGAACCGGCACGAAGAACACGATCTTCTTCGACGACGTTCGCGTCCCTGCCTTCAACCTAATTGGCGGGGAGAATAACGGCTGGCAGGTCGCCACCACGCACCTTGAATTGGAGCACGGCTCCGGTGGCTCCGTCAGGCGCAACCGGCTCGTGGACAAGCTGTTCGAATACGCCGGAGAACTCCGGCAGAACGGCCAGCCGGTGAGCGACGATCCCGGCATTCGAGACCTGTTGGTGGACGTGTACGTAGAGGCCGAGATTTCCCGCCTGTTCGGGCTGCGCAACTACTGGATGCGCCACACCGGCCAGAAGTTGGCGCACGAGGGGCCTCAGCACTCGCTCTATCGCAAGCAGTCCGGTCTGCGGTCGGCGCAGGCGATGCTGGAGATACTGGGGCCATACGCGCTGACCAACGATCCCAGGTGGGACAGGTCCGACGGCCACATGGAAGTGTTCCAGCGCGCGAGCATCGTCGCGATGCACCCAGGCGGCACCGCTGAGATACAGAAGGTCATCATGTCGCGCAGACTGGGAGCCGGTCGCCAGGTCAGGGAGCAGGCGGGAAGGCTGGAGTAGAAATGGAAGACAAGAATTACCCATTCCAGACGGATGAAATCAACCAGGCGCTGCGCATCAGACGTCCCGAAATCTTCGCGATCTGTAAGAGATTCAAGGTCAAGCAGCTCGACACGTTTGATTCGGGACGCAAGGGCACTGAAGGGATTGGTTTCCTGGTGGACTTTCTGGAATATGGCCCCTGGCACAATGTGGAAGCGTACTACGGACTGCAACGCGCGCTGGAAGGCATATTCGATGAGGATACTGAAATAGGATATATCAGCGTTAGCGCGCTAAAAAACGGATACATGAAGAACAGAGTTGAAAAAACCCGGATGCCGTTCTATGTCCATGAAGCCTGATACAGCCCAACTTCTCGCTCACATGGTGGAAGCGACTACATCTATAATCCAATGGACAGAGAACAGGACTCTCGATGACTATATCCGAGATTCATATCTACGTTCAGCGGTGGAGCGACAGTTCATAATTATCGGCGAAGTGACGAATCTTCTGCGTGAAGTAGAACCTTCCGCAAGGAATCGGATATCGGACTACCAGTCCATCATATCCTTTCGCAACGTCCTGGTTCATGAATTTTTCCAAGTGGACGATTCCAGGGTATGGAATACGGTTAGGGAGCATCTGCCGACTCTTCATAGAGAAGTTGCGGAGCTGATACGGGAATACGAGAGGGGCTGAATGGATCTATCATTAACCGAGGAACAGGAACTGCTGAGAAGCACGGCGCGCGACTTCATGGAGCGCGAAGGTTCGAAGGAGACGCTGCTCGAGTTCGACGAATCGGAGTCCGGCTTCTCTGCTGATATATGGCAGAAGGCATCCGAGATAGGCTGGTTGGGTATGCTCGTCTCGGAGGATTATGGCGGCAGCGGAAGCTCTCTGACGGACGCGGCGGTGGTGTACGAACAGCTTGGTGCCGGGCCTCTGTCCGGGCCGTTCTTCTCGTCCGGAGCGCTGGGAGCGCTGATAGTGTCGGAGGCGGGAAGCGACGAACAGCGGGGCCGCTGGCTTCCAAACATCGCCTCCGGGCGAGAGATCGTGACGATGGCTCTTACCGAGCCGGAGTACGGCTGGGGAGCCGAGTCTGTCCAGATGCGAGCCCAGCCGACCGACTCGGGTTACGTTCTGAATGGTACCAAGCTGTTCGTTCACGACGCGGCGGCCGCGACAACGCTTATATGCGCGGTCCGAGTGCGTGGACATGAAGGCATTACATTGTTGATGGTGGATGCGCGAGCCCCGGGACTTTCGACACGGCTGCTGCCCGGATTCATGGGATGGGTGGGCGAAGTGGTCTTCAAGGATGTCGAGGTGCCGTTCGACGCGATTCTGGGCGAGTTGGGCGGCGGATGGCAACCGCTCCAGAGCGCGTTCCGCAAGGCCATTCCGGTGCTGAGCGCGTACAAGGTTGGCGGGGCGCAGTCGGTATTCGATATGACGCTGGAATACTCCAGGACGCGCATACAGTTCGGCACGCCGATTGGCCGCTTCCAGCGTGTTCAGGATCATATCGTGGAGATGGTCAACCATCTCGACGCCGCGCGCTGGACCACCTACGAGGCGCTATGGAAGCTGGACAGCGGTCGTCACGACGCCGCAGGCATACATCTAGCCAAGGCCGTCGCTTCAGAGGGATACTACCAGGGCTGCAACCACTCCCACGAGGTTCACGCCGGCATTGGCGTTGTGCGCGAGTATGGCTTAACGCTGCATACCCGAATGTCGCGGACGCTGTACCATTACCTTGGAGATCCTCGCTTCCACCGCAGGAAGATAGGGGACGCTTTGCTGGGGTAATTGACTTCAGCGGGACGTTGTGCCGTAGTTATTCGTATTTAACCAGTCCTAGACTTTCGAGGGACTTTACGACTCTCTTTATATCCCTTCCAGATACATTCCATCCTAGAGACTCAGCTTGTTCGGTGATCTGAGAGCTAGTTGCCTCTCCCTGATCAGAGAGAATGAAGTGTACTTTGGCCGCTATGGAAATCGTGTTGATGTCCGAGGCAACTCCTGAATCGTTGATTCTGTCTAGGTACTCCCAATAATGAGACTTAATCTCGGGGCGGCTCTCCACGACTTCTTTTCCCGAATCGCTAAGTTCGTAGTCGTAACGGCTCATTTCCCCGAAGTCGGTGGCGATTCCAAAACCCTTGCGTGTCTCCTTTACGAAGTCAGCTTCACCTAGCGCAGAGAGCGAATTTGAGACCTGGGCACTGTACGGTCCGAAGTAGTGAGGTCTGAACCCAAAGTTCTCGTTGGCGAGCACTGAGAGGAAGTACATTTTCTTCTGGAGCATTGTTCGGCCGGGAGTGGATTCATCCGCAAGGATAGCAAGAATGGCGTCATTTATACTCATACTGATCCTCCCGCATATTGGAATATGGCTTCCCTAATATTTTCTACTAACTTAGCCCGGTTTGCCGAAGCAAGTTGACACGGGGCAATCACATACAGCGTGTTGAAGGACGGAAGCTCGCCAGAAACTAGCTCTTCATATTCTTTCATGGACTTTCTGCCGCCCACTCTGTCAACTATTAGAATCGCTTCTGGTTCCAAAACACCAGGAGCTTGATATGCAGGATTCTTCACGTTCTTAACTTCGACTATTACTTCCCAAGGTTCACACTCAAGTTGAGTTGACAATTCAATTTCCAGATTGGTCTTATCTTCCTGTGTCAAATTGATGAGACGGGACCTGACGATAGCATCAGGAACGTACAAGGGCGTAAGACGAAGGCCTATAATCTGTTTGTACAGGCGACGTGAGTGTAGATGGTCAAAGATTCTTCTGGGTCTTTCTAAATCAGATTTTAGTATGACATCGAAAATGCGCTCATCCGAGTATTCGATATAGTTGCTGTAGAAGTCCTCTGAGCCATCATATGAGTACAATTCCTTAATCTCGTCAAGACCATCTTCAATGGCGAGTCTGAGCCCTCGTACAATCATATAGTCTGTAATCACACGGATTCTGTGCGAATACACCTGTTGTGTCATGTGATGTTTAGCAAGAATCAACTGCTCCACCGCAAATATCCCTGATTCATCTATGCTGAGGAAGGTTTCACTCCCACTGCTGAACGACCTAAATGACTCAATGATTTTATCCGAGTCGATTACTCCGTATTTGACCCCTGCATGGTAAGCGTCCCGCAAAAGGTAATCAATCTTATCAGCATCAAGGTCGCTGCTGACGATGTCTCGTTTCATATCGCGCCTGTTAGAGCCCCGTATCATCTGGCATACCGCCTCCCGCTGGTCGCGTGATAATTTTTCGGCGATTGAGGGTTCGTGAGATATGATGTCCACAGTGAGCTTCTCATGGATTTTCTCTCGAACGCCTGATGTCCCTACTGGAGGCTGATAATAATCATCGAGCAGATATTCTGACACGTGGCTGAATGGTCCATGTCTTATGTCATGCAGAAGAGCGGCAAGACGTACAATCACAATATCAATATCGCACAATTGTTCTCTTATGGCAAGTGTTGACATAATTCGATCAGCTACGTGTAGGGTTCCAAGGCTGTGTTCAAATCTGGTGTGGAGCGCTCCCGGATAGACTAAGTTAGCCAGAGCCAGCTGTTTGATTCGACGAAGACGCTGGAACGGTGGAGTATCTATTATTGAGATCTCC
The DNA here is from genome assembly GCA_965202815.1 of Dehalococcoidia bacterium. Taxonomy (GTDB): domain Bacteria; phylum Chloroflexota; class Dehalococcoidia; order Lucifugimonadales; family UBA1123; genus VXRN01. The sequence goes on from CBDBCD010000002.1 coordinate 2,036,668, forward strand.
TGATCAGTCAGGCGAATCAAACCATGTATGGGATCGCGTATCTCGTGATCTGCATTAACCATGTGGTATCAACTTCAACTGCCTCTTACACGCTGCATGACGTATGACGCCAGTATGCCGATTGGGATGGCGACCACCACCGCGCCGAGGATAACGACGATGGCCAGATCACCCAGCCCTATGACGGCGTCAATCTGGTCCTGTATCCACCCCAGAAGAACGGGATCTCCCGGCTCCCCGTGATGCGCCAGCGCGGACAGAAGAAACGCAGGCATTTTGGTTCTCCTGGTGAGTCTTCGCCGTCAGTCGTTTGCGCCCTGGGTAACGGGGGTGGCAGAAGGGGCGGGCTGAGGCCGCTGATAGCGGATCGAGAACTTGCGTTCCTTGACCGAGTAGCTGGCTACGGTCGCGCCCAGCAGCGTCAGTCCGGCAAGCCCGAACGGTATCACGTAGGTTCCTGTGAGGTCGTACAGGATACCGGCTACAACTACGCTCACCGATCCTCCGATCTGGTGCGCGAATGTGGTGAAGCCTCCCAGTGTGCCCAGGTTCCTCAGACCGTATATGTCCGCGGTCAGAGAAGACGTCAGAGGCGGCGTCGCTATCCAGGACATGCCGGCGAAGTACGCGAAGGTCCAGATGCCGACCGAGGGCGGGATGCCCACTCCCAGCAGGCCCGAGAGGATGCTTGGAGTAACGAGCATCACGTATGCGAAGAACCTCAGGAAGTAGATGGTGCCCAGCATATTCTTCCGGCTGAACTTGTCGGAGTGGATGCCGACCACCATGACGCCGATAGCGTTCAGTCCCTGCATCATGCCGAATGCCATAGCCGCGACCGCCGGGCTGATTCCAAGGTCTATTGCGAATGGCACGTAGTGCGTGGATATGATGAGTGTGGTCACTCCGCAAACGAAGTAAGCGCCGGACAGCTGCCAGATCGGGGGAGATTTGAAAGAGTCTTTCCAGTCGTCGGACTCGAGGGGCGCGGTGGATGGTGGCTCGGATACGAAGTCCTTCTTGTCTCTGGTAATGAACGCGACCAGCCAGATAGCCGCGACCAGTGGAAGCGCTATCAACTGGATTAAGGACCATACCACCTTCCAGGTCATCTTCAGTATCGGCGGAAGCGGTGTCTCCTGCCCGCTGCCGTCCGGCTTTTCTCCGATGTCTTCGGGCTTGTCGCGCATCAGGATTCCCACCAGCGGCAGGGCAAGGACCAGCACCATCGCGCCCAAGACCAGCCAGGCGTATCGCCAGTGCGTCCAGATGATGAGCGAGGCGGCGAACGGAGTCAGTATCAGGCCGCCCAGGGATGTTCCGGCGGTGCATAGACTGAGCACGACCCCGCGACGGCGCAGGAACCACTTGGCGAGCACGGCGTGAACCGTAACAAGAGAAACGCCGCTCGACGCGGTTGACATCACCAGCCCATAGATCAGTATCAGGAACAGCAGGCTTGCAGAGAGTTCTATCTTCAGGAAGGGGAGGCTGATGGCGGGCGCGAATTCCAGCCCGAAGTCGCTGGTAAAGGTGAGCAGTATCGTGGAGAGACCCAGTACAAGCAGGCTGAGGGATATGACCGACCGGCCCCCGAAGCGGTCGTAGAGCCGTCCCAGGAACGGCTGCGTCAGCCCGTTGACCAGAATGCCGACGGCTATGGCTGCGGATATTTCAGTCCGGGTCCAGTCAAGGTCGCCTGTCATGGGAACGACGAAGACGCCGAAGCCGTTTCTCGCGCCCATGGACATGAACAGAGCGAAGGCTCCGGCGGCGACGATGAACCAGCCGTAGAATATCCCGTTGCGGGCCGCCGTCTCTTTCAACCTCTTGCCTTTGCCTTCAGCCGTACCCTGTCGGTTCTGGCAGCCTGCCTCGATAGGGGATCGGTTCTGGGAATGTACTGTTGGAGTCTAACACTGACACGTTACGGGTGACAAGCGTGTTCCCGACTTCGCTATATCTCGGTAAGAGCGCGCGCTTCGCCCAGCATCGCGTCATATCCGCTACGACCCATCTATCACGCCGCAGGCTACGCGGTCGCCCGCGCCGCCGATGGGCTGGGTTAGGTGGTCGTCGGGATGGGCGTGGATCACTACGGCGGAGCCGTCGTCGTCGAGAAGGGTTTCCAGAACTACGAGGGTTGTGAATATCTCTGCTTTGGCGGTTCCGTCAGCGGCGGCGTAGATGTTGGGCAGGTCGCCGTCGTGAATGCCGTCGGGATTGAGCAGGCCGTGCGGCTTATCTACTGTATTGATATGTCCCCCGGATGCCTTGAAGTCTGGCGAGCAGGCGCCGACGCTGTGCAGGTGGATTCCGTGCCCTCCAGGCGTGAGCGATTCGACTTCTACGTACATAAGCAGGCCACCGATGCCCTGGGTAAACGTGAAGCCGCCGACGTTCGCGCCGTCAGTTCCGACGAGCAGACCGCGCGCTACCTCTTCGCCTATGGCATCATCTTGATTGATCCGCACGCTAACATTGTCGCAGGCGGCTACCAGCGCGAACAGGAAAGCGGATAGTATGAGGAACGGGAGCGGCGACATTCGCAATCTCATTTTTGCCTCCGGGGCCGTCGTGTTTTCCTGTGAGGATTATATACCAGTTAGGGCGCGGGCTTCGCCTAGCATGGCGGCTACGTCGGCGGCGCTGGGGCCTTCGGCGTAGATGCGAAGAAGGGGCTCGGTGCCGGAGAAGCGTATGAGCGTCCAGTAGCCGTCTTCCAGCAGGAATTTCACGCCGTCGCGGTCGTCAATGCCGACGACGGGTCGTCCCGCCATGTCGAAGGGCCTGGATGTGGCGACCCTTCGCGTGATCGTGTCGCGCATCGCGGGGTCGAACTCGACGTCCCAGCGGTCGTAGATGTGGACGCCGACTCTCTCGAAGAGGCGCGTTCTCAGATCGGCTGGGTTCTCGCCGGTCTTGACGACCATGTCCAGCATGAAAAGTCCGCTCAGGATTCCGTCGCGCTCTGGGATATTTCCCCGGAATGCGTAGCCACCGCTCTCCTCGCCTGCGGCAAGCGCGTTGGTCGCCATCATCTGCGGACCAAGGTGCTTGAACCCGACGGGGGTTTCGATGGCTTCCACGTCGTGAAGGTCGGCGAGCTTGTCTATCATGCCGCTCATGGTAATGGATTTGACTAGCGGGCCAGACTGTCCAATGACTTCCAGCAGGTGCATACAGAGCAGGCTGAAGGTTTCGGTGGTACTGATGAAGTTGCCGTCGTCGTCAACGACGCCTAGCCTGTCCGCGTCGCCGTCGGTGGCGAGGCCGATGTCGGCGGTGTTGTCTTCCAGGGCGTCTACCAGGCCGCGCAGGTTGTGGGCTATCGGCTCAGGCTGCGCCATGCCGGGGAATGCCGGATTCACTTCGTTGTGTATCTCTACCAGACGGGTAGAGCCGCCCGATATGAGCTTGTCGAAGTAACCCGCGCCCGATCCGTACATCGAGTCAACCACCACGTTAAGGCCGGCGTTTCTGATCGCGTCCAGATCAACGAACTGAGCGATGTGGTTCAGGTAGTCCGGCTCCGGGTCGAATCGCTCGAACAGGCCCCTGCGTTCGGCTTCCAGCAGGTTCATAGTCCGCACACTGCCGGTTTCTTCGACGTTGGCGATGTGCCTCTCCAGTTCCTCGACTATCTCGCCGGACGCGCTTCCTCCGTATTCGGGCTTGAACTTGAAGCCGTTCCATCGTGCCGGGTTGTGGCTTGCGGTGATGATTGCGCCCGCGCCCGCGCTCATGTTTACTATTGAATGGCTTATGACCGGAGTGGGCGCCGGCCTGTCGCACAGGAAGGTCGGGATGCCGTTGGCTGTGGTCACTTCGGCTACCGCCTCGGCGAACTCCTTCGACCCGAAACGGGTGTCGTATCCCACGACGAATCCGCGCGGCGCCAGACCGGCGGCGTTTACGTAGTCCGCCGCGCCCTGCGCGCAGACGCGCACGTTGTCGAAAGTAAAGTCGTCCGCGATAATCGCGCGCCAGCCATCCGTTCCGAATTTTATGTTGGGCATAGAGCTACTCACCGCGGAGCCTTCGCAATTCAGCTTCCATCTCCGCCAGCCGCGCCTCTGCTGACTCACGGGCGGCGCGTTCCGTCTCGGCAATCGTTTCCGCTGACTGTCGGGCGGCGCGTTCCCTCTCAATTGCCGCCTCAGCCACCTCTTTAGCCTCCGCCGTCTCTTCCATGTTCTGGAGCCATCGGCCTCCCTCTGGGTCGTAGATACGCAGACGGCCGTCAACCCAGTGCAATTCCAGGTTCAGCGTCGGGCTGAAGCCCCACGCGCCGCCGTTCGGCTCGATATTCATCTCCATGCGCCGGTACTCGCCATCCACCAGCCGCTCCCCGCGCAGCGAGAACCCGTAATGCTCCCCGCCACTCGGATCGAACATCCAGTACTCGCCAACCCCGATACTCGCGTACAAGTCCCGCTTGCTTCCCAGGTCATTGCGTCCTGCGCTGGGCGAACCTATTTCCAGAACGAAGTCCGGCGCCTTTCCCATATCCCACAGCAGATACATATTGTTGCTCAGCATCAACTCTTCGCTGACACCAAACGCAACGTAGCAGTCAGGAGACAGCCATCGCCGCGGATTGCCCTCCACGTAGTAGATGAACGTGTTGCCGCTGACCACGATGTCGGGACGGTTGAAGAAGAACTTCAGAATGGAGATGACGTCCATGAAGTGTCGCAGTTGGTATTCTCCGTCGGCCAATGGCATACCGTCCGTTTCAGGATAGAAGATTTCGGTTGTAGCTGCTGTGTCCGCGACTGACACGACTTTCTCTATGACCATGATGCCTGCTCCTCTGCCCCGATGCTATCACACTCTCTGGTCGGTGACGCGAAACTGACATATCTTCTATTCACAGGCCCGCGTCCGCTCTTAGCGCGGCGGCTCTGTCGGCGCGCTCCCAGGGGAAGTCCTCTTCCGGTCTTCCGAAATGTCCGTAGGCGGCTGTCTTCTTGTAGAGGGGGCGTCTCAAATCCAGGTCGCGGATGATGGCTCCGGGCCTGAGATCGAAGTGCTTGTCTATCAGCTTGTTGATCTTCTCGTCGGGTATCTTGTTCGTGCCGAACGTCTCCGCGGATATCGAAGTCGGCTGCGCCATTCCGATAGCGTAGGACAGCAGCACCTCCACGCGCTCGGCGAGCCCGGCGGCGACGATGTTCTTGGCCACCCAGCGCGCGGCGTAGGACGCGGAGCGGTCAACCTTCGTCGGGTCTTTGCCCGAAAACGCGCCCCCACCGTGCCGCGCCATACCGCCGTAGGTATCTACTATGATCTTGCGCCCGGTCAGTCCCGAGTCTCCTACGGGGCCGCCTATGACGAACCTGCCGGATGGGTTTATCCACCAGAGGGTATCGTCGTCCAGCAGTTCGGCGGGGATGACCTCCCTGGCGATCCTCTCCAGGTCCCGCGCTATCACTTTCTGGCTCACCGATTCGCTGTGCTGCGAGCTCATCAGGACGGTGTGAACGCGCTTGGGCTTGCCGCGCTCGTACTCGACGGTGACCTGCGACTTGCCGTCGGGCCGAATCCAGTCGAACTCGCCGTCGCGTCGCGCCTGCGCCATCCGCTGACAGAGCCGGTGGGACAGCGCGATGGGCAGCGGCATGAGTTCCGGCGTCTCGTTGCAGGCGTAGCCCACCATCATTCCCTGGTCGCCGGCGCCCAGGCTGTCCACGTCGCCGTAGGTGTCCGACGCCTTGTTTCTCGTCTCTACGGACTGGCTCACTCCCTGGGAGATGTCGGCAGACTGCTCATGCACCGAAATGGTCACTCCGCACGACTGGTAGTCGAAGCCGTAAGAAGAGTCCTGGTAGCCGGCGTCGCGTATCGTGTCGCGCACAATCGAGGCTATGTCCACGTAGGTACTGGTGGTTATCTCGCCCATAACGAGGACGAGTCCAGTCGTAGTGCAGGTCTCGCAGGCTACGCGGGCCGTCGGGTCGTCGGCGATTATAGCGTCCAGCACCGCATCCGAAATCTGATCGCAGAGCTTGTCCGGGTGCCCTTCTGTAACCGATTCGGACGTGAACAAGTAGGACGGGCTGTCCATGAAGCTGTCGGGCATTTGGGGTCTCCTAGTCGTTAGTCGTTAGTTCTTAGTTATCAGTTTGCGTTGTCGGTCGTTCAGTTCTACGAGTGAGGCGCGGGATTCGGCTATGGTCTTACCGTCGCTTCGCAGTTTGGCGGCTACGGTTATTTCGCGGCCTTCACGTTTCTCCAGCCAGGACGTGGCGCGGATTGGTTCGCCGACGCTCGCGGGCGTCCTGAGACGAGTTTCCATCGAACGCATCATGGTTACGATACCGTTGAAGTATGTCCAGTTCTCCATCACTTCGTAGAGCAGGGCGGATATTATGCCGCCGTGGACTATTCCTGGCCAGCCCTGGTGGTGGGGCGCGGGCATGAAATCGGCGCTGAGTTCGTCGCCGTTCATCTTCATATAGAGGCGCAGGCCGTGGGGATTCTCAACGCCGCATCCGAAGCAGCTCGGGTAACGGTTCTTCACAACGTCCTGTGCCTCTGTGTCTGCCATATCTTTTCTACTACGTTCCGATGTCCCAGCTTGCGAGGTACTTCTCCTGCTCGGCGGTCAGCGTATCTATCTCTATTCCCATTGACTGCAGCTTGAGCCGACCTACCTCTTCGTCAATGTCTCGCGGTACCACGTAAACCTTGCGGTCCAGTGTGTGTCCGGCCTGGGCCAGATACTCCACGGACATCGCCTGGTTGGCGAAGCTCATGTCCATGACCGCCGACGGGTGGCCTTCAGCCGCCGCGAGATTGATGAGTCTTCCCTCGCCAAGCAGGTAGAGCTTTCGTCCGTCGCCCATCAGGTACTCTTCCACGAAGGGCCTGACGGTCTGCTTGCCGTCGGACATCTCTTCCAGTGCGCCTATGTCTATCTCCACGTTGAAGTGGCCGCTGTTGGCCATCACCGCGCCGTCCTTCATGGCGGCTATGTGATCGCGTCCGACGGCGTTCATTCCGCCCGTAACGGTGAGGAATATGTCGCCGACTTCGGCGGCCTCAGCCATCGTCATCACCTGGTGGCCGTCCATGGCGGCTTCGAGCGCGCGTATCGGGTTTATCTCGGTGACGATAGTGTGAGCGCCCATGCCGCGCGCCCTGAGCGCGACCCCGCGTCCGCACCAACCGTAGCCGCAGATAACTACCCTCTTGCCCGCCCAGAGCATATTCGTCGCGCGGGTGATGCCGTCGAGCGTGCTCTGTCCGGTGCCGTACCGATTGTCGAAGAAGTGCTTGGTGTCGGCGTCGTTGACCGCGATTATCGGGTAGTTGAGCTTGCCCTCTTCGGCGAGGCTGTTGAGCCTGATTACGCCGGTCGTCGTCTCCTCTGTGCCGCCGACCACGTCGGAAAGTTGGGCCGTGCGTTCGGTGTGCAGCACGGCAACGAGGTCCGCGCCGTCGTCCATCGTGATATTTGGCCTGGAGTCGAGGGCAGACATGATGTGACCGTAATATGTATCGCGGTCCTCGCCCTTGATGGCGAATGTCGGGATGCTGTACTCGGCGACCAGCGCGGCGGCGACGTCGTCCTGGGTACTGAGCGGGTTGCTGGCGCAGAGCGCCACCTCGGCGCCGCCGTCCTTGAAGGCGAGCATCAGGTTTGCGGTTTCGGTGGTTACGTGCAGGCACGCGGCTACGCGCAGGCCGTTCAGCGGCTTTTCCTCCGCGAACCTGGCGCGGATCTGCCGCACTACCGGCATCTCCCTCGCCGCCCATTCGATTCTGCTCACGCCCTGGCTCGCAAGCGACGTGTCCAGGACATGGCCTTCAGTGACGGTTGTAGTCAAAGGTTTCCTCCGTTTGGAAGTTATTAGTCGTTAGTCATTAGTATTCAGCTTGGAGCGCGGGACGGGATGCGGTCCTCTATTTCTAAGATGTCGCCGTCGAATTGGGTGAGTCTGATGAAGTTGTCGAATCTGTCGCGTATGTCGTTCGTGGTGAGGGACGTTAGCCTGTCCGCGCTGAAGTCTTGGACGGCGAACGATCCCATGACCGAGCCGACAATCGCCGCCCTGCGGATTCCCGCGTGTGATGTGTCTCCGGTGGCGGCGAGGACTCCCATGAAGCCTCCGGCGAACGAGTCTCCCGCGCCCGTCGGGTCAACCACGCTGTCGAGCGGGAACGCGGGCGCGCTGAAGATGTCGTCCCCGTCGAAGATCAGGACGCCGTGCTCGCCACGCTTTACGACCACGGCGCGCGGACCCATCTTCTGAATGTGTCTCGCCGCCCTGACTATGTTCGCCTCGCCGGCGTAGCTTCGCGCCTCTCCCTCGTCCAGAAAGAACAGGTCAACCTGCCGAACTATGCGGTCCAGGTCTTCGCGCCTGCCCTCTATCCAGAAGTTCATCGAGTCGAGCGCGACAAGCCTGGGACGCCGCTCCATCTGCTCCAGGACGAGCAGTTGCAGGGCCGGATCTATGTTCGCCAGAAAGACGAACTCGGACTCGGTGTGCTTCGCGTTCAGCGAGGGCCTGAATTCCTCGAAGACGTTCAATTGGGTGTCAAGCGTCTCGCGCTGGTTCACGTCCTCAGTCGAGTACACGCCCGACCAGTGAAACGTCCGGCCTTCGGCGTACTCCAGTCCTGAGACGTCTATCCGGCGAGACTCTAGCATCTCGACGTGAGCTTCCTCGAAATCCTCGCCCACGATTCCGACGAGGCTGACGTCTGTGAGACAACTCGCCGCTACCGAGAAATACATCGCCGAGCCGCCGAGGGCGCGCTCGCGGCTTCCGGCCGGGGTTCTGACCGAATCGTATGCTACTGAACCGACTACGAGAAGGGACACCTACGCCTCCGAGCCGTAGCTGGTGGGGTAGCCCTTTTCGATCCAGGGGCCGGTGCCGTCTTCGATGTTGTAAAGCAGGTCGGTATCGTAGCCCATGGCGGCAGCCATTTCGCAGGCCAGTCCGCTGCGGACGCCCGCCGCGCAAATGAACAGCAGGTTCTTGTCCTGCGGAAGCTCGTCTATCCGGGCGAGGAGGTCGTCAACGGTGATGAACACCGCGTCCTGCACGTGCCCGTCCACGTACTCGTCCATGCGGCGCACGTCCACGAATACGTGATCCTCGCTGCCGTGGAGTTCTGCGGCCTCGTCAATGGTCAGCCTTGTGTATGGTTCTCCGGGTATCTGCTTGGGCATATCGGCTACCTCTCCTGAGTTCTTAGTCATTAGTTTGTTTGGTCGAGGTACTTGTTCACGAGTAGGGCGAGTCTGTCTCGCGTTTCGGGCGGTATGAGGTCTCGACTCGTGATTATCGCCGTTTCGAGCGCTGTACTGCAACCGCACTCGCGCGCGGGCGATACCCGCGCGGCGACGTTCCTGATGATACTCCGCGCGGTCTCCACGTTCTTCATGAGATTCGCTACTACCATCTCGACCGATACATCCTCTTCGGATTCGCGCCACACGTCGTAGTCGGTAACGAAGGCCAGCGTTGTGTAGCAAATCTCCGCTTCCCGCGCGAGCTTGGCTTCCGGCAGCGCGGTCATTCCTATGACGTCCGCTCCCCATGAGCGGTAGAGCGCCGATTCCGCCCTAGTGGAGAACTGCGGCCCCTCGATGACGACGTAGGCGCCGCCGTCGTGGACGGTGGTCAGATCTCGGGAGGCGTCCATCGCGTCCCGTCGCAATTGGGGGCAGAACGGGTCTGCGAACCCGACGTGCGCCACCAGTCCGTCTCCGAAGAAGGTCGAGACTCGCGCCCTCGTCCTGTCTATGATCTGGTCGGGGATAACCAGGTCCAAGGGTCTCAGTTCTTCTTTCAGACTGCCCACGGCGCTGACGGATAGGATACGCTCGACGCCGAGCGACTTGAGGGCGTAGATGTTGGCCCTGACCGGAATCTCGGTCGGCGTTATCCGGTGGCCTCTGCCGTGTCGGGGCAGGAACGCCACGCAGACACCGTCCAGGCTTCCGGTGACGATGGTGTCGCTCGGGTCTCCGAACGGGGTGGAGACCTCTATCTCACGGCGGTCGGTCAGACCTTCTATGTCGTACAGGCCGGACCCTCCGATGAATCCGAGCGCGGCTTCAGTCAACGTTGGCCTCCATAAGTGACGCGAGGCTGCGACGGTAGGGTGGACGCGCCACACCCAACTCGGTGACTATCGCGGTGACGTACCTGTTCGGAGTTACGTCGAACACGGGGTTGAAGGCGGCCATGCCGTCCGGCGCGGAGCGCGCGTCACCATATCTTAGGACTTCTTCTTCGTCGCGCTCCTCGATGACGATCTCCTCGCCGTCCGACAGGCTCATGTCCAGTGTGCCGGTTGGGGCGGCGACGTAGAACGGAATGCCGTTCTCCTTGGCGAGCACTGCCAGGCTGTACGTGCCTATCTTGTTTGCAACGTCGCCGTTCGCCACGATCCGGTCCGCGCCGACGATGACCGCCTGGACCAGCCCGCGCCTCATCAGAATGCCCGACGCGGAGTCGGCTATGAGGCTCGCCGGGATGCCCTCGCGAGCGAGTTCCCACGCCGTGAGTCGCGCGCCCTGGAGCAGGGGGCGGGTCTCGGTGGCGAAGACGCGCTCGATTCGACCGTCCGCCCAGGCCGTTCTGATGATTCCGAGCGCGGTGCCGTGCCCGCCGGTCGCGAGCGCGCCGGTGTTGCAATGTGTCAGCGGACTGCTGCCCCAGGGAAGTAGCTTCGCTCCGCGCTCCCCGATCCGCAGGTTGCTCTCGATGTCTTCGCGGTGAATCCTGGCCGCCTCGCTCAGAAGGTCCGCTAGTACCTCTTCGGTGGTCTGGGCGGACGCGACGCTGGTTAGCATTCGGCCGACGGCCCAGCCGAGGTTGGCGCCTGTCGGCCTCGCCTCTCTGATCTCTCTCGCGGCGGCGTGGAGCCTGTCCGAGAAGTCGCCGTTGGCGGTCTGGGCGAGTTCCATCGCGGCCAGCGCGAGTCCGTAAGAGCCGACAATGCCGATGGCCGGGGCTCCACGCACGGACATATTGCGGATGGACTCTATGACAAGACGGTAGTCCGAGGTTTCGATCCACACCTCGTCGGATGGTAGTTTGCGCTGGTCGAGGATGCTCACGGAGTCACCCTGCCAGACCACTGGGGTAATTGGGGTCAAGGTTCCCTCTCCCGTTTCGTCGGAGGGAGACGGGCCGCTCGCGCCAAACAAAAAAGACTTCTCGGCGTGAGAGAAGTCTTTCGGTAGTTCATTCTACCGCTCTCATCTCTCGAACGCCTTCTGCGCTCGCCGGAATTGGCACCTTCATCTCGGGGCTTGCGCCGCCGGATAGGTTGCCGGGCGTCAAAGGGCCGGTCCCTCCGCCACTCTGGATAAGAGCCAAGATATTTAATTGTTCAATGCTAGGATTTTACCTTTCAGGTTGAGCGAGTGTCAAATTCCCGACGGGTTGAAACGTGGACCCGTTGGGAAAGCGGTGTGACGGGCGATTCAGGAGTTCATGCGTAAGGTCTGATGGTCCTGGGCCAACTAATGTTGAGATAGTGTATTACCATTGAAAGAGAGAAGGATACGTTATATGTTGATGTGCGCGGTTCATCCAGGGGAGATTCTGAAAGACGAACTTGAGGAGTTTGGCGTGTCCCAAGCCGAATTCGCCCGTCAGATAAATGTGCCGCCGAATCGCATCAGTCAGATTATAGCGGGCAAGCGCTCTGTGACTGGGGACTCCGCCCTGAGATTCGGACACTGGTTCGGCGTCGAACCGCAGTTCTGGCTGAATCTCCAGACGCAATTCGATCTGGTAGTCGCCGAACGGCAAGTAGGAAACTCAGTGCGCGCGTCGCCAACCGCTGCCCGACCATAGGAAGGAACACTCAAGCAATATGAAAATAACCGACCTCAAGGCCGTATATCCGAATTACAAGAATGTTCCGCCGTCCTGGAGGACGAATCTGTGGCAGATTGTTGTGCGCGTGGAGTCGGAGGACGGGGTCGTCGGACACGGGTACGGCGGCGGAGGCAGGGCGGCGGTGGAGGTGGTGAACGGGCATATGCGCGACCTGCTGGTGGGGCGGACTGTGGAGAGCGTCGAGGACATCTTCAGCGCGTGGGACGCGCTGTACTACGAGTCCATTCCCTACGGACGCAAGGGCATTGGCGTCATGGCGCTCAGCGGGATTGATCTCGCGCTGTGGGACCTGCTGGCGAGGAGTCAGGACGTTCCGGTTTACGCGGTCATAGGGCCGAGGACGAAGGACAGGATTGACTCCTACGCCACCGGAACGGACGCAGAGTGGTACGCGGAACTCGGGTTCAGGGCCAACAAGTTCCCGCATCGCTACACGGGGAAGCCCGAGAACCGCGACAGCGCGGAACGCGCAGCCGAGCGAGCTCGCCGGATTATGGGGCCGGACGCGCGCATCATGATAGATACTTACATGACGTGGGACTCGGAGTTCACGGTGGAGATGGGGCGGCGTCTCGCTCCATACGGCATATACTGGTTCGAGGACGTTCTGACACCGGACGACCTGGATGGGCAGGCAGCGCTGAGGCCGCTGGTGAAGCCGACGCTGATCGCGGGCGGCGAGCATGAGTTCACTCACGTCGGCTTCGGAGACGTGGCCAGGGCGGGCGCGATGGACCTGTGGCAGCCGGATATCACCTGGTGCGGCGGCATAACCGCCGGCCTGAGAATCCTGGACATAGCGCGGGAGCACGGCATCCCGGTCGCGCCTCACCGCGGCGGCGAGGTCTGGGGCCTGCACCTGATAGCGTCGTCGGACTGCATGGACCTGGCGGAGGTTCTGCCCGGTCAGCGGGGCGCTCCTAATGACGAACTTTGGATTGGCGAGCCGTTCCCGGAAGAGGGCTATGTTTCGCCGATGGACGCGCCCGGGTTCGGGGTATCGCTGAATGAGGCGATGCTCTGAGCTATCTCCTCCACTGGAATATGGACTCACAAGCCGCTTTCCGATTACCATTCCGGTACAACCAGAGTAGAAAGCAGGCGGCAGAAAAATGACCAACGCTCCCCAGACCCAAATCAAGAGCAAGCCGACTACCGAACTTGAAGCAGAGTTTCAGGAATTGGCGAATCAGTGGAGACATGACACCGGACATTTCTCCTTGGTGTCCCAGATGATAAGGCATCCTGCCTACCAAAGGATCATTGAGATGGGAGAACCTGTCATTCCCATAATTCTGAAAGACCTCCAAGCGCAACCAGATCACTGGTTCCCCGCCCTTGCCGCCATATCCGGCGAATCTCCGCCAATCCCCAAAGAAGACAGAGGCAGAATGAGGGCCATAACCAAAATCTGGTTAGAGTGGGGCAAGTCGAAGGGTTATATTGAATGACTCTGATTTCGCGGTATTGGTGGCTTCCGAACTTATCTGAATTCAAGGTCACCAGCGAACGCTCTGAGGAATACAACTGCTTCGCCTGGGCGTTGGGCGATGATTCCCGATGGATTGATCCGACTGCTGATTACGCCCAACGGATGGCAAGTATGTCGAACGACTCCCCGATTGACTCTGTAGTTGAACTGTTTCGAGCTGCCGGATACGAGTTGTGCGACGACGGCATGTTGGAAGCCGAACATGAAAAGATCGCTATCTATGTCAAGGATGGTGAACCTACTCATGCGGCGCGACAGCTAGGCGACGGACAGTGGACAAGCAAGTTGGGGAAGTATGAAGACATCGAGCACGACTCTCTGGACGCGCTGAATGGCGACGGCTTCGGCGAATATGGGGGCGTGGCGTTGTTCATGGTCCGTCCGCGCTAATCCGCAGCGGCCTGAGCCTGGCTGATTGGAGGGGGTAGCAGCAGCCTGAGCGCGAGTTGTATATCGTACTCGTCTTCCAGCAGCGCGAAGTATTTCTCATATTCGTTCTCTTCGCCGAGCGCATTCAGAGCGACGCTTCGGAAGAAGTGGAAGTACGGGTCGTCGGGCTCGATGGCGATGGCGCGGTCGTAGTCTGAAATGGCGCGCTGGTACTCTTCCTTCATATGGTAGGCGAGGCCTCTGAACAGGTATAGGTAGGCGTCATCCGCTAATATCGAGATAGCGGTGTCGAAGTCCGCTATGGCCTCGTCGTAGTCGCCGTTGAGATACAGGGTGATGCCCCTGTCTCGATAATGGAGCGGGGATTCGGGATCGAGTTCGATGGCCCTGTCGAAGTCGGCGATGGCGCCGTCGTAGTCGCCGGTCTCTCTGCGCGCCTTGCCAACAATCGCCAGTACACTGGCGCTGTTCTCATAGGCTTCGGGATTGTTGTACACGTCTTCGATATAGTTGGAGGCCGGGATAGGGTCTGGGTAGGTGTAGTCGGAATCCCCGGTGACGGTTCCGGCCTCGCCATGCCATATAAGGATATGCGACGCGGAGACGTACGCAGGTATGTTGGTGTGGTCAGTTTGCAGCAGGAGCTCATATAGGATGAAGGCAAATCCGAAGTCAACGAGGTCAACTTCGATACCTGGAGGCGACGACGCCAGTCCAGGGGTCAGCCACGGCAGTTCTGATCCCGTTATCGCTATACCCTGGGTCAGCGCTTTCTGAAAGTAGAGATTTCCCAGGTTGGGGTGGAGGTCTATGAGGTCTTCGTCCAACAGTATGGCTGCCAGATAGTCTTCCATCGCACGGTCATCGTCCCCGGAGGCTTCGTAAGCGAGTCCCCTCTCGTGGTAGAACTGGGCGTCATCGGGTTCTAGTTCGATTGCCCTGGTGTAGTCCTCTATCGCCTCTTCGTACCTGCCGAGTTCGTGATACAGGGTTGCCCGTTCGTAGTAGAAATAGGGATTATTATCCGGGTCGAGTTCTATGGCGCGGCCATACGCCGACAGCGCAGGCTCAGGATGCCCTATCTCCCGGAGCAGTCGCGCCCTGTCGGCGTATCGTTCGGGATTGTCGGGGTCCAGTCTGAGGGCCTTTCCGTTGTCGCTGGACGCGTGTCCATACCTGCCCAATTCATAGTAGGCCCAGGCCCTGGCCGCGTACAGGTCGGGATTGTTCGGGTCGAGTTCGATGGCGCGGGTGTAATCTTCAATCGCCAGCTTGTAATTGCCAAAGAAGCGGTGAGCTTCCGCGCGGCGCACATAGCTGGCCAGATCGTTGGGATCCAGTTCGATGGTGCGAGTGTAGGCTTCGATGTCGAGTTCTGTGGCCCTGGTTAAGTCCGCAGCGCCGAGTTGGTATTTCCCCATGTTGAGATATACATCCGCCCTAGCGCGGTAAGCCACGGCGTTTTCGGAATCGAGATCTATGGCGCTTGTGAGGCTCTCTATCGCGAGTTCGTGTTCGCCCAGCTTGAAGTACAGGTATCCCACATAGAAGTGATAGCGTCCGGCGTTGGCGGAGCCTGCTTTGACGGCGCTCGTGTAATTCTCTATCGCTTCTGCGATGTCCTCTTCAGCGAATCTCGTCGAAGCCGCACGTTCATAATCACGTTCCGCGGAACCGAATTCTCCCATGGAGGCGTACAGCAGCGCCCTACCCAGATAAGGGAACGGATTTTCAGCATAGAACTCGTGTCCTATTATCACAAAACCATCGTGTCGATAATCGTAATAGTAGGCGAATGGATACATGGAATACAGTTCGATAGACTTGTCGAAATCCGCCAGCGCCAGGTCATAATCGCCAATGTCTCTGTATATTGACGCCCTGGTGAGGTAAAATCCCGCCGTGTTATCCTCGTATCCATCGTCCGCTAATTCGATGGCTTTAGTGATGTCGGCTATGGCCTGGGCGTGATGGCCTCCCAGTTCGTGGTAGGCCAATGCCCTGTATTCGTAGAAGTCCGCTCCGCCGCTGCGAGCTAGTTGAATAGCTTTGGTGAAGTCAGCGATGGCAAGTTTGTATTCGCCTGCTTCGTGGTGAGTCCATCCCCTATAAAAGCGCCTGATTGAGCTGTCGGGATAGAACTCGATGAGTTTCGTAAAGTCAGCAATGGCGGGTTCGTATTCCCCCAGCAGCCGATATATCCATGGCCTGAACTGGTAGGGTAGTAGATTGTCGGGGTCGAGTTCGATAATGAACTCATAATCGGCGATGGCAAGTTCATACTGGCCATTTTGTCCATAAACAGAAGCCCTTTCAGCGTAGAACTCAATATTGTGGGGGTCGAGTTCAATGGCCTTCGTATAGTCGGCTATCGCCTGTTCATCCTCCTCAATCCCTCGATAGACGTGCGCCCTGCCTGCGTACAGCGCCGCATTGTCCGGGCTGTGTTCGATAGCGTCCGTGTAGTCGTCTATCACGGTGAGGTAGATATTCCCATCAGGTTCAAGGAAGTCTGCCTGTTCATAGTCCTCTTTCGCGCGCTCGACATCGCCAATCAACAGGTAGGCGTGGCCCCGATCCATATAGTGAGAGAAGTTGTCCGGCTCAAGTTCGGCAGCCTTTGTGAAGTCCGCGATGGCCAGATTGAAGTCGCCTCGCTTTTGATAAGTGATCCCCCTGTGGACGTACCACCACGCCTCTTCGGGCTCCAGTTCGATGGCCTTCGTGAAATCCGCGACGGCCATGTCGAAATCTCCCCGGTCACGATACCTCTCTCCCCTGCCAACGTAGCGATACGGATTGTTCGGCTCGATTTCGATGAGCCGGGAAAAGTCTTCCAGCGCCAGGTCAGGGTAGCCCAGATCATCGTACACCCATATCCGGCGAACATAGAAGGCTGTGTTCTCGGGTTCGAGTTCTATGGCCCTGGTCAGGTCTTCCAGCGCCCGTTCGAGATAGCCCAGATCGTCCAGTATGAAGGCTCTTTCGCTGTACAGTTCCACGTCGTCCGGCCTGAGTTCTATGGCGCGGGCGAGGTCCTGCAGGGTGAGGTCGTTCTCGCCGACCTTGTAGTACATCAGCGCCCTGTCGTAGTAGAAGTCGGCATTGTCGGGGTCGAGTTCGATGGCCCTGGTGAAGTCGGCTATCGCGTCGTCGAAATGGCCTATCTCTTGATGGTAGGTGGCCCTCTGGTGGTACAGCGTGGCGTTGTTGGGGTCGCGTCCTATGGCCTCAGTACAGTCCTCCACCGCGCGCTCGACGTAGTAGTCCCTGTTTTCCTGGTCGAGTTCGACGGCCTTCCAATAGTCCAACTCGGCGCGCTCGAAATCTCCGCTGAACAGGTAGGCGGCGGCCCGCTCCAGATAATGATGCGCCCAGTTCGGGTTGACTTCAATGGCCTTGTCGAAATCCGCGATTGCAAGGTCGTAATCACCCCGCTCCCTGTATGTGATGCCCCTGTGGTGACGTAACCATTCCCCTATTGGGTAAAGTTCTATGGCTCTTGTGAAATCCGCAATCGCAAGGTCGAGGTCGCCTCTGTCCCTATGAGCGAATGCTCTTTCCACGTATGCGGGCAGGTGTTCCGAATCTAGCTCAATTGCCTTGGTGTAGTCCGCTATCGACAAGTCCAAGTGTCCGTTCTCGTGGTAACGCAGTCCCCGCGTGACGTAGAACTCGGCTACTTTCTCTCCAATACGCGCCGGATCGGACAGTCTCTCCCTAACGTCCCCCGGAGTATCGCCAGTTGCGGACGGGATGACCTCAGTGATGAAATAGTCGTACAGCAGTCCTGCGACTTCATCCGTTAGAGCGCCGCTTTCTTCGGCTCCTGTCAGAGCCGCCATCAGAACATCGAAGGGTTCCGGCGTGTGGCTGGGGTAGAATCTGGCCTTCAGACGTTCCCTGACCTGCTCGGCGGTCTCGCCGGTGGCGGACGGAATGGCTTCGTCGAAGAAGGTGTCCGCCAGAAGCTTGCCCAGTTCGTCGGTCAGCGCGTCTTCATCATATGCCTCGGTCAGAACGACCATCAGGAACTCGAACGCGGTAAGCTCCGCCTGACTGTCAGGAGACGCGGACGCGACCCCGGACGCGACTATCCAGAAAAGAGCCAGCGTGGTGAAGACGGCAGACAGTTTCCTCAGAGCAACCACTTGTCCGAGTAGAATTGCGCGAATGGGAGTCATGGCGCGATTCTACCATACCCACTTGACTACCCCTACGCGCGTGATAACCTGTGTGAGAGCAACTGAGGGAGGTTTCAGCTATGCGCGCCGCCGTTTACCAGGGTAGTCAACAGTTCGCTATTGAAGATATGGCCGATCCGTCACCCGGCCCAGGGCAGGTGGTGATTGACGTCAACTACTGTGCCATTTGCGGCACCGACGTTCATCACTTTCTGTACGACATAGCTCCGCCGGGCACGGTCATGGGACACGAGTATTCGGGTGTCGTTAGCGCCGTCGGTGACGGCGTGACGCGCTGGAGCGTCGGTGACCGCGTGGTTGGGGGCGGCGGCGAGCCTCCCCCGGAGGTGCGAGCGGCATCTCCGAACAGAGGTGAACGCTACAACTACCGCCTGGACGGATTCAGCGGCCCGAGTTCGAGGGTCCGCGCCTACGCGGAGAAGGTTCTGCTGGAAGAGTGGGAGCCTGTGCCTGTGCCGGACGGCGTGACCGACGAGGAGGCCGCGATGTGCGAGCCGTGCGCGGTCACCGTTCACGCTGTCAGACTGTCCCAGTTGAAGCTGGGAGACTCGGTGGTCGTGCTGGGCGCGGGGCCGATAGGTCTTCTGTGCGCGCAGGTGGCGCGCGCAGCCGGAGCGAGCAAGGTGATCGTGTCGGAGCCGGCCCCGGCCAGGGCCGAGGCCGCGCGGCGGCTGGGGATGGACGCGGTTATCAACCCGCTGGAAGAGGACGCAGAGCAGCGCGTGGTGGAGCTCACGGACGGCAACGGCCCGGACGTGGTGTTCGAGTGCGCGGCGGCGAAGGGCACGCTCGACCAGGCGCTCAACATGGTTCGGCGCAACGGACAGGTGGTGCTGGTGGCCATTGTTTGGGAGCAGACGCCGGTTCTGCCGCCCGATTGGATGGCGCGGGAGGTCAGTCTGAAGACGTCGTTCGGAACGCAGCCGGAGGACTGGCGCATCGCGCTCGACCTGATACGCTCCGGCAAGGTCACGATGGAACCGCTGGTGTCCGAGGCCAGTTTCCTGCCGCTCGATGAGATACAGGGCGCGTTCGAGGCGTTGTGCAACCCGTCCAACGAGGTGCAGATGGTAGTGAGGCATGGCTGAACATGGAGAAATTAGCGTACAGTCCAAACCAGTTTGGCGGGGTCGTTACCGACCCGCATAACCTGCCGAATGACACGCATGAGTTCAAAGAGATGCTTCGGGAGTCGGTGGACGCCTGGATCTCGGACGGGTACAGGCTCGTCTGGCTCGAACTGCCGCTGTCCAGGGCGGCCTTCGTGCCGGTGGCGGCGGACATGGGATTCGAGTATCACCACGCGAAGGAAGACTACGTGATGATGACGCTGCGCCTGACTTTCGGCGCGTACATCCCGCCATACGCAACGCACTACATAGGAGCGGGGGCGGTGGTCGTCAACGAGCGGGACGAAATTCTGGTGGTGTCCGAACGCTACCGGATGGGCACGAGCAGAGGGCCCGGATACAAGCTGCCGGGCGGCGCGCTGCATCCCGGCGAGCACATAGCGCGCGCGGCGGTCAGGGAAGTGCTGGAGGAGACGGGCGTACACGCGCGGTTCGAGTCGCTCGCGTGCTTCAGGCACTGGCATGGCTACCGCTACGGCAAGTCGGACATATACTTCGTATGTAGGCTGTCCGCGCTTTCGACCGAGATAACGATGCAGGAAGAGGAGATAGCCGAGTGTCTGTGGATGCCGGTGGACCGCTTCCTGTCGGATGAGACCATCCACGGCTTCAACAAGTCCATCGTGCGGGCCGCGTTGGAGAGTCCGGGCGTGTCGCCCGCTCCGATGTCCGGCTACGACGACGCGGAGCGCTTCGAGTTCTTCATGCCGGATTTGAAAACTGGGGGCTAACATCGGTGATATACTTATTGAACATAAGATCAAGAGGGCGATAGAATCGGAGCGAAATGATCAAGTGGTACTAAATTCTGCGCCCTCGTCCAGAGCCTTTGCCAAAATAATCTGATGGAGTGTCCCGATGGTAGTGATATCAGATGAAATCGCTAATACTACTGACACAGCATCGTTGCGGGAACAGGCTAGGATGTACATGACTCCGGCAGATGAATCGTCAGTCAGCTTGTGCCATCAACTAATCAGGGGGGATGCACTAGTTCGAGAGGCCATCCCGGAAGAAAGCGTTGACTTGACGGTGACCTCGCCGCCATACAATGTCAGCAAAGCCTATACCGGAGACTCATCGGACGACGCGGTGGACTATGCGAAATATCTGGATTTCACGAAACGATGGCTGGAGAATTGTTACTTTTGGACAAGACCCACCGGCCGACTATGTGTCAACGTTTCAATAGATAAGAACAAGAATGGCAAGCAGCCTCTTTCATCAGATGTGACCAGGCTCGCTATGGATGTGGGCTGGAAGTATCACACTACAATCATCTGGAACGAAGGGAATATCAGCCGTCGCACAGCTTGGGGTAGCTGGATGTCGGCCAGCGCTCCGCATGTGATAGCTCCCGTGGAAACGATCATCGTCCTATACAAGAACGAATGGAAACGCGAGCGTCCAGGGAAAAACGACATCACGCGGGATGAATTCATGGAGTGGGTACTTGGCACATGGGCGTTCAATGGAGAGAGTGGCAAGCGGATTGGGCATGAAGCTCCCTTCCCCCGCGAATTGCCGAAACGCTGCGTCAAGCTATTCTCATTCATTGGAGACACTGTATTCGACCCATTCGTTGGAAGCGGCACCACGATGATAGAGGCGGCTGAAAATGGTAGGAGGGCGGTGGGTCTCGAGAAAGAGGCCAAGTACTGTGAGTTGACTCTGAAGAGGCTGAAAGACGAATGTGGACTGATATTGAACCCATCCTCACTGGAAAATCGGGAGACATCTACAAATCCGTCCTGGATAGCATAGACAGCTATAGGCTGCCGCATGAGTTTATCCGGCAGGTGTATGACCGGTATCGGCGGGCTTATAGGAGCAATCCATCGGTGAACGGCAGAATTTTTGAGTTCGCAATCTGCGAAACACTCAGGCGTGAAGGTATCGTTCCGTTCTATTACCAAGCCAACTTTACGCTGGTGCCTAATGCTGACTTTGACTTGGTTTGTTACCATCCCCGATTCCCGGTTGTTCTATCTGCAAAGGTCTCCCTGCGAGAACGTTACAAACAAGCGGACTTAGAAGGTTTCGCTTTGCGCCAAGTGTATCGAAACGCGCGTTCATATCTCTTGACTCTGAGCGATGAACAGATGGGAGTTCAGGAAAAGATACGGGAAGGCGATGTGGCTGGCCTGACCGACTGTATAAGGGCTGACTCGCCTACGTACGACACGCTGTTGGAAGAGTTGAAGGCAGAGTCGTTTTCATTGGCCGAAGAGATAATCCCAATCGAAGGCAAGTTAGTCACGCGATCATAACGCGTATCTTCTTGTCACAAATCAAACTCAAGGAGAAAACCAAATGGCATCATTGAAAGAGCGCATCGTCCGGGGCGACATCATCGTCGGGGTATCGGTACCCGTCACGGCTACCAAGAGCCAGATGGAGGACATACTCGGCAAGGACGACTACGCTTTTATACACGCCGACGCCCAGCACTCGCCGTACAGCGAGGAGCGGCTGGTCCAGTATTGCGAGACGGCAAAGGAAGTCGGCATACCCGTCCAGTTCAGGATCAAGCACCCGCGCCACGCCTACCTGGTGGGCAATGTGCTGGACTTGGGGCCGCTCGGGATCGAGGTTCCGCTCGTGGAGGACGAGGCGACGGTGGACGAGGCGATCAACTGGTTCTACTATCCGCAGGTGGCGAAGCGGAGTTGGGGCGGCGCGGCCAGGTACGGAATCGAGGAGCGCGGGGACCGTCTGGAGTACGCGGAGTGGTGGAACGAGAACGGCATTCTGTGCATCCAGATGGAGACGCTGCGAGCGGTCACCAACGCGCGACAGCTCGCCAAGCCCGGAATCACCTGCCTGACATGGGGTCCGGCTGATCTGAGCTACGACATCGAGGCGCACCCGCATCATCCGTTGCAGTCAGTAGATGACTGCCTGCGACACGCCATCAAGCAGTTCGAGGGCACCAACATCAGGATGAGCTTCCGCAACTACGACTACAAGCTGCGTGACTACTACAAGGACATGGGCGTCACCGTGTTCATGGAGAACCCGAAGCCGTAGGTCGGTTTGAGACTCTGCACCGGCCAGTGGGAGGATGCGATTGGCCCTCCTCACTGGCCGTATGTGGTTTTCGCATGGCTAAATACGCATTATTCCCTAATTCGACGGTATGTTAACAATACGTTAAACTTTTGTTAACATACAATCGGAGATTTTGGGGTAAACTACGGTGGTTCTAATGAAAACGATTTCAGTAAATAAGGAGGACGTGATCCGATGAGAGAGATAGTTACCGCACAGAGTGCTCTGCGTGAGAACTCTGTGCTCTTCAAGTCCTGCATCCGCTGCAGTGGTGATCGCCAGATCCGCCGCGACTTTGAGGGATTCTACATAAGCTGTCTGGCCTGCGGGCACATCAGCTATCCCGAAGTCCACACCGAGGAAGTCGCCCGTCTGCTGGAGTGGAAAACAGCCTCTTAGCCCCCCAACCGCCGCGCATAGTTCCAGCAATCTTCCTAGATTCAACAGGGTTCTGCTCAGTTCTGTAAATTCGTGCCGCACGGCCACCCAAACGCAGACTGGGCAGTTTATACCCGGTTTCACCCCATTGTCATTCCTGCGAAAGCGGGAATCCATCGGGGACGGGCGTCCTCAATTCTTCAGAAGCATACCCGGCTGGCAGCGACGGCAGTAGCTCGTTATACGCTGGTTGGCTCTCAGTTCGGTGATCTTGCTTCCGCAGCGCGGACACGAGTCGCCGCCCCTGTTGTGTACCTTCATGAAGTCCCGGACCTTGTGGTCTATCCGCTCGCCCATTCGCTCGCGCACCTGGCGGACCGAATCCTCGATCACAAGGCGTGACGACTTGTAGATGCGCCGAAGTTCGTCCTCCGACAGCGCTTTTCGCCGTTTGAACGGATATACCATCGCGTCGAATAGAATCTCGTCCGCGTATGCGTTGCCGATACCCGAAATTACCCTGCCCCTGGTGAGTACCCCCTTTATCTCGCCGTGGAATCCCTTCAGGCGCTCGGTAAACTCCTCGAAGCTGAACTCGTCCAGCGCGTCAGGGCCCTGCTCGGCGAGTCCCGGCACATCCTCGACCTGCCCGCTCTCGACGTAGTAGAACTGCCCCATCTGGCGGTCGTCCGTGTAGCGCAGGTCAACGCCGTCCTCCAGCTTCATCCTGACGCAGGCGCGCTTCTGAACGCGGGTCTTCGATGGGCAGTATTGCAGCCCTCCGGTCAGCTTAGGGTTGATGACCACGTGCCGCTCGCCCGAAAGTCCGAGAAGCAGAAACTTCCCCCTGCGCCTCACCGACTCGAACCTGCGCCCGGCCATATCCTCATCGAGGCTGCCGGCCAGAGGCCTGACTACGCTGGGCTTCAGAACCGCGGCGTCCAGTACGGTCTTCCCCGGCAGATTGGAATTCAGAAACTCTGCCACCACTTGCATCTCGGGCGCTTCGGGCATACTCGGACCTCCTCTGCTACTTGACTATTACTCGATCTCCATCCAGCCGTACTTTCGGAAATTCACGCGGCCCTTTGCGTCGAACTCCACGCCCTCCTCCTCCAATAGTTCCCTCTGGACCTGGCTGCCGTGTCCAGCGCTGCGCGGACTCACCTTGCCCTGGTGGTTGATGACTCGCTGCCACGGAACGTCGCTGTCGAAGTCCAGCGACGCGAGGCAGTAGCCCACCATTCGCGGGGTGCAGTCGCCGACGATTAGCGCGATCTGTCCGTATGTGGCGACCTGCCCATGTGGCACCCGCCGGACCACGTCCAAGATGCGCCTGTAAACCGGGGCGCTCTCACCTTGCAAAGACATAGCAACCTCTCATGTGATGATGTTAACATCTGCATCGTGCGGATTCGACGGGTTCGGCGGCGCATTGGCAACGATGTAATATCAAGGCGATTATACAGCGGCATAGAGAGTTGAAATGCTGAAGAAGACCATTATCGGAATAGCCGTAGTAATCCTGATGTCTATCATCGCGTTGGGGATCGTATCCGCGTCTCCCAACTCTCAGGCGGGCGCCGGACACGAACCTTTTGCCTTATTGCTTCTTGCCATAGAGGACGCAAACGACAAAGGACTGATGTCCGATGAACTCAACACTCTTCTGTCCGAATACGTAATAGAGAGCTTGATTGTTCCGTACACTTTCGAGACACCCGATGAAGTCGAGGAAAGGCTTTCCGAACAGGGCCAGACTTCGTTCGACTTCCTTGTTGCCATCCTGACGGACGCCAACGACAAGGGCGTACTATCGGAGTACCTCGTTGACACGCTTACCGACCTGTTCGTGGAGGAATTGATAGCCAATGACACGGGCGAGACTCCTGAACAGGTTACCCAACGGCTGTCCGCTCAGGCTGCCCCAACGCCAACGGCAGTTCCGTCCGCTACCCCGCTTCCGACGACTGTCACCGAGGTCGTCAAGAACGCCGAAAAGGCGATTGTGCAGGTAGAGAGCAGCGGAGGTTTCGGTACGGGGTTTATAATTGACGCAGGTGGTCGTCTGATTACCAACGCTCACGTCGTGGACCGCGACTCCAGGGTACTCATCCAGATGCACGACGAGACTGTGTACGAGGCCGACGTACTGGGCATTGACGAGATTGCGGATCTCGCGGTGGTCCAACTGCCTCCCGGCAGACTCCTTTATCCCGTACCGCTTGGCGACTCCGACCTTGCCCAGGTAGGAGACGATGTCATCGCAATGGGGTATCCATTGGGATTCAAGACTGTAACAACGGGAATTGTTTCGGCCACTGATGTCATATTCAGTGGTGTAGAACACATCCAGACCGATGCCGCGGTAAATCCGGGAAATAGCGGCGGTCCCCTGCTGAACAGCGACGGTCATGTGATCGGAGTAAACGTCGGCAAATTCGAGGAAACCGCTGGTGGGCGACCAGTGGACAATATAGGATTCGCCATTGCGGTAAACGAATTGAAGGACAGGCTTAACGACCTGACTGCAGGCATGAGTGTGCTAGACCCCACTCCGCCGCCCGTTCCCGACCCCGACGATGGCTGGAGCAGGTATAAGAATGGCGAATATGGCTACAGCATAGACGTTCCCCCCGGCTGGTCGTTCACCACGGAGTTCGACGACGAGAGTTACGCTCACTTCAAGTCCTCGGACAGCCAGGCGTTGACCGAAGTCAGCGCCTACGACGTTCCCGACTCGTTCTCGCTCAGAGAGTTCGCTGAGCGGAGACTGGATACTATCAACGCTGCCGCGTTGTCGGAATCGGTCGGTCTGCTCGAGATGAAGACCTTCGAGAGAGTAGATGAGACAACGGACGAGTACTACCAGATTACATATCGGTACCAGCCGACGGGCGAGGACTGTGTAAGCGACGTCATGGAGCATGTTCGACTATCTACTTCGTATCCGGACAAACCCTACGGCTTTGGAGTTACGGTATCAGTGTGCGAGGATAGCCTGGAGGGCCATATATTCGACAGGGAATCCGTGCTGGGTACCTTCCTCGAATGGCACAGATACGCAAGCCCGACTTTCGGGTACAGCATCAACATTGCTCCCAACTGGCTTCTGTCGGGGCTGGCTGGAGGAGGGGCTCGCGCTGTCATCTTCCCACTGAACACCCGATCCGCATTTGTTGACGTTAATGTTTATAACGTCAGCGGTGACAGAATCACGCTTGAAGACTTCGCCAAGTTCCGGCAAGGTGAAATGTATCAGGTCGCAGATGAACAGGAATGGGTGGAGTTGGACCATCACTTCCTCAAGGAAAGAAAACAGGTCGAAGGACGTGAAGCTTACGTATCCGCCTACACTGCCCGCAGAGGTTCCAACAGGTGCAGCGCCGGTTTCATAGACCTGATTGCGCTGTCTTCATACTACCCCGACAACGCAGTTGGCTACGTGGTTATCACAGGTGTTTGCCTGTCAGTGATGGATGAGTTCAACGAGGACAGGCTGGAGATGCTGGACAGCTTCAGGTACTAGACCCTATTATCGGGACCGATGCTAGGAGAGGCCGTTGGGCAGAGTGTCTGATACTCCGCTTGTAACCCCAATCCGTACATCGCTATCATTAGCTGGTGTCCCAAAGGCAATGTTCTCGGCCTCAAAGGTCGAACACAGCCACGTATGGGCCGGTAGCTCAGTTTGGCCAGAGCACCGGACTTTTAATCCGGGTGTCCTGGGTTCGAATCCCAGCCGGCCCACCATTTTGAAAACCCCCTAGGCTGATGCCGCGCTTAGCCTTCCCAGCCTCGCTCAAGGATTTTGGATCATTGTCAGCGCATTTCCAGACCGTTGATTCCGGTCCCGTCCGCGAGTCCGCGCGCATCACCAGCCTCGACCTGATACGCGGCGTAGCGGTGCTCGGCATCCTGGTGATGAACGCGGTTTCGTTCAAGTTCGGACCCGCGCCCTACTTCAACCTGAGCGCGGGCGGATCGGAGACGTGGCTCGACTGGTCTGTGGGAATCTTTGGCGAAGTCTTCGTTGATCAGAAGTTCATGGGGCTGTTCTCTCTGCTGTTCGGCGCGGGAATGATTCTCTTCATAGACCGCGCCAGCGGCAGGGGGAGGCGCGCGGTCCTGCTGAATATGTGGCGAAACGCGCTGCTGCTGCTCATCGGCGCACTGCACACCTTACTCTGGTATGGCGATGTGCTGACGGTATATGCGGTATCGTCATTCTTCCTGATCGCTCTGCGAAAACTGCCGGATCGCGCGCTCGTATCCGTCGGGGTTGTAGCGTTCGCGCTGTCCGTACCGTGCGCGCTGCTCGCGCAGTACATCGCCGATACGACCGGCTCATCGCTCTCGGGCCTCTGGACGCCGGGCGAGATTTCTACCCAGGAGTCTGTCGGGCTTACGTTCCTGATGGGCTACTTCCTGCGAGCGCTGGGACTGATCCTCATCGGCGCCGGGCTGTATCGCATGGGTTTCATGAACGGCGGCCTGCCTGAGAGTACATACCGGCGGACCGCTCTGATCGGTCTCGCCGTCGGATTGCCGCTCGCCGCCGCCGGCGTCGTCATTACCGCGCTGAACGACTACTCCCCCGAGGTCGCCTTCATCGGCCAGATTCCCAACACGCTTGGCACGATTCCCGCCTCGCTGGGATATATGAGCCTCATCATCCTGTGGAACAATCGCGGGGACAACCGGATCAAGCGCCGACTGCGCGCGGTCGGGAGGATGGCGCTGACCAACTACCTGGCGCAGACGGTGATGGGCGTACTCGTCCTGAAGACCTTGCTGGCCGACGCTGATTTCGTGAACCGCGCCGCGGTTCTGGTGTTTATATTCGCGGTGTGGGCGCTCCAGCTATGGTGGTCGCAGGCGTGGCTGGGTCGCTTCCTGTTCGGGCCCGCGGAGTGGCTCTGGAGAGTCACTACATATCGAAGCGGGCAGCCTCTCAGACGCCGGTGAACGTATTCCACGACTGAAGCCAGCATCGCGGGGGATGGTGTACACTTTGAATGACGATGATGTCATTCGAATCGCAGTCCGTGTACCCTAGTTGCAGCAATTGCCGACTTTCGCTGAACTTCTGACCCTCTACATGGAACGGACCGGCATCGGCGACGCAGAGCTCGCCCGCCGGATCCCCGTCAGCAGACCCACTCTCATCCGGTGGAGAGAGGGCGTCACCGCGCGTCCCCGGTACCGCGAGGACGTGGCGCGCTGCGCCGAACTGCTTCGCCTTACGCCCGAAGAGCGGGACGAATTCCTCATGGCGGCCGGATTTTCGCCCGAGAGCGCTTCCGATTCCGAAGAAACTTCCGCAGTGGCGGTAGTGAGCGAGGAGGTCGCGCCGAAGCCGTTGGTATCCACGGAGATAGTTCTCGAACCGCCCGCTCTCGCAGAGGCGACAGAAGAACTTCCCTCGCCCTCAGTCCTCCGCCGATGGGGGCTGCGTATCGGGCTGGCCGCCGCGTTCCTGGCGGCGGTGGCGATTTTGGCAGGCATCGCGGCCTTCTGGCTGGTGGACAGGACAGACTATCCCTCCGCTCTGTCGGGCGAGTCGCTGATAGTCCTGGCCCCGTTCGTAAACTACACCGCTGGGCAGCAGGGCTTCAACGTCCCCGGAAGGTTGAAGGAGGAGATAGACCGCGAGGTGCGCGCCGCCGGAATCCACGGCGTGAGGACGGTCGAATGGCCTAAGAACATTCACGAGGAGGCGGACGCCGAGGCCGCGGGTCGCCGCGCCGACGCCATGCTGGTGATATGGGGCGAATACGACAGTGGACGGGTCATAGCTAGGTTCACTGTCCCGGACAGCCGCTCCGAGCAGCATGATCAGCAGGTGGTGGACATCGCGTCAACGCCGTCGGAGCTTCCCGCCACTATTAACATTGGTCTGACCGAAGAAGTGCGATACGTCGCTTTGCTTACGCTCGGTCAACTGCATCTCGAGCAGGGAGAGTATGATCTAGCCAAGGCGTCCCTGATTCGCGCGCTGACAAAGCCGCCCGCTGATCCGTCCGCGCTCGCCAACCTGCGATTCAACCTCGGCCTAGCGTATCGCGGCGGGAAGAAGGCCGACTTCGACTTGGCGATCTGGCTCTTCTCCCAGGTTCTCTCGACGGAGCCGGACTCCGTGGAAGCCTATAATTCGAGGGCCCTTACTTACCTGGACAGGGGGGACCGGGGAGACGTGGAGCTTGCCCTGGCCGACCTCGACCGAGCTCTGGAACTGGAACCCGACCGCGCCGCCACCTACCTCAATCTTGCGGTAGCGTATATAGAGCGCGGCGGTCGGGACGACCCGGATCGCGCCATCGCCGACCTGGACAATGCGCTCGACATAGACCCGGACTACGCTTCGGCATTCGTGAACCGGTCTGCCGCCTACATCGCCAGGGGAGAGCCGGGCGACCTCGACCGAGCGTTCGACGACATCAACAAGGCCATCGAGATACGGCCCGAACTGGCCTCGGCCCACGTGGGGCTGGGAAACGCGTATCTCAATCGCTCCATGCTGGGCGATCTCGAACTCGCGCTTGTCGAATTCAGCCGTGCGATAGACCTGGATCCCGCCTATGCCAGGGCGTATTTCAATCGCGGACTCGTTCACTCCGCGCTGGAGAACCTGGGCAGTTCACTGTCGGACCTGCGGCGCGCCCAGGGTCTGAAGCCCACCGACGTTACCTTCAACAGCACTATCTGCTGGCAGATGGCAGTGACCGGAGACCCCGTAAACGCGCTCAGGTATTGCAACGTTGCCGTAGCCCGGGATTCATCGGGACGCCCCCTCGACAGCAGGGGATTCGTCCACGCGCTGCTGGGAGAGCGCGAAAAGGCAATCTCCGACTTCGAGAGATTCCTGGATTGGACGGAATCTTCCCCAAAGGAAAGCTGTGCCGACTACTACCGTCCCAGCCGCTCCGACTGGATAGAGAAGCTAAGCGCCGGTCAGGACCCCTTCGCTTCGCATACGCTCAGCGAACTCCGGGTCCGCCCCGTATCCTTTGGCGAAGCGCCCTGTTGAACACGGTTCGCGCTTGACCGACAAAGCTCAATTGTGGTATTTATTTGCACATTGTACAGACAGATGAACATAATTGAAGGAATGAATAATACGACCAACCAACATTCTTGGGGGGAAGAAAATGAAGGCAACAAGAATATTTGGCGTAGCGCTGGCGCTATCCCTGTTAGCGATAGTCTCAATTGCGTGCGCCGCCGACGAACCGAGCGCCCCTGCCGCTCCGCAGCAGCCACAGGCAGCCGCTCCCGCCGCTCCGGCTCAGGCGGCGCCGCAGGCTTCGCAGGCAGCGCCGCAGCAGCCCGCCGCGCCGCAAGCCGCGGCCCAGGCCGCTCCGGCGATTACCGCCGTGCCGGTGGCGCCCGCGCCTGTCCTGACGCCGCCAACGCCGGTTCCCACTCCCGTGCCTCAGATGGCTATGGAGTCGGACTGGGTGGCGCAGTACCTGGCGAGCGACGGCTACAAGGCCGAATGGGGCCAGCCGGTCAGAGGCAACATCGTGCGATATGGCGCGAATCTGAGGCTGAACGGCCACGACCCGAATTACGGACACACCTACGAGGGACCGCAGTTCCTGCCGACATATAACTCGCTAATCAAGTTCGACCCGTGGCAGGGTCTCACCGGCCCGATTCTGCCCGACCTCGCCACTACTTGGGATGTGTCAGGTGATGGCACGGTCATTACCTTCACCCTGCGCGAGGGAATTAATTTCCAGGACAACCCGTACTCTACATTGCCTGACAGCGTAAAGATGGCAATCATGGGCAGGGAATTCACCTGCGAGGACGCCGCGGCGAGCCTCCAGTTCGCGATATACCCGCCACAGTCGCTCAAGGACGTTGGCGTAACCCACGCAGGGCCGCGTCTCGGACTCAAGCATATGCTGGACGGCGGCGCCACCTGTCCGGACGGGCCGACCGGAACCACGCTTCGCGTTGAGTTCAACGAAGCGCGCGCCGGCACAATCGGCAAGTTCGCGGGTGTTACCGGAATGCCGAACAATATGCCCAAAGAACTGATTGACTGGGTGGCCGACGGATGCGGAGTTGGCGTAGCCGACTGTTTCGATCAGACGACCGACGAAACGTACCTGTACGGCACCGGCACCGGCGCGTTCATCCCGTTCGAGCGAGTTCAGGACGTAGGCACCAAGATTCGCGCCAACCCCGATTACTGGAGAGAGGGACTTCCCTTCCTGGAAGGTGTTGACCACATTGAAATCGAGGACACCACCACGCGCTTCACCGCGCTGATAACCGGCCAGATTGATTATTATGGCGAGGGGAGCGCTTCGCTGCTTCCCGGCCAGGTGGAGCAGGTGCTTGACTCGTTCGCGGACGAGATACACCTTGAGCCTGTACTGCACCTGTGGGGCAAGGGCCTCCAGTTCAATATGCACCGTCCTCCGTTCGACGACGAGCGTGTGCGATACGCCATTCACCTCGGAATAGACCGCGACGAGTGGGCTGAGTTCAACCGCATCAAGGACCTGGTTGGCGTAATCAGGCCGACCAACTGGATGCCCCCCGGAACCGTATGGGCGCTTCCTGATGACGAGCTCTGGGAGACACCCGGGTTCCGCAATGGCCCGGGAGAGAAAGCTGAGGACATAGCCGAGGCAAACCGTCTCCTGGACGAGGCCGGACTGACCGGCAGCCCACGCTTCACCGCAGGCTGCATGACCACTCCACAGCAGATATTCGTTGACGGTTGTCTCTGGTTCAAGGATCAGCTCAAGAAGAACCTGGACATCGAACTGAACGTTGACGTAGTGGAAGTCTCGGTGCAGCGTGACCGTGGGCAGACCGATCACGGCGTGCCGCCCGACTACGACGTCCACTACGGCTCCAAGGCCAGGACCGACGTGGCGGACCCGTCCGACTTCTACAACATCTTCCTGGTTCCCGACGCTGAGAGCTGGTACCACCGAGGAACCGGCAGGTTCCAGGTTGACGCTGAAAGGGCGCAGCGTCTGCTGGATTTGGCCGACGCCCAAGCTGTCGAGCTTGATCCCGAAAAGCGCCGCGAGATAGTTCACGAGATAGAGCGTGAATCAATCACCGCGGCCTACATGATACCGATGCCGTGGTCCATCATCTGGCCCGCCTGGCACAATGACGTTCGCGGCTGGCGTATGTTCAACCACCCGTCACAGATCAAGTGGTCGGGCTGGGAGAGAATGTGGCTCGCCAGGTAGTCCGCTTGGAATAGCAGTAAAAACAGGGCGTCATCGCCATGGCGATGACGCCCGACTTGCCAATTTCTCTGAATACTGACAACTAACTACTAATAGCTGATAGGGGTTGAGCGGATGCACAGATACCTAGTCCGACGGGTCCTTTTTGGGCTGTTGACCGCGGTCCTCGTATCGCTTCTGGTATTCGCGTTGATGCGGATCGCTCCAGGCGACGTTGCCAAGTCAATCGCGGCGCAGCAGGCCGGGGGCGAGGAAGGGACTGTCAGCCTGGAAGAAATCGAACAGATTCGAGAGGCTCTCGGCCTCAATGAGCCGCTCTATGTTCAATATTGGGTATGGATGAGCGGTTTCGTCAGGGGAGATTGGGGCAACTCTCTGTTCACCAAGCGCCCGGTGTTCGATGAATTCAAGCAGAAGGCTACGGTCACGTTCGAGCTTGTAATTCTTTCGCAGATCATAGCTATCGCCATCGGAATACCTGCCGGCGTTCTCATGGCTCTCAAGCAGGATTCCAAGGTAGATTACACGGTTCGTATCGTCTCGCTTGCGGGGCTATCTATACCATCGTTCTGGAGCGCGACATTGCTTCTGGTCGGCGGAGCCTACTTCTTCAGGTGGAGTCCGCCCCTGGGATATTCGGCGATAACCGACGACTTCACCAGGAACCTCAGCCAGTTCATCTGGCCCGCGCTTATGATAGGCTATATCAGCGCGGCGACGAAGGCGCGGATGATGCGCTCTACTATGCTCGAAGTGCTGCGACAGGACTATATAAGGACAGCGCACGCCAAGGGTCTTCGCGCCTACGCGGTCACCGCCAGGCACGCGCTCAAAAACGCGCTGATTCCCGTAATTACGGTCATTGGCATTACGACCGCGCTTTCTATGGGCGGCTCCGTAGTCATGGAGCGCGTCTTCACACTGCCGGGCATCGGTGAGTACATCGTCGCCGGTATGCTTGAACGCGACTACCCGATTGTACAGTCCATGGTGATGTTCTTCGCCATGTGCGTCATCGTGGTCAATATGCTGGTTGACCTGTCATACGGCTGGTTGGACCCGCGTGTGCGCTATCAATAAGGATTGAGGGAATACAGGGGACTTTGGAATGGCAACACAGCAGAGCGGCGCCGTAACACTTGGCAGGCCTCGAAGCGTAGGGCCATGGCGGCCAATCTCGAACTTCATCACTCGCAAACCGCTGGGGGCTTTCGGCGCTCTGATAATCATTATCATGGCGCTCATGGCGGTAGTTGGCCCCTATATGACTTCCTGGGACCCGTTGGAGTGGAATCTCCCCGACAAATTATTGTGGCCCAGCGGTGAACACTGGCTCGGCACCGACGAGATGGGGCGCGACCTGTGGAGCCGTATGATGTCCGGCGCCCGCATATCTCTTCTGGTTGGCTTTGCTTCGGTCGCTTTTGGATCTGGCGCGGGTGGCGTAATAGGCATCATCAGTGGATGGTATGGCAACAAGGTTGACAATTCCATACAGCGTATTATGGACGCGCTCATGTCCATTCCTACCCTCATTCTGGCAATGGCGATTACCGCCGCTCTCGGAACGAATCTGGTCAACATCATTATAGCCATAGGGATAGTTCAGATACCGAGAGCGAACCGTGTCGTGCGCTCACAGGTGCTGGCGGTCAAAGAGTCTCAGTATGTTGACGCCGCGCGATCCATAGGAGCGGGCAACCTTCGCATAATGGTTCTGCACATAGCGCCGCAGTGTGTCGCCCCTTGGCTGATTATCTCCACCGGAGCGTTGGGGATAGCTATCCTGACCGAAGCCTCGCTCAGCTTCCTTGGACTCGGAGTGCCTCAGCCCGAACCTTCCTGGGGTGGAATGCTGACAGGGCCGGTGCGTGACTGGTTCATTCTATATCCGTATCTGGCGATATGGCCCGGGCTCGCGCTGTCGCTGGCGGTTTACGGCTTCAACCTGTTCGGCGACGCCATCCGCGACGTGCTGGACCCGAGACTGCGAGGGACGTAGAATAGAATCGGGATTGCCGTCATACGGCATTAAGCGCAAACATTTGAAGGGGCGTACATAAGACGCCCCTTCATCGTATTCTCAGTTATGGGATCTACTACCCTATCCCCATCGCCGCCAGGTGATCGTGCAGCGCCTGGAGCGCCTGGCTGTTCTCCTCGATTGTGAAGCCGTCAACCTTGTACTCCTGCTTCGCGCTCATGCCGTCCACCGCGCCCAGGTCAACCGTGTCTCTCAGAAGCTGCCGCTCCTCCTCGATGGAGGGCAGCAGGTTGCGTCCCGATAGCGCGGACAGCGCCGCCGCGAGTCCGTAGCCGCCCCAGTTGGAGACGCTTGCCAGCATCAGCTTGGTCGTCTGCGTTATGCATGGAATCTTGACAAGAGACTCGACCTGCGTTACCTCCTCGGCCAGGTTGCCCATTCCTATCTCGTTGCCGCCGTCGCCGATTCCCACCGACGGCACGTCGGAGTGGAACAGGTGGTCAATGCGCGCGTTGTAGTCCGTGATGTCGCGCCCGCGCATATTGCGATACTTGCCCTCGTCGGTCAGACCGCAGCGCTCTATCGCTACCAGAACCGACGGGTTGAGTTCGGATATCAGGTTGCGCGCGAACGCGAGGCTCGAATCGTCATCGGTTATCGGGAATTCCACTACGCTCGAGTAGTCACCGCCCGTCTTGTCCATGATCTCTGTGGCGTAACGGTCGGTTACGTGGATTACGTTGTACCCCAACTGGTTCAGCGCGCTGCCGATGACCACCGCGCCCGGCGGGCCGTCGGTTTCGGCGAAGCCCGCGTCCAGTATGTAGAACCCGGTGACGATGATCGCGGTCCCGGGATTGTCCAGGATAAGCTGCGCGGCCTGGGATGCGTAGTCGGATGGGAGGTGTGGGCGGAGGTGCGAGATTCCCCTCCGGTCTCGGTCCAGAATAATGTCTTCTATGGTCAAGAGGAACTCCTTACGTTTAGTCGTTAGTTATCAGTAGTCAGTTATCAGTCTGGCCCAGCCTGAATCAAACATTTGTGGATTCTATCGGACGGAAACCTATATGCAATCGCCATTCCCGAGAAAGCGGGAATCCATTTGGCAGCCACAGGTGCATGACTCTGGCACATCGGCAGGCTCTATATGACCGACAGGTCCTCGTCTTTCTTGTCCGTGATGAACATGTGGCCGGGGGAGTGGGTGATCATCAGGGGCGGCCTGGAGGACATCGCGGCGGCCTGTGGCGTAACTCCGCAGGCCCAGAATACCGGAACTTCTCCGTCCTCGAACTCGGAGGGATCTCCGAAGTCGGGGTTCATTACGTCGCTGATTCCTATGGCGGACGGGTCTCCGATGTGGACGGGCGCGCCATGCACCGCCGGGAACCGCGAGGTCACCTGCACTGCCCTCACGACCTGCTCACGCTTGATAGGCCGCATGGATACGACCATCGGTCCGGAGAACGCCCCGGCCGACGAGGTGGGTATGTCGGTAATGAACATCGGGACGGTGGTGTCCTGGTCCATGTGTCGTATGGGAATGTCCACGTTCAGCAGCGCGTTCTCGAACGAGAAGCTGCAACCCAGCAGGAACGACACCAGGTCGTCGCGCCAGAATTCGGATATGTCCTCAACTTCGGCGGTCATTTCGCCATATTCGTACACCCTGTAAAGGGGCGTATCGGTTCGGAGGTCGGCGCCGGGCGCGAACTCGGACGGCTCAACCTCGCCGGCCTCGACTACCTCAAGCAGCGGGCAGGGCCTGGGATTGCGCTGGCAGAACAGCAGGAAGTCGAATGCCAGGTCCTTGGGCAGGATGGCGAGGTTCGCCTGAACGTGCCCGGGAGACATCCCGCTGGTCGTCTGCACCAGTCGCCCCTCTCTTATGAGTTCTCTTACTTCAGATGGCGCCGTAGGCAGGGCTAGTGTGGTCATTGTGCGCTCCTCGCTCTTTATTGGGATAGCATTGCTTCAGCAGGCTTAGAATAGTACGCGCGAGGTAGGTCGTCAAGGAAGGCGGTTGCAGACCGCGTATTTGGGGACGGCTGTGGAGTTGAGTCAGTCCTCCGACGCGCTCTTCTGAAGCTCGTACAGCTTGTTGATGGCCTCTATGGGCGTCATGGAAGAGATGTCCAGCCCCTTCAATTCATCCAGGGCAGGGGAGGACATCGGCAGCAGCGCGAGCTGCGTCGGCTGACCGGAGTTGCCTCCCATAGCTCCATTCCCTGAGCTCTGAGTGTCGTTCACTTCCAGATCGCGGAGTACCTCCCACGCGCGGTTGACGACGGTGTTGGGCATTCCGGCAAGTTGCGCCACGTGAATGCCGTAGCTCTTGTCGGCGCGGCCCGGCACGATGCGGCGCAGGAAGACTATGCTGCCGTTCTCCTCGGAGACCGCGACGTTGTAGTTTCGGACGCCGGGCAGATGGTCCGACAGCTGAGTAAGCTCGTGGTAGTGGGTCGCGAACAGAGTGTTGCATCCCAGCTTGGGGTGGTTGTGGATGTACTCGGCGACGGCGCGAGCTATCGCGAGGCCGTCGAAAGTGCTTGTTCCTCTGCCTATCTCGTCCAGGATTATCAGCGAGCGCGGCGTGGCGTGATTCAGAATAGAGGCAGTCTCCACCATCTCAACCATGAAAGTGGACTGTCCGAGAGCGAGATCGTCCTGCAGACCCACGCGGCTGAAAATCCTGTCCACCAGCCCTATCGAGGCCGATTCAGCGGGCACGAAACTGCCTATCTGCGCCATGAGAACGAGTATTGCGACCTGCCTGATGTACGTGGACTTTCCCGCCATGTTAGGGCCTGTGATTATCGCCAGATGGCCTTCCTCGCCGGACATGACGGTGTCGTTCGGCACGAAGCTGCCCGCATCCAACATACGCTCCACTACCGGGTGACGGCCCTGCTTTATCTTGATTCTGTCGCTGT
This sequence comes from Dehalococcoidia bacterium, assembly GCA_965202815.1. Taxonomy (GTDB): domain Bacteria; phylum Chloroflexota; class Dehalococcoidia; order Lucifugimonadales; family UBA1123; genus VXRN01. The sequence continues at coordinate 2,073,337 of CBDBCD010000002.1, forward strand.
CGTTCAGCGCGGGCCTAACGTATGCGTTTCGGGACGCGACGTCGGCGAGCGAGCAGAACGTGTCTATCAGCGCAATGGACTCGGCTGTGGCGGCGATTTCAACCGCGTGTCCCGCGACCTGCGCGCAGACCTGGTTGAATAAGTCATTTTCGAGATCCGCCATGCGGTCCTGGGCGTTCAGTATGCGCGACTCGTACTCCTTCATCTCCGGGGTTATGAAACGCTCGCCGCCTACGAGCGTCTGGCGTCGGACGTAGTCGTCCGGCGCCCGGTGGAGATTGGCGTTGCTGACCTCGATGTAGTACCCGAACACCTTGTTGTATCCGACCTTGATGGACTTGATGCCGGTGCGCTCCCGCTCGCGCGATTCGAGACGAGCAATGTACTGCTGCGCGTTGGTCGTGGCGTCGCGGATGTCGTCCATTTCGGGCGAGAATCCGGGCCTGATTACCTTGCCGTCGCCGACTGAGATAGGGGGATCGTCCGTGATGGCGGAGCGCAGCAGCGCGACAACCTCAGACGTGTCTCTAATGCCGTCCGAGAGCGACTGAACCTGCCACGCGTCCTCGTCTTCCGAGAGTATCTCTTTCAGGTAGGGGGCGGTCTCGAGGCTTGCGGCAAGCGCGATGAGGTCGCGTGGTGTCGCGCCGAAGCCCCTGATGCGATTCAAGAGACGCTGTATGTCGGATACAGAGTCCAGCAGCGCAATGATGCGCTCCCTTCTCAGTGCGCTGCGGTGGAACCACTCGACCGATTCTTGTCTCCGTACCAACTCATCGAGGTCCAGCAGCGGCTGTCCCACCCACGACCTCAGCACGCGCCCGCCCATGGCCGTTCTGGTGCGGTCAAGGACAGACAGCAGGGACGCCGACGTGTCCGCCCAGCGCCCGCCCTCGAACAGTTCCAGGTTGCGCCGCGTCTGCGGGTCCAAGACCATGTGACGATTGGTCGTGTAGGTCCGAAGCGTCGTTAGCTGATCCGCGGCGGCTCTCTGGGTCTGGGTGAGGTATTCGCGGATCGCGCCCGCGGCCCTGATGGCGAGCGGGAGCCGGTCGCACCCAAAGGCTTCCAGGCTGCCGACCCCGAAGTGGCGCTGGAGCGACTCCGTACACCATTCCAGGTCGAACGACTCGGCGGATATGCGGGCTACTGACGTGGATTCGTCCGTCTCGACGGAATCCGCGCCTTCCGGCATCAGAAGCTCGGCGGGACGCAGCCTGAACAGTTCGACCGCCGCCTCTGAGGCGTCGAGCTGGGTCGTAGCGTACTCGCTCGTCGTTATGTCCACGTATGCCAGGCCGGCCTGGTCGCCTTCGACTATGACGGCCGCGAGATAGTTGTTCGCTTTGCCCTCCAGCAGCGACTCTTCTATCACCGTTCCGGGCGTAACTATCCGAACCACCTCCCGGTCCACGATGCTCCTCGATTTCGATGGCTCGGAGGTCTGCTCGCATATCGCCACCTTGTAGCCCTTCTTCACCAGTCGGGCCAGGTATGGTTCCAGGGCGTGATACGGTATTCCGGCAAGGGGAATGTTCTTGTCGGAGCCAAACTCCCGCGAGGTGAGCGCAATTTCAAGCTCCCGCGAGATGACGCGGGCGTCGTCGTCGAACGTCTCGTAGAAGTCGCCCATGCGAAACAGCAGGATCGCGTCCTCATGTTCGCTCTTGATGCGTAGGTACTGTTTGCGGGCTGGCGTAGGCATAGCGCTTATATTTTAACCCGCCGGACTCACGTCTGAAAGCAAGCCAAGCGCGCGAAATCCGCGAACATCGGCCTGAGAAGAGATTCAGACCTGGTTATCAGGGATTAATGAATTCGATGGACGCGATTGGATACCGCTCCCCATCCTGGCTGATCCCCCCGGCAAGAAGCACGCTGCCGTCGGGCATAAGTGTGGCTGAGTGGCTCGACCTCGGCTGCGACAGTTCCGGCCCAGCCGACCATGTGTTGGTCTCAGGGTCGAAGACCTCGGTAGATGAGTACAGCATGTAATCACCGACCTGCTCCTCACCGCCGACTGCCAGAACACGTCCGTCTGGTAGAAGAGTCAGTGTGTGTCCAAAGCGCTGGACTGACATTGGGCCGGTGGCTGTCCACTCCCCGGTTGCGGGGTCATACGTCTCGCTGGTTGGGCTGTCGCCGAACGTCTGGATATGCGTCCCAAGACCGCCGGTTGCCAGAACTCTGCCATCTGTAAGGGCGATAGCATTCACGAACGCGCGAGGAGTATTCAAATCACCAGTCAGAGTCCAGGATCCCGTCACCGGATCGAAAATCTCTACCCGCGCCGTTTCGATCTGGGCCTCGAAGTCACTTACACCGCCCATGGCCATCACGCGCCCATCTTTCAGCGAAAGGAGCGAGTGTTCCACTGCGGCTTCGACCATCGGCCCCAAGGTCTGCCATTCGTCGGTAGCCACATTGTAGGACTCTACAAGCGCTTCGGGTTCAATCACGCCTCGAGGCGATGACATGGCCCCCAGATCCAGACCGCCGACTACTATTACGCGCCCATCCTCCAAGGCGATGATATCGGTAAATATACGGTTCGACGGAATGTTCGACATATGAGTCCACTTCGCGGATTCAGGGTCGAATACGGCGATTGCGGTGATGACATCGTCAGGGTTTCCGCTCTGAGCCTCTTCTGATAGGGCGACACTCACAATACGACCGTCGGGCAGCCTGTCCGCGGGCGAGAAGATCAAGAATCCGGGCAGATCTTTCGATTCATTCGGCTCTATTCGACTAGTGAGTGTCCATATGCCGGTCTCCGGATCGTAGATTTGGGAGAATACGATAGGGTAGGGATAGATTTCATTGTTGTTGGCAACACCCGTCCACCCGCCAGACACCAGGACGCGCCCGTCGTCAAGCAGTGTGGCATCGTGGCCAAATCTCGGGCTCACAAGATGAGGCGCTTTGTATTCAACGTCCTTCCCGTAGTCCGAAAAGCTGACTGTGAGATTCGCTCTTACGGATTCGATGTTGTCTTCGTCTAACAGCGCATGCGCTATTGACGAACCGAAGACCCCTGAGACCTCGACTTGCCTGAGCAGACCGTCATCCACTCCGATGCGGTAGGTCACTTCAAGCTCCTCCTCAGAGTGGGCAATCACTGAACCCACGAGGTTGCCCGAGACAACGTCAGTCTCGATACCGTCGAGCGGTTCCCGGCCTGTCACCTGCATTGAGCCGTCGTTCACGATGTCGGATGTCTCAAAGCGGTCCGAGCCGAAGAGTACACGGGGGTTTGTCAGGTAGGACAGTACGAGCAAGTCCTCCTTCTCTGTCCAGCGTCCCTTTTCCTCGTCGAAAACGTAGCTCATCCTTTGGGTTTCTCCGAATAGCGTTCCCATGTTCTGCAGAGCGATCACCACGTATTCGATAGTGTCGGATGGAGTCGTTAGTGAGACATTCGCCGAGTTGTATTCCGTAAGCGCGTCGCCCGCATACTCGACAGAAACTTCACGCTCCTCGCCTGCGCTATTCCGCACGGTTAGAGAACCGCCAACTTCAAAGTAGTACCCACCGGCAGCGTCCATAGTCTCCCGCGCCGAGTTCAGAACCTCGACCTCCGGCGGAAGCGGTGTGGGTGTAGGCTGGGGTGTCGAGGTCGGGCGCGGGGTCGGCGATGGACGCGGCGCGCTAGTGGGCAGCGGAATGTTGGACGCGGAAACAGGCCCCGCAACCGGCGTGCTAGTCGGCGGCACAGGAGTAGGAGTCTCAGTCGGCGCGCTAGTGGGCGTCGGAGTCGGAACCGGCTCCTGCCCGCAGGCGAGGGTGAGGGCCAGTGTCAGCGCGACGAAAAAAGCGGCAAATAACGGCTTTGAGTGCAAATTGCTTGTTTCCGAGTCAACTTAAGGATAGCGTACATGGTATCAGCAATATGATCAGGATAGTTGATTGGCGCGCGTGGAACTGTGAATTAGAAATGGCGAATTGTCATGGCTTGATGAACTCAACGGATAGGGTTAGGTATTCGTCTCCATTCCGCTCGCTGACTCCCCCCGCGATGAGTACGCTTCCGTCGGACATTAGCGTCGCGGAGTGGCCCCACCTGGAACGGGATAGTTCGGGGCCTGGAGACCATGCGCTGGTTTTGGGGTCGAATATCTCGGTCGAGGAGTGAATAGCATAGTCGCCGCCGTCCAGCGGTTCCAGTCCGCCGACCGCCAGAACGCGACCGTCGGGCAAAAGCGTCAGAGTGTGATTGGAACGGCGTTGCGACATGGTCCCAGACACCTTCCATTCGCCCGTGTCCGGGTCGTATGTCTCGCTGTTGGGACTGCTATCAGCCACCGTGCTCTGTGTGAAGAGGCCGCCTGTCGCCAGAACTCTACTGTCCCGTAGGACAATCGCCTGCGTATGTGGGGAGGCGCTCATGCTTTCAGTGAGCGTCCATTTATTTGTATCGGGGTCGTATATTTCGACTTCGTTTGACCATCGCCACATGCCCGGCTCATTAATAAAACCTCCCGCAGCCAGAATGCGCCCGTCGTCGAGCGGAATCAGCCAACGTTGTGTGGCGATCTGGCTCATGGGTTCCAGGGTCTGCCACGTGTCTGTGGATAGATCGTAGGCTTCAACGATGCCCAAAGGGCTGAAGGAGGCTGAAGCTGAGTCGCCGATTTCCGTTCCGCCCACTACCAACACGCGTCCGTCATCCAGGACAATCGCGTGGGGAAAACTGCGATCTGTGGGGACGGGGACGTCGGAAAGACGAGTCCACTCATCAGTCTCCGCATCGAAGACGGCAAGAGCGCCGAAAGGATGAGCGTCTATATCGGGAGGATGAGGGTGAGGGTCGCCGAGAATAGCTACGCTTACAAGCCTGCCATCGGGCAGTTTGACCGGCGGGGTCTGCGGGAATAGTTCGGGTATTTCTTCCCAAGCGTCCGGATCAAGTTTGCCCTTGAATGTCCATGTGGCAGTCAGAGGATCGTAGATTTGAGAAAGTCCGGCTGGAAAGCCGGTTAGCTGATCGTTCTCGAATGCGCCCGTCCATCCGCCGGATATGAGGACGCGTCCGTCGTCGAGAAGCGTCGCGTGGTGAGAGAAACGCGGCCATGCCAGATAAGGCGACTTGTAAGCGACCTCCTTGCCGTAGTCCGAGAAGTTGATCGTCAGTTCAGCGCGGACAGAATCGGCGTTGAGACTATCCACCAACGCGCCTATGATTGATGGGGTCAGGTTCCCCGATACATCTATCTGTCTGAGCATCGCGTCATCCACGCCGACGCGGTAGCTCACTTCCAGTTCGGTCTCTCCGCCAGTCAATTTGCCCGAAATTATGTGGGTCTCAATGCCGTCGAACGTTTCCTGTCCGGTCAGCTTCATCTGTCCGTCGTCGGCGATGTTCGATGTTTCATGCAAATCGGAGCCGAGTAGAACGCGGGAATTGGTCAGGGAGAATAGCGCGAGCAGCCCTTCCGTCTCGACCCAGCGGCGCGTTTCGGCGTCGAAATATGCGCTGATTGTTTCGGATGCTTCACCGGAGGCGTCACTGATGTCCCGGGATGTTATCACTTTGTATTCGACGATCTCGGAGGGCGCAGTCAGCGATATGTCCGCGAAGTTGTAGCCCGGAATAGCGTCACCTGCGTATGTGAATGGTATGTCAATCTCGGAGCCCCCGCTCGTTCGGACACTCAAAACACCGCTCATATCGAAAGTGTATCCGCCTGCCTTCGACGTGAACTCGCGGGCGGTGTTCAGAATAGCGAACTCAAGCGGCACGGGTGTGCGTGTTGGCCAAGGCGTAGAGGTTGGCGCAGGGGTTGGAATCGAGACAGGCGCCCTCGTGGGCAGCGGAATGTTGGACGCGGAAACTGGCCCCGCAACCGGCGTGCTGGTAGGCGGGACCGCTGTAGGAGTTCCGGTCGGTGCGCTAGTGGGCGTCGGAGTCGGAACCGGCTCCTGCCCGCAGGCGACGCTCAGCGAGAGTATGAGCGATACGAATGCGATTGCGAGAGTCGCTCTTGTGTCGGCGTGTTTTGGTGCGAAAGGTTCGTTTTGCGCAGGGTAGAACATGAGCCAATTATACGCTTGCTACGTACAAGAAAATAGCACGTTTGCCGGAGTAAGCAAAAAGGCCGACTCCATCAAGCCGGCCCTTATATAATGCGATTTAGGATTGACTTCTAGTCGTCTTCTTTCCAGAAGCGTTCTTCTCTTACGTCGTAGCCCTTGGGGATCATGCGGTCTTTCACGTCCTCGATCATCCCTGGGTGTCCGCAGGCGTACACGATTGTGTCCTGTGGGGTGAGCCCCCACTTCTCGGCGTACTTCTCCACGATGTTATTGACCCGGCCGGTTTCGCTCGTCCATCCCGCGTTCGGCTCTTCGTCCGGGCGGCTGATCGTCGGAACGAACGTGATCAGGTCGGGATATTCGGCGGCAAGCTGTTCCAGTTCGGTGTCGTATGCGAATTCGTCGTGGTAGCTGGCGCCCATCAGGATGTAGAAGTGGTGTCCGGTCTCCCCGTCGTTGAGATACTGCCTGATGATGCTGATGTACGGCACTACGCCGGTCACAGTGGCTACGAAAAGCTGGTTCGGAAGCGACGGGTCGAATACGAAGATTCCCTTTGCCCTCGGTCGAATAGTGACATTGTCACCCTCTTTCAAATCGAAGAGGAGTGGCGTCAGATTGCCGTCGGGCGGCGGGACTAGCTCGATGAATAGTTCCAGGTCTTCTTCGTGTGGCGCGGAAACTATGGAGTACGCCCGCTCGATTCCCTCCGATCCTATCGTGCAGTACTGGCCGGGCTTGAACATGAAGCCTTCCGGCTTTTCCAGCCATATAGTCCACAGGTCTTCCGTAAAGTCTTTTCGTCTCAGTATGTTCGTATCGGCGAGCTTGGGGCGCCGGACTCTTCTTCTGGTTTGGGTGGTCAAGTTGAGGTTGCTCCTTTGCGTTCGGATATTGGGTTGTTCAGTCCGCCGCGACCTGTGCGGTCAGTTTGACGATCCGCGCGGGGGTCAGAGGCAGAGTTGGTACGTTAAGCATGGGGTCGGGGTCTTCGCTCTGTACGAGGCCGGTTATCAAGTCGCCGAACAGCGTCGTTATGGACACCAGTCCGCGCTGCGGGCCAGTGAGGTCCGCTATCCCCGCGGCCCTGCCGCGCCCGGATATAGCCTCCACCCAGTCGCCTTCGACGATGCCGAGTTCGGCGGCGTCTTCAGGGTGCAACTGGATTGTCTCGTCGCGCTGTATGGCGTTCTTGCCGTTTATCTGGATGATTTCTATGTCTTCCTCCGGCTGGTGCAGCACACGTCCGTGAGCCAGCATCAACGGATATTCATTGTCTTCATGCTCCGGGACGACGCTCACGGACATCGGCGCGAGTTTCAGCTTCCTGTCCCGCTGAGATTCCTGGTACAGGATCGCAACGTCTGCCATGTCGGTGGCGAGGCAGGGCCAGTGAATGCCTCCTGCCTCGATTCTGCCGTAGGTGATGCCGCCGTATATGGATACCAGGTTGTTGAGCTCGTCGAATATCTCTGATTCGTCGTTGTAGCCAAAGCCGTCGGCGTCCATGCGAGAGGCGATCTGGGAGATGATGCGCCAGTCGGCCTCCTCGTCTCCCTTTGGCCCCAGCGCCGGACGAAGCAGTTGCACTCTTCTTTCGAGATTGGTGTAGGTCCCGGAGCGCTCCGCGAATGTCTGCGAAGGAAGGACCACGTCGGCGAGTTCTGTTACATCGTTTTCGAACGTGGCGTGCGCTACCACGAACTCGGCGTTCGACAGAGCCGCCTTGAAGTGGCCCAACTCGCCGTTCGTGAAGTTCGGGCTGTCGCCAATTACGTGAACGGCCTTCACGAGTCCCGAGTCCACGGCCCCGGCAAGTTCTCTTACGCCAATTCCAGGGGAGGTAGGAATTTCCACATTCCATGCGCCGGACACCTGCTTTCTGTGTACCTCGTCATCGAACCGTCTGTATCCGGGAAGAAGGTTGGGAACGCAGCCGACGTCGCGCGCGCCCTGCTCGTTGGCTCCGGTGAACAGCGGATACAGCCCCGATGACTGTCGCGCGATGTTCCCCGTTGCCAGCGCCAGGTTGACAAGCGCGCGTGAGCACTCCTCGTAGAGGCGCCTGGGAAGGGTTTCCAGCGCGTACAGAATCGCGCCGGGCTGCTGTTCGGCGAATAGTCGCGCGGCGGACTGTATGTCTTCCCTGGACACTCCGGTCAAACGCTCGACATTCGCCAGGTCGAATTCGCGCATTATGGAGTTTCTGAACTCCTGGATGTTCTCTACATGGTCGTTCAGGAACTCATTGTCTTCCAGAGATTCGTCCCAAATGACCCGTATCATGCCCCCAATGAGAACGGCTTCGCTGCCGATTCTGGGCCTGAGCCATATTTTGGCGTGGCGCGCGAGTTCGGTCTCGCGCTGGTCTATCAGGATGAGGGACGCGCTTCCTTCCCGTACCGACTTCTTGATAGGCACCGCGAGGACGTTTTGCTCCTCCGTCATGTTGGACGAGACGACCAGGAACCGCTTCGAGTCTTCCAGGTCCCATATCGGGTTGGTCGCCGCCGGGTATCCTAGCTGTTCGTGGAGAGGCTTGAGTATCTCCGGGCGCGTATTGGACGCGACATCTACGTTATTGGAACCCATCACGACGCGCGAGAACTTCTGCGCGATATAGGCGTCTTCATTCGTAGCCCTCGGCGACGCGACGAGCGAGTACGGTCCATTCCTGTACTCGGCCAGCCTTTCTGATACGAAGTCAATTGCGTCCGGCCATGATGCCGGCTGCAGCTGTCCGTTGCGGCGTATCATGGGCGACTTGATCCGGTCGCGCCGGTTTACGAACTCCATGCCGAACTTGCCCTTGAAGCAGCCCTGTCCGCGGTTTGCGGCGGCGTGACGTTCCGGTATCGAGCGAATCAGGCGGTTGCGCTTGTTCACTTCGAGCTTCATTTCGCAGCCCACCGGGCAATGGGGGCATATCGAATTCACTTCCTCTACGGCCTTGTCCCACTTGTAGTCGTGCTCGACCAGGGCGCCGGTTGGGCATACGTCAATGCACGCTCCGCAGAACTCGCAGCCCGACTCCAACAGGCTGGTGCCCTGCGACGTCCCGATGAGGGCCCGGCCCGAGCGACTCTGCAGCGTCAGCGCCGAATCGCCCCGAACCTCGTCGCATACCCGCACGCAGCGCGCGCATACGATGCACAGGTTCATGTCCATATCCCAGTAGGGGTCCTCGGTCGCCAGGGGCAGATGGCGGTTGTTGTACGTGAGCGGCGTGTCCATCTCCATTTCGAGATAGCGCACCGTATCCTTGAGTTCGCAGCGCTCGTTCTTGGGGCAGGTGACGCAGCGGTCGTTGACCGACACGTGACGCAGGCAGATGTCCGCTGGCCCGCACAATTCGATGCGGTGGCAGGTCAGGCATCCGTGCGGATGCTCCGACAGCAGCAGCTCCATTATGCCCCGTCTGAGTCCCTGGAGTTCCTGGCTCTGAGTGGTCACCCTCATGCCCGGAGATATGGGCGTCGTACAGGACGCCGGCGAGCCTGGCAGCGCGCGATAGTTGCCTTCCCGGTCCGGCGCTTCCGCCGTTACTACGCACATCCGGCACGCGCCGAACGGCTTCATCCCCGGGTAGTAGCACAAATAGGGGATGTACAGTCCCGCGTCCATCGCGGCCTGAATTATCATCTGGCCCGGCTTTGCGGGTATTTTCTGACCGTCAATGGTGATCGTAAGGTCGTCGGCCATTATCGCGCTCCGGGTACGAAGTCTTGGGCGTAAGGTCTGGTATTCTTTGGCGCAATGTGCGGACCGAGGCAGCTGCCCGTCGGGCACCGGCCTTCTTCGATGTGCGCCATGAAGTCTGACTCGAAATGGGTGAGCGCCGACCGGATGGGCCCGAATCCAAGCTGACCGTGGCCGCAGAGCGAACTCGCTTCCATCGTATTGCCGACGGAGCGCATGAGATCGAGGTCGCCGGGTCTGCTTTCGCACCTGGCTATGCGTTCGGTTATCTCGAGAAGGTGCTCCATGCCCAGCCTGCACGGGAAGCACTTGCCGCAGGACTCGAACTGGCAGAAGGCTACCAGCACGCGCGTCAGGTCAACGGCGCAGACCTCCTCGTCGCCGACGATGATGCCGCCGGACCCGAGTATAGCCCCCGCGTCGCGCATCTCGTCGAAGTCTATGTGTATGGACATACTCTCCGCGCTCAGGACGCCGCCGAGTGGGCCGCCGGTCTGGAGCAGCTTTAGTCCCTTGCCGTCCGGCACGCCGCCGCCAATGTCGTTTACCACTTCGCCGAGCGTAAGCCCCATCGGGACTTCATACAGCCCGGGGTATTCGACGTTGCCGTTGAGGCAGATGATCGCGGTTCCGGTGCTGCGGTTCACTCCTATGGAACTGAACCACTCCGCGCCGCGCGAAATGATCTCCGGCGCGTAAGAGTATGTCTTTACGTTGTTGATCGTGGAGGGATATCCCCATACGCCGAATGCGGCAGGGAAGGGGGGACGGAATCTTGGCTGCGAGCGTTTGCCCTCGATGGCTTCCATCAGCGCAGTCTCCTCGCCCGCGACGTAAGACTCGCCTGTCAGCGCGACCTCGATGTCGAAGCTGAAGTCCGTTCCGAAGATATTCTCGCCCAGGATACCCGCCTCGTATGCCTGCTTTATCGCCTCTTCGGTGCGCTCGATTGGCCCGTCGTGGCCGTGTCGGATGAATACGATGCCGTTGGAGGCGCGTGTGGCGTAACCGCCGATCATCAACCCTTCCAGAAGCGTATGCGGGTCGCTTTCGAGTATGCCCTTGTCGTTGTACGCGCCCGGGTCGCCTTCCTCGCAGTTGCAAAGCATATACTTCCTGGGGCCGGGCGAGCCCACCATGAAGCTCCACTTGATGCCCGTCGGGAACGCCGCCCCGCCCCGTCCGCGAAGGCCGGAGTCGGTCATCTCCTTGATGACGTCGTCTGGCTCCATCTGCGTGATCGCCTTGTTTATGCCCGCGTATCCGCCGTTCGCTATGTACTGGTAGATATCCCCGGGAGCGGTGTTTCCGGCGTTTCTGAGCGCGATGCGATGCTGCCGCGCTATCCCGGGAACCTCGCTGAGATTCGGCGCGCCGTCTATCGGATCGTCCCCCAGGTAGCCGAAGACTTTGTCGTCCGGCAGTTCGCCGGATCCGATGTACGAACTCACTATCGAGGGAACGTCGTCGGGAGTGACGTTCCTGAAGAAGAGCCTCGAATCGGTTCCAGGAAGGAGGACGTCAACCAGCGGCTCGGCGTAGCAGACACCGAGACAGCCAACCTCGTCTATCCGGGCGGCAATGTCCTGGGATTCGAGCGCTTCCCTGAGCGCGTCAATGACTTCATATGCGCCCGAAGAGTGTCCGCACATGGCGGTTCCCACCCGTATCCAGGGCTCAGGGCCCTCGGTCAGGCTATTCCAGCGCTCATCGGCTGTCTGTTTGATTTCTTTGTATGTGGGCATGGCTCACGGAGGGGGATTTTACAGAGGCGTTTCAGGAATTGCTCAGAAGGCTTCCGACGCGTTCGGAAGCCGATTGGGGTGTCAGGCGTCCAATAAGATGGTGGTCTATGCTCATCACCGGCGCGGTGGAACAGGCTCCGAGGCAGGTATTGAACTTGAACGATATGCGATTGTCCTCAGTCTCGCCCTCGTCGTCGAGGCCCAACTGCTCCATTACCTGCTTCAGGATATGGGACGCGCCCTTCAGATGGCACGTAGGCCCCCAGCAGATTTCGACATTGTGCTCACCCGGCGGGGTGAATCTGAAGTTGGTATAGAAGGAAGCTACGCCCCACACCTCGTTGATGGTCGTGTCGTTGAGCGTGGCTACCTCTTCGATGGCTTCATCGGGTATGTACCCTAACTCATCCTGCACGGCGAGAAGAGATGATAGGACGGTCACAGTAGGGCGGCGCTGGTGATTTATCGCGCTTAGCAGACGCTCTTTATCCTGTGCGCTTATTGGAGGCAAAGGCAGATCCTCTCATTTAGGAAATCCTTCACAATAATACCATATTGCAAGGCTGGGTGTTAGATGCCAGTCTGGACTTTCGACAATCAGCGCCGCCGTCTTCTGCGGACGCTTCTCAGACCGGCGATGAGTCCGAGCGGCGCGATCAGGAGCAGTGCGTTGGCCGCGCCCGTCAGCGGAGACACGTTCGCGACCGAGAAACAGCCTCCCGCTTCTTCGGGCGCCGCCGTGGGCGCGGGAGGAGGTTCGGTCGTCGGGGGCGCGGATGTGGGCGCCGGAGCGCTCGTTGGCGTCGGCTCCGGCGTATTCGTCGGAACGGGGGTCGGCGTTGGTACGGGCGTCTGTGTCGGAACCGGGGTCGAAGTCGGCGGTACAGGCGTTGGTACGGGCGTATTCGTCGGAACCGGGGTATCCGTAGGCGCTGGCATGGGCGTGCTGGTTGGTATCGGAGTATGGGTCGGAAGTGGGGTAGGGTACTCCGTGAACAGAATGTCGAAAGTGCGCACCAGTTCGCCGCCCTGATAGACAGCCGTAGTCCGCGCTGGAATGCCGTTCAGGAAGAATCGTATCTCGCTCCCCTCGAAACTCACGTCGCCGGGGTCAACCACCAGGCCGCCGTATATGCCGTCCGTGGCGATTGCGGCGGCGGGCTGGGACTGGTAGCCGTCGCCTATTCGGGCGACCAGTATCGAATCAGCCGGAGCCTGCGGAACTCCCAGAACGACTACCAGGCCCGATACGAATACCATCGGCTCCGCGGACGCGGGCGCGGGCGGTTGCGTCGGCGCGGGTGGCTGCGTTGGAGCGGTTACTGGAGTATCAGCCGGGACGACGCTCGGCTGTGGTATGGGCGTCGGTTCGGGCAGCGCCGAGAATGTCAGGTCGAAGCCGGTTTTTATGATCGGAATTCCATAGGGCTGGTATGTGTCCGTCTGATCGGCTTGTGCGCCGCCGAGAAAGAAGTTGATCGTCTGCCCTGTGTGCGACGTATCCGGGGATGCCACGGACAGCGCCGCGTACTTCCCACCGGAAACGGTGACGGGCTTTGATTCGTAATCGCCGACCCTGCCGACGATAGTATGTCCGTCCGGCACGGGCTCGCCGTCAACAGTGGCTTCTCCGTAGTAGATGATGCCGCCGGGCGGCGGTCCCCCCTGCGCGAGGGTATCCGACGGGAATACGGCGGCTGCCAGCGTCAGCGCCAGGGCCAGGAACGCGGCCAGAGACGCCGAGGCCGTCAAGCGAGGCATGGCATTGTCGTTCGATGTCGTGTTGTCTGCCGCTTTTCTCATCAGCCCTCAGCATAACCAGAAGGATTGAAACCGCCCGCTATTATACAGAGTACGACGGAAGCGGCGCTATGGGATTGACTTATTTAGACGGAGGCGGCTCGTCGAATGGGATGCCCTTCTTCTCAGCCTCTATACGGTTCCGGTTCCAAGTTGCCCACTCGCGATTCATTTCCTCCCGGCCTTCCTTTCGGCCTTCGTCTCTAAGTCGCTCTCTCATGGGTACTATGAGCTTTTCAGTCAGATATTTAGCGGTGACCATTAGATTCCTCCCACCTTGGATTGTTCGTCGTCCGCCATTTGGTTTGTGTCCTTATTGTAGCAGAGGTGGCGCGGAATGAGATTCGGGGACGCAGGCGCAAAAAGAACATCCCTCCCCAGGACGGGGAGGGATGTTTACTAACTAGCTATTTCCGATTTCGTCTCCGGATGTTACGGAGCGATTACGCCTTCCTCGGTGGCGTGGGCCCAGTAGCCCGAACCTACCGACACGAGGCCTTCTTCCAGATCCACGCTGTCCCACATACCCTGCACTGTATCGAAGGTATAGACCTTGTTGACCTTCGTGCCGCTGAAGTACGCCTTGGCAGACAGGCCGTCGCCGTGGCTCAGTTCACCGGTTACGTCAGTTACAGGGACGAAGTTCCAGCCCTCGGACAGCGCGATGGTCGGCAGAATTGACGTGCCGGCGCTTATCCTGGGGATGTCCACCTTGATGGGATCGAACGTATCCGTCTGTATCCAGTACGCGCGGTTGGAATCTATCGTCATCAGCGTGCCGAGCCAGGTGCCGTCCTCGCTGCGGATCGCCGTCATCCAGCCGCCCTCCGCGTCATAGCTGAGTATGGTGCTGGCCGGGTGGTCGGCGGGTATCACAGCGTTGATGCTGGTGTTCGTCGGCGTTCCGGGCAGGGAAACCAGGTTCCAGCCGGGGCTGAGCTTCAGGCTGAACGGCTGACGCTCGTCTATCCTGACCGTGCTCTCGAACTCCTTCTCGTTGCCCGCGGCGTCCATGGCCTTCACCTTGACCGTGTGCTTGCCCTTGACGAGATCGGATGCCTTGTACAGGAACTTCACATCGTCGGTGGTAGCCAGCGAATCCGCTATGTCCATGGCGTCCGAGTCCGGGGACTTCAGGCTCGCGGATACGATTGTCACCGTGCCGTGCGAGTCGAGGTCCACACCGTCGTTGTCCTCGTACTCTGTGCCCTCAGCCGCGAAGTCAATCGTGATGAAGGGGTCGGGGTTGTCCGAGGCGGTTTCGTCGGTATCGCCAGGCGTTACCACCGGCTCGCCCACGCCGTCGTCGAACTCGAACAGGATGGCCTTGGTGTCGTCCGTAAGGTCAATCGGACCCTTGTTGACGCCCTTGGCTCCCACGTTGGCTGAGTTGTTGCTGTCCGTCGCTGTCACGTACACGTTGTAGAGGCCATCTCCTGAGACGGAGAGAGTCGCTTCATATACGTTGGTCTCCCCTTCTTTCAGGATCCCTTCCTCTTCATCCGCGGCTTCGCCTTGCATGAGGGCGTACATGCGCTCGTCCACATCAGTGTCAGGGTCGTCCTCCACGTTGACGTCCACCACCTTCCGGGCGACTATGCTCGGGGTTGCGACGTCTTCGTTGGCGGTCACGGTGACCATGATGTCTCCCTTGGTGACCGGGCGGCTGCCGCCTTCCAGAGTCACTGTCAGGGTCGGCGCGATGCCGTCAACCGCTTCGTCCACCTTGCCGGACGTCTGGCGGTTGCCCGCGAGGTCTTCGATTGTTCCCACAACCTCTACCTTCGGCTTGGCGTGAGGGTTGAGATCGGAGGATAGGGTCAGGAACACGTTCTTCTTGTTTCCGCTGAACACCTGGGCGCTGGACGGGGTATTGTCGTCCACCTCGAAGTCCGAAGCGCTGACGCTCGCGGCGTCTATGCTCTCGCTGAACTTGACCAGGATCATGTTGGCCTTGGCCTTGGCAGGATCCTCATTGGTCTTGTCGTCGTCGTCGCTGTCGGTGTCCCAGAAAGCGCCTGTCCTGGTGCCGTCAACTCCGCCGACTATGGTGGGCTTGGTGTCGTCAATCTTGACCGAGTAGGGCTGGCAGCCGAAGAGAGAAGCGGTCGCGTCAATGTCTGAGGCGCCATAATCTACGTTGGCCAATGAATCTTTGTTGTCCGCGAAGTCATGAGCGTTACAGCTGTCGGACACGTCCTCGTCGTCAGCGTCCTTGATCTTCGCCTTGCGGTCAGAGACGCCCACGTTGCCCGCTCGGTCGGTAGCCATGCCCCACCAGTAGAGGGTGGCGTCGTCCAGAGTGGTCGAGAGTCTCTCTCTGGCCAGGAAGCCGTCGGTAATCGGGTCCGCTCCGCCGGTTTCGGTTTGCACGGAACCATCAACGTTGCCGTCTTCATCTACGACTACGTAGATGACGGAGACGTCGTCGTCGTCGTCTATGCCCGAAACGCCGTCCGTGACTCTGAAGCCTACGTCGGGGTCGGCCCTGCCCGATGAACCGTGGGCGGGGGTTATCTCAGAGAAGGCCGGCGCGGTGGTTTCCACCCTCAGCGTCTCGGTGACGGTGCGGTCCGGATCGTCTTCATTGTAACGGAGCGTAATTGTGTCGCTCTTGGCTACTTTCAGCATTGGAGGGCTTGCATCCTCGTCCGAGTCGCCGCTAGTGGTTTCTATCACAGCGCGGAAGACGCCGCTGCCCGAGTTGGTCTCGGTCAGTGTTACGTCAATTCCATTTGGCTCCTGCCTGGACCTGACAGTTACCATATCGCCGGTGTCGTTCTCCACAGCGCCCTTATAGCTGACCAATACGTCCCCACTGAAGGCGCTATCCTGCAGGTCAACGCGACCATCCACATTCACCCTGTCAACAACGAGGGTACTGCCGGCGGTGCCGTCCGCGTTTCTGACCGCGACATTCACGTCCAGTTCGTTGATGAACGTATCGCCATTGTTGTCAACTATGGGAACCTTAGACACGCGGAACCGGCCATTCGAGGCAGTCTGCATCTCGGCGGTGACTGCTTCATCCGTGTCCAGGTCGGAGTCCTTGACCTCGAGATAGACCATGCCGCCCTGGCGCGCCCATTCCTGGTCGTCGTCTGTGTCTGTGTGATCGTAGAATCTCACCTCGCCATTGGCAGCGAACACCGGCAAGATGAGAAGCAGGGACATGATTATCGCCCCCAAGAATACTAATGGTATAAACCGCCTTTTGCTTTTCACTTACTACCCCCTTAGGTCTCAGCGATTACAAATTGAATATGACCGAACGGCTGTTTGACATAATAAATCCCCCCGGAACGCATTGAACCGCTCCCTGGGAGATTCCCGTTTGTTATGCGATGCGGGCTTTGCCTGCATCTGCGCCTCGCTTAGTATTTTTCAAACCGTTAGATTTGTACACCCAACGGCGATTATCTGTCAAGGTCTGGCAAGGCATTGTTCCATGCGGCATACAGTATGGACGCCGCATGTACATGCCAAATTTTCAGACTTGTATGAAACTGTTCCTGAACTATATAAGAGCCTATGAATGTCTGTCAATGAGTTTGGCATATCGAATTGCGAGATAGTGGACTATCGGGAGTCTCAGCGGCTTTGCTCTCTCAGCCGCGCTATCTCTTCCAGCGCGGCTTCCAGTTCGCCCTCGGCGCGGTCCGCCCGCGCCTCGGCTGTATCCGCCCGCGCCTGGGCCGTGTTAGCCTGCGCTTCAGCTGTGTCCGCCCGAGCCTGTGCCGTGTCGGCCCGCGCCTCGGCTGTATCCGCCCGTGTCTCGGCCAGACTATGCTGTCTCATAAATCCATACTCGTTCAGAATATAAAGCCCGGTCTCCGTGTCCTGCAGCAGCGCGTAGAAGGCGGCGTTGTAGTGTTCCTGCATGAACACGAAGTCCGGCTGAACGGTCAGTATCTCATCCTGCCTCGACCGCTCGACCGCGCACAGCCTGATTCCGAGCGCATCGCTGTAACCGCTGTCGAATCCCTGCTCGTTCGGCGTTGTCTCTATCGGCTCGTATCTTCCGTCCACCAGCCGATACCCGGCCAGCGCTTGACCATACAGTTCTCCGCCCCTGGGGTCGAACATCCAGTATTCATCCACGCCCAGGTAGGCGTAGATGTCCGGCTTTTCATACAGGTCCTTTCGATACGTGGAAGGAGAGGCCACTTCGAGAACGAACTCCGGCGGCTTCCCCATCTCCCACATATCGTAGCTGTCTGAGTCTGTGTCCCTGATGGCCAACATATCCACGTCGAAGGACACGCAGATGTCGGGCGCGATGAACACGCGGCGGTTGCCGGGGTCGTAGCGGATGGGAATGTTCGTGTCCATGAACAGATTTTTCAGTCGCCCCCTGAAGTATCTACTGAGCGCGAAGATAAGGTATTTGATGGATTCAGACTGTTTCATGTCAATCGGCAACCGTTCCGGCACCTCGTCCTCCGGCCAGGGCCAGGGCAGGAAACCCTCGTCGTAGTATTCGGGTATTTTGTCTGTCGTTCTGACTACCATGGCGTCTTCCGTCAATGAACTATGAGTTGAATCGTTCCGACTCGCTATCGAGTGGCAATCGAGGAGTGGGGATGATGAAGGCGTGGACACCCAACCTTACATAGAGACTCGGGCGCGAGTTGTGTGGATGTAACCATGACGCGCGGATTCCGTCCTATCGCTGCATACCTGCGATGATTCCTCTCTGTTCGGCCTGTTCGAGTTCTACCCGATCCAGACGGGCGTCCAGGCTTTGCTGAAGGGCATCGAACTTGTCTTCAAGCTGGGATATCCTGTCCTCTAGCTTGGATATCCTATCCTCAAGCCTAGTCATCTCAACTCTGAGTCGGCTTTCAGAGTCTGCTATCTCCGTCCTTAACCGAGTTTCGAGACGAATTTCGGACTCCGAGATACTCTCGGTTATCTGGTACTGAACTTGCCATACGATCCAGAGCATGGCGCTCATGCCTGCAAGTGTCGTGATGACAGCCGCGAGCACAGAAGCGAAGGCTCTGTTCTCCGAAATCCATTCCTTCATGTAGATCACCTGCGTCCCAGCCTGGTGAATGGCGGGAACTCATTGTACCACAGAAACCCGTATGCTATTGCCTTCGAATGGCCGGTCTTCCTTGATTGAAGTTGGCGGGGATAGCTATGATTCAGCAGGGAGGATGGCATGACGATCCATTATGAACCCATAGAGACTCACTTGACACATAGCCGCAGACTGATCAGGCAGGCTGAAGCAGAACTTGAGGAAGGCGACAGACTGCAGGCTTCCGAGAAGGCTTGGGGCGCTGTTGCGCATTACCTCAAAGTTATTGCGGAAAGGCGCGGTTGGCGATACAGGACTCATGCTGACGCGTTTACTATTGTAGAGCGTCTGGCCTCCGAAACGGCGAATGCCGAGAGAGTAGAAACCTTATTCAGGGTAGCCAATTCGATGCACCAGAATTTCTATACGGACCTGATTCCCGAGGAAGGAATAGCTAAAGATATCGAGCGCGTGAAAGAGTTACTCACGATGCTCGAACGAATGGAAGAATAGAAAGGCGCTATCTTGCTCAAGACCACAAGCTGCGGAAGCCTCAGATCCGAAGACGCCGGCCGGAGCGTTGCGCTCGCCGGATGGGTGCATCGGCGCCGTGACCACGGATCGCTCATATTCATAGACATCAGGGACCGCGACGGCCTGACTCAGGTCGTGTTCAATCCCGAAGTCGCCCCCGACGCTCACGCGGTCGCCGAGAGTTTCCGCGGCGAGTGGGTCATACGGGTCACCGGCGAGGTTCAGACCCGGCCAGAAGGCACCGAGAACCCCGGAATGTCCACAGGCGACATCGAGGTCGTAGCGGCAGAGGCGACCGTGCTGAACGAATCGCTCACTCCTCCCTTCTATATAAACGAAGAGACGGAGGTGGATGAACTTCTCAGATTGCGCTACAGGTATCTTGACCTCCGGCGCCCGAGTATGCGCGACACCATGATACTGCGCCACAAGGTCATCAAGTTCATGCGCGACTTTCTCGACGAACGCGGATTCCTCGAAATCGAAACGCCCATCCTCATCAAGAGCACTCCCGAAGGCGCGAGAGACTACCTCGTGCCCAGCCGGCAGTATCCCGGCAGCTTCTACGCGCTGCCCCAGTCGCCGCAGCAGTTGAAGCAGCTCCTTATGGTGGCGGGCGTCGAGAAGTATTTCCAGATAGCGCGCTGCTTCAGAGACGAAGACCTCCGCACCAACCGGCAGCCTGAGTTCACCCAGCTCGACCTTGAGATGAGCTTCGTCGAGGAGGAGGATATTCTCAGCCTTACGGAGCGACTCTACACCGAAATGATCGAAACGCTGACTCCCGAAAAGAAGCTGACCAAGCCGTTCCCCAGGCTCACCTACCGCGAGGCGATGGACAAATACGGCAGCGACAAGCCCGACCTGCGCTATGGCATGGAGTTGGAAGACCTGAGCGATTTCGCTCAGAAATCCGACTTCAGGGTATTCACTTCCGCCGTCCAGAACGGCGGTGTGGTCAAGGGATTCGCCGCCCCCGGGCTGGCGTCCTACTCGCGTCGCCAGACCGACGCGCTGATCGAGTTCGCGAGAGACCGGGGAGCGGCCGGGCTGGTCACCATTGCCCTGCAGGGCGACCCCGCGCCCCTGGATGACCTTACCGAAGACAACATCAGGTCCGCGGCCTCCCGCTTCCTCAGCGTCGAGCAGGTCAGGGAGATAGGAGAGCGCTCCAATGCCCGGATCGGCGACATGATACTCATAGTCGCCGGCCCCGAGAAGATGACGAACCTCGTACTGGGCGAACTCAGGCATGAGTTGGGCCGGCGACTGGAGCTTGCCGACCCCGACGATCTGAAATTCGCCTTCGTTGTGGACTTCCCGCTGTTCGAGTACGACGAAGGGCGGGAGGCATGGGACGCGGTCCACCACGCTTTCACCTCCCCAAAGCCCGGATATGAGCGGTACATAGAGTCCGACCCCGGAAAAGTTCTGGCGAACTGCTACGACCTCGTTGGAAACGGCGAGGAATTGGGAAGCGGCAGCATCAGGGTGCACAACCGCGCTCTCCAGGAGCGCATCTTCAAGGTTCTGGGCTACGACGAAGAGGAGGTCGAGGAGCGATTCGGCCAGCTTGTTCACGCATTCGAATACGGCGCTCCGCCGCATGGCGGAATCGCGCCCGGCATAGATCGCCTGATCATGATGCTCGCCAACCGCGACAACATCAGGGACGTAATCGCGTTCCCCAAGACCCAGACCGGAACAGACCCGCTCTTCGGCGCTCCGGGGAAGGTTGACGCCGCTCAACTGGACGAACTTGGCCTGAAACTGGACTTATCCAACTCCTGACTAGGCAGTGTTGACATTTATCGTCATTCCCGCGAAAGCGGGAATCCAGAAGTTTGGAGTATAGCTGACGTTGCTATCACTGTGATCGTTTAGAGGACTGCATCATCAAATGTCAACAGAACCTAGGCCGTGTGACATTTGTCGTCATTCCCGCGAAAGCGGGAATCCATAGGTACGGAGTGCGGCCAATGTTGTTGCTGCCACAACCATCTGTGTGACTGAAATGTCAAACGTCAACAGAATCTAAAGACCGTATCAGACCGCGAGCGGACTGGAGCCCTGAGAGATGACGACGTGCGTCTCGGTGCGCTGGACTCCGGGAATCACGCCGATTGTCTTGGTGATGAGTTGGCCGAGCGTTTCGGCATTCTCCGCTTCCGCCCAGATGAGTATGTCGTATCTGCCCGTCGTAACGCAGGCGAATGTAACGCCGTCCAGACGTTCTACGTGGCCGAGAACCTCGTCTATGCTCTGCGGGTCCGCGTGAATTCCCACAATCGTCCGCGCCTTTCTTCCCAGATTGAGGATGACGCGCACTTCAATCAGATTTTCGTCAATAAGCCTCTTCATGCGACGGCGGACGGTGCCTTCGCTGACACCCACGGCGCGGGCTATTCCCGCGTTCGATACCCGGCCGTCGCGCCGTAGTATTTCTATTATCTTCAGATCGAGGTCGTCCATCCTGGATGATCTCCTGTATTCGAAACGAGAAAAGGTTTGGTATTCAGAATTTCATGAGCGCCAGGTAGAACCCAATCGCCGCGGCTATGATATACGCGAGTGTAACTCCGCCGGTTGCCAATGTGATTATAGTGAAGCCTAGCAACATACACACGCCCGATACCAGTTTCAGGCGCGTTCCGCGCTTCCGGTTTGTCGCAAGACTAATGGATTCCCCAATCCCATACCCCAGCGCCGCGATCAGTATTGTGGTGACGTACGGTATTGTCGGGACGTATCCTTCAAAAAACAGCCATACGATCCCGGATATGACCGCCCCTCCGAGCGCGGCCACCGCGGTGCCCGCGCCAATCGCCCGCAATAGAAAGGGCGTAGAAACGTCGAACGTGGGAATCGGCCTCGAGCGGGCGCAGTCCAGGCAGCGCACGCCCACCGGCGCGTGCACCATGCAGCTCGGACAAATCGGGTCGCTGCATCGCGTGCACGACACGCTGGTCTCTACGTCCTTGTGACGTCGGCAGTATGTGATTTGCGCCATTTCAGTCAAACCTCAACTCGGTCGTCGTTCTGTCCATTCTACCTTGCGCGGAACATCCCTGTCCCATAGAAGCCTGTACACCAGCACCCACCGCAGACCGTACTCGCCCGATGGACGTTCCCAGTTCGCCGTAAGCCTCTTTCCGAGAAGAATCGCGCTGACGCACAACGAACTCAGGATGAACTCCGGCGGCTTGTTTACCAGTCCGTCCACAGCCGCAAGGCTGTCTGGAAGCGCTGGCGAGGCGGTCGCCAGCGCCAGCGCGATGATCGGAAACGCCAGGATGGAAACGAAAGTCCAGAATCCCGTGTCCCGCGCTATGAACAGGATGCCGACCGCGGAAACCACGCCCATCACGAACATCTCTATCCAGAAATTGAGCGCCAGCGTGACCGCCATCGCGGTCGCTACGCCCCGGCCGCCCGTGAACCTGATGAACGGAGACCAGTTATGCCCCAGGATTGCGACCAGTCCCGCCGCGCACTGCGCCCACGGGTCAACCTCCAGTACGTATCTGCCAATCAGTATTGGCGCGTACCCCTTGAGAAAGCCGTCGAACAGCAGCCCCTGCGCTATGCCCGTCATCCTGCCCACGTGGGCGATTACGTTGGACGCCCCCACGTTGCCGGAGCCGTATTCCCTTATGTCTATCCCCGCCGCGAGCCTGCCTATGATGTACCCGCTGGGAATGGACCCCAGGAGGTACGCGCCGATAATGAGCGGGAAAATCTCGATCATGATCGGCTCGCTATCCGCCTGATACCCGAACGCCTCGGATACTGCGATGCGCGTCCCTGAGCCGCTCCACCGTCTGAGCCGGAGGCCCCACGCTGCCCGGCTCGGGTTCGTCGGGATTGCCCGAACAGTGATAGTCGCTCCCGCCGCACGCTATCAGTCCAAGGTTGTCCGCGATCCCCTTCAGATAGGCGACCTGTTCCGGCGTATAGTCGCCGTAGAATACCTCCACGCCCTCCAGTCCGTGTCTCTTCAGGTGCGCGAGAGTCTCTTCCAGGCTCTGCACGTCGCCCCTGTCGGACTTCACCGCCGAATACGTGGGATGCGCCATCACCGGAACGGCCCCGTTCTCCCGGAGCATTCTGATAGCGTCTTCCGGGGTCAGCTTGGCCCGTTCCACATACGCCGGGCCATTCCTGCCAATAAGCGAATCGAAAACGTCCCTGGAGTATTCGAAATAGCCGGACTCCACTATGGCCGAAGCTATGTGTGGCCGTCCTATCGCCGCGTCCCCGGCTATCTCCTGGACACGCTCCCATGTTATGGAATAGCCCAACTCCACAAGCTTCTCCACCATCAGCCTCCCGCGTTCATAGCGGCCCTCCCTGAATCTTGTCAGGGTCTGCTGAAATGCGGTGTCGCCGGTGTCAATGAAGTATCCGAGAACATGGATCTCCGACCCTGGCACGTCGGTGCTCAACTCGATTGCCGGAATGATCTCGAAATCGGGATGCCTCCGCGCGGCTGCGTAGGCCTCGGCCAGTCCCTCCGTGGAGTCGTGATCGCTGACCGCAATCGTCTTCAGGCCGCGCTCGGCGCACAGGTCCACCAGTTCCGTGGGCGACAGTGTGCCGTCCGATGCCAGCGTATGCAGGTGTAGATCTACCTCGACCGCCATAAATGCCGTTCCTGATCTGTCATTTGTACGTTGAAAATCCCTTCCTCCTCGACGGGGGAAGGCTAGGATGGGGGTGAAACCTCCGCCACAATTCAGTCATTCCCGCGAAAGCGGGAATCCACTCCTTCCCAACTCCGTGTAAGTCCAATCAAAGATACGCAGCGACCCGGTACCCCGTCGCCGCTGCGTTTCATTCCTCTAAATTGATGATTCCCCTACCTGGCGTATTCCACCTTTCTGCTTTCGCGGATTACCATGACTTTGATCTGTCCTGGGTACGCCAGATTCTTCTCGATGTTCTTGACTATATCCCGCGCCATCTTCGCGGCCATCACGTCATCAATGGAATCGGGCTTGACCATCACGCGGACTTCGCGGCCTGCCTGTATGGCGAAGCAGCGTTCGACTCCCTCGAAGTCGCCCGCGACCTCCTCCAGCTCTCTCAGCCGCTTCATGTAGTTCTCCACTGTGTCTCGGCGAGCGCCCGGCCTGGCCGCGCTGATCGCGTCCGCCGCCGCGACGATGAACGCCTCCGGCGAACTCATCACGTCGTCGTGGTGTTCGGCGATGCAGGCGCAAACCCGGCGCGCGACGTTGTACTTATTCGCTATCTCCGCGCCTATCTCCGCGTGCGGCCCTTCCACCTCGTGCGACAGCGCCTTGCCTATGTCGTGCAGCAGCCCGCCGACCTTGGCGACCTTCACGTTCGCGCCCACCTCGGACGCTATCATCGCGGCTATGTGCGCCACTTCCAGCGAGTGCTGCAGCACGTTCTCGCCGTAGCTGTACCTGTACCTGAGCTGGCCCAGCAGCCTTATGATCTCCGGGTTCAGTCCTCGCACTCCCGCGTCGAAGACGGCCTCTTCGCCCGCCTTCCAGATTGTGGTCTGGACATCTTTTTCCGCCCGTTTCACCATGTCCTCGATGCGCGCCGGGTGTATCCGCCCGTCCGCGATCAACTTCGACACCGCTATCCGGGCGACCTCGCGTCTTACCGGGTCGAAACACGACAGAGTCACCGACTCCGGTGTGTCGTCAATTATCAGGTCAACGCCTGTGCTTTTTTCGATTGCTCGTATATTCCGTCCTTCGCGGCCTATCAGACGACCTTTCATGTCGTCACTGGGAAGTGGAACGGATGTGACTGTCATCTCCGAGACGACGTCGGCAGCCATTCTTTGTATTGCGGTGGCCAAAATCCTGGAGGAGACCGCGTGAGCGTCCTCCTGCGCCTGGATTTCGATGTCTCTGTAGCGCTTGGCTATCTCGTGCTGGATCTCCTCCTCGGCCTGGCGCATGAGCATCGCTTCCGCCTCGGCCTGACTTAACTCGGAGATCTCTTCGATCTTCGCCAGCGCCTGCTGTTTTATGTCCTCGAGTTCTGTCTCGACTTGCTCGGCCTGATGCTCCTTCTTGGAAAGCCGCCGCTCCCTGCGGTCCAGGTTGTTAGCCCGTTTTTCGAGATTCTCTTCCCGGTTTCCCAGTCTGCGTTCCGACCTCTTGATCTCGGAACGCTGCTCACGTAATTCGGATTCCCACTCCGAACGCAATCTTAGAGACTCTTCCTTAGCCTCTATGATCGCCGTCCGGCTCTGTTCCTGCGCCGCTTCAAGTATGCGCTCGGCTTCCACCTGAGCGCTGTCAATGCGTTTGGCGGACACCAGCCTGCGACCGTAGTAGCCGGCTCCGCTTCCTACCGATAGGCCAATCAAGACGGCGAGAAGCGCAATTACAAATTCCATGCGACTCACCTTCCTTGAATTTTTCAACCCAAGCCGGAAAGACAGCTTGGGAATAATCTCATAGTATATCTGGGTATCAGACCTGTCAAGGCGGCGCTTGACCCTGTATCAACTTGGTCGGCGCTGCCTATGTCTCCAAAGTCCCTTCCCCCTCGATGGGGGAAGGCTAGGATGGGGGTGAACCACAAATCATTCACTCCCGCTTTTGGAGCCTCGCCTTCTACGTGGACGCGGGTTCTGTGACGGAAACATAACGCGAGGAGTAGCGTCTCTCCTGTATCGAGAAGCTGACCGCGCTGGCGAACAGCAGGCACAGACCGCCGACCGCGAACGGTATCGTGTAAGCCCCCGTCATATCTCGCATAATGCCGCTGAACTGTATGGACAGCGCGCCCCCGATTTGATGGGCCAGATATACGATCCCACTCAGCGTGCCGATATTCTTCAGCCCATAGACCTCAGCCGTCAGCGAAGTTGTGAGCGGCACGGTCGCTACCCACGAAAAGCCCGAAATGACCGCGAATCCCAACAGTCCCCACAGGCCGGGCGCTGTCAACAGTATGAGAAATCCCACGCCCCTCGTCAGGTACACCAATGCGAGCAGATTCTTGCGTCCGAGACGGTCGCCGAGCATTCCCGCGAACAGGACTCCGGATATATTCAGCGCGCTCATAAGTCCGAACGCGGTCGCGGCCACGGATGGCGAAAATCCCTCTTCGACCGCATACGGCACGTAGTGGACTGAGATCATGGCCGTGCTCACGCCGCAGACGAAGTACCCTCCCAACAGCTGCCAGAACGGTACTGACCCAAACGCCTGCATCCAGTAGTCCACTTCGAGCGGGCCGCCGCGCATGGACGCCGTGTCTGTTCGTCCGGCTGCGCTGTCGTCTCCGTCCGGCAGTCTCTCTACTTCGCTGGGATCGTTCCGAATTATCAGGAACGCGACCGGAAGCGCCAGACACAATAGGAACAGCCCGAGTATCAGCCAGGTGTTTCTCCAGCCCACAAGCGGAATCGAGTAGGCGACAAAGGGTACGAGTACCAGCCCGCCCATCGAGGTCCCGGCTGAGATGATCGCGATGGCGGTCGCGCGCCTGCGATGGAACCACCTGGCCACAAGCGCGACGGCGGTGTTCATTGTTCCCGCGCTGTCGCTGATCGCCATTGCGACGCCGAACACCAGGATCAGGTGGATGATGTGGTTTGTGAAAGAAAGCAGCAGATTCGCGGCGCCCGAGAAGATCAGCCCGGCCATCATGAGCCTGCGACCGCCAACCCTGTCGAATATGCGCCCCATGAAGGGCTGGCTGAACCCGCCGACCAGCGCCCCTATAGACGCCGCCAGCGATACTGTCGCGCGGTTCCATCCGAACTCCTCGCTCATCGGAATCACGAACACGCCGAAACCGCTGTATGCCCCCACCCCTATCATGGAGATGAAGAAGCCCGCCGCGACTATCAGCCAGCCGTAGTAGATTCCGTCTTTGGACTGCTTGAACATTGGCGTCTCCGCCGGGATGTTAGCCTGGGTCTCCAATTTCGAACGAAAAGATTGTCCGCAGTGTATGAAATAGCGCGACTTCTAACAACAGTGTGATATATTCCGCCTTGGTGCCATGTCTGGCCAATTTTGTAACAATCACCAACGCTCTCGTCATTCCCGTGAAAACGGTAATCCAGGGGTGGGGTGGACTGTGCGAGCAACTGGGAATTCATACACCCGTAATTCTGAGTGAAATGAGGATACGCAAAGGTCCCGCGAACTGCGGAGACGTGAGAGGTGACAAAATGCGTTTGGAAGGCAAAGTGGCGATTATCACCGGGGCCGCTAGCGGCATGGGAGCCGAGGAGGCGAGACTCTTCGCGCGAGAAGGCGCGAAGGTCGTCGTGGCTGACATCACCGATGAGGCCGGCGAGGCGGTCGCCCGCCAGATCGAGGACACCGGCGGCGAGGCGATGTACGTCCACACCGACGTCACCAGCTCCGAATCATGGCAGGCGTTGGTGGACCGGACCGTAGAACGCTACGGCGCGGTGGACGTACTCGTGAACAACGCCGGCATTAGCAGCACCGCCTACTCCGACCCGCTGGACGTGGATGGCTGGGACCGCATCATGGACATCAACTCCACCGGCGTCTATCTCGGTACCCGCGCCGTCGTGCCCGTCATGCAGAGTGCGGGCGGAGGCAGCATCGTCAACATATCCTCGATCAGGGGTTTCGTCGCGGGTGAAAACGGGCATCCGGCATACGAGGCCTCGAAGGGCGCGGTGAGGATATTCAGCAAGGCCGCCGCCGTGAGGTACGGCCCGGACAACATCAGGGTCAACTCGGTGCATCCCGGGTTCATGCCTCCCATGCAGTCCTCCAACGCCTCACTCGCCACCGAACGCGACGAATTCATCAGGCAGACACCGCTCAGAAGGCGCGGCGAGACCATCGAAGTGGCCTACGGAGTGCTGTTCCTCGCTTCCGACGAGGCGTCCTACGTGACCGGCGCCGAACTCGTCATAGACGGCGGCTTCATCGCAAAGTGATAGACGAACGGCGATCTGGACTAACATAGGAAAGACAGGGAAAAAAATATGCAGTTCGGCTTGTTCTACGAGTGGCCCAATCCCAACTTGAGGGATTGGCGAGTTCTGTTCGAGGAGGGTGTGGAGCAGATACAGTATTCGGAGACGCTCGGCTTCGACTACTGCCTCATCGCCGAACACCACTTCACCACCTACGGAAACTCGCCCGCGCCGCTTCTCCAAGCGTTGCACATTGGACAGCGAACGCGCCGGATTGGCATAGGCACCGCCTCCGTCGTTCTACCTGTGTGGCAGCCTCTGCGACTGGCCGAAGAGGTCGCCGTTCTCGACAACCTGCTCGATGGCAGGTTCATGTGCGGCGTCGGGCGTGGCTACCAGCCCTACGAGATGGCAGGCTTCGGCGCCGACGTCGGTGAGTCCAGGGCCCGCTTCGACGAGACCCTCGACGTCCTGCTAAAGGCGTGGACATCGGACGAGTCCTTCACCTACCAGGGCGAGTACGTCAACATAGAACACCCCGTCACCGTCTTCCCCAAGCCCCTCCAGAAACCCCATCCTCCCCTGATGATAACCGGAAGCAGCGTTGACTCCATGCGGACCGCCGCCCGCTACGACATGCTTCCCTTCACCTCCAGCCAGATGGGACTCGACGGAGTGCGCGCCCAGTACGGCGTGCTGGCCCACGCCCACCGCGAACTCGGCAAGCCCGTCGAGAACATCCGCCTTGGCGTCCAGTGCATCACCCACGTCGCCCCCACCGATGAGGAGGCCCTGGAAGCGTTGAAATACGCCCGATGGCAGAATCGCGCCCAGCGCGGCCTCAACCGTCAGGCCGTCAAGTCCGGCAGAGTCGAGGCCATTCCCTACGAGGGCGAACTCGACGACGAGGCGTTCATGGACAGGCTTTTCTTTGGAAGCCCTGAAACGGTCGTCCAGAAGCTGAGAAAGTTCGCCGACAGCGGCGCGACCCACGTCAGCAACTGGATGATGTTCGGCGGCATAGAGCACGAAAAGCTGATGCGCTCCATAAGGCTAATGGGCGAGGAAGTCATCCCCGCGCTCAGGGACGCGGGCCCCGGTCCTCTCCTCGCCGAGCAACTCCTGTCCGAACCCCTCATCACCAACGAAGAACTCCAGGCCGCAAGATTCGCCCGCTCCCCCCGCGACATGGCGACTTAGCCGGGATACTTCCCGTTTAGAAGATAGCGCTTATCTCCACACTGAACCCTTCAAGAGCGGATGAGACCACAGTGTCGCCCTCGACATAAGTTCCCGCCAACTCCAGAACGCCATCTCTCAGCAGCATGACCGAGACTATCTTGTGAACCGGGTCGGCTATCCAATACTCGATGACACCGTGCCTTGCGTACAGTTCTCGTTTGTCATTCCAATCGCGCTTTACTGAGAATGGTGAGGTGATTTCGACCAGGAGTTCGGGAGCGCCCTTCACGTTGTCGCGGGTTATGATGCGGTCACGCGCTTTCGATACGAACAGCATATCAGGCTGCACTACGTCGCTCTCTGAGAACACTATGTCGAATGGGACGAAAAAGACACGTCCGAGTTCTCCATCCTTTGCGTACATATACATGTTGGTTCCTAGATTGCCTCTTGCCTCCTGGTGGGCTGTGTTGGGAGTAGGGAGCAATATCAACTCTCCGTCAATTAGCTCATACCACTCGCCCTCCGGCGTGTTCAGGTAGTCCTCGTAGGTGTACTTGGCTTTCGTGACCATGCCTGTGTCCTCCCCCTAGGATGCTCGAATTATATCAGGGGCCCTGGATACACGTCCCAGGCTATGTTGCGCCAAGTATGCCAAGCCTTTTAACATGGGCGTTGAACTTTCAGTAGGGGTGACGCAATGGGAGCGTTGAGCGATATTACCGTACTTGATATGTCCAGAATCCTGGCCGGGCCTTTCGGCACTCAGATTCTGGCGGATCTGGGCGCGACGGTCTGGAAAATAGAGTCGCCCTGGGGCGACGACACTCGCGGTTGGGGCCCGCCGTTCGTAGGTAGCGAGAGCGCCTACTACCTCTCCGCCAACAGGGGCAAGAAGAGCCTCATAGTCAACCTCAGAGACCCGCGCGGACAGGACATCATCAAGAAGATGGCGCAGAAGGCCGACGTGGTAGTCGAGAACTTCAAGGTCGGCAATCTCAAGCGCTTCGGACTCGACTACGATTCCCTATCCGCTGTCAACCCCGGCATCATCTACTCCTCCGTTACTGGCTTCGGACAGACCGGCCCTCGCGCCGAGGAACCCGGCTACGACGCCGCCCTCCAGGGCATGACCGGCGTAATGAGCGTGACCGGCGAGCCCGACGGTCGCCCTTCGAAAGTCGGCGCGGCCTGGATAGATATACTCACCGGTCTGACCTCTACCATTGGCATACTCGCCGCGCTCCACGAACGCGAGACCAGCGGCAAGGGTCAGCACATAGACGTCTCCCTGTTCGACGTGGGCATAGCGATGATGGCCAACATCGCACAGAGCTACCTCGCAACCAGGGAGACACCCGGCAGGCTCGGCAACGCCCACCCGCAGGTCGCGCCCTACCAGGACTTCCGCGCCTCCGACGGCTTCCTCATGCTCGCCGCCAACAACAACGACCAGTTCCGCCGCCTTTGCGACACCGTCGGACTGCCCGACCTGCCGGACGACGAGCGTTTCAGGGAAAACGCCGACCGCGTTCGCAACCGCGAGGCCCTCGAGACCCTCATCAACGAGAAGATGGGCCACAACACCCGCGACTACTGGATGGACGCCCTTCAACAGGCAGGCATCACCGTCACCTCAATCAACACCGTAGCCGACGCCCTCGACGATCCGCAGGCCGCCGCCCGCAAGTCCGTCTGGGACATAGAACACCCCACGCTTGGCAGCGTCCCCGTGCTTGCCAGCGCCCTGCAGCACATGAGCCGCACGCCCGCCGAGGCCCAGGGACACCCGCCCCTGCTCGGAGAGCACACCGAAGAAGTCCTGAGAAACGACCTTGGCGTGCCCGACGGTGAAATACAGGCGCTGATCGCGGATGGCGTGGTCAAGGGCCAGGCTGAATCTTGACCCTTCCCCTCGAAAACCTGACCGTAATTGAGGCTTCAGAGGGCGTCTCCGGCGCGTTCTGTGGTCGTATGCTCGCCGCATTCGGCGCAGACGTCATCAAGATCGAACGCCCGCCCGCGGGCGACTGGACTCGCATGCCCGAACCCAGATTGCCCGGAGTCCGCGAATCCGAGGCGAGCGCCCTGCATCTTCACCTGAACATGGGCAAGCGAAGCGTGCTCCTCGACTGGCATACCGAGCGCGGCTCCGAATCGCTGAAGCGTCTCATCCAGAACGCCGACGTTCTGATCGAAGACTGGGATACTGCCGCTCTTGATCGAATGGGCCTAACTGATGGCGTAGAAGCGCTCAACCCGTATCTCATTGACCTCTCGCTCACCCCGTTCGGAACGAGCGGCCCCTACGCGAACTGGTCCGCTACCCCGCTCGTCAGCCTCGCCCTCGGCGGCTTCCTCTACCTGTCCGGCGACGAAGACCGCGAACCTCTGTCCATCCCCGGACGCCAGCCCGAATACCTTGCCGGACTGCACGCCTACGGCGGCCTTATGATAGCCCTCCTGGAACGCCAGCGAACGGGCAGTGGAAAGAGAGTGTCCGTATCCGAGATCGAGACGCTCGCCGCCCTCCACCAGTTCACCACCGTAATGCACACCTACGGCGGAGTCGTCCGCAGCAGGCACGGCGCCCGCTGGGAGAACAAGGGCAACTATGGGCGCTATCCCATTACGATTCTCCCATGCAAGGACGGCTACGTCTCATACGCCGTTTCCACCGAGGGCCAGTGGGATCTCCTCTTCCCGATGGTCGGTCAGCCAGAACTGCTCGAAGACCCAAGATTCGCCACATTTGAAAAACGTCGTGAGCGCGCCGACGACATTGACGCCATACTCATAGACTGGATGAAAGACAAGACTCGCCGCGAGGTGTTCGAGTACGCCGCGGGCGACTGGTCCGAACCCGCCTCCCCCCTCCTCTATCTGTCCGAAACCCTGGCCGACGAACAACTGAAGCGCAGGAACTTCTTCACTGAGGTCGAACACCCCGACGCCGGCACGCTAACATACCCAACAGTCCCATTCCAAATGAGCGCCACGCAGCCCGAATTCCGTCCCGCGCCCCGACTCGGCCAGCACACCGACGAAGTTCTGAACGCCGCTGCGTCCGTGGCGCAGTCCGGTCATTCCCGCATCCCACACCGTCATTCCCGCGAAAGCGGGAATCCAGGAATTGGCTGCTTCAGAGATGCCACAACTTCGCCCATGCAATCTTATCTCCACTCCCCTTTGACGGAAGAGGGCAAGAGTGAATCATCCCCCCTCTCCGACATCCGCATCCTCGACCTCACCCGCGTTTGGGCGGGCCCTCTCGCCACCCGCATACTCGCCGACTTCGGCGCCGACGTCATCAAGATAAGCGACCCCCGCGTTCCGATAGACCGCCTTGGCGGAACCAACAATAAGCTCAACCGAAACAAGCCGAACCTGGCCCTGCGTCTGGATCACGACAGCGGCCGCGATGCGTTCCTGGAGTTGGTGAAGACCGCCGACGTCGTCGTGGAAAACTTCCGCCCCCGCGTCATGCGAAACTTCAACCTCACATACGCGGACCTGCGCCAGGTTCGCCCCGACATAATAATGTGCTCTATGCCCGGCTACGGTACCACGGGCAAGTACGCTGACTACCCCGCCTTTGGTCCATCGGTAGAGGCCATGACCGGCCTTCCCAGCATGATGGGCTACGAGGGTGGCCCTCCCAGAACCTCCGCCCTCGCTTTCCCCGACCCTGTGTCCGCCCTCAACTCCGTCGCCGCCATCATGACCGCGCTGAATCACCGAAGACGCACCGGCCAGGGCCAGTTCATAGACCTCGCGCTCATCGAAGGCCCGATATGCCAGATCGGAGAGTTCATCGCCGCCCACTCCAGGACCGGAATCCAGCCCCCGCGCGTCGGCAACGCCCATCCCGACCACGCGCCCTACCGCGTCTATCCCGCGCGTGGCGAGGACGAATGGATAGCGATATGCGTCACCTCCGACGAGCAATGGATCGAGTTGTGCCGGCTGATGGGTAGCCCCGAACTCGCGGACTCCGACGAATACGCGGACGAGTCCGCGAGACGACGCAACTCAGAGCGGCTGGACGGAATAGTGGCCCGCTGGACGCGCGAACACGACGCGGCCCAACTCGCCGAATCCCTCCAGTCCGTCGGAATCGCCGCCGGACGCGCCTCCAAGAACTACCAACTTCTGGCCGACCCCCATCTGAACGAGCGCGGATTCTTCGTCGAGATCCTGGAGCCGGACGTCGGCCCGAAGATATATCCCGGACAGGCCATCAGGATGCCCGGAATGGATCGCGCCTCATGGATACCATCCGCTAGACTAGGGGAGCATACACAACAGATTCTGACCGAACTGCTCGGCATGAAGCCGGCCCGAATAGCCAACCTGGAACAAAACGAGACCATCGGCTTGTTCCACCCGGCCGACTGAATACTGAGAACTGACTACTGACTACTAAAGATTAAGAACTAACAACTCAAAGAGGTAGCGCATTGGCAGACATAACGATACACTCACCCATGACCGGCCGCGTGATAGAGGTTCTTGTATCGGAGGGTGACTCCGTAAGTAACGGCGATGTGGTCGTCGTCGTCGAATCCATGAAGATGGAAAACGAAATCATCTGTGACTACGACGGCGCCGTCTCCGCCGTCCACGTCGAAGAAGACCAGTCCGTCTCCGAAGGCGACCAGCTGGTCATAGTTACAACTTGATGGATACGAGGTGCGTTTATACAATACAAACAAGCTTAAGGATTGGCTGCGTTCTTAGCGCTCAAGCGCTAATAGCATCCTTGTTCCGCAATCCATAACTCAGAATACGAGGCTCGGATTTTGACATACGTTCCTGAAGACATCGAAACCCGTGGGGAAGCCATATATCAGGATCGGATACGTCGCCTGGTGGAGCCGACTGAAAAAGGCAAGTTCGTCGTTATAGACATTGATAGCGGCGACTACGAGATTGACGAACGTGACGCGGACGCATCCGCGCGCTTGCTGAATCGTCATCCCCGGGCGGTGACCTGGGCTGTGCGAGTTGGTTACCCCACCGCCTACCATTGGACACGCCTTCCCGCGCGATGATCAGAGGCAAAGTTACCGGAAACAAGACCGCGCTGATCCGATTCGGAATCATGGATTCCTATGGTCGTCTATCGCCTCTGGAAGCCGTTCTGGACACCGGATTTACTGGCGACCTCTCATTGCCTCTCAACGCCATTCATAGGTTGGGCCTCCCTGCGCTAGGACAGCGAGCTTTCACACTGGCCGACGGTACACGTTCCGCAATGAACGCATTCTCCGCCACTGTGTTCTGGCATGAAAGCCCGCGTCGGGTCGTAGTCATTCAGTCCGAAGATGAACCGCTGGTAGGAATGGGACTGCTCTGGGGCAGCCGCGTCTTCCTTGATGCTTTAGACGGCGGAAACGTGACCATCGAGCGAATCACATCAAGGCCTTAATTGAGGTCTCGCCCTTGCGCCTTCTGACAGACGCTGCCAAGCGCGTACTGTGAATACCGCAACTGACTGTCGTTTCCGATACGGCATCTTTCCTGTAAAATAATGTTCCAGAACAGTTCGCAGGGAGGAGAATCAAGATATGGCGAAATTCCTGAATACCAGCGGCATAACTCAAGAGCTGGAGACGATCATCAGCAACTCCGGCTCTGGAAGGCTGTTGCTCATCAGCCCGTATCTCAAGTTCAACAGCCGAATTAAGGACCGCCTTGAAGATCAGGCTAGAACTTGGAAGACAGACATACGCATCGTTTATGGTAAGACCGAACTTCGCCGTGATGAGACCGAGTGGCTGTCTGAGAACGACATAAGAACCAGTTTTCGGGAGCCTCTTCACGCCAAATGCTACATGAACGATACCCATGCCCTCATTACATCCATGAATCTCTACGACTTCTCCCAGCAGAACAATGACGAGATGGGTATTCTGGTTTCGGCTGAAGAAGACCCCGAACTCTACGAGGACATCAAGAAAGAAGCCGAGTACATTCTAAGGCAGAGTGAGAATGTCAGGATTAACGTTACCCGAATAGACGACAGCGACGACCTTCCTCAGAACAAACCCTCTCGCTCCGAACCTCGGGGTGAACCAGAGCGCAAGCAACAGGCTGCGCTCCCAGATTCCGGATTCTGTCTGCGCTGCGCTGTCGAAATCCCATCCGCCTTGGATAGGCCATACTGCAACTCTGATTACAGAAGCTGGGCCAGGTTCAAGAACAAGGACTACGAAGAAAAGCATTGCCACACATGCGGCGCAGAACACGCTACCAGCATGGCCAAACCTGTGTGCCTGTCCTGCTTCAGGAAATACCGCAGCGCATTCCAAGTCGCAAGCTGAACAACAAGTACGGAGCGATAGATGGACTGGCCGGCAGTTATGGCAATCGCAGCGATTGCTACCGCGGTTGCCACAGCAATCACGGCGATCCTAGCGATATGGAGAAGTATCCGTAGGCCAGTGTTGGCATGGCGTAAAAGAAATGCGCTATATAAAATCCTCTCCGAATACGAACACGACATTCTCAAAGCATTTCACGACAGCGAGACCACACAGGTTTCAGGTGGTTACGACGATACTGGCATTCCTCACATATCCACAATGCTGGAATGTGTTCCAGGCGCGCCGATAGCCTGCCGTCTGAAAGCTAGCGAGCATTATCTCCCGATCCTCCATCGCCTCGCCGCTGTATATGGCTTCCTCAAAGAGAACACCCCTTTGGATACACCCTTGCGATACGACCCTTCCAAAAGACACCTGAAGGCGTATCACTTGACTCCCGAAGGCAAACAGTTCATACACAAATATGCCGTAGGACGGCATCGAATAGAGAAGTTCATCCGCAGGTGGTTCAAGGGGCTGTGCAAGCATAAGTATGAGGAGCGGTGTTATTGTGACAACGTCGGCGCGGATGCGCGGCGCAAACTGCCGAATCTCCTGCAAGGAGCCGTCAAGCTGCACTCCTATGACGTCACACCGCTAGGAGCAGACCAAAGTATGCGTCCTGGTATATACGAGTATCCGCCGTGGGCCAGAAAAGACGGAGTGGAGTGCATAGTCGAAATTCCGCTATTGAACCTCGATGCTGGCGAGAATAATCAAGTCTTTCTCGCCATTCACGCTTCCAATAAGCCTCGATACCTCAAATTCAATCCCAAAGTGGCTGAATCATCGGGCGATTACTGGATCCAGGCAAAAGTCATCAGTATCAAGGAAAACAACAATCCGGAGGGTACAGTCATAAACCTAGGCAATGCCAAGCCATTTGACCCGGACCTCTAAAGTGCCCGCCATAAGTCCACCCGCCCATGACTGCCATCTCCGAATTTGCCCTACGCTCAATGGTATTGGTAGCCTAATTCAACTACACAAATCTCACGCCGATTGGAAAGGCAAGAATATGACTACAAGAGTAAGGGCCAAATTCACCAGCGGTCATATCATTCCGCTCGAACGCCTCGATATAGAGGAAGGCGCGGAATTGTCTATTGACATAGACGTTCAATCTAGCGTTTCTGATCTGGAACGAATGAAGAAAACGATGTCCGCCGCCGGCGGCTGGAAAGGGCGGCGCGATCCGGAAGAACTCAAACGGACGCTCTACGAAGCGCGCCTTAGCGGTTCAAGGGAGAGGCCGGTTCTCTAATGGCCGTCATCAGCTATGTTGTGGATACCGACTGGGTCATAGACTACCTCCACGCAGTCCCGAGAGTGGTTGATCGTTTCAACAGCCTTCTGCCGCAGGGCGTCGGCCTCAGCATCGTGTCCCTGGCTGAACTCTTCGACGGCGTATTCGGATCGGATACGCATCAGGAAGACGAGCGCGTGCTTAGGACATTCCTGGATTTCGTGGAAGTCATACCTTTAGATGAGGAGGTCTGTCTCATATTCGCCAGAGAGCGCGTTCGTCTGAGAGCCGCGGGCGCTCCTATTGGCGATATGGACCTGCTGATAGGGGCTACGGCCATACGCCACAACCTCACTCTGCTTACCAATAATCGCAGGCATTTCGGCAGGCTGTCTGTGCTCAACATAATATCGGTGTAGTACAATGTTCTCCAAAATCCTAATCGCCAACCGCGGCGAAATCGCCTGCCGTATCATCAGAACCTGCCGACGGCTGGACATAGCCACCGTCGCCATCCACTCCACCGCCGAGGGAACGCCCCTTCACGCCGAACTCGCCGACGAGGCCGTAGTCCTGCCCGACGCGCCCAACCCGGTCGCTTCCTACTTGGACGTGGACCGCGTCGTCTCCATCGCGCGCGACACGGGCGCCGAGGCCATACACCCCGGATACGGGCTGCTCTCCGAGAACCCCGACCTCGCCGAAGCCTGCGCCCGCGCTGGCATCGCCTTCGTCGGACCGCCTACCGGTGTAATCAGGCTCATGGGCAACAAGCGCGAGGCGCGTCGCAGAGTCGCGGACGCTGGCGTGCCCGTCCTGCCCGGCGCAGAACTCACCTCCGACGCCGACGACCTCGAATCCTCAGCCGAATCCGTCGGCTACCCCCTCATCGTCAAGGCCAG
Organism: Dehalococcoidia bacterium; assembly: GCA_965202815.1. Lineage (GTDB taxonomy): Bacteria > Chloroflexota > Dehalococcoidia > Lucifugimonadales > UBA1123 > VXRN01. The sequence continues at coordinate 2,110,780 of CBDBCD010000002.1, forward strand.
CGAGGGCGGCGGCGGCATCGGTATGCAGCTGGTATCCGACCCCAGGCGATTGGCCCGCGCCGTCTCCCGTACCCGATCCTCCGCCAGGCGCGCCTTCGGCAGCGAGGACATCTATCTCGAGCGGTTCATCACCGACGCCCGCCACGTCGAGGTACAGATAGTCGCCGACGCCGACGGGACCTGCTCCAATCTATGGGAGCGCGAATGCTCCGTTCAGCGCAGGCATCAGAAGGTCATCGAGGAAGCCCCCTCGCCCTCCATTTCGCAGACCACCCGCGACCGGCTGACCTCCGTAGCCACCCACGCCGCGCAGACCGTCGGATACACCAACGTCGGGACCTTCGAGTTCCTCCTCGACCAGGACGACGAGTTCTACTTCATCGAGGCCAACACTCGACTCCAGGTCGAGCACGCCGTGACGGAAATGGTGACCGGCATAGACATCGTGGAGCGACAGCTCAGAATAGCGGCCGCTGAGCCGGCGCCCTCCGAATCGCCTCCCATCAGCGGACACGCCATCCAGTCCAGAATCTACGCCGAAGACCCCGACACCTTCATCCCGTCGCCCGGAACTCTCGAAGAGTTCTACATTCCGGCCCTCGAAGGCTTGCGAGTGGACACCGGCTTTAGAGCGGGCGACGAAGTATCCTCCTACTTCGACCCCTTGCTGGCCAAGGTCATATCCTGGGGCGAAACGCGAGCCGACTCCATCGCGCTCATGGCAAGAGCGTTGGACGAGTCGAACATCTCCGGCGTCAAGACCAACGTCCCCACCCTCAGCAGGGCCATCCAAAGCGCCGAGTTCGCAAGCGGCAGATACACCACCGACCTGCTCACCACCCTAGCCGCCTCATGATGATAAGATAGCGGCGCGAAAACCCCCTCTCCCTCGATGGGACTCACAAGGGCAGGCAAAAGCCCCTCCCTCTGGGCTCACAGGGTTAGGTAAATCTATAAACCCGTTCGTCCTGAGCTTGTCGAAGGACTAGGCCAAAACCCCCTCTCCCTCTGGGCTCACAGGGTTAGGTAAATCTATAAACCCGTTCGTCCTGAGCTTGTCGAAGGACTAGGCCAAAACCCCCTCTCCCTCTGGGCTCACAGGGTTAGGTAAATCTATAAACCCGTTCGTCCTGAGCTTGTCGAAGGACTAGGCCAAAACCCCCTCTCCCTCTGGGTGAGGGCTAGGGTGAGGGTGATTCCCTCCACCAACCAAACTCATACAGGCCAAGGAGATTCCCGCATGGACGCGGACGCATGGCGACCTAGGGCTCAAACTGCGATGCACGAACAGGGAACCCTGCTCGAGATCGCCCGCATCATCCTCGCCTTCGCCGCCGACATGGACGACCTGACCCGCGAAATATGCCGCGAGATAGTCGAACGCCACAGGTACGACCACGTTGCCCTGTACCTCTCCCAGCCCGACGGCCATGTCCTGAGACTCGCCCACGGCGCCCGGCTCGGTCCAAACTTCACCGAGCGAGACGCGACTGACCTCGCCGCCCGGGCCGCCGCCCAATCCCGATCCCTGACAGCCCGAAGCGGCGATACATGGCGCGTCGCCGTCCCCATAGACGACGGCAAGACCACTCTCGGTGTCATCGTCGCCGCTTCGCCCGGCCCCAACTCCGACGCCCAACGCGCCCTCGCCCTCTGCAAGACCCTCGCCCGCCTCATCGCCATCGGCATACAGAACGCCCACTTCCGCAAACCTACCGCCCTGACGTAAGTTCAGCCAAGTCCGGCGCCAAAAAATGCAGTTCATGGTGTCCCACCAGACCCTTCCAGAAGTCCCTCCCCAGCGTACCTATCAAGGTCGGATTCGACTGCTCTATCGCCGGGCAGAACGCTATCAGAATCGACGACTTATCGAATGCCAGCGTCCGTGTTTCGAGCGGCGAGCATAGTTCTGAGAACGGGACGTCCGGCCCCGATAACCGTCTCAGGTCCAGGCGCGCCGCCTCCCATCGCCGCTTCAACTCATCCGCGTTGCGCTCCGCCCCATCCGCGTCGGGATGATACATCGCGATAGTCGTCCCTTCGACTCCGTACCGAACGCCGTACCCGACAACCAGCGCCGTATATGGTTCCAGCGTTCCCCATGCGTCCGGCCCGACAGCGTACCGCTCCCAGTCCTCCAGACGCTCTTCCGCAGACCGTCCAAACTCGCTCCCCGTCGCTGTCCGCGACACCATATATTTCGGCGGTATCAGCGCTCCCCCCAGCAACTCATCCCCGACGCTCTGCGTCAGAACCCGCCAGGATACTTTATCCCACAGGCTGGCTTCGGCGCCGTCGTGGGCTTCGATTACCCTCTCCAGGGTCTCGACTCTCCGGGCTATCGCAAGCCTGTCCCCGATTGGAGCTATCGCGTTGAGGTGGAACAGGCTTGTCCCTATTGGATGCTCCATCATCTCTTTCAGCGCGGGCGGATCGTCGCGCCAGAAGTGCAATAATAGAACCCCATAATGAAAGGTGGTATTGAAACCTGCCTCCCCCAGCCTCGTGTAGATGTTTTGTGAATCTTCCAGTCCGCCACTCGTAATCGAGTACGGCGGCTTGGAAGACCCCTCCAGCGGACTCCATATCCCCTGGTCCAGCCCAAGCGGATCCAGCCCGATTATCTCCCTGGCCGACTCCGAGTAGCTCATGAACATACCCTTCGCCGGCAGCATCGCATAAGTCCATGGAATGCTCCCCGGCCCCTCGGCGATAAAGGTGTCGAATCCCTCGAATCCCGTCGCGTCCGCTGCCAGCCGCGCCTCCGCGTAATTGGCGAACAGCAGGTAGTCCGCCCCCATGTCCGAAGGAACAGTTCGAGTGAGATCCGACAGCCACGTCTCTGGCAGATCCGGCGGTGGCCCGTAGCTACCCCAAATCCCACACCCAACCGCGCATACAAGCGTCACGGCGGCAAGAAAGCCGACTTTCACTGCGTCCATAATCTTGTCCCTCTCGACCTCGACTTCCGATGAGATTATCCGAAATCTAACGACAAAGCATACCGCGAACCCACCAACTGGCTGGCTCGCGATACGCTGATTTGTCCGTTTCAGTTGAGGGTGCGGCTAGTCATTGACATTTCCGGTAGGCCCTTCTCCCGACCCCTCGTTGATCTCCTTGACGCTGGCATCCCATTTCGTCTTAAATTCATTCGACTGGGGAGTGCCGGTTCTGCTCTCAATGAGAGTCTGCAGGGGTACTTGGTCTCCGGAGAACAGTTCCTGTGTCGCGGTGTATAGGCCGGAGTCCTCATTGACGGAAATTTTCCACAAACCCTGTCCCCCCTCTATGAAGTAGCGTTGGCCCCAGAACTCTCTATCCAGGGGTTGGTAGAGATACAGGACATATGTCGTGCTTTCTTTGATCTCCAGAATGTCCCCTCCTGTCTTCAGTATGTTCTCCGGGTCGCCAGTGCCAGCGATGGTCATGACTTCAATTACGTCTGGCCCTTCTCCTTTGATATACCGATCAACCTCGAATGAATGGACTCTGACGTCCACTACATGATCTGCGTGATCTTCTTTGAGGTGATCTGGGTAAGTCCTTTCCTCTGCAACTTTCTTCTGGACTAGCGTATAAGCAGTGGAACTTCCCATAACGACCAGGTCTGCGAGTTCGTACAGTTCTCCTGGAGAAAAGTCGGGGGACGATCCAGAAGTGATGAGCATGGAAGGTTGTTCATCCCCGGCGGCGCCATATCCAGGAATTTCGTCGTGGGCCTGACTCATGCCACATCCCGCTATGAGCATCAGAACTACAATGGTTGAAGCAGCGATAGTTAATCGCTTCATCATGATATGCCCCTTTCGTACTTCTATCGTATCACCTGATAGACTCTATGGTGTGTTGTGGCCGCTATACTGAGCGTTCATGCTCTGGATGTCGTGAGAGGAAGGCGTCCGCTTACAGTCACCGACGTCCGAATGCATTGAATCATCTGAATGATTCGAATGCCTCAGATGTCCTGCAAAATGCCCGAATTCATGGAGGGCTACTGTCTGAACGTCGTACCCTCGATCGAGCAAACAATTCAGGTCGGATGTTTCGAAGTCATCGTTGTAGTGTTTATTGAACACCATTTCCGCCCTTGTAATATGGTAGTCGGGGGGCCCGGACCAAATAGCTGTGCACGCTATGTCAGCTCGCTTACATCCACTCCAATTACTAGGTTAGGACTTACGCAGTTGAAAAGGATTTCTTAGCTGGATTGGGTCGCATCCGGCTAGAATTTCATACCCAAGTGCGTAACTCCTATAGGTATACGACCTCTCCAGATCGTATTACCGGATGAGCTATCGAGACTGATGAGCACACTTGTCTTGTTGCTCCATGCCTCCGCTGCTTTATGGATTGGTCCCCTCCAGTGGCTGGGTATCGAACTCAGTATCTTGTAATCAGGGTTCTGAGAATGCCAGTGCGACGGATCAGTGTTGTCAGTTGCATAAACCAGAGATAGGCCAGTCGCTATAGACACGATCAGTAGCATTACGCTGATTATTGTTTTATAGGGATGATTCATGGGTTATCCTCCTCTCTGCTAAAGTCTGGTCTCTACCGACCCTACACCCCATCCCCCACCCTGCATATCACCCGTTCGGGTGATTTCTTGTCACCCATGCGGACTATGACAAACGTTCTTGTGTGTCACCTGATAGGACTATGACAGACGTTCTTAACCTTGAATCGCGTTCCTGATCCGTACCTCGCCCCAAGCGCGATAGGAGTAGATGGTGTATCATCCGTCGGGCAATCGGACATGGTGGACTAAATACAGGAGAGACGCGAATGGACCGAATCAGGCTCATGATAGTTGACGACTACGAACCCCTCCGCGTCGGACTGCGGGCGGTGTTCGAGCGCGAGGCCGACTTCCACGTCGTCGCCGACTTCGAAGATGGCGATTCCGCGCTCAGGGAGGTGGAGCGAATCCGGCCCGACATCGTTGTGATGAACGTCCATATGCCCGGCATGGAGGGCATCGAGGCCTGCCGCCTCCTGAGAGACAGCGTCCCAAACGCCAAAGTGGTGATGATCACCTCCATCGAGAACGAGCGGGCAACTATCGCTTCGGTAATGGCGGGCGCGCACTCCCTTATGCTCAAGAGAGGCGAGACCGACAACCCGCCCCCTGACTTACGCCACCATACCCTCCCACAACCCCCGCTATACACCTCTCCCCCCTCCATGCTATAATACGAACATACAAACTAAAGATCGGCGACCAATAACCATAAGCGAGAGGTTATACTATCAAAAATCGAAGGCGAAAAATTTTCGGCCCCAAAGCTAACACTGGGAAAACTCTGGGCATCTCTGGGCAAAAACCACCCCAGCTCGACCTCTGTACTCCCCCAGCGGCCTGCCCAGCTCGAGCCCAGCGCAATTATAAACCCAACATTATGAAACCCTGACCACACCCGCCCTCCGACACTATCCGTCCGTCCTGATAACTCATAACTGAAAACCAACAACCCAAAGACCCCGCCGCAAGGAGTCCCCCCAATGGTCTGGCAGCCCGAAATCGAGGAACTTGAGCATCGCAGACGCCTCGCCATGCAAATGGGCGGCGAGGAGCGCATCGCCCGCCAGCATTCCGAGCGCAAGCTCACCGTCCGCGAGCGCGTTGACGCCCTGCTCGACTCCGACACCTTCTTCGAGATAGGCGAACTCGCGGGCTATGGCGAATACGACGAAGACCGCGCGCTCACCGGCTTCACTCCATCCCCCTACGTCACCGGACTCGGCAGGATCAACGGCCAACTCGTGGTGGTCGGTGGCGAGGACTTCACCATTCGCGGCGGAACAGCGGCCGGCCCCGCCCGCCGGCGACCCAAGAACAACAAGTGGGCCGACAGCTTCGCCCTCCAATTCGGCGTCCCACTCATCTACATGGCCGACGGCGCCGGAGCAAGCGTGCGCGGCGTCCAGTACGACCAGGGCGGACACCTCCCAAGCTCCGACGACTTCAACAGCGAGGTGGACCTTCTCGGCAAGGTGCCGGTGGTAGCCGCCATCGTCGGCTCCGTCGCCGGACGTCCCGCCGGCCGCGCCATGATGGCGCACTGGACGATCATGGCCAAAGGCTCCAGTCAGATATTCCCGGGAGGCCCTCCCGTAGTCCGTCGCGCCATATCCGAGGAGATAGACAAGGAAACCCTCGGCGGATCCCACGTACACGTCCACCGGAGCGGCGCAGTCCACAACGAGGCCGAGAGCGAAGAAGACCTCTTCGCCCAGGTGCGCCGCTACCTCAGCTATATGCCCCCCAACGTCTGGGAAATGGCTCCCCACGTCACGCCCACCGACGACCCCAACCGCCGCTCCGAGGAACTGCTCGGCATCATCCCGCGCAACACCCGTCGCGGTTACGACATGAGAAAGCTGATTAGCCTCGTCGTTGACCAGGATAGCTTCTTCGAGATACGCCCCCACTGGGGCCAGACCGCCATAACCGGACTCGCCCGCGTCAACGGCTACGTCATAGGCGTCGCCGCCAACGACCCGCGCCACCTCGCCGGCGCGATAGACGCCGACGGCGCCAACAAGCAGACCCACTTCCTCGACGTCTGCGACACCTTCAACATCCCCATAGTCCTCTTCAATGACGTCCCCGGCTTCATGGTCGGCAGCAAGGCCGAAATCCAGGGCACCATCCGGCACGGAATGCGGACCCTCATGGCCAACGCCCAACTCAGCGTCCCCGTCATACAGATACACGTTCGCAAGGCGTTCGGACTCGCCGCCGCCGCGACCGGAAGCTCCGTCCCGGTTCATCTCAGGCTCGGATGGCCGTCCGGCGACTGGGGCTCCATCCCCGTCGAGGGAGGAGTAGAGGCCGCCTACCGCCGCGACATCGCCGCCTCCCCCGACCCGGACGCTCGTCGCGCCGAACTCGAAGACATGATGAACAAATACCGCTCACCCTTCCTCGTCGCCGAGGCATTCGACATCGAAAAGATGATAGACCCGCGCGACACCCGCCCCTTCCTCTCCATGCTAGTGGAGGCCGCCCAGTCCCCCCTCAAGCGCAACCTCGGCCCCAAGCCCAAATACGGCGTCCGCCCCTAAATTCAGTCCCTTCCCCTCTGTCGGGCCGACAAGTGTAAGCAAAAGGTCCCTTCCCCCTCGATGGGCTCACAGGGGTAGGCAAATCAATAATCCCGTTCGTCCTGAGCTTGTCGAAGGACCAAGACCAAAGTCCCTTCCCCCTTGACGGGGGAAGGTTAGGATGGGGGTGAAATCCATCCAATCCGGTTGACCTGACCACTACGCCGTCATCGGCCTCACGTTCTCCGTGAACCGCTCCAACAGCCCGAACGTATCCTCCAGCGTCTCGCCCTGGAAGTTGAGCATAAGGTGATTCACGCCCATGTCCTCCAGCCGCTTCACGTCGTCCGCGATCAACTCCGCGTTGCCCGTGAGCAGCCGACGCTCCCCGTCAACTATCTGTGCCTCCGTATCGTCATACCAGTTCACGCTGTACGCGAAGTCCATCGAAGCCGGGTCGCGCCCCGCGTCCTCTGCGTGACCTCGCACCCGCCCCTGGTAGTCCGCCAACTGCTCGAACGTGCCCACCGGGAACTTCGGATTGCTGCATATCGGATACCATGCGTCGCCTAGCTGTCCCGCCCGCCTCAGCGCCGGCGGACTCTCCCCGCCAATCCAGATCGGCGGATGAGGCTTCTGCGCCGGCTTGGGAGCGAAAGCGATGTCCGAGAAACTGGCATAGTCGCCGTCGAAAGCCGGGTCGTCGTTCGTCCATAGCTCCTTGAACACGCGCAGATACTCGCTCCCGACCGCGCCGCGCTCCTCATACGGCGGCGCGCCGATAGCCTCGAACTCCTCCTTCATCCAGCCGACACCGCAGCCCACGATCAGCCGTCCGTTCGACAGCACATCAATCGTGGACAATATCTTCGCCGTGAGCGCCGGAGGCCGATGCGGCAACACCATCACCGACGTCAGCAGCTTTATCGTTGACGTAATGCCTGCCAGGTAACTGATAGTCGTCAACTGCTCCATGTACTCCCCGGCCACCGAGCTTACGAACGATCCGCTCTCGTTATAGGGATATACAGACGCGATACTGTTCGGCACCACGATGTGGTCGCTGACCGTGAGTATCTCGAACCCCAGCTCCTCACCCTTCTGCGCCAGCGCTACAAGATTCTCCGGCGACGCCAAAGGCCCCCGGCTGGGCGCTCCAAATCCAAATTCCATGATGTTCTCCTTTCGTTCCCTGCTACCTGTGAATACGGATAGGTACTATTGACTCAGGGTTGTTCCATGTAGCGTACAGGGCGGGTTCCATCGGCCACTCCGCTATCTTGATCGGATTGTACGTGATTGGGGCCGGTGTGCTGACCACCCCAAAACTGACCGCATGGTCGAACAGGTACTGCGCCAGTTCGTTGTTCATCTCGATCTGCTTCGCCGGGTCCGGCTCCGCCGCAACCGCGATCCAGGTGTCCGCGGCCTTGGGAATTTCGATGCCGCATCCGAAACCACCTCGCGTCAGAGACGTGTGATCCTTGGACTTGGGCCAGTTCCAGGGCCAGGTGCTCTTGCCGTCGTTGCACTGCGTCACCCACGGCATCGTAGTCGCGCGCGCCACGATACCCGGACGATACACCGAGTAGCGAAACTTCTGGACCGAAGTGGGTATCCCGACCTCTTCCCAGTATCCGGCAATCATGTCCGCCAGTTCCTGGTAGCCGCCGGGATTCGGCGCGTACAGTGGTATCTCTCCGAAGTGCAGACGCTCGTTGTCTTCCATCGGATAGCCCGCCTCATCCAGCAGTCTGCCCGCCTCATCGGGGTCGTATGGGTACTCCCACTTCGACTGCCAGTTCGGGTTGGTCGGGCTGAACTGATTCAGATGCACTGGGTGTCCGAGGCCGTGCAGCAAGTCCTGGTTGATGCGTTCTCTGTCAATCGCCCTGGCCAGCGCGTTCCGAACCAATACGCCTTCCTCGAAGTCCGAGCATCCAGCCGGGCACCTGCCAGGATAATTGGGGGGTGGGTCGCTTATCCAGGGAACGTATCTCATGTAAACCGCCGCGGTGTCCAGATGCGTGCCGAACAGCGCGTGCTCGGTCTCCCACAGGTTGCCCGCGAACACCACCGAAGCGTGCCCCGCAAGTCCGTTGTCCGCGGTCTTGAATCCGCCTTCCAGCATACGTGGCAGGTTCTTGACCAGGATGGTAGCGGCGTCAACTTTGCCCGTCTCCACCATCGCTATCTGCGAGTCCTGCCCTTGTACTTCCTTGAATACTATCCTGTCCACCTTCGCGTTGGCGTTCCAGTGATCGTAAGGCGCTGGCTCGAGAATCCCCCCATCATCCTGAATCCACGATACGATGTGTAGCGGCCCGGTGCCGATGAAATTTGTGTCTCGCATCTTCGTCTCGCCCACCGTCTCGTAACGATTCAGGCTCTGCGCGCTGAACGCCTGCCCGGCGTCGTTCATCAGGTTCGCGGCCCAGCGCGGATCGTACATCGTTTCGCCCTCATGGTCGGTGGCAAAAGTCAGCTTCAGCGTCCTGTCGTCAATGGCGACCGCTGGGTTGTTTCCAAACACGGTGGCGAAGTCACCCGCCTGCCAGTGGATGCTGGCCCTGTTGACCGCGCCGTTTCCATCGTTGATCGTGAACGCGATGTCATGCGCCGTCATCGGTCCCCAGCTTCCGCCGTTGTTGCTGCGGTCGCCAAGTCCCTCGCCGTGGAATATCACGTCGTCGCGTATCCTGAGCGTAGCCCCGTAAGGGATGCTGTCGCCAGGGTTGAAATCGAGTTCCCACGACTCGGCCAGCATCGGCGTGACCACTCCGGGATCCACGAACTTCATCGTGACCTCGCCAACTCCCCAGTAGTGCATCGCGTCGGTCAGCTGCGCTGATCCTAGTCCGACGCCGGGAGCCACGTCCTCGATGGCAATGTTGATGATGCCCAGTTCTCGCGCGTCGGGCCGGGGCGGGTTGATGGGAATGGGCGTGGGAGTCGTGGTCAGTCGCTCTCTCACCTGTGCGGGCGTTTCCCCGGTAGTTGGAGTGATCAAGTGCTCTATCAGCAACTCCGAGAGCAGGACACTCATAGTGTCGGTAAGCGCCCCCCCGTAGCTGGCGTCATTGAGAACCGCAATCAGAAAGTCCAACGGCCCAGTCTCCGACCGCTGCCGGCTCGGACTGGCCGACACCACTCCGATCACGATGATTGACAACAAGGTGAACGCCGAGATAGCTACCAGCACCCTCTTGATCACTATATTAACCCCTCTCATAAAAGCCTTCACGCTATATTATATGCGCTAGAATAGAGACTCGATAGACGTTGAATATGAAGACAGCAAGAATCGGAGGTGTCTAAGCGATGGACTGGCGTGACCGTATAGAGATAAATCAAAGAATCATGGTAGGAAAGCCTGTCGTCAAAGGGACTCGGCTGACTGTGGAATTTATAGTCGAGTTGTTGGCCAACGGCTGGTCTCATAGCGAAATCATCGAAAACTACCCGGGTATAACAGATAAAGATATAACCGCGTGCTTGGCATACGCAGTTGAAACCTTCGTGTAAGAAGGACGGCTCAGAATCAGGCGGCTGCCTGACTCGAATCGAGATTAGGGCGATATGAAATCCTTCACCACCCCGAAATACCCATCCCCACCCACGCGGTAGGTATCGTTATGCGATGCCCCGCGTATCGGATACAGCGTCTTCGGCTCGCTGGCCGACGCGTATAGCTTCTCCGCCATCCAATATGGCACCGTATCGTCACGGTCCCCGTGCAGAACCATCACCGGAGACTCCACGCGCCCTATCTTCGATAGCGAGTCGTACCTCGCCTCGAACAGAGTGAGGACGAGCGGAATGGGCAGCGGCGAGCCGGACGACTCCGCCATCTCCCTGATAGACGTGAAACCCGATTCGAGTATCACCCCCTTGACCTTGTACCGCGTCCCCATTTCCACAGCCACCCCCACGCCAAGCGAGCGTCCGAACAGAACCACGTCTCGCTCCGCCTCCAGACCAAGCTCATCAATCAGGTATCCGAAGGCGGCCTCCGCGTCCATGTAGAGACCCTTCTCGGACGGCTTCCCTTCGCTCAGTCCGTAGCCCCGGTAATCAATTACCAGTACACTCACACCCAGACGTTGATTCAGTATGAGGATGTTGTCCAGCCGGTGGCTTATATTGCCCGCGTTGCCGTGGAACCAGAGCAGCGTAACGCCGGAGCGCCCCGGTATATGCCACCCGTGTATCCGCGTCCCGTCCGACGCGGTGAGATACACGTCCTCGTAGTCGAGTCCGACACTGTCCGGCGTTGCTTCGAGCCCACGCTGCGGAAAATATATCATCATGCGGTCGAGTATCAGCATATATCGCGCGGCAAAGGATATTAAGAGGAGCGCGGTGATCGCTATTGCGAGGTTCCGGGCGATGCGCAGTGTTCCCACGAAACGCCCGTCCGCCGTTTTCGCCACCATCGTCATGTCGAGATTCTATCGCGTAACTCATCCCCTAACAACTGGTATAATCAGCGCGAAAATACTCTCTCCCTCGATGGGAGAGGGCTGGGGTGAGGATGATCCTCTCTACTCACCAAACTATGCGCGAGTCATTCGCATTTGAGGCAGGAGGTATGAATATGAGGCTCGAAAACAAGGTCGCGCTTATCACGGGCGCGGCGCACGGCGTCACCGGAGAGGCGCAGGGATTCGGCGGTGTCGCCGCCAGGATGTTCGCCGAAGAAGGCGCAAAGGTCGTCCTGACCGACATAGACACCGACTCCGGAGAGCGGACCGCCGCCGAACTAAAGGGCAATGGCCATGACGTCATGTTCGTGAAACTCGACGTCACCAGCGAAAGCGACTGGGAGGCCGCCATAGAGGCGACCACCTCCACCTACGGCGGACTCAACATCCTCGTCAACAACGCAGGCATAGGCGGCGCCTCTCCGGTGGAGGAAACGACCGAGGAGGCCTGGGACCTCCAGATGGACATTCACGCAAAGGGCGTGTTCCTCGGCACCAGGTACGCCATTCCCCTCATGCGGGCCGCTGGGGGCGGATCCATCATCAACATATCGTCCATCTACGGCATAGTCGGAAGCCCGACCTCCAGCGCGTATCACGCCGCCAAGGGCGCGATACGCATATTCTCCAAGTCCGCCGCCATCCAGCTTGCGCCGGACAACATCAGGGTCAACTCCGTGCATCCGGGTTTCATCGCCACCCCTATGACGATGAACAGCTTCGGCTCCCAAGACGCGGAACGCAGGCAGTCGGTCTTGGGCAAGATACCCATGGGTCGCATCGGAGATCCGGAGGAGATAGCCCAGGGAATCTTATTCCTCGCGTCCGACGACTCATCCTACATGACCGGCTCCGAGCTCGTAATAGACGGCGGCATGACGGCGCAGTAGGCGGCAACCGCTGATTACCGACTTCCACACCCATATCTTCCCACCCTGGCTTCAGACCGAGCGCGAAAGATGGGTCGAGCGCGACGCCACCTTCGGAGAGCTGTTCGCCGACCCGAATGCAAGGATGGCTGTCGCCGAAGACCTGGTTCGCGCGATGGACCAAGACGGTGTTGACCGCTCCGTCACCATGGGCATAGGCTGGACAGACCCCGGCCTCGCCCGCGAAGCCAACGACTACATCATCGAGTCCGCGCGAAAGTACCCTGAGCGGATAATCGGCTTCTGCTCTGTGAATCCCGCTTGGGGAGAAGCCGCGGCGCGCGAGGTCGAACGCTGCGCCAGTGCAGGCATTGTCGGAATAGGCGAACTCCACGCCGACACCCAGCGCTTCGACATCGCCGACGCCGATACCATGCGCCCGCTGCTCGAAGCGGCGAATGAGCGCGGACTGGTGATCACCGCTCACACGTCCGAGCCGGTAGGACACCTCTATCAGGGCAAAGGCCATACCACGCCCCAGTTGACCATGCGCTTCATCGAGAACGCCCGCGCCTACCCGAACGTCAAGATAATATGCGCCCACTGGGGCGGCGGTCTGCCCTTCTACGCGCTCATGCCAGAGGTCAGAGACGCCCTCCAAAACGTCTGGTTCGACACCGCCGCCTCGCCCTTTCTGTACTCGCCCTCCGTGTTCTCATCCGTAGCCGCGCTGGTCGGCGTGGACAAGATACTACCCGCCAGCGACTTCCCTCTGATTCGCTTTAGCAGAATAAGGCGTCAAGTAGAGGAAGCGGGTAAGACGCTGGATGACTATCCGCACAAGGGGCCGTTTCTATCCTGACCACCCATCATCACGACCTGTGGACGCTCCCTGACAAGATGCGTCGCGACCGCCGCGACCACCGTCAGGATAAGCATCAGAAAGAAAGCTCCGTTGTAGCTGCCCGTAGTGTCGAAGATGACTGCGCCTGCGACCGCCCCAAGTCCGCCCGCGATCTGGTGCGACATGTTGATCAGGCCGCTTACGCTTCCCAGTCGTGTCGTTCCGAAGATATTGCCTGCGAACACCACGGTCAACGGAGCCGTCATCGTGAACGTGAATCCATAGACCAGCGCGAACGCCGCTATGCTGAACGGCGTCTGCGCGAATGGTATGAATGCGAACAGCGCGATTCTGATCAGGAAACAGATCATCGTTGGGGCGGTAGCTCCCATCCTGTCCGCAAGCGCCCCTGAAAGTAGCACCCCAAAGAGAGCGGCAAGGCCCATGAACGCCAGTATGTTGCCCGCGAATATCTGGCTTACTCCCTGGTCCTGAGCGAACGCCACGATATGGGTCGCCACGAAGAAGTCCTGCGCCCCGCATACGGCGTACAGCGTAATCAGCATCCAGAAATCCCTGGACGTGAGTACGGTACGGAACGAGAGAGTGGGTGCCGGTGCGCTCTCAACCGAATTTGTCTTATCACCCCGTTCTTCGGGGTGCGACCGGATTGCCAGCAACACGAGCGGCACGACCACAACCGCGTTGACCAGACCGAGGATCGTGTACGCTGTCCGCCACCCTATTGAGGCGAGGAACGACGTCAGCAGCGAGATGATAACGAGTTGCCCCGTGCCATTCCCGGTAATCGCCACGCTGGACGCAAGCCCCCGGTTGTTCGGAAACCACCTGCTCATCAGTACGCTGACCGGAGCCACCGTGGTCGCCGCGAATCCGATGGCGTAGAGGACCCCGTACAGCGGGAATATCTGCCATCCCGCGCTCACGCTGCCTATCAGGCCTATTGCCAGTGCGCTTATAACCGCGCCCACCGACATCACCACGCGGATGCTGTACCGGTCTATCAGCCGGCCCACCAACGGCATTGCGAACGCCGACACGAGCATGAAGAGAGTCAGCGCCGACGACAGCGCTGAACGGCTCAGTTCCAGGTCTTCGGTCATGGGCACAAGCGCCAGGCCAAAGGCGAACCGCGTTCCGGTACTGAAGAACAGCATCGCGAACCCTGTCGCCAGAACGACATGGGCATAGTTTAGACGACGCAATACAGATGGCATGAAGGGCGACGGCCTTTGTTTCAATGTGTTTGGCTTGCCCAGTGTACTACGATTGCCGCCCACTAACACGGCGGCGTGAGCGCGTATCGCCCCTATCAGTTTAGTCGGCGTTGCCTGTGGCGTGAAAGTCCCTTCCCCCTTGATGGGCTCACAAGGGTAGGCAAACGCGCAGCTAGCTATGAATACCGATCAACAACCCCCCTCTCCCTCATGGCTTACAGGGGTATGTAAATCAATAAACCGTTCGTCCTGAGCTTGTCGAAGGACCATTCCAAAGTCCCCTCTCCCTCTGGGAGAGGGTTAGGGTGAGGGCCAAATGCCTACCCCTGTCAGCCCCTCGACGGGGGAAGGTTAGGATGGGGGTGAAATCCCCCTACCGACCAGATTGATACAGCATCGAGCGCGTATCGCGCGATGGATAGGCAGAGCGGCGTATTCTACGCGCCGCGAAATGGTTCCGGTTAGTCGTCGAATCGGGGTGTGGGGTGGCGTTCCGACGGAGCGCGTCGGCTCTCGTATGCGGAGATTAGATCTCGCAGAAGCGTCTTATAGTTCGCGGTCTGGATGAGAGGCGTAGTCATTATAAGGGCGTCTTCGCGGTTGTCGGTGTAATATCCCTTGCGTATGCCGCGCTCTGTGAACCCGTACTTCTTGTACAGATTCTGGGCCACGTGATTCGACACCCGCACCTCCAGCGTTACGTGCCTCAATTCGTGCTCTATCGCCTGCTCTATGCACGAGAGCAGAAGTAGCTCTCCGAGTCCAAGCCCCCGGTACTCGGTCCTCACGCCTATCGAGACGATGTGCGCATCGTCCACCATGTTCCAGATTCCGACGAATCCGGCGATGAACTCCTCGCCGGGCTGCCAGGAGGGATTTCGCTGTCTCCAGATACGCCGCGCCGCGCCGCTGACCACGCGATTCAGCAGCGGGCGGCTGCTATCGGAATGGCCGTCGGTGTAGGGAAGCGGTGGAAGGGCGGGGTCCGGATGGTCCCCATCGTCGCGGCGAGAGAGCACCAGGTAATGCGATATCTTGTTATTCAGTTCGCGGCGGAATGACGTTGAAGGAAACAGCGTGGGAAACGCGTCCTTTTCCACCTCGGAAATCTGGTTCAGGTCGCGCTCCTCCATGGGGCGGACTATGAACGGCCTTATTAGATGGTTGCTGAGTGGACTCATTGCGCAGGAATCATATAGGTAAGTGAATCGCTTAGTGTAGCCGCTCGACCTCAAGACTCGTCCCGAAGGTGGAGACTTTTGCACAACTACCGTCATTCCCGCGAAGGCGGGAATCCAGGGGTGGAGGGGTGGCCTGACCAGCTATGAATTCACGCATTTACACACCCACTCAGTTCTTCAAATCGAAATTCAACCAGGTTACGCAAAGGTCTCAAGGTGCGGGTGCATATGCAGTCGCGCCGCCTTCAGAGTGTTGGACAGCAGCATGGCGATTGTCATGGGGCCCACGCCGCCCGGAACCGGAGTTATCGCCGCCGCCTTCTCCCTCATCGGACGGTAGTCCACGTCGCCGACCAGTCGGTATCCGCGTCTGCGTTCGGGGGCGTCAATCTGGTTTATTCCCACGTCTATTACGACCACGCCCTCCTTCACCATGTCCGCCTTCAGGTAGCGCGGCTGCCCTATCGCCGCGATTATGATGTCCGCCTCGCGCGTTATCTCCTCCAGATTTCGCGTTCGGGTATGGCAGACCGTCACCGTAGCGTTCGCCCCTTCCGCTCTCTGCATGAGCAGATTGGCTATCGGCTTACCGACGATGTTCGAGCGTCCGAGCGCTACCACGTTCTTGCCCGACGGGTCGAAGCCGGCGCGGACAAGCATCTGCTGTATCCCTGCCGGAGTCGCGGGAATGAAACGTGGCCTTCCGGCCATCAGAAGGCCCATGTTGAACGGATGAAGCCCGTCCACGTCCTTGTTCGGGTTGATGGATTCTATGACCCTGTTCTCGGATATGTGATCGGGCAAGGGTAGCTGGACGAGCATCCCGTGAATCCGCGCGTCCGCGTTCAGTCGCCTCACCGCGCTCAGAACATCCTCCTCGGTCGCGGTTGACATCCTGACCACCTCGGACACCATTCCCGCCTCGGTTGCCGCGCGTTCCTTGTTCCGCACGTACACCGCCGACGCCGGATCGTCGCCAACCAGCACGACCGCAAGTCCCGGAACTATGCCGTGTTTCGCTCGCATCTCGGCGACCCCCTCAGCCACCTCCGCGCGTATTTCCTCGGCCATTAGCGTACCGCGTATTATCGTCGCAGACATTTAGGGACCTCTGTATGTGTGAAATGAGACTCCGGGAGAGCGCGTCTCCACTCAGGGTATTATACACAGCCGTCCAGTATATAATAGGCGGCGCAAACTCACTAAATGAGGCAAAGACGTGCTGATAGCCGGCGTTGACATCATCGAGATAGCCAGAGTGAAGCGCGTTTACGAGCGCTACGGAGAACGCTTCCTGCGCCGCATATACACCGAGCGGGAGGCCGCCTACTGCCGTGGACGCGCGCCGCAGCTCGCAAGCCGGTTCGCGGCCAAAGAAGCGACCATGAAGGCTCTCGGAACCGGAGTCCGGGGTGTGCGCTGGCGCGACATAGAGGTCGTCAGGGGGAGGGGACAGGCTCCCAGGATAGAGCTTCACGGAACGGCCCAGGCGCGCGCCGATAGGCTCGGTCTGACGGACATCGCGCTGTCACTCAGCCACTCCAAGGAGTTCGCCGTGGCTTCGGTAGTTGGTGAAAGCGAAAAGGGAAATATACTTTCTAGGAGTTGAAATGCTGTTTGTATCAATACTAACGTCCGACCGCGCGCGCGATCCTGAACTGTGGGCCACCATATGGCAGGGAAGCCCGCCACCTAGCATTAACCTCATAGGCGCGTACAATCTGGGCAACGACAAGCGAGTCTTCATATGGGAGGGCGAGTCCGTCGCGGACGCTCAATTCATGGACCGCTTCAACGAGGTCGGCGTTCTGGAGACATCCCCCGCGTTCGACCGCACAGCGGGATGGCGCGCCGCGTTCGCAAAGGACATAGATACGTTCAGGAATAACCTTATGGCTGGGCGACCGTCCGCCGGGCACAGCGTAGAATCAACCGTTGACCTTAGAACTCGCGGCGTGAACGCTCCCAACCGCCACGCCGCGCGCGCTGCCGCCAGGCAGTGGGTCATTGAGCAGGAATCGGCAGGAGGCTGAAATTGAGGATTGGAAATTTCATCGGAACGATGGGCGCCGCCCAAACCGTCCAGGGACAGGCGCAGCAGGCAGTCGAGGCGGAGGCCGACGGCTTCGACTCGCTATGGACGGCTCAGGTGGCCGGGGTGGACGCGCTCACGATGCTCGCGCTCGCGGGCGACAAGACCAGCAGCATCGAGCTTGGTACCGCCGTCGTCCCTACGTATCCGAGGCACCCGATGGCCCTCGCCCAACAGGCGCTGACCACCCAGGCGGCTTCGGGCGGTCGTCTGCTGCTCGGCATAGGACTGTCCCACAAGCCGAACGTCGAGGGCCGCTGGGGACTGTCGTTCCACACGCCCGCACAGCACATGGACGAGTACCTGGCGATCCTGAACTCCCTGATACAGACCGGAAGCGTGGACTTCCAGGGGCAGCATTTCAACGTGTCTGGGGAAATCCAGCGCATGACCGACACGCCGCCCACCGTGTGCGTAGCCGCGCTTGCCCCGCGGATGCTGAGAATCGCTGGTGAAAGGGCAAGCGGCACGATAACCTGGATGGTTGGCCCCAAGACCCTCGAAGAACACATCGTTCCCCGAATCACCTCCGCGGCGGAGGACGCGGACAGGCCCGCTCCGAGGGTGTGCGTCGGCCTGCCCGTCTGCGTCACCGACGACAGGCAGGCCGGATTCGAGGCCGCGTCCGGCTTCTTCGGTCGCTACGGCAACCTGCCCAGCTACCGCCGGATGCTGGACATCGAGGGCGTCGAGAGCCCCGCTGAGGTGGCGATTATCGGCAACGAAGCCGAGGTGGAAGCCCAACTACGCGCCCTCTCCAATGCCGGCGCCACCGACTATCTCGCATCCATCTTCCCAACCGGAGACGACGCCGAGGCGTCTGCTGACCGCACTCGCGAATTGCTCAAGTCCCTGGTAGGGAAGGTATAGCATCCCTGTCCATTGTTCCGTAGGGGCGTCCCTTGTGGGCGCCCCAAGTATTAAATGAGGAACTTTGAATGTCCAGCGAAGTAGTCTGTCCCCAATGCCTGAGAGCGAATGAGGCGTCCAGCACGTATTGTATTGGATGCGGGTACCGACTGGCGTCCGGGGATGTAGGCGAGCGTGCGTCACCTGATCGTGCCGACGATGACCGTGAAGTTCGCGTGGAACTGGCCTCAGTAAGAAACGAGCTCGCGCACGCCGCCGCATTGCTGCAACGCCTCCAGCGTCGCGTCGCGGATCTGGAGAGCCGAAGCCGGCGCCCCGCCGCCCAACCTGATCATGTCCCCGATGTCCAGGAGGCGGGTAGTGTGGAGACGTCACCAGGTCCTTCCGTGCCGGCCTCCGGGGATGTGATTTCCGGCAGAGGAAGGCCCACCGCTCCGGACCGGGCTGCCGATGTCGAAAGCCGGGGCGCTCAGCCCGAAAGTCGTCCCGAACCCGCGTGCGATGTCGAAATGGGGCCGCAACCGGCACAACCGGCGGCGGACGACGCTCTCGAAACCGCGGCGGGCAGCCGGGTCTTGGAATCTGCATACCCCCAGGAGTCCGAGTGGCCGGAATGGATTCGGATAGACTGGGAGCAGACCCTGGGAAGGAACTGGTTCGCCATCGTCGGCGCGCTCGCGGTCGTGCTGGGAATCGGGTTCTTCCTCAAGCTGGCCTTCGATAACAACTGGATCAACGATACGGGTCGGGTCGCGCTGGGCGTCGCGGTCGGCCTGGCGCTGCTGGGAGGAGGAGAGTACGCCCAGAGAAGGGTTCCCCGCTGGGCGCAGCCGGTGACGGCTGGCGGGGCGGCCATCCTGTACCTGTCCATATACGCCGCATTCGGACTCTATGATCTCATTCCTCCCGACGTAGCATTCGCGCTGCTGGCCGTCGTGGTGGCTGTGGCGTCCTTGCTAGCGCTCCGCTATGAATCAATGGTCATCGGCCTTCTGGGAGTAGTAGGCGCGTTCATATCCCCGGCGCTGCTGGGGCCGGAACTGTCTGACATACGACTGCTGGGCTTGTACATTCTGCTGGTTGACCTCGGGATTCTGGGAATATCCACCTTCCGCAACTGGCGATGGTTCACACTGGTGGGCTGGGTGGGGTCATACGGCCTGTTCGCCTACGGGCTGGATTATTACCCCGGATTCGATCCCGTGCCGACGCATATAGTTCTGACAGGGGTGTTCCTCACGTTCGCCGCGGCCACACCGCTGTTCCATATTCTCTGGAGACGCAGGCCCGGCCCCGCGGACCTGAGTCTGATGAGCCTGAACGCCACCGGGTACTTCGCCCTTACATTCCTGATCCTCTGGGACGGATACAGTGAATGGTTCGGGCTGATCGCCTTCAGCCTCTCCGCGTTCTATGGTCTGATAGCGTTTCTGGCGCTCAGGCGGAGCGGAACGTCGGCAAGGGTGACGGTGTTCTCTCTGGGGATTGCCGTCGTGTTTCTCACGATTGCATTCCCGCTGCAACTCGACGGCTACTCGGTAGCCATTGCGTGGTCGGCGCAGGGTGCGATGTTCGTATGGATGGGCTTCTACCTGGGCCGATGGCAGACTCGCCTGGCTGGACTCGCCGTTCTCGCGCTCGCGGTGGCGCATCTGCTCATATTCGATGTGTGGGTGGACCTAGACGAATTCACGCCCGTCCTGAATGGACGATTTCTCACTGTGGCGATAGTCATTGCGGCCTTCTATGCGGCGGGGTTCTTCTACTGGCGCGGTAGAGACGCCGATGGACGTCTGGAAGGTGAGAAGTTCGCGCCCCCTATTCTGTTGGGGATTGCCAACCTGATCACGCTGGGGCTGTTCAGCCTTGAGATAATTGACTATTTCGGCAGCCTGGAAAATAAGCAGGGAGGCGACTACTTCAGCGACACACACTTGTCGCTGACCTTGCTGTGGGCGGTGTATGGCTCGGCGGTCGCGTCCATTGGTCTGGCAAAGAGACTGCCGATGGCAAGGTGGGCGGGCCTCGGTCTGATGTCCGTGGCTGGACTGAAGCTACTGGGGTTCGATGCCTTCAATGTGGACCTGGGCTCACTGACCTTCATACCCATACTGAACATTCGCTTCCTGGCCTTTGCGATATTCCTCGCGCTGGTGTCCGGCCTGGCGTTCTGGTTCGGGCGAGAGCGTGAGCGTCTGACCGAACACGAGGCTTACGTTTTCCAGAACCTGGTCATAGCGGCCAATGTGGTTGCGCTCTGGACGTTGAGCCAGGAAATCATCCACTACTTCGACGGTCTGGAAGTCAAGAACGATGATACTTACTTCAATTCCACCCACCTGTCGTTGACAGTTCTGTGGTCGGTGTATGCCATGGGGGTGATAGGCGCGGGAATCGCCGCGCGCTCCAGGTGGGTGAGGCTGGCGGGGATGGGACTTCTGGCGACCCCGGTCGCCAAGCTGTTCGTGTTCGACGTGTTCCTGCTGGACATGGAATATCGTGTAGCGGCGTTCCTCACCCTCGGCGTCCTGCTGCTCGCCATGGGCCTCGTGTACCAGCGTTACAGCCGTGCCGTCAGGGGCTTCATACTCGGAAACCAAAAACCGAATTTCCCATCCGTGCCCTGACCGTGCTATAATCCGAACATACAAACTAAACCGACCACTGATAACTGAGAACTAATAACTAAAGACTAACCGCTAACGACTAAAAACTCATAAACAGGAGATTATTCCATGAAAAACAGGAAGCCACGGGAAAAAGGGCCCCATAGCTAACGCAGGCAAAACGCAGGCAAACGCTGGTCACAGCGCAACCCTGTCGCTCCCCTGTTAGCGCCCAGCGGCCCACCCAGCCCGAGCCCAGCGCAATTATAAACCCAACATTATAATTTCTGGTCGCCCTACAGAATCCACCAACCACCGACCACTAAAAGGAGCTACAAATGAAAGTCACCGCCATAAAACCCTATTCCGTTCAGGACGGAGACGGCGGATCCTACTTCATCGTCAAGGTGGAGACGGACGAAGGGATATACGGACTCGGTGAAGTCGGCATTCGCAACTGGGGTGGCGCGATTACCCAGGCGATCATGCACCTCTCCGAGGCGGTAATCGGACAGGACCCCTGGAGCACCGAACGCCTCTGGCAGCAGATGTTCAGGGGAGGCTTCTTCCCCGCCGACAAAGTGTACTGCTGCGCCATAAGCGCCATTGACATAGCCCTCTGGGACATCAAGGGTAAGTACGCCGGAATGCCCGTTTACAAGCTGCTTGGTGGGCCAGTGCGCGACAAGGTGGTCTGCTACCCGCACACACAGGGCCACACTAACGAAGAGCTTGTGGAGAACTCGAAACAGGCCGTGGCGGACGGCTGGAAGTTCGTCCGCTGGGGACTGCCGGAGACGGGAGGCATCCTCGAGTATCGCAGCGCGGACGACCCCCTCGGTCAGCCGGCGCTTCTGGAGCCAGTCGAGTCCATCCGCCTGGCAGAAGAACAGTTTGCGCTCGTAAGAGAGGCCGTTGGCCCCGACATCCAGCTCTGCTTCGACGCCCACACGCGCCTGGACACTGCCCACATGGTAACGATGGGCCGTGCGCTGGAACCCTACAACCCGTTCTTCATCGAAGACCCTCTCAGGTCCGAGAACCCTGCCAGCTACCGCACACTGGCCAGACACGTATCAGTGCCCATAGCGGCGGGCGAGCAGTGGGCGTCCAGGTGGTCGTTCCGCGAGGTCATCGAAGAGGAGACTATCAGCTATGCCCGCATAGACCTGTGCATAGTAGGAGGTCTGACGGAGGCTCTCAAGATTACCCACTCGGCCGAGACACACTACATAGACATCGTGCCGCACAACCCGCTCGGCCCGGTGAGCGCGGCGGCCTGCGTCAACCTGTGCATGGCGTCCACGAATGTCGGCGTGCAGGAGATGCCCCGGCGTCCGGGCAGCTTTGCCACCGACTTGTTCCCGGTCCAGATAGAGTGGGCAGACGGCTACTCTTGGACGCCGGCGGACAGGCCCGGGCTGGGAGTTGACTTCGATGAGGATTTCGCCAAGGCCAATCCCGCGCCCCTTAACGGCTGGCCGCCTCAGCTAAGGCGCAACGACGGCGCGTTCACCAACTGGTAGGAGCCTTCAGTCATAAGAAATAACCCTCAGTCCGGTGGCATCTGGCATAAGTAATACGTTGGCGCCACTGGACTGAGATATTTCGTCAGTGATTCGGGACGCTTGGTCGTCGTCCAGCGTCGGCGCGAACGCATCCGCGTCCGACCAGCGCGCCTCCCGGACCTGGTATCCGAGCGCCCCTTCAATCGTTTCCCTGAGATCGGAGCCGCCGTCGGCTGTCAGGATAGTAACCTGCTTCTGGATGGTTGGCGGCTCTTCGACTGGGCTTTTCGGCTGGAAAGCCTGGTCCGCGCGGTATATCCCCCAGTGATATGGCAGGAAGAGCGCGGCCGTGAGGGTCGTGCCTATCGCGGGCGTTAGGTCGCGAAGCGTTTCTACCGATAGTGCGGCGTCGAGAAGGTCGCGCAGGACTACGAACAACGTTCCGCCCCCGCCGCCCAGGAAAGCCAGCGCACCCGCTCCCATCACGGCGAATACGTAAACCCGGTGCGCCAGCGCGGTCGCTTCCACTCCCGGTTCAGCGTTAGCCGCCAGACGCAGGCGTCGCCAGTAGTGGCCCCAAACCGGAATTCCTATGACCAGCGTTGCAAGAATCGCCGCCACCGGCGACCTCCATGATCCGCTGTCCCTGACGGTCGTGCTCAGTCCGTCCGCCAATACGGTCAGCGCCGTATTGAACACCATATAGGACGCCCACACCAGCGCGGCGAGTCCCAGCGCCGCCATCAGGTGATCGTAAGTCCGGCGGACTGGTGCGGCATATTCTCCGACCGCCTCTGTCAGCATCCTGCGCCTGAACAGCGCCCACGCCACAGCGCCGATGGCCGATATGACCAGAGCGACGGGCATATCTTCGAAGTGAAGCGCGGCGCGTTCCTCGGCGGCTCCCAGAATCCAGGACAGCGTGGTAAACGCCATGACCCCGGCGCTCGCCAGGGCGGTCGCCGCGCCACCTACGGATGCGAGGAATAGGAATATCCAGCGCAGAACCGAATTCCTGTCGCTCCGGGCGAATATGAGCCAGTGCGTCCAGTACACCGCGCCGCCCGCAATGGCTATGGACAAGTCGGTTCGCAGCGACTCGCGCGCCAGTCCCGCTTGTTCGGGCAGCGCTACCGTTGCCAGGAACGCCGCGGAGTATCCATCTTTGAGCAGCGTGTTGACCATGGCGCCCGCGCCTACGGCAAACATAGCCCCACCCACGAATGCCGCGCCATACAGGTAGAGCCTGCGAATCCCGCGCGTCTCGACCGAGTTTTGTCCATCGGCGGACTCGATCCGCCAGTGGTATCCCCAGACCATCGCCCATGGCAGAATGGAAGCCAGGCTGAATTCGGGGAACTCGCCCGCCATCATCGCCCACTTGAGTATCTCGTAGGATACGGCCATGAGGAAGCCGAGTGAGACGCCCAGCGTCAGATATATGTACAGCTTTCTGACGACCGAACTGCGTTCGACCGGCATTTCGACGACGCTTCGCAATATGAACCGCCAGTGAATGAACCATATTGGCGGCGCTACGATCAGAAGCGAGAGCCCCCAGGCGAGAGCGCTTGACGACAGCGACAGCGCTTTCCCGTCGAACAGGGTATTCAGCAGACTCTGGACAGTCAGAGAGACGCCGGTTATGAACAGCATCAGCGCGGCGAAGGATATGATGTAGAAGTAAAGACGCTTGAGCGTCCCCATCCCCGGATCCGGTTCGCTCTCTGAGTGTCGTCCCCGCTTGCTCCAGGCGTAGATGGCGTATGCGATCCCGCCCAGAATCGCGATCTGGGCCAGGATGGCGAATATCATGAATAGTGTTTCCATCATTTCGGTTGGGTCCATCTGGCTTTGAGCGTTGCCGCTAGTCTATGGGTCTTGGGTTGGAGGGGGATGGACCGTTGCGCGTGCACGAAAAGTGAGGCCACGGGTCCTGAGACAACTTCCACTCTCCGTTAAACTGCCGGAGAGCGAAACTCGCGTTGAAATCGTATTCCGACGGTCCGAACAGGCCGACGTCGCGGAATCCTGCGAATTTGATCTCTACGAATGCGACGTCGTTTAACGTCCGCGCTTCTTCTAACGTAACTCGCTCATCCTCAAGCCGCGGCCAGTGGGAGCCCATTTCGCTGAACATACTCTCGACAGAACATTTCTCTTGCAACTCCGGAGACAGGAACTCGTATGCCGCCTGTAGGTCTTCTTCTTCGAGCGCGCTCACGTATCCCTGCACGACTGCCTCCGGCGATCCGGGCTCGAATTCCGCCTCCTCCTGCAATATGGCCGCAATTACGCTGGCGACGATCAGCGCCGCCAGCGCCACCCCGCCGCCTATCAGCCAATAGTTATTCATGCGCGCTTTCCGTTCGATGCGATGTGTGTTATCTATAAAGTATGCCACACATTGGACAGCGAGTCCCTAGGAACCGTTCTAATTGACACTCAAAAGGGCCGTTGCTACACTGAGTCCACTCTGAGATAGCGATTTTCCGAGCCCCCAGGTTCAGCGAGAATCGTCGCGGGGCCGAGCGATTCAACCTATGCCGACGCTGCGGTAGCCTTGCACAATCAACCGCCGAGGGACGCAAATGCCGGAAGGCTATGACATCAACTGGATAGCGGTATTGCTCGTTGCGGGAGTCGGACTCGCAGCCATGGGCGCCCTTTTCGGCGTGTCGTACATTCTCGCCCCCAAGCGATACTCCGAGCAGAAAGAAATACCCTACGAGTGCGGTATCCCGCCCGCTCCATTTACCTGGTCGCAGATAAACATTCGCTACTACGTGTTCGCCATCCTCTTCCTGATATTCGACGTGGAAGCGGTCTTCCTGTTCCCCTGGGCGATTGTCTTTCTGAAGACGATTCCAGCCGTCTTCTACGAGATGCTTATATTCATAGCCATACTGTTCTTCGGCATCATATACGGGTGGCGCAAGGGGGTTCTTCAATGGAGATAGGGGAGATGAACCTGGGACAGGGCTACCGGCCCGGCAGGGGCAATTCGCCCGCGGACAGCGTGTTCAATCAGGTTTTGCCCAACGCGCTCACCGCCAAGTCGGACGAGTTGTTCGCGCTCGCGCGCAAGAACTCGCTCTGGACGCTTTCCTTCGGCCTCGCCTGCTGCGCTATCGAGATGATAAGCGCTCACATGTCCCATCACGACCTGGACAGGTTCGGAGTCGTGACGTGGCCGTCCCCCAGGCAGGCGGACGTGATGATAGTGGCCGGAACCGTCGTCAAGAAGATGGCCGACCCCATCAAGCTGCTCTACGAGCAGATGCCCGATCCCAAGTGGGTAATCGCGATGGGCAGCTGCGCTACCAACGGCGGGCCGTACTACCGATCTTACTCCGTCGTCATGGGTGTGGACCACCTCATCCCGGTTGACGTATATGTGCCTGGATGTCCTCCTCGTCCCGAAGCTCTCATGCACGGGATAATGCAGCTCCAGGAGAAAATCCGGAAGGACGCGGAACAGAGTGGCGCGGCGGACTAGACGGGAGCCGCGCATCCCGGAGGCCCCGGTTGCTCTCGACGCGGCGGGAGAGAACCTTGCGTCACTCGTCCGGGAGATATTCGGTCCCGATGCCGCCGGATTTGACGTTCAGGTAGGCGCCGCCGTTGACGAGGTTACCCTCATCGTCAGGCCCCAGGACGTCCCTGCCGTGTGCGCCATTTGCAGGAACGATCCGCGCCTCAAGTTCGACTACCTGCGCTGCCTGTCCGTGGTGGACTATATCGAGAGTTCTGGAGAGTTCGAGATCAACTATCATCTCTACTCGCTCGACATCAGGCACAAGATGGTGGTCAAGACCCGGCTGCTGGAAGATTCCCCCGTTGTTCCGACGGTAACCGGCGTATGGGGCGGCGCCGACTGGTATGAACGCGAGGCCAACGATCTGTTCGGTGTAGGATTCGACGGTCATCCCAACCTGGTCCCGTTACTCCTGTACGAGGGTTTCGAGGGCTATCCGGGCCGCAAGAGCTTTCCGTTCCACGATTACGACGAGTGGTAGAATGCAGATACAAGAGCAAGTTGCAGAACATGGCGACGCCCTTGACCTGATGGTCAATATGGGGCCGCAGCACCCCTCCACTCATGGGGTGTTCCGGCTCGTGATCTGGGTGGATGGCGAGAAGATCGCTCGCTCCGAGTCGCACATCGGATACCTGCATCGCGGCTCCGAGAAACTGTGTGAGGGCGAGCAGTACGCGCAGATCATCACGCTGTTCGACCGGCTCGACTACGTGGCGAACCTGAACGGTGAACTTGCCATCTGCATGGCCGCCGAAAAGCTGATGGAGGTCAAGGTGCCCGAGCGCGCCGAGTACATCCGTGTAATCCTGTGCGAGCTCAACCGAATCGCCAGCCACATGATGTTCTACGGCGTCTATGGACTGGACGCCGGCGCGATGACGCCCGTTCTGTACGGGTTCCGCGAACGCGAACGGATCCAGGCGCTGTTCGAGTCCGTGACCGGTGCGCGAATGATGCACAACTACATCCGAATAGGCGGCGTCAACGAGGATCTGCCCGATGACTTCCAACTCAGAATGAATACCCTTCTGGACCAGCTAGAACGTGGTGTCGAGGAGTGTGACGAACTCCTCAGCCAGAACGAGATGTTCCTGGCCAGAACCAAGGGAATAGGAGCGATCTCCGCCGAAGAGGCTATAGACCTCGGAGTCACTGGCCCGCCACTCCGATCCTGTGGCGTTCCAGAGGACGTTCGCGTCTCCGAACCGTATTCGATCTATGATCGTTTTGACTTCGGGATTCCGGTGGGAACTCACGGCGACTGCTGGGACCGCTACTATGTGCGTGTCGAAGAGATGAGGCAGTCGCTGAAAATCGTGAAACAGGCGATGCGGGATATGCCCGGCGGTGAGATAACCGCGAACGTGCGTCGTATTGCCAGGCCGCCTAAAGGTGAGGTGTACATACGCACGGAGTCGCCGCGCGGCGACTTCGGAGTCTTCCTGGTGAGTGACGGGAGCGACAAGCCGTACCGTGTCAAGGTGCGCGCGCCGTCGTTCTGCAACTTGCAGGCTCTCCAGGCCATGCTGAGGGATGCCTACATCGCGGACGCGGTGCTCATCCTCGGTTCCATAGACATCGTACTGGGCGAGGTGGACAGATGAGCCTGACTCAGGTAGCCCTCTACGCCCTTGGCGGCGTCGCCCTGTTGACCTTTCTGTCGCTGATCGTGCTGGTCCTAACATGGACGGAGCGGAAGGCTCTGGCCAGGATCCAGATGCGGATGGGGCCTATGCGAGTCGGATTTCACGGAACGCTCCAGCCCATAGCCGACGGCATCAAGCTGTTTACCAAGGAAGACATCCTGCCGTCCTGGGCGGACAGGCGAATCTACTGGATAGCGCCCGTCGCTGTCTTCATCCCTTCGCTTATGCTGTGGGTCACCCTTCCTGTCGCGCGTGATCTCGTATTGCGGAATCTCGACCTGGGGCTCTTCTACATAACCGCCATATCGGTGCTGTCTGTGATGGGGCTGATTATGGCGGGCTGGGGATCGGCGAACAAGTACGCGATACTGGGCGGACTGCGCGCCGCTGGTCAGCTTGTGAGCTACGAGATACCCTTCATCATGGCGATACTCGGCGTGGCCATGTTGGCGCAGTCCCTCGACCTCACCGTCGTCGTTGACGGCCAGGTGAACTACGGGTACGCGCTCGTCCAGCCGCTGGGGCTCTTCCTGTTCCTGACAGCCGGGCTCGCCGAGCTTGGCCGAACCCCTTTCGACATACACCACGCCGAGTCTGAGGTCGTCGGAGGCCCGTTCGTCGAGTACAGCGGCGCGCACTGGGCGGCGTTCTTCCTGGCAGAGTATCTCAACACGTTCACAGTAGCCGCGCTGACCGTGCTGCTGTTCCTGGGCGGCTGGCGGTGGCCCGCGATGCCGCTGGACGGACTGGCGCATTCCACGCTGTCGGTGGTGTGGTTCATGCTGAAGACCGCGCTGGTGATATGGGTGATATTCTGGATACGTGGGACCTATCCGAGGCTTCGGATAGACCAGTTAATGTCTTTCGGCTGGAAGATTCTGGTGCCGCTGTCGTTCCTGAATATAGTCGCAACCGGGGTCGTTCTGTTCTACGGCTGGCCGCTGTGGACGCTCAGCGTAATTTCTCTGGTATTATTGGGTGGAACGGTCTATGTCATCTTCCGCGGGCCTCGCGCCAAGAGCGAGCGCAGCACGGTGACGGTGTACTCGGCCAGCAGCCTTCGGCGGTAGGTTAGTAAAATCATGATTGGATTCATCGAGGGGCTGGGGGTGACGCTGAAGACGGCGTTCCGAAAGCCTGTTACAGATCAATATCCAGACCCGCAGGAGCGGCGCCAGGTGGACCCGCGATACATGGGTTTCCCTGCTCTGCTGTGGGACAGCGACGTTCCAGAGCCGTACTGTACGGGCTGCATGGTGTGCGTGCGTGCGTGTCCGACGCAGTGCATGAGCGCGCAGATGACGGACAATCCGAAATTCTCAGAAGAGACCAGTCGCCGGCGCAAGATTATCGAGACATTCGAGATAAATCTGGGCCGGTGTATCTTGTGTGCCATCTGCGTGGACGTGTGCAATTTCGACGCGATAGAGATGAGCCACGAACACGAACTGAGCAAGTACGAACGCAACGGCAACCGGGTTGACTTGGACGCGCTTCTGGATATGGGCAAGCGCTTCCAGACCGAGACCGGGTGGCGTCCGACAAACCCGGCCAAGAACAGTGGCGTGCCCGTCGAGAAAAAGGATCGCCCTAGCAATTCTGCCGAAAATACTCCCAGCCAGACAACTTAAATATCGGACCGAGCCTCTGATGATTACCCCGTCCCTCGTCTTCTTTTTCTTAGCTGCCGCGCTTGTCATAACGGGTGGGCTGGGCGTGGTGTTCACGCGAAACATAGTCTATGCGGCTTTCGCGCTGCTGGCCTCGATGCTAGGAGTGGCGGGAGTGTTCCTTCTGATGTTCGCGGAGTTCCTCGCCCTCGTCCAGGTGTTGATATACGGCGGAGCGGTCGTGATAGTCGTGTTGTTCTCGCTGATGCTGACCCGAATTCAGGACTTCGAGAACCTTACCGACCATCGCCAGTGGCCGTTGGCGGCAGTCATTTCTATCGGCGTATTCGCGCTGCTCGCGGCGTCCGTAGTAACGACCGGAGTTCGCGCGACCACAGAGCGACAGAGCGTCGCGTTTTCTGCGCTGGGCGAAAGCCTCTTCACCGACTGGGCAGTGCCGTTCGAGGTGGCGTCTCTTGTCCTGCTGGTCGCGCTCATCGGCTCGATAGTCCTGGTGCGAACCGTGGGAGGGCGCGATTGATAGAACTGGCGCACCTCCAGATACTTGCCGCCGCGCTTTTTTCCATCGGGCTTTATGGTGTGCTCGCGCGTCGCAGCGCCGTTCTCATACTGATGTCAATAGAGCTTATGCTGAATGCGGTCAACATCAACCTGATAGGTTTCGCCGCGTTCGTTGACTTCGGAGAGGCGCAGAGGGCGCTGGGACAGGTACTCGTCATATTCGTGATAACGATAGCCGCCGCCGAACTCGCGCTGGCTATAGCCATCATACTCAGGTTGTATCGCAACAGAAGCTCGGTAAATGTTGACCGGATAGATACTCTGAAGTGGTAGCCGGAGAATCTCAGCGAAAGCCTCTCGGGCGACTACTTTGCCAACGGATCAGGCGAGGCTTGCGCCGGAACCTCGGACCAGTCTGAACATGATTCCAATGACCGAACAGATAGGGACAAACTGGGCATGGGCGATTCCCGTCCTGAGCGCCGTCGCGTTCTTCATCGTGCTGCCATTCAGAAGATACCTGCCATTGCAGGGGGCGTTCATTTCGATACTGGCGATTGCGCTGGGTTTCGCGCTGTTCTGGTTTGTACTGGGTGGTCTCTTGAGCGGTGGAGCCACGACTTACGGCGTTGATTGGCTCAGAATCGGCGATACGATCATCGGCTGGGGCGTAGCGGTTGACGAGATTTCGGTGACGATGCTCGGGCTGGTGACGTTCGTCGCGCTGCTGGTGCAGGTCTATTCGCTGGGGTATATGAAGCGCGATGGTAATTTCGACCCCGGGCTGGGGCGATACTACGCCTTCCACTCGCTATTCGTGGCAGCGATGCTGGCGCTGGTTCTGGCGGACAACCTGCTCTTCCTATACATAGCATGGGAACTTGTGGGGCTGGGCTCTTACCTGCTCATAGGGTTCTGGTACGAGCGCCGCTCCGCCGCCGAGGCCGCAAAGAAGGCTTTCGTTACGACGCGGATAGGGGACGTCGGGCTGCTTATCGGAATCATCCTGCTGTTCAGAGCGACCGGCACGTTCGACATATCCACGATCATCCACATCGCCCAGAACGGCGGAATATCGGATGCGACCCTGACAGCCTCGACTTTGCTGATCTTCATGGGCGCGATGGGGAAGTCGGCGCAGTTCCCGCTGCACGTGTGGCTGCCTGACGCAATGGAAGGTCCGACTCCGGTGAGCGCGCTGATACACGCGGCCACTATGGTCGCCGCCGGGGTGTACCTGGTCGCAAGACTCATGCCGCTGTTCGAGCTGGATCACACGGTTCTTCTGATTGTGGCGTCGGTCGGGCTGTTCACCTTCATCTTCGCGGGGACAGTCGCGCTGGTGGTTACGGACATAAAGCGTGTGCTGGCCTACTCGACCGTCAGCCATCTCGGGCTGATGATGCTCGCGCTGGGATCGGGCGGGGTAGGAGTGGCGCTGTTCCACCTCGTCGCGCATGGCGTGTCCAAGGCGATGCTGTTCCTCGGAGCGGGAAGTGTCATGCACGCCATGGACGAGGAGACCGATATTCGCCAGATGGGCGGGCTGCTGAGTCGTATGCCTATAACTGGATGGACGTTCATCATAGGAGCGGCGTCGCTGGCGGGGGTGATACCACTGGCCGGGTTCTTCACCAAAGACGAGGTACTTCTGCATGTGCTTGAACATCTGCCGCCGGTGTATATCGTGCTGGCGCTTGCGGGCGTGGCGTTGAGCGCGCTGTACATGGCGCGGGTTACGTTCATAGCGTTCCTGGGAGGGCCGAAGTCGGATCACTCTGAGGTGCATGAGTCGCCTGCGAGTATGACCGTTCCATTGCTGCTGCTTGCGCCGTTCGCGGTGGGAGTGGGCTTCCTGGCCTTTGGGCTGTGGGAGGGCTATCACGGGTTTGCGGCGTTCATTGAAGGGAAAGGCGAGTTTCACTTAGTTCTGTGGCTCAGTATTGCGTCCGTCATACTTGCGGGGGCAGGGATAGCGGTTGGGTGGCTGGCGTATGTGCGGGGTAGTTTGTCGACGGAGGGAATGGCAACGCGGTTCGCCCTGATTCACAGGATACTTGTCAACAAATACTACGTGGACGAGGCTTACCAGTGGGTCATTGACAAACTGGCGCTCGCGCTGGCGCGGTTTGTGGCGGTGTTCGACAGGGCGGTGGTGAACGATGTGGGCGTTGACGGCCCGGCGGACATGGTGAAGCTATCGGGTCTGCGCCTGAGGTTCGCGCAGACCGGAAGGATATACAACTACGGGATGGCAATGGCCGCTGGAGTCGTGATATTGGCTCTGATCTGGTGGGTTGTTCTGGCCTGATTATGAATGTACTCGACTCATACGCGCTCTTGGCAATCGTCGCCCTCCCGGTGGCGGGCGCGGGACTGCTTATCCTGATACCAGGGTCCAATATCCTAGCGGTGCGACGATTTGCGCTGTCGGTCGCGGTTGCGACAGCGCTGCTGTCCGTCTATGTGTTCCTGGCGTATGACCATTCGGCGAGTGGAATGCAGTTCGAGTGGATATGGAAGTGGCTCGAAATTCCAGGGCCGTGGCCGATGGGCGAGAGTGGAATTACGCTCCGTCTTGGAGTGGACGGGATTTCGGCGCTCATGGTACTGCTGACCGGCATCGTGCTGTTCACTGGCGTCCTGATTTCCTGGAATATCGAGGACCGCGCCAAAGAGTTCTTCGTGCTGTACCTGCTTCTGCTTGCGGGCGTGTTCGGCGTGTTCGTGGCGCTGGACTTGTTCTTCTTCTTCTTTTTCTACGAACTTGCCGTGATGCCGATGTACCTGCTCATAGGCGTGTGGGGGAGCAGTTCGACGTTCCCGACTTTCATTCGCACCAAAGAGTATGGCGCGATGAAGCTGATGCTGTATCTTGTCGCCGGGAGCGTGCTCATCTGGGTCGCTTTGCTTGCCATATTCGTGGAGGCGGACCTGGGGACGTTCGACCTCGTAGCTCTGCAGAACGTGACGTTCTCGGCGGGATTCCAGCGGGTCTTCTTCCCGTTCCTGGCTATCGGGTTCGGGGTTCTGGCCGGACTGTGGCCGTTTCACACCTGGTCGCCCGACGGACACGTCGCCGCGCCGACAGCGGTGAGCATGGTCCATGCCGGAGTGCTGATGAAGCTGGGCGCGTTCGGCATTATACGAATAGGCATGACGCTGATGCCGGAGGGCGCGGAGTTCTGGATGCCTGCGCTGATAGGACTGGGAACGGTGAACGTCATATACGGCGCGTGGTCGGCGATGGGACAGACCGACCTCAAGTATGTCATCGGCTATTCGAGCGTCAGTCACATGGGCTACGTCCTGATGGGAATCGCGACGCTGCACGTCCTTGGACTGAACGGCGCGGTGCTACAGATGTTCAGCCATGGCGTGATGACCGCCCTCTTCTTCGCCGCCGTCGGCGTCATCTACGAAAAGACACACACACGCGACATCGGAGTCCTGAACGGGCTGGCCAAGCGTATGGGTTTCACGGCGACGCTGTTCGCGATAGCTGGACTGGCTTCGCTTGGCCTGCCCGGACTGAGTGGCTTCGTTGCTGAACTGCTCGTGTTCCTGGGGCTCTTCCACACCTATCCGGTACTCGGCATACTGGGTATCATCGGCGCGGCGATAACCGCCGTTTACATTCTCAGACTCATAGCCAGGGTGTTCTTCGGCCCCCTTGGAGAGCAATGGGAAGATCAGACGGACGCTACTGTTCGGGAGAAATTCTCGATGCTGGTGCTGGCCGGGTTCATACTCCTGGTCGGACTATTCCCGTTCCCGTTCATACGTGTAATTGAGAGTGGCGTGACTGACGTGCTCGCGCGATTCGGGGGGGTGGGATGAACAACAACTTCCTGCTACTGACCCCCGAATTCATGGTGACCGGCCTGGCGTTCCTGGTGCTCACGCTGGATTTCTTCCTGCGTGAGGAGCGCAAACACTTGCTCGGATACGTGGCGGCGGCCGGACTTTCTATCATTCTGGGCGTAACGCTCATCTACCAGTGGAACATAGAAGACAGCCTCTACGACGGCCTCGTGGTCGTTGACGGGTATTCGCTGCTGTTCAAGGCTGTGTTCCTGGTCATGGGCATCGTAGTCGCGCTGTCCTCGGTGGAGTACGTCCGCCGGAACCTGAGCTATGCGGGCGAATACTACGGCATACTGATCTTTACCATCGTCGGTATGATGTTGATGGCCGCCTCCGGTGAACTGCTGACCGCGTATATCTCGCTCGAACTGCTGAGTTTCGGCCTCTACGTGCTCGTCTCATTCGACAGGTACAACCCAAAGTCCAATGAGGGTGGCACGAAATACATACTGCTCGGAGCGGTGTCCTCGGCGCTATTGCTATACGGCATCAGCCAGATATACGGTCTTCTGGGCACAACGCGCTTCGACGGCATTTCCGAGACGCTTGCGGCGGCTGGCAGCCTGAGCCCGGGAGTGGTCGTCGGACTCGTGCTCGTCATCGCGGGACTGGGATTCAAGGTGGCCGCCGTCCCGTTCCACATGTGGGCGCCTGACGCCTACGAGGCCGCGCCGATACCGATAACCGGATACTTGGCCGTCGCGTCAAAGGCGGCGGCTTTCGCGCTGATGCTCAGGCTGTTCACTCAGGCGCTCATGCCGGTCGCGGACGAGTGGCAGATGATACTCGTCATCATGGCCGCGCTGACTATGACACTCGGCAACCTCGTTGCGCTCGCCCAGACCAACCTCAAGAGGCTGTTAGCTTACTCCAGCGTGGGACATGTCGGATACTTGCTCATGGGCGTCGCCGCGCTCGCGTCCGTGGGTCCTGACGGCAGGGTAGGGACGCAGATTTCGCATCTTGCGTCGAACGGGCTGATGCTTCACATCATCGCATACGGCGTGACCAATCTGGCCGCTTTCCTGGCGATAGCCGCCTTCTACAACGCCACCGGTCGAGACGACATTCCGGGGCTGGCTGGCGCTGCGCGCAGGTCGCCGTATCTCGCAATGGTCATGTCGGCGTCCGTGCTGTCGCTCGCCGGCCTTCCGATATTCGCCGGATTCGTGAGCAAGTTCTACCTGTTCAGCGCGGCGGCTGTCCAGGGTCTTTTGTGGCTTGCCGGACTCGCGATATTCACCAGCCTGATTTCGCTCTACTACTACCTTCAGATTCTGCGGCAGATGTACATAGAAGAGCCCATTGACGGCAGTGCCATTCGACTCCCGCGACTTACCGTCGGACTACTTGGGGTCCTGCTGGTGGGCATGGTCGTGCTTGGTGTTTATCCGGGGCCCCTGATGGACGCGATCCAGCACGCCAGCGACGCTCTGACGAGTTCTTTCGGATTCAGGGTGGTGGCGCAGGTTCCCCCTAACTGAGAAATGCTAAAATTACCGATTGACGCGAATTCACATTGGACATGAGGAGATTTGATGTCGGAAGAGAAACAAGGATATTCCAGCGGAATGGTTGTAATAGCGCACGCCGACGACGCCGAGTACGGCTGCTCTGGCACGGTAGCCAAGCTATGCGCCGAGGGGTGGGACATGACCTACGTCCTGTGCACCGACGGCAGCAAGGGCAGCGCGGACCGTGAAGTCACGGAGGCGGAGCTGTCCGAGATTCGGAGGGTGGAGCAGATAGAGGCGGGCAAAGTACTCGGCCTGAAGGACGTGGCTTTCCTGGACTACCCGGACAGCTATCTTCAACCGACGCTGGAAGTAAGAAGAGATATTGCCCGTGAAATTCGCAGGCACAAGCCGGATGTAGTCATCTGCCAGTACCCGATGAGGGTCCTGGACGGCGGGTGGGGCGTCGGACACCCGGATCACATGGCCGCCGGAGAGGCCGCGCTTGCGGCGGTGTTCCCGACGGCGCGCGACCACATGACCTTCCCCGAATTGCTTGGAGAGGGATTCGAGCCACACAAGGTGGCGGAGGTGTGGATAATGGGGCACCCGGAACCGGACATATTCGTTGATGTGACCGATCACATGGAGACCGCTGTCAAGGCGCTTGCCGCGCACACGACGCAGACGGGCGGACGCCCATACGAGGAACTGCTGCCAAGAATGAAGGAGTGGCGCAGAGGCAGGTCGGTAGGGAAGGGAATGCTCTACTCTGAGTCGTTCAAGAGGATAAGTTTCCGCCGATAGCGGGGTGTTCTATCGGCTGCCAGATAATGGGGCGCGTTCACAAGACACAGCGAACGAGGCTCTGCGCTCTTATCTGGCGGTCGCCGGAGATTATAGACACCTCTTCTCTCGCGCCATCCCCGGCAATCAGCGCGGTCGCCATGATTATCATGTCGTGGATGTCCAGTATCCAGAACATAGATCATACAGGAAACCACTTGGTCTTATACTTGACGGCCTCTATGTCCTCCTCTGTGATTTCCATGCCTTCCCATAAGCCAGACAAGGCTATGAGACTGCCCTTCGGGGATGGTATTTTCAGACCGAGGTATCTCAGCATACGGATGAACGTGATGCAGCGGATATCGTAGGCGGGGTCTTCACATACGTCTAACAGGTCAGGACGGTTGATGTTATCCATCTTATCGGATACCACTGCGTATTCCAGAGACTTGTCGGGGTTGCGTTCGCGGCAGGTTACGCCGAGCGCAACCACGTAGGGCGAGGCGTCAAATCGCTCGGCGTCCGGGCCGTAGAGCGTTTGGTACTTGGCGATGATCTCAGCCGCCAGTTTCTCTTGTCCAGAGTCCAGCTCGTGGAACAGAGTGGGGTTGGCCTCGGCCCAGGCCCAAAGCCCTTCGTCTGCTTCTCGACGCAATTCTTCCAGTGCCTGGGCGGGAGCGATAGCGACTTTGGAGGCCGCCAACTCAGCCAGACACTCCCACACTTCTGGGAATTCGTCTGGCCTATAGAATCTCCATATGTCCAACAGAGCGCTCGCGTCAATGCAATAGGCTACATCGTCGCGCATCAGTCTCTGGTCCATACCCCACAGCAGCGCGCGAATATCGGGGGCGCTGTCCTTGTAGCTGTCGCGTGTCAATGGTTCCAATGTCCGATAACCTCAGTTAAATCTGAAAGCTACATTGGTAAAAGAGGGCCGCGTGCCGCGGATGGATACTATTCTCGCTTGTTTCGCAGGCCGGCGAGGACTTCGTTCAGGCTGCCGGAGCGGAAGCCTTCGAGGTCTAGTGTGACGTAGGAGTAGCCTATCGAGCGGAAGTAGGAGGTGACCTTCTCGCGGGTCGTCTCATCCGTGAGTGTGAGAAGGTCGGCGGGCTCGACCTCGATGCGGGCTATCGTGTCGTGGTGACGCACCCGGAGTTGGCGGATGCCTATCTCTTCGTGCAAGTACTCCTCGGCCTGGGCTATGCGGGTCAGCGCTTCGACCGTTACGGGCGTGCCGTATGGGATGCGGGAGGAAAGGCAGGCCTGGGCGGGCTTGTCCCATGTGGGCAGATCCATCTCGCGCGACAGAGCGCGGATTTCGGCCTTGGACAGGTCGGCCTCCACCATGGGACTGCGGACTCCGTACTGCTTGGCGGCGTTAAGGCCTGGGCGGAAGTCGCCGAGGTCGTCCGTGTTCGTGCCGTTGGCGATGTGCTCGTAACCCTCGTCTTCGGCATACCCGGCGAGGTATGTGTAGAGCTCGTCCTTGCAGAAGAAGCAGCGGTTGGGGTTATTCTGCGCGTAGTCCTCGCGCTCGACCTCGTGCGTCTCGATGACCCTGTGATTCAGTCCGATACGTTCGGCGAGTTCAACCGCCTCGCGCAGTTCGGACGGCGCGAGACTCGGAGACTTTGCGGTAACGGCGAGAGCCTTGTCGCCCAGCGTATCATGCGCCGCGGCGGCCAGGAACGCGCTGTCCACCCCGCCTGAGTAGGCAACGATGACGCCATCCATATCGCGAAGAATGGAGCGAAGATTCTCCATCTTCCGACTGGTCGTAGTTCTGTCTATAACCTGTATCTCGGTTTGTGTTGTCATCGCGCTGTCTCCGTAGAGGATGGCTGGGTGTGGGATACATTATACACCCTGAGAGTCAGGGGGCTATGCCGATGATAACCAAAGGAACAGCCGGAATGTTACGCCCCTGGCGCAGAATGTTGAATAAACTCGCTTCGTAATATCCTTCCGATGATGACATATTCCTCTGGAGCTCCTTCATAGGCACTATCTCGACTCCCACGTCTATCATGCCAGATATATACAGCGACGGATGCTTAACGAATACGTCATGCGATACAGATTCGATGGATGCGAATTGTACTTCCACCGAGATGCGATTCTTAATGAAGTCGGTCTCGTAGTAAGAATTGATGGGTCTATGCCCAGCCGCTTCTATGGCTTTCCGTTGTTCATGCTGTGGCAGGTGAGCGATGGTCCTAAGTAATCTAGCATCAGAGGTTGTGCTGAAATTCTGCCTATGATGCTTTTCCCATCCATATCGAACAAAGTTTTCTGCGATGTATTTATTCATTGCAGACGGAGCGTAGCGGATAAGCCCATTTGCTATTTTTCGAGTACAGTAGGCTTTGGCGTCCACTGACTCTATGGCATCTGTTATCTCATCCCAAATCTGTTTTTGATGTACTAACAGGAACTCTTTCCCAAACAGATGGGAATAGTCCGCCATGATCCTCATCAGTGCCCTCTGGTTTGATGACCCTATCGGTTGGTTCTGTTCTAGCTTGCCTGAAGATACTGCCGATGTTTGGCTTCTGGCCGCTATTCCTCCATCATCGCCTGGATGATCGCCTGCATCTCACCGATGTAGCGCTGGTAGCTGCGGTTCTGGTAGCCGAGCGCGGCCTGCGACTCCGCCGTGTCGTACCAGTCCACCCAGCCCGGAGCGTCACGGTATGTAGCCATTTCGATGGGCGCGCCCATCACCTCGAAGAAGTCGGTGACGTAGTCCCGCCCGTATAGCTGCCAGGTCGGGCCGCCGCCGATGTTGAACACCCTGTGTCCGTCGCCCGCCGCGTCAGCCGACGCGAACAGTGCGTCCGCAACGTCGTCGCGGTGCACCATCTCCACTCGCTGGTCTTCCATGAAAGGCCACGGGTCGGGCGGCTCGAGGAAGGCGGGGACGGCTATGGCCGCTATCCGAAGCGAGATCGTGTTGCTCAGTGAGGATTCGTGGATCAGTTTCTCGCCTTCAATCTTGGAATCGGCGTATATGTCTATCGCGCTCTGCGAATGGGATGTGGTCACGGGTGGATCTTCCGCGCTGGTGTCGCCGTATGTGCTGATGGAGGACGTGAACACGAGCCGCGCGTCGGGATTCGACTGTTCCATCGCGGTTATGATGTTCTGCGTGCCGCCGACGTTCACATTGAACGTGACGTCCCTGTTGCGTTCGCTGTTCGGCGGCAGAATCGCGGCCAGGTGAAGGACTGAGTCCGCGCTCTCGACGGCTTTCTTCACGCCGTCGGCGTCGGTGATGTCGCCGCGAACTATCTCGATGCCCTCCCTGTCTTCGAGGCCGGAAAAATCCATCATCGGCAGGTCGAATATGCGAATCGCGCGGCCCGCCTCGGCGAACATCTCTACGAGTTGGCGACCGACGCTGCCCGCGCCTCCGGTGATCAGTACGGAACCGCTCATGTGAGTGTGGTTCCTTTCATTCCGGCCTTTTCGATGACGTCCTGGGCGCTGGCTATGAGCTTGGTCAGTTGCGGGCCGAAGTCGTCCCAGTTGCCCTGCTCCTTCAGGCTGAGCAGCGCGTCGGCTTCGCGCATGGCGGTGCGGGTGGGCGGTATCGAGGGCATCGTCTTGAAGAAGAAGGTGCCGCTGACCTCATCGAACTTCTCGACTATCTCGACGACCGAGGTCTCCCATGCGGCGTCCTGCGTTCCCAGGCCGTCCGCTATCCGCTCGCAGGTCGCTATGCTCTGATCAAGCATCTCCTGTCCTGACTGTGGCATCTGTGTTACTCCTTGAGTGTATTTGTGGTTATATTTTGACGCCGATTCAGGCTTGCGTCAATCCTGGAGTGGCGCGTCCCCACTCGGGATCGTCGCTTGAGAATCTGCGAATCGCGGCTATCAGGGCGTACACGACCGGGGTGTCCAGAGCGGCGAGTCCTACCTTTACGAGGTACTGACCGATGAGCATGGTAGCCAGAACGTTGCCCGGCACCGTTCCGGCGAAGGCGATTGTGATGAACAGGGCGGTGTCTATGCCCTGGGACATCATGGTGGAGGCGTTGTTCCTGAACCAGAGGTGGCGTCCGTCGGTCTTGCGTCTCCAGAAGTGGAAGGCGAACACGTCGAAGTTCTGGCTTATGAGATAGGCGACCATGGACGCCGCAACGATACGCGGCACGCTTCCGAGGATGAAGTCGTAGTGATCCTGTCCGCCGTCCGCCACCCAGAAGCCGGCACCCGGGATTATCTTGCCGAAGTAGATCATCGCGAGCATGAGGATGCTGCACCCGAACCCGATCCATACAATGCGGGTCGTGGTCCTGCGTCCGTACAGTTCGGAGAGGGTGTCGGTTATCAGGAAGGTGATGGGATAGGTGAACGAGCTTACGGGCAGCACCCATACGTTATCTATCAGCCAGTCGTCGGGAATTATGGGGACGCTGAAGGAGAACAGCTTGATGGCGATGATGTTGGCGACGACGAGGGTGGTGATGAAGGCCATGGCCAGGGCGGTGAGAATCAATGCGCTGTACCTCGCTTAAAAGAAGTGGGGTTATATATTCGGATTTATAATGCTACAGGTGGCTTCTGGTGGGCAACTGGTGGCGCAACAGGTGTTTAGAACGCCTGTTATTCACCTGAAAACACCTGAATTAGCTACGGGGAGTTTTTTTTCTGGCCTCCAATTTTTCATAGTATAATTTCAGATTTATAGTTGTTAGTCTTCAGTTTTTAGTAATCAGTCTGGACAGGTCATATTGTAGTGCATCTGAATCATCATTGTATAGCGGAAAGGGAAACTTGGGCGGCGCATGAACAAGCGTGTGCCATCCTCGCTCCAGTCCTCATCACTGACCGGTCTAACTGACGCTGCCCAGCTTGTTTCCCCCGTCGCACGCAGATCTAGCGGCCTTCAGGGTCGAAGGGGCGGTCGTCAACTAGGACCTGCTTGATGACGGCGCTGCCGGAGGCGCTCAGCGACACCACCACCTTTACGTCCCGCGCCCGTTCGACGATGTGGCCGGTTCCTTCGGGAACGAAGAACGTGCCGATGCCGAAATCCAGCCGGCGCAGATCGGTGACGCGACCACGGATGAAGACATCGGGCGGCTCAGGTTCCCATGAGGAGTAGTGGTCCGCGCACCAGACCTCGCCGCACTCCTGGAGCGTAACGTAAACCACGCCGCCCTCGGGCTCGTCCCTCATTCTACTGGGCAGCTGGGCGATTTCGTAGTCCAGAATGGCGTAATCACCCTGCAACAGTGAGCGCGGATCAACGGGAGCCGTTTGCAGGGTGACCTCTCGTCCCTGCGTCAACGCAACCTGCCGCGCGCCCGCGAACAGAACAAGACCGACAACCTGAGCGGCCACCACGGCAAAGAACAGTATCGTCATCCGCCGGCTCATGCTTCCACACCCTCCCGTCGTATTCGTCCCACCAATCGCCTGCGCATGTACTCCATTCCGAACCCGCCGGCCAGAAGGATGACGCCAGCCACTATGAACGTGAGGGACTGGCCCAGCAAACCAAACCCGAATTCAAAGTAGCGGGTGAACAGCGTAATGGAAAAGATCGCTACCGCCAGGTTGATGAGCCAGGCGCGGTTCCAACGGTAGCCTGCCGCGATCATCGCCAGCACTCCGGCCAACATCACCAGGTTGAACACCCACCACAGCCAATAGCCGCCGAACGCCAAGCCCAGCCACATCACGGCAGCGGTCAGTCCCATCGAGGCGAGCGCGCCTGCCTCCCACCAGATCTGACCGAATCGCTGGCCCGCGTCACGCCAACCGGCGACGCCGAGCATGAGCGCCGCGGCCAACCCGGCGATGCCCACCGTCAGCCAATATTCCGTGAACAGTTCCGCGAAAGACAGGCCGTACTCTCCCAACTCTTCCCAGAGGATGTTGAAACTCAACACGTAGATCGCGGCGGCGACTACCAGCAGGCCGGAAACGTCGCAGAGTCGCGCGAATTGGCGTGTATTCGCAAAGCGCGCCTGCATTCGCCCCGCCGCAAAGAGGAACGCTCCTAACGTGAGGAACGCAGGAACCGTTAGTACGATCTCTTCATCGCCCAGGGGCGACAGCCATTCCTGTGAGCGGAAGCCCGCCGACGCCAAGAACAGGATGAGCGACAGGCCCAGCAGCGCACGCGAACGGGTTATGTACGCCAGCGGAATGACGCCCAGGAACCACAGAGGCACCAGATTGGGATGATTTACGGGAACGTGGTATGTTTGGGCGATGAGGTGGATGGACGCGCCGAAAGCAATTGCGCCGAGCAGGATGATCGCGACGCCGATGCGGGCGTAGCCGAACCGGTAGCCCACGAGCCACCCGATGATGTAGATGGTCGGCGTTCCTATCACCATGAGCGCCAGTTTCGCCAGCGCCGGGATGGCTGACCAATTGGCGGCAATGAACGCGATGATGCCCAAGCCGATCAGCGCCGCGCCCATGACGGCGACGGCGGTGGCCACGCGGTTGCCGGTTGCACTGCCGCCGGATGCCGCTCCGTTGGAGTCGTAACGCCCAAGTATGGCAGCGGCTTGTTCCTCCGAGATCAGGCCGTCGGCTTGCCATTGGACGACTTCCGCCTGTAGGCGGCGGGTGAAATCGCCGTTGGGCGCTGACGGGCTGTCTGATGTATCGGGGGGCATTAGTCCGGGTTCGTTACGTTTCAGAGGACTTTCTCAATCGAACGACTGAGAACAGAATCGGCGGCGACTCTCTAATGGGAATCGCCGCCTCTGATTTCAGTAGCCTATTCGGTTTTCGGAGTATCTAGTTGTCGTCAGCCGGAACGAGTTCTTCGATCTCCTCGAGGATGGAGTAGCCGTTGACCTCGTCCTCGTAGTGGCGCTTGACCTTCTCGATATCCACCTCGTCGTTGCGGGCGAAGCCCTTGCCGTCGTGGCGGTCATACGGGAACGGCATGAAGCGCTCGAAGTTCTCCATGAAGCGCTGGCGGCTGGGCCTGCGGTCGTAGGGGAACTTGTGGTTGTCCTCCGGCTCCGGCTCCACGTCCACCAGTTCGTAGTTGCGGCTGCCGAGTCCGATCTCATGTCCGGTGTTGATCGAGGTGACCTCACTCTGCGAGTGGAACGTCGCGGCGGCGGCCTCGAACTTGCGGTCGCCCGGATGGTGCGCTTCCATCAGTTCGGCGGCCGATCCCGGCATACCGGCGGAACGCTTGGCGGCGTCCACGCAGGCCATGTCTATGGCAACAGCGTCGGTGGACGCGAATACGCCCAAGTGCGGCACGATGGGGATGTCGGCGTGGTTGGCGCAGTCGCAGCGAGGCGAAACGTCTATCGCCATGTTGATGTAGCCGACCTTGCCTCTCAGTGCCTTCTCGACACCG
The DNA here is from genome assembly GCA_965202815.1 of Dehalococcoidia bacterium. Lineage (GTDB taxonomy): Bacteria > Chloroflexota > Dehalococcoidia > Lucifugimonadales > UBA1123 > VXRN01. Next base: position 2,154,304 of record CBDBCD010000002.1, read on the forward strand.
AGGCAGGCGTCCGCTATGGCGATGTCCACAGCGTCGAAGTTGATCGGAGGAATCTCGAGGATGCCCCTGCTGCCCATGACGCCGAAGCAGCCCAGGCAGGTGGCGCACTTCTCGCGCTCCCACTCTATCTCGTCGTCCTCGTTGATGTGCCATAGGTTGTATGGGCAACAGTCTTCCAGTATCTCCCAGTCGGGCGTGTTCGCCTTGCCCTTGAAGGCTTCGGGATGGAAGGTCGCGGCGGCTCCGAGTCCATACTTGGGGTGTCCGCCCATGTGGACGTTGAGCTTGCCGCGCTTGGACTGGGCGCCGATGCCCAGGTTCTTCAGCGCGCCGCCGATGACGCCCATCGAGTGGCCCTTGAAGTGGGTCAGCGCTATGAGTACGTCGGCCGCGGCTATCGCCTCCGCTACGTATGCCTCTTTCAGCAGGTAGCCTTCAGGGATGTCCACCCTGAAGTCGGCGGTGCCGAGCCAGCCGTCCGCGCATACGAACGGGCAGCCCAGAGTGGCCGAACTGTAGCCGTTGCGCTCTGCCGTCAGCAGAATGTCGAGCTGGCTGGAGCGAGAGCCGTATGGCGAATAGGTGGAGGTGGTGGTGTCACATACGAACGGCCTGCCACCGAGTTCCTTGATGCGGTCGGCCAGCGCGCGGGCGTAAACCGGGCGCAGGTACGCGGAGTTGTTCCACTCGCCGCAGTGTATCTTGATCGCCACGACATCGTTTGGTTTGATCATCTCGTCCAGCTTGGCGGCGTTGAAGACTGTTGTCATCTTCGCTACCAAGCTGGTTTCCGTGGATTCTGAATGAGCGTCCATCCAATAGACTTTGGAATCGGCCATATCTCTCCCTCCCTGAGTATGTTTGCCCTAGCTATATATATAGAGTGTTTGGTCTGTCAGGTGAGAGTAACGCAACACTTATGGCTTGTCAATGTAGTTGGCGGCTCAGGCGAGGCTTTCGAGAAGTTCGCGCTGGAATTGACACCCCGCAAGGCGCGACCTTAGAATGCAGGAACTCAATCCAGACCTTTATCGCATCGTTGGAGACAGTACCTGATGAGCACGAAAGCATACGTATTGATAGAGACATCGGTCGGCAAGTCGGGAGACGTGGCGACGGCGCTGGGCGTTCTGCCCGGCGTGGATACCGTTGATCCGGTCACCGGCCCCTACGACATAATCGCGGTCGTAAGCGCGAACGACCTGAACGCGGTCGGACAGATCGTTACCCGCGAGATTCACACCGTTCCCGGCATCGTCCGAACGGTGACATGCATGGTTGTGGGCGGGCCGTAGCTTGCGCGACCTGATACCGAACCTCACACTTCCATAAAACAGTTTAGCAACACCGGGGGCGCTTTGGGCGCTCCCGCGCCGTTATAGGGGGATGGCAATTGGACCTCGGACTGAATGAGACCCAGCAGATGCTAAGGACGAGCGCGCGTGAATTTCTCGAGACCGAGTGCCCCACGTCATATGTCCGCGACATGGAGCGGGATGAGCGCGGATACACGCCGCAGCTATGGGACAAGCTGGCCGGACTGGGTTGGCTTGGGCTGGTGGTCCCGGAGGAGTATGGCGGCATCGGACTCGGATTCGTTGAACTTGCCGTCGTACTGGAGGAGATGGGCCGCGTCCTTATGCCGGGGCCGTACTTCTCCACCGTCGTCATGGCAGGCATGACAGTGGCGGACGCCGGATCGGAGGAGCAGAGGCGGGAGTACCTGTCGGGCATCGCCAGCGGGCGGCTGATAATGACTCTGGCGCTTACCGAGCCGAACGGGCGCTGGGACGCGGAGGGCGTTCAGACGACGGCTCGGAAGTCGGGCAACGGCTACGTCCTGGACGGGACGAAGCTGTACGTGCCGAACGCCAACGTGTCGGACTATGTGATAGTGGCCGCCAGGACCGGACAAGACGAGTCTGACATAAGCCTGTTCGTGATGCCGTCCAGCGCCGAGGGGCTGACGGTGACCGCGCTGGACACGCTGGCTTCGGATAAGCAGTCCGAATTGATATTGAACAACGTATATGTACCAGGGTCGGCGCTGCTGGGTGAATTCGATGGCGGCTGGAAGACTATGGAGAGGACATTGGCATGGGGCGCGGTCGCCAAGTGCGCGGAGATGCTGGGCGGCGCTCAGCAGACGCTCGACATGACCGTCGCGTATGCCAGGCAGCGGATACAGTTCGGAAGGGCTATCGGCTCTTTCCAGGCGATCCAGCACCACGTCGCGGACATGGCGGCGGACGTGGAGGGATGCAGGTACACTACCTACCAGGCGGCGTGGACGCTCGCGGAAGGGCTGCCAGCGGAGCGCGAGGTGGCGATGGCCAAGGCGTGGGTGTCGGACGCCTACCACCGCGTGTGCATGACGGCGCACCAGTGTCACGGAGCGGTCGGATTCACGAAAGAGCACGACCTGCAACTCTACTCGCGGCGGTCCAAGGCGGCGGAGCTCATGTTCGGCGACGCTGAGTTCCACATGGAGGCGGTGGCGTCGGCGGTCGGGTTGTGAACAACGAAGATTAAAGAATTCTATGCCCCCTATGACCACAACATCGTTCGTCCTCAGGCGGCTGGCCGACGACTGGAAGCTGCTCGCGGCTATATTCGCGGGCATCACGGTCGCCGCGACGCTGCTCGCCAGCGCGCCGATTTACCTGAAGACGCTGGAACGGCAGGGCATAGACACAGCCATTGACAGGGCGGACCAGTCGTTTCTGAACATATACGGGGCCGCTCCTCACATCGTGCTGTCAAGGGAGAGCCTGGACTCCACCGAGAGAGCGTTCGAAGGCGCGATAGCGAATAACGTCCAGGACATCTATCTCGGCCGAGAACGATTTCTGAGGTCGCCCACGTTCCTCGTAGGCACGAGGAGAAATCCGCTCGAATCGAGTTCCCAGCTTCCTGATGAACCTCCCCTCGTATCGCGTGGATACTTCCAGCGTTTGAGCAATCTGGAGGACCACGTAACTTTCGTCGAGGGGCGAATGGCGACCGGCGAAGTAACCTGGACCGATCAGAGTCCGCGCTTCGAGGCGGTGATCGGCTACGCCGCCAGGCGGACTTTCGACCTTCGCGTGGGCGACACGGTCATCTTCACTCCGTCCCTCAGCGACCCGGTCCGCGCGGTCGTCGAGATAGTAGGCATGTTGGAGCCGACCGACCCGACCGAGGAGTACTGGCAGCAGAGCCCCAACCTCTACATAAATCCCGTTCCACTCGAAGAGGTCCCGGACGCGGACGTGGAGGTTGACCCCGAAGAGCCGCCGATGGCTCTGTTCGTGACCCGTGACGCGCTTACCGACGGCGTCGGAGTCGCGTATCCGGGAACGCTTGTGTCCTCGAACTGGTTCGTTTCCATAGACAAAGAGAGCCTGAAGGGGTGGGACAAGGACGAAGCGCGCGAGCGCCTTGCGAACATGGAGTCCGACGTTTCCAACGCCATGCAGGGGTCCGCGGTCTTCACCGGCATCGAGGCGATGCTGAACAGGTTCGAACGCCGCAGCTTCTTTACGGGCATTCCAATGCTCTTGCTGCTGGTGGTCATGACGATCACGGTTCTCTACTACATTCTCATGATGGTGTCGTACCTGGTGACCAGCCGCGAGCAGGATGTCGCGCTTCTGAGAAGCCGGGGCGTCGGATCGTGGCGCCTGGCGCGCATATATGGACTCGAAGGACTGGTCATCACCGTCATAGCCGCCGCCGTCGCTCCGTTTCTCGCGCTTGGTGGGATAGCGCTCGCCGGCAAGCTGGGCTACTTCCAGGACATAACCTTGGGCAGATTCCTTCCCGTATCCCTGGAGTGGATGCCCTTCGCCGTTTCGATGGCGACCGGCCTGCTCTGCCTCGCCATATATGTGATACCGGGGGTGATCGGCGCGCGGACCGGGCTGATAGCACAGAAGATGCGCACCGCCAGACCTCCGTCCGAGCCATTCTTCCACCGCTACTACATAGACGTGGGACTCATGGTGATCGGCGGGCTGGTCTTCTGGGAGCTCTTCTCGCGCGGACAGATCGTCTCCGGCGGCCTCTTCAACGACGCCCGGGTGAACGAGGCGCTGCTCTTCGCGCCCGTTCTGCTTCTGACGGTCGTCGCGCTGCTCTTCATGCGATTCTTTCCCCTTGTCGTGCGTTACCTGAGCGGCGAGTCGCCGGCCATCATGCACCTGCTCGCAGCGGCGACGTTCGTGACCGTGGGACTGATGATAGTCGTGCAGGAACTGCGAGCGGACACAGGCATCGGCTGGGTGTGGCGGGTGGTCCACCTCGCCGCAATCGCGGCCCTGTACGCCGGAACCTGGAGGACGCGGAGGCGTTACTTCATCATCATGGGGCTGACTCTGCAGGCGGCTCTGACAGCCTACTTCGTGTACAACGACGTACCGGACAGGGACGCCGCCATATACGTCCCGACGATATTCCTGGCGCTTCTGGTACCGATGCAACTGCTATTCATCGCTCTGCGTCGCCTGGAGCGGTCCTATCCTGTTTGGGCTTCGATGGCGATATGGAGAATGTCGCGGAACCCACTGCAATACAGCTGGCTCGTGCTGCTTATCGTCATGGTGACCGGGCTTGGGGTTCTCGCCACCACGGTGGGAGGCACGCTCGACCGTTCGTACAAAGAGCGCGTACTCTACGAAGTGGCCTCAGACGTTCGGGTTACCGGAATTCCGACATACTTCGCTCGCGGCACCGACGCGCTCAAGGAGAGATACCTCGAAATACCCGGGATAAGCTCGCTGTCCCTCGCCATGAGGGGACAGGGTTCCGTTGGCGCGACATACTCCGGCAACAGCTTCGGCGTACTGGCGGTCGAGTCCGACGAGTTTCCATACGTTACGTGGTACAGGGATGACTTCTCGGAACGCCCGCTTTCGCAAGTAATGAGCCTGCTGAAGACCGGCGCGGGCATCCCGCCAATTGAAGTGCCGAGGGGCGCCGACAGGCTTTACGTCTGGGCGCATCCGGAGGAAGCGTACTCCAACATGTATCTGTGGATGGCGCTGAAGGACAGGTACGGCATCATTGACACGGTCTCGTTCGGCCCGATGCAAAGGGCCGAGTGGACGCTCATGGAGGCCCGGATTCCCCCCAGGCTGGAATGGCCCATCAGTCTTGTCAGCGTCCAGATATACGAGCCCGCGTTCGGGCCGGCCGGAACCGCGGGCTCCATCATGCTGGACGACATACAGGTCTCAGCGCCGGGTGAGAGCGAAAGATATACGCTGGACGACTTCGAGGGGGCGTCCAAATGGACGCCGCTGGCGACCTCTATGATTTCAAGAGACGTCATAGGAGTCACGGACGATAACGTAAAGAACGGCAGAAGATCCGGCATCTTCATCTTCGGCAAAGACACGGATCAGGGCATTCGAGGGTTCTACCGCAGCCCGACCGGAGGGCCTGTGCCGGTGGTAGCGAGTTCGTCTTTCGTGGAGCGCACCGGAACCCGCGCGGGCAACGCGCTCATCGTCAACATACTCGGCAGGCTGATTCCGGTGCGGATAATGGACACGGTGGAATACTTCCCCACGATGGATCCCGAAGGCAACGGCTTTCTCGTTGCCGATCTGGACAACCTGCTCAGGCATCTGAACATTCTGAGCCCCGTCAGAAGGATAAGCGCGAACGAACTGCTGCTTAGAAACGTGCCCGGGACCGATGACGAGGTAAACGCCATTGCCCACTCACTCGCCCCAAGGTCCGAACTCGTTCACAGCCGGATGGAACTGCTGGAGGAGATCCGCCTGGACCCCCTGATAACCGCCGGATGGCGAGCGATGATACTGATAGCGATATTCGTCATAGTCTTCGCCGCCACGCTTGGCTACGTGACCTATCTGCTCTCGTTTTCCGGCCAGAGCAGGGCGGAGATGGGCTTTTTGCAGGCGCTCGGCTTCAGGCATCGCCAGATGACGTCGCTTCTCATCGCCGAACACCTCGTCGTCGCGGCAATCGGCATTGCGATAGGCACGGCGGCCGGGTTCTTCATGAGCAATATCATGGTATCCGCCGTAGCCGTCACCGAGAACGGGCTCCCGGTCGTCCCGCCGTATATTCTGACCACCGACTGGTTCTTCATGGGCGCGATCTATGCCGCGTTGATCTTCATATTCGTCGCCGCGCTGCTCTGGCTGGCGCGCTCAGTGGCGCGAGTGAAACTGCATGAGATGACACGAATGGAGGGCGAATGACCGGCCTCTTTTCCAGGATCGTCACCGCCTGGCCGCAGATAGTGCGCCGCGCCGCGGCCAACTGGCAGCTAATGTCCACGGTCATCGTGGGCGTGCTTCTCGCTTCGTCCATAATGGCGGGCACGGTCATCTATTTCGACGCGCTGAGGGAACTCGCCCTCAAGAACGCGCTCGCGCAGCTCAGCGTGAACGATACCAACATCGCCCTGAAATCCGACAGGGGCCCAACCACCTACGCCGAGCGCGACAAGGTAGTGGGCGAGACCGAAGGTGAAATCGAGGCGCGTGTGGCATGGATGCTCAGAGACAGAGCCACCGGCGTCAAGTCGGCGACGTTCTTCCTGTCCGAGGTGGGCAGGGAGGCGACCGCCGACACGGACAGCCCGCGCGCGTTCTTCGGACACCTGCCCGATCTGATGGACCATGCGATGATTGAGCCGGGCGGCCGCCCTTCGGGCGATCTGCATATTGACGTATCGGCCGACGGCATTCCGACGATAGAGGCGCTTGTGCCCGCGGACGCCGCCCTGGATATGGGGGCCCAGGTCGGCGATAGATTCTCGACCATACCGTACTGGAACGATTCGCTGCCTTACGTCCACGTTGAGATAACCGGCATATTCACGCGCGACGACCCGGACGACGAGTACTGGTATCTCAACGACAGGATATTCAAGGCGGCCACCGCCGACACGTTCCGCACGCTGCCCTTCTACCTGACCGAGAAGGCTTACTATGAGCTGGTTGGCGTCGCCTTCAGGCAGTTGGACAGCGTGCATGGCTGGCTGCTGATGGTTGACACCGGCGCTTTGAACGCGAATAACTCCAGGCTGGCCTACGCCGACATGGAGGCGATGGAGGACAGGCTGGCCGCCAATCTGTTCAGCTACCGGCAGTTGACCGAGCTGGACGAGGCGCTCTACGAGTACGACCTCAGGCTGTTCTTCTCCAAGCTGCCGATGTTCGTGATTCTCGTTCTCATCTCCGTCGTTATCCTCTACTACGTCATCACCCTGTCGTCGCTGGTCGTGGAACAGCAGAGGGGCGAGATAGTGCTTCTGAAGAGCCGGGGCGCGAGTTCGGCGCAGGTATTGTCGGTGTACGCGCTGGAAGGGCTGACGATTGCCGTCGTCGCCACAGTCGCCGCGCCGTTCCTGGCGGCGGCGGCCATCAGTCTGCTCGGATTCACGCCGGCGTTCTCGGATCTGAGCGGGGGTGACAGACTCGACATCCTGATCTCGCCGAACGCCTACCTCATGAGCGCCGTCGGCGGCCTGCTCAGTTTCGCCGCGCTGATGATACCGGCGTTCCAGGCTTCCCGCATGAGCGTTACGACGTACAGGCAGCAATCCGCCAGGCCGTACACCCAGCCCTTCTACCAACGCTATTACCTGGACGTGCTGCTGCTGATAATCGGGATAATCCTTCTGCGCCAGTTGAGCGAGCAGGGCTCGGTCGTGGCGGTGGGCATATTCGGCGAGGTCGCGGTTGACCAGATTCTGCTGGCGGTTCCCGCCGTGATACTGGTCGCGTCCGCGCTCGCGCTGCTGAGGCTCTTCCCGCTGTTCATGCGCGTATCCAGCGCGCTGCTGTCCTCGTTCCTGTCGGCGGGACTGGTGCTCGGAATCTGGCAGATGGCGAGAAATCCCACGCACTACGCGCGGCTCTCGCTGATGCTCATACTCATGGCGGGACTGGGCATATTCGCGGCCAGCTTCGGCGGCACTCTCCAGCGCAGTTTCGAGGAGAGGGCGCTGTACTCGACCGGGGCGGACGCGCGAGTGCGGGGCGTTCTTCCGGGCAGCGACGGCCCCACCGCGCCGATACGCGAGTCATACGAGGAGCTGCCTTCCGTGCGGGAGGTGAGCCTGGCCTACAGGGGATTCGGGACCGACCTGTCCAAGCTGTTCGCCGATTCGTACACGATGTTCGCCGTGGAGGGCGACAGGATCAAGGACATGGGCTGGTTCAGGGACGACTTCTCGGACACGCCGATGGAGAGTATGCTGACCTCGCTGGAGGTGGAGAGTCTCCCGGAGGGCATTCCCATCCCCGAGGAAGCGGAATTGATAGGCATCAGCTTCAAGCCCGACCGGCCTCATCCCTCCGTGGCAATAGCCGCCCGGCTGCGCGACGCGAACGGCCGCTACTTTACCTACAACCTGGGCCTGCTGGAGAGCAGCCGGTGGCAATCCTACGAGGCGCAGATTTCGCGCGAGGATATAGCGCTGTTCAGGAGCAGGGTGCGCCCGACGCTGCCGATGAGCTTCGTGTCGCTCACGGTGTACGAAGCCAACGGGCGAAACAGGCTCAGGTCGGGCGCGCTGCTGGTGGACGAGATCTACGCGCGTATGCCCGACGGCGGTGTTCAGGCGATAGAGTCTTTCGACTCTATGGACGAGTGGAGCGTGCTTCGCGCGGTGCCGGAGGCGCAGACCGACGCGTTCAAGCCCGCCGAGACGCCGGACGGCTCGGCGGCGGGCAACTTCATCTGGGTGGAGGGCAGGCCGCTCATCAGTCGCGGGATTCATCCGGGCACGGCTCGCGAGCCTCTGCCCGCAATCGCCACCAGGCGGTTCATGCGAGTCAACGGGCACGGCGTCGGGGACACGATAGAAGTCTCGGTCCAGGGGCACCGGATATTCGTCAACTTCATCGGCGAGGCGGACTACTTCCCCACGCTGGAGACGTTCACCCGGTCCTACATCGTCGCGGACCTGGACGCCGTGGTCACCTACACGAATCTCGAAGCGACCGGCGGTGAAATACGGCCCAACGAGGTTTGGATGACCACCAACGGCGTCGGCGAGGAGAGAGCGGAGCTTATCTCGACGCTCGAAGAAGGCCAGCCTTTCGCCTCGCGCGAGGTGTTCGACAGGGACCAGGCCAAGGCCGAATCCCAGGTTGACCCGCTTGTGGAGGCGGGATGGCGCGCGCTGCTGTTCGTCGCGTTCGCCGCTGTGCTGATACTCAGCGGACTCGGGTTCATGGTCCACGCCTACGTGTCTTTCAAGAGCCGCGAGATACAGTTCGCGCTGATGCGGACGGTCGGCTTCTCCATGAGGCAATTGACCACGCTCGTGCTTCTTGAGCAGGTGCTCGTCATTGGCGCGGGTCTCGCGCTCGGCACATGGATGGGCGGACGGCTCGGCGCGTCCATGATGCCGTTCCTGGCGCACGACGACCGGGGCGCTCACATCCTTCCGCCGTTCGTCGTGGACGTGAACTGGCAGACGCTCACGATCACCTACATTGCGATGGGGCTGCTGTTCGCCGTGATAATAACCGGCGTGATACTCCTCGTCCGCCGGATATCGCTACAGCGCATCCTCCGGCTCGGAGAGGTGTGACGGCCCGCTCTCGCGCTCGCGGCGAAAGGGCGTATTCAGAAGGTTCATAATGCCTGGCTTATAATTGCGCTGGTTGGAACAGGTGAATGAACAGGTGACCGACAGGCTCGCGCTGGTGCATTAGAACACCTGTTAATGACCAGAGTTTCACCTGCGTTAGCTATGAGGGCCTCTTTCCCTGCTCCCTATTTCTTCGTCTGCATAACTTTGGATTTATGATTTATTGCTGCCAGTAGTCGGATTTAGTTTGTATGTTCGTATTGTAACATGGCGGGGAGGTGGGTGGATAGGGGGATCGGGAGGGAATTGTGTGATGTGAAATCCTCTTGACAACTTTGCCAGAACTGATGTACTTTGCCTGTGATTCAAGAACTCATGTACGCCAGCGGTGGCTGAGGACTGGCAACCGGCGTCGGCGATTTAGTGGTATAGTTGAGGGGAGATTATGGGTAAGTTTCTCAGTGGACTTCGCATCTCGGTGATGAGTGTCCACGAAGGATGGTGGTACGCTTATCTGGCGGCCTTCTTCTTACAGATGACGGCCTGGACGCTGATGGTGGCGTGGGACGAGGCGGTGTACGGAGATCATGCGCGGGTCGCAGCGTACCTGAGATCGGTCGGGGTGGGTTCGTCTCACATGGTTCAGTTGTTCGTTCTGAACACGATAGGAATAGTAGAACTGGGGAGGATGACAATGGTACTGGCTGAGGGAATGGCTCAGAGACTCAAGGAGCGCAAAGAGAGATTCAGGGCTGAGATGATGGCTGAGGGCATAGCCGAGGGTGAGGCTCGAGGTCGCGCTGAACTGGCCGCCGAGGTCGCCGCCTGGAACGAGCGGCGGCTGGCGGCGGAGGCGAAGGGCGAACCCTTCGACGAACCTCTACCGGGGGTTGATGGCTGAAGATTAACATAACCTCCAGATAGGCGTGACCGTCCGCCTCGAAAAATCCGTATATCACGGGGGCCCCGGTTGAACGGCGCCCGTATGAACCCTCTGGCTACGTTAGTTCGGTCTATTCCCAATTCATCCAGCTTGGCGAGGAGATACTTGGTGGACTCCGCGACAATCGCTTCCCCGCTATCCGGTTGGCCGAGGGACTATGAGGAGGCGCAATGATGGCAAGGACTAAAACATATCCATGGGACGCGGCGGACTATCTGGATACGAGAGAGGACATGATAGCCTATCTGGACGCCGCGCTAGAGGATGGAGACCCCAAGTTGATAGCAGCGGTGTTGGGAGATATAGCGCGGGCTGAGGGAATGACGCAAATCGCGAAGGAAACCGGCCTGGGACGGGAGAGCCTGTACAAGGCATTGTCTGCCGAGGGCAACCCTGAGTTTGCGACTATCCTCAAGGTAACGCAGGCTTTGGGATTTAGGTTGCGGGCGGCAGATTCTGTTGGGGCAATGCGGAGTAGCGTAGGGTAACGGACGTTCGCTTTCCGAACGGTTGATCACTAAACCAGAGGTTGGAGTCCTTCCTACGTGTCTGTGTCACCGCCTGAGTCGTGTGTATCTCCTATTCATCCGATTTAGAGCTTCCCTCTGGCAATTGACCTTGAGAGCCTGATTCTGGAAGTACGTTTACAGTTCCACCATATACATTGATGACATTGATGACGTTAGTCACGGAGGTGTCGTCATTTTCCGGTCGTTGGAAGGTTGCGCCTTTTTCTAACATTTCCAAGATCTGTGGTACAGCAACTTGTATCTGATTGAGCGATTCGTTCCCAAGTTCCTGCTGATCCGGGAATTTTTCTTTGACCTCCTGAATCAGTGGTTCTCTGGCCTGTTGGTGGAATGACTTCACTCTCGCTTCGCGCACTGATTCCACATCGTCGTCTTCTGACTGGAATCTATCTCCCATAGCTTGCCTGAACCAGGCTGCCATTGTCCTTATGTTTGAAGGGCTTGCCAGTCCCTGCAAATGCTCCCTCAAGGCTTCCGCAAGTTGAATGGCTACGCTAATTGCCCACTTAGTGATTTCGTTGTCCGCGTTGAACATCAAGTAGTTGGAACCGCTGTCCATTCCCACAAAGCTCGGTTGATGGTCCACATTCAGACTTCTTCCGAAGATGTTGAAAACTTCAGCGATCCTATCTGCGGCCTCGTCAAGAGAGTTGAACTCACCTATTTCCACGGTGAATACCGAAGTCCAAGATTCGTCTTGCGTAGATTCCGCTTTCAGGATACGCAGCGCCTGTGGTAAGTCTCGGCAGAAGGTTTGAATGCTGTTGTTCAGCGCTTGGTACTGATTTACGTTGAGAACGAGTTGTTGAGTAGGGGGTCTGGTTTCAACCATGTCACGCACGTATTGCTCAGTCTGGGCTTCTTGTCCAGTGAGCCATCCGCGCCTAATGATTTCGTCAAGCGCAGTATGTATCTCGGTCCAGTTCAGAATTTCGTACTCTTGGTTGTTCAGTCGAGATTGGACTTGAAGCTCAATTTGTCCACTGTCGTTAGTGGCTTTCTCAATCAGCGCGACCCGATCTGCGATTCGCATAGTTTCTCCCGACGTTCCTGGATTTGGTTAAGACGATGGCAACTTCCTATCATTTTACCATTGGCCTAGAGAACACTTAAAGCAATGTGGGACTTCATGCGATCCGTTAGTTCAAATAAAGGGCGACCATAAGGGTTGCCCTACAAAATAGGCGCGGTACGCGCGGTTGGGGGTGTAGGTTTGACAGGGTGAGAAGGTTTTGTATATTGTTTGGATAGAACTAATGATTTGGGCATGATTGAATATGGGAGTGAGAGTTGGCAATGCCCGGAGAACATGAACACACGTTGAATGTATGGACTGCCGGGTTGTTGCGCGGCCTGTACGGGCTGGACGCGCGCCAGGAGCAGACGCAGGCGGGTGGAAGGCGGATTGACATAGAAGTCCGAATCGGCCCCGTGAAAATCGCGCTGGAAGCGGAGCAGGGGCAGAGTACGGCGAAGAGGCGGGAAGCAATATCGGACGCGGACAAGCGGCTGAAACAGAAGAACGCGGACTGCGCGGTGGCGGTGTGCTACCCGGACGGGATAGTGAGCGAAGGGCAGATACCTGACAGCCGCATGATTTGGACTATTCGCGCTCCGAACGGCCTGGTCGAGCCGGAGAAGGCGCGGTGGACCGAAGGGAACCTGAGTGAACTGGCATCCGTCGTAAAGCTGGCTCCGATGCAGCTTGGCGACCCGGATCTGGCGGCGGCGGGGCTGTCCGCAAGCCTGGACAGGGCGGTTGGGCGTCTGAGCGAAAGCCAGAAGCGGGAGATAGCGCGGGCGCTGGATTTGCCCCGAAGTAAAAGGGCAAATCGTCTGGCAGGGCAGTCCGCCAGCCGGTGGAATCACGCCGCGAAACGCGCCATGCTGGTGATAGCGACGGCGATTATGTTCCATTCGCGCCTGGACAGTTACCGCGATGAACTGAGACCTGAGTTCGACAACCGAAGCGCGGAAACGACTCCCTTCAGCGGAGATTGGCCTCCAGCGATGGCTCAACAGTGCGTGAAGGATTCGGACCCGATAGGCGCGTTCGACAGCGCGTGGGACCTGTGGCTGGCGGTGGACTACAAGCCGATATTCGCCACTGCCCAGAGCGCGTTGAACGGATGCCCGCAGGATTCGGCTTTCACGGCGGCGGTACAGGAGACCGGGGAAGCCGCGCTCGCTCTGACGCGGGATATAAGCGGACTGCGACACGATCTGCTGGGGCGTATATTCCACACGGTTCTGGACTCGGCGCGGTATGACGGCTCTTTCTACACGACGACGGCCGCGGCTACCCTGCTGGCATCGCTCGCCATAGGCGAGGATATGCGCGACTGGAATGACACGGAAGCGATTGGGAAGTTGAGAATCACGGATCCGGCGTGCGGCACGGGAACTTTGCTCATGGCGGCGGCGGAGCGTATCCACGACCTTGCGCCCGGGTCGCGGGACGACGGGCAGGTTGCGCGAACGCTCATCGAGCGGGTGTTGACGGGGTACGACGTAAACCTGACGGCGACACACATGGCGGCGACTACGTTGGGGCTACTGTCGCCGACTACGCGCTTTCAGAACATGAAGATAGGGAGGGCGTTCTTGGGAGTGGATTGGGAAGGGGACGCATTTCTGGGTTCTTTGGAAATTCTCGACCAGAATCCAAAGATGATGTCGTGGCCGGGGTCGGCGCGGGCGGTCACGCAGATTGACGATGAGAGCGACATGGTTCGACCTGATCCCTCGGACATAGTGATAATGAATCCCCCGTTTACGCGGGACAGCCTGCGGCATGACCAGTTCAGCAGGGAGGATGAGAGGAAGATCAAGGCGCGAGAAAAGGCGCTGTTCGCTAACAAGCCCGTTCACCTTTCCAGCAATGGAAACGCTTTCATAGTTCTGGCGGACTATATACGCAAGAGCGACAGCGGCACGATAGCCGCCATTCTCCCACTGGTCACCTCGACCAACGCGTCGGCGCGCGAGATACGCCAATTCCTGGGCAGGAACTATCATGTGGAAACGGTAGTCACCTCTCATGATCCAGAGCGCATCTACTTTTCGGAGAATACCAGCATAGGCGAGATGTTGTTGGTATGCCGTCTGTGGCCGGACTTTAGCAAAGAGAAGCCGCCGACTCGCTTTGTCAACCTGGCTTTCAATCCCGCGACTCCGGCGGAGGCTGTCAGCGTGGCGCAAGCTATCGTGAACGACTCGCTTGGAGACTTGGGGACGGTTCAGGAATGGCCGGCGAGCCGGGTCGCGCTTGGAGACTGGGGCGCGGTTCAATTTTTGTCTCCGTATCTGTGCCGCCAGTTCGTGGAACTTAAAGAGGGGCGGATTTTCAAGGCAGCGTTGTTGAAGAGTATCGCAGAGGTCGGGCCTGCTGGTCAGAGAATACGGGAAGCGTATAAGAGAACCGCGATGCCGGATTCTAAAGGGCGCATGGCGCTATGGCAGCACGATACTACGGTCACCACGTCTATGTCCGCGCAGCCTGATACTCATATCGCGGTCAAACCAAAATATGCGCGTCGGGCTGAAACTTACTGGCGGCAACGTGGGATGCTCATGATGCCGGCTCGGGTACGGCTCAATACAGTGAGAATGTTTAGTGTACGGTTGAATTCCAGAGCTCTGGGTTCCGCTTGGATTCCGTGTAGATTTAATGAGTCCAAGATTGACAGTCAAATCTTGGAGAAATCTCTCTGTGTGTATTTGAATTCGTCAATAGGCGCGTTGGCGATGCTTGGCAATCGCTCGATTAGAGAACTTTCATATTCACAATTCTCTCTGGACGACCTGCGAAACTTGGTTGTTCCTGATTTCAAGGCTATCGGCGAGGACGCCGTGAGCGCTCTTGCCGACGCATACGACAGGTACGCGGAGGATACGCTGCTGCCGTTGCCGCAGATGGATTCTTGCGAGGTTCGGCGGGCGTTGGATGATGCGGTATGCGCTGCGCTGGGGCTGGATGGGGAGTTTGTGGGGGCTGTGCGGTGGGGGCTGGGGTCGGAGCCATCGGTGAGGGGGGTGAGGTATGGGGGGTGAGGGTGTCTGAACTGTGATTTGTTTGATTGGGGTGATGGACAGGATTGGGGTTGCTCATATGGAGGATGTGGAGGGGTTGGAGGCGAGGGTGTGGGATGCTGGTTTTCTAGCTGGAACTCGGAGTGAAGAAGTCATTGGGTAGGGTCAGGTGGGCGAAGCGGGCTTCGGATTCGAGTCTCTCGCTGAATGGATCGTAGTAGGTGGACCAGAAGTCGAATATGTCCCGCCCGAGGATCGAGGGGAGAATCCAGTTATCTCCGTTAGGTTTGGCGATGTTGATAGCTATGTAGTATAGGTGGGTGACATCACCGTCTATGAAAAAGAGGGTAGCGTCTTCGCTGAAGTACTCGGCCTCGCCGCCGCCTATTCCGTGCGTGGTTTGGGGGTCGCGGAGCGAGTCGAAAGGGATGCCGACATCTCTGGATACGGTGGGATGCAAACTGGTGATGTCCGCCCCTGTGTCGAATAGCAACTGTATAGGACGATAAACGTCGAATCGCGCTATGTGCAGCCTGCAATCGAAGTATGGCCGACTATCCGGGTCGAAGTAGCCTTGTATCATAGGATGAAAACTGAATTTTCCGTATTGATGTATTCGAGGGCGACGTCGGATGTGTCTATATTGAATTCGCGGAGGTCTGTCATCACTTCGTCCTGGGAGTCGCCAGAGGCAAGCACGCCCGTTTGGTTGATGGCGACCCATTGGTTGGGGTAGTCCCGTTTGAGTTGGGGATACTCGGCGTACAGGAGAAGGCGGAGGTTGTGGAAGGCGTCCATTTCGGCGCACAGGGTGGCGATGCCGCCTTTTTCCTGAAAAGTCGCCACCGCCGCGTCCAGGGCGGCGTTGTCGCGGGTCATGCTGGCCCTCCAGTTTTCATCATGGCCTTGTGGTCTGTGTATGGGATTATAAGCGTATATAGAGAGTATGTACAGGTTAGATTAGATAGCAATTATATCGCAAACTGAACTATACGCGATCAGGATACGGAGACGTCATTCTGGGGTTGCGCGAGTCGCAGTCGTCGGACGCCGAGCCGTCGTCAGCAGGGCGGCGGTAATGACCGCTACCAGGGCCAGGCCGATGAACGCTCCTGTGTAGCTTCCGGCGCTGTCGTACACGATTGCGGAGGCCAGCGGTCCTACGGCGAAGCCGAAGACCTGCGCCGCTCTGCTCATGCCGAAGATGCCGCCCAGTGTCCGCCGTCCGTAGTAGCTGGCCCACATTATCGGGGCGAGCGTGTTCACGCCCGTGCCAATAAAACCCTGCATCACGGCGAACAGGTACGCCTCGGTCAGCGTATCGGCGTTGATCAGCGTCCACATGCTCACGGCGCCAAGCAGGTACGCCAGTATCATCAGCAGCTTGGGGGATACCCTCTCGGCCAGCAGCCCGGCCGCGAGCGAGGCCACCGCTCCCGAAATCGCCATGACGCTAACCGCCGCCACCGCCGCAGTCGGAGACAGGCCCTGCTGGGTGAGATGCGGCACCAGGTGAAGCCCGACGCCGGAGATCGCTACGCTTCCCAGGAACAGCGACGCCAGGATTACCCAGAACGCGGGAGTCCTGACGACTTCGCTCAACGGCGTCTGCCGTTCTTCCCGCGTGGGACGCAGTCGGGGCCGGTCGTCGTCTCCTTCTATCACGAGGCCCATGTCCTCCGGCTGCCGGCGAACGAACAGCGCCGAGGGAATAACGCCTACGCACAGCATCACGAGGGCGAGCGCGACCCAGGCGGCTCGCCAGTCCCAGTTGGCTATCACGAACTGCACCGCCGGGGCCATTACTATCATCCCGGCCGACCCGCCGAAGAACACCAGCCCGACGGCCCTGCCCCTGCGTCTCAGGAACCACTTGCCCACGCTGACTGACGCGCCGATCTGTATCAGCCCCTGGTCGGCTATCCTGACCATCGTGAAGGCGACGTAGAATCCGGCCAGCGCCTGCGCCATGGAGAGATAGAGGCATCCCACGACGACCACCAGCCCGCCGCCGACCAGTATCATGCGCGCGCCGAAGCGGTCCACCAGTCGCCCGCTGAACGGGGCCAGCGCGGCTCCGAGGACCGCGCCGAGGCTGGTCGCGCCCGCGATCTCCGCGCGGTTCCAGCCGAACTCCTCGCTCATGGGAATGACGAAGACCGTCAGAATGCCGATGGCGGTCGCGGCGTTGGCGAACTGCATTCCCGACGCCGCGACCGCCACAAGCCACCCGTAGTAGAAGCGCCTGGGCAGAATGTTCATCTGGACGATCCGCGCCTGGGCCACAGCGTGAACGACATCAGCGCCGCGACGGCCGCCAGCGCCACGGCGACCGTGTAGGTGTCCCGGAACGCGAGTATGAAGGCGGCGTCCGGGGTCGTGGAAGTCGCCCTGGTCGTCTCCCTGGCCGCGAACACGGCGCCCATTATCGCCACGCTGGACACCGTACCCATGCCGCGCGCGAGTCCCATTATCCCGCCGCCCATTCCGAGGCGGTCGGGCGGCACGCTGCCCATTATCAGGTTCGCGCTCGACGACTGGAACAGCCCCATCCCGACTCCCACCATCACCAGCCCGGCGCCGACGAGCGCCACGGAAGAGCCCGCGTCCAGCTTGGACATGACCAGCATGGCGACCGTGGACACGATCACCGACGCGGTTATCGTGTAGGCGGGATTCGCGCGGTCCGACAGCCAGCCTCCGAGCGGCGCGGACACAGTGTTGGCCGCCGTCATGAGCATCAGCAGAAATCCCCATACGCTCGCGCTCGCGCCCAGCGACTCTATAACGAAGAATGGCAGGATGAACCAGTTCACGAACGTCGAGACGAACACCAGCAGAGACACGACCAGCGCGGGCGCGAGTATGCGGTGTCTCAGCAGCGAGAGTTGGAGAATAGGGTTGCTCGCCCTGCGCTCCACGACGGCGAACGTCGCGAATCCGCACACCGAGACGACGGCCAGCGCGGGCACATACCACTCTGTCCAGCCGTTCCGGCCTCCGAGCGACAGCAGCAGTATCAGCGACCCGACCGACACGAACAGCGTTATCGCTCCGAGCAGGTCGAAGCCGGAGCGCGACCCGGGGCTCCGGGGCACCCTGAGGAAGACCGCCGTGAACGCGATGGCCAGCAGGCACAGCGGGACCCTCGCCAAGAAGATCGAGCGCCACCCGAGCGCGTCCACCAGCGCGCCGCCTCCGAGCGACCCGGTTATCATCCCAAGCGTTCCGAGCGCGGCCATTATGCCCAGCGCGCGACCGCGAAATTCGGGAGGAAACAGGCTGGTTACGATGGCGGGGCCGAGCGCGATCAGCAGCCCGTTTCCCACCGCCTGGAATACCCTGAGACTGAACACCAGCGCCAGGCTCTCGGAGAGTCCGATGGCCAGCACCGCGACCATGTACGAAACGAGGCCCACCAGGAACATCCGCTTCAGGCCGAAGGCGTCAGCCGCGCCCCCGAGTCCGAGCTGCATCCCGGTACTGCCGCCCACGTAGAAGATGATTATCCACTGGATGGTGACGGCGTCAGCGCCGAAGCTGTTGGTGATGTCGGGAAGCGCGACGTTGACCGTGATGTCGAGCGCGGTCAGAAACACGCCGGACGCCGCCGCGACCAGTCCCGCCCACCTGACCCTCGATGAGTATTCCGCTTCCATAGCCAGCGGATTATCGCCCATAAGCCCGGATTAGGGAATAGAGACGTCGAGATAGAGACCGAGGCGAACCTGGATAGGCTGGGATTTGATGAGCGATTGCGGCGGCTTGAAGTCGCGCCATATCCGGCGTTACAATCTAGCCAATTCAGCTAGCCAGGAGAATGCCATGAACGACTGGCAGTTACAGGATGCCAAGAATCGCTTCAGCGCCCTGGTCAACGCCGCGTTGGCCGGGGAACCCCAGAGAGTGACCCGACGTGGCAAGCCCGCCGTCGTGGTACTGTCCGTCGAGGACTACCAGCGGCTTTGCCAGGCGGAGAAAGCCGCCGCTCCCAATTTTATTGAACACCTGCTCGCCATCCCCAAGGGTGGGCCGGATGACTTGTTCGAACGTATCCCCGTGAAACTCCGCGACGTGGAGTGGTAATGTACCTGCTGGACACCAACGTTATATCCGCGTTGCGCCGACCGGACCGACACCCGGCTCCGGCCTCATGGTTGGAGGCTCAACGGGTATCGGACACGTACATAAGCGTCGTGACATTTGGGGAGATTGAGCGAGGAATTGCCCAGCAACTTCTCCGAAACCCTGACTTTGCGCGCGACCTTGCCCAGTGGCTCGAACTAATTCTGGCGCGGTTCTCAGACCGCATCCTACAGGTAGATGTCGCTACGGCGCGGCGATGGGGCCGTCTCTCGGACTCCATTGGCAACCAGAATGTTGACCTTCTCATTGCGGCCACCGCCCTGGAGCGCGGCCTTACGGTGGTGACTCGCAACGTCAGGCACTTCGAGCCGACGGGCGTCAAGGTACTCAATCCGTTCGCAGACCCGGACGAGAATGGCTGACTGTCGCCCATAGCGCGCAGCAAAAGGCCGTCCCCTGAGACTCTCCACCTCACCCAAACTGCCGCCGCGACCAGACCCGCCCACCTGACCCCAGGGTCTTGTATCTTGACTTTGCCATGAGACAATCACGTCCTAAGTATATATCGGAGCGCGGCAGACCGTAGGGTCTTAGGTCATAGAAGACCGTACGAAAGCGAGGGTCGCCGCGCCCATTGCGAACAAGAGCCCGAACAGTTGCCTGGGCTAACCAAGCCCGTATCTTGCAAGGCCGGGCCATTGTCTGACAGGAGACAGAAATGGACAAAGAGCTCATATACGTAGGCATAGACGTTGCTAAGGATCGAGTGGATGTCGCGGTCCGTCCCTCTGGGAAGGTGTGGAGCGTATCCTATGACGAGGCCGGAATAGCTGATCTTGTGGTTGAACTGAACAGCTTGGACCCGGAGGCGGTGATCGCTGAATCCACTGGCGGTCTGGAACTTCCCCTGGCGGCGGCTCTGGCCGCGGCGTCGCTGCCTGTTGCGGTGATCAATCCCCGACAGGCGCGCGACTTCGCCAAGTCCACAGGACAGTTGGCCAAGACAGACCGGCTGGACGCTCAGGTTCTGGCTCACTTCGGCGAGGCTGTACGTCCACCCATACGCGCTCTGCCGGACGCCGACACTCATGCGCTCGGAAGTGTGCTGGCGCGTCGGCGACAGGTTGTGGACATACTGGTGGCTGAGAAGAATCGCCTCGGTCGCGCCACCGCAGAAGTTCGTCCTCGGATCCAGGCTCACATAACCTGGCTGGAACAGGAGCTGGGAGACTTGGACACAGACCTGCGCGACAGAGTGCGCAAAAGTGCGATGTGGCGGGAGAAAGACGACCTTCTGCGCAGCGTTCCTGGTGTGGGACAGCAGGTTTCCCTGACGCTGTTGGCATATCTGCCGGAGTTGGGAACGCTGAATCGCAAGCAGATAGCCGCGTTGGTCGGTGTGGCTCCGTTCAACCAGGACAGCGGGCCCCGTCGGGGCAAGCGCAGTGTCTGGGGAGGTCGAGCCAGAGTGCGCTCTGCGCTCTACATGGGAGCGTTGGTTGCCAGTCGGCGCAACCCCACGCTTAGAGAGTTTTACCAACGCCTGCTGAATGCTGGGAAGCCGAAGAAGGTGGCTCTGACCGCGTGTATGCGCAAGCTGCTGATCATACTCAACAGCATGATGAGAACGGGTGAGCGATGGAACTCCGCTGTCGTTGGATGTTGACATTTAAGACAGTTGCTTTCGTTTTCGTATTGTCGTCAATCTTTCGTTTGCCCTGAGTTTGTCGAAGGGCCGTCCATTCATGGTTCGACAGGCTCACCACGAACGGACTATACAGGTGACACTCGAAAACGAAAGACCCTGCACCTGACCCTCGATGAGTATTCCGCTTCCATTGCCCCATGATAGACTACCCAGAACCTACCTAGCGAGGAACGCGATGACTACAGCCCAAGCTCCGAACAGCGTAATCACAGGATACGAGGCCGAACTGTGGCGGATGGCCGACGCGCTGCGCGGCAGCATGGACGCCGCCGAGTACAAGCATGTCGTCCTCGGACTGATCTTCCTCAAGTACATCTCCGATGCCTTTGAGGAGCACCACGCCGAGGTACTCGCCGAGTGGGGTGAAGAGGCCGCAGAAGACCGCGACGAGTACATAGCCGACAACATCTTCTGGGTGCCGCCCGAATCCCGCTGGGCCTATATCAAGGCGCAGGCGCGCCAGCCTGCAATCGGCCAGTTTGTGGACGCGGCCATGGCGGGAATCGAAAGGGACAATGAGGCCCTGAGAAACGTTCTGCCCAGGGATTACGGGCAGCCCACGCTGGACAAGCGACGTCTCGGGCAGCTGATTGACATGATAAGCAACATCAGGGTGGGCGACGCGGACGCCCGATCAAGGGACGTGCTGGGCCGCGTTTACGAATACTTCCTGTCGCAGTTCGCAACAGCCGAGGGCAGGAAGGGCGGCGAATTCTACACCCCACGCTGCGTGGTCAAGTTGCTGGTCGAGATGATAGAGCCGTACAACGGGCGCGTGTATGATCCCTGCTGCGGCTCGTCCGGTATGTTCGTGCAGTCTGTCGAATTCATTCGCGCCCATACCAGCGGAAACGGCAACGGTGGCAGGGCGAGGAACGACATATCCATCTACGGCCAGGAGTCCAACTACACCACCTGGCGGCTCGCCACGATGAACCTAGCCATTCGCGGAATAGATGGGCGGATAGTGCACGGGGATACCTTCCACGACGACCGCCACCCGGACCTGAGAGCCGACTTCATACTCGCCAATCCCCCGTTCAACGTATCCGACTGGGGCGGCAACCGTCTCCAGGACGACAGGCGTTGGCGCTACGGAGCGCCGCCCGCCCGAAACGCCAACTTCGCCTGGGTGCAGCACATAGTCCACCACCTCGCGCCCGCCGGAGTGGCTGGCTTCGTCCTCGCGAACGGCTCCATGTCCTCCAACTCTGCCGGAGAGGGCGAAATCCGCAAGAACCTCATCGAAGCCGACCTCGTGGACTGCATGATCGCACTACCCGGACAGCTCTTCTACTCCACCCAGATACCCGCCTGTCTCTGGTTCCTCGCCAAAGACCGACGAGGCGGAAAGGCAAGTGGGTTCAGAGACAGACGCGGAGAAATCCTGTTCATAGACGCGCGCAAGCTGGGACGCATGACCGACCGCACCCACCGCGAACTAACCGACGAAGACATAGCGCGAATCACCGACGCCTACCACGCATGGCGTGAGGGGCGGGAGAGCTACGAAGACACCCCGGGCTTCTGCAAGAGCGCGTCGCTGGACGAGATTCGCAAGCACGGCCATGTTCTCACACCGGGTCGGTATGTCGGCGTGGAGCCGCAGCCCGATGACGGCGTGCCATTCGAGGAGAAGATGGCGCAACTGACGGCGCAATGGCGCGAACAGCAGTCCGAGGCGCGGCGACTGGACGCGGCAATCGCTACCAACTTAGAAAAACTCGGATTTGGAGAATAGGAAGCAATTCGATGAAGCTCGACCTATCAACATTGGAAAATGCCGTATCCCGTTTAGAGGAAAGCTTAATCCTCTATGATTCCGAAATCGTGCGGCAAAATCCAGCCATACGAGATCAGATGCGCGCAGGCGCTATACAAGCGTTTGAGTTCACTTACGAGCTTAGTGTTAACATGATTAAGCGTTACTTGGAACAAGTCTCGGCTAACCCTGCGGAAATAGGCCAACTAGATTTTCGGAACTTGATCAGGCGGGCAGCTAATCAAGGTTTGTTGCGCTCAGAACTTGATGATTGGATGCGGTACAGAGCCAATCGCGGCACTACCAGCCACACTTATAACGAAGCGATGGCTCGAAGGGTTTTTCAAGGTGTACCGGAGTTTCTGGATGAAGCCCGGCACCTTCTCAAGGAATTGCAGGACAAGAATGAACTTCTCGACTAGCTTGGTTGATATACGACCCGACCACTTTGAAATCGTGCAGAACATCCTGCGAGACCACCTACCCGACGGATTCCAGGTTTGGGTGTTCGGTAGCCGGGTCAAGTGGACAACGAAAGATTCTTCAGATCTGGACTTGGCGGTTGAAGGACCTGTCAGTCTCAACCACAAGACTATGATTGATTTGGAGGTCGCCTTTGAGGATTCAGATCTGCCATACACTGTGGACATTGTGGATATGAACCAACTCAGTGATAGCTTCAGACGGATCGTGGAAGCGCAGAAGACGTCTCTTCCTATAACAGGTACTGAACCATATAACAGTTGCGGATGGCGCGAAGTAACGCTCGGGGAATGCGCCGTAATCAATGACTTTACTTACTCCCCCAAGGAAGAATGGCCTTTCATCAACTATCTCGACACTGGAAGCATTA
The DNA here is from genome assembly GCA_965202815.1 of Dehalococcoidia bacterium. GTDB lineage: Bacteria > Chloroflexota > Dehalococcoidia > Lucifugimonadales > UBA1123 > VXRN01. The sequence goes on from CBDBCD010000002.1 coordinate 2,177,780, forward strand.
CCGAAAACCGAATATCAAATATCCAGCGCCTGACACCCGGAAAAGACAAGATTCCCAGCCGAGCGCGAAGGAAAGTCAAAACGGGTGATGTGGTGTACTCCACAGTTCGCCCTAACCAAAGACACTTCGGACTTCTGAAAAACGTGCCGCAGAACTTTCTGGCGTCAACGGGCTTTGCTGTGATCAGGGGAATAGAGGGTATCGCCGAGACAGATTTCATCTACTGGTTTTTGGCCCAAAATCACATTGTCGAGTATCTTCACGCAATCGCGGAAGATAGCGTTACCGCTTATCCATCTATCAAGCCAAGCGATATTGAACAGCTAACGCTGCGGCTTCCATCACTCCCCGAGCAACACGCCATCGCCCATGTCCTTGGAACACTGGACGACAAGATAGAACTCAACCGCCGCATGAACGAGACACTGGAGGATATGGTGCGTGCGCTGTTCAAGTCGTGGTTCGTGGACTTCGACCCGGTGTGCGCCAAGATGGATGGCCGCTGGCGGCGCGGGGAATCCCTCCCCGGCCTCCCCGCCGAACACTATGATCTGTTCCCCGACCGGCTGGTGGCGTCGGAGCTTGGGGAGATACCGGAGGGGTGGGAGGTGAAGACGTTGGGGAATGTGACCGAAGTGGTGGGAGGAACCACACCAAGTACCAAGGTGCCGGAGTATTGGGACGGAGGGATTCATTGTTGGGCAACGCCCAAAGATCTTTCCAATCTATCTGTGCCTGTGCTGTTGGATACTGAACGGAGGATTACGGATTCAGGCTTGGACAGGATAGGGTCTGGGCTTCTGCCGAAAGGCACTGTCCTTCTATCGTCAAGAGCGCCAATTGGCTACCTTGCAATCAGCGAAGTGCCGGTGGCTATCAACCAAGGCTTCATAGCCATGCCGCCAAGTGAGACTGTATCTAATCTTTTCTTGCTACAATGGTGTAACTACTTCCACGAACAGATTATCAACTATGCCAACGGTTCAACATTCCTGGAAATCAGTAAGAGGGACTTCCGACTCATCCCGATAGCCATGCCGGAAGAAATAGTCATGAATGCTTTCGACAGGAATACCCGTCCGTTGTATGAACGTATAGTATCAAACGAGCGCATGTCCCGGGCTCTATCTGCGCAGCGGGATGCGCTGCTGCCGAAGCTGGTGTCGGGAGAATTATCATTGATTAGAATCGACAATAAATGTTTGTAGCCAACTTAAATATACGTCAATTCTTTAAGGATCATAACGAATGAGGAAAGAGAGAAGATTTCCCTCCATTGCATTTAGTGAAAAAATAATACGACTCGCCTCAGATGAATTCACTAAATCGATTTACTGTAAGGATTCAGGATGCTCATTGAGATACACTTACATCGTTGGGAGTGGAAATATCGAATGGTCTCATGATTCTTGGGAAGAGTTTTTTGCTTCATATAGAGCAATTGATTTTTCCGCGGACTACTATTTAAATTATGTAATAGAAACTTTCTGTCACGTACAATACATCTCCCTTAACTTAAGTGTTATAGGAGTAGCTCATGGTACTACTGTTACGGTTAGCGCGAAAGAGCGTTCTGAGATCGAGGCTGTGCATTCAGTATTTGAGAATGCTTCTTCAGAAGATCGTGTATCTCTAGAAGAATCTGAACTTAAACCTGTAGTATTCATAGGACACGGAAGAAACCCGCTTTGGCGCGAATTAAAAGATCATCTACAGGATATGCATGGCTATTCAGTTGAAGCCTATGAAGTCGGAGCGCGTGCCGGACACACCATCAGAGACATTCTGGATTCCATGCTTGATAATAGCTCATTCGCCTTTCTAGTAATGACAGCGGAAGATGAGATGAGTGATGGAACATACCAACCTAGGATGAACGTTATTCATGAATTGGGACTTTTTCAAGGTAAATTAGGATGGCCTCGCGGGATTATGCTTCTTGAAGAAGGTGCTGAAGATTTTTCTAATATGTCAGGAATACATCAATTAAGATTCTCTCAAGGAAACATCAGAGAAGTATTTGGTGACGTCTTGGCGACATTAAAGAGAGAATTTCCATCATAGAATCCACTACCACCCTCACCGAAGCCGACGTCGAACAGACCGCGCTAGCGTGGCTGGAAAGCATTGGCTGGCGCATCTCACCTAACTCTGCGAATGACGAGCGTATGAACGACGCGCAGACAGTTCTCGAAAAGCGTTTGAGGGGATCGCTCCTCACACTCAACCCCGACCTGCCCGCCGACGCACTGGACGACGCTTTCCGCCGAATCACCATGCCGGATGGCGCGACCACCGAAACCCGCAACCGCGCCTTCCACCGAATGCTGGTTGAGGGCGTTGCGGTCCAATACCGCGACGGGGACGGCGCTATTCTCGGCGCTCAGGCGAGCGTGGTTGATTTCGACCAACCCGCGAATAATGACTGGCTGGCGGTCAACCAGCTCACGGTCACCGAGAACCGGAACAGACGACGCGCCGACATCGTTCTCTTCCTAAACGGCCTTCCCCTAGGCGTCATAGAACTCAAGAATGCGACCGACGCCAACGCCACTGTCGAAAGCGCATGGAACCAACTCCAGACCTACAAGTCCGAACTGCCCACGCTATTTTCCATGAACGAACTGATGATGGTGTCCGACGGACTCAACGCGCGTGTCGGAACGCTCACGTCCGGCTGGGAGTGGTTCAAGCCCTGGAAGACCGTCTCCGGAGAGCGTCTGGCAGACCCGTACATGGCAGAGTTACAAGTCGCGCTCGAAGGAGTCTGCGAGCCGAGCCGCTTTCTGTCTATGCTGCGCCACTTCATCGTATTCGAGGATGACGGCGGGCCCATAGAAAAGAAGATGGCGGGATACCACCAGTTCCACGCAGTGCGGGTCGCGGTGGACGAGACCCTTCGCGCCGCCGCTATTCAGCAAGAGGCACAGACCATCCGCGAACGCAGCGGACGCTATGAATCCGGCGGCAGGCCGGGCGGCGGTCCGGGTGACCGTCGTATCGGCGTTGTCTGGCACACCCAGGGTTCGGGCAAGAGCTTGACTATGGCCTTCTACGCCGGAGCCATCGCCAGACACCCCACGATGCAGAATCCCACCATCGTTGTCATCACCGACCGCAACGACCTGGACGACCAGCTATTCAGCACATTCTCCCGCTGCCAGGATATATTGGGCCAGCCGCCTGCTCAGGCTGACAGCAGGGCCGACATGCGAAGTAAACTCGCGGTCGAATCAGGGGGCGTGGTTTTCACAACCATCCAGAAGTTCTTCCCCGAAGAGATAGGAGACCGCCACCCAACCCTCTCCGAACGCCGCAACATCGTCGTCATTGCGGACGAAGCGCACCGCAGCCAGTATGATTTCATAGATGGCTTTGCCGCTCATATGCGCGACGCGCTGCCAAATGCCTCTTTCATCGGTTTTACCGGAACGCCCATCGAACTGCGCGACGCCAACACCCGCACGGTATTCGGCGACTACATCAGCATTTACGACATACAGCGTTCCGTCCAGGATGGCGCGACTGTGCAAATCCTCTACGAAAGCAGGCTTGCCAGGATTACGCTCGATGAAAGTGAACGTCCGCGAATTGATCCTGAATTCGAGGAGGCCACCGAGGGCGAGGAGGTCGAACGCAAAGAGCATCTCAAGAGTAGGTGGTCTGAATTGGCAGCTATTGTTGGTGCCGAGCCGAGGCTGAAGCTGGTCGCCGCTGACATAGTAACCCACTTCGAGAGTCGCCTTGAAGCGCTGGAAGGCAAAGCGATGGTGGTCTGCATGAGCCGCCGCATCTGCGTAGAACTCTACGACCAACTCATAGTGCTGCGCCCCGAATGGCACAGCGACGAAGACAGCCAGGGCCAAATCAAGATAGTCATGACCGGCTCCGCCTCCGACCCGCCCGATTGGCAACAGCACATCCGCGCCAAGTCCGGGCGTGAGACACTGGCACAGCGCTTCCGCGACCCCGACGACCCGCTCCAGGTGGTCATAGTGCGCGATATGTGGCTGACCGGTTTCGACGCTCCAAGCCTGCACACCATGTACCTGGACAAGCCGATGCGCGGACACACTCTCATGCAGGCGATAGCGCGGGTCAACCGCGTCTTCAAGGACAAGCCGGGCGGCCTGATAGTGGACTATATAGGGCTGACCCAGGAGCTAAAGCTCGCGCTCGCAGACTATACCGAAGGCGGGGGAACGGGAAGAACCACGCTGAACCAGGAAGAAGCGGTCGCTGTCATGTTGGAGAAGTACGACGTGTGCGCCTCGCTGTTCCACGGTTTCGACTGGTCTGAGTGGACGACTGGCGGACGCGAAGGACAGTTGGCCCTTCTGATCTCAGCCCAGGACCACATTCTGTCCCTGGAAAACGGCAAAGACCGCTGCGCCAGCGCGGTCAGAGATTTATCGAGCGCGTTCGCTCTGTCCGTTCCACATGAGAAAACGCTGGAAATTCGTGACGACGTAGGATTTTTCCAGGCGGTCGCGTCCGCGCTCTCCAAGCGCGCGCCGGGCGAAGCGCGTTCCAACGAGGAGCTAGACCACGCGGTGCGGCAGATTGTCGCCCAGGCGTTGGCCCCTGAAGGCGTCCTGGACATATTCGCCGCCGCCGGACTGGACAAGCCGGACATATCCATCCTGTCGGACGAATTCCTGGCCGAAGTGCGCGGAATGCCGCATCGCAACCTCGCCGTGGAACTGTTGCAAAAGCTGCTCAGGGGCGAAATATCGGCGCGACGCCACAACAACATCGTACAGGCGCGTTTGTTCTCCGAGATGCTGCAACAGACGCTTCTGAAATACCAGAACCGTGCGATAGAAGCCGCTCAGGTAATAGAAGAACTTATCGAGCTTGCCCGCGATATGCGCCAGGCGAACGAGCGGGGCGAAGAGTTGGGCCTGTCCGAAGAGGAACTCGCCTTCTACGACGCGCTTGAGACGAACGACAGCGCGGTAAAGATAATGGGCGATGAGACGCTCTGCGCCATAGCCCGCGAACTGGTCGAGACAGTCCGCAATAACATCACCGTGGACTGGACGCTCCGCGAAAGCGCGCGCGCCAATCTGCGCCGCCTGGTCAGACGCGCGCTCCGCAGGCATGGCTACCCGCCCGATAAGCAGGAGAAGGCGACGCGGACCGTCCTGGAGCAGGCCGAAGTCCTTTCCGAAGCGTGGGTCTCATAGGACGCCGCCGACTCGTCTGACACGGGCCGGAACGCCCGCGCCGTGTTCACCCTAAGAGATCCCGGCGGTCATTCGCGTGAACAGCCTTTCGACCCGTCCTGTGAAGAGCATCCCTCCCACTGCGACCAGCCAGACGAGGAAGGCTACGCCCGATACTCGGTGCACGAAGGTCACCGCGTCGAACCAGATGAACTGCATGGCGATTCCGATGACGAGCGACGCCGGAGCTATGTACCTCAGCTCCCCGCCCACTTTCCACTGGCAGCGCGCCGCTACGATCAGCGCCAGCCCGGCCGCCGCGAACCCTATCTTGCCGGTCAGCCATCGCAGCAGTTCCGAGTTCTCCATGAGGGGGGCCACGCTCGTCTCGACAACATTGGGAGCGGATACCGCGAGCAGGAGCGCACACGCGCCTGAGACTGCGGTGAACGCGCCCGAGGCCGCGAGCAGGATTGGCACTAGAGGCGTTCCGAGCCGCTCCCGAATGATCCACGTCCTAGAAAGATACCACGCCGCGCCCAGCAAAGTGATTCCCGAAATCAGGCGCGCCGCTCCTCCCAGGCCGTACAAGCCCCTTGCGTCGGAGATGGACGCCAGGGACTCTGCAAGCGCAGCCTGGTCCGCGTCCGCCGCGACACGCCCGATAACCGCGACAGCCGTAGCCAGCGCCGTCAGCAGCAGAAGCGCGCCCGCGACGCGCGCCTCCGAACCCCGACCGGAAGACTGTGAATCTCTCATGCTCTATCGCTCTCTTTCACGCCGCACGCTCATCAACAATCGGTACAGCGAACATAGGTCATTCAGCCCATGCCCCTCCAGCGCCAGTACGCTCGCCTTCTGATGATAACTATATGTAAAGCGAGCTAAACATCTCTACCCGATTCCATAGTTTCAACTACCAAAGAGGAAAACGCCGCCGCAGGGTCTTTGTATCTTGATTTTGCCATGAGCTTGTCGAAGGGCCGTCCATTCATGGTTCGACAGGCTCACCACGAACGGACTACACAGGTGACACTCGAAAATGAAAAGAACCTGAAACGCTACCGTCGTACTACTTCTCTTCCCGATCCTCTCTGTGCTATTATAAGAACATAGAATCTAGCGACTCGGACACAAGCGCCAAGGATCGGCAGCCGACCCTACGCGAGCCAGAATACATAAAGGAGAGGTTATACAGAGAAGATTTCCCAGCCCCTAAAAATTTTTCCCGTAGCTAAACTCAGGTGGATCTCTGGTGACTTTTTCACCTGTTGCCACCTGTCGGCTCACCTGTTACTCACCTGCGCCGACATAAATCCGAATATATCGAACTACTCCAATTCGGCCTATTATAAAGAATCACCCTAAAAGCACGGATATTCCGAACGAATGTATTTACATTCGGGAATCCGTCTGATATAATCAATCCAGACACCAGAAATTGAAGCGCTCTCGGAGAAGACACAATGGACAAGAAACGACGCGAGGCTCTGGAAGTAGCCATAGGACAGATAGACAGGCATTTCGGCAGCGGCACGATCATGCGGCTCGGCGAGGACAGGGCCGCCGTTCAGATAGACGCCATTCCCACGGGCTCCCTGGCGCTGGACGACGCGCTCGGAGTCGGCGGCATTCCGCGAGGACGCATCATCGAGGTTTACGGCGCGGAGTCCTCCGGCAAGTCCACCCTCTCCTACCACATCATGGCAGAGGCCCAGAAGCTGGGCGGCACCGCCGCCTACATAGACGCCGAGCACGCTCTCGACCCCGGCTACTCCGCTCGCTGCGGCGTCAACCTGGACGACCTTCTGCTCTCCCAGCCCGACAGCGCGGAGCAGGCTCTGGAGATATGCGAGTACCTCGTGCGCAGCAGCGCGGTTGACCTGGTCGTCATAGACAGCGTGGCGGCGCTCGTCCCGAAGGCCGAGATAGACGGCGACATGGGCGACACCCACGTCGGGCTGCAGGCAAGGCTCATGTCCCAGGCGCTGCGAAAGCTCACCGCCGCCATCAGCCGCTCCGACTGCTCCGTCATCTTCATCAACCAGATACGCGAGAAAGTCGGCGTGATATGGGGCAGCCCCGAGGTTACGCCCGGAGGCCGCGCGCTCAAGTTCTACAGCTCCGTCCGCATAGACCTGCGCCGCATCGAGTCCATCAAGCAGGCGGGTGACTTCGTGGGCAACCGCGTCCGCGCTCGCATCGTCAAGAACAAGGTCGCCTCCCCCTTCAAGACCGCCGAACTGGACATCATGTTCAACGAGGGCATCAGCAAGCAGGGCGAACTTCTTGAGATAGGCGTCGAAAAGGGCTTCGTCACCAAGCGCGGCGCATTCTACTCCTTCGGCGACCTCAGGCTAGGCCAGGGCCGCGAGAACGCCAAGCAGTTCCTCAAGGAAAACCCGGACATCGGCGCCCAGATCGAAGACCTCATCACCGGCAGGACCCCCGACCCCGCCGACGAAGAGCTCGACCCTTCCGTCAACGGCAACGCCGGCGACTTGGTAGTCCTCGTAGGCAAAGACAAATAAGAATAAGGGCTTTTCGATTGTTTGCCTTAGATGGTCGCAATGCAGGTCTTCCGGTAGGGGAAACCCTTGTGTTCGCCCTTCGGTCGGAATTAAAGCCCGATGATCGAAAGACCCTTCCCCACGGCGGGCTGACAAAAATCCCTTCCTCCTAGACGGGGGAAGGCTAGGATGGGGGTGAAAGCCCCAGGCGCGAATATGCTCAAGATCATCTCCTGGAACATCGCCCGCCGTCACGCGGCGTGGCGATGCCTGCCCGACTCCGACGCGGACATCGCCTTGCTCCAGGAGGCGGGCCTGCCTCCCGACGATGTGGCCGCGCGGATAGAGGTTGACCCCGTCCCGTTTCTCGACGAGAACGGATATAGGATATCCAGGTCGGCAATCGCTAAACTATCCGACAAAGCGCGGATAGGGTGGCTGATCCCCGCGCCGCTCGGACAGCCCGGTGACGGAGATTTCGCAGTGAGCCATCCAGGCTCGATTTCAGCCGCCATAGTAACGCCACCTAAAGGCGAACCCTTCACCGTCATATCATTCGCGGCTGATTACGAATCTCCGTATGACTCTAGCTGGAATGTCACCGACGCTTCGCTGCATCGCGTCATCTCCGACGTGTCGCTGTTCATAGGCCGTCAGCGGGGCCACCGCATAATAGCCGCCGGAGACCTCAGCGTCTATCTCGGCTACGATGGAGACGGCTACGGCTACTGGAAAGGCCGCTACGACACGGTGTTCGACAGGATGGCGGCCATCGGGCTGCCCCTGGTAGGGCCGCAATATCCCAACGGTTGGCAGACCGATCCGTGGCCCGAGTGGTTGCCGCGGGATAGCCGTAATGTCCCGACATATCGCCACACTAGCGGTACCGAACATCAACTGGACTTCGTGTTCGCGTCCGAAAGCATGGCGGACTCGGTACGAGTGTCAGCCCTGAATGGACCGGACGAATGGGGCCCGAGCGACCACTGCCGCGTAGAAATCCTGGTAGAATCGTGATGCAAGACGACAAGGCCATCCAGAAAGCGTTGGGCCGCGCGCTCAACCTGATCTCCTACAAACAGCGCACCGAGGCCGAACTGCGCCGCAGACTGTCTGAGAAGTCCGAGCCGGACGTAGTAGAGGCGGCGGTCGAACGTCTGAAAGAGCGCGGCCTGATTGACGACGCCAAGTACGCCGTGGAATGGTCCGACAGCCGCTCCCGCCGGAGTCCGCGCAGCTCCCGGATGATAGTCAGGGAACTCGTGAACAAGGGTGTATCATCGTCACTGGCCGAATCGGCCGTAGAGGGCCTAGACGACGATGACACCGCATACGACGCGGCGTTACGGTTCGCGACCAGGCTCGCCGACGCCGACTATGAGCGGTTCCACCGCCGGCTGTGGGGCCACCTCCAGAGGCGCGGATACGGATCGGGAACCGCCCGGCGCGCGGTATCACGACTATGGCGGGAACGCCAAAAGGATTTGACGCAATGATGGATGGAGACTTCTTAAGCCTCGCGCTGGTATTCGTTCTACTGGCGCTCTCAGCCTTCTTCTCCAGCTCTGAGTCCGCCTTCCTGTCGGTCCAGAGAACCAGGTTGGCCCACCTGGTAAGCGAAGGCGTACCCGGCGCGAGAAGGGTCGCGGAAATGATAGGCGAACCAGAACGCCTCCTGGCGACCATTCTGCTGGGCAACAACATCGTCAACGCGGCTACCACGGCGGTCATCACAGCCACGGTGGTGGCATTCGTTGGAGGGGACAGCGAACCCGCCGGCGTCACCCCCGCTGGCGTCGTCATCGCTACCGCGATAAGCACAATCGCGCTCGTCCTTTTTGGAGAAATAATACCGAAGACGATAGCGGTCAGAAACTCAGAGAGGGTCGCCTTCCTCTATTCGCGCCCGCTTACCTGGACTGAGTACCTGCTTCTGCCATTTGTGCTCATTCTCCAATGGGCGACAAGGGGGCTCAACGCGCTGCTCGGAGGCAATATCTCAGACCGACGCTCCATCACCGAAGATGAGTTCCGCTCCCTGATAGACATTGGCGAGGCGGAGGGAGAGTTCGAGCCAGCCGAGGCCGAGATGCTGGAGAACGTCTTCCAGTTTGGCGACAGGCAGGCCAAGGAGGTCATGACGCCCAGGACCGAGATGGTCACTATCCGGCAGGGCAGCGCTCTGCGCGAGTTCCTGGACATATACTCCCAGACTCAACACACGCGCTTCCCCGTGTACCGAAATTCGACCGACAACATCATCGGCATCATCTCTTCCAAAGATGTGCTGAGACTCATGGCCCAGACAAACCTGAGCTACGACGACTCCGTAACCGAGGCGATCCGCGATACCCACTTCGTGCCTGAAACTAAACGCATCTCCGATCTGTTCGATGAACTGAGGACGACTGGCAACCAGATGGCGCTCGTGATTGACGAATTCGGCGGGGTCTCCGGGCTGGTTACACTCAAGAGGCTGTTGGAGGTCGTGGTCGGGCCAGTGGGAGAAGAGGGGCTGTCGCCCGAGGAGGAGTTCCGCGCGATTGACGAGAACACCTTCCACGTCGAGGGCGGCATGAGCATCCAGGAAGCCAACCAGGAGATGAACATCGAACTGCCACACGGCGAATATGAGACGATAGCGGGATTCGCGCTCGACGTCTTGGGGCACATTCCGGTAAGGGGCGAGCAGTTCGAGCATGAAAACCTGGTATTCGAGATACTCCGTATGCAGGATTTGAGGATAGAGGAAGTGCGGGTGACCAAGTCTGAGACGATAAGGGACGGACGTGAAACTGATCCTGGTTAGGCATGGTCAGACCGAGTCGAACAGGCTCGGCAGGATCCAGGGCATCAACAGCGCTCCGCTCACGGAGGTTGGACGCGAACAGGCGGCCGCGGCCGCCCGCGCCCTGGCCGCCGACGCGCCGTTTGCCCTGTATTGCAGTCCTCTCCTGAGGGCAGTACAGACTGCGCAAGCCATTGGGAATTCCACCGATATGCAACCCATGGAAGTCAATGACCTGGTAGAGATGGATGTCGGAGAGTTCGAGGGGCTGTCGGGGCCGCAGCTCAGGGAAAAGTTCCCTGATGTAATGAGTACATGGGACGAAGACCCCGCATCCGCGGTAATGCCGGGAGGCGAGAGCCTGTACGATGTTCGGGACCGCGCCTGGCCTGCCGTCGAGGCGCTCGCCGAGCGTCACGATTCCGGGACGGTGGTGGCGGTTACCCACAACTTCACGATTCACACTATCGTATGCACCGCCCTGGATATGCCCCTGAACAACTTCCGCAAGCTGCGAATAGACCTGGGGGCAATTACGCGCCTCGAAATCTCCGGCGCGCGTACAACCCTGCTGTCCCTGAACGAGACCTGGCATCTGAAATGAGCCGGCCCCTTTCCCATTCCAGTGACGCGGTATTGGTGGAAAAGCTGCGGAGCGGCATTGTCGCCAACGGTTTCACGGGTTCTTCGATTCTTGTCGCTTTCTCGGGTGGGCCAGACTCAACTGCGTTGCTGCACTCGCTTTGTTCGCTGAGAGACGACTTGGGTTTGGAACTCCGCGCAGCGCATCTGGACCACGGTCTGCGCCCCGGTTCATCTGAAGCGGATTCGGAATTCGCCAGGGCGTTCGCGGCATCGCTGGGAGCGCCCTTGACGATTGAGAAGGTGGATACTAACTCATTGCGAGAGAAACATGGCCTGTCTATCGAGGTCGCCGCTCGCAGGGTCCGGTATGAGTTCCTGTCCCGGACGGCGGCGAATACCGGCGCGGACTGCGTAGCGCTCGGGCACACGCTCGATGACCAGGCGGAGACCGTTCTTCTCCACACTCTGAGGGGGACCGGCGTGGACGGCCTGGGCGCGATGAAAGAGGTGTCGTCCCGCGACATTGGGGGCAGGAGGATAACGCTGTTCAGGCCCATGCTTTCGGTATCCAGATCCGAGGTCATGGACTACTGTGCCCAGAACGGCCTTACACCCCGTCTTGACGAATCCAACCTTTCGACCAGGTTTACGCGAAACCGGATCAGACTCGACCTGATGCCAAAGCTCGCGGAGTACAACCCATCTATACAAAGCGCGCTCGCGCGGCTCGCGCGTTCAGCGTCGCTGGATTCGGACTTCATCCGCGCGGAGGTCGAGAGAGTAGCTGGCGATATAGTCTCAGCCGACTCGCGCGGCGTAAGCGTCGAGCGGGAAGGATTCGGGCAACTTCATCCGGCGCTCGGCCACCGCCTGCTCAGGCACGCCGTCCTGCTGGCGAAGGGAGACACCGACGATCTGGCATTCGAGCACACCTCTAGGATGTTCGAGATGATGTTCGGCTCCGCCGGGAAGGGCATGACGCTCCCGGGCGGACTGCGCTTCGACGTGGACTACAGCCTCGCCCACATTCGGCGCGCCGGCGTCCCGGACTCGCTATGGCCGGAGATGGGATCGCGCCAATTCGCGCTGAAGGTTCCAGGCACAACAGTGGTGGGCGGCTGGAGTATCTCGGCGCTCTTCAACGAAGACATACGGGGGTTCAGGCAGGCTGACGATGGCGAACCGAGATTCGTGGAACGCTTTGACGCGGATGCCCTGGGGGAAGCTCCAATCGCGCGGACACGCAGAGCCGGAGATACCTTTCAGCCGCTGGGTATGGCGGGGGAGAAGAAGCTCAAGGACTTCATGATAGACGCGCATATCCCGCGCCGTTGGCGAGACAGAGCGCCTCTCGTCGAGTCGGGGGGGCGTATTGCCTGGGTGGTGGGATGGCGAATCGCGGACTGGGCGAAGGTCGAGGCCAGTACCCGGAGGATACTCGAGATCCGCTTCAAGAGAGCGTCCGACCGTTGAGCCGGGATGTCTTCCACGGCCTTTTCGTTTTCGTCTTGTCGTCAATCTTTCGTTCGGCCTGAGCTTGTCGAAGGGCCGTCCATTCATGGTTCGACAGGCTCACCACGAACGGACTACACAGGTGACACTCGAAAATGAAAAGACCTATGAGGTCTTCCTCTTCACAGGACCCTGTTGAGTCGAGGGCTCTCGGTGATTCCGGGAGTGCGGCCCCGCTTCGCTATGGGAGCGTTGTCCACCTCGTGTATATCGGCAGTGAAGTTGTTGGGAGGCGCATTGGCGATATAGGTTCCGACGCTGAAGGTGTCAACGGGGGCCTCCGCTTCGGTGAATTCCCTGATCCGGTCGGGATTGAAGCCGCCGCTGACGAAGATCTCGACGTGCCGGAAGCCGGCGAGGTCCAGCCTGACGCGCACCTCTTTGACCAGCGACACCGATACTCCGCCGCGCTCGGAGGGCGTGTCCAGTCTTACGCCGCGCAGACGTTGGCGGAGGGCCTGCGCGACATTCAGCGATTCGGCGGCCTCGTCATTGAATGTATCCACTACGGCCACTCGCGGAACGTCCTGGGGGATGTGCCTGTCGAACAACTGAATTGCTCTGACCGAATCCCCGACTATCAGGGGCAGGGCATGGGGCATACTCCCGGAAGGAGTGGTGCCGGCCAGTCTCGCCCCCATCACGGTCGAGCAGGAAGCGCAGCCCCCCACAACCGCGGCGTAGTCCACCGTTGGGGCGACGTTCGGATGAATATGATTGGCGGGCGTGGCGATTACGGGAACTCCGTCAGCCGCCTCTACGCACTCTCTGGCGGCTGTGGCCCATCCGGTACTCGAAGACAGTATTCCGCAAATGATCGTCTCGTACAGTCCGAAGGAGTTGTACGGCGCTCTGATTCTGAGCGCTACTTCCTTAGCGGAAATCCGGTCGCCTTCGTCGAGCGCCCAGACTTCTATTCCGGTCTCTGGCAGCACTCGTTCGAGCAGAGATCGCACCTCTCGCACGCCGCAGAGAAGGCCGTCCCGCGCAGGGAAGAACTCCATGGCGACGGTCGGATTGATGTTCTCGTTGCGAAGGATGGTCAGAGTGCGCTGGAGATATACGTCCGACGTATCGCCGACCAAGACCGAATGGCGTATCTCTATCTGTGATGAAGCGGTGTTGATATTTACCATGTGAATAGCCTGGGTTGCGTTAACTGTGAGTGACATTCTGCGCGGGAGACTGTGAGCGCCAGCCTCACCCCGCCGACGCGGGGTCTATCAATTTCGCGCCGAGTATCTTTGCCATGTGGTCGAGGGCGTAGCGGTGCGCGTCCTCGTCGAAAGACGCCACGCAGTCTGTCGGAACTTCTACCGTGTAGTCACGGTTGCGCGCGTCTGCCGCCGTGTGCATCACGCAGATGTCGGTGCAGACTCCGCACACTATAATCTTGTTGGGGTTCAACCGGGCGAGGCGGTCCTCGAGATCGGTCTCGAAGAACGCGCTGTAACGTCTCTTGCGAATCGTTTCGCCCTCATACCCCCTGAGTTCGGTGATGACCTCGGCTTCCTCGGTGCCACGGACGCAATGCACAGGGAACATCTGGAATTCGAGATCGTCGGGGTCGTGCGTGTCGCATATGAATATCACATTTCCGCCGTCCGCCCGCTCGCGCTCGATGAGGTCCTGGACCCTGGGGATTATTTCGCGGGACTCGTCTCCGCAATAAAGGTTGTGCCCGGGCTCCATAAAGCCTACGACCATATCCACTACAAGAACTACGTTACTCATATCACCCCTCCGGTCCGGATGATTTTCCTAGAGTTTAACACTTTTGAGGGTGAATCTGTGATTGTTTGAATCAGGATATGCGGGATTTAGAGGATACCCAGGATAAGCGCGCTTCGTGATTGTCCAGTCCGGCCCACCGGTGGCGATTCGGTCTGAGCCGATTGCGTGGATATGTATTAAGATAGCCGGGTGAAATGTACAACACCAAATACTCTGGGGGCTTATGATGACTACTGACGCGACAGAAGCGGTATTCGAGGTATATGACGAGCGTTTCAGGGCGATGGCGCCCGACGACGCTCAACTTGTCAGGCACCATACGGGGATGGACTGGGCGGAAGGGCCAGTTTACTTCGCCGAGGGGGACTACGTGCTGTGGAGCGACATTCCCAACGACGTAATCCTGAAGTATTCCGACACCGACGGCGTGTCGGTATTCAGGCAGCCGTGCGGCTACACCAACGGACACTATCGCGACCTCGAGGGACGGCTGCTGAGCTGCGAGCACGGGGGCCGTCGGGTGAGCCGCACCGAGGCGGACGGGACGGTGGCGACCCTTGCGGACAACTACGAGGGCAAGAAGCTGAATTCGCCAAACGACCTGGCGGTGAAGTCGGACGGCTCTATCTGGTTCACGGACCCGCCCTACGGGATACTGAGCGACCGGCAGGGGCACAAGGCGGAGAGCGAACTCGGCGCGTGCTATGTGTTCCGGCTGGAACCTGACACTGGCGCACTGGAGATAGTAGCGGACGATTTCGACAGGCCGAATGGAATCTGCTTCTCGCCGGACGAGAGCGTCCTGTACGTGTCGGACACCGGGGAGCCGGGGCACATCCGCGCGTTCGACGTAGTTGACGGCAGAAGCCTGGCGAACAGCCGGGTGTTCGCAGAGGTGTCTCCGGGCAAGTCGGACGGCTTCCGCTCGGATACGGACGGCAACATCTTCACGAGTGCGCGGGACGGGATACACGTGTACAGCCCGCAGAGCGAACTTCTGGGCAAGATACTGACGCCGGAGAACGCGGTCGCCAACTGCTGCTTCGGCGGGTCGGAGAGGAACCGCCTCTACATCGCGGCGGACAAGTCGCTGTATTCCATAGTCCTGAACGCGAAAGGGGCGCAGAGGCCGTAGGAGAAGTCGCGTCAAGACGCCGCTATGGGATACATGGTAGTGGCGGTATTATAGGCATATTGTCGGCTAATTGAACATCCGATGTTCAATTAGCCGAGTTTTCAGTCAATAGTCAGTTCCTAGTGGGATGAACAGAAGTTCGCTTTAAAGCGAACTTCGCCATGCCCGAGCTACTCGACGACGAGGAATTGTCCCATCATGCCGAGATCCTCGTGATCGAGTATGTGGCAGTGGTACATATACGGGGTATCGTTGTCGGCGTAGGTGTTGAAGCGGGAGGCAATTACGACCTCGCGCCCGGGATCCACGAACACAGAGTCCTCCCAACCGGCTTCCTCGGGCGGTGGGGGCTCGCCATTGATCGCCAGTATCTGGAACTGAGTCTGGTGGACATGGAAGACGTGCTTGCCGGTGTCGGCTGTGATGGTCCAGCGCTCGGTGTCGCCAAGTCGCACAATCTCGTTGATCCGGCTCATGTCCATCTGCGCTCCGTTGATGCCCCAGCCATCGCCTATCTTCTCCATGTGTAAGCTCCGGTCGACCGTGATCTCCGAATCGTAGATTCGCTCTATGGTCGCGAGCTTGTCAGGAATCGGACCGGAATTTGAGACTGACCCGTTCGATCTGAGTTCAAGCACTCGACCAAACGTGTCGTCCACTAGAGCTACGGAAGCCATGCCAATGTCGACGATAATCTCGGACCGATCGCCGGGACCGAGCGTGAGTCGGTCGAGCGGGACAGGACTAGCCAGATAGCCGCCGTCGGATGCGATCTTGATCATCATGGCCCCCTCGACGCTTAGCTCATATATCCGCGCTTGGCTGGCGTTAAGCAAGCGGAGCCGAACCAGTCCCATGGGCACCTCGATGAACGGATTGATCGTGCCGTTCACCGTCAGGGTGCGATCTAGGTTGCCTCTACCGCCAGCGTCAATAGCGAAGTCCAGTTGGCCGTCGTCAGTGAAGTCCCGGTCTTGGATGATGACTGGAACATCGTCAACGCCGTAGGTTTTAGGCAGCGGCGCGGCGGCAGGGTTGTCGTCATCTATAATGATCATACCGGCGGCACCGCGGAAAACATGTTCGGCTGTGGTTCCATGGAGATGGGGGTGATACCAGAGGGTGGCTGCGGGCTGGATCACGTCAAAGTCGGCCACCCAGGTTGTGCCGGGTTCTATCGGACCGCGAGGCCCTCCGTCGTCCTCTGCTGGAACGTCGGCGCCATGCCAGTGCGTTGTTGTGATCTGGTCCAATTCGTTGGTCACTCTGATAACCACCGAGTCGCCGGTCTTGAGACGAAGTGTGGGACCGAGCACAGACATGCCGTTGTAGGAATAAGTATCGGTCAGGATTGCCTTCTTGTAGTAGTGGCGTGACTGACCAATCGTGAAGTCGTAATGCGCGACACCTTTCACTACCGTTGGATCGAGTAACGGTGGGACCACAAGGGGCGTGACCGCTGGCGTGTCGAGCTTTACCCGCTCGACCGAATCGCCACAACCAGACAGCAAGGCCGCCATCACGATCACGCCGGCAGTAACGTTTGTTTTGCCACAAGTGCGGCTACAATGACGAAGGGCTCTGGCCAGAGCCCTTTCGATTTTCGTATTCATTGCCGTTGAGCTATCGGTCTTTAGTCGGCGGCGGACGCGGCTTCGGTGGCGGCGGTCTTTTCTTCGAAGGGCTGGCCGGTGGCGGGGTCTATTTCGAAGGGGCTGGTGAGTTCGAGTTCGTCGGCTATCTCGCGCACGGCGGGGATGACGTATTCGCCCATGAGTCGGAGGCTGCGCATCTGGTCTTCGTGGGTCATGGCGCCGTCGCCGTCCCAGAAGAAGACGCTGCCGGGTCTGAGGGTCTCGAGGACGTGCCTGATCTTGGGTATGACGGTGTCCGGGGTGCCGGATACGACGGTGTAGTTTTCGACCTGCTCTTCGTAGGATGTGCTGAGCACTCCGCCGCGGTTGGCGGTGGCGGCGTCGCGGGTGGGCAGGACGCGCCTTCGGGAGGTGAGGCCGGGGAGTCCGAGCAGCGCGGGGTTGGCGGTGCCCTCGTTGCCGGCGAGGAACGGGTTGCTTGGACCCTGCACGAACTTTCTGCCTACTTCGTCGGCGAGTTCTTCGGTCTCGTCGACGTGGACTTTCCAGAGGTAGCCGATGTTCTGCGGGCCGGACTCGTAGCCGAGTTCGGCGGCGGTGTCGTGGTATATCTGGAAGGCTTCCTGAGTGGGGCCGAGCTTGGTAGCGAGCATGATGTAGGGGATGCGGTTGGTGGCGGCCCATACGAGGGAGTCGCGGCTGACGACGCCCGGCAGCCAGATTGGGGGGTGCGGCTTCTGGTAGGGGCTGACCCAGGGGTTGACGTAGCGGTAGTTGTAGTGCTTGCCTTCCCATCGGAAGGGGCCGGGGGTCGTCCATGCCTTGACTATGAAGTCGTGCGCCTCCTGGAAGCGTTCCCAGTTGTAGGGTGGCGGGGAGTTGTGGGCGACGCTCTCGCGCCCGGTGCCGCGCACCCAGCCGGAGACGAGCCTGCCGCGGGAGATCATGTCTATCATGGCGAGCTGTTCTACGAGCCAGAGGGGGTCGTCCCATATCGGCAGTATGTTGCCCAGCAGGACTATCCTGGCGCGGTTGGTTATCTTGGCGAGGATGGACGCCTCGACGTTCATCGCGCCGCCCATGCAGAACGGGGTGCTGTGGTGCTCGTTGAGCATGATGCCGTCGAAGCCGACTTCCTCGGCATAGACACGCTCATCGAGGTATCGGTTGTAGAGGTCGGAGCCGACCTGGGCGTCGTATATCTCGTTGCTGAGCGTAAGGTCCTTGATGGGCAGTCCGGTCGCGCCGAAGTAGCCCGACTTCGGGTCCTGATATGGTCGTTCGGTGAAGTGGCCTATGAACATCGTGGACTCCCGGTTTGGCGATAGAGTGTCTGATTTGGGCGCAGTGTATCATTTTGGTTGTCGGTTGTCAGTGGTCGGAGTCACCCCCATCCTAACCTTCCCCCGTCAAGGGGGAAGGGACTTTGGGACTCGTCCTTCGACAAGCTTCCTTCGACAAGCTTCCTTCGACAAGCTTCCTTCGACAAGCTTCCTTCGACAAGCTTCCTTCGACAGGCTTCCTTCGACAGGCTCAGGACGAACGGTTTATTGACTTACATACCCTTGTGAGCCCGTCGAGGGAGAGGGGATTCTTCTGGTGGGCGCGCAGGGAGTCTGCAGGGGGCCTGCTGGTAGGCTTGGTGAGCGCTTTCTACCTGCATTTGCCCTGCATAATCCTGCATTTCCCAGTTCAGCGAATTTTTTCGAGTCCGCCGAGTCGCATCAGGGTGCATAGGGCATCCATCCGCCGTTCCACGGCTGCTTAGGTTCTTTGTCTATTTCGGCGGCCATCTCGGTCATCTTCATTATGGTATCGGCAATCTTGGCCATGGCGCGGGCGTTGTTCGCGGAGGGCGGGGCAGCCTGGAGTTCGTCGAACACTTCCCGCAAACCCTTCACCATGTCGTCGAGTCCAAGTTCTCTCAGCTTCTTCTGCGCCCTAGCCTTCTTGCCCTTTGCGCGTCCACCCATGGCGCGCCACTCGGCGGATTCGGGGTCGTGGGCGAAACAGTAGCCGGAGGCCGAGACGGTCGTGGAGCCGCAGATTTCGCCGTTGCGCTTTGTGGCAGGACAGGGCGGATCTTTGCGAGGTATATGCTCACGTTCTACCATTAGATCATCTCCTTGAACAGTATTATTAGATTCAAGAACTTACGTCCGTCTAATGATAGCTCGAATGTACTGTTGCGTCAAGGGTAACTTTGGAGGTAGTTGTTAGTTGTCATGATTTAGTTTTCAGTGGGCAGGGTGTTTTCGTTTTCGTCTTGTCGTCAGTCTTTCGTTCGCCCTGAGCTTGTCGAAGGGCCGTCCATTCATGGTTCGACAGGCTCACCACGAACGGACTACACAGGTGACACTCGAAAATGAAAAGAACCTGTTTCAGTGGGGCGTGTCATTGCGTGGGTTGGCGGGGCGGGAATATAATCGCGGTTAGCGAAATGGCGGGCAACGACAGGCGGATGATCATGAAGGTTGTCCCTACGGAGCAGGGGGCGCGCGATGGCGGGTTCGGATGATTTTCTGGTGGCGTCGAATCTTCACAAGGCGTTCGGGTATATCGTGGCGGTGGATGACGTTTCGTTTTCGATACGGCGCAAGGAGATATTCGGGCTGCTGGGGCCGAACGGCGCGGGGAAGACGACGACGATACGGATGCTCTCGACGGTTCTGAATCCGGACGAAGGGGACGTGACGATAGGAGGATTTTCGGTGGCGCGTGAGAGCGACAGGGTGCGGGAGATCATAGGGGTGTGTCCGCAGGAGCTTGCGCTGTATCCTGAGCTTTCGGCGCGGGACAATCTGATGTTCTTCGGGCGGATGGCGGGTCTGAGCGGGCGTGAGGCGTCGGAGTCGGCTGCCGAGAACCTGGAGCGGGTGGGCCTGCTGGACCGGGCCAAGGACAAGGTGGACAAGTTTTCGGGCGGGATGAAGCGGCGGGTGAATATCGCTATCGCGCTGATGAGTCGTCCGCAACTGCTGTTCCTGGACGAGCCGACGGTGGGGATTGATCCGCAGTCGCGGTATCACATCTTCGAGACAGTGGAGGCCCTGCGGGACGAGGGTCTGACAGTGCTGTACACGACGCACTATATGGAGGAGGCGGACCGTCTGTGCGACCGTATTGGGATAATGGACAGCGGCAGGGTTATCAGGCTGGGGAGTCCTCATGCGCTGAAGTCGGAGATCGGGGATCCGGGGGATGTGTCGCTGGAGAGTGTGTTTTTGGAGTTGACGGGGCGGGGGTTGCGGGATTGATTTGTCTGAACTGTGATTTATGGGATTTTGGGATGGACAGGATGTGAGAGATGACCAATAGCGGCGCTGATAGAAGCCATGAGAGTGTTATCAATGACGCGCTTGCGCGGGTGATGCGGGAGCGGCTGGGGTTGGACGCGGTGGCGGAGACGCTGCGCGAGGGGGCGCGGCCTGATGTGATAGTTCGGCTGGATGGGCGGGTTGTTGTTGTGGAGACGGAGTTGGAGCCGGCGCTGACGGTGGAGGCGGACGCGCTTTCGCGGTTGGGATTGGAGATTGACGGGGCGGCGGTGGAGAATGTGTTCGCGGTGAGCGTTCCGGCGCGAATCAGGTCGGTCAGCCAGCGGTATCTTGAGGAACGGCTGGCGTCGGTGGCGCTGGAATGGCAGGAGTGGCGTTCGGACGGGACATCGGGGCCTAAACTGAGCGGGGATGTGTCGGAGCTTGGGCGGGCGGTTTCGGCGGCGGCGTCGCCCGGAGGCGACCTGGACGCGGCGGTTGAGATTCTGGACGGCGGGGTGAGACGGGCGGGTTCGCAGCTTGGCCGCGCGCCGGGCGCTTTGGCGCGGGTGTCTCGGATTTTCGGGGCGGAGCCGGGTGTGGAGTCGGCGAACATGGCTGCGCTGATGATCACGAACGCGATGGTGTTCCAGGATCGGCTGGCGCGCGACGAAGCGCATTATCAGCCTGTGAGCGCGGCGATGCGTAACGGGCGGTTTTCCCGCATATCTCTAATCCAGGCGTGGGACAGCATCCTGAACGTTGACTACTATCCGATATTCAGCATGGCGCGTGAGGTGGTAGCGGAGCTTTCGGAAGTTGAGGCGGCGGGCGTTCTGGAGGAGTGCGCGCGAACGGCGTCGGAGTTGATGGGCATGGGAGCGGTGGGGCGGCACGACGTCGCGGGGAGAATCTTCAACAAGCTGGTGTCGGAGAGGAAACTGCTGGCGGCGTATTACACCAGCATCCCGGCGTCTATCCTACTGGCCGGACTTGCGTTGTCTCCGGCGAGATGGGACGGAGTTGACTGGGGCAATATGGATGCGTTGGGGGAGATGCGAGTGATTGACCCGGCGTGCGGGACGGGAACGCTGCTTATGGCGGCGTATCGCCAAATAGCTCAGAACTACGCATCGGAGCGGGAGGGAGAAGGGGATATTTCGGCGCTTCACAAGGCGCTGGTGGAAAAGGTGGTCATGGGGACGGATGTTGTGCAGGCGGCGATTCACATGACGGCGGCGACGCTTGCGGCGATGTCTCCATTTGTTCGGTTCGAGCAGATGCAGTTGCATATACTGAGGCTGGGTGTGGAACCGAGCGGCGGCGTACAGCTTGGTTCGCTGGACTGGCTTAAAGTTCCCGAAATCCAGTCGTCGTTCTCGACGACAGAGGAACAGATAGGGGCTGTGAGCGGCGAGGGGAGTCTTGTTCCGATTCCGAGGGTGGACTTGGTTATAAGCAATCCGCCGTACACAAGACGGGGAAGCGACGGCGGAAAGGAGGATGCGATTGCGCGGGTCTTCCAGTTGCCGGAGGGAGACGAGGAATCCGCGAAAGCGATTGCGACTCATACATCGGCGCTTCTGAGAGGGACGCCCGCAAACCAGATGGCGGGACACGCTTCATCGTTCACGGCGCTGGCGGACCGGCTGGTGAAACGGGGCGGACGGGTCGCGCTGGTTCTGCCGGTGACTTCGCTGAGCGGAGAGTCGTGGCGGGGAATCAGGGATACGCTGGCGTCGCGGTACGAGGTGGAGTTCGTGGTGTCGTCGCATGACCCGGATACGCGCTCGATGTCTTACGACACGGGGATAGCGGAAACTCTGATAGTGGCGCGGCGGCTGAGTGAGGAAGGGAGTCCGTCGAGGCGGGGCAGGTTCGTCAACCTGTGGCGCGCGGCGCGGCGTGAGACGGACGCGCTGGCGCTTGTGAGCGCGGTGAACGCGGCGGCTTCGCTGCCGTCTCTGAGGTCGGACGGGCCTCCGGTGGGCGGCAGCGCGTTGATGGTGGGCGGCGAGCAGTGGGGCGAGTTGGTGGATGGGCCGGTTGGGGAATCGGCGTGGAAGTCGGCGCGGTGGAGGTACGCTCTTATCGGGCAGTTCGCGGCGGCGTTGGAGCGGGGAGAATTATGGACGGCAGATGGAACGATGCTGGCGGGGCAGATTCCGATTGCGGCGATGGCAGAAGTTTGTACCGTGGGGCCAGAGCATAAGAGGATCCGTGGTCCAGCTGGATCATTTGAGGCTTATCACGGTTGGAATGAAGAAGCTCAATTCCCTGCGCTTTGGCGCCAAAGCACCTCTGTTCATCAGGGTATGGTTTCAGAGCCTAACGCCTGGCTTATTCCCAAACCTGACCGAAACTATGAATCAATATGGGCGGAATCGGGCACGCTCCAGGTAACGTGCGATATTCGCTATAACTCTCAGCGTGTAATGGCGACTCGCACCAGCGTCAGGGCACTTGGAGTGCGAGCGTGGCATACTCTCACGATGTCGGACGATGATCCCATAGTTCGTTCCAGGCAAGAGATTGCGCTAGCGCTGTGGTGCAATTCTACGCTTGGGATGCTGCTTCACGCGAATCACTCGAACAGGGCGCAGGAAGGCAGAGGGACGGGCAGTAAGGGTATGCTGGAGAGGCTGCCGACGCTGGACGTGAGGGAACTAGCACCGTGGCAGTTGGAGGCGGCGCAAGGTATCTGGCGGGATATGGAGTCGCGGAGGTTCGAGTCGTTTCACAGGTGCGCGGTTGACCCCGCGCGTATCGAGCTGGACGAGCGGATCGCGCGGGATATGTTGGGGCTTGGGGATGAGGCGGTGGGAGCTGTGGGCAGGTTGCGGGGGCTGCTGGCTTCGGACCCGTCTATACACGGGTCGAAGAGGGCGGAGTTGGGGTGAGTGGTTCCAGAAATCATCAAGACCAAGCGTGTTTCGGATGCGGCAGTCTAAGACAAATAGGGATCTCGGGTAGTGTATCACTCTGAGGATGAAACCATTTCGGAGCAACATATGAGCAATAAAAAACAGGTTGAGATGGACAAGATGGCGATGGCGCTTCAACACGCTGTCCATTTAATGCGGGGAGAGAGACCTAATACTCTGGTTCTTAACCTTGGCATTCAACTCTCGATTAACATCCTGTTGCCCCTTACGGTCGAACTCGCATTAAAGGGCTTGAAACAGAAGGAAACTACCCCTGATGGTTTCACTAAGACACATGATTTGGCGAAACTGTTTCAGCATGTATCTTCAGATGCTCAGAGTCGAGTGAATGAGAGCTTTCAACGGTATTTGTCACAAGATGATGAAACTAGGGACAAGAAGTTTGACATTTGGCAATTCCTAGAGGAGCACAGAGACGACTTTATAGAGTGGCGATACCTCGCGGATGATAAAGTAGGGTCACTGATTCCTGCATACAGGGAATTCCAGTACGCCATCTGTGCGATTTTGGATGAAGTGTATGAAGGCGATGGCGTCGTCCAAAGGAGCCTAATTTCAAACTGATACATTACCGGACCTCGCTTTGACTTTCGTTCATCCACTGATACAATGAGGTTGCGTCTAGGAGGAGTCGCCAAGCGTCTCCACTCGGGTCTAATGCCCCGACCCTAGTCGCTGTTTAATTTCCCCCACGTACCTTTGCTACATTGATGAATCTGGCACGCCGGATATCCTAGAGAAATCTGTGCCTCTCATAGTTTTGCCGACGATATTAATTAAGCAGGTGTGATTGAATTCTGTGTTTCGTCCGTTGTACATAGCTTTTCTTGACCTCAAGCGGTTTTTGCTGAATCCGGGGGAGTTGGCTTTCAGCATCGCGCTTCCTATTTTGCTGTTTGCGCTGATGTATGGGGCGTTCGGCGGCGGGGACGCGAGTTTTCACGCTACGGCGCATGTGGTGAACCTGGATTCGGGGGAATACGGTCGGCAACTCATCGAGCGTCTGGACGGGATGGATGAGATTACCGTCAGGCAACGGACGCTGGAGGATGCGGATGGGGCGCTGGAGCGGTCGGCGATTCTGACGGCCGTGGTGATTCCGGTGGGGTTCTCGGATGCGCTGGAGGCGGGTGAGCCGACGCATATCCTGTTCAAGCAGCGGGGTTATGGCGGCCAGACGGGGCAGATCGTGGGGGCTATCGTCTCAGGGGCGGCGTTGGAGATGGGTGGGGAGATACAGTCGCGGCGGATGGCGCTTGAGACTCTGTCGGGCCGAGGCATCGCTGAGGATGAGATAGTCGCGGAGTTCGAACGGCGGCTGGCGGAGTCGCGTCGGAATCCCGCCGTGGGGGTGGAGGTGCGCGGTCTGGGCGAGTCGGAGGAGGCGAATCTGCTGAACAGGCTGATGCCGGGCGTTACGGTGATGTTCCTGATGTTCGCGGTGACGATGGGGGCGCAGACGCTGGTGGAGGAGCGGAGAATCGGGACGCTTGAACGGCTGATGACGACGAGATTGGGTATCAACCAGTTGTTCGCGGGCAAGTTCCTGTCGGGGACGCTGAGGGCGACTTTCCAAGCGGTGATTCTGCTTGCGCTGGGGTTCGCGGCGCTTAGGGTGGGGGATGTGTCGGACTTCGGGCAACTGATCGTCTTTTCGATACTGGTGGCGGCGGCTGTGAGCGCGGTGGGGCTGGTTATCGGGGCGGCGGCTCGGACACGGGACCAGGCGATATGGGCGGCGGTGTTCTTCACTATGTTCATGACGATATTCGGCGGGACGTTCTTCGCGGTGTCGGACGGGCCGCTTGCAATAATTGCGCGGTTTACTATCAACCATTACGCAATCGAGGCGATGGAGGGGATTCTTTCGTCGGGGGCGAGCTTGTCGGGGGAGGTCGTTGGGCTGGGTGTCATGGTCGGGGTTACGGTGGTCGGACTCGTGGCGGCGCGTGTCTTGTTCAGGGCGTCGGAAGGGGGACGGTAGGGTGAGAGTGGTTCTGCGACAGGCGACGCTGATAGCGGTGAAGGATACGCGGATATTCTTCAGGGATAAGTTCGCGGTTGGGTTCGCGTTCCTGTTTCCGTTCCTGTTCGTGATAGGGTTTTCGTTTGCGCTGCGCGGACAGGGGCCGGAGGATGAACCGCTGCAATTGGTCCTCGCCACACAGGAAGGCGCGGGCGGCATAAGCGCGCGGATCGTCCAGGGGTTGGCGGGCGATGGTGGCGCAGGCGACTTGACCGTAATGGAGTATGAGGAGGCGCTGGCAGCCACGGAAAGCGGCGACCTGGACGGATTCGTGGCTTTTCCGTCCGGGTTCAGCCAGAGTCTTATGAGCGGAGTTCCGACCAGGCTTGAGGTGGTGGTTGGGAACGGCTCGCCGGAGACGCAGGCGGCGCTGGTAGGCTTCGCTCGGTCGGTAGCGACTCAGTTGTCGCAGGGAGAGGTCGCCATTGGCACAATCCGCCATGTCCTGGGGACGTCGGGGATCAGTCAAATTGGAGCGCTGGGAGGCGGGCTTGCTTCACTTGAATCGTTCACGCCGTTGATAGGGTTCGAGGTGGAGCGGGTAGGGGATGTCGAGCCGTTCCAGCCGTCGAATTTCACGCTGCCGGCGTATCTGACGATGTTCCTGTTCTTCACGGCGGCTATGAGCGCGGAGGCGATTGCGCGAGAACGGCAGTCGCACACGCTGGAGCGGCTGGTGTCGAACGGGACGCGGCGGGAGTCGGTGATCGTGGGGAAGTTCGCGGGTATCGCGTTCCGAGGCGTTACCCAGCTTGCGGTGATGTGGGCTGTGGGGATACTCGCTTTCGGGATAGACCTGGGGGCGTCGCCCTCGGCGGTGATCATCATTTCGGTATTGATGGCGCTGGCGTCGGCGACGTTCGGGGTGATGCTGGCGAGTTTCGCTACGAACGTGCAGGCGGCGTCCGCTCTGGGGCCGCTGACCGCGCTGGTTCTGGCTCCCATTGGCGGGTGCTGGTGGCCGCTGTTCATCACGCCGCAGTGGATGCAGTCTTTGGCGAAGCTGACGCCTCATGGGTGGGCGAATGGCGGGTTCAATAAGATAATGCTGTTCGGGGCGGAGTTCGGGGACGTGACGCAGGAGATGATGGCGCTGGCGGGGTTCGGCGTGGTGTTCCTGGCGGTCGCGCTGTGGCGGTTCAGGATGTCGTCGTCGGCGAGCTAGGCGGAGAGGAACCGGTCGGGGGCGAGGGCGCGGTCGGGGAAGTCGCGCAGGAGTCGGGAGTCGGAGGTTATGAGGGGGACGTTCAGGTGGTTGGCGAGGGCGATGAATTCGCAGTCGTAGGCGGAGGATGTGGAGTCGGCTACGAGACGGAGGACGGCGGTGGAGCTAACCCAATGGTCGCCTTTGTTCAACATAAACGCTTCCGCTTGGTCCATTGTGTCCAAGGCGTGTTCGTATGTCATAAGTCCAGCGCGTATATGGGACGCCAGCGTATTTCTGAACTCAGACCGCCACAAAGCCCGGAGCGTGCCATTCCGGGTCTTTGTAGTAAACTTGATACGCTGTTTCGGTCCAACTCGCTTTTTACGCTCAAGTGAACTATGAGATTGGTATCGGCAACAATCAAGGTCGTCCTTCCCGTTTCGCTTGGGTTATCTGCTCGTCGGTAATATAGACATCGGGATAGCGTTCCATCAGTTCTTTGAATCCCTTGACCCTATCCTCAATTGATTGCCTTGTGGAATCAGGTTCTTGGCCTATCTCACTTTTCATGCCATAGGAGACATCGTGTTTTGCCCTTGTTACCTCTCTCCTCCGTTAGCCAAATTCCTTCTTCAGCCATTTTGCGCCTGTTCTTGCGGACACTCTCCATAAGTTCCTCCCGTTCGCGCTCGTTCAATGCGAACTTGGTGGAGAGGATACGCCGAACGGCTTCGTCCTCGATGGAGATGCCGCGTTCCATTGCGCTGCGTTCCAACTTCTCAAGCAGGTCATCAGATATGTTGTGGATGGTGAGGGTCGCCATGTTACGCTCCGTGGGATTGCATCATTCGCTGGGCGGTTACGCCGATTTCGCCGGGGGCGGGGATGATTGAGACGCCGGCGGCGGCGAGCGCCTTGACCTTTTCGCTGGCGCGGCCCGCGCTTCCGGTGATGATGGCGCCGGCGTGTCCCATGCGCTTGCCGGGAGGGGCGCTCTGCCCGACTATGAGGGCGGCGACGGGCTTGGTGAATTCGTCGCTGCCGATGTACTCGGCGGCTTCCTGCTCGCGGGTGCCGCCGATCTCGCCGATCATGACTACGCCGTCGGTGTCGGGATCGTCCTGGAACATCCTGAGGATGTCAACGAAGGTGGAGCCGTTGACCGGATCGCCGCCGATGCCGACGCAGGTGGACTGTCCGATGCCGAGCTCGGTTAGCTGGCCGACGGCCTCGTAGGTGAGGGTGCCGCTGCGGGATACGACGCCCATGCGTCCGGGCATGTGTATGTGGCCGGGCATGATGCCCATCTTGAAGTCCTCGCCCGGCGAGATGATGCCCGGGCAGTTGGGACCTATGAGTGTAGCGGACTTGCCCTTGAGGTAGCGGACAACTCTGACGGTGTCCATGACGGGGATGCCCTCGGTGATGCAGGCGATGACGTCTATGCCGGCGTCCACGGACTCGACGATGGCGTCGGCGGCGAAGGGGGGCGGCACGAAGATGAGGGAGGCGTTGGCGCCGGTCTCGGCGACGGCTTGTTCGACGGTGTTGTACACTGGCACGTCGTCGTCGAACATCTGGCCGCCGCGTCCGGGGGTGACCCCGGCTACGAGGTTGGCGCCGTATTCGCGGCAGCGGAGGGCGTGGAAGCTGCCCTCGCGTCCGGTGATGCCCTGCACCATGAGTCTTGTGTCCCTGCCTACCAGTATGCTCATTTTGGATGCTCCTGTGGGTTGAGTTGAGGTTGGGGTTCACCCCCATCCTAGCCTTCCCCCATCGAGGGGGAAGGGAGTTTGGATTTTCCTTCGACAAGCGTCCTTCGACAAGCTCAGGACGAACGGTTTATTGATTTACCTACCCCTCTCGGCCCGTCAGGGGGGAAGGGAGTTTGGATTTTCCTTCGACAAGCGTCCTTCGACAAGCTCAGGACGAACGGTTTATTGATTTACAAACCCCTCTCGGCCCGTCAGGGGGGAAGGGAGTTTGGATTTTCCTTCGACAAGCGTCCTTCGACAAGCTCAGGACGAACGGTTTATTGATTTACCTACCCCTCTCAGCCCGTCGAGGGGGAAGGGAGTTTGGACTGTCCTTCGACAAGCTCAGGACGAACGGTTTATTGATTTACAAACCCCTCTCAGCCCGTCGGGGGGAGGGGATATGAGATGATTGTCTGTTATCCGCGGATGGCGGCGGCGGCTTCGGCGAGGTCGTTGACGAGGGTTACGTCGAGGCCGGAGTTGGCGAGGATGTCGCGGCCCTCGTCGGCGTTGGTGCCAAGCATCCGCGCGACCATGGGGCGCATCTTGTCGGGGGCTCTTTCGGAGGCCATGACGAATCCGCGCGCGGCGACGTCGCATCGGAGGATGCCGCCGAAGATGTTGACGAGGACCTTCTTTACGTTGGCGTCGGAGAGGACGATTTCGAGCGATTTGGCGACTTTCTCCTCGTCGGCGCCGCCGCCTATGTCGAGGAAGTTGGCGGGGGACGCTCCGGCGGCGTGGGTGACGTCCATGGTGGCCATGGCGAGTCCGGCGCCGTTGACTATGCAGCCGACGTCGCCGTCGAGCTTGACGTAGTTGATGTCGAATTTGCCGGCCTCGACCTCAAGGGGGTCTTCTTGCTCGATGTCGCGGAGTTCGGCGGCGGTCCGCTGCCTGAACATGGCGTCGTCGTCTATGTTGATCTTGGCGTCCATGGCGAGAACGCGGCCGTCGGCGGTTATGCCGAGCGGGTTGATTTCGACGAGGGAGCAGTCGTTGTCCTCGAAGAGCTTGTGGAGGGATGCCATGAGCGCGGCGACGGGCCGGTTGAGGGAGTCGGGGACTCCGAGGCCGTAGGCGAGCTTGCGTCCCTGGAAGGGCTGGAGTCCGAGGACGGGGTCCACGGCGACGCGGATGATCTTATCGGGCGCGGTCTCGGCGACTTCTTCGATCTCCATGCCGCCGGCCGCGCTGGCTATGACGACGATGCCCTCGGCGGCGCCGTCAATGGCCATGCCGACGTATAGCTCGGTCTGGACGTCCACGACTTCTTCTACGAGGACGCCGCTAATGGGGGAGCCTTCGGGGCCGGTCTGGAATGTGACGAGGCTGGTTCCTATGAGGGCTTCGGCGGCGGCGGCGGCTTCTTCGGGGGAGTTGACGACCTTGATGCCGCCGGCCTTGCCACGGCCTCCGGCGTGTACCTGCGCCTTGACGACGGCGCTGCCGCCGAGTTCGGCGGCTATGTCGGCGGCTTCTTCAGGGCTATGGGCGACCCTGCCCCTGGGGATGGGGATGCCGTACCTGGAAAAGATGTCTTTGGCCTGGTATTCGTGAATCTTCATGGAAGGAGGCTCCGTTTGCGGATGGGCGCGGCGGCTCAGGGTGAAGCCGGCCGCCGGGTTGTTCGGTAATGGTTGAAGTATATCGAATATGGCTTGGGGCGTGAAACAGGGGCGGTTGGCTTCCGAGTCTTTTGATTATGCTGTTCGGGGTGATTTCAGCGCCAGATGTTTGACGGCGGAGATGTGGATTACCGCGGAGCGCTGGCGCGAAAGCGAAAAGGCCCCGGAGCCGGATGTCGGGATTGGGACGGGTTGATAAATGTGGATTTATAATTGCGCTGGGCTCGGGCTGGATGAGCTACTGGGGTTGAACAGGCAAGCCACAGGCGACCGCTGTGACCTGCGTTTGCCTGCGTTTTGCCTGCGTTAGCTATGAGGGCCTTTTTTTCCGGCGTCCTGTTTTTGGTTTGTATAATCTTGGGTTTATCAGTTTTGGGTTATGGGCGGTTGGTGTGTGGTCATTAGTTACCGGTTATGGTTGATATAGTTTGTATGTTCGTATTGTAGCATGATGGGGAGTTGGGAGGGTAGGGGGATGGGGAATTGGGGAGGGCTTTGAGAAGCGCCTGGTCCGAGGTCCGGGCGGGCTACACCGTCCGCAGCGGGTCGCGGACAGGCAGTTCGGGAAACAGAGAGAAGTCTCTGTCCCTGGTGAGCAGCGTTTCTACTCCGTGAGCTACGCAGATTGCCGCTATACGCGCGTCGTGGACGACGCCGCCTGAGAATGATATGGCGAGTCCGCTCGATGGGCATATACCAGTATGTTGGTGTCAACCGCAATCACGACTGAGGACCCTCGCCGTAGATTATGTCGCGTAGTTCGGGCCAGGTGTAGGAAGCCAGGGGGTCATGAGTCTCGGTGCCGCCGTAGCTGCAGTCGGGGAGAATGTAACGCTTGGGAAGGGTCTCTTTCGACAGGACCAACCTGAGTCCTTCCTCGACGACCGCGCGGAGCGGGCGACGGGTCTCTTGCGCGTGTCGCTTTGCCCTAGTCAGCAGGTCGTCATGGATGTCAAGCGTCGTCTTCATGCTTCCCATACTACCTCAATACATATGGTCAGGATACTATATGATAGATGCCAAGGATCCAAATTCTCGGGGAAATATGCCAATGAGTCATCCAATCCGCATTTTCGCTGACGCGGTTGTTGATAATTTCAGTCAGCATATAGACGCACAGCCCGAAGACCAGTTGAAAGCGCCCGTTGGCGAATTGCTACGCGGTATCGGGCAACTGACCGGGACTGAAGTAAGGTGGCGCACCGAAGTTCGCGCAGATGACCTGCATGGCAGACCTGATCTTGGAATATCCGTTGATCAACTACTTGTCGGACATATCGAGCTCAAGGCGCCCGGAGTAGGCGCTCGACCGGAACATTTCTCAGCCCGCAGTCGCAATGGGGAACAGTGGAAACGATTCCAAGCTCTGCCAAACTTGATATACACAGATGGCTCGGAGTGGAGTCTGTTTCGCTCCGGCAAACGCATCTCTCGTGTGCGTGTCGCAGACGACGTGAGCGAAAGCGGTTCAGACGGTGTCGAGGAATCTCGACTGCCCACGCTGGAAAATGTGCTACGGGACTTTCTTCTCTGGCAGCCGATAACTCCCGCGACAGCACAGGGACTTGCGGAATTTCTCGCGCCGCTCACGCGGATTCTTCGAGACGAGGTGGCTGCCGCACTTGAGCGTGGGGTTAACGCGCAGAGTTCACTCAGACGTCTCGCACTTGAGTGGAGCGGGCTGCTTTTCCCAGAGTCGGACGATTCCCAGTTCGCGGACGCCTATGCTCAAACCCTGACCTATGCGTTGCTTCTTGCCAAGTTCGAGGGCGCCGAGAATCTTCATCCCAACTTCGCTTCCTATACGCTGCAAGGAGAACACGCCTTACTTGCGCAGGCCATTGGTCTGCTCGAAGCTCCTGACGTTCGCACTGAATTGATTATGCCGATAGAGTTGCTGGAGCGGGCGATAGGCGCGGTTGACTCAGACGCAATTCAGCAGGAAGCCGACCCCTGGCTTTATTTCTATGAGCAGTTCCTCGGTGAGTACGACCCGAAACTCAGAAGAGACAGAGGGGTCTATTACACTCCTGTCGAGGTAGTGCGAGCACAGACCAGACTTGCGGGGGAACTGCTTCGCGAGAAGTTCGGTAAACCGTTGACATTCGCCGATGACGATGTGGTAGTCCTCGATCCCGCGACCGGGACGGGCACGTACCCCCTGGCAGTTCTGGATCATGCGGAACACTCGGTGCGTGAATGGCTTGGTCCGGGGGCAGTTCCGGGCAAGATGCACGACCTGGCAGGACGTCTCAATGGATTTGAGATTCTGGTCGGGCCCTACGCTGTCGCTCACCTAAGAATCTCACAGCGTCTTCGGGATGTGGGCGTGACGGATGCGCCGCCCAGGATATTTCTTACTGACACCCTCGAATCTCCGAATGCGCTGCCCGACTTCACAGCGAGCATTCTGCAAGAGCGACTGACGGACGAGCGCAGGCGCGCGCAGGAAATCAAGAAGGACACCCGCGTGTTCGTCTGTATCGGCAATCCGCCCTACGACAGAGAACAGCGCGGTCCTGATGACGACGAGGGAAGGCGCAAGGGTGGATGGGTGCGGTACGGGGACGAGGGGCAGGATGCGCCTGCGCCTATTCTGGAAGACTTCCTATCCCCGGCCAGAGAAGCGGGAGCGGGCGTTCACCTTAAGAACCTGTACAACGACTACGTTTATTTCTGGCGGTGGGCGCTGTGGAAGGTATTCGATTCTACGAACGACGCCGGAATCGTTACGTTCATCACAGCGTCGTCATACCTGCGGGGACCCGGATTCGTGGGGATGCGGCGCAAGATGCGTGAGACATTCGATGATTTGTGGATCATAGACCTCGAAGGGGACAGCCTCGGCGCGCGCAAGACAGACAACGTGTTCGCCATAAGAACACCCGTCGCGATTGCCATCGGAGTTCGTAATGGGCAGCCTAATGCCAAGTCGCCCGCGCGAGTTTGGAAGACGAAACTCACCGGCTCCGAGAAGTCCAAGCTGGAGATGCTTGACGCGGTGCAGTCGTTTGACGACCTGGAATGGCGCGAGTGTTCTGAAGAGTGGGAAATGCCGTTCTACGCAGCGGGAACGGGCAGCTATTTTGACTGGCCAGCGTTAACTGATGTGTTTCCGTGGCAGCATTCAGGCTCTCAATTGAAGCGAACGTGGCCGATTGGAGAGACTAGAGACCTGCTTATCGAACGCTGGAGAGTATTACTGAAGCTCAGGGGAAACAGGCAACGCAGAGCCTTCAGGGAGACATCAGACCGTAAGATTGACCGGCGTTATGAATCTCTTTTCGACCAAGACAAGAGGGAGATACCTGTATCCGAAATTGAGTCAAAAGATTCATTACCCAAGGTCGCTAGATATTCATTCCGATCTTTCGACCGACAGGCAGTGATTGCCGACTCACGTATTGCCGACAGGATGCGTCCTGACCTGTGGCGAATTCACGGTGAAAGTCAATGCTACATGACTAGTCTGCTAACGGATGTGATCGGGACTGGTCCCGCTGCAACAGTCGCATCCGAGATCCCAGATTTGCATCACTTCCATGGTCGTGGGGCAAAAGACATTATTCCTTTATGGCGTGATCGAGATACCAGTGATCCGAATGTGACTAATGGAATGCTTGAAACGTTGGGTCAGGCTTGCGGCATAACGGTCACCCCAGAGCGTCTTTTCGCCTATGCTTACGGTGTCTTGGCCCAGCTGTCCTATGTCGCACGGTTCTGGGATGAACTGGAATTGCCTCCTCCTCACCTGCCAATCACAAAGGACTCGGAACTGTTTGAGCAGGTATCCGACCATGGAGCGCGGCTCATCTATCTGCATACATACGGCCAGAGATTCAAGCGCCCAGAAGATGATGGGCTGGTTCCTCAGGGCGAGGCGCGTTATAAGAAGCCGGTTTCCTCCGACCAATATCCTGAAGGCTTTGGTTATGACGCGGAAAGGCAAACTCTGCGTGTCGGCGACGGGGAGTTTGCGCCAGTCGCGTCCGAAGTCTGGAATTACTCGGTGTCGGGCTTGCAGATCGTCAAGTCGTGGCTGGACTACCGGAAGCGCAAGAGATCAGGACGCAGGTCGTCTCCCCTGGATGACATTCGGCCTGAGAGTTGGAATTTCGCCGAAGAATTGCTGGAACTGCTCTGGGTACTCGAGGCGACGATTGATCTTCAGCCGGAAGGCGAGGAATTGCTGGACAGGGTATGCGCGTCTGAGACTTTCTCGAAGGATGAGTTGCCGACTCCGACTGACGAGGAGAGACAGCCGCCGAGTGTGGGCAGTCCGGCGCAGGGGAGTTTGTTGGATGATGAGTAAGACGTTGGGGCCTTATACAGATGAAGGTGGGGATTGGGGGAGGGGCGGAGGGGGCATGATTGCGCCGATCTCTAACAGCCTAAATTCGCCTCCCCGCTTCCCGCATTATATAGCCATACATTCAGAGTTACACTCGTCCTTTTTCTGTTTCCTATAACTTTTCAGTCCTTTCGCTCTCGGCTCGCCAATGGTTCTTGAAGCAACGTCTCCGCGTCTATGCCCAGGCGCTTGTGCAGCGCCCTGGCCATGGACATGGTGATGTCCTCTTGGCGGGATAGTATCGCTGTGACTTTGGTCAAGCTACCGATGTAAAGGGCCAGATCCTGGCGAGTCAGGCCCCGCTGGTCCATCTCGAACTCTATGGACGCTATGAGGTCTGTAGGCGGACTGATGGGATAGCGCCTATCCTCATAACATTCTACCAAGTCCGCGAGAATATCGCGCTCGTCGCCTTCCGGCGTGCCAATTTCCGCTTGAAATATCTCGCTGAGTCTGGTCAGCGCGTCGTCGTAGTCTTCTTCGGTGCGGATTGGACTTACTTCGACCATAGCTATATCTCCTCCACATTCACAAGGTCGTATTCCGCGTGGGTACCTATGAACCGTATGTACACCCGACGGCCCGGATAGAAAATCTCGACCACCAATCGGTACTGGTTGCCTTTTATTCTAAACACAACCCGGTTTCCGCCGACAATGCTGACCCGAGGCCACTGCCGCGTTACCTGGGCCGGTGTTGCCCAGTCAGCGCGCCGGACTTCCTTGTACCAGTGCTCTAAGGAAGGCCGCGTGTCCGGGTGACGCTCCCAGAATTCCCTGAGCGTCCGTCTCGCGATAATTCTCATCAAAACAGTCCAAACAGACCAGCGTCGAAGTACGTGGAAGTGGCGGAGGGGGCGGGATTCGAACCCGCGATACGCGCTTAACGTATGCCTGTTTTCAAGACAGGTGCCTTCGTCCACTCGGCCACCCCTCCGCGCATGGTGTCTGAGGATGGTGGGGACGCATGATGCTGGTTCAATTGTAGGGTTTTCGGGGGACGGGGGGCAATAGTGTGTCTGGGGTCAGATGAGGAGTCACCCCCATCTTGGCCTTCTCCCGTCGAGGGGGAAAGGGATTTTGGACTGTCCTTCGACAAGCTTCCTTCGACAGGCTCAGGACGAACGGTTTATTGATTTACATACGCCCACAAGCCCGTCAAAAGGGGAAGGGATTTTTGCCTGCCGTTGTCGGGGTCAGTCTTCGAGGATTCGGGCGGCGATTAGTTTGGCTTCGTCCATGTCTTGGGCGAAATCGTCGGTGGGTACGTTGTCGAAGATGCCCAGGGCGCTGAGGTTTCCTTCGAGCTGGTCCGAGAGGCCGGATATGATGCAGGCTTTGTCCTGGTCGCGCACGATGGAGTTTATGAGGTCTTCGACGGCCATGGCGGCGCTGTCGTCCATGCCGGAGGTCTCGCTGAAGTCGAAGATGACTACTTCGTGGTCGGCGAGGTCGGGGCTGATGACGCGCACTATCTCCCTGGCGGACGCGATGGAGTAGCTGCCGCGCAGCGAGAGGAGTCCGACGCGGGCGCGGAAGGGGTCGAAGTCGGGGTCGTCCATCGCGTCCGGGAAGATGATCATGTCGAGCAGGGGCGTGGAGATGGTCTGGTTGAGCTGCTGGCTCTGGAAGCGCAGCGCGTTGGCCATGCCTGAGACGATGAATCCGACGGCGATTGCGGATATGACGTCGAATACGAGCGAGAGCAGGGCTGTGAGCAGGGTGACGAGGCCGATGTCCGGGGACAGCTTGGGGATGCGGCGCAGGAATCGGACGTCCATCATGTCCCAGCCGACCTTGATGAGTATTCCGGCGAAGGCGGCGTGGGGAATGTAGGCGATTGCCCTGCCGAGTCCGAAGAGGATAGCCAGCAGGACGCCGGCGCAGACCATGCCGGTCACCGCCGACCTGCCGCCGGCGCGCGCCGCGAGAAGGGAGCAGGGGGCAGAAGCCGCGCCGGGCAGTCCTCCGAGGGCGCCGGTCACGATGTTGCCGATGCCGAGTCCGACGAGTTCGCGGTCGGGCTTGTGCGTTCGCCCGGTAAGCGGGTCTATGATAAGCGCCGTGAGCAGGTTGTACATGGAGCTGAGGAAGGCGAGGATGAGCGCTGGCTGTATTGCCTCGAGCAGGAAGTTGCCCTGGAATACAGGCGTCTGAAATTCGGGGAGGCCAATTGGAGTGTCTCCGAGTTGGGGAGCGGAAGTGAACAGGAAGACGCCGGCGAGCGCGCCGACTATGAGGGCTACGAGGGCGTCCGGCACGTAACGATGCAATCTGTCCGGCCAGGAGATGAATACCGCCAGCGTTATGACTGCCACGGCGAGCGCGTGAAGGTTGACGTCGAGGATAGCGCTCGGCCAGGAGGCGATGATGTCGAACAGCCCTATGCCGGGTTCGATGGGCGAGCCGAGAAACCAGAGCGTCTGGGTCATGAATATGTAGCCGCCGACGCCGACGAATACTCCGCGGACGACTGAGAAGGGCAGCCAGTTGGCGAACCTGCCCAGGCGCAGGAGGCCGAAAGCGATCTGGATG
Source organism: Dehalococcoidia bacterium (assembly GCA_965202815.1). Taxonomy (GTDB): domain Bacteria; phylum Chloroflexota; class Dehalococcoidia; order Lucifugimonadales; family UBA1123; genus VXRN01. The sequence goes on from CBDBCD010000002.1 coordinate 2,214,452, forward strand.
AGTCCGGCCATGATTACTATGGTGAACGCTTCGGCGAGGTTGTCGGCGTATGAGCTGATGATGACGGCGGTGAATATGGTTATGAGGGCGCTGGGGCCGGAGATCATGGGGGCCGCGCCGCCGAGTATGGCGGTGAAGAATCCGACGGCGATAGCGCCGTAGAACGCGGCGACCGGACCCAGGCCGGACAGCGCTCCGAAGCCGAGCGCGATTGGCACCATCATGACGGCGGACACGATGCCGCCGAACAGGTCGCCCTTGAGGTTGGCGATTCCGTATGATGGCTGCCAGCCTGTTATGCGTCTGACGGAGCGGATGATAGCGGATACGGGTTGAGTATTGATCATTACCGGGTAGGCTGCCCTTCTACCCCTGGGTTGCCGTTTTCGCGGGGATAGCCGGCGTAGTCAGTCTTCTGTTCCGAGTTCGGGAAAGTAGGTTGTGAAGAAGCCTCTGTCACGTGTGAGAAATGCGTCTGCTGACGCTATGGCGTGCGCGCCGATCAGGAAGTCGGTGATTATTCGGCTTCGAGGTCCGCCTGCCGCGCGGTATCGCTTCCATCTCAGTCCGGCTTCATATGCAATGGCTGAGTTTATGGGGGATAAGGTCGCGCCCATTTCGCGCAGGGCATTATTCAGAACCTCGCGATTGTGAAATGCCGGGACGAGTTCGGCGTAAACGATGTCGCAGATGATTACGGCGCCCCGGTTATACGCTTCTCTGAGCCAGTCGCGCGCCTGGGAATGGTGGGGCGAATCGGTCCGGAACAGGTCCAGAAGAACGTTCGTGTCAACGGAGGTTCTCATTCGCCTCTGATTTCCGCGATGTATTCGTCTATGTCAAAGTCGGTGTGGTCCAGGATTCCGGCCACTCTGTCCACCGGATGGACTGCGGCTGCCCGTTTGTGTATGAGCAATCCCTCGTCGGTTGGACTTATGTCCACCTCTACGTTGCGGTTCATGCCGTAGCGGTCTCTCAGAGACTTGGGAATCGTAATTTGTCCTCGTTCTGAAATTCTCATATCGCCCTCAATATGAAATTCTTATGCAGTTAATCGTACTGTATGGGTTTTATGCTGGCAACCTATGTCACCCATGGAGGGATAGGGGATTTTCAACATACAAGTGACGGTAGTTGCGCGAAGGTCTCCTTACTGCGCGGACGCTCCGAGTTCTCTTGCCGTGAGAAAGTCTTTGTAGGACGCGTCGGAGTCGCCGAGCAGGTGGTGGACGACGCTTCTGTGGCGATAGGCGGGCCAGTATTCGGGGTCGAGGGCGATTGCGCGGTCGAAGTCGGCGAGCGCGAGTTCGAGCGCGCCGGTCTCGGAATGGGCGAGGCCCCTGTTGTGGTACGCGTCGCGGTATTCGGGGTCCAGTTCTATCGCCTCGGTCGTGTTTTGCGCGGCGGCCTCGAAATCGCCGAGGCACAGGTTGGCTACGCCGAGGTTGTTGCGCGCCATGGCGTTTGCGGGGTCGAGCGTGATCACCCTCAGCATATCCTCCCTGGCCTCGACGTACCGCCTCTTGTTCGAGTAGGCGTTGCCGCGCCTGAAGTACGCGCTCGAATCCGCGGGGTCGCGGTCTATGGCCTCTGTCATGTCGGCGATAATTGCGTCGAGGTCCGATGCGCCGGAGGGTGAGGTCATACGCCTATACCGGGCTGGCCGAATGGTCGGTGAGCGCTTCCAGGACATTTCTGCCCAGCGTATAGCTCTCCTTGTCGGATGGGAACTGCCCGTCGCGGACGTCGTTTATGTAGTCCGACGTGGCCTGGATTACGGCGTCGCCCAGGTTCGCGTACCTGCGGGCGTGCCTGGGAACGAAGTCCTGGTACAGTCCGAGCAGGTCGTGGAAGACCTGCACCTGGCCGTCGCAGCCCGCTCCCGCGCCTATGCCTATGGTGGGTATGGCGACTCTCTCGCTTATCATCGTTGCGAGGGGCGCGGGGACGCATTCCAGAACTATCGCGTAGGCTCCGGCCTCTTCCAGCGCTCTCGCATCCTCCATGAGTTGGAGCGCGGCCCTGAGGCTCTTGCCCTGCACGCGGTAGCCGCCGAGCTGGTTGACCGACTGGGGCGTGAGGCCGATGTGGCCCATGACCGGGATGCCGCTCTCTACGATGCGACTCACGGTGGCGGACTGACTCTGGCCCCCTTCGAGCTTTACGGACTGCGCTCTGCCCTCTTTCAGCAGCCGCCCGGCGTTGCGCATGGCGTCGAATACCGACGTGTGGTAGCTGAGAAAGGGCAGGTCGGCGACGATGTGCGCCTTCCGCGTTCCGCGAACGACGGTCTTCGTGTGATGGACCATGTCGTCCATGGTCACCGGCACTGTGGAGTCGTGGCCGAGCATCACCTGTCCGAGGCTGTCGCCGACGAGAATCAGGGGAATGCCGGCCTTTTCGACCAGGCAGGCGGAGGTGTAGTCGTAGGCGGTTATCATGGGGATCTTCTCCCCGTCCCGCTTCATCCGTTTCAGATCTCTAATCGTTACTCGCACTTCTGGTACCTCCTCGTTCTGAGTGAAGTCCGTTTGTTTACCGAGACTGTTGCGCTTGGTGAGCATCCTTCGACAAGCTCAGGACGAACGGTTGGTTGATTTTCCTACCCTTGTAAGCCCTTGACGGGGGAAGGGACTTTTGCCTAGCTATTCCCCCTTACTGGTAGCTCTTGACGATTTGCGCGATTTCGTCGGCGAGTTCGGGCTTGAGCGCTCCTTTCTCTACGGCGAAGGGCAGACCGGCGAGGGCTAATTCGCAGTATAGCGGAAGATACTCGGGCGCGCTCGCTTTGAGGGCCTCGAGGTGCTTGCGAATCGTGCCCAGGTCTCCGCGCGGGTAGGGGCCCGCCACGCCCTGCGGCACGCCGTTCGCGTCCATGTTGCGGGCCGCGGCCACCATCATGGGGGTGAGGGCGTGGATACCCTCGTCGCGGCTGCGGTCGAACTTGGGCCACACGGATGCCGCGACGGACGCGAGCACGGAAAGCAGGTTGCCCATCAGCACGCCGGATATGTGGTACAGTACCTTGTCCTCCGGTCTGAGGAAGATGGGGTTGCCGCCTATGTCCAGCGCCATTCGCTCGAGGTAGTCGTGGAGTTCGGGGCCTGCCTCTATGCCGAATGTCGTACCGGGTATGTTCTGTACGCCCTCCTCGACGGACGAGAATGCCTGGAGTGGGTGGAACGCGCCTGAGACGGCACCGCTCTCGACCGCGCTCTGAAGCGGGTCGAGGCTGGCGGCGCCGGAACAGTGCGCCACGGCCTGGCCCTCTCTCCAGCGGACGGAGTCGCAGACTGGTCCAATCGCGTCGTCGGATGTCGTTATGAATACGAAGCCCACCGAGTCGGCCAGCTTCTGGAAGCTGCGGTATGGGACGCAGCCGGGAATGCGGGAGGCGAAGGTCTCAGCCGAAGCGCGGGTCCTGCTGGCGACAGCCACGACGGGGTATCCGGCGTTGTGGAGCGCGACGGACAGCGATCCGCCGACCGCTCCGGCGCCAATGAAGCCTATGGATGTGGATTTGTTGAAGGTGGTCATGTTCAGAACCACAACTTTTCCCTGTCCGAAGATTCAGCTAGGCAAGCGATGGAGAGCTAACTCATCTAATATTCTTCAGATGACAAGGGGCCGCCGTCCACCCCTGCGCCAACATCGGCGTTCATAATCTCTATCTGCCGCGCGTGTAGGGCTTTGGCGAGTGGTTGCAGATGATAAGATGCGTCTAGCAAGCTGAAACCTACGACTTCATCGTCTTTATTTCGGTAGATATACAGCCAATCACCAATGGTCTCGGCTTCACCAGAAGTGTCGCCCGTATGGATTTGCAGAATGTCCGCCCCTTCCAGATATTCAATTTGTACATCCGGCAAGCGATCAGACGAGTTGTTCATTCGGTTATCCACGGTCTCCCTCCATATTCCTTTTCCAATCGCCTGTCGGGATAGGCAGTCAGAAGAACTAAATTGTCAACGCCGTCCCTTTCGACATCGCCGATTAGCACTACTACCAGCCATTGGTTGAACTCTGGGACTCTTCCAGTCATAATCGTCCTACGCTCGCCTCTGACTGTTTCAACCTTTTGTTCACGGGGATTCTCCATTACCTGAATCACCCATTCAGGCTTCATTGCAGGATGCCGAGCCCTCAGGTTTTCCTCTGTGCTTCTATCTGCCTTGCTCAACTCCCTGAAACGGCTCTGCAAACTGCTCTCTTCCTTCCTCACTAGCGTTGAAGTTCCGACACCGCCCTCACGCCGCCTAGTCCGGTGGCCTTGGTGATTGCGCGGACTATGGCGCGGCTTGTGCAGAGTGCGGCGGCGGCGCAGAGGCGGTTCATGTTGGCGTCTGCCTCATGTACGCCGGTCGCCAGCGCGAACATGGTATCACCGTCGCTCATGAGATGCGCGGGGCGGACGGCCATCGCGAGCCCGTCGTGGGAGACGTCGGCGAGTTTGTTCGCCTGCGACTTGGTGAGTCTGGCGTTGGTGGCGACGACGCCTATGGTGGTGTTCTGTCCCGCGCGAGGCTGCGGGGACTCGAATCCGGGAGCGGTTATCAGCGCCATCGAGTCAAGCATAGTCGCGCCGTCGTCGTCCACCGGCCCGGCGACGATCTCCGCTGTCTCCGGGTCCACGACTCCGCCGACGGCGTTGACTGCCACAATCGCGCCGACCATGAGCCCGTCGCCCAGGTCGAGGGAGGACGTTCCGATGCCGCCCTTGACGCATCTGTCGCGTCCGCGCAGCTTGGCGACGGTCGCTCCTGTTCCCGCTCCGACGCTGCCCTCGTCCACCGCGTCGGAAGTCGCGGCGAGGCAGGCGGCGCGGCCTTCGCCGGGGCCGGGACGTACCGCGCCGGATACGAGACCGAGGTCGAACAGAATCGAGCCGCATACTATTGGGACCGTGGCGTTGCCGAACTCGAAGCCAACGCCCTTTTCTTCCAGATAGCTCACGACGCCCGCGACGGTGTTGAGACCGAATGCGCTGCCGCCGCTAAGAACGACGGCGTGAACCTGCTCCACCAGAGCGGTGGGGGCGAGGGAGGCGGTGCCCAGAGTGCCGGGGGCCGAACCACGAACGTCAACTCCACCAACCGCGCCATCTTCGCAGAGGACAACGGTGCAGCCGGTGGCGTTGAGAGAGTCGGTGTAGTGACCGACGCGGACGCCGGGGACTGATGTTATGCCGTTGGTGTTCAATACGCGCTCCGAATCGTGATGCGGGTAGGCCGGAAGCCGATTCTATCAACGGCTCGTTAGGGGCGCAATTCGGTCTTGCAGGATGAGCGCGATGGCCTCGGACAGGCTCTCAATGGCTTCGTCTTTGGTTCTGCCCTGACCGTTCGCGCCCGGAATCTCGGGGCAGTATGCGATGTACCAGTCGTCGTCTTTTTCTATGATGGCGGTGAATTCGTTGCGCATTTTGCCTCCGAATAGAGGGCGAGCTTGGCAGCCACGATGGTTGGAACCGTGTTGATAGCCAACTTTAGTACATTTCTGTGCGGTCAACAAGCGTGTCGTATTGGATGAACATGGAGCGTGAACACGCGCCGACGCTCAGATGGCGGGTTAGATTGCCTCGTTTCACTCGGCGGTCGTCGTGATTTGTCTTGCCGGATGTGATAATAGTGGGTAGGTTCAAAATTGCAAAATGGTTCTGAAAGGGAAAAGTCATGGCAATCAATAAGGCGAAACAGAGGATGCTGGAGGGCAAGCCCGCGTTTGGAGCGGAGGTCGGACTTGGGTCGGCGCTGTCGGCGGAGCTGATCTCTCCGCTGGGGTTCGACTTCATTCTGGTGGATAATCAGCACGGGGCGTGGGACGACAATAGCTCTATGACGGCGTTCAGGAGCATCGCGCTCGGTGTGGCTACACCAATGGCGCGCGTTCGCAAGAATGAGTTCGGAGCAATCGGCAGGCTGCTCGACCGCGGCGCAATGGGGATAGTGGTCCCGATGGTGAATTCAGTCGAAGAGGCGGAAGCCGCAGTCGAAGCGGTGCGGTATCCGCCCATCGGCGGGCGGTCCGGCGGCGCGTTCGGGACGGGCTACCTGGGCGATGGATATATGCAGTGGGCGAACGACGAGATATTCCTTGCCATACAGCTAGAGACTGTCAGGGCCGCCGAGATCGCCGAAGACATCCTCTCGGTGGAGGGGATAGACGGCTGCTGGATTGGCCCCGGAGACCTGAGCATGTCCATGGGCGTGGATCTCTCGGACGACGCGGGCTGGAAGGCCCACGACGACCTGATAGTCGAGATGTTCGAGGCGACGAAGCGCGCGGGCAAAATACCGGGTATATGGACAGGAAGCGCGTCGGAAGCGCTGCGCCGGCACGGGCAGGGCGGACTGTTCCTCACGACGGGCGGCGACGGCCCCTGGGTGGTGGATGGCGCGCGCCGGACACTGGCGGAGCTTGGGAGGTAGAGGGGGGACTCGATCATGGAAATTAAGGGAGGATCACTATGGCTGAAACAATCTCAACGGAAGAGTTTCGGGCGCTGACGAATCGTGTCGGACTGGAACTGAACGACGAGGAGTTCGAGCATCTGAAGCCGATGTACGAGCACTTCCTGGAGCCAATCGCTCGCATGAATGCGCTGGAGCTCGACGCGGAAGACCTGGCGGTCGTGTTCCAGCCCGGCTGGGACCCGGAGGTATAGCCATGACGACAGAACTGCACTACCTGACTATTGGCGAGGCTGGGCCTCTATTGAGAGCCGGCGAACTCTCGCCCGTCGAGTTAACGCGGACCTTCCTGGACCGAATCGAGGCGCTGGACGAGACGCTGGAATGTTATATCACCGTTCTGCATGACGAAGCGATGTCGGAAGCGCGACAGGCGGAGTCGGAAATCCTGCGCGGCGAGTACAGGGGGCGGATGCACGGCATTCCCATCGCGCTGAAGGACCTGTACGACACCGAGGGCGTACTAACCACGGCCAGTTCAAAGGTGATGGCGGACAGGGTTCCATCCGAGGACGCTACCACAACCGCTCGACTACGGGCGGCGGGAGCGGTGCTGCTGGGCAAGATGGCGATGCACGAGTTCGCGCTTGGCGGGCCTGATCCGTCGAATGGCTTTCCGCTGGCGCGCAATCCGTGGAATCTGGACCATATTCCGGGCGGTTCGAGCAGCGGATCGGGAGCGGGCATCGCGGCGGGGCTGTGCATGGGTACGCTCGGTTCATGCACGGGCGGCTCGATACGGGGGCCTGCGTCCCACTGCGGCATAGCGGGCATCAAGGCGACCTACGGTCGTGTGAGCCGATATGGAGTCGTGCCTTTAAGCTGGACGCTCGACCACTGCGGTCCGATGACCTGGACCGTGGAGGACTCGGCGATCATGCTGCAGGTGATAGCGGGCTACGATCCCAAAGACCCGACGACCAGCCGCGCTCCTGTCCCGGACTATGCGGCATCGCTCGATGAGGACATACGCGGCCTGAAGGTCGGAGTGCCGAGGCACTTCTTCTTCGGAGACGATCCTGACATCAATAAGGACGTGCTTGCTGCTGTGGACAACGCTCTCAAGACGCTCGAGGACATGGGCGCTCAACTGGAAGAGGTGAGTGTGCCCATGCTGGAACACGCGGGGGCGGCGCAGCCGGTAATCATGCTGAGCGAGGCATTCTCGTATCACCAGAATAACCTGCGGAGCAACCCGGAACTGTTCGGGGATATGGTCAGGGCGAGGTTCAGGACGGGCGGACTGTTCGCGTCGTCGGACTACGCGCAGGCGCAGCGCGTCAGGAACGCGCTGAAGCGGGAGTTCGCGCAGGTCTTGAGAGAGGTTGACGTGATAGCGTCGCCAACGATGTCGAATCCGCCGCCGCGCTTCGACGAGACGGACGCGATGACCACATCGAGGGTTCCGAGCTTCACGGGCCCATATAACCTGACGGGTATGCCCGCCATATCGGCGCCGTGCGGGTTCACTCCGAGCGGTCTGCCGGTGGGCTTGCAGATCGCGGGCAAGCCGTTCGACGAGCCGACGGTGTTCCGCGCAGCGTACGCCTACGAACAGCGCGCGCGGCTGTTCGAGACGAGGCCGCCTATCTAGTTTCGGTGGTTGCCGTTCAGGGCGTCAATATCTTTCAGGAACGGGGGCGGCTCGATCTCGCCGGAGTCTATCGCCTTCTGGATAGCCTCCTGGATGGTGGGGCTTTGGCTGATCAGGGTCGCTACTTCCTTCTGGGCGTTTTCTCGGCCTTCTTCCCTGCCTTGTTCTCGGCCTTCCTCCCTGCCTTGTTCTCGGCCTTCCTCCCTGCCTTGTTCTCGGCCTTCTTCCCTGCCTTGTTCTCGGCCTTCCTCCCGTCCTTCTTCCAGTCCTTTCCTTCGGCCTCTCCAGTACCGCTTTTCCAAGATACCATCTACTAACATTCTGAATCCTTCCACTGTTACCGCAAATGCCATTGAGTACGCCGCCATTGCCGGCACATGGGGCGAGACATCTTTGAGAATGGCCAGATATGTGTCCGTGATTGGATCGTCGCTTACGATCACCACCTGTCTGTATATTATTATAGCCGATACGATTATGAGTTGGACGCCGAAAACGGAGTAGTAGAACCAGGCCCAGGGACTGGTTGGCCTGAATGTGAGTATCTGTCCGCCGCTGTCTTCATACCGATTGTCTTCTTCCAAATTGGTACTTGCCTCGCCATGCCTATGGTAATAGGATTACGACTCTATGATAGCACAGGCTAGGAGAGAGCTAGATGGCCGACTTGACACTGCGGACCTCTATCGGAAACTACGGACACACGACGCCGCTGAAGGACGGGACTCTCACATCCGAGAGGTTCGACATGGAGCACATAGAGATAACCCCTGTGCCCATGATATTCCGTCGCATGGTGCGCAACCTGGAGTTCGACGTCGCGGAGATGGCGCTTGCGACTTACTTCTGCGCCCGGGCCCACGGCAAGAAGTTCATCGGGCTGCCGATCTTCCTGACCAGGGACTTCTACCACGGGGCGCTGGTCTATAACAGGCGCAGCGGCATAGAGTCGCCGGAGGACCTGGAGGGCCGCAGGGTCGGAGTTCGCAGCTACACGTTCACCCCGGGCGTCTGGACCCGGGGAATACTGAGCTCGGAGTACGGCGTTGACCTGGACGCGGTCACGTGGGTTCTGTCCGGAGATGAGCACGTGGAGGAGTACGTCGCTCCGTCCAACGTGGTGTCGTCGTCCAGCGACGATCTTGGGGAGATGCTGCTTTCGGGGGAGATTGACGCCGCCATCCTGCCGGGGCCTGTGGACTCGCCGGACATTCAGCCGCTTATCCCGGAGTCGCGCGAGGCGGCGGACGCGTGGCACCGGAGGACGGGGCTCTACCCGATAAGCCATCTCCTGGTGGCGAAGGACGCGACCCTGGACGAGAACGAGGGGCTGGCGACAGAGTTGTTCGATATATTCAGCGAGGCAAAGACGGAGTATATTTGTCGGCTGATGTCCGGGGACGCGACTGAGGCGTGGGACCAGTCGGCGCTGAAGATGTCGGAGATTGTCGGGGACGATCCGATCCCATACGGGTACGAGAGTTCGCTCAAGACGCTGGAGACTTTCATCGGCTTCAACCTGGAGCAGGGCGTGATACCGGAGGCGGTGGCCCCGGCGGAGCTATTTGCGCCGGAGACGCTTTCGCTTGGAGATTCCGGTTAACTATCGGTGGCGGCGTAGCACTGGTGCGTTTCCGCGACAGGTGTGGTCGCTCTGACAATATACTGCTCATTGCAACTTGGACAGTGGTCGTACACATAAACGCCCGCGTCCATACGGCCGTGCGCGGCATATGTCCGAATCTGGTCGAGAGCATCATCGGTCGGTGGCAAATCCGCATTCGCGATTAGCGCATCCTGGTCAACCCGTGTCTTCACCACTTCCAAGGCCTCCGAGTCACTGGTCGCGAAGATGGGGATCCAGTGAGTGATATGCCCGCCCCAGTGCCGCCTCTCCCATATCCGATATTCATAGATATCCATTTTTCGGTTACTCCTTAGGCAAACGAGCGGAGCGGCATTCGATTGTTAAGTATGCGGGCCGCCGGGAGGGCCGTCTCGGTGTGAAGGGGACAGCGACCCCGCGGGGTTCAACCGGTCAATTTCCTGCTGCTGCTGATACTAAGAATCAACATATATGGTGGCAGAGAGTTGATGAACAGTCAATATGCGGTGTCAAAAGAGTTTAATGCAAAGACAGGGGACAAAGGCCGCATAACCCCGATGACGATAAACGAATGGTTTGCGTCCGGCGCGGGCCTTGCCTGGCTAGTTCAGGTGCCCCCTGAGTCTTGGGTCGAGATAGTCCCTCAGCGCGTCGCCCAGCAGGTTGAACGCCAGAATCGTGATGGTGATTGCCACGCCCGGGAATATCACGAGCCACCACGGAGGCTGGAACAGTTCGTTCAGAACGCCGCCGAGCATATTGCCCCAGGTCGGCGTCGGAGGGGGAACGCCCATGCCGAGGAAGCTCAACGCGGCCTCGGTGAAGATGGCGGAGCCAAGGCCCGCGCTCGCCACTACGAACAAGGGCGCGAAGCACTGCGGCGCTATATGGCGCACCATGATACGCATTTGAGACGCGCCGACCGCTCCGGCTGCCTCCACGTACTGCGTGGCCCGTGTCGAGAGCGCGACCGACCTGATGACCCTGGCCGTTCCTGGAATCCTGATGACCGCGATTGCCAGAATGACGGTGAACAGGCCGGAGCCGAGCGCGGCCAGCAGGAGAAGCGCCAGAATGATGGTCGGAAACGCGATGAACATATCCACCATTCTCTGGGACACCATGTCGAACTTGCCGCCAAGGTATCCGGACATCACGCCCCATGCGAACCCAACGGCGTCGCCGATGAATACCGAGACGAACGCCACAAGCAGTGTAATTCGCGCGCCGAAGATGATCCGCGTGAGGCTGTCCCTGGCTATGAAGTCCGTCCCTGCCCAGTGGTCCATGGAAGGCGGCTGCTTCAGGTTCACGTAGAAGAGCTGGTCCGGGTCGTATGGCGCGAACGCTTGTGGGAACAGCCCGATTAACAGCAGAAGAGCGAGCAGAATAAGCGAGACCGAGCCGAGGACTGAGGACTTGACGAATCCCACCAGGCTATCGAACGGCTGCCTGCCGGCTGCAGTCAGCGTCTCCACTGTGCGGCTGTTCCTCTGCGTTGCCAACGACTGACCTTCTTTCTAACTACGGCTGCATTCTGTTTTATTTCCCGATAGGCTGAGAGGGGGATGTGTTCACCCCCATCCTAACCTTCCCCCGTCAAGGGGGAAGGGACTTTTGCCTACCCTTGTGAGCCCATCATGGGGGAAGGGACTTTTGGCTACCCTACTCATACCTGATCCTCGGGTCCACCAGGCCGTATATGACGTCCACGACGAGGTTGATGACCACGTACGCCACCGCGAACAGCAGCACCAGGCTCTGGATCACTGTCCAGTCCCGCGCCTGCACCGCGTATATCAGGCTGTAGCCCAGACCCGGCACGGAGAAGGCGCGCTCGACCGCGACCGCCCCGCCCAGGGTCGCGCCCAGGTACAGGCTGGAGAGCGTTATGGTGGGCAGCAGCGCGTTTCGGAGCGCGTGTCTGACCACCACCGTCCTGCTCGCCAGTCCCTTGGCCAATGCGGTCCGGACGTAGTCCTCGGTCAGCACTTCCAGCATACCGGAGCGCACCATTCGGGCTATGATCGCGCCGAATCCGAGTCCCATTGCTATGGCCGGCCCAATCGTCATCTGCAAGTTGGTCCACGGCGACTCCCACACCGAGACAAGCTCGACCGGCGGCCGCCAGTTCCATATCAGGATCGTGGCGAGAATCATCGCCAGCCCAAGCCAGAAGTTCGGTATGGCCATGAATAGCGTAACGACGCCGCGGATGCCGTAGTCGAGGGCCGAGTTGCGCCAGAGGGCGGTCACGATGCCGGTTGGAAGTCCTATCACCCACGCGATGAGCAGCGCCATCAGCGATATCTGGAGCGTGATAGGCCCCCGCCTGATAACCATGTCCGCGATGGACTTGTCCTTCTGCCAGAAAGAGTAGCCCAGGTCGCCCTTGGCAACGTCCCGCATCCAGACGAGGTACTGGATTATCAGCGGCTTGTCGTATCCTAGAGAAGCCTTGACCGCGGCGAGTTCCTCGTCGCTCAGCACGTAAATCTGCCCCTCGCCGATGATTGACCGCAGGGGGTCGCCGGGTATCACCCGCATGGCGAGGAATATCATGATGGTCACTCCGATCACCGTCGGAATAGCCAGCATTAGTCTGCGTACTAGATATGGTCGCATCTTAGTCGTCGCTAGTCTTTGGTTATTGGTAGTTAGTGATTCGTCAAGCGCGGCGGAATGAAAACCATCCCGCCGCGCCATTTCATCAGGCTATTTGGGCCTCTACCTGTCCAGCCAGACCGTTTCGTAGCGTCCCCACGGGTATCCGCCGAGGTCTTCGATCATGATTCCCCTGACGTGCACCCCGCCCATCGGCAGGCCGCTTCCGGCCCCGGCCATGTAGCCGGGCGGGTTCTCGTCCAGCATATCCATCGCCTGGTGAAGCAGTTTCACGCGCTCGTCCGGGTCGAATTCCACGAGCAACTGGTCGAGCAGCGCGTCGAACTCAGGGTTGCAGTACCGATAGTAGTTGCCGTCGGCGCCGCACCTGAAGATGCCGTTCCACTGCGCGGTCGGGTCGGCCACGTCGGAACCCGTGCCGGTGACGAAGGCTACGTGCCACTCGCCGTCCACGAGTATCTCACCCTCGATGCCCCTCTCGATGATCTCGAGATCAGAGGTAATTCCGAGAATGTCCTCGGCCTGCTGAAGCCAGGATACGCCGCGAACCTCGCCGCCCGCCGGCGTGTTGTTGCCCACGGCCTTGATGTGGAAGCCGTCAGGGTATCCCGCCTCGGCCATCAGGCGTTTCGCCTCGGCTATGTCGGTGGCCCTGCCATCAGGGTCTTCGCGCCAGCCGGGCAGCTGAAGTATCTCTTCGTTGGACATGTGGCCGGGGACGGCCCTGGTTATCCAGCGCGCCTTATAGTTGGGCAGCGCGATAGCGCCCGCCACTTCCAGGTCGAACTTCTTGTCCAGGCCGATGTGTATGGCTCTCCGAATGCGAACATCGTCCAGCGGCGCCTTTGCGTTGTTCGTCCACATCGGCGCGGTGCCATTGATGGGAGGGTTGCTCCCGTGGAACATATCGGGCTGCGCCATGGCCTTTGCCCATGTTTCCTGGTTGCCGTTCCACGTGAAGTCAACGATGCCGGTCAGCACTGCCGCGCCTCTGTTTGCCCACACGGGTATGTGCAGCGCCTTTATGCCGTCAACATAGGGCAGGTCCGGGTTCCAGTAGTTGGTGTTGGCTTCCAGCGCCAGGTGCTCGCCCGGCACGCGCTCCTGGAATATGAACGCGCCGGTTCCAGGAGGCAGGTTTTCGCGCACGTTCTGGTTGTGCAGGTCCAGGAAGTGCTTCGGGTACATGACCGGGTATCCAAAGTGCGGGGCCGCGCCCAGCACGTTCACGAACCACGGCGTGGGACGCACCAGGTCGAAGGCGACCTTATATGTGTCCAGAAGTCTGACTTCCTCGACTGGCTCGAAGCTCTGCCTGATAGAGCCTGTAATCACGCCTTCGGGCGGGTCCATTATCCTGTCGAACGTGGCTATCACGTCCAGCGCTGTGAACTCGACTCCGTCGTGCCACTCCGCGCCCTCTCTGAGCGTGAAGGTGTAGGTAAGACCGTCATTGGAGACCTCCCATCCGGTGGCGAGGTCGGGAACTATGTCGCGCTGTCCCTCGCCCACGTTCCGGTAGGTGAGGTTGTTATACATATTGGTGATGCCGGTGTAGGCCGGAGCGCCCTGGTGAAGGTCCCAGTGCGCCATCTCGACCGGGCCCGCCGTTCTGACGACCCCGCCGCGCTTGATGTTTGGCTCGACGGCGCCCATCAGGTGGCCGAACTTGGAAGCGTCCATTCTGAGCGGCTCGGGCGTGGCCTTCGGCTCTATCAGGACTTCTTTGACTACTTCCTTGATTACCTCTTTCTCGACGACGACCGTCTCGCCCGGGACCTCCACCTCCTTGACCACTTCTTTCTCGACGACTATGGTCTCACCCGGCACTTCGACCGTCTTGACGACTTCCTTCTCCACCACCACCTCTTTCTCTACCTCTACTATCTTCTCTTGGATAACCGGTTCGGCAGCGCTGCTGCACGCGGCCAGGGCGAGCCCCGCCATCATCGTCAGCAGAATCACCAGACCAAACAGACTCCAAACTCGGACTTCACGATAGCCTACTCGCATTGCAATCCTCCTTAGGACTTGCGGGGAGATATTTCCTGCTCTGGGCGAACTCCGCTCGGACGCGAACGGGAGCGGCTGAAGCCGGACCGAACGCGCGGATCGGATTCCCCAGAGAGAATCTGTTAGCATGAAACAGGATTCACACCTTTGATTTCCGCGAACGGTATCACCGCTATCTAACGCTGTCAAACGGAGAGTCCGGGCGCGCTCGCGCTCGAAAGCCGCTCGCATACGTTTATCGGCCCGCCATGCGACTCTGGTACACTTGGGTCAATCTTTACCCTGTACGAAGGGCGGCAGAAACAAGGAATGTGAAACAGTGCTGATAACCACCATCGAAAACATACCCGGCAGAAATATAACCGAAGTTAAGGGGTTGGTGCGCGGCAGCACGGTGCGAGCGCGCTCCATCGGCAGGGATATAACCGCCGGATTCCGCAACATAGTTGGCGGAGAACTGCCCGAGTACACGAACCTGCTGGATGAGTCGCGCGCGCTGGCGGTCAGCCGCATGGTCGAGCAGGCCGAAGGGCTGGGAGCCAACGCGATAATCGGAGCGCGGTTCACCACCGCCGGCATAACGCAGGGCGCGTCGGAGATTCTCGCATTCGGAACGACAGTCGTCGTAGAAGACTGATCGGCGCGGACTAGTCGGCCATGGATTCGTGGGTGTGGGCCTGAGCCATGAGGACAATGACAATCTTTTCAACATATGCCAATGTTCCGCAAACCTGAATACACCCATGACCTGCGTCACTGGCTGATAGTGATGATTGTGTTCGGAATCACGGGATTCAGCGCGTTGGTCTTCAGCCGCCTGCTGTTCAACGTGATTCTTGGAATGGAAGGCAGCCTGTGGTCCGGTCCCTGGTCTTATCGGATTCTGTACCTGGCCGTAATCCCGCCGTTCTACTCCGCCATGCTGGTACTTGTCGGATCGGTATTCGGCAAGCGCGAATACTTCGCGCAGAGGGTCGTAAAGATGTGGAGTCGCCTGATACCTCGAAGGTTCCGAGGGTAGTTCAGAGCGCTCGCTCAGGGCTCGGCGCGTACTCGAAACCGTCGCCATGCCAACGGACGCTTCGGCTTCCATGTCCATGGCCGCGCCGTCCGTTGGTTGCGAGCGCCCACGTTCCAACACGGGCTTCCTGCGCGGGCAATTGTACATCAATATGAATTCCGCGCAAGGAACTCGATATTCTGTCTCGCTCGCGCTCGGCGAGGACGGGGCGGGGTCGTCGCGGGAAGGGAATCTATGCGGAGGGTTCTGCCTGCTCGCGGGCGGCTCTGTAGGCCTGGGCCATCTTGACGCCCTGGCGCACTATCTCCTGCTCCTCATTGGTGAAGTCGCCCCATTCGTACTGGCGGAAGAACAGTCGAAGCTCCGGGTCTTCGACCTCGAACACCTCTTCCCGGCCCTCTATGAGCCACTGGACCGAACGTCCGAGTATCTCCGCGGCATTCGGAATCTGCTCCGCCGACAGACCGATCTGGCCTGCTTCCACCTTCCACGCCCAGTGCCGACCCGACTTCCCCATGAGCTTGGAGAACTCTTCCTGGCTCATGGATATGGCTTGTCTGGCTTCCTTGACCCTGAGCCCGATTTCTAGTTTTCTACCACCAACAGTTGCGGGTTGCGGCATTATTACCAGCCTCATATATAGTATGGCTTACATAATACCGTTTCTATTGCAGAAATTCATTGACACAAATGTGCTTGGACGCTTTGGCCTAGCATGGAGCCTATGGCTCCAGTTCTTCTTCGGTGAGTTGATACAGGAAGACGGCGTCCTCATCGTCCGACGCCACGAACTCGGTGATAGAATGGAAGACACTGCCCTCGATGTCGGGTCCCTCTCTCACCGCCGCGACGATGGCATAGGCGTCTAGGCCGGTCGCGCTCCGCAGGATCCTGGCGTGGTCGGTCGCCCGTTGCGTGTCCTCGATCCCCCCTGTGTACGACGCTTCCACGGCGATGTAGTACAGGGGTTCGTCACGCTTGCGCAGTTCGGTGACCTCCGCCACGAGGTCGGGATTCTGGAAAGTTCTCCACGCCCTGTCGCGAAGATGGAGCGCGTCCACCGCGTCATAGTTATCGCCAAGCAGTCCTCCCAGCTCTTCGACGCCGAACGGCCTGTAGAATGTTCGCCGTAATCCTCGCTGCCGGCCGATCATCCACGCAATCGTCCCCCCGTTCTTCAGCATAGCGGCTTCGGCGTAGTTCCCCCGGAATCTGCCGAAGTCCTCGTGCTGCCGCCTGTACATTTCGTGCAGCGCCCGTATATCCCCGCGCATATCTGTCTGAAGCTGTATCAGCGTGTCGAATCGCTTATCGGTGCTCTGGGAATGCTGTGTTAACGTGTTGACGCTCTCTATCAGCGTGTCTAGTCGCCTGTCGTTGGCCTCGCGGTATTCCTCGAATCGACGGGGCAGTTCCAGCAACTCTTCGGTAAGCAGTTCGCGCCTCATGGCGGCGCGAAACTCCTCGTTCTCGCGCACGGCCCGAACTAGATCGTCTGCGGTGTTGATCATCGTCGTCATCTGGATCCTCTCTTCGTCATTCCTGATTGTACCCTCCTACGATAAGGGATGCCAATCCAGTACCTCATGCTCCCCTTATCGCCACCTGCACGAGCACTCCTATCACCGCCGTCAGCACCGCGCCTATGCCGGTCAGCAGAATGCCCTGAAGTATCTTGATGATCCTGTCGAGTTTGCCTTCCAGTATGTCCGTGTCGTTCTCCAGCATGGCCAAACGATTTTCCATCTCCATATGCCTCCTCTGTTCGAATCTGCTCGGTAGTTGTCGCATTTTCCCGCCCTTTCATTATCATCATCATCGTCCTTGCCGCTCGCGCCTCGCGCTCACGCTCTGAGAGGCGTCAGCGATGTCCTCACTTCGAACTTCACGCCGGACGGGTCCGCGGCGTCGTCCCGCGCTACGTATATCCGCGTGTCCCCCGGCCCTATTCTGAACGGCGCGCCCTCGAAGTCCGCCGGCCCCAGCGCCGTGTCCGATTCGTCCAGCAGATACACACCCGGCCCCGTTTCGCTCAGCGTATCCAGCAGTGCTCGTTGCGAGGACGCGACCCCGTTCACCGCCACCTCGCCCTCGTCAATCGGCAGCAGCGTTACGCAGTCAACCGACCACCTGAAGTGGTGCGTTCCGACGTTGTTGCCCGCTCCTCCTCCGCTCAGCGCCGCGTGGATATCCAGGTCGAAATCCGCCGTCGAGTAGCCCTCGGGCGCTGGCGTCGGGGGCAGCGTCAGTTCACCCAGGTCGAGCGTCCTGAACTCCCCAGCGCTCTGCGGAAAGACCGCGTCGCCTTCCTCCGGCGTCTTCGATTCCGTTCCAAATGCCCATCCCAGCGCGAACCCCATGTGTCCGGTTCGCAGTTCCGCGTTGTCCGTCTCTGCGCGAACCCTGGACAGAACCCTGAACCGCCCGCGCGGCATATCGGCCGTCGCTATCCTGGCGCGTACATGGCCGCACAGAGTGAACTCCGAGCGGGTCGTGTAGCGTCCGGCCTTCGTCCAGGCCATACGCGCGTATTTCCCGCCGCTCGCGCCGGACATCGGCTGTACGCTGCCCGACCATATCGCGCCGCCGTCCTCGAAGATCGTTTCGCCCCGCGCTATCGCGCCGCTCTCCGCCTGGAAGAACAGCTTCCCCGCGCGCCTTTCCAACGACCTCTTGCCTATCCATATATTCCCCGAACCCGACCAGGTACCGGACGGGTCCTGTATCTTGATCTGCGCCAGCGCGCCGTGGGCGCCGCCAATGTTGGTTATGTCGTTGGTTATGTCGAAGTAGTTGCGGTTCGCGCCGTCCAGTTCGTTGGACAGAGTGGCCGACGCTTCTATCGCCGCCGGCCTGCTAGGCGCCGTCCGTCGCTCGACGCTAATCCTGAAGTCCGCCGCCACGTACCGACCGCCGCCCATCCGCGCGACGCGGATGTTCTCGACTCCGGCCGGATGCGCCCAGTCCGCCGCGCCGCCAAGCGTCCGGTCGCCCGCGATGGCCACTTCTACGCTCATCTCGCCATCCGTGGCGATGTAGGCGTCGAGCGCGTCGTATGACTCGCTTCTCTTCGACCCGCCCGCCATGACCGTGACCACGAACTCCGCTTCGAACCGCGACCCCTTCACTCCGGCGCGCGCGGCGCTCCTGCTCTCAGTCCTGATGACAGCCACCGGGAAGTCGCGCCAGTCCTCCGGCTCGAACGTAATTACCCTCAGCCCGGGAATGCCTTCCAGCCGCGCCTTTATCCCTCGCTTTATGTCCCAAATCTCGTTCGTCATATCCTCACATTCTCCACTGTCATTTGTATGTTGAAAATCCCTTCCCCCTTGACGGGGGAAGGTTAGGATGGGGGTGAAACTTCAACTACAATTCAGTCATTCCCGCGAAAGCGGGAATCCATATCCCAATCACACAGCCACGATCTTCCGATAGGGCGCGAGCAGTTCAGCCGCGTCCCGGTCCAGTCCCACAGCGAATCCGGATGTTTCGGCATAAGCGGAATCCTTGCGCTTCCACAGCCGGGACGCCTGGATGATCACCGCCTCGCTCACAGGTCCCGGATACTGGAACACGCCAATCTGAGCCGCCGCGTCATGGGCTGCCGCATCGGTCCCGTTTACGCCGCGCTGCACGCCGAGCCTGTCTCCCGTTCGGCTGAGTACGTAGATCTGCTCCGACCCCACAAGCAGCGTGTGCCCCACGCCGATGTCTTCTCCTCCACCGACCTCAATCTCATTCGCGTCCGCGTCGAGCGCGAGAGTTATGGTCTCTGAAGCGCGTCTAATCCGTCTCCAGTACCCCCACTCGCCCGCGACGCGCACCCTGCGCGTCCCAACCGGGAACGCGCTCTTCGATCCCGCTTCCGTATCCACGACGATTCCGGTGTACGGCGACGACAGATCGTGGCCGCCTGCCGGGTCCGCGTTCGCCGGGTTCAGAAGATAGTCCGATTCGTTCCAGACGCTCTCGAATATGCGGTCGCCGTCGTCGTCGGTAGCCAGGCCGTCCGGGTCCAGCGAAACGAGGTCAGGGATACGCAGCGCCGTCGAGCCGTCCCCGTCGAATACCATCGCCGCCCTCTGCGCGAAGAAGTGCCTGTTGCAGTAGAAGTCCACCTGCCTGGAAACGCTCTCCAGCATCATGAGCAGCCGTTCGTCGTCCTCAGACCCTGCGATGTCCAGGACCGCCGCGCTCTTCAGAATGTCCAGTATCGTATAAGAGTTCATCCGCTACTCCTCGAATAATTAAGGGCGAGGACAAGCCCCGCCCACTCGTCATTTGTATGTTGAAAATCCCACGGCCTTTTCGTTTTCGTCCTGTCGTCAATCTTTCGTTCGCCCTGAGTTTGTCGAAGGGCCGTCCGTTCATGGTTCGACAGGCTCACCACGAACGGACTACACAGGTGACACTCGAAAATGAAAAGAACCTGTTGAAAATCCCCTCTCCCTTGACGGGTGAGGGTGAACTACAATTCAGTCATTCCCATGAAGACGGGAATCCATTGGGGCAGAGTAGGGTTCCTGCCCCTGTCTGAATCAGCCTCTACCAGTTACCGAACTGACAACTCCCTACGCCACCCCCTTGATGTTGTACTGGAGAGCGGTGTGCGTCGCCTTGGAGCGATTCCCGCTCCGCTCCGCCAGCGCGTGCCTGAAGCTGACCGTAACCACTGTCTGCCGCTTCTGCGTGTCGCGGTCCACGTCCACCCTCAACTGCCGCCTGAACCCCTGCGCCCACTGTGTGCGGTTCAGCAGCAGCAGGCGGCCGGTGTCCGTCCCGTTTCCCGCGTCGGTCACCTTGCCGTCCGTGTCCGCCAGCCTCGTGTGTTCCGACACGATCACCGGGATGCCCTCCACCGCGCCCAGCATTCCGCTCAGCAGCGTCGCGTTCGGCCCCAGCTTGTCCATCGTCCTGAACGACTCGACAGACTGCGCGCGAATGTAGGTGTTGACGTCCATCACCCAGGCCAGTTCCGACGGTCGTACTCCGTAGCGGCCCGTCTTCGCCCGTATCTTGTTGAACATATCCGCCGACACCTCGGCGTTATGGTTGTTCGCCATCGCCGTGTTCTCGACCAGCGGCAGGTGTATGAGGCCGTTGTAGCCCACCAGCCAGTGCGCCTTTCCGGCCGTGTCCTTCCTGACGCTCGCGCCGTCCGCGTTGATGCTGTTGCTCTGGCTCGTGTCGGCGTTCAGGATGATGTCGTCCAGGACCTCAGCCGTGTTCCGCACCAGGCTCGACCGGATCTCCCCCAGCAGCGAGGGCAGAACGTTGTCCTCCTCCAGCGAGAAGCTGAACGGCACCTGCGCCACCAGTTCGTGCGCCGACAGCGACACCTTGCCCGTCGAGGGCGCGGACGAACTCGCCGCCGCGTTCTCGGTTCCGGGGAAGAAGTTCACCTCCCCCAGCTGCGTCGGTATGTCGAACGGCTGGCTCGGCATATAGAACGTCGGAATCAGTCCCGCCACCAGCGTCCGCAGATTCACGTCCATCCAAAGCTCCGCGCGTTCCAGCGTCGGGACCAGTTCATCGCCCGCGCCCGCCGTCGTGGAGTCCAGCGCCGCCCTTATCGCCAGGTCGCGCAGGTGGGTCAGCATCGGCTGGATAACCTGCCTGTACTGGAGTTCCGGGTCCCTGGCGAGAGCGCCGGGCAGCGACTCCTGCACGTACGCCTTTCTCAGACGCCGCTCGATGCTCTGGAAGTGGCGGTCAACATCGTCCGCGCCAATCCCGCTTACCAGCGAGCGCGTCGCCTCGCTGAGCTGTTCCGCCCAGATGCGGGCGTGAGGCGCGTCAGGGTCGTCGCGGTGGTTCTGAGCCACCACGCGCATGATTCCCACGTCCAGCGGACTGTAGCCCGCGAACCTGCCCTCTCTGACCCTGATGCCGCGCTCGGCGCCGTCCACCCGGGCGATCTCGGCGCGCCGACGCTCCCGCATCCGCTCCTGCATCCTCCCGACATCCAGCTTCAGCCGCTCGTTCTCCTCCTTCAGCAGATTCACGTCGCCGCTCAGTTCGTCGGTGCGCTCCTTCACGAAACTCCCGATCTCCCCGATGCTCCGGTTGATCTCCCTTATCTCTTCAATCGCGTTCGCCAATTTCCTTCTCCTTCTTCTCTGGTTATCCGCTTACCCGCTTACCTTCGTCATTCCCTTCCTGTGGCGTGAAAATCCCCTCTCCCTCAGGGAGAGGGCTAGGGTGAGGGTAATCATCCCCCACCCTTCATCGTCATTCCCGCGAAAGCGGGAATCCACATCCTGCACATCACCCCAATCCCACAAATCACAGTTCAGACACTCACCCCCTCCCTGAAATCCGCCAACAGCCTCCGCGTTTCTCCCAACTCCAACTCCTCTTCATCAACCCCCTCTCCCTCGATGGGAGAGGGCAGGGTAGAGAGTGAATCCTCTCTGTGGTCGAATATCACCGACTTGCCAGAGTTGGCGCCGTCCGGCGGCGGATTCAGCATCGCTCTCACCACCCGCAGGTACACGTCCCGCAGCGCGTCCGGGTCCGCCGGAACAGCCACTATTGACCACTCCAGCAACTCCGACCTCACCGCCCTCACCCCGCGACCGGAGGGCCGCGTCTCCAACGGACGCCAGCCGATGGACGCCCCACGCAGGAAGCCCCGCTCCCAGGCGTTCCGCACCCGCTCCGCGAACGCGTCCCCCGCCAGAAACTCGAAGTCCGCCCTGATATGGCCGCCGCTCGTCCGAGCCAGCCGGACCGTCCGACCTATCGGAAGACCGCCCGAATCCGTCCTGCCCATGTGGTCGTGCGCGTACAGCACCACCGGGTTCTTCTCGTAATTCGAGAAATCCATCCCGTCCAGGTCCACGCTCATTCCGTCCCTGGAAAGCTCGTTCGCGAAGATAGTCACCGAGTACACGTCCCCGCCGACCGCCCTGCTGTCCCCAATCGCCGCCGCCGACCTGAAGGCCGTGCCGTCGTGCATTCCCTTATCCGTCATAAATCCCTCCTGTTCCTCCCGTCATATTTCGTCATTCCCGCATCCCTACCGTCATTCCCGCGAAGGCGGGAATCCACGCTCACCCGCTACCAACGCAAAACGGCCCTCAAAGGCGATTCACTCGCCAAAGAGGGCCGTTTACAGACCTGTGTGGGACGGTTACTCCGTCTATATTCGATTGTCGTGGCTCTTCCGCCGCCTCAGGCGCCCGATTTCACATCAGGCAACAACCGATGTCCTATATTAACACGAACAAAAGTCCGTTCGTCAAGGGCATTTTTTTCTCGGGCCCTGCTCAGGAGGCTATGCGCAGAATACTGTACATGTGCCTGTATAACTTGAACGCCTGTTCCGTGCGCGCGAATATGTTGTCCTCGTCGGGGAGCAGGTGGTCGAATCCGATGAACTCCGTATAACGGACATCGAGGCGATGCTTGGTCGCGTCCAGCAGTCGGCGGGACTCGGCGGACGGCACGTACTCGTCGCCGCGGGTGTGAAGAACCAGCAGGCGCGCATGTAAACCTTCGACATAGGTGGACGGCGAAATCCTGGAGAGGTCTTCGTGGAAGGCGGCGGGCAGCGTCTCATAGAGTTCCCGGGCCTCGTCAGGCCGGACCCCGTCCAGGAGACGAGCCGCTATCCTTCCCTGCGGTGTAAGCGTCTCCCGATCGGCCGGCGTGGGCTCCTCCTGGTCCAGGTAATGACGCGTCAATATCCGCGCGTCCGAGGCGCTGTCCAGGTTCTCGATCAGCTCGGTGGTCAGGAACTCCATGGTTCGCCTGTGGGGCTGCCAGGACGCGCTCTCGCCGTTGTACTCGACCGTCCGGGACACGGCCTGCAGCATCAGGGCCTCGGCGTCGAAGAACGGCCCGAAGGCGTTGACGAAGTCCACCCGCTCCCGGATAGCCGGGTCTGCCGCGGCCACCAGAGCCAGGGAGGCGCCCACACAAAATCCCCCGATTCCAACCCTCTCCGGGTCAACGTATTCGAGTCCCTCCATGTACAGGAACGCCTCGACCAGCCTGTCCGCCTCTGACGGGTCCATGTTCGACCGGAGTCCTATCTCGGGAGACCAGTGGAGCATCGCTACGTATCCGGCGCGCGCGAGGGCGTCGCCAAGCGTAACGATGCCCGGATCGTCCAGCCCGTGGGGTGTCGCGCCCACAGACAGGAGCGCCGCGGCTCGTGGTTTTCCGTCAGGAAGGCGGTACACGTCGGCGGCCAGGGCGACGCCGCTCTCGCTGTAGCGGACCTCCTGGCGCAGAGGCTCATCGGTGAACCAGGCCTGGGGGTTGACCGGCAGGTCCAGCATTTGGGAGACGAACAGCGCGGTTTGGAATCCGGCGCGGCCTTGTGGGGTGGCCGCGATGAACAGGGCTGCCAGCGCGAGAGTCGCTATAAGCAGCCACAGTATCCAAAGGCCGATTTTGCGGAGAGCGCCTTTCATTCGAGAGTCAACGCGACCTGGGGGCCATTGCAGGCGGCGCGGGATGCCTGTCAAGACGCCGCCCCTTCAAATCGCCTCTTATGGGTAATGACATCAGCTCGAGAGGAAACGGGTCCGGCCGGAGCGACGCCTGAAGATAAACATACGGAGGCCGACAATACGGTCCGTGCCACTGGGCAGACCGGTCCGGGATGGTCTTCGCAGCCGCTGTGGCAGCGTCCCGTTGGTCACGATACCCGCCGCCGCGGGCATAGCCGAGTCGCCGCCGTCCAGCCTGTAGATCGTGACGATGAGCTTGCCCCCAATGACGGCGACCATGTACGCCAAGGTGATCAGGGAAGCCCAGGCGGCGGCGAGATTGGAGCGTTCGGGGTACTCGTCCGCGGAGTAGCCAAGCGCGTCGAAATCCTTCTCCGACGAGTAGAACAGACCCATTTCCGTTTCAGGAAAGGAGCTCGACTGCGAATAGGCTATGAGAATCGCGGCAATGCCGAGGGTCGCAAGCATTATCACCACCGCCGCCGCCGCGCATAGCAGAAACTTCCGATCCCACTCATCTATCCTGACGCCCTCGTCGCGCAGTACCAGCAGGGTGGTGACTGCGCCGGCCAGTATAGTGAACAGGGCCAGGCCGGCTATCCAGAGTCCGATATTGGCGAAGGCCAGGATGAAGACGTAAACGAAGGCCACCGGCGGAAGCGCGATCCAGGCGGCTCGACCGTACATATTCTTCCCGCCTGAACGACTCGAATGCTGCCAGATTCGGAGACGAACGAACATCAGCCCAGCTATCGTGGCCACGAACAGATTCATGATCAGGCTCAAAGCGAAGGGTATCGGGGTACCCGCGAGGTTGCCGAGACCGTAGAGATCGTATGTGTCCATATAAGTCAGAGGAGCCTGCAGCAGATAGACGCTCAGCAGGAAGTACACCGTTATGAACAGAAGATCCCCGAGGTCGTCCGACCTTCGCAGTCGCCAGAGTCCCCATGCCATCAGTCCGAACAGGGCGCCGCCAACGTACATGGCCATCATGAACGGGGAGTTCCAATCCAGCGTTGCCATGAGGTATCCGGCGAGGGCAATGACCGAACCCGGCAACGCAAACCGGGACCAGACATAGCCCACCGCGAAGCGGATGTACGATGGCGTTTGAGTTCCGCCCGCGGGCTCCGGCGCGACTGTCGGGGGAGCTTCCTCGATGTTCGAAGTGTCTGACTGTCCTGGCGCGTCCTGTATCTCAGCGATGGGACCGACAGTTGCGTACACATCCAAACCGGCCAGCGACAACAGGCCGTCAACCTCGGCTTTCGATAGATCGAGAGCCGTCCCGAACACCCGGATTCTCTGAGCGTCGGGCAGGATGTCCCCTGACTCCCAACGCGACACCGTAGAACGGTCGTACTTGTTCAGGTATCTGGTGTCCACCCGGCCCATGAGTTCCAGCAGGCTTTCCTGGGAGATCCCCCCTCGCGCGTCCTCCGGAGCGTGCGAACGCCGGTAGGCCTGCATCAGCATACCTACCTGTTTTGCCCTCAATCTTCGAATATCTGGGGATTCTATCATCGCTCTACATTCACAATTTCCGTATGAAGTGTGAGTTTTCGAAAACTCACAGACATTTGCTACTCGGACAGGTATGTTATCACATGGACTTTACGACTGCGAACCGAGAGAAGAATTGAGACGATTGCAAAAGTCCCTTCCCCCTCGATGGGGGAAGGCTAGGATGGGGGTGACCGGCTTTGATACCTGGTATTGACTCGCTCCGGACCGAACAGTAATGATACTTATGCAATTTTCTTTAGAATTAACGCCGGACCAAGTCACTCGTGGAGAGTAACCGCGTCCCATCAGCCAAGAGAGGGCTACTGACACATGAAAACCAAAATACTCGCCGCTATAGCTATCGTCACTATCCTCGCGCTCACAGCGCTCACCTTCTCATCCCACCGCTCCCACGCCCAAGCGTCTCAACAGTCCGACAAGCTGGCCAGGTTCGCGACGCTGATGCAGTACATCCGCTCAGAACCGACGCCCGCTGACGTAAACGCGAACCCGCTCCTGTTCGACTCCCTGGACGCGACTCTGTCCGACATATACATAACCGGGTTCATCACCCCGTTCACCGGAGAAACTTCCGAACAGGTCGAAGCGCGTCTCCAATCCATACCGGAGGAAGACAGATTCACGGCTGTCATGGTGGAGTCGTACCGTCTGGCGGAAAGCGCCACTCTGCTGGACCTGATTCACGACCTTCTATCGCGGTACTATGTTGAGGCGTTCACCACGTCTGACCTGAGCGGCGCGGTCGCGTTCATGCAGCAGGATGCGGTAGCGACTCTGACTGATAGCTTCGATTCGGCGAATTACGCCATATCCGCGCCCACGGCCACAGGTACTGCCGGCATGACCTCCCAGGCTCAGGGCAGCGCCGATTCTGACAAGCTGGCCAGGTTCGCGGCGCTGATGCAGTACATCCGCTCAGAACCGACGCCCGCTGACGTAAACGCTAACCCACTCCTGTTCAACTCCCTGGACGCGACTCTATCCGAGATATACATAACCGGGTTCATCACCCCGTTCACCGGAGAGACGCCCGAACAGGTCGAAGCGCGTCTCCAATCCATACCGGAGGAAGACAGGTTCACGGCTGTTATGGTGGAATCGTACCGTCTGGCGGAAAGCGCCACTCTGCTGGACCTGATTCACGACCTTTTGTCTCGATACTATGTCGAGGCATTCACCACGTCTGACCTGAGCGGCGCGGTCGCGTTCATGCAGCAGGCCGCGATAGCGACTCTGACCAACGGTTTCGACCCAACCGACTACGCCATCTCCTCCCCGTCCACAGCCGAGCCGCCCGACACCGGCAGTCCCGAGATGGACCGCGCCGCCCTCATAGCCCTCTACAACGCCACCGACGGCGACAACTGGCAGTGGAACTTCAACTGGCTCAGCGACGAACCCATCGGAGAATGGCACGGCGTAACCACCGACGACGATGGCCGCGTCATCAGGCTTGACATCAACCGCAATAACTTGAGCGGCAGCATCCCACCCGAACTCGGCAACCTCACCAAGCTGGAATACCTGTCCCTTACCAGAAGCCAATTGAGCGGCGGCATCCCGCCCGAACTGGGCAATCTGTCCAAGCTGGAAACCCTGTCCCTTACCAGAAACCAATTGAGCGGCGGCATCCCGCCCGAACTGGGCAACCTATCGAAGCTGGAATTATTAACCCTCAGCGGTAATCAGTTGAGCGGCAGTATCCCGCCCGAACTGGGCAAACTGTCCAACCTGACACAGTTGTATCTCTGGGGCAACGACTTGAGCGGCGGCATTCCGCCCGAACTGGGCGATCTTTCCAACCTGAAAGAACTGATCCTCCATAACAACGGGTTAACCGGAAGGATACCGCCTGAACTGGGCAAGCTCACCGACCTGGAAGATCTGTTCCTCGCGGGCAACAGCTTGAGCGGCGCGATACCGTCCGAACTTGGCAGCCTCGCCAACCTGGAATTTCTATCCCTCGTGGGCAACGATCTGACCGGCTGCATACCCAACGTCTTGGGAAACACCTGGTCCAACGATCTATCCGAACTCGGCCTCTCCTTCTGCGACCCCCGCGCCTCCGACCCGGCCGGCAGGGCCATCCTGGAAGCCTTCTACAACGCCACCGGCGGCCCGAACTGGTCAACCAGCACCAACTGGCTCACCGACCAGCCAATGGGACTGTGGTATGGCGTCGCCACGGACAGCGACGGGCGAGTCACCGGCCTGTCCTTTGGGGTAAACGAGTTAAGCGGCTCGATCCCGGCCCAACTCAGCAACCTCACCAACCTCGAATATCTGAGACTTGTCGCCAACGAGCTAAGCGGCTCGATACCGTCCAGCCTCGGCAACCTGACCAACCTGAAACGGCTGTATCTCTTCAACAACCAACTGACCGGAAATATACCGGCCTCGCTCGGCAATCTCACCGACCTCACTCAGCTGTACCTCGACAGAAACCAATTGGACGGCGAGGTCCCGGCCTCACTTGGCAACCTCGCTAATCTGCGAAATCTGAGCTTATACGAGAACCTGTTGAGCGGGTCCCTACCCCAAGAATTGACCAAGCTAACGGAATTAGAGAACTTCTACTTCTGGGACAATCCACAACTCTGCGCGCCCGACGATGAGGCGTTCCAGACATGGCTGCGGGGAATAGACTCTTGGAGTGGCAACAGCTGTGCGGCATTAGCGGACCGCGCCATCCTGGAGACGCTGTATCACGCCACCGACGGCCCGAATTGGGCAACCAGTACCAACTGGCTCTCCGACCGGCCCTTGTGGGAGTGGTACAACGTAGGAATCAATGAGGAAGGTCGCGTCACCGGGTTGTGGCTTGGCGGCAACCAGTTGAGCGGTGAGATTCCGCCCCAACTCGGAGATCTTGAAAATCTGACACGCCTGTCCCTCGATCACAACCAGTTAGAAGGACCGATACCGCTCGAACTCGGCAATTTGTCTAACCTCACCAGTCTGAACCTGGGTGAAAACCAGTTGAGCGGACCGATACCGCCCGAATTGGGTCAACTCTCCAACCTGGAAGGGCTGCACCTATGGAGCAACGAGTTGAGCGGACCGATACCGCTCGAACTCAGCAGACTCTCCAACCTCACGGGTATGAACCTGGGCGGCAACAATTTGGACGGCCAGATTCCGTCCGAACTGGCAAACCTCCCCAACCTGGATTGGGTGTCCTTATGGGGAAACCAGTTGAGCGGACCGATACCGACGGAGCTTGCCGACTTAACCAACCTGGAAAATCTGTATCTCGGCAACAACCAGTTGACCGGAGCTATTCCGATGGAACTCAGCGGCCTAACCAACCTGAGAACGCTTCATCTCGGCAACAACCAGTTGACCGGCGCTATCCCGACGGAACTCGAAAACCTCGAAAACCTCACGCGTCTGAACCTGGGCGGCAACGATTTGGACGGCGAGATTCCGTCCGAACTGGCAAACCTCCCCAACTTGGAATCGGTGCATCTATGGAGCAACCAGTTGACCGGAGCTATTCCGATGGAACTCAGCGGCCTAACCAACCTGAGAACGCTGCATCTCGGCAACAACCAGTTGAGCGGACCGATACCGACGGAGCTTGCCGACTTAACCAACCTGGAAAATCTGTATCTCGCCAACAACCAGTTGACCGGAACTATCCCGACGGAACTCGCCGACCTAACCAACCTGGAAAATCTGGAACTCGACGGCAACGAGTTGGGCGGACCGATACCGCCCCAACTTGGAGGTCTCTCCAGCCTGGAAAATCTGCATCTGCACCGTAACGGGTTGAACGGCGGCATCCCGAAAGAACTCGGCCAACTCTCCAACCTGACAACCCTGCGACTCAACAGCAACGAGTTGACCGGAGTGATACCACCCGAACTGGGAGACCTTGCAAATCTGACATTGTTGGGCCTCGCCCGTAACCAGCTGGAAGGCCCCATACCGCCCCAACTTGGCAACCTGTCCAAGCTGACACGGCTGGGCCTCGCCCGCAACCAGCTGAGCGGAACTATCCCGACGGAACTCGAAAACCTGTCCAACCTGACAAGGCTGCACCTCCATAACAACCAGCTAGAAGGCCCAATCCCGCCTCAACTCGCCGGCCTTGCAGACCTCGAAAGTCTGGATCTCCACGACAACCAGTTGACCGGAACTATCCCGACGGAACTCGAAAACCTCGCAAACCTCGAAAGGCTGGAGCTCCACGACAACCAGTTGAGCGGCGCCATACCAATAGAACTCGGCCAACTCTCCAACCTCACGCGTCTGAACCTGGGCGGCAACGATTTGGACGGCGAGATTCCGTCCGAACTGGCAAACCTCTCCAACTTGGAATCGGTGCATCTATGGAGCAACCAGTTGACCGGAGCTATTCCGATGGAACTCAGCGGCCTAACCAACCTGAGAACGCTTCATCTCGGCAACAACCAGTTGACCGGCGCTATCCCGACGGAACTCGAAAACCTCGCAAACCTTGAAAGGCTGGAGCTCCACGACAACCAGTTGAGCGGAACTATCCCGAAAGAACTCGCAAACCTCGCAAACCTCGAAAGGCTGCGTCTCCACGAAAATCAGTTGGACGGGACTATCCCGAAAGAACTCGCCAGCCTATCCAACCTGGAGAATTTGGACCTCGGCAGCAACCAGCTGACCGGCGCCATACCAATAGAACTCGCCAGACTCTCCAGCCTGGAATCGCTGTCCTTCTGGGGAAACCGTTTGAGCGGCGTGATACCGTCTGAACTGGGCAAACTCTCCAACCTGGAATCGCTGGAACTCGGCAACAATAAGTTGACCGGGACTATACCCACAGAACTCGGCGACCTCTCCAACCTGAAAAGTCTGTCCCTCAGTCACAACAATTTGGACGGCGCGATACCGCCCGAACTCGGCGACCTGGCCAACCTGGAAGGGCTATGGCTACACGATAATCTGCTGACTGGTGAAATCCCGTCCGAACTGGGCGACCTGATTAACCTGACAGGGCTGGGGCTACACGATAATCTGTTGACCGGTGAAATCCCGTCCGAACTGGGCAACCTGACCAACCTGGAAAGGCTGTACCTCAGAGAGAACGAACTGACCGGCTGCGTCCCCGACGCTCTCCGCGATGTGCCAGACAACGACTTCGACGAGCTCGGCCTGCCCTTCTGCGACCCATAGGAGGCCGGTACACAAAGACGCGCTCCCGCCGTCGGTATGGTTTGGCGGGAGCGCGTCTTCTCAATTCTTAATTGATACTACTCCGCCGTCCCGGTGTACTCCCGCTTCACCAGTTCCCAGTCTATCTCGTAGCCCAGGCCCGGCTCCGTCGGAGCGCGTACCACGCCGCCCGTCATGTCTATGTCGTTCACCAGCCCGTACATATTATCCCCGGTGCACGGGAAGAACTCGAAGAACTCGCAGTTCGGCACGGCCATCGTAATGTGCAGATTCGCCACGTTGTTCAGCGAGTTGCCGCCGTGATGAATCTCGCACTTCATGTTGAAACCCTCCGCCAGGTGGCACAAACGCACCATCGGGGTTATGCCGCCCGTCACCGCTACGTCCCCACGCAGGATGTCCGTCGCGTACTGCGTAATCCAGGACGTCATGCCGTAGTACCGCCCCGGCGCGTACTCCGTGGACATGATCGGAATATCCAGCTTCTGGTGCAGCTTCACATAGTTGTAGATGTCCTCCTCCACCAGCGGGTCCTCGTACCAATAGTAATTCAGCTCCTCTATGGCCCGGCCGACCCGCATCGCGTCCTCGTACTGGTACGCCCACATCGAGTCCAGCATCAGCTTCATGTCGTCCCCCACCGCCTCGCGTACCGCCTGGCATATCTCGATGTCGTACTGGGGATTTCCGTGCGGGTGAATCTTGTGCGCCGTCCAGCCCATCTCCTTGAACCGGATAGCCTCCTCAGCGTACTCCTCCTTCGACTCGTGGAAAGCCGTGCTCGAATACACCGGCGCTGAGTCCTTGCACGTTCCCAGCAGCCTGTGAATCGGCTGACCCGCGATCTTCCCGTTGATGTCCCACAGGCAGATGTCAATAGCCCCGATCACATACGTCGAGACCGACCGATTCATCTTCCACATATCCCACCAGATAGCCCCGATGTCCTGCGGATTCCGGCCCATGACTATCGGCTTGATGAACTCGATCAGCCCGGGCGCGAAGTGATTAGCGCCCATCCGCGACGACCCCAGGAAAGCGTTCCCGCTCACCCCCTCATCCGTCTCCACCGTAACGATCCCAAGCTGCCGCGTGTCCCCGAACGTCGTCCCGACCCCCGTCATCCACGGCTCCGACTTCCAGTTGAACATCTCCACCTTCACATTTGTTATCTTCATGCCTTTGATTCCTTTCTTAGTTTGGGCGTCTTACCCGAATAATCTTCTAAGCCAATCCACGAACTTCTGACAAAGTTCGCCATTCACATCCAAATCCCTCGCCCGAATCGCCTGCCCCATCTGCCTGGGATCTTCCCTCGCCGCCAGCCAGGCATGAACCTTAGCCCGCTGAATCTTGTTCTCTGTGAACTTTCTATCTGCCGTGGGAATCCCATCAATGTAATCTTGTGACAACGGCCACACAGGATCGTCGTCGGGTATCATTTCAGACACGAAGTCTTCCAATTCGCCCGTTGACTGGTTATCAGGCATCAGCCAAATGCCTACACGGGGAAGGTCGTCCGTTTCGGGAATGATTGTGCCATCAGGATCAGGCTGCCGCGGCACACCGAAACCTTCATCTAGAAGCGGATCCCGTACGGCGTCCCAATTCGATGACGGATCGGTATCTCTGTCCACGACAATCCCGACGGCCACCCGCTCCGACGCCCTGACTTCTAAAGGAATATCTTCAAGTAGCAATTCTATTCCTTCTCTGTCTGAAATAGAAAAGTTCAACTCCAACTGGGATCTATTGACGATATGGCTGATAACATGACGGTCGTCTTGTCCCTCAACCATCAGGATACGAACGGGCGTCGGCGAACCGGGGCGATTCAAGAGTTATCGCACCTCGATTCCATGCTCGGCGGCAATCTTGATCTCAGCCTCAGAGTATTCCACCGCCCGAAGCCGACCATTCTTCCGATGACGTTGAAGGCGAATCAGAGCGCCGTCCACCTCTTCCGTCTCCGACGCCGCCCATGCGAAGCCACCCACACAGTCCCAACTGTGCGTTGTGGCGAAAACCTGCACGTTGTTCTCGTGTGCCGCTTTCATGACCATCTTCCAAAAGTCGCGCTGCAAGGAGTAGTGAATCCCGTTCTCTACTTCGTCAATGAGCAGAAAGCCATCTTTACTGTTAGCAAGAGCCAATGCGACACTGAAAAGACGCACTGCCCCGTCTCCTAGACTTTTCAATGGAACAGGACGTTCTTCCTCTCTAAGCTTTGCGACAACTCTACGCTCAGTATAAGGCTGTCTTGGATTATTTTCGTTGCCCACAGATGCAACACGCTGCACCTTGTTGGCAAATATCAAATTCAAGGCGTCAACAGATCTGGATTCATCGTCGGTGAGAGCCACACCGTCCCATAAAGTGGTTAAGTCTCTGTTGCTCAACAAACCAGGTCCCAGGGTTCTGCATAGAATCCTGGGTGGTCCTGTTTCGGTTCTTCGAGAGTACCTCGACAAACTTCTACGAGGAAACTGATCTAACTGTAGAAGAGCGTCAACCGGTATTTCCTGAAGTTCTTCGTGTTGAAACTTAACATCGAGAGATCTGAAGTCATCGTCGAAGACATCTTTGTGCAAAGCGATAGACATACTGAGTCGCAGTGTCTCATCCCTGGGGCCTATTGAGATGCCATCGTTTGGCATGATTCCTCTGCCATAGAATAGACTTTCCAGCTTGGGAGCGGAGAAAACCTCACCGGTATATTCCTCGATGTCGAAGACAAGTTCTTCATGCGCCCGCAGTACATCCGATAGAACGTAGTAATTTCCCCGAGACGCATACACCCGAACAGCGTCAAGAAGCGACGTCTTCCCCACACCGTTCCTGCCCGAAATCAGGTTCACACGTCCCAGCCGTGACACCTCTAAGTCCTCGATCCCCCGAAACCCCTTGATAACCAGATCCGGCAGGTGCAATCCCTTGCTGTCTGCTGCTTGTGTGGACATGACGTCGCTCCTTCACTCACTGACGCCATTATAGTACAGCCGGGAATCGGGGGAACAATCGGAACTCACCCCAGCCCCACCTCCGCCCGCGCCTCCTCCACCGTCATCACCCCAGCCGACACGTACATCTTGATCCGGCGAGCGCGTTCCGTCTCAGACTCCCGCAGCGCCTCGATGCTCGACGTATCGAACTCAGCCACCAGCGACGGCTCTCCAAACATCGGCAGCAGACGCTCCCGCAGCGTCTCCTCGAAGAACCTCAGCTCCGGCACGACGCACGTCTCCCAGAACATCCGCCGCGTCGTCTCGATATTCGCGTAAGTCGCCCTCTCCAGGTCGTGCAGCAGCGGCTTCGGAACATTGAACGCCCGCGCCACGTCCTCCACCGTCCAGCGCAGCGTATTCAGATACTCCATATCCTTCGGAGAAAACCCCACCTGAGACGCCTTCATCCCTCCGCCTATGATCCCCGGCCTCATCTTGTTGCCAGGACCCCGATGCCGAGATTCCCAGGTCTTATACAGTTCATCCACCTGTTGCCTGTTAAACACTTCATTCGTTTCGAAGACTACTCCCGGAGTGGAGTCGTTCGCTATCCCCGACCTGTTCCCCTTCAGCGCGTCCCGGCCCATATCCACCGACAGGCGCGCCGGCCCGACCGGGGACAGTCCCGCGTACTCCTCCAGCGGATTGAAGTACCGCAGGCGCACCACCTCGTCCGGCGCCAGCGCGACCAAGTCCCCCGACGGTCCCGAATAGACATACCCGTGGATGTATTCCCTCTCGTCCGGCACGACCCTCACCCTGTCCGGTCTCAGCGGCCACAACTCGACCGGAACGCCGGCCTCGTCCCGTTCTACCGCCCAGTAAGACTCGCCCCACAGGTTCAGGTAAGTCTCCGTCGCCCGCCACAGATCGCCGCCCGTCCAGTGCGGATTCACCCTGTCCAGGAGCTCCTGCGCCGGGTGATCGTGTCCGACCCACTCCCTGCGCGCCTGACCGTTGACAGCGCTGACCCGGTACACCTTCAGACCCGGCCGCGCCACCGCGTCCGCCCTCAGCTTGATGGCGGCGTACACCGGAACCGACGTGAAGTAATACCCGGCGTACCCGCCCGGAAGCCCGCTGTCCAGTGCCCCAAGCGGCCCCTGTGTGGCATCCGACGACCTGGCGGGCAGGGAAGCTACGTCGGATCCCCGCCTCCCGCGTCCGAACCGCCGCGACATCCACTCCGCAATCCCGCCGCCGACACCGTTCCGTCCCGCAATCTGCCTCATCACCCGAATTTCTCCTTGACTTTGCTGATAGTATGTTTGTTCTGTCAATAAAGATAAGGCATCGGCAGCGTTGCGTCAAGAGGAACTTCCACCAAGCGGCAAACCGTAGGGGCAACCCTCACAGGTTCTTTTCGTTTTCGTCTTGTCGTCAATCTTTCGTTCGCCCTGAGCTTGTCGAAGTGCAGTCAGTCAATCGTTCGCCCTGAGCTTGTCGAAGTGCAGTCAGTCAATCGTTCGCCCTGAGCTTGTCGAAGGGCCGTCCATTCATGGCTCACCACGAACGGACTACACAGGTGACACTCGAAAATGAAAAGAACCTGGCAACCCCCGTGGTTCCCCGCTAGACGGCCATCAAACCAAACAGATTAAACTGAGAACTAGCGACTAAAAACTAAAACCAAGGCGGCCTGTAAGCCGAGTTCTGTATCCGCGAGCGCGGACGACGGTCATCTATCTGGGACTGCCGTTGCCGACAGCCTCTAGCGGCTAACCCGGGGATGGGCCGGACACCCGTAGCTCCCCCTATTCTGCCTTGCTTCGGATGGGGCTTGCCTGGACCTCCGGCTGTTGCCAGCGGAGCGGTGAGCTCTTACCTCACCTTTCCACCCTTACCCGCGCGAAGCGGGCGGTATATTTCTGCGGCGCTTTCCGTCGGGTCGCCCCGCCCCGCCGTTAGCGGGCATCCTGTCCGGCGAAGCTCGGACTTTCCTCTATCCCGGCCTGAGCCGGAACAGCGACCGCCCAGCCGCCTTGGCTCCCTAAGTGTACAGCCAACCCTCTGAAAACTAAACACTGACAACTAAGAACTGACAATCACCTCATCGTCGCCCGCGACATCAGCGCGTGAAACAACCTCTCCGGCAGTATCCGCGCTCCCAACGTACCCAGCCTGCAATCCAACCCCACCGGATGCCTCAGAGCCGGGTTCCGCGACCTGAGCGCCTTCTCGATCACCCTCGCCACCTTGATAGGGTCCGCCGCGAACCAGTCGAACTGGTCGTGTCGCCTGTTGTAACTCTCCACATACGGAGCGTACACCAGCGAAGGATCGTCCGACCTCGCCGCCCTCAACTGGTTCTGCTGGAAATTAGTCTCGAACAGCCCGGGCTCCACCAGCGCCACCTTCACACCGAACGGCGCGACCTCCGTCCGCAGCGACTCGCTCAGCCCTTCCAGCGCGTACTTGCTCGACACGTAAGCCCCGTTGAACGGCGTCCCGATTCTGCCCAGCACCGAGCTTATATTCACGATCCTGCCCGATCCCCGCTCCAGCATCCCCGGAAGCGTCGCATGAATCATTCTCACCGCCCCGAAGAAATTCGCCTCGAACTGCAGCTTGAGTTCCTCTATCGAAAGGCTCTCGATAGGCCCCCACACCCCGAACCCCGCGTTATTCACCAGCGCGTCGAATCCTCCGAACTGCTCCA
Organism: Dehalococcoidia bacterium; assembly: GCA_965202815.1. Lineage (GTDB taxonomy): Bacteria > Chloroflexota > Dehalococcoidia > Lucifugimonadales > UBA1123 > VXRN01. Next base: position 2,250,588 of record CBDBCD010000002.1, read on the forward strand.
TCAGCCCGGGCGTCACCGACTCCACCGACTCGTCCGAGTTCACATCCATCTCCACGCCCCACACCCGCAGCCCGCGCTCCTCCGCATCGTCGAAAAGCCCCCCCAGCCGCTCCAGCGACCGGCTCGTCCCGACCACCGTGTACCCCTTCTCCGCCAGATACAGGCACGTCACCCGCCCAATCCCCGACGAAGCCCCCGTAACCAGTACCGTCTCCATTCGTCTGTTAGCCATCAAAAAACTCCTCGTAAATCGAATTCCGCCATATCCGCACTCATGATCTTGATATTCACAGTATGTTAGTTCGGTTATCTCGTCGTGAATTGATGCGCCACTCTCAGATTTCCACCTTTTCACAACTTGTACCAATTCAGACTAATATGACCATGAAGGGAGTTTGGCCTGAGTGAGCGGTGGGATTCAAAATAATCTCGGTTGTCCCATAGCGCCATCAGACTGGAGTGGTACAATGGTTTATCTTATAAGATGCTAGGCTGTTCACGAAATAATCGGACGAGTAACCTATGAACCCTTCAGGGTCCGAACCTATTGTCCTTGGATATCACGGAACGCGATCCGAGTGGGCGGATATTATAGAGAGAGACGGATTCCGAGTAAGTAAAAATCCCTACGACTGGCTTGGTGACGGTGTCTACTTCTTCCAGGATGCTCCAGAGAGGGCAATGGAATGGGCGTTTGAGCGCTATGGGAGTGACGGAGTGGTAATGGTGGCTGAGATTCGTCTCGATCATTGCATGGATCTATTGGACTTGGGCTGGAGCGGAGTTTTATCAGATGCTTATGATGCCTACTTGGGCCTCCTCAGACAATCAGGGCATTCTCGACCAACGCAATCTGGCGGTGCACACCGTCTGGACCGAGAAGTGATAAATTATACTGTGGGCGCTTTAGAGGAAGCCGGTAGTCGGATTGATTGCGTCCGCGCGGCTTTTAGGGAGGGCGGACCTATATATCCGGACTCGGCTTTGTATGACCGGGCCCATATACAGATTGCCGTACGCAACCCAGCCTGTATCCGGCGAGTCTGGCATGATCATGAAGCCTTACAGGGGAGGTGATGATGGTCAACCCTCAAGAAGCTCAGAGAATCTTGGGCGAACATTTCGAGCAGATCACGCTTGATGAGTTTGAGGAGAGGCGTGAAAAGTATGTTGGCAAAGAGGACGAGCATGTGCAGCCGATTGCAGCCTCACCTGAAGAGTCGGCAATGATTCTTTACCAACGTGAGGCTGCGCCTTTGAGCCTGAACGCATACCTGGCGTCTGCCCTCACGGGTTTGACCGAGAAGGAGAGGCTCCGCCTCGTTGCGGTTTCCAATGTCGTGAACTTGGTCTGTAATGACCTTGAGATTGATTTATACGAACCCAGAAAGGCAACCGACCCAGTCGAACATCCCGATGTGAAGGCAACAGACGTATATAATATGGACAGGGAGCGGGTACTCAGGAGTGACCTATTGGTTCATGTCGCCGATTTTGCCAGTACTGGCGCGGGTGAGGAACTAGATTTTGCCCGTTCAGCGCTCATTCCAATAATCCTGATAGCTCATGGCGATACACGAGTCAGCAGGATGGTAACGGGCATACCCGCGTTTAATCTGATGATCACATACACGAGTCTGGATGACTTGAGGGATGAGCTCCGAGACCGTCTGACGGAGATACGTCCTATCCTTGAACAGAGGAAACTCGCCTTTTCCAACTTCGAAAAGAATATGGTTGGCAACAAGGTGAGGGTCACGCGTCAGGAATCAGGACTCACCAAAGAGGATGTGGCATCCCACTCGGGAGATGTTCTCACGGTTGAGAGGATTAGCCAAATTGAAGGGAGTCCCGACAATATATCCAACCCAGCGCTCATGGAGTTGCGAACCCTTGCAGCGGTCCTCAAGACTACAGTCGCCGACTTGGTGGAACCTGACCTAGATGAGCGAATGATCGCGCTTCTAAAGGAATGGATGCTCAAAGGGGTGGCCGCTCGCTTCTCAATGAGCGAGAGAGACCAGAGAACTGTACTGAGGCGCATTTTATATCGAGTTCTCGAAAGCACCGAGGATGTACCGGTGATATATAGCGACTGATGCCTAAATTCTCAGACCCCGAGCAAATTTGCGAGCAGATACTAGAAGCTGTCGGGCATACTTGTCCTCCGACCGACCTCGAAGCGGTATGCTCCCTATGGCCGGACCTTAAAGTTGAAGAGGAGGATCTGGACAAGGAAGGCTACTTGATACCCCTCGGCGTTCATGGCGCTGAAATACTACTCCGTAGAGATGACCCTCCCAATAGGAAGAAATTCACTCTAGCCCACGAACTAGGTCATTGGGCGCAGGCGCACTTGAAATCTGGTCTTCTTTCCTTTGATAAGACCGATGCCCAGTACATATCTTTCAGAACCCATCATAAGAGACAGACACCGGAGGAGGTTTGGTGCAATAAATTTGCCGCCTGCCTGCTGATGCCCAGCGGCGATATCAACAGTTATCTTTGGAATTCGAGCGAAGTCAATCTAGCCGACCGCATATCAAGAGGACATTCGGTCTTCCAAGTCTCTCAGGAGGCATTCCTGAACAGAGTGAGAGACATAACACCTATAAACGTCTTTGAAGTCGTAGTAGCTGATACGAGTGCTAGGATCAGGCGCAGGTTTCTCAGCAACTACAATCGAGACGATCAGGTTGAGACGATGATGGACACGTTTATAAACAGCCTCTGTAATGAATATACCTCGTTCAATGGGCTTCTCGTAGATAATTATAGGATTCAGACTCATGTAACACATAGTTCTCAATACAGTCGCACTTGGCTGGTATCTGTTCTTCCGATTCCCACGGCTGCCAACTGATACTGAACGGCGTTGACCGAACCCTGCTCTACTACCTCCGCTTGGTAAGAGACACCCGCGAATTTATACACCAATACGTCTCCAACCTCGAAACCGACCCATCCCTCAGCTACCACCTCAAACAGGCCTGGAACCAAATCGCCCAAAACTAGACGCTCTTCCGAGCCGCTATGCCCGACGCGCTCCAAATCCCGCTCCCGCCACTTTCCCCTTTACACTCCAATTCTTCCCTATGTTACAATATCTCCATGACAGAACATCATTTCTATATAAATTCAACTTTATCAAAGACCAAATCCGGCCTCCGGAAAATTCTTCCCCAAAGCTAACGCTGGGAAAACACAAGCTAACTCTGGACAAAAACGCTCCCAGTGTCCCTCCAGTACAACCCAGTTAAACGCCCAGTTAAACACCAGCGCACTATAAACTGGCATATATGACAACTCACCGCATATCCCGACTCCCGCAAAAATCCCGGACCATCAACCAACCCATCCTCAACATCCCCAAATCCCGCAAATCCTGATTCAGACAAAGGCGAATATGATAAAATTGCTGGACATGCCCTCGCCGAGGGACCCTGATTCGATTCCATACGAAAGGAGGCTTCAGAAGTGGACATAAAAATTTACTCCAGGAACCTCGATCTCAACCCGAACGCCGAGGACTACGTGCAGAAGAAGTTCAACCGTGTCCAGCGGCACCTGCCCAACATGGACGACGCCAAGATCGAAGTCTCGCGCCGCTCCTCGCGCTCCACCGGGGAGCGGGTTCACGCGCAGATGACCCTCAGAATCGGCGGCTACACCCTTCGCGGGCAGGAGGACGGCGACAACCTCTTCGCCGCCGTGGACGCCGTCACCGACATCGTTGATCGCCAGATCCGCCGCTTCAAGGGCAAGGTCTATCGCTCCCAGAAGGGCAGGAGAGACCGCGCCGCAATGCGCGACATCCCCGTGGACGCCATCATCGAAATGCCGGAGTCCGCCGAAGAAGAGGCCATCGAGGACATCGGAGAAGTCGTCCGCACCAAGCGCTTCTCTATGACTCCCATGTCCGTCGAAGACGCCATTCTCCAGATGGAGATGCTCGGACACAGCTTCTTCCTCTTCTTCAACACCGACACAAGCGAATACAACGTCGCCTACCGCCGCAACGACGGCGACTACGGCCTTATCGAACCCGAACTCGTCTAACTCATGGACGCCGCGCTTAAGTCCCTTCCCCCTTGATGGGGGAAGGTTAGGATGGGGGTGAAAACCCACCCTGAACACCGCCTCGGAGACCCACATGACAACCCTCCGCGAACTCGACCCCCTCATCGCCGACGCCATAGACGGCGAAAACCGCAGGCAGCGCGAGAACATCAACCTCATAGCGTCCGAGAACTACGCCAGCCGCGCCGTCCTCGAGGCGCAGGGCTCCGTCTTCACCAACAAGTACGCCGAGGGATACCCCGGAAGGCGCTACTACGGCGGCTGCGAGTTCGTGGACGTGGTCGAGCAGATCGCGATAGACCGCGCCAAAGAACTCTTCGGCGCCGAACACGCCAACGTCCAGCCCCACGCCGGCGCGCAGGCGAACATGGCCGCCTACTTCGCCTCGCTGGAACCCGGCGATACCGTCATGGGACTCGGACTCGATCACGGCGGACACCTGACCCACGGCAGCCCGGTCAACTTCTCCTCTAAGCTCTACAACTTCGTCTCATACGGCGTGGACAGGGAGCTTGAAACCATAGACTACGATGAGGTCGAGAGGCAGGCAAAAGAGAGCCGCCCCAATCTGATAGTCACCGGCGCCACCGCCTACACCCGCGCGATAGACTTCACCCGCTTCCGCCAGATAGCCAATGAGGTCGGCGCCAAGCTCATGGTGGACATGGCCCATATCGCCGGACTTGTCGCCGCCGGAGAGCATCCCTCGCCCATCGGCGAGGCGCAGATAGTCACCTCCACCACTCACAAGACGCTCCGCGGACCTCGCGGCGGCCTGATTCTGTCCGACTCCGACCATGCCCGCGCCGTCAACAGCGCCGTCTTCCCCAATGCCCAGGGCGGCCCCATGGAACACACCATCGCCGCCAAGGCCGTCGCCTTCGGCGAGGCGATGACCGAAGAGTTCGTCCAGTACCAGCGCCAGGTAAGGGCAAACGCCGTAGCCCTCGCTGATACCCTCGCGCAGGGCGGCCTCCGCCTGGTCGCGGGCGGCACCGACAATCACATGACTCTCGTTGATCTCAGACCCCTTGACGTAACCGGACGCCAGGCCGAAGAAGCGCTCGGCAGAGCGAACATCGTCGTCAACCGCAACACCATCCCATACGACCCCAAACCCCCCAGGACCGCCAGCGGAGTCCGTCTCGGCGCTCCCGCCATCACCAGTCGCGGCTTCAAAGAAGAAGACACCCGCCGCGTCGGTCAACTAATCCTCGAAGTCCTCCGGGACATCGGCGGCAAACCCACCCAGTCCCGCGTCCGCGAGCAAGTCATAGAAATGACCAAATCCTTCCCCATCCCCGGCATAGACTACTGAACCACCCCAACTAAAAACTTCCAAATGAAAATCGTCACCGCCGACCAGATGCGACAGATAGAGGCCCGCTCCGAGGCCGCCGGCGTCTCCACCGACACCCTCATGGAGAACGCTGGCCTCGCCGTCGCCCGATCCGCCCGCCGCGCCGTCGGCCCCATGACCGGCGTCCCAATACTAGCCCTCATCGGCCCGGGCAACAACGGCGCCGACGGCCTCGTGACCGCCCGACACCTCCAGCGATGGGGAGCGAACGTCACCGCCTATCTCTGCCGCGACCGCGCCACCCCCGATCCCAAGCTGGACGCCGCAAGAGACGCTGGCGTAAGCGTCGTATCCGCCTCGGACGACCCCGCCTACTCCCGCCTGAAAGCGACGCTGGCCTCCGCGCACGTTGTAATAGACGCCATACTCGGAACAGGACGCGCCAGACCCATAGAGGGCGCGTTCAAGGACATCCTCGCCGCTCTACTCGAAGCCAGGACAAGCAACCCCGGCCTCTGCCTTATCGCCATGGACCTCCCCACAGGACTGAACTGCGACACCGGCGAAGTTGATCCCGCCTGCGTCCCGTCCGACATCACCGTCTCCCTCGGATATCCCAAGCGCGGACACCTCGCCTTCCCTGCAGCCGACTTCACGGGCAAGCTCGAAACCGCTGACATCGGCATACCCTCCGGCCTCGACTCTGATGTACTTCTCGATCTCATTGACCACCGCTGGGCCGCCGCCGCGCTGCCACCCCGTCCCTCCAACTCCCACAAGGGAACCTACGGACGCGCCATGATAGTCGCAGGCTCCCGAAACTTCCTCGGCGCCGCCTATCTAGCCGCGAGCGCGGCGGGCCGCGTCGGCGCCGGACTCGTGACCATCGCCATCCCCGAAAGCCTAATCCCGTCTGTCGCTTCCAAGGCCATCGAACCCACCTTCCTGCCACTGCCCGAATCGAGCCTAGGCATAGTCTCTCATAGCGCCGCCCAACTCATCCTCGACTCGCTCGGCGGATACAGTTCGCTCCTTGTCGGCTGCGGACTCGGCCAGGCCGCCGAGACCCGCCAAATGGTCGAGAGTCTTCTACTATCAGGAGCGGAACTTCCCCCAACATTAGTTGACGCCGATGGCCTCAACACCCTCGCCCAGCTTTCCGATTGGTGGAAACTCTGGCCCACCGACGCGATCCTCACCCCTCACCCGGGCGAGATGGCGAGACTCACCGCTGAAGCCCCATGCCCTGACCGCATCACAATCGCCCGGCAGTCCGCCTCCGCATGGAACAAGACGGTCATCCTGAAAGGCGCGTTCACCGTAGTCGCCACTCCCGGCGACGGCGCGATGCTGTCCCCATACTCCAATCCGGGACTAGCCACCGCCGGCACCGGCGACGTCCTCGCCGGCGCGATAGCCGGCCTTCTGTCCCAGGGCGCTTCTCTCTCTGATGCCGCCTCTCTCGGCGTGTACCTGCACGGCGAGGCCGGAGAGCGAGTCAGAGCAACCCTCGGCGACACCGGAATGTTGGCAAGCGACCTCCTCCCCGAACTTCCCAAAGTCATCCGAAACCTGCGCCCAACTCTTTGACGATTGTCCTGCGCCGTGAAATAATAAGCGTCATGTTTGGAGTGCGAATTTCCTTCTCCCTCAATGGGAGATGGCTAGGATGAGGGTGATTCCTCGACTACTATTCAGTCATTTGTATGTTAAAAATCCCTTCCCCCTCGACGGGGGAAGGCTAGGATGGGGGTGAAACCTCAACTACAATTCAGTCATTCCCGCGAAAGCGGGAATCCATAGATTGTGGACAGGGGACTTTCTCATACGCCCATAAGAGGTATGCACATGGCGGATGCTGACATTGGAATTATCCCCGCGGATGCGATGAGCGGCGCTCGTCTCTCCGACGCCGACCTTCTCGATATGTATCGCCGGATGACCCTCGTCCGCGCGCTCGACGAACGTATCTGGATGCTCAACCGCCAGGGCAAGGCCGCCATCGTCGCCTCCTCCCAGGGGCATGAGGCTGGGCAGATAGGCAGCGTGTCAGCCCTGCAAAAGGGCAAGGATCAGTTCTACATCTACTACCGCGACCTCGCTGTCATGCTGATGCTCGGCATGACCCCCGTCGAGATTATGTCCGGCTTCCTCGCCAAGGCGGGCGAACCCCTCAGCGGAGCGCGACAGTTCCCAACCCACGGCGCGTACCCAAGCATCGGACTGGTCAACATATCCAACGTCGTCGGGACACATATCCCCCAGGCGGTCGGCGCCGCCCTCGCCAACAAGATGCGCGGCGACGACGGAATCGTCATCACCTACTTTGGCGACGGAGCCTCCAGTGTCGGAGACTGCCACGAGGCCATGAACTTCGCCGCCATCTACGACCTGCCAGTCATATTCTTCTGCGAAAACAACAAGTACGCCATATCCGTGCCCATATCCAAGCAGATGGCCGTGGACAGCATCGCCTCCCGCGCCGAGGGCTACGGAATGCCCGGCATCGAGGTGGACGGCTGCGACATCGTAGCCGTGTACGAGGCGACCTCCGAGGCCGCCCGACGCGCCCGCTCAGGCCAGGGCCCCACGCTCATAGAGGCCCACGTCGAACGCTACTTGCCACACACCTCCGACGACGACGATACCCGCTACCGCCCGCGCGAGGAGCTTGAAGAGGCGCGCAAGCGCGATCCGCTCAAGATACTCTCCGAACAACTCCGGGACAGCGGCGTTCTCACCGACCAAATAGAAGAAGAATTCAAGCGCGACGCCCGGAACATAGTCAACCAGGCCACCGATGCCGTCGAGTCCGCCCCATACCCGGAAGTCAACGACTTCCACAAACACGTTTACGCCTGAACACACAATGACTCCACACGTCATTCCCGCGAAGGCGAGAATCCAGGGGTGGGGGGACGGCAATCCAGAGGATCAGACAACCCAATTCCAACCAACCGGAGGCATAACCATCGCTGAACAGAGTGTCATAGAAGCCGTAAGAGACGCCATGCGCGAGGAGATGCGCCGCGACGATAACGTCTTCGTCATGGGCGAAGACATCGGCGCGCGCGGAGGCGTGTTCCTCGCCACCGAGGGCTTCCTCGACGAGTTTGGCGAGGCGCGTGTCATAGACACTCCACTCGCTGAGTCCTCCATAGCCGCCATCGCCATCGGCGCCGCAATGAACGGGATGCGGCCCATCGCCGAAATAGAATTCGCCGACTTCATCTGGCCTACAATCAACCAGATAGTCGGCGAGGCCGCCCGCATTCGATACGGCACCAACGGCAAGGTCAATGTCCCCATGGTGCTTCGAGCCCCCCAGGGCGGCGGCGTTCGCGGCGCGCTCTACCACTCCCAGAGTGTCGAGGCCTTCTTCGCCCACACCCCCGGCCTCAAAGTCGTTACCCCCGCCACGCCATACGACGCCAAGGGCCTTCTCAAGTCCGCCATCCGCGACGATGATCCTGTCGTCTTCCTCGAACACAAGCGCACCTATCGCCTTGTCCGCGGCGAGGTCCCGGATGGCGACTACACCGTCCCCATAGGCGAAGCGGACGTCAAGATAGAGGGCGAGGATGTGAGCGTCATAACCTACGGCCTCATGGTGCATCACTGCATCGAGGCCGCCCGCGAATTGCTCTCAGAAGGCATTAGCGCGGAGGTCGTTGACCTGAGAACCGTCCGCCCTATAGACTCCCGGACCATCCTCGACTCCGTTCGCAAGACCGGCAAGGCGCTCATAGTCCACGAGGACACCAAGGCCGGGGGCATCGGAGCCGAAGTCGCCGGGATCGTCAGCGAGGAAGCGTTCGAGTACTTGGACGGCCCCGTAACCCGTCTTGCCGGCCCTGAGGTCCCAGCCATGCCCTTCGCACCCACCCTCGAAGCCGAATTCATGCTCGACTCAACCAAAATCGCCAACGCTATAAGAAAGCTCGCCGAGTATTAGAAGTAATCAGTAGTCAATTATCAGACTTCCTCTTCCAATCAGTCTCCGGACTGATTCCTGAAGGCTTGTAACTGTGGACTGAAAACTAAAAACTGAGAACTAAGAAATGATCATAGAACTGCCCCACGTCGGAGAATCCGTAACCGAAGGCGTCATCGGAAAGTGGCTCAAGTCCGTCGGCGACCGCGTAGAGCGCTACGACCCTCTCGTCGAGGTCGTCACCGACAAGGTCAACATGGAGATGCCCTCGCCATTCACCGGCACTCTCACCGCCATCCTCGCCGAGGAAGGCGCGACCATCCCCATGGGCGCCCCCATCGCCGAGATGGACGCCGAAGACGGCGAGCCAACCCCGCCAGTTCCACCGATTCCAACCGAATCTCACGCCGAAGCCATTGCTGAGCCGCCCCCCGACAGAATAGGCACGCTGCTGAAAGACGTAGCTCCCGTAGGCCCAACCGGCTCCGGCGGCCCAATCTCCGCCGACAAGCCCGCCGACGCACCCCAGCCCCAGCGCACCCGCAGGCGTTACTCGCCTGCCGTTCTCAGGCTTGCCGACGAACGCGACGTGGACCTGGATCAAGTGCAGGGCACCGGCATCAACGGACGAGTCACCCTGAAAGATGTCCGCCGCTTCCTGGAGACCCAGGCCGAAGCGCCAGCGCCAATCGAGACCTCCGCTCCACCGGCCCCGGCGGCCCAGTCAATGTCCATCTCGACCGGTGACGAGCGCGTTTCCCTCAGCCCCGTCCGCCGCATGATAGCCGAAAACATGGTCAGGAGCGCGTCGCAAATTCCCCAAGCCTGGACGCTCGTAGATGTGGACGTTAGCGGACTCGTCGCCCGCCGTCGCGCCGTCCGAGACGACTTCCAACTGCGCGAGGGCATCAACATCACCTATCTGCCGTTCATAATGAAGGCGGTCGCCGAGTCCCTCAAAGAGAACCCGCTGCTCAACTCCTCATGGGACGATGACGCTATCATCTATAAGCGCCGCATCAACATCGGCATAGCCGCCGCCGGACGCGACGGCCTGGTGGTACCCGTCGTACACGACGCCGACACACTCAGCGTCGCCGGGCTCGCCCGAAAGATAGCCGACCTTACCGACCGCGCCCGCCGCGGCACGCTCACCCTCGACGACGTTCAGGGCGGAACGTTCACGCTCAACAACACCGGCGCGCTCGGCTCCGTCCTCAGCCAGCCGCTCGTCAACTACCCACAGGCTGCCATCCTCACCACCGAGGCCATAGTCCGCCGTCCCGTCGTCATCGGCGACGGCATAGCCATCCGCTCCATGATGAACCTCTGCATGAGCTTCGACCACCGCATCATGGACGGCGCCGAGGCCAGCGCGTTCATCAACTCCGTCAAGGCCCGCATCGAGTCCATCGGCCTCGACACCGGCCTCTACTGATACACTGTAATCTCATTGACATTCCAGAAAAGCGATGCGAGTGAGAACATGAAGAACATCACACGCCTGAAGCATCCCGAATACGAAAAGAAAGCCTTCGACTATCTGATAGAAAGATACAAGGCCGATCCCGAATGGTTCGAGCGAAACCTGCCCGACATAACCGAAATGGTCCGCGAGGCGTCCCTGCCGCCTTCCCCGCCTCGACCCTCATTCAACCTGACCGACGATCAAAGGCAGCGCCACGCCAAAGCTCTGAACGACATCCTCAGTATCCCCGAACCATCCCCCCAGGACGCCCTGGAGGGTCTAGAGCATTGCGCCATCCTTGTCCAGGACGATTTTCTGACTCCTCATGCGACCCACCGTAGGGTACTCACGCTGTTCAAGGCCGCCTTCGGAAAGTCCCCCGAATCGTACAAAAAGAACTCAGTCATCACCGTCGAGGGACGCGGAAATCGAGAGGAACTTGTATATCACTCGTCCCTGTTGCGCGGTGTGGTAGTTGGCCTTGACAAGGACAAGCGTTTAGTCTCCGTCACAATTACCCCGAGCGATATACGTGAGGGTGAGAAGATGATGAGCATTGTCGGGATAGGCCGCGGCGATCCCCGCGACGACGTATCCATCAACCACGACGACTATCTTGCTGAGCTCTACTACGAGCGACTACATGGAAATGACTGGCTGGCTCGTCGCTGACATCGCCTGACTCAAACGATGCAAGCCAGATTGATAGTGCGTTTCATAATTTAAACTTACCCCGGTGAGATATATGGAACTTCCTGAAAAGGTCGTCGCTGATACTTCCGCACTCTACGCCATCGTTGCAGTTGACGATAGATTTCACAACAGCGCAACAGAGTATTACGAAAGACTCAAGGACCGTAAAGTAGAACTCTGGACCACTTCCTACGCCTTGTCTGAGACGGTGGGATTGATACATCGCCGTATTGGATTCAACGCGGTCTTGCGAATTCTTGAAATCATCGAGGCGAGTTTCAGCGTTTACTGGATAGACGAGATCACGCATTCGGAGGCAGTCACCGGATTAAAAGCCGCCGACGGCGAGGGCAAGAACCTCGTTGACTGGACAGTCCTCATCGCAGCCCGGAATATGTACGCCCACATCTTCACCTATGACTCCGACTTCATGAACAGCGGAGTGCCGCTGATTCCCCCGTAGCAGGCGACGCCGCGCAGATCCACTGCGAGGCGTCATCCCGCAGCTACTCCACTACCCGACTCTTTATCACATCCTCGTCGAACTCTATCCCAAGCCCCGGCCCCGTCGGAGGCGTGATGAAGCCGTTCTCGAATACCAGCGGCTCCTTGAAGATGGTCTTGTGCAGCGGCCCCTGGTTCGCCTCCTGAATCATGAAGTTGGGCGAGCACGTATCCACCTGGATTGCCGCCGCGGCCGCGACCGGCCCGCAAGCCATGTGCGGAGCGATGACCGCGTAGTGCGCCTCCGCGATGCTCGCTATCTTCTTCGCCTCCATGATCCCGCCGCACTGCCCCACGTCCAGTTGGATGATCTGCGCCGCCTGCTTCTCCAGAAGATTTGAGAACTCGTACTTGGTTACCAGACGCTCGCCCGTCGCTATCGGTATGCTCGTGTGAGCCGCGACCCGCGCCATCTCCTCCACGTTCTCCGGCGGCACCGGCTCCTCGAACCAGAACGGGTGATACGGCTCCAATATATCCGCCACCCTGATCGCGCTGTACGTCGTCAACTGCCCATGCGTGCCGATTCCGACCTCCATTTCGTTGCCGACCGCGTTGCGGATACTCTCGAATATCTTCGCCGCATGTTCGATCTCCCACAGCGGGATGTCGCGCGGAATCGGCCACAGCGGAGTGAACGGGTCGAGCTTGCACGCCGTGTTGCCCTCTTCCAGCAACTGCGCCGCTATCTCACCCGCCCGTTCGGGATTCTCCCTGAACCCGCCCTCCGGCATATAGGCGTATGCCCTCAACTTCTCGTGATACATTCCGCCCAGCAGATTGTAGATTGGCTGGTTCGTCGCCTTCCCCACGATGTCCCACAGCGCGATCTCGATGCCGCTCAATACGGGCGTCGCCTGTAGGCTGGGATGTCGGAAATCGTGCCTCGCCGAGTACATCCGGTCCCAGATGCGCTCGATATTGAATGGGTTTTCTCCTACCACGAACTGCCCCGCCAACTCGTGGATGAGGCTGATCTGCGACTGCAAATCCCCCAGCCTGTCCGAGTACGTATTCCCCGTAATGCGCTCGCCGAGTCCTGTGATTCCCTCGTCCGTCTCTATCTGGATGAACAGCAAATATCGTCCGCCCCTGAACGGCGGTTCATTCTCCACCACCATCGTCTTCACGTCCGTAACCTTCATCGTTCGCCTCCTTGCTGGTACTTTGATCCCCTCTCCCTTGACGGGAGAGGGCTAGGGTGAGGGTGAACATACGCATGACTCCGATAATGCGCCGCCGCCCCCAACTTTGAGTTGACGACGCGCATTGTACAGCGATTCCGCTCTCTGCGAATCACGTATCGGACGGCTGGTATATAATCCGACTCGACAGAAACAGTCACACGGAGAGAGAGCGAACAATGATAATCGCGGTAATCGGAGAGAGCGACGCCCGTCCTCACATCGCCGAACTCGCCGAGCGGGTGGGACGCGAACTCGCCCGTCGAAACATAGACCTCGTCTGCGGGGGCATGGGTGGAGTGATGGAGGCCGCCTGCCGCGGAGCCAAGTCCGAAGGCGGCAGAACCATTGCCATACTCGCCGGCAGCGATCCGCTCCGGGCCAACGACTACATTGATATACCCATCCTCACCGGCCTCGGATACGCCCGCAACGTCATCGTCGTCAAGACCGGCATGGCCGTTATCGCCGTGGGAGGAGCATACGGTACCCTGTCCGAAATAGGCCACGCCCTAGCCGAAGACATCCCCGTCATCGGCCTCCAGACCTGGGCTCTCACCCGCTCAGGTGAAAACCCCGACACCTACATCACCACCGCCTCCGACCCCAAAGACGCCGTAGAAAAAGCCATCCGCGCCGCCGAAGACCGCCTTCAAGCCTTCAGGCAGCGGCAATTCGCCTCAGGCGACGGCCCTTTTGGTGGCTACCGATAGCCATTCAGTCTGTTCGGCTTTGGTTGACATCCCTGCCTGCCCAACTACAATGAATCCAAATATGATGATGAACGATGGTGGATTATCCTAATGGCGTGAAAAAGGGAAAAATACGGTGAAGACGAGACATTGAAGACGGGAGGGAGTTAATGTCGTTAGAAGGTCGCCAGCCGACGCTTTTGCCTAGCTCAGAAGAAAGTGGTCGCGCCCGTGAGCGAAGAGGTTCTACTTCTGAGCGGTTGCCAAGACTGGACAGCAATCCGCAAATACGCGAGAGCCTGCTTCCCTTCTGTCGTCTTAAGCGTGGAGAAGTCTGGGAAGATCCTATCCATGGACATCGTGTAGGCGTATTGGACGCTATGGTCCCGGATGACTTGAAAGCGCTTATGGGGAATGCCAGGGCTAACCTGGCTATCAACGATCCTCCATACAACATAATGGTCGGGAGCGCGAACACTCGCAATCTTTCCAAGACAGATTTGCCGTCCTACATGGAATTTTCAAAGAAGTGGGTGGCCGCGATGCTGGGCGTGATGGCCGCGAACGCTCATTTCTACTTATGGACAGGTGCCGACTATCGGGATAACTTCCAGCCCCTGCCTGACCTGATGCTGATGATGCGCCACTTCTCCACTCTTACGCCCAGGAATTTCATCACCGTTCGCAACCAGAGAGGCTACGGCACTCAGGATAACTGGATGTGGGTGCGCCAGGAACTACTGCATTACACCATTGGACGACCGGAATTTCAAGTAGTCTATACGGACATACCCAAGATTCTTCGGGGATACTACAAGAGAGTCAACGGGCGTGTGACTGAGAACATGGAACGAAGCAAGTCGGATACGATTCGTCCAGGCAACGTATGGGTTGACGTTCAGCAGGTGTTCTATCGAATGGAGGAGAATGTTCCGGGCTGCTACGCGCAGAAACCCCTCGCGGCGATACGAAGGCTTATAGAGACGAGTAGTAACACGGACGATATTGTCATTGATGGGTTCGCTCATTCCGGCGCTTCTCTTATCGCCGCCGAGCAGCTTGGACGTAAAGCGTTCACATGCGACATTGATCCTGTATTCGCGGAGATAGCAATCAGACGTCTGGAGCGATACAGGGAGACTGGAGAAACGGGCTGGAAGTGGCGGAATCCGTTTCCCGAGATAGACCAGAACAGAGAAAGAGCGTAATCTCAGTGAATCAAGAGCAACTACGCGCCCATCTGGAACGATTGATTACGTCCATTGAAGATGAGGACCGGACGCTCCTTCAAGCGCGTCTTAGTGGACTGGTATCCGTATTTCCGTTCAATGAATACGAGTTCATCATAACGTTTCTGGTGGACAGGGGAGTTCTGTCTTTCAGTGAATACGAAGTGCTCCGCGAGAATTATGTGTCCGCCAACAGATACCTTGACCTGTTTGAGCTCTCCCCAAGATCGTTCGGTCAAACATGGGGTGAAAGACACCTGATGGACCTGGAACCGTCATTTCAGAAGCCGAACAGGACTCTGGATCCGAATTATGATGGCGAGTACGATCTTTGGATTGAGGGCATTCGCGTCGAGGTGAAGTCTTCCAGGGCCTACAACGCGGGCTTGACAGGTTCGCTGGTAAGCAGAGCGCTCACATGGGAAAGTGATTCTCCTTTCTGGATGAACTACCAGCAGTTGAAGTTGGATATCTGCGACATATTCGTCTTCATAGGGGTGTGGGTTGACAGAATTGTTTACTGGGTCATGTCCAACGATGAGGTGAAGGCTAACAGTTACCTAAGTCCTCAACATCGCGGCGGCATCGAATATCAAATTGGCATGAGACCCAACAACATCAGAGAATTTGACGTCCATCGAGTCGAAGCGCAGGACATCGCAGCGGCAGTCAAGACGAAGAGCAAGCAGTAAGGTATCGGCCCACGCCCACCCCTAAGCCCTCGCCCCCTCAACCCCCGCCGGCATCCTCACCCTCACCGCGGCCCGGCTTCGCCTCGGCGACAGCGCCAGCAGCGTCCCCAGCGCCATGATCGGCCCCGACGCCCACATCCACCAGACCATCGGGTTTATCAGCACCCGGAACACCGCCTCGCCGTCCCCCCTGAACTCCGATGGCACTATGTAGAAGTCCTCTATCGGCGTGCTGTGTATAGCGCCTATAGTAGAAGCTATTCGGAACGACGGGTACTCCGCCCTGAACGGCGTCATCACGCCCAGGAAGTCGTCGCCCGAATACACCTCGAAGCGCGCGTAGTCCTCCTCCCGGTCCGGGAACGATGCGTGGTCAGTCCCGATGAACGTGAACCTGTACTCGCCCAGCGTTTCCGTGTCCCCCGGACTCATCGCGAAGTCCCGCTGCACCGAATAGAACGACGACCCTATCGCCCCCGCGGCCAGCAGTATGATGCCCAGATGCACCACGTAACCGCCGTATCTGGGCCTGTTAGCCGAAAGCAGCCTCACGAACGCCGTGTGATACGCCTCGCCTCGCCTGTGGCGCGAGACCGTCCCGCGTATCCACTCCTGGAATATCCCCGCCGTCACCAACACGCACGTCATGAACGCGATCAGCGCGACCGGCCGGGTTATCCCGGTAGCGTACAGGACTATTCCGACGACCAGAGCGGCAAGCGCCGGGTATCGCAGCATCAGAAGAATGTTTCGAGGAGCGGCCCTGCGCCAGGGGAGCATCGGCCCTATACCCATGAGAAGCACGATCAGCAGCAATATGGGGCCGTTGACCCGGTTGAAGAACGGCTGCCCCACGGTTACGACCGTATCGCTCGCCGCCTCAGAGAATATCGGAAAGATCGTTCCCCACAGCGTCACGAACGCCACCGTCAGGAACAGTACGTTCTGGGCCAGGAACGCGCTCTCACGAGACAGAACCGATTCCAGCTTCCCCCGGCTCCTAAGCGTGTCCGACTTCCAGATGAACGCTCCTATGGACGCGACCATCGTAGTCGCCATGAACGCAAGGAACAGCCAGCCCATCGAAGACTGCGCGAACGAGTGTACCGAAGGCACCGGCCCGCCACGGTTGATGAACATTCCAAGCTGCGCCATCGTGAACGCGATGATGATTATCACCATGTTCCACATTCGGAACATCCCGCGCCGCTTCTGAACCATTATCGAGTGGACGAAAGCGGTCATCGCCAGCCAGGGCATAAGCGCCGAATTCTCCACCGGGTCCCATGCCCAGTATCCGCCCCATCCGAGTATCGTGTAGGCCCACCACGATCCGAGAAGCAGCCCGGCGGTCAGAATCAGCCAAGAAATCATCCCCCACAGCCGGCCCTGGTCAACCCACTCGTCGTTGCCGCCCTTGTTGGCGAGCATCGCGCCTATCGCTATCGAGAACGGGATCGCCACCGACACCAGCCCCGCCATCTGGAGGGGAGGATGAATGAACATCCCCATGTGCACCAGCAGCGGGTTGATTCCCTCTCCGTCCATGGGAGTGAACTCCTGCCGCGCGAGCGGGTTGGCGAGGAACAGCATCACCCCCAGCAGGAACGACAGCGACAGCGCCATTATCCCCACCGCGTAGGGCGACGTGTATGGCAGGTTCTTACGAATCGCCGCCACCGCCACCACCGCTATGATGGCGAATATGACCGCCAGGTAGAGCATCGAGCCCGCGTTGCCCGCGTAGAACGCCACCCATGTATATTCCCTGGGCATGGCCAGGCTGCTGTTCTCTGCCACGTAGCGCACCGAGAAGTCGTTGTTGACGAACGCGTAGATCAGCGCGCCCGTCGCCACGATGAGCAGCGCGGGAGTACTGTAGATAGCGAATCGTCCGCTCACCAGCAACTCCGGCGAGCGTCTTGCCACGCCCAGAAATGACGCCGCCGCCGCGTACAGGGAAACCATAAACGCCAGCGCCAGCGCAATCTGTCCAGCTTCTACAATCACTGCGAACTCCTTCCGCGCTCTCGGTCGGCTTCCATCGCGTCCTCGCCGCCGTCCCGCGTCGCCTCTTCCAGCCTGCGTACATATCTCATACGCTCTTCGTCCTCCGATTCGTTTTCATCGCCCTGATCCGAGATTCTCCGCATCCAGCGAAGCGTGAAATACAGCGACGCCAGCGCAAGCCCGAACGCGATAGGCGGCACTATCCAGGCGGTGATTCCAAAGCCCTCCGAGGGTGGCTCCAGCAGAACGCTCGGCCCGTATCTCTCCACGAAGAAGTCCTTTATCTGTTCCTCCGACCATCCCTCTTCCAGCTTCTCGTCCACGATAGCGCGCATCTGCGCCGCCAGCGCATTCTGGCTCTGATCAATAGACTCGCCCGGACACACCGGACACATGATGCTCTTGTTCAGCTCCGAGGCTCTGCGCTCCGCGTCCGGCACGCCCGGGTCGGCGGTGGTAACGCAGCCGTGCGCCAGCGCCGCCGCCACCAGAGCGAAGGTGAACCACCATGAAGTTCTGGCAATCCTGACTATCCTGTACATCCATATATCCTGCAAATCCTGATTCAGACAACCAATTATAGCCGTCATTCACTCCCACATGGTAGAAACTGACAACTCCCAACTGATAACTGCTATAATCCCCATCGTCGAAACAGTGCTAACATCAATCAGGAACGCCCATGTCCCTTCTGATAATCGCCTCCGACCGCCCCGGCGCCGGCAAGACAGCCACCGCGCTGGCCCTGGCGCGTATCTCCACCGAGAACGGCGGGACGACCTCCGTCTTCAAGCCCTTCTCTCACGGAGACCAAGACCCCGACCAGGCGGTTTTCTCGGAACTCGCCAATCCCGCTCCCGACGGGTGGCCGATACAGATAGGCGATTCCGGCCCGACGCGCGATGACATCGCCTCGGCTGCCCATCCGCTGTCCATAGCCGCCGCGGGCGACAATCTGGCGATAGTCGAGGTACTCAGCGAGATAGACGCGGGTGGGCTCGCTGAACTCGCCGACGCCTGGGACGCGAGCGTCCTCCTCGTAACCGCCTACCGCCGCGACCTGCGCGCCTCCGACTTGGAAGAGTGGCGGACTTCCCTCGGCGACAGGCTCACGGGCGTACTGGTCAACGGACTCACCCGGTACCTCGGAACTGAGGCAGACGAGCAACTGCTGCCCTCGCTGTCCGATGCCGGAATTCCCCTCGTAGGGCTAGTGCCGGAAGACAGGCTGATGCTGTCGGTCACAGTGGACGAGATACGGAGCGGACTGAATGGGCGCTACGTCGTCGAAGAGGGCGACGTCAACGCGCCGGTCGAGTGGTTCCAGGTCGGCGCTATGAGCCTGGATCCGGGCGAACTCCGATTCGGGCTGTACGAAAACAACGCCGTCGTAGTGCGCGGCGACCGCCCCGACATTCAGATGTCCGCGCTCAACTCGTCTATCTCTTGTCTCGTCCTCACGGGTGGACTCGAACCTATCGAGTACATCACCTACGAGGCGGGTGAGGAGGAGATCCCGGTAATGGTCGTGGAGACCGATACTGACTCCACAATGCTCGCCCTGAACGACATCACCACAGGCGCGCGCATGAACAACTCTCTGAAAGTCCGACGCTTCGCCGAACTGCTCAGAACGCATGCCGATGACCTGCCCCGGATTGTCGGCGCGTAAGTCAACAAACCGTTCGTCCTGAGCCTGTCGCGTTCGTCCTGAGCCTGTCGAAGGACGAGTCCCGTGTATGCAAGCCAACAAACCGTTCATCCTGAGCCTGTCGAAGGACGCCCCCCGTGTATGCAAGTCAATAAACCGTTCGTCCTGAGCTTGTCGAAGGACGAGTCCCGAAGGTTAGGATGGGGGTGAAATACCCTCAATCCTCCAGGCTGCCCGGGAACGCCCCCTCGAACAGGTCGCCCTCCTCGGGCCACTGCTCCTTCGGCATCTCGTAGTACGCCTCGATCTCGTTGCCGTCCGGGTCCGCGAAATACACCCCCAGCGATATGCCGTGGTCGCCGATGCTCAGTATGTTCACGTCGTTCGATTTCATCCGGGCGTAGAGTTCTTTCAGGTCGTCGAACGACTCCATCTCCCAGGCGAAGTGGAACAGTCCAACCCTGTCCTTCTCAGGCCCGGGCGCGTCCGGCCCCACGGGAACCAGCGCCAACTCATGCGACGAGGTATCCACCGAGCTCATGAACGTCATCTGCCCCGGCCGCTTGTTCGTCACATTCAGTCCCAGCACATCGGAGTAGAACCTCTCCGACTTCTCCAGGTCCCTGACCCTGATAACCAGGTGCCCCAGCTGCTTCGGCTTTACCATAATCCAGCCTCCTAGCTTTTTCCTGAGTGTAGCGTTAGCCGCGCCTGCGGTCAATTTCCCGGCTCACCCGGACGCGACGATGAATTTGGGCGAATGTCTCAGATTGACACTCCATACACCCGACATTAGACTTTGTGAAGCGCATACGCGGGAGCCGATGATGACTACAACAGCCAAATCTTCCGACCATGAGTCCGGAGCGCAAGCGGATATTAGGCGCTACTACAACCTATCCTATGTCATATACAGCCCATCCGAATCAACCGAGCCGGACAAGTACATGGCCGAGATACCCGACCTGCCGGGCTGTCGCGCATGGGCAGACACCCCGGACGAAGCCATAGATATTCTTGAGAGCCTCGCCCCTTCATTTATCGAACTGCAAATAGAGCGAGACGAGGGCAAGAATCTAATTGAGATATTTCAGCAAGGCGTTGCGGCGTCTCCCGTCAATAGCAACTTAGTGGTATCGGTTTGAACCACCGCGACATAACTCGAAAACTGAGAAACTTAGGTTGTTCATTTGACAGGCAGGGTAGAGGAAGCCACGAAATATGGCTCAATCCCGCTACGCGCTCAAAAGCAGTGATACCGAACTGGGGCAGCCGTGATTTGACGCCAGGTACGTTGAGCGCGATCCTCCGCGATCTGGGAATCTCAAAGAGAGATTTCGACAACGCATAGCCAAAGTATTGCAAGCCCGCACACCTTCCTTGACATGAACGCGGACTGCCATGTAATTTGCGTATCGTCATACGCGCTTATCGTGGGAGGTTCCCCATGCAGTATAGAGAATATCAGTCTGACGACTTGCCCCCGTCCCAACCCGCAAGCGAACTCGCCAGCCATGGGTCGCGTTTAGCAGCCTACATAATAGACCTCTTGATTTTCGTCATCTCCGGCCTGATCACTGTCCTGGCAATCATCACCGAATCCTTAGGCCCTATGCTGGCAGGCATAGTTGTCTTCATCGTCATCCTCATCATTCAGATGGTGCTTCAAGGCACCCGAGGACAGACTATCGGCAAGATACTCATGAAGATTCGGATAGTTGACTGGCGAACTGGAGAACACCCCGGTTGGATGAGACTGGTATTGCTCAGGGGCATATTTCACTGGGGGCTTTCCGGCAGCTTGATATACTGGCTGGTGGACTCCCTGTTCATATTCAGAGAAGACCGTAGGACCATCCACGACCTGTATTCCGAAACCCGCGTAGATAAACTATGAGTTGAGTTCTGCCACCGATTCCACGTAGCGAATGAGTAGCAGCCAATGGCAAGAAAACGCAATACCGAATACCTGATGTCCGCCGGCGGCGTCGTCTATCGCGCCAACGGCGACGGACAGGTTGAGGTGGCGATATGCGGCCTGCGCTATCCTGAAAGTTGGCGGTTGCCGAAGGGAACCCCGGACCCCGGAGAGTCGGTGATCCAGACCGCCCTGCGCGAGGTGCGTGAAGAGACCGGCCTGCATGTCGTGTCCGACGACTACATAGACAGCATCGAATACTGGTTCGTGCGCGCCCAGGACGGCAGACGCTGCCACAAAGTGGTGCACTTCTACCTGATGAAGCCCGTGGGCGGCGATATTTCTCAGCACGACCACGAATTCGACTTTGTAAAATGGGCGCCGGTTGAAGACGCCTGCGACTCTCTCACCTACGAAAGTGAGGTTGATATTGTTCGGAAGGGTGTTTCCATGGTCGGGCAACAGGTCCGAACCAAGTAGGCGACGCAATAACGTCAGCATAAGCAGCGACCGTGTGGCGCTGCGCGAGAAGAAGAAGTCGGACATCCCCGACGACTACAGATGGCGCAGCGACCCCGAACTGGCTGAATTGGACGCCACGCGCCCTCTGCGTCTCAGCTACAAGGATTTCGAGAAACTGTCGAAAGACGAATTGTCTCATCCCAACTCACGCTCCAAGCGCCTGTCGGTGGACACACTCGACGGTCAGCACATCGGCAACGTCATGTTCTACGACATAGACCTCCGCAGCGGGCAGGCAGAACTCGGAATCATGATCGGCGAAAAGGAATACTGGAGCAGGGGTTATGGCACTGAGACCGTCGGGCTCCTGCTTGACCACATGTTTGAGGAATACCCGTTCAACCGCGTCTATCTCCACACCCTCGAATGGAACCACCGCGCGCAGAAGAGCTTCCACAAGGCGGGTTTCAGGGACATAGCGCCCGTCCGAAAGAGCGGACGCGACTTCATCAAGATGGAGATATGGCGGCACGAATGGGAGGCCCTGCGCACCCTTGCCCAAAAGCATACCGCGATTCGTCATTCCCAGTCACCCCGCCGCAATTCCCAAACACCCCACCGTCATTCCCAGTCACCCCACCGTCATTCCCGCGAAAGCGGGAACCCCTGAAGGGGCTCGCCGCTCGGCAATCCATAGGCAATAACCGAAAGAATACCGGGTCATACCTCGAACGACATAAGCTCGTCGGCGAACAGCAACTCCCCGTCGTAGATCCGCTTCACGTCCCCAATACCCTTTTCCATCGCTCCGTGCCCCGACAGATGCGGGCCGATATGCACCAGCGCCAGCTTCTTTACACCCGCCTCTTGCGCCATGCGAGCCGCCCCCGTCGTTCCGCACTGGCCGCCGCCCTCGCCCGTCTCATCCATAACATCCTGGTCGTCCCAGCACATGCACAGCATCAGGTCCGCGTCCCGCGCGAGTTCCCTTACACTGTCGCACGGTTGCGTATCCCCCGTGAACACCACGCTCCCGTCCGGCGTGTCGAACCTGTACGCCAGCGAGTCCAGATACGGCTGAACGTGTTCCGCTGGAGCCGCCGTAACCTCCCAGTCCTTCCCTGAATACACCTTCCCCGGCCCAATATCCTTTGCGAACACGTCCGGCGCGGGTCGCGGCAGCGTCCCGCCGCGATTGACGAATATCTGCTGGCTCAGCGGATGATTCACACGCGCTTTCCAGTCATGGGCGAACACCCCGTCCTCACCCAGGATCCCATCCGTTATCTTCTCCGTCAGCGTCGGGCCATATACCTGCAGCCTGTTCTCCTTCCCGATGCTCTGGTCCCAGCGACACAGCAGGAAGCACGGGTAGTCAATATCGTGGTCGAAGTGGTGGTGCGTGAAGAACAGGTAGTCAATCTCCGTCGGCCACAGCCCCGCCTTCACCAGCTTGTGGGTAGCCGCCGGACCGCAGTCCACCATTATCCGCTCGTCCCCCGTATGCAGAACGAACGAACTTCCAAACCTGGTTGGTGTGGGCGTAGGCGTCCCCGCCCCGAGTACATAGATGCGTGTCATATCGCTTTTGCCGCCTCCCAAATTGCTGACGGGATTCTACCAGATGAGCGTTCACGCAGGGTCTTTTCATTATCGAGTGTCACCTGTGTAGTCCGTTCGTGGTGAGCTAGAGGAGTCCGTTCGTGGTGAGCTTGTCGAACCATGAACGGACGGCCCTTCGACAGGCTTCCTTTATTCCAACATCGAACACCACGAAGCAGTCAGGCGCGACCGTCAGGCGCGGATTGCCCTCCACGTAGTAGATGAATACGTCCCCGCCTATCACAACGTCGTCGTGCAGCGCGAAGAACACCCTCAACATGGTTAGCAGATCGTAGAGATGCTGGGATTGATAAAGTCCGTCTGGCAATGGCATACCGTCCGTTTCAGGATAGAATACTTCCATCCGAGTGGACGCGTCTGCGGCCACTGCCGCGTTCTTCACTACCATGCTCCACCTCCTGCCCAAATACTACCACACCCCCACGCGCCGCAATCATGGCCCGTCAGACAAATTCAACAAGATCGCAGTTCCGACTACTCTTCCTGAAACTCCACCAGACGCCCCGTTGACACCCGAATCACCCACAAATACACTCTGCGCACACCCATAGACTATGCCTGAACTGGAGAAAGACGACCATGTTCTGCCCATCTTGTGGAAGAGAAAACAGAGATGACGCAAACTTCTGTGAGAGTTGCGGCAGAAGCATATTCGACGATCAGACGCGCGCCTCCGAAGATTCCGGGTACAGAGCGTATCAGGCCCCTTCACCTTCTCGGATGCCTTACGTACCAAATTATCTCGCTCAGGCCATATTGGTGACCATCTTCTGCTGCCTGCCCACGGGCGTGGTCTCCATCGTGTACGCGGCCCAGGTCAATGGAAAACTCCAAGCAGGCGACCTTGACGGGGCGCGACAGGATTCTTCCAAGGCCAGAACCTGGGCCTGGGTGTCGTTCGGAGTGGGCCTCGCAGGCGGCTTGATCTGGATTCTATTCTTTTTCGGACGCCTATTCCTGCCCGCATTCTGGTAAGAACCATGTCCTCTATAGAGACGCTCAATGCAAGCCTGAGCCCCAGGTCCAAATACGCCGCGATTGCGCTCCTCGCCATCGTCGGCGTTGTTCTGCTCTACATCTTCGACCCCCGCGTTCAGGGCACATACCCCGTTTGTCCCTTCTTCGGACTCACGGGCTACCACTGCGCGGGCTGCGGCACGCTCCGCGCTCTCCACAGCCTTCTCCACGCGGACATCGCTGGCGCACTTGGCTACAATGCCTTCGCGGTAATGGCGTTGCCCTTCATTGCTTATTCGTACATATCGGGCGCGGCCAGGGCATTTACGACGAGGTCCCTGCCAAGAGTGTTCATCCATCATCGCTGGATATGGACCCTGCTCGCGGTCGTCATCGCCTTCTGGATTATCCGAAATCTGCCCGTTCACCCGTTCAGCGTCCTCGCTCCCTAGTTTCCCAACTCACTACACAACCATTCCCAGACCGTGCTACAATGCGAACATACTAACTAAATGCCGGAGACTAACAACCAATAACCAACCACTTATGACCCAAAGACCATAATCCGTAGATTATGCAAATGAAAAACAGGACGCCCGGAAAAAAGGGCCTCATAGCTAACGCAGGTCAAACGCAGGCTAACGCTGGTGACAGCGGTCGCCTGTCGCCCCCCTGTTAAACCCCTGTTACCCGCCCAGCCCGAGCCCAGCGCGATTATAAACCCAACATTATGAATCTACCCAAATGAGACCACGCCCGGCAATCCGATTGGGTTCATAGCCCGACCACTCGACACACTGCTGTTATTGTCCCGCCAAACCCTATATCATCTGGAAAACCAGCCGGAGTTAACCCATGACGACGCCCAAAGCCACAATCGAGCGGGTACTGCCCGACATATTCTACGAAGACCCTGAACCGGTAGAGGACGGTATGCAGCAAGAACAAACCATAACCCTTCTGGCCTTCATACTGCGATGGTGGTTCAGAGACAGCCCGGACGTATTCGTCAGCGCGGGCGGATTCATCTTCTGGAATCCTGCCAACGGCAACGAGAGGGTCGCGCCCGACTGCTATATCGCGCTGGATACTGACCCGGATTTCGTCTATCAGTTCCCCAACTACTTCATCTGGGAGGTGGGCAAACCGCCCGACTTCGCTCTCGAGGTCGCGTCCCCAAGCACGGCGCGAAACGACCTCGGACGCAAGCGCGACCTGTACGCGCGGCTGGGCATAACCGAGTACTGGAAGCTGGATCCGACGGGCGGCGAGTTGTATAGCGTCCCGCTGAGGGGCGAGCGCCTGGTGGTCGGCGAGTACGTCCCTTATAACCTGAACGAAGAGCCGGACGGTTCCGTCTGGTCTCGCAGCGAGGTTCTGAACCTCGATTTCCACTGGGACGGAGAACAGTTCGACATCCGAGACCCCCTCACTGGTAGGACGATACACCCCGTAGAGATGGAGCGTCAGGCGCGTGTGGAAGCCGAAGAGCGAGTCCGGAGACTCATGGAAGAGAACGAGCGTCTGCGTCGTCAGCAACCCGATAGCTAGAAACGATACGACAGGAGGATAATCGTGGGAAAACTTGATGGCAAGGTAGCCGTGATCACCGGCGCGAGCCGCGGCATTGGCAGGGACATGGCGGTCGTGTTCGCGCGAGAAGGCGCCAAAGTCGTCGTCTCCGCCCGCACCGAGAACGAAGGCGACTTCCGAATACCCGGCAGCATACAGACAGCCGTGAACCGGATCACCGATGAAGGCGGCGAGGCCGTTGGAATACGCTGCGACGTTACCCAGGAAGACGACTTCGCCGCCATGTACCGGCAGACCGTCGAACGATGGGGACGCATAGACATTCTGGTCAACAACGCCGCCATCCTGATCCCCGGAACCGTCGAGGATATGCAGGTCAGGCACTGGAATCTTCTTTACCGCGTGAATATCCTTGGCCCTTTCCTCGGATGCAAGTTCGTCATCCCGTACATGAGAGAGCGGGGCGGAGGTCACATAATCAACATAAGCTCCGAAGGCGCAATCGGCCCGGGCGAAGGCCCCTACGAATCAGCCAGGCCCGACGGCACGGCCTACGGCTCCGGCAAAGCCCACCTCGAACGCTTCACCCAGGGACTCGCCAGCGAACTCTACCAGCACAACATCGCTGTCAACGCCCTCTCCCCCAGGGGAGCCATCGCCTCCGAGGGACAGCGCTGGTTCAGGGGCGACAGACCCTACACCGGCGCCCGCGAAGACGGCATCATCATGGGCGACGCCGGCGTCATAATCTGCGAGAAGGAACCCAAGTCCTACACCGGCAAGATACTCTACGACGAAGACGTGCTCGCCGAAGCCGGCATAACCGACCTCTCCCCCTACCCCCGCATCGGATAGAATATGTGATGCGTCATTAGGAAGAATCGCACATTGGGAGCCTGAGAAACAGGATGATAGTCGAAGAGCACATACAGACGGCTCGGCATTTTCTTGAGGAGTCCGACCACTACTTCTCCGAGGGAGACGTACTTCAAGGTTCGGAGAAGACTTGGGGAGCCGCCGCCCACGCGGTGATGGCGATAGCGCAGAGGAGGGGATGGTCCTACGGAACTCATCGTTCATTGAACATAGCCGTTAGCCGTCTCGCGGACGAACACGACGATCCAACCCTCGAATTAGCATTCGGGGTTGCGCAGAAGTTCCACGCCAACTTCTATCACAAATTCATGGAAGACTATGAATACGATAGTGGTCGTCCGGCAGTCCGTGATTTTGTGGAGAAGATGCAAATCCTGATGGATAGGGAATAATCCCCTGCGAACAGATCGAGGGACTGCATTGCTAACTGACCTTGTAGAAGTAACCACCCAGGATGGCGTTCTTCTCGGAGGCGCCTACTTCGCGCCCAGCGTCGAACGCCGACCCTCCACCATTGAAGCCGTCTGCTTCTTCCACGGCGACGGCGGTCACTTCTACCGCAAGCTATACCTCGAACTCGGCGCGCGCCTCGCCGCGAACGGCATCGCCTTTCTGGCTGCCAACCGTCGCGGCCACGACATCGTATCCGGCGGCGCGCCCGACGGCCCTCTCGCAGGCTACGCCCACGAGTCCGTAAACGACGCCCGCCTCGACTACGCCGCATGGCTCGACCTTCTCAGAGAGCGCGGACACACGAACATCGTCATAGGCGGCCACAGCGGAGGCGCGGTCCGGGCGGTGTACTCCCAGTCCAAAGAGAAATACCCGGCAGTGGCCGGCGTCATCGCCGTCTCCCCCGGCGAATACGACCACGAGAACCTGTTCACCCTGCACGCAGACGAATTCGCCGACGCCTACTCATGGTGCGTCGGGCGCGTGGAGTCTGGCGATCCCGACGCCTACATTACCCCCGGCATACCCTGGGGCTCCACATGGACCGCCCGCGCCTTCATTGACTGCTTCAACCCCGACAACCGTTACAGCGTCACCCGACGCGCCGCCGAACTCGACTGTCCGGCGCTCTTCGTCTTCGGAGAGGAAGAGTGCGGCGACGGCCCGCGCAAACTTCCCGTCTGCGGCTCTGCTATGAGAAGCCTCCGAGACGCCGGCTACGGACACGTCGCCGTTCGGGTGATCGAGGGCGCAGACCACGGCTACCGGGATCGAGACCCACAGCTATTCGCCACGATCCTCGGATGGCTCTCCGACCTCTAGCCCGTCGCCATGAAACAGTCCGTCCACTCCCTCGGCTGGCGGACTAACCAACTTGCGAACCGGGTAGTTTATCTCGATCTCTTCCTGCCGGAACCGCGAGTGAAGCCGCTTGATCAATTCGTGCTTCACAACGAAAGAGCCGAGCCTGTCGTTCGCCTGCATTATCACGTTGAAATCAATGTTCGACTCCCCGAAGTCGCTGAACCGCACTACTGGATCGAAGTCGTCAACCGCCTCTTCCAGATCATCTCTTACGCCGTTCGCCACCTCCAGCGACACCCGCTCCACCTTCTCCAGATCGGATTCATAGCTCACACCGCAAGGAACCAGGATGGTGACAGCCGTGGACTCGCTGACATAGTTCGTCATAACGCTTTCCATCATCTTGGAGTTCGGAATCATTATCAGGTTGTTGAACCTGTCTCTTATCTTCGTGCTGCGCCAACTCACGTCCACCACGAATCCCGACGGCCCTCCCTCCAACTCGATGAAATCCCCTTCGTTCAGCTCCCCCTCTGACACCATGAACATACCCGAAAACAGGTTGCTCAGCGTCGGCTGCAGCGCAAGTCCCACCGCTATGCTCGCTATGCCCAGCCCGGCTAACATCGGGGTGATGCTGACGCCAAACACGTCCAGCATTATCAGCGCGCCCACCGTGTAAACCAATATCGGGGCTATCCGGCGCGCCATCGGCATCAGCTTGTCGTCTAGATCGCTCCCGGTCCGTTTGGATATGTTCTCGATGTACCATTTCAGAAGTTCTTGGACGATGCGCGATCCCAGATGGCTGGCCTGAACGATTACGGTGACCAGCCAAATCCGGACCACCCATTCCCCACGTCCGTCGAACAGATCAAACATAGGGTGAGTCAGACGAGTCATCAATAAGAAAGCCAGAAAGATGCCCAGAATGAAGAAGAACAGCATAATCGGTCTTCTGGCCCCGCTCAGTAAACGGGCGCTCAGTATGCGGGCGCCCAGCGATTTCTCACTGATACGCTCGTTCACCGCGATGGCGGCCGTGAGTATGAAGTAGAAGCAGGCCCCCACGATGCCGCCAATCGCAGCCACTCCCACCACGGCTATGAGTTCGAGGAAGCCCGTTTCGTTCAGAAATTCAGGAATCATGTAAACTCCCGCCAATCTCTTTCCCGCTTATGGGGTCACCGGACCTCCACTAGGTCTCGGATCGAGTCCGTAATCTTCTCGCCTATCCCACCGACGTTTTGCAGATCATCCACGCTGGCGAACGGCCCCTCTCGCTCCCTGTAATCCACGATGGCTGCCGCCCTGCTCGGCCCAATGTTGGGCAGCGCAGTGAATTCCTCCGCCGTCGCTGTATTGATATCCAACTTCCCCGAACCGCCGAGCCCTGCATTCCCAGCCGAGGCGGACGGAATTCCATTAGCGACCGTGCCTGAATCCCCTCTGTCCGACTGTCCGGGAATGTGTAACTGCTCCTCGTCCGCCACCTTCTTCGCCAGGTTCACCAGCTCCAGCGCCGCATTCGAGGTCGGTCCGCTCGCCGCCTGCAGCGCGTCGTCCGCTCGCGCGTCGGAAGGCAATTCGTAAACCCCGGGCCGCCGCGCTTCGCCGCTGACATAGACCTTGATCGTCGCTGGCGTCGTCTGCTCAGTCCGCACGCCGACGGTGGACGCGGCCGGTTCGTCCAGCGTAATCGTAACGCCGTCCTGAGAACCGCCATCCCTGAACATCAGCGCCGCTCCGCCAGCCAGCGCTGCCACGATGCTCACCACCAGCAGTATGTTCAGCGCCACCCTCACGTTCATGGCGCTAGAACCTGTATAACGGATCGTCCGACGCCCTTGCCGCCCCGCCGCTGAACCCCGCCGGTACGCCGTCCGCTCGGTAGCACGCCGCGCCCCGGATGACGCCGTTCGCGTGGTCGAACATCACCCCGTTCATTCCTCCGGCAACCCTCGGCGTGACCTCAACTTCATGCCCCTTTGCCCGCAGCCCTTCCCGAACTCCGTCCGATATGCCCGGCTCCACCTCCAGCGCCTGCCCCTGCGTCCAGATGCGCGGAGCCTCCACCGCCTCCTGGAGCGTCATGCCGTGGTCTATCACGTTCACGATTGCCTGCAAAACCGACGGAAATATCCGCGTCGCCCCCGGCGTCCCCAGAGCCATGAACGGCTTGCCGTCCTTCATCACGATGGTAGGCGACATGCTGCTCACCATACGCTTGCCCGGCGCGATAGAGTTCGCGTTGCCCGGATGCGGGTCGAATATGTTCATCGTGTTATTCAGAAGCATACCCGTCCCGGGCGTCGTCACCTTCGACCCGAACACCGCGTGAATCGTCTGAGTCGTGGACACGACATTCCCGTCTGCGTCCGCTGTCGTCAGGTGAGTCGTGTCCGCGCCCTCTCCCACGTAGAGCGATGGATTCCCGTAGCTGTACTCCCGCGCCTGGGATTGGTCAATCTCGCTCCTCCGCGCTGCTGCGTACCCCTTGTCAGTCAGCGCACCCACCGGGACCTCCACGAAAGCAGGATCCCCCATGTACTCGAAGCGGTCCGCGAACGCGATCTTCATCGCCTCCGCCAGCAGGTGTGCGCCCTCCGCCGTCCCGAATCCCAGTGAGGCCACGTCGAACCCCTCCAGGATGTTCAATATCTCGATGATAGCCGTCCCGCCCGAACTCGTCGGCGCAACTGATACGATGTCGTACCCTCTATAACTACCTCGCACCGGCTCCCTGAGATGTATCCGATAGTCTGCGAAGTCCGCCTCGGCGATAAGACCGCCATTTGCCGCCATGTCAGACGCCACCATCTCCCCGATGCGTCCGTGATACAAAACATCCGGCCCTTCGGCGGCGACCGATTCCAATGTCCGCGCGTAATCCGACCTCACGATAGTATCTCCCACCGAGGGCGGCCTGCCATTCGGCAAAAAGACCTCCGCGCTCGCCGGAAACATCGCAAGGTCCTCCTGGTTGAGACGGATAATGTCCGCCAGGTAGCGACTCACGGCGAACCCGCGTTTGGCGTAGCGTATAGCTGGCTGGACGACCGTATCCAGACCCAGCCTGCCGTACTCTTCCTCCGCGTAACACCATCCCTTCAGCGCGCCCGGAACGCCCACCGACCTGTATCCCACCAGGTTCGCTCTGTCCACCGTCTCCATGTAGTCCGGCCACGTGTCCGATACCGTCTCGTACATATCCGGCGCCGCCGCCGCCGGAGCCACCGAGTAGTTGTCAATGTTTACGAACTCCCCGCTCGAGGCGTCATAGTAGTTTATGAATCCCGCCCCGAATATCCCCACCATCATCGGCTCCACAACGCTTAGCGCGAACACGGACGCCACAGCCGCGTCCATCGCGTTCCCGCCCATCGCCAGCATCTCCAGACCCGCCGCCGACCCCAGCGGATGGTTCGTAGCCACCATCCCGCTCGACCCGACCGCCTCCTTCTTATACGTCTCAAATGGACTGCCAGCCAATTTCTTCCAGGACATTCCAGCCTCCGTCACATGGTTATCGTTTTGGATTGTAAGATACATCAGTGGACCCCAGCCTAGCAGAAATTTCGACTCCAGTAGCACGCTAAGGTTCTGTAGAAATGAAAGCCTTACCTGCTTGAACCAGCCGCGACCACAGGATAACCTCTCCACATGGAAGTATGCCCCGTATTCATAGACGAGACTGGAGTCCTCTCAGGTTCTGTCTCTAAACAGCCCATCTTCGGCATTGGCGCTCTTGTAGTCCCTGATACTCGGGAGATAACTGATACACTTTATCGCCTCCACTTCAATTTTATCAGTGCCAGAAGACAGGCGCGCAACGACATCCGCAGGAACATTCAAAGTCTAGGTACATCCCCCACGCTGGAGGAAGTGGACCGCATGATGTGGTCCACAAGACACCACGAGTACAAGTTCAGCGAAGTTGCCCGCTTCAACCTACAGCAATATATAGATATTCTGAACACCTACTTTTCATTTACCGGACCGGAATTCCACTCCCTGATTATAGACAGGAACGACCCTGACTTCGGACTGAGTGCATGGAACAACGATGAATGGATCGCATACGCTAACTTCGCGAAGTCCCTGATTGCTGGAAGCGTCGCAAGAGACGTGTTCGCCATTGTGGACTTGCAGGGTAAACCTGATAGATCTCCAGAACACCTGGAAGATATTCTATGTTCGGTGAAGCCAGTCAAGGGTTGCCTGAGAGCCACTTCCGACATGTCTATCTACTTGCAGATCGTAGATACGCTCCTTGGATGTGTTCAATTCGACTGGAAGGATCAACAAGGCTACTATTCGGAGACATCAGTAAAAGCGCAAGCGAAACGAAACCTTGTGAATTTCGTGAAGACCAAGTTGGGTATGAGCCACGAGGAGCCATTTGTGGATGAAGACGTGTCTTCCAAGAACTGTGGAGGAAAATCCTCATTCACAGTGTTGAAATGGGAATGGTGAGAGGTACAAAAGGGGAAGCGCGGCTATGTCCGGCGGACCTCCCGACACCGGGAAGCCCGTTACCCGACCACTCCGCGCCTACATATCTAACCTATCATGTGAACGCCATATTGTCAATTTTCATCCCCAACCCAAGACCCCATTTCTCAACACCTCCGAAAGCGAGAACACCAATTGACCTACTGGACCGAACCCCAACTCGCCTCCATCCACAAGATGCTCAATCCCCGCTCCATCGCCGTCGTCGGCGCGACCGAACGGATGCAGTACGGAGGCCGCTTCCTGCGCTCCGTCATGCAGGCCGGAGACCGCGTGAAAGTCTATCCCGTCAACCCTCGCTACGACGAACTGCTCGGACTCCCCTGCTATCCTAGCGTAACCGATCTGCCTGAAAGCCCCGACGCCGTCGGCATCATTGTGCCATATCACCGCGTCATACCCGTTCTGCGCGAGAGCGCCGAAAAGGGCGCGGGTTCCGCCATAGTGATATCCGCCGGATTCTCGGAACGCGGCGTCGAAGAACGCCGGCAGCTTCAGATCGAACTCGGAAACGTAGCCCGCGACACCGGCGTCCGCATCTCCGGCCCAAACTGCCTCGGACTCGCCAACATCAAGGACGACATCTGGGCGTGTTCATCGTCCTCGCTCTCAGGTATGCAGCTCAAGAGCGGCAACATCGGACTCGTCTGCCAGAGCGGCGCATCCGCTTTCGGCCCGTTCCTGTCCAGGGCAATCGGAAGGGGAATCGGCTACTCCTACATCGTCTCCACCGGCAACGAAGCCGACCTCGAAGCCGCCGATTTCGTCCGCTACCTGCTGGACGACGACGACACTAAGGTCATCGCCCTCTTCATCGAGGGCTTCAAAGACGCCCGAAAGTTCATGGAAGTCGCTAAACTCGCCGCTGATAGAGGCAAGCCCATCGTCGCCGTCAAGATAGGACGCTCCGACCTCGGAACCCGCGCCGCCCGATCACACACCGCCGCCCTCACAGGCTCCGACGACGCCTACGAAGCCGCCTTCAGGCAGTACGGCGTTACCCGCGTCCACGACTGGGACAAGCTGCTCGAAGTCGCCCAACTTCTCGCCGATAGCCCCCCGGTTCGGCAGCGCGGAATCGCTCTGGTTTCCCATTCAGGCGGCGTATGCTCACTCACTGCCGATAATCTCGGCGATGCCGGTCTCGATTTGCCGGAACTCTCCGAACCCGCCCGCGACGGCATAAACGAAATCCTCGAAGGCTTCGGCTGGGCCGCCAACCCCGCCGACATCACCGGACACGCCAGCAGGGAAACCGTCGAGCCGATAATGGAGCGCATGATCATTGAGCCGGAAGTAGGCGCGCTGCTTGTCGCAAGCTCCGCGGGCGAAGACCAGGCCAGGCGCATAATCAACGTCCGAAACAGGCACGACAAGCTCGTCGCATTCCTCTACACCGGAAACGAACTCGGAGCGTCCGGCGGACTCGAACTGCTCAAGGACGCCCGCGTCCCCGTATTCCACAGCCCCCAGAACCTTGCGTCCGCCGTGCGCCAGCTGCACGACTACTGCGACTGGCGCGACAGCCGCGCCGAAGCCGGATTCGCCGCGCTCCCCGAAATGTCCCCCGAACAGCGAGCCGCGTTCGCCGGCCTGAGATCGTCCGACCGCCCCGCGCTTACCGAACACGAGGCAAAGTGGGTCCTCGAAAAATGGGGGATACCCACCACACAGGAAAGCCGCGCCTCCGACGCCGACCAGGCCATAGAAGCCGCCCGCGAAATCGGCTATCCGGTTGTCCTGAAGATAGAGTCCCCCGACATACTCCACAAGACCGAGATAGGCGCGCTCGCCGCCGGACTCTCCGACGAACGCGCGGTGCGGGGAGCATACGACCGGATAATGAACAACGTCGCCGCCCGCGCTCCCGAAGCCGACGTTAACGGCGTCCTGGTCCAGGAAATGGTCTCCGACGGAGTGGAGGTCATCGTCGGGGCGACCTACGACTCCCAACTTGGCCCCGTGCTGCTCTACGGTCTCGGCGGCATTTTCGCAGAGGCCCTGCGCGATGTCTCGCTGCGCCTGTGTCCCATAACCAGGCTCGACGCCACAGAGATGATAGCCGAGGTAACCGGGAGCCGACTGCTCCAGGGATTCCGCGGCAGCCCGAAGGCCGACGTCGAAGCCCTGGCCGACACCCTGGTCAGCGTATCCCACCTGGCCGCCCATCTGGAGGGCGCCATCGCCGAACTCGACATCAACCCTCTGGCCGTCCTGCCCGAAGGCCAGGGCGTAAAAGCCCTCGACGCCCTCATAACCCTGCGAAATAGTCGTACTTTGTGAAACTAGCCGTCTCCGTCGGTCGGGAGTGGATAAATGGGTATTGTAACCATAATTGTCATGATCCTTCTTGGACTTGCGGGCCTCGTATTCTCCATACTCGCCGCCTTGCTATGCGGGTGTATAGCCGCATACAAGAAGATGCCGGTCGGGAAGTTCGCAGCGGCGGGCGCTCTGTACGGCCTGTTTATTGTGCCTTGGATATACCTGGCGGCGCGTATGTTCGACCGCCAGGTACCCCTTCCGATTTTGGGGATGATCTATCTCTTTCCATACGCGCTCTGGCTATGCTTTCTGGCCGGGATAGGAGTGAACATTTATTTCCTTTGGGATTATCGGCTTGGAAGCTACGCTATCGAGGGGAGAGGTGTCAGCTCGGGTTCACTAGTCGCCACGTTCCTCCTCTTCGGATGTATCGCCGCCGTCTGCCTGTTGGCTCTGGCCAGATCGGTCAGGGAGATTTATCTCAGACAAAGGGAGGACCGTCGAATCGTGCTGAACAATTCGATGCCCTCGATTGCGTACCTGAAACCATTTATCTACGCTTACTTATGGTTTTGCGCGGGTGGACTTTTCGCTGCGTTCGTAACAGCCAGCGTCTTGGTGTCCGGGGACATCGATATCCAGGGCTTTTGAGAAGGCGCTGAGAAGCGAAAAGTGGCTAACCTGAGTGCGTGAGTCTGTGCATCTCCCCCAATTTGTAATTCCAAATTGCTAATTTTCAATCCAATGATACGGCTCCCACTTCACCTCCGAATCTGTTTTCAGATCATCCTCCGCCCACTTCACCATCCTCCAGATAGTGTCCGTAGCCCGCGACATGGCCTGCAAATCCGATGCGCTCACTTCCCCCGAGCGAAGATCCTTCAAGCCGTCCTCCATCATCTTGACCAGATGGCCGACGCCCGCCTCCTTAAGTCGTCTGGCCGCCCGGCGCCTCCTCGAATTCGAGCGTCTGCCTGCCTCCCGCCACTCTGCCGCCTCCGGGTCATGTGCGAAGCAATACCCTGAATCCCCAACCCGGTCCGATCCGCACACCTCTCCGTTGCGCTTCGTCGCCGGACACGGCTCATCCTTCCGCGCTATATGCTCTCTCTCCATTCCCATCATCTCCTTCTACAACTCAGACCATTGCATAACTACCGTGATACCCACGAAGCCTGTCCTCGTGGAGACGGGGAGCGGGTATCCAGGGGTGGGGCGGCACAGTATTGATTTAGTCCACCGACCAAATTGGCGCCGCGTCAGTTCTCCAATCCAGCATTGCGAATATCAGTTCTCTTTGATAATATAAGTAATCATCATGTTGCGTCAAGAGGAACTTGAAAATTCTAAGTTATCATATCTGTATATATTTCGATCACACAGGCTGACGGAAGTGTACACAGGGGAAACATAAATATCCGTTTATCAACCTTGCATAATCCGACCACAAAAAATTTGTCCATAGCTAAACCGTGGATTCCCCAAGCTAATTCCCGCCGAAACGGTCACCTGAACCTCACCAAGACACTACCAAGACAATCATAAAGCCATATATATGTATTCCTACATTCCCAAGACACGACATCAAGCCTAATCACGGCCAGGATGGCTGATCACTGATGACTGAATTCCAAAGGAAGCGTCAAATTTCTGGTGCGTGTCCAGCGCAGTATGTCAATGCCCAATATCTTCGTGCCGCTTCGTGTCCTTCGTGGATAGACCGATTGTGCCGCCGCGCGCCACTTTTGTGATGCTTCCAATTCCGAAAATCCGCTTGACGCTCTCATAGGCCGTCTGTATAATCTCTGATTACTGCTGAGTCGGATGGTTGACGCGGCGTCAATGCCCAATCAATTCAACCGTCCTACTCGAAGTACCAGCCGACCATCCGGTCGCGTAGCGCACATTAACAACTGAATCCTGTCTCTTAGTAACAGCAATTTTATCGTTAGATAGGCCCCAATGTGGGCCAAGTTACTAAGGGTCGACGGTGGATGCCTAGGGGCCAAGAGCCGAAGAAGGGCGTGGCAAGACTGCGATAAGCCCCGGTGAGCTGTCTAGCAAGCTTAGCCGGGGATTCCCGAATGGGGAAACCCCCTTTGGGTCATACCAAAGGACTCGCCTCGAGCGAGAGGTAAGCGGGTGAACTGAAACATCTAAGTAACCCGAGGAAAGTAAATCAACCGAGACTCCCTGAGTAGTGGTGAACGAAAGGGGAAGAGCCCAAACCTGGCTGGCTTAGTGGTATGAGAGCCTATGTCTGTCAGGTGTTGTAACGCGCGTCCGCTCCATTCTCAGTAGGGAGCAAGGAGTAAGAAATCCGCCGCCTAGCCGAACGTTCCTGGAAAGGACGATCATAGAGGGTGAAAGTCCCGTAGGCGAAAGGCAGCGGACTCCTGATGTGTCGTTGAGTACCACGGGACACGTGAAATCTTGTGGGAAGCTGGGGAGACCACTCTCCAAGGCTAAGTACTCTTGGCCACCGATAGTGAACCAGTACCGTGAGGGAAAGGTGAAAAGTACCCCAGAAGGGGAGTGAAATAGACCTGAAACCGTTGACCTACAAGCCGTGGAAGGCCGTCTTGGACGGCTGACTGCGTGCCTATTGAAGAATGAGCCGGCGAGTTAATCTTTGCAGCAAGGTTAAGGGATACGAGTCCCGGAGCCGAAGCGAAAGCGAGTCCGAATAGGGCGTCGAGCGGCCTTGAGCCGCGATGTTGTTTGGATTAGACCCGAAACCGGGTGAGCTACCCATGGCCAGGCTGAAGCTCGAGTAATGTCGAGTGAAGGGCCGAACCCGTGTCTGGTACAAAAGGCTGGGATGAGCTGTGGGTAGAGGTGAAATGCCAATCGAACCCGGAGATAGCTGGTTCTCCCCGAAATGTATTTAGGTACAGCCTCAATGATAGTCTGAGGGAGGTAGGGCACTGGATGGGCTAGGGGGCGTGAGCCTACCAACCCCAACCAAACCACGAATGCCCTTAGATGTTTCTTGGGAGTGAGTCAGTGGGGGATAAGCTCCATTGGCGAAAGGGAAACATCCCAGACCGCAGGCTAAGGTCCCTAAGTGTGAACTAAGTGTGAAAGGAAGTGGGATTCCCAAAACAGCTAGGAGGTTGGCTTAGAAGCAGCCACCCTTTAAAGAGTGCGTAATAGCTCACTAGTCGAGGGATCCTGCGCCGAAAATGTAACGGGGCTAAAGTTCACCACCGAAGCCGCGGATCCGCAACAAGCGGATGGTAGGGGAGCGTTGCCAGGGCATCGAAGTCGAGGTGCGAACCTCGGTGGAGCGCTGGGAAGTGAGAATGCCGGCATGAGTAGCGTTAATTCTGGTAAGAATCCAGAACGCCGAAAGTCTAAGGTTTCCTACGCAACGCTGATCGTCGTAGGGTAAGTCGGGCCTAAGCCGTAGCGTACAGCGAAGGCGATGGACAGCAGGTCAAAATTCCTGCACCACTGATTTCTCGTTATAAAGCAGAGGAGGGACGCGGAAAGGTAGGCGCCGCGCGCGACTGGATACCGTGCGTTTGGCCTTGAAGGCCATGCCGGAGTAGGCAAATCCGCTCCGGCGCACGAGCTGAGGGGGCTGAAAATCTTAGGGCCAGAGCCCTGGGAAATGCCGCTGAACCTATACCGCCAAGAAAAGCTTCGCTGCCAGAGAATTTGGTGTCCGTACCGCAAACCGACACTGGTAGACTGGGGTAAAAGTCCCGAGGCGTTCGAGTGAACCCTCGTTAAGGAATTCGACAACTTGGCCCTGTAACTTTGGGAGAAAGGGTGCCCGTGGGGTGCAACCGCTTGCCGGTGAAGCCTTTGCGGGCCGCAGTAAAGAGGCCCAGGCGACTGTTTATCAAAAACACAGGTCTCTGCAAAGCCGAAAGGCGAAGTATAGGGGCTGACGCCTGCCCAGTGCCGGAAGGTTAAAAGGAGGGGTTCGGACTCACGTCCAAAGCTCTGAATTGAAGCCCCGGTGAACGGCGGCCGTAACTATAACGGTCCTAAGGTAGCGAAATCCCTTGTCGGGTAAGTTCCGACCCGCACGAATGGCGTAACGACCTGGGCGTTGTCTCAACGAGGGGCTCGGTGAAATTGCAAGACCCGTGAAGATGCGGGTTACCCGTGGCAGGACAAAAAGACCCCGTGGAGCTTTACTGTAGCTTGGCAGTGGACTGGAATTATGAATGTGTAGGATAGGCGGGAGACTGTGAAACTGCGACGCCAGTCGTGGTGGAGTCGTCCTTGAAATACCGCTCTTTTATCGTTTCGGCCCTAATCCACCGAAAGTGGAGACATTGCCAGGTGGGCAGTTTGACTGGGGCGGTCGCCTCCTAAAAGGTAACGGAGGCGCACAAAGGTTCCCTCAAGGTGGATGGAAATCACCTTCAGAGTGTATTGGCATAAGGGAGCTTGACTGTGAGACCTACAAGTCGAGCAGAGACGAAAGTCGGTCAAAGTGATCCTACGGTTCCGTGTGGAAGGGCCGTGGCTTAACGGATAAAAGCTACCCCGGGGATAACAGGCTTATCTCGCCCAAGAGTTCACATCGACGGCGAGGTTTGGCACCTCGATGTCGGCTCGTCGCATCCTGGGGCTGAAGAAGGTCCCAAGGGTCCGTCTGTTCGCCGGTGAAAGCGGCACGCGAGCTGGGTTCAGAACGTCGTGAGACAGTTCGGTCTCTATCCGCCATGGGCGCAGGAAATTTGAGGAGAGCTCTCCCTAGTACGAGAGGACCGGGAGGGACAGACCTCTGGTGTACCGGTCGTTCCGCCAGGAGCGCCGCCGGGTAGCCATGTCTGGATGCGATAAGCGCTGAAGGCATCTAAGCGCGAAGCCAACTCCAAGATTAGATTTCCCAAATATCACCTTCGGGTGTGAGTAAGGTCCCCGGGAGACTACCGGGTAGATAGGCCGCAGGTGTAAGGCGGGCAACCGCCTCAGCTGAGCGGTACTAATCGACCGAGGACTTGGCCCACATTCGGGCTTATCTAACTCATGCTATACTAAGAGAACAATCAAAGGATTCAGCAAAATCACAGCCGATAGCTATCAGGGCGATGTTTCCACACCTGACCCCTGGTAGCTGAAGGCCACAACGTCGCGGGGTGGAGCAGCGGCAGCTCGTTGGGCTCATAACCCAAAGGTCGCAGGTTCGAGTCCTGCCCCCGCTACCAGACAAACAAAATGCCAGATGGTCAATCCATCTGGCATTTCGCTTATTTTGGGAATGTGAAGCGTGGATGCCTATCGTCGTGAACTCTCCACCAATGCTATGGAGACCGGGCTTGGCGGAGTTTCGTTATCTGACTGCATATCGGACACAGAGTCGGATACGAGTTTCCGAATTCCTCTAAACGCTCCTTCAGAGGTAGGTGACAGCCAACTCAACGACGGGAATTCCGCGCACAGCCCGACATACTCCCCATCCTCATCCGACCAGGTCACACTGTACGTGTAGCGATCTGTCATCTCATCCTCTCCAATCTCTCGATGGCCCTGATGACCTGTCGAACCTGATAGGCTTTAGCCATTCCTCTGTCGTTTTGAATGTTCACTCTTGGATCGCCCGGCCAGGGCATCTGATAGACTCGGTGGCTAGATCCTCTTTGGCGCGGCTCTCCGAAATACCTGTCGCAAATTCTGGCAAGTTCCATGAACCTAATACCTTTGGGATTGCCTTGAAGCCTTCGGATGATCTCGCTAGTGCCTTCCATGCGATATATAATACCACCCCACATAGAACCTGCGAGATAAGAAATTGCGCCCAACCGACCGATACGTTGACAACGACGGCCTCCGCCTCCACTACCTCGACTACGGAAGTGCCGACCTGCCCTCAATGCTCCTCATCCACGGGATGCGCGACTCCGCCCTGAGCTGGGACATCTTCGCCCGCGCCATGTCCGACGAGTACCGCGTCCTCTCCCTTGATAGCAGGGGACACGGCGACAGCGACCGCGCCGGTCCCAACGGCTACCGCTACGACTACTATATCTCGGACGTAGAAGCCCTCGCCGACCACTTAAACCTCACCGACATGATAATCGTCGGCCACTCAGCCGGCGGCAGATACGCCTGGAGCTACGCCGTCCGCCATCCCGACCGCGTTCGCGCCCTCGTCATAGTGGATATAGACCCTGACCCATACAATCCCCAGACCGCCAGCGACCTCCGCGCCAGCGTAGCCGAACCCGAATCCTGGCCCACTGAGGACGAATTCCTCGCCTACCTCAAGACCCGCCGGATTCACACCCCCGAAGACGCTCTCAGGAAGCAGATTCCCGCCATCTCAAGGCGGACGCCGGAAGGCAGTCATGTCTGGAAAGCCGACATAAGAATAGTCACCGAGTATGAACGTCCCGACCTCTGGGACTCATGGGGCCGGATCTCATGCCCAGTTCTGCTCGTGCGAGGCCGACAGAGCAACCTGCTAACTCACGAGACAGCTGTGAAAATGCGGGAAGCACTGCCGACTTCACGTATGCGGCTGGCAGAACTGGAGGGCGGCGGCCACTGGTTCCACCAGGATTTCCCCGAAGCCTTCGAGATAACCGTCCGTTGGTTCCTCGACGACCTCGTGACCGCGCGCCCTCGCTGAGGAGAGGCTAATGCTAATGCTAACGCCTGCCTACGCCGGCTGTAGCGTCCTATGAGTGATGGAGCGTCGGACTCCGGCGGAGCGCGCCATCGCGCCCGACACCATCCGCGCCGCGCCCTCGACCGATAGGCGATTCATGTTCACCGTCATGTCGTACCGGGCGCTGCTGAGCGGGTCCGATCCAATCAATTCTTTGTGCATGGAGATGAATTCCCTGTCCGCGTGCCTCAGAATCTTGAAGGCGTCCCCCTTCGGTACACCCTCTTCGAACTGGGCTTTCTGTGCGCGCATCTCGAGCGGCATGTCAACGAAAACGTGGAATGTCGGTCGGTCGTCCGGCATGAAAAGCGGTGCGCCGTACTCGTGCAGTACGGCGGGGGCGTCCGCCACCGACTCTCGTATCACCGACTTCAGTCCGGTCAGGTACTCCTCTTTCGTCAGGAAGTCGAAGGGCTCCGACTCCAGGTAGTATTCGGCAGGGAACACCCCCATGTGGTCCGCCGAATAGTCTAATGCGCCATATCGCTCCCATGGCGCGATCATCGCTCTCAGGAATCGCGCCCAGATAGAAGTGTAAGAGGCTTCCAGCGCCCGTATCTCGCCGACCGAGCGGTCTAGCTTTGCCGATAGGCTCTCAACGATGTTCCTGTCGAAGAACTTCGCCTTGATCAGCCGCGCGATCTCAGCCGCCACTACTTCAGAGCCGCTTCCCGGAAGTCCGGTGACCGTTACGATGGGAGACAGTGACTCCTGCGACCCAGTTGGCGGCAACTTTCGGCTGTAGTAGTCCGCCGACTGGAGAACGAGTGTCGTCGCTCGGAGCCTGCCGCCGTTCATTGCCGTACACATATACGCTTCGCTGATGGGAGCGAATCCCAGCCTCGTGAACAGGCGCAATGCGGCGGTGTTCTCCTGGGGGATGCTCACCCAGGCTTGCTCAACGTTGTATTCGTAGAAAATCCGGTCCAGTAGCTGAATTGCCGCGGACGCGCCGTAACCTCGCTGCCATAGGTCGCGGCGTCCTACGAGCAGCGACATCTCCACGTCGCCATGCTCGTCGAATACCGCCTGGCACTCCCCGATGTGTCCCTCTTCCCTAGCGTA
Organism: Dehalococcoidia bacterium; assembly: GCA_965202815.1. Classification (GTDB taxonomy): domain Bacteria; phylum Chloroflexota; class Dehalococcoidia; order Lucifugimonadales; family UBA1123; genus VXRN01. Next base: position 2,293,130 of record CBDBCD010000002.1, read on the forward strand.
TATCGAGAATATCAGGTGTCCACGGTTGTGATCGAAGACTCTCTCCCAGTCTTGGTCATTCGCGTTGAGCATCAGCGCCGGCTCGTAGCCGCGATGAACCGGGTCGCCGCAGGCGTAGTGTCCGAACCAGCGAGACGCTACTTCTTCGTCGTTCAGCCAGTGGGAAATGCGCTTCACATCCTCTCGTGTTACGTGTCTGAGTTGAACTGTTGGCAGCATGATCTGTCTCCTCCTCCTGTCTCACGAGGCTCCGGCCGGCGAAGCCTCTTCCATCCGCTATTTCAGTTCTATTGCATTCGCTCGATTGCGGTACTCTCTCGCGCCGCCGTCAAGGCGCGCGCAACTTGCTGAAGTCGCCGCGCCATCACCTCTGACAGCGACCGCATGATTCGGAATCCCACATCCGGGTTTAGCTCCATCGCTCTTCTCAACAGCGATGCCCTGATGCACAGCAACTGCGTCGGCTCCCACGCGGTCGCGGACAGCGTGTATCGGTAGGGTTCGACCAACGCCGACCATCCCACCACCTCGTCTGGACAGCAGAAAGCGATAGTTGCCTCCCCGCGCTGGGCCTTTTTTCGGCTGTCGCCTAAGCTCTTTTGCAACGCTATCCTGCCATCGGTAACTATATAGATGAGTTCCGCCTTCTGACCCTCCAGAAACAGAGTGTCCCCTTCAGCCATGCTTGTTGTGGTGCAGATGATTGCTATGCTCGACAACTCCGCGTCGTTCAATCCGCTGAGCAGTTCGCATTCCCTGAGAGGAAAAATCGTGTCTATCATAAAATGTAATGCCCTCATCGCTAAACGTGATAGTTAGTCTGGATAAGAGGATAGAGGGATAAATTCGGTCTGTCAACATTGTGCTTCAAAGTACAAACCGCCCCTCCAATGTGTTGAATTGGAGGGGCGGTTCCGGGCCTGATAAGCTCGCTAATTCGCATACCCGGGCGGGAATCAGACCTCGCTTACTACCAACCCAATCGTAGCGCTGAGACCATCGAAACTCTGGAGTTCGGTATGGGCGTTCTCAGGCGGCGAAGTCTTGACTAGCTCGGAGCTCAGCGTCTCCTGCCTTACATATTCGCCGTGTCCGGCGATCAGGTCATCTAGGTCATCGCCGGTGTAGTAGGTGACTATATGGTCCGCAATGTCAAAGCCGGCGTCCCGCCTCATGTTCTGAATGCGATGCACGAGTTCTCGCGCCTGGCCTTCCAGAAGCAGGTCGGGAGTCACGTTGGTTGTAACCGCCACGGCGTAACCGGCGTCCGTGGAGACGCTCAGTCCCGGCTTGGCCTCGGTTGTTACAAGTACATGTTCGGGTTCCAGATCGAACTCTCCCAGCGAGATACTCTTTCCCGCGCTCACCGAGGCGGCTACCTGAGCGGAATCCGCGTCCGCGAGAGCCTGACGCACTTCGCCGACTCTCCTGCCGTACAGCGGGCCGAGCAGAGGCAGGTTCGGTTGAACGACGTACTCGATCAGATCAGTCTCATCGGCGACTTCTATCGTTCGCACGTTGAGTTCGTCCAATATCTGTGGAGTGGCCGAGGGAAGCAGGTTGCGTTCGGCGGTGGAGCGCGTTCTCACCAGGACTTTTTCGAGCGGCTGGCGCACCTTGATCTGGGCCCTGCTGCGCGCGGCGCGTCCCATGGACGACACCCGCTGCGCCAGGCGGGTCACCTCGTTCAGCCTGTCGTCCACCAGCGACAGGTCTGCCACCGGGTAGTCCTCCAGGTGGACGCTCTCGCGCGAGTAGTTGACCAGGTTGCGGAACATCGCGTCCGTTACGAACGGAATCACGGGCGCCAGCAGCTTGGTCAGCGTCAACAGGACGTCGTAGAGCGTCGCGTAGGCCGAGAGTTTATCGCTGACGTCCTCGCCTGTCGCCGAGCCGTTTCGTCCGTCCAGAAGACCGCTCTTCCAGAATCGGCGACGGCTCCGGCGGACATACCAATTCGACAGCGACTCGACGAAATCCTCCGACCGCCGCGCCGCGCCGTCCGGGTCGAAGTTCTCCAGGCAGTGAGTGACGTCCGCTATTAGCTGGTGGAGTTCAGAGAGTATCCACCTGTCAAGGTCGGGGCGCTCGGACACGGGCGGCGCATCGACCGCGGTCGGATCGAACCTGTCTATATTCGCGTATGTGACGAAGAAGCTGTACACGTTCCACAGCGGTATGATGAACCGCCTGCGAACCTCGTCCGCGGTGCTGAAGCCGAAGTTGATGTTGTTCGCCGGGTGGTGCCTGGCGAACGTCCAGCGCATCGCGTCAACGCCCATGCTCTCCGCCGCGTCCTCGAACCAGATCGCGTTGCCCTGCGACTTGTGCATCTCTTCGCCGTTCTCGTCGCGCATCAGCGCGTAGCTGAACACCAGCTTGAACGGCTCCGTCTCCTGCATCACCGCGCCCATCGTCAGCAGGCTGTAGAACCAGTTCCTGAACTGGCCCGGGAAACTCTCGGATATCCAGTCGGCTGGGAACCACTCCTTCCAGTAGTCGGGGTTGTTCCTGTATTCGAGCGTGGAGAACGATACTATCCCCGCGTCCAGCCAGGGGTTGCCCACGTCGCGTATTCGGGACAACTTCCGGTCGCAGCCGTTGCACTGGATCTTTACGGCGTCAATCCATGGGCGGTGAGGGGAGTGGCCCTCGAATTCAGCCCATCCCTCCACGGTGCGCTCGCGCAACTCGTCCTCGGACCCCATTATCTCGAAGGTGTCGCAGTCGGCGCACTTGTATATGGGCAGCGCGAGTCCATAGTAGCGCTTCTTGGAGATCATCCAGTCGTCCATGTTCCGCAGCCAGTCAAGTTCGCGCGCCTTCCCGAACTCCGGCACCCAGCGAATGTTCTCCGTGACGCGCATTAGCAGGTCGCGGATGGGGTCCATCCTGATGAACCACTCGTCAACAAGCCGGAAAACGAGCTCTGTCCCGCATCTCCAGCATACGGGATAGCGGTGCGGGTAGGGTTCGACGTAGTAGAACATACCCTTCTCACGCAGGCTGTCGTAGATGGGATCGTTCACCTCGAACACGCTCATTCCGGTGAGCCAGTCGAAGCCCTCGACGAACACACCTTCCTCGTCGAGCGGCGCTATCACCGCAAGGTCATGTTCCCTTCCGAGCGCGAAGTCTTCCTTGCCCGCGCCCGGAGCGGTATGCACGATGCCTGTGCCTTCGCTCTCGGACACCTCATCCCATTCGAGAACGAAGTGACGGACGCCTTCCTGCGCGGGTAGTTCGTCGAATGGTCCCGTGTATTCGAGGTCGGCGAGTTCGCCGCCGGGCATCTCTTCGAGCACTTCGTATTCGCCTCTGAGGACCGACAGCCTACCCTTGACCAGGTAGAGTACATCGTCGCCGTTCCTGGCCTTCACGTAGGTGAGTTCGGGATGGACGGCGGCCGCTACGTTCGATGAGAGCGTCCAGGGGGTGGTCGTCCATACGAGGAGATACTCGTTGTCCCGGCCCACAAGCGGGAACTTGATGAAGAGTCCGGGGTGAACTATCTCGACGTAGCCCTCGGTCACTATCTCGTGTTCGGACAGTCCGGTGCTGCATCGCGGACACCAGGGCATGACGTCGGTTCCCTCGTACACCAGCCCTTTTTCGTGGCACGTCTTCAGGAAGCGCCAGATCGTGTAGTTATTCTCGTCCGACTTGGTGTGGTAGGAGTTATCCCAGTCCATCCAGTAGCCGAGTCGCTTGGACTGCTCGGTGATGACGTCTGCGAACCGGTCAACCCGCGCCTTGCACAGTTCCACGAATTCGCCGACGCCGAACTCCTCGATGTCCTTCTTGGACTTGAAGCCGAGTTCCTTTTCGACCTCGACCTCGATCCAAAGGCCCTGACCGTCGTAGCCGTTCTGGAATCGCTGGCGGTAGCCCTGCATGTTGCGGAAGCGCAGGAACAGGTCCTTGTAGCTCCGTCCCCAGGCGTGATGGACTCCCATCGGGTTGTTCGCGGTGATCGGCCCGTCTATGAACGAGTATGTCTTCTCCGCGTTCTCGTTGCGCTTGCGATACTTCAAAGGAATATCGCGCTCGTTCCAGCTCTCAATCGTATCCTGCTCCAGGGCGACGAAATCAACTCTGGAACTTACGGGGTCAAACATCGTATCTACCTCCATAAACAAAAACTCCCGTCCCTCGATTCAGGGACGGGAGCGTATTCTTCAGAATAGCCGGATTCCCGCGGTACCACCCAGATTTCCGCCAACAGGCGGACTCTCGATCCCGGCGGCCATAGGCGACCGGGCCGCCCTTGTAACGTTGGACGATGTCGTCGGAATCTACTTACCGCCTGCGGCGGCGTTCGGTCCGAAGCTCGGGAGGGATTTTCGGAAGGTTGTCCGGCGCCTGCTCTCAGCTAACCAGGCTCTCTGTGCCGGGGAATGTCTTCGTACTCGTCTCCGTCATAGCCGTGTATATGTTCGTGTTGGTTGGAATCAGCTTAATCAAGCCGAATTCGGCATGTCAAGGAAGGGAAGGCTGAACCTTCACCCTTATTTGGACAGCATCGCTGTAATAGGGACGAGACCGACGCTTCCCCAGCTTATTCCTTATGGAGTATCAGGCTGTTAGGCCAGGGATACGGATTCCAGGCTGATCTCGACGCCCGCGAGGGCGCGTGAGATTGGGCAGCCGTTCTTGGCAGTCTCAGCGGCCTCGGCGAACTGATCGGCGTTTATTCCCGGAACGCTTCCGCTGACGCTCAATACGCTGGTAGTTACGGTCGGAGCGCCGTCAACCATGTCGAACGTCACGCTTGCGCTCACGTCGAGGCTATCCGGCGGGGTGCCTGCCCTGGTGAGTCCGGCGGACAGCGCCATGCTGTAGCAGGACGCGTGAGCCGCGGCTATCAGCTCTTCGGGGCTGGTGTTGCCTTCCGCAGCGCCGCTGCGGGTGGGAAGGGTCACGTCGAGGTCGGTGAAAGTGCCGGAAGTAACGGCGGTCACCTTTCCGCCACCCTCTGTAACGCTGCCAGTCCACACCGACCTTGCGGTTCTTACTTCTGCCATTATATTTCCTCCTCTGGGAGTATATTTACTAACGATAGCTGGCGTCGGCTGTGTACACACCGCCCGCCGCGCTCAATTGTAGCAGTTTGAAGCGCGGCGATGTATCTTCAGGTTTCAGCCCGCAGTCTCTATCCGACACGCTCGAATATGGTGGCTACGCCCTGGCCGCCGCCTACGCACATTGTCACGAGGCCGAGGTTCTGGTCGCGGAGTTCGATTTCCTCCAGCAGCTTGACTGTCATGACCGCGCCGGTGGCCCCGACGGGATGTCCGAGGCTGATGCCGCTTCCGTTGACGTTGGTCTTTTCGAGATCGAGGTCCAGTTCCCTCATGCAGTAGAGCGCCTGGGCGGCGAACGCCTCGTTCAGTTCTACGAGGTCAATGTCTTCGACCTCCATGCCTGCCTTGCCGAGCGCCTTCTGGACGGCGGGCACCGGGCCGATACCCATGATGGCGGGGTCCACTCCGGCGACTCCCCTGGCCTGCCAGCGCAGCTTGGGCGCGATCCCCAGTTCGGCGGCCTTGCGCTCGGACATTAGCACCACCGCCGCCGCGCCGTCGTTGATGCTGGAAGCGTTGCCCGCCGTGACAGTGCCGTCCCTCTTGAAGACCGGACGCAGGGTGGAGAGCCTCTCAAGGCTGGTGTCTGCCCTGGGACCCTCGTCGCCGGTGACGACGACCGGGTCACCGCGCCGCTGGGGTACGGATACGGGCGTTATCTGGCCGTCGAAGCGTCCGCCTTCGATGGCGGCGACTGCTCTCTGGTGGCTGATGAGGGCCAGCTCGTCCTGGTCCTCGCGGCTCACGCCGAAACGCTCCGCGACGTTCTCGGCGGTGACGCCCATGTGGTAGCGGTTGACCGGGCAGCCCAGCCCTTCGATCAGGCCGTCCCTGAGATTGCCGTCGCCCATGCGCAGTCCGTCGAACCGGACGTGGTATTCGAGCATGAAGGGGGCCTGGCTCATATTCTCGGTCCCACCCGCGACTGCTATGTCCACCTCGCCGGTGCGGACTAGCTGGGCGGCCATGTTGATGGCCTCGAGGCCGGAGGAGCACTGGCGGTTGACGGCGATGGTGGGCGTCTCTTCGGGGATTCCGGCGTTGAGGGAGGAGAGCCGCGCGGCGTATCCAGCCTCGGCGGCCTGCAGCGCGTTGCCCATAACAACCTCCTCGACCATGTCGGGCGATATGTCGGCGCGCTCCAGCGCGGCCTTGATAGCGGTCGCTCCCAGGTCGGGCGCGGCGACGTCCTTGAACGCTCCGCCGAACCTGCCCATGGGTGTCCTGGCTCCGCTTACGATGACTGCGTTTTCCATTAACTTATCTCCTTGCTGGAACAGTGTGATCGGATTTGCCCCGATTATACGCTATTCTCGCCATCTTCCAATCCTGTCTGGCGATTTACGAGACGTCGGCTGTCTGATATGCTTCCGTAACTTTCGTGGCGACGACGCCTCTCAGGGAAGATTCCCACTTGGACATTCAGGAGACGCAGTCCCCCGCAACCGGACTGTCCAGATTCTTCAACATACCTCCGGCGCTGAGGTATCCGAAATACCGCGCATACTGGCTCGGTATGCTGGCCTCGGTTGGCGGTTTCCAGGTGCTCATGTTCGCGCAGGGCTGGCTCACGTTCGAGCTTACCGGGTCGCCCCTGTATCTTGGATACGTCGGTCTGGCCAACGCCTCGTCCTCGATTGCGCTCAACCTTTTCGGAGGGGTGTTCGCGGACAAGTTGGACAAGCGCAGACTCATCTTCGTAACCCAGATCATAACCGCGTCACTCATATTTCTGCTCGCTTTCCTCACACTGTTCGAGGTCGTGCAGGTCTGGCACATCATAGCTATCGCGTTCCTGTCGGGCGCGGTGAACGCGTTCAACCAGCCGGCGCAGCAGGCGTTGTATCCACACCTGATTGATCGGAAGGTGATGATGAGCGCGGTGGCGCTCAACTCGGCCATATGGCAGGGGACGCGGATAGTGTCTCCGGCGGTGGCTGGGTTCGTAATAAGTCTGACCAGCACCGCGGCCGCTATCTTTCTGGCGGGCGCGGGATTCGTCACGATGGCAGTCGTGATTCTCCTGCTGCGCATACCCAGGATAGAGTCCCGTTCAGGGACCAATCCGATGCAGGACATGGTAGAAGGCCTGAAATTCATCGGCGGCAGCGCGGTGTTCTCCTTCCTGATAGGGATGACCTTCTTCAATAGCTTCTTCGGCATGGCGTACATCCCGATGATGCCGGCGTTCGCGGTGGACATTCTGAAAGTTGGCGCGGACGGCCAAGGCGTTCTGATGAGCGTAGGCGGAACAGGGGCGTTGGCTGTAACCCTCGCGCTAGGCTCGATGGGCGGGTCTTCTTACCGTGGCCTGATGATAGTGGGCGGCGGAGCGGTTTTCGGAATCTCGGTTGCGGCGTTCGCGCTGACGTCTGAATATGTGGGCTGGTTCCCGCTCGCGCTGGCGCTGATGTTCATAATGGGGACGGCGAGCTCAACATACATGATAGCGATAATGAGTTCGCTGCAACTGCTCGTGCCGGACAATATGCGCGGCAGGGTAATGGGATTCTACGGCATGACCTGGAGCATCATGCCGCTGGGCGCGTTCCAGGCGGGTGCGATAGCGGAGTTCGTGGGCGTCCCGGTAGCGGTGGCCATAGGCGGGACGCTGGTCATGCTGTTCGCTTTGGGTCCGGCGATGATCAACAATCAGGTGCGAAATCTCGGCGTGATTCTCCAGGAGCGCGAGGCGAGGGCCGTGGGGTGAGGGCCGGTCGGTCCAGGCTGTTCAACATACCTCCGGCGCTCCGGTTTCCGAAGTACCGCGCGTACTGGATCGGGGCGCTGGCTTCGGTCGCCGGTTACCAGACACTCATATTCGGCCAAGGCTGGCTGACATTCGAATTGACCGGATCGCCTCTGTACCTGGGCTACATCGGCCTCGCCAGCGCAACATCCTCGATAGCGCTCAACCTGTTTGGGGGCGTATTCGCCGACAAGCTGGACAAGCGCAGGCTCATCGTCATTACCCAGATCACAACCGCCTCGCTCGTATTCCTGCTTGCGGTGATTACGCTGTTGGATGTGGTGCAGGTATGGCATATCATACTCATCGCGTTCGTCGCGGGCGGCGTGGGGGCATTCGACCAGCCGGCCCAGCAGGCGCTGTATCCGCACCTGATAGACAGGAAGGCGATAGTGAGCGCGGTTGCGCTGGACTCCGCAGTCTGGCAGGGAATGCGGATCGTGGCGCCCGCGGCGGCGGGATTCGTAATCAGCCTGGCAGGGACAGCCACGGCTTTCTTCCTCGCGGGCGCGGGTTTCGTCACGATGGCAACGGTCATGCTTCTGCTGAAAGTTCCCATGATAGAGTCCGCTTCGGGCGGCAACCCGATACACGACATGATAGACGGCCTGAAGTTCATCGGCGGCAGCGCCGTGTTCTCGTTCCTGATAGGAATGACCTTCTTCAACAGTTTCTTCGGCATGGCGTACATGATGATGATGCCCGCGTTCGCGGTGGACGTTCTCAAGGTGGGCGCGGACAGCCAGGGATTGCTGATGGGTATGAGCGGGATAGGCTCGCTCGCCGTAACCATGGTCATGAGTTCCATGAGCGGATCGGCGAACAGGGGCCCGCTGATAGTTGTCGGAAGCGCGGCGTTCGGACTCTCGATAGCGACGTTCGCCCTGACGTCGCTCTACGTAGGTTCTGTTCCCCTCGCGCTGGCGCTGATGCTGGTTGTGGGAGTATCGAACTCGACGTACATGATCTCGATAAGAAGTTCGCTGCAACTGATGACGCCGGACAGTATGCGCGGCAGGTTGATGGGATTCTTTGGCATGACCTGGAGCATCATGCCGCTGGGCGCGTTTCAGGCGGGCGCGCTGGCGGAGTTTGTGGGCGTTCCGGTAGCGGTCGCGCTGGGCGGCGGTCTGGTGACGCTGTTCGCGCTGGGGCCGGCGCTGATGAACAAACAGGTTCGGAACCTGGGCGTGATATTGCAGGAACGGGAGTCGAGGGCGGTGGGGTAGAGATCCTCTAATTTTCCAGTAGGGTGGGCTGTAAGTATTCCGTCCATGGATCTGTGGACCCATTATCTCTTATGCCGTCCACCAGAACTGCCACATCGCTGCCATGCCAGCCCGCGATGTCGTCAATGTCGGCGTCGCCGGCAAGCGCGCCAAGCGCTTCCCGAAGCCTGTTCACATATTCGACCGATTCACGTATTGCGGACTCACGGTCCTGTCGCGCCTTGATGACTTCGAGTCGCTCAAGCCAGTCAATACCCTGCTGCACTCTATCGAAATCGTCATCGCTGCCCCGGGCGGTGATGGTGGTCATGGTCGAATCTTCCTTTGGATTATGTTGTGGGATTGTACCATATCTTTTCTTGAGGAAAGCGCGAGCGGCTTCCTGGTAGCGTTTGATCTCGGCCTCGACGTTCGGGACTGACTTCAACTCACCCCTCTCGAAGGACTCCTCAATGGCCCGTTCTTCGGCGTCCAGTTCAAGTTCTCCGGCTTCCACCTTTCTGATGACTTCATCCCGTTTTTCATATCTGTTCATGGCTGCTTCTCCACGTTATTGGCTCGGATTGGGCTTGTAAGGACTTTTGCAACTCTACCATGTACAATACCGTCCAGATTTTGCAAGACCAAATACCGCAACGAGCAAAACAATGCCATCGCGAGATATTTCCCAGGAAACGCTGAGAGCGCAGGCTCGAATCATTGGCCTGGACATCGAAGGGGCCGAACTCGACGGCCTGGTCGAACGCGCCAGGGCCGCGCTTGACGACATAGACGCTCTTGACGAGTTTGATCTTTCCGGTCACGAGCCTGCCATCACGTTCGGACACGCGTCCGGGAAAGGCGACAGCCAATGAACGCCGACGAACTCTGCTTTCTGTCCATCTCAGAGGCCGCCGGACTGATAGAGTCGCGGCAGCTTTCCCCCGTGGAACTGACACGCGCGCATCTGGACCGCATCGAGCAGACGGATGCCGCTCTGAACGCCTTCATAACGCTCCTCGCCGAGGAAGCCGCGCACAGCGCCGAGACTGCGGAGCGCGAGATAGCCGGTGGCGAGTACAGGGGGCCGCTGCACGGCATCCCGATAGGTCTGAAGGACCTGTACTACACGAAGGGCGTCCGAACGACCGTCGGAACGAAGATTCTGCGCGATTTCGTTCCCGATTACGACGCGGCGGTGACCGAGAAATTCGCCGACGCGGGCGCGATACTCATGGGCAAACTACAGATGCACGAGTTCGCTCTGGGTGCGACCAGCGTGAATCCGCACGACGGCCCGGCGCGAAATCCGTGGAATACGGACAGAATTACCGGAGGGTCGAGCGGCGGATCTGGAGCGGCGGTCGCCGCGGGCCAGTGCATGGCCGCGCTGGGGAGCGATACCGGCGGCTCTATCAGGATACCGGGTGGGCTATGCGGAATCGTCGGGCTCAAGCCGACTTTCGGCAGGGTATCGAGGCACGGCGTCTATCCGCTGTCATGGAGCCTGGATACGGTTGGCCCGATGACACGCACCGTCCGCGACTCCGCAATCGTTCTCAACGCGATAGCGGGATACGATTCGCGCGATCCTTCATCGGCCAACGTTCCGACCGAGGACTTTGCCGACGGCATAGAGGACGGCATCTCAGGGCTGCGAATAGGCATCCCGGACGACTTCTTCTACGACGTCATTTCGCCGGAAGTAGCGGAGGCGGTGTGCAAAGCGGCCGGCGTCTTGTCTGATCTGGGCGCCGAAGTTGAGCGATGCTCCATACCCGCGCTGAATCACGCGCTCGGCATATCGAGCGCGATACTCGTTACCGAGGCCGCCGAGACGCTCTACGACAAGTTGAGAGACAGGCCGGAAGATATTGGCGCGGACGTGCGAGCGCGTCTCCGGCTCGGAGCGGTAACGCCCGCGGTGGACTACATCAAAGCGCAGCGGGCGCGAAGCGCTTACAATGCCCAACTGGATGAGGCGATGCGGAAATACGATCTGCTTCTCGCGCCATCGGTCGCGGTCGGCGCAACGGGTATAGACCAGGAGTTTGTGGAGGTCGCGGGAAAACAGGAGAACGCTCTCTCACTGATGTCGCGGCTCACCCGCCCATTCAACCTGACTGGACAGCCCACGATTTCCGTTCCGTGTGGCTTTACATCGGACGGTATGCCCATAGGGATTCAGCTCGCCGGAAGACAGTGGCATGAAGCGACATTCCTGCGAGCGGCTCACGCCTACGAACAGGCCACTGAGTGGCATACGCGCAGGCCAACTTTGAACGCTGAATAGTGAACACAGAATCATTCGGAGAGGTAAACGTGACGACAACTTCAGAGAACCGAGGACTTTCACTCCACGACGCCGCGCGAGCGCAGGGCGTAACCTTCGAGCGCGAGGCGACGCCGGAGGACAGATTCGTCGAGGCCAATGGCATGAGATTCCACTACCTCGATTGGGGCAACCCCGACGCGCCCGATATGCTGCTTCTGCACGGCTTCGCCCAGACTTGCCACTCCTGGGACTTCGTGGCCCTCGCGTTCTGCGACAGGTTTCATGTCGTCTCGCTCGACCAGCGCGGACACGGCGACAGCGACTGGTCGGAGGAGGGAGACTACTCTCCCGAGACGCAGCAGGAGGACATCGCCGCCGTCGTCGAGGCCATCGGGCTGAAAGACTTCGTTCTCATGGGCCTCTCGATGGGCGGTCGAAACTCGTTCACCTACGCCGCGAATCACCAGGACGAAATACGCGCCCTGGTGATTGTGGATGCCGGCCCGCAGAATATGCGGTCCGGCTCCCAGAACATTCGCAATTTCGTCCAGCAGGAAGATGAACTAGACTCGGTGGACGACTTCGTACAGCGTGTGCTCAAGTTCAACCCTCGGCGCGATCCGGTGCAGGTGCGCGGCTCGATCCTGCACAATCTCAAGCAGCTTCCGAACGGCAAGTGGACATGGAAGTACGACAAGCGCTTCCGCCAGCCCGGAGGTCACAATTTCAGGAACGACCCCGGCATGGCCGACCGACTCTGGGGCTACCTCGAAAGCCTCGCCTGCCCGACGCTGGTCGTGCGCGGCGCGCTGAGCGACATCATCGCGCTCGACACCGCTGGCAATATGCACGAGCGCATCCCCAACGGGCGGCTGGCCACGGTCGAGAACGCCGGACACCTCGTAATGGGCGACAACCCCTCCGGCTTCGAGCGGGCCGTGACTGAGTTTTTGGCGGATATAGAGTAGCAGGGCATTGACTGGGCTAAGCAATGATCCTGGGCGACTGCCCCGGGTGATAACAGCGGGCGGGTGCGCTCGGACGGTTACCGAGCATCTGCGAAGAACACGACATGATTACATTACCGCAGAACGGGTAAAATATGTTCTTGACAACTGGCTGATTCGTGGGATCCGTACCGACGATAGGGGACAGAGTTGGTGTTATCTGGCTTTCGCGCCAGGACTGAGAGAAATGTTGAGAGTGGCGGTCTCGCTAGACGATGAACTTATCATTACGGCCTTCCCTGACCGGACAGCCACCGGGCATTGGAACAAGGGAAACCTTGATTACTTCGACAGAACTTATCAGAGTTTGGAGGTGCGTGATGAAAGTTCACCATGACGATGATGCCGATGTTCTACATATCACTACTGAAAAGCGCGTTGCCACTGCCGCATCTTTATTGGACGATCCCAACGTTGCGGTTGAACTCGCCACTGAGGACGGCCACGATATAGTAGGTCTCATAGTTATGTGGGCGTCGTCGTATGTTCGTTCAGGACATGACGCCGAGACTGACACACTATTGATAGGAAAGGCTGTCTGCGACCCGGAACTCATCACTGAGAATGGCGACCTTGTAGCGTACTGGCAAGTGGATGACGAAGACCCTGACGGTTATCGAGACCCCATAGGCGTCGCTGTCAGGCGCGCGTCGGTCCACTTGGCGGCGGTGTCCGCCGAACTCGCCGGGGTTCCGGCGTAGATAGTGGAGGGTATGGTCATGGTTCAAGCGCTACAGGCTCCTCCGAAAATGGCGCAGCGGGAAATTCTGCCTATCGTCCTCAGACTTCACCCGGTCATCAAGCTCACCGAGGAAGAGTTCGCCACGTTCTGCGAACAGAATCAAGATGTGCGTATCGAGCGGAGACGCACGGGAGAACTGGAGCTTATGTCGCCGACGAAGGGATATACGGGCAACCATGAGGCTGAGGTTGTCATGCAACTGGGGATTTGGGCGAAACGCGACGGCACGGGCATATTCTTCGGTCCGACGGCCGGGTTCACGCTGCCCAACAGGGCGATGCGCTCCCCCGATGCCTCCTGGATTCTCAAGACGCGACTTGCTTTGATGACAGCAGAGGACGAGAATCGCTTCATGCCGATATGCCCGGACTTCGTCGTGGAAGTGCGCTCGATTACGGACAGGCTGAGGATCATCCAGGATAAGATGGATGAGTATATGGAGAACGGGGTGCAGTTGGGGCTTCTGGTTGACCCGATAGAAAAGCGCGTGCATGTCTATCGCCCGGGGGCGCATGTCGAGGTTTACGAAAACCCGGAAAATGTATCGGCGGATCCCGAACTACCCGGATTCGTACTGAACGTGAAGGATGTTTGGGAACACCCGTCGTAGGAAATGAGGATGCTCAAGGCCATAACCAGAAGTATGTGGAGACTGTCGCTGATTCTGCGTCCGTTCGGCGTTCGACAGCCGGGCAGCCTGAAGATCGGCGAGTACGACTCGCTCTGCGAGGCGGAACACGCTTCGACGTTGCCAAACAGGGCAAAGACTTGTTTGAAGAATCACAAGCCGACATGCTAAACTCAATAGCGAAGAAGAAAAGATAATCACACTAGGGACCCAGGAGACGGGATTGGACGCGGCTGAGAAGCAGGCAATAATTACTGAATACAAGACGAGCGATGAGGACACAGGTTCCACCGAAGTACAGGTGGCGTTGCTTTCGGCCCGAATAAATCGTCTGACCCAGCACCTGAGAGAAAACAAGCATGACGAGTCCACACGACGTGGACTTCTCAAGATGGTAGGCCGGCGCAGGAGGCTCCTGCGATACCTCAATCGTGAGGATGTAGGCCGGTACAGAACGCTTATCTCCAGGCTTGGCCTGAGAGGATAATCCCCCTCATAGCGCCCATTCATAGGGCGCTTTTCTTCTTCCTATGGGTTCCACGCACATAGGAGGCATTTAGTTAATGACAACCCCCTTTCAAACCGACATTGGGAGCGGAACGCTATCATTTGAATGCGGCAAACTGGCCCAGAAAGCAAACGGATCGGTCCTGGTCAGGCATCACGAAAACGTCCTTCTCGTAACCGCGACTTCCTCGTCGCCCAGAGAAGGAATTGACTTCTTCCCACTGACCGTAGATGTAGAGGAGAGGCTCTACGCCAGGGGCAAGATCCCCGGAAGTTTTCATAAGCGGGAGGGACGGCCCTCCACTCCCTCGATCCTGATAGCCCGACTTACCGACCGGCCAATCAGACCTCTCTTCCCCAAGGACTTCAAGAACGAGGTCCAGATCATCGTCACGCCCCTCTCGGTGGACACGATAAACCCCTACGACGTTACCACCATCATCGGCGCGTCGGCAGCGCTGACCATCTCGGACATTCCGTTCGAGGGACCGATTTCAGCGACACGCGTCGGGTACCTTGACGGCGAATTCGTCGTCAACCCGACCTACGAAGAACTCGACCGCAGCCTGCTCGACCTGACCGTGGCGGGTTCGCGCTCCGGCGTAATCATGATGGAGGCGGGCGCGAACGAAGTGTCCGAAGCCGTTGTTCTCCAGGCTATCGAATACGCGCAGGAGATCAACCTGTATGGAATCGAACTCCAGGAGGAACTTGCCGAAGAGTATGGCAAGCCGCCGATGGTGTATGTTCCCAGGGGATACAGCGCGGAACTGACTGAGAAGGTAGCCGAAGAAGTCTCCGAATCCCTGAACGACGCGCTCGGCCTGCCCGCCGAAGAGAGCGGCGAGAAAGTCGCCGAGATAGAGAACGGCGTCGCTGAAAAGTACGGCGAGGACTACCAGGCCCAGGAGATAGCGGCGGCCCTCGACGAGGCTATGGAGGCCGCCTTCAAGCAAAGGGTTCTCGACCTGGGCGAGCGTCCCGATGGACGCGCCCTGAACGAGATTCGCCCTCTATCCAGCGAAGTGAGCCTCCTTCCCAGAACACATGGCACGGGTCTGTTCACCAGGGGCGAGACCCAGGTGCTTGGTATCTGCACTCTCGGCTCGGTCGGCGACGCGCAGAAGCTCGACAATCTTACCCCCGAAGAGACCAAGCGATTCATGCTCCACTACAACTTCCCGCCCTTCTCCACCGGCGAAGCGCGGCCCATACGCTCGACCGGACGGCGCGAGATAGGTCACGGAGCCCTGGCGGAGAGGGCCTTGCTCTCCGTGATTCCGGGCGAGGAAGAGTTCCCGTACACGATCCGCGTGGTCGGGGAGTGTCTCAGCTCCAACGGATCAACCTCTATGGGTACGGTGTGCGCCAGCACCCTCGCTCTCATGGATGCCGGAGTGCCTATAAAGGCGCCGGTCGCGGGCATTTCCATAGGCCTCGTAACGGGCGAGGGCGGACGCTATGTAACGCTCACAGACATACAGGGCAAGGAAGACCACCTAGGCGACATGGACTTCAAGGTTGCCGGGACCTCCGAGGGCATTACCGCCATACAGCTCGACATAAAGGTCAAGAGCATCAGCTTCGACGTGGTCTCCGACGCGCTCAGGCAGGCAAAGGAAGCCCGCGCCATGATTCTCGAGAACATTCAAGAGACCATCCCCGCTTACAGGACCGAACTGAGCCAGTACGCCCCGCGCATGGAGTCTATCCAGATAGCCGTGGACAAGATTGGCACGGTCATCGGGCCCGGCGGCAAGACGATTCGAGGAATCGTCGAAGAGACAGGCGCGACCGTTGACATACAGGACGACGGAACGATAATCATCGGGTCCAGCGAAGGAACCGCCTCGGCAAAGGCCATCCAGATGATAAGAGACCTCACCCGCGAGGTCGAAATCGGTGAAATCTACACCGGCAAGGTCGTCCGCACCACGGACTTCGGAGCCTTTATCGAGTTGCTTCCCGGCAAGGACGGCATGGTTCACATAAGCGAACTTGCGAACTATCGCGTGCCGTCAGTAGAGGACGAGGTGAAGGTTGGAGATGAGGTTACCGTCATGGTAATCGAGGTTGATTCTACCGGACGTGTCCGGCTGTCTCGCAGGGCTCTTCTCAGCGACGGTGACGGCGACGAAGACCCGCTCGAGGCCGCGCGCCGGCGCCAGCGCGCGGGTCGCGGCGGCGGGCGAAGAAATGGCCCGGACCGTGGTCGCGGCAGAGGAGGCGACCGAGACGGTGACAGAGGAGGTTTCCGCGGCGGCAGAAACAGGGGCGATGACCGAGGCGGCTACCGCGGCGGCAGAGACCGTGACAGAGGAGGCTATCGCGGCGGCAGAGGAGGTGACCGCGACCGCGACGGCGGCGACAGAGGAGGCTATCGCGGCGGTGGCAGAGGCAGGGGCAGAAGCGAGGGCAGGGGGTATCGCGACTAGCCCATTCTCCCGAAAAGTAACCGAGTAGCTAAGAGAGGGCGGCCTAATCAGCCGCCCTTTTGCTGATATACTGCACAGATAGATCCAACTGAGGAGGTATCTCATGTCGTCCATAAACGTCGCCGTACACGGAGCGCTGGGAAAGATGGGGCAGGAGGTACTCCGCGCCGTAACCAACGCGCCCGACATGAACCCGGTCGGCGCAGCCGACGGGATGGCTGAACCCGGCCAGGTCTCGCTGCCGGACGGGTCAGGCAGCGTCCCTATATCTAACGACCTTGCCGATGTTCTTTCTGGCGCGGACGTGGTCGTGGACTTCTCCAGCGCCGACGGCGCGATGTCGGTCATCAGGACCGCTACGGCTCACAAGGTAAATGTGGTAGTAGGTTCCACCGGCCTCTCGGACGCCAACTACCAGGAAGCCGACGAACTAGCCAGCGAACACTCCGTTGGCGTAATCATCGCCCCCAACTTCGCCATGGGCGCGGTCATCATGATCCACCTCGCCAAGATAGCGTCCCAGTTCTTCGACTACGCCGACCTCACCGAGATGCACCACGAGGCCAAGATAGACGCTCCATCCGGCACCGCGCTCGCAATCGCCAGGGCCGCGGTTGAGGGCAAGGGCGGCGAGTTCATCAACGTCGAGGCCGAGAAAGAGCTGATCGCCGGTCCGCGCGGCGGCGACTTCCAGGGCGTCAGCGTACACAGCGCCAGGATGGCCGGCCTGGTGGCTCACCACCAACTCGTATTCGGCGCGCTCGGGCAGACGCTCACCATCCGCCACGACTCCATGAACCGCGAGAGCTTCATGCCCGGCGTAACAATGGCCATCCGCGAAGTCGTCAACCGCGACGGCCTCACCGTCGGCCTGGAGAACATCATGGGCTTGGCATAGATTTTGCGCTGACGGTTAAGCGGCTTACTTTCCCATCCTTGATACGCCGTTCAACAAACCGCTATCATTTTTCCAAATCTTGCCGATAGGAGAACATCAAGTTGAACGAGTGCAGCATAGCTATTGTCGGCGCGACAGGCGCCGTGGGACAGGTCTTCCTCAACATCCTCGAAGAGCGCGACTTCCCTCTGAAGTCCGTTCGCCTCTGCGCCTCCGAGCGTTCCGTCGGCAAGAAGCTCAAGCTCAGAGGCGAGGAGATCGAGGTCGAACTCGCCACGCCCGAACTTCTCAGCGAAGTTGATTTCGCTTTCATCGCCGCCTCGACCGCGATCAGCCGCGAACTCGCTCCGCTGGCCGCTGAAAACGGCGCGATAGCCATTGACGATAGTTCCGCCTTCCGAATGCAGGACAACGTGCCGCTCGTCGTGCCCGAGGTCAACGGCGACGATCTCGACTACCACGAAGGAATCGTTTCCATTCCCAACTGCACAACGACGCCGCTCGTCATGGCGCTCAAGCCGCTGCATGAGCAGAACGCGGTCAGGCGGGTGATAGCTGCCACGTACCAGTCCGTAACCGGCACGGGCGCCGCCGCCGCGCAGGAACTGCGCGACCAGTCCGGCGACATCCTCGCTGGCAAAGAAGCGTCCGCCGAGGTGTACCCGCACCAGATAGCCTTCAGCGTGCTGCCGCACGTGGAGCCGTTCTGGGACAATGGCTACACCAACGAAGAGATGAAGATGCAGAACGAGACGCGCAAGATAATGCACGCCCCCGACATCAGAGTCTCCTCCACCTGTGTGCGCGTCCCGGTGGTCGTCAGCCACAGCGAGGCGGTAAACGTCGAGTTCTCCGACTCCATCAGCCCCGGCGAAGTGCGCGAGATACTGGCCGGAGCGCCCGGCATCCGCGTGGTGGACGATCCGGGCTCAAACGTGTATCCTACGCCAATCGAGGCCGAAGGTAAGGACGATGTGTTCGTAGGACGCATTCGTGAGGACATCGCTCTCGATAATGGCATTGCGATGTGGCTTTCGTGCGACAACCTGAGAAAGGGTGCCGCGCTGAATTCAATCCAGATTGCCGAAGAGATTCTCGAACGAGACCTGTTGCTGAAGTAGAACGCCGACCGAGGAGGTTGATATGGCTGAGATTGGACGCCTTCTGACTGCGATGGTTACACCCTTCGACGAGGAGGGCGAGATTGATTACACAAAGGCGCGCAAACTCGCTCGCGCACTTCTAGACTCCGGTTCCGACGGTCTTGTCATCGGCGGCACGACGGGCGAATCGCCTTCCATGAGTGACGACGAGAAGATACGCCTCTTCGCCGAGGTGAAGGAAGAGATCGGCGAAGAGGGCGCAGTCATTGCAGGGACCACCGACAACAATCATCGGAAGTCCGTCGAACTTTCCATAGAGGCCGAGAAGGTAGGCGCGGACGGTCTGCTTCTCACGGTCCCCGCATACAACAAGCCGAGCCAGGAGGGTCTGTACCAGAACTTCAAGGCAATTGCTGAGGCCACCTCGCTTCCCGGAATCCTGTACAATGTGCCGTCTCGCACCTCCCTGAACATGACCGACGACACCACGCTCCGCCTTGCGGAGATAGAAAACATCGTGGGCGTGAAAGAGGCGTCAAGCGACCCGACACAGATAACGCGCATCATTGACGGCGCGCCCGACGGATTCAGAGTCTGGTCCGGCAACGACGACGAGACCTTCTCCATCATGTGCACCGGCGGCTACGGCATTGTGAGCGTCGCCGCGCATATAGTCGGACTCCAGATCAAGGAGATGATGGGACGCATCCTGGAAGGCGACATCGAAGCCGCCGCCGCCGAGCATCGCAGGCTGCTGCCATTCTTCAAGGCTATCTTCTGGGTGACCAACCCCGTGCCCATCAAGTACGCGGTCAACCGCGCCGGGTTCGACATTGGCGCTCCTAGGCTGCCGCTCTGGGAGGCCGATGAGGGCTTTACCAGCAAGTTCGACCCCCTCATGGACGAGTACCAGATAGACCTTCCGGTCAACGGTTCGTAACCACGACGCAATAGACGAAAAAAGCAGAACGGGCGGCTATCATAGCCGCCCGTTTCACTTTTCGAATCGAAATCTGCTGCTACGCCACCACCCTCATCATCGCCCTGACGCTCACCGTCTCGTCGCGGTGCGGGCCTGTGGAAATCACGTCCACCGGGCAGCCGATTAGCTCCTCCAGCCGCTCGACGTAGTTCCTCGCCGCCTGCGGCAAGTCTTCGTAGTGGCGGACGCTGGCCGTCGGCCTGTCCCAGCCGGGCATCTCCTCGAACACGGGGCGTACCTTTCCGAGCGCGGCCACGCCGCCTGGGAAGTCGTCGGTTATTTCCCCGTCTTCAGTGACGTAGTGGGTGCAAATCTTCACCGTCTCGAATCCGTCCAGCACGTCCAGGCGTGTCAGGACGGCCGACGTGTACCCGTTGATCAGGGTGCTGTACTTCGCCGCGACCGCGTCGAACCAGCCCACCCTGCGCGGCCTTCCGGTCGTCGTTCCGAATTCCTGCGCCAGTTCGCGGATAGTCTCTCCCGTCTGGTCGGTCAGCTCAGACGGCAGCGGCCCAGAACCGACTCTAGTCGTATATGCCTTGAACACGCCGGTAATACCCTCGATGTGGGTCGGGCTCACGCCCGCGCCGACCGACGCGCCGCCAATCGTGGGATTTGATGAAGTCACGAACGGGTAGGTGCCGTGGTCCAGGTCGAGCAGAACGCCCTGCGCGCCTTCGAGCAGCACGTTTTCGCCCGCTGCCAGAGCCTGGTTGACTATCTTCTCGGCTGGGCCAATGTACTGCGCCATGCGCTCGCTCCAGCTGCGGCACTTGTCGAATACATCGTCGAATTCCAGCGCTTCGCCGCCGTAAATCCTGGTGATGACGGCGTTCGTGTACTCCAGAATGCCTTCCAGTCTTGGAATCAGCGCCTCGATGTCCAGAAGGTCGGCGGCGCGGATGCCGGTCCTGGCGGCCTTGTCCGCATACGCCGGACCGATTCCCTTGCCGGTCGTCCCGATTCTGGACGCGCCGCGCGCCTTCTCGGAGAGTTCGTCTATCATGACGTGGTAGGGCATGATGAGGTGGGCGCGCTCGCTCACCACTATTCGGTCGGATACGTCAATCCCCTTCTCCTTCAGATCGTCTATCTCCTGGAGAAGCACGTCGGGGTCAACGACGACCCCGTTGCCGATCACATTCAGCGCCTGCGGCCAGAATACGCCGCAGGGTATGAGGTGGAAGCTGAACTTGCCGTCGTCGGTGACAACAGTATGACCGGCGTTATTTCCGCCGGCGAATCGCGCAACCACCTGCGCGTCTCGTGCAAGATAATCAACTATCTTGCCTTTGCCTTCATCGCCCCATTGGGCTCCCAAGACCGCGTAAGCAGGCATCCCTTACCCCTGTAGTATCTCTGATTTGAATCCGTTCGACAAAATTTGGCGCGTGGCAAAGCCCTTCGATCATCATTTCAATGAAGGGGGAACAAGGCGTCTGCGGCCACACACGTCTGTCATTATATCAAAATACGATGGCGGACAAACACCCGATTTTGCCGACGCGGTTGATTGAATTACCCAATGCCTCTATCATACAAATACAGGAGACTGAATTGCTGGACGACAATGTTGCACAGACCCTGACCATCATCATACCGATACTCGGCGCCATCTTTGGTCTGGGCTACTTCCTGATGAAGCAGATCAGCGCCGCGGAAAGGCGACTCAACGAGCGGATAGACAGGACTGACAGGGAGTTGGCCGAAGTCCGTAGAGACCTGACAAGAGTCCGTGAAGACCTGGCCGAAGTCAAGGGCAAAGTGGACCTGATGGCCGCCATCGTCACCAAGTCCGAGAATGAGCGCATGGCCGAAGCCATCATAGCGCTGGAAACCCGGCGAGCTTCGGCCCAGAGCGAGTAGCGATAACTCGAATCAGCGTCCGTTCCTGCTATGAACCCCCCAGCGCCCTGCCCACGCTCCCGAACGCCCTGTCCAGCTTCGACGCCAGTTCGTCCGCCTCGGTGTGGGTGATGCACAGCGGCGGGCCTATCGTTACCCTGTCGCCGCGAGTCTGCAGAATCAGCCCCTCCGCCTCGAACGCCTCGTTCAGCCTTTCGCCTACGCGAGCGTCCTGCGGGAATCTCGTCCTGGAGTCCCTGTCCGCAACTATCTCCATCCCGATCAACAGCCCGATGCCACGCGCGTTGCCGATCATCGGATGCTCTTCTGCCAGGTCTTGCAGATTTTCGAGCAGGTGAGCGCCGACGTCGCGCGAATTGTCCGCCATGCCTTCGGACTCCATGATCTCGATGTTCTTCAGCGCAACCGCCGCCGTAACCGGATGACCGCCGAACGTCAGCGCCTGTCTGAAGATGTTGTCCGAACCCGCGAACACGTCTGCGACCTCGGTGGTCACGATGGTGTTGGCCATCGGCACGTATGCGGAGGTTATTCCCTTGGCCATTGCCATGATGTCGGGAGTCACGCCCCAGTGCTCCATGGCGAACATCTTGCCAGTGCGACCGAATCCGGTAATCACCTCGTCCGCTATGAGTATCACACCGTGCCTGTCGCAGATCTGGCGCAGCATCGGCCAGTACTCTTCTCCGGGAACGGCCGCGCCCGCCGATGAAGACACCGGCTCGGCAATTACCGCGGCTACGCTCGACGCTCCGTGGAACTTGATCAGGTCCTCGATGGCCTCGGCCGCTCGAACGGCGGCCTCCGAGTCGGTCTCGTCCAGACCGGAGTTGTAGGCGTCCGGATGCGGGGCATAGACCATGCCGGGGAACGCGGGCTCGTAGTCCTCGCGTCCGCCGCTGCCGCCGAGCCACATCGTCGCGCCCAATGCACCGTGATATGACTCTCGCCTGCTGATGATCTTGTACCGCCCCGACTCGCCGCGCCGCTTGTGGTATGCGCGCGCTATCTTGATCGCCGTCTCGTTCGCTTCCGACCCGCCGGTCACCGGCCACGACCTCTCCAGGTTTCCCGGAGCGATCTCCGCCAGCTTCTCCGCCAGTTCGACCAGCGGCTGCGTGGTCGCTCCCTGCGGAAAGTACACCAGTTTCGACATCTGCTCCCGCATCGCCTCGGCGAGTTCGCGCCTGCCGTAGCCGATGTTGACGCACATATACCCGCCATTGACGTCTATCCATTCGCGTCCCTCGGCGTCGGTGACCCGAATGCCGCTTCCGGCGCTCATGAGAGCCGGGCCGCCCGTCTCGGCGGTCGC
Organism: Dehalococcoidia bacterium; assembly: GCA_965202815.1. Taxonomy (GTDB): domain Bacteria; phylum Chloroflexota; class Dehalococcoidia; order Lucifugimonadales; family UBA1123; genus VXRN01. The sequence goes on from CBDBCD010000002.1 coordinate 2,315,929, forward strand.
CGCCCAGCTCTTGTTGTGCATCCAGAGATGATCGAGCGCGGCGTTCCGAACGTCGCTAGTGGAGTTAGCTGCTGTATCAGGCATATTGACCCATCCCCATTTCGCCCTCGAACTCCCATAGGCTCAGGTCTAGGGCGTGTACTATCTCGTCAACTTCCGACGTAGTTATGCAGAGCGGCGGGCCCATGTTTATGATCGGGCCGCCGACGCGCAGTATCAGGCCGTGCTTCTTGAAGCTCTCGTTGAGCCTGTCCGCCACGCGGTCCTCGGGCGCGAACGGCTCCTTCGTCAGACGGTCCTTGACCAGTTCTATGGCGACCAGCAGTCCGAGTCCTCGCACGTCGCCCATCGAAGGATGGTCGCCCATCATTCCCTCGGCCTGCTCCTTGAAGTAAGCGCCGACCGTCGCGGCGTTCTCCACCATGTTCTCGGTCTCGATTATCTCGATGTTCTTCAGAGACGCCGCCGCCGACACCGGGTGTCCGCTAGAGGTCAGTACGTGCCTCAAGTAGTCCTCCTCGCCCGCGAACACGCCCGCGACCTCTTCCGTCGCGATCGTCGCCGCGAGTGGCAGGTACGAGCTTATGACCCCCTTGGCGACCGACATGATGTCCGGGACCACGTCCCAGTGCTCCACCGCGAACATCTTGCCGGTGCGACCAAAGCCGTTTATCACCTCGTCCGCGATCAGAAGCACTCCATAGCGGTCGCAGATGTCCCGGAGCATCGGCCAGTACTCGTCGCCCGGTACCACCGTGCCCATCGGCATGGCGACCGGCTCCGCGATCACCGCCGCCACCGTCTCGGGCCCCTCGAACTTGATTAGCTCCTCCACCGCCTCGGCGCAGCGTATCGCGCACTCCGAAGGCGTCTCGTCGCTCAGGTAGGGCAGCGGCTGAGGAGCATAGACCATGCCCGGATACGCCGGCTCGAAGTCGTCGCGCTGCGTTGTGGGAGTGCCTCCCAGCCACACCACGCCCGCCGTCGTGCCGTGATACGAACCCATCCGGCTGATGATCTTGTACCGGCCCTTGTCGCCCCTTCGGCTGTGATACGCTCGCGCAATCTTGATCGCCGTCTCGTTCGCTTCGGAGCCGCCCGACACCGGAAACACGCGAGACAGCGTACCCGGCGTGATCTCCGCCAGCTTCTTCGCCAGCAGCGCGGTCGGCTCAGTTGTCGTGCCGTTCGGGAAGTAGGCGAGGCGGTTCATCTGCTCATAGGCCGCGTCCGCGATCTCCTGCCGACCGTAGCCCACGTTCACCGAGTTATAGCCGCCGTTTACGTCAATCCAGCTATTGCCCTCCGAGTCAACGATCCTGACACCGTCCCCCTCCACCGCGATCATCGGATCGCCCTCCTCCGCCATCTGGATCCAGTCCCGGTTGTGCATCCACAGATACCGTGTGGAACTCCGTCTCAGCGCTTCAGCGGTAGTTTGCGCGACCATAATCTCGACTCCCTGTCTATGGGGCTTTGTCCAGAACCAAGTGTATCCCTGCTGGGCTGAGGCCGCAAGCCTGTAACCGTTTAGTCGGTCACTCATCGTCATACCCGCGAAAGGGAGACCTTTGCACAACTACCGTCATTCCCGTGAAAACGGGAATCCAGGGGTGGGGGAGGGCTAGGATGTGGGCGATTCCTTATACCGACCAAACTGATACAGCATCATCGTCCGCTGGCAGCCTTGCCGACCGCCCCACTCAGGTCTATCATATACTTACCGTCCACGCCAGCCTCCATCGAGGAAGCGAAAAAATGACTGCCAGCCCCACCGCCACTATCCAGAGAATACGCCCGCCCCAGGGCAGACTCGTCTTCTACGAGGACAATATCATTGACGGCCGAGTTCCTATCGAAATGATGCAATCCAACGCTATCAAACAGGCCCTCGCGGCCCTTGACCACCTCCCGGACACCGAAGAATTCACCTACATAGACTCCAACCTTCCCATTCGGCTCGATCCGACCGACCTCCGAATCTCCATCGCCCCCGACTACTACCGCGCCAGAGGCGTAGATGTTTCCCGCATAAGGGATGATACCGGGTACAACCTGTGGGAGATCGGCAAGCCCCCGGAGTGGGTTCTGGAAGTGGCCTCCCGCAGCGCATATCGGAAAGACCTTTACGAAAAGCCCGCCATCTACGCCGGTATCGGAGTGTCCGAACTTTGGATGTTCGACCCGACGGGAGGCGAGTTGTACGGACAGGCGCTCATTGGATTCAAGATGGTGGAAGGCGAATACGAGCCGGTTGACATATCTACGAACGAACACGGCCTTCCAAGTGGTTACAGCGACGAACTCGGATTGAGAATATGCGCGCTGGAATGGTCGAAGCGAGACGAACTGCTGCGCGTACAGCCTAACTTGAATCTCGTGATCTCCGCGAACTACCAGCCCTGGCAACTCATGTTTCAGGACGCGGACACCGGACTCTACCTCATAAACATGAGGACTGCGATAACCGAGTACAGGCAGGCTGAGGCTGAGCGTCAGCGACTAGAAGCTGAACATGAGTCCGAGCGAACTCGCGCCGAGCAAGCCGAAGCCGAGAGAGGGAGGGCCGAACAATCTCTCGCCGACGAACGCGCCGCCCACGACGAAACGCGGACAGCCTTGCAACAACGCGACGCCCGCATCCGCGAACTGGAAGACAGACTGCGGCAGTCGGATGGATAGCGTATGGATATTCAGATTCCGATTTATCCCCTCTCTCAAAGGGTGAGGATAGATAAGCCGTCAATCCATAGATGTTGAACCACTAGCTTGCGGCCCTGAACGCGCCGCGATGCTTCCTGTAACAGGACAGGCACACGGGCTTCGCCATGCTGCTGCTATGCTCAGAACCGCAGATGTGGCAATGCTTCTCTTCGTAGTCCTCGTTTTTGTACCTGGCCCAACTTCTGTAATGAGTATTGCAATACGGGCGTTCTCGGTCGAATGGGATTTTCGTCCCGCAGCGCAGACAAAATCCGGTCTCCGGGAGAGTGGTCTGTCGTCTGGAACGCGTGGATTCACGTTGTGGCTCAGTTCGGACGTGGCTATCTTGTCGACGAAGAGGAAGGTCGTCGCCTTCCTCAATGCGCGTAAATTCGATTTTGAACGGTTCACTCGACTGGATGATACGATCTACATCGCTCTTGATGGATTCATACAACTCGCCATCCTCTTCCGCTGATACCAGTATGCCCATTTCGTCGTTGTGTTGCTGAGAGAACTCGTAGAGATTCATGGACGTAATAAGCGCGTGGTTTTCATTCATGTAGCACTTGGCGTGAAGGTGCTTCCGAAAGCGTATCCTTATTTGAGTGTGCGCAAGCCACTCGGATGTTTCAGGCCGCAGGTCACTTTTGCCCCACACAACCCGAATGTCGCGCCCTAGCCTATCCTGTCGTTCGAGTTCCTCTTGGATGCGTCGGCTAAATTTGAGGTAAGGACTGATAAGTACCAGACGCTCTTTGGTGTTCTTTATGATTTCAAACAGATGATGTGATATTCCATCAGTGCTATAGAATTTTGCCATATCTCCGTCTTCCTCCATTCAGACTTTTAGCAACCCATTATAGATCACACCGCTTTATTCAACTATATTATGTGTAGCTTTTATCATCACCTCCAACTCGGAGGCCGCGTCAGTACATATCCATCTGGTTTTACGACTTGCTCCGGTAATTGGCTGTCTCTGAATACGTCCCGCCCTATTGTGAATGCCCCAGTCGCTACATTGCGGAGGCCGATTGAATGTCGCCTAGGTGGAAACGCGATGACCACACGCTTATCCGAGTATCGCCTCCGCACGGCTTGAACCGGACCGCTCAAATCTCCATCGCCTGAAACAATTATCGCGGTGTCGAAGGCGTCATCCTGAGCGTCGCCGAGCAACTCAACTGCGATGTTCACGTCAGTCATCTTCTCTTCATATCTGGTCCATATCGCGCCGCAATGCCGACAACTTGCCTGTCTTGGTAGGAAGCGTCCGTAGTGAATGCTCAAGTCTGGCAATGTTTCCAGCGCTTTCAGATATGTATCCTGATGCATTCTCTCTTCCTGAGCGCCGGGTTGAGGCACAATCTCAGCAGTGAAGTATCTCACCGTCGCTAAGGTCTGATCCGGTCTAAGTAGTCTCTCCCCCATGCGATAGAGGTCAAGCCAGTAGTAGCGTCGCCATCCCCTGTCTCTGAGCCCGTAATACAGATTGAATCCGTCAATATAAACTGATACCCGTTGCATATACACTATCCTCTGGCCTGAAGATTTTTCGCCAAGAATCCTTGACATTATACCCACCATGGACAATAATCATTGTACCCCCCCAGCGGTTGACGCCTCTGGGCCGACGTCCTCAGCGCGCATGAGGGCGTCTCTTTTTTCTCCCCTCACCCCTTCCGCCCGCCTCGTCCCCCCTGCTACAATTTATCCATGAAACAACGGTTCTATGGCATCGGATACATAAACACTGGCTTATCAATTGATCATTACGGGGGGAAGAAAAATTTCCCCCCGTAGCTAATACAGGCAAATGCAGGTCTTATGCAGGTGGCGAATCACCTGCACACCGCGCCAGCACACCACCAGCAGCCACCTGATAAGATCACCAGCACAAATCCCATAAACATAAATACGACCTTATGATAATCTCCTCTACACCCCGACCTCTCGCCCTCTCTTCTTCCCGACCGGGACAAACTGACGACCAAGAACTAACAACGCGAAACTGGTATAATCTCCGCTGGAACATCACCAACCAGACCCGGAGAACGACTTGGCCGCCGCGCTCGAAGGCATAAAGGTACTCGACCTCACCCACCATGTGGCTGGCCCTTACTGCACAAAGCTCATGGCCGACTTCGGCGCCGAAGTCACCAAGATCGAGCGTCCCGGCTCCGGCGACCCCGCCCGCGCCATGCCCCCTTTCGCGGACGACGACCCGCATCCCGACAAGTCTCTCCCGTTCCTATATCTCAATACCAATAAGCGCTCCGCCACCCTCGACCTCAAGTCCGACGCCGGGCGCGATCTGCTCCACTGCATGGCCGAGTCCGCCGACATCGTGGTCGAGAACTTCCGGCCCCGCAGCCTGCCCGCGATGGGCATAACCTACGAGAGCCTGAGCCGCGACAACCCCGCGCTCGTCATGGTCTCCATATCCAACTTCGGACAGACCGGCCCCTACCGCGACTACGAGGCGACCGACATAGTGGAGTACGCCCTCAGCGGCTTGCAGTACATCTTCGGCTCAAACGAGCGGGAGCCGATCAAGCACGCCTTCAACCAGGCGCAGTACAAGGCCGGAGCAAACGCCGCGTCCGCCGCGCTCATAGCCATGTACCATCGCATGATGACCGGCGAGGGTCAGCGCATAGACGTCTCCATACAGGAGTCCATCGCCACCGGACTCAGGGACACCACGCTGGCCTACGCCTACAACGGCCAGGTCAAGTGGCGCCAGCCCAGGGAGGCGGGCGAGATTCCCCGCTCCCCCGTTGCCACATCGGATGGTCACATTGTCCCAATAGCCTTCGGCGGCCCGAACTGGGACGCGATAGTAGAGTTTCTCGGCTCCGAGGAGCTCGCCGACGAGAAGTTCTCCACGCCCGAGCTCCGCGTCCGCAACTCCGCCGAGTTGGACCGCATAGTCACCGAAACCTTCGCCGCTCACGAGAAGTTCGACCTCTTCTACCGCGCCAATCGCATCAGGGGCCTCATCTACGGCGTCGTCCAGGACGCCTCCGAACTGCGTGAGAACCCGCAGTACGTCCACCGCGAATACTTCAGGGAAGTCTCCCACCCCGTCGCCGGGACTGCCGGGATGCCCGGCCCGCCGCTCAACATGGAGGGTACGCCCTGGGCTGTGAACTCCCCGGCTCCGACCCTCGGACAACACAACCGCGAGGTCTATTGCGACGAACTCGGCCTGTCCTTCGACGAGTTGGAGAACCTTGCCGCAGATGGGGTGGTATGATGCCTGGGTTGCCCCTTGAGGGCGTGCGAGTCGTCGAGTTCGGGCAGCTTATCGCCATACCGTTCGCCACAAAGCTGCTCGCCGACATGGGAGCCGAGGTCGTGCGGATCGAGTCCTGCACCCGGCTGGACGGCTACCGCGTATCCGGGTTTTACAAGAACGACGCGTCCGGTGAGTTCTGGAACAGGGCGGTCAACTTCTACGAGCAGAACCGCAACAAGAAGAGCCTCACCCTCGACCTCGCCCAGGAGCGCGCCCGCGAGACGCTCAGAGACCTCATAGCGGTCAGCGACGTTTTCGCCGAGAATTTCACTCCCCGTGTCGTAAGGAACTTCGGTCTCGAATACGACGACCTGCGCCGCGTCAGGCCCGACATCATCATGGTCTCATCCACCGGATACGGGCATACCGGCCCGTGGAGCGGATTCGGCGCAATCGGCTACGGCACCGAGGCGGCGTCCGGGCTGGCCTCCGTCACCGGATACCGCGACGGCCCGCCGACGATCCCCGAACTCCCCTACGCCGACTACACCGCGGGTGAGCACACCGTGTTCGCCATAATGGCCGCTCTCGCCCACCGGGCAGCGACGGGCAGGGGCCAGTTCATAGACATATCCCAGACCCAGACCCTCAGCGCGACCGTCCCCGAACCGCTCATGGACTTCACCTTCAACGGTCGAGTGCAGTGCAGGGCGGGCAACCGCGACGACATCTACGTCCCGCAGGGCGCCTACCCTTGCGCCGGGGATGATAACTGGATATCTCTCAGCGTAAGGTCGGATGGCGAATGGGCCGCGCTGTGCGGCGTCCTGGGCCGCGATGAGTGGATTGACGACCCGCGCTTCGCCTCCGCATTATCGCGCTCTAAGAACCACGACGCGCTGGACGAAATGCTCGCGCGGGCCACATCGTCCTGGAACGCCCGCGAACTCGAGGCGGAATTCCAGTCCCGCAAAGTCCCCGCCGGCGCCGTTCTGGACGGCAAGGCCCTTCTCTTCGACGACCACCTGAACGACCGCGGCTTCTTCGAGATAGTCGAGCATCCGCCGGACGTGAACATCCCGCCGCTGCCCTACGCGAGCCGCCCATGGAAATTCGATAAGACCCCCGGCTCCATCCGACACGCAGCGCCCACGCTCGGCGAACACAACTCGGAGATTCTGCAAAGTATTCTCGGACTATCCGAACCTGACATTCAGGCAATGGAGGAAACCGGCATCATCGGCGTCGAGCCCACTCGACCTAGGGCCACCGTCCCGCCATCGAACGAGCTCTTGCTGGAGCAGGGCCGAATAGTGAGGTGGGAAGCCGATTTTGAGGAGCAGGTCAATAAGAGGTTCGGACTTTCCCAATAATTCCGACACGAAAATAAGCTATAATTCCAGTCGGATACATGGAATTACGGAGGACTGAACAGAATCTTGCTCAACGATGCGGTAGCAATAGACGGCCCGGGCGCCTCGGGCAAGACGAGCGTGGGCAGAGAAGTCGCGCGATGCCTGTGCTTCAGGTTCATGGACACCGGGCTGATGTACCGCGCCGCCACCTGGCAGGCGATACGATTGCGTATCCCGGTTTACGACGACGACGCGCTCACTCAGATGACACAGGCGATGGATATAGATCTGATATCGTCGGACTGCGGCGACCGGCTGCTGATAAACGGATTTGACGTCACATCTGAACTTCGCGCCCGCGACATAGACCGCAACGTGTCTGCCGTGTCGGCAGTCGAGGGAGTCAGGCGCGAGTTGGCGCCGCAGCAGCGACGGATAGCCGAGCAGGGCCCCATTGTCATGGTGGGGCGCGACATTTGCACCGCCGTTCTGCCCGACGCCCGAACCAAGATATATCTCGATGCCTCCGCCGAGGTGCGCGCCGAGAGGCGGTTCGCCGAGATGAACCAGCTTGGAATGGCTGTCACCCCGCAGCAGGTTCTCGCCGACATCGAGCGCCGCGACAGGATTGACTCCGACCGCGCTGTTACGCCTCTCACGATAGCCGAAGGCGCGCTCGTAATCGAAACCGACGACCTCACGATACCCGAAGTGGTCGGCAAAATAATCGAAGCTGTGAGAGACGACTGATGAGCGCGATGTACAACATTACGAACGTCCTTCAGCGTGGAACGCTGAGGCTGTTCGCTGACTGGAAGGTCTCCGGAACCGAGAATGTTCCGCCCGTCGGCCCCGTGGTGATCGTATCTAACCACCTGAGCAACTTCGACCCCTCGCTGCTCAGTGTCAGTTTGCCGAGAAGGTTGAACTACCTCGCCAAGGATGGGATATTCAAGGCCGTAACTCCCCTCGGAAGGTGGTATCTGAGACAGTACGGCGCTTTCCCGATAGACAGGGGCGGAGCCGACGTAGCCGCTTTCCGCTGGTCGTTGCGCCAACTTCAGCATGACGCCGCGCTCGTGGTCTTTCCCGAAGGCACCCGGAGCCAGGTCGCCGGAATGAATCCCGCCAAGTCCGGCGTCGTAAGCCTGATACTGAGATCGGGCGCGCCTGTGCTGCCCGTCGGAATTACCGGCACCGAGCGCCTGGGAGCTTTTCTCAGGGTCGTCAACCCGACCGGCAGGATAAGGGTGAATATAGGACAGCCCTTCTCGCTCCCCAGCATAGAGGGCCGTCCCCCGCGCGAACTGCTCGAATCCATGACCACGGACATCATGCACAGAGTCTGCGACCTTCTCCCCGAGAACTATCATGGCTACTACGCCCGACCAACTAAGAACTAGCACTACATCCATATAAAGATTACATACTCCAACCACTAACCGCCATCCCCGCGAAAGCGGGAATCTAGGGATGGGGGCTGGTTGCTATACGCCAGAAACATATGGAAATGGCGCTAGCGACTGAAAACTAAAGACTGAGAACCGAGAACTGAACATGTGCGGAATCATAGGCTATACCGGCAATAACCAGGCCGCGCCTATTCTTATGCAAGGCTTGTCGTCTCTCACATACAGGGGGTACGACAGCGCCGGAATCGCCGTGATGGGCCCCGACGGGCTCCCGCAGGTGTACAAGAAGACCGGCAAGCTGGAGAATCTCACCGCGTCCCTGAACGGCGCCATGCCCATCGGCTCGACCGGCATCGGACACACACGCTGGGCGACGCACGGCGGCCCGACCGACGCCAACGCCCATCCGCACATGGACTGCCGCGGCGAGGTCGTCGTGGTGCACAACGGCATCGTGGAGAACTACATAGCGCTCAAGCGCGAGCTTTTGGCCGAGGGCCACGAGTTCTCATCCCAGACCGATTCCGAGTGCATTTCTCACCTGGTCGAACGGTATCTCGACAGGGAGTTCACATTGGAACAGGCGGCTCGGCTTGCGGCGCGAGAGATTAGGGGTGCCAACGCCGTCGTCGCGTTCAGCGCGCGCGAACCGGACCGTATCATCGCCTTCCGACTTGGAAACGCGGGCGGCATAGTAGTCGGACGCGATCCCGATGGCGGCGCAATCCTGTCCTCCGACCTGCCCGCGCTCCTCCCCTACGGACGCGAGGTGATCTACCTGTCCGGCGGCGAAATGGTATCGCTGGCGCGCGGGGATACCGCTTTCTCGACGCTCGACGGCGACGCCATCGAGAAGACGACCGTCCACGTCCCGTACAGTCCTCTGTCCGCGAGTCGAGGAGGCTACAAGCACTTCATGCACAAGGAGATACACGAGCAGCCCGAGGCGATCATCAACGCTCTCAAGGGGCGCATCTCCTTCGACGACCTTACCGTGAATCTCGACGAGGTAGCCCAGACGGTCTCGCGTGTAAACGAGATAAAGCGCGTCATCTTCATCGGCATGGGCACGAGCCTGCACGCCGCGATGGTCGGCAGACACTGGATGGAGACGCTCGCGCGCATCCCCTGCGAGTTCGACAACTCTTCCGAGTTCAGGTATCGCGACCCGGTTCTGGACGAAGACACCCTTGTCATATCCGTCTGCCAGTCCGGTGAGACGGTGGACACGCTAGCCGCCATGGAGCTTGCCGCCGGCAGCGGGGCGTCCCAGATAACGCTGTGCAACTATCCCGGCACTCAGACCACCCGGATCGCCGACGACACCATCCTCGTCCGCGCCGGACTGGAAATCGGTGTCGCCGCTTCCAAGACCTTCACGTCCTCCTTAGTGGCCTTGTACCTATTGGCCGTCGAGTTCGGAGTGCGGCGCGGCGTCATAGATGAAGATGCCAGGCGCGAACTTGTCGGCGAACTTGTCAGGCTGCCCGATATGCTGGGACAGATGCTTCTTGACGAGAGCGCATACGCCGAAATCGCGCGGCGTTACGGAAGACGCTCCGATTTCCTGTACCTGGGCAGGGGACTCGGATTCCCGCTCGCCATGGAGGGCGCGCTCAAACTGAAGGAGATAAGCTACATACACGCCGAGGGCTACCCGGCCGGCGAGATGAAGCACGGCCCGATCTCGCTAATTGACCACCGGATGCCCGTCGTCGCCATTGCCCCGCGCGACTCGCTGCGCGACAAGATGCTGTCCAACATCAACGAGGTGAAGGCCAGGGACGGGCAGATAGTGGGCATCGTCACCGAGGGCGACGACGAACTGGCGGAACGCTCGGATTTCACGATCCCGATTCCGCAGGCGTCCGAGACGCTCAACCCCTTCCTGGTCTCGATACCGATGCAGCTTATAGCGTATCATCTTGCGGTACAGCGCGGATGCGACGTTGACCAGCCCAGAAACCTCGCCAAGACCGTAACAGTGGAATAGACCTCTGAGAACTGATAACTTAAAACTGATAACTACCTAGGAGCGATAAGTTGCTGCCACACGTGGACAAGTTCGGAATCTATCTCAACGCCTCCGAAGGCAAGGTGGTTCGCATAACCTCGCCCTACTGGTTCCCGGAAGAGCCGGACTGGGTTTACGTCACCAGCGAGGTCAACGCGACACTCCTCGCCATCAGGGACATGATCCGCGATCAGTCCCTCTCCGACGACCCCGACTCGGTTACCTGGGGCAGGATTCCGCTCCTTGATTGAAGTCTGCTTGCCAAACCGCCTGTATGCTAAAATGTATGCCGTTTCGCCCTAGATTTCAGGATTTCCGTTTTGGCGTCAGGCCCACAAACCCGATCCCGTCCCATCGTGTGGGTCTTGCGACTGGTTGCGCTGGTCGCGTTCATGGACCTGTTCATGGGCTTCCCCATCATCTCCACATACGCTCGGTCCGTCGGGGCTGCCGAGGCGATGCGCGGATTCATAATCGGGATATACTCGGCGTCCAATCTGGTCGGGAACGTCGGCGCTGGGTTTCTGCTCGATAAGATAAGTCGTAAATGGCTTATCGTAGCCGGCCTGTTGATAACCGCCGCGCTGCTCTTTGCCTATGGACTTGTGGATTCACCTGGGCGGCTGCTCACGCTCAGAATCCTTCATGGCCTGGCCGCGGGAATCCTCGCCCCCGGAGCGTTCGCCATGATAGCGGACTACACCGACGACGACCAGCATACCCGCTCGATGGGCTTGAGCGGGGTTCTCATAGCCGCCGCCGCCGTTGTCGGCCCGCTTCTGTCCGTCGGAGTTAGAGACGCCGCGGATAGCTTCACCGCGGTATTCGCCGTCAGCGGCGTATTCATGCTTGTTTCTGCGGTCGCCTTCATAGCGTTCATCCCGAACTCCCCGCCGGCGCGCTCCAACGCCGCCCCCCGCGGAGAGACCCTCCGACTTTCAAAGCGCTCTCTCATATTTCGCGTATATCTTGGCGTTCTTGCGATGGCCTTTGCCTTTGGCTGCCTGATAAACCTGCTTCCCGTCTCACTGGAGGACGCGGGCGCGGCCCCTCGTATCGCCGGCATTGCGATTGCGACACTCTCCCTTGCCGGAATGGTCATCATGGCAAGCCCGATGCAGCGTTCCGCCGGAGAAAGCTCACGCGCCAGGGCCATAGCCTTAGGACTCGTTCTGCTCGTCGTCAGCAATATCGTCCTCGGTCTGTTCGGAGATTTCCTGCTTATGCTGGCGGTATTCCCGTCTATGCTCATATTCGGGATCGGATTCGGAATGCTGTTCCCCTCGCTCAACGCATCGGTAGCGGCCCGAACCGCCGACGGAAACAGGGGCGCCGCCTTTGGCATATTCTATGCGGTGTACTCCCTCGGCGCGTCCCTGGGCGCGTATCTGCCTGGCATTGCGCCGGCTGTCGGGCTGGACGGCGTCGCGCGATTCTATATGCCCGCTCTTATTCTCATCGTGGCGCTGTTGGTATCTACCAGACTCAGAGACCTGCGCGGATAATGGTCTTGCCGCCCGCGCCCGGCGAGGCTACCATCCCTATATCCTAATAAATGAGAAATTCCTATGACCGCATCGTCAAAGCCCAAACGCAGTTTCTGGACGTGGGGGCTGCAAGCCGACGAACCCACCGACGCCCAGAGAGCCGAGCGCGCCGCCGAACTGTCGGCGCGCTTCGGCGCGGAGATAGTCGCCCCTCCCATTCCCAGGGCTGATGATCTGGCGCTCAGGAAGCCGCGCATCCGTGTTCCCGACTCGCTTGCCGATTTCTGCTTTGTGGATAACTATGAGCGCGCCCTGCATTCGTACAGCGCCGACGACCGTGCTCCCGCCGTATCCGGCCACTTCCCGAACCCTCCCGATGTGGTCGCCCACCCCCGCGACGACTCTGAACTTGAACGCGCTCTCGAATGGTGCGACTTGAATGGGTATGTAGTCATTCCGTTCGGCGGTGGATCATCGGTAGTAGGTGGAGTCACTCCGCCTGAAGCGGATGCGGTCGTCACTCTGGACATGGACGAGTTCGACAGCGTGCTCGAGATTGACGAGACATCGCGCGCCGCCCGGATACAGGCCGGAGTCTTCGGCCCGCGCCTCGAAGACCAGCTAAGGCCGCACGGCTACACCCTCAGGCACTACCCGCAGAGCTTCACCGGATCCACGCTCGGCGGCTGGATTGCGACCCGCTCCGGTGGTCACTACGCCACCAACCACACACATATAGACGAGTTCGTCGAGTCCGTGCGTATGCTCACCCCGTCCGGCTGGTGGGAGAGCAGGCGACTGCCCGCGAGCGGAGCGGGCCCTGATCCGAACCGGCTTGCCATCGGCAGCGAAGGAATACTGGGAATCATAACCGAGGCCTGGATGAGGATTCAGCGTCGTCCGGTCTATCGCGCGACGGCGGGCGTTACCTTCCCTACGTGGGAACAGAGCTATGAGGCCGCCCGAAACATCGTTCAGTCCAAGCTGTGGCCTGCAAACCTGCGCCTGCTCGACCCCGACCTGTCGCGCGACGCGGCTGGAATGGATGGCGCCCACGCCCTGCTGATCATCGGGTTCGAGTCCGCCGAACTGCCCCAAGACTGGAACATCGGGGCGGCAGTCGGCATCGCCCGCGCGGTCGGGGGCTACGTCCGCGACGACGAGGTCGTTATTGACGACGGATCCGGCAGGCCCACCGGACACAGCGGCGCGGTCGGAGCGTGGCGCAACGCCTTCATCAACATTGACGAGGGTCTGACCGCTGGCCTGGGTCTGGTTACCGGAACGTTAGAGACCGCCGTGACCTGGGACAACTGGCCCGCGCTGGACGATCACGTGCGCGACCTTGTTGGGCGCGCGCTCGATGATGTCTGCGGCGGCGGCTCCCTCAACTGCCGCTTTACCCATGTCTATCCCGACGGCCCCGCGCCGTACTACACATACGCCGGGGCATACAGAAGCGGCGACTACGCGGAGCAGCAGGCGGCTATAAAGAAAGCCGCGTCCGACGCGATCATCGAGGCTGGCGGCACGATCACTCACCACCACGCGGTCGGCAGGCTGCACCGTCCCTGGTACGACCGTGAGCGCCCCGACTTGTTCGCCGAGGTCCTCAGAGCCGCCAAGAAGTCCCTAGACCCCAATTCGATCCTCAACCCAGGCGTGCTCATAGACCCCTGACTGCCCCAAAATCGAACCTGTGTCAAACTAATCGGTCACTCCATCGTCGTACCCGCGAAGGGAGACCTTCGCATAACCTACGGTCATTCCCGTGAAAACGGGAATCCAGGGGTGGGGGGGTGCGTAGATTCCACTTTGATACGCGGAGCAAATTGGCACAGCATCCCTGGATTCAGCCAAAAGGCCGCCGGTGGCTGAACTCCCCCTCTTCGCTCGTGATGAACTCCAGCAGCGCGGCCTGGCCGTTCTCAGTCGCGGATTTGGCCCTCAGTATTGCCGGGCCCACGTCGGATGGGTCTTCGACCTTCTCAGCCCATCCGCCCATGGCGCGCGCAAGGTCGGCGTACTGTCCGCCTAGGTCTCGCGTCCGGTACAACTCGTGCGAACGAGCCATGTGAGATGTCTCGATTGCCATTGTGGAGTTGTTCAGGACGATCGTGAGAATGGGGATGCCGGAGCGGACCGCCGTCTCGAAGTCGAGCCCGGTCATTCCGAACGCCGCGTCCCCCATGAAATTCACGACGAACTTGTCCGGCGCGGCGAGCTTCGCGCCTATGTTGAGCCCTAACCCGGTGCCAAGTCCGTGCGACTTCCCCCAGCCCAGGTAGGTGTGTGGGCCGCCCGACTGGTAGAACGGCATGAGTTGGTCTCGCGGACTGCCGGAGTCATGCGTCACGATTGCATGGTCCGGATCCACGTTCTGCATGAACTCCCACATCACCCTGTACGGATTGATTGGCGCTTCGTCCGAGGCCAGCTTTCGCATCCAGCTGTCCAGCCATTCCCCGCGTACCGCCGCAATCTCGTCGGCGGTCGCGCCGTCTCTCGCCTCGCCGCCGAGCCTGTCCTTACAGGCTTCTATGAGCTGCCTGATTATCAGTCTCGCGTCTCCCAGCAATGGAAACTCGACATCGTAGTTCTTCCCTATGTCAATCGGGTCGTTCGTGGCGTGGATGAGAGTCTTATCGGAGGGAATCGTCAGGGTCATGCCGTGCTTCGTCAGACTGGAACCCACCGCGAATACGAGGTCGGCGCGCCCGATGAACCGGTATGCCGCGCCGTTCATTACCCCGGACGCCGAGCCCAGCGACAGCGGATGCCTCTCAGGGAAGCCGCTCTTGCCCGCCATGCTGGTCGTCACCGGGATCTGAAGCAGCTCGGCTAGTTCCACCAGGTCGTCGGTCGCCTCCGCGTGCATGACTCCCTGTCCGGCATAGACGACCGGATTCTCAGCCGCCAGTAGAGCGGCGGCGGCCTCGTCAACCGCCTCGACGTCCGCGCCCGCGATTGCGGCCTTCACCGGGCGGTAGCTCTCCAGTACACCTTCCGGCGCTTCCGCGTCGCCGACGTCCGCCGGAATCTCGACCATCACCGGGCCGGGCCGTCCCATCTTCAGAAGCGCGAACGCGCGGCGCATGGTGTCGGCCGCCAACTCCGGCGACTGAAGACGCTCCACGTTCTTGGTAACCGACTCGTAGCTGCGGACCGAGCTGAAGTGCGGATACACGCCGTCCCTGCCCGACGGATGTCCGAGCGGGAGCAGGAGCATCGGCACGGCGTCCGAGAACGCCGTGGCAACACCTGCGTAAGCGTTCTCCGCGCCCGGGCCGTACTGCATGGCGAAGACGCCCGCCGGTCGGCCGTTGGTAACTCGGCTGTACCCGTCCGCGATTCCCACACCGACACGCTCCTGCCGGCAGATGATCGGCCTGATTCCAATATCAGCCGCCGACTCTATGACGGAGGTAGTGGGAAAGGCGCTCAGGTACTCGATCCCTTCCTTCTTCAGAATGTGTGCGATGGCGTCCAGCGTGCGCATAGTTCAGGCTCCTTGCTCTCTCCGAGAACTCTCCCGGCGTCCTGTATATATACCACAAAGCCAGACGGCGCACAGCCCACCTTCGCGTCGTGCTTCCCCAACAGGGTGGTCAAGTATGTGTCCCCGACGGCGTTTCCGAAATTCACCTGGGCCTTGTGTGTGGGTTGTGTAGCTGAAGCCGGCGGGGATCCCTGTCCCTCGACCATCAGCGTCTGCGACATGATCGCGCTGACCACCAGCGCCAGCGCGACCAGTCCCACTGCCGTGAGAAAGATTGTCCTATGCCTGAGTACGTAGTCCATGTTTTATCTCCTGTTATATTCTTGGAATCTCTGGACGGTGCTTCCGCCGGGTGTGGTCGGAATTCAGATGCCTTTCTGCAAGCTAGAAAACCAGTAGAAGCACATGATCATCAGCATCAACAGCCCTGGGCCAATGGCCGCGACGAGAACGTTTCGGTAGGGATGCCTCATCTCGCTGATCAGACTGCCTACAGGTATGGAAATTATGATCCCGGCAGGCAGAGGCACGAAGAGGGTCCAACTGGCATACCAGTACAAAAGTTCTACTCCCACTCGAAAGGTCAGAATCGCGATCACGCAGTAAGACGCCATTGTTATGCCAAGAGCGATCAAAGACACGTTCACACGCAGCCGGCGAATCCATGTAAACCGGACTAGAAATCCCCTGAACAGCAGAAATGTTGCCAATCCGTATAATCCGAGCAGTGATAGGCCCCCGGATTCCCATCTGACCCAGTCCGCCCCAGGTATCAATGCGCTCCCCATCAACATCAGAAGCAGGAACGCTAAGACTACCATTACCCCCACACCTACGAGCAGGGGAGCGATGATCAACGGGACGTAGGCTCTGGCATCTATATTATGCGGCGTCAGCGACCCGACCAATCCGGCCAGAGCCATCCATACCCAGAAGGTCAGCCTCACGGACCTGGGCAGCCAGTCTGGTTCCGTGTCGAAAAACTCCTGGTATAGAATTAGGTCGGCGGTCATGTACACAAGGAGGATCAGCGGGAATACTAACAGAACTCCATAGGCGTACTTCATTGCCGTGTTGCCGACGGGCGCCACCGTCCCCGTAAGAGCTGCGGCGCCTGCCCATGCCAGAGTGGTCGCTAATAGCAAACACCCGAGGATCCAGTCATGCATCCTTGTGAACACGCCGGTGCCAGCTATCACCACCTCGGCAACCCCGATGACAGAGATTAACCCCAGCAGCAGGCGAGAGAGATAGGGGTGTTCCTGGAACACCGAGTAGATCATCTCGTAACCTATGGCCTCGAGTAAGCAGTATAACTGGGGGTTCCGTAAGACCAGGTGGTACCGGATTCTAGTATGCTTCCCCCCTGCCTCCCTTCAACGCACCAAACCAGCTCAGGTTTGACTATTAAACATCGGAAGTTGCCAGTATACCCTCTCCCGGGCTTGCCCTCTTGTCCATGCAGTCTCACGTTCGTGGTCGATCCTTGGCCCCGCTGCCTCTTGAATATCCAGAAGCCATAGTAGTCCCGGCCCGCTTCTATCTGAGTTGCCTTGAATGTGCCGAATCCGAGTTCGACCGTATTCGGTTCCAAATTCCTCCCCACTCCTGCCGTTGGGCAATCGTCGTAGCTCCTCGCAGGGAGGTCTGACCATGCTGTACAGAATATAGTATCGTATGTACGGGATGCCGCGTTGTTACTGGGCAACGATTGAGATACATTGAACCATCCCCCGCTGCTCTTCCATTCGAGCTTCAGGTCATGTTCGTACGTCGCACACTTCAGAGGATCGGTGCTGATACGCGACAATGACTTTTGCCGGTCACGACAATAGAACTTGCCGGTTGTAATGGGTGATTATCTCCCGCCAGGAGGTGGGAGATTGATGACCGACAGACAGGTAGTCTTGACGAGGCAGAAGATTATGGAAGGCAAGAGTCAACAGGCAGCGGCGGCGGCATCAGGGATGAGTGAGAGGTCGGTACGGAACTGGCGTAAGGGTCCGTTGCCGTCGGAGAAGAAGGCAAGCCGAAGGCAGAGGACGAGACCGGACCCGTTCGCCGTAGTGTGGACTGAAGATATAGAGCCACTGCTTCGGTCCGATGTGGAAGGGGTGCTGAGCGCGCCCACAGTGCTCGATTGGCTGGACGGGCGGCATCCGGGACGGTTCGGCAGGTCTCATCTTCGCACGTTGCAGCGGAGGATGCGGGACTGGCGCGCTCTTCACGGACCGGACCGCGAGGTGTACTTCGAGCAGGAGCATCCGCCTGGACGCGAGGCGCAGATGGACTTCACGCACTGCGGGGAGCTCGGGGTGAAGATAGGCGGAGAGCCGTTCGGCCATCTGCTGTTCCAGTTCGTTATGAGTCACTCGGGCTGGCGATATGCGGAAGTGGCATACGCCGAGACGTTCACCGCGCTGGTGAGCGGACTCCAGGGAGCGCTGTGGGAGCTTGGCGCCGTGCCCGAGGTGGTCAGGACCGACAACCTGTCGGCTGCGACGCACGATCTGAGGGACAGTCGCGGTCGTGCGTTCAACGAGAGCTACCAAGCCGTACTCGACCACTACGGGCTGAAGGCTACACGCACCAACCCGCGAAGCTCGCACGAGAACGGGGTCGCCGAGCAGGGCCACCGCCGCCTGAAGGACGCCATAGCGCAGGCTCTGGTCCTCAGAGGCAGCGACGACTTCGAGTCGGTGGAAGCGTACACGGCGTTCGTCAGGAGTATCGTGGACAGACGCAACAGGCTTATCAAGGACAAGCTGGCGCGTGAGTATCCACACCTGCGCGCGCTGCCTCCGGCCCCGGTGCCGGAGTACGTCAGCTACCGCACCAGGGTGCGCAAGTGGAGCACCGTCAGGGTGAGCGGTAGGACGTACTCGGTCCCCTCCCGTCTGATAGGCGTGGAGGTGGACGTGAGGCTGTACACCGATCACGTCGAGGTGTACTACAAGGGGCATCTCGTCGAGAGCATGGAGCGGATACGAGGCGGGGGCGAGGCGCATATAGACTACCGCCACATCATAGGGTCCCTGGTACGTAAGCCGGGAGCGTTCGCGCGCTATCGCTTCAGGGAGCAGATGTTCCCCTCGCACACCTTCCGCCTGGCATACGACGCTATGCGTGGCTGGAAGGGAGAGCGGGCGGACGTGGACTACGTTCGCATACTGCATCTTGCGGCGACGACCATGGAGTGCGATGTGGAGAGGGCTCTGAGGAGGCTGCTTGAGTGCAGGGTGAGGTTCGACTACGCGACGGTGCGGCAGCTGTCGGCGCCCGCGTCCCCTGAGATCCCGGCGGTGGAACTGTCCGGAGTGGTGGACCTCGGCGTGTATGACAAGCTGCTCGTGGGAGGTGTGCGATGACGACGGAGACGTACACGCCCAGCGTGGTGGGAGAGCGGATCAGGGAGCTGTGCAGACAGTTCAGGCTGCCGACGCTGGCGTCGGAGACCGTCGGCCGCTTCAGCGAAGCCGGACATGCCGACGCCCTGCCGACCCTCGTGGAAGTGCTGGAGCAGGAGGCCGAGGACCGGCGCATACGCAGAGTGGATAGGCTCAGGCGGGCGTCCAAGCTGCCGGCGGGCAAGACCTGGGACACGTTCGAGCACGAGCGCGCTCCGGTGAAGCTGAGGCAGCAGCTCGAGGGGCTTGCCGAGGGCGACTTCGTGGAGAGTGGAGTGAACGTTCTGGCTTTCGGTATGCCCGGCACCGGCAAGACTCACGCGATGTGCGCCATAGGACACCGGCTCGTGCAGGCGGGACGCTCGGTGCTGTTCATCCCTGCGTACCGGCTGGTGCAGGACATGCTGGCTGCCAAGCGGGACCTGGAACTGCCTCGGATGCTCAGGAAGCTGGATAACTTCGACCTGCTGGTGATAGACGACCTGGGCTACCTGCCGCAGGGTGCCGGTGAGTCCGAGGTGCTGTTCACCCTGATAGCCGAGCGCTACGAGCGTCGGTCTCTGGGCATCACCTCGAACCTGGTCTTCAGTGAATGGGAGAAGGTGTTCGCCAACCCCATGGCGACCGCGGCGGCGATAGACCGGATCGTGCATCACTCGGTCATATTGGAGTTCGACCTGCCGAGCTACCGGACCAATGCGGCGCAGAGTCGGCAGGCGGAGAAGTTGTCGCGCCGGCAAGAGTAATTGACGCGCGTCAAAAATGGTTGTCGCGTCAACTACAAGTTGTCGTGCGTATGCAGGGCGAAATCAACAGTCGGAGAAGGAGTCAGAGCGGCAAAATCCATTGACGCAACCGGCAAAAATGATTGACGCGGTACAGCGGCAGTATTTAGCATGGACCCACGACGGATTGTCCCACCTCACGAAGGCATTGGTGAAGTTGCTGCCATTGAAGTAAAGGTCGTCTGCATTAGGGAGGAATCCGGGGAAGTTGGTGACCGTCTTGAGCGCGTCCGAGGTGTCGTCCACAAAGTACAAAGTGGAGGTATCATCGTCCCACGCAAGCCCGGTTATATCGCCTGTTCCTAACCGTCCCACGCGATGTCACGGACTTGGATTGTGGTCGTAGCCAGGCCTGCGCTTCCAACCTTTCCGGCCACACCGGTTGTCCTGTTCAGTGTATAGAGGAAGTCCGTGTTGTCCTCCACCATGTATAGATCGTCGTTTACCATCGTGATGCCCCGAGGGGCGCTGAGCGTATTGTATAGAGCGCGTTCGTCGTGTCGTCCAGAACGAATAGCTTCGACCCGTTCCACGCGAGGTCTGTCGGTCTTTCGATGCCAAACGGTCCCAGGTTGGTCACCGTGCCTGTCGTCTCATCGAGTAAGTAGAGCTTCCCCGGGCGGCTTGACACCATGTAGAGGTCTGCCCCCACCCATGTGATCCCCCCAGGGGTCCGAACGGTTCCGCCGAATTCCCTGACAGAACTGTCAACAGGGAAAGCGTCTGTGGGTGTCGCGCTTCCCGTTACAGTATCCACTATGTAGAGTGCGTCGTTGTCGGTGTCCACCATGTAGAGGCGTCCCGGATTAGGCTTACCGCTCACGCCTGTGGACGTTTCCGTGACGCTGCGCTTCCACGCCAGGCCGCTCGCGCCGGACACGTCCGCTCCAAACAACCCAACCGGACTGGCGACACCTGTCTTCCTGTTCAGTGTGTACAGACTGCTCCGGGTGATCATGTAGAGTGTCGAACCGCTCCATGCCAAGCCTCGCGGTTCGATAGAAGAGACGGGCAGGCCGAACCGGGTAGTCGTGGCCGATACCCGCGTCGCCACTCCGGTCGAGGGCGACACCGTATAGAGAGCGTCCGTGCCGTCATCAACCATGTATAGGGTCGTTCCATCCCATGCCAGCCCCTTCGGTTGTGTGAGAGAAAGTCTGAAGTCGGTCGTGGCAGTGGAAACCCGCTTGGCGGCTATCGGGGTCACGCTTATATCAATGATGAAATCCCCGGTTACTCTGCCGTAGCGTGTTGTCGCCTCGATGGTGTAAGTTCCGGGCAGAAGCTGTATCGCTATCCGCGAGTCGAGATTTTTGGGGCCGCCGTCATCGTCGCTAGCCATCTCGGTTCCACCAGAACCCGAGCCCTTCAGCAGATACAGGTAGGGGTTCTGCTCGGATGTCGCTGTGAGATCAATCTGCACCTTGGACATACTCGACAGGGTGAACGTGTAGAACTTGGCGTAGCTGCCGTCCCTGTTCGCCGATTTGCAGGAAGAACCCCAACTGCCATTCCGTTCCGCAGAACTGGAAACCGTCCCCAAGGAGATGAAGCAGGAATTGCTGGATGACGAACTGGAGCTTGAACCGCTCCCGCTGAACGTAAGCGTGATAGAGTATGGAGAGGTCCTCACGGGCAGAGGGTCGGACGTCACCTTTTCGAGGTCAATCTCCTGGTTGCTAGAATGATTGTTCTGACAGTGCGAATCACTACGCCACGAATCATCTCTGTCACTATCGTATGCGTAAGTGGTGGAACCTATTTTCAGGCTCTTGAAATCTGACGGTTTGAGGCAATTGTCCAGTCCAAACCGAATTCTATTATGGCTGCTGTCCCATCTGAGGAACAGAGTCGTATAGGTAGGAGACGATTGCAAAAGTCCCTTCCCCCTCGATGGGGGAAGGCTAGGATGGGGGTGACCGGCTTTGATACCTGGTATTGACTCGCTCCGGACTGAACAGTAATGAGATTTATGTAATTTTCTATTTTATAGGTAGTTCCGTTATGTACGAATGTTGAGTTGCTCAGCGAACCGAAGTTGTCATCGTAGCCGTAGCGATTGCCATGGCTGTTTACCCCCGATGTCAGGTTCGTAGTCCATGTGGTCGAGGATGCCTGAGCTACCTAGCGGGACGGCCCAAGGAATAGGATGAGCAGCAATACTGCCACTACCGCGCCAATCCCGATGATGGGCAGCCGCCAGCCGCTGATACGCAAGGCACTGCCGAAGCTCAATCCGGCGCGCTGGGCGGGGAAGGGTCAATCTCCACCAGCCCATGCCGATAGGCGTAGGAGACCAGTTGCGCGCGTGATGTCCCTGGGGTGATCCCCAGCTTGGAACGCATTGCGGTGATGATGTTGCGGACGGTAGCGGTGGCGATGTTCAGCCGAAGTCCCATCTGCTCATTGGTGGCCCCGTCCGCCATCATAGACAGGATGGCCGTCTCGCGCTCGGTTAGCGCGTCCGGGACCCATGCGGACTTGCCGTTCATCAGTTCCTGCAACTTTTCCAGGACCCTGTCCGTCGTACTTGGGTCGAAGTAAGACCCTGCATTGGCCACGACTCGTATCGTATGGAACAGTTCAGCCTTTGGCGCACCCGTCTCGATGTAACCGGAAGCCCCGACCATGGTCGAGGCCACCATCTGTTCCGGTCTGACCGGATAAGCCATCAGCAATACTTTCACAGATGACTTCACTCCCACGATCTCACGGCACATGGATAGGCCGTAATCGGCCTGCCGGTTTACACTCATCAGCGCAACATCCGGGAATAGTGATTCCACCGCGTCCATCACGTCCCCAGGCTCGCCAAAGTCCCCGACTACTTCCATGTCTCCCACATCGTCAAATGCGGTCTTCAATCCCAGCCGCAGGTACTCGATCTCGTCAACGATAATCAGTCGAATCAATGTCATTGCCTTCCGTGTTTGAGGGCTGCGCAAGGATAAGGCACGGCATTTGTGGAAATCCAGCCCCGTTGATTTTCGTGAAAACTCGGTATGTATTTCGACTTCCTGCAAGGCGGTTCAGGAAATGATGATTGCGACGCAGAGGCAGGTCGTGAGTGTATTGAGTCTGGGCATGTGAAATCGTCAGCGTAGCGCGGAATATCGACATTGTCGGCGCTGCCTGCGGGGTTAAAACCCCCTCCCCCTTGATGGGCCTGACAGGGGTAGGCAAATGAACAATGCGGCTATGAACGTCGCCAGAAAACCCCCTCTCCCTGTGCGAGGGGGTTAGAGCCTGCCCCGTACTTGATACGGGGGTGAGGACAAAAATCCCTTCCCCTCCACCCCGCCCTCTGCTATAATCCGAACATACAAACTAAGCCAACTGCTGATAACCGAGAACTAATGACTAAGAGCCAACCACTAACGACCGGAAAATCATAAACAAGAGATTATCTCATCAAAGACAGCAAGCTCGGAAGAAAAGGCCCTCATAGCTAACGCAGGCAAAACGCAGGCAAACGCAGGGCACAGCGGTCGCCTGTGGCTTGCCTGTTAAACCCCAGCCGCCCGCCCAGCCCGAGCCCAGCGCAATTATAAATCCACATTTATCAATCGGCGCGCTGCCAGCGCCTGGAAAATCCCCTCTCCCCCTGGGAGAGAGCTAGAGTGAGGGTAATCCTTATGCCGACTAAACTGATACAGCTTCGCGGCGCGGCGGCGGTTGCCGAGTATTCAGCCTTTGGAGTATCCTAACCCTGCAAGTATCGAGGCTGAAACATCATGCCGCGCCGAGAAGGCGGCGGAATGAAAGGAGAAACAGGTGGACGGACTTTCTGCTATTGCGAAGATTCTAAAACTCGAAGGTGTGGAGTGGGTCGCGTGTTACCCATCCAACAACCTCATCGAGGCTGTGGCGATGGAAGGCATTCGCACGGTCATGTTCAGACACGAACGCGGAGCTGTCATGGCCGCCGACGGCTACAGCCGCGCCAACAACAGGCAGAAGTTCGGCGTGGTCATCACGCAGGGCGCGTCGGGCGCGGAGAACGCGATGGGCGGCATTGCCCAGGCGTTCGGCGACAACACGCCTATCTTGCTCATTCCGGGCGGCAGCGCTCTGTCCGCCTGGAGCGTCAGGCCCAACTTCTCGCCCGCGAGGGCATACGCTCCCATCTCCAAGCAGACCGAGGCTATCTTCACCCCCTCCGAGGTTGGCAACGCGATGCGCCGCGCGTTCCACGCGCTCCGAAACGGCAGCGGCGGCCCTGTCACTGTCGAGACACCCGCCGACGTGATGGCAGCCGATGTGTCGGACGACGTGGTTGACGGCTACCGCTCCCCCAAACGTTCAGTCATGTCTCCGTCCCGCTCCGATGTCAAGGATGCGGTAAAGGTGCTGCTGGAGGCTAACAATCCCGTCCTGTGGGCCGGCGGCGGAGTCCTGTTCGGCGACGCCAGCGAGGAACTGAAAGAGCTGGCCGAACTTCTGGACGTGCCGGTTTACACCACGATGCAGGGCAAGAGTTCATTCCCTGAGACTCATCCGTTGTCACTCGGCGCCGGCTCCGGCGCGACCACATGGCCCGCCCGCAAGTGGCTGACCGAGTGCGACGCGCTCTTCGCCATCGGCTCCAGCCTCACGCGCACCGGCTACGGACAGCCCGTCCCCACGGTCAAGACGCTCATCCAGAACACTGACAACGTGGACGACATCAACAAGCAGGAGAGCGTTGACATCGGACTGCCCGGCGACTCCAAGGCGACGCTGGCCATGGTTATAGACGAAGTGAAGGCCGCCATAGGCGAGACTCCCAGGAACACCGGAGTCCGCGACAGGATCGCCGCCGAGCGCGAGAAGTGGATGGAAGAGTGGACGCCTCTCCTCCAGTCCGACGAGGTGCCAATCAACACCTATCGCGTAATTCACGAGATCAACACCACGCTCGACAAGTCCAGGTCTGTCGTTACCCACGACGCGGGCGCGCCGCGCGACTCGATCATCCCGTTCTACGAGTCCACCACGCCGCACGGCTATGTCGGCTGGGGCAAGACCACCCACCTGGGCTTCGGAATTCCCCTGATGATAGGCTCCAAGCTCGCCAGCCCGGACAAGTTCTGCCTGAATCTCATGGGCGACGGCGCGTTCGGAATGTCCGGCCTCGACACCGAGACCGCTCAGCGCGCGGGCGCGCCTATCACGACCGTCGTGTTGAACAACGGCGGCATGGCGACTTATCCCGGTGGATACCCGGTAGCTAACGAGCAATACGGCTTCACCCGCATGACCGGCGACTACGCGGGCATAGCGGACGCATTCGGCGGCGTGGGCATCACGGTCTCCGAGCCCGGCGAAATGAAGCAGGCGCTGATAGACGCGCAGCGTCACAACGAAGAGGGGCGCACCGTCATAATTGACGTGCATT
The DNA here is from genome assembly GCA_965202815.1 of Dehalococcoidia bacterium. Classification (GTDB taxonomy): domain Bacteria; phylum Chloroflexota; class Dehalococcoidia; order Lucifugimonadales; family UBA1123; genus VXRN01. The sequence continues at coordinate 2,341,212 of CBDBCD010000002.1, forward strand.
CCAACTTCGAGGCGAAGAAGTCGCGCTTCTAAGGATCCCGTAAGCGCGCCGTCTGGCGTGTATATTCTGAACAGCGTGTGGGCTGCTCACATCGGGCAGTCCACATTTCGTTTCCCCACTGATATACTGGGTTTCAACACTTCGGTCCAGGGAGGCCCTCCATGCCCACCGTACCAAGAGTCGTTAAGAACGCTCTCAGGCCAATCGCGATAAGCGCGCTGACGACGTGGGAGCGCATGGAGTCCGGTGTCGCCTACAACCCGACTTCGGATAGCGTAAGGAACAACCCATACGACATATACGCCGAGTTGCGCTCCAAGGACCCGATTCACAGGATGCGTCTGATAGACGCTTGGGTGCTGACGCGCTATGAGGATGTGGACATGGTTCTGCGAGATCACAGGCGCTTCTCCAACCACGACGACCAGGACAGGGAATACAGAAGTATGCTCTTCCGCGACCCGCCCGACCACACCCGGCTGAGGTCACTCGTCTCGAAGGCGTTCACCCCGAGGGCAGTCGCTGAACTCGAGCCCAATATCCGCCGTGTCGTCCAGGAACTTCTCGATGACATTGAGGGCAGGGACCGATTCGACCTGATCGGCGATTTCGCGTTCCCCCTGCCCGTAACGGTCATAGCCGAGATGCTTGGCGTTCCGGCCCAGGACATGGACAGGTTCAGGAACTGGTCGAACGACATCGCGCTCACCGTCGAGCCGACGCTCGACGACGAGCAGATGCGCCGGATGGAGGAATCTTTCCAGGAATTGCTCGATTATTTCGAGGACATAATCGAGCGGCGGCTTCAGGAGCCGAGGGATGACATGATAACCGCGCTGCTGAATGCCGAGGCGGAGGGCGACAGGCTCAGCCGCGGTGAACTTCTCGCCACCCTTACACTGCTGCTGGTGGCGGGCAACGAGACCACTCGAAACTTCATAGGCAATGGAATGTTGGCCCTTCTCAAGCATCCCGACCAGCTTCAGAGACTTAGGGACAACCCGGATATGCTCGATTCCGCCCTCAACGAACTGCTGAGATACGACAGCCCCGTGCAGATGGACCAGCGAATGGTTTACGAGGACGTGGAGATCAAAGGCCACCGCATCCGCGCTGGACAGAGGGTCATCAACGCTATCGGCGCGGCCAACCGCGACCCGGAGGTCTTCCCCAACCCCGATAAGCTCGACATCGCGCGCAGAGAGAAGAGCCACCTGTCTTTCGGGCGCGGCATACACTACTGCCTTGGCTCGCCGCTAGCCATGCTCGAAGGGCGCGTGGCGTTCTCCGCGCTGCTCGACCGATTCCCCTCCATAGAACTGGAGTCCGAACCTGAATTCAGGGAGCAGGTAGTCCTCAGAGGCGTGGAAGAACTCTGGGTAGAGGTCGAGTAGCGGCATCTATGGCATGAAGGCGTTAGAGAGGGCGTCGCTGCTTCCCACGCTTGCCGCGGGCTTCGTCGCCGGACTGATACTGGGAGCGCAATGGGATGCGCCGCTCGGAGCGCTTGCCCTGTTCACCGTCGCGGCCCTCCTTCTGGTAGCGCTTTCGCTCTCACTTCGCGCGTCGGTTCTGCCCGCTCTCGCGCTGGCGGCCCTGGCCATAGGACTGGTGCGGGCCGATATAGTCGAATCGACCGGCGCTGAACTCAAGCCCTATCACGACCTGTCTCAGTCCGAGATTCTGGGTGTGGTATCCGACGACCCTGCGGACTCAGGCGCGATACTCACATTTCGTCTGGCTGCCGAACGCCTGCGACCCGATGGCGATGCTGTGTGGACCCCGGTATCCGGCGACATCCGGGTGACTGCGCGAATTCCAGCTGCGCTCAGCGGCTCAAGGGAAGCGCCGTTCATAAGGTACGGCGACAGGCTGATTGTACTGGGGACTGTTCAGTCGCCCCGGCATTTTGGCGTCTTCGACTTCCCTGCCTACCTGGAGTCGCAGGGAATAGGCTCGATCATGCGATTCCCTGAAGTCGAACTCGTCGGGGAGGACGGCGGCTCACCCGCATACCGATGGCTCTATGCCCTCCGCCGTGATATGGCGCGGTCAATTTCCACTGTAATACCGGAGCCACAGGCATCATTCGGCCAGGCTATATTGCTCGGCATCCGCGACGACCTGCCCGATTCGCTGAATGAGCGCTTTCGCAGGTCCGGGACCGCGCACCTCCTCGCCATATCCGGCTTGCACGTGAGCATATTGCTCGCTCTCGTCATCTCCGCCAGCGAATTCACGATAGGCAGACGGCGCCAGTTCTATCTGGCGCTCCCGCTGCTGGCGATATGGATATACGCGCTCATGTCCGGCGCGTCCGATTCCGCGATGCGGGCGGCGATAATGGGAACGGTGTATATCGGCGCTATTGCGGTCGGCAGACCCCGGAGCCTCATTCCGGCGCTCGCGCTCGCCGCGACAGTGATGGTCGCGCTCGAACCGCGAGTTATGTCGCGTGTCTCATTCCAGCTCAGTTTCGCCGCCATGACCGGCATCGCCATCTACTACGAGTTCTTTTCCGACAGGATCGTAGAGTGGCTCCACATTGGTTCTGAGCGCGAGGAGTGGTGGGCCGCGTCGCTGCGCGGGCTTGCCGGCGCGGTTGGAGTTTCAGTTGTGGCCACTCTGGCTACCGCGCCCCTCGTGATGTTCTATTTCGAGCGAGTGTCAATCGTCGGACTGCCCGCAACTCTGCTGAGTATGCCCGCGCTGCCGCTCGCTCTCACGACGCATGGCGCCACCGCTCTTGTGGGACTCGTATCCGAGACCGCGGCGGCGCCTCTTGGATGGATCGCCTGGGGTATGTCGAAGTACATCACCCAAGTCGCATCCCTTTTCGCCGGGATCCCGGCGGCCTCAGTGGAAGTGAGAGAGTTATCGCCTGCGTTGGTGTGGGCGTACTACACCGCGATTGCGGCAGTGACTTTGCTCTTGTACAGTCCGATAAGGTGGCGACGCCCGCGCCTGCGCGTCCAATCCGAAGTCTGGAACGTGGCGATCCCCTGGCAATTCTGCGCGTTGACGCTGCTTGCCGCGATTATCGTGTGGGCGGTTGTCTTGAGCCGGTCGGATGGCAATCTCAAGGTCGTATTCGCCGACGTCGGTCAGGGCGATATGACGGTCATGTCAACGCCGTCAGGCCGGACGATTGTCGTGGATGGCGGCCCGGACACGGACCGCGCCGTTCAAACGCTCGATGCCCACACGCCCTTCTGGAAGCGAGACTTGTCGCTCGTAGTTCTCAGTCACCCGCACAGCGACCACATTTCCGGCCTGAACGAGGTACTGCGCCGTTACGATGTCGAGCGGGTTCTGGAACTCCGCCGAGAATACGAAAGCGCTGACTACGCCACATGGGTCAGGCTCGCCGACTCTGAAGGGGCGCAAATGCTGAGGGCCCTTCCCGGGATGCGCCTGGAATTCGACGATGGTGTTGTGATTTACGTTCTCGGCCCGCCCGATACATCCGGCAGAGCGACTCCGACAGACCCAAACGACGAATCCGTGGTCGTCCGCGTGGTGTACGGGAACGCCAGTTTTCTGCTGACCGGCGACGTGGCAACTAACGGGGAGAGATGGCTGCTTCGTTCGGGGCAGACTCTTGCCAGCGATGTTCTCAAAGTCGCCCATCACGGCAGCAACACATCGTCGAGCGCGGCGTTTCTCAGCGCGGTCTCACCTCGCGCCGCCGTGATTTCAGCGGGTCAGGACAACAGGTTCGGACACCCTGACCCGGAGGTCGTCGAACGACTGGAAGGGCTGATCCCCGGCTCGATGATATTCAGAACGTATGAGAGCGGAACGGTAACTTTCGAGACCGATGGCAATACGCTAAGCGTCAAGACCGAGCGATAGACCTGAATTTGCCGAGTAGCTAATTCGAACCTGTAACAGTTTAGTCGGCGCTGCCTGTGTCGCCAAAGTCCCTTCCCCCTTGACGGGGGAAGGCTAGGATGGGGGTGATTCCTTATACCGACCAAATTGGTACAGCATCAGCTAATTCAACTGCCATATCCGCGGATTCCACGCTTAGGTATAATTAACTCCAGTGCTGAGCAATAACGCGATATTAGGAGATGTGTTGAGCAACAAGACCCATCAGCGACGTCCGACCATATTGACCGTCGCTTCATTGTTCGTCGTATCAGTTCTGATAGCTGCCGCGATTTCATGCGGCGGCCCTGATCCTGAACCTACCCCTGTACCGCCGACTGCCACGTCAGCCCCCACAAACACGCCCATACCGCCGACCGCCACTCCTGTTCCACCGACGGCTACGCCCGTCCCGACAAGCACGCCCGTGCCACCGACGGCAACCCCGGTTCCAACCAGTACACCCGCACCAACCGCAACGCCAGCGCCGGAGGATACACCCGAGCCTGCACCGGCCCCTAAAGCCGACCGCACAGCATCCGAGATACTCGCGGACTCCTCGAAAGCGCTCGCTGAACTCGACAGTTTCCACCTGTTTACCGAACTGGTCATCTCAACGGCGCAGGGAGGAACGTCCATAGAATTCCCGATCACCCTGCAGGCGGAACTCCGGAAGCCCTTCGATTCCAAGGGCGCGCTCGGAATAGACATCGGATTCTTCAGCATAGAGATTCAGTTCATAACCATAGATGGCGAATTCTATATGACCGATCCCGAAACCGGCGATTGGGTACTGGGCGCTAGCGCGAGCGACTTCCTGCCATTGAACCCTTCCGACTTCGCCGACGCCGAAAGCTTTGTCGGCCCCGACCTGCTCGCCGAGTCGGATAAGCTGACATTGGAAGGTGCCGAGAAGATTGACGGCATTGAGGCGTACCGGATCACGGCCTCCGCGGACAGCGGCTCTGTGGCGTTGCTCGAAGGGGTGGATGGCGAACTGGATATGACGTTCTGGGTCGGCGTCGAGGACGGACTCCTGCACAGGATATTGGCGCAGGGCCAGTTGGAATTGCCCGATTCCGGTGCCGCTCCATCTGACAGTCTGTTGGGAGGTTTTGGCGGGGGAGATACCGGCTTCGAGATTCTCATCGAGTACTCCGAGTTCAACACTCCCGTTGAGATCGAGGCTCCCGAAGAATTCACTGATATAAGTTCAATGATTCCCGACTTTGAAGAAGATGATGGATCCCGCGAGATCGAAGTCGTCCAGACGACGCTGGACTCGGGCTGGGTAAGGTCCGACTTGCCCGCGGAGGGACTCGCTATCACGACGCCTCCGTCCTGGGTCGCGCTTCCACTCGACTCCGATTCCATAGACGCTGCTCTGGAAACGTTCGAGTCATCCGGGGACCCAAAGTTTGAATTTATGGCAAGCCAGCTGGAACAATACCGAAATACTCTCGAATTCAAGTTGTTTGGATTCGAGCGGGAGCCGTCCCCATCCGAGTCCTTCCACGCGAATATGAGCTTGCTCGTGAACGAAACTGGAGTGCCGTCATCGCTCGACTCCTACGTGGATGTTAACCTGCAGCAGCTTGAGGCTTTCTGGGGAATCAGCGACGTTGAGCGACAGAAAGTGCCACTGGCGTCCGGTGAGGCCGTAAAGATCGGATACTCGTTGCCTCTGCCGGTTTCAGAAGACCCTCTCACCGCCTCCATAACACAATATATGCTCCTGCGATGCTCGACCGGCGTGATCGTGACGTTCACCGCCTCAGAAGAGTTCGCGGAGGAACTCGATCCGCTGTTTACGCGGATAGCCCATACCGTCGAAATTCGAGAAACCGAAGAAAGGACATGTCCCAAAGTGGCAAAGCAGTACAATTCACCCCCATCCATGACGATAGACCCCTCCAAGGAGTACACCGCGACTTTCAACATGGAGGACGGCTCCGAGTTCACCATAAAGCTGTTCGCGGACAAGGCTCCGAATACGACCAACAATTTCGTCTTCCTTGCGAATGACGGCTACTACGACGGCGTTACGTTCCACCGCGTGATACCCGGATTCATGGCGCAGGGCGGAGACCCGACCGGGACCGGACGCGGCGGCCCCGGATACCAGTTCGCTGACGAGTTCCACCCCGAACTTCGGCACGACAAGCCCGGCATACTGTCCATGGCCAACGCCGGCCCCAACACGAACGGAAGCCAGTTCTTCATCACATTCGTCCCGACTCCGCATCTCGACGATCACCACGCCGTGTTCGGGGAAGTCATCGAGGGCATGGATGTAGTTAACGCCATTTCGCCCAGAGACCCTATGGCCTCGAGAACGCCGGGCGACGCCGTCACCTCTATCACGATAAACGAGTCATAGCGCCAGACCATGTGAATATATTACACTCCGACTGCTAACCGTCATTTGTATGTTGAAAATCCCTTCCCCCTTGACGGGGGAAGGCTAGGATGGGGGTGAGACCTCAACTACAAATCAGTCATTCCCGCGTTTGCGGGAATCCAGGGGGGAGGCCTGTACGAGCAGCTACGAATTTGCCGACTTACGTACTCATAGAGTCATTCAAATCTAAGCGAATTTAGGTTACGCAAAGGCCTCCGAAGGCGGGAACCCCGAAGGGCTCGCCACAAGGCATCCAAGGGGTGGGGGCAGGCTCATAGGGAGAAGCCATGAAGTACAACAGAGTGCGTCAGCGTATCAAGGCAGGGAAACCCGTCATCGGATGCTTCCTTGGCTTGGGAAGTCCCAGCGTGGCGGAGATGATGGCGCGCGCGGGCATGGACTGGCTGGTTATCGAAACCGAGCACAACGCTCTTGATTCAGCCGAAATCCAGCAGATGCTCATGGCGATGAACGGGTCTGACACCGTTCCCATCGTCCGCGTCCCGAACAGGGACCAGGTGTACATACAGCGCGCCCTCGATATGGGCGCGATGGGCATACTGGTTCCTGGAGTTAGGACTGCCGACGAGGCGCGCGCCATCGTCTCCTACTCACGCTTCCCGCCCGCCGGAATCAGAAGCTGGGGACCGCTTCGCGCGTCCGACTACACGCTGGACAACGACGACTACCTCTCTCGCGCCAACGACAACATCCTGGTCAGCCTGATCTTGGAGACCCGCGACGCGGTCCAGAATCTCGAAGAGATATGCGAGGTTCCGGGCGTGGACGTTCTTACCATCGGCCCCTGGGATCTATCCCTGGAACTCGGTCTCGACCCTCGCAAGTTGCCGTTGCCTGAGATAGAAGAGATTTCCCGCAACGCTCTTGAAATCGCGCGACCTCGCGGCGTGGAGATAGGTGTCTCAGCCGGTACGCCCGAAGGACTGCGAGAACGCCAGCGACAGGGATTCACCTTCATCCAGTACGGCCCGGACTACAACCTCTTCATAAGCGCGGTCAACGCCGGACTTGAGGCATTCGACCGCTAGACGCGCTGCTGTCGGGCAGTTCGCCCGGAGGCGGCTCCGGCTTCCGCTCATTCGGCTCATTCGGATCCTGGAGTTCCGAGTTCGCGGATACGCGCTTCGGCTTCTTCAGTGCGCTCGCGCTCGTCTGCAAGCGTGGGGAGGCTCCGGCCTGTCTCAGGGTAAAAGAAGAGCAGTTCGCCACGCTCCCATCGCAGATACAGACCCAGCGCCGCGCTGTATCCTTGCAAGACGCCGTCCGCTATGTCCTCGATCTCTATGGCCACGTACCCACCGCCCACCAAACGATCCCCGGCCAGCCGCGTCCCGTGAGACTCGCCCGTCTCGTCGAAACGCCAGTACTCGCCTATACCCAGCGCGGCGTAGTCGTCCCGCTTCTCCGTGACGTCAATGCGCCCAGTGCTGGGCCACGCTATCTCCATTACGAAGTCCGGCGGCTTGCCCTGCTCGGAGACCACATAGGCGTTGCTCATACGATACGCCTCCGGGTCAACTCCGAAGGCGACGAGCAGGTCGGGGTAGCGCAGCCCGGTCATGTCGCTCAGCAGTTCGGCGACGGGCGCAAGGCACATATAATGCTCGCCCGCCACCAGCGTCGTTTCGGGGTTTCCCAGCCGCTCTCTGAGCAGATAGGCGTTCCCGGTGATGGTGAGGATGTCGAAACTGGCCATATCGTCAGGCTCGCGTTCGGGTGGATCCGGCAGTCGGAAGCGTTGCCGGAGTGTCTTGGCGGTGGCGTCGGATGTGGTCATGTAGCGCCTCGCGGGGCCGATGTTGGCGGGAGCATTATACCATTCCGCCAGCCTCCTTCTCACACAACTTCCCCACCATCGGATATAATGTGCCCAGCGCTCACGATTGGGCCTGTCCCGTCTTAGTAGGCGCTGCGCTCGCGCACAAATTCCCTTCCCCCTCGATGGGGGAAGGTTAGGATGGGGGTGACGCCTCCGCCCACCAAGCTGGGACAGAGTCCTCACAGCTAGTCCGACTTGCTCTAACAGGCGTTTTAAGGAGAAGCGAAATGAAGCTCGGCCTGTTTCTCATGCCATCCCACCCACCCGAACGCTCCACATGGGACGCGCACCAGTGGGACCTCGACTGTCTCGAAATGGCTGACAGCTACGGCCTTAGCGAGGCCTGGATAGGCGAGCACTTCACCGCGCCCTGGGAACCCGTGCCTACCCCAGACCTTCTCATCGCCCAGGCTTTGATGCGAACCAAGAACATCATGCTCGGCACCGGAGCGCACCTGCTGCCGTTCCACCACCCGGTCGAACTCGCGCACCGGGTCGCCTACCTGGACCATCTCGCCCAGGGGCGATACATGTTTGGCATCGGGTCCGGCGGACTGCTGTCCGACCACGAACTATTCGACGTGGACTTCGACGCCAACCAGCACCGCGAGATGACGCGCGAATCCCTGGACATCATCCTGAATGTCTGGGAACACATAGACGGCCCCTTCGAATACGAAGGCAAGTACTGGAATTTCAACATACCCGATCCCAAAGAGTACGAGTACGCCACACTGAAGACTTTCCTCACGCCGTACCAGAAGCCGCATCCTCCCATCGGGGTCGCGGGCGCGAGTCCGGGATCCGAGACGCTCAAGATAGTAGGCGAACGCGGGTACATCCCCATGAGCCTCGGACTGAACGCCGTTTACGTCGCAAGTCACTGGGACGCCGTCGAGCAGGGAGCCCAGGAAGTTGGCAGGCAGCCCCCGTCGCGCGACCAGTGGCGAATTGTCCGCGACGTGTGGGTCGCCGATACGGACGAAGAGGCGCGTGAGGGCGCGATGAACGGAATGTTGGGCAGGGCCTGGCGCGATTACCTGCACCCGCTTTTCTCATTCGGCGCGTACCCGTTCGTCAGCTTCATGAAGCACGACGAATCTATACCCGACGACGACGTTACCCTTGAATACATGATGGACAACCTGTGGATTGTCGGCTCTCCGGATACTGTGGAAGAAAAGCTCCGCGCTCTCTACGAGACCGTCGGCGGCTTCGGAACGCTGCTGTGGCTAACCTTTGATCACTCCGAGGACCGCGACAACTACGAGAAGTCCGTTCGACTTCTGTCTAAGGAGGTCATGCCGCGCCTGTCGGACTTGAACGGGAAAGCCTGACATCTTCGCAGGGCCTTGTATCTTGATTGATAAGTAGAAATCAGTTTAATAGTCTCAGTCAGGGGTGCGGTAGGCCGTAGGGCCTTGGGTCATATAAGACCGTTCGAAAGCGAGGGTCGCCGCGCCATATCCAGTCAGAGCCCGAACAGTTGCCTGGGTGAGTTAGCCCGCATCGTGCAAGGATGGGCCAACAGACAGCGGGAGTGAGAGATGGAACAGCAAGAGATATACGTGGGCGTTGACGTATCCAAGTACCGACTGGACGTTGCGGCGCGTCCGAGCGGAGACGTATGGGAAGTCCGCTACGACGAATCGGGGATCGAAGAACTGGTCTTGGCTCTGAAGAGTCTGAATCCGACCATGGTGTTGCTGGAAGCGTCTGGTGGTATGGAGTTGCGCTTGGTGTCTGCGCTGGCGGTTGCGTCTCTGCCTGTGGTGGTGGTCAATCCGCGTCAGGTGAGAGACTTCGCGCGCGCAACGGGGAAGTTGGCCAAAACCGACGCTCTGGACGCAAAGGCGCTGGCTCACTTTGCCGAAGCGGTCCGTCACCGGCGCGTCCTCTGCCGGACGCCGACATCCAGGCTATCGGCTCACTGCTCACGCGCAGACAGCAGGTGGTATCAATGCTTGTGTCTGAGAAGAACCGTCTGGGCAGTTGCGCCGATGCGGTGCGTCCGCGTATCCAGGCTCACATAGCATGGTTAGAGCAAGAAGTGTCGGACTTGGACGAAGGTCTGAGACAGGCGTTGCGAGGAAGTCCGCTGTGGCAGGAGAAGAACGACCTTCTGCGCAGCGTCCCTGGCGTGGGTGAACAGGTATCTTTCGCTCTGCTGGCATATCTGCCTGAACTGGGCAGTCTGAACCGTCGTCAGATAGCCGCGCTGGTTGGTGTCGCTCCGTTCAACCGCGACAGCGGTTCTTTGCGAGGCAAGCGAATGGTCTGGGGCGGACGAGCCCGTGTGCGTTCCGTTCTATACATGGGAGCGTTGGTGGCCAGCAGATACAACCCGACCATAAAGGCCTTCTATGAGAGGCTGTTGGAGGCAGGCAAGCCCAAGAAGGTGGCGCTCACCGCCTGTATGCGTAAGTTGCTGACCATCCTCAACTCGATGATCAAACATGGCTCACCATGGCGCGGCATGACTCTTGAAGTCGCAGACAGTACCTGTTGACTTTCAAGACAGTTGCTTTCGATTATCTGAAAATCAGGTCAGTCAACCAGACAGTCGTCCCCTCTCCCTCAGGGAGAGGGCTAGGGTGAGGGTGATTTCATCCATTGCATTAGCGCCTTGTAGAATAATCGAAAGACCCTGGACATCTTCGCAGATATTTCCAATCCACAGTACGAATGTGCTATGATAATGCTGTGCCTTGGGAGACGCTGCGAACCATATCACTGCAACGGGTATCTTGAAGAAGCGCATCGAGTAGAGCGGCCATAAAGCCGTGTAAATGCCGGAATCCGGCCGACCGGAAAACTGGTCAAACTGGTTGAAATAGACCAGTTTCCCACCAGTTTCGACTCAAAACTGGTACCAGTTTTTCCACCAGATTCACACCAGTTTCACCTGAAACCGGTCACTAGTTTCCCAACAGTAAGCTCATAAGTTGGAATATATGAACGATAGAGACAGCCGCGCGCTGGATATTCTGAAAGAACTCGGACAGCGCCCCGCCGCGCCGTTCCATGAAAGCGCTCCCGCCAGTTTCATTCTCGATACGCTGAAAGGTATTGGACTAGACGCCAGAACTGACGACTTCGGCAACGTCATAGCTCATTACCGGAACTCCGACTCCGACGATCCGCCCCTCGCCCTCGTAGCGCACATGGATCATCCCGGCTTCGAGATAGTCGAAGCGTCCGAGCGCGGACTGCTGGCCGTCGCGCTCGGCGGCGTGCCGGAGGTGTCTCTGACGAATCCGGCGGACGTTCTCGTCATCCTGGAAAGCGATGTGCGAGTTCCCGCGCGAGTCCTGCCATACCCTGACGGCGACGGGAGGATCGTCCGCGTCGAACTGAGCGAGAACGCAACGATAGAGCCGCCCGTACCCGTCGTATTCGACCTGCCCGACTTCATGCTGGAAGACGGCTTTATCAGGATGCGCGCGCTGGACGACCTCGCCGGATGCGCCGCAACCTTGTCAGCGATGGAGCGGCTGGTGTCCGAGAACGCCGAGTGCGACGTTTACGCCGTCTTCACCCGCGCCGAAGAAGGCGGTCTGTTCGGTGCCAGGCTCATGGCCGAAGCCCGAACTTTGCCGAGCGAAACCCTCGTTGTGTCCATCGAGTCCAGCCCGCTCATACCGGGCGTAGAACAGGGCGCCGGGCCTGTTATAAGAACGGGAGACGCGCTCTACACCTTCGACGCCGAGGCCGAGCAGGTCCTCATAGTGGCGCGAGAATCGCTCAGACAGCGCAACCCTGACTTCAAGAGCCAGCGCCAGCTAATGAGCGGCGGCGTATGCGAGGGCACAGCCTTCGCCGTCTGGGGATACAGGGCCACCGGAATGGCGTTCCCTCTCGGAAACTACCACAACGCCACCACCGGCATACGCGACCCCCAATCCAGCATAGGTGCTGAGTACATCCGCGTCGAGGACTTCCTGGGCGGCGTCGAGTTACTCACCGAAGCCGCGAAATGCGTAGGCAAGCGCAACGACTCTCCCGCGAGGGAGCGGGTTCGAGAAGTCCCCGACGAGATTCGGGCGCGAATGACCGACGCCCCTAAGCCTCGCTGACGTCCCAGCCCTCCACCGCCCAGTAGCCGACCCTCGGAACTTCGGACACCGTCGGCAACCCCTGGGCGCGCTTAAGACGCTGGATGTTGAAGAGATGCGTCGTCTCCTCGAAGTAGATGTGCCGGATCATCGCGTCGTAACGCATTATCCGCATCGTCTTGTCTTCCGAGATCGTGATTCCTTCAGGATGGGCCTGGAGCATCAGGTCCCACGAGGCGCTTGCCTCCGAAGTGACCGAATGCGACCACATAAACTCGACACTGCGCTCCGACAGGACTCGCTGGGCCAGCCGTATGCCTCCGTCCAGCATCTCCAGTATGACGGGCATTTCCCAGTATTTGCTGTCGTCGAGGCGCCGGTCGGAAGGAGAGTTAGCGATGCTCTGGACGTCCTCGGCACCGTGGTTGCCGTCCGGGAAAAGCGCGTCTCCGCATCTGAGTATCAGCCATCGGTACGTTAGCGACGCCATGTGGCTCAATTGGTTTCGGATGCTCCACTCCGCCCAGGCGTAGTCGTCGGAAGTCCAGTCCAGTTGCGCGTCTGTGAGTCCCTGTACCTCGTTCGCAATGAGGTCGTAGAGAGTGTCGAACTCCGGGAACAGCGTGGAGGCAGGTGAGTCGTCGGTAATCGGTTGGTTCGTCAATTTCGGGTCTCCCGGGTAGAATCAGGTGGCTTGGCCCAGCGCGATCTTGAGGTGTTCTATCGAAAGATTGCCCCCGCTGCAGATGAGAACGATCTTCTTGCCTTCCAGCCGCTCCCGAATCTTCAGCGCTCCCGCCAGGGACGCCGCGCCCGCGTGCTCGACGAGGTTGTGAGTCTGTTCCAAGTGAGTCACTATGGCGGCGTTCATCTCTTCCTCGGTCACGAGGATGAAGTCGTCTAGGTGCTTGCGCATGATTCCGACGGCGAAGTCGTATGCCGCGCCGGTCGCTAGTCCTTCCGCGGTAGTCTTCATTGGCGCTTCGAGGGCCTCGCCTCGCTTCCATGACAGGTACGCGGCGGGCGCCTGCTCGGCCTGAACGCCGATAACCTGGATGTCGGGATTCAGCGACTTCGCCACGATGCAGGTTCCGCCCGCGCCGCTGCCGCCCCCGACCGGGACCACGATCACGTCAACGTCGGGCAGATCCTCGATTATCTCCAGCGTGTAGGTGCCCACCCCGGCGAACAGGCGCGGTTCGTTTATCGGGTGGATGTATCTGTAGCCTTCTTCTTTGGATAGTCGCTCGATGTAGTCCTTGGACTCGTCGAAGAACGCGCCGTAGTGAATAACCTCCGCGCCGAGATTCCGCATGGAGGCTATCTTGCCAGGGTTGGCATTCTCAGGCACGGCGATATACGCTTTCGATCCGAACACACTGGCGGCGTATGCGATTGACTGCCCATGGTTGCCGCTGGACGCGGTGGACACGCCTCTTTCGAGCTCGGCGGAAGACATCTGCGCGAGCAGATTGATGCCACCGCGCATCTTGAAAGCGCCAAGCCGCTGGTGATTCTCGTGCTTCACGTACAGTTCGTCCGCGCCGATCATCTTTTCAAGTCCGATGTACCTGTGGAGCGGTGTTCGCGTCACGTATCCGGCTATACGCTTCTTGGCCTGTATTACGTCGTGTAGTGTCGGTGGCTGCAAAGGTATCGTTCCTTCCTTACTTATTCGCCCGATATTATAGCCCAATCCTTTGAACGGACGTTAGTTGAAGTGCCGACGCGCTATGCCGGTACGATCTAAATTCACAATTCCCGGCTCTAGTGATAGGATTGGCCCAAGACTCAAGTTCAGGGCAGGTACTATCATGGTTACAGCGACAAGGCCGCGAATCGAGACCGGAAGAAACACAGTGTACAGCAGCGGAGGCGTGGTCGTATCTATTTCGCCTCTGGCGGCGTCCGCGGGCGCGAGAGTCCTGGCGGACGGCGGCAATGCCTTCGACGCGGCGATTGCCACAGCGTCGGTGGAGGCCGTCACCGTTCCCCCCGCGTGCGGCGTAGGCGGTGAGCCATTCGTCATCATGTACGACGCCAAGACTGGTCAGGTGCATGGCATGAATGGCAGCGGCAAGGCCCCGATGGCTGCCAGCCGCGACTTCTTCGTCAGTCGCGGACACAAGCATATGCCGCTGCAGGGCCCATTGGCTGCTGCGATTCCGGGAGAAGTCCTGGGGTGGGAGCAGATAAACGAGCGATTTGGCACAAAGCCGCTGGCCAAGTTGATCGAACCCGCCATAGGTTACGCGGAAGACGGCTTCGCGGTCAGCGAACAACTTGGAGGCGGGTTCAGGGCATTAAATGACAAGCTCGCGCAGTTCCCCTACTCGCGGGAGATATTCACGCGCGACGGCAGCCCGATACTTGCCGGCGAAACGCTGGTGCAGAAGAACCTCGCCCAAACACTGAAGAAGGTCGCGTCCGGGGGAGCGGAAGCATTCTACAAAGGCGATGTCGCGAGAGAGATGGCGCGCGCCATTCAGGAGGCGGGAGGCCTTTACACCGAAGAGGAAATCGGAGAACACCAGGGCGTCTGGTACAAGCCGCCCATCTCTTCCTCCTATCGCGGTCATACCATCTATGAGACAACACCCCCATCGCATGGCTTCATGCTGCTGGAGATATTGAATATCCTCGAAGGATTCAATCTGGCGGACATGGGCTTCTATACCTCAGAGTCCGTGCATACGATGGTCGAGGCGAAGAAACTCGCATTCGCCGACCGCAACAGGTACGCGGGCGACCCGGACTTCGTTGACACGCCCCTGTCGGAACTTATCTCCAAGCCGTTCGCCGCGCTGCGCCGACGCCTGATAGACGCGACCGCCGGATACTACGAACCCGGTCCAGTCGCCGCCCCAATCCCGGGCGACGGCAACACCAGCTACTTCTGCGTCGTGGACAAAGAGGGCAACGCGCTGTCCTTCATTCACAGTCTCTCGATGGGCTTCGGCAGCGGATTCGTCGCGGGTAATACGGGCGTCCTGCTCAACAACCGCATAGGCCGTGGATTCAGCCTCGTCGAAGGACACCCGAACATGATAGAGGGCGGCAAACGCACGATGCACACGCTGAACGCCTACATGGTAATGCGAGAGGGCAGGCCGTACCTGGTCGGCGGCACTCCGGGCGGAGACAGGCAGATAGCTTGGAACGCGCAGGTCATCACAAACGTCCTTGACCACGGCATGAACGCCCAGGAAGCGGTCGAGGCGCCTCGCTGGACATCAACCCCAGGCACCGACCCGCACAACGTAGAAGACCCGTTCGTGCTGGAACTCGAAGGCGGCATGGAAGATAGTGAGATTGAGGTGCTGAGAGACAAAGGGCACGACGTGGTTACCCATCCCGGCAGGGTGTTCGGAGGTTCCGCCAAGCTGATAGTCATAGACCCCGCTACCCATGTCCGCACGGCAGGCTCAGACCCCAGGACCGACGGTCACGCAGCGGCGGTTTGATAGAAAGAGATAAAGTGACGCTCGCAGCAACAAGTAAAGCCGACCCCAAAGCGGTCGCCGTGGCGTGCGCGGTTTACGATGCCGTGCGGCCCGAAAAGGTAGTCCTGTTCAGCTCACGCGCTCGCGGCGACCACCGCCCCGACTCCGACATAGACCTGCTGATCATCTCCGACGACCTGTCGAAGAGCGGATACACGAAGGCGCAGAGCGCGGCGAGAGAGGCGGTGCGGCGGATATACGGAGACTATTTCGGCGCGGACCTCGTGCGGATGCCGCTCGAAAAGTACATGGAGTGTCGAAACGGGATCAACCACCTAGCGGCGCAAGCGGCGAGAGACGGCGTCGACATGAACGGAGAGAAGCAGGAATATCAGCGCGACCTCATTGTACCGTTCGACTGGCCGGATATTAGGCAGCGAGTGATCAATGCTGACAGAGAACTCATCTCAATGAATATTCTGATAACTGGACATTGTTCCCAAGAGGCCATAGGTTTCCACGGTCAGCAGGCGCTCGAAAATATCCTGAAGGGCTGGATTTCGGCGTTGGGTGTCGAGTATCCGAATACCCACGACTTGGCGAAACTCACAGCTATTGCCAAGCAAACCCCGGGAGAGTGCGATATACCGGTGGGAGAGGGCCTTGAGTGGCTGACTCTCTACACAACGAAGTACCTCTATGAGGGAGCCCGCATCGTCATGGACGACCCCATTGAAGTCTATCATTCCATAGCACGAGTGGTGTCGGCGGTTGAGGAGCGGATAAAGGTACTGACCGGCGTTGAGGAACTGCCGAGATACACTCCGCCAACTCAGAGGAGAACCGAATAAAGTTACTGATGCGATGATCCAATCCTTTGCAGACAAGGACACTGAAGATTTATTCAGAACGGAAGAGAGCCGACGATTCAGCAGCATTTCGAGAGTAGCGTTGAGGAAGCTGATTCAAATGAATCAGGCTCGTACTCTCGGAGATCTAGCCGTGCCGCCCGGTAACAGACTTGAAGCGCTAAGAGGCCAACTTTCTGGACTACATTCGATACGCGTAAACAATCAGTGGCGTATTGTCTTCAGATGAACTGAGTCCGGACCCGAAGACGTTTCCATTGCTGACTATCACTGAGGCGACGTTTAAGGTAGTTTGACAACACACCTATGACGTTATAGGTTACAGAAGTTAATCGCGGTCATGATCGAATTGGAAATAGTGATGAATGAACCGATCACTCCAGGAGAGATTCTGCTTGAAGAATACTTGGAGCCCATGGGAATCTCGCAGAATGCTATGGCCCGTGCTATCGGAGTCTCACCACGCGCAATCAACGAAATCGTACGCGGCAGACGTTCCATCACCCCTGCGATGTCTATTCGGTTTGGCGCATTCTTTGGGCAGTCAGATGAGTTCTGGTACGGAATCCAGGTTGAGTGTGACTTCCGAAGGCTGGCTAAGGATAAGGAAAGTCTGATTTCTGGTATCAGGCCGGCGTCATCACTGGTTCGATCTTCAACTTAGCTCCAGAATATCCCTTTAGTTCAGGAAAACCAAAGGAGAACCCCCATGAAATTCGGACTTCTATTTGAGATGCAGCGCCCATTCGAGGGCAACGATATTGACTGGAACACGCTCTATAAGGAGACTCTGGAACAGTGCGAACTGGCCGACCGGGTTGGCTTTGATAAGCTGTGGTTCGTTGAGCACCACTTCCTGCTTGGGTTCTCAGGCTCTCCATGCCCGGAAGTTATCTTCGGCGCCCTGAGCCAGCGGACCAAGAACATCAGGATCGGGTTCGGAGTGTCTATCCTTCCACACGCTCACCCCATTCGGATAGCAGAACGTGTAGCAATGGTGGACCAGCTGACCGACGGGCGCGTCGAGTTCGGTACCGGACGCTCCAACGCATACGAGCAGATGGGGTTAGGCGTTGACCCCCGCGACACGCGCGAGATGTGGAACGAGTCCATCGAGATGATTCCCCAGATATGGCAGGCCGAGGACGAATTCTCCTGGGAGGGCAAATTCTGGAATGTCCCGGAGAGGCGTGTGCTTCCCAAGATTTACCAGAAGCCGCACCCGAATATGTACCTGGCCTGTACTCAGTCGGCGAGTTTCGACCTTGCGGCCGACAAAGGCATTGGGGTACTTTCTTCCGCGTCCTACGCTCCAACCGTCCTCGCTCAGCACGTCAAGACCTATAAAGAGAGGGTCAAGGACGCCAACCCGGTCGGCGCGTTCGTGACCGACTACTGGGCGAACAACGTCCACGCTTACTGCGGCCCTGACAACAGTGAAGCGAGGGAACTTGCCGCGTTGTCCATGAAGACATTCTTCGGCCCGGACAAGCCCTATATAGCGGGTAGGGTAGGAGCGTATGAAGAACTGTTGGAGGCGTGGGGCGGAGTCCCCGACCATCTTCAGGCTGACTTCGGACGCTGGCTCAGACAGTCGGACGAGGAGCACAAGCAGCAGGCCGAGGAAGTCGGCATATCCCTGGACTCAGGTCCGGGAGCCGCGCGCGCCGCCATATCGGAACTGGACGGCAATACCCTCGCAGACCGCGGCGTGACGATAGCCGGAGACCCAGAAAGCTGCATCAACGCGATTATGAAGTACCACGAAATTGGAGTGGACGAGGTTATGATGATCATTCAGACTGAGACCATTCCGCACGAAAAGGTGCTGAGTTCCATTGAACTCTTCGGCAAGGAAGTATTCCCCGCCGTTCGCGAGATGGTGGGCGCTGAGGCCGTCGCTGCGAATTAGTTCTTGAATGAGACTGAGCCTACTTCGGTCGTCAATAGCTCGGAGTAGGCTCGACGTATGCCAATAGAAACTAAGAGGTCGAGAAAATGGACAATGTTGTTGTTATCCTCGTCATAATACTGGCGCTCGCCGCCATATGCGTCGGCGGTTATTTCTACTTCATGACGAAAGCTCGTCAGAAGCGCGAGGTCGAAACGAAGGAACAGAGGCTGCGGGACGCCATAAACAACGTCCTCATGTCCGATCCCATTACCAGGGACAACATAGACATACTCAGGGAAACCGATTCGGAATATCTGCCACAGGCGGTTGACCTTCGCCGAGAGCAGGTGGCGAGAGAAGAGCGCCGCCGCGACGAGGAAAGGCTGGAACGCCGTCGCCAGGATGAGAGACTCCGAAGCGAATAACCTGATCGAATTAGCGAAGCGTTCCCCTCACAGTCATAGGACCGACTTCATGGAAAGGACTACCAGATGACAATAGACGTAGCGACCGCGATAGCCCGAATTCTGAAGCAGGAGGGTGTCGAATGGGTCTCGACCTTCCCGGTGTGCAGGGTGAACAACGCTCTGGGACGCGAGGGTGTGCCCATGGTGATGATGCGGGACGACCGCTACGCCATCGCGCTCGCCGACGCCTTCTCACGAGTGACGGGCGGCGACAGGATAGGCGTCTGCACCGTTCAGGGCGGCGTCAACGCAGCGGGCATACAGGTCGCCTACGCCGGGCTTGCCCAGGCATACGAGGACGGCTCGCCCATCCTGTGCATAACCGACGGAGTACCCGCGGGCAGTTCTGAAAACAGCCAGTTCGACGTCACCACCAGCCTCAAGTCGGTCTCCAAGTGGTACGGCTACATAGACCAGCCCGAGCGCGTTCCTGAGTTCATGCGACGTGCCTTCACGATGCTCAGGAGCGGCAGGCCCGGTCCCGTCGTGCTTTCCGTCCCCAACGCCGCCGGCGCATATGACGAGACCGCAGACCCATACACGCCGGTCAAGGGGTGGAAGTCCGCGCCCGACCCGGCGGACGTGTCCAGCGCGGTTGATCTTCTCATGGACGCCGAAAACCCTCTCATATACGCGGGCGAGGGTGTCATATACGCCGGAGCTTCCGACGACCTGAAGACGTTTGTCGAACTCGTAAACGCCCCGGTTATAACGACGCTCAAGGCGAAGGGCGCGTTCCCCGAAGACCACCCACTGTTCGTTGGAGTCCGTGGAGAGCCGGCCTCCGATTATATGCACAAGAGCGACTTGATTCTGGCAATTGGGTCGAGTCTGTCTCCGGGTCGGTTCACTCACTCGATTCCTGACGCTGCTAACAAGACCATCATCCAGTGCAACCTGGATGAATTACACGTCAACAAGATTTTCCCCACCACTCATGCGGTACTGGGCGACGCGGGATTTACGATTCGCGCGCTGACTCGGGAAGTGTCTGACAGAACGAATGGGGCAGGGAGGAATGGAAACGGCGTCGAGGCTGCAATAAAGGAAACTCGTGACTCCGGTCTCGCGGTGTACAGAGAGGCGATGGCGTCCGATGACACACCCATCAATCCGTACAGGGTGTACGCCGGCCTGATGGAAGCGCTTGACCCTTACAACTCGTTCGTCACTCACGACTCCGGCAACACCCGCGACCAGCTCAGCACTATCTATGACACGTTGATACCGCGTGGTTTCCTTGGATGGGGCAATGTTTCCACGCTTGGATTCAGCCTGGCCGCCGCGATGGGCGCCAAGCTCGCCTATCCGGAGAGGCAGTGCATCGCGGTTACCGGCGACGCCGGTGTAGGGTACATGCTCGGCAACTTGGAGGTGCCGATGCGCCAGCGTCTAGGTGTGACGGTCGTCCACATCAGCAACGGCGGGTTCGCCGGATACGGCCCCGGCTTCTGGGCGAAGGACACGATCCTTACACTCACGTGGTGCTTGGACCCGACGAGGTGAATATGTCCAGGGTCATCGGTGAAATCGGGCTCCACACTGAGCGGGTGTCGGAGCCTTCGGAGATCGTCCCTGCGCTCGGGAGGGCGCTAGCCGCCAACGCCAACGGTCAGCCGGCCTATATAGAATTTATTTGCAGCCAGTACCCTGTGTATGGCGGCTGGGTAACCGGTGCCATCGTACACTGATCTACAGCCTGATCAGGGCGACAATAGGGTAAGCGCCTGGTCGCGTGAGTTTCTGATTGCCCAGATCGTGATCGTGGTGATCATCGCGACCACACTCGTGTTCGCCCTAACGTCGGAAGATCGGGGTTTGATTACTGTTACTTCGCCGGTTCAGGATAACGTCGGGCCCGGGATCGGAATTGGTTCTGAACTGACCGCGTCGGGCGTCCCTGTCGAATGTACGGATTCGGCAGGACTTGAGAGAGACTGCGAGATTCTACTGTCCGTCCACTCTGAGCTCGCAGGCGAGACCGAACTGGGCTGGAGCGAGAACGTCCCGGTGTCGGATTGGCAAGGCGTTATCGTGGGCGGACAACCGGCCCGCGTCTTGGGGCTCAATCTGACCACGGCCGGCCTGTCGGGGAGCCTGACGAGCGGACTGGGAGACCTATCCGATCTGAGGCTGCTGCATCTTTACGGCAACGATCTGGCCGGAGGAATCCCACCGGAGTTGGGAAGGCTGTCCAGATTGGACACACTAGACCTCGGGGATAATCAACTCACCGGCCCCATACCCTCGGAACTCGGCGAACTGACATCGCTCACATCGCTCGATCTGAGTTTCAACCAACTTACGGGAACGATTCCGGCACAGCTGGGCGATCTGGAACGTCTTGAGTGGCTTGTCATAGCCGAGAACGATCTGGCGGGGAGCGTCTCAGAGATTCTGGATCGGCTGCCCAACCTTGACTATCTGAGCATCGAAGGGAATCAGTTCAGCGGGTGTATTCCCAGCAAATTGCGAGAAGTGGATGGGTTCCTGGGAGATCTTCCATTCTGCGATTCTCAATGAGCCACGATATCCTGCGTAGCAAGTCGGTAAGTCGTTTCCACCTACTCGCGAACATCGCCTTTCGCATTTCATCCAAAGAGCCGCAATACTCCTTGCCGCGCTCATAGACATCCGGTGAAGATGGAGGTTGCGCAATTTCTACTGCACATCGGAAGAGAGGACAGTATGAATCTCGGACAATTCTCAGTCAGTCTCGCTGTGAAAGATATTACGGCCTCCCTGGAGTTCTACCAGAAGTTCGGATTCGAGGTGATTGACGGCGGACACATGAACGAGGCCTTCGCGGACTCCGACACGCAAAAGTGGCGAATTCTGAAGAACGAAAGCGCGGCCATAGGGCTCTTTCAGGGAGCGTTCGAGGGAAACATTCTCACGTTCAACCCGGAGGATCTGCGTCCGATACAGAAGTCGCTCAAGGAATCGGGAGTCCAGTTCGATTCAGAGGCGGACATGACTTCCTCCGGCCCCTGCAGCGCGGTTCTGATCGACCCGGACGGCAATACCATCCTGCTCGATCAGCACTACTAGGCGGTTTCGTCCTACTGCGCGGTTATGCCGCCGTCTATGACGAGTTCGCTGCCGGTCATGTAAGAGGACTCGTCGGAGGCGAGGAATAGGACGCCCTTTGCCACGTCTTCGGATACTCCGATGCGACCCATAGGGACCCTCGCGAGCCAGTCACGTTCACCCTCGGGGTTGTCCAGCGTTTCTTTAGTCATGTCGGTGTATATCAGGCCCGGATGGACAGAGTTGCAGCGGATGCCCTCTGCCGCGTACTGGACGGCGGTTGACTTGGTCAGGATGCGAACCGCGCCCTTGGTTGAGCTATATGCCGCGGACGCCGGACTGCCCTGAAGTCCAGCCACCGACGAGATGTTGATGATCGAACCGCCGCCCGCCGCGCGCATCGCGGGAATCGCTGCCTTGGTCCCAAGGAAGACGCCTTTGGCGTTGATGTCCATGATGCGGTCCCAGTCTTCACCGGTTGTGTCTTCCACGCCGGCGCGAATGAGAATGCCCGCGTTGTTCACGAGGATGTCCAGCTTGCCGTACAACTCCACGGCCGTGTTTACCGCGTCGTTCCACTGCGACTCTCTGGTGACGTCCAGATGAACGTAAGTCGCGCTACCGCCCGACTCGGCTATCTCGGCCTCTACCTGACGGCCCTCGTCGTCCAGGATGTCCGCTATAACGACACTCGCGCCTTCGCTGGCGAACAGCTTCGCCTCAACCGCGCCCTGACCGCGCGCACCGCCGCTTATCAGCGCGACCTTGCCTTCCAGTCTCATGGTGGACCTCCCCAATCGCTAGTTTCGAGTTATCGGTCGTCGTTTCTCAACTGCTTAAGTAAACTTTCATTACGTCGTTTGACAGCCAGATAAGATTGCCGCGCTATCCATCCCACCCAGAAGAACAGGGATGATATCCCACCATACATCAGGGTGAGCACAATGACGAACGCGACAGGTTCGGAGTCCAGAGAGAGCGGCCCGTTTATAAGTTCCGCTACGGACAAGCTAACCAACACACAGGCTAGGAAAAGAACGGCGCCCCATGCTCTGGGAAATAGATAGCCCGCTATGATGGGAAATACGCCAAGCGTCATTACAGAAGCTGGGATGAGGAACCAAGAGTTAGCGATATTGCCCCTTGTGAAACTCAACGCGATCCATACTCCCGTGATCGAAGCCAATCCGAGTACAACAGCGAAGCGTATCTTTATTTCTGTCTCCTTTTGGCGCTTACGATGAGGTCAGAACTGGGTGTACAGTGTCGGAGACCTCTGGGGCTCTGTGATTTCGTCCGGGCTGAGCGGGTAGGCTTCCTTCTTGTATATCTGTATGCGGTCCGAGCCGTAGTCGGTTATGTACATCATGTGATCATAGACCCGCGTGGACACCGGCCATCTCAGGCGCTTCTGCGGCTCGATGGAGGTCATTTCTCGGAGTCTGAGCGCCTTGACGTTCGAGCGCATGTAGTGGAGCGCCTGCCTGGACAGGGTAGCGTCGCCTCTGAATAGTTCCACGAAAACGCCGTCCGGCCTGAAGAGCTGGACCCGGCTGTTCGCCCAGTCCGCCACGTAGATATCGCCGTCCTGGTCAACGGTGACTCCCGACGGGCGGTTGAACTCGCCCTCGCCGTCGCCCGACCTGCCTATGCTGAAGATGAACTCGCCCTCGCCGGTGAACTTCTGCACGCGGTCGTTGCGCCAGTCCGCGACATAGATGTCGCCGAGTTCGTCCACGCAGATGCCCCAGGGCATATTGAGTTCGCCCTCTGCGGAGCCGTATCTGCCGAACTCCATCAGGAACTTGCCGTCCTTCGTGAACTTCTGTATGCGGTGATTGCGCGTATCGGCCACGTAAACATTCTCATTGGGATCGAGCGCGATGCCCGACTGCCTATTGAACTGGCCTTCTCCGCTGCCTGACTCTCCCCACTGGTCCAGTACGTCACCCTGCTTGTTGATGATGGTTATCTGGTTGGTGCCCTCGTCGGAGATCCACAGATTCTCCTCGCTGTCCATGATCATGGAGGCGGGCCATACGAACCTGGCATTCACAGAGTGCGTTCCGCCGATCTGTGCCGCGCCGCCCGCGCCGAGGTTGATCGCTCCCAAGTCCTCGTCGTCCTGCGAAAGATGCCTGATGAAGGCCGCTCCGCCGCGACACAGGATGAATAGGTCGCCTGAACTGTCAACCGCCAGGTCAACTGGCGTGTTGGTCAGACGCCTCATCCCGAGCGTCTTGTCGTAGCTGAATCCTACCCTGAGAAGCGCGTACGGCCTGCCCATGTTCTTCACCTCTGTAAGTTGTAAGTTATTAGTTTTCAGTTGTCAGTGAATAGGGGCAGCTTCTCGTAATGTCCGCCGACAATCGGAGCGCCTTCTACGCCCATCCACTCCTCTAGCAGCGTGGTGTACAGTCCGCGGAAGTCGTAGGTGTGCGCCATGTCACCGTCCGTCTGCTTGTCAATGTCGAGAGACGGGTACTCGGCGTACAGGCCGCCCCTCACCCGGTCGCCTATGACGAACGAGCCGCCCCCGGCTCCGTGGTCGCAGCCACTGCCGTTGTCCCTGATGCGACGTCCGAACTCGGTGAACACAAGCATCACGACATCGTCGGACGCCTCGTGGTCCCTGATGTCCTGGAAGAAGTCCATTATCGCGCCGGAGAGCTCGGTTAGCAGCCTCGGGTGGTTGGGAACTTCGTTGGCGTGCGTGTCGTAGCCGCCGTGCTGCGTGTAGATGACCCTGGCGCCGAGGTCGGCGAGATGCACCCGCGCGGCGTCTCTGAGACTCTGGGCTATCGGATTGTTCGCATACTCCACGTTGGACGTGTACATCTCCGGCGCCTTCTTGAGGATATCTGCGCCCTTCAGCACGTCGAGACCCGTCCGGGCGACGTACTCGCGCACGGGACCGCTGCCTATGGCCTGGCCGTACATCTTCTGGAATATGTCGAGCGCCTGCCGCCTGTGCTCTTCACCGGAGATTCCGGTCATGACGCCGTAGTTGTTGAGATCTCCGACCGAGGTGATGGGGACGCCCTGCTTTGCCATGGCGCGCGGGAGTCCGCGACCGATGTTGACGCACGTCAGCGGATTCTCCTTGAGCGGGTCCATCTGCGCGACCACCTGCCCAAGCCAGCCCTCGGTGCCTATCCTGTCCGGCTCGGATGTGTGCCAGATGTCCATGCCCCGGAAGTGGGACCTGCTGGAGTTCGGGTATCCAACGCCCTGCACGATGGCGACGCTGCCCTCGTCGAAGAGTTCCTTGACCGGCGCGAAGTTCGGATTGAACCCGAGATAGTCGTCCAGCGGCAGAACTTCCTCCTGCGGTATTCCGATAACCGGCCTGGAGTCGTAGTAGATGTCGTTTCCATACGGAATCAGCGTGTTCATGAAGTCGTTGCCGCCGGTGAGCTGCACGACCACGAAGACAGTCTGCTTGTCGTTTGCTTCCACTTCCGTTTCTCCTCTGGATTGGATTTGCCCTCACCCTAACCCTCTCCCAGAGGGAGAGGGGATTTTCTGCTGACATTTATAGCCGCTTTACGTATTTACCTACTCTTGCGAGCCTATCGAAGGGAGAGGGATTATGCGCTCATGCGAACTGGTACTCGACGGACGCCACTATGAATTGGACCATTCGCGCAACCCGCTCCGCGCTCTCCTCCCGCTGTTCCACGCTGTCGAAGAGCAGGTCTCCTCCCGATTCGGCGAAATCCATAAGCGCCTCCCGCGTATGGGCGTCAACCGTAATCGGGCCTACGAGATCTAGAGTCCTGTCAACGAAGTCGTCCGGCGAGATCGGCTGTCCTTCCGACGCGAGCCTGTCCGAGATCGAGCGGACGCCGGGCAGATCGTAGTCGGAGAACTCGTTGACCGCGAAGTTGATGCGCTCGGCGAGCGTTCCGCAGTCAATCCACTCGCTTCCGGTGTGCCAGCCTTCGACTGTGGGCGGCGTCATGAGGCGTTGTCCCATAAGCCCCGCGGCGGCGGGCGCTCCGTGCAGGCTGGGTTCCGGAAATCTGTGGTTGCCCGCCAGTTTTATTGTGCCGGCTACCAGTTCCGCCGGACTCTTGACCTTCCTGAACCGCGCTTCCTTGAAGAAGTCAGAGTTGAACAGGACGCGAAGGACGGCGCGGATGTCGCCGTCGTTATCGAAGTACGCCTCGCAAAGCGTCTCGACGGCCTGCGGGTCCTGAGGCGGAACGTCGTTCCAAGATGGCACCTGCGGCTCGTCCGCGACGAAGAAGTTGTACAAGTGGCGCGAGATGAACCTGGCGGTGGCGGGCTGTTCCACGATGATCGCGATGATGTCCTCGCCGTTGAACCGTCCCGCGCGTCCTAGGAAAGTCTTCTCGCTGTCGTCGTGGTCCTGGTCGCGATACACGAACTCCGAAGGGTAGCGACCGTAGGGGTCGAGCGGGATGGGCTGCGAGAACGTCCAGCCTGTGAAGGCGCGGGACGCCATCTTGATGTCCTCTTCAGTGTAGTTGCCCACGCCCATAGAGAACAGTTCCAGCAGTTCGCGTCCCCAGTTCTCGTTGGGACGGTCGCCGTAGTTCTCGCAGTTATCGAGCCAGAAGATCATAGCCGGGTCCTTGGCGAGATCAACCAGAATCGTCCGCATATCCGCCATGGCGTTGTCGCGGAACAGCTCTATCTGCGCCTTGGACGACGGGCCGTGCTCGCTCTTGCCGACCGACGTCGCGAACACGTGGTGCCAGAACAGCGCCATCTTCTCTTCAAGCGGACGCTGGGTATTGACCATGCGGTATATCCAGCGGGTGTTCCAGGGCTCCACCGAGTCCGGGTTGTTGAGTTCGAGCCAGTAGCGGATGATGACGTCGTCATCCACTTCGGGGAACCGTTCGGGGTGGAGCAGGTCTTCGACGATAGCTTCATAGCTCTGAGATGCGTAGGCCTCCAGTTCGTCGCGGGTCGCGCCGAATCCCGCTCGGCGCATCAGGTGAGCGACCAGGGCAAGGTCGGGCTGTGTCATCTTCATCATCTTCTCCTGTCAGGGGTGGCAAGCATTATATTCCAATATCTGAAAAAAGTCTCAGGTTTTGGTTGCAGTAGATGGGGTTCGGGCGTTTTGGATGAAGCGGGGTCGGGAGGGCCGATTTGGGACAGAATCATATATGATAGTTTATGATTGTGCTGGTCTCGGGCTGGGTGAGCCACTGGGGTTTAACAGGGGAGTGGCAGGCGACCGCTGTGACCAGCGTTTGCCTGCGTTTCGCCTGCGTTAGCTATGAGGCCCTTTTTTTCCGGCGTCCTGTTTTTGGTTGTTGGCGATTAGCCTGTGGTCATTAGTTGTCGGTTATCGGTGGTTGGTTTAGTTTAGATGTTCGCATGATAGCATAGTGGGAGGGTGGTTGTGTAGTATATGGAAACATGATGGATTGAGGCATGGGAAGAGTATGATGAGAGAGCGGATCGAACTTGCGCTGGGAGACATAACCGAGTTGGAGGTGGACGCCATCGTGAACGCGGCGAACAACTCGCTTCTTGGCGGCGGAGGGGTGGACGGCGCGATACACAGGGCGGCGGGGCTTGGCCTGCTTGAGGAATGCGCCGCTCTGGGTGGATGTCCGACAGGGGAGGCGAGGATAACCGATGGCTACAACCTGCCCGCGAAGCATGTCATTCACACCGTCGGCCCGGTGTGGTTCAACGGCGACTTCAACGAGGACGCGCTACTGGCGGCGTGTTACCGGAACTCGATGGCGCTGGCTGCGGAGCATGGGATCAGGACAATCGCCTTCCCCGCAATCAGCACAGGGGTGTACGGGTTCCCCAAGGAGCGCGCGACACGGATCGCGGTGCGGGAGGTGATGGCCGCGCTGGAGCTGCACAGCGGGATCGAGAGGGTTACGTTCGTGGCGTTCTCGGAGCGGGACTATGGGGTATATGAGGGGGTGTTGGATGAGTTGAGTGACTAGTTTGGTTAGATTGACCGCTATCCTCCCAATATAGCGATGACCCTATCCGCGTGTTCAGGGCCAATTAGATAATCCGGGTGTGATTGCGACGGATCAATGGGTACTTTTTGCCTATTCAAATAAGATTCAAGTTGGCCAGCATTGGGGAAATTCTTCAGATACCTTGAGTGGATTCGGGCGATGTTATCACCTTCTCTTGTTTTGCGGAAGTAAATTGTAGCCCCCCAGTGGAAAGAGATTGTGTGATCGCCTTTCGTTTCTTTACGTAAGTCTGGAAATGCGTCCGTGAATTTGTCCAGCACGGACTTTCCATTCATTGCTTTATTGTTATGCAATGCAATCATGGATGAGGAAAGGTCCGCACCCAGCAATTCGGTAGCGTGCTCCAGTGTAAATCCTACGACTTCACCATCATCGTCGAAATCTACTACCAAATACTCGGCGACGTCGTCCGCTTCACTGGCTGGATTGCCGTTCCAGAGGGATAGAGTATCGGTCTCTTTGTCGTAGTGGACTTTAAGCTTCATAGCTTTCCCCACTTTCTCAACTTACCACGGTCAAAGAACCTATTGATCAGTATATCATCCTCCACGATTACTCGAAGCCATTTCTCAACTTCGGTAACGTATCCGTAGTATTTCACTCTGCCATCTGCCTGCGTTTCAGTATGGTAAGGGTTATCCAATACCCGTTCTACCCATTCGTCTTTGATTTCGGGATGCTTCCGCTTAGCTACTCGATCATAATACTCGCTGGTTCCAATCGGAAGATATGAGTATTCGCCGGACCCGTTTGTTGCCATCAAGCATTCCTAACTTTAGTTTCGGCTGGATTCCGTAAGCGTAGGCTATTGGGTATCGGATTTCAAGCTATGCCTCGGGCTCTCGTGCTCCAGGACCGCCGGGTTTACGAGGTTGTCCGGCATTCGGCCTGTGAGGACGCAGGCGATCTCGCGGGCGGCGCGCTGTTCGAGCTCCAGCGTGGATTCCTGGCTGAAGAAGGCGACGTGGGGCGTGATGATGATGTTGTCCAGGGACAGCAGCGGGTGGTCGCTGGAAGGGTGGTTGTCTGCCATGACGTCGAGTCCGGCGCCCGCTATGCCTCCGCCGGTGAGCGCGGCGTGGAGGGCGTCCTCATCTATCAGACCGCCGCGCGCGCAGTTGACGAGGAACGCCTCGGACTTCATCAGTCCGAGTTCGCGCTCTCCGATCATGTTCTGGGTGTGAGGATTGAGCGGAGCGTGAAGGGTCACGAAGTCGGATTCCCTGAGTAGGGTGTCGGTGTCCACGTAGCGCGCTCCGCGCAGGGCGGCGGTCTGCGGATTGAATAGCGGGTCTGAGGCAAGCACCCGCATCCCGAAGGCAAGCGCCTTCTGAGCCACCGCCTGGCCGATGCGCCCGAATCCGATGATGCCAATAGTCTTGCCGCGCAGCCGCATCATGCGCATCGTGAGCGGGACACTGCCCCATCCCTCGCCCTTGACCGAGTTGTCGAAGAGCGCGACGCGACGGTTCCAGGTGAGCAGGAGGGCCATTACGTGGTCGGAAACCTCATCCACGCAGTAGTCCGGGACGTAGGTGACTGCCATGCCAAGTTCGGTTGCGGTGTCCACGGCGATGTTGTCCACTCCGACGCCGAACCTGCCCACTGCGACGCAGTTGGGGGCCGCCTTCAGCACGTTGGGAGTGACCTGCGCGAAGCAGGTCATAATTGCATCCACATCTCCGGCGAGCGAGATCAGCGTCTCTTCGCCGCCGTCGGGAGCGACCACGGCTTCGGCGTCCGCCTCCTCGCGGAGGACGGTCTCTTCTGGCTCAGTGGTGGGCCAGACGTGATCGGTAATCAGGACTTTGAATTTTGGCATTGGGTAACTCCTCTATTCCAGCTCCATAGGCTTGAACATGCAGCCTTCCACGAATATATCAAAGAAGTCCGGCGTGGTCTCAAGCTCAACGTGCTCTATCGTGGCGGCGATGCGCTCGATGCGCTCCCGCATCTGGGCGGACACCAGCATTATCGTCGCCCCCTCCAGCGCGGCGTTGCCGACCTTGACGATGCGCTCCGGCGGCACGTTGGCTATGAAGCCTATGTCCAGCGCGTTCTTTACGTCCACGTAGTTGGCAAACCCGCCTGCGAGGTACATCTTCGAGATGTCGGATATGGGGAGGCCGTAATTTCGGAGCGTAATGTACTGGCCGGAGTAGTTGGCGGACTTGGCCTGCGCGAGCGCGGATATGTCCGCGCGGGACAGCGACATCCCGCGTTCGGGCGCGAAGAAGAACTCGCTCCGCGCGTCGTGAAATGCGCCGAGCTCGTTCATCAGGTCCGTCCTGCGCAGCTCGGCGAGCAGGTCAACGAGGCCGGAGCCGCAAATTCCCTGCGCGGGCGCGTCGCTTATGGTGGCGCATCGCGCCTGTCCGTCCTCTATTCGGACGGATTCGACCGCGCCGTCGTAGCCGGGCATACCGTAGGTTATCTGGCCGCCCTCGAACGCGGGCCCGGCCGGGCATGACGCCGCGATCATCCGGCGCCGGTTGCCGACGACGACCTCCGTATTGGTTCCCACGTCCACGAGCATTACTACGTCCTCCACCTCGTCCATGCCGACGGCGAGCATGTCGGCGGCAACGTCGGCGCCGACGTGACTGCCTATGAGCGGGCCGGCATAGACGGCGGCCTGTGGGAAGACGCGCAGGCCGACCTCTCGCGCGGTGGAGTTGAGCGCGGTGGTGGAGAGAAGGCCGTCCCGCATCTTCGTTTCGATGACCGATCTGTATGGCTTCTCGCCTATGGGCTGAACATCCAGGCCGAACAGCATATCGCGCATGGTGGAGTTGCCGACTATGACGACTTCGTATATGTGTCGGCGATGGAAGCCAAGCGTTCGCGCCATGTCGCCTATCTCGAAGTTGATCGAGGAGAGCATAACCTGTCTGAGTTCGCCGTGATACTCGCCGCCGTCGTAGGAAATCCTGTGCATGATGTCGCTGCCGCCGAAACGCTGCGGGTTCTCGAAGGACGCGGTGTGCAGAATCTCGCCGGTTTCGAGATCAACCAGGTTCATCACGACGGTCGTGGTGCCGACATCCACGGCGAGGCCGTATATGCGTCCCCTGTACGTGTCAATCTTCTCACCGCGATAGCAAACCGAGTCGCCGTCTAGGACGGTTAGAGGGTCGAGGGGGACGTCCCGGCGAATGGAGTGCGTGAGTATTCTGGGCTGGCGACGCAGGACCGCGAACTCCACGTCCGCGCCGGGGTCTTCGACGACCGCCTGGCAGGCGAGACGGTAGTTGTCGCGCAGAAAGCGCTCGGCGTCCGTGGGCGGGCTGAGCGCGTCCATGCCGCGCCTGATCTCGACTATGCACTCGTGACACTCGCCGGTACGCCCGCAGGAGGTAGGGACGCGCACGCTGAGGGTGTCGGCGTAGTCGAATATGGAGCGCCCCGGAACGTGGTCGAGGGTCTGGCCTGAGTGGTAGATAGGGGACATTGCGGGTGTCTTTCGGATGGGGGTTTAATATATTTTATAGCACATAATGGAACGGATGCGCTAGGGAGGGATTGGTGGAAGCGAGATTTTCGGGTAGTATAATAACACTGCCGCGTATAGGAGGTTGACATGAAAGACTGGCCCATACAAGACGCTAAGAACCGGTTCAGCGCCGTGGTGGACGCGGCCTTGGCAGGAGAACCCCAGAGGGTGACCCGACGCGGCCAACCCGCCGTTGTAGTGCTGGCGGCGGAAGAGTACGAGCGGCTCTGCGAATTGGATAAAAAGAGAGCGTCCTCATTCGTGGATCTGCTGCTTCAGATGCCCCAGGACGATGGTGAATTTGAACGTCTGCCTCTGCCTGAGCGTCCGGTGGACCTATAATGTTCCTGATTGATACAGATATATTATCTGCGCTCAGGAGACGAGTGCGCAACCCCGGCGTCAGCCGATGGATAGACGCTCAGCGCTTAACTGACTTATATCTGAGTGTGATTACTATTGGCGAAATCGAAAGGGGAATCACACGCCAGCTTCGCCGCGACCCGGTTTTTGCCGCTGAACTGACCCTATGGCTTGACCATGTGGTTAGTTTGTACGCGGACCGTGTTCTGGACATTGACTTGTCCACGGCGCGCCGATGGGGGCGCCTGTCGGGCGAGTTGGGTCATGTCTCCCCGGACCTTCTGATTGCCGCCACCGCGTTGGAGCGTGGCCTGACAGTGGTCACCCGCAACGTCAGGCACTTCGAGCCTACCGGCGTTCGAGTACTCAACCCTTTTGACGCCACCATTCATTGATATGACGACTCGAAGAGAAAAGGGCGGCCAGTGGCGCGAGCTAACGCTTGGTGATGTTGCTACAATAGTCATGGGCCAGTCGCCGCCTGGAAATACCGTATCCGATGAGCATGGAGTTGCTCTTTTGAATGGACCAACGGAGTTTGGTTCTCATCATCCGACAGCCGTGCAGTTCACCACCAACCCTCGGAAGTTCGCCCAGCCGGGTGACGTGCTGTTTTGTGTGCGAGGTTCGACCACTGGCCGTATGAACTGGGCTGATCAGGAATATGCGATTGGTCGCGGTGTGGCTGCCATTCGACATATGGATGATCCGACATTGCAACCTCTGTTGCGTGGGGTAATTGAACTGGCATTGCCCAGCCTGCTCGTTGCAGCCACGGGGTCAACCTTCCCCAACGTCTCCGCAAGCCAGATCGCAGACATTCCTTATCCAGATTTGAGCATAGAAGAGCAATGCGGCATAGCCCATGTCTTAGGAACGCTGGACGACAAGATAGAACTCAACCGCAAGATGAACGAGACCCTGGAGGAGATGGCGCGAGCGCTCTTCAAGTCGTGGTTCGTGGACTTCGATCCGGTGCGCGCAAAGATGGAGGGCCGCTGGCGTCGGGGGGAGTCCCTCCCCGGCCTCCCCGCCTACCACTACGACCTGTTCCCTGAGCGCCTGGTGCCTTCGGAACTGGGGGAGATTCCGGAGGGGTGGGAGGTGAAGGCGTTGGATCAGGTCGTTGAACTTAATCCCCGTGAGACTATCAAGAAAGGAACAGTGGCCCCGTATCTCAATATGAGTGCGCTACCGACGTCGGGTCCCAATCCAGAAGATGCGATACCACGGGAGTTCACTTCTGGAACACGCTTCCGAAACGGCGATACATTGCTCGCTCGTATAACGCCATGTCTGGAGAATGGCAAGACGGCTTTCATCCAGTCCCTGCCAGAAGACACTGTGGGCTGGGGTTCGACTGAATTCATCGTGATGCGTGCCACTCCGCCCATTCCTCGTGAGTACACTTATCTATTAGCCCGCGATCCGGCATTTCGAGGATATGCCATACAGAGCATGACAGGCACTTCAGGACGGCAACGTGCGCGGACAGAAGCCCTTGCCGATTATCTGTTACCGTTCCCACCTGTGGATGTTTGGACCACCTTGAGCTCAGCGATTACCCCTATGTTTGCTACCATTGACTTGAACCGCGAAGAATCCCGTTCCCTCGCTGCCCAGCGAGAGGTGCTGCTGCCGAAGTTGGTGTCGGGGGAAGTGGAGGTCTATTAGAAACCATGGAAATTATCGTCTATGTATCAAGTGCCGTAATTGCGTTATTCGCAATCGCAAGTTTCGTACTTGCCTTTTTTACTTATCGGTTACAGTCTTCTACTCATAGCCTACAAAAGAGTCTAACCATACCAAGACTCATCATCTATTCGAGATTGATTGATGAGGACAACAGAGATCCAGCATACACTGTGGTTGTAAGAAATGTGGGTCAGTACCCTGCACTGAATGTTCACGTAGAGATAAATCTTGAGGAATGGCGTGACGAGAAAAAGATCGCGTCCTCATGGGACAGGTATGATGCATTCGGAGATACTATCGAAGTACTCCAACCGCAGGAGCAAAAGGAGTATGAGTTACCATCATCAGTAGAGTCTTACATCGTCAAAGTGAAGTCGACAGCCAGTAATTGTGATCCTGCTGATGCTAAGTGGTCTGTGGGAAATGATAGAGGAGCATTTCGGGAAGTCCTCGGGCGGAAACCTCTTGACGAACTCAGGTTAATCATGGACGCTAACTCAATGAAAGACTTAGGTAAGACTGATGAAGATTTATAAGATTCCAGACCCAAGTGCCATAAGGGAGTCAATCGGAATGTCTGGAACATGACCACCCTCACCGAAGCCGACGTCGAACAGGCCGGTCTCCGTCGAATCAATCTGCGTCTTGCTCTGTGATAGACTGACAGCATCATGTCCGCGAGAGGAGGCAGCCATGGATACTTCCAACTCCAAAGAGCCCTGGACACTGAAGGAGGCGAAGGCCCACCTTCCGCAGATCCTTCGCCTCACCGAGGTGGACGGCCCTCAATACATCAACGCCAGCCAGACTGAAATGCCCCATATCGAGGGCAACAAGACATTTGTCATAGTGCCCGCTCAAGTTTGGCATGAGAAGAACCCGCCTAAAAAACCTTTGGGTCAGCGACTGCTTGATTTGCCTCGTGGAGTTGGTATCAAAGAGCCTGAGTATGATGAGGGCGGACGCTATATAGCGTTCAGCGATATTATATTCGACGAAGAAGAATGAGCGGATTTCTGCTGGACACTGTCGGGACCGCCGTTGCCCATGACCTGGTGTTGGCAACCCGAAACACAAGGGACTTCAGCGGATTGGACATAGATATCATCAACCCGTGGGAAGCCGCATGACCACCCTGACCGAAGCCAGCGTTGAACAGACCGCCCCCAAAGCTCTGCCTAGTCCGTGTTGCGCCCTCTCGACCAAGTTGCTAATCTGATCCCAGAAATCAGAGATAAGCGCGACCGACGCATTCCGGACCAGGAAGGCTTGGCGTCGCCGAAAATCGGAGGAGGCAGATCATGGTGACTCTAACGCGCGAAACCATATCCACATCCTCCTCGCGCGGGATTTACGACGTACCCGAGGCGGCGCGATACCTCCAAGCCACCACTCATGCGGAGGAACTCTACTCGGTCAGTTCCAGAAAACTCATCGGCTGGATTCGTCGCGGGCTGGCGTCGCCGGAGCTTTCCGACGTTGCGGGCCGGGAACTGCTCATCGAGTTTGAAGACCTGGTATCCATGCGGGTAATCGCCGCCCTGCGCTCCGCGGGCGTGAGTTGGAAAGAAATCCGGGCTACTAACCAGTGGCTGCGCTACCAGACGGGACATCGAAGACCGCTTGCCACCGAATTTCTGTGGACAGGCCAAGGGCAGATATTTGTCCAGTGGACTCAGAAACTCATATCGGGCAGCCGGAACGGGCAGATGGCATTCGAGGTGTTGCGCGAATACCTGATCCCAATCCATGGACTCAAATTCGACCCCGTGTCGCAGGTCGCTGTGTCCTGGGAGGTATCGTATGGGGTAGTCCTCGAACCTGAGATTCAGTTCGGCGCGCCTTGCATCAAGGGCACTCGCATACCCACCAGGACAATCGTCGGCATGATTGAAGCTGGGGACTCTCCCCACTGGGTAGCGCAAGCCTACGGAATATCCTCAGAGGAAGTACAGGCCGCGCGTGACTGGGAATCTCGGCTACGATCCAACTAATCCGCCGTTTCTGCTGGACGAATCCTTAGCGCCTGCGGTGACTCGCGCGTTGCAACTGGTCGGCTATAATATCGTTGACGTGGAAACAGCGTTTGGGAACAAGGGCGTCAAGGACCCTGAGATAATCGAATGGTGCCGAGCAAACCAGGTCATCTGGATTCACGCGGATGACCGGGCGCGACGCCAACACAAGGCGCAATTGCTAACCAGCGGCATCAGGACGATATGGGTTTACAGAACAGGAGGACGAATGACAGGGAGAGAGCAGTTGCGTATTCTGGCGTTCGTTCTTCCCAAGATGATAGAAGCGATGGAGCAAGGCGGAAGACACCGCCACTACCGCGCCTCCGCCACGAACCCGACCTCCACCCCCTCTTTCCGGCGGTATAGGCTAGAGTGAAGGCTCAGCCTTCCTCGGTCTGGATAACCGAAAGCCCCGCCCGGCGCGCAACGTCAATTTTTGGAATGATTCTATTTGATAGGTATATTTGCCTGTGCTATACTTTCGTGGTGTTCAGAATCCAGAACTGTGTGGGTGAGTTCCCAGAGCAGTCCCGAATAGAGGCGGGAGTATATGGTCCAGATTTCAGCCGAATCCCCTGTTAGACCACCAGTAGATCCGATACGGAACTTCCTCGTTCCACCCGGCCCGGTAACTATGAAGTCGCTCCTGGAAGCGGGAGTCCACTTCGGTCACCAGAAGCGCCGGTGGAACCCGAAGATGAAGCAGTACATATTCGCTCATCGGAACGGCATCCATATCATAGACCTGCAGAAGACGCTGCGTATGCTGGACAGGGCTACTCAGTTCATGTCCGACATGGTCGCCGAGGGCAATAAGGTGCTGATGGTCGGCACCAAGAAGCAGGCCCAGGACACCATCATCCAGGAAGCCGACCGCAGCAACTCTTTCTACATCACCAACAGGTGGCTTGGCGGAACGCTCACGAATTTCAAGACTATCCAGTCGCGCATTGACTACCTGGTGCAGCTCGAGACCGACAAGGTGAAGGGCGAATTCGCGCGACACACCAAGCGCGAGTCTCTCGGGATGGAGAACACCATCAACAAGCTCAACCGGAACCTGTTCGGCATCAAGGAGATGACCGACATGCCCGGCGTGCTGTTCGTGGTTGACATAGGCAAGGAGCACATCGCCGTTGCCGAAGCCCGGAAGGTTGGCGTGCCCATCGTGGCGCTGGTGGACTCGGACTGCGACCCTGACCTCATTGACTATCCAATCCCGGGCAACGACGACGCGATTCGTTCTATCAGGCTCATTACCGCGAAGATGGCGGACGCCATCATTGACGGGCAGAATCGTCGTATGTCCCTGGAGACCGAGGAGATTTCCTCCGAGGAAGACCAGGACGGCGACGAACCCGCGAGCGCGGAGGACGCGGCGGCCGAGCCCGTTGCCGAAGCGCAAGTATCTCAGTAAGCGCCGACTTCCAACCCCAGCATTCCGATACGAGGAAGACCAGGACGAAATGGCAGTTACAGTTGACGATATCAAGGCCCTGCGCGAGTTGACCGGCGCAGGGGTAATGGACAGCAAGAAAGCCCTGGAGGAGTCGGGCGGAGACCTCAACAAGGCGGAGGAGTTCCTGCGACAGCAGGGAATCGCTTCAGCCGCCAAGAAGGCTAACCGCGCCACCAACCAGGGCATCATCGAATCGTACATTCACAGCGGCGGCAGAATCGGCGCGATGATCGAACTCAATTGCGAGACCGACTTCGTAGCCCGCACAGACGACTTCCAGACGCTGGCAAACAATCTCGCCATGCAGATAGCGGCTATGTCTCCTATCTACGTGGACGAGTCCGACGTTCCCGACGACGAGTCGGCGGACACCTCCCAGGACTGCCTCATGCAGCAGCCCTTCATCCGCGACCCGTCCATGACCGTTCAGGACATGGTGAACGAGACTGTCGGCAGGCTGGGGGAGAACATTAGAGTGCGCCGGTTCAAGCGATTTTCGCTCGGGGAATAACCATAGACAATTCCAACTCGTCAAACTACCGAAGGATCCTGCTCAAGCTGAGCGGTGAGTCACTCAGAGGTGACCGCGGTTTTGGCATTGATCCCGCGGCGGTCGAGTACATGGGCTTCGAGATCCGTTCGGTTCTGGAGCTCGGCGTCGAGATGGGAATAGTGGTCGGCGGCGGCAACATCTGGCGAGGCACGCAAGCCGAACTCGATGGAATGGACAGGGCCACCGCGGACTACGCCGGTATGCTCGCCACCATCATTAGCGCGCTTGCGCTCCAGGACACATTGGAGCGCAAATTCGGAATCGTGACCCGCACCCAGAGCGCGATCAATGTTTCCCAGGTCGCCGAGCCCTATATACGGCGCAGGGCAATCAGGCATCTTGAAAAGGGCAGGGTGGTCCTATTCGCCGCGGGCACCGGAAACCCGTTCGTAACCACGGACACGGGGGCCGCGCTCAGGGCGGTTGAGATCGGGGCCGATGTGTTGCTGATGGCTAAGAACAATGTTGACGGCGTTTACGAAGACGATCCCAGGACCAACCCCGACGCGAAGAAGCTGGAACACATCACATATTTCCAGGCTTTGGAAAAGCGACTTGGCGTGATGGACACCACCGCGCTCTCGCTCTGCATGGATAACGATGTCCCGATTATCGTCTTCGATCTGTTCGAGGCCGGAAGTTTGCAGCGCATAGTCAGAGGCGAAGCCCTGGGGTCGGTGGTATCATCATAAGGTACGCCGGACTCGCCCGACTCCGGCCCACTGGTGAAAACGACCTTCGGAGGATAAAGCTATGGCAACAGTCGAAGAAGTCATGGAAGATACCGGCTCACGCATGGAGAAATCCGTACAGGCTCTCGAGCGAGAACTGGGCGGAATCAGGACGGGCAGAGCGTCGCCCACGCTGGTCGAGAACCTGATGGTTGACTACTACGGGGTGCCGACTCCGCTGAACCAGATCGCGGGCATATCCATTCCGGAAGCGCGACTGCTCATGATCCAGCCCTGGGACAGGTCGGCGATGAAAGAGATCGAGAAGTCAATCATGAAGTCTGATCTCGGCCTGATGCCGAACAGCGACGGAACTGTGATCCGCATCAGCATACCGCAGCTTTCGGAGGAACGGCGCCGGGAACTGGTGCGCCTGGTTGGACGTAAAGTAGAAGACGCGCACGTCGCGGTCCGCAACATACGGCGCTCCGGTATCGAGAGTTTCCGCTCGATGGAGCGGAACAAGGAGCTTTCCCAAGACGAGCTCAGGCGCGCGCAGGGCGAAATTCAGGAGTTGACCGACCTTCATATCAGCGAAATGGACGATATGAAGAAGGACAAAGAGAACGAGGTAATGGAGGTCTGACGCTTTTCCGTGGTCACACCCCTTATGCGCCCCAAGGCGTCCGAATCTCCTGTAGTCGCTTCCGCGCGAACGCCGCGTCACGTCGCCATCATCATGGACGGCAATGGCCGCTGGGCGACCAGTCGCCGCCTGTCCAGGTCGGAAGGCCACCGCGCCGGCGTAGGGAACATCAGGCGGACTATCAAGGCGTTTGCCGAGGCAGGTGTAGAGTATCTTACGCTGTACGCGTTCTCTACCGAGAATTGGGGACGTCCAACGGACGAGGTTGACGCCCTGATCTCCATAATGCTGGACGTCATCGGCCCCGAGTCCGAGAACCTCCACCAGGAGGGCGTGAGGATAAAGCATATCGGCGGACTCGAAGGCTTGCCCGATAATCTCCGCCACGCCATTCGGAACAGCATCGAGATGACCAGGCGCAACAGCCGCCTGACGCTGTGCGTGGCGTTCAACTACGGTTCACGCACCGAGATTATGAACGCGGTCAAGAAGATGCTGTCCGACGGCGTGAAACCGGACAGCGTTGACGAAGAACTGTTCGGGTCGTACCTGGACACCGCCGACATACCCGACCCCGACCTGATTATCCGCACGGCGGGTGAGATGCGCCTGTCGAACTTTCTTCTGTGGCAGGCCGCATACGCCGAGTTCTACAGCGCCTCAGCGCTCTGGCCCGACTTCGACGAGACCGAAGTGGAGAAAGCGTTGCAGTCCTACGCCGCGCGCGAACGCAGATTCGGAAGGCTGGACGGCTGAAGTCGCCCAAACCCTAAACTCGAAGCGGGGGCAAACGTTGGGCAGACGCATCCTCACAGCGGCAGTCGCCCTTCCGGTCTTGCTCCTCATCGTGTGGCAGGGAGGCTGGTGGTTCGCGGGCCTCATCGCCATTGCCGCAGCTATTGGCGCCTGGGAGCTCGGACGCATGGCGGAGGCTTGGGGGCAGAAGACGATACCGGTTGTCGTGTTGGTCCTGACCACCGCGCTCGCGGTGTCATACCATTTCATCCCGGGATCCGAGTACCCGGAGAACATGGAAGGCGTCGCCGCATTCCCCGCGTCGCTTGCGATAACCGCGGCGGTCGTCATATTATTTACGCACAAGCTCAGAGGGCTGCTCGGCAATGCTCTGGCGACGGTCTGTATCGTCCTGGTAGTCGGCGGCGCTCTGTTCCACGCCCCGCTTCTCAGAGCCTTCGATTCACTCTCAGCCAATGAAGGGCTATCGTGGATCATCTTTCTACTGGGCGTAACATTCGCCACGGACACGGCGGCGTACTTCGTCGGCAAGGCCGTCGGCTCTCGCAAGCTGGCGACAAACGTCAGCCCGAACAAAACATGGGAAGGCGCGATAGGTGGTTTTTGCGGGGCTATCGCGTGCGGCGTCGGGCTGGAAGCGATATTGGGACTCGACGCCGACCTGCCCACTGTCGCGCTCATGTCCGCCGTTCTAGGGGTAACCGGCCAGCTTGGCGACCTGTACGAGTCGAAGTTGAAGCGAATGGCCGGCGTGAAGGACTCAGGCCGTATCTTCCCCGGACACGGCGGCATACTGGACAGGATGGACTCTCTCATGTGGAACGTCGTCGTCCTGTATCATATGATCGCGCTGACGAGCGGGTCTATGGCCTGACGCGACGGGGTAGTGGGTAGCGGATTGCAAACAGTCGTCTTGGGGATCCGCTACCTGAAGTCCTCCGCGTTGTCCTGCGGGGCGTAGCCCAGGATCTCCCAGCATCGCGGCGTGTCGTATATCTTCCAGGTGTTGGCCGACGCTCCGAAGAAGATGTCGAAGCCGATGTCCTCCGCCTCGATGCAGCGGTCAACCATGGTCGTGAGGTCGCGGCTGCTGAGCCAACTGACGTAGCTGCGCGCGTCCTCGCCGGGTCTGTCTTCGACGCTCATCGTGCCAAGCCTAATGGATATTACGGATATGCCGTACTCCTCCGAGTAGTACTGGCCGAGCGATTCGCCGAATATCTTGCTCGCCGCGTATGGGCCGTCGGGGCGGACCGGCATTTTATGGGTTACGAGAGGCACGGTTTTCGGATCGAGGTCGCCGTACTCGCCCTCGGCTATGGAACGCCAGGGCTCGTCGCGTTCGTAGAAGCCGTTGACGTGCATGGAGCTGAAGAAGATGACGCGAGAGACGCCGCCCTGGCGCGCGGCCTCGAAGACGTTGGCCGTTGCCGTGATGTTGTCCGGCAGCAGCAGGTCCCACCAGATATCCGGAGTGTGTCTCGGCTCCGCCGCCAGGTGGACTACGGTGTCAACGCCCTGGAACGCCGGCAGCATGGTGTCGAAGTCGGTCAGATTCGCGGTCACCGACTCGAAGCCCGAATCGGCGACCGGTATTCGGTCCGTGCCGGATAGAGCGTACTTGTCTCCCAGTCCGTTCCTGAGAAACGTGGCTATTCGACCGGCCGCTCCGGTAAGCAAGACCTTCTTTGGTTCGGTCAAGTTATTCCTCCGTTGTCGTGAACTGTTTGTGTGAAGAGAATTCGTAGCGCGACGATCCGCTACACGAAGATTTCGTTCAGGTCTATGCTGAAGCCTTCCAGCGTGGGGGAGGTCAGTGTGTCGCCCTTGGCGTATATGCCTGCGGTCTCGTATCCGTTTTCGCCCAGAAGAAGGACTGTTACGGTTTGGGCTTCGGGGTCCGCGAGCCAGTATTCCTTGACGCCGTACCGTTCATAGAGTTCGCGCTTCGTAACTTCGTCCAGTCCGGCGGTGGAGGGAGAGCGTATCTCCACCACCAGGTCGGGTGCGCCCTGTATGTTGGCATGGGTGATGATATGCGCCCGCTCGCTGGAAACGAATATCAGGTCGGGCCGGAATGTATTATGAGCGGAGAGAACCACGTCTATGGAGTGGAATACTTCTCCCAAACCCTGTTTTACGAGTCTGACGAATTCATATCCCAGCCGGGCGTCAATCCTCTGATGCGGCACGGTCGGCGATCCCATTGGTATAAGTTCTCCGTCTATGAGTTCCCAGCGTTCGTCGTCGGGCGTCTTGGCGTAGTCATCGTAAGTCAGCTTGGCTTTCGGCTCTGCGCCTGCGTCCGACCTCTGGCGTGTCGTAACCATTATGGCCCTCCTTCATGTTCAGGCTTGCTTATTAGCAAATAGGGCGGGCTTGGTTCGTCTATTGGGATGCGCTCCAGGGCGTGGGTGACCGGGTTCACACGGTATCTGAGGCTCTCCAGAAGATGATAGCCAATCAGCGGAATTGGAGCTTCGGTTATCATGGTCCCGAATCCACGCCCGTCAATTTCCCCGATAGCCCAGTACGACTGCCTTTCTACGATCCCCGTGGCGGTCAGAACTTGCAGAACGCCGTTGGGAACCGGCGAAAGTTCAAGTTCTTCGATTTCCTGTTGAGGAAGGCCAATGTGGGTAGAACCCGTGTCAACGAGAAACTCATACTCTCGTCCCTCAGTGGCGCCTATGATAGTGGCTATGGCCGTAGTTCGCCCCATGCGTGAACCTCCTTATTTCAGTACGCGCTCGAATACGTAGCGGCCCAGATCGCGGTTTTCGTTGAACTCGAAGCCGTCGAAGTCGCCGTTGTAGCCGATGATCGGCACGTCCTGTTCATACGCCGAGGCGTGGGAGCGCAGGCCGCTGCCCGCTCCGGTGTCGTTCCACGAATCGCTCAACTCCTTTGGTCCGAAGACAGTCTCGGAGTCCCCGGTAACTACTAAGTCGCCGATTCGGTCGTAGTTGAGCCTGAGTTCCTCGACAGCCTCGGCGCGAGTGTAAACTCTCTCGACCCCGGTCGTTTCTCTGAGAACCTCGGCGGCCTCGTCCAGGCGGTCGGCATGACTCGCGTCCATGTAGATGAACATGCAGCCGCCTAAGTTGTTGTGATGGACGACATAGCGGTCCTTGATGATGGGGACTGCCTGAGCCGAGATTCCATGCTGTGAGAATACGTCGTCCAGGACGATCATCCGACTCTTGGGACTCATCCCGTGGTCGGCTGTGAGGAGCAGCGTGACATTGGGGTGCGCTTCGACCAGGTCGCCGATGGCGTCGTCGAGTATCGTGATATGCCGCTGCGACTCTGGCTCATCGGGCGCGTAGGTGTGCATGGCGAAGTCGGTCGTGGATATGTAAACGATGTCCGCCGGACTGCGTTTCATGGCCTCGGTGGCGGCGCGTATCGTCCAGCCGTTCACGTCCAGAGAGTATATGGGAGGCGGCTCGCCAACCGCTTCTACGGCCCACTGCGGCGCCCGCTCAGATGATATGGCGGTGGACGCCCCTTGGGACAGCAATGTTCGGAGTTTGTCCTTCGAGGTGGAGAGGATAGTCCTGGCCCCCAATTCATTTGCGCGCTGGAAGAACGTTTCGGCCAGGATGTACTCCCCCGACTCCATATATATCTCTTCGCCCGTCTCTCTGACAAGGCGGTAATTTGAGCTTATGCCGTGCTCCGTAGGGTACTTTCCCGTTACCACGGACACGTTGTTGACGTTTGTCACCGAGGGCATCATGCACTTGCCGGTAACGTGGAATCCCTGCTTCGCCATCTCCTTTAGATTGGGAGCGTCGCAAACGCTCAGATACTCGGGGTCCAGTCCGTCAATGGTAATGAGCACTGTCGTCTTTGGCATGTTAAGCACCTTTTGTCTTTCGATTTGTGGAAGGTCTGAGCTTTGTATGGGGCAGCGCGACCGTGCGTGTCATTCTATCACTATTGGGTATGTACAAGGCTCTGGAATGTTGCTCGCTCGTATATGACAATATGAAGGATATGTATGAAACAGAATGCCCGCCGGATACTAACCGGACCGAATCGGACGCAATCCGGCCCAGACGCCGGTTCAAGTGGTGGCGAAAGCTGCTACTCGCGCTCATACTTCTGACTCTGTTCATTCCCAGATTGGACAGTTTCAAGATCACGCCCGTGGAGTTGATAGCCTACGAGCACCTGTTTTCTCTCGTGGAGTGGGAGGCGGCCAACTTTCCAAAGAAGTGGATTCACGCGCTGGTCAATCTGGTGCCCGGTCAGAAGCCCACGCGCGAGGAGCGGCTGGAACTGGTGGACGAATACCTGAAAGTGGTGCGTCTGGCCAAGAAGGAGGAGCGCAGAATCGAGGGCGCTTCGCAGTTGAGAAGCTTCAAAGGAGCAGACACCAGCCAGGTCGTTCCCTCCGACGAGTATCTGCTTGAACTTCTGGCGCGTAAGCGCGAATTGCAGCCGGAGGCCGAGGAGAGTGTCGAAGCCGAGATCGGCGCGGTGCTCGCGACTCTCGATCTCCAGTCGCGTATAGGTGTGATATGGCCACCCGTGGACATAAAATTCGGGGAGCCGCCGACGCTACTCGTCATTTCCCCCCGCGACAAGATTGATATGACGGGCGCCGTATTCCTTGATCCCGACATCGAGCCGTTCGAGCGCGACGAGATCGAGAAGCGTGTTTTGGAGGAGGTGGACTACGCGGCCTATGTGGATGATCTGGCCGGTCTGGCCACGTTCCCGAATATGGTAAACGACCTGTACACAACCCGCACCATCATCAGGACGGCGGCGCACGAGTGGCTGCACTCTTACTGGTTCTTCCACTCGTTCGGCAGGAACTACTTCGCTTCTGACGAGATGACGACTCTCAACGAGACGGCCGCTACTCTCGCCGGTAACGAGATAGGAGACATTGTGTTTGAGCGGATGGGGGGCGACCTGTCGGAGAACGCGCGACGGTATGAGGCGGTCAGCAGGTCCGATCCCAACTTCACCAAGTTCATGCGCGAGACACGAATCGAGGCTGAGAGGCTTCTTGAAGAGGACAAAATCGAAGAGGCCGAGGAGTACATGCGCAAGCGGCAATGGGAATTGCGTTTGCGCGGCTATTACATCCGCAAGCTGAACCAGGCGTACTTCGCGTTCCGCGGACGCTACGGCGACAGTCCCGCATCCATCAGTCCGGCAGGGGAGCAGATGCGAGAACTCCGGTCATACGTGTCCGACATAGGCGAGTTCATCGCCGTCATATCGGACGTGTCGAACCCCACCGAGTTCGAGGCGCT
This sequence comes from Dehalococcoidia bacterium, assembly GCA_965202815.1. Taxonomy (GTDB): domain Bacteria; phylum Chloroflexota; class Dehalococcoidia; order Lucifugimonadales; family UBA1123; genus VXRN01. Next base: position 2,386,004 of record CBDBCD010000002.1, read on the forward strand.
GCTGGAGCGGATGAGGGCGGAGCGCGGCGACAAGGCGTAGGATTCTTGTGGTTTAATTTCCTCAAATAGCGGATTTAGGACATTTCTGGCTATCCACGATACTGCGGGAACGCATACGGCGTCACCAAATGCGTTGAGAGATTGGCGTTCAGTATTCGCTACGATTGGAAATTCGTCGGAGACGCCCTGCAAACGCGCGTATTCCCGCACGGTCAGCGTTCTCATACGTATTGAGTCGCTGCCCGCCGCGACGAGAAACTGCTTTCCGCTGCCGCCGACAGCGGTCCGCAAGCATCCCGCAATATCGTCTGAACGAACTTCCGCCCTCTGTCCATCTTTACGACGACGGCGGAAGAATGTCCTGAACCTAGTTTGACTGCATTGAGACATACTCAATACTCTGGCCCTATGCGCCGGGGACATCATAGCAATATGTTTGTCAACTTTATCTTCTGGCCACCATCGAGGATCATCCAGAGGAATTTTCTCTACGACGCTGTCAGAGAAGCCGCTATTTCTATATGCTGGGGGTTCAGGCATGTTTAAGGGACCCCAGTTTATATCGTCACCGTAACGCATGATGAGGTATTCTAGGCGTTTAGGCATAAGCAGTTTGGACCTGTTAAGGAAAAACGCGGAATCTCGGCATTCCGATAATGACTTGAACGCTACCATGAAAATTCTAGGACGACTCTGGGGGACGAATGAACGGGCATTCAGAGAAAAGACATCGCATTTATAGCCGAGTTGATTGAGAGATTTCGCGGTTATGTAAAAGTCTTCACCTTGATTGGAATACAGCCATCCATTCACATTTTCCAGCAGGACAATTGGGGGAGCGTGTTCGCCTTGTTTTTCCAACAAATCATAGAATCCCCAAAACGCACGAGAATGTTTCCCGTTTATACCATCAACTTTACCTGCCAGCGATAGGTCAACACATGGAAATGAGCAAGTGGCGAGCGTTGTAGGCGGCACGTCGCGTTCGGAAACGCTGAATATATCTTTCACTTCGTATCGCTCTGAGAAAAATCCTTTATACATTTGAGCGCGTTGGTTACTCCAATCGTTGGCATAAACAACTTTCCAGCCTTCCATTTCCAGCCCCATGCGGAATAACCCGATGCCCGCGAAGTATTCAGCGACGGTCATTTCAAGACTCAACGTCGAGTCGGCCGGGAATACATGCGATTTCGTCATCATAGTATTCATGTGTCCCTCAAAGCTCTGGGCATTTCTATCTGAAGAGATAGATCGGTTTCCACTTCGGACAGCCTTTCGTTGTATGCCACAATAAGCGACTTTATGTTTCGCGCTACCTGTTCGCTCGAAAATTCGGACAGTTCTTCGATGTTTTGAGAAATAAACGACTCAATGGATTCAACCGAAACTCGATTGTTCATCTCTAACTCAGAGATTTGCCTTGATCCGGCCAAGGCTCTATCTGGGACCAGCAGAAAAACCCGATAGCCGTTATCTAGATTTCTAAGACACTTATCATAGTGCCCTCTATTCGGAGAGACGGTTACATGAAAAACACAATCGTTTATCTGGAAATCACCCTGTTCGTCGGCTTGTTCATCCGCTGCGCTGGCTACCGAATTTCTTATCTGATGATCGGCAAAGCGCAGCGCCAGCTTTGCGCCGACCATATACTCCGCGACTTCACCTGCTTTGTTCCGGTTTCTAGCGGCTTCTATAATCTGGCCGACTATCTCGCGTGATGTAATGTCTCGACGGTAATCGAACGTAATCTTTCCTGCATTTAGTATGTCCCTGGCTCTATCAGCCAAAAACGCCTGCATAACACCGATTTCATAGTTCCTATCCTCGGTTGTAAGGTTTTCAAGCCCGGCGGCGTCCAACTCTTTCATAAGAGACTCGAGATTTCTCATAAGCCCACGATTCGTTCTGCCTCCCTCTCTCAGCAAGATACGATCTTCTCCATAGCGGCTCAGAATTCGCTGGACATTTGGACCCGTCGCATTCCGCAACTGATCGCTGTTCGCTGCCCTGTGGGCCCTTGTATCAAGATCAAAGTTGGACCGCAGATTTTCAAGAATAACCAGACCTCCGGCTATATTGCCGCGTGTCCGAGACCTGGACCGGAAGTTTTCCCACCATGCTCTGACCACTTCCTCGAAAACGGATTCTGAAGCCATTTTTTGACTACTCCAACCCCAGCGCCCGATTCAGATTCCCATACCGCCCCGGGTCGAGGTCGCGGTTGATGAAGCCTGGGAAGTCCGGCGGGTAGCGGTGGGACCTGAATGTGGCGTTGCTCGGGTTGCGACCTTCGCGGTCTGGCTCGAAGAACGGGTTCACGTACTCCCACACGATGTCGCCGTCCTGGGTCACCTCGAATATGCGACCATGCGCCCCCTCGCATATCAGGGTGTTACCGTTGGGAAAGCGGTCCGCGCCGCTTATGTATGAACTGTAGAACGACACCGGCGGCCTGCCCTCGTAAGTCCACTCGATTTCGCCGCTCTCCTGGTTCACTTCGATGACCCGTGAACCCCTTCCGCCGCCCCTGGCGTGCGCGTGGTTGTCGAATATCATGATGTTGCCGCTGTCGAGCTGGGTCGCGTTGTGCTGGTGGCTGATCTCGCCGGGGCCCCACTTCCAGGTAGCCTCACCCGTTTCGCGGGAGAATATGGCGACAGTGTCCGTCTGGCGGTAGCTCACCAGGAAGTCTCCGTCCTTGGCGCTGGATAGAGCGTTGGCGTGCGTCCACTCTCGCCGACCCTCCAGCGGGCAAATCACGTCCTCCTCGACACTGAGATTTTCCCAGGTGCGCCATTCGGCCACAGTCTCTCCGTCGGGCGACACTTCCCGGATGGTGTCGCCCAGGATGTTTACCGGGTCTTCGGGCGTTCGGTAGCCGCCACGCACTCGCGCTGACAGGTCGGCGGGCATAGGCTCCCAGCGCAGGTAGATCGTGTTGCCGTTCAGCAGGCGTTCGTAGTCGTGGTGGAGCGCGGGATCGTTATACTCCCAGACCTTCACGCCGTCCCAGTCCAGTTCGACCAGCGAGGCTGAACCGCCGCCCAGTCCGCGCGTCTCCTCGTAGTCGGGATCGGGCGACGCGCGGATGAGCAGGTTTCCGTTGAGCAGTACCTTACCGTAGGCGATGCCCCCGTGATACTCCCACCTGTGGCAGATGCGGCCCTCCATGTCCACGAGAACGGCGAAATTGGCCGTGTTGGACGACACCAGCGTGTAGCCCTTGTACGAGAGCATCGGGGAGTAGTAGATAAGCCCGACAGGGTGATGTATTGACCAGCCCATGTTTGAGTTTCCAGTCTTTAGTGATTAGTCTTCAGTTTTCAGTGTGTAGGGGCGTCCCTCGTGGGCGCCCCAGCAGGGTTGCGTTTGTGAGAGAGATTTTAGCCTTCCAATGTCAGGGGCGTGTCTTCCCTGTTGGCCCACTCGCCCATCGAGCCGTCGTAGTTGCGTGTCCTGTCGTAGCCCAGAAGCCTGAGCGTGAATACTCCGTGCGCCGCGCGGATGCCGCCCTGTCAATAGGTGATGACATTCTTGTCGGGAGTCACCCCAAGCGCGCTGAGCATCTGGTTCAGTTCGGAGGCCGGCTTGAACAGGCGATGCCTGTCTTCGGTGATGAGGTTGAGCCATTCTAGGTGAACGGCGCCCGGCACTCTGCCGGCGCGAGCGTTGCCCCGGCTGTTGGAGCCGTCCCACTCGCCGTCGGAGCGCACGTCCAGGAAGACGGTATCGTCGTTGCCGACCTGGGCCACGCCGTAGTCCAGCGCGCATACCAGCGAGTCGTCGACCTTCGGCGTGAAGGTAACGCTGCCGGCGTCCGGCGGCCTGTCTATCGAGGTCGGCCTGCCCTCGTCGAACCACTTCTTCCAGCCGCCATTCAGCACCTTCACGTTGGTGTGACCGTAGTAGTTGAGGACCCACCAGAAACGCGTGGAGTAGAGGCTGCCGGAGTTGTCGTAGGCCACGACCATCGTGTCGTCGCCGATGCCCATCTCCTCCATGAGCGACTTCATCACGTCCGGCTCCGCAACCAGCGGGTACTGCGTCGGATTGGATGGGTAGTCCGGGTGCTTGATGTAGTGGTGGACGCGGATACCCACCGCGTTCTTTATGTGCGCTCGCAGATATAGATCGAATTCGTCGCAGTCAACGACGCGCACGTTCGGGTCGTCGAGATGCTCCGCCAGCCACTCCGTGGAGGCCAGAAGCTCAGGACGAGCGTATTGCTGTTCGGTCATGGTGAATTCTCCAGTGTGGTCAGTTAGCCAGAGTATCTTTCAAGTCGGCTGGATGGTCAAGCCATCCATCCTATTGGTCAGGGTAATCGGGGCTGCATTTCAGCGGTCTGATATATCTTGGTTTATATCGTACAGGTCATTTGACAGGCGGGAACAGGTGGCTTAACTGGTGACTAACAGGTGTTCGGAACACCTGTTAGTCACCAGAGTTTGTAGCTAAATCGCCTGAAAAAATTTTCCCTAGCCCGCTTTTCGCTCTTGTCATATATCACAATTTATGGTTATGAGCGTCGGGTTGTCGGTTATGAGCATTGGGCGTCCGGTAGAGCGTTTCATATTCATAGTTGCAATCCATGAGGCTATTGTAGCGAAATCAGCACGGATGTACAAGAGTGGTGCGCCCGGTTGAAAATTGTCTTGACAGAGGGATGAATCAACCATAAGTGTCGATAAGGAATGGGCATTTCCCGTTCGACGTCAGGCTCTGGGCATTCCCGGGGCCTGTTTGTTTTCTACGGCGGTGTCATAAAAATCGGGGCTGAGTCGAAACTCGCGGGATTTCGTTACCCTGTCAAGGCGTCAAATCTGTCACTTATTTTCGAGAGGTCGTGCCACAGCTATGAGTAGATGTCCGCATTGCGGGAGCGGGATAATACGCAGGCGGTACAGAGAGCATAGGCGGTACAAGAGGCGCTGTCGTGCCTGCAACCGGATTTTTCGTCGTCCGAAAAGAAGTGCATGGATATGGATATGTGTTGCCATCGTAATAGTGATTGCCATAGTGTATGTGTGGCAACGGGATATACCTTCCGCGCCGAGTCCAATGGAGCAGCTAAGGACTCGGTAGCGCTCTCGCCGTTTCAGCACGCTCCTAGGGGCCTTCTGGCCGCAGCGGAAACCACTGTGTACCGGCGATTCCCCTTGTCTGTTGAAATCCTTCGAAATCTTTGAGTGCAAATCCTCCAAGGATGAAGTCATTGTCCTGAAGGTCATATCCGCAGTACATGTATCGGTCAATGCGTTGTCCGTCACGCAGTATATCGAGGCTGGTTCCGACATATCCGAGGTATTCAACACGAACTCTGGTTGAGTATCCCGGGCCAGCAACAGCCGACGGGCGAGTACTGACTGCGCCGATATCGAAAGGGATTGACTTTGTTGCATCATCTTTCCACTCGAAGCCCTTGGCGTAAACTTCATTGAGCGCCTTTGGCACACACTCCTCGACAACTTTATCGTAATAGTGCGCCAGACACACCTCCGGATCGTCAGCACAACTCCTTGCGTTCATCTCTTCCGAGCCACAACTGACGGTAGTTAATACGAGGACGATGGTGCATAAAGTGATAGAGTACTTGAACACACCAAAACTCGGTCGGGGCATTAAAATTTCGCTCATGGACAATCCTCGGGGTTGGAACGCAGGTAATTCTCTCGAGTAAGACCTCTGCCTGTCAAGCACAGTTGCAAGGTAATCCAGTTACTCTGTGAAGTGTGGAGAGCCGCGAACTTCAGGAAACTCAGCGAGTTGCGATGAAAGACGGTAGGTCGGCAACAGTGGCAGATGTGGCGAGTGTGGTACCATGATGTTTAGGATGGGAAAGCGTGCCTGAGTAACCAGCATCAATCTGCTTAGACTCCCCTCCATAGTATATGGGACACTAGAATGATGGAATTAAATCTCGAAATTGAAGGTCTGCCTCCCGCTAAGGACAGCAGTTTATCCATCTTCAACACTGAGCATGGTCACCACCAGCGTGTAATAAATCTGCTGAAGCAAGTACAGCAGACTCTGAAGAACTCTCAGTGGAACCCAACTGAACGGGGACAGATTGGTCTCGAGCTTGTTGTGTCCGAGTCTCCGACAGGTATCCCGGGAGATGCCATAAACTACTTGGGAGGCATTGCGGACGTGCTACAGGCCAACCGACGTAATGTGGATATATCTCACCTCCATGATCTGGTTGACGTGTCGCTCTATTATGATGACCGTCAGATTAGGCAAGTGCGGTATGACGTTCAAGTATCGGACAATCAAATGTACCGCGTTCGAGTATGGGTGCTGTCGAGTTAGCCAGAGTAAACGCACGGATTTAAGCCAGACATTCTGCTACCCTTTGTCCCGTCTTACCAGACCTACCAATAGCTGATGCCACTCCTTAAACCCGGCAACCTAGGCAATTTCTGAGACAATCTTGGGGGGAGTACGATCCAAGGTATCGTGGGCCCCAAGTCAACGAGCGAATACTATGTAGTCGGAGTAGTTCGGCAACTGAGTCTTCAAGCACGGTCGGCGAACGTTATCCCCTATACGACGGCAATGGCTTGACACTGTACTCCGCGCCCGACCCTGACATGCTCTCCACCGCGGCGCGCGCCGTGTCCAGGGACGTGAAACAGGGTATCCGCACCTCGGTGGCGTCCCTGCGTATGTCGAAGCCGTCCTGATACTTAAACAGGCGAACTTGCTCTGGCCTTCCCCGCTTTCCTGCTTCGCTCCCGAACATAATCCGCCATGTGGTCATTCCGAACCATCCAGTTGCGCCCGAACTTCTTGCCCTTCAGAACTCCCCTGGCAATCTGGTGTCGCAGTGTCGTCGGACTGAGACCGAATAATCTTCCCGCGTCCGACAGCGACATATACGGGTCGGACGGTTGCATCTCGATATCGCTGAGGTCGTACTTCTGGCTGGCCTTCAATATCTCAAGCGCCACCACTCGCCCGTCCGCGTCGTAGTCCACATATACCCCGGGAGCGATGTCCCTAGTCTCCTCAATGTCCAAGTTAGCAAGAAGGATGGTCATAGCATCTACATTCTTATCGTACGTGATTTTCACTCTGGACACCTCTTATCCCCGATACGCAGGCAGCGGCCTTACGCTGTACTCGGCACCCGACCCGGACATGCTTTCGACCGCGGCGCGCGCGGTGTCCAGCGACGTGAAGCACGGGATTCGGGCCTCGGTGGCGGCCCTGCGTATGTCGAAGCCGTCTTGGAGCACCTCTCGGTCGCCCGTCACGGTGTTGACCACCGCCTGAACCGTGCCGTCCTCGATGATGTCAACGACGTTCGGGTGGCCGGACAGCACTTTGGGTATGGCTATCACCGGCAGTCCGAGGCCCGAGATCATCGCCGCCGTGCCGTCCGTGGCGTACATGGCGCATCCGGCCTCGTGCAGTTCGCGGATCATCTGCACCGACTCCGCCTTGTCGCGGTCGGCTATGCTGAGCAGAACCGAGCCGCCGGGCTTCACCGACAGGCCCGCCGCCATTAGAGCCTTGGCGACGGCGGGCGTGAACTCGGTGTCTATGCCCATGACCTCGCCCGTGGACTTCATCTCCGGCCCCAGATACGTGTCCACACCGGTCAGCTTCGACATCGAGAACACGGGCGCCTTCACTCCGACGAGCTTCTGCCGCTTCCACAGCCCGCCCTCGTATCCGAGCTCCTTTAGCTTGTGTCCGAGCATCACCTTGACCGCGAGCTTGACCATCGGAACGCCGGTAACCTTGGAGATGAACGGAATCGTGCGGCTGGAACGCGGGTTGACCTCGATGACGAAGACCGAAGTATCTTCCGCGCCGCTGCCTGTGGACTGCGGACTGCGGTACGCGGGTCCGCCTACCACCACGTACTGGATGTTCATCAGCCCGCGCACTTCCAGCGCCTTGCCGATGCGGGTGGTGTAGTCAACGACGGTGTTGACCTCGTCTTCGCTCAGCGTGAGTCCCGGGTAGATCGCCATAGAGTCGCCGCTGTGGACGCCGGCGCGCTCGACGTGCTCCATTATTCCGGGTATCAGGACGGTCTCGCCGTCGCACACTGCGTCCACTTCCACCTCGCGCCCCTCGAAATACTTGTCAATGAGGACGCGGCGCCCCGAACCGGCCTCGAAGGCGTTGTTCATGTAGCGCACGAGTTCCGTAGCGTTCTGGACTATCTCCATGGCGCGTCCGCCCAGGACGTAGCTCGGCCTGACCAGTACCGGGTAGCCTATCTCCTGCGCGACGTTCAACGCGCTCTCCAGGTCCATTACCGCCGCGCCGGGCGGGTTGGGTATTCCGACCCGCGCCAGGAACTCCTCGAAAAGGTGGCGGTCTGACGCTATGTCTATGGACTGCGCCGTTGAGCCGAGGATCGGCAGGTTCGCCTTGTCCAGCGACTGTGACAGGTTGATGGCGGTCTGGCCTCCGAACTGCACCATCGAGGGCGGCGCTACGACCCCGTTCCTGTCCGTATCCACCGCCTCGTTCTCCAGGATGTCGCGCACCGATTCTTCATCAAGCGGCTCGAAGTAGAGCCTGTCGCTCGTGTCGAAGTCGGTCGAGACCGTCTCGGGGTTGGAGTTGGCCATGACGCTCTGTATGCCCTCTTCCTGGAGAGCCCACGCAGCGTGTACGGAGCAGTAGTCGAACTCGATGCCCTGTCCGATGCGTATGGGTCCGCTGCCCAGCACCAGCGCCTTGTTGACGGGGGAGGGGACCGCTTCGTTTTCTTGCTCGTAGGCGCTGTAGAAATAGGGAGTCTGCGCTTCGAACTCCGCCGCGCAGGTGTCCACCATCTTATAGACAGGGAGGATGCCCCACTCTTTCCGGGTCTTTCGCACCTGGTCCGCTGTGCGGTCCGCGAGTATGGCGATCTTCTCGTCGCCGAATCCAAGACGCTTCGCCATCCATAGTAGCTCGGGCGTCAGCGTCTCGTGGATCAGTCTGCTCTCCATCTGGGCGATGCGATTGAACGCCCTTGTGAACCAGGGGTCTATGCCCGTGGCGCGTGACAACTCTTCAGGTGTTACGCCCCGGCGCAGCGCTGCCATGAGCGCCCACAGCCGCTCGTCGTTGGGGTCTATGGGCAGGCGTTCCAGGAGGTCATCTTTGGGAAGGTTCCAGCCGTTGTCCTCCCACAGCAGTGAGCGATTGGTGATCTCCAGCGAGCGTACCGCCTTCTGGAAAGCGGCCTCGAAGGAGCGGTCTATCGCCATTACCTCGCCGGTCGCCTTCATCTGTGTTCCGATCCGGCGGTCGCCGCCCGGGAACTTGTCGAAAGGCCATCTGGGAATCTTCACGACGCAGTAGTCCAGCGCGGGCTCGAACGCCGCCAGCGTGCGCTGGGTAACAGCGTTCGGAATCTCGTCCAGCCGCTTTCCGACCGCTATCTTCGCCGCCACCCGCGCTATCGGGTACCCGGTGGCCTTGGACGCCAGCGCCGAGCTCCGGCTGACACGCGGGTTGACCTCGATGATGTAGTAGCTGCTCTCCGCCCTGCCTCCGCCCTGCAGAGTCTCGGCCACCACGTCGCCCGGCTCCAAGCACATCTGGATGTTGCATCCGCCCTCGATTCCCAGCGAGCGAATTATCTTCAGGCTCGCCGAGCGTAGAAGCTGGTACTCCTTGTCCGTGAGCGTCTGGCTGGGCGCGACCACGATGCTGTCCCCTGTGTGGACGCCCATCGGGTCTATGTTTTCCATGTTGCAGATGGTGATGCAGTTGTCCGCGCCGTCGCGCATCACCTCGTACTCGATCTCCTTCCAGCCCACCAGCGACTTTTCGATCAGCACCTGGGTGATCGGGCTGGCGGCCAGCCCGCCGCTCACTATCTGGTCGAACTCTTCCCTGGTGTTGGCGATTCCGCCGCCGGTGCCGCCCAGCGTGTAAGCGGGACGTATGACGACCGGCAGGCCGATCTCCTCCAGCGCGGCGTATGCGTCGTCCATGGACTCGACGATGGCGGACGGCGGCACGGGCTCGCCTATTTCCACGAGTAGTTCCTTGAACAGTTCGCGGTCCTCGGCGTTCCTGATGGTTTCGAGCGGCGTTCCGAGGAGACGGACGTCGTATCGTTCCAGTATTCCGGCGTCCGCGAGTTCGACGGCCAGGTTCAGTCCGGTCTGTCCTCCGAGCGTGGGAAGCACCCCGTCCGGTCTCTCCTGGGCGATGATTCGCTCCAGCACCTCCACTGTCAGAGGCTCGATGTAAACTATGTCCGCGATGTCCTCGTCCGTCATTATCGTGGCGGGGTTGGAGTTCACCAGTACGGTGGTCACTCCCTCCTCGCGCAGCGCCTTGCAGGCTTGCGTTCCGGCGTAGTCGAACTCCGCGGCCTGGCCTATGACGATTGGCCCGGACCCAATTACGAGCACTTTGCTTGGTCTGAGTGTCTGATTTACATTCTGCATGGCTGTAATATGTCTCTTACGAAAAGCTACATAAGGCTATCATATCGGAAATGTCGGAGTCAGATGAAACAACGTCGTCTTTCGACTGACTTAACTCAGGATATTGCTCATTTCTCGCCAAAGCGGGACACCTCCGGGAGTCTTTCCACTCGGTAATCTATGCTACAATCCCGTTTCAGCGGTCACGAGGCGGTCGTGTATCTGAACAAGAAGTGTCCAACTTGGAAGAAGAAAACAGGAACGAAGACAGTGGCGGGCGAATACCTATGTTCCAACTGGACAGCCCGTGGGCCTGGTTCTACTACATCACCTTCGGAATCCAGATTCTGGTCGTGACGTATTTTGTAACTGAGCGCGAACTGGTAGCGGTCGTATCCGACTCGCCATCGGAGACGTATATGGCTATACTAAAAAGCGTATCGTCTCATACACCGGCAATCGTGGCGTACTCAGTGATTATAGCCGGGACAGTGGAGGGACTCAGAATGATAGCCGAGAGATATTTGGCTAGGCGATTCTCGGAAGGCAAGGCGGAAGGCAAAGAGGAGGGCATAGCCGAATCTGAGGAGAAGTTGGCGCGCTGGCTGGACGCCAACCCAGCTATCAAGGCGGCCATAGAGTCCGGGGAAGCCAGTCCTCCCCCATTCCTGAATGGCAGCCACCTCGACCGCCAACCTGGTTCTGGCCGTGGATAACGTTGACTCCTCTATCACAAGATGTCGGCAATTGGGATTGCATTTGGCAAAGTGAGCGATCAGATGGATTTCACATTCGAAAGAGGTTCGGAGCAAAGCCCTAAGGGCCATGCGCTGATTTATTTCCACAACTCTCAGGATGCCTCAGAGTTCTTGGCTACCTACATGATAGTCTTTCCGATACGGACCGATGTATCCAAGTACGTCCCGCCCTTCCTTCTGAACCAGATAGGGGAAGTTGGCGCAGACGACCTCTCCGCGTTCGCGTTTCCTCCCGCGCCGGAACCGATGGGCGATTTCGAGGACATCGAGAAGCTCGCGGAGGTGCGCGAGGACGACATAATATATGGCGGCTCTATAAATGCCACCGATGTCATATCAATGATTGGAATGGTCAACGAGGCGATCTCCTGGTATTCCGACCTGTGGGAGCAGTACGCTCAGCCCGAAAGCGTGATTGTGGAGGCGGACGACGACGACATGGCTGAAATCGGTCTGAGCGTCAACGACGTGCTCTATGGCCTGATGAGCGACCAGGACAAGTTGAACGAACTCACGAGGCTCGTTGGACGGCTCCGTGACGCGGTTGACTCCGGCGATATGTCTCTCGCGGCTGAGACTCGCGGCGAGATCATCGCGCTCGGCCATCACCTCCCCGACAACCACCAGGTCTCCAGGCTCGCCAAGGCCGCCGGCACCGAGGGCGAGAACGCCGCCCGCCTCACCAGCCTGTACCTCCAGCGCTGCTTCCACCTGACATCCGAGGAATACGTCATGCTCGGCCAAGTCGAGGACGAGATCCGCTCCATAGAAGACCGCGATTAGGGGCTGCGACCGACTCAGTAAATCACCCGCTCCTCCGTCAGCCCCTCCACCTCGGCGTCGCTCAGCCCCAGCAATTCTGAGTACACGTAGCCGCTGTCGCGCCCTAGTTCCGGCGCAGGCCCTAGCTGGAAGTCCGGGCTTCTGTCAAATCGCCAGGGCAGCGTTGGCAGGACGCGCTCCGTACCGTCTGGATACTCGATTGGCTTCAGATAGCCGCCCTCGTTCAGTTGCGGATCGGCGCACAGCCGACCCATATCCAGCGACAGCCCGCATGGGACTCCCGCGTCTTGGAGTATGTGGAACGCTTCGCCGTCTTCGATCTCGGAAGTCCAGTCGCTTATTGCCCGGTCGAGTTCGTCCTCCCGCGCCTTCCTGCCTTCCAACGTGTCGAGATCCGAGTCCGCGCTCAGATCGGTTCTGCCGATAGCATCGCACAGGCTGCGCCATTGTTCCGTCGCGCGGACCTCGACCGCTATCCACCGGTCGTCCCCGGCGCACCTGTAAGCGCCGTGCGGAGAGAAATTGCGGTCCCGGTTGCCCATCGGAACCGGCTCGTTGCCGTTCATCTGGTAGTCCAGCAGCGCCTCCGGCAGACTTGCCGACAGCGCCTCCGCCATAGAGTAGTCCACGTACTGTCCCGTACCCGTTTCCAGCCTGTGATTGAGCGCGGCCACGGTTATCATCGCCAGTTCCATGCCCACCCACGGGTCGGCCCACAGCCCGCCCTTGATAGGCTCGGAGTCGGGGTAACCGGAGATAGAGTTCCAGCCGGTGTAGTGCTGGAGCAGGCTTCCGTACGCCACGTAATCGCGGTCGGGGCCCGTGTGCCCGGTACCCGACGACGCGATCATCACCAGGTCAGGCCTCACTCTCGACAAGACGTCGTACCCCAGCCCCAGCCTCTCGAATACCCCGGCGGCGTAGTTCTCCACAACCACGTCGCACTGCGCCACCAGGTCGAGCGCGAGTTCCTTGCCACGCTGCTGAGACAGGTTGAGCGCGGTGTACTTCTTGGACTGGTTGTAAACGTGGAATGCCGAGCCGCGAGTCGAGGGATCGGGACGGCGCGCGCTCCCGACCTTGATTACCTCCGCCCCCATGAGCGCGAGGTGGCGTGTCGCCGTGGGCCCCGCGATTATCCAGGAGAAGTCGGCGACCCGAACGCCCGCAAGCGGCAGTCTGTTCATGTGAGAACCTCTTCGTTGTGCTGGCCCAGCGTTGGCGCGGGCATCTTGTCCAGCGGCAGCGTCGTCTCCGACAACCTGTACGGGACTCCCGGATACCGCAGCTCGCCCGCCACCGGATGGCCTATCGGCACGAAGAAGCGCCGGTCTTCCAGGTGAGGGTCGGTCATCAGGTCCTTGACCGTGTTCACAGGGAAGCACGGAATCCGGCGCCGCTGGCCCTCGCGCGCTATGTCCTGTTTGGATCGCTGGCTCGTCCACTCCGACAGCAGTTCCCACAGTTCGCCCGCGTTCTTCTGCCTCGCGTCCCGCGTGTTGAACTTCGGATCATCCGACCAGTCCGGGTTGCCCATCATATCCAGCCAGCGCACCCACTGCGCGTCCTCTCTGGGAGATATGGCGACGAATCCGTCCTTGCACGGCAGAACGCCCCCAATCGCCGACACCTGCCCGCCGATGGACGCCTCCCTCACCTCAGCAAGGTTGCGGGTAGGGGAGTCTCCGCCGAACGCGATGTTCGACAATCCGGCTATCGCCTGCGTCGCCATCGCCTCGAACGACGACACGATGATGTGGCAACCGCGTCCGCTCATTCGCGCCGCGAACAGCGCGCTGAGCGTCGAGGTTGCCGCCGCCATCCCCGCGACCTGCTCCGCCTGGTATCCGCCCGCCCGTATCGAGGGCTCTGAATTCGGGTCCTCCACCGGCCCCAGAATACCGTGCGCGTTCGCGCTCATGTGGAACAGCGACAGGTCGCCAGCGTCGTACTCCGCGTATGGCCCCCAGTCGCCGAACGGCGTTACCTGGCACAGAATGATGTCATCGCGGATGGCGGCGAGGTCCTCGTAGCCGATCCCTCGCTCATCCAGCCACCCACTTGGATGATTGTCCACAACGATCTGGCTGTCCGCCGCCAGTTCCAGAAACCTCGCGCGACCTTCCTCCAAATCCAGGTTCAGCGCAACCCCGCGCTTGCCCACGTTCAGCGCCAGAAACAGCGCCGACTTTTCAGGATGAGGCGCATCGTCCGGGAACGGCCCCATCCGGCGCGTCAAGTCGCCCTCCGGCGACTCCACCTTCACCACATCCGCTCCAAGCCACGCCAGCGTCCGCGCCGCGTATGGCCCGGACACGCCTTCCCCGACGTCCAGAATCTTCACGCCGCCCAGCAGTCCCTTGCTTGTGTTGTCTCCCGATTTCATGCGCGAGATTGTACACCGAACGGCTGTCGGATGTCAGTCGGGGAGAGACTCCGCCGAACGCGCTACCCTTCCAGAAACCCCACCAGCCGCGCCGTCTCCGTCTCCATGTCGCGCAACTCGCACTCCCACGTCGTCATCGCCGACCAACCCATCTCTTCCAGCAGCGACAGATTACGCTCATCTCTGTCCCGATTCCGCTCCAGCTTCCCTACCCAATAATCCCGATTCGTCGCCGGAATCCGAACCCGCCCGCAACCCCGGTGATAGTGCCAGAAACACCCGTTCACGAAGATGACCTTTTGGCGGGACGGGAAAACCAGGTCTGGCCGTCCGGGCAAATCCGAGCGATGCAGCCGGTAGCGATAGCCCAGACCGTGAAGCAGCCGGCGCACCTTCATCTCTGGCTTCATGCCCTTTGACTTGACCTGAGCCATTATTCGGCTGCGGACTTCCGGGGATACCGTGTCAACCATGTCAGCGCCTCGCTAATAGTGTCAGGAATCTGCCCCAACGGGTACGGCGTCGAACCCGTTCGTCTCCCGCGTAGTCTCGGCCCTTGATGGGCCATGAACCATCTTCTCCAGAACCGCTTTCGCTACTGGCGCCGGAACCGCGTTGCCTGTCTGCTTCCGTATCTGCTGATAGCTGCCCGGCAGTTCAAACCATTCGGGAAAGCCCTGAAGCCTGAGCATTTCCCTGGGCGTCAGCCGCCTTTCGCCGTTCACAAGCAGGTAGTTGTACGACGCCCCCGCCCGTAGAGCGCAGGAGAACGGGTGGCTGCTCACGTTTCCGCCTTTGTTCTCATGCCATATCGCCAGCTCATATTCGCTCCGGTGCTTTGCCTGTCGCTTGAGGCGTATATGTTCGCTGGCGAAATAGCGGTCGGGAACGTCGCTTTCCAGAACATCCACCAACGAGGGATGCTTCCCAAGCGGCTCAGGCCATTCGAACGGGACCGAATGATCTCGGAATCCTACGATGAACGTTCGCTCCCTCTTCTGCGCCAACCCGAAATCCAGCGCGTTCAGTACCCCCCAGTTCGTCCGGTAGCCCAATTCTTCCAGGACTTCGATAATCCTCGCCAGGGTCCGGCCTCGGTTGTGCGAGGACAGTTGCCGCACATTCTCCAACAGTACGGCGGCGGGCCTCTTGGCCTCAATCGTCTCGGCCAAGTTGAAGAACAGCGTTCCCCGAACATCCTCGAAGCCGCGCATATCCCCGATTATGCTGAATGGCTGACAAGGGAACCCGGCCATCAGAACGTCATGGTCAGGAATGGCGTCAGGCTTGATCTCCGTAATGTCGCCCGCCGGTTCCACACCGAAGTTATGGCGATACGCGCGTCTCGCCTCCGTGTCAATGTCGCAGGCGAATACGCACTCCATGCCCAACTGCGCCGCGGCCACATGAAAGCCGCCGATGCCGCAGAACATATCGGCGAATCTCAGCGATGAATCGAAACTGTTATCCATCTCCGCTTGTTCGAATCGTTGGATAGAAACCCGTCCTCCCATGAATCGAATGGTACAAACGCGCTAGAGTCGGTGTCAATCATCTAGCGACCCTCGCTCACGCAAAACTGTACATCATTCATTCGCCAGTTGCGGCAGTGGCGTGAAGCCGAAGTCCCAAGTTGCGTACTATTTTGAGGACAGTGGCGAATTGAAGGTTGTCGTCCGCGGAAAGCGACTTGTACAGACCCTCTCCGTCCAACTCTGTATCTTGCGCTGCCCCGACCATTCTCCGGGCGCGGGCGATGTCTCCCAGCGCTGCCATGATCAGGTTCAGGTCTCCATCTTCCAGAGCGACATTCAGGTATGCAGCCATATCCTCTTCGGACTCCAAATGCTCTGCCGGGTCCCAAGGCAAAGTTTGCGTCTTTTCCATGTCTGCTTCCTCCTATAATCTCCTGGCCAGTTCCAACGCCTTCCGTATGTCCCGGTCCTGACTGTCCTTGTCTCCTCCTGCCAGAAGGATGATCAAGGACTGGCCTCTCTGTACAAAGTAAATTCGGTAGCCTGGTCCCGTATTGTCTCATTATGAAATTTTATGGACTGTAACACTGGATTTCTAGCTAAAGATTCTGAAGTCTTCAGTGCTTCGGAATTGAAACTGATACACTAACTGAAAATAGATCTTTTTGACGTGGCTCAACCAAATTCATAGGGGATCAATGGACTGTGGATTGGGTTATTTTATATCTGGTGTTTGGCTCCATTATGGTATTGGGATTTCTTGGGTTCGTAGGAGCAATTGGGATAGTTTGCGCACCATTCGCGGCGTACCTCACATATCGAAGGGTGCGTCAGCACGGCTTTGACCCCGTTCGTTATGCTTTCATAGGCGCTTTGTATTCGACGCTGCTCTTACTTCCTTGGTTCCTGTTGCTCGGAAAGTTGAACGGTAGATACCCTTCGACGGGTTGGGCTTTGTCAACGCTGTACTTCTCCTGGTTGTTCGGGCCGATAACATTTGTATTCTCTACCATAGACATTTTGGAGCGTACAAATCCTCCCCTCATATTCATCGCCGGATGCCTAATGCTCATCGCATGGGGCGGCTCGCTGATATGGCTGCGTATCTTGAAAAAAAAGAACAACCAACCTGTTTATCATCCGATGAGCTTGAGAGAAAGGTTGCTTGCCTCAAGAAGGAGGCAGCATGAAAGTCAACTGCCCGAACACGGATATATCGTTCCGTTCGTATGCGCCGCATTCAGTTTGTTGGCAGCCCTTGGGCTGATGGTATTTATCGACTAGTCCGGGCACTGTCAGCTCCAGCACCGTTAATCAGCCTTCCATAACTGTCTGCTTGCCATCATTCCCGCGAAAGTGGAAATCAACCTCACCCACCCACTTCCCATCCATATCCTCCCCATGCTACAATATCCTCAATAGCGAACAAACGTACTTAGAAAGATAAAGTTCAATTTATCCAACGAACCGCGCCGACCCGAAAAAAACTCTCTGAACTGGGGAATACAGGGATTTGCAGGCGGTATGCAGGCAGAAGCGCTGCCTGCAGCCGCCATTTGACTGCCTGCGCGCGCCAAGCAGACACCAGCACACTACCCAGCAAGATTATAAATCCGAATATATAAGGAGCGTCCAGCGTGGCCGGAACCGGAATCGTACTCTACCACGGCATTGACAGCGGCGAGGAGCTTGCGGACTACGCCCGCATGGCCGAGGACGCCGGCTTCCGCTCCCTCTGGGTCACCGAGAGATACTTCCACGAAGAGACCTTCTCCATGCTCGGCTATCTCGCCGCCCGAACCGAGCGCGTCAGGCTGGGAGTAGGCGTCGTCAACCCCTACACCCGCCATCCCGCGCTGCTCGGAATGGGCGCCGCCACCCTCGACCGTCTCAGCGGCGGCAGAATGATGCTCGGACTCGGTCGCAGTGACGCCGACGTGATCGCCGGGCGCATGGGGCTGGAATACCGCGCTCCGCTTTCCAGGCTGAGAGGAACGGTCAGCGCCCTCCGTCGTATGTGGAACGGAGAGCGCGTCACGCAGGACTACGCCGGTGTCAGCCTGACCAACGTCGGACTCGCCATCCACCCCGTCCAGGACCCGCTTCCCATATATCTCGCCGCCATAGGCCCCAGGGCGCTCCGGCTTGCCGGTGAAGTGGCGGACGGCGTTCTCCTCAACGCCTACGCCCCCGTCGAGTACATCCGCTGGGCCGTGAGAGAGGTCAGAGACGCCGCCTCCAACGCCGACCGGGACCCGGACTCCATAGACATCACCTGTATGCTCATAGTCCGCCTGACCGACGACCCCGACGCGATGCTTCCCTCCCTGCGCGAGCGCGTCGCCCGCCTGATTGCCGAGCCGTTCACCGGAGAAGTCCTGCTAGGACAGGGCGGTTTCGACACTTCGATCCTGGCCCCCGTCAGGGAACTCGTAGCGAGAGGCGACGAGTCCGGCGCCGCGCGCTACGTCTCCGATGAACTCGCCGAATCCTGCTACCTGCTCGGCGACGCCGCCCGGTGCCGCCAGCGAATCCGCGAGTACACCGACGCCGGGGTGGACACGCCGCTCCTTCTGCCCAGGCTCGAAGCGTTCGAGCAGACAGCCGAATCCCTCGCTCCCAACGAAACTAACGACCGCTAAGAAACTATCTCAAAACTATCGCCGGAAACGAGCGACAAGGGTATGCAAAGTCCCTTCCCCCTTGACGGGGGAAGGTTAGGATGGGGGTGGAATCCTTTCCAATTGGGTTTTGAGATAGTCACTAACAGCAGCGCAGCCCCTTCTTGCAAATGGTAAGATAGCCCACAACTATGATCAAAGACATCTACACACAGAGGAACACATGAACCGCGAGGTTGATCATGACTACCAGGCCAGCGACTCTGGTCGCTCAACTGCCCGACCCGCCGCGAGACCCTGACTCTATGGAGCAGTTGCCCCATATCGCGATGGTCCTGTTCGTCCTGAGAGTTTTCTTCTCTCACCGCTCCGACGTGCTCGTGAACGGCGAAGGCTACCTCTGCATTGACACCAGGATTCGCCCCGGCCAGTTGAAGCCCGACTGCGTAGTCGCCTTCGGAGTGCACCCCGAGGCCATCGAAAAACGGAACGGGTACGTGATAAACGAGGTGGGCAAGCCCCCCGACTTCGTTCTCGAAGTTGGCTCCCCAAGCACAGGCGTAGCCGACTACACCACCAAGCGTGACGGATACGCCGGATACGGCGTCACCGAGTACTGGCGGTTCGACCCAAGCGGAGGCCGGAACCATGACCGACCGCTCGCGGGCGACACCCTGCTGGAAGGACGATACGAGCCGATTCCGATAAACGTCGAGTCCGGCGTACACTGGGGACACAGCGCCGTGCTGGGCCTCGATCTCTACTGGCAGGACGGAAACCTGCGTTTCTACGACCCGGCCATAGGCGAGTTCCTCCCCGACTTCTTCGAGGTGGTGAGTGAACGTGACACGGCCAGGCAAGAATTGGACTCTGAAAAGGCCATGCGCCTGTCCGCCGAGGCAGAAGCCAGGATGTTGAGAGAAAGACTGCGACGGTACGAAGCGGACGCCCAATAGCCGCCCGACAGAACATCAATATCAATTCAAGGAATTCCATGCAATACCGAACCCTGGGCAGAACCGGCCTGAAAGTCTCGCTCCTGAGCCAGGGAACCGGCGGCCCAAGCCAGTTCGGACAGAAGCGGGGACTGCTCCAGGCAGAACAGAATCGCCTCATACGCAGATGCCTCGATCTCGGCATAAACCTGTTCGACACCCACGAGAGCTACGGCGACAGCGAGGCCATTCTCGGACGCGTCCTCAATGGTGTCCCGCGAGACGACTATATCCTAGTGACCAAGTGGGCCTACCCGCGCGACGGCGATCCCACCGCCGACCCGGATGAACTAACCCGCTCCGTCGAACGCAGCCTCCGCCGCCTGAATACCGACCACATTGACATCATGCTCTTTCACGGTCTACTGGCCGAGCATCACGACATGGTCGTCGAGCGGTACATGCCCGTCCTCGAGCGGCTCAGGGAGCGCGGACTCGTTGGTCATCGCGGATTCAGCCTGCGCTATTTCATGGATCCTGCCCAGTGCGGCGCGACAGCCGGGCTGACCAAGGCTCCCCACCTGTGGGACGTCATCATGCTCAAGTACGGCATACTCAACCAGTACGCCGCCAAAGAGATGCTCCCGCTCGCCTTGGAGCACGACATCGGAATACTTAACATGGCCGCCGTCCGCATCAAGCTGCCCAATCCCCAACTTCTGGCCGAGACGATAGCCGACTGGAAATCGCGCGGACTCGTCCCCCAGGACGCCCTGCCCGACAAAGACCCGCTCGGCTGGCTGGTCCACGACGACGTGGATTCGGTCATAGCCGCCGCCTACAAGTTCGCCGCCGATCATCCCGCCATATCCTCCGTCATAACCGGAACATCCAACCTCGCGCACCTCGAATCCAACGTCCGCGCCATGCAAAACTCGGCGCTCGACCCGGCAGACAGCGCCCGCCTGAAGCGGCTGTTCGGCCACATAGTCGAATACGCCTGAGAAGGCGATGCTGATATGCTTCCGAGTATCAACGACCTCATTCCCGAAGGCGCGGAAACCGGCGTCGGCCTCGCGCTGCGGGATAGGGATGGCAGGTATCTCTTCTTCCTCGCCGGAACCAGGTTCGACTGCCCTCCCGGAGAACTCTTCTACGCCGGCATAGGTGGACACGTCGAAGAGGGCGAGTCCTGGGTCGAATGCGCCCACCGCGAGGCCATCGAAGAAATTGGCGTGGACGTGGAGCTGCAATCTTCCCACTCCGCTTGGCGAATATCCTCAGAAGGCGACGCCGAACCCATTTCCGTGTCCGATGAGCCCAGACCTATAGCCCTGTACCGGATGATTCACCCGGAAGGGTCCCCACGCGCCGGGGACACTTACCACATCATCATATGCGCCGCCGCGCTTCTCGAACCGCCCGGCCACCTGCCCATTGACGAGGTTCGCGGCATCATCGCGCTTACGCGAGATCAGGTGGTTCGGGGCCCGGACAGGAAGCCCTCGATAGCTCAGCTAGTCAGAGAAGGCGCCGAGGTCCTCAGTCTCGCCGAACCCGTTGATATGAACACGCTTGTATATCCCATCGGCACCGCCGCCGCGCTTGCATCTGTGCTGGGAAATATCGCGGATTCTGTCGGTTCTTGAGCGCGCCGGAACGGTCAGCAAGCCCCCTTTGATCCGCGAACCACGTCCTCTTCAACTGCGTTGTGCGCGGTTATTGGAAATTTCCTGAAAAATGTTTCGAAAATGTATGGAATTGCCAGTAATTATGGTATAATTGCCACTGGCGATTGGCCGTAACGCGATTTCAAGGAACGCGCTCTACGACCCGCCTCGTTTGATCGATCTTGGTTGAACCTATAGCGTGGAGCAATATCCTTGGACGCACGGGAATCGTCACATTCTCGCCGCGACGACATTCATGCCGTAACCGCGGTGAATCACCCTCAGTCTTCTCAAGCCGACGCGCCTCCGGCGGAACTGGTCGTTGACGCCGATTCGACCGTCCAGCCCCAGGACGTGGCAAGCCTCGTAAGCTCGCCCGTCTCTGACGAGCCTATCGGTTCGGCTACTCAAGACGTAGCCGGACTCGTGCCCGCGGAACCCGCGCGCGAGCCGGAGTCCACTCTCGACGAGGTCAAGAACCTCATTTCGGTCGAGTCTCCCGAGGCCGAACTGACGGGAGCCGTTCAGTTGGAACCCGACGCGGTCCTGCCCAGCGGTCCTGCCCGGCGCCGCGTCTTCCCAAGAATGCACAGGCCCCATGTCCGCGCCCCGAAGGTGCGCGGTCGCCTCCACACATTCGATTCGTTCCGCTACCGCGACTACATCTTCATCTGGCTCGCCACTATGTTCTCCTCCGGCGGGTTCTGGCTTCAGCAGGTAATCGTCGGCTGGCTGACCTACGAGGTCACCGACTCCGCCTTCTGGACAAGCGTCGCTCTCGGACTCGACGCGCTGCCCATCTTGTTCGTTGGCCCGGTCGGCGGACTGCTGGTTGATAATTTCGACCGCAGAAAGCTCATGTCCTTCATTTACGGCTACCAGGCGGCTGTCACGCTCATCTTCTCGGCGGTCGTCCTGACAGGCAATCTCCAGGCGTGGCACATCTTCGCGTTCATATTCTTCATGGGACTGGCCTGGGTCGTCACCGATCCGGCGCGTATGTCGCTCATTTCCAACATCGTGCCAAGAGAGAGTCTGGTAAACGCGTTCGCGCTCAACTCCATGGCCTTCAGCGTAACTCGCCTTGCGACCCCGGCCATTGGCGGCGTCCTGATAGCGTTCGCCGGAGCGGGCCCGGCCCTGCTCGTCGAGGCCGCGCTTCAGATCGGCGCTGTTTTCGCCGCTCTCAGCCTTCGCGTGATCACAATCCCCAAGCCGCGCATGAATCTTGCCTCTGTGCGAAACGGTCTCCTCGAAGGAATACGATACGTACTCAATACGCCGCTGCTGCTCGGACTCTTCGCGCTGAACGCCATGCCCGCCATGCTCATCATGCCTTCGGTCAACGGACTCATGCCGGTTTACGCCGCCGAGGTGTTCGAGGTGGACGCCAGGGGGCTCGGGCTGCTGGTATCCGCCTTCGGAGCGGGTTCCACTCTGGGGACGTTCGCGCTCGCCTCGCTAGGGGACATCAAGGCCAAGGGCATCGCCCTGATCTGCGGCATTATCATAACCGCGGTAACTACGCTCATCTTCTCAGTGAACGCTTTCTTCCCGACGGCTTACCTAAATCTGATGATAATCAGCGCGGCGATGATGATGTACTTCTCGGTGACCAGCGCGGTCGTACAGGGCACAGTCCCGGACGAGTATCGCGGGAGGGTGACCGGGCTTTACATGATTACCTGGGGGCTGTTCCCGCTGGGCAGTCTTCTCGCCGGATGGCTCGCCGAGAACCTGGGAGTCCAGGCGGCTACGCAGATTACCTCCGGCGTAATGTTGCTGCTTCTGGCCTTCGCCGCATGGAGGTTCCGCGCGCTCTGGCGGATGCGATAGCGGCGGCTTCAAGCCATCTTATGGATGCTGGTCAACCGGTAGGGCGTCCCTTGTGGATGCCCGTTTCAATCCATCGTCTTCGCTTCCTGCCACAGCGCTTCCTTCTCGTCCAGCGTCAGCGCCTCGAAGTCCTGTCCTCGCTCCCGCGCCAGCCGCTCCATCCTGACGAAACGCGAGTAGAACTTGCCGTTAGACTGGCGCAGCGCCGTCTCAGCCTGTATTCCCAGCCATCGGCCCGCGTTGACCAGCGAGAAGAGCAAGTCGCCAAGTTCCTGTTCCCGTTCCGCTTCAGACTCCGCCGTTTCCAGCTCCCTCAACTCTTCCGCCACCTTGGCGATCACGCCCTGGTAGTCGTCCCAGTCGAAGCCCATGCGCGCCGCGCGTCCCTGTACCGCCTGCGCGTAGGCCAGCGAGGGCATTGCCTTGGGAACACCGTCCAGGATGGATCTATCCGTCCCCCTCATCTCCTCTCGCTTGATCTGGTCCCAGCGCACCCCGACCTGTCTGCTGTCCTCGGCAACGGCGTCCCCGAACACGTGTGGATGCCTCCGCACCAGCTTCTCGATTGCCAGCGCGAACACGTCCTCGCCCGAAAATGCCCCCGACTCCTCCGCGATCTGCACCATCGAGACCGCGTGGAACAGCACGTCCCCCAGTTCTTCGACGATCTTACCGTCATCGCCCTCCTCGATGGCCTCCACCAGCTCGTAGCACTCTTCCAGAAAGAGGTGCTTCAGTGAGTCGGGCGTCTGCTCCCTGTCCCAGGGGCAGCCGTCCGGGCCCCGCAGCCTGGCCGCCAGGTCCTGTATGCCCTCGAAACTGCTCTCGAAAGTGTCACTATTGCTCAAAACGAAAAAACCTCATGACGCGGCCCAATCCACTCAGGGCCGCTCTGAATCCAACCGCCTCATACTAGCACAACACACTGGCGACCGGACGTCCACACATCGTAGCCGCCACTCACCGTATGGTATAGTTGCCGACAAATGAGACCCCACACCGCCATACCCCGTCCCATCAAAATCTTGGTTGCCGTTCTATTCATCGCGCTCGTTCCCATCTTCCTGATTGCGGTCAGCGTGCGCTGGGTCATCAACTTCCCGCCGCTGTATTCCTACGGGTTCGATCAGTACGACATTCCGAGACGCACCGGAATCGAGCGTGCCGAGCTCATCGCCGCCGGCAAGCAGATACGCGACTACTTCAACGACGACGAGGAGTATCTCGCGGTGAGAGCAGTCGTGCGAGGAGTCCGGTATCAGAACATCTACAACGAGCGCGAAGTCCTGCACATGAAGGACGTCAAGGCACTGGTAAAGGGGGTCTATCGCGTTTCCGAACTCACCGGCCTCTACCTGCTTGCAGTCCTTGTAGGCGGACTCGCGATATGGGGCCGTCGCTTCTTGCCGTCCATCGCCACATTGATAGGGTGGGGAGGTTGGACTACCGTCGCGCTTCTCGTCGTCGTCGGCCTGGCGATGACCGTCGGATTCGACCGACTCTTTCTCGCCTTCCACCTCATCAGCTTTACCAACGACCTGTGGCAGCTAGACCCAAGGCGCGACTACCTGATCGCCATGTTCCCCGAAGTCTTCTTCTTCACCGCAACCATACTAATCATCGTGTCTGTCTTGTTCCTGTCCGTCTTTCTGATAATCGGTTCCTGGTTCATCAGAAAGAGACTGCGACTTGAAGTAGAACCGGAGGCCCCTGCGGAAGAACCGTCGAATGCCACCACACCGGCGCGAAGTTCCTAATCCAATAGAATCCCCTAAAGAGGTGAACAAATGCCAGTAACAGGACTCGATGTGAAATTCCGGCGTGTGCTCGCCGACGGCAGGTCATGGGGCGACGTCGGCCCCTACGAGGAGATTCGCGGCACTCTCCGATTCTCCCTTGACCCCAATAGCGAGGCCAACGAACGCATCACCGATGTCGGTCTCGCGCCCAGAAATGCGGATGGCAGGGTCGAGTTCTCGTCCGACGTATCCATTATGATGCCCGTTGACCGCTCAAAGGGCAGCGGACGCCTGATGCTGGACGTTGTGAACCGGGGCAACCGGGTCGCGCTCCCCAACTTCAACCGCTCCTCACGACTCGCCATAGACACCGATACCCCGGAAGACGCCGACGTGGACATCGGCGACGGCTTTCTGATGGAGCGCGGCTACACCGTCGTCGCCTGCGGCTGGCAGGGTGACACCCCGGCCCTCGACGCGCTCATCACTATGAATGGCCCCGACGCGGTTGACGCTGACGGCAAGCCCCTTACCGGCAAGGTCTATACCCAGCTCCAGAGCGTTGAGGACACGCACAACTTCTTGCTCTCCGACAAGGGACACCGCGCCTATCCCGCTTTCGACATGGACGAAAAGGATGCCCGCCTCGAGGTCCGAGATATGCCGGATGGTCCCGCAAGCCTGGTCCCGCGCGCGTTCTGGCGTTTCGGCAGGATAGAAGACGACGGCAGCTACGTCCCTGACCCCAACTACATCTGTTCAGAGCGCAAATTCGAGAAGGGCCGGCTCTACCAGATCGTCTATACCACCGTCGGCGCTCCGGTCATGGGACTCAGTTTCGCCGCGCTGAGGGATTGCGTTTCCTGGTTCAAGCACGGTTCCGCCAACTCCGAATCGCCCATCCCGATAAGCTACGCCTACGCCTACGGACGCTCCCAGACCGGACGCTTCCTGCGCACCTTCATCTACAACGACCTCAACCGCGACGAGCAGGGCAGGGACGCACTCGACGGCATAATCGCCAACGTCGCCGGGGGCATGAGAGGCGAGTTCAACCAGCGCTTCGGCCAGAACTCCAAAGACCGCAACAGTATGCTCACCCAGCTATTCCCGTTTGCGAGTATCCCTCAGACCGATCCCGAAACAGGTGTGACCGACTCGCTCCACCGCAGGCTGGACGAGCGCGGCTCCGATTTGCGTGTGTTCTACACCAACACCTCAGCTGAGTACCATCGCGGCGACGCCTCCCTGATTCACACCGACCCCGACGGCACGACCGACATTGAACACAGCCCGAAAGTCCGCATCTACCACTTCACCGGCACCGAGCACGGCACCGGAACATGGCCCCCGACCGACACCTCCGACTCCGGTGAGGGAATCAGCCGTACCCAGAACATCCGCAGCGTCATAGACTACGCACCGCTTCTCAGAGCGTGTCTGGAAAATCTCGACCAGTGGGTGGCCGAGGGGGTCGAGCCGCCCCCAAGCAAGCATCCCCGGATAGACGACGGCACCGCCGTCCCAACCCGCAAGCTCCGCGATACTTACGACGCGATACCCGGATCCAACTACCCGCGCCGCCATCCGCTGCCCCACCGCCGCGACTACGCTCTCAGAGAGGACGTCGAGCAGGTCACCAAGCTGCCCCCCGACATGGGCAAGGTGTTCGGCTCCCTAGTACCGGACGTGGATTCCGACGGCAACGAGGTTGCGGGAATAACCCTGCCCGAGATAGCTGTGCCTCTCGCCGCGCACACCGGCTGGTCTCTCAGACACCCCGACATCGGCGGCGATACACAGCCACTCATGTTCGCGGGCGGCACCATTCCATTCGCGCCAGACGAGGAAGCGCGCGAGTCTAACGGCGACCCACGCCCGTCCATCGCAGAGCGATACCCCTCCAAAGACGAATACCTGTCCCGCGTCCGTGACGCAGCCGTTAAACTTGTCAAACAGCGCTACCTTCTCGAACAGGACATTCCCGTCTGTCTCCAACAAGCTGCCAAATACTGGGACCACTTCGCCGCGACATCTGATGACTGACAACTGAATACTGAAAACTGACCGGAGTACCATAATGCACTACCAGCACGAACGAACCTACGGCGTGCGAATCTCCGACGACTGGACGTTCCGCGGACTCAAGACCGTCGTGATAGAGAACGAGGTCCTGCGGGTCGTCGTCCTCGCCGACAAGGGCGCGGACATATACCAGTTCGTGCACAAGCCCACCGACACCGACTTCATGTGGCGCTCCCCCTGGGGAGTGCGAGATCCGCGGCGCTTCACTCCCTCAACAGGGTCCCCGACCAACGTCTGGCTCGACTTCTACGAGGGCGGTTGGCAGACCGCGCTTCCCGGCGGCGGCTTCCCCTCCGTCTATGGGGGAGCCGACATGGGCCTGCACGCCGAGGTCAACACCATGCCCTGGGACTGCGTAATCATCCAGGACACGCCGGAGCGTGTGAGCGCCCGCTTCTCAGTCCGCACATACAGGACGCCGTTCTTCTTCCAGAAGACCCTCTCTCTCTCATCTGGCTCGCCAATCCTCGAGATAGACCAGTCGCTTCTCAACGAAGGTGAGGAACCCGTCCACTGCGTCTGGGGCGAACACATCGCGCTCGGAGCGCCCTTCCTGGGTGAGGACTGCATAATAGACATTCCGGGCGGAACGGTCATAAACCATCCCGAGGACTTCCACCCCAACAACAAACTCCAGGCCGGCTACGAAGGCCCTTGGCCCAACGTCCCCCTGAAGGACGGCGCCATGCACGACCTGAGCAAAGTTCCGGGCAGAGAGTGGGACAGCTATGACCAGTCCTACATAACCGACATGCCCGAAGGCTGGTATGCCGTCACCAACACCGCGCTCGGACTCGGATTCGGTGTATCCTTCCCCACTGACGTGTACAAGTACCTCTGGTACTGGCAGTCATTCGGCGGCGGCTACGGTCACCCCTGGTACGGACGCACCTACAACGCCGGCCTCGAACCCTTCACCAGCTACACCAATGAGGGCCTCGTCAACGCCATCCAAAACGGCACAGCCCTGCTTCTGCAACCACATGAGCGGGTGGAAGCGTCTGTGCGGGCGGTGGCATATGAATCGAGTGAGGGCGTAACGCGCATAAGCCCGCATGGCAGGGTGGAGACTAGGGATTAAAGAGACTGTCTAAAGTCCAACGGCGCTCGGTAATACGAGCCTTCTGAAAGTGCCTCAGTTCATCTCTGGTGGTTGACATAGATTCTCTCCGTATCTTAGCTTTATGTTTACCCGTCACACACAATCGAGGGGTATAGTGGGGAGAGTCAAGCGCTGATGCCAAACACCCATAAACCAGCAGACTCGACTTCATTCATTGCAAAGGCATGGGCATGGATTGTCACAGTTGCTCTGCTGGTATCAGACTCACTGATCTGGGTCATGCTTCGAACTCGTTCCAATGAACGCAGGATTCGGCCTACCAAGCGAGTGACATGGCCCAAGGGGCTGAAGCAAGAGTTGATGAGACGGCAGGACAATACCTGTATTTATTGTGGTTATCGCCGAATTGCTCGCAGCCTCGACATAGACCATGTGATTCCAGCAGTTAGAGGCGGATCCAATGACGCGAGCAACCTCCAAGTGATATGCCGACCGTGTAATCAGCGTAAGGGGTTGCAGACCGATAGAGAGTTCAGGTCACGCTATTCAAGACTTGTCCCAGCCACGTCACTGACACCACCTACAAGACGTATTTCACAAAACGAGTTCAGAGAAGAGACCCGACGCACCAGCCAGTCCACAAGTGTAAGGGAGTTTAGAAGGACACGCTTTATAACCCCACGCGAGAAAATCATTTCGGGCTGTTTCATTCTAGGTGTAGCAGTCGGAGTAGTAATCTTGTTCGCCCTCGCCTCTCTTGGAGCTGAGGGACTCTTACTGCTAATCCCGGCAGTGGGCTTAGGTGCAGCGATTGGCTTCGGAGTCTGGCTAAGAGCGTACATGACGGGAGCTACGTCAGGGGATGAGAGCTGAGGACAGTATCGGTGGACTTTAGAAAGTCATTCATTGGAGTTGCATCGGCTGGAGTTCCTCTATAATCACAGTCTCTCCCGGCTCCACTAGGTGGCGTATCTCGCCCTCATATATGGCTGTCCCGCTATGGCCGTCCCGCGGGATTCTACTTCTTCCGCGGCGTATGTCTTGTTCAAGATAGCGTCTCCCTTTCGATAATCTGAATACCGCGTCTTGGCGTCGGCGAATATATCCTTTCCCGTCCGGGCGTCTGCAACAGGCGAATCGGCGTTCTAGGTTGTTTCGCCTTCACTCTCCGGCGGCGAGGAAAGGGCGATAGCGGAGATGAATGCCAGCGTCAGCGCGATCATGCGAAAGAGTCTGCGGACAGAACCCGTCACACTTGTCCGCGCTCTTCCGTCAACCTCTGAACTCTAGCCTCAAGTTCCAGTCGAGCCTGTCGTTCCTGTTCAAGACTGATTCGCGGGTCTATCGTCTCCCCCGTCAGCGGATCGCGTATGCTGAACTGTTCTCCGTCCCACTGGAAATCAAGGTTCAGAACCTCGCTGCGCGACCAGACAGAACCGTCCGGCTCCCCGTTCAGCTCGAATGGAACATACTCGCCGCCCACCAGGCGCTCCCCCATCAACGCGACGCCGTACAACTCGCCGCCCGTCGGGTCCAGCTTCCAGTATTCAGTTACGCCCAGCCGCGCGTACAGGTCGCGCTTGCGTCCCAGGTCGTTCGACGCCGTGCTCGGAGACGCCACCTCAAGAACCAAGTCCGGCGCCTTGCCCACCTCCCAGACGAAATAGTTCGGGAACTGATACACGAAGTCGGGGTCGGCTCCAAGCGTGATGAAGCAGTCCGGTCCCACCCTGTCATTGCCATTGTCGGGATTCCAGAATACGAATCCTCCCGCGCCGATGAACACGTCCGTGCGTCGGCTGAACCACCATCGCAGGATGAATACCAAGAGATTTATAGTTGGCTCTTGCGGCATATCGTCTTCTATCCGCTCCGGTTCTTCGTAGAAGATGTCGGGCAACACTCTTTCAATTGTGGCCTCTCGTGTTGTCATCAGCAACCTCCCGGTTCCATCAGGCTGCATCCTGATCTTATTCTCGCCCCGATTGGGCTTCCATTCAGTTATGCACGGTTGGACATCAAACAGTATGCCGTACTCATCCCTTCTGGGCCAGACATCGCTCACGGCCCCGCCGGCATCGGATCGTTCAAGCTAACCTCCGCCTGCCACTCCCGGATGGACATTCCACGGCCCGTCTTGTCTCCCCACAGGCTCTTCACGTAAGTGATCACGCCCACTATCTCATCGTGGCTAAGCTGCTCGCCGAAGGCGGGCATACCGCTCTTGAAGTGAGGCAGGCTCGGAGATTCCATCCACTTGCTGCCGTCCCTGACCACTTTGTACAGAAAGCCGTCGCCGTGATGCCAGGTATGGCCGTCGCCATTCAGCGGAGGTGGGGGGAGAGTTCCGTCGGCCTTCGGAATATGCCAGTTCGGTTGGCCTTCGCCGGATAGACCGTGGCACGCCGCGCACGTACTGGTGAATATCGCCTGCCCCGACCGGGCGACCACGACTGTAGTCTCCGGCGTGGGCGATGTAGGCGCGCTCTCCTCGTCCGGGGGCGAGCAGGCGAATGCCGCTACACACGCTAGTACGAACATAAAAAGCCCTAGTGTCCGCCTGTGTGAAGGCGCGAAGATGGCGTGGCTGCTAGAAAACACTGCGGACTGTTCCGGCCTTACATCCTGATCTTCTTCTCACCCGACAGGTACGCCTCCGGCTCCTTGCCGAAGGCTATCCGACAGCCGGGCGCGCAGAAATAGTAAGTCTCGCCGTCGTGGTCGTGAGTCCCTCCCGGCGGCTTTCGGATGTCCACCTGCATATCGCATACCGGGTCCGCGGCCCTCGCGCTTCCGCTTCTGTTGAACAGTGGCAGTCTTATCATCGCATTCTCCCTGTTGGTTTCATGGTATATTTTACATTAACATCAATATGTGTGTCTGTGATCCCCTAACCTTGCGGTCCCTGAGTCGGATTTCAGCGCAATCTAATCTTCGAGTGGGATACTGCTGTTGTATAGTTTGACGACCGAATCGAAGCATGGATGAAGCTGTACTTTTCGGGGTCTTGCTGCTCACTCTGGTGATGTTCGCGGCGGGGCGAATCCGCTACGACATCGTTGCGCTGGCCGCCCTGATCGTTCTCGTAGTCGCGGGCATCGTGCCTCCGTCCGAAGCGTTTCTGGGATTCAGCCACCCCGCCGTCGTCACCGTGGCGGCCGTTCTCGTGCTCAGCGAAGTCTTTCGTGCCTCGGGGATCGTTGACGTGCTGGCGCGCCGGTTTTCCAGGGTCGGCCAGACGCTCACCGCCCAGATTTCGTCCCTGTCCTCCCTGGTCGCCGCGCTGTCGGCATTCATGAACAACGTCGGCGCGCTGAGCATCCTGCTGCCTCTAGCAATCAGAATGGCCAGGGGAGCCAACCGTCCTTATTCGCCCTATCTCATGCCGCTGGCGTTCTCCTCCCTGCTCGGCGGCATGACCACCCTGGTCGGCACCCCTCCCAACATCATCATTGCCTCGTTCCGAAAGTCGGCGACGGGCGAGGCGTTCACGATGTTCGACTTCACCCCCGTCGGGCTGGGCGTAGCCCTGGCTGGAGCGCTGTTCATAGCCCTGATCGGGTGGCGTCTCATACCGACCCGGCGGGCGCAGTCCACTCCGGGCGAGACCATCGAGATAGCCGACTACATGACTGAGGTCAGGGTAACTGAGGACTCCAGATATGTCGGAAGACTTGTCCTGGACCTCGAGGAACTGGCGCAGGAAGACGTCGCCATCGTCGGCCTTATTCACAGGGGCACGAGGTACGGCGCGCCTTCGAGCTACCAGATCATTGATGCCGGCGACGTGTTCATCATCGAAGCCAACCCCGAAGACCTGAGGTCGTTCGTTGACGAAACCGGATTCAGGCTCGAGGGATTCAGCAACATCCGCTCCGACGTTGACAAGGCGGTCTCGTCGGGCGACGTCTCGATTCTCGAGGCGGTAGTCGTTCCCAACGGGCAGACCGACGGCAGCAACGCCGCCGGACTCCACCTCCACTCCGAGTATGGCGTCAACCTGCTCGCCGTGTCGAGAAGCGGCTCCAGAGTTGCGACGCGGCTCAGCCGGGTCGTACTACAGGCCGGAGACGTGCTTCTCCTGCAGGGCAGGACAGAACTCATGCTTTCAGCGCTCCCGCGCCTCAACCTGCTGCCGCTGGCCGACCGCGACCTGCGAATCGGACAGCCCCGCCGCCTGGCGATCCCCATAGCGGTGTTCGCCGGCGCCATCCTCCTGACGGTGTTCGGACTATTGCCGATTCACGTATCCCTGGTTGCCGCCGCCACTCTTCTGCTTCTGAGCCGGTTCATTACGTTGCAGTCCGCCTACCAGTCCATCAACTGGCCCATCATCATTCTGCTGGGCGCGATGATTCCAGTGGGCGGAGCCCTGGAAAGCACGGGCGGAGCGGCGCGAATCGCCGGGATCGTTACGGACCTGGGCCACACTCTCCCGCCATGGGCCATTCTCGCGGCGGTCCTCGTCATTACGATGCTGCTGTCCGACGTGGTAAACAACTCCACCGCCGTCATACTGATGGCCCCTGTCGCCATCAGGGTTGCCGAGACAATCGGCGCGTCGGTGGACCCCTTCCTCATGGCGGTGGCGATAGGCGGATCGTCCGCGTTCCTTACGCCAATCGGTCACCAGTCCAACACCATCGTCATGGGTCCAGGCGGGTACAAATTCGGCGACTACTGGAGGATGGGACTCCCGCTCGACGTCATCATAGTGTCCGTATCCGTCCCGCTCATAATGTGGGTATGGTCGCTGGGCATCTGACCTATTAGCAAGCCTGCCGCCTTCGGAGGCGAGGCTCAGTCCTAGTTAATTCCTCTTCGGCCTGAACCGCTTCAGCCGCAGCGAATTGGTGATCACCGACACCGAGCTGAACGCCATCGCCCCCGCCGCGAGCACCGGATTCAGGAAGCCGTGCTCGCCGAGTACCGGCCTCAGCGCGTCCGGCGTCCCACCGGGTCCGAACAGCGGGTACAGGATTCCCGCCGCTATCGGGATCAGCGCGACGTTGTACGCGAACGCCCAGAACAGGTTCTGCCGGATTACCCTCATCGTGGACCGGCTCAGCGATATGAGCGTCGAGACGCCCCGCAGATCTCCTCCCACCAGCGTCACATCCGCCGCCTCGATTGAGACATCCGAGCCCGTACCTATCGCTACTCCCAGGTCCGCCTGCGCGAGCGCGGGCGCGTCGTTTACGCCGTCGCCTACCATCGCCACGCTCTTGCCCTCCTCCTGGATCGTCCGAACGACGTCCGCCTTGTCCGCCGGGAGCACCTCGGACACCACCCGCTCGATTCCCACCTGAGCGGCGATTGCGCGAGCCGTTCGCTCGTTGTCCCCGGTCAGCATCACCACTTCCGCGCCCTGCTCCCTCAGCGTCCTCACCACTTCCGCCGATTCGGGTTTCACGCCGTCCGCGACCGCCAGGATTCCGAGAGCGTTCCCGTCGGCCGCGACGAACATGGGTGTCTTGCCCTGGGCTGAGAACGTCTCGGACTGGGCCTCCATGCCGTCCATGTTGACGCCTTCCCTGCGCATCATCCTGAGGTTGCCGATGACCAGCTTCCTGCCGTTCACCGTTGCCCTGATTCCCGCGCCCGGAGCCGCCTTGAACATCGTCGCCTCGTCCGGCGCGAGTCCTCGCTCCGCCGCCGACTCCACGATTGCCGCGCCGAGCGGGTGTTCCGACCGCCGTTCGGCGGAGGCCGCCAGGGCGAGAAGCCCGTTCTCGTCGCCATCAGGCGTGTATATATCGGTCACTTCGGGACGCGCCCTCGTCAGCGTTCCCGTCTTGTCCAGGACCACCACGTCAACTTTGTGCGCCGTCTCCAGCGCCTGCGCTCCGCGTATCAGAGCCCCGTACTCCGCGCCCTTTCCGATGCCGACCATGATGGCCGCCGGCGTCGCCAGGCCCATCGCGCACGGGCAGGCGATGATGAGCACCGCTACCGCCGTCAATATCGCGGTCACATACGAGGGCTCAGGCCCGAGCGCCAGCCAGACCACGAACACGAGAGCGGCGAATCCGATCACCGCCGGGACGAAGTACGCTGACACGAGGTCCGCCATCCGCTGTATCGGCGCCTTGGACCCCTGCGCCTCCTCGACCAGCCGCACGATGTTCGACAGCATCGTGTCGCGCCCGACGCGCGTCGCCCTGAACGTGAAGCTTCCGCTGCCGTTCAGAGTGCCGCCGTACACCTCGCTGCCGTGACGCTTGTCAACGGGAACGCTCTCCCCGGTCAGCATGGACTCGTCCAGGGACGACACTCCGCTCTCCACGACTCCATCCACCGCCACCTTCTCCCCCGGCCTGACGACTACCACGTCGCCGACGACTATGTCTTCGAGCGGGATGTCAACGTCATCGCCGTCTCGGACCACCCTCGCCGTGCTGGGCTGTAGGTCCATCAGCGCCCTGATCGCGTTCGACGCGTGGCTCTTCGCCCGCGCCTCCAGGAACTTGCCCAGCAGCACCAGCGCGATGATCGCCGCCGACGTGTCGAAGTACGTGTCCGTCGCTCGTCCCTCGAAGAACGCCGTTTCTCCGAAGAGCGTAACCACTAGGCTGTACAGGTACGCCGTCGAGGTTCCGACCGCTATCAGCGTATTCATGTTCGACGTCAGATGCCGCGCCGCGCTCCATGCGGAGGTGTAGAACCCGCGCGCCGCCCAGAACTGCACCGGAGTCGCCAGCGCGAGCAGCAGGAAGTCCATCCTGAACGGAATCAGATCGCCCGCGCTCGGAATCGCCATCAGCGCCATGATGAGCGCGGCCACGGCCACGCTGAAAATCATCCGGTTCCTGAGCGCGCGGACGTCCCTGGGAGTCGCGGCGTCGTCATTCGGGTCGCCCACAACCGCCGCCACGGAGTAGCCCGCGTCCTCGAGCGAGTGGCGGAGCTCGGAGATGCCTGTTATGCCCGGCACGTATTCGACGGCGGCGCGTTCCGTAGCGAGGTTCACCTGCGCCGACATCACCCCGTCCGCGCCTTCGAGCGCGTTCTCGACGTGAATCACGCAGGCCGCGCAGGTCATGCCGCCTATTGCCAGCGTGGTCTTGTGAGTCCCGATGCCGTAGCCCGCGTCCTCGACCGCGCCGGTCAGCGTGGACAGATCAACGGCGTCGGAGCGCAGTTCCAGCGAAGCCTTTTCGGTCGCGAGATTCACCGATACGTTCTCCACACCGCTGATGTCTCCAAGTGCGTCCGATACGTGTGAGACGCAGGCGGCGCAGGTCATACCCGTAATGGGGAGAGTGATTTGAGAGTTGGGCGACGCGACCATTCAGCACTCCGGACTGTTCACTGTTCAACGTGTGTACATCTGAATATACCACACAGCCGGATCGTGGACCGCGCTTTCTCCAGAATAGCAGGACGGGACCGGGCGATTGCCCGGCCCCGTGCACTAAGCGGCTGTTAGGTTCAGTCCCTAGAGGGACCTGATCACCCCGACCACCTTGCCGCGCACCGAAACGTCCTTCGCCGCGACCATGATCGGCTGCATCGTGGAGTTTTCGGGCTGCAGGCGCACCATATCGCCCTCGATGTAGAAGCGCTTGAGCGTCGTCTCTTCGCTTCCGTCCAGCCACGCCGCGACCATTTCGCCGTCACTGGCGTCATTGGCGGGTTCGAGGATGACCAGGTCGCCGTCCGCGACCAGCGCGTCAATCATCGAGGTTCCCTTCACCCGCAGCGCGAACATATTCTCACGCTCGCCTATCAGGGACGAGGGCAGGTCAACGGTGTCGTAGCTCTGCTCCGCGAAGGCCGGAGCGTCCGGGACGTGGAGCGGCTCGCCGGCGGCGATGCTGCCCATTACCGGGATGCTCTGAATGTCGCGCTTGGTGCCCTTGAGGCCCTCGCCGATCAGTTCGATGCCCCGCGAGACTTCAGGCTCTCGCTTGAGATACCCCATATTCTGGAGCTTGTGCAGGTTGTAGTCCACGACCGAGGTCGAACTGACGTTGCAGCCGGTCTGAATGTCGCGCACCGTGGGCGGGTAGTGGCGCTCTTCCATGAATTCCTTGATGAATTCGAGGATGCTTTCCTGTCGGGCCGAGAGTTTAGCTGTCATATTCCTTCTCCAAAGTACTAATGTTCTCTGAAAGATAACAGACCATTTGTACGCTGTCAAGTCACTTGCGCCGAAATTCCGGAAATTAGCGATTTCGACCTCCACATTAGTTTGTATGTTCGTATTATAGCGCATAGCGCATGAAATGTGTAGTGCGGGCGGAAAACCGGAACCTGTATCAGTTTGGTCGGTAGGGAAGTCACCCCCATCCTAACCTTCCCCCGTCAAGGGGGAAGGGACTTTGGCGACACAGGTAGCGCCGACTAAATTGGTACAGCATCGGAAAACCGATTGGAGCTTGGCGTCCTTTGCGGTTATGATATGGCGCAAACGATTCGTGGCAAAAGTAAGGAGCGAATAATGGCCGAATATATACCTTCACCGAGAGACTGGGTGCGCGAGCAGGTCGAGCTCTACGAGAGCAGCGGAGGCGCGGACGGAACGACGCTGCGCGAAACGGGCCTCCCCGTCATCATCGTGACCAACCGGGGCAACAAGACCGGCGCGATCCGCAAGACGCCCCTGATGCGCGTAAAGGACGGCGACAACTACGTCCTGGTCGGCTCCCAGGGCGGCGCGCCCAAGAACCCCGTATGGGTGTACAACCTCCGCGCCGACGCCGGCGTCGAGATCCGCGACGAGACCGAGGTGTACTCCATGCGAGTCCGCGAGGTCGAGGATGACTCCGAACGCGCTCGCCTCTGGGACATCGCCGTCGCCGCCTTTGCGCCCTACGAGGAGTACCAGAACAAGACCACCCGCAAGATCCCCGTCTTCCTGGCCGAGCCGGCGTAAATCCGGCGCCTTCGCGCTCACGGCAGTCATATACTGGATACTCGCCGAGACCGGTGGAGATATATGACCCTACACGAATCTCCGTCGGTCCCGTCAGCCCCGTCCTCTTCGCGGGACTGCTGTTGACCGTCCTGATACCATTTCCATACCCTCACCCTATGGAAGCCGCAAACCCGCGATTGCTATAATTCGGTGAATCCTACCGATTATGCCCAACCTTTCCAGCGCGGCGGCGTTATATACCATAGAATCCGCCGGATTATCGAGGTCCATACAGATGCAAGACATGAGAGGCCGACTGGCTGAAACGCGCTCCCGCATATCCGATCTCATGGTGCGTCTTTGACCTCGACGGCAAGAAGAAAGACATTGCGGAGCTGGAAGAACAGGCATCCGATCCCGCGATCTGGGAAGACAACCAGCGCGCCCAGCGCGTGATGCGCAGAATGGCCGGCCTAAAGCAGGAGTCCGAGTCCTGGAACTCTCTGGACTCCAGGGCCACGGAGCTCGACGAACTCCTTGAACTCGCGCTCGAGGAGGGCGACCAGTCTCTCACCGAGTCCATCGGCGACGACCTCGCCGCGCTCGAATCCGAGCTCGATGACCTCGAGTTCAGGCTCATGCTCTCC
This sequence comes from Dehalococcoidia bacterium, assembly GCA_965202815.1. Lineage (GTDB taxonomy): Bacteria > Chloroflexota > Dehalococcoidia > Lucifugimonadales > UBA1123 > VXRN01. The sequence continues at coordinate 2,423,262 of CBDBCD010000002.1, forward strand.
GGCGAGTACGACGACCACAACGCCATACTCGCGCTCCACGCCGGCGCGGGTGGGGTGGACTCCCAGGACTGGGTGCAGATGCTCATGCGTATGTATCTGCGATGGTCCGAGGGCAGGGGATACAGGACCGAGGTGCTCGACATCTCTCACGGCGACGAAGCCGGGGTCAAGAGCGTCGTCGTGCAGGTGTCCGGCGACCACGCCTACGGCTATCTCAAGGCCGAAAAGGGAGTGCATCGCCTGGTTAGGATCTCACCCTTCGACGGCAACCACGCCCGGCACACGTCGTTCGCGCTCGCCGAGGTAATGCCCGAGGTCGAGGACGACGCCGGCCTGGAAATCGGGCCGGACGATCTCAGGATTGACACCTTCAGGGCGGGCGGACACGGCGGACAGAACGTGCAGAAGAACTCCACCGCCGTCAGGATAACCCACCTGCCCACCGGCACCCGCGTCAGCTGCCAGAACGAACGCTCCCTGCGCCAGAACCGGGAGATAGCCATGCGTATCCTAATGGCGCGTCTGGCCGAGCTGGAGATGCAGAAGAAAGCCGAAGAGATGGCGCGAATCAAGGGGGAGCACATCTCCCCGGAGTGGGGCAACCAGATAAGAAGCTACGTCCTCCATCCGTACCAGATGGTCAAGGACCATCGCATGGATTACTCGGTCTCCGACACCGGCGCCGTGCTGGACGGTAATCTGGATGGGTTCATTATCTCGTATCTTAAGACAACAGTCGGTGAATCTCCCCGCGATTAGGTCGAATCATAGGAGATAGCGCCGAACCGAATACTAGATGCATCTATACTTATCGAATACATTGAAATCCAAATGTTGAAAGAATCCCCTCTCCTCTTGGGAGAGGGCTGGGGTGAGGGTGAACTACATTCTCGTCATTCCCATGTTGAAAATCCCTTCCCCCTTGATGGGGGAAGGTTAGGATGGGGGTGAAACCCCGACTGCAATTCAGTCATTCCCGCGAAAGCGGGAATCCATTGGAGCGTTCAATGTTCAAATTTCAACAGAACCCAGTTAGAGAGATGATGAAATGAAGAAAATCGCGATACTTGCCACGATTCTGGCGCTCGCTTTCGTGCTGGCGTGCGGCGACTCCGAGACCGAGGAACCCGTAGCCGTAGTTCAAGAGGTCGCCGAGTCCGAAGCCACTGCCCAGCCCACCACGGCCCCGGAACCAACGGCGGCTCCCGAACCCACGACCGCGCCCGAACCCGCCGCGGCCCAGCAGTCCCAAACCGAGCCCGCCCCCGCCGACTCGGAGACTCAGGGCGGCGTATTCCGCAGGCTCTGGTCCGACCCGCCAACCCTCGACCCTCATCTGACTACGGACACCACATCGTCCGGCGTCGTGGTCGAGGTGTTCAGCGGACTCGTCACCATGAATACCGATCTCCAGCTTGTCCCTGACATCGCCGAGAGCTGGGAGATAGACGACACCGGAACGGTGTACACCTTCCACCTCCGTAAGAACGCCAAGTTCCATGACGGCAAGCCGATAACCGCCCACGACGTCAAGTGGTCGCTCGAAAGGGCCGTTCATCCCGATACCGCCTCCCCGGTGGCCGATACCTACCTCAACGACATCATCGGCGCCGAGGAAGCCCTTGAAGGCGAGGCGGACGAGATCGCCGGCGTCACCGTCATAGACGACCATACCATCGAGTTCAAGATTGACGCCCCCAAGGCGTACTTCCTCGCCAAGCTCACCTATCCCACCGCGTTCGTGCTGGACAGGGAGAACGTCGAAGCCGGCGGCAGAAGCTGGACCGAGAACCCGAACGGCACAGGCCCCTTCAGGCTCAAGGAATACAGGATCGGGGAGCGCATCATCCTCGAACGCAACGAGGACTTCTACCGTGATCCCGCAAACGTGGACTCCATTTCGATGAACCTCGCCGGCGGCCAGGCCATGGCCATGTACGAGAACGACGAGATAGACATCACCGGCGTCGGCCTGTTCGACCTGGACAGGGTGCTCGACCCCAGCGAAGACTTGAACAAGGAACTCATAATAGCCCCGCCCGACTTCAGCGTCTCTTATGTTGGCTTCAACGCCAGTATGCCCCCGTTCGACGATCCCAAGTTCAGGCAGGCGCTCAACCACGCCGTGGACAAGGAACTCATAGCCACCGAGGTGCTGTCCGAGTTGGTGGAGCCCGCATACGGCATCCTGCCGCCCGGCTTCCCCGGATACAACGATAACCTCGTCGGCCTGGAGTACGACCCAGAACTCGCGCGGCAGCTGCTCGCCGAGTCCAAGTACGCCGACCCCGATACCAGGCCCAGAATCGTAGTGACCGTGCCGGGCACGGGCGGCACCATCGGCCTGGACCTCGAAGTGATAATCGAAATGTGGAGACAGGAACTTGGCGTCGAGGTCGAGATACAGCAGGTCGAGTGGGCCACCTACCTGGAAGACCTGAACCAGAAGCGATTCCAGGCTTACGGCGGACTCGGCTGGCAGGCTGACTATCCCGACCCCCAGGACTTCCTGGACATCCTGTTCCACACCGAGAGCACTCTGAATCACGGCGCGTACTCCAACACCGAGCTCGACGCCGTCCTGGAGGAAGCGCGCACCGAGTCCGATCTCGAGAAGCGGGTAAGCCTCTATCATAGGGCGGAAAAGCTCATCGTGGACGACGCCGCCTGGCTGCCCCTGTGGTACGCCGGCGAACGCTACGTGCTCATCAAGCCGCACGTCGAAAACTACCGCGTCACCCCCATGATCATCCCCAAGCTCAAGGAAATCCGCATCACCGACGGCTAGACCCCAACCCGCGCTGACGCGCCAACGGCGGGGACGAACATCCACGTTCGCCCCCGCCCCAATCCATCCTCATTCCATGTACAATGCCCCCACCGACTGATAATTGAAAATTGCCAATTCATAATTGAAAACTGAACCCCCATGTGGATTTACATAATTCGAAGGCTCCTCTGGCTGCCGTTCCTCCTTATCATCGTGTCGCTGGTCACCTTCACCCTGGGCAGATTCGGCCCCGGAGACCCGGTGCAGGTAGCGATGGGGAATCGCTACGACCCGGATTCAGCCGCCACCAAGAACCTTCGGGCGCAGTGGGGGCTGGATAAGCCATTCGCCGAGCAGTACGTGAGATACATCGGGAACGCGCTCAGGGGCGACTTCGGCGAAAGCTACAGGTTCAGGGGGCGCTCCGTAGGTTCGCTCATCGCGTCCAAGATATGGGTGTCGTTCCAGGTGAACCTCGCCGCGATGTTCGTCAGCGTCGCGGTAGGAATCCCGCTCGGATTCTTCATTGCCCACAAGCAGGGTTCCTGGTTCGACCCGGCGACGGTCACCACCTTTCTGATGCTCCTTTCCATTCCGATCATGGTCAGTATTCCGGCATTCCTCTGGGCCGTCTGCGTCAAGACGGACCTGCTGCCCTGCTCGGGCTGGGGAGGTCTCTGGGACGTCAGGATCATCACTCCCATGATTACGATGGGCATACCCGGCGTCGCCGGGCTGCTTCGCCTCATGCGCGCGAGCACCCTGGACGTCATGGGACAGGACTTCATCCGGACCGCTTACGCAAAGGGCCTGACCGCCGTGGCGGTTGATTACGGGCATATTCTAAAGAACGCGCTGATTCCCATAATTACCGTCTTGTCCTTCGCGCTGGCGGGCATGTTGAGCACCGGAATCATCACCGAACGAATTCTAGGAATACCCGGCGTCGGCAACCTGGCAATCGAATCAATATTCAACCGCGACTATCCCGTAATCATGGCATTTACGCTCATAACGTCCACCGCGTTCGTGCTGGCAAACCTGCTGGCCGACATCGCCTACGCCTTCATTGACCCCAGGATTAGATACCAGTGAACTCGGAAGACCGACAGGCATTGGCCTCGACGCTGGAAGATGCCGCCGCGCCCGAAAGCGGCGCGCAGGGGCACCTTTCCCGCGCCTGGTCGCGCCTGATTCGGAAGAGGCTGGCGGTCATGTGCCTGGCCGCCCTGGCGCTCATATACTCCGCCGGAATTCTGGCCCCGCTCATCACTCCGTACAACTACACCGACCAGGACTACACCGTCATACGCAAGCCGCCCAGCCTGAGCCACTGGGCCGGCACCGACCTGAAGGGCCGCGATGTCCTCACCAGGGTGATGTGGGGAATCCAGAACACCGTAATCATCACGGCGATTGCCATGATTACCGGCGGCTTGGTGATAGGCGTTACCCTCGGACTCATATCCGGCTACTTCGGCAGATGGGTTGACTCTCTGATCATGCGCACCGGGGAGGTCTTCGCTTCATTCCCCGATATACTGTTGGTAATCATAATTGCCGCTACCCTGGGCCCCAGGATCAGGGATTCGATGAGGTGGCTGGAGGACAACACCTTCCTCTCAGGGCTGGTCTCGTCCGGCGTGGCCGACTACCTGGTCATCTCTTTCGCGCTTGTGTCCTTCGGATGGATAGGCATGGCGCGTCTTGTGCGCGGGCAGGTCCTGTACCTTAAGGCGACCCAATATGTCGAGTCAGCCCAGGCAACGGGCGCCAAGACTTCCAGGATACTCTTCGTGCATCTGCTTCCAAATGCGATCAGTCCCATAGTCGTGTCGGTGTCTATGAGCATGGGAGGCATCGTCGGCGCCGAGATAATCCTCAGCTGGCTTGGACTTGGAATCCAGCCCCCCAGGCCCAGCCTCGGCAATATGCTGCTCGAAGCGGGCAGCCTCAGCGCGCTCAGAGAAGTGCCTTGGATGCTCCTCACCCCCGGCATCGTCGCCTGGACTCTCGTCCTCTGCTGGAACCTGCTCGGCGACTCCCTCAACGACGTCCTCAACCCCAGAACCAGGTAACCTACGCCTACATGCTGTGTTACACTATCCTGGTAAAGAACAAATGTATCCGAACTTCATAATCTACAATTTATCAATGACGACAAAACTGGCCGACCAAAATTTTTCGCAGGTGAAATTCGGGTGAATTCATAGCTAACTCCTCTGATTTCCAGGTTGCTTCCCACTTGGAACGCTCACCTGAACCTGACCTAAACTCCACCTGGACTTATATAAGTCTCAATATATGAAACGACATCCACATACCCTTTTCGGCTCAGAAACTAACAACCAAAGACTTGGAGACACAGAATGAGTTTCAACCTGCTTATCCTCCGAACCGGCGGACAGTCCGACAGCGAAAGCGTTGACCAATGGCCCAACCTGCTCAGAGAGGCCATACCGGACATCGAGGTAAACGTCGCCCGCTCCGTCGGCGAGGCAATGGAGATGATAGGCGAGGCAGACGCCGCTTTCGGAAACATCGTTCCCGAGGTCTTCGAAAAGCAGACCAGGCTGCGCTGGATAGCCTGTCCCCAGGCCGGTCCCGCCGCCGGATACTACCACCCCGGCCTCATAGACAGCGACGTGATCGTCACCAACACCCGCGACATCTACAACGACCACATATCCAATCACATCATGTCCTATGTCCTCGCCTTCGCCCGTGGACTGCACACCTACATACGCAGCCAGGTCGAGGGGGAGTGGAAGCCTGGCTACGAGATCGTGAACCTGCCCGACGCCACCGCCGTAGTAGTCGGAATCGGGGGCATCGGCGGCGAGACCGCGCGGCTGTGCTCCGAGTTCGGCATGACCGTAATCGGCGTGGACCCCAGGGTCGAAGAGCCTCCCAAGGGTGTGTCTGAAATAGTGCATCCCGACGATCTGGACGACGCGCTCGTCAGGGCGGACTTCGTAATAGTGACCGTCCCCGAAACGCCGGAGACACAGCGCCTCTTCACTATCGAGAAGTTCAGGAAGATGCGTTCGTCCGCTCACTTCATAAACATAGGTCGCGGCGCGACGGTCGTCCTGGATGACCTCGTCACCGCGCTCGAAGACGGCGAAATTCGCGGCGCCGCCCTCGACGTCTTCGAAATCGAGCCGCTGCCCGCGGGCCATCCCCTCTGGGCAATGCCCAACGTCATCATCACGCCCCACTGCGCGGGCGCGGGCCCCTATCTCGACGACCGGCGCACCGAGCTTTTCATCGAAAACTGCGTCCGATTCAACGAGGGCGCAGAACTCAAGAATATAGTGGACAAGGCCAACTGGTTCTGATTATCAGTCATTCCCGAGAAAGCTGGAATCCATATGCCACAAGAACATAGCGGACAAATTCATGAAACTATACCTCGTTGACGGCACATACGAACTCTTCCGAGCGCACTTCGGCGCGCCGCCGCGCGCTGCCCCGGACGGACGACCTATCGGCGCGGTAACCGGGCTCATCCAGTCGCTGCTCCTGCTTCTCAGGGAGGAGCGACCGGACTTCATAGCCTGCGCGTTTGATCACGTGGTCGAGTCCTTCAGAAACGACCTCTTCGACGGATACAAGACCGGCGAGGGCGTCCCGGAAGACCTCTTCTCCCAGTTCGGTCTGGCCGAGACCGCGGCGCGCTCGCTCGGCATCGAGGTCTGGCCCATGGTCGAGTTCGAGGCCGACGACGCGATAGCCTCCGCCGTCTCGAAGTGGAAGGACGACCGCAGGCTCGATGAGATAGTCATCTGCTCCGTGGACAAGGACCTGATGCGCCTTGTGGAAGGCTCCCGCGTAGTCGTCCGGGACCGGCGGCGCAAGCTGACCTACACAGAGCCCGACGTCGTCGAGCGGTTTGGAGTATCCCCATCTTCGATACCCGACTACCTCGCGCTCGTAGGCGACTCGGCGGACGGAATCCCGGGGATCGCTCGCTGGGGAGCTAAGGGAACGGCGGCGGTGCTGTCTGAGTACGGTCGCATGGAAGACATACCCGACTCTTATGACGACTGGAGTTTCACTGTGCGCGGCGGCAAGACGCTTGCGCAGAATCTGGCCTCCAACCGGGAGGCCGCGTCCCTGTACAAGACGCTCGCGACGCTGCGGACGGACGCCCCGATTTCGGAGTCGCTGGACTGCTTGGCCTGGGGCGGTGTGCCGAAGCGCGAATACCTTGAATTATGCGACGATCTGGGTCTGGATCGTCTGAAAGACCTTCCGCGCGGATGGCGGTGAAGGCACAGTCGTGAGAGTACCCCCGGTGGGACTCGAACCCACGCACCTGGCTCCGGAGGCCAGCGCTCTATCCTCTGAGCTACGGGGGCGCATCTGGGCTATCAATATAGCAAGACGAACTTGCCTGTACAAGTATGAGCCTTTGGTTATAATGTCAACTTGACGACCTTCTGGAAAGCTGTTTTGACGGTAGCTGGACTCAGTGTCAAAGGAGCTAAAAGCCACTTGACATAGAGGTTTGAGGTGAATATGATTATCCAGCGTTGATGTTGCGTCGAAGAATCGGCGTGGCGTGTGTGCGCCAAGTTATCGTTTGTCTGGTCATCCGGTTAAATGAAAGTAAAAATGTAAGCATAGGAATCATTCATCTCGAGAGGGGGTCAGATGAAAAGCCGTTTCCCCATCAGGGTAATAATTACCACCCTGCTTTCTTCAATCCTAGTATTAGCGTTAATTGCATGTCAGGGCCCGCCTGGCGAAGCTGGCCTGCCAGGTCTCCCGGGCAATCCGGGAAACCCTGGAGCGCCCGGACCGCAGGGTGAGCCCGGTGCGGCTGGCCTGCCGGGTCTCCCTGGAAACCCCGGAAACCCCGGAGCGCCCGGACCTCCGGGAGCGCAAGGCCCGCAGGGCCCTCCGGGTATTGATGGCGTCTCTCCTCAGGCATTGATCGTGCTGAGCAAGGGTGTTGTCGCTGGGTCAGGCGACCCATTCTCCATAGCCGGTTCCGGCTTCATTCCGGGCGAACCCGTCGAGCTTAGTCTCATGATAGACCCGAACAACTCGGTAATGCTGGGCGACGAAGTTCAGGCTAATGCATCGGGCGCGTTCAGCGTTGCGGTTGCCGACGCCGGAGCTTCCGACGCTTCCGGTTATCTCTCGGTTATGGCCATGGGCGCGGATGGCAGTTTGGCAAGCGCTCCTGTCAGGATAGTGTCTTCAGCGTTAAACGAGACTGCTGTGGACTCCAGCCTGTCAACCAGCGTGACACCCGCCGGTGAGGCTGCAACGGTTTCTGGCGCGGGCTTCAATGCTGGCGAAGCTGTTACCCTGTCTGTCGTAGGCGTAGCTGGTGGAAGTGACCGCATTCTGGTCGGCGCGAACGCCAACGACTCCGGCGCATTCATGGTAGATGCTCCCAACCCACTTGAAGTCGGTGTTTACACCCTCAGGGCTGTCGGAAGCAAGGGATCGTCCGCCACCACGCCACTCGTCGTCTGCCAACCCGACGAAGAAACTCCAAGTAAATGTAGCAAAGAGAACTAGCATCGGAGAGACTTAAGCCTCTCTTGCGGTAGGCAATCCTAGCCACGAAATAGACGCCCCCCTACAGCAGGGGGGCGTCTTCTTTGTAGATGCTACCGCCCCACTCGTGGAATTCTTCTCGCACTACTAAGAGGATGTTCCATTGATGTATAATCCGATTCTACTACCCCCGTGGTCCATGCCCAATTTTGGAGAATCGTGATTGGAAGCCCTAGGCGCTCATCTGCTTCTTGAACTCAAAGAGTGTGACGCGGAATTGCTCGATGATCTTGCCTGTGTGCGCGACATACTGACGCGCGCGGCCATAGAAGCCGGCGCTACGATAGTCGGCGATACCTTCCACAAGTTCGAACCCGTAGGCGTGACGGGTATCATCGCCATCGCGGAGTCCCACATAGGAGTGCACACATGGCCCGAGTATTCCTACGCCGCGGCGGACATATTCACCTGCGGCGAGTCTCTGCGCCCGTACCAAGCCGCCGAGTTGATAATCCAAGGGCTCCGGTGCTGCGATCCGTCCATCACTGAGATAAAGCGAGGCATAGTAGCGCCTCGGGCCATGGCTGCCGGACTCAGGTAGGGGGAACGTCCATGAAAGGCCCGCCGCCCGGAGACTGGCACTATGAACTCATAACGCCCGACCTGTACCAGGCCGAACGCATCCGACAGACTTACTACTCGGGCCGCACGCCGTATCAGGACGTCGTCGTAATGGAGGGCGCGGCCTTTGGCCGCAGCCTCGTGCTGGACGGCAAGACCCAGTCAACCGAGGTTGACGAATTTGCCTACCACGAGGGACTGGTGCATCCTTCGATGATTGCCCACGACGGACCCAGATCCGTATTCGTGGCCGGCGGTGGTGAGGGCGCTACGATACGGGAAGCGCTGAAGCACGATACCGTTGATAGGGTGGTAATGGTGGACATAGACCGCAAGGTCGTCGAGTTGTGCAGAGAGCATCTTCCCAATCACCACAGGAACTCTTTCGACGATCCCAGGGTCGAGTTGATACACGACGACTGCCTGTCCTACCTTGAGAATAACGATGAGCGCTTCGACCTGTTCGTCATAGACCTGCCCGACCCGCTCGAAGCGGGTCCCGCGTACCTTCTATATACGCGGGAATTCTACTCGCTGCTGAGAGCGCGGATGAATCCCGGCGGCATGATGGTAGCCCAGTCTGGTCCGACGGGCCCGTCCTTCTACGAGCAGTGTTTCTCGGCGGTCGCCAACACCGTTTCGAGCGTGTTTCCGGTAGTTGCGCTGTCCGAGACGTTCGTGCCGAGCTTTGGTTCGACATGGGGATTCGTCATCGGATCGCTCGGTCCTGACCCCTCCCGATTGATCGTGGAAGACGTTGATCGCAGGCTCTCTGAGCGGGTAGTCGGCGAGTTGCGCTACTTCGACGGCACGACGCTGAAGGGGATGCTCTCTGTTCCGAAGTACTTGAGGGCATCGGTTGCGGCGGAACAGCGTATCATCACCCGCGACAACCCCCTATTCGTTGTGTAGCGTCCCGCAGACAACTCTACGCTTCGTGCTATAATATTCGTGCATTATTTCAGGTGAGTGTGACGCCGCTCCAAATAGAATACGCGAGGAAACGATGAGTACAGGCGAGGTAGTTGCGATAGTCGGAGCGTCCCTTTCAGTGATAGCCGTCCTGTTAGCTGTCATCGGAATGGGATTAGTCATCCTCCAGCGGATTGACGCGCAGCGGGACAGGCTGGAAGACAAGATCGAGAAAGTAGAAGTCAGCTTGGACGCGAAGATCGAGAATGTCAAAGACAGCCTCGGTTCCCGCATCAGCGACATAGAGCGCGAACAGGCGCGGCAGAGCGGCGTCAATAGCGTACTGGTGCAGTTGGCGCGCTCGCCTAATGACTCGGATGTAGCCTGACATGCCTCCTGACATCCTGTCCGGCCTCAACGAAAGACAACGCGAGGCGGTCGAGGCGATTGACGGACCGCTCCTGATAGTCGCTGGCCCAGGCAGCGGCAAGACGAGACTAATCACGTCTCGGATTGCATATCTCCTGGGCGTGGTCGGCGTGTACCCAAGCCGGATAGCCGCAGTTACATTCACCAACAAGGCGGCTCGTGAGATGAGGGCCCGCGTGGACAGTGTGGCTTCCTACGACGCTCCGCGCCTTACGATGGGAACGTTCCACGCATTCTGCGCGAGGACGTTGCGTCAGGACGGCGAGGCGATAGGGCTGGACCGCAACTTCGGCATCTACGACGACTCCGACCAGCTCGACGTGATAAAGCGCGGCATGGGTGAACTGGAGATTGACACCAAGCAGTTCGCGCCCCGGGCGATCCTCTCAGCCATCTCTGGCGCGAAGAGCCAACTCCTGACCGCCGAGGGATTCAGGATGCGGACCGCAAGCTACTTCGACGAGGTGGTCGGTCGCGTCTATGAGCGATACGAGACCCTCATGGCTCGCTCGGACGCCGTGGACTTCGATGATCTGCTCCTCAAGACCTACTTCCTGCTGAACGAACGCCCGGACATAGCGGAGAAGTACCAGGATCGCTACGTCCACTTCATGATTGACGAGTTCCAGGACACAAACGTCGCGCAGTACGCCATAGCCCGTCTCATCGCTCAGAAGCATCGCAATCTCTGTGTCGTGGGGGACCCAGACCAGTCCATATACTCATGGCGAAACGCGGACATACGAAACATACTGAGCTTCCGGGAGGATTTCCCCGACGCCAGGATAGTCGCGCTGGAGCAGAATTACAGGTCCACCCAGACTATTCTGGATGCCGCGTCCAGGCTCATTTCCGCCAACTCCCAGAGGGTTGAAAAGGAGTTGTTCACTGATAATGGCAAGGGCGTTCCCATAGAGATGGCTGAGGGATACGACGAAGAGGAAGAGGCGCAGTACGTATTGCGCGAGGTCGGATCGCTCACTCGCTCAGGTATCGGATCGCGAAAGAAGTACAAGCTGGGCGACATCGCCGTCATGTACAGGGTCAATGCGCAGTCCCGCGCCCTGGAGGAGTCCTGCCTGCGCTACGGCATCCCGTACCAGGTGGTCGGCGGCATGAAGTTCTACCAGAGGCAGGAAGTAAAGGACCTCGCCGCGTATCTCAAGCTCCTTACCAATCCGCACGATGACGTCAGCTTGCTCAGGGTGATAAATATGCCGACGAGGGGCATCGGACGCCGCACCCTCGACGAGCTGAGGCGACTGGCGCGGGACAGCGAAATGTCCATGTTCGACGCGATTCTGAACGCGACGCCGGACGCCTCGCTGGGCGGCCCAATGGTGTCGGGACCGTTTACCGCCCGCGCCGCCCGCGCGCTGGGCAACTTCAGGGAACTAATCGTCAAGCTCCGGTCCGAGGTGGAGAACGGAGACCTGGTAGAACTGATTGACAAGGTTCTGGATGGGTCCGGGTACAGGAAATATCTGGCGGACTCCGGCGAGAGAGCCGATGAACGCCTCGACAACATCAACGAATTCAGGAACGCCGCCCGCGACTACCTCGATTTGCCCACGGCGGAAGGCCTGAACGCGTTCATGGAGAGTGTGGCTCTGGTCAGCGACGTTGACAGCATGGAAGACAAGCCCGACTCACTCACGTTGATTACACTTCACCAGGCTAAGGGGCTTGAGTATCCGGTCGTGTTCATGGTGGGCATGGAGGACGGGTTGCTACCGCACTCGCGCTCGCTCGACGATCCGGCTTCGCTGGAGGAGGAGCGCAGGCTGTGTTACGTCGGAATGACCAGGGCGAAGGAGCGACTCTACCTCGTCCGCGCCTTCAGACGGGGCTTCAGGGGCGGTACGGGTCCCAACATGCCGTCCCGCTTCCTGCTCGATATTCCCCAGGAGCTCATATCGAGGCCGGATGCCGGCGGTGAACCCAAGTCCGCCGCGAGTTCGCGCGGCAAGAGTTCCGAAAGGCGCCTTTCGACTCCGCGCGGCAGTTTCCCGCTTGACCCACTCGACGAAGTGCGTCCAGCTCGTCAGGATGGTGGATTCCAATTCTCCCGCAGGTCCAGACCCGCCGCCGAGTCCACTCCGGTGAGAAGGAGCGGAAGACGCGCCTCGCCGCCCACACGTCGCAGAGGCGCGAGGAGGACCTCTGCGGATGCAGTGGCGTCGGTTGCCACGGGAGACAAGGTCCGGCATTCGGCATTCGGCGAAGGCATAGTGATGAGTTGCGAGCCTTCCGGCGCCGACTTCGAGGTCACGGTCGCGTTCACAGAAGGCGGCGGAGTCAAGAGGCTGCTGCTCAGAATGGCGCGTCTGGAGAAGATAGAGTGACGGACGCCGGCTTCTTCTAAGTTCAACCTATTATGAACTGGATCATCGCCGCCGCCAGGCCCAGGTAGATCAGAAATCCCGCTACGTCCGTGACCGTCGTCACCGCCACGGCGGAAGCGTGGGCCGGGTCAATCTTCAGTGCTCTGAAGCCTATTGGGACCAGTATCCCGCTGACGCCAGCCACAGTCATATTGGCGAGCATGGCGATTCCGACCACCTTTGCGATGTACTCGTTCTGCCGCCATCCGAACGCAATCGCAGCCACGAGCAGTCCCACGACCAGGCCGTGATTCAGCCCCAGTTTCGGTATTCTTTACACGCGCTGGTTATCTTGTGATCGTCATTCCCGCGAAAGCGGGAATCCAGCCCCCCGTAGGCATTATCAGCGCGTACCATTAATACCCCAGTTTCAACTCCTTCCACCTGTACATATCCTCGGTGGCCTCTTCCTCGAATACGCCAATGATGTCTTCGAGACGATGATGCCGAGCAATCTACCCTCATCGTCGGTTACCGGAATCCTGTGCATATCGTATCTCTCGATCAGCCTCGCCACCTCTTCCTGGTTGGTATCGGCTGTCACTGACACCATCTGGGAGTCCATGATCAGCGACACAAGCTGGTGCGGGCGCGCGAGCACAAGGTTAGCCAGTCCGATGCTGCCCCTTAGGACTCCATCCCTGTCAATGACGAAAGCCTGCGTGATCTCGTCCGAAGAATACTCTGCGGCCCACTGCCGTATGAAAGTCATCGCCTGTGAAACGGACATATTTTCATAGAGCGCGACGAACACCGGCGACATGAGTCCGCCCGCTTCGTCGTCCGCGTATTCGAGGAGGGGAGCGACCTCTTCGCCGGTTTCCATCCTGCCAATCACTCCGGAGGCGTCATCGGCGGACATTCCCTTCAGAATGTCTGCCGCCACGTCCGGGCTGACGATGTCCAGGATGAATGGCAGCGTGGACTGGCCGATTAGTTCTGCGAACTCGATTGCCTCGTCAGTGTCCAGATACTCCAGTAACCCGGCGAGGCCGGCCGCGGACAAGTTCGTAATGAGGCGTTGCCTGTGTTCGTCGGAGAGTTGTGTGAAGACCTCCGCCTGATCGGGAGGGAGTAGTCTCTGGAATCTGACAAACGCTTCGAGCCCCTGGCCCTGTTCTAAGAGAGACGGTACGACTCGCGCCGCTTCTTCGGGCGAGACGTTTTCTCGGATTCCCGTGTCGTTGGACATGATTACCCCTGGCGCGTATGTTCAAGCTGGGCAGTATGAAGGGCGGGTGAAAGTCGGGCGGGTTGTTCCGTCCTGTTATCACAGCTACGACCAACTGGTCGGAGTTGGTAGCGCATACGGGACTCGAACCCGTGTCTCCACCTTGAAAGGGTGGTATCCTAGACCCCTAGACGAATGCGCCATCTTGAGCGGCTCCGTACCGCTATTGAGGGGAGATGGCTTGGTAATGGCTGGTAGCGCGTACGGGATTCGAACCCGTGATCTCCACCTTGAGAGGGTGGTGTCCTAGGCCGCTAGACGAACGCGCCACACTGGAACAGCGGCTCGGGGATTTAACTATAGCGGGATCTGTGGCTGGGGATAGAGGATTCGAACCTCTGCTTACAGATCCAGAGTCTGTCGTCCTACCACTAGACGAATCCCCAGAGATAGAACCCTTCCGATAGCCCAATTATAAACAATCGCATCTCGCGTTGGCAAACGAGACGGGTGTCTATAAAATATCCAAGTCCGAATCAACCCACGCATTTCATCGAGGAGAGGGTATGTCTGCAACTAAGTCTGTATCTGGCGGCGAACTCATCGCCAGGGCTCTGAAACTTGAAGGCGTTGAAACCGTCTTCACCCTTGCGGGAGATCACATCCTGCCCGCTCTGGACGTGATGGCTGACAGTGGATTCCGTTTCATTGACACGCGCCACGAGCAGGCCGCGACGCACATGGCGGACGCTTGGGGCAGGATCACTGGTCAGCCCGGAGTCGCTATGTACACCACGCCTGGGTTCGCCAACGCGATTCCCGGCCTCACGAATGCCATGCACTCCGAGAGTCCTCTACTCTCGATCAGCGGCAGCGCGGAGTTGCTGGAGTTGGGTCGTGGAGCGATGCAGGAGATAGACCAGGTCGGAATGGCGCTGCCCACGACGAAAGCCGCCTGGATGGTCACCGACGCGCGACGAATACCCGACATGATCGCCACCGCTCTGAGGACCGCTTATGAGGGCAGGCGCGGTCCGGTTCACCTGACTATACCCGTTGACATACAGCAGCAGGTAGTAAGCGAAGAAGAGGTGTCTTTCTACGCGCCGGGCGAGTACCGGGACCTGGGCGCCCCGGAGGCTTCTGAACAGCGCGTGCGAGATGCGGTGGACATTCTCAGAAATGCTGAGAGGCCGCTGATAATCGTTGGCAGCGCGGGATCGTACTCCCGTTCCGGCGAGACGCTCGAAAGTCTCGTGGAGACTACTCGGATTCCGCTGATGACCGAGGGCGACGCGCGCGGACTGATCTCGGACGAGCACCCTTACTGCTGCGGGTTCTTCGACTCGGGCCTGAACCACGCCGCCAGGCTGCTCAGGGAGGCGGACGCCGTCGTGCTGATGGGTCGGAAGCAGGACCTGATAGTCGGTTACGCTATGGAACCGAACGTGTCCGCAAGCGCGAAGGTGATCCAGATTGACCCGTCGGCGGCAGAGATAGCGCGTAACAGGGGCGTAGATGTGGGCATTGTCGGCGATGTGGACGCTGTGGCGCGTCAGATCACTAAGGAGGCTTCGAAATGCGCCTGGTCTGATTCGGAGTGGCTTGGGCGGCTTCAGGAACAGAGGGCGGTACAGAGGGAAATGCTGGACGAACTCGGTGGACACGAGACTCCCATGCACGCCGTGTATGTCCACAAGACTGTCAGGAACCAGGTTGGCCGGAAAGACTTCGTGGTTTACGACGGAGGCGACTTCTGTCACTTCGGTCGCGCGTACAATCCGGCATTGTCTCCGTACACATGGTGGTATCTGCCGCCGCTGGGGATGCTCGGGCAGTCCATTCCGACTGCGATTGCCGCGAAGGCGGCATACCCTGAGAGGCGCGTGTTCATGTTCACCGGAGACGGCGCCTTCGGGTTCAACGCGATGGAATACGACACCGCGGTCAGGCATAACCTGCCGATTGTCGGTATAATGGGAAATGACTCCGCTTGGGGGATTGACCGGCAGATACAGGTGGGAGTCTATGGCAAGCCTGTGGCGACAGACCTTCTGCCGTCGAGATACGACCAGGTGGTAAGAGGTCTTGGCGGATACGGAGAGCTAATAGAGCACCCGGATGAACTCGCCCCCGCCCTGGAGCGGGCCATCAAGATGGAACGTCCGGCCCTGCTGAATGTCCGCGTGCAGAATGCGATAAGCCCTCGCGCGGAGGCGGCAATCAACCGGTGGAAGAGTCATACTCCTCTGCCCATGTAGGTTTCAGTGTATCGATGTTCAGATCGCTTTTCGGCAGAAAGAAGAAGAAGGCGTCCGGCGAAGAGCCTGCGGACGATTCGATTCGCGCGGCTCGCGTGGGCGACATCGTCTTCATCCAGGGATTCTGGGAAGACGGCGCCGACGCCTATTTGATCGTCGAGGAGATAAACCGGCTAGAGTCGGCTTACGGCGAGTCGAAAGAGGTAATTGGCGTGGACGGCGAACGCCACGCCAGTCTCGAGTGGACCGAGGACGGCGGTCTGCATATTTCCGCCACTACCCAGGACAGACCCCTCGGCTTATCGGCCGTGGGACTCGACTACGAGACGCTTGTAGAATGGGACGACTACAAATCCATAGAGAACAGCATCGAGTACGAGGGCCTGCGGTACTTCTATCGCAATAGTTACGAGGTCCTGCACTTCAAGGGCGCCTCACTTGACGGAGAGGGTTTCTGGATTTGGGAATTCATAAGGGATGACGAGGAAGGGGCGGTAACCGTGGTCAAGTGGGAGGGTCTGGCGTTCGAGGTTTACATGTCCGTCAATCTGTCTCCGCACCTTGTTACGGTCTATAAGAAGTAGCGAACATACAAAGAAAGGGCGCATGATGGCTGAGATATTCGTGGACGTGCTGGAACAGATCCCACGAGGACTGGTGTATGTCGCTCTGGGACTGATAGTGATAGTCATAGCGCGATTCGCGCAGGACCTGACAACGCCCTACAAGATACAGGAGCAATTGAGCCATAAAGATAACATTGCCCTAGCATTGAGCCATATCTGGTTACTACCTGGGCGTGATAATCGTATTCCTGGGCGCCTTGTACCAGCCGTTTGCGGTGGTGATTGATAACAGCCTGGGCTTTACTGCCGACTACTGGCGCGATGTGGGGCTGGTGGCCGTGTACTCGGTCGTTGGGATTCTGGTGTTGAACGTGGCGCGTATAGTCGTTGACCGTCTTGTGCTGTACGATTTCAGCACTGTGGATGAGATTGTCAACGACCATAACGCCGGCACAGGGGCGGTTGAGTTCGCGGTTTACGTGGCGGTCGGTCTGGTTATTGCCGGCTCGATTTCGGGAGCGGGCGGAGGGCCGGAGACGGCGGCCGCGTTCCTGGTGATGGGCCTGGCCGCGCTAATCATCTACACGCTGGTATATGAGTGGACGACATCGTTTGACATCCACGAGGAGATAGAGAAGGACAACGTGGCGGTCGGCGTCGCGCTGGCCGGAAACCTGATAGCCATAGGCATTGTCGTCTTCAAGGCGGTGTTCGGTGAGTTCGTGGGCTGGAGCGAGAGTATCATCGCGTTCCTGGTGTACGCGGTGGTTGGCTTCGTTCTTCTCTACGCGATCAGGTTCCTAGTGGACCTGGCACTGTTCCCGCGCGTGAAGTTGGCCGACGAACTGGCCGTTGACCGCAACCTCGGCGCGGCGTTCATAGAGGGCGCGGCTCTCATCTGCGTGAGCATGATCCTGTTCTTCGCCATCTAACGGGTTGTAGATTCAAGGGCGCGTGGTATAAGACTCTGCTGAGAATGCTGTTTCAGGCTGGGTCTTGTGAAGCCTGTGAGGCGGGCGGAGCCGCCGCCGCCGGTGAAGCCGGTGGACGCGCGTCCGAATGAACTGCCTCTTGATGAGCTGCCCCAGCTGGAACGGACGCCGGTAGAGCTGGACTTGTACGAACCGCTGGTCTTCTGGTTGTTCAGGTATGTCTGGCGGGATGAGCTCACGTTGCGGCTGGCCTGATCGTAGGACGATCCGGCGAAGCTCTTCTGCTTGTTGAAGTAGCTGGAGTTCTTGGAGACCTGGCTGCGGTAGCTGGAGGAGTTGCGATAGTTGGCGCGGTCTCTGCTTATGGTGTCATACCTGTTTATGGGCGTGGCGTAGTAGTAGCCGCCGAAGCCTCCGAAGGGGCTGAACGCGCTGAGAAGCATATAGGTGAACAGGAAGTCGCCCGCGCCGAACCCATGATGGTAGTAGCTGTTCGCGCCGTAGCCTCGGATCTCGTGGTCCCGGTTGTGGTTGCGGACGATTGAGAATAGGCGGTCGTCCGAAGCGTCCTCGATCTCCTTGGACTTGTTGAGGTCCTCCCAGCCTTCGAGGTTCATGTAGTCGCCGTCCTGCTCGACGCGGATCAGGACTATGCCGTCGCCCTCGTATATTTCGTTGACGCGCTTCTCGAAGTCGGTCGGGCTTTCGGCGTTCTTGAACGCCTGCTGCACCTCGTCGAGATTGATTCTGCCCGCCGCGCCATCGGTAGCGGCCCACTCTTCGTAGCTGGGGCCGGAACTGCCGCAGGCGGCAATCGCGGGCCCTGCAATCAGGGACGCGCCCGCTAGCAGGGCGAATGTGGTCTTTCTGGTTCGCTTCTTTTGCAGCATCGTTTCTCTCATGTCTTTTTGTTGATTAAACTCTTAATTGGACTTGGCGCGAGTCAGACGTGATTTCCCTGGACTTATCTCACTTCTTTCGTTGCCACTTCTCTCCTATGACGTCTGGCCACCCATACCGCGTATCCGATTACGCCCAGCGCGAAGATACCCTCAATCAGGATAATCAAGAGCCACAAAGTCATTTTTACGCCTCGTTCGGTATTACAGGCCGCCGCCGTCGAATCCTCCGCCATCAAAGCCGCCGCCGGAGTCGGAGCCCCCGTGGTGCCCGGCGTCGTGGCCTGATCCACCGCCAAGGAAGAAACTGCCCGCGATGAAGCCTGTTCCCATCATCGTCGCGGAGTCTGCGCCGTCCAACATAGCTTGACGCTCAGCCTTGCGCCTGAGCGAACGCCTGACCAGCCACCATACCCCGCCCATCAGCAGGGCGGCGAAGAAGATTATCATAATCAAGTCCATCCGTCGCTACTCCTCTTCCGTATTCAGATATCCACTTCCTTCACCGCTAATCAGAAATGTGCAGAACCACTATAAAAATAGTCTCCGGGTTTGTTTCCACCGCCGCCAACGTAGTCTCCACTTAGTACGCGCCCACGGCCTTCCATCCAGCGAGATTCGTTGCTGTGGAAATCGCGGCCTACATTGGCGCGGCGCTGGTATTTCACTGCGCGTACCGCAAGAATTCCCACTGCGATTAAGAGCAGCGCTCCCAAGATCGGGAGAATCCACTCCAGCAGAATCCACTCCAGAATTGATATGTCTCCTCCGGTACCGAGCGGCTCGGCGTAGTCCTGTACTCAATAGTCTATCAGGTTATCAGGTCGGATAGTTCGCCAGGGAGTTGTTCGATTTGGTTTTCGTCCGAGTCTTCGGGCGGTTCGATGTACTCCGAGTTCAGAAGCGAGTTGATTACTGTGTCGGCGGCGGCGTTTCGCAGCGTAGGTCTTGAGATCAGGGCCTGCTCGGAGAACTGGGTAAGCGCGGCGGCATGTGATTCCGCGGTCATCGCTAAAGAGAGAGCGATGTCCTGGAGGGACGCGAGGTGATCCGGCCACAGGGCGTCCAGCGCTTCCAGGTACATATCCGAGACGGAGATGTAGAAGCGCCTGTCGCCGAGCCTCGTTCTATGGCTGAACACGCGGTCTTCGACGTGATTGGCCAGAGTGTCGGCGGCTTCGGCGGGGGACGTGAGGTTGGCGGACCCGAGGTCTATCCTGTACGTGTCCCACAGCGAATCGGCAACGGAGTCGAATGTCGAGATGTAGTCGGCGCGGATGTCGCTGAGCGGCGCGGTCTTATACTCGACCCACCTGGCCGCGTCGCTGTCCAGAAGCCGGCGACAAGCCTCGTGGTTCATAATAGCTTCACGGCGAGAGTAGTGGGCGCGTGACTCTTGCTCGACTATCGCGGCGAAGTCCGCGCTCGCCTCGATTATGGCGCGGTTCCGGGATTCGGCTTCGTCCTGGACCTGGCGCAGCAGCGCTTCTACTTCTGGACCTTCTACATACTTATCGCCATGACTTCTCATCTGGTATAGGGATGTCTGCTGCCTGGTGAAGGCGAGAACCGGGTCGTTGATATGGATCAACATGACTGAAGCGCCCGGGCTTCCCTGCCTGGCGGCGCGTCCCCTTAGCTGGCGTTCGACGCGCCGGGAAGCGGGCAGGGACGCGATTATCACTAGCAGGCCGAGGGTGTTTGGAGTTTGGTCGGCGCTTTGCCGGAGATTCTGGGTGGTCTCCTGCGCTTGCCCCCTGTCACTGCATTCCCGCGAAGGCGGGAATGACGATGGGAGCGCGGGAGTACCGGCAGGCTGGTGGAACGTGACGTTAGAGTGGTCGGGAGTGAATGTCCTGGAGTGAATGTCTTGCGCGAGGATGATGTCAGCGCCGCGGCCGGACATTCCGGTGGACACGGTGACCGCGCCGCGCTCCCCGGCGCGCTCGATGATGTCGGACTCCTGCGAGGGGTTGGACGCGTTGAGAAGCCGGTGCGGTACGCCCTGTCGTTCCAGAGCGGTGCTGAACTCGGAAGACTCCCTGACGCTTCCAAACGCGATCAGTACGGGCCTGCCGACCCGGTTCCAGTGCGCTACTTCCTCCGAGAGGGCGCGCGCGTGTTCCGACTTGTCGAAGAAGACCCGCGTATCGTGGTCAATACGTTGTGGGGGGAAGGTCGAGGGAACTCTGACCGTGGCCGCGCCGTAGTCCTGCGAGAATACGTCGGCGGCTTCGGTCGCGGTCCCTGTCAGTCCGGCTATCGTCGTGTAGTTGGACATGAGCGCGTGGATCGTTGTCCGTGCAACGGGATTGGCGTGGGCGTTCTCTTCGACGCCCTCCTTGGCCTCTATCGCCTCGTGCAGTCCATTGATGTAGCGATGCGAGTGCATCGGTCGTCCGTCGAGCCTGTCCACGAGGGTTATGCCGTCCGCGCCGACAACGTAGTCTTCGTCCGGTTCGTGCACCACGCGCGCGCTGAGAATCTGGGCGACCTCGAATGCCTGGGTTGGGCTTTCGAGCCGGTCGGCAATGAAGTCCCAACCGCGCGCGGTAATCCTGAGAGTGGAGTTGACGGCGTCTATGGTGAACAGCAAGTCGGTTTCGAGCGGGTAGTCGTCCTCGTCGTCGTTCATGACGAGCAGCGCACTCCGCAATTGGCGGCTGCTCCTGCCGAGACGCTCCAGTGTGGACACCAGCCGCGGAGTCAGTCCCCCGGCGAGCAGGATAGTCGCTAGAGCCGGGTCGGCGTCCGGGTTCGCGCGGCGGCTGTCATCTAGGGCGGTGTAGAGCGCGTCAACGTGGGCGGCCTGTGCTTCGATCATGCTGATCGCGACGTCTTCGGGGGCACCGTCTTCGTCGCGTTCAGTTACGGGTTCGCCGGATATTATGAGCGGCGTTCGGGCCTGATCTACCAGCAGGTGATCGGCCTCGTCCACTATGGCGACGTCGAAGGTCGGGAAGACGCGGACGTCGCGCCTCCGCGCGATGTTGTCCCTGAGAAAGTCGAAGCCGACCTCCCTCGCGGTGGCGAAGACTATCGGGCGAGGGTACTGCATACTGCGTTCGCTGGCATCCATGCCGGCGGTTACGAGACCGGGGTTGATTCCGAGCGATTCCATCGCCGGGGCCAGGTTGTCGCAGTCGCGTTCGGCGAGATAGTCGTTGGCGGTGAGGATATGGACGCGGCGGCCTGCGGCGGCGAATACAATCGTGGCGATGGCGGAGGCGAGAGTCTTGCCCTCTCCGGCGTCCATTTCGACGATTGCGCCGCTGAGAAGCAGGGCGGCGGCGGCCAACTGCTGTTTCGTGGGCGCGTACAGAAGGCTGCCGTCCCGGTCCAGATCGGCCAGGGAGTGGTAGAAGTCGGGCGGGAAGTGGATGCTCGGTGGATGCTCTGAGCGTGTCCTGAACCGGGCAATGAGCATCCAGCGCAAGGCGGAACGCATTTCCGGCTCTGGACATTCGCTCTCCGCCGTCGAGTCGGCCCACCGGCGGAGCGTGTTGAACCGGCTGACTGAGTGAACCGGCGCGCGCGGGTTCGCCGGGTCGAGCAGGTCGTCAGAAAGCAACCGGACTTCTCTGACGGGGCCGGAGAGGTGACGGTCTTCTTCCAGAACGGCGCGCCAGATTCCCATGCGTCTGCGGATGGCGGCGTCAACGATGGAAAGCGCTTCGATAAGCGCATCTTCGATGGGTTCACCTGGGTTCTTCTCGAATACCAAGCGCACCGAATCAGCGAGCCGACGAATCAACGCAACGTCGGACAGTGTGTCGGACGGCAGGCCGGAGGCTCGCTTGGCGAGCGCGAGCGCCCAGGCTGCATCAGCCCGGTCTTCAGATAGTCGAAAGTGCGCTGCGTCAGCCGTCGTCATAATTATAGTGATCTTTCTGTGTAGGGACTTTTACGTTGGACTCGCGCCATAGTCTCTGTTTTTCGACCGCTTCGTAGAAGAGGGCCGCGCCGATTCTGGCGTGCTCTTCGGTGATTTCGGGTTCGGGCAGACTGTCTATGATGTCCCACATGGAGTAGTCTATCCGTCGGTCTGAGGATTCCTCTTCCTCGAACTCGGACGGGTCGGCTTCCTCGGCTATCTTCTTGATCCTGTCGAGAACTTCCTGGATTCGGGCTTCTTCTTCAGGAGTGTAGGCGTTGCCGGAGGCAACATCCGTGTCTTCGGTCGCCTGTTCGGTGGGTTCGGTGTCGAGCGCGACGCTGGAATCGGCGTCGGTTTGGTCCGGGACGCGCACGTCGGCCTGGGCAGTCCGGGTGTAGTCGTAGTCGCGGTCGTAGGCGCGCGCGAGGATCTCGCGGACGGCTCTCATCCTGTGATGGGCCTTGAAGGTGTCTATGCCGGTCTCGATGGCCGGGGTGCGTCCGTGCATTACGTCTATGAGCCACTGGGCGGTGGACGCCGGAGTTATCTCGGCGAGGATGACCTTCTTCAGGGCGTCGTCGAATTCGGACAGTTCTTTCCGTTCGCGCCTGGTCTTTCCGGGGCCGCGCCTGCCTGAGTGTCTGTGTATGAAGAGTTCGGCGTCTGGGAAGTGTCCGTGCTTTGTGAGCATACGGGCGGCCTGGAGCTGATGGTTGAGACGGACGTCGGGTATGTTCTGACCGAGGACGTCTTTGAGGAAGTCCACGATGTCGTTGCCGTTGTCGGTCTTGCGGTGAATGGCCAGGGCCAGTTCAGCTCTCGGGTCGCAGAACATGGTCGGTCGTGAACCTCCGTCGAGTAGTATTCGGTTGTTAAGGCTTTTGGCGGTCGGGTTGCGTAAGTCGTTATGGTGTATGTTCAATTGGTGAACACATGGTAGCAAGTATGTTCTGTGGGGTCAAGGGGGATTTTGTCAGAATCAGGATTTGCGGGATGAGGGGATGGATAGGATGGATGGTTGGTGGGTGAAGCCGACAAGGGCAACCACAAGGGTTGCCCCTACGGGGCAGGGTATTTTCATTATCGAGTGTCACCTGTGTAGTCCGTTCGTGGTGAGCCTGTCGAACCATGAACGGACGGCCCTTCGACAAGCTCAGGGCGAACGAAAGATTGACGACAAGACGAAAACGAAAAGACCTTGCCTACGGTGTGATGTGTATTTCAGCCATGAGGCTCCTTTTCGATAATCGCGACGTACTGAGGGCCTTCGGGTTCGATGAATTCGCGAACGGCCCAGCCGGTTCCAGAGACGATTTCGCTCATCTCATCCCGGGACACGAACAGCCAATCAAACCAGGGGCCCTTGAGATCGCCGTAACATTCGCGGTGGCGATACTGTCCGCTCATCCTACCCCGCGCCCTATTGCGCTCCTGGTAGGTGAGATGGACCGGATCATCGGTGGCGTAGGGGTCGGTGGATTCGGCTATGATTCGCCCATGTTCGGTAGTCATCCCGTGAAAGCGTCGCAGGAGTCGGCGCGCCTGTTGGGGATTTGCGAGCAGGCCGAAGTTGTTGCCCGTCATCAGGATGCTGTCGAATTCGCCAAGGCTGCCGGCGCTGACCTGCGTAACAGAATATACCCTGGCATCGTCAAGTCCACGCTCGCGGCATATCTGAACGGCCAGGGGTGAGTGGTCTATTCCGATGACGTCTATACCGGCGTTTTGTAGATGCAAAGAGACCCGGCCCGCGCCGCATCCAATATCGAGGGCACGGCCCCTGACATACGCTATCGCCTTGCGGAGGTGAGGATACCACTCGTCGAAGGTGGTGAAGTACCATTTTGGATGGTCATAGACTTGGATGTATCCGTCGTCGCGCTCACCGACTTCGCGGAAGTCGTCAGGCAAGAGGCCGAGATGTTGGTCGTAGAGTTGCTGGCCGAAGACGTCCATGACTCAGTTTCTCCGTCCGATTACTGGAGACAATTCCAGAAGTTGGATTGTAGCAGTTACAAAGCGGCTAGTTTCTGGATTCCCGCCTTCAGAGAAATTTGCATAAGTGTAGTTGTCGCAGCCGCGGGGCCTCCCCACCCCTGGATTCCCGCTTTCGCGGGAATGACGAATAAACGGGGCAAGGGACTTATGCAATCGTCTCGCCTTCGGCGGGAATGACGACAGGCAGGGACTTGCGGACTTCCGCAATCGTCTTTTGGAGCTAGAAGTAGCGCAGCCAGACGTATGCGGTAGATACTATCAGGGTGAGGACGCTTATGACCGCTCCGTATCTGAGGAACTGGATGAAGCTGATAGGGTAGCCGCCGGCGCGGGCGAGGTTGACGACGATGACGTTGGCGGACGCGCCCACGATGGTGGCGTTGCCGCCCAGGTCGGCGCCCAGGGCCAGCGCCCACCACAGGGGTGATACGCCGGAGCTGTCGTCGGAGAATCCCTTGACCACCTCGACCATTGTGGCGGTGAAGGGAACGTTGTCTATGATGGCAGAGGACAATCCGCCGAACCATATGAGCAGGAACGCGAGGTTTCTGTCGCTGCCGCCAGACACGTTGATAAGCCAATCTCGAACCTCGACCGTTACTCCCGTGTACTCCAGCCCGCCGACAAGCACGAACAGTCCGGTGAAGAATGCTAGCGTCGTCCACTCGACTTGCTGCAAAACGTCGTGCGGGTCTATGCGGGCGATCATCACGAGCACAGCAGCCGCTGTGACCGCGATGTAAGCCGGCCCAACGTGCAGCAGTTCGTGTACCAGGAATCCGACGACCGTGAATCCGAATACGATGCCGCTCTTTATGAGCAGACGCTTGTCGGTAATTGCGCTATTGGCGTCGCGGCTCAGGATCGCGGCGCGATTCTTCGGATCGGAGGTAACCTGATTCCTGAACCACACGTACAGGGCGACTATGAGGATCCCCAATGAGAGAAGACTAACGGGCGCGGCGTTCAGCATGAAGTCCAGGAAGCCGATGTCCGCCTCCGCCGCGATGATGATGTTGGGAGGGTCGGCCACGATTGTAGATACGCCGCCGATGTTGGAGGCGAATACCTGAGCCAAGAAGAACGGCACCGGATTGACTTCCAGGGCGCGACAGATGGAGATCGTTATCGGAACGGCAAGCACGACGACGGTGACGTTGTCCAGGAACGCGGACGACACGGCCGTCAGCGGCGCCAGCAGGCAGAGGGTGAGGAAGCCGTCGCCCCGGACGAGTTGAGCGGCCTTTATCGCGGCCCAGTCGAACGCGCCTGTCCTAGCGAAGACGTTTGCGAGGGACATCATCCCGGCCAGAAGCAGTATCACCTCGAGGTTGACGTGATCGAGGGCCTCGTGTCCGGGCATTACGCCGAGGAATACCATCGCCATGCCGCCGAGTACGGCAATCAGCACATGGGGAATTCTGCCCATGGCGATCATTGAGTAGGCGATGACGAATATGATTACGGCTGTGGCCATGCTCATCCGGGATATGCTTCAAGGATGGCTGACTTTTGTGTGGTTCCCGATGGCGGATTTTAGTTCATTCGAGGATAGCAAGACGGAATTGGGAATGTTCTGGAACTAGCGTTGCAGACCAGAGATCATTCCGCGTTGTTCGGCCTGTTCGAGTTCGACCCGATCTAGTCGGGCGTCCAGACTTTCCTGAAGGGTGTCGAGCTTGTCTTCGACCTTAGACAGGTCGGCCTTGAGTTCAGATATGTCTCCCGAAAGATCGTCCCTGACTTGGCCGATTTCTGCCCTAAGCCGTGTTTCAAGACGAATTTCAGATTCTGAGATACTCTCGGTTATCTGGTATTGGACCTGCCAGACGATCCAGAGCATCGCGGCCAAGCCCGCAAGCGTGGTTATGACGGCCGCGAGCACGGATGAGACAGCGCTGTTCTCTATAATCCACTCTCTCATGTCAGGCCTGTATGTTCTAAGTGACTATCTCAAAACCCAATTGTAAGGGATTCCACCCCCATCCTAACCTTCCCCCGTCAAGGGGGAAGGAACTTTGCCTACCCTTGTCACTCGTTTCCGGCGATAGTTTTGAGATAGTTTCTAAGAGTTACACTGCGAAGCGTGAAACCGTAGGAGACTATGATAACACAGAGTGGGAGACGGGCAGCGGGTTTCTATCGGGAGCGGAGGTCTTTCGGTTATCTAGTATGGCAGCGCAACTAAAGGGCAACCACAAGGGTTGCCCCTACGGGAATAGAAGTCGTGTTGATATGTAAGCGTTGCTCAACGTTGATAATCGAAAGCAACTGTCTTGAAAGTCAACAGGTACTGTCTGCGACTTCAAGAGTCATGCCGCGCCATGGTGAGCCATGTTTGATCATCGAGTTGAGGATGGTCAGCAACTTACGCATACAGGCGGTGAGCGCCACCTTCTTGGGCTTGCCTGCCTCCAACAGCCTCTCATAGAAGGCCTTTATGGTCGGGTTGTATCTGCTGGCCACCAACGCTCCCATGTATAGAACGGAACGCACACGGGCTCGTCCGCCCCAGACCATTCGCTTGCCTCGCAAAGAACCGCTGTCGCGGTTGAACGGAGCGACACCAACCAGCGCGGCTATCTGACGACGGTTCAGACTGCCCAGTTCAGGCAGATATGCCAGCAGAGCGAAAGATACCTGTTCACCCACGCCAGGGACGCTGCGCAGAAGGTCGTTCTTCTCCTGCCACAGCGGACTTCCTCGCAACGCCTGTCTCAGACCTTCGTCCAAGTCCGACACTTCTTGCTCTAACCATGCTATGTGAGCCTGGATACGCGGACGCACCGCATCGGCGCAACTGCCCAGACGGTTCTTCTCAGACACAAGCATTGATACCACCTGCTGTCTGCGCGTGAGCAGTGAGCCGATAGCCTGGATGTCGGCGTCCGGCAGAGGACGCGCCGGTGACGGACCGCTTCGGCAAAGTGAGCCAGCGCCTTTGCGTCCAGAGCGTCGGTTTTGGCCAACTTCCCCGTTGCGCGCGCGAAGTCTCTCACCTGACGCGGATTGACCACCACCACAGGCAGAGACGCAACCGCCAGCGCAGACACCAAGCGCAACTCCATACCACCAGACGCTTCCAGCAACACCATGGTCGGATTCAGACTCTTCAGAGCCAAGACCAGTTCTTCGATCCCCGATTCGTCGTAGCGGACTTCCCATACGTCTCCGCTCGGACGCGCCGCAACGTCCAGTCGGTACTTGGATACGTCAACGCCCACGTATATCTCTTGCTGTTCCATCTCTCACTCCCGCTGTCTGTTGGCCCATCCTTGCACGATGCGGGCTAACTCACCCAGGCAACTGTTCGGGCTCTGACTGGATATGGCGCGGCGACCCTCGCTTTCGAACGGTCTTATATGACCCAAGGCCCTACGGCCTACCGCACCCCTGACTGAGACTATTAAACTGATTTCTACTTATCAATCAAGATACAAGGCCCTATTGGGAGCGGAGGTCTATTAGGGCGTTGGGCTTTCTGTCCCGGAGCAGTTGGAGGGAAGGGCGGAATTCTATGCGTATGTCGAGCATACCGCCGTCGTACAGAAACTCGATGTCCTGGTGGTCGTGAAGGATGGCGGCGAGCAGGCGGTTCTCGATGTGGGAGTTGTGGTCGGAGACTCGCAGCCGCATGGTTTCGGAGCGAGCGTCTCTTTCGAGGAGTACCTGGAGCGGGCCGCTCAGTCCGGATCGCTCCAGGCTTTCGCGCAGGGCGTGGTGGTGGATCTTGGATCCCAGAATCGAGGCGAACATCTGGGACCGGCCCAGCACGTCAATGCGGGGTTCGTCGAGTCCACAGGCGCAGGAGCCCTGTCTGAGATTGATGAGGTCGCCAAGTCTGTATCTGAGCAGGGGAAGCGCTCTCTGGACGAGTGTGGTTACTATGAGTTCGCCGTGGTTGGGAACGGCGGGGTCTGTCTCGATTTCAAAGAGCGTTCGGGAGCCGAACAGGTGGATTCCGGAGTGGGCTATACATTCGATTCCGAGGGCGGAAGTTTCGCTGGAGCCGTAGTATGAGAACACTTCGGCTCCTAATGTTCCCTGGACGCGCTTTCTGAGCGTGTCATCCATTCCCTCGCCTATGTAGATTACTCGTTGGATCGAGTCGGGCATGGGCGAGCGGGACACGGGCGCGGCGTCCAGCGTTCTTTCGATGATCGAGGGTACGCTAACGAGGGCGGTGGGCCTGAGACGTTCGAGCAGCGCCAGCGACCTCTCGAATCCGGCCCCGGTACTGAGGCTGTAGGACTCGGCGGTTGGAATGAGTTCGCAGGCGCGCGGGAAGGAGATCATGACGGCCGCGGGATCGGTGTCCAGGCAGGCTACCCTGTCGGCGGGCGCTATTCCGCAGGTTTTCAGCAAGCGGGCGAGGAACAGATGCTCAGTGGCGTCGTCTTCGGACGAGATGAAGCGGATCTTGCCGCCCCCGGTCGTTCCAGACGACGTTTCGGTATCAACGATTGTGTCAATCGCCGAGACCGCCTCCATGCTGATCCGATTCAGTTCGTCGGCACCGATGATTGGGAGATTTTTGAGGATGTGGAGGGGGTTGTCGTTTTTGATGTCGGCGTCCGTAATGCCGGTATCGCGGAATGTGCGCTGGTAGGTGGGGAAGT
This sequence comes from Dehalococcoidia bacterium, assembly GCA_965202815.1. Taxonomy (GTDB): domain Bacteria; phylum Chloroflexota; class Dehalococcoidia; order Lucifugimonadales; family UBA1123; genus VXRN01. The sequence continues at coordinate 2,452,218 of CBDBCD010000002.1, forward strand.
TTTGGACGCAGTGGAGCATCATGCCCCGGAGGGCGGATAGCTCGGAGGGCGAGGACTGCGCTATAAGGGCTATGTTCGGGGCTGTGTAGGCGTTGCTCATGGTCGCTGATGCAGTGTCCAGTTAGGTTTGCCAGTTGTGGGCCTGCCCCACCCCTGGATTCCCTCTTTCGAGGGAATGACTGAATTGTAGTTGAGGTTTCACCCCCATCCTAGCCTTCCCCCGTCGAGGGGGAAGGTATTTTCAATTCTGTTACAGGTATGAGCGCAGGGTGTTCAGGGGGCGGCGGACGGAGTGGGGGTCGAGCCCGGCTTTTAGGGCGGCGGCGATGCCGGCCGCTTCCCAGTAGTTTTCCGCGATATAGAAGCGTCCGGGGGCCCATGCCAGCCGGGTGAGATCGTTTCGCATGAGGCTCCGGTTCTCCCTGACGGCGATGACGGTTATGTCCTGCTCCAGCGCGGCGAGTGTGGGAAGGCCGATGCAGCCGTCCGGGATTATGAGGCAGGATATATCCTCAGCCGCGATGACTCTGGGGGAGTCGAAACGCGCTTCGTCGGTTACTATCGCGGGGGCGCGGCGCAGGCCCTTCAGCACGGACTGGAGGAACGTGATGGATATGATCTCGGCCGCCATTCTGGAGTCCACGATGCCCGGGTCAACGGCGGCTATGTCGTCGGACTCCATCATGGGCGCGTGCGCGGTCGGGATATTCAGAATGGCGGAGACGGCGTGAGTGAGAAGCGCTTCCACGCCTCCCCAGGGGTTTATCATCTCGCCGCCGCTGGTGAAGTAGTCGTAGTGATATTGCGGAGGCACCTCGACGACGGACGCCAGCGCAACCGCGTCGTAGCTGTCGCGTCTTTCGATGAGGGTCCGGAGCAGACCGGCCACGCCTTCCACATAGCCCGAGGCGCGTCCGGTGTCGCTGTAACTGCCGACGACCTTCATCGGCGGACGGACGTTCACGATACCGGCGCAGTTCAGGCCGTAGGTGGCGCGGGCGGCGTTGACGGCGTTCACGGTGTACTTGGCGTAGCGTTCGTTGTAGCTGGCGTCCAGGGCGACCAGCACCCGATTCGCCCTGGCGGGGCGGAGGCCGACCGTACCCATCATGAGCCGCGTTAGCACGCTGCCCTCGACGTACATGCCGTTGGGAGGCAGTTCGTTGATGTCCGAGGCGTTCACGACGTTGGGGTGCGTGATGAGCGTGTCGGCTATATGGGCGAGCAGTATGGCCGCGGGCGTGGCGTCTCCCGAATGTCCGCCGATCTCCGCGCCTATGCCGGTCGGGACCATGAATACGACGTTGAACGCGTCCTGGGACTCGTAGGCCCGACGCCGAAACTCGAACAGAGGGGAGACGGCGTGTGGATTTTCGCCGGAGATTACGCCCAATTCGCAGTGGTATCCTGCGGCGTCGGAACCGGCGACGGCGAAGCGCACCGGAGTCTGATCGTCGGCCAGCGAGTTGGCGACCGAGAACCGAATCGAGTCGAAATCGGCCTGGGCGAGACTGATGGAAGCCTGTGTTTCAGTAAGCAGCAATCGGTGTCGCTCCGTTCCTGGCCGCAAAAGCGCCGTAGTCGTAGGTCGCCGACGGATCGAAAGCGCCGTCTTCCCTGAGAATATAGACTCTGGGTATGGGTATCCCGTTGAAGGGAGTGGCGCGAGAGTGGGAGTATGATCCGGCGTTCTTCAGGGCGATACGGTCGCCAATTCGAATCGGATCGGCGAAACTGTAGTCGCCGAATATGTCCCCGGCGAGACACGAACGACCGACGAGCGTCGTAGGAATCCCGCCATCTCGCTCCGGCCGGCTCACTTCGGGGGTGTACTGGTACTCGAAGACTTCCGGGATGTGGCTTGTAGAGGCGTCCAGCACGGCGACGCTCCGGTCATTGATCGAGAAGACGTCCAGTACCTCGCTCACCAGGTATCCGGCCTGCTGGACGAGCGCAGCGCCGGGCTCTATGAACAACTTTGCGCCGAATTCGGAGCGGAGCGTCCGGGCGACTTGCTCAAACGGCTCGGCATCTGTTTCGGGGCCAAGGTAGTATCCGCCGCCCAGGTTCACCCAGCGCAGGTTGTCGCAACGCCGTAGAACGCCGGCAAGCGCCTCGGCGCTGCGGGCCAGCTGGGAGAGGTCGTCGGACTCGCAGTTGTTGTGGATGTGAAGTCCTTCGATGGCGTCGGGCATACGGGGGATGTTCTCCAGGTGGGACAGGGGCGCTCCAAGTTTCGAGCCGGGCCGGGAAGGGTCGTACCTGGGGTCGGGGACGAAGGACAGCTCCGGGTTTACCCTGAGTCCGAGCGATGCGGAGCCTGTGTTCACGCTCGCAGCCAGTTCGAGCTGAGAGAGTGAGTTTAGCGAGAGGTAGTCCGCCAGCGCCAGTGTGGATTCTATGTCGGCTGCGGAGTAAGCCGGGGAGTAGCAGTGCAGGGTATGGGTGGAACCACTGACGCTCGCGGCAAGACGCGCCTCGAATACCGAACTGGCGGCGAATCCGTGGACGGTGGGCGCGAATATCTCGAGGACGGGGGCAATGGCGCACGCTTTCAGCGTGTAGAGCAGTTCGCACCCCGCTTGGGCGGCGATTGAAGCGGCCTGCCGCGCCAGGGATTGCAGTATGGACTCTGAATACACGTAAGCGGGCGCGCTTGGAACGTTCAGCGCCTGGTCGGCCTGATTGTCTATGAGACGGTCGAACTCTCTGGTATCCATCAGGATAAACTTAACACAGTTCGGATGGAGAGGTGACTCGAATGTTGTCTCCGGTGTCCAGCCTGACTATGGGCTGCACGCGAGAGAAGTACGGCGTCGCTACGAGCGTTCCAGTGGGGGAAGTCTCGAAGTAGAAGGCGTCGCGCGCCAAGTCATACGCGCCGCGATCCGTTCTCATGCCCAGGGCGCCGAATTCATTGCAGACGTACAGGTCCAGACATGGGATGTGAGCAGGCATGTCGGAGGCGGCGACTGTCACAACGCATTTCGTGGAATCGGGCAGGTCGTTGATGTCGAGTTCGTCGGACAGCAGCGCGACGATGTCAGGCTCGAATTTGGTCACGAGTTCGCGGAGCCTGTCCGCGCCGGTGTCGGTCAACAGGTGAGCCGGTATGCCCATGCGGACGAATACCGCGCACAATTCCGCTCCGAAGTAGCGATTGTCGAACGTGGTGGCGACGACAGCCGTGGGATTCGAGACGGCGCCAGGGACGGCGCGAGAGAGAAATCGCCTCAGCGTTCCAACCCTGATCCGGGCTTCGGTCGGGCCTTCGACGACGGGGGCGCGATTGGGGGACTGTCCCAGCCACGGACCCGGTATCCAGTCTATCTCATCCGGTCTGGCTACGAGGTCGGCGAACCGCTGTCGCCGGTATTCCCGCGCATCCACTATCGGCAGGCTCTCGAAGTCCGACATCGAGTTGATGGGCGAGTTTCCGAGCTTGGCGCGCCAGAACTCGGTTTGCCTCGCCGCGCTCACGGTACACGCAAGCAGCTTGAGCTTTTCTTCGTATGATGGCGAGAGACTCATCGGCGGCTTTGCAGACTGACTATCGCCAGGCCCATCCGGTGGCCAAAGCCCTCAAACCGGTCATAGCGTTCCAAAAGGTGATCGTGAGAGTCGAGGATGGCGTCGGCAGCCTCCGGCTCCCGGGCGCGGAGGGCATTACCCAGGTGGCTGTCTAGACTCCATTCGGGGCTGACGTACACGTCCAAATCGTCGGGGGAGGCAAGCCGCTCGTATAGATCGTGGAGTTCCTGAAACTCCTCGTCCGTCTTGAACGGCGCCGGGGCAACCAGGAATTCGGAGGTGATCGCAAGGCCGAGTTCGTTGTCGAATACCTGCACAAGATCAATTTCGGGGATGTAATTCTCCATGGCGTAGCACAGATCGAGAGCGAGGTCTTCAGGGGCGCGGTGATAGTAGAAGTTCTCCGAGTATGTACCCATTCTTACGGGCACGGGCTGTAGAAAGTCCGTATCCAGGATAGCTTCGGATTCGGGGCCGCTGAGGAATAGAAATGGAATGTTCCCATTGGTCGCGTCAACGAGAATATGTTGATCGCCTATGGTGTATTCGAGGGCGATGTGCTGCCAGTATCTCATCGCGCGGCGCGCGTCCCGGAAGTCGAAGGTCTCGATGATCCTGCGCAGGTCGTCGCTCGGCAGCCGACCCACGGCGTCGGGGCCCGCGAAGATATAATTGGAATCGAACCCGTAGGCGTCGGTGAGGAGCTTCAGCGCCTGTACCTTCTCGGAGCAGATCGCGCCCCGCCCCTCGATTATGTTCAGAAGGGTTTCGTCGGCAGTCTTGTAGGGGAGTTTCGATCCGGTGAACCGGGAGTAGTTTTCGAAGGGGCTGTCCCAGATTGCCTTCGCAACGCAGCGAAGGAAGTCAATCCTGTTCTGGTGGGTGTCGAGCGAGGGATGCGGATCTGCTTCGCAGGCCGACTCGACGTACTGCTGAAACTCGTCCCTGTGTCGTTCCCAGCGTCTCCGGTTGAAGCCAAGCCAGTTTCGGGCGTACCCGGTATCGCTGCGGTCTATCGAAACCTCGAGCAGGTGTACATAGGATCCGTTCAGCAGGACGACTTCGCGGGGAGCGGGCTGGTCGGGACTCAATTCGCGCGGCCCGTTTCTCAGGACGGTTCCGGGCGTTAGAGAGCAGGGAACGCCGTCGTCGGAGAGAGTCAGGGTGACGTCCTGAAACGCCTGGAATTGGCCCAGGGAGCCCGGCAGCAGGCGACGGTCCGATACCAGCGCCCCGGCGTCCTGGACGACCAGATACTCCGACACGAGACGCTTGATCGGTGCGCCGACGTCCGAAGGCTCGACTCTGACCGTGCAGGTCTTGCCTGTCAGATAGTCCGACCACCTGAGAAAAGCGGGAAGACTATCTTCATGGTCGGCTGTCATGGAAGGCATTCCTATGGACGCGATGCTGACTCATTCTAGCAACTGAAAAGGCGTCAATAAAGACATGAGATTAGTTTTGTATCCCTGGATAGACTATAATCTAATAATGAAGACTCTGTCGCTCATCATCATGGTTGTGATCGCGCTTTCGGCTGCCGCGTGCGGTCAGGCGGCGTCCCCGTCGCCGACGGCCACGCCACGGCCGGCGAATACGGCCACGCCTGAGCCGACTCCGGCGCCCACGGCAACCGCTGTCCCGACACCGGCGCCTACGGCGACGGCAAGGCCGGCCCACACAAGCACCGCGCTTCCGGCTCCAACTCCGATAAAGGTCCAGACCCGCGCTACAAAAGAGTCCGGCAAGGCATTCGACTTCGAGATAGAGACCTTCGATGGTGAAACGCTGAGGCTATCGGACCTGGAGGGCAAGGTCGTCGTTCTGAACTTCTGGGCGTCCTGGTGTCCACCGTGTCGCTGGGAGATGCCGTTCTTCGAGGAGATGCACCAGGAATATAAGGATCAGGGAGTGGTCTTCCTGGGGGTGGCGATATCCGACACGCTTGAAAACGCGCGGGGATTCGCCGAGAGTACGGGGGTTACCTATCCCATTGGATTGGATACGACTAACGAAATCAGCAGGGACTACAACGTAGTCTCGCTTCCAACGACGTTCTTCATCGGCAGGGAAGGGAATATCGAGCGAAGACTCACCAGCGCGGCGAATGAGGGTGTGCTGAAAGTGTTCCTCAGGGGTCAACTGAGGTCCCGAAACTAGGTGGGAACTCAGAATCGGTTGGCGGTATAAGGAATCACCCCCATCCCAGCCTTCCTCCGTCAAGAGGGAAGGGATTTTGTATGCACAGGCGGCGGCGATAGCCAAATTGACACTGATTTCGCTCAGTTACTATAATTTCAGCGCTTGAGAGGTTGTGACCAGATGCCAAAGAGAACTTATCAGCCAAAGAAGAGGCGCCGTGCCAGGGTGCACGGTTTCAGAACACGGATGCGCACCAAGGCGGGCCGGAACGTCCTCAAGAGGAGGATGTTCAAGGGTCGGCATAGGCTAACCGTTTGATTTCCAACCAATTCCACGTTATTTCCTGTCAACAGGGGCGATTCGCTCTTTCCAGTGACCGGCTTCGAGATTTATGCAGAGGGCGCGCCGTTTAAGAAAGTCGGATGACTTCGCGCTGACCAGGCGTCTCGGTAAAAGCCGCGTGGACAGAAGGCTTGTGCTGCTCTTCCGCGCCAACGGATCCGACACGACCCGGTTCGGATTCTCGGTGAGCAAGCGTCTGGGAAACGCCGTCGTTCGTAACAGAATAAAGAGAAGACTGAAATCGGCGGCGAAAGAGGCGTTAGTGCGAGAGGGCTGGGACCTGGTGGTCATAGCTCGCCAAGGTGCCCGCACCGCGGACTACTGGGCGCTGAAACGCTCGCTGGACAAGCTGCTGGCGCGCTCAGGGGCGCTGGAAACGAATGTCGGCTAATGCGGCGCGGAGAGATTCGCCAATGCGGAATCCTGCCCTGGCGGCTATCAAATTTTACCAATTGGCTATTTCTCCATACCTGCCCGGACTGTGCAGACATACTCCCAGTTGTTCCAACTATTCGTATGAGGCTATATCGAAATACGGCTTTGCGCGTGGGATATGGCTAACCCTGAAGAGACTCGGACGCTGCAATCCGCTCGGAAGCAGTGGATATGACCCCGTTCCATAGTTCATACTCTATATACAAGATATAAGAATTAGCGTGGCAGTCCTCGAAACGGGGCTGCCCAATTACGGAAATTCTCTGAATGACAAATGCAATTATCCGACGAGGCTCCAGATTGGCCTTGTTTGTCCTGGTTCTGGCCGCCGTGCTGGTCCTGGTTGGGTGCAACGCCGTGAGGCGGCCCCAGGGGTGGTCGGCTGGCGCCGTGAGCGACGACACACTGTTTATCGGAACCATGCAGGGCGAAATCATGGCCCTAGGCAAGGATGACGGCTCCGTCTTCTGGCGGTTTGAATTGCCCACGCCGGAAGACGCCGATAAGGGAATCTACGGTTCTCCCGCCGTCTATGGCGATATTGCTTCTCCCGGCGCCGACGCCACCGTTCTCGTCGGCGGCTATGACGGAGTCCTCTATGCCTATAGCCTGCAGGGTGGCGGAGTGAAATGGCAGGAACGCCTGGCCGGTCGAATAGTAGGCGGGCCGATGGTAGCGGGCAATCTGGCTCTCGTGGGAACGGGCGCGGCGGGGTCTTCGGACAGGTCGGAAAATGTCCTGTATGCCGTGGATATCATAGAAGGAGATCCGGTTTGGGAATACAACCGTTCAGGCCCTATCTGGTCTTCGCCAACAGTGGCGGACGGCGTGGTGTATTTCGGTTCTCTGGACCACTATGTCTATGCCGTAAATGTGGACGACGGCAGCGAAAGATGGAAGTACCGGTCCGGCGGCGCTGTCGCTTCAGGAGTCGTCGTGTATGACGACCTCGTGATATTCGGCGGGTTCGACAGCAACCTCTACGCTTTGGATGCCGATACGGGGAGCCTGAAGTGGAAGTTCCCGGACGCGACCCGGTGGTATTGGGCGGCGCCCCTGGTGCAAGACGGCGTCGTTTACGCGCCGTCCCTGGACGGTATCCTCTACGCGCTGGAAGCGGACACGGGAGACCTGATTTGGCGGTATGTCAGCGAAGGTCAGCTTATCGGCACGCCTGCGATCATAAACGACTTGATAGCTGTTCCGGTCGCTGACGGCGGCAACTCGAAGATCGCCCTCTTGGAAAAGAACGGCACTGAACAGGCGGCTTGCAGAATAGGCGCGGATATCCGGACCTCGCTCGAGGTGTCGGGCGACCTGATATACTTCGCCGCAACCGACCACACTATAATGGCCCTGAGAATAAAGCCCAATGGAAACCCGGACGAGGAATGGATAGTCAAGACCGATGAGGATGATCCCCATCCTCGAGACAGGGCTAAGGCATGTTGAGGTAGAGGCGCGGCTTGGAATTTCTAAACGTTATAATAGATACTTGGAATCTAATCATCATCCAGCCCATGATCAATGGACTGGTGCTGCTGTACTCATGGTCTTTCCTGAATTTCGGAATAGCCATAATCGCGTTTACATTGCTGGTTCGTCTCGCGCTCGTGCCGCTGACGGTAAAGCAGAGCAGGCAGATCAAGGCGATGACCCAGTTGCAACCCCTGATGAAAGACATCCAGGAGCGCAACAAGAACGACAGGCAAAAGGCGTCGCAGGAAACGATGCGGCTCTACAAGGAGCACGGCGTCAACCCCTTGGGCTGTCTTGGGCCGATGTTCATTCAGTTCCCAATCTGGATCGGGCTTTACCAGGCTATCATCCAGACTGTCCCATCCAATCCTGAAAGCCTTGTGGGGCTGTCGAGGCACCTCTACGTGTGGCTGCCCAGCGTTCACAGCGTAATCCCCATCAACAGTAATTTTCTCTGGATGGACCTTGCGCTGCCGGACCCCACTCCGTTTGTAATGCCGGTCCTGGTCGGCGTATCCATGTGGGTCATGCAGAAGATGACCACCATGCCCACCGCTGATGAGCGTCAGGCCTCCACTAACAGGATGATGCTGTGGATGATGCCGGTTATGTTCGGGTTCTTCACGCTGAATTTCCCGAGCGGGCTGGCCGTTTACTGGGTTGTGTCCAACGTGGTTGGGGTGGTGATACAGGGATTTGTTACCGGTTGGGAACCCCTATTGAATCTTTTCAAGTTCAGGCGTGGCGAGGACGCCGCCGCGGAGGCCGCTCCGGCGGCTTCTCTCGTCCCTGCGCCTGTTCCTTCCGTCGAGGAGTCGAACGATGCAAGAGATAGAGATGTCGGCCAAAACGGTCGAAGAAGCAATAGAAATCGCTCTAAAGGAGCTAGACGCCGAACGCAGCGACGTAGAAATCGCCGTCGTTAGCAGGGGGAAGTCGGGCATTCTCGGCATCGGGGCCGAGCCCGCGACTGTCCGCGTTACACTGCTCGAAGACACCCCTCCCGACAGCGTAACTCTCACTTCCGAGGTTCTCGAAACCCTGATGTCAATGATGGGCGTGGACGCGACCCTCACGCTCAAGCGGATGTACGATGAGTCGCTTGACGGCCCTGTCTTCGAGATAGAAGGAGACGACGCCGGTCTCCTGATAGGCCGTAAGGGCGAGACTCTCAACACGATTCAGTTTATGGTCAAGTACATCGTGAGCCACAAGATCGGCGAACGGGTCAATGTGATGATAGATGTGGAGGGCTACCAGGAGCGGCGTCACCAGTCTCTTGCGAACATGGCGCACCGCGTGGCCGGCCGGGTTGCCGACACGGGACGGTCAATCGCGCTGGAGCCAATGCCTCCCAACGAACGCAGGATCGTGCATCTTGCGCTGTCCGACCATCCTTCAGTAACCACTGAGAGCGCCGGGGTAGGCGACTCCCGGCAGGTAGTCATACAACTCAAGTAGCGCAGATGCCATTGCATCTCCTCAGGACGGCGGACAGCGCGAAATGGGCGTCCAACTGAAAATATCCCAGCATGTCGCGACGATGACTATCGAGTCCTCGGAGCGGGGCAACGCGATAGATTTCGAGACGGCGTACTCGTTGAGCGACGCGGCGAGCGAAATCCGCCAGCGCGACGATGTCTGGGTAGCGGTCCTCGAGGCGGATTGCGATGATTTTTGTCTCGGTACGTCGCCTGAAGTCATCGAGGCTGCGTTAGGCGCCGGACCTATGCAGACGTCGCTAAGGGTGGGCCAGACACTTGCGGATATAGAAAAGCCGGTACTCTGCGCAGTGCAGGGCGGAGTCCTGGATCAGGGACTCGAAATCGCGCTCGCCTGCGACGCGCGAATCGCGGACAGCGGCGCCACCTTCGCAATGACCCAGGTTCTGAACGGCGCGATGCCGTGGGATGGCGGTACCCAGCGCCTGCCCAGGCTGATAGGTCGTTCGCGAGCGATGGATATGCTTCTTACGGGCAGGCGCGTCGGCGCAGAAGAGGCGCTGGATATCGGGCTGGTAAACGAAGTCGTAGAGCCGGGCAGGGCCGCCGAGCGCGTTATGGAACTGGCTTCAGTCATTTCCGAACATGGGCCTATCGCGCTGCGATTTCTCAAGGAAGCGGTGTTGAACGGTATGGACGGAACGTTGGAACACGGTCTTCGCCTTGAGGCGGATCTCAGTTTCCTGCTCCAGTCAACCCAGGACAGGAGCGAGGGGATTTCGTCATTCTTGGAAAGACGCCGACCTACGTACCAGGGGCGATGATGTCGGACGAACCCGCTGTACTGTTTCAGAAAGAGGGCGCGGTAGGTAGGCTTGTACTCAACAGGCCGGATGTTATCAACGCATTCAATGTGCGGATGCGCGACGACCTCTACTCAGCGCTAGAGGCAGTGCGCGACGACCCGGATATCCGCGCAGCCCTAATTGCCGGCGCGGGCGAACGGGGCTTCTGCGCGGGAGCGGACCTGACCGAGTTCGGCACGGCCCCGTCCCAGGTGATCGCGCGACAGGTGCGCTGGGAGCGCGACCTGTGGGGACTGTTCGGCTCGATTCGGAAGCCGCTGGTGGCCGCGCTGCATGGATACGTGATCGGGTCCGGCGTGGAGATAGCGTGCCTCTGCGACCTGCGCGTCGCCGCCGAGGACGCGGTTTTCAGGATGCCGGAGACCGCGCTGGGAATGGTCCCTGCGGCAGGCGGCAGCCAGACGCTTCCGCGAACCATCGGGCAGGGACACGCGATGAAGACGCTCCTGGCAAACGACGTTCTGGATGCTGAGAACGCTCTGAAACTGGGTCTTGTACACAGAGTCGTCAAGCGGGACGACCTCGAAGAGATGTGCTTCGAGCTCGCCGAGAGACTGTCGAATATTCCTCCCGCGTTGTCCTCGGGCATCAAGAGAGCGGTTGCCGACGGTCTTGACATGAGCCTTTCGCGTGGCCTCGATCTCGAATTCAGGCTGGCTAGATCCTTGGCCGCGCGGACTGCCTCGGTCTGAGTCGCGGCGCGCTTACCAGATGGATTGGGAATAGAATGCGCGGATAGTTTCGTATCACTCTGACCTGCGAAAGTTATCTGCCCCTGTAGTCTAATGAACGTCTTCTGCAACATCAAACCAGAATGAACTTAATCGCAAATTGAGAGGCTGCCAATACAATGCCGACTATTCCCAATCACATTGACGAGTTTCTCGGCCAGACCTTGGTCGGGGTCATAAGTACGGTTGACGCCGACGGAAGTCCGCGCTCCGCTCCTATCTGGTACCACTGGGAGGAAGGCGCCGCCTATTTCTTCACCGGACGCCGCACTCTGAAGTGGCGCAACATCGTCCGAAACCCGGTGGCGTCGCTGTGCGTCGACTGGCGGGAGCCTCCATACAGATCGGTCATCCTGGACGGGTCCGTGGAGGAAGTCCGGCGGCCGCTCTACGATCTGGTTCTCTCTATGGCCGTCAGGTACTACGGCGATGAAGAGGGGAGAGAGTTCGCGGAAGGCTACCGAGAGCAGTCTGAAGACACCGTGATATTCCGGCTGATTCCAATCCGCGTCGCCGACTACACGGGCGACGAGTAGCGGAACCCCCTTGTCTTCGCTCGACACCGGCAAGATCATGGTTGAGATGCGCGACCTTACGAAGACTTACGCGGAAGGCGATGAGACGCGCTCGGTGCTGAGGCAGGTGAACGCCAGCGTCGCGGAGGGGGAATTCGTCGCGCTCGCCGGTCCCAGCGGGTCGGGCAAGACCACCCTGCTCAATCTCATCAGCGGCATTGACACTCCTACCTGCGGAGATGTGTTCATTGACTCGGTTCCGGTCACCAAGCTGTCAGAGAAGGATCGCACGCTGTTCCGGCGCAGGAACATTGGCTTCGTCTTTCAGTTCTTCAACCTGATTCCGACCCTCAACATAAGCGAGAATCTGCTTCTGCCGCTGCAACTCAACCGCAGCGATAAGGAGTGGTCGCGCGGACGGGTTGCCGAATTGCTGGAGCGGGTCGGACTGAAAGACCGGCTGGACAGCTTTCCGGACAGGCTATCGGGCGGTGAGAAGCAGCGAGTCGCCATCGCCCGCGCGCTTGTTCACGACCCCAAGCTGGTTCTCGCCGACGAACCGACCGGCAACCTGGACGCCGACACCGGCATGGCAGTCATGTCGCTGCTTGAAAGCCTGGTCCGGTCCAGCGGCAAGACGATGATCGCGGTGTCGCACAGCGACATGGTGATCGGCATGGCGGACCGGGTCCTCACGATTGAAGACGGTCAGCTTGCGCGGCGGGGTTGACCGTATGGCTGAGTTCATCCCCGCGTCCGCGGCCAGGATAACCGGACGGCGCGCGCCATGACAACACTTCTCTGGCTCTCGGGACTGCGCCATCTATTGAGGCGTCCCTGGCAGATGGCGCTGTCCGTATTGGGGATAACGCTGGGGGTAGCTATCGTCGTCGCCATAGATCTTGGCAATCAGAGCGCCAAGCGCGCCTTCAGCCTCTCGAGCGACGCGGTGGCGGGCAGGGCCACGCACCAGATCATCGGAGGGCCCGGCGGCCTGCCGGAAGACATCTACATGACGCTGAGGGTGGAGTTAGGCGTCCGCGACTCGGCGCCTGTCGTCGAGGGCTACGCGTACCTGGAAGACGAGAGGGTCCTGCGCATCCTGGGTGTGGATCCGTTCGCGGATTCCCAGTTTCGCCCGTATATGGTCGGGGACGCTCCCGACCAGACGATGACCTATGCCTTCGAGCTGCTGGCCACTCCCGCGACGGGGTTGATGTCCGTGGGTACCGCGGGCTCCCTTGGCGCGCGCACGGGCGATACTATCGCGCTCGACGTCTCCGGCCTGGAGCGAGAGGTCAGAATCGCCGGACTGATCGCTCCTCAGAACAGTCTGAGCGGGGAGACGCTGCAAGACCTGCTCATAACCGACATATCCACCGCGCAGGAACTGACCGCCTTCGAAGGGCGACTCAGCCACATTGATCTCATCGCGCCTCCGGGCGAGGAAGGACGGCTTCTCCTGGAGCGCATAAGCGCCGCGCTGCCGCCGGAGACTTCTGTCGTGACTCCGGCGGCGCGCTCCGACGCCATCGAGCAGCTAACCATGTCTTTCGATCAGAACCTCTTCATGATCAGCCTGCTTGGGCTCATCGTAGGCGCGTTCCTGATCTATAACGCGATGACCTTCTCGGTGGTGCAGCGGCGTTCGGTCATAGGCTCGCTGCGAGCGCTGGGGGTGACGCGCCAGCAGATATTCGCGCTCGTTCTGGGCGAGGCGGCGATTGTGGGACTGATCAGCTCGGTCATTGGCGTCCTGCTGGGTATAGTCATTGGGCGCGGGCTGGTGGACCTGATAACTCAGACTATCACCGACCTATTCTTCGTCGTGTCGGTGCAGGACGTATCCATCCCGGTATGGTCTCTGGCGAAGGGTGCGCTGCTTGGCATAGCCGCCACGTTGGGAGCGGCCTTCATCCCCGCGCTGGAGGCGACGGGAGTGCCCGCGAGGGAGGCGCTGTCCCGGTCGCACTTGGAAACCCGCTTCAGGGGGACGGTTCCGCTGGCGTCAATCATAGGGCTTGGCGTGATTGCGGTTGGAATCGGGCTTGTTCTCCTGCCTGTCAGAACGCTGCTCCTGCCCTTCCTCGGACTGGCTGCGCTGATACTCGGAGGCGCGCTTCTGACTCCGGCAATCGTCATACTATTCGGAAGGGCGCTCGCTCCCCTGCTGGGCGGGATGTTCGGCTCGCTTGGCGCGATGGCGGCCCGCGGAATCGCCGCGTCTATCAGCCGGACGGCGGTCGCTATAGCCGCGCTGTCAGTGGCGATCTCGGTCACCATCTCCATTGATACGATGGTGCACAGCTTCCGCGACACGGTGGAACAGTGGCTTGAGAGTTCACTCGGCTCGGACATTTACATTTCGCCGGCCTCGCTACGCTCATATCGGACTGAGTTCGAACTGGCGCCGGGCGTTCTGGAGCGCATCCGAAGCGTCGAGGGGGTGGGGAGTGTCAGGACAGTACGAAATGCGCGGGTCAACTCTCCGAACGGCGAAGTGCGTCTGCTGGCGACGGACGCCAACCTAGAAGAGTTCGTGGAGCGGCAGTCGTTCAAGGAGGGCGATCCCGCGCGGGTGTGGCGCGAGTTGCAGGCGGGGGATTCGATAGCGGTGTCCGAGCCGTTCGCTTACCGGAACGGCAAGGGAGTCGGCTCCACCGTGCGCCTGTCCACGTCGGAGGGCGACAGGGATTTCAGGGTCGCGGGCATTTACTACGACTACGGCAGCACGGGCACGGGCAGGGTGATGATGAGCCGCGCGGTCTATACTCGATTGTGGGACGACGACAGGTATTCGGGCGTGGCGGTAGATGCGGCGGAGGGCGCGCCGGTGAGCGATCTCATAGACTCTCTCCGGGATGCGATTGGAGCCGGGCAGGGCGTGATCATCCGCTCCAACGCCGAATTGAAGGCCGCGGCGCTGGAGGTGTTCGAGAGGAGTTTCACGATAACCTCAGTTGTGCGGGCGTTGGCGGTCGCGGTGGCGTTCGTCGGAGTCCTGGGGGCGCTCATGGCTATTCAGTTGGAACGCGCTGTGGAATTCGGGACGCTGCGCGTAATCGGCTTCACTCCGGGGCAGGTCTGGCTTATGTTCACGTCGCAGAGCAGTCTGATGGGCGTTGCGGCGGCGCTGATGTCAATACCGCTTGGACTGATAGAAGCGGCTGTACTCATATTCGTGATAAATCGGAAGGCGTTCGGCTGGACGATGGAGATGCAGGTCTATCCGACGGCGCTGCTTCAGGCGGCGCTCATCGCCATAGTCGCGGCCCTGCTTGCGGGGTTGTATCCGGCGTTCCGAATGTCGCGCTCGTCGCCCGCGAGGGCGCTGCAGGAGGAGTGATCGGAGCGGATGGCGCGGAATGGCCAAATTTCATAAAGTTAAATTTATAATTGTACTGGGCTTGCGCTGGGCTAGCCACAGGGGTGTAACAGGGGAGCGACAGAGTTGCGCTGTGACCAGCGTTTACCTGCGTTTGGCCTGCGTTAGCTATGAGGGCCTTTTTCCGGGAGAGTCCTGTTTTTCATAGTATAGTCTCCTGTTTATGGTTTCTTAGTCATAAGTAGTCAGTTATCAGTTTTCAGTGGCCGGCTTAGTTTATATGTTCGTATTGTAGCATGGTTAGGAAGTAGTTGTATAGTGGGATGACGACTCGATTTGTGGTGATGGCGGCTAGTTTCGCGCTCTTAGTAGCCGCGCTGGGCTGGGGCGTCTATACGCTTACGCGGCCAGGCGAGGCGGTGGACACGCGGGCCAGCCTAGCCGTTTCGGACGCGCTGAGGATGGACGATTCGGGGTTCGAGTTGGTCGAAGGGCCGCGCGGGTTCGCCTTTCCCGAGGACCACGGGCCGCATCCTGAGTACGCGCTCGAATGGTGGTACTACACGGGCAATTTGCGGGACGCCGAAGGTCGCCGCTTCGGGTATGAACTCACCTTCTTCAGAAGGGGGATAGGGAATGCCGAACCGGGTCGAACTTCCGAATGGGCCGCTGAGGACATTTATTTCGCCCACTTCGCTTTCACGGACGTAGAGAGCGACGAGTTCTACGCTTTCGAGCGATACAGCAGGGACGCTCTCGGCCTGGCCGGAGCGGTTGGTTCGCCGTTCAGGGTGTGGATCGAGGACTGGTCCGCCGATGGGATGCTGCCCACGCGCCTGAGGGCAAGCGAGGAAGGCGTCGAAATCAATCTCGCGCTGAACAGCGTCAAGGAGATCGTACTGCATGGAGAAGACGGGTTCGCGCGTAAGGGCAGTAAGCCCGGGGAGGCGTCTTACTACTACTCCATGACTCGTATGCCGACGACAGGGGTAGTAACGCTCGACGGACGGTCATATTCCGTCAGCGGACTGAGTTGGCTGGACAGGGAGTGGAGTTCGGCCCAGCTATCGGACGATCAAGTCGGATGGGACTGGTTCGCGCTCCAAATGTCGGACGGACGCGACATAATGTACTACCAGCTACGCCCGCGTGTCGGGGTGTCAACCGACTTCGACCTGGGTACTCTGGTCGAGGCGGACGGCGAATACTCCCGGCTGCGAGACGCGGACGTGAGCATAGAGGTTCTCGACCGGTGGCAGAGTCCACTTGGCGGTACATATCCGTCGCGCTGGCGTCTTCGGATTCCGGCGGAGGGTGTGGATGTCGAGATAACGCCATACGTCAGCGACCAGGAACTCGACACGATTGTGCGCTACTGGGAGGGCGCGGTCCAAATCGAGGGCACATCCAACGGGCAGCCGGTGGAAGGCAGCGGCTACGTCGAGTTGACGGGCTACGCCGAGTGAGTCTTACTTTCTACTCACTCCACGCAAAATCCGCTTCGGGGAGCAGTTGGATATTCTGAACGCGCCATGTCGCCATGTCTTTTAGTCGCGGCAGGCTTATTCTGACGCGGAACGCCTCGCCTCTGCTAGGCGCGTTCCTGCCAGCAAGCCAATAGAATCCAGCTTCGTCCGCCCACTCTTCCACCAGACCGCCGACCAGTTTCACCTTGCGCTGAACGGCATACTTGCCGCCGCGAACATTGTTGCCGTTAAGACGCCTGTCAATCGTCTGCTCGCTGCATCCGAGCAGCTTGGCAAGCTGGTATCTGTTGAAGTGGGGATGCGCTCTCTGCGCCTCCAACACGCGCTCTCTGCTTATCTTGACGCGCTTGTTTGAAACGTTGTCGGCCTGGATCCTGGGCATATCGGGGTCAGGGAAGGCGAGTATGTCCGCTATGTTGACGGCGAGAAATCCACCGGGCTTCAGGATTGGAAAGTGCAAGCGGATCACTTCTCGCAACAGAGATTGCCAGTCCTCGAAGGACAGGTCTTTCTCGTAGGACTTGCCTACGAAGTAGGGAGGCGACCAGAAACTGAGCGCGACCGATTCGGGGCGTATGAGTTTGAGCAGCGAACGCGCGTCGCCGCAGTGTATTTCGTTGTCTCGGAGGCGCCCGGTTCCAACGCTCATGCAGACCTCCTGACACTGCCGTTCCCGACAACATTATATTCTATTCCGTTCATGGGTCAATCACATATAAGTTACGCGATTGGGAAAGACTGGAATGACAGCGCGAAACGAAAAGCGGTTCATTCTAATTCCGCCGCACGACGGGCAGCGTCAGCCGCGACGGATGACTCGCGTCGTGCAGGACGGTTTGAGTAGCCGGAGTCAAGTCCGACGACCCGTGATGTGGGAATCCGGCGCTCCTGGCGTAGGCCGGGAAATTGCTCGACGACACCTCCAGCCGGATGCTGTGCCCCTTGCGGAACAGCATGGCGGTCGGGCCAACGTCCACGCTATACCTGTACGCTTCGCCCGGCTGAATCTGCGAGGGCGACTCCAGCGAGTCCCTGTAACTCGCGCGGACGATTCCGTCGCACACGTTCCGCGCCTGACCGTCCGGGTAAACGTCCACCAGCTTGGCTGTCCAGTCGGTGTCCGCCGCGCTGGTGACCGCCCAGAGTTCCAGTTCGACGTGCCCGGTGACCTCGGTGTCGCGTTCGATGGGGTCCGACGTATAGACCAGCACGTCCTCACGCGCCTCGACCGCCCGCTGGTCCTGAACTCCCACCTCGAACAGGCTCGGCACTCCGCCGAGGTGCGCCCCGCCGTAAGTCGGGGCAGGATTCGAGGGATCGTAAACGAACCTGTCCGGCGACTCCGATTCACCGGGAGGATCGAGTGAGAGCGCGCCATCCCCATTGAGCGTGTTCGCGCTGCCGCCGCTCCGCAGGAACATGGTCATCGGTTCGGCGTCAGGCGGCGGCCAGGATTCCTCGGCTCGCCACTCGTTCGCGCCCATTATGAAGATGTATGTATTCGGGTCGGTGTCCACGCCGTTATCCTCGTCGCGCAGCCAGCGGTCGAACCAGGCGAGTTGCATACCGTGCCAGTCAATAGCCGCACCGGACGCCGCGCCGCCGAAGTAGCCCTGTCCGGCGTATGGATCGGGGAGCGGCTGGTGCAGCCAGGGGCCGACGAGAAGATGCTGCTGGGTTCTGGCGAGTTCGGTCGCGCCGCGCTCGCGCATTCCCTGGTAGCAGCGAATCGTGCCCCGGATGAAGCCGTCGAACCAGCCGCCCTGGTTGAGAGCGGGCACGGTTATCTTGTCGAACTTCTCCCTGGGAGCGATTGCCTTCCAGTAGTCGTCGTAGGTGGGGTGAGCGAGCCAGTCGTAGTAGTAGCCGGCGACCTGTCTCAGACCCGGCATATCGTTAAGGGGGAGATGATAAGCCATCGCGTAGGCGTCCCGTCGCCACTCGCGCAGGACGGCTATCGCGTCGCTGTTGCGGGCGGCTCTTCCTCCCAGGTCGTCCAGGGCGAAGGCGGCTGCCCATCCGACCGTCCAGTATAGCTGGAACACGCCTCCCAGGTACGTCCAGCTATCGTAGTAGGAGTCGGACGTCACGCCGGGAATGATCGCCTTGAGCGCGGGGTGCGCTTCGGTAGCCGCGAGCCACTGGGTCGCGCCGTGATAGGAGATGCCGAACATTCCAACGCTGCCGTCGCTCCAGGGTTGAGCCGCGATCCAGTCTATCGTGTCGTATCCGTCCTCCGCTTCGTGGACGTATGGGTACCAGTCGCCGTCGGAGACGTGCCTGCCCCGGGTGTCCTGGATTATGACTGCGTAGCCGCGGTCCAACGCCCGTATCGGGTCGAGATACATACTGCGGTAGCGCGGCGAGTGCTTTCCGTAAGGGATGCGCTGCAGGAGGACGGGATGCCGCCCGCCGTCGGCGGGGCGGTACACGTCGGCGCGTAGAATCACGCCGTCGCGCATCGGAATCTCGACATTGGTCTGAGACGATACGGAGGTTGAACGGCGATATTCGTCCTTGACGGGCTTTGGCAGCATGGCGTTTTCTCCTGAAATATGAGCGCTTATTCGGACGCGGATTCGAGCGCTTTGACCACCGCGCCCGGCGACATTGGCAGTTCCGTCATGCGGACGCCGGTGGCGTCGTAGATCGCGTTGGCGACCGCGCCCATGGGCGGCACTATCGAGACCTCTCCCACGCCTCGGACTCCGTATGGGTGGCCCGGATTGGCGACCTCGACTATGACCGTATCAATCATTGGCAGGTCGAGGCTTGTGGGCATACGGTAGTCCAGGAACGTAGAGTTTTCCATCGTGCCGTCGTCGCTGAAGTAGTATTCCTCGTTCAAAGCCCAGCCGATGCCCTGGACCGCGCCGCCCTGAATCTGTCCCTCGACATAGCTGGGATGAATGGCTTTGCCCGCGTCCTGAATGGCGGTGTACCTGAGTATCTCCACTTTGCCAGTCTCGGCGTCAACCTCAACGTCAACGATGTGGAGTCCGAACGCGTTGCCTACGCCTCCGGGATTGACGGTTGCCCTGCCGACGATGGGGCCTCCGGTGCCGTTCAAGCGTGGCGCGAGGTCGGCGAAACTCATGCTGAGTTCGGTGTCCTGCCTGTGTCGCAATGTCGCGTCGTCATATTCGACGTCGTCCGGGCTGACGTCCCAAATCTTGGCGGCCCGCTCTACAAGCTGACGCTTGGCGTCCTGGGCGGCCTCGTAGCACGCCCTGCCCATCTTGAAAGTAACGCCGCTGCCGCCCGCGCCGGAACTGTATCCTATCGAGTCGGTGTCAACGATAGCTGGTCTGACATCGGTCACGGAGATGCCGAGAACTTCTGCGACGTGCATGGCCATTGCGGCCCGGCTGCCGCCGATGTCCGGCGATCCCTCGACGAGGCTGACAGTGCCGTCGGGATTGATCGAAGCCACCGCACTCGCCGGACCGCTGCCATTGAACCACGCGCCCGCCGCGATTCCCCGTCCTCTCAGCTTGCCCTCGATGGGAGCTTGGAGATGCGGATGTTCGCGCGCGGCTTCCAGCAGCTCTTTGTTGCCAATGCGAAGGAAACGCGGCCCGGCGACCTGTCGAGTGCCCTCTTCGGACGTGTTCAGCAGCCGAAATTCGATGGTGTCCATGTCCAGTTTCTGGCTGAGTTCGTCAACGACCTGCTCCGCCGCGAAAGCGGCCGCCGGTGAACCGGGAGCGCGATACGCCGCCGACTTCTGCCTGTTCACGAGTACGTCAACACCTTCGACCAGTGCGTTGGGGATGTTGTAGGGCGCGAACATAGTTCTGCACCCTGAGGCAACCGGGGAGCCGGGGAATGCGCCGGCCTCGTAGATCAGGCGCGCCTCTGCCGCCGTAATATGTCCGTCCCTCGTCGCTCCCATCTTGACTGTCATAATAGTCCCCGATGTGGGACCCGTGCCGACGAATACCTCGTAGCGGCTCATTACGATCTTGACCGGCTGACCGGACTTCTGGGACAGCTTTGCGGCCAGGGGTTCGAGATATAAACCGCTCTGGCCCTTCCCTCCAAATCCGCCGCCGATTTCCATTGGGACTATCTTCACCCTGGAGACGGGAAGCCCGAGAATGTTGGATGTGTGGTCGCGCACGCCGAAGTGACCCTGAGTGCTGCACCAGATAGTCACGTAGCCGTCGCTGTCCCACTGGGCGGTCGCGGCGTGCGGTTCTATGTAACCCTGGTGGACGGCCTCGGTGCGAAACTCGCGCTCGACGATGACGTCGGCCTGCTCGAATCCGGCTTCCACGTCTCCTATCTGGAACTCGAACCGGTTTGCGACATTCGTCTGCCGGTCGGCGTCGCCCCACCCGCCCGCTCGGAATGTGGGACTGTGCATCGTGAGAAGGCGTTCGTGCAGGATAGGAGCGTCTTCCTTCATCGCGTCCTCGGCGTTGAGTACGGGCGGGAGGACTTCGTAGTCAACCTCGATCAGGTCAAGAGCCTGTTCGGCGACGCTGGGATCGGTCGCGGCTACCGCGGCTACGACGTGGCCCTTGTAGAGAGCCTTCTCGCGGGCGATGATGTTCCTTCCATAGAAGCCGTAGTTCACCATCGCGCCCTCTTCCTGGTCGGTGAATTCGGCGGATACCTCGGGCATGTCGGCTGCCGTGACCACGGCCTTGACGCCGGGCAGTTCGAGCGCTTTCGAGCAGTCAATCGAGCGTATCCGCGCGTGGGCGTGGGGGCTGCGGAGCAACTTTCCGTGAAGCATACCCGGGAGGTGAATGTCAGCGCTGTATCGCGCCCTGCCTGTTACCTTGTCCAGGCCGTCCGGCCGAATTGGCCGCGTGCCGACGACGTCGAACTCCTGGTTGGACAGCACCATGTTGGGTTCATAGGTCTGGGTGGTCATGCAATGCCTCCGATTGAATGGTTTGGATTGGGGATGGGCCCGCGCCACACAGCATAATGTATCACATCGGACAGCGACTGCCACGTTCCGTGTTTCCAAGGAGTCTGTGGGAAAATCCGCGACTTTCCGAATCCTTTCGCCAAAACCCGCATCTCATTGTGTTAGGATTGGCTCAATCGTTCAGACGTTGGCGCAAGGCAAGGAGGACAAGATTCGCGCCTGATAATCGGCGTCTCGAAAGGACGCGCCCCTCGGTTACGATGGCATAGAGGATATGTGAAAGGATTGCGCAATGACACGAGACAACACGCAGGAACAGAGTATCTTCGGGCGTATCTTCAGCCCATTTGCGGATGAATTCTATCTACTGTTCAGACTTGGATTCGCATTTATCGTTGGTCTTCATGGTTTCCAGAAGGCATTCCTGCTCTGGGGATTCCCCGCAGCGGCGAATCCGGACGGAATGGGCACGTTTGTGGACATAGCCGCCTGGGTAGAGGTTATCTCGGCCTTCCTGATAGGACTCGGTATTCTGACACGTCTCGGCGCCGGCGCGATTGTCGTTACGATGATCGTGGCCTACTTCAGCGTACACGCGAACAACGGACTATGGCCCCATCAGTTCCCTGGTGACGGCGGATTCGCGGCACACGGCGGCGAAGTGCCAATGCTGTGGTTCCTGATAGCTGGGATCATCGGTATTCTCGGAAGTCGCAAGTGGGGAATTGAGCGGTTCTTCTTCGGCAAAGAACTACTGTAATAATGTTGCCCTGTTGAAAGCGGGGATGTACAGATACGATTGAATGAAACGCGCCGATCCGCAACCCGGGTCGGCGCGTTCTGTTATATTCGGTCAATACTCGAACGATGTGCAGCTGGACAGGGAGGCGCGTTATGGATGTAGGTATAGGACTACCCGCGACTATTCCGGGCGCTCAGGGCAGCGTGATAGTGGAATGGGCGGCGAGGGCGGATGAAGGCCAGTTCAGTTCGGTATCCGTACTTGACCGGCTGGTGTATCCGAACTACGAGCCGATGGTGGCGCTTGGAGCGGCCGCGGCAGTGACCAGCAGAATCAGGCTCATGACATCAATTCTGCTCGCGCCTCTGCGAAGCGGAGCTATGCTTGCGAAGCAGGCCGCCAGCGTGGACGCTATCTCGGGCGGCAGGCTCAGTTTGGGACTCGGCATCGGCGGACGCCCCGACGACTTCGTCGCCGGCGAGACCGATATAACCACGAGGGGAAGGCGGTTCGATGAGCAGTTGGCGACGATGAAGCGGATCTGGGCAGGAGAACCGTACAGCGACGAAGCCGGGGGAATAGGCCCGCCTCCCGGTCGCCGGGGCGGACCTGAGCTCCTGATTGGCGCGGTGACTCCCAGGGCGCTGGCGCGGGTCGCTAGGTGGGGAGACGGATTCATCGCTGGCGGCGGTGGACCGGACGCGGCGCGGGCCTCCTACGATTCGGTTCTGGAGCAGTGGGACGAGTTGGGCAGGATGGGGCGTCCCAGGTTCGTGAGCGCGGCTTACTTCGCGCTGGGCGACGACGCGGAAGACCGGATATCGGCGTACATCGGCGATTACTACTCGTTCATGCCGGAGTACGCCGAAGTAATCGCCGGCGCGGCGCCCTCGAATCCCGAACGGGTAAGAAGCACGCTGAAGGCGTACGAAGACGTCGGCATTGACGAATTTCTGCTCTGGCCGTGCAATCCTTCTATCGAGCAGGTGGACAGGCTTGCGGAAGTCCTGTGACGCAGTATTTGCGAGAACACACCAGACAAGTCCTGCCACAGAATCCGAAGTTTCAAGTTGCGGAGGGTCACATGCCCACAATATCAGCCATACACGCGACTCCGGTGAAGTCCCTTGGACTCTCCAGGCTCGATAGCGCTGCCATAACGCATCGCGGGATCGTCGGTGACCGCCGCTTCCTGCTAATGGACTCGGAGGGCCGTGTCGTCACTCAGCGTCAGCTGGGAAAGCTGACTCAAGTATCGGCGGAGTACTCCGAAGAGGAAGACAGACTGTGCATGACCTTCCCGGACGGGAGCGCGGTCAGCGGCCAGCCCGGGCCGGGACGTGAGACCGCAACCGTGCTGTGGGGCAGGGTAGTGAGGGGAGAGGAGGTGGAAGGCGAGTGGAGCAAGGCTTTGTCGGATTTCTGCGGGGCCGAACTGACGCTGATGAAGTCCAGAAACGCGGGCGAGTCTTTCGACGAGTATCCGGTGTCGCTGATTTCCGAAGCGACCATTTCCTACTTGAGCGGCATGACGGGAGGCGAGAAGGAGTTCGAAGTCGAGCGATTCAGGCCGACGCTGCTTCTCAGCGGATGCGAGCCTCACGAGGAGGACTCGTGGCTGGGCAAGGGTTTTCTTCTGGGGGACAGGCTCCGGATCCGGCTCATCTCTCGCGACCCGCGCTGCGCGATAACCACGCTTGATCCGAAGACCGGGGAGCGTGACTTCGATACGCTGCGCCTGATCCTGAGCTATCGTCCAAGCCGGAGGGCGGCGTATCTGGGAGTCTATGGCATCGTGGAGGCGTCGGGCAGCGTGTCGGTTGGGGATGAGGTTGTTCTGTCCCAATAGGGCCAGATTGGGTAGAATGGATAGGTATAGGCAGTTTGAGAGTGGAGGTGGCGATATGCCTGCAATCGAACAACTGAAGGCAGAACATGAGGGTGAATGGCTGGCTATCAATGTGACGGCCAGCGATTATTATGGAGCTACTGAAGGGGAATTGATCTATCATTCCGAGGATCATGATGAGGTCTGGCAGAAAGTTCATGAAATTCTGAAGGAAAAGCGCGAGGACTACGACTTAAAAGTTAGTTACGCAGGGCCTTTACCGGAAGACATGGCGATAGCGATTTCAGCTTGGCTTACACCTGAACAGATGGCCCAACTATCTGAGAATGGACAGGGGTGACACTTAGCCATTGACTCTATTCACAGAATCGTCAATTCAATTCGAGGTCGAAGTCAGGGGTCCCTTGGGCGCGTCGAAAGTTGATATGGCTCTCGACACTGGCGCGACGCTTGTCGTAATTCCTACGTCTGTCACTCATAGCTTGGGATACAGCATATATCAGCCTGAAGACACGCTGCCTTTGACTACCCCATCGGGCTTAGTTCACGCGCCTATAATAACGCTGAGTTCAGTGGAAGCGCTTGGCGCTGTGTCGACTGGTGTAAGGGCGGCCTGCTTGGATATGCCGTTGAGCATAGGAGTTGGTGGTCTGCTTGGGCTGTCGTTCTTGCGGAACTTCGACGTAGATTTGCATTTCAGAAGCGACGCGATTCGTTTCAGGTGAATTTCGCATGATAGTTACAATCGCAATCATACTCACGCTTGTGCCCGCGCTGATGATAGTCTGGCCCTTCATTCTGGGTCTGCGCCGGGACGAGTTCGAGTACGACGAGGGTGCGCCGCAGGCCGACCTGATGCGGCGCTGGGACGCCGCCGTCGCCGGACTCGCGAGCGCCGAACTCGATAACTCGCTGGGGAACCTGTCCGACCACGATTACGCAGGGCTGCGGGCTCAGTTGATGACCGAGGCAGCCGACCTTATGCGTGAGATGGAACTGTCAGAGGACGAAGAGGAGCGGATGTTGGCCGGTCTTCGGGAAGAGCTGCTTGTCGCGCGCTCCCGCATCGAGGGCGAAGGCGACGATGAACGTGAAGGGCAAGAAGAACCCAACAACGAACCGACTCTGCCTATGCCCGCGCGGTCTCCCGAACAAGGTCAATAACCTGCGCCAGTGTCTCCAACTTCTCGGAGACGCTATCTCCCGGGATCCCGATTCGCAGCGTGGTTATGCCTGCGTCGCGATAGACGGCTATCCGCTCCTTGATCATCGCGGGCGTACCTATCAGGTTCGCCTTCATCGCCAGTTCCACCGGCACACGGTCGCGCGCCTTGTCTCGCTCCCGCGCGATCCAGAGACGCTGGACCTCGTTCACCTCGTCCGCGAATCCCTGCCGGGCGAAGGCGTTCTTGTAGAAGTTGTTGCGGAGCGATCCCATCGCGCCGAATGTGAATCCGTAGCCGCGCGCGTGTCGCTTGCCCGCTTCCTCAACGTCGTCCGTAATCTCGACCGACAGCGGTATCTGCAAATCGAGGTCTTCGAGTTTCCGACCGGCCTTTTCCGCGCCGGCGCGGATATGCTTCAGGAACACTTCAGCGGTCTCCGGGATGAACGATCCGCCAATCCACCCGTCGGCCAGTTCTCCGGTGAGTTCCAGGTTGCGAGGTCCCAACGCCGCGACGTATATCGGCACGTGAACGGGCGGGGCGCTGCTCCGAAGGGCGCGGCCTTCGCCGTCTGGCAAGGGAAGTTGGTAGATGTCGCCATCGTAGCTGACCCGCCCTCCCGACGTTACCAGGCGCACGATCTCGATGCTCTCCCTGGTCCGCTGGATCGGCCTGGAGAACGAGACCCCGTGCCAGCCCTCGACCACCTGCGGGCCGCTCGTACCCAGGCCCAGCCGGAAGCGGTTGCCGGAGAGAGACTGCATACTCATCGCGGTCATTGCCAGGTTCGCGGGCGACCGGGCGCCGAGTTGTATTATGCCGGTGCCGAGGGCGATGCTGTCGGTACCGGCGGCGAGGTATGCCAGTGGAGTAATCGCGTCGTAGCCCCAGGACTCGCCGGTCCAGATGGATTCTGCGCCAAGCCGCTCCGCCTCTCGCGCGAAAGTGGCCGCGCTTTGCCAGTCGCCGTGGGAGTCGGTCGTTACGTTTACGGCAATTTTCATGTCTCAGTCCTGTGGGTAGCCGGGAGCGTTCTTATTCTTGGATATCTGTCCGACGTGATCGAGGTCGTGGACTCTCTGGAACAGGTAGAGTCCTCCGGCGTGAAGCTGGCCGAATATCGGGTGAGGCGCGGTGACGTCCAGGTTGGGAGACGTGGGCAGCCTCTCCGTGAGAGCGCACCATGCGAGCGCGTCTTTCGTGAGCCGTTCGCGCAGTTCCGCTATGCTCAGGGTGGCGGCCTCGCGCGGCGGGTCTATCGCGCGGGCGGGCGGTTCGTTGCCGTTTGCGATGGCCTCGATTGTCGAGGCGACCCTGCCGGAGCTGGTCAGGACATGGTGAAGCACCTCGGCTATACTCCACTCTTCAGGGTCGAACGTGAAGTCGGCCTGCTCCTGGCTTACGCCACCGACGGCGGCGATGACTTCAAGCCTGGCCGCGATAAGGCGGGGCCAGAGTTCCGTGAAGGCGTACTTTTCTCCCTGGGCGAGCAGGTACGACCTGACTCGCTGCGCTTCGGCGTCCATAGTGGTCATTTCCTGCGCCTCTCTTCGTGTGATTTTCGACAAGACTGTAACTGAGCTTCCGATGCCAGTCAATCGGATAACATCTCGTCGGGATTCTGAAACGTGTTAATATCGTCCGCAGACTTTTGACCGGGCGGTTAAAAACAATGATGGATAAGATGGCCCTGAGCGGGGTGAACGTTCTCGATTTGAGCGAGTCTATTGGCGGCGCGTACTGTACCAAGCTGCTGGCAGACCTTGGCGCGGAGGTATTGCTTGTCGAGCGGCCGGGATCGGGACATCCGCTGAGACATACGGGTCCATACCGGGACCGAGACGCGCAGCATATCGAGAAGAGCGGCCTGTTTCTGTATTACGGCGGGAACAAGAGGAGCGTCGTCTGCGACATCGAATCCAGGGATGGACGCGAACGCATAAGGCGTCTGGCCGCCGACGCGGATGTGGTCGTAGAGGGATTCGAGCCGGGCTACCTGGACTCAATCGGTCTCGGTTATGACGACCTCTTGGCGATGAACCCTTCGCTGGCGCTCACCTCGATTACCCACTTCGGACAGACCGGGCCCTACCGGCATTGGAAGTCCGACGAGATAGTGGACTACGCGATGGGCGGATATATGTACTTCGGCGGACACGCGGACCGCGAACCGCTGATGATCAACAACAACCAGCCGATGCTGAACGCGGGGGCGCAGGCCGCCATCGGGACGCTTGCGGCGCTGCGGTGGGCGCGCAAGACGGGGCGGGGACAGCAGGTTGACGTTTCCGCCGTCGAGGCAATGCTCTCGGCGCACGCATGGACCTCGACCTCATGGACGCACGAGGGAGTCATAATGCGGCGGACGGAGCCGGACTGCATTCCGTGCAAGGACGGCTGGTTGTGGTTCTTCCTGTTCCGGTGGGAGCCGACGGTATTCGTGCTGATAGGACGTCCCGAATTGATGGAGGATGAACGATTCGCCGACCGCCAGTCCTGGTTCGACAACCGCGACGAAGTTATCCGAATACTCAGCGAGTGGTGCGCCGAACGCACTAAGGACGAGATATTTCGGGCGGGACAGGAACTCCGCATAGCGGTTACGCCGGTGAATGACGCCTCCGATCTTACCCAGTCGTCCCAGCTTCAGGTGAGAGACTGGTTCCGGGAGACGGAGCATCCGGTCGCGGGACGAGTGAAATTGCCGGGGTTCCCATACCAGTTCTCGGAGACTCCGGCTTCGGTTCGCGCTCCAGCGCCCGCTCTGGACCAGGACGCCGACTTCACTTTCACGCGCTCCAGCCGGGAATTCGACTTGGGTGAGCGGGAGCCAATGCCGGGCAGTCCCACGAGCGACGACGCTCTTCCTCTCAGCGGTGTAAGGGTACTGGAATTGACCGCGAACTGGGCTGGCCCCCTCGCGGCGCGGCATCTCGCCGACCTGGGGGCGGAAGTCATCAAGATAGAGGCGCCGGACCGTCCGGCGACGCGCGGCGGACGCTATCCGGGCGGAGACCCGTTCAGGCATCACTACAACCGAGCAGCCTACTTCAACAAGCTGAACCGGAACAAGCGCGCCATTACGCTGAACCTGTTCGACGCCGACGCCAGGGATATATTCCTCCGTCTGGTCGCGGAGTCGGATGTGGCGCTGGAAAACAACAGCCCGCGCGTGATGCGAAACTTCGGACTCGGATACGAAGCGCTCCGCGAAGTGAACCCGAACATCATCATGATCTCGATATCGGGCTTTGGACAGACTGGCCCGGATCGCGACTATGTAGCCTACGGCGCCAACGTGGAGGCGTCGTGTGGGCTCGCCGCCGTTACCGGATACGCGGACGACGACCGTCCCTATCGCAGCACTCTGTTCTACGCGGACCCGGTCACCGGCGCCCACGCCGCGATTGCGACGCTTGCGGCTCTTCACCACAGGGCAGAGTCCGGGGAGGGTCAGTACGTGGATATGTCACTGCACGAGAACGGGATTACGTTCTTCCCGGAGGCGATGATCGAATATACGATGACCGGAACGCTGTCGCCGCGCCGGGGCAACAGGCACACTCGTTACGCGCCGCAGGGCTGTTATCCTTCAATTGGAGACGACGCTTGGATAGCGCTGTGCGTTCGCAGCGAATCGGAGTGGGCCGCTCTTGCCCGCGCGATTGGTCGTCCCGAACTTGCGGATGATCCGGCTCTGACGAGCGTCGAGGGGCGTCGGAAGCGGCACGACGAGTTGGACGCCGCCATATCGTTGTGGACGTCGCAGTACGACCACAACGAGGCCGCCCGTATTCTACAAGCAGCCGGAGTGCCCGCCGGTCCGGTTCTGGCCAACTGGGAGATGGTCAGCAATCCGCACTTCCACGCGCGCGGGTTCTACGTTCCGATAGAGCACCCCGAAATGGGGGTATTCCCGTATCCGGGTATGCCGTGGAAGCTGTCGGAGACGCCGGGGCTGGTAAGGACGGCGTCGCCAATGTATGGAGAACACAACGGGCCGGTTTTCAGAGGGTTGCTCGGCATGAGCGACGAGCAACTCTCGCCACTCTATGCCCGCCGCGCGATAGCGGACGAGCCGTCGGACGATCTGCCCGGCCCCATCCGACCTCCGAGGTGACATTTACATAGATGTGTTCAGTGAATTTCAAAATTGGCGAAATACTCAGAAGATTCGATTCCGTCATTCATACTACCCGTGAGAGGAACTCGACCTGCCTGTAGAGGCGGGAAGAATCGGAATATCCGTGTGAATCGAAGGCAGCGTCCCTCCCAAATTTGTTTAGGCGGCTTGAATCTCGCTATGATAGAGACTACTTTCTCTCGGTACAGTGGCCACTGTTGATGGGGGAGTGTCGGAATTGGTAGACGAGCATGACTTAGGATCATGTGCCGAAAGGCGTGGGAGTTCGAGTCTCCCCTTCCCCACCATCTTACCGCCCGGTAGTTAGTGGCCCGGCGGGTTCGCGTCCTTTGTTTTTGGCGTCCCCGTAGTGGTGCGCCAACGTATATACAAGAATTGATTGCGCCTCCCGCCCACGAACATCGAGAGGGAGGGCATCGGCATCAGTGGTCAGGCTACTTGTCGCCATTATGGTATTGGCGTTGGTTGCGATATGCCTGCTTTCGCTTCCCCGCAACCCTTCCACCGCCCAAAGCAATGCCCTTGGCTTCGAGTCCAATGAAGTGGCAGGCAAAACCTTCAAATACACGTTTGGTCTTGCTATCGAGACCCTGGAACTGCCGGAGGCCGCGGGCGGAAGCGGAAGCTACGTATATTCCCTTGAGGCGAATGCGCCTCCTTATGATGTGCCTGGACTGAGTTTCGACGCCAGCGCTCGGACGCTGACGGGTACGCCTTCCAAGATTGGCGAGTTCAAGATGACTTACAGGGCTGAGGACCCAAGCAGTGAGATTGAGCTGAAATTCACGATTGTAGTCAAGCCCGGGAGCGTCAAGAACATCCGTGCAATCGTTGATACGAATACACCAAGCGTCACGCTCACATGGGACGCGACTCCTGGCGCCACCAAATACTACATAGAGCGTTGTCTCGGTTCATGTCCCCTAGGAACTTTTGCGCCAGAGGATGATTTCGGCGCCGTCGACGCGACAACTACCACTTACGCCGACAAAAGTGTAACCCTGGGTCAAACATATACCTACCTATTCCAGGCGTCGGCGTCCGTCGGGGGCAGGTCATTTGATTCGCCAAACCACAGCCGAGTTGTGTTCACCGTAACAGTCGCCGATTCTATGCCGACGCCGACGCCTACTCCAACGCCAACCGCGTCGCCGACATACACAGCGACTCCAACCCCTACGCCGACTAATACACCTACCATCACACCAACACTCACGAACACACCCACCCCGACCCATAGTCCAACGCCAACTTTCACGCCGACGCCTACTGCGACATTCACGCCAACGCCCACTAATACGCCAACGCCCACTAATACGCCGACGCCGACGCCTACCGCGACATTCACGCCAACGCCGACCCCAACACCCACGCATACCCCAACTGTTACGCCGACGCCTACTCCAACCGCAACGCCCACGCCCACAGCTACTCATACGCCTACACCAAGTCCCACATCTACGCCTATGCCAAGTTTTCCCGCGATTCCTCCCGGCAAGTACGACACCGACTATCCGGTAGGGACCTCTACTGATCCATTGACTCTGCCTGAAGCTGTGGGCGGCAGCGGCGTCTTCTCGTACTCGCTGACGCCGGATGTGCCCGGGCTGTCTTTCGACACCACTACTCGCGTCCTCTCGGGAACGCCGAGCTCGGTGGGCGAGTATCCAATGACCTACACGGCCACCGACTTGGCCCCCGGGATGGGAACGGCCACGCTGATGTTCACGATAGTCGTTTCGCCCTCGGCAGTCGCTAACTTCCAGGCGACGCTCTCATCGGACGGCGCGGAAGTCAAGCTGACATGGGATCCAATTGCGGGCGTGTCTGGATACGATATAGAGCGCTTGGCGCGCGCCGAGCGGGATGGCACATTCAGGCCCGACACATCTTTTGGACACGGTGGAACTGAGAGTGTAGGCGCGTCCGAAACCCAATATACCGACGATGACCTGACTGCCGGCAACGAATACTTCTATCGCATGGCGGCATATCTCAGGTTGATGGCGTCGCAAGAACTCGCGCACGGTCCTTGGGAAGAGTCGGCAGACATATACATCGCGTTGCCTACTCCCACAGCTACACCAACCGCGACACTCACGCCGACGCCGACTCAGTCCCCAACTCCCACAAATACGCCAACTCCGACAGCTACTCATACACCCACACCTACCCATAGCCCAACGCCGACTTTCACCTCGACGCCTACTCCAACCCAGACGCATACCCCAACCGTTACGCCGACGCCAACCCCGACTTATACACCCACGCCCACCCCAACCAATACACCTACACCCACGCCGACGCCAACCCCTTTGCCCACCGCGACTTTCACGCCAACACCAACTCATACCCCCACCCCGACCGCGACGCAGACGCCCACACCAACTAATACACCGACCGCGACCGCCACACCTACACAGACTCCCACGCCTATGCCAAGTTTTCCCGCGATTCCCCCCGGCAAGTACGATACCGACTATCCGGTAGGGACCTCCACCGATCCGTTGACTCTGCCCGAAGCCGTGGGCGGCAGCGGCGTCTTCGCATACTCGCTGACGCCGGATGTGCCCGGGCTGTCTTTCGACACCACTACTCGCGTTCTCTCGGGAACGCCAAGCTCGGTGGGCGAGTATCCGATGACCTACACTGCTGAAGACTCGGCGCCGGACATGGGAACGACGACGCTGATGTTCACGATAGTCGTTTCGCCCTCAGCGGTGTCGAACTTTCAGGCGACGCTTTCGTCGGACGGCGCGGAAATCAAGCTGACATGGGATCAGATTGCGGGTGTTTCAGGATACGACATCAAGCGGTACTCTCGTTCCGAGATGGACGGTACGTTCACGCCTGACATGGATTTCGGCCACGGCGGAACTGAGACGGCTTTAGCTGACGCGACAGAGTACACTGATGAAGAGTTAACCGCTGGCAACGAATACTTCTATCAGCTTTCCGCGTATCTGAAACTGAGTTCCGGTGAGTTGCGGCATGGAGAGGTGGCAGAGTCTTCGGATGTGTATATAGAGTTGCCGCCAACGCCGACGCCAACTCCAACCGCGACCTTCACGCCTACGCCTACTGTCACACCCACGCCGACCAATACGCCAACGCCTACGGCAACTTTCACACCGACACCAACTCCAACCGTGACTC
This sequence comes from Dehalococcoidia bacterium, assembly GCA_965202815.1. Taxonomy (GTDB): domain Bacteria; phylum Chloroflexota; class Dehalococcoidia; order Lucifugimonadales; family UBA1123; genus VXRN01. Next base: position 2,484,455 of record CBDBCD010000002.1, read on the forward strand.
ATACTCCTACCATCACCCCAACGCCGACACCAACCAATACTCCCACTCCAACACCTACGAATACACCCACGCCGACATACACGCCTACACCTGCGGGGGTTCAGTATTTCTCCCAAGATTACGGCGGTCGGTATGATGACCTTGAGTATTTTCTGGGAGCGAGTATCGAGCCATTGACTCTGCCCGAAGCTATGGGCGGCATCGGCGAGTTCATATATTCACTGGAGCCTGAAGTGCCTGGACTCGCTTTCAATACCTCAACTCGCGTTCTCTCAGGTATGCCAGATGAGATCGGATTGTTTAACATGATGTACAAGGCTACGGATTCAGGCGGAAGCATGAATTTTGACACGCTCACGTTCTCGATAACGGTCGTGCCAGCGGATGTGACCAATCTACGGGCTAGGTCTGCCTCAAACGGCGCATGGGTTGAGTTGATATGGGATGTGGCTGTCGGAGCGACGCAGTACGACATCAGGCGATGTACGGGTATATGCGACTTGGGAGATACTGACCCAAGCATGAAAATTCATTCGGGGACGAGGCTGTCCTACACCGACAGGAATGTTAGGCCTGGCTCTACTTACACCTATTTTGTGTTCGCAGTTCACGAAGAGACTGGATTCGACTCCATGTCGCCTGCTCGCCAAGTAGTGCGTATTCCCGCGCCTACTGCAACACCCACTCCCACCAACTCACCTACACCGACCCGCACACCTATGCCCATGCCAACCCACACCGCTACTCCGACACCTACGAACTCGCCGACGCCGACCTATACGCCAATCCCCACCTTCACGTCCACACCAACGCCAACCTATACGCCTATGCCGTCCCCGACTTCCGTGTCCAGCCGAGCTCGAAGTTCTGAATCCTCCTATGTTGGAGCTCCGACCGCTACGCCTACCCCTGAACCGACATATACTCCGACGCCGAGTCCCACGCCGACTCATACATCAACGCCGACACCGACCGCTACACTAACCGCGTCGCCAACACTGACGCCGACCGCTACGCCAACCATGTCACCAACACCCTCGGCTACTCCGACTGTCACACCCACGCCTGTATTCGTCATCCTGGAGGTAACCCCGGTCGTATTGGAAGAGTCCCCAAGTGAAGTAGTCGAAACGATTCATCCCAATGCTGAAGGTCAGATAGTCTCGTCCGATGGCAGCGTGTCCATTCTGTTTCCGTCATTGTCCAGGCGTCACACGTTCCAGGTCGGGGTGAGTACCGATCAGAAATACTGTCTTTCGGGGTCGGAGCCTACGGGTATTATCCTGTTCTGCGTCCGAGTGGACATATTTGACGAATTTGGAAGGGCGGAAGTGGAAGCGGTTCTCACGATACCCGCCACTCTGAATATCGTCCTGGATGATGGGAGCGGCGAACTGCCGGTGACTCTGTCCACTCTAACGCGGGCATACGATATGGGAGGGGGCAGCCTTGTCTTCAGGGAATATCTGGGCGAAGAGTGGAGCGAAATACCCTATTCGCTGAGTCCGATATCCGAAGGGGAAGTATCGGTGAGCGCGACGCGCAGCCGATTCGGCGTGTTCGCGCTGGTAGCGGATGCCGAGATACTGGGACGAGCGGTTAGCGAGACGCTGCCCACCCCCACCGCCACCCCGATGCCCACGCCGGTTGCCGAGATTTCGGATCCGATGCAGGAGCGTGAGGGAGCGGCCTGGGGGCTGCTGATCGCGATGTTTTCTCCATACCTAATAGCCTTCTGGTATATGAGAAGGATATGGCCCGGTGGATGATTAGAAATACCGGACGGCTCTCTACTTCCAAAGCAGAGGACCCGTCCGGTTTCGTGGCGCTAGGACACCTGCGGCCTGTGCTGAGCCCAAGGTCGGGCTTCCTCGAACGCGGTGGAGGCGGCCAGCACGGTTTCCTCGGCGCCCGGCCTGCCTATGATGTGCAGGCCCACGGGCATACCGTCCGAGTCGAACCCACAGGGGATGCTCGCCGCCGTGAACCCTATCGTGTTTATCGGGTGGGTGAAGGGGACGAAGCCCCATGCGGCGGTCGGATACGCCTTCACGCCGTCTATCTCTGCCGGATATTGATCAGTCGGGAACGCGGTCACGGGCATCGTGGGGGAGAGAAGCAGGTCGAATTTGTCCAGCTCGTCCAGGAACTGGTTGATCATCCTGTCTCGCTTGCCGAGCGCGCGAATGTAGTCGGTCATCGTGTACTCCGCGCCTTGCTCGATAGTCCAGCGTCCGTACCAGGTGAGTGGATCGTCCGGATCGTCCAGCAGGTGTCCGTTCCCCGCGTAGGCGTTGCCGCCGAACAGGACCATCCAGGTATCGAAGGGAGCCTCCAGCTCGAGCCCGGACTCTTCCACTGAGCAGCCCAGTTCCTCGAAAGCCTTCGCGCCCGACTCGGCGGACTGCGCCACTTCACGGTCAACGGGCGTGTATCCGAAGTCCGCGCTCCAGCCCAACTTCAGGCCCTCGACGCCCCTGTCCAACGCGCCGACGAAATCGGGGACCGGGACCCTGAGCGAGCCGGCGTCCCGCGGGTCGTATCCGGCCATTACCTGGAGCAGAATCGCGGAGTCGCCCACCGTGCGCGACATTGGCCCCTGTTGGCTGATCAGGTTGACCGCGGGCGGCGCGTCAACGCCGGTGTAGCTCGACACCCGTCCCTGCGTTGGCTTGATTCCGTATATGCCGTTGAAGCTGGCCGGGATGCGGATTGAGCCGCCGCCGTCTCCACCCGTGCCCAGAGCGCACAGTCCTGATGCGATGGACGCGCCCGCGCCGCCGCTCGACCCGCCCGACGTGCGCTCCGTATTCCAGGGATTGCGGCAAGGCTCGCCGAGCCGGTTCTCGTTCGCGCCCAGCAGCCCGAACTCAGGGGTGTTCGTCTTGCCCAGTATGACCGCTCCGGCGTCGAGTACCTTCTGGACGCAGGTCGCGTTGGCGTCCGGCACCCTGTCCTTGAAGGCGAGCGACCCGCCCGTCGTGCGGACTCCCGCCGTCATCTGCAGGTCCTTTATCGAGATCGGCAGGCCGTGCAGAGCGCCGAGGCTTTCGCCTTTCACCGTTGCTTCGTCCGCTTTCTTCGCCTGTTTGAGCGCGATCTCCGGCGTGGGGGTCAGATAGGAGTTGAGTTGTCCGTCCAGCCTCTCCATGCGGGAGAGGTACAGTTCAGTGAGTTCGACCGAGGTAATATGCTTGTCCGCTATGAGGCCAGCGAGTTGATGTGCTGGGGCGAACGCGAGATTCTCGTCAATGTTGGGCATTGCGTGTCTCCTAGAATTTGTGTAGTCCGATAGTGTTTCCGTCCGGGTCCACGAACATACCGACTTGTCCCATGCCGCCCGGCAATGGGGTGGGTGGCACGAGCGTCCTTCCGCCCAGACTCTCCGCTTTGTCCAAGTATGTCTGAATGTCATCCACCTGGATGTAGATGGTCACGTAATTGCTTCCGATGTCCTGGATACCCTCCATTATTCCGCCCGAAATCCCTTCATCTTCTTTCTGAACGTGCCAGTATTCGTCTGAGGGCATGAACTTCTCGACTTTCCAGTCGAAGAGTTCGCTGTAGAACTGCTGAAGCCCGTTGGCGTTACTGCCCGCGATTTCAAAATAGATAACCGGATTGGCCATTACGATTCTCCTCATATGAAGATAACTAATGTTGAAATGTTTGTCATGGACGTGTGCCAACTGCCGCGGAGAATCGCAGCTTGACCCCACAGGCGGCGGATACCTTCGCCAGTGTGTCCAGTCGGGGATTTCGCTTTCCCGATAGTGCGCGGGACAGTGCCACTCTGTCCACGTTTGCCTGGCGAGCGACCTCGGACACTCCGCCTCGCGCTTCGGCGACATTGCGAAACGCTTTCATCAGCAGGCGGGGGTCATCCCCCATCTCTTCGATTGCCGCGTTCAGGTATGCGGCGATGTCCTCGGGGGTCTTCAGGTAGTCACTGGCCCTGTGTTCAGCTATTGGCATCTCTTTTCTCCCGTCTGTACGCTCTCCAGTGAGATTGAGCCATCTCTATGTCTCTGGACTGTCGTCTCTTCGAACCACCGCCTAGCAGAATCACAAGTTCGTCCCCATCTCGCCCATAGTATATCCGATAGCCTGGACCAAAATTCAGTCGCAGCTCGAAGACTCCTGAACCAACTCCCCTGTGGTCTCCGAAGTTGCCCAACTCTATTCGGTCAATCCGAGTTTGGATGCGGGCGCGAACCTGTGAGTTCTGTCTCCTTAGCCATCTGTCAAAGTAGTCTATCCCGTCTTCAGTTATGTAGTGGACAACTCTTATCATGTTTTAATTGTAGCCTGTTGGCTACATATATGTCGAGCCGTATAGGGTGGAAGCCAAAAGGAAGACCGACTTCAATGAAATGCCGTTTGTGCTATCATCCGACGCGGAAAGTAAACTAAATCAGCTACGAGAGGAACCACGCATGAAGATAACCAACATCGAGACATTTATCGTTGACGCGGGCTGGCGACCCTGGATGTTCGTCAAGGTGGAGACCGACGAGGGAATCACCGGATGGGGCGAGTGCAGCGACGGCAGGTCTCCGCACGGCATCGAGGGCACGATCCGGGACATGAAGCCGCTGCTCATCGGCAAAGACCCCAGGGCGTTCGAGATGCGCTTCCAGGATATGTACCGCATCACGCGCCAGAGTCCGGGCGGTATCGCCGCTAAGGCAATCGCGGGCCTGGACTGCGCCTTCATTGATATAAAGGCCAAGGCGCTGGGCATTTCAGCGGTCGAGCTTTTCGGCGGGCCGACGCGCGAGAAGGTGCGCGTATATTGGTCGCACTGCGGCAGTTCGCGCATCCGCCATCACGATATCCTCGGGACTCCGCCCATTGATTCATGGGAAGCCGTCACCAACCTAGGACACGAGGTCAAGGAGCGCGGATTCACCGCTCTCAAGACCAACATCCTGATGCCCGGCGAGGACGCCACGTTCGGCGGCGGCTTCAGCGGCGGCGTGGGTTCTACCGACCAGTACGCTCCAAAGTGGCTGGTGCCTCACGTAGAAAAGCTGATAGGCACGTTCCGAGACGCCGTCGGCGACGACATTGATATAAACCTGGACCTCAATTTCCACTTCAAGACCGAAGGCGCGCTCCGTATCGCGAAGGTACTCGAACAGTTCGACATGCTCTGGCTCGAGATTGACATGTACGAGCCAAAGAGCCTGCGACAGATCAAGGACTCCACGTCCACGCGAATATGCACGGGCGAGAACCTGTTCTATATGCGGGACTTCATCCCGTACTTCGAGAACCATTCGGCTGACATGTTCATGATAGACGTGCCCTGGAACGGCTTCAGCCAGTCCAAGAAGGTCGGCGACCTGGCCGAGGTCTATCAGCACAACGTCGCGCCGCACAACTACTATAGCCACCTGTCCAGCTTCGTCAGCGCCAGCCTGTGCGCCACGCTGCCCAACGTCCGCATCATGGAGATTGATATAGACGACATTCCCTGGAAGGACGAGTTGACGACGGCGGTTCCCGAAATAGTGGATGGCTACATGACTGTGCCCGCCGGTCCCGGATGGGGAGCCGACATCAACGAGGAAGTAGCTCTCGCCCACCCGTGGGACGAGAACAGCCTCGCCGTCGGAACAGGCGGATACAAAGTGCCGCAGCGTTAGCTCCCGTTCCGATTGACTCATGAGCAGGCTCGCCTTCAGCGGTTGATTGCGAGCCCGCCCATCACTCACACAAGGGGACTGTAACCGCCACATGAAAGAAGCGCTGCTCACCATACTGCGAGACAAGAATACGTCCACCGCAGAGTTCAGACGCGCATCGGATAAACTCGCGTATCTTCTCTGCGCCGAAATCATCCCCAAGCTCGCGGACAGGCGTGTGCGTATAGAAACGCCGCTCGGCGAGACCGACGGCGTAACCTTGCCGGATGACGTGATGCTCGTCCCCGTTCTGAGGGCGGCGATGGCCATTCTCCATGCCTTCACCGACGCGCTGGCGGACGCGCCCGTAGGCATAGCCGGCGTGGAGCGCGATGAAGAGACGGCGTTGCCCAGGCTCTACTATGAAAAGTTCCCTTCTCGGCTTCCGCGCCGCGCAGTCATAATTGACCCTATGCTCGGCACGGCGGGCACATCCCGTCTCGTCGCGCGACTGCTCATCGAGAAAGGCCTGAAGCCGGAAGACATATACTTCGCGGGCGTTCTGGCCGCGCCCGTGGGCATAGACAGGCTCGCGTCCGTCATACCGCGCGCGAACATAACCGTCCTGGCCGTTGACCTCGACGGACTCAACGCCCGAAATTTCATCACCCCCGGACTCGGCGACTACGGCGACCGGTACTACGGGACCTGAGGAGAAAGACTTGATCAGAATTGACGGACGCCGTCCAGACCAGATACGCCCCACCTCGATAGAAACAGGCGTCCAGAGCTACGCGGAAGGCTCCGCGCTCATCACTATGGGCGACACCCGCGTTCTCTGCGCCGTGAGCGTCGAGGACAGCGTACCGCGATTCCTGAGAGGGTCGGGGCGAGGCTGGGTAACCGCCGAATACGCGATGCTGCCCAGGTCCACGCATACCCGGACGAGGCGCGAGACGACACCAAGGGGCCGCACTCAGGAAATTCAGCGTCTCATCGGACGTTCGCTTCGGGCCGCGGTGGATATGCACAGGCTGGGGGAACGCACTCTCACCGTTGACTGCGATGTGCTTCAGGCCGACGGCGGTACGCGCACAGCGGCGATTACCGGGGCGTATGTCGCGCTGCGCCACGCGCTGAACGCGCTCAGAGACAACGGCAATCTCGGCGACTTGCCAGTCAGGTCGGGAGTGGCCGCTGTCAGCGTCGGGGTGGTGGATGGCGGCGCCGTCCTCGATCTTTGCTACGAGGAAGACCACCGCGCCGAAGTGGACTTCAACATCGTTATGACCGACTCGGGCGAGTTCATAGAAGTACAGGGGACCGCCGAGGACGGAACATTCTCCCGCGCCCAACTCGACGAACTGCTCTCGCTTGCCGAAAGTGGGATAGCGCAACTAACGGAGATGCAACAGTCAGCAGTTGAATTGTGAGCGTGGGTAGGCGGAGCTAAGATGGAAAGTCTGCTCCCAGGGCCTCTGGCAGCGAGTCCAGGGGCACCTCGGACTGGCTGCTGTTGTCCAGGTCGCGCAGTGTCGCCACGCCCTTCGCCAATTCGTTGTCACCGATTATGATCGCGTGGGTCGCGCCCGTGTTGGAGGCGTAGCGCAGTTGCGATCTCATCCCGCGCGGCGGGGCGAGCGAAGCGGATATGCCTGCTCGCCGAAGCCCCGACGCAATTCGTATGCCCGCGCTCTTCGCGGCCTCGCCAAGATGCACCACCAGCGCCGATACTTCACGCTCGCCGGGGACCGGGATATTCTGGCGCTGGATGTTCTGGATGACCCGTTCCAGGCCCATGCCGTAACCGATGCCGGGAGTCGGGCGACCGCCCAGTTCTTCTATCAGGCCGTCGTATCGTCCGCCGCCCACTATCGTGACCATCCGGCCCTCTTCGGGAGGGGCGATCTCGAACACGGTGCGCGAGTAGTAGTCGAGTCCACGCACCAGGCGACGCTCTACCTGGTAGTCTAGTCCAATCTCAGTTAGATATGCCCTCAGACTATCCCAGTGGTCCTGGCATTCCGGGCACAGGTGGTCGGAACTTACAGGCGCGTTCTCGATCAAAGGCTGGCACTGCCGGTTCTTGCAATCCAGGAGTCTCAGCGGATTGCGTTCCAGTCGCCGGGTACAGTCCTCGCAGACCTCTTCGCTGTGCGCGGCGTAGTAGGAACGGAGTTCTTCGAGATAGCCCGGCCTGCACACCTTGTCGCCGATGGAGTTTATGGAGAGCGAAAGGTCTGAAAGTCCCACGGACTCCAGGTATCTCCACCCGACCTCGATCACTTCCGAGTCCACGCTTGCGTCGGACTCGCCGATGACCTCGATCCCGAACTGTGTGTGCTGCCTGTACCGCCCGGACTGCGGTCGTTCGTACCTGAAGACCGGGCAGATATAGAATACCTTTATCGGCTGCGGCAAGTTCTGCATACCGTGTTGCAGATAAGCGCGGCACACGGGCGCGGTGCCCTCGGCCCGCAGAGTCAGTGTATCTCCGCCCCTGTCGTCGAAAGTGTATGTCTCCTTCTCGACGATGTCGGTCGTAGAGCCGACGCCGCGCTCGAACAGGCGGGCGTCCTCGAACATTGGGGTGTCTATTCTCCGAAAGCCGAACCTGGACGCGACCTCCTCCGCCTTGCCTGTCACGAACTTCCAATAATTCTGCTCTTCGGGGAGTATGTCCGCTGTTCCGCGCGGCGTCTGGAATTGCATGATACGACTCCTTGCGCATCTGACTTATTTCCACGAGTGTACTATAATCGAGACACTATCCTACGCGACAGGGGCCGAATATGCTTGAATCCCTAATGTCCAAAGCCGTTGAATATACTCCGACGGACAGGCTCGGCGTTATAGAGAGGGCTTACGAATACGCGGAAGACGCGCACAGAGGCCAGAAGCGCAAGTCCGGCGAGCCTTTTATCACGCACCCGCTTCAGATCGCCATTATGTTGGCCGACCTCAAACTCGACGCTGATGCGCTGGCCGCCGCCCTGCTGCATGACGTCGTAGAGGACAGCGACGACATTCTCATTCAGGATATACAGGACCAGTTCGGAGAAGAGATAGCGCGACTAGTTGACGGTGTAACCAAGCTGACCGAAGCCGAGCTCGTGGCATCCGGCAGAAACTCGGACGCATTGGCGGGACATACACAGGCCGAGACGATTCGCAAGATGATGATGGCGATGGCTCGCGACATAAGAGTGGTCCTCATCAAGCTGGCGGACCGTCTGCACAATATGAGGACTATCCAGTACCTATCGAAAGCCAAGCGCATCGAGAAGGCTCAGGAAACACTGCACATATACGCGCCGCTGGCCCACAGGCTCGGTATCTGGGAGGTGAAGTGGCAGCTGGAAGACCTGTCGTTCCAGCAGACGAACCCGCAGGAGTACAAGGCTATTTCAAGGCGCCTCAATTCGAAGCGCACGGTGCGCGAAGCATACATCAACAGCGCCAGGGACATACTCCAGAGGGAGTTGGATAGCGCCCATATAGGCGCCGAAGTCTTCGGCAGGCCCAAGCATATCTACTCGATCTATAACAAGATCGCCAAGTACCAATCGCAGAACAAGACCGTGGACGACATTCACGATCTGTTCGCGCTGCGGGTACTCGTGAACAACATACAGGACTGCTACACCGCGCTGGGAACTATTCACACGCTGTGGCGACCGGTGCCCGGCGAGTTCGACGACTACATAGCCAACCCGAAGGATAACCTGTACCAGTCCATTCACACCACGGTAATCGCGGAAGACGGCCACCCTGTCGAGATCCAGGTGCGCACTCACGAAATGCACCACATAGCCGAGTACGGCGTAGCGGCGCACTGGCTCTACAAGGAAGGCAAACCGGGAGATGAGTCCTTCGAGCAGAAGATGGTCAGGGTGAGGCAGGTAGTCGAATGGCAGAGGGACCTGTCGGAGGACGTCGTGGGCTCTCTGCGTACCGACATCTTCCAGAACCAGGTATTCGTCTATACGCCGATAGGGGAGTTGAAGGAACTTCCCGAGGGCTCGACGCCTCTGGACTTCGCATTCTCCATACACACCGACCTCATCTTCAGGTGTATCGGCGCCAAGGTAAACGGCAAGCTCGTGCCGCTGACCTACCAGTTGCAGAACGGGGACACCTGCCAGATTCTCACTTCCAAGACGGTCAGGGGACCCAGTCTGGACTGGCTGAACGAGGACCTGGGCTATGTCAAGACCGCGTCGGCGCGAGCGAAGGTGCGCCAGTGGTTCAGGCGACAGGAACGCTCAGTAAACATCCAGAGGGGCCGCGACCTCTACCAGCGCCATATCCGGCGACTGACCAGCCTTCAGGACGACCGTGTAGCGGCCATTATGGGAATAGCCAGCCTGGATAGTTTCCTCGCCGCTCTCGGCGACGGGTCTATATCCGTCGGACAAGTCGTGAACAAGCTCAGCACGCGCGAAGAAGAGGCCGAAGCCGAGGTTCGACATCAGCAGGAACTTGGCCTGCCCATCAGCCCCAGCGCCGGAATCCAGGTGCTGGGTGTGGGCGATCTGCTTACCTCGATGGCGCGATGCTGCAACCCCATCAGCGGGGATGAAATAATCGGCTACATAACCAGGATAAAGGGCGTGACGGTCCACAGGCGGAACTGCCCCAACATCGTCAACGAGGATGAACCGGAGCGACTCGTCTCCGTAAGCTGGGGGAAGACCGAGGTCAAGTACCCGGTCAGGATTCAGGTCAGGTCCATGGACCGAGTGGGGCTTCTGAGGGACGTGACTTCGCTGGTCTCCGGCGAGAACGTGAATATCGCCTCGTGCGTGTCCGAGGAGTACGATGACGTTTCGATCATTACTCTCACGGTCCATGTCAGCGGCATAGACCAGCTCAGCAGGCTCTTCTTCAAACTCGAGTCGGTCAACGGGGTTACGAGCGTTACTCGAAGCAATTTATAATTGTGCGGCAAACCTGCTAGAATAGACTTTTGTTCAGATAAATTTTCAGATGGAGTAGCCTAATTGCCAGCGCCAAAATCAGATAGAGCATCCCGGGGCCGATACGAGCGCAAGAATCCACTGCGGACCCGCGCCCGAACATTCGTGAAGTCGGCGCGACGAGATATAGAAGAAGGAAACCTGGACGCGGCGGAGCGGTCCGTCCGAAACGCGGTTATCGCGCTCGACAAGGCGGCCGCCAAGGGCGCGTTGCACCCGAAGAACGTCGCCCGACGCAAGTCTCGCATAATGAGTCAGCTAAGCCGGGCTCGCAACTCCTAATTTCGGAAGGCCCAATGTCCGGGCGCTTTCGGTAGAAGGGCGTGTCCTGTGGCATTGACTCCTGCCAGACGTCCGCATTTTGGACCGGACGATGAAACAGGGAGTTGTTTTGACATCCTTGGCGCTACGTATCTAAAATCTTGCAAATACATGAAATAGAATTCGAGAGTCAGTTATATGCTCAAAATCCGACTAAGAAGAACCGGGGCGCGAAACCAGCCGAGCTACAGGGTGGTGGTCGCCGATTCCAGAGCCGCCCGCGACGGCGCCTTTGTTGACCATCTCGGTCACTATAATCCCCGAACAGAGCCGCCCACGCTGTCCATAGACCAGGAAAAGGCTCAGAAGTGGATCCGCCAGGGCGCCCAGCCCACGGACTCGGTAAAGCAGCTTCTCAGGACTCTTGACGCAATGGAGAAGTCCGAAGACGAATGAAAGACCTCGTCGAATTCATAGCCAGATCCATAACCTCCCAGCCTGACGAGGTCCGCGTCACCGAGGAAGAAGACGAGGATGGCCGAGTCATACTCAGGCTGGAAGTCGCCCCGGAGGACAAAGGCAAGGTAATCGGTCGTCAGGGCCGGGTGGCGCAATCCATGAGAGTTCTGCTGAGAGTCGCCGCCGTAAAGCAGGGCGCTCACGCGACGCTGGAGATCGTCTGAACATCCGGCGCAAGAGCGACAGACCCTCCAGAGCGCCGGAGCCGCCGCCCGATCACGTGGCGGTGGGGCAGATTACGGGCGCATGGGGTATCAGGGGACACGTCAGGGTGCAACCCCAAACCGATTTCTCCGAACGCTTCGACGCCGGTTCCACCCTCTACATTGACGGCGTTGCCGCGACAGTCGCCTCGACTCGCCCGAACAAAGGAGGATACATCGTCCTCCTGGATTCCGTGCCGGACAGGAACGCAGCCGAGGCCCTTAGAGGCGCGCTGATCACCGTCCCGGAACAGGAACTCGCGGAACTACCCCAAGACACGTTCTACCACTTCCAACTGGTTGATATGGACGTGTACTCGGATGAAGGCGAGTACCTGGGACAGGTGGCCGAAATCATCGAAACGCCCGGAAACGACGTTTACATAGTCCGCAAGCCGAACGAGCGCGACCTGCTTCTACCCGCAATAAGGGATGTTGTGCTGGACGTGGATACCGACTCGGCCCGCATGACCGTCCATCTGCTGCCCGGTTTACGCTAGGCGGCTTGGACCAGTAGTAACAAACCCCTTGGATTGCTGTTAAACTGCACTTGGGGTTAAGGAGACTGGTCGAGAGGTGAAGGGACTGACTCCAATCTATGCCACAGTGTTCTCAGGCGTTCTGGCCTGTATGATGTTCTGCTTGTCCATCTATATCAGTGTGACAGACCGTTTGCCGGTTGATCCCCGATTGTGGCCCGGCCCCGACGACGCGAACTCTCAGTCCCAGATGCTGTGGGTACTGGCGGTCATTCCCGGAGCCTTCTTCTTCCTGATGGTGACCCGGCACGGTGTGTTCGACAACATCAGAATTCCGCCGGTGTTCAGCAACATTCGGTCGGGAATCCCTCTGAATCGGGTAACGGCGCTGGTCTGGGCTGCCCTGATCGCGCTCGGAGCGGGAAGTTGCGCGGCAAACATAGCCGTGCAGGTTGCGGACCGATATCTGAATCCATCCTGCTTCTACCAATCACCCTGCTAGACAAGCTGCCGGGCGGGCTTTCAGCGTCCTCAGTCTATTTGCCTGAGTCTAGGATCGAGTCTGTCCCTGATCCAGTCGCCCAGGAAGTTCATCGCCATCACGGTCAGCAATATGGCTAGGCCGGGGAAGAAAGCCACCCACCAAGCGTCGGTCAGAAAGTCCCGTCCGGACGAAACCATCGCTCCCCATGCGGGCGTGGGCGGCGGAATGCCGGCGCCCAGGAAACTCAGCACGGACTCTGCGAGAATCACGCTTCCCACGTTCAGAGACGCGATGACTATCAATATGTGGACGACGCCTGGGAATATGTGTCGCGTGATAATCCTGAAGTGGGACGCTCCCGCGACCCTTGCCAGCGCGACGTAGTCTAATTCCCTTATCGTCAGGACTTGGGCGCGGACCTGTCTCGTGTATCCGGACCATGTGAACAGCACAAGGACACCGACGATTATTCCAAACCCCTGGCCGAATACTACGACCACTATCAGAGCGATCATTATCACCGGGATTGCCAGTGATATGTCCACGAAACGCATTATCAGTTCGTCCACGAATCCGCCGACATAACCCGATATGAGACCAAGCGTGGTCCCAATAACCAGTCCGGTCGAGACTGAGGCGAGGGCGATGATGAGCGAAATCCGCGAGCCGTGGATGATTCTGCTCAGCAGATCGCGCCCGAGATTATCGGCGCCGAGTATGTGCTTTGAAGAACCTTCTTCGTACCATATCGGTGGCACGTTCCTCGACCACAATGAAGACTCTATGGGATCGTGCGGCGCTATTACGTCCGCGAAGACCGCGCAGACAACCAGGATGACGATTATCAGAACCGGAATGATCGGCCATCGTCTCAAGTACCAGAAGAACTGGGCTACCGGTCTCCGCGGCTGTAGAGCGGCTTCGGTCATGACAGTCTGATCCTAGGGTCAATGATGGCGTAGAGAATGTCAATTATGAAATTCACGGCAACGTAAATGAATGTGAACATGAACACGCAGCCTGTCAGTACGGGGAAATCATTGTTATAGACCGCGTTGATCGCTAGACGGCCCAAACCTGGCCATGCGAATACCGTTTCTGTCAGAACCGATCCCGTAATCAGGGCCGCGATGTTTATTCCGGCGAAAGTAAGAGGGGCAATAAGAGCATTTCGAAAAGCGTGTTTCCAGATTATGGCGCTTTGTGATACTCCCTTTGCGCGGGCCAGCTTGATGAACTCCGAGTCCAGGATTTCAAGTACAGAGGTTCGCACCAGCCTGATGTTGGCTGACACGAACAGCCAACTGATAGTTATGGTGGGGAGCACGAAATTCCTAATGGCGAATCCCTCGCCTTTCGTCGCGCTCGGAAGCCACTCCAGATTCGCGGCGAATATGAGGATGAGAATTATTCCCAGCCAGAACGGAGGCGCCGCCTGACCGAGCAGCGCGAATCCGCGGGCGAACAGGTCCCACACGCTGCCTCGCTTAACGGCGGACAGGATACCCAGCGGAACGCCCAACACACCCGCGAATATAAACGCCGCCAGACCGAGTTGCAGCGTGTTGAATATTCTCTGGCCTATTAGCTCCGTGACCTTCCTGCCGTTATAGACCGAGGTGCCCCAGTCTCCCTGGAGCGCACGTCCAAGCCAGATTGCGTACTGGAATGCAAGTGGCTTGTCCAGATGCATCTCTACGCCGAGGGCGTCCCACTGTTCCTGGCTGAAGCGTCCTTGCGCCAGGTATAGATATCGCGGGTCTCCGAGAGCGCGGGAAAGTCCGAACACGATGAACGTAGCCCCGATGAGAGCTACGATGGAGAATACGATTCTTCTGGTCAGGAACGTGCGCACTCCGATTAAGCTCCCGGGTTACTGGTCAAGGAATTGCCCCGGCGTACCATTGTGGGCGCGCCGGGGCAAGGTTCAGCTGAAGTCTGGGCTATTCGCCAGTTATGTATTCCAGGTTGTTGATCGGGGAATACCTGTCGAGAGGCCAATTCTTAACCGTCTCGGCCCTGAACGTGAACAGGCCGGGAACGGACGCTATGGCTGTCAGGTACATCTGCTCGTGCGCGTAGTCTATGATCTCCTCGTTGATCATGGCGACCTCGGCTTCGTCGTCCGTTGCCTGCGCCTTGAAGTAGAGATCATATAGCTGTGGGTCTTCGAGACCCGGATTCGCGCCCGACTCGACCTGCGTCCACAGGGGAGCGCGAGGAAGGTCCATCGGGTCGTCGGCGCCCGGATTCACGAACAGCCACGGGTAGTTGAGAGTACGCTCCACCAGTCGGGGTCTATGGGCGGTGTAGGCCATGTTGAATACTTCGGGTTCCAGGCCGATATTGCGCCACATCTCCGCAACGGCCTCGCCGATTTCCGGGACGACCACGCTGTCGGGAGGAATATAGAATGGGAAGCTGAACCCTTCCTCCACTCCGATCTCCGCCAGCATAGCTTTCGCCTGTTCGGGGTCGAATTCAATCCGCCAACGCTCGTTCCAACCGTCGAGGCCTGGGCGCGGAGCGTACATCGCGTAATTGGGCTCGCCAAGTCCGCCCAGCATCACCTGGTTGATGGCCTCACGGTCTATCGCCATGGCCAGGGCCGTGCGGAATTTCTTTGCGTTTTCAAGGCTTGTCGGGTCGCTGGGGTCGCCTATCCAGGGATGGTCTGCGTCAGGCGTGAATCCCTCCCTGCTGACCGGGTCGCCGCTCACCGGCGATTCGGAATGGTAGTAGTTCCCCGCGAACCAAATTCCGTGTCCCAACGAGCCGCCGTGAGGCAGCGTTGAAGCTCCGTGGTTCTCGAGGAGGTCCGCGATGTCCTTAACCGGAATCTGCGCGATGTCCGCTTCGCCCGTACGCATCATAGACACACGGGTGGCGTTTTCGGGCACCTCAAGCACTCTGAGCTTGGAGTAGTAAGGAGTAACCCGCCAGTGGTCCTGGACGGCTTCGGCGTCAATCTTGTCGCCCTCGATCCACTCCATTACCTCGTATGGGCCGGTGGCGACCAGCGTGTTGGCAGCCTCGTCGGGGCCCTTGTCGTCGTAAACCTTCTTGCTGAAGATCACCAATGGGCTTCGGGCGATGTAGTCCGTCCATACGGCCTGGAATTCTTGTACCACAAGCCTTACGGTTTGATCGTCTATGACCTCGGCGTCCTTATAGACGACCGAGATCTCGCCGGCGTCGTCCCATCTGCTTTCAGGATTCGTCGTCACGTTGGCGTCGTTGTAGCTATACACCACGTCGGCGGCGGTCATTTTGCCCCAGCCCTGGTGAAATTCAACGTCGTCTCTCAGATTGACGATTACTTCGCTCTGGTCTTCAGACATCTCCCAACCCGTAGATAACATTGGCTGAGTGGGCTTGTAGTCCTCGTCCACGGTGCCCAGCCGTTCTGCGAAACCGTATCCAAACAGGAATGTGCTCGAAGGCCACGGCAGCTTGCCGTTTCTGAACACAGGCGCGCCCGTAGCTTTCAGCACTACCGTTAGCGTGTCGCTCTTTTCCATTGTCTCCGGGGCCGGCTGCGCGGGTGCGGGAGCCGCTGTTGGCGCGGGCGCGGGCGCAGCTGCCGTAGGCGCGGCAGGCGCGGGCTGGGCCGGAGCGGGCTGTGATGGAGCGGGTTCTTCTTCTGATGTACACGCGCCAAACATCAATGAAATCATGAGCAACGCGATGATGAATAGTGAAATCTTCGGCAGATGCGAAAACTTAGAAATGCAGTTGCGAGAAGTAAACACGAGACCCCCTCCATCGTCTCAGAATAGAGCATATCCATACAGTCGTTACTTCTGACGCTAGCGATGTGTGCGTATCAGCCCATGTTGTTTCTTGGACAGCCGTAGGGCAGTCCAAGTATATGCGACCTACGCTCGACTTTAGGATGTGCTTCAGCGTCCTCGATAACGGAATACTATGCCAATAAATTGGGGCTGTCAACGTTTTCAGGAATAGTTAATCAGTAGTCGAAGATTGTCCGTAATCGTATGGCAGCCAATGTCGAGATGGTTGATTGTAGGACCTGGCCACGTTGAGTTTCACGCCTAATCGCTGTCGCAACATGCCGTAGGCACGTTAAGTGTGCATTGGAAGGCGCTGTTTCCCTAGATACGGAGATGTATGCCTTTAGTCCGACACAGTAGTAACCGAATTACGCCTACTCCAGCAGGAATTCTTTTACCAGCCGCACGAATTCATCGGGCCGCTCGATCTCCGGCCTGTGTCCGCAGTCGTCTATGATGTCCAGTCGCGATCCCGGAATGGACTCGTGATACACCTGGCTCGCGCTCAGCGGCACGATGGCGTTCTCTCTTCCCCAAATGATCTGAGTCGGAAGACTCTTCAGCCTGCTCAGCAGGTTTGGCAGCGCGCGATAGTACATATATGGACGCCATGCCAGCCGACAGGACTGCTCTCTCGCTACCTCCCACTGCTCGGCCTGCTCAGGAGTCGGCTCCTCGGGACATATCTTCTCGAACTCAGGCGTGTTCTCGGGATCCAGAAAGCCCTCGGTGAGGAATTCCTTGGCTACTACCAGGAACATATCGAATATCTCGCCGGAGGGCGGCTTGATTCCCATCGGGTTGACCAGAACCAGATTGTTGAAGCGGTCCGGGTGCATGGTTGCCATCTCGGCGGCCAGCCATCCGCCGAACCCGAATCCCACCAGGTTGGGCTTGTCGAAATCCATATCGTCAAGCGCTTCCAAGTACCATCCGGCCATGTCACGCATATTCATGATCCAGTCCAGATAGGGAGTGTCCCCATACCCTGGATGAGCGGGCGCGGTGATCGAGAAGTCCTGAGCCAGAGACTCGTGAAAATTCATCCAGCCGGGCGGTCCCATCTCGTCGTGCAGCGCGATCAGCGGGCGACCAGAGCCTCCCTTGACGACCTGCACCGTCGTTCCCGCCGCTTCAACCGTCTCTTCCATCCATGTCTGTTGCGCCGTTGTCACGTCTCGTTCCTCCGATTTCGATTAAGAGAGTTCTGGTTAGTTCGTAAGCATCCGAAATTCAACGTCCGAATAATTCTCGACGAATCTCGCCTTGGGTCAAACCCATGTAGTCAGCTACATGCTTCAAAATAGATCTCAATATGCCTGGAGCTAGTTGGCGATAGCGTGGAATAGATACGTGATTCTCATTCCCTTGAATGGTAGTGGTCATCCTCATGTGGCTGCCATTTTGTCTGACGAATTGGTAGCCGTATCGTCTGTGTAGTAGGTCAGCCAACTCATCGCCCGATATATCCCGGGGTAATCTCATACGGCTATCACTTCCTGTTTGACCAGACGCAACGTAATGGTTTCAGGCTCACCCTCATCGAAATGACAAAGCACCGCGTCCTGTACCATGGCTTTCAGATCTTCCCAGTCATTGCCCAGCGTGAATATGCCATAACCCTGCGCGACGGCGTAATATCCACGCCCATCATCTTCTTCATGTACATCAAACGTTATCTCTTTCGGTGCTATCAGAGGCATTGCTTCCCTCCACGTAAACTACTCTGCCGCGTATTATAGTACACTCTACGCGTCAAGCGCTGATTAGCCAATACAGGAGATGATCTCAAGATGGGCGACGTAGGAATAATGGGGCTGAGGCCGCCGGGCAGCGACTGGAAGTACACGCGGGAGCTCGCCAAGCTCGCAGACGAGCTTGGGTATAGCTGCATTACGATGGGCGAATCGTGGGCCGAAGACGCCTTGACCTCGCTTGCCCAACTGGGAGCCGTTACTTCACGCGTCAGGATAGGCACCAGCATCGTCCCGATCTTCGCGCGCACCCCCTCGAACCTCGCGATGACCGCGCTCAACATGGATGTCATGACCGAGGGCCGCTTCTTCTTGGGGCTTGGAGCCAGCGGCAGGCTGGTAATAGAGGACTTTCACGGCGAGGAGTTCCGCAAGCCGCTGACCCGTATGCGAGAGTACATCGCCATTATCCGCAAGGCGATGCGCGGCGAGCGTCTCGACCACGACGGCGAATTCTTCCAGACCCAGAGATTCAGAATCCGGTTCAAGCCGTACAGGGACAACCTGCCAATCTACATCGCCTCTCTGAGTCCTCCGAGCCTGCGAATGACCGGTGAGTTGGCGGACGGCTGGCTTCCCATCTTCCTGGCTCCCTCGCGTATGGGCCCGTCGCTTTCCGCAATTCAGGAGGGCGCCGAGTCCGCCGGCCGGTCCCTGGACGACATCGCCATCTCGCCTCAGGTTTCCGTCTATGTGACCGACGACATCCCAGCGGCGCGCGACCGCGAACGCCCGCACATCGCTTTTTATATCGGAGGAATGGGGGTCTTCTATCACCAGTACATGCACCGCATAGGATTCGGCGAAGAGTCGGACATGATTCGAGAAGCATACCTGTCACGAGACAGGGACAGGGCGGCAAGTCTCGTCACCGACGAAATGGTTGACGAAATGACCATCATCGGCGACCCCGACCAGTGCCGCGATCAGATGCAGAAATACTTCGAGGCCGGAGTTGACGAGATCCGCCTGGTTCTCAACGAACCGGACGCCGAATCCTACGTCCGCACAATGAAGGCTCTCGCGCCCAACTCCTGAACCATTGCCTCGATAAGCGCTGCCGAGGGGCGCTCGCGCCTCGTGAGGGCTACCACTCGGCAGTTCGATCATTCCGTATATCCATATATCCTGCAAATCCTGATTCAGACAGACGTCTGACGTTCATCCTATGGCAGACCCTCCTACAGAACAGGCTGATAGCGCGCGAACCTCGCGCAGCTCATCGGCTGGAGACTCCACAACCCGCGCGCGTGGTGGAAGGCGACGACAGGGACACGTAACCAGAGACATGACCAAGGGCAGCATCCCTCGCAACCTCTGGTACCTGTCTTGGCCCCAGATTGCCGAGAGCTTCCTGAGCGTAGTTGACCAACTGGCCGATCTCGTGTGGGCGGGTCGGGTCGGATTTCAGGCTATCGCCGGGTTTGGAATTGCCCAGACCTATCTTATGCTGATGATGACCGCGCGCATGGGCCTGGACGCCGGAATGCGCTCCATGATCTCGCGCGCCGTGGGAGCGCGCCGCGTCTCCCGCGCCAACCACGTCATGCTTCAGGCCCTCACCCTGTCTCTTGCGTACTCGATTGTGCTGGTGGTCGTCGGCATGATTCTGACCGAACCGCTCCTGCGACTCCTTGGCATCGGCGATGAGGTTGTCAGACAGGCCGCGGGATACATGCGATTCCAGTTCGTCGCGATGTCCATGATGGGCTTGCAGCGACTAACCGCCGGGGGTCTTCAGGCGTCCGGGGACAGCATCACGCCACTCAAGGCGGCCTCGGCATCCAGGATACTGCACCTAGTTCTCAGCCCATTTCTCATATTTGGCTGGTGGTGGTTCCCGACGCTGGAACTTGCGGGCGCGGGCGCCGCGAACCTGATTGCACAAACCGTAGGCATGGGTATGAACATGAGCGCGCTCATTCGCGGCACGTCCAGGCTCAGGCTGAGTCTTAGAGGATACTACGTGGACTACCCCATGATCTGGAGTATCCTGAAGATAGGGATACCCGCGTCAGTTACCGGAGCGCAGCGGGCGATTTCGCAACTCATAGTCGTCTTCATGGTGGCGCCGTTCGGGGCCGGCGCTCTCGCCGCCTTCGCGCTGTCGCGCCGGGCCGAGAATACCGTCAACCACGCCAGCCGGGGTATGGGACGCGCCGCCGGCGCGCTCGCGGGACAGAACCTGGGGGCCGGCCATACCGAAAGGGCAAGGCAGTCGCTCATCTGGGCTCTGATCTACGCGGGAGGCGCGAGCATTGTGGTATCGGCGATCTTCCTGTTATTTCCGGGTCCAATCGCAGGCTTCTTCAACTCCGATCCCGAATTCGTGGCGCAGGCGGCTGTCTGGCTCCAGATACTCGCCGTTGGGTACCTGTCCATGAACGCGGTCCAGGTTTACACGCAGGGGTTCAACACCACCGGCGATACATTCGCGCCAATGGTAATCATGCTTTCCACGATGTGGCTCGTCGAGTTGCCGCTCGCGTTCATACTGTCCCAGTACACCGGCCTGGCCGAGTACGGCGTTCCCTGGGCGATAGTGATAGGCATGACCCTTAGAGCCGTGGCGTACACTGTACATTTCTTCCGCGGCACGTGGCTGCGAACGGGTCTCTGATGTGATGGGTCTCTTTGCCCGCCGAACAGCGTAGGTGATAGAATCTCCCCAGCGCTCCGACAGCCTGGCCCGGAGCCTTGCTATACCTACGACAGATGAAAGCGAGCGTTGCATCATGTCCCTTCCCGAACGAATGAAATTCGGCATCTTCATGGCGCCTTTCCACTGGCAGAACGAAAACCCCACGCAAGCGTACGAAAGGGACTTCGAGCTTATACAGTGGCTGGATTATCTAGACTTCGACGAGGCGTGGATAGGCGAGCATCACAGCGCAGGCTGGGAGACTATTGCCTCGCCGGAACTGTTCATCGCGGCGGCGGCGGAGCGCACCAAGCACATCAAGCTCGGCACGGGCGTCATCAGCCTGCCGTATCACCATCCGCTGATGGTCGCCAACCGCATGGTGCAGCTCGACCACATGACGCGCGGTCGCGCTATGCTGGGCGTAGGACCCGGCGCTCTGAGCACCGACGCCTATATGCTCGGAATAGATCCCGTGGACCAGCGTCGCCGCATGGACGAGTCCATGGGAATCATCAAGCGACTGCTCACAGAGAAGGAACCGATCACGCACGAAAGCTCCTGGTTCACCCTGCGGGAGGCCACGCTGCACCTGCGACCCTACACTGTTCCTCACTTCCCTATGGCGGTTGCGGCGGCGCAATCGCCGTCGGGCATGGTGCTGGCTGGCAAGTACGGACTCGGCGTTCTGTCCGTCAGCGTCATACGGGGCGGCTCCTACGCCCGAGACATGAAGGATTTCTGGAAGATAGCGGAGGACACCGCGGAAGAGTACGGCAACGTGATGGACCGCAACGAGTGGCGCCTGGTCATCGTCGCCTTCCTGGCGGAGACACGCAAGGAGGCGCTGGAGCAGGCGCGCGTCGGGGCGGGCCGTTTTCAGCGCGAGTATTTCGAGCAGACTCTCGGCGCCGACGCGACCGACTGCCCCCAGGACAAGATCGTTGACCTGATGGTCGAGCGCGGCGCGTGGTGCGTAGGCACGCCGGACGACATGATCGAGATGATACACCGGCTGGACGAATCGAGCGGCGGGTTCGGTGGACTGCTGATACAGGCGACGGAATTCGGCACGAGACAGCAGGTGCTTCACAGCTACGAGTTGATGTCGCGTTATGTGATGCCTCACTTCCAGGGTTCCATAGAGAGCCTTCAACGCTCGCAGCAGTACGCGAAGGACGTGCGCGGCGAACTCGCCAGCCGTCGCGAAGCGGCGATGCAGCGTGCGGCCTCCGACTACGACGCCCAGCGCACTACCCGAAACTAAATACTAAAGACCAACAACCCAAAACTAACCCACTGGAGATCTACCCATGCCAACCATGACAGGCGGCGAGGCGCTAGCCAGGTCGCTATATAGAGAAGGAGTCCGGGTCATCTTCGGACTGCCCGGCGTTCAGCTCTACCACGCGCTCGACGGACTCGCGCAAGAACCCGGAATACGCTTCATTACTACCAGGCACGAGCAGGCGACCGCGTACATGGCTGACGGCTACGCTCGCGCCTCCGGCGGCATAGGCACGGCTATGGTCGTGCCGGGGCCGGGGCTTCAGAACGCGAGCGCCGCCATCGGAACCGCATACTCCGCCTCATCGCCAGTCCTGGTCGTCGCCGGTCAGATCCAGCGTGAATTGATTGGCGCGGACCGCGGTATGCTTCACGAGATCAACGACCAGTTGGACACGATAAAGCCCGTGACCAAGTGGGCGCACCGCATACTCGATCCCGCCGAGATTCCCGCCGCCGTCCACGAGGCTTTTCACCAGTTGAAGACTGGACGCCCCAGGCCCGTCGAGATAGAGATTCCGCCCGAAACCCTGGAAGACCAGGCCGACGTTGACCTGTTCGAGCCCGAAGAGTACGCGCCCGTGGCGCCCTCAGACGACCGCATTAAAGAAGCGGCGCGGATGATAGCGGACGCGAAGAACCCGCTTCTCTACGTCGGCGGCGGCGCTATTTCCTCCAACGCCTCCGGCGCGCTGGCGGAGCTCGCCGAGTTCCTCCAGTCCCCTGTTCTCATGACTGCCGAGGGCAAGGGAGCGCTCTCAGACCGCCACTACCTCTCGATTGGCGGAATGAACTTCAGGAACGACCCCTATATGCAGCGTATGAAAGACCACGACATTGCCGTTCTGGTCGGAACGCGGAACGCCTATCCCGGTTTCCTTTCCCAGAAGGTCATACAGATAGACATTGATCCCGAGGAGATAGGCCGCAACTACGACGATACCTACGGACTTGTCGGCGACGCCAGGCTCACGCTGGAGAAACTGCGAGACGCGCTGGCCGCCATCTCCCAGCCACGCGAGAGCCGACGCGCGGAGATGGACGCCGCGAGAGACGAGCGCGAAGAGTCCGACCCCAAGCTCGAACCGCAACATTCGCTCACCCGCGCCATCAGGAACGCCGTCCCCGACGACGGCATAGTAATCTCAGGCATGACCCAGATCGGATACTACAGCCGCGTCAACTACCCTGTGTACGAGCCGCGAACATATCTCACGAGTTCGTACTATGGGAATCTCGGCTACGCCTATCCAGTCGCGCTCGGAGCGAAGGTCGCCCAGCCGGACAAGGCGGTTGTCGCAATCTCCGGCGACGGCGGCTTCATGTTCGCCTCCCAGGAGATGTCCACCGCCGTCAAGCACGGAATCAACGCCGTCGTGGTCGTGTTCAACGACAGCGCCTACGGCAATGTCCTCAGAGACCAGGTGACCCGCTTCGACGGACGCTCCATCGGCGCGGAACTGCACAACCCTGACTTCATGAAGTTGGCCGACGCCTACGGGATGCGCGGCGTCCGGGTCGAGGACGCCGATCCGAACGATCTGGAGTCCGCCCTGCGCGAGTCCCTATCCATAGAGGCCCCCACGCTGCTGGAAGTCCCAGTCGGCATGATGCCCAACCCGTTCACATGAAGATCGCGCCGATCAGATTTCTCGGAGGAATATGACTGATGGCAAACTGGATTGGGATAGGAATTGCCATTCTCGTAGCAGCCGCGGCAGTTGCGATTGCGGTTTTCGATCCAGACCCTTTAGACCGTCGGGAGAGGTCTGCCAGCCTGTATAGCGGCGCCAACTCCAAGGTGGAACCGGGGTTCTACACCAGGGCTTTCGTTGACACCGCTTTGAAACGCTACGACGAAAATGGTAGAGCGGAAACGATTGCCTACTACAACTCTCCGGACAGCGTGGATGGTGAGTGGTATATCTTCATTGCCGACGAAGAAGGCCGAATAGTCGCTCATCCGACCGTGCAAGATAACCTGGGACGCAGCCTGAACGAAGTGCTTGGAACGGACATCAACGGGTACCAATTCGGAGAGGAGATGCTGTCCGCCACCGAGGAGGGCAAGTGGGTTGACTACACCTACCTTAATCCCGCTCGGCGCAATCAGCAGGAAGTGAAGTACACCTGGGTAATCAGGCACGACGGACTCCTGTTTGGATCGGGTTGGTACGAGCGGAGCGAAGACCAGGAATCGGCCGTCAAACTGAATCCCGGGGCATATACCAGGGCGTTCGTGGAAAAGGCCATAAATCGTTACGAAACCGAGGGCCGGGAAGCCACGGTTGACTACTACAACTCTCAGTCCAGTGTGGATGGTGAGTGGTACCTGTTCATCATAGATGAGAACGATACTGTCATATCGCACGCTACGATACCAGAGAACATAGGAGAGGACCTCAAGGGTCCGCTCGGAACGGACATATACGGCAACAATTTTGGTCGCAAGATGCTCGCGACGACAGAAGAGGGCCAGTGGGTGGACTACTTCTACCACAACCCGGCCAAGGATAATCGCCGCGAAACGAAACACGCTTGGGTCGTGCGTCATGACGGCCTGTTATTCGCGTCCGGCTGGTACGAAGTTACCTCGATAACCAACTTCCTGCTTCCGCCTGAAGCCTACCAGTACTTGCGGTTCCAGTAGGCACAGGCGGCGGAGGTTGTCAGAAGAAGCCGCGAAGAGCAGGGATACCAGCCGCGAGCGGGAGAATCGGGGCGTTTTCTACGGGTGGTGGATCGTCATTGCGGGTTCTATAAGCCAGGGATACACTTCCGGCACTTTCTGGCAGGGATTCGGCGCGTTCTTCGACCCCATCGTGGAGCAATTCGGATGGGGGCGCGCCACGACTTCCGCCGCCGTTTCACTTCAGCGCACCGAGTCCGGCATGATCTCGCCCTTCGTCGGGTGGTTCATAGACAGGTTCGGCCCTAGAAGGGTGATGCTGGCGGGCATCTTAGCCACCGGACTGGGCTTCGTTATGCTCAGCCGTATCAACTCCCTGTGGCAGTTCTATCTCGCATTCACCATTATCACTCTCGGCCTGTCGTTCGGGACGTTCCTGGTAATAACCACGACGGTCGCCAACTGGTTCGTGTCCAAGCGCACCAAGGCAATGTCCATCATGTCGGCGGGGTCGGCGATTGGCGGGCTGCTCGTCCCGGCGCTGGTCTGGCTGATCGCCACCACCGACTGGCGCACCGGACTGCTCGCCGTGGGCATTGGATTCTGGGTCATGGGCATCCCCGTATCGCTGGTGATGCGCTCGCGCCCAGAGGACTACAACCTGCTCCCGGACGGCATTCCTCCCGAACTTCCCGATTCATCATCTGACGGTGACTCCGATGGAGCCTCCGGTCGCCGGCCGGAGGTATCATACACCACCAGGGAGGCGATGAGGACGAGAGTGTTCTGGCAGCTTGTTCTGGCGATGGGCGCGGGACAGTTGATTATTTCAGCTACCGTTCACCAGATACCCGCGCTCACCAGTTTCGGCATCAGTCGCGGCGTCGCCGGCATGGTGATTCTCGGAGTGTCGCTTATGAGCCTTGCAGGTCGAATCGCGGCGGGCTGGCTGGGCGATAGGCTGGACAAGAGACACTTCATCGCGGTCTCCTTCGCGCTCCAGTTTGTGGGCACTGTCATTTTCTGCTATACGAGCTCCACATGGCACCTGGTAGGATTCATAGTGTTCTGGGGCATCGGATTCGGAGCTTCGATACCCGTCCGGTTCGCCATGCTCGCCGACTACTTCGGTCGAAGGAGCTTCGGCACGATTATGGGAATAATGATGACCTTCAGCACTGTGTTCGGAGTCATAGGCCCGGTATTCGTCGGCTGGATGTTCGACGTTCGGGGAAATTACCGCGAGCCGTTCCTGATAATGGCGGCGTCCATCCTCATCAGCATCCCGCTGATACTGACTTTGAGCAAACCCGGCGCACCCCTGAACGTACCTGGCAGGCGTCGCCTTAGCTAATTGTACGGCGAGGAACAGGACCGACACGTTTGATACACTTGGGTACACGGGAGACGCAATATGCAAATACATTATGATTCGCGCAGCGATATGCTTTATATCGGCCTTCGGGTGAGCGCTAGTGTGGAATCCGAAGAGATCTCTCCAGGCGTCGTCGTGGACTACGACAAAGACAATAAAGTGGTTGGTATCGAGATAACCGATGGCAGCAAATATGCCGATACATCCACCCTTGCGGTGCAGGGGATCCCTGTTCCCATAATTGGATCATCTCAAAACATATAATCCGAACATATATATAGTAGCAGAGAACTAAACATGGTACAAGCTATCTTCTTCGATGTTTATGGAACGTTGGCGGGCTTCAGGCCGGACAGGTTCGAGATACAGTCCGAGGCGTGTTCGCGCTTCGGGATGGAGCTAACGCACGAGGGCGTTCTGCGCGGCTACGCGCTGGCGGATGTCTTCATGTCCGAGCAGAACGCTGTCAAGCCTGTTCGGATGATGGACGACGAGGAGCGAGACCGGTTCTTCGGGGAGTACGAGAGGCGCGTGCTGCGCGGCTGCGGATTCGACGTATCCGTGGAGCAGGCGATGGCGATATGGCGGGCGGTGCGGAGTATTCCCTACGGCATGGCGCGATACGACGATGTTCTGCCGGCGATGGACCTGCTAAAGCAGCAGGGGTTCACGCTGGGCCTGATCTCCAACATGAACACCTCAGCCGACGAGATAGTGGAGAACATGGGACTAGCGCCCTACCTGGACTTCGCAGTCACCTCCGGCGAAGTGGGCGTAGAGAAGCCCCACCGACCGATATTCGAGGAAGCGCTGCGGCGTTCGGGCAGCGCCCCGGAGGATGCTATACACGTCGGAGACCAGTTGACATCGGACGTTGCAGGGGCGATGAACGCGGGCATCGGGCCGGTGCTGATTGACCGGGACGGCAATCATGTTGGCTACACCGGCTGTCCGCGCATCGAGACTATGATGGAGTTGCCGACGCTGCTGATTGATTTATGATCAGTCCTGCTGAAGCGTCCAGTTAGTTTTGCCATGTATAAGCCTGTCTTCATCCCTGGATTCCCGCGAAAGCGGGAATGACGTTTAGCACTTGGAGTATGGCATATTCATATGGTTCCGGTACTAGCCGGACGCGGCTTCCAGGACCTGGCGGGTCATTTCGGTTCTGAATTCGGCGAGGCGTTCGCAGATGTCCAGGAGGTAGTCTTCCCAAGCTGAGTCCAGCTTGCCCAGGTCCAGGCGGATCTGGGTGTTGCCTACTTCCGCGCTCCTCGGAAGCCTGCGACTGAGGGCGCGCCGCGCGCCGCCCACGTCGTGCTTCATTCTGAGGACGATGCGTTCGCCGTCGCGGGTTATGGACTCTATTCCTGCCCTGTCGGACAGTATCCTGAGCCTGACCGTGTAGAGCAGCGCTCGCGCCTGCCAGGGCAGAGGGCCGAACCTGTCTCGGAGTTCGTCCTCCATAGGGCTAATCGCGTCTTCGTCCTTGAGAGCAATGAGACGCTGGTAGAGTCCCATGCGGGCGGGCAGGTCGGGGATGTAGTCGGAGGGCAGACCGGCGGGTATTCCGATGTCCAGGGCTACGACGGGTTCGGGAGCGAGGCTGCTGGAAATCGAGTCGTCAACCTGACCGCTCACCATATCTGCGACATCCTGCGGCGTCATGCCGACGAGGTCGCCGGACTCGCGCCTGGCGCACAGGTCTTCCACGGCCTGGGAGAGCATCTTGGTGTATAGCTCGAAGCCGACGGCGTGGATGTGGCCGCTCTGCTCCGCTCCCAGTATGTTTCCGGCGCCTCGTATCTCCAGGTCCTTCATGGCGATGCGGAAACCGGCGCCAAGTTCGGTGGCGGCGAGCATGGCCTTCAGTCTTCGCTCGGCGGTCTCGCTCAGGGCGCGCGCGCGGGTACTGGGAATGAGCAGATATGAGTAGGCGCGGCGGCTGGAGCGACCGACGCGACCCCTTAGCTGGTATAGCTGCGCGAGTCCGAAGGTGTCGGCGCGGTTTATTATCAGGGTGTTGACGTTCGGAATGTCCAGGCCGGACTCGATGATCGTGGTGCAGACCAGCACGTCGAACTCGCCCTGCGCGAAGGACGCCATCGCCTTCTCCAGGTCGCCTTCTTTCATCTGGCCGTGCGCGACGCCGACCTCGGCCTCAGGGACTATGCGGCGGATGTAGTCTGCCATGTAGCCGATGTTATAGACGCGGTTGTGGAGGAAATAGACCTGGCCCTGCCGGTCAATCTCGCGCAGGATAGCCTCGCGGATGAGCTCGTCGCTGAACTCGGACACGTAGGTCTTGATGGCGATGCGGTCTTCGGGGGGCGTCTCCATCGTGCTCATGTCGCGGACGCCGGCCAGGGACATGTGGAGTGTGCGGGGTATCGGCGTCGCCGTCAGGGTGAGAACGTCCACCTCCTGGCGCATCTGCTTGAGGCGCTCCTTATGTCCGACTCCGAAGCGCTGCTCCTCGTCAACTATCACAAGGCCGACGTCCTTGAACCTGACGTCCTTCTGGATGAGGCGATGCGTGCCTATGCAGATGTCAACGCTTCCGTCCGCGAGCGCCTCTATGATGTCGCGCTGCTCGCGTCCGGTCCTGAACCTGCTCAGGACCTCGACGTTGACCGGATACGCGCTCATCCTCTGAGAGAAGGTGACATAGTGCTGCTGGGCGAGGACCGTAGTAGGGGCGAGCACCGCGACCTGTTTGCCCTCCATGACCGCCTTGAACGCGGCTCTGAGCGCTATCTCGGTCTTGCCGTAGCCGACGTCGCCACAGACCAGCCTGTCCATGGGACGTTCGTTTTCCATGTCGCTCTTGACCTCGGCGAGCGTGGATAGCTGGTCGGGAGTCTCCTCGAAAGGGAAGGACTCCTCCAACTCCTGCTGCCAGGCGGAGTCGGGGCCGAATGCGTGGCCCGTTACCATTTCGCGGGCGGCGTACAGGGCGAGAAGCTCCGCCGCCATCTGGCGGGTGGAGCGTTCGGCGCGGGCCTTGGCGCGGCTCCACTCCTGCGTCCCCAGTCGCGTGAGGTGAGGAGGGGCATCGCTTGGCGCGACGTATGGCGTAACTCTGTCGAGGTGTTCCAGCGGGACGTATAACCTGTCGCGGTTCGCGTACTCGAGTAGGAGATACTCGGCTGTCGAGTCGGAACTCTCGGACGGTCTTCCCACGCCCATGAAGCGGCCCACGCCGTGTTCGACGTGGACGACGTAGTCGCCCGGCGTTATCTCGGACAGGAAGGCGTCCCAGTTGGTCCTGTTGCGACGCACGGTCCTGCGCTGCTTGGTGATGCCGAAGATCTCGGTGTCGCCGACGACCACGAGGTTTCGGCCCGTCGCGGACAGAACGAAGCCGTCGCCGAAGTTGGGGCCGGCCGACTGCACCAGGGCCAACTCGCCAGGGTCGGGCGCGGATGTGAGGACTTCGGAGAGGGTATCCGACACGCCGTTTTCCGTGAGAATCTCGTCGAGCCTGCGGGAGTGGGAGGTGATCGCCACGATTGAGTGTCCGGCCTGGAGGAGGTCGGACACCTCGCCGGCGAATATGTCCATCTGGCCCAGGAAGGTGGGCGGCGAGCCGAACGGCAATACGTAGATGTCGCCGTATATGAGGTCGTCCGCTCCCCAGTAGATGATGTCCAGCTGCGGGCCGAGACTGGACAGCGCAGGTTCGATTTCGTTCCATGACATGTGGAAGGAAGGGAAGTTCATCGGGAGTTCGCCGCGTTCCTGCTTTGTTTCGCGCAGGTCGTGGATGCGCTCTTCGTTGTCCCAGGCCGCGGCGGCCATATCGTCGGGACGGACGCGGATTACGAGCGTGTCTTCGGGCATATAGTCGAGCAGCGAGCCGTGGTTGAAGAACCCGGCGTAGAGATTCAGGTCGTCAACCTCGTGGCCGTCCAGGAGTTGGGAGAACTCTTCCCGGATACGCTCCTGGTGGGCCTGCGCACAGTTGGCTATGTCTATGTAGGCCATGCGATGATCGAGTTCTTCGCGGTCGGTCATGGCGGGCAGGGTTTCGTGGGCCGGGATGATCTTGACCGACCTGACGATCTTGGTGGAGCGCTGGCTGGAGGGGTCGAATAGGCGAATGCTGTCAACTTCGTCTCCCCAGAGTTCGACGCGCACGGGCATTTTGGCGCCTACGGGGAAGATGTCTATTATGCCGCCGCGCCTGCTGGCGAAGCCGGGGGAGTACACGGCGGACTCGAACCGGTATCCCATACGACGCCACAGGTCGAGCGTGTCGTCGAGGTCTATGACATCGCCGACGGCTATCTCATGGGCGCTGTCCTCGAACCTGTCTCGGCTCAGGGTACGCTGGGCTACGGAGGTTGCGGACGCGACTACCAGGGGCGGGTTGTCTCCGGGGTTCAGCAGGGCGTCCAGG
This sequence comes from Dehalococcoidia bacterium, assembly GCA_965202815.1. GTDB lineage: Bacteria > Chloroflexota > Dehalococcoidia > Lucifugimonadales > UBA1123 > VXRN01. The sequence continues at coordinate 2,514,892 of CBDBCD010000002.1, forward strand.
GCTTGCACGCGCTGCTGGATGGTGTCTATGTCGGTGACGAGACGCTCGAAGGGCAGGGTTTCGGTCTCCGGGAAGCGGTGGATGCGCCGGGGTTCGTCCACCCAGGCGCAGAGCCGTTCGTGAAGGCGGCGGGCTTCTTCCGCCCGTGGAACAACGATCAGGACGGGCCGGTCAAGGTCCTGCGTGAGGGTGGACACAAGGTAGGGTATGGCTTCCGAGAGCAGTTGAGCCCTGACTCGGGTATTCGGGCCTTCGAGGGCGCGCAGGAGGTTCCGGTACTGGTCGGTCGAGCGGAGCAGCGGATTGAGAAGGCCCAGAGCGAGGCCGGCGTCTTCGGGGCTCGCGTCAACCATATCCGTCTTGTGTTCAGTGGTTGTCATGTGATGCTTCCAAGACCTCTTGCATATTTTGATATATTCAGACCGCTTCCGGCCTGTGGGTTCCCGCTTTCGCGGGAATGACTGAATTGTAGTTGAGGTTTCACCCCCATCCCCGTATCGGGGTACGGGGCAGGCTCTATCCTTCCCCCGTCAAGGGGGGAGGGATTTTCAACATACGAATGACGGTGGGGTATGCGGCGCTAAACGCCAAAGGGCGGGCGCGTCTTCGACCCTGTGCGGGTCTTGCGCGCTCGCCGGAATGGATAAGACGACGGGCGTATCTATTGGTTGATGGGTCAGTAGATTCCCATTTCGTGAAGGGCTTGGTCATCTATTCCGAAGTGGTGGGCGATTTCGTGGACGACGGTTGCGCGCACCTCGGATACTATCTCCTCGTCGGTGTCGCAAATGCTCTCGATGGCCTTCTTGAAAAGCGTTATCTTGTCCGGCAGGACCAGATTGTAGTCGTAACGGTCAGGCAGTGGAATGCCCTCGTAGAGACCGAGGAGCGCTTCTTTTTCCTCGATGCCGGAGCCGATGAGTTGGGTTGGGGATGCCCAGTCCTCGACGACGATGTCAAGGTTGTCCATTCGTTCCAGGAACGCCGGTGGGAGTTCCTGAATCGCCTGCCTTACGAGTGTCTCGAATCGGGTTATGTCCATGGGTTATCAATTTTCAGTTAGTAATTTTCAATTATCAGTTGTGGGGGCGGGCGCCCTCATCCTAGCCTTCCTCCGTCGAGGGGGAAGGGACTTTAGGACTCGTCCTTCGACAAGCTCAGGACGAACGGTTTATTGATTTGCATACCCCTCTCAGCCCGTCGAGGGGGAAGGGACTTGGCGTGGGCGTTAGCCTTTGAAGCCGACTTTGGGGAGTACGTCTTCGATGGCGTCCAAGGTGTCTTGTATGTCGCTCTCGGTGGTGCGGCCCATGTGTCCGATGCGGAAGATCCGGCCCGCGAGGGATGCCTGGCCGCCGGATACGATGACGTCGTGGTCGGTCCTGAGCTTGCCGACGAGGGCGGTGGCGTCCACGCCGTCCGGTATGCTTACAGCGGTTACGGTGTTGGAGGCGTAACTCTCGTCGCGGGGGAACAGTTCGAGGCCGAGCGACTTTACGCCGCTGCGGGTGAACTGTCCGACGGCGGCGTGTCTCTCGAACACGGAGCCCATGCCCTCGGCGAGTAGCTGGTCGAGCGCGTTGTCGAGCGCGAACATGACCGACACTGCCGGGGTGTAGGGCGGCTGTCCGATTTCATAATACTTCTTGTACTGGGCCACGTCGAGGTAGAACTTGGGCATCGTGGACTCGGCGTGGGCGGCCCAGGCGCGGTCGTTGAAGCTCATGAACGCGAAGCCGGGGGGGAGCATCCAGCCCTTCTGGGAGGCGGTGGCTACGACATCGAGGCCCCAGGCGTCGGCGGACATTGGGATGGAGGCCACGCTGCTTATGCCGTCCACGAGGATGAGCTTGTCGAACTCGCCCTTTACGACGTCGGCGACGTCCTGGAGATCGTTTGTTACGCCGGTGGAGGTCTCGTTGTGGGTTACGGTTACGGCTTTGACGCCGGGGTTGTCGTTCAGGCACTTCCTGAGGACGTCGAGGTCAATAGCCTCGCCGAACGGGAAGTCGAGGGTCAGCACGTCGGCGCCGAACGCGGAGGCGATGTCGGTGAAGCGGTTTCCGAACACGCCGACAGTAGCATTGACCATCTTGTCGCCGGGGGAGAGTGTGTTGACGACGGCGGCTTCCATGGCGGCGGTGCCGGAGCCGGTGATTACCCAGACGTCGCCTTCGGTCTCGAATACGCGCCTGAGCCGGTCGGTGGCGCTAAGGAGGAGGTCCTTGTACTCGGGACCCCTGTGGTTGATCATCTGCCTGGACATATCCTCGAGGATGTCGGGTGGCACGGGTATGGGACCGGGTATGCGCAGGTTCACGGTTTCGTTCCTCCGGGGTCTGTCGTTTGTTCGTTGGCAATCGGGAACTGACCGAATGATTTTAGCAAAGGGTGGGAATGCAATGCGACAGGGATAGCGCGCCGCTCAGAGGTTTGGGAGTTGTGCAGTAATCAGTTTTCGGGGTGGCCGAATTGTGTCGGATGGGGTGGGTTCATAATGTTGGGTTTATAAATACGCTGGGCTCGGGCTGGGTGGGCGACAGGGGTATAACAGGGGAGCAACAGGCGACCGCTGTCACCAGCGTTTGCCAGCGTTTTGCCTGCGTTAGCTATGAGGGCCTTTTTACCGTGGCTTCTTGTTTTTCACTGAGTAATCTCCAGTTTATGGTTTCTTAGTTATAAGTAGTCGTTATCGGTTTCCAATGACCGTTTTAGTTTGTATGTTCGTATAATAGCATGGTTGGGGAGTGGATGTGTAGCGTGTGGAAGACTGATATAATCTCGGATACGCAATACTGACCGGATGGAGATTCAGGGGGAACGGATGCAGTCTGCAATCTCGCCGAATGGGGGCAGCGCGAGGGCAAGACGGGAACTCGAAAGGCGGTTCGAGGGACGGCTGGCCGTCAATTCCTACCTGACGCGCAAGGCGGTGTCTTACCAAGGGAACCGCCACGCTCCGGGCTTTCGGTGGATGAAGTACAAGGAGGGGTTCTCCCAAGCGCTGGTGGAGAGATTTCTAGAAGAATTCAGTCCGACGGCGGTTCTGGATCCATTCGCGGGCATTGGCACGACTCCTCTGATTGCCGCGGGTAGAGGTCTGCGCGGGACCGGCATCGAGATTATGCCAGTCGGCGTATTGGTGGGCAACGGAATCGCGCGGGCGGCGAACGGGCTATCGCGGGACTCTTTAGAGAAGTCCGGCGGGGAACTTCTGGACGCGGTGAGGTCGAAAGATAACCCTCCGAGCGAGTATGAGTTCAGGCACGTAAGGATCACTGAGGCGGCATTCCCTGAAGAAACGGAAGACGCAATCGCCAGGGCGCGGCATTTCGTCGCCAATGTTTCCGACCCTGATATGAGAGCGCTGCTCGACCTTGCTTGTATGACCGTGCTGGAAGACGCGAGCTATACTCGCAAGGACGGCCAATACCTGCGATGGGATTACCGCTCGGGCAGAACTCTCAGGAGCAGGGTGAACAAAGGCCCCATCCTGCCATTCGACCAGGCTCTAGACGCCCGGCTGTTTGAGATGCTCCAGGACATAGAGCCGCTGAAATGGAGTTACGGCGGCGGCTATCCCACGTTGATAACCGGATCGAGTCTCGAACTTCTCCGCGACTTACCCGAAGTGGGCTTCGACATGGTGATTACCTCTCCGCCATACGCGAACCGCTACGACTATACGCGAACCTACGCGCTCGAACTCGCATGGCTTGGGTATGGACAGGACGATTTTCTTGCGTTGCGACAGAGTATGTTGTCTGCGACTGTGGAGAACAGGTCTAAGCGGGAGTGGCTAAAAGAGATATACGGGGATGATTCCGATTTGCTGAAAGACGCCTTTCGTATGTATGACGAACAGGAAGCGATTCACGAGGCGCTGGTCATTCTCAGGCGGCATATAGACGAACTGGGCAACAGGCACGTGATACGCCTGATAGAAGGCTATTTCCTGGAGATGGCAGTTATCGTAGCGGAGTTGGGGCGGGTTCTGCGTCCGGGCGGCGTGGTTATCATGGTGAACGATAACGTCCAGTACCACGGCGAGGAGATACCCGTGGACATGATATTGTCGGATTTCGCGGAGTGGTCAGGATTCAGGTGTGAGAAGATATGGACGCTTCCGCGCGGCAAGGGAAATTCCAGCCAGCAGATGCGCCGATTCGGACGGCGCGAAATCCGCAAGTGCGTGTATCAGTGGGTGCGATTGAATGACTAAACTGCATGACGCCCAGATCAGGTCCGCGCTCATATCCGAACGAATTCGGCAACGAACTGATCTGGCGCTTCGAGATTTGATAGCTCAGTACAGCGAAACGCTAACCTTCCACCCGCTTGACGACCTGATGATTAGCGGGCAGGCTTGGCGACACGTGGAAGTGTCCGACATAGATCCCAAACTGATATTCGCCCATCCCGAACTTCTGCGGAAGCATCCTACGGTGTCGCAGTATTATCGCGGTCTTGCGCTGTTGCCGCGCAAGCGTGTCACGGACATAGCGGGTTCGGTGGATTCCTGGGAAGACGGGACAAGGAAAACGCCCATAGCGGAACATCGGAGCAAGGTTGTGGCGCGTCTTTATAACGCGGTCATATCTTCCATAATCGAGGGCGCGACTAACTGGACGCTCGAGAACGGCTATCGGAATATCATCGCCACTATGGGAATTAGCCTAGATGGGACTTTCAGAAACATCATCGGCCAAGACGCGGAGGATTTAATCCGAAACCGCATCAAGGTATGGCTGGCGAGTCGTCAGTTTATTGTCGAACAGAACAGTGAGGAAACTGAGTTCCGGTTGCCCGGCGGATATTCCATGCGTTACGGCTCGGAGCCTGACATCCTGTTCCAGTGGGAATCGGGCGCCGCGCCGCTGACAGTGGCGACGATAGAGATAAAGGGTGGAAAAGACCCGGCGGGCGCGCTCGAGCGGCTTGGGGCTATGCAGAAGAGTTTCGAGGAAACTCCCCCGGGATGCGTGAATATGCTGATAGCGGGCGTCATAACCTCCGAAATGGAATCCCGACTGGAGAACATGGGTGTGATAAAGGTGTTCCTCTTAGATGATCTGGCCCACGATGGCGAGGAATGGATTGACTTTCTGAATGAGGTCTTCCACTACACGGTCCGAATCACCGACTCCACAATCGCATAGGCTTCGGTGGAGGCCGATAGTAGAAGACCCTCGGATTTCCGAGGGTCTTTCAATTTTGGAAAAGCCCTGTGGAACGCGGAGGCGATTCGGGCCGATTTCACGGCAATGATCGAAGCGCATGGGAGAGTGGCGTCCTTACATATATTGTATATATTGATTTTTATATTGACGTTTCTTATTTATATAGGGATAATAATTCAATAAATATGATATAAGGCGGTTGGAGGGAGTGAATGGCAGGGGACTGGAACGATCTGACGCGGATGACGAGCGACTCTCGGTTCGTGGTGGAGCGGGTGAGGATGGTGGATACGGGGATAGCGATAGAGGGGAGTTTCGAGTTGCCGCCGTTGGCGCGGCTGCCGGCGGATGACCAGGTGTTTGTGATGGCGTTTCTGCGCAGCAGGGGGAACATGAGGGAGATGGAGCGGATATTCGGGATAAGCTATCCGACGGTGAAGAACCGGCTGGATGGGATAGCGGCGCGGCTGGATTCGGGGGAGGTGGGCAGGGGGCCACAGCGGGATGATCCGCTGTCGCGGCTGGAGCGGGGAGAGATTTCTTTCGAGGAGGCGCTGGAGGAGATTTCGGGGGATTAGGAATTTTCAATTTGGAATTAAGAATTGGGCTTGGAGAGAGTGATGGCGCAGGAAGATAGAAGGCGGGTTTTGGATATGCTGGCCGAGGGGAAGATTTCGGCGGCAGAAGCGGAGCGGCTGCTGGAGATACTGGATGCCAGCCATCACCGAGACGGTAGCGGTGGGAATGCTGGTCGCCAGAACTCACAGGACCCGAATATTGACGACAAGATTGAACGGGCGGTCATTACAACTGTCAGGAGCGCGGTCGAGACGGCGCGCTCGATAGTTTCGGAAATTCCAGGAAGCTTGGAGCGTCCTGACGGGTACGAGGAGGCGGAATTAAGCGGCGAGAGGAGGGAGGACACTTTTCGAGTGGAGGATGTTCCGACGCTGGAGGTGGAAAATTTCAACGGCAGAGTTGAGATTGTAGGGGACAGTGAAGACGAGAGCGTCAGGGTAACAGCGATCATAAGGCACCCGGACCTGGTGGACTATTCAGCTATGCAAGAAGGCAACCGGGTCGCGGTGCGGACTACTCCGGGCGGCAAACGCTCCTTTCTGGGCTGGAGATTTCTGAACCGTGGGGCGCATATAAGAATTTCGGCTCCACGGGAAGCCAAGGTGGAAGTCTATAACTCAAACGGTCGCGCGACCGTGCGGAGAATCGAAGGTAGGGGGATATTGCGAACCTCGAACGGCCGAATCGAAATAGAGGACCTGACGGGGGAGTTCCGCATGACCACGTCAAACAGCAGAATAGAAGCGGCGCGCGTAGAGGGAGAGTACGAGCTGGAATCTTCCAATGGAAGGATCAGGGTGCGGGACGGCAAGGGGGCTTTCGGCATAGAGACCTCGAACGGGAACATTCGCTTTGCCGGCGAGATCCTGCCGAAGGGCGAGAGCAGGCTGGCGACGTCGAACGGCAGTATATCGGCAACTCTGAAGGGCAAACCGAGTCTTCGGTTGGACGCCAGTACGCGCAACGGCTCAATTACGTGCGAGAGAGAGGTAGAGATTCGTGGAGACTGGAAAAAGCGCCAGTTACGGGGGGTCATTGGAGACGGGGAGGGAATGCTCACGCTCAGGAGTTCCAACGGTTCGATAACGATTGAGTGAGGCTGTCTGAATCAGGATGTACAGGATGAATTGGCGGATGGGGAGAAAGAGCCAGATGAGTATGCGGACGGGTACGATGGTGAGTGAGCGGAGTGGCGGACGTGGGGATGCTCACGGGGAGCTGCCGCTGGTGGTTGAAGGTCTGAACAAGCGGTACAAGGGGGGCGTCCAGGCGAACAGGGGCATATCTTTCGAGGCGTACCCCGGGGAGGTTCTGGGGATACTGGGGCCGAACGGAGCGGGCAAGACGACGCTGGTAAGGCAGATTACGACCGAGTTGCTGCCGACTTCGGGTGAGATACGTGTGTTCGGGGTGGACGCGGTGGCGGACCCTATCGGGGTGAAGAATCTGATGGGGATAGTGCCGCAGGAGGCGCAGCTATTCGATATGCTGACTCCGCGAGAGACGTTTCGCATCTTCGGGAAGCTGCGCGGACTGTCCGGCAGGGACGCCAGCAGACGCGCGGAAGAACTTCTCTCCGAACTCAGGCTGGAGGCGCACACCAAGCAGATCAATTTCAAGTTGTCGGGCGGGCTGAAGCGCCGGGTGATGATCGGAATAGCGGCGGTGGCCGATCCGGGCCTGATAGTTCTGGACGAGCCGACGACGGGGCTGGACCCGCAGTCGCGCCGCGACCTGTGGAACCTGGCGCGTGAGCATCGGGCGCGGGGAGCGGCGATTCTGATGACGACGCACTACATGGAGGAGGCGGAGGCGCTGTGCGACAGGGTGGGGATAATCTCGAAGGGTCGGCTGCTGTCGCTGGACAGCGTAGGGGGGCTGAAGTCGGCGCACGGGTTCGACTTCAAGGTGACGTACTCGGCCAATGGCGAAAACGGGGCGACGGAGACGATATACGGCAAGGACGACCACGCGCTGGTGGAGCAAGTGAGGGCGATGGGGATACGGCAGTTCAGCGTGAACAGGACTACACTGGAGGACGTGTATCTGGCGCTTACGGGCGACGAGGTTGAAGGGGGTAATTACTTAGACTAGTCACCCCCATCCTAGCCTTCCCCCGTCAAGGGGGAAGGAATTTTGGCGCGGTTGGTTTGCACATTTTCATAGCCCCGTGAGCGGGCGACGAGGGGACTGATGGCTATTCAGACGCGGGATAGATTGGAAGTGAGCGCGGGTCTTGTTACCGGGTGGCGGAAGTTTTTACGGGACGTGGCGAGCGTCTTCGAGATCAGGCTCATACTGATGCGCCGCAGCTGGTACTGGTACATGATGGGCACGCTGGTCTTCCCGATGGGGATGTTCTACTTCGCCAGCGCTCTGGCGCCGGACAACCCGGAGGCCATCAGGCGGGCGATGATCGGCAGCATGGTGTTCGGAGCGACTATGCTCGCGACCACTATGCTGGGCCAGAGCTTACTCTTCGACCGTTTCCAGCATAGGCTCAAGCTGATCATCACGATGCCGGTTTCCAGGGTGGCTTACGCCTTTGGAGTGCTGGCGTTCGGTGGGGTGCTGTCGGGTTCTGCTGTCGGGATTCTGATAGTCGCCGCGCTGATAGCGGGGGTGGACTTTCACTTCACCTGGGCGGTTCTGCCGATAGTGGCTATGACGCTGCTCACGATGTCGGGTCTTACGCTGTTCGTGGTGAGCTACGCTCCAAGTCCCGAGGCCGGAAGCATCATGTCCAACCTTCTGGGGATACTGATGGCGCTGGTCAGCCCGGTCTATTTCTCGATGGATCAGGCGCCGACGGTGATGAAGGCGTTCGGGTGGGTGTCGCCTTTGCGGTACGCCGCGGACGGCATGATGAAGTCGCTTTCGGGGCAGCCGGACGTCCTGGTGGAAGTTGTGGTTCTGGGCATGTTCGCATCGGTGTTCATGGGTATCGGGCTGTGGAAGCTGAGATGGCGTGAGAACTGAGGCTAGTCGTTAGGACATTAGTCGTTAGTTACTCATTCTCTTCCCTGGACGGGATAACCGAAATTTCCCCGCATCCGTCCATTTCCGACGAAAACCGCTTTGTTTTGCGTTGACTCCGCAATTCTTGGAATGTTACTTTTATTAGAAATGTAACGAACAAGTGTACTGTATATATACAAGGTAGGACAGTAAATGGAATACGCCGTACAGACAAAAGGCATTACTCGAGATTTTGGCGAGGTCAAGGCCGTTGACGGGATTGACCTGAATATATCGAGGGGAGAGATATACGGTTTTCTGGGGCCGAACGGCGCGGGCAAGACGACGCTGGTGAGGATGTTGATTACGCTGCTGCTTCCGAGCGGAGGGGGCGCGACCGTCGCGGGATTCGACGTGGTAAACGAGTCGAATGACGTGAGGCTTCGCATAGGGGCCGCTCTTCAGGAGGCCGCGCTGGACCCGAAGCAGACGGGGCGCGAGATACTAAGGCTGCAGGGGCGGCTGTACGGGCTGTCGAGGCGCGACGTGGACACGCGCTTCGACGAACTGTCCGGCCTGATTGACATCGGGGACGCGATAGACAGGTTCGTGGGGACGTATTCGGGCGGGATGAAGCGACGGCTGGATCTTGCGGCGTCGCTGATACACAACCCGGAGATACTGTTCTTGGACGAGCCGACGACCGGGCTGGACCCGATAAGCCGTTCCAGGGTATGGGACGAGGTGCGCCGAATCAACGAAGATATGAATGTGACTATCTTCCTGACCACGCAATACCTGGAAGAGGCGGACGCGCTCGCGGACCGGGTGGGCATCATCAACAATGGCCGGCTGATGGCGGAAGGGACGCCCTCAGAACTGAAACGCTCTCTTGGCAAAGACGTGATAATCGCGCGGGTGGACGGTCAGGCGGAGCTGGCCAGGGAGGCGTTGTCCGGCCTCGATGTCCTGGACGCGGTGGACGTAACGGGAGGCGAGGTCATCATGCAGGTGTCGAACGGCGCGGCGGCTATAAGCAGGGTTGCGCTGGCCCTGAACTACGTAGGCGTAGAGGTCAGCGAAATCACATTGAGGACGCCGACACTGGACGACGTGTTCCTGAGCGTGGCGGGGGAGCGTATGGATGACGCGGCGGAACCGGGGAGCGCGGTAGAGGGGGCGGCGGACTGAATGTCTGAACCGTAGTTGAGGTTTCACCCCCATCCTAGCCTTCCCCCGTCAAGGGGGAAGGGATTTTCAACATACAAATGACGAGCGAGTGAGGAGACGAAATGGGGCAGGCGGTAATAACTCAATCTAATATTCAGGCGCGGCGGGCCGGATTTTTCTCGGATGTCATATCGGTGGCGACCCGCGCGCTGCGCTCCATTCCACGAGACCCGGAGGCGATATATCCGGCGCTGATAATCCCGGTGTTCTTCTACGCGATCAACGTAGGGGCGCTCCAGGATATGGCGGAGCGGATACCTGGGCTGGACTACAAGGCGTTCCAGCTTCCGGTGGCGATCATATTCGCAGTCACAGGCATTTCGAGGGCGGTTACGCTGGTGACGGACATTCAGACGGGCTACTTCGACAGGCTGTCGCTGACGCCGGTGAGCCGTCTGGCGCTGCTGCTGGGTCTGACGGTGGCGGACTTTACGCTGGTCGTGGCGCTCACGATTCCCGTTATCATCATCGGCTTCGTGGTTGGAGTCACTTTCGCGTCGGGAGCGCTGGGTCTGCTGCTGTTCATATTGCTTTCCGGTCTGTGGGGGCTCGTGTTCACGGGATTCCCGTATGCCATCGCGCTGAAGACGGGCAATCCGGCGGCGGTCAATTCCAGCTTCCTGCTGTTCTTCCCGTTCGTGTTCCTTACGACGGTGTTCGTGCCCAGGGAGGCTATGACGGGCTGGCTGGCGACGGTGGCGACCTATAACCCGGTGACATACCTGCTGGACGCGCTGCGCTCGCTGATAACCGTGGGTTGGGACGTCGAAGCGCTGGCGAAGGGGATCGCATGCATAGTGGGGGTCGGGGTAGTGAGCGGTACGCTTGCGCTAACGGCGTTGATCGGTCGGACGAGGCGGAAGTAGCGTGATATAATCCCGCTGAATTTTGACTGAGAGGCACGTGACATGATCTCTATATTCGTAACGATACGCATCAAGGAAGGGTACGCGGACGAGTTCAGGCAGGCCAGCTTCGGGGACGCCGAGGGCTCGACGCGCGATGAACCGGGCTGCTACCGATTCGACATTCTCGCGAACGCGGAGGACCCCAACCTGTTCCACCTGTATGAGGTGTACGAAGACGACGCCGCGCTCGACGCGCACCGCGAGGCTCCTCACTACAAGGCATGGCGCTCTTCGGTGGAGCATATGTTTGACGGGGACATAGAGCGGGTGGCGATGACGACCGTATTCCCGTCGGATGACGGCTGGCGGAATCAGAAGCCGCACATATTGAACTGGTAGGGGGATGGGGGAGCGGGCCGGAGGCCCGCTCCCCGCTATCCTACACCATGCCCTGCGCGAACTATTATCACGTCCAATGGCTGAATTCTGCCTTGAATTACACTTGACAGGCACAAAAGTTCTCATATAGTGTGAGTTCATCAACTTGGCCTTGGGGAGGTAGCGGGATGACAGCGACAATGTTGGCGTTTGCGCCTGATCTTCTGGAATCACCAAAGAAGCGCTTCCCTACATATCAACGACTCGAGGCGAACCTCTACCATGGCGATTTTCTGGAAGTTTCAGAGGAGTGGCCTTCGCCGACTGTCATAATTTCCGATGGACCTTATGGCATAGGCAGCTTTCCGGGCGACCCTCCTTCACACGAACATCTGCCCGAATGGTATCGCCCACACATAGAACGCTGGTCTGAACGAGCGTCGCCAGAAACGACCCTGTGGTTCTGGAATACAGAAATTGGGTGGGCAAGCGTACACCCCGTTTTGACCGAGAATGATTGGGAATATAGAGCCTGTCACGTGTGGGACAAGGGCATCGGTCATATTGCGGGAAACTCGAATACCCAGACGCTGCGTAAGTTCCCAGTGGTTACCGAGTTGTGTGTGCAGTATGTCAGAAAGGCCACAGTAGAAGTAGATGGGTTGACTATGGGGATAAAAGAATGGTTGCGTTCCGAGTGGGAGCGCAGCGGCCTGCCACTCTACAAGGCAAATGCGGCATGTGGAGTCAAGAACGCCGCCACACGGAAATATCTAACGAAATGCCATCTCTGGTACTTCCCGCCGCCGGAAGCGTTTGAACTTCTGGCGCAGTACGCGAACTTACATGGAAGACCGGAGGGAAGGCCCTACTTCAGCCTGGATGGAGTGAAACCGGCTACCGCGAGGGAATGGTCCGGTATGCGCACCAAGTTTCATTGCGACGTGGGCATTACCAACGTCTGGAGAGAACCTTCCGTTCGAGGAGAAGAACGGCTTAGAGACGAGTCCAGATTTACCCACATGAACCAAAAGCCGCTCTGTCTGGTAGAACGAACGATTCTGGCGTCCTCAGACGCTGAAGATGTGGTATGGGAACCGTTCGGCGGGCTTTGTTCAGCGGCAATCGCCTCAGTCAATGCCGGACGGCAATGTTTCAGCGCCGAAATACTGGACAAATACTTTGAAGCGTCTCGCGAAAGACTCGCCAATCATGCCGCCGCCTAATCCGTCCAGCCTTCAGGAGTCCTGGCCCCACTATCGCCTATACGAAAGGGTGATTGAAGCTCTATACGCTGTTCCGGCTCATTTCAGCAGTCGCACTGTGATCGAAGGAATTGTGGCCACCAACGTTCAGACCCTCAATTCCGTACTCGGGCGACCATTGAAGACCAGGTTGTAGCGACTCTGAACCGGATGCGGCCAGTGTGGGATCCCGAAGAAGAGTATCAGCGATACTTCTTCCAGCGCCAGGCGCAGGTATTTCCCGATGTCCTGTTAAAGGCTAACGACAACGGCGAGGATATAATCCTGGGCATTGAGCTTAAGGGCTGGTATTTACTCGCGAAAGAGGGAGAACCCAACTTTCGATTTACGACTACGGCTAGTGATACGCGACAATGACTTTTGCCGGTCACGACAATAGAACTTGCCGGTTGTAATGGGTGATTATCTCCCGCCAGGAGGTGGGAGATTGATGACCGACAGACAGGTAGTCTTGACGAGGCAGAAGATTATGGAAGGCAAGAGTCAACAGGCAGCGGCGGCGGCATCAGGGATGAGTGAGAGGTCGGTACGGAACTGGCGTAAGGGTCCGTTGCCGTCGGAGAAGAAGGCAAGCCGAAGGCAGAGGACGAGACCGGACCCGTTCGCCGTAGTGTGGACTGAAGATATAGAGCCACTGCTTCGGTCCGATGTGGAAGGGGTGCTGAGCGCGCCCACAGTGCTCGATTGGCTGGACGGGCGGCATCCGGGACGGTTCGGCAGGTCTCATCTTCGCACGTTGCAGCGGAGGATGCGGGACTGGCGCGCTCTTCACGGACCGGACCGCGAGGTGTACTTCGAGCAGGAGCATCCGCCTGGACGCGAGGCGCAGATGGACTTCACGCACTGCGGGGAGCTCGGGGTGAAGATAGGCGGAGAGCCGTTCGGCCATCTGCTGTTCCAGTTCGTTATGAGTCACTCGGGCTGGCGATATGCGGAAGTGGCATACGCCGAGACGTTCACCGCGCTGGTGAGCGGACTCCAGGGAGCGCTGTGGGAGCTTGGCGCCGTGCCCGAGGTGGTCAGGACCGACAACCTGTCGGCTGCGACGCACGATCTGAGGGACAGTCGCGGTCGTGCGTTCAACGAGAGCTACCAAGCCGTACTCGACCACTACGGGCTGAAGGCTACACGCACCAACCCGCGAAGCTCGCACGAGAACGGGGTCGCCGAGCAGGGCCACCGCCGCCTGAAGGACGCCATAGCGCAGGCTCTGGTCCTCAGAGGCAGCGACGACTTCGAGTCGGTGGAAGCGTACACGGCGTTCGTCAGGAGTATCGTGGACAGACGCAACAGGCTTATCAAGGACAAGCTGGCGCGTGAGTATCCACACCTGCGCGCGCTGCCTCCGGCCCCGGTGCCGGAGTACGTCAGCTACCGCACCAGGGTGCGCAAGTGGAGCACCGTCAGGGTGAGCGGTAGGACGTACTCGGTCCCCTCCCGTCTGATAGGCGTGGAGGTGGACGTGAGGCTGTACACCGATCACGTCGAGGTGTACTACAAGGGGCATCTCGTCGAGAGCATGGAGCGGATACGAGGCGGGGGCGAGGCGCATATAGACTACCGCCACATCATAGGGTCCCTGGTACGTAAGCCGGGAGCGTTCGCGCGCTATCGCTTCAGGGAGCAGATGTTCCCCTCGCACACCTTCCGCCTGGCATACGACGCTATGCGTGGCTGGAAGGGAGAGCGGGCGGACGTGGACTACGTTCGCATACTGCATCTTGCGGCGACGACCATGGAGTGCGATGTGGAGAGGGCTCTGAGGAGGCTGCTTGAGTGCAGGGTGAGGTTCGACTACGCGACGGTGCGGCAGCTGTCGGCGCCCGCGTCCCCTGAGATCCCGGCGGTGGAACTGTCCGGAGTGGTGGACCTCGGCGTGTATGACAAGCTGCTCGTGGGAGGTGTGCGATGACGACGGAGACGTACACGCCCAGCGTGGTGGGAGAGCGGATCAGGGAGCTGTGCAGACAGTTCAGGCTGCCGACGCTGGCGTCGGAGACCGTCGGCCGCTTCAGCGAAGCCGGACATGCCGACGCCCTGCCGACCCTCGTGGAAGTGCTGGAGCAGGAGGCCGAGGACCGGCGCATACGCAGAGTGGATAGGCTCAGGCGGGCGTCCAAGCTGCCGGCGGGCAAGACCTGGGACACGTTCGAGCACGAGCGCGCTCCGGTGAAGCTGAGGCAGCAGCTCGAGGGGCTTGCCGAGGGCGACTTCGTGGAGAGTGGAGTGAACGTTCTGGCTTTCGGTATGCCCGGCACCGGCAAGACTCACGCGATGTGCGCCATAGGACACCGGCTCGTGCAGGCGGGACGCTCGGTGCTGTTCATCCCTGCGTACCGGCTGGTGCAGGACATGCTGGCTGCCAAGCGGGACCTGGAACTGCCTCGGATGCTCAGGAAGCTGGATAACTTCGACCTGCTGGTGATAGACGACCTGGGCTACCTGCCGCAGGGTGCCGGTGAGTCCGAGGTGCTGTTCACCCTGATAGCCGAGCGCTACGAGCGTCGGTCTCTGGGCATCACCTCGAACCTGGTCTTCAGTGAATGGGAGAAGGTGTTCGCCAACCCCATGGCGACCGCGGCGGCGATAGACCGGATCGTGCATCACTCGGTCATATTGGAGTTCGACCTGCCGAGCTACCGGACCAATGCGGCGCAGAGTCGGCAGGCGGAGAAGTTGTCGCGCCGGCAAGAGTAATTGACGCGCGTCAAAAATGGTTGTCGCGTCAACTACAAGTTGTCGTGCGTATGCAGGGCGAAATCAACAGTCGGAGAAGGAGTCAGAGCGGCAAAATCCATTGACGCAACCGGCAAAAATGATTGACGCGGTACAGCTAGTGCGTGCGCTGAGGCGGATATTATCGCTGTCGTGCCCTGGGTATTGAGCAACGTGCTTTCGGGCACTCCGACAACCTACAAGCCGTTCGTAGTACAAGCTGAGTACGCCGCTCTATTTCGTAATTACTGGTGGACGGAAATAAGGAAGACTCGGAGCGATACGACCATTACTTCTCCTCAAGGTGTAAATCCATACCCGGAGAAAAAAGACCAGGTCGCGGACCGCCCGGTAAGCGATAGAGGAAGCAACTTCGGACGTTTGGCTCGAACCGGAATAATGGATGACTACATCCGGGATATGCTGGAAACGCCTCTATCCGGGATTCCTGCCAGTGCCTGGATTGACTTCCTGAAAAGGTTTGAGCAGTAAGTGGGGATTTGAACGGTCAGGCTACGTCCGACCGAATTCGCGTTCGAGCTGGCCTGAGCTCATGTGGATCATCGTGGGACGTCCGTGTGGGCAGGTGTTGGGCTGGGCGCATTGCTCCAGTTGGGTAACGAGCTCGCGCATCTCTTCAGGGCTGAGGACTTTGCCCGCGCGTATGGCTCCGTGGCAGGCGATGGAGTACGCGGCGCGCTCTTCCCATGTCTCGAATCCGCCGCCTTCGGCCATCAGGTCGAGCACATCAACGAGCGCTCCGGCCTGGTCGGACTCGTTGAGCAGCGCCGGAACGCCTCTGAGTATGACGGCGTTGTCTCCGAAGGGCTCCAGGACGAAGCCCATGCCGGTCATGGCTTCGGATTGATTGAGTACCAATTCCATCTTGGCGGAGTCCAGTTCGACAACCGTGGGTTCGAGCAGGCTCTGGATGTCCGGCGTACCCGCCGCGGTCTGCGCTCTTACTCTTTCGAACATGACGCGCTCGTGCGCGGCGTGCTGGTCAATCATGTACACTCCGTCCGGCCCTTCGGCGACGACGTAGGTGTTTCCGATCTGTCCGAGGACTCGCAGTACGGGAAGCGCTTTGCCTGGAGTGACGCTGGGGGGCGAGGGCGTGGTTTCGGTGGAATCGTGCGGCGCGAGGAAGTCGCCCAGGTCCATAGTGTGACGGGCGGCGGGAGAACTCGCCGGGTTGCCATGCGTTCCCCGCGACGCGCTGAATGGCGCGGTGGGCCAGAAGGCGGCCGGATCCGGGCTCTGGCGTCTCTGTGGATATGGTCCGGCGTCGGAGCGGTTCACGGCGCGGTGGCTGACTTCCGGCACGGGGGCGTATTCGGTGAGCGTCTTCCTGACGGCTTTCTGCACCGCGCCGAAGACCTGGTTCTCTCTCTTGAAGCGAATCTCGGCCTTGGCGGGATGCGCGTTCACGTCCACGTCTTCGTATGGGACTGAGATGTTGAGGATGGCGACCGGGTATCTGCGCTCGGCCATGAAGCCGTGGTAGGACTGCTCAATGGCGTATGAGATGGACCGGCTCTGTATCCACCGCCTGTTCACGAACAGGCTTATGTAAGTGCGGTTGGCCCTGTCCAGTGTGGGTGGGCCAACCAGTCCACTGACTGCCGGTTCGGTAAGATCGTCGCCTTCGGAACTAACTTCGAGCATCGCCTCGGCGACCCTGCGACCGTGGACGGCGGAGACGGTGTCTCGGAGGTCGCCGCTCCCCGCTGTGGTGAACAGTCTGCCCCTGTCGGCGCGGAACTCGAATCCGACCTCCGGGTAAGCCATGGCGTAGTGTGAGATGACAGAGTGAATTCGTGAATGCTCGGACGCGGGCGAGCGCAGGAATTTTCGACGCGCAGGGAAGTTGCGGTAGAGATTTCTTACTATTAGGGTCGTGCCGACTGGCAGCCCCGCGCTCGATTGGGAGAGAAGTTCGCCGTCTTCAAATTCGATGCGGGTTCCCGACTCCTCATCCTGGGATCTAGTCCGCATTTCGACGCGGGCGATTGAGGCGATGCTGGGAAGCGCTTCCCCTCGGAAGCCGAGCGTGGAGACGGATTCGAGGTCTTCGGCCCTGGCGAGTTTGCTGGTCGCGAATCTCTGGAATGCGAGTTCAACCTGAGTGTACGGGATGCCGATTCCGTCGTCGGTGACGCGTATGTACTCGATGCCGCCGGCCCTGATCTCGATCTGAATTCTGGACGCGCCCGCGTCCAGGGCGTTCTCGACGAGTTCCTTGACCGCTGAAGCTGGGCGTTCTATGACCTCGCCCGCGGCGATCTTGGAGGATACTTCGGGTCTGAGGAGTTCTATTGGCATCTTCTCGAATACTCAGCCGGGCCGCTTGCCCCGCGCGGCCCTGTATCCCACCCTCTCGGAACCGCCGGTGGCGGCGAAATCTCTGATAATGTCGTAGATGTGGTCCATCTCGACGTCGTCCGCGGATCGGAAGAAGTAGGGCCTGGCAAGCACGCCGCCGAAAGTGTCCACGATTTCGGGGTAGTCGTCTATTACGAAGTCGGGCCAGTGGGGGACTTCCAGCAGCTTGAGTCCGTTTATGAAGTCGTAAATCGGCTTCTTGTAAACGCCGGATACGAGGTCCTGGAGGTCGTGCCGCTCCACTTCGGAGGTGCGAAGTCCGACGCCGGACCAGATATAGACCTGGTGTCCGTCCTCTATCAGCTTTTCGAATGTGTTCCGCGTATGGGGACGGAGGCTTCCGTCCATGGCGAGTAGAGTGTAGTCAACGTCGAAGAAGATTTTGAGTCCCAAGTTTATGCCTTTGATTTGGTTTGGTCGAAGCACCACTAATTCGGCGCTTCGGCCAAACTATTCTAGCAGTAATTCGATCTTGCGCGTTCAGGGGACAGGGTATCGCCATACATCTCCAGGGGGCGGTTCGTCGGACAGGCGGAACTGGGGCAGCGTGAAGCCGTCCTCGATGTCCATGAAGCAGACCTCGACGCGCTTGCCTATGGCGACATTTTCTTCTTTCTCCGCGTCCATGTTCTGGTCAACCAGATTGGCGGTGATGCGGAGGCCGTCGCCTGGGTTGGGGTGATCAACCTGTTCGTCGAGTTCGACGAGGACGACGGGGTAGGGCGTCCAGTCGCGGAATCCGGGCAGGATGCTGTGCGGGATTACCTGGTAGCTGTAAATCGTGCCCTTGCCGCTGACCTGTTCCCATCCGGACTTCATGGAGGCGCACCAGGGGCAGGCGGCTCCGGGCTCGCCACGCAAGAGGCCGCAGTCGAGGCACTTCTTGAGGGCGAGCTTGTGTTCGTTGGCGGCGTCGAAGTAGCCCTTGTACTCGGAGTCCTGGTCTGAAATGTTGACGGGCAGTTGGCGGTATTCATATACGGGCATGGGATTACCTCCTGAGTATCATGGCGCTGCCGGTGGCCGGGTTGGCCCAGCCCATATTCATGGTGATGTTGACATCTTTGACCTGCCGGCAGTGGCCTTCGGAGTAGTCGTAGGTGTGAACGCCGTCGGCCCAATGCGGACAGTAGTCGTCCACCGTGCCGCGCAACTGGCGAACGTTCTCTATGACCATGTTCATGCCATGGGTGTATCCCTCGCAGAGGTGGCCGCCGCTGGTGTTGTTGGGCCGGCGTCCGCCCAGGTCGGTTATGCCGGATGTGACGTAGTCCTTGCCCTCGCCCTTCTGGCAGAAGCCGTAGTCCTCGAACTGGAGCAGCGTAGTGTAAGTGAAGGCGTCGTAGCATCCGGTTACATCTATGTCGTCGTGGGTGAGGTCGGCCAGAGCGAAGAGGCGGGGGCCAACCTGGTGTCCGGCGACCCTGGTGATTGGCGCGTGCTGGTAGTGGAAGTCGCCGCCGGGCTTGGTGCCGCGGCCCTGCACGGCGCGGATATAAGCGGGTGGATGCTTGAGGTCCCTGGCGCGCTCGGCGGAGGCTACGATGATGCATGTGGCGTTGTCGGTCTCAAGGCAGCAGTCGAGCAGGTGGGCGCATGGGCGCACTATCCAGCGCGAGTTCACAACGTCGTCAATAGTGACGCGGTGGTTCATGAGCGCCTTGGGGTTGTTGCTGGCGTGGTTGCTGTGGGTGACCTTTATCTGGGCCAACTGCTCGCTGGTGACGCCGTACTCCATCATGTGGCGGGTAAAGGTGAAGGCGAAGGACTGCACGGCGCTCGCGAGTCCGTAGGTGCGGCGCAGCAGATCAGGGCCGTTCACGGGAGCGGCGGACCTGGCTCCCGTGCCGCCGATGCGTACCTGCGAGTAGCCGTTCATGGAGCGGAAGATAGCGATGGTGTCGGCCATGCCCGCTTCAATCGCGCCTATGGCGAGGCCGACGAGCGCCTCGGTGCTGGAGCCGCCGCCTGAGCAGTCCATGTAGAAGTTGAGATTGATGCCGAGGTCGTATGCGAGAGTGCTGGAGTTGGTGGAGTCGCCGCCGTGGTAGCTGAGCATCCCGTCCACGTCCTGGGGCTTGAGGCCGGCGTCGGCGAGCGCGTTGTTTATGGCCTCCACAGCGAGGGCGCGGGTGCTGCGCCCGGAGCCCCGGCTATAGTCGGTTTCCCCCACGCCGACTATGGCGTATTTGTCCATAAGGTTGTTTATCACGATTTCCTCCCTATCCAAGAATTGGGAATGTTAAATCTCCCAAACTGAATTGTTTCCGAGTTTAGATGCTGGGCGGCTGAATGGCAACAGGGGCGTCTCGTGGCTCAGGGCATTTGCAAAGTCAGCCATTCTACCGGGCAGATTCACCCTGTCATATACTTTCGTTTATAAAGCGACAGGTGGCTTGACTGGTGACCAACAGGTGATTAGAACACCAGCAATTGACCTGCAATCACCTGCATTAGCTACGGGGAAAAATTTTCGTTCCTCCGATTTTGGGCCAGCATAAGTGGGTATTTATGTATACCGAGGTTCAGAATCATGGTCGGACGCACTCCTTAATTAGTTTGTATGTTCGTATTATAGCGCATTCGGGTGTGAATGTGTAGTCCTATGAGAAACCAGGGAGTCGAAAATTCGAGGCGGAAATTGAAAATTCGGGGGTGGTTTCTGGTAGTCTTACCCTCATGCGATATAGAGCAGCCAGAACCGAGACAGAGAGTGAAACCAAGGGCGGTCTGAGAGCCGAAGTCCTGAACGCGGGGCGCATGGTGATGAACGGCGGCGTGTTCTATGGCTGGTGGCTGGTGGGATTGGCGGCGTTCATGCTCACGCTCATGTCGCTGACGGTGTTCCAAGGGCTAGGGACGATGCTGGTCGCGCTGGAGCGGCAGTACGGGTGGAGCCGCACGGCTCTTTCGGGCGCGTTCTCGCTGGCCAGGGTGGAGGGGGCGATACTAGGGCCAATCGAGGGCGTTCTGGTGGATAGGGTGGGTACCCGCCGCATGGTACTTATCGGGTACACGATGATGGGGCTGGGCTTCATCTGGCTGTCGCAGATAGACTTTCTGGGCAGCCTCGGATTGCTGGGCGCTTTGCCATTCGAGTTTCTGGATGAGAGGCTGATCCACTTCTACGCTTCATATATGTTCATATCGCTGGGCTCGGGGCTGGGTGGTTGGCTCGCCCTGATAGCCATGGTGAACAATTGGTTCAATCGCCGACGGTCTTTCGCGATGGCGTCGGCTATGTCGGGAATCCACCTGGGCGGGCTTTTGGTGCCGGTCCTGGGGCTGGCAATCGAGCGATTCGAACTCAATGGCGCGGCGATGGGGATAGGGATATTCCTGCTGCTGATCGTAGGGCCGTCGGTGAAGGCCATTCGCAACCGTCCGGAGGACATGGGGCTATCGCCCGATGGACGCAGCAGCCCAACGCAGTACGACCGCACTGAGGACCGTCAACGGGCCTCGCATATCGAGGACGATGAGCCTGACTTCACGGCGATGCAGGCCCTCAAGACTCCGGCGTTCTGGATGCTCACGATAGCGCAGGTGGCTTCCAGCGTAGCAATCGTCACGCTCGCGCTGCACCTGGTACCGAAGTTGACTGACACAGGGATGTCGCTCAGCGGCGCAGGGGTGGTGGTTCTGACCTACACGATAGTCGCGCTGCCCGCGCAGTTCGTGTCGGGTTATTTCGCGGACCGTCTGCCCAAGACAATAATGATAGCGTTCTTCCTGTTGCTCCAAGGGATCGGCATACTGGTGATCGCGCTTTTCGACAGCGTGTTTATGGCATACGTGTTTGCGCTGATGTATGGAATCGGGTTTGGCGGGCGCAGTCCGCTGACGACGGCAATCCGGGGCGACTATTTCGGGCGCAAAGCCTTCGCAACGATCATGGGCATATCGCAGCTGCCGATGAACATAGCGATGATATTCGCGCCGCTGTTCGCGGGGTATATGTTCGACACGACGGGAAGCTACATCGTGCCATTCACGACGTTCGCGGCGCTGACCTTCATGGGGGCAGTGTTGATGCTGTTCGTGCGGAAGCCGAAGCAGGGTTAGAGCTTTTCAGCCCACGTTGGTCGGGACGGGGGTGCCAGGGATGTTGACCCGGACGCTGCCGACTGTGTTCCAGGTGGTGAAGAAGAGGGTCTTCCAGTCGTCTCCTCCGAAGGCCACGTTTGTGGAGGCGTCGTGTCCGTGGACTATCGTTCCCAGATGGTTGCCGTCGGCATCTATTACCCAGACTCCGCCGGAGCCGCCGCAGTAGATGTTGCCCTCGACGTCGACCTTCATGCCGTCGGGGACGCCCGGGCGGTCGCCGCTCAGGTCGCAGAGAACGCGGTCCGAGGCGAGCGCGAGCGTACCGTTGGGCTGGACATCGAAGGCGCGTATATGCTGCCTGCGGGTGTCGTTGACGTACAGGATGCTCTCGTCGGGGGAGAAGGCGATGCCGTTGGGGGTGATGAAGTCGCCGACGAGCAGGGTTATTTCGTCCAGGTCGGGAGAGACCATATAGACGCCGGAGTAGTCCAGGTCGAGGCCGGGAGCAGGCGCGCCCGGATCGGTGAAGTAGATGCTGCCGTCGGACTTGACTATGACGTCGTTTGGACGGTTGAGCCGGGAGCCGCGATACCTGTTGGCTATCGTGGTTATCTCGCCGTCGGAGTCCTGCCGGGTGACGCGGCGCGCGCTGTGTTCGCAGGCCAGCAGTCGCCCCTTAAGGTCGCGTGTGAGTCCGTTGGCGTGGTTGGTGGGCTGTTGGTGGAGGGTGACGCCCTCGTCCGTCGCCCACTTCATACGCCTGTTGTTGTGAATGTCGCTGAAAAGCAGATAGCCGCCGTCGCTCCACCAGAGCGGACCTTCGGCTGGGCCGCCGTCGCCTCCGAATCCGTCGCCCAGTTCTTGGATTTGCTGGTCAACGGAAAGCAGGCGGTCAAGGTCTGAGGATGTTCTTTCTATAGGCATGGTTTCTTCTCCGAAGATAGTTTTCAGTCGTTAGTTGTCAGTTATCAGTATATGGTGGTGTGTAAAGAGCTACGAGAATATGTCTCTTATGGGCATCTGCCAGCCCGGGACGACATCGCCGCCGTCGAGGGTGTCTTCTTGGGTCAGCGCTATTGGCTCTTTTCCCGGCAGATATACGGTTGCTTCGCGTGTGCGGGGGTTTACTACTATGACCATGCGGGTTCCGGCATTCAGCCAGTCTCGGACTTTTTCGTTAACACGGGTAAGGCGGTCGTTGGGGGATATGACTTCTATCGCCAGATCAGGAGCGGCGGGAAAGTATCCGGGGCCTTCTCCGATGGTTTCCAGTCTCTCACGGCTGATGAAAGCGGCGTCCGGGGCGCGAACATGGTCTGGATCGGTCTCTATGAGGAAGCCTATCTCTGTGTAAGTTTTACCCAGATTGTTAGCTCTTACATGGTTCCCGAGTGAAAGGTACATATTCCCCGCGTACTCTCCGTGATATTGTCCGGGCGGAGTCATCGTTCTGAGTTCTCCTCTTACGAGTTCATAGCGGTGGTAGCCGTCGTCGGGCAGGGCGAAGAGTTCTTCGGATGTCATCAGCTTGGTTTGGGTGGTCATGGGGCGCCTCCGGCTTTGTGAGGGTGATTATGATCTCGCGTGGGCGAGGGCGGCGGCCTTCTGGGCCTCGCGGGCGGCGCAGAGCTCCCAGAGTTCCAGGTTGACGCGCGCGTTTTCGTCCACCGGCACATCTATCATCATAGTGGTGCCAGGATATGGAACGGCGGCGGTGCCTCTGGCCACGCCCTCGGCGAACAGGCGGCGGGTCTCGCGGTAGAACTCGAGCCGGTCTTCGGGCGGAGCGAAAGCGCGGTTGCAGTGGACTACCCATGACGGATGTGGGCATATCGCGCCCGCGAATCCGAGATTCTTCGAGCGCAGCGCGAGTCGAGCGATTTCTGGCTCGTTGTCGAATTCGGGCAGGACTCCGTAGGGGTGGCTCATGCCGATGGGCTGGACTTTGGACGCCCTGGCCTCGATTATGACGCGGCCCTTAGCGTACTCGAACGGGTCGAAGCCGGCGGTCGGGGTGATTCTCATGTTGGCGCACAGGGCTATTTCGTCGAGGCCGACGGAGCTGACGCGCGGGCTGGCTCGAATGATTTCGCGGATATTCCAGACGCCCGCGCCGGAGTTGAGCAGCGCGATGATATGGAGCGTATCTTTGGCGATGCCGCGCCTCCCTTCGAGATTGGTGAGAAAATCGTCCACTTCGGCTATTTCGGCGTCGGACTCGGCGCCCGGGTACACGACCCCATTGACGCCCGGCCAAATCGCGGCCTCTATGTCGGCGTGGGCGACCGAGTCGTTGACAAGGACGAACACCTCCGCGCCTCCGCGTCCGGCGACTTCTATAGAGTCGGAGAGCGTCTTTCTTCCCCTGCGCCTGAATCGTTCGGCGTCGGATGAGGCGCCGGTGAGATCTAGGATTACGGCGTCTGCGTTGTGCGTCCAAGACGATTCCACCGCGTCGCGGTCGGAGATCGAGATAAGAAGATGCGATCTTCTTACGAATGGGTTCATTGCTCTGTTTCCTGCTGTTCAGAGTCGCCCAGTGTCGCGGATTCCTCGACCTGCGGTTCTCCGTCGGGCTGTTCGGAAAGGGTATTCGGCGTTGGCTCGGACATCGGGGTTTTTCCCACAGATGGCTCATTAGGCGTGGATTCAGCGAGCGCGGCCTGTTCAGCCGCCAGCGTTCGTTCTCGCGCGGCGGCCTTCTCTGCATCCCTGCGGGCGCACATCGAGGCCCACTCTATGAGTTCTGTGGCGCGAGAGGCTTCGTATTTGTCTATGGTTCGCCCGTCCATGTCGCCTTCGGCCTCGCCTCGCGTGTCCAGGTCATGGAAGAACTCCAGGACGCGATGGGCGTCCTCGACCTCTTCGGGCGTGGGAGTCAGTCCCTCGTTCTGAGGGGCTACGACATTGGGATGCAGTCCGCCGCCCGACCTGAGTCCGGCCTTTCGGCTGGCTCGCGCTCGATTGAGGGCTAGGTCGGCGTTGCCTACGTTTCCGGTCGTGTCGGACATATAGACGCTGCCGTCGCGTTCGAGTCCCAGCGCCATGGCGATGAGTTCGCCCTCGCCCCGGTTGTAGAAGAACTGGTCGAACCCGACGAACATCTCCACGCCCATGTCCATGGACATATCGTAGCCTGTGCCTGGGCCGAACGAATCAATGCGGTCGCTGGCGGAGGCTATCTCATACGAGTTTGCCACGCCGAGGGTGGTCTCGACCGTGGCGCCGATTCGGATTGTGCCGGGGCGGATTCCCCGGATGCGTTCAATCTCGGTTATCAGGGCGTCCAGGTTTTTGATCTGCTCGGCGGTTTCGGCCTTCGGAAAGTTTATCTGCGAAACACCGGGCCAAACGGCGGCTCGGACATCAACTTCGGGGTAGGCGCAGTTGATTCTTATGTTGATTTCCGCTGCGCCCTTTTTGCCGTGCTCGATGGCTTCCCTGACCAGAGTGCGGGCGTATTCCTTTTGGGACTGGGGCACCGAGTCTTCCAGGTCGAAGTTGAGATAGTCGCAGTCGCGTGCCCAGGAGCGGCCAACGAAGCGCGGGTTGTTGATGGGCATGGTCAGGCCGGATCGCCTGATTCTTCTAGTCATCCGTGTTGGCCTCCGTTTCTCGTACCAGCGCACCTGCCCGGTCTCTGCTCGCGCAGGCGTCCGACCACTGAACGGCGCTGGTGGCTATGACGGCCGCGGGAGTATGGGCGGGTAGAGAGTCCAGGACCGAACGGGCGCCGCTGACGTCATCTTCGGACGGGGTGAATCCCGCGTTCAGAGCGGCGACCTGCTCCGCTTTCATGCACAGCGCACCCCGGAATCCGGCCAGTCGCCCGGTAATGGCCGCCTGAAGCGTGTCGTCGTAGCCTGCGCTGAGGCCGCGTGAGGTTGCCTTCCACCACGCGCCTACGGGCTCGACGCCAAGCGCGTTGGCGATCACGATGAGCCGCTGCATGAGGTAGGGGAGCAAGTGCAGGTCGCCGGACGGCTCCTCTCGGAGGTCCATCTTGAGGTCGGCGCGTCCGAGGCTTATGGAACTAACGCGGCTGCTGGCGCGGATTAGCTCCTCGGCGTCCCAGTTGGCGGGGCCGGTGTCGAGTGAGAGGTGAATCTCCAGCGCCTGTTCTGGGCTGCGCGGATCGTCGGCCTCGCGCACCTCTCCGACGGGCGGGGGTCGGACGACACCGCGCTTAGACTCGAATTGGGAGAGGATGTCGTCCGCCTCGCGCACCTGTTCGGCGCAGGTCAGGCCGGGCAGAACAACGCCGCTCAGTCCGCGCCAGACGGAGGCGGCCATGTCCGCGTAGAGAAGTTCGGGGTCGCATCTTGCGAAGACCTCGGAGCCCGATGAGCGCATGAGTCCGATTGCGTCGCGGATGTTGTCCCGCGCCTCGTGCTTTCGACTGTCGTGAACAGTGTCCTCGATGTCTAGCGCGACTACGTCGGCACCCGACTTCGATGCCTGATCGAGCTTTTCCGCGTCGTGGGCCGGGACTATCAGCCAGGAACGCCTTACTGTTCTATTCATTCACTCACTGTTCCTCGCCCACTCAACTTGGATGAACAAGTATTTCCGTCCATCGCATAGACACGAATAGGGTATCATCTATCGGACTATTGACCAACAGGAGCATCGCTGGCGACAGGGACTTTGCAAAGTATGCGGACGATGCGAACATATATCATAGTTTATATATACGCAGGAAAACGCTGGGCGTTAACTGGGAGGGCCACAGGGTTGGGCTGGGACGGTTTTAATCCAGCGTTGCCCAGAGTTTTCCCAGCGTTGAAGCTACGAAAGAATTATTTCGTCGTCTGTCACCCTGCGTTATAAACACCTACTTATACGTATGTTCTGAATCCGTGCCGCAATTGTAGCATAGAATGATGTATCAGGTGAAACCATGAAAGGCTTTGAAAATGTCCTGGGCGGCGGCAGAATCTTGACACAAGATAGCCGATACAGCAGGATATAGCCATGAAGACGACGCTGACATTAGACGATGATGTAGCCGACTTCCTGAGAGAGCGGAGCCGGCTTGAGGACAAGCCGTTCGAGCGGGTGGTGAATGAGACGCTGCGGCGGGGTATGGAAATACCCACGCCGCCTGAATCCGCTGTTGGGGATGAAGCGGGCACTAAGTTGCCTCCGTTCAAGGTGGTTCCAAATCACAGCGGATTTGCGCCAGGTGTGGACCCCCTGAGACTCAAAGATGTTCTGGCAGACATGGATCTTGCGGACTACTTCAGGAAAGAGTTAAATTTCGCGAGAGACCTCAATGATCGTCCCTGACACCAATCTGCTGCTCTATGCCTACAATGATGGATCACCTTATTATTCAGTCGCTCGGTCTTGGTGGGAGGATTTGGTCAACGGTCCTGAAAGAATCGGCATTCCGTGGGTAGTGGCGGTTGCGTTTGTAAGATTGATCATCAATCCTAGCGCAATAGAATTTCCAATGTCTTCACTGGAGGCTGTTGACAATGTAAGAGGTTGGTTCGAGTATCCTCAAATTGCTCCACTCAACCCCGGCCCCAATCATTTGATTTATTTTCAGCAAAACATGGGAGTAGCAGGCGTAGGCAGAAACTTGGCGCCCGACGCGCATATCGCCGCGCTTGCGATGGAAAACGGGGCAGAAGTACATTCGAACGATTCGGACTTTGGGCGGTTTCCCGGTTTGCGCTGGAGAAATCCCTTGCAATCCGAAGATGGTTGATCCCTTATGACCAAGACCAACCAATTCACTCTCAGCGTCGTTGACCAGTCTCCGATACGAAAAGGGGGCAGGCCGTCGGACGCGCTGCGTGAGAGTGTGGAGCTTGCCCAGCACGCCGAGCGCGCCGGATACAGCCGCTATTGGGTGGCGGAGCATCATAACTCCTCGTCGTTCAGCGGCACGAGTCCTGAGATACTCATAGGACAGATTGCCGCCGGCACCGAGCGCATACGAGTCGGGAGCGGCGGGGTCATGCTGTCCCACTATTCGGCGCTGAAGGTAGCGGAGCAGTTCAGGATTCTGGACGCTTTCTACCCGGACCGGATTGACCTGGGCATTGGCAGGGCGCCGGGCAGCGACCGTCTGACGGCGGCGGCGCTCAGCCATCCGAGACCTCCGGTGAACGTCCAGCACGAGTTTCCGCAGATGGTGGGCGACTTGCTGGGGTTCCTGAACGGCGACATGCCGGAAGGACACCCGCTGCACGAGATAAAGGCGCAGCCCGGGGACCCGCCGGATACGGTTCCTGAGGTGTGGCTTCTGGGGTCTTCGGACTACAGCGCACAGCTTGCGGCGCACCTCGGACTGCCGTTCAGTTTCGCGGACTTCTTCGGGAACACGAGCGAGTACGGTCCGAGAGTGGCGGATCTGTATCGCCAGTTGTTCAAGCCATCAGAGTACCTGTCTGAGCCGAAGGTGAATGTCGGCCTGCAGGTGATCTGCGCTCCGACCGAGGAGGAAGCGCGATTCATCGGCGCGTCTCGCAGCCTGAACAAGGTCATATCTGCACTCGGCCTGACGACGGGCGGGCTTCTACCGCCTGAGGACGCTATCAACTGGCCGCTGGATGAAAGCGCGAAGCAGTATATGAGCCAGTCCACTCAAAGCTACATCGAGGGCGATCCCGAACAGGTGCGAGAGGGCATACTCGCGTCGTCCGAGAGATACGAAACGACGGACATAGGCATCGTCACCAACTGCTACCACTTCGAGCACCGGAAGCGGTCGTATGAACTGGTGGCTGAGGCTATGGGGGTTGCGGCTTCGACCAAGTTGATGCAGGATTACGGCTGAACTGCGTATGGCAGATTCAGGGATATACTGGTAAGCTAGTTGTTGATAGGAATTCGCCAGCAACACGGGTGAGTTTACAGATTTGGAGCGAAAGATAGATTTGGACCTGGGAGCCTTGATAGACAAGCTCCCACCCCACATTCAAGAACCGCTTAACGGCAGAGATGATCTCGACGAGCTTCTGGAGGTCGTTCTGGACCTGGGACGAGAGCCGGAGGCGCGGTTTAGGGAGCAGAGTGTGTCTCTCGGTTCGGCGGAGGTATCCGAAGACGACATTCAACACACTATCTCGCGCATTGGCCGGTTCGGCGACGATAACCGAGCCGGCATCGAACGCACTCTGCATCGCATTTCCGCAATCCGCAATCGCAGCGGCAAGGCAATCGGCCTCACTCTTCGCGTCGGCAGGGCTGTCTATGGTACTATCCGGGTCATCGAAGACCTGATAATGACCGGCAAGAGCGTTCTGCTGCTCGGAAAGCCCGGAGTCGGCAAGACGACTATGCTGCGCGAAGTGGCGCGCGTCCTGGCGGACGACGCTCACCGTCGCGTCATCGTCGTGGACACGTCGAACGAGATAGCGGGCGACGGCGACATTCCCCACCCCGCGATAGGCCGCGCGCGCAGGATGCAGGTGCCTTCTCCCGCCTTCCAGCATAACGTGATGATCGAGGCGGTCGAGAATCATATGCCCGAGGTGATAATCATTGACGAGATCGGCATTGAACTCGACGCCAACGCGGCGCGCACGATTGCCGAGCGCGGGGTCCAGCTTGTAGCGACCGCGCACGGGAACACGCTGGACAACCTGATAATGAATCCGACGCTGTCGGACCTGGTGGGCGGCGTGCAGTCGGTGACGCTTGGAGACATCGAGGCGCGGCGGCGGCGAACGCAGAAGACGGTGCTTGAGCGGCGCGCGCCTCCCACGTTCGACGTCCTGGTTGAAATTCAGAACTGGAGCGAGGTGGTCGTACACCCAGACGTGGCTGAAACGGTGGACCGGATTCTCCGAGGATATACGATAGCTCCCGAACATCGCACCGTGGGGGCCGATGGAACGGTCGCGAAGACCACGCCGCAGGTTACGCGGTCGCCGAATGGAGGGGCTTCTCCGATTGCGGGAATGCCGTTCGACGGCAATGGCCAGCGTCGGGACTCGCGCCCGGAACAGGAGCCGCAGCGGGAGCCAGTCAAGGTTACTCATATAATGCCGTATGGCGTGAACAAGGGTAAGCTCCAGCAGGCGGTCAGGCACACTAACTCCGCGGTCGAGGTGGTGGACAACATATCGAGCGCGGACCTGCTTCTGACGACGAAGAACTACTACCGGCGCAAGACAAGCGCCCTCCAGGCGGCGGAGCAGAAGGGCAAGCCCGTTTATGTCCTCAGACGCAACACGGCTCCGCAGATACAGCAGTTCGTCAAGGCCATAACCCGCGACAAGCGGCACGGCCGACATGACGATAAACTCGATGGCGCGATGCGTGAAGCGGAGGACGCCGCGGGCCGAATCAGGAACGGCGAACATAAGGTGCATCTCAGCCCGCAGGGTTCATACGTGCGCCATGTCCAGCATGAGATAGCGGAGAAGCACGGGCTGGAGTCGCACAGCGTGGGCAAGGAGCCGGGTCGCCGCGTCGTCTTCT
Organism: Dehalococcoidia bacterium; assembly: GCA_965202815.1. Lineage (GTDB taxonomy): Bacteria > Chloroflexota > Dehalococcoidia > Lucifugimonadales > UBA1123 > VXRN01. The sequence continues at coordinate 2,544,916 of CBDBCD010000002.1, forward strand.
ACCACCGCTGATTGCGATGCGCTCGCGCTCGGTATCTAATTCCGGCGGTATTGCTATACAATGGCCCTCGCAAGACAGGGGGCCGATTTTCTACGGCTCCGCAATCCGGTTGGAGTGTGTGAGTGGCGCTGTTCATTTCATTCGAAGGTGGAGAGGGGTCGGGAAAGAGTACCCAAGCGGGTAGGCTGGTGCGGGCTCTGGAAGAACGAGGCGTTCCGACTCACTTCATCCATGAGCCCGGCACGACCAGACTTGGCCTTCACATCAGGGAGCTAATCAAGGGAAGGCCCTGGGGCAGGGAGACGATCTCACACGAAGCCGAACTATTCTTGTTCTCGGCCGCCAGGGCGGATCTCGTATCCAAGGTACTGTCCAAGCAAGTCGAAGAGCCGCGTCTGGTAATCGTCGCGGACAGGTATGTTGATTCGACGGTAGCGTACCAGGGCTACGGGCGACGGCTGCCTCTCGATCTTGTGGACTCGGCGAATAAGCTCGCGACCCGTGGCGTCATGCCGGACCTTACGCTGCTCCTGGATTGTCCACCCGCCGACGCTCTGGAGCGAGTTGGGAAGGTACAGTCCGGTCTGTTCGACAGTGGCGAGTCTGGACGTATGGACGATGTGGAAGCGAGGCGGTTCGAGGATGAACCGCTGGCGTTTCATCGCCGTGTCAGAAGCGGGTACCTGAAACTGGCGGCGCTCGAACCGGAGCGCTGGCTGGTTCTGGACGGCATAAAGGAAGAGGACACGGTGTTCGACTCGATCTGGAAGGCTGTAACCGGAATGGAGAAGTTCCGCGCAATGGTGGAGGCTTCCGACCCCTCGGAGGACGTTCCAACGCAGGATGAGGGAAGCGAGCGTACCCTGTTCTCGCTGTCCGGCAATCGGCAGGGAAGATGACATGACCCCAGAGATAAGTCCCGTTCCGAGGCCGGATTGGACGGCGCTGTCAGCCCCGGGAACGGAGAACGTCGAGGGGAAGGTACTCCTGGTCCTCAACAATCTCACGGTTGCGATCCTGCGTTTCGCTCCCGATGGGCATATTCCCGAAGTCTCGGCTCCGTATCCGACGGACGTCATCTGCCTGGAGGGTGGGGGATTCACAAGCGTGGCGGGGCAGGAAGGCGAACTGCGAGCCGGATATTCAGTCCGTTGGACGGCGGACGCGACGCGGCGTCTCTGGACCGAAACCGAGACGATGACCGTGCTGATGGTGGAACATTTCAGGGAGCGCTGAAGACCTGCAACCTACTCAGTCTTTTCTTAGCGACGACCGTGCGCTGAATGTTACGTACCCCAGGGCGCCGAGAACTGTTCCGGCTCCGGCTATGCCGAACGTCGCGGCGATGCCGATTACTGACCCCAGCGGACCGACCAGGAACGCTCCTCCCGACCCGCCCACGTCCCACGCTTGCTGAAGGGTCGCGAGTGCTGTGCCGCGCTCACGGGGAGGGGATCTGTCCACTGTGAGGGATTGAGTCGCGGGCTGCAGCATACCGAAACCCATGCCGTTGAGGACTCCCGATAGGATGAACAGTATCATGTTGTCTGCGATGACCAGGAGGAACATGGCCGCTCCGACTACCAGCAGACCGGGAACTATCACCGAGCCTCTTCCGAGCCTGTCGGCGATGAGCCCGGACATGGGCAGAGCGAGCATCTGGACAATCGAGTTCGCTGTGTAATAGAGGCCAGGATTCCCAAGGTTCCTCAGCCTCGCCAACTGAGGCAGGAAGGTGCTCGCGGGCGCCGTGGTGAAGGTATATGTCAGGAACACCAGGGTCGGGAATAGGGCGGAACGACTTATCAAGGGCGGTTTGGCGGATTCCGATGATGTCGTTAGCGGGTCCGCGGGAATTGACGTGCGGTTCGCGGAAATGCCGAGAGCGGACGCGGTTCCGGCGAGCGACATGAGCCCCGCATAGACGAACGCGATCCCGGAACCAAACTCCTGGAAGAGCCAGAACGCCAGCAGTGGGGAGTACAGGTTGGCCAGCGCGATGGCATTTCCGTTATAAGCCATGCCCTCCGCCCTGCGGTTGCTGGGAGCGAGTATGGCGATGATCGTGGCCGTGGCTACGGGGCCTATCGCCAGTCCTATACCCTGCACGACGCGGACCGGAATTATCATCCAGATATTGAAGGCCCCGACGTGGAGCAGCGTAGCGATTCCAAGGACCGCCGTTCCTGCAATCGCCACTCTCTTGGGGCCGAAGCTGGTGATCCAGCGGCCGGACATCTGCCTTATCGGGATGCTGAGCAGGCCGAAAGACCCTACTACGACGCCGGTCTGCCACTCCGCTCCGCCAAGCTCCAGGACGTAGAGGGGGATGATCGTCAACATAGCGGTGTATGAGGCGAACATGAAGTGCGAAATGCCCAGGTTCAGAACCAGGTCGGTGGTCCAAAGCCTCCCGGCTACAGCCTCGGTTTGATCGGTTTGCAAGTATGGGGCCTCGGCAAATGGCTACGCTGAAAGTAGGGGTTGATTGTACGCTTGCGGCTTGGTGGGCGCAATAGCGCTGCAAGCGTCGCTGGCGTGTCTGCGGACGCCCTGTCGCCGCGCAATCCGTCTTGACCGTCTCGTCCCAGCGGGTGTAGCCTTATTAGTCATAAAGCGCAGGAAAATTCTGCAATCGCATTTCGCACTGGGGTAGATTTTGGATCAACGGACACTGACGCCCCCCGAACCGTCCGCACCGGAAGAAAAGCCTTCATTACTTTCCCCCGCGCGCTACCCTATTTTCAGTTCTCTCGCGTATCGCGACTTTCGCTGGATGTTCGCGGGATCGTTCGTCTCCTTCCTGGCGATGAACATGCAGATGATCACGCGCGGCTGGCTCATACTGGAGTTGACCGACGACTCACCTCTTGCGCTGGTCGCGGTCATGGTCAGCTTCTCCCTGCCCATGACGTTCATGTCGCCCGTCGCGGGCGCGCTTGCCGACAGGCTCCCACGCAGAAGCCTGGTAATTATGAGCCAGACGGGCAACGCCGCCATGACGCTGATCATCGGAATGCTGGATTTCACGGGCCTTGTCACGTTCTGGCAGGTGATGGCAATAGGGTTTATCAACGGTTCGCTGATGGCATTCAATATGCCGAGCAGGCAGGCTATTCTGTCGGAGATCGTACCTGAAAAGAGCCTGATGAACGCGATTAGCCTGAACAACTCGGGCATGAATCTGACACGCATAGTCGGTCCGGCAGTCGCCGGATTCTTGATACTGTACATCGGCACGCACGGCGTGTTCTTCATCGTGGGCGGCATATACGTATTCTCAGTGCTGTCCACGATTATGATTGACGCCGGCAGGACTCCCGCCACAAACTCGAGAAAGGGTGTGGGAGGCGACATCAAGGAGGGGCTGGCCTACGCCGCCGCCGATCCCGGACGCAAGGGCATTGTCATACTGATGCTGATTACCACGCTGTTCGGCTTCTCCTTCTGGGGTCTGCTCCCGGCTTGGGCGCGAGAGGCGCTGGACGTGCAGTCGGACGGACTGGGAATCCTGATGACGATAATGGGCGTCGGAGCTCTGGTCGGGACACTTGCTCTCGCAGCAGTACCGAACCTGGCGAGACGGCGCGGCCTGCTGCTGCTTGTATTCACTGTGATATGGGGAATTTCGCTTGCGCTGTTCTCACAGATGACGAACTACGCGGCGACTATCCCGTTCCTGTTGCTGATAGGCGTGATCAGCTCGGTGCATATGTCGCTGGGCATGACGATGATGCAGACGCTTGCCGCGCCCGAGATGCGCGGACGCATGATGAGCATCGGAATGATGACCTTCGGCGCGATGCCGCTCAGCTCGGTGCCATTCGGGATTCTGGCCGAACAGATAGGCACGCCCAGTTCGCTCTTCATAAGCGGGGCGCTGCTGTCCATCGTGGTACTGATATTCGCCGTTGGCTACCCGGCATTCAGGCGGGTCAACTAGCCAGCGCAGCCCAAGTAGGAGAATAGAAATGGCGCGCAGTTCTATCGCAGGCATGGTCCAGACGGTCCTGGGGGCAGTCGAGCCTTCCGAACTCGGTCCGACGACCACGCATGAACACCTATTCATTGACTTCAGGGCGATGTACCAGCCGCCTGCCGAGGCGACCGCTCAGCATCGGGCGCATGAGCCGATAACTCTGCGGAACCACGGGTGGGTCTCATACAACCCGTACTCCAGCATCGAGAATCTGTGGGTCGTGGAGGAGGATGTCGCAATCGAGGAGGTACGCCTCTTCAAGCGGGTCGGCGGTGGAGCTATTGTGGACGCGACGACAATCGGGATAGGGCGCGACCCTCTAGCGCTGGCTCGCGTATCCAGGGACTCGGGCGTTCACGTCGTCATGGGGGCCGGTTTCTACGTGGACATCGTGCATCCCGACGACATGGACTCGCGCACCGAGGACGACCTCGCGCGAAAGATCATCGAGGACATCGAATTAGGCGTGGATGGGACCGGCGCGCGCGCCGGCATCATTGGCGAGGTTGGCTGTACCTGGCCGCTCACTGATAACGAGCGCAAGTCGCTGCGGGCGTCGGCGGTCGCTCAGCAGGAGACCGGCGCGGCAATACTGATACACCCGGGTCGTTACGAGACCGCGCCGCTGGAGATAATCGAGGTTCTCGCGGAGGCGGGAGCGGACATCAGCCGTGTCATAATGGGACATCTGGACAGGACAGTCGCCAATTTCGAGACGCTGGAATCGCTTGCCGCGACAGGCTGCTATCTTGAGTGGGACCTGTTCGGCAATGAGATCAGTCACTACCCGCTGTCGGATATGGATATGCCGTCGGACGGCCAGAGGCTGGACGCAATCAAGCGAGTCATAGATGAGGTCGGCTGTTACGACCGCATCGTGCTGGCTCATGACATCTGTACCCGGCATCGCCTTACGCGGTACGGCGGACACGGCTACGGTCATATCTTCGAGAATATCATTCCGAGGATGCGGGCGCGTGGCTTCACCGATGAGCAGATCGGGTCTCTTACTCAGCGCAATGCCGCCCGGATACTGGCGTTCGTCTAGCGACTGAATCAGACCGGAGCGCTACGGATAGAGTGGCGGATTCTCTTCCGGGTCGGGTATCAGGAATCGCGCCCTGATTTGGTCCCAAGCAGTGGTCTGGCCGTCCTCGAGAAATATAACATAGCCATCGGGGATGCGTTCGTACTCCAGTCGAGCGTCTTCGAGGGCGTCCATGAATGCCATACGCAGGCGCAGTTCGGGTGGTTGGACGAGTAGGGTGGGCATTGTCTTGGCAGACTATTCAGGGAATATCCTTCTAACCGGCAGTGATACGTCATCAAACCCAGGCAGTGTGAGAGTCTGATTCATGCCTACTACACGCGAGCGTCGGTACTCGCCGCCGGACGGCTGGGTATGGACTTCTACGTGGCGTTCCCGGATGTTAGCTATCCAAGTTTCCGGGATTCCGAAGCGGGCGTATAACGACAGTTTCACATTCCGGTCTTGATAGAGAGTGGTGTCCGAAACCTCGATTATCAAGAGGATATCGCCGGGGCCAGGGTGAGCATGGGCGTAGAAGTCATCCCGCCACTTCAGAACCGCGATATCAGGTTCCGGCTCGGTGACGCCGTTGAGTCGAACCGGAATCTGCGATCTGACCTGCGCCCGGCGTCCAAGTTGAGAAGTTAGCTCGTAGTCCAGTGAGCTAACCGAGGAGGCGTGAGCGGATTTCATCGGGGACATTGGGATGATTTCTCCGTCAATAAGCTCGACGCGCTCGTCGGGAGAAAGTATGCCGGCGTCGGCCATGGCGTAGTACTCGTCCACATTGAACAGGCGGGGCTTTCCCTCGTACTTGGAGAATATCTCTCCGTCAATCAGTTCCAGATGTTCGCCCTCGGCCAGGATGCCGGCGTCGGCCATGGCGTAGTACTCATCTACGTTGAACAGACGGGTCGGCATCCTGGCGCGGGTTGTCACTGGAGAATCTCTTTCTAGCCGGAGAGTTTCATGAGGCGGGCCATTCGCGCCTTGTGGTACACGTGGTCGCCGAGGTAGTGCTGGAGAGTTCGGGCGCGCTTGGTGTACTGGGTCAGGCCGTAGTCGAGGTCGGCGCCTATGCCGGCGTGGACGTGGTGAGCGGCGTCGCAGGCCCTGGGGAATCCGAGGCTGGCCACGGACTTGGCGGTGGAGACGCCTATCGGGGCGTCGTCCATGCCCTCGTCAAGCTGCCAGAGGGCTTCGAATGCGGTCCACTTGGCGGAGTCGGCATCCGTCAGGGCGTCAATCACGTGGTCCTGAACGCGCTGGAACGTTCCGATTGGGACGCCGAACGCGATACGGGTCTGGCTGTACTCGCGCGTCATGTCATAGACGGCCTGGGTTCCCCCGGCCATGAAGGCGCACAGCACGGCGGTCGCACAGTCCATAGCGGACTCGATGGCGTTCCACGCGCTTCCCGGATCGCCGAGGACGTCGGCTGCATCAACTTCGACGTTCTCGAAGTTTACTTCGCACGCCTTGGGGCCGATCCAGCCCTGCATGACGCGGACTGATACGCCCGGAGCCGATCTATCTACCGCCATGAGGCTCAGGCCGTCCTCGGGCGCGCCGCCGTTGGATGTGCGGGCGGCGACAAGGATGCGGTCGGCTACGTTGGCGTCGGGAATGAAGAGCTTCGTGCCGTTGAGGACGTACCCGCCACCGCTTTCCGCCGCCTGAAGCTGGATCGAATCAGGCGACCAGGAGTAGTCGGGTTCGGTGTAGGCGAGGGCGTAGATCTGCTGGCCCATCGCGATACCCGGGAGCATTGCCTGCTTCTGGTCTTCGGAGCCAGCGGCCATTATCGCCTGCGCCGACAGCACCGCGGATGAGAGCAGTGGACTGGGGCAAGCGTAGTAGCCCATGACCTCTGACACAACCCCCAGGTCAACCCAGCCCTGTCCGAGTCCGCCGTACTCTTCGGGAATGGCCAAAGACGGCCAACCCAACTCGGACATCTGCTCCCAGAGGTTGGGATCGAAGCCGGATTCGCTGTCGTCTATCTCAAGCACCCTTGTCTTGGGGACCTGGTCTTCCATGAACTCCCTGGCGGAGGACTGGAGCATAGTCTGAATTTCGTTGAGAGTAAGATCCATTATTCAAAGCCTCACCGTTTGAATTTGCTGACAATATCGAGGCTTGGGTTCGCCAAGCACGTAAGAGATTATACTTTGGCTAGACACACAGGGCAATCGCATCTGAATTTCGGCGGTCTCATATATGCTCGTTTATATTTTCAGGTCAACTTGCAGGTAGTCTGCTGGTGTCTCTGCAGGTGGCTGCTGGCGACACCTGGTACCTGCATCTCACCTGCATTCACCAGAATTTGTAGCTAATTCGCCGAAAATTTTTTCCCGACGGATTTATCATATATCTAGGTTTATGATTTTCAGAGTACAGTTGCCGCAAGCCCGGTGGAGAGATTTATATTCATAGTGGCGAGTCGTGGGGATATTGTAGCCAAATAAGCACAGATGTACAAGGACAGCGCATGATGACGCGGGGCGCATTTTAGACACGATTGCCCTGGGCTGGGGGGATAAGCAAAATGGAGTTGGGACTACACTTGGCGCAGCCTGGGGTCGAAGGTGTCGCGCATCCAGTCGCCGAGGAAGTTGAGGGCGAGGACGGTGAGGCCAATAGCGATGCCCGCGAAGACGGAAACCCACCAGGCGTCCCGGAGGTACTCTCTGCCGTCGGCTATGATGCCGCCCCAGGTTGGGGTAGGAGGCGGTATGCCGGCACCGAGGAAGCTGAGGAAGGATTCTGTGAGGATAAGCTGGCCGACGCGAAGCGAGGCTATGACCAAGACGGTGTTCAAGACGCCGGGCAGGATGTGGCGGACGAGTATTCTGAAAGAAGAAGCGCCCGAAATTTTGGCGAGCGCCACGTAGTCGCGCTCTCTGAGGGTCAGAACTTCGGCGCGCACGTTTCGGACGAATGCGGGCCAGGCGGCGAGGGCGAGAAGCCCCATCATGGTAAGGATCCCCGGCCCGACGGTCACAGCGACTATCAGGGCGAGCAGGATGAACGGGAGTCCGAGCCATATATCAACGATTCGGGTTATTACCTCATCAATGATGCCGCCCGCGTAACCGGCAATTAGCCCAAGCGCTGTACCGAGGACTGTGCCGCTGATGGTTGCAACGAGCACTACCATCATGGAGATTCGCGCACCGTGAATCAGCCGGCTCAGTACGCCGCGACCTATGGGGTCTGCGCCGAGTATGTAGGTCCGGGTGACCTTGTCGTTCTCCTCGTACCATTCGGTGTACCAGAAAGGAGGGGCGTTCCTGTCGCGCAGATTGCTTTCTATGGGGCTCTGCGGAGACAGTATTGGGGCGAAGATCGCCACGAGCGCCAGTATCGAGATGATCACTATGGACACAAGGGGCCATCTACGAAACAGATTAGCCGTTCTGGAGAGGAGATTTTCCTTATTCAGGAGCGCTATTTCAGGTTGAGCTTGCGCCATGAGTGTCTAAATCCAGTGGAAGAGGAGGTTATGAGTAGCGGATTCTGGGGTCTATGATGCCGTAGATGATGTCCACGACGAAATTGGCGAGGACGTATATGAGGGTGAACATGAGCGTGATTACGGAGATGGTAGTCAGGTTGTTGGTCTGAACCGCCTCTACCGCGAGCCTCGCGATGCCGGGCCATGAGAAGATGACCTCGACGGAGACTGAGCCGGTTATGAACCCGGCGAGGACAAGTCCAGAGAAGGTGAGCGGCGCGATTGCCGCATTCTTGAAGGCGTGCTTCCAGATGATGGTATTGACTCCTACGCCCTTGGCGCGGGCGAGTTTGATGTATTCGGAGTCAAGCACGTCCAGCATAGATGAGCGCATCAGCCTGAGGTACCCCGCCGCCGGGAGCCAGGCGAGCGTTAGCGTTGGGAGTATGTAGTGTTTGATAGAGAACCCCTCTCCCTGGGTTCCAGCAGGCAGCCAGTCGAGCCAGACCGCGAATATCAGAATGGCGAGAATGGCAATCCAGAACGCCGGCAGCGACTGTCCGAGCAGCGCGAATGTGCGTCCGGCCAAGTCCCAGACCGACCCGCGCTTGATCGCAGACAGCATTCCCAAGGGAATTCCTATCAGTGTCGCAAGTATGTACCCCGCAAAGGCCAGACGGAGGGTAGGGGGCAGTTTATCTTTCAGCTTTGTGGAGATTGGATGCCTGTCTCCCAAGTCCTGCCCGAGGTTACCCTGCAAAAGGTCGCCTACCCAGAATGCGTATTGCAACGGCACCGGCTTGTCGAGGTGAAGGCGCTTTCTGGCTTTTTCAAGTTCGTCCGAGTCAAGCCCATAGCCTTCTTCGGGGAGAAGCAGGACAGTCGGGTCTCCGAGCACCCTGGACGCCGCGAATATGATGATCGTAGCGCCCATTATAGCCAGAATGGAGGTGAAGAATCGTCTGATTATGAATGTAGTTATGACGACACTCCCGGCCTGGATAGGGTTTCGCGGATACGACTATGGGACTATGGAAGGAAGCAGGATAGGGGAGTCACAAGGTTTAGGGACTCCCCTATTTTTACGCTACTTGGCGAGCTTGATGTTCTCGAGGGATTTCATGCCGCCGACTCTGAAGTTGGTCATAGGCCGCATCTCCCAGGAGACGATTTCCTGCGGGTTGTAGATGGTATTTTCGGGAATGGTCCCGATTGTGAAGCCGAAACGCTCCTCGAAGATGAAGTCCACCCAGTCCAGGGTCAGCTGTTCAAGCTCTTCCTGATTGGTGGTCTGCTCTTTGGCGATGACGGTCTCACTGGCCTGTGGGAGCTCGTTACCGGAGTTGTATCCGGCTGGCGAGGCCACGGCGCTCCAGGTCCACTCGCTGGGCCATGTTGGTGGAGCGGTGCCGGGGCTGAAGCCGCCGTGTACACCGTTGACCGTGCGCGAAATCAGGCCGGGACGCCAGGTGGAGTATATCTGCCTGTCGAGTTCGACCTTGACATTGAGCTCTGACAGCCAGGTCGCGGCCATCGCTTCACCGGTCTCCACATTTATGCCAGTGGGACCTGCCCACCAGTCGTTGAGGGTGAAACCGTCGCTGAGGCCGTGCTTGGCCAGCAGCGCCTTGGAGCCTTCACAGTCATATGGGATATTCCAGCGGGTGTCGCCGTCCACCTTCGCGTAGAGGGCAGAGTCGGGATGGATGTACTGGGCATAGGCGACACGTCCCTGTCCACCGAGGATAGTGTCGAGAATGGCTTCGCGGTCAACGCACTGCGAAAGAGCGACGCGGACATCCCTGGCCATCTCTCTGCCCGCCATGTCGTCCATCTTGGCAATCCAGGGTTTGGCATCGTCAACAGTGCGCTCCAGCGCCTCGCCGGTCCGCGGATGCTCGGTCTCCCAGTAGCTTCCCTGGAAGAGAATTCCCTGCGCCTTGCTCCTGCCCTCCATGGATCTGGCCATACCCTGCTCTGTGAGCGCTTTCCAGTCCTTGATGGGTATGTCTGCCATCTGCGCCTGGTTGGATTCGAGCATGGCCCTGCGGGTCGCGGCCTCGGGAACTTCAATCATGTCGAACCGCTCGATGTGCGGCATTCCCTTCCAGTGTTCGCCGTCGGATCGCGCCTCGAGGTAGATACCCTTCTGCTGTGTCCACTCAGGGACCTCGAACGGGCCGGAGAGGATGATGTTTTGTCTCATCCAGTCGGTGCCCTGGTCGGCGGCGACTTTGCTGGACATAATCGGCACACCCTCACCGAGGTCGGAGACTCCGGCGAGCATAGTGCTCACGGAGAACGAATTCAGGTGCATCCTGGCTTCGTACTTGCTGAGGAGTTCAAGCCTTCCGATGTCGGGACGCGGCAGCGTGTCATGGACGGCCTCAGGTGTAATGCCCGGGTTACCAGCGTTGTATGTATAAACCACATCCTCAGCGGTGAGTTCACCCCAGCCCTTGTGGAACTGGATGCCCTCTCGGATCTTCCAGTCGATGTACATATTGTCCGGGTCGTCGATGTTAATGGTCCAGGATTCGGCGACCCATGGCTCGACGATGAAGTCACCGGCGGAGGACCTGGTGGCCGTGATCAGAACCTCTCCCGCGCCAATGTTCGGGAAAGTGGCGCACCAGACGCAGTCCGTGGGCCATCCGCTGGCGGTACCAACGCTGATTACCGCTCCGGTAACCTTTCCGCTTGGGCCCATCATCATGGAGTCATCCGTCATGGCCGGGGCCTGGGTTGGCACGGCCTTGGCCACGGCTTCCTCGACGGCCTTCTGGATGTCGGCCTGCGTAACACCTGGCCTGTCGGCGAGGGCCTTACCAATGGCGGCGGACACCTCGGCTTCGGTGAGGCCGGGGGTCTGCTGCCGCAGCGCGCTGGCGATGGCGTCGGCGACCTGGGCTTCGGTCACTCCGGACGGCTGCTGGTTGGCCAATGCGCCGGCGATGGCGTCGGCGACCTCAGCTTGAGTAACGCCGGGTGTCTGCTGTCGCATAGCCTGGGCAATTGCGTCGGCGACGTCTGCCTGTGTGACACCGGGCTGCGCGGCCATTGCATCCTGGACAGCCTTAGCGACATCCTGGGACGTCATTCCTTGCGGCTGCTGAGGCATAGCCTGCATAGCTTCCTGGATTATGGCCGACACGTTTACCGGCGTGGGGGTTGGCGGAATCTCTTCGGCGCTTGAGCATGCCGCGACCAGCGCGGCTATAAGCGCGAGCGAGACTATCAGTGTAAACAATCGCGTCTTTTTCACTTTAGCGTTCCTGTCCTTTCCCAGATTCGGGATGTCGCCTGGATTCTGAGACTACATCCAATATGAACTAGCGCGATTCTATCACGCTGTCTGAATACTGCAACTTTGATTATGGAATTTGTAATGATGAATGTGAAATTGGGGATTAACTTGGCTGAGATTCCGGGGCTGACTTGGCGGTGGTCTTCTCTCTAACGACCGGCTCCATTCCGCAGTCCTGGAGCATTCTTCTCGCGTGCCCGAGTATTTCGGTTCTCTTCTCGCCAAGCAGGTCGGGGGTGGCTCCGGACGCCGCAGCTCTGGCCCTGCCTATGAGGCCTTCGGCACTTTCTCTGATCTCACCGGGAATGGGGTCCGCGGCCTTGCTACCGACTTTGGAGACGAATTCCACGGAGGCGTCGGTTATCTCCCGCGAGGTACGCGCGCCTTCTACCGCAATCGCGTATTCTTCGGCGAATTCGCAGTAGTCGTTCTGGGGCTCGAAGAACTCGCCGAAGATCGCCAGCGCTACCAGCGCGCCTATGGTCGCGCCAACACCTATCAGAATATATAGGAACAGCCTGTTCATCGCCTCTTTGGTTCCCTGTCGCAGGGTAGTAGGGCTATCTGGTGATTCTAGTCCACAAGCTGTCTGAGGCGTGGGTCGAGGCGGTCGCGCAGCCAGTCGCCAGTGAAATTGAGAGACATGACGACGAGGAATATGGCGAATCCGGGCAGTACCGTGGGCCATGGGGCGACTTCGAGATAGCCTCGGCCTTCGGATACCATGCTGCCCCATGTTGGGGTGGGCGACGGCACGCCCGCTCCGAGGAAGCTGAGGGCGGCCTCGGCCAGTATGAGGGTGCCTACGCTCAGCGTGGCTATCACGACCGATGTGTTTACCACGCCGGGCAGAATGTGACGCACGAGGATTCTGACCTGTGAGCAACCCGCGACCCGGGCGAGGTCAACATAAGGCTCGTTCTTGATTACGAGCGTCTGGCTTCTGATGACCCTTACGAACGGAATCCAGGCCAGCGCGGCCAACAGGATCAGGAGCAGTCTGAGGCTCTGACCAAACAGTAGGACGCAGACGAGCGCGACCATCAGGAAGGGGAGCGCCTGCCATATATCCACTATTCTGGTGATAACTTCGTCCACCCAGCCGCCCGAATAGCCGCTGAGTGTTCCGAGCGTAGTGCCAACGATGAAGCCGCTGAACAGCGCTATGGCGGCCACGGCCAGAGATATGCGCGCGCCGAACAGCATCCGGGAGAAGACGTCGCGTCCGGTATGGTCGGTGCCGAAAAGGTGTTCAGCGCGAACTTCTTCGTTCACTATCAGCACATCGGACACGAAACGGTCGGGCAGCCAGGGCGGGGGCTGCTGGCGACTTCTTATGGCGCCGGCATAGGGATCGTGGGTAGCCAACAGGGGCGCGAAGATCCCGCACAATACGAGCAGCGCCAAGACCGCCATTGGGATGACAGGCCAGCGGCGCACGAACATCCATGCGGCACGCAATTCGCGGACTACCGGAGGCCTGTCGCGTATTCCGCGCAGGTCGCGTTCTATCTGGCTCATTTCCACGTCGGTTTGCATATCACTCATACCGAATTCTGGGGTCTATGATCGCGTACGCTATGTCAGCGAGGAACGCGAAGGATACGTAGATTCCGATGAAGCAGAATACTGTACCCGCAAGCAACGGCCAATCGTTGTCGTACACGGCCTGGTTGAGCGCGACAGTTCCGATTCCGGGCATGGAGAAGATGATTTCTATAACCAGAGCGCCGTTGAGATAGTCGGCGAGAAGTACGAAGGCGGAAGTGAGGGGCGGTATGACCGCGTTTCTCAAGGCGTGCTTGAAGATGATGGTAATAGGGCCTATGCCCTTTGCGCGGGCGAGCTTGATGTATTCCGAATCGAGTATCTCGAGCATGGCGGAGCGAGTGAGGCGCATTATGCCGGCGGATGCGGGCCAGCCCAGAACGATACAGGGCAGTACGTAGTACTTGATGTTTCCCCAGGAAAGGGGGAAGGTTCCGTCTTCGGGACCGCCGGACCAACCGGGAGGGAACCATCTCAGCCATACGGCGAACAACAGTATGGCCATGACGCCCGTCCAGAACTGGGGAAGGGCCTGGCCGAACAGGGCGAATATGCGGCCTATGTAGTCCCAGGCGGAGGCGCGCTTTACAGCCGCCAGGACTCCAATACTCACGCCAACGAGCACAGCGAATACCCAGGCGCCCGCGGCGAGTCTCAAGGTCATGGGCAGGTGCTGGGCGATTATATCGCTGACCGGACGCAGCGTTCCCAGGGATTGTCCCATGTCCAGTCGCACGAGGTTCCATACCCAGTTCAGGTAGCGCAGTGGCAGGGGTTTGTCTAGACCAAGGTGTCGCTCGATCTCGGCTATCTGCTCTTGGGTGAGTTCTACTTGGGCATCGCCGATGTACAGCACCCTGGGGTCTGGACCGAGCGTGGTCAGGATGAAGATGACTACGGTTGCCCCGACAATCGAGATAAGAATCGAAAGCGCTCTTCTGACTAGAAATCGAGCCATCTCAGGTTAGAACCTCGTCGCTGAATAAAAAGTCCGGGGTAGTCGTCTTGAAATTACACAGAACTACTATCGGGTTGTTACGAATAGGCAAAGTCTATCGCCTTGGGGGATGTGGCGCGGGGGAGAAAGCTGAACCGTCTCCCCCGCTGTATCGGGCTATACGCCTACTTTACCGGGACGATGTGCTGCGGCCTGCCCCAGAAGCCTGCGGCGGTGGAACGGGAGTTCCAGGAGACCACGGTTTCTGGATTGGCGGCGACGCCTCGCGGCGGCTGCACCATTCCGGCGTAAAGCTGCCAGTAGTAGTAGTAGTCAACCATGTCGAGGTGGAGGTCTTCGCGAGCCTGCTTGTCTCTCTCACCATTGATGTTTATGTACATGTAGTCGAGGAACTTGCTCTCGAAGGCGCAGCCCCAGGCCGGACGGCTGAAGGTGCTGTCGGACGGCGGGGGAGGCCAGTCGAACGGGTAGTTCGCGGTCTCGACCGAGCAGTTCTTGACGACCGGGTAGGCCTGGGTGCGGTCTCTCATGCGAGGCACGACCACTCCGCCGTACTCCTCAGTGAGAAGCTCGACTCTTACGCCGACCGCTTCCCAGTCCGCGGCTACCGCGTCGGCCTGCTCGAGGCAGACGTCACCGGTCTCGCAGCGGTACTTGTTCATCTTGATCTCGAAGCGAGGCTGTCCACCGGGTCCATCGGGGTCTGGGAATCCGGCCAGGTCAAGCAGCCTTGCGGCTTCGGCCTTGTCTGTGGGGACCTCCCAGGGCCATTCGTATCCTGGCTCGGCGGCGTTGTCGTATTCGCCGTACTCTATCCAGCTTGTGCCGGCGCCGAGTACTTCGCTGTCGCCGTACTTCTCGTGCGCGGCCTTGACCATGGCTGCGGTGACCGTGCGCTCAGGACGCCATCCGGGGAACTTGGGGCCCATCAGCTCGAGGTAGATGGGCGTGCCCAGTCCGGCCTGAAGGACGTCAACGATTCCCTGCCTGTCAATCGCGTGGGAGAGCGCCCAGCGGACGAGACGGGCTTGTTCCATGTCGCTCATGCCGGGCGGGTTGTTGGTGTCTTCGTACGGGCAGAGGTCTCCCCAGGGGCAGCCAAGCCAAGCGTGGTCCTGTTCGTAAACCGAGGACGTCCAAGGCTCGATTCCCGCGGGAACCTCATTGCCGTCTTCGTCCGTGATCGGCTCGCCCTTGGCGATAGCGGCGCCCGCCTTGGCGTTGATGTCGGTCCAGAGGTTGCCTGGCCAGATCGCGCTGAGGGTCATCGTGTCCTTGTCGGACATAGTGGTGATGAACTTGAGGCCCTTGCCCTCGAGTTCGCGGAGTCTCGCGAAGTCAATGGAGGCAATGTCCGCTTCGCCGGTCTCCATCATAGCCATGCGGGTGGTGATTTCGGGAGCCTGCACCACACGGAACATTCCGACATGGGGAGGCTCTATCCAGTGGTCTGGAACGGCGTGGACTTCGCCGTGGCTGTTCGGGACCCATTCGCCGATGGTGAAGGGGCCGGAGCCAACTGGCACGAGCAAGATGGATTCAGCGCCGACCGCGTCATATGCGTTCATGCTGTCCAGTCGAACTGTGGTGTCGTTGATGTCGAACTCGCTGATTGGGATGCCCCAGAAGATGTCGGTCACCAGAGGGGCTTTCACTGTGTAGTCGTCAATCGCTTCCGCCGGGCCGAACGTTCCGCCAAGCTGCGCGCCGATAGCCGCGCCCAGGCTGGGGTTGACGACGGCATTCTGCCTGTTCATGTTCCAGGCGACGTCCTCGGCGGTGATGTATCCAAAGTCCTGGCCCGCGAATACTTCAGGGGTATTGACCTTGAGGTCATCCCTGATGACGAGGGTCAGTTCGTTGCCCGCATCGTTGATTTCCCAAGACTCGGCGGCGAACGGCGCAAGCGGATCGGTCCCGTCGTGCACCAGAAGCTGGTCGAAGAATCCCATCTGGGTCTCGCCCGGAGCTCCTCCATAAGTCTGATTCTCGAAGTCGCCGAACTGCTCCTGCACCGACGGAATGGCCATGGTGATGGTTATGTCGCTGGCCATCTCCATGGGGGCGGGGGCGGGGGCCATTGTGGGCTGAGCCATGGCCGGGGCTGTGGTTGGCGCGGGCGCAGCGGGGGCCGCAGTTGGCGCTGGCGCAGCCGGGGCCGCGGTGGGCGCGGGCTGAGACGGCGCGGGTTCCGGCTCGTCGCTGCTACAAGCAACAACCAGCAGCGCCGCCGCTATCAGGGCGGTAACTGCCAATAATCCTATTGTCTTAACGCGAATTGGAGAACGCATTCATTCGCTCCTTAATTCCTTCTACCTCTCTCGCTATTGTCCAGAATTGCCAATAAAAGTGTGGACATGATATATATTTTTTGAAAAATGTCAAGTCTGAGCTAGCCGAACTGTCCCGATCACACGTAGATTCGGAGAGTTATCTGAAGGGCAATAACCATGATTCGGGACTTTATCAGGGATGCGGATACAGTCGTGCTGGTCGGCTTCGTGCGACTCATGCTGGGCGGGCCGCTCTCGCTCTCGCTGGGGTTCGCGGCGTGGCTCATGGGCTGGTGGTTCCAGGGCGCGAGAGTGGGTACCGACGGCTTCTTCACGGTGCAGGGGGTAATCACGGGAATTGCCACGGGGTCCGTAGCGGCGTTCTTCTGGTGGAATACCGAGACTCCCCCCAAGGTGCAGTGGGGCTACGCTCTCACTGTTCTCGTTGTCGCCATAGCATCACCGATAGTCCTGATGCAGTTTGCCGAGATAGATACTTACAACACGCTGATAGGACCTTCGCGCAGGGTCGCGGTGATAGTGAAGGGCGACCTCATATCTACGATGATATTTTCTTCGACGATAGCAGCGAACGTGGTTGCCGCCGCGCTCGGCATGTACAGGATGTTCAGACACCGCGAGATATGAGGGCGAGTTGTCGGTAGTCAGTCGTCACCAGGGAAGCGGAAGGCTGCGCTTGGGTCTTAGAGAGACGCTCAATATGTGACGAGCGCCTCGATTCTGTGAGGAGCGAGAATGTCTCGCCCGCGCAGTTCGGACAGCTCTATGACGACGCCTATGCCTGCGACCACTCCGCCCGCGCGTTCGACGAGGGCGGCGGCGGCGGCGAGAGAGCCGCCGGTGGCGAGCAGATCGTCCACCAGCAGCACGCGGTCGCCGCTGGACAGCGCGTCCACGTGAATCTCCAGCGAGTCGGTCCCGTATTCCAGGTCATAGGACTGTGAGTGGGTCTCGAAAGGAAGTTTGCCCTTCTTCCGGATGATCACGAGCGGCAGATCGAGGCGGAGCGCCAGGGGCGCCGCGAACATAAAGCCGCGCGCGTCAATTCCGGCTATCGCGTCCGCCTCGGCGCTCTCGAAGCACTCGACCAGGCTCTCGATTGAGCGCCTGAACGCGCCTGGGTTCTGGAGCAAGGTGGTTATATCCCTGAACATGATTCCCGGTTTCGGGAAATCCGGGATGTCTCGTATATGCTTCCTGAGGTCCAAAGTCCTGCGCTCCTATCCAGAATCGGGTATTCCCAGATGATATGAGCGAGCGGGCGTGGGGTCAAGCGCGGGGGTTGCGCCGCCGGGTGCGTCGGTCTTCGTAATCTGATATTCTTCCGCGCAAGGAAGGCTGAGCCTTCGCCCTTGTTTCAACAGGATGATTGCGGGCCAGGCGGGATCGGGATTGCCTGACTTATTTCTCACAACACCGAGGTGTACTTTGACCAACCCTGAACTCTCATTCCAACAGTTCGAGATGGACTACGAGAACGCGCTGGCCATGCTTGCCGAGCGTCACGCGGACGACACTGCGCTGGACGCTCTCATGTTCGCGGAAGAGGCAAGGCCCAACGCGGGAGCCGACCAGTACCAGCCGGACTGGATTCGCCCGTTCGTCGCGGTGGCGGCGAACCTGGCGCAGGAGAACCTGATCCGACTTGCCGCGAGTTCCGGGGGACTTGCTTCAGTCATTCCCCAAGCCATCGCTCCGGCCATCGTGAGGGCGGTGCAGCTTGGATATGTCGAGGGATATTTCGCGGCCAAGGACGACTAGGTTCTGTTGACATTTGATGATTCAGTCCTCTAAACGATCACAGCGATAGCAACGTCAGCTATACCCCAAACTTCTGGATTCCCGTTTTCACGGGAATGACGGTAACGGTAAATGTCAACACGGCCTAGATGGAACGATGAATCTGTCCGAACTGCTCATACCCGGGCGTCGCAAGAGACGGCGCAACCTGGAGCTCTCGATTGACGGGGTGGCCGAGATCGCGCGCGCCAGGTCGGGGGAGCTCGACAGCCAGGGCGCGGCGCTCTGGAATATGCTGTGCGACGCTTCGCGCGAAACGCTGCGACAACTGCTGATCAAGAACGACGACGACCTGCTGGACTGGGGGCTGAAGAAGCACATCAAGCGAGTTGACGACCTCAACTTGCTTATCTTCTTCTGGTGGATGCTTCTGTACCAGCTAACGCTCTTTAAGGTGCGAGGTCTCGAAGGGTACGACCCCTCTGAGCACGCCGTTCCGCTGCACGACCTGTCGCGGAGTTTCGTTACTGCCGAGTTGGCCAGGCTGGGCAAGGGAGTGGGGCCGCCCGCGTCTTGGGCGGACGATTGGGACAGGCAGTTTCCGCTCGAGTCCGCCATGTCCATGTACAACAGCGTGTACAACCTGCTGGGCCTGAGCGGCGACCTCACAATTCGCATCCAGCACGTGTCCCACTTCACCACTATTACCGAGAGGGCTTACGACCGACTTAGAGCGGAGTAAGGGCTTCAAGCGCCTCGGCGCAAGGCGGCTTGAGCCTTGTCAATGCCTTTTCGGTCTGTGTTTTCGCGATTTTCTCCGCGCCCCGAATTGCGTATTTTTCGGAAAAGGGATAGTCTTCGTTCGGAAATTGAGTTCTGAACAGGAGTCTCCCGCCAATGCGTCCAAGACACCGGCCATTGCCGCAGAAGATGGAAAAGCAACTGAGAGAATCTCTCAGCGTTCACATGCCTCCGTCCTCCAGCGCGGTCCCACCGATTTACAGGGAGACCACCAAGTGCATCGCCTATATGTGCGTGTACGCATACGGATGCAGCGAGCGCACTCGACGCCCGTCGCAGGTAATGATGCGACGCTGCATGAGGTATATGCCCGAGAATCTCAGGGTGAGGCCGAAGTTGTCTGACTATGCGCTGGACTTGCTCGCCAAGCAGCGCCAGTCGGGCGCCCGGATGGCGAGCGAGACGTTCGCGATTCTGGACGAGCATCGTCCCGACGGCCCGATTCGCAGAGTAGCGTAGAGGTTTATCCCATGTCTCAAATGTTCGACCTTAGCGGCAAAACGGCATTGGTTACGGGAGGCAACGGCGGAATCGGTCTGGGCATAGCCAGAGGGCTTGCGCGCGCCGGGGCGAACATAGTCGTGGCGGCGCGCAATGCGTCCAAGACGGAAGAGGCTGTACGAGATATAACCTCGCTGGGCGTCGAGGCGGTCGGCGCGACGATGGATGTGCTGGATGAGGAATCGGTATCCGACGGAGTTTCGGCTGCCGTGTCCAGATTCGGCGGCATAGACATACTGGTCAACAATGCCGGAATCGGCATCCGCAAGCCGCCCCAGGACTATTCCCTCGAAGAGTGGCAGCAGGTGGTCGGCATCAATCTGGACGGGACTTTCCTATGCTCGCGCGAGGTCTATCCGCATATGAAGAGCGCGGGCGGGGGCAAGATAATCAACATCGGCTCGATGACGTCGGTGTTTGGGTCGGACTGGGTGGCGGCTTACTCGGCGAGCAAGGGCGGGGTGGTGCAGCTGACGAAGAGCCTCGCGGTGGCGTGGGCCGCGGACAATATACAGGTGAACGCGATACTGCCGGGATGGATACACACCGATCTGACCGCGCCGATTCGCAACCAGTTCACGGAGCGCTACGAATACATCAGGTCGCGCATTCCGCATGGCCGCTGGGGAGAGCCGGACGAAATGGGTGGAGCGGCTGTCTTTCTTGCGAGCGCGGCGTCAGATTACGTTACGGGGGTATCGCTGCCGGTGGACGGGGGATATACGTCGTTCTGACGAACATCAGGCAGGCGACCCTCGGACGCCTGCTCTACTCGCAAGTCACCAGGTTCTGTTGACATTTGAACATCGAGCGCTTTTGATCTGGCTAAATTGCGACTGATCAGGCCACAATCCACACGTATAGATTCCCGCTTTCGCGGGAATGACGAGAAATGTCAGCCTGGCTTAGGAAGTGGGCTTAGATTCCGCCTGCCACGGCCGGCACTATGCTGACTTCGTCGCCGTCTCCGGTGGCGGAGTTGACCCCGTCCAGGAAGCGCACGTCTTCGCCGTTCACATAGACGTTGACGAAGTTGCGAAGGTTTCCGTCGGGGTCGCAGATTCGCTCCTTGATTCCCGGGTACTGGCCTTCCATCGAGTCAATGATCTCTTTGAGCGACGCGCCGTCGGCGTTCACTCTGTCCTGGCCGTCGGTTACACGGCGAAGGGGGGTGGGTATTCTGACCGTAATGGCCATGTTGTATCAGTCCTCCAATAGTTATGTTGTTGGTTCTGGATTGCCGAGCGGCGAGCCCTTCGGGGTTCCCGCTTTCGCGGGAATGACTGAATTGTAGTTGAGGGTTCACCCCCATCCTAGCCTTCCCCCGTCGAGGGTTGAGAGGGGTAGGCATTGAACTTGGATTGGCGGAGTCACCCCCATCCTAACCTTCCCCCGTCAAGGGGGAAGGGACTTTTGCCTACCCCTGTGAGCCCGTCGAGGGGGAAGGGATTTTTAACATACAAATGACGGTTAGTTTGGATACTAGCCCTGGATAACGTCGCCGCTTACCGGATCCACGCGGACGCCGGCGCTGGCGACCCATTCGAGTCCGTTGGCGACCTCTTCCTCCGCGCCTTCCAGTTCCAACACCACCCAACCCATGTCCTCGCGAACGTCGGCGCGACGGATGTTGGTGACGAGCTTGAACCTGTGGCCCAGTTCGTAGATTATGGGTTCAGTGACCAGTTGGGTCGGGAACGTGAATTTAACGCGCCTCGTAGCCATGTTCACCTTCTCCTTGCGCCGGTTTTACTACCTGTCTGCCATCGCGTCTTCGAACGAGCCGTAGGTGGGCTTTATCGTAATCGGTTCGACCATGGGCTCTACGACCTCTATCGTCTTCAGTCCGTTGCCCGTCACATAGGCCACTGTGAGTTCGTCGGACTTGATGAGTCCGTTCTCCACGAGTCGCTTGAGGCCGGAGATGACGACGCCGCCCGCAGTCTCGGTGAATATGCCCTCGGTCTCGGCGAGCAGCTTGATTCCTTCTACTACCTCGTTTTCGTACGCGATAACGCCTGAGCCGTCCGACTCCTTGATCGTGTTCAGCGCGAATGGGCCGGAGGCCGGGTTTCCTATGGCGAGAGACTTGGCGATTGTGTCCGGCCGGACGGGCAGCACCTGGTCGTCGCCCCTATGGTACGCCTGCACGATTGGGGAGCATCCCTCGGCCTGGGCGATGTGCATGTGAGTGTCCACGTCGCCGATCAGACCCACGTCGGCCATCTCTGTGAGTCCCTTGTGTATCTTGGTGAAGAGTTCGCCGGACGCGCCCGGCACGACGCAGTGGTCGGGGGACTTCCATCCGAGCTGCTCCGCCACCTCGTATCCAAGCGTCTTGCTGCCCTCGGCGTAGTACGGGCGCATATTTACGTTGACGAAAGCCCAGCGGTGGTTGTCGGCGAGTTCGCTGCACAGCCGGTTCACCTGGTCGTAGGTGCCGTCCACGGCTATGAGCGTCGCGCCGTAGATGCCCGCTCCGAGTACCTTGCCCTTCTCCAGGTTGGAGGGGAAGAAGACCATTGTGGGGACTCCGGCCTTGGCGCCGTGGGCGGCAACCGAACCCATGAGGTTTCCGGTGGAGGCGCAGGCGAGCGTGTCGAACTCGAATTCGAGCGCCTTGCCCGCCGCGACGGATACTACCCTGTCTTTGAACGAGTAGGTGGGGTTTACGCTGTCGTTCTTTATATAGAGGTTATCGAGTCCCAGCCGCCTGCCCAAGTTCTTGGCGTGTATCAAAGGAGTGAACCCTGTACCCATGTCTAGGGCGCGGTCGGCTTCGACGGGCAGGAAGTCGTGGTACCGCCACATGGTCATGGGGCCTTCTGCGATACTCTCGCGGCTCACAGCCCTGGAAATGCTGGCGTAGTCGTACTCGACCTCCAGCGGTCCAAAGCAGAAGTCGCACGCATTGAGCGGCTCGACAGGGTATTCCCTGTCGCAGCCTCGGCAGCGCAGACAGCTTACGTGGGACAACTCCTCACTCCTCCGTCGCCTGTTATTCGTTACCCGCCGGGAGCGCCTTGCTGTTTGGTTCCGAGTTGCCGCTTAAGCAAGTTTGCGCGGCGGCGGACACGGGAGATTTCGGGAAGGCGCGTCTCGGATCGGGAAGGGTTGTTCGACAACGGAATCGTAGCAACGGGCTAGTTTGGCTGTCAAGAAAGCGGGCGGGAGGAAGCAGGCGGCGTGAAGGTTGGATGGCGGACGGGTTCATGGGAGGGGAGCCGGATGGCGGGATTGGGACGGGTTGATAAATGTGGATTTATAATTGCGCTGGTCTCGGGCTGGGCGGGCCGCTGGGGTTTAACAGGCAAGCCACAGGCGACCGCTGTGACCTGCGTTTGCCTGCGTTTTGCCTGCGTTAGCTATGAGGGCCTTTTTTTCGGCGTCCTGTTTTTGATTCGTATAATCCTGGGTTTATCAGTTTTGTGTTATGGGCGGTTGGTCTGTGGTCATTAGTCATCGGTTATGGGTGGTTGATGTAGTTTGTATGTTCGGATTGTAGCATAGTCGGGTGGTGGTGGGGTAGGGGAGGTGCTAAGGCGATGGTCAGCTATTCGTCAGCGGCGCTACACTGATGCGGAAGGTTAGGCGCTGATTCTGTGATAGAGGGATATTTGACACTGCGCGAAAGGCCATATGTTGAAAGAGGACAGACGCGAATTACTGGATGAGATGGTGTATAGAGCGTTCGATTCGAGTGTTCACCTAGCTCCGGTCAGTGATGACGAATGGGAGTTCAGCGTTCCATACGGTGACCAACGCGGAGATCCTTTGCTGTTCTCGATTCGCTGCGAAGGGGATGAGGTAACAATGGACGACGGCGGGGCTATCGCGGGCCTTCTGTTTTCGATGGATCAGGATGTAGAGGGAACTCCGGCCTTCGATCTTCTGGCGTCGTTGGCGAAACGGCATAAGTTGCTGCTGGATTATGACGAGGGGTTTGTGAAAAGGGTATGTAAGCTCGATGAGGTCGCGGAGGTATTGCCGATGTTTACTCGGGTGGTCTTGACGGTGCTGACGGCTTCTCCTCATGTTGGTTGTATTGAGTGATGGCAAGGTGGGGTGGAATCAATTGAGGAGGGGAGTTTGGGGCGTCAGATGGCTTCTGTGGCGACTGTGTGGATGACTCGTGTGTTCGCCGCCCACTGTTACAATGAGAACCGACATTCGTTCAGGCTGTTCATGTCTTGAGGTTTGCACCCCGTGGAGCGTTGGCGAATAATCGCGCTATCCAAACATCAATTAAGGAGGCCTAACGTGAAAATACGTACGATACGGACCTTCGATGAGTTAAAGGCTTTTCATCGTCTATTGACGGTGCAGTACCCTCGATACACTCACCCTCGCTTGGCGACTACCTATTACGGAGTATTCGATGTCGGCGATGATAGTGCAGGTCAACTAGAAGGCGATTACCTCGTCGCGGGAGCCGCCATCACGATTGAGAAGTGGGATCTGCTCGACACGGAGGTCGCCTATGTTGAAGTCACGTTGGAGCACATTATTGTTGACCAGGACCTTAGAGGGTGTCTGAGAAGTGTTAAGATCGTCTCATTATGAAGCGCAAATCGTATCCCACAGACCTGACAGACACCGAATGGGCCATCCTCAAGCCACTGATTCCGAAAGCCGGAGCGGGCGGACGGCCGCGCTCAGTGGATATGCGGGAGATCGTCAACGCCATCTTCTACGTTCTTAGGGGAGAAATGCCCAGGAGGATGCTTCCACATGACCTTCCGCCATGGAAGACAGTCTATCACTATTTCAGAGCGTGGCGGATGGAAGGTGTGTGGGAGGATATGAACGAAGCGTTGCGCGAGCGAGTCAGAGCAACACAGGGACGATGTCCCACACCGAGCGCTGGCGCGATAGACTCGCAGTCTGCCAAGACGAGTGAAAGGGGGGCATACGCAGCTACGACGGCGGCAAGAAGGTGAACGGCAGGAAGCGTCATATACTTGTGGACACCGAAGGGTTAGTGCTGAAGGTGAAGGTGCATGAGGCTGGATTGTCTGACAAGGCGGGCGCCAAGATAGTTCTGGAGGGTCTGAACAGCCGATTTCCGAGGATGCGGAAGGTGTGGACGGACTACGCGTATCGTGGACTTAAGCAGTGGATGAGAATCACACTGGGCTGGGACTTGGAGGTTGTGAGACATAGTTGGTCCGGCATGGTATGGGTGGTAGGAGACCAGGAACCTCCGAGTCGTCCGAAGGGGTTTGTGGTATTGCCGCGGCGCTGGGTAGTAGAGCGCACATTCGCATGGTTGGCGCGTAACCGCAGATTGTCGAAGGACTATGAATTCTTGCCTGAAACTGAAGAGTCGTTCGTGTATGCTGCCATGGTCAGACTGATGCTTCGCAGACTGGCGCGTCCTACCTGAAATGACTTCTCAGACACCCTCTCAGATGTAAGGGTATAGGTACAGCCTTAATGCAGGCAATCGTTGAGATGTACTGTGACCGCAAAATACAACTGGCCATATCCAGTATGGATGATGTGAGTAGATTAACTCGATTTTACGGTAGGTTTGGGTTTGCCCATGCCTTTGGAGACCCGCCTCAGGATAAGATTATGATGCGCCAGCAGGGTAGCGATTTGGATGATGAGGACATTTCAGAGACAGCTGACTGGTGTTCCTTACTTCGTGATGAAGCCGCGAACCGAAGCGACAGCGAAACAAGAGGCGGAATTGATTTATCGCGATTTAATCAGTGAAGCGGTAAGACGGGTTTCAGGGGTGCAAGAATGGCTGAAT
Organism: Dehalococcoidia bacterium; assembly: GCA_965202815.1. Taxonomy (GTDB): domain Bacteria; phylum Chloroflexota; class Dehalococcoidia; order Lucifugimonadales; family UBA1123; genus VXRN01. The sequence continues at coordinate 2,570,292 of CBDBCD010000002.1, forward strand.
GTATAATTTGGCGGACGCCTTTGTCGTCCGACGGAACGATCGAATACGATATGGGTTTGTCGGTAGTGAGAAATTCTCCCCGGGCCGGTGGTGATTATAGGTTTAAGGTGGGAATGATTGGAATGGCGACCGTGGATGATTGTGTGAAGGCGCGTCTGACGACATGGTTGATAGACGAAAGGGCGCGGGGCTGTAGATTCCCACTGATAGATCAGGATGCAGTGGATCGGGTATCAAAGAGAAAGCCTCTTAGTGTACCCGAAAGGGCAGAGAGGCTACTCAGGCATCTGGTGAATGAGTCAACACGTGTCGATAAACCGTTGTGGATAAGTCCGGGTGCCCCCGGCCTGCATGGACCTTCTCCCCTATACTACTCTACTCAGGCTTGGTCCGAATCGGTCAATTTTGGCGAGGTGCGTTACTTCTTGGACGAACTCCAGAGTCAGGAATTGGTTCGGTGGGTGTCCGAGGGCAAGTTGGTCGTAACGCTTGACGGGTATGCGCGGGCTGAGTAGACATGATGCACCCCGTCCCATGATCTAATCCTCTCATGATCAGCGGCGCGCTGACGCGCATCATCAATATCTCTTCTCCCCCCGCAGATACCCTTTGGGGGCTACAATGCCTGCGACAGCCGATGCTACGGCAGCATAAGCCCAGGGGAATTGTAGCCGATGGGGGACCGGGGCCGAGCACAACCAGACCGGTTTAGCTGGATTCTCCGGGGTCCATCTCTTCTTCTTCGATGGGATGCCATAGCACGTCGCCGGATTCTATGATCGGCTGGACGGTACTGTCGAATCTGACTCCGGAGATTGCGGGGTATGATTCCTTTCCTGTGAACTGTGTGAGCAGAAGGCTGTGCGAGATGGCTCTGGCGGTGTCTCTGCCGTCGCAGGTGTAGGACGCTTCGACTGCGATGTAGAATATAGGGCCGTCTTCCTCCCGGGCCTCGATTATGAGGTCGGAGTGTAGGAAGCTTAGCTTTACGTCTCGTGGGAGGGCGTTGAATTTGGCCCGTCCGTACTGTCTGGCGAGCGCCGTATATTCGCCGCGCGGGATGGTCCTGACGCTGGTGATGTCCAAGTCGAGCGATTTTTCTTCGCTGAGCACGATAGCTATGCCGTACGCGCTCTTGCGGGCGGCGCGCTCGGCGAAGTTTCCCCGGAAGTTTCGGAAGTCGTGGTCCATGCGCTGTAAACGGATTCCGTGGTTTCTCACCTCGCGCAGAAGTTCGTTCTGGGTCTCGCGCTGTTCGGCCTGTTCGGCGAGTAGCCTGTTCTGGGTTTCGAGCAGGGCGTCCTGGGTCTCGCGCTGTTGGGCTTGCTCGGCGAGAAGCCTGTTCTGGGTTTCGAGCAGGGCGTCCTGAGACTCGCGCTGTTCGGCCTGTTCGGCGAGTAGCCTGTTCTGGGTTTCGAGCAGGGCGTCCTGGGTCTCGCGTTGTTGGGCTTGCTCGGCGAGAAGCCTGTTCTGGGTTTCGAGCAGGGCGTCCTGAGACTCGCGCTGTTCGGCGAGTTCGTCAAGTATGCGATTCTGCGTTTTGAGCGACTCGGCGAATTGGGCGGGCAGAGCCAAGACGTCTTCGGTCATTATGGCCTGGCGCACCTGGCGCAGCAGTTCCTGGTCGGACAGCAGGGCCTGGATGATGTCTTCGGGTGTGGCGATGTTGACCATTGGCGTGTTTCCTCACTGCATTTTTACATACGCTCGCTGGCCTGGACAATAGCCTGAGAATCCGATTGACCGTCCATATTGGGGGTGATATTATTTTGTGTGAAAGTATTCACTAATCGGCATTGTCAATGGGTGGGTGGATTGCGCCCATTGGCTGGTTTGGTCGAGAGCGCTGTCAGATTCGGATGGCGCTCGCCGAGGCCGCAATCGTCTAACATCCGTCGCAAGGGGGAAATGTTGAAGAAGTACGCTGCCCTGATACTCGTGGCAAGTGCAATCTTTTCCGTGATTCTAGCCTGCGGTCAGCCCGCGCCGACCGAACCTTCCAAGGTTACGATCCAGCGCGCTTCTCCGCCCATTCCACCTCCGGCGCCCACGGTCGCGCCCGATGACGCGAATGGCGGCGTTGAAAAGCTTGTAGGGACCCCCTTCACAGTAAGAATGATTGACAATGGCGGCGCCGGCCCCTTCGCATTCGAACCGGCTGACCTGACCTTCAGCGTCGGAGAAGTGGTGAACTTCACTTTCATAGGCGAGGCGGCATTCCACACGTTTACGGCGCCCGATCTGGAAATAGACGTCGAAATCGAGGCGGGTGAGACTACGGGTCTGGATTTCGTGTTCGAAACGGCCGGCGCCTATGAACTGACGTGCATACCGCACGAGGCGCTGGGCATGGTCGGAACGATAACGGTCCAGTAGTCTAGTCCCAATCGGTTAGAAGTCGCCATAACCTTATGCGGCTTCCGGTCGTTATACACACCGAACCGCTCCCATTCGAATGTGGAAACGGAACAGACACTTCAGAAAGGGGGCATGGAAGGGCTTCATCCGAGTCGCACGACCGGTAACCCGAAAGCCTTCCCATATTCTTCTATGACCAAATTCGCAGCGCAACTCGTGACCAGGTTCTCTTCTTTTGGGATGTTGTCGGCGGTCGCCTTTTTGCTAATCCTGTCCTTGTTTGCAGTCGCAGCGTGTTCGGGCGGAGACGATGCGGCGCCTCCAACCCCGGTCCCGCAGCCGACCGCCGCGCCCGCTCCGACGTCGCAACCCGCCGCGCCTACGCCCGTTCCAGAACCGACGGCCGCCCCGGCTCCAACCTCGCCGCCCGCGATGGCCGAACCCACCGCGAGCGGAGTGACTGTGCTGGTGTCTGAAGGGTCGGTTGCGCGGTATAGCGTTACGGAGCAGCTTGCGCGTCTTCCTTCTCCGATTGACGCTGTTGGGGAGACCGGGGACGTGGAGGGCGCGATTGTGTTCGACGCGGACGGGAATGTTGACCTGGAGCGGTCGGTCATTACGGTCGCGCTGGCCGGACTGACAAGCGACGAATCCCGGCGCGACCGGTATGTCAGTGACAGGGTATTCGACACGTCGCAGTATCCCAACGCCGAATTGGCGATAACGGGAGTGGATGGGCTTGACTGGCCCTTCCCGGACTCCGGCGATACGACCTTCCAACTTCATGGAGACCTGACGATCAGGGATGTCAGCAGTCCGACTACGTGGGATGTGGAAGCGCAGTCTTCGGGCGGCGTCGTGACAGGCCAGGCCAAGACCGTCGTCACGTTCGACCAGTTCGAGTTGTCCAAGCCGGCGCTTGCCTTCATCATCAGCGTCGAGGACGAAATTCGTTTAGAACTGGACATCCAGGCCACGATAGAGCGGGAATGACTGAATCGTAGTTGAGGTTTCACCCCCATCCTAGCCTTCCCCCGTCAAGGGGGAAGGGACTTTTGCCTACCCTTGTGAGCCCGTCGTGGGGGAGGGGACTTCTGAAATCTTCTCATAGTGTACGCAAACTGCGTTGACGCTCGGAATCGCCCGATTTTATACTAACTGAATCCATAACTAACCGGACGCGCTTTCCGCCGCGCGCGAGTCCGCTTCTCTTGCGCGACTCGCGGCCCGTACCGCGTGAGAGTCCGGGAATAACGAATTCCGAGGGTATTTGCGATGCAGCTATCATGTCTGCAAGAAAATCTGAACCGAGGCCTGTCCGTAGTGCAGCGCGCTGTCGCTACGAGGACCACACTCCCAATAACCCAGAATGTCCTGATAGCGACCGACAACTCGCGCCTGAAGCTGGCGGCTACCAACCTGGATATAGCGATAAGCACGTGGATAGGCGCGCAGATAGAAGAAGAGGGCACCATCACGATACCCGCGCGGATGCTCAGCGAGTTTGTGAACTCCCTACCTCCCGAGCGCATTGACATAGCGCTGGATGACCAGACTTCGGGACTGGACCTCAAGTGCGCCCGCGTGCAGGCGCACATCAACGGGCAGGACGCCGACGATTTCCCCGCCATTCCCAGCGTGACGGAAGGCGTCATCGTCCGGGTCGCGCCGGACGTATTGCGCGACGCGATCAACCGGGTCGCGTTCGCGGCGGCTACCGAGGACTCGCGTCCGGTGCTGACCGGCATCAAGGTGGAGATATCCGGCGACTCGTTTACGTTCGCGGCGGCGGACGGTTTCAGGCTCGCGGTCTATGAGGGTAAGCTGTCCGAACCAATCGCGGACACCGAAAGCCTGGAATTCATCATTCCCGCTCGCGCGCTTCTCGAGGTGAATCGCCTTATCGCCGGTCAGTCGGACGCCGTGGAATTCACGGTTACGCAGCAGAAGAGCCAGGCGATGTTCAGAATGGACAACGTGGAACTCGTCTCCCAGCTTATCCAGGGAACTTTCCCCAACTACAAGCAGCTTGTTCCAGAGAAATACGAGACCAGGGCGGTCGTCAACCAGGGAGCGTTCCTGCAGGCGACCAGGACGGCCTCGATATTCGCAAGGGACGGTTCGGGCATAGTCCGCCTCAACGTGAACCCGGACGATGACGAACAGGCGGTTGGCAAGTTGCTCGTGTCCTCTCGCGCGGAAGAGCTCGGCGACAACACCGGCGAGCTGGACGCCCAGGTGGAGGGCGGCGAGGCCAAGATCGCCTTCAACAGCAAGTATCTCTCCGACGTTCTGGACGTACTGGGCGACGGCGAGGTGGCCATGGAGACGACCACGCCTTCGAGTCCGGGCGTAATCAAGCCCGCAGCCGACTCAGAGGCGTACAAGTACACGCACGTCGTCATGCCGATGTTCGTGCAGTGGTAGGGTGTGGTTCAGACGACGCGGTTTCTGATTCCGGTTGGCGTGATGATGTAGAGGGCTAAGCGAGTCCGAATAGACCGAGCAGTTCTTCCCGGCTCATTTGAGCGGACAGGTCCAGCGACACGTCATCAACTAGCTGGTCGAACAGCCCCTGCTTCCGCTCAAGAATCTTGTCTATGCGCTCTTCGATGGTCCCGACGCAAGAGTATTTGATGACGTTGACCTTGACGGTCAGCCGCAACTACGCATGACAACTCCCCACAACCAACCCCGACACGATGATGTCCCAGGTACTCAGCTAGACCCTGTCGACATTTGTCGTCATTCCCGCGAAATCGTAAAAATAGACCAATGCCTGATCTGTCGCCTCTCATAGACGCTCGTTCGTCACAACCGGCTCAGAAGCCAGAAGCCGACGGAGAGTGCTCAGGTCGGGTAGTCCAAGTATCTCGGAGATACCATCATCCAATCGTTTCCGAGCAGGACAGTATTCCATACTAGGAAGTCGTTCGAATTCGTCTTCGGACAATTCATTGAACAGGCTAGACAGATCCCGAATCTGCGACTCAGAAAGGCAGCGCGTGTCGAGGACAGGCAATTCCCTCAAGTCCCCCTTCTTCATGGTGATCCAGCCGCCCCTCGTACTGGTGCGTTGAGCCAGAATCGTCAACAGTCCAAGACTTGAATTCAGCCACATCGCGAGAGCTTTTTCAGTTGAAGCATCTTCGACCTGGACTTCCCACCACGTGTTGGAGAGAACCTTCCTATCTGACCGCATAGCAACAACCCGATTTGTCTCCAACCAAATACGTTCGGCTACGAGAAGCTGTGCTGCTTGTTGCCACAGTCGTTCACCGTAACCCGGTTGCTGTCCGCCCCGTGGTTCTGTCAAAGGAGACAGATAGGTATCTGCTGAACATATCAAGGATGTTCGCTGTTCTGTATCATGTCCTTCTACCATTGGATAGGCGGTCACGGAGTCAGTCCTATCGAATCCATCTATGAGCCTGCGTCGGTCCGGACCGACCGAGCCCAACTCATCAAGACCACAAAGCGATATTGACGCTGTCGATGTTTCTCCCGGAACCCACACCTCGCCGTCGTCAAGAAGCCTATATGCACTGCGAATCAGATCCGCACGGGAGAATTGCACGCCGGACCACTTCTTGCCAGCGATCATGGACATCGGCATGGAGACTACTTCACCAATATGACGTCCGTCCACTTCCAGCAGTGCCGTTCCTGATTCTTCGAGCTTAGCTGGTGCGGTCACCGTGATAGCCTGTGCAAGCAGGTGAGCATCCAGCACACTGTTCGAGTTCTCCCACAGGTTGACGAAGGTGGTGCGGTCCTGGACAGCGGTATCGCCTTCCGCGCGGCGCGTGGCGATAAGCAGAGCCTCAGAGAGCTCCGTACTGTCCGAGAAATTCCATCGCGCCGGGTCATGTGAAACAATGACTATATCAAGGGTGAAATCATTTTCGATCAGGGAGCGGGTCTGCTGCCATGCCTTGCCGGTACACACAGTGGCAGGCAGGACAAGGGCCATTCGCCCCTCACCTTGTATCAACTTCGGAGAGGCTGCCGCGACGAATGCCGCGCCCATTCCGGCATTGGCGGTAGCCTGTCTCGACCTCAATCGGTTGTTCAATTCTGTCTGGATTCTGCGACGCTCAGCGGCCGGCAAACTCCCGAATAGCATCTGGGGCCTTGTGAACGGCGGGTTCATTATGGCCAGGTGCAGTTCTGGCAAGGTGGCTGTTACACCTTCTGCGACGCTTCTCGAACCTCGCCCGGACACCCGCCTCGCGCTCATCCCAGGTTCAGCATCGTCGGGAGACAGCGCGATCTGCACGGCCACTTCATCCTGTCCCAGGAAGTCGAGCGACCCCAGAGACACGTTCGACCCCTCACCTCCGAGCGGCATCACATAGAGGTTCATACGGTCGAACTCTATATGCGGGTTGAGCATAGCAAGACTGGTGGCGGCGAAATGTATGGCCGATAGCTGGACGTCATAGCCGTGCAGCGCCTGCTCCACCATTGCCTTGTGAAGCTCTGAGGCGTTCCTGCCCCCTGCGTCCTCGTGACGTCGCTCCGCTTCCGCTGCAACCGCCATCAGCAATGTCCCTGTGCCACAGGCCAGATCAGCTATGTTGAGGGATGCCGGAAATTCGTGGTCGCTCCAATCAACATCGCTCGGCCAGTCGTGGAAGACAAGCTCGGCCAGCAGGGTGGCCGCCGGTACAGACGTGTAGTACGCGCCGGTGAACTTCGCATCAGTAAGCAGAGTGTGAAATAGTCGGCCGGAAAGGTCGTGTCCCTCCAACTGCCGTGTGCTGTTCATAGCCCTGATCAGAGGCCCTATGACCGGCGAGTGCATTTCCGACGGCGCGTCCAGCAGAATATCGAGGATGGTCGCGCCCAACTCGAATACTGGTACATAGTCTATCTCGTCGCATATTCTGAGCCAGTCGTCACGCAACCCTCTAACCCTCTCCCTCCACGACTCGTCCACGGTCGGAACATCGGGGTTGACAGCCGCAAGCCGGTCCTGGAACGCGATGGCGTTGAACAGCACCAGGCACCCGATTCTGCGCGCCGCGGCGCGGTCTCTTTCTCGGTCAGTGCTTGCAATCGCATCGGTGATGCGGCGGGAGATACGCTCATGCTGAGCCACCCGCTCAGCCGCTCTCTCTATGGCGTATCCAACCACTCCTGTGGCAGCTACAACCTCGTCTGCTCCTTCCAGTTCCAACGGCAGGGCGCGCAGGTGGTCCGAAAGCTCAGCCGCCGACCCGGTGCGGATGCGGTGATCCGTCGTTCTCTCACCTCGAGAGCCATGCAGCCACCAGCGGAGATCCTCCGCAGCGTCCAGCTCCGATTCGACATCATCGAGATGGCGCAGACGTTCAGGGTAGAGGACCCCTATGAGCCCAAGCGAGTCGGGAAAGGTAGAGAGGCGCTCATCTAGCTGGGCCTCCAACTGATTCGCCGACCCCTCCCACTTGCACTCCAGAAGCACCGAGTCGTCAGTTCTGAGAGTAACCCGAATATCGGGAGTGCCAGCGGCGCTCCGGCGTTCAGCCCGGGCTGAGGTCGAGGCCCCGTATCCACGCAGTAGCCGAGCCAACAGCGTATTGACGGCTTCTTCACGGATGGTCTCAGAATCGCTATGTACAGACGGCATAGGGCAGACTCACTGTTTCAAGAGATACTTGGAAACGGCAAAACCATTATGGGCTAGGCCAGATAGCGCGTCAACGCTCACATGGGTGGCTGTCTGTGAACCGCAAGGGTATTCTAAGTTGCTGAAAAGACAAATTCTTTGTCTGACGTTCAGACCAATCCCTCTTGACAACCTTCCCAGAACGCCTGTACTCTATAACTCGCACAGAACTCATGTACGCCAAAATTGATAATTCATAATTGCCAATTGAAAATTGAAGATGCCCAAGATAAGACCCAACCCACAACTCAAACAGATCGTCCTCGAAGAGACCAACGACGGACGCGACGTCGTTCGCTTCCTCAAAAGCACCTTCATGGAGGTCGAAGACGCGCCGCGCCTCTTCGGACTCAGGCACGACGACTATGCTCGCTCACACAGGATAGCCGCCGCCCGAATCCTCGCCAGAATCGGCCTAGAGGAAGGCAAGCGCTACCTCAGAAGAAACTATGTCCAGACTCCCTTCCAGAGAGTCCACCCCGAAGAAGAAGACCTGCCCAAGCGGGAGATGGCCGCGTCAACATCCGACCTGTACCGCCTGGTCAGGAAAGAGACCAACGACGGCAGAGACATCATCATCCGCTTCGTGGAGATAATGAAAGGCTACCACCCCGAGTACAAGCCCCACCTGCGCATGGCAGCAGCCAAAGAACTCATCCGCCAGATAGAATTCGACTACGACGACGAACCCACTCGCTCCGAACCCGTCTCAACCCCAACCGAGGAACCCACTCCAACAACACCCGACCACACCGAATCCACGCCTTCCTCCGAACCCGTAGGGGCGTCCCTTGTGGGCACCCATGCTGACATCCCCGACGAGTCCACTACCACGGACTCCCAAATCACAGCCCATCATCAAAACCACACAAATCACAATTCAGACGCCAACCCAATTGATAATTCCAAATTGGAAATTGAAAATTCAGAATCGGACGCCGCGCTCCAAGCCTACCGCGAATACATCCGCCGGAATTGCGCCCCCGAAGCCGAGTCCATCTACCAGTCCATCATCCGACGCGCCTCAGACCGGCCCGACCTTGATTCCGCCCGGCATGAGGCTGAAAAGCTCATAGAAGACTTCAACAGATTCATAGCTGAACGCGCCCCAAGGCGTTCGCCCGTCAACGTGCCGGGTGACATTCTCGCCCGCTCGCTCACCGGCCGAATCGAAAGCTCCGAACTTCCCTTCGACCCCGCCGACTATTACCATCTGGATCAGGACGACTTCTACTTCTGTATATGCCGGGGCTGCGAAGACTGCGACGAACTGGATTTCTTCTATGAATTCATGGACGAACTCGAAGAAGAAACCAACTACCTCCTTGAAGACCCCTGACTGTCCATATCGTTCTCACATCTCCGACCATAGAAGGCCCTGGCGCAATCGGCTTTGACGTTGGGTTGCCCCTGTCGTTTTCGCTACAATAGATAGCTGTTGCATTAGCAATACGGCTATAACGAAGCACAAAGTGACAGGGAAGAAGATGGCAGGAGACCGAGACTGCAAGATGATACTGGGCGCCTTTCTGCAGGCGGCCAACTGTTCCAACTACGCCGCGTCATGGCGACATCCGGCTTCCGACCCTGGTTTTCTCACTGCCGAGTTCTACCAGGAGATCGCCAGGACGCTCGAACACGGCAAGTTCCACTTCGGGTTCATTGACGACAGGCTCGCGATGCCCAGCCGGTACAACGATTCGGTGGAAGACACGATTCGCCACGGAATCAGGGCGGTCAAGCTGGACCTGATCCCGGTCGTCATGGCGATGACGCTGGCTACGAGATACCTGGGCGTCAGCGCGACGTACTCGACCACTTATCACGCGCCCTTCCACGTCGCCCGGCTGTTTTCGACACTCGACCACTTCTCAGGCGGGCGGGCGGGGTGGAACGTGGTTACTTCGCTGAACGACTCGGAGGCGCAGAACTTCGGCATGGACGCCCACGAGGGACACGATACGCGCTACGACCGCGCCGACGAGGTCATGGAGATCATCACCGGCCTGTGGGACAGCTGGGAAGACGACGCTCTGGTGTTGGACAAGAAGACAGGCGCTTTCGCCGACCCAGACAAGGTGCGACGGCTGAACTACGAGGGCAAGTGGCTGAGTTCCAGGGGCCCGCTCACCGTGCCGCGCCCGCCCCAGGGTTACCCGGTGATAATGCAGGCGGGTCAGAGCGAGAGGGGCCGTGAGTTCGCCGCGCGCTGGGCCGAGACGGTGTTCGCCATATTCCGGTCCATGGACGCCGGCAGGGAGATATGCAGCGATCTGAAGACGCGCGCCGAACGTCACGGCAGGAGCGCTGACGATATGAAGGTCGTTACCGCCGCATACGCCGTGGTCGGCGAAACCGAGTCAATGGCGAGGGACAAGCTCGCCTACATAGAGAGCATCGCCCATCCGAGCGACACGCCGGTGCTGCTGTCGGAGCTTCTCAACTACGACTTCGGGCAGCACTCGTCCGACGAACTTCTCGAAGACAAGCATCTCGACTCGATTTCCGGCTCGCGCGGAATGGCCGAGCGTATAGTGGCGTCGGGTATCGAGTATCCCACATTCGGGAACTTCCTCTCCGAGAGCAGGCGCGGGACTATCTGGGAGCTGCCCGTGTTCGTGGGCAGCCCGACGCAGATCGCGGACGAGATGGAGGAGTGGTTCAGGAGCGGGGCCTGCGACGGCTTCATGGTGGCGGCGCCTTATCTGCCCGGGGCCTACCAGGACTTCGCGAGGATGATAGTCCCCGAACTCCAGCGCAGGGGCGTCTTCCACGAGGACTATGAGGCTGACACTCTGCGCGGCAATCTCGGACTGCGGCGTCCGTGAGACTCGCCCACATTCTGCACATACGGGTACAAAATGGTATATCCTGTCATACGTCACAGAACAGTTCACGGAGGATGAACAGATGAAGCCAAATGTACTAAGACAGAAACTGGAGTCCGGCGAGCCGACGGTCAGCACTCACATTCACGCCACCTGGCCGTCCGTAGTGGAGGCGGTCGGGCATACGGGCATATACGACTACGTGGAATTCGTGGCGGAGTATGGTCCGTCAGACCTGCACGACCTGGACAACCTCGCGCGCGCCGCCGAGCTATTCGACATGGGTATGATGATCAAGGTGGACCAGAGTCATCAGGCATACCTCGCCCAGCGCGCGGTAGGCTCCGGGTTTGGAAGCGTGCTCTTTACCGACGCCCGCTCCGCAGCCGACGTTCGGGAGCAGATCCTGACGATAAAGCCGGACACGCCGGACGACAATGGTATGTACGGGGTCGCCACACGTCGCCACACCTATATGGGCTATGGCGGCTCAGCGGAGTACGTGAAGGCGCTGCAGGAAACGGTCGCCGCCGTGATGATAGAGAAGAAGGGCGCGGTGGACGAGCTCGACGAGATACTGGAGATCCCCGGGCTGGACATGGTGCAGTGGGGCGGCTCGGACTTCTCGGTGAGCATCGGCAAGCCCGGCCAGCGCAACCACCCGGACGTCGTTGCCGCGCACGACAAGGTTTTCAAGTCGGCGGTGGCGGCCGGAGTCGCGGCCAGGGCGGAGATCCAGTCCGCGGACGAAGCGAAGAAGTACCTTGACATGGGCGTCCGCCACTTCTCCATCGGCACCGACATAACCATCCTTCACGGCTGGTGGAAGTCGAATGGCGAAGACCTGTGGAAAGCCATCAATGGGGAATAGTTTACAGTGGTCAGTAGTCAGTCATCGCTGGCGCGATAACTCGCTGACAACTGTACACTGATAACCGATTACTCCAAACAAGGAGATTGTTATGGCAGAGCTAGACCTTGCATACCAAGTGCGGAGCTACAGCACCGGGACACTGGGACGAGCGATTTCCAACGCGCGCAATCACCACTGGGTGGCGGACGACTCCGGCGGTGAGGAGCTCGGGGCAGGGGAGTTCTTCCTGTCCGGCATAACCGCGTGCGCGGTCAACATGATCGAGCGCATAGCGAGCGAGGAGGAGACGCCGCTGGACTGGATGGACGTGAGCATCGAGGCATACCGCGACCCCGACGCCGAGCCGGGCGAAGTCACTCTCTACGAGGACGTTCGCGTACACCTTCAGATGTGGGGCGTGTCGGACGAGGACGGCCAGCGACTGGTGGACATCTGGAAGCAGCGTTGACCGCTCTATGGCACGGTTGCGGTCGCAACCCCAAATTCGAGCGTTACCGCTGAGTTCAGTTCGGCCCCTCACGGACGTTAGCGAGAGTCGGCTAGTCACGCCCACAGGAACACCACTTGACCACAGCAAAGCCCCCCTCTTCGTTCAGGACTCCCCAGCGTCCGCGCGTCCTCTACTGGCACTACGCCTGGGTGATAGTCTCTATCATAGCCGTCATGCAGATGGTCGGATCGTCGGTGCGCATGGCGTTCGGCGTCTTCATAGATCCGCTGAGTACCGAGTTCGGCTGGAGCCAGGGGGCGATAACGATGGCCTACGCGCTCTCCAGCGTCGTCACCGCGCTCGCCTCCCCGATGGCCGGGTCGCTGGGCGACAGGCTGGGCGCGCGCAAGGCGATGATGATTGGCTGCACGCTGTTCATCGTCGGAATAGTGCTGACCGGCGTCATCAACCAGGTGTGGCAGCTATACGTCACGTTTGGGCTGATGCTCGGTGTGGCGCAGGCCATATTCCTGGTGCCGCTGATTCCGTCGGCGATGACGTGGTTCCGCAGACACCTGGGGCTCGGCATGGGAATCCTGATGGCGGCCTGGGGACTCGGACCCGCGCTGGCGACTCCTCTGCTGGGCTACATGATCGAGCAGTTCGGCTGGAAGGATACCTTCTGGATAACCGCCGTAGCGTCAGCAGTCATAATGGCGGCGCTGATAGCGGTCTATAAGAACAAGCCCGCAGACCACGGGGTTGACCCATATGGATTCGTCCCCGGCGACCCGGACATAGGCTCCAAGAGGCCGCCCGCCGAGAGAGTGAAGCAGTTCACCGGGTATATGCGCCGCACCGCCGCCTACTGGAACCTGAGCTCGATACACTTCCTCGGCTGCGTCGGACACGCGATCATCCTGATCTACATCATACCGATTGCGGTGAATGAGGGTATCTCGCTCGTAGTCGCGGCTAGCCTGGTGACGGCCATGTCCGCTGTCAGCATCATCACGCGGCTCGCGACGCCTGTCATGTGCGACAAGTACGGCCCGAAGGCAGTGATGACCGTGGCATACCTGATCCAGGGCCTCACCGTCATCATGCTCTTCTGGACGCACGACGTCTGGCTCTTCTTCGTGTTCGCCGCCGCCTTCGGAATCGGCTACGGAGGGGAGGCGGGAGGATTCCCGATTCTGAACCGCAGGTACTACGGATTCGCGCCCGTCGGCTCGGCGCACGGGTTCCAGATGCTCGGCGCGGGCCTCGGCATGGCGCTGGGCGGCTGGATAGGCGGGGTAATCTTCGACATGATGGGCAACTATGATCTGGCGCTGATAATCTCGGTCGTGGCGAGCGTGGCGGGGGCGGTCAGCATCCTCCTGCTGGAGCCCACGAACAGGCTACTGATACCTGACTGGGAGAAGGAGCATCTGGCTGAGGAAGAGACGCAGGGTGCGGCGGGGCAGGTGGGAGCGCCAACGTCGGCAGGGGCGGATTAGGGCATTTCCCACGGGTTCACGATGTCAATGTCGAGCCCGCGGAAGTCTCTGACGTTTCGGGTTGCCAGCGATAGTCCGCGAACTCTGGCGGTCCCGGCGATGAGCGCGTCGGACAAGTCCAACGTCCGGCCGTCCTGACGAGCTAAAGCGCGCATCAAAGCGGCTAGCTCGCATATACGCCTGTCAACAGGAAGGATGCGATCACGATAGCCTTCTAAGAACCGGGACACAGCTATTCTTATTCTGTTGCGGCGGCGGCCCTCGTCCAGTATCGCAATGCCATATTCTAGTTCGTGGATAACTACGGCCGATAGCCATAGATCATCCTGCTCGTCCAAGAATTCCACAACGGCGGGGTTTGGGAGTGGCCTAGTGTATTCGGATACGATGTTGGTGTCCAGAAGAAAGCCGCTCATTCTTCCTCATCGAATATCACGTCACTGAAGGGGATGAAACGACCGTTTTCATCGTACTCAGGCTCTTTTGTGCCGATCCCCCTAGGCATATTCTCCTTGAGCCACTGGCCCATCGGGATTTCGGGCGGGTTCTTCTCATGCCATAGTTTGGCGGGGACTATGACGAATTCCTCAGTCTCCTTGATGTGAGGAGATTCCACTCGGCTGGCGCTGATGTACTGCGGGCCGTCCACTTCGGAGAGGCGCAGTATCTGAGGGAGGTGAGCCTTGGCTTCACGCAGCGTCCAAGTACCCTTGGAGTCCGTTTTTCCCATAGTCGTACCTCCCTCTATGACGCGGTATGCCACTCCATTATAGTCAATTGGCGGCGCGAAACCCTAGACCGTCGCCAGCGTTGGGGCTCTCAAGGGGGCGGACATCTGACTTTCGTCTAGGGGGATGGCCTCGTTGAGATAGACTTGGACGCGGTAGGAGCGGTAGTCGGGGACGTACATCCGGCCTTCGTCGTCCACTCGGACGGACTTGGGCGCGCGGAGCAGTTTCGCCTCCTCCATGTTCGCCATGTCGCGCAGGCGGTTGGGGTAGGCGTTGGTGAGCATGTAGTCGCGCGCGACCCTGGACAGGGTGGCGTCGCCCAGGAACTTCTGGACGTACTCGCCCTTCTCGTCGAATAGCTGCACCCTGTCGTTGCCAGTGTCGGCGACGTAGATCTCGCCGAAGTGGTCAACGGCTATGCCGGTGGGCCGGTTGAACTGGCCGTTTTCGCAGCCGGAGGATCCGAATTCCATGATGAACTCGCCGTCGGCGGTGAACTTCTGGACGCGGTCGTTGCGCCAGTCCACGACGTACACGTCTCCAACCTCGTCAATCGTGATGCCGTAGGGCATGTTGAACTGGCCCGGCTCGTCGCCGTGGCAGCCCCAGTTGAGGATGAACTCGCCGTCGGCGGTGAACTTCTGGATGCGGTGGTTGAGCGAGTCCACGACATACATATTCTGGTCGGCGTCGAAGGCGATGCCGGCCGGGCCCTTGATCTGGCCGTCGCCGTCGCCCTCTTCTCCCCAGCTTCCGATGAACTCGCCGTTCATGCTGAATGAAGAGATGCGATGCAGAGCCTCGTCGGAGACGTGGATGTTCTCGTCCTTGTCGAGGATGATGTTGACGGGCCAGGTGTACTGGCCATCGTCCTTGCCGTATCCGCCAATGCCCACCAGGTCGTCGGTCAGCCTCTCGGCGTCGTCGAAGTGCCACACCCTGATGACCGCAGCGCCGTCGTTGCGGCACAGGATATAGACGCGGCCCTCGTCGCCGACGGCGACGTCGTTGGGGAAGTTGGTTATCCTGCGCATTCCGAGCGTCTTCAGGAATGGATAACCGGCTCTAAGAAGTCCGTAGGGTCTGCCCATGATTTTCACCTCTATTGTCTTTTGCAATTGGCGGCGGCTTCTCTCAAACTCTGTTCATTGGAAGCGAATTTTCGCCAGATGAACTTTGATTGTTGGCTTGCGTTGCTAAGACTGCCTTTCCTTGTTGGATCGTCAATGTACAGGTAGTTTTGCATTTTCATGCGTACAGAGCCTTCTGACTTTCTGACAAATTTGCTGACCTTAGTGAGGTTGGGATCGCGTATTGAAAGTACACGTCTCCCGACTTTGAAGTACAAATCAAGCACTATGATGTCATCGCAACAGCTCCAACTAGCCATAGTCGTCTCTTCTACACCTATCTGCGGCTCTCTTCAAACGTTTCTCATCGTGTGCAAATTCGTTCCAGACTTCCCTGGATTGTTTGGTTACCGTATCAATACCACCTATCCTTTTCGGGTCCAGCCACTGATAGGTTGCCATCCTTCTATGCACTGATTTAGCGGAATGGCCAATGATACCGCTGAGTTCGCAAACTTTCGGGTCATTCTCGGGGAGTGGTTGTCTCCCAGCTTCAAAATATAGAGCGAGTACCATTACATCGTCACAATAGCTATACCGATTTCCAGCTATGGGGGGCATATTCACCCCTGATCCGGTGCGGCTGTACCAGACTTCCCAAGTCTGTCGGCTCCCCCCGTCAAGTCCGCCTATTCTCTCAGGATCAAACCACTGAAAATTTGCCATCTTCAAATGTACTGACTTCTGAGTGTGGCCAATCTCTTTACTGAGTCTGAATACTCTTTCGTCGTCACTGGGTAGGGTCTGCCTCGCAGCCTCGAAATATAAGTCAAGCACCTTGCTGTCGTGACTACGACTAAACGCGACCATACTCTCGTCCTGTAGAACGGAAAGAGGCGACGTGAATGCGCCGCCTCCCTAGTTCCCAAATCCTAGTTAAACGGGTTGATCTGCTCGAACTGGCCGTCCACTATGGGAACGGGGTCGAGGTCCATCCACTGTTCCAGCATCGTGGAGTAGATTCCGCGGAAGTCTATCTTCCAATCCAGGTCCTCGCCGTACAGCCAGTCGGAGGGGTTGACCGACGGATACTCGGCGTAGAGTCCGCCGTTCACGCGCTCGCCGATGATGAACGCGCCCCCGCCCGAACCGTGGTCGGTGCCGCTGCCGTTGTCGCGCATCCGGCGTCCGAACTCGGTGAACACGAGCATGGATACTTCGTCCGAGGCGTCGTGGTCGCGCAGGTCCTGGAAGAAGTCCACTATCGCGCCCGAAAGTTCCTGCATAAGCTGCGGGTGAGTCTTGAGTTCGTTGGCGTGGTGGTCGTAGCCGCCGTGCTGGGTGTAGAAGATTCGAGTGCCGAATCCGGCGAGATGAATCCGCGCCACGTCCTTCAGGCTCTTGGCAATGGAGTTGTCCGCGTACTCGACGTTGGAGGAGTACATCGCGGGCGCGGTTCTGAGAATGTCGGCGCCGGTATGCACGTCCGACCCGGTCTGCGCCAGGTACTCGGACACCGGCCCTGAGCCTATCGCCGGGGCGTACATCTTCTTGAACATATCGAGGGCCATGCTGCGCCGTTCCTGTTCTTCGATGCTGGTCATGAGGCCAACGTTGTCCAAGTCGCCGACGGAGGTTACAGGCACGCCGGACACTACCAGCGCGCGGGGAAGTCCGCGTCCGATGTTGACTGCGGTGAGCACGTTCTCCTTGTTGGGATCAATGTCGCGGATTGCGCGACCGAGCCATCCCTCGGTGCCGACCTTGTTTGGCTCGCAGGTGTGCCAGATGTCCATCGCCCGGAAGTGTGAGCGGCTGGAGTTGGCGTAGCCGATGCCCTGCACGATTGCCATGTTGCCGGCTTCATAGACGTCCTTCAGAGGCGCGGCGTTGGGGTTGAATCCCAGCTGGTCGTTGATTGGCAACACCTGCTCCTGCGGAATGACGACCGTCGGACGCGCGTCGTAGTAGTGGGGGTCGTTGTACGGGACGAGTGTATTCAGAAAGTCGTTGCCTCCCGTAAGCTGCACGACCACCAGTACATGGGGCTTTCCGTTCGCGTTTTTGCTCATGTTGGGTTAACCTCCTGAAATTTGTGGACTATCTGGTAGCCCGTACTATGTGGACCACGCTTGCGACCACCATGCCGAGCCCGGCTACGGTAAATGCAATGGAACCGGCTAGTCCAACGATCACCGCCAATACTGCCACAGCGGCGTTGAAGTCATACGGGTCGTTAGCGATTCCAGACAACACCGCGATTATTGCCGCCCATACAAGGATAGCCACGATGTAAATTGTCCATGGTACGATCAATTGAAAACTTGCAATTACTCCCTGCCTGCATCTATCGAAGGCTGAATAGTCGGAAGACGAATCTTGGGTTGGAGTCATGCAGGATTCCTTTAGGCGAACTGGTACTCTTTGCTGGACACTATCATCTGGAGCATATGCACGATTCTGGGGATGTTTCGCTCGCGCGCTTCGTCGTCGCTGAGGTCGAGGGTTCCGCCAGACTCGGCGTACTCCATGAGGGTGTCGCGCGTCTGGCTTCCCACGTCCACCGGGCCTACCAGGTCGAGACAGGTCTTGGTGAACTCCTGTGGAGAAAGCTCGCCGCCGCCCATGCGCTCGATGATGTCCTGTACGCCGGGCTTTTCGGTATCGCCGATATGCTGGACCGCGAAATTGATGCGTTCGTTCAGCGTGCCGCCGTCTATCCACTCTTTGCCGGTGTGCCAGCCCTCCACTGTGGGCGGATTGAGAAGCATCTGTCCCATCAGCGTGGTCGCCTGGGTGAAGGCGGTCATCTGCGGCTGTGGTATTTCGCCGAGCGAGCCGCCCAGCTTGAGCACTCCGGCGACAAGCTCGGTCGGGCTCTTCACCTTCTTGAACATGGCGTTCTTGAAGGAGTCCGAGTTGAACAGCGTCCGCATTATGTGACGCATGTCGCCGTCGCTGTCGAAGTATGCCTTCACGAGTTCGTCTATCGCGTCCGGGTCCTGTGGAGGCTCGACCGACCAGGCGGGGACCTGCGGTTCGTCCGCGACGAAGAAGTTGTACAGGTGCCGGGAGATAAACCGCGCGGTCGCCTCCTGCCGGACGATGATGTCAATGATGTCCTCGCCGTCGAAGTTTCCGGTGTGGCCGAGGAACGTCTTCTCGTCGTAGTCGTGCTCCTCGGGCCTGAAGACGAACCTGGAAGGGTAGTGTCCCTGCGGGTATATCGGAATGGGCTGGGTGAATGTCCAGCCGGTGAAAGCGCGGGAGGCGTTCTTGATGTCGTCCTCGGTGTAGTTGCCGACTCCCATGGAGAACAGTTCAAGCAGTTCGCGCCCGTAGTTCTCGTTCGGCTCGCCGTTGCGGTTTTCGTTGTTGTCGAGCCAGAAGATCATCGCCGGGTCCTTGGACAACTCCACGAGCAGATTGCGGAAGTCTCCGAGTCCGTGTTGGCGGAACATCTGTATCTGTCCCACCATCGAAGGCGGATGCTCGACCTTGCTGTATCCGGTGGCGAAGACGTGGTGCCAGAAGAGAGCCATCTTCTCGACGAGCGGGCGCTTGCTGACGACCATCCGGTACACCCAGGTGCCCGCCCAGATAATCTGGTTCTCGCCGTCAACGTAGCGAATGATTATGTCTTCGTCGAGTTCGGGGCAGCGCTCGGGATTCACAAGGTCCTCGACCGCCTCTTCGTAGCCCCTGGCGACGTAACTTTCCAACTCTTCTCTTGTCGCTCCGAAACCCGCTCTCCTGAAAAGGTGGGCCGTCAGCGCGAGTTCGCTGCTGGACATCACTCTCTCCTTTCTGCCGTCTTGACGGCGGCCGGAATCCAGCCGCCGAAGCAAGTACGGATATTCAGTATTCTATATTCCGCAACTATACTACCGACGGGTCAGGCTTTCAACAATAATTCAGAAATCTTTAACGGATTCGTTCGGATGACTGGCAGGATTCCATTACAAGTTGGCATATCGTAAACTAAGTGTCGGGCAAGTATCCACAGGCATACCGGAGGTCGTGTCTATGCAACCCAGGTTCGAGTTGCTTCAGGATGAAGAGATAGTCCTCGAGGACGAACAGGCAGTCATTACCAACAAGCGGCTCATCGGAAACTTCGGAGACGCCAGCGAGGGCGAATTCGACGCTTACGAACTCGCCGAGGTGGGCGCGCCGAACAAGTTCAACGGCGGGCAGTACGGCAAGCGAGCCATCGGAGTGCGACTGCTCATCGGCGGCGCGGCGGTGGTAGCGGCAGGAGCGGTATTCCGGTCAATCATCATCCAGATCGGGTATCTGGCTGAGCCAATAGTGTTTGTAGTCGGTTCCGTTGGCTCCATGGTCGGCCTGTACATGCTGCTCAACGACCTATTTCGTCCGCCGCCCAATACGACGGTCATATTTCCGGTATTCGACGGCAAGGACGTCATCGTGTCCTACCCGGACTGGGACAACCCGCAGGCCGAGGAGATGGTGCGGAGCTTCGCTCGCGTCAAACGCGGCATGAGGCGTTGAGGCACTCTGACTTCAGTCTCCCCCTGAAGCCGGCGTCCGTTGCGCCGGACCCACCGGCTGGCGTGAAGCATCTTTTGATTCAGTCCTGAAAAGCGTCAGCGCGAGCGCGAGCAGCATCAGGCCAAAGGATACTTTCAGCGCGAGACTCAGGCCCGCCACGAACGCGGTCCTCACGCCTTCGCCGCCGCCATCCGCCAGTACCGAGAGTGTCGGCTCGAATCCGTAGGACGCCATGGTAATAGTTACGAAGGTGGTTGAGATTGCGACCCCGGTAACGTTGGCGGAGGTTCGCGCCAGGTTCACGAATCCCGAAACGATGCCGTACTTGTCGGGCGTCAGCGACCCCATGATCGCGCTGGTGTTGGGCGAACTGAACGTGGCCATGCCCAGCCCGGACAGAAATATGCCCAGAATTATCTGCCACGCCGGCGACTCGATGCTGAGCAGGGACAGGTTGAGCATCCCGGCCGCGGAGAATATCGCTCCCGCCGCCGCCAGCCACTTGGTGCCGAGACGGTCGGACAGTCGGCCCGCCAGAGGCGAGACAATCGCCATGCACAGCGATCCCGGTATCATCAGGAGCGCAGCGCGGCTCGCTTCGTAGCCCAAACCCTGTATCAGGTAGAACGGCATGAGGAAGAAGATGGCTGAGCCTCCCATGAACTGGACAAAGCGCGCGCTGATGGCCAGAGAGAACACCCGGCTGCTGAACAGGGAGAGATCCAGCATCGGATCCGAGACGCGGAGTTCCCATATTATGAACGCGGCCAATAGAACGACCGCGGCGGCGAACCCCGCGACAATCGGCGCTGAAGTCCATCCTATCTTCCATCCGTTCGTCATGGCGAGAAGGAAGACGACCAGAGCGGCCGATGACAGGGCCGCGCCAACCCAGTCGAACGAGCCCCTGCCCGAACGGTCTGCCTGCTGGGGGTTCCTTCCTTTGAGGATGAGCGCCGCCGAGAGTATTGCCAGAATTCCGACAGGTATTCCGGCGAAGAATACCCAGCGCCACCCGAAATTCGATACTATCAGGCCGCCCAGGATGGGGCCGGAGATCGCGCCGGTCCCGATGATCGTCATGTACAGCCCCATCGCCTTGCCGCGCTCGCTCGAGGGGAACACTTCCGTAATCAGCGCCATGCTATTCGCCTGGACGCCCGCGGATGCGATGCCCTGGAGTATCTTGGCCGCGATCAGGAAGGCCAGGCTCTGGGACAGTCCGCCCACGAAAGCCAGGATGATGAATCCTACATAGCCGATGAGATAGACTTCCTTTCGGCCTATCATGTCCGAAAGCCGGCCCATCGGCATGAGCATCGCGCTGGTCGCCAGGCTGTAGCCCAGCGTTATCCACTGCACCGTTGGAATGTCCGCCGTGAAGTGTTCGGAAATCTGTGGCAGGGCGATGTTGATTCCCGACTGGTCCATTACGGACAGGAACATCCCTATAGCGACCGCTCCGTAAGCCCACCACTTATAGTTGGGGCTGGAGGTGACGCGGTTCAGTGGGCCTATGCTTAGCTTAGCCAATTAGCTGTCACCGCCCGGTTGTGTTTTGGCTTCCATGTCAATCCTCGTCTCAGTCTCTGAACTTTCGTTGTCTATCTCAGTAGAGACGGACGGCTTCAAAATCGTAAGAACTACCGATACCAGGTTGAAACTTCCCAGCATCAGGAACGCGATCCTGAGTCCTGAGGTGAAGGCATCCTCCACACCAGCGCCGCCAGCCTTGACCGCGTCCAGGCTGGGCTCGAATCCCCTGGAGGCCATCGCGAAGGTCACTATGCTGGTTACCATCCCGACGCCCGCCACGCTTGCGGTGTTCCGCGTCATGTTCAGAAACGCCGTCGCGACGCCGTATCTCTCACGCTCCACCACACTCAGTACCGAGGACGTGTTGGGGGTATAGAATATACCCATGCCAAGCCCTTGCATAGACATTGCGACAGCGACGTTCCAGGGAGCGGTCTCGGTCGTCAGCCGTCCGAGGAAGAGCAGAGACGCAATCAGCATCCCCAGTCCTACGAACTCGACTCTTCTCGGGCCGAACCGGTCTGACAGCGGTCCAGAAAGTGGCCCGGCAAGCGCGAATCCAATCGCGGCGGGCGTGATGAACAGCCCGACCACTCGCGGTGAAAGGTCGAGCACATCCTGAAGATAGAAAGGCATCATGCTGAAGACCGCGTTGCCCGCAAGGAATCCGAAGAAGCTGGCGGAGGCTCCCAGAGCGAATATCTTTCTTCTGAATAACTCCAGGTCGAGCATCGGCGTCGAGGTGAAGCGCTCCCAATAGACGAACGTGGCCAGCAGGCCGACCGACAGCGCCAGGCCGCCAATAGCCGTGGGCGAGGCCCAGCCGACACGGTACGCGGTCGTCATGACGAGCAGGAATACGACGAGTCCGCTCGCAGAGAGGAACGCGCCTATCCAGTCGAATCCTGTCGAGAGACTTTTGAGTCCTCTCACCCTGGGAGTGTCGCGTATCAGGACGATGGACGCCGCCGTTATCGAGACCATTCCCAGGGGAACTCCGAGCAGGAAGACTGCACGCCACCCGAATGTTCCCACGACGAAGCCGCTGACGATTGGCCCCATTATCGCGCCCATGCCCACCATGGTCATGAACAGCCCAATGACGCGACCGCGCTCGCGGGCTGGGAAGGTGGTGGTGAGTATCGCCATGCCGTTGGCCTGTATCATGGCCGACCCTACTCCTTGCAGGAATCGGAAGGCAATGACCGCCATTAGTTCAGAGGATATCCCCGCCAGTCCCGCGCCTACTATGAAAACGAGGAAGCCGCTGACATAGACGACCTTGCGCCCGATCATGTCGGACAGGCTACCGGCGGGAAGGAGAAGGGACCCGGTGGCGAGGATGTACCCGAACGCGACCCACTGCACATACGGAATGGTGGCGCCGAATTCCGAGGCCATTATCGGCAGCGCCAACGTGACGCCCGTCTGGTCCAGAACGGACACGAACGTGCCCGCGGCGATTGTGAGGAGAATCAGCCTGCGCTTGCGCGGGTCGGCGACTGGGACGTTTTGGGATTGCAATATAACCTGATTGTAGCACGCCCGGCGCGTCGAACCGAAATACACTTCGCGTCCGAGATCGCGGATACAGGACTTGGGTGGGGAAGAGGCTTCGCCGGATGTCGGGGCAGCAACCTTCCGTCATGGTCTAACCCGGCGAGGAGGGACGCGATTCGCGCCAAGCAGACGAACTGCCGCGCGAACCCACGAAAGGCCAATGACTCCGGCGAAGCGTGATCTGATTATCACACCAATATAGTGTCGGCCTTCTACGTGTTTTCAGGCCCGCTTTCGATTGCTTTCCTTGACACTCGCGCCCGCTCATCTACAATGTCCCTAAATATCAAGACGGGAGATGTCATCATGATTGACAAATTCGGAAGCCTGTTCGCCGGACACATTGACCTGGATAACATCGGTTTCGCGGGTACGGCCGCCAACGACCGCTTCTACTCTAACGAGCAACTCATCACCGTGTTCGACAAGACCGAAGCAATCTGCGCGCTGATGGACGACCTCGGATACGACGATTTCTGGATGGCGGAGCACCACTTCCAGCCGGAGGGCTACGAGTGCATCCCGAACATCCTACAGCTAAGCGTCCACCTCGCGCATATCACCAAGCAGATCAAGCTCGGCTGCGGATTCAACATCGCGCCTATGTGGCATCCGCTCCGCATGGCGGAAGACTTCGCCACCGCGGACATTCTCACGAAGGGCAGGGTGATCTTCGGAGTCGGACGCGGCTACCACACTAGGGAAGTGGAAGCGTTCGGCGCGCCGATGCTCGACCAGGACGAGAACCGCGACTACTTCGAGGAGCAGGTCGAGATAATGTTCAAGTCCTTCAACGAGGAGTCGTTCTCGCACAAGGGCAAGTATTACACCATCCCGCCCGAAGTGCCGTACAGGGGATACACCCTCAAGGAGATAAGCCTGGTTCCGAGACCTGTGAATATGCCGGTCGAATGCTGGCAGCCTATCGTCAGCGCGGGCGACCGTGGATTGAACTTCATGGCGAAGCACGGCATCAAGGGGATTATAGGCGGCGGCGCGGCGCCCGGCGGCGCGTCCGAATCGGTTGTGCGAAAGTGGCAGGAAGTGCAGGCCGCTCACGGCAACGAGACCGAACTTGGTGGCGACCTCATTCTCGGCATATCCTTCTTCATAGCGGAGTCCCCGGAAGAGGCCATACGACAGGCGCGGCCCTTCTACGAAGAGAACATGAAGATGTTCGCCCCGCTCGGATTCGTTCGCGGCCTGACCGACGATCAGCTAGACGCGCTCGCTGATCCCGCTCGCGCGCCTCACGCCGACCTTCCGACTCTCGAATCCGCCGTCGAATCCGGTTCCTGGCTGGTCGGCACGCCCGAGCAGATAATCGAGAAGATGGAAGACATCGAGAAACGCTGGCCCGGCCTCGATCACGTGAACATGGGTCTGCCGGTCGGCACGCCTCAGAGCGTGATCCTGGAGCAGATCGAAGCGTTCGGCAAGGAAGTCATGCCCCACTTCAAGGGCCGTATGGCGACCGCCGCCGCGGCGGGCGACA
The DNA here is from genome assembly GCA_965202815.1 of Dehalococcoidia bacterium. Classification (GTDB taxonomy): domain Bacteria; phylum Chloroflexota; class Dehalococcoidia; order Lucifugimonadales; family UBA1123; genus VXRN01. The sequence continues at coordinate 2,594,844 of CBDBCD010000002.1, forward strand.
ACTAGCGTTCGGATTCGGCGGAACTGTGTACTCTGGCGACCTCCACCATCGCGGACCGCCGGAGTACAATTACCCGAAAGAGAGCGAGATATAGAAATGGAAGGGTTCAACGCTGGGACTATAACAATCGTCCTTTCCATATTTGGGACCGGCATACTGGTTATGCTGTTCCAATGGAGACAAAGCGGCGCTATGGAGAAGAGACTCCGGGATGATATACAGAGAGGGGAGGATAGGCTGAGAGAGGACGCGAAGAGTCTGGAGGGTAGGCTGCGCGAGGAGATAAGAGAGTCGGAGGATAGACTGAGGGAGGACGCGAAGAGTCTGGAGGGTAGGCTGCGCGAGGAGATAAGAGAGTCGGAGGATAGACTGAGGGAGGACGCAAGAGCGACGGAGGATAGGCTGCGCGGTGAGATTCAAGTTGTCGCCAAGTCGGTGGAGAGAGTCGAAATCAATCTCAGCCACCGCCTCGACCGAACGGACGATACGGACGATACGGACGATACGGTCAATTTTCTCACTCAGGACATTGGAGTGGTACAGGGCGCACTGATCGGAGTCTCGACTGAGACGACGACGTCCAGGGAGCCTGCCCTGCCGAACTAGGCGGCAGAGGAAGAACCTGGTTCGCGTATAGAACTGAAAGATGGTAAACGCTATGCCCCTCATCATAGGAGTCACAGGCTCCATTGCCACCGGAAAGTCCACCGCCTGCCAGTTGATGGTCGCCCAGGGCGCGGTCCACTGCGACGCCGACCGGCTCGTTCACAGGATGTACGACCCCGGCACTGAGGCTTTCGACCGCATCGTCGCCATCTTCGGACGGGAGATCGTTGGAGAGGACGGCTACATAGACAGGCGGAAACTTGGCGCGAAGGTGTTCGGCAAGCCGGAGGAGATGAACAAGCTCACGACGGCTATAGGCAGTATCGTGGACGCTATCAAGGCTGTCATTGACGAGTGGAACGACACTCTCGGCGCGGACGACGTAGCGGTTCTGGAAGCCGTGAACCTGGTGGAAGCGGGCTACGGACGATGGTGTCATCAGACCTGGCTGTTCGCTGCGGATCAGGACATAGTTCGCCAACGCCTGGCCGCCCGCAATCAGTACACCGAGGACGAGATTGACCAGCGCATGGCCAGTCAGCGCTCCTGGGAAGACCGCGCGCCAGCCGCCGACCTGCTCATCTTCAACAACGACACCGAAGAACGGTTCAAGTCTGAAGTCGGAAGCCACTTCGCCCAGGTCCGACACCTGTGGCAGAACGGCGAACTCGAACCGTCTCGCTACACTGCCTGGTGGGAGGACCGAAACGGCGAGTAACGCCCGGCGCAGGTCCTTCGCCCTGCCGCCTTCTGAAAATCAAGATTCAGAATCGTAAGCCGAGCGTGTATAATCTCCCTATGGCAGCGATAATGGAGGCGAGCGACCTCACCAAGCGGTATGGCGACACTGTCGCGCTGGATAATGTGAGTTTCGCTATCGGGGAGGGGATAACCGGACTTCTTGGCCCCAATGGCGCGGGCAAGAGCACCGCTATCAAGCTGTTCCTCGGCTTGCTGACTCCGACCGAAGGTTCCGCATCGGTCATGGGCGAACCGCCATACGAGAACGTCGAGGTCAGGACCCGTCTCGGATATATGCCCGAGCACGACTGCCTGCCCTCTTTGATGACGGCGTCCGAATTTCTTACGCACATGGCGCAGGTGAGCGGACTGCCGCCGTCCGCAGCCCGCACCAGGGCCGCCGACACCCTCCGCCACGTCGGTCTGGACGAGGAGCGCTACCGGCACATCGGCGAGTATTCCACCGGGATGGTCCAGCGGGTCAAGCTCGCCCAGGCGCTTGTCCACGACCCGGTTATCGTGATGCTGGACGAGCCGACCGCCGGACTCGACCCTGTCGGGCGCGAAGAGATGCTCGCCCTCATACGGCGAACCGGGCGGGAGTTCGGTATTAGCATAGTGCTTTCCACACACCTCATGGGCGACGTGGAGACGACCTGCGACCGCATCGTAGTCCTGGAGAGAGGCCAGGTGGTGGAGTCAGGCGAGGTTTCCGGATTCACGCAGGAGACCGAGACCATTTTCATAGAGGTGGACGGGCATGTGGAGACCCTGATGTCCGCGCTATCGGAGCGCGGCTTAGACTGGTCGCTTGACGGCTATTCGATAGCCGTTCAGGATGTGGGCGGAGATGAGTATGACGAAATCAGGGATGCCGTGGTGGATTCAAGAGTAAGGCTGCGCCGCCTGGGGCCGCGTCGCCACCGGCTGACTGAGATATTCAGGGAGCAACGGTGACAGAATCGTGACCACATCCGAAGGCCAGCTTTTCGACCTTGGCTACCAGCGCTACGAGGGCCCGCGAGAGGGCAGAACACGCGCTCGGAAAGCCTTGTTCGTCAATGGAATTCGCACCTGCTTCGGGCTGGGACGCGGCACGATGGCGAAGATATTGCCAATCCTGTTCTTTGGCGCGGTTATGGCTCCCGCCATCGTCTTCATCATCATAGCCGCCACCACCGAGCGTCTCATTGGAGTGCCACTGGATATCCCCGGTCACGCCGATTACTATGAGATAGTCTCTCTGGTTTTGCTGCTGTTCTCGGCGGTCATCGCGCCCGAACTTCTCTGCCCCGACAGGCGGAGCGGCGTCATTACGCTGTATCTTGTGCGCTCGCTGACTTTCACCGACTATGTATTGGGACGCTGGGTGGCATTCTTCGTTGTGAGCCTGTTGTTCATATACACAGGCCAGGTCGTTCTCATGATCGGCCTTACCATGAGCGCGGCCCAGCCCTTTGAATACCTTCGTGACAATTGGGCGGACGTACCCAGATTCCTGAGCGCGGGACTGGTGATTGCGATTCTGACGACGACGATCCCGCTGGCCGCCGCCGCCTTCACCACTCGCCGCGTGTACGCCTCGGCGTTCGTCATCGGTCTCTGGCTCATATCCGCCGCGACCGCCGGAATACTCATCAGCGGGACAGAGGAAAGAGAGAGATCGGTGAATGGCGTCGTCGTCGAGCGCGAGAGCAATTCCCTGCTGGGAGACACCGATTTCGCTCCACTGGTCGCGCTCATAGACATAGGCAGCGCGCCCATTCACATTAGCGACATGATCTTTGACAAGAAGGACAATGACAATGCGGTCATGCAACAAGCTGCCAAGCTGCCGATGATAGTTGTCGTTCTATGGTACATAGGTATAGTTGGAGTCCCCGGATTCCTGCTTTGGGACCGTTACAGGAGGCTGCTGGCTTGAGCGCGCCCATTGAAGTAGCGGATGTGTCCAAGTGGTACGGCAGCGTAGTAGCGGTCAACGACGTCTCTTTCGACGTTGGCCCGGGCATAACCGGCCTGCTTGGTCCAAACGGCGCGGGCAAGACCACTCTCCTCCACCTGATAGCAGGACTTGCGGGCTGCTCCAGGGGCGAAATTTCGATGTACGGAGAGCCGGTGCGCGACAACCCCGACCTGTACAGGCGCATGGGCTTCATGCCGGAGCACGAATCAATCTACGACTTCTTCACCGGCAGGCAGTTGGTGGAGTTTTCCGCGCGCCTCCACGATCTATCGCAGATGCGAGAACACGTTGACCGCGCAATCTCCATAGTCGGCCTCGAAGAAGCTCAGAATCGTAAGATGGGAACTTACTCTCGTGGCATGAGACAGCGTATGCGTCTCGCCGCTACGCTCGTGCATGATCCCCAGGTCATCATCCTGGACGAGCCGTTGAATGGAACAGACCCACGCCAGAGAATCGAGTTCCAGGACGTGATGGAACGGCTGGCAGGCGAGGGTCGTACTATACTCATCTCGTCGCACATCCTTGAAGAGGTCGAAACTCTCGCGAGCCGCATACTGCTGATGATAAGCGGGAAGCTGGCCGCGGCGGGCGACTTCAGGGCTATACGCGCCAAGCTGGACGAGCAGGCGTACAAGGTGCGGGTGGTCGTGGACTCCCCGCGACTCATGGCCTCTGCCATCGTCGGCATGGAGGACGTTGATACCGTAACGGTATCCGAAGACGGTTCTCTTCTTGTTTACAGTCGAAGCGTCGCCACGCTTCAGCAGTCCCTCGCAAGACTGGCCCGCGACAACTCCGTAAGGCTCATGCGGGTCGAGCCGATGGACGACTCGCTCGAGAGCCTGTTCGAGTACGTGGTGGAACGCTAGATGACGCAGATTCTCATACTCACCTTGCGGCAGCTAACCGGCAAGTGGCGCGTTATCTTGACGGTCCTGCTCGCTGTCATACCCGTCGCGCTCGCCTTCGTGCCCGGCGACGGCGGGGACGCCGACCAGGAATTCATAGACGGCCTGCTCGACGGTCTGTTGGTTGGCGTAATAATGCCGCTCGTCACGATAGCTCTCGCCACCGCCGCCTTCGGCAACGAGATAGAGGATAAGACGCTCAGCTACGTTTTTCTCAAGCCCGTCGCCCGCTGGCGCATCGCCATCCCGAAATTCCTCGCGTCGGTCGTCATAGCCGCTCCGCTGGCCGTCGTCAGTGGCGCCGTCGCCACGTACATCGGTCTGGACGGAGACCTGCGTACAACTTTGGCAGTGGCTTTGGCCCTTCTGGTGGGAGTGATAACCTATGCCTCCGTCTTCACGTGGGCCGGACTGATCACCACCCGGGCCCTGCCCTTCGCCATCGTGTACGTCTTCCTCTGGGAGGGACTTCTGAGCACCTTCATCGGCGGGGTTAGATACCTGAGCGTCCGTGGCTACACGCTTGCGATAATGAACGGCCTGGACGAAAATGGCCTGGAAACTTTGAGCGACCGCGTGATCGAGTTTCCGGCCTCTGTGGTCGGCGCCGTACTCGTTACGGCGGCATTTCTTCTGCTCACGGTCTATCGTCTCAGAAAGATGGATGTGCCTTAGCTTTGGACGATTGGATAGTCTTCGATTCATTGGGATGTGAAACGCAATGATTGACAAATTTTCGGTACTGTATGTAGGCAACATAGACTTGGAAGACGTCGGCAGCGACGGCGCTCCCGCCGACTGGCGACGCTATCCCAGCGAGCGGCTTGCCGAGAGTCTTGAGACGGCCGGGCAGGCAGCCGAGTTGATGGACGAACTCGGCTTCTACGCCCTGTGGATGGCGGAGCACCACTTCCAGCACGAGGGCTATGAGTGCATCCCAAACATCATCCTGCTCGGCACTCACCTGGCGTCCCGGACCGAGAGGCTCAAGTTCGGATGCGCGTTCAATATTGTCCCGATGTGGCATCCGATTCGCCTGGCCGAGGACTACGCCATGGCGGATCATCTGACCGATGGCCGGGTCATATTCGGAGTGGGACGCGGATACCACAGCCGCGAGGTGGAATCTCTCGGCGCTCCGGTCATAGACAATGACGCCAACCGCGAACTGTTCGAAGAGCAGATGGAGATCATCTTCAAAGCGTTCAACGAAGAGTCATTCTCACATAAGGGAAAGCATTACTCGGTGCCGGCGCAGGTCGAATACCGGGGCTACGACCTGGAAGAAGTTACCCTCGTCCCTCGTCCCAAGCATCTGCCCGTTGAAATGTGGCAGCCGATAGTGAGCGGCAGGACGATTGACTTCATCGCCAGGAATGGCATCAGGGGCGTGGTCGCCCTGACCGGCGAGACGCTGGTAGAGGAGATTTTTGAACAGTACCGCGACGCGAACGCGAAGTACGGCCAGAATCTTGCACTCGGGGAAAACCTCGCTCTTGGCGTTGGCTTCTATCTGGCCGACACACAGGAAGAGGCGATGGAACGACTGAGGCCGTACCACGATGAGCGCTACAAGTGGTTCGCGCCCTTTGGCTTCGTCCGCTACGCCGACGAGCAGGGCCGCACGTGGGGAACTCCGGGCGCGCCCGCCAGGACGCCGTACATCGAGGACGGCGTACAGCAGAAGGCGTGGTTCTGCGGCCCGCCCGAGGACTTCGTCCAATTCCTGAAAGATATGGAGAGCAAGTACCCCGGTCTGGAGCACGTAATCCTGCACTGGGCGGAGGGAATGCCCCGCGCCGAATCCATGGAACAGCTCCGCATCTTCGCCGAAGAAGTGATGCCGGCGTTTACGGAGCGGTCATAGCTTCGAGGATAATCCCTCTGAGACGGAGAGTAAGGGCCGGGGCTTGGCGAGACCCTTTTCGTATCGCCTCAGTTAAGCCGCGCTTCGCGCCGCCGCCGTCTGCGAAACGCGACGGTAGAATGCTTTCTGCGCGGGGAGGGCTGCGCCCTTGTTTGCGGCCCAGACTTGGAGCGGCTCAGACTGGAGCGCGCGGGCGAATGAGAAGGTCAGTTCCCAGGGCGCGCCGGCTTCTTTGCCGCGAATGCTTATCGCGCGAAGGTTGTTCGTGGCTTCCTCGTCGCCCTGCCCGCCGGACAGGAATGCGATACCCGGCACCGCCGCCGGAACGTTTCTCATAAGGCTGTCAACGGTCTTGACAGCGACTTCGTCCGGTCCTGCGCGGTCTGGCGCGTCCTTACCGGATAGTACCATGTTGCACTTGAGCAGTGTGCCTTCCAGCATTACGCGCTGAGACGCTAGTTGGCTGTAAACCTCTCTGAGAGTGTCCTGAGTTACCTCGCGGCAGCGGTCTATGTCGTGGTCGCCGTCCATCATCACTTCGGGCTCGACGATGGGGACCAGGCCCGCTTCCTGGGCGAGCGCGGCGTAGCGGGCGAGCGCGTGAGCGTTGACCTCGATACAGTATGAACTTGGAAGATGCGGGCCAATGGCGATGACGGCGCGCCACTTGGCGAACCTGGCGCCGATCTCGTAGTACTCGGCCATGCGGTCGCGCAGACCGTCAAGCCCTTCGGTGACGACCTCGCCGGGCGCGCCCGCGAGCGGGTGGGTCCTGGTGTCCACTTTGATGCCGGGAATGATCCCGCGCTCTTCGAGCAATTCGACCATGGGAGCGCCGTCCGCGCAGTTCTGCCGCAGCGTTTCGTCGTATAGAATCACGCCGCTTATGAACTCCGACGCGCCTTCGGCGCTGACCAGCGTTTCGCGGTAGTCGCGCCGGTTGCGCTCGGTGTTCTCTACGCCGAGCGCGGCGAATCGCGCGCCGATTGTGCCGGTACTCTCGTCGGCGGCAAGTATGCCCTTGCCGGGCGCGACGAGCGAGTTGGCTGTCTTTACTAGCGATTGGGAGTTATCCATTCCCGCCTCATTCCTCTAAGTTGAACGGATGCTAATGTACTATACCGCGCCTGCGAGTTCGACCACTTTGCCGAATCTGTCCCCGAATTCGTCCGGGGTCATCCCCGCCTCGCTCGCCAGCCGACTCTTCATTTCGCAATCTTCGAGGTCGGACTTTTCAAGCCTGATCATGTATTTGCGAGCTACGAGGTAGCTTTCGCCTTCCACATCCACCGTGCGCACGCGCGTCCTTCCAGTTGTCGGATCGCGCAGCTGGTCGAATGGCATCACCCGGATGTCCCCGCCGACCAGGCAGATAAGCCCGCCCTGGACGGGGTACCGCTCGCTGGGTTCGGACAGCAGCACTCGGGCGGCGCCGAAACCCAGGCTGCGCGTGTAGTCAATGTCGAACGGAATGGGCGCGTAGGAGCGGAGTTCGTACCCTACGGCGCTGTCAATGATGGGAAGCGTCTCGCCCCTGTCCTCGAAGCGCTTCTGTATAGCGCGCTTGAGTATCTTCTCGAGCTGGATTTCGCCGAGTCTGATGTGTCCGTGCTGGTCCTGGGACACTTCCACTCCAGGGTAGCTGGCGATCTCCTCGGGGTCGAACTTCTCCGCGACTCCCTCGGCGATGACCGCCAGACCGCGGTCTTTGCCCATGACGCGCCGCTTGAGTATGGCGGTTTCGAGCACGTCGCAGACGTCGGATACGCCGATACGCTCGGAAGTGAACTCCTCCGGGATGATTGTGAGTGTCGCGCCGGCGGACTTTCCGATTCCGAGCGCGAGGTGTCCGGCGGCGCGGCCCATCGCGATCACGATGTACCAGCGGTTGGTGGAGCGGAAGTCCTCTATCAGGTTGCGGACGATTTCGGTCCCCAGGTGGCGGGCAGTCTCGTATCCGAAGGTGGGCATTCCGTCGGGCAGGGGAAGGTCGTTGTCTATGGTCTTGGGAATGTGGGCTACCTTGATTTCTCCCCCGGCGAGCCTTGAGACTTCCGACGCGCTGAACGCGGTGTCGTCTCCGCCTATCGTGGCAAGGTATGAGATATTCAACCGTCGCAGCGAGTCGAGGGTGTTCTGAAGATGTTCGGCGCGGCGGGTGGGGTTGGCCCTGGAAGTGCGGATGATGGAGCCGCCCCGATAGTGTATCTGCGATACGTCTGCTATATTCAGAGGACGTACCATATCTATGCGGCCTTCCATGAGGTGTGAAAAGCCGTCGAATATGCCTACTACTTCATAGCCTCTGTTGACCGCCTCGATGGTTACGGAACTGATCGCGCTGTTGATGCCCGGGGCAGGCCCTCCGCCCATGAGGATTCCTACCCTGCCGCGTTGACGGTTCATGGAGATATTCTCCTCGGCGAAAGCTGTACGCGCTCAGATAACCATCACGAATTCAGAAGCGGCGCTTGTCCTACCGTTTGGGGAAGACTGGTCGGGGCGACTGGACTTGAACCAGCGACCTCCACGTCCCGAACGTGGCGCGCTACCGACTGCGCTACGCCCCGACAAGGCTATTGTAATGACTCAGGGCATGATAGGGCAATATCAGTATTAGGTTTTTAGTTTTCAGTATTCAGTTGCCGGTTTTTGAGGATGATAGGTGGGTTTCATAATGTCAGGTTTATATTTGCGCTGGGCTCAGGCTGGATGGGTGACAGGCGGATAACAGGGTAGCGACAGGGTTGCGCTGTCACCAGCGTTTGCCTGCGTTTTGCCTGCGTTAGCTATGAGGCCCTTTTTTCCCTAGCTTCCTCTCTTTGGTTAGAATAATGTACCGTTTATGGGTTTTTGGTCATTAGCGGTTAGTTATCGGTGTCTGGCTTAGTTTGTATGTTCGGATTATAGCATGGTTGGGGAGTGGATGTGTAGCATGAAGAAGGTCTGGTATACAGCCAGACCTTCGGTGGCAGGGATTGTCCCCGTTCGGCAATACACTATGCTCCCAATCAACTCTCTGGCAATTCGCCGACCCATTCCTGGCACACGTCGCCGAGACCAGCCATGCTGATGACGTCGTTCAACTCCATCGCTTCTGCCGCGCCGCGCTCCTCCGGCTTCATGAAAAGGGCCGCTGCTATCGCGACGGCCAGGATTGCCGCTATGAGAACCCCCGGCCTCACCGAGATTCGCCCAATCTTCCACATCTCTAAGAACCCTCCGGCGGACCGCCCAGTGGTGTCTCGCCCGTCGGAGCAGCATCCCCTGCGGGTTCCGAATCGCCATGCTCATGGTCAACCTTTCCGCAAACATAGAGCCAATGGTAACGTCCTGATGCAGTCTCAATACGTTCCCATGTAAATCGGGAGGTTTGCTGTGAGAATCTTGTGATGATTTGGGCATTTTGGCCTTCGTGAGCAGTTTTGGGGACTTTGTAGTAGAATCCAGCCCGAAATACGAGGTCGCCCATGCAGGCGTCCGGAAAGCAGTGCAATGAACGAGCTTGACAGGCTGAGACGAGAGAACGCCGAACTGCGTGAGAAGCTGGAACTCGCCGAGACTGACAGGCAGCGTCTGGAGGCGCTGGTCAGAGCCTCGCCGGTGGGAATGCTGGTCATAGACGCCGAGACTCGCGCGGTCGTCCTGGTCAACGATGAAGCCGAGCGCATCATCGGTATGCCCCAGACACTGGGAAGCAGCCTGGATCGCTACCACGAGATCACCCTCTACCGTCGGATGGACGGGCGCGAGTACGCCGTCGAGGAGCGTCCGCTGGCCAGGCTACTGAACGGCGGAGAGCCGGCGCGCGCCGAGGAGATCCTGTTCGTCCGACCGGACGGACAGACCATCGTCGTTCTCATCAACACAACGCCCATCTACTCCGAAGACGGGCGGATAGAGTCCGCGGTGGCCGTCATCCAGGACCTGACGCCCATCGAGGAACTGGAAAGGACGCGAAACGAGTTCCTAGGTATGGTGAGCCACGAACTGCGCGCGCCTCTGGCCGCAATCAAGGGGTCGGCAGCCACCGTATTGGGCGCTTCCGTCCCGTTCGACGCCGCCGAAAGCCGCCAGTTCTTCAGGATAATCGAGCGAGAGGCCGACCGGATGCGCGACCTCATCGGCAGCCTGCTGGACATGACCCGGATAGAATCGGGGATGTTCTCCGTCGCTCCCGAACCCGTTGACCTCATATACCTGCTCGACGAAGCGAGGAGCGCATTCCTGCGCGGCGGCGGACGCAACCGGATCGAGATGGAGGTCGCGCTCGATATGCCGCCCGTCTCGGCGGACAGGCAGCGCGTCGCCCAGACGCTGAACAACCTGCTCTCCAACGCATCCAGACACTCCGACGGCTCCTCAGCCATCAGGGTGAGCGCTGAGCTTACTGGGGATGGCCTATTCGCCGCCATCTCGGTCGCCGACGAGGGCATGGGCATAGCCGCCGACCGCCTTCCCCATGTGTTCAGGAAATTCTCCGGCGTGGAAGGCGGCGGCGAGCGCGACGACACAGGGCTGGGACTCGCCATCTGCAAGGGCATAGTCGAGGCGCACGGAGGACGCATCTGGGCCGAGAGCGAGGGCATCGGGCGCGGCGCACTCTTCACCTTCACCCTTCCGATGTCCGTAGAGACCGGGACCCGCGCTGTGGACGACAGGTCCTCGCCTCAGGTAGTCGAGTCGGCGCGCATCCTGGCGGTGGACGATGATCCGAATTTGCTCAGGTATGTTCGGGGCATACTGTCGGACGCCGGATACTCCGTCAGAGTTACGGGCAATCCCGACACGACGCTGGAACTGCTGGAGACGGAACCGCCTCAGCTCATTCTGCTGGACTTGATTCTGGATGGCGTGAGCGGATTCGACCTGATGGAGCGCATCCGCGAGGTGTCCGACGTTCCTGTCATCTTCGTGTCCGGGCGTGAGGGAGAGGACAACGTAGTGAAGGCGCTTAGCCTGGGCGCGGACGACTACATCGTCAAGCCGTTCTCGCCGCCCGAACTGCTGGCCCGGATAGAGGCGTCGCTGCGCAGGCGCGAGAGGCTGGGACAGAACGGCGCGAGAGAACCATACCGGCTGGGCGACCTGGCGATTGACTACGCGGAGCGACGGGTGACGCTGGCAGGTGAGCCTGTGGAGTTGACCGCAACGGAGTACAAACTGCTGTCCGAGCTTTCCGCCAACGCGGGCCGTGTATTGACACACGACCAGTTGCTGGAGGCGGTCTGGGGATATGACCACTTCGGTGAGACGAACCTGACACGCAATATGGTGCGAAACCTGCGCCGCGAGCTGGGGGATGACGCCAGAAGGCCGAGGTATATCGTCACTGTGTCGGGGGTTGGATACCGGATGGGGGAGGGGTAGCGTGAAATAAAAGAGGCGACCAACGCGGATTCGCGCTGGCCGCCTGCCTGTTCTGACCCAAGCGCAGTTGCAGCTACTCCTATATGTGTGCCCTCCTTCGCGCATAGCGAGCGTAGGTCGGCACAGCGACCAATGCAATTCCCACTGCGAAGAGGATTCCCAAGCCTAACTTGCCGCTGAGCAGTTTCTTGACCGATGGTATGCCTGTCATCGTATTCCCTCCTTTCTGATGTGTGGTGTATATATCATACACGGCGCGTGTGTTTTTCCTGTGATAATCGAAGGGTTTTCTGTGAGAATTTTGTGTCACTTTCAGTATTTCGCCTCATATGAGCCGTCCGAGCAGACGGGTGGCACAATTCGGGATAATGCGTGAGAAGGGTGGTCGGAATGAGGTACGGTCGCCCGGTCAGTTCATGCGGATGCCGCCGTCCACGTTTATGGCCTGGCCTGTGATGTTTCGGGCGTCGTCGGAGGCGAGGAAGGCGGCGAGCTTGCCTATGTCCTCGGGGGTCTGCTCGCGCTTCATCGGGGTCATGTTCTCCACGGCGCGCTCGAAGAGGGCGCGGCCGGATATGTCCTCGCCGGTGACGGCGGAACGCCTGCGGGAGATGGCCTGCCACATATCGGTCCAGAGCAGGCCCGGGCATATCGCGTTGACGGTGATGCCGTGTGGGGCGAGTTGGTGGGCGCTGGACTGGGTCCAGCTTACGACGGCGGCCTTGGTGGTGGAGTAGTGGGGGATGTCGGGGCTGCCCTGGCGGGCGGCTATGGAGGCTATGTTGACGACTCTGCCTGATCCGCGCGCGATCATGTGGTCCTGGACGGCCTCGGTGGCCATGACGACGCCGCGCACGTTGACCAGATGGGTCAGATGCCAGTCTTCGTCGCTGGGCTTGTCGCGGTCCCACCATTCGCCCGCGCCGACTATTCCCGCGTTGTTGACCAGTATGTCTATGCGGCCCATGCCGTCCAGAACTTCGGAGACGGCCTTTTCGATGGAGGGTCTGCTGGTGACGTCCATGCCGACGGCCTGGGACCGGCGGCCCATGCGCTCTATCTCGCGCGCCACGTCCGCAGCGCCGTCGGCGAGCAGGTCGGCTACGGCTACGTCGGCGCCTTGCTCGGCGAGAACAAGGCATATCCCGCGCCCGATGCCGCGCGCTCCGCCAGTGACGAGGGCTACTTTGCCCGACAGGTCAATCATCATTGCGGTTCTCCCTTGTACAGCGTCCACCTGTGGATTCCCGCTTTCGCGGGAATGACGATAAATGTCAATACGCCTAGCCGGATACGAGGTCGGCCATGGCCTTCTTGTCGGTTCCTACGATGAGGTTGCCGTCCTCGGTGAGAATCAGGGGGCGGCGTATGAGGCGCGGTTCGTCGGCCATCAGGTCGAGCATCTGGTGGTCGCTCATTTCGTCGCGCTTCAGACCGAGTTTTCGGAAGGACGGAGAGCGCCATGAGAAGTAGTCGGAGACGGGGGCGTCGCCTATGAGTTGTCTGAGTTCGTCGGCGGTGAAGGGTTCGGCGAAGAAGTCGCGTTCGTCCAGTTCGACGCCGTTCTGTGAAAGCTCCGCTTTCACTTTTCTACAGGTACTTCAACGTTTCCAGGTGTAGTATGCGGCGGACATATTGGGTATCACCTCATTGAGAATAACTCAATTATACTCAGAGTTCAGGAATATACCTATTAGTATTGCTACTGTATAAGTGGCAATACTGATTCATTACAGAGGGTCAATCTTGCCGGGTAGTTCCTTGCGCTCGGCCAGAGTCCAAGCGCGGCGCAACTCCGCCTGTCGAGCGGATGCCCACTGGCGAACCAACCTCCTCTGGCGCGTAGGCATACGACCTCGGAATCTCAGCGACTGAATATCTACCTCTGTGTCGTATTCGCCATATATTGCGTGGAAGTGAGGATACGCATGATCGTCATGGTACATTCGTATCACGATTCCATTGAAGCGACATAGCTCAGGCAATTTAGACCGCGACTACGCTGGGCATTTCTTCGTCGTCCCATTCTTCTTCGGGCAGTATCTCATCAATGGACTTGCCCGTAAGCCGCATATAGAGCGCGTTGGGGCATAGCTCGATGTCGTCCGTGTCTCCCCACGCTACGCTGCCGTATTCGGTGATTCGGGCGGTCTCGAAGTAGCCCGGCGCGTCCCACGCCTTGAATACGCCCTGTCCTGCGAGATGTTCCAGGTCAACTTCGCCGTTGACGCCATCTTCGTAGTTTAGCCATATCTTGTAGTCTTCCCGCGCTTGCACTTCGGTTGGTCGAATCATCTTTCACTCCCGTCGCGTCAAATCGTTTCCAGAGGCTATCTTACCACTCTTCGACGCGAACCATGTTGCCGACTTCGGCGACGGTGTCGAGCGCCTCCAGCTCGCGTATGGCCCGCTGCATGTCGCTTTCGTTGGCGCGGTGGGTCATCAGGACTATCTCCGCTCGCTGCGCCACTTCGTCCGTCTCCTTCTGGATGGCCGAAGCGATGGAAATGTCCCTGTTGGCAAGGACTCCGCCGACCTGCGCCAGAACGCCCGGCCTGTCGGTGGCGGTCATGCGGATGTAGTACCTGGTTTGCAGTTCGGCTATGGGCTGCACCTTTGTACGCTCGGAGAGTTTGACGATGGGAGGCGGCACAATGTTTCCGGCCAGGTTTCGCGCTATGTCAACTATGTCCGCTATGACGGCGCTGGTCGTGGGCATCGAGCCGGCGCCCGCGCCGTGGAACAGGAGCTTGCCTGCCAGGTCGGTCTGTATCTCGACCGCGTTGAGAACGCCGTCCACCTTGGCGATCATCGCGTCCTCGCGCACGAACGCGGGATGCACCCGCGCCTGAACCGAGCCGTTGTCCGAGGTCGCTATGCCGAGCAGCTTGATCGCGTAGCCGAGTTCGCGCGCGTACTGGAAGTCGCGCGTTCGCAGCTGGGTTATCCCCTCGTGGAATACGTCAGTGTCCTTGACGCGAGCGCGGAAGCCGAGCGTGGCCAGTATCGCCAGCTTGTAGGCGGCGTCAATCCCCTCTACGTCGTTGGTCGGGTCCGCCTCGGCGTAGCCGAGACGCTGGGCCTCGGCGAGCGTCTCGCCAAAGTCGGCTCCGCCCTGGCTCATGCTGGTGAGGATGTAGTTCGTCGTGCCGTTGATTATGCCGTGTATGGTCAGGACTTCGTTGGCGACCAGGTCCCTCAGCAGCGGCGCGATGATCGGCGTGCCGCCGGCGACTGCTGCCTCAAAGAGGGTCTGGACTCCCTTCTTGCGCGAAAGAGTGAGGATGTCCGGCCCGTTTCTGGCCATGACCTCCTTGTTGGCGGTTACGATGTGCTTGCCCAGCGATATGCTCTTCAGGATGTAGTCGAAGGCGGGGTCCTGTCCGCCCATGACCTCCACTACCACGTCAACCTCCGGATTGGAGAGAATGTCCTCCACGTCGGTGGTTATGACGCCGGGCGGCAACTCGGTCGCGCGGGGCTTGCCGACATCCCTGACGAGCGCTCCCTTGAGTTCGATGGGACACCCGACCATATCCGCCAGGTGCGACCTCTTGCGTGTTATGACATCCGCTACGCCGCCGCCCACTACGCCCATTCCCAGAAGGGCGATTCCGATAGTGTCTCTGCTCAAAGCGCTACCTTCCTGTTCGTGTTTCGGTATTCAGGTTACTATTGCGAGGCAAGCAAACGCAAAGGAAATTCCCAAGTATGTGGGGATGACGCGCGAAGCGGCGACCAACCAGAAAGGGGGCGAGGCTACCGGCCGGACATGAGATTCTGGAACGGATCAGAAGCGGCCGGAGTCGGAGTGGTGGTCGCGCTCACGCGAAGCTGCTCTACGAACCATGCGTATATTTCGGAGTTGAAAGTGGCGTAGATATCGTGGTTCTGACGCTCGTCGTTCACCCACTCCTGCAGCGCGCGCGTCTTGAGCTGCTCCCTGTTGATCCGGCTTATCTCCAGCACATCTTCACGCTGCGATACTACGAAGAAAAGTGACATCTGCGGATTCTCAACGTTCGGAGTAGGATCGGACATTTCGCCGGCTTCCAGCTCCCAGAAGTCGCGCTCATAGTCCTCGAGTATTCCGAGCGGCATCCATCCCAGGTCGCCTCTGCTCTGCGCGGTATCCGGGTCTCTCGAGAATTCCCGCGAAATCGCCCGAACCGTGTTGCGGATGTGCATGGGACTTCTGTCGTCGCCCAGCAGATCAAGGTACTTGGTCTGCATGATGTCCACTTCGTCCTGGTAGCCCATCGCTATGCGATGCAGATAGACTTGTTCCGCGTACACCGGGACCTGGTCGCCGACGAACTGCCTGAACTTCTCGCGCAGTATGGCCTTTCTCACGAGATCGCGGTGTTCGCCTTCGCTGACCTGCGCCGAGTTGAGGAATTGGCGGTAGCGTTCGTGGTACTCGCGCTCTATCTGAGCCGAGGACTTGCCTTGAGACTCAGCCTCCGAGGGCGCCATCGAACTGCGTATCTGGTTGTCCACCTCTTCGCGCAATACCGAGATACCCTGGCTCGGCGCCACCTGTGCGATCACCTCGTTCTCGACGATGATTTGGAGCGCTTGGAATATGTCGTCCGTTGACCTGAGCCCCTGGGTATTTTCCAGTTCCAGCGCCTTCTGCCTGATGCGCAGGAGCTTCACCATGTCGCCGCGCGTATAGACGACGTCGTCCACCCGCACGATTAGCTGCTGGGGAGGCAGGACGAAGATTATTATGTATCCGGCCGCCACGATTCCGGTGATCGCCAGAAGCAGAACTCCGATGATGATCAGGGCGAGACGCCGGCGTCGGCGTTCTTCGGGCGAACGCTCCGCCGCGACTCTGCGCCTGTCCGATCTTACCGTCCGTCGTGGAGGCGATTGGCGGGCTTCATCAACCACTATTCAACCCCGAAATGTACACATTCTTCACAGGTCGCAAAGTCGAACAGGTCTCCGTGCCTTGGGATATTCTCTACCTGTACCACCGCATGGGCGGGCCGGCGTGGTCAGGGCTGAACGGGATCAGGGCAAGATGCCTGGCGCGCTTGATGGCCGTGGACATAGCGCGCTGGTGCTTGGCGCATACCCCGGTCTTGCGGCGCGACTCTATCTTCCACCTGTCGGTCATGTACCTGCGAAAGCGGTCAGTATCCTTGTAATCAATGTATTCGATATGGTCAACGCAGAAGCCGCAGATCTTCCGGCGACTGTAGTAGCGCGGCCTTCCCCGGCGGAATCCGCCCGGTCTGCCGCCGGGCCGGTATCCACCGCCGCCGGGCCTGCCGCCTCCGCCCGGACGATATCCACCACCGCCCGGTCTGCCGCCGCCGCCACCGGGACGGTATCCGCCACCGCCGCCTGGGCGATAGCCACCCTGCTGGCCGCCGGGCCTGCCACCGCCGCCTGGGCGATAGCCGCCGCCCTGGGGGCCGCCCGGTCGCGGACCCTGGCCCGGTGGTCTTCCTGTCTGCTGCGTTGTCATATCAACTCACCTTCTGCTACGTGGCATTGTCTAAAATCGGTTTTCGCTGGGCCGGAAGCGTCGGGATGCCGTATCTGCCGTCTTCCGGGGTGAGCATGGTTTCTCGGTATTCGTGTATTTGATTCGCTACCAGGGCAGGTCGTCCGCGTCGTCGTCCGTGGGCGGACCGTCGGGCCCCGCGGCTCCGGTTCCGACGCCCGCGTCGCCTGAGCCGCTAAGAAATTTCACTTCTTGGGCGCGTACTTCATTACTGAACCGAGTCTGTCCGTCCTGGCCAACCCAGGATCGGCTGCTAAGGCTACCTTCAACATACACAAGCCTGCCTTTTTGCAGGTATTGGTTGGTGGTTTCAGCAAGTCGTCCCCATGCGTTTACTCTGAACCATTCGGTTTCGTCCCTTTGCTCCCCGTCGCGGGTCCTGTATCGCCGATTCGTAGCCACTGAGAAACTGGTCACTGCGTCGCCACTGGGCATATATCGCATCTCAGGATCAGTTCCCAGGTTTCCGATGATGGTTATCTTGTTAAACATGGCTTGCGTCCTGTTCGAAATTTAGGAAGATACTGAACAATTCAACGTCCGCGCGGCAACTTATGGATTCGAGGTCGCGGCATCGCGCTGTGGAAGTTATACCGGCTCTTGAACCGCTTGCTCGCCTTCAGCGGTCGCGGCCTCAGCGGTTGTGGCGGCGGGAGCGGCTTCCGGCGCCGCTTCAGTCTCGGCGGTCGGCGCTTGGGCTTCCGCCTCAGCACGTTCCCTCGCCTCTCTTTCGGCGGCTATTCGGGCCGCGGCTTCTTCCCGCTCACGCGCTTCGCGCGCGGCTGCGGCCCTGGCCTCGGCCTCCTGCCGCGCCAGTTCCTGGCGCTGCCGTTCGGCCTGCGCTTCCATGGCGGCGATCTCGGACTTTTCGAGCCTGAACACGAGGTGCCGCATCACGTCCTGCGCGGCATTGAGCGTCTTGTCCAGTTCCGCCGCGGCCTGCGCTTCCATCTGGCACCGCGTGATGAAATAGTTGCCCTCGATGAAGCGCTGAATGGGGTAGGCAAGTCGCCTGATTCCCCAGTTCTCCTGCTGTGATATGCTGCCGCCGCCGTCGCTGATGATCTCGGTGATGCGCCGCACGGTCTGGGCGGCCTCCGACTCGGTAGCCTCCGGGCTAAGTATCATGACCAGTTCATAGTCTCGTGTCCGCTGGGAAGTCAAACGGGTTCTCCTGAATCTCATAGGGAATATCCAGAAGATTATAGCACGCAGCCCAAATCCACTACAACGAACGTTTGGCGATGGATGCGCCAAACGCGAATATGTAAACACGCGGACCGGCCGGCTCGCCGGATTTAGCGCATCCGTTAGATTTCACATTCCATATTTACCCTTCGCGTACTATAATCATAGGGAAGACTCCTGAGAGGAGCCGAACATGATGCGGGTACTTTTCTCACTGCTTTGGATGACCGGAATACCGCGCCTGATTATGCGCCTGATGATGGACAGCCGCGTTCCCTTCGGGCTGAAACTGCTAATCCCCGCGGCCATCGTCTACACGATTGTGCCATGGGACCTGGACTTCCTGGGAATCCTGGGAAGAATAGACGACCTGCTGGTACTGATAACGTCCGGCATACTCTTCCTTCTTCTGGCTCCGAGAGACGTCCTTATGGAAGCATCCGGACGTCCGAGAGAAGCGGAGGGGCGCTACAAGCCAAAGGACGGCACGACAGTGATAGACGGTGAATCCCGCAAACTGGATGAGTAGAGTTCCCGACGCCGACTCTCATAGCAAAGAACTGACAAAGGAAATCATCAGACCCCTATGGAAATCGCTATAATCGGGCTGCCCTTCAGCGGTAAGACAACCATTTTCAACGCTGCGACCAGAGGGGCGGCCCAAGTCGCGGGCTACTCTTCCGCGGCCAGACCGAACATCGGCGTCGCGAAGGTGCCCGATTCCAGGCTCGAAACGCTCAGCGCGCTGTATAAACCGGACAAGACCACCCACGCCGAAGTGACCTATGTTGACCTGCCCGCCGCTCCCGACGGACTCGGGCAGACGAGGGGCATTTCGGGCGAGTACCTGAACCGCATCCAGTCGGCGGACGCGCTCGTGATCGCGGCCAGGGCATTCGAAGACCCCTCAGTGCCGGACGGCGGCGACGGCGTTGACGCGTTCAGAGACATCGAAACGATGCTCTACGAACTTACCTTCGCCGACCTCGAAATCCTGGAGCGCAGGCTGCGGCGCATCGAGCAGAACACCAAGGGCGCCAGGAGTGGCGACAGGGACGCGATGCTGCGCGAGAAGGCGCTGGTCGCCAGGCTGAAGTACGGGCTGGAGTCCGGCTCGCCAATCCGAAACCAGGGGTTGAGCGGCGATGAGGCCAGGCGGGTAAACGAATTTCAGTTTCTAACGGCCAAGCCCGTGATCGTCGTCGTCAACGCGGGCGAGGACCAGATGGACGAGGCCGACGAGATTCTCGACAGGCTGGAGAGGGAAGTCGCGGGCGACGACATACTGTGCTCCGCGCTTTTTGGCAAGCTGGAGATGGAGCTGGCGCAGATGGACCCGGAGGATGAGGAAGAGTTCAGGGAGTCGCTGGAAGCCGGCGAGTCCGGTCTGGACAGGATGGTGCGTCTGTCATACGCCGCGCTCGACCAGATTACCTTTTTCACATGCGGTCCCAAGGACGTGAGGGCATGGACGGTGACGCGCGGCGACGACGCGGTCCGGGCGGCCGGGAGGATTCACACGGACATGGCGCGCGGCTTCATCCGCGCCGAAGTCGTAACCTACGACGACCTGGTTAGATGCGGCAGCGAAAATGAGGCGCGCAAACAGGGCGTACTCAGGCAGGAAGGAAAGACCTACACGGTAGAGGACGGCGACGTCATGCACGTCCTCTTCAACGTGTAGTATGCTGTCTGAACCAATTGGAGGTGTGAGCGCGATGGTAGTCAGGCGCGCGGCCTTGACCGCGGATGAATCCGCCAAACCCGAAATCTTCTATCCAGAAACGGACGGAATGCCATTGGCCGACGGATTTTACCAACTCGAATACTTTACGGAGACCATTACAGTCCTGAAGCTGTTCTTCAAGGACAATCTCCGCGTTGCGGTGAGCGGCGACTCGTTCATATATTTCGTGGAAGGCGACCCTTTGAGATGGGTCGCTCCGGATTGCTACGTAGCCCTGGACATCAGCATGGATTCGATAGAGAGATTCAATACCTACCGGGTATGGGAAGTAGGCAAGGTTCCCGACTTCGTGCTTGAGATAGGCTCTCCCAGCACTGCCAGAAACGATCTGAGGGGGAAGCGTGACCTGTACGCCCAGATTGGTTTTGGAGAATACTGGCTTTTCGATCCAAGCGGTGGCGAGCATTATGGCGAGCCACTGATTGGGCAGTATCTCGAGGATGGCGTGTACAGGCGGTTTGAGATGAGGAGCGAGACGGACGGAACGGTATGGGCGCGCAGCCCCGCGCTGAATCTGGATCTGTGCTGGAGGGACGGGCGACTGCGTTTCTACGACCCTGTGGCCGGCAGATGGCTCCAGAACATCGAGGAGATTGACGCGCGCGCCAGAGACGCCGAAGCGAAGATGGCGGAGATGGCCGCCGAACTGCGACGGCTGCGGGGCGAATAGCGGACAATAGGGGCTGAAAATGGCAGAAGCGGTAATCATCGGGGGCGGCGTGATGGGATGCGGCATTCTCTACAATCTCGCCGAGCGGGGCGTGACGGACACAGTTCTCCTCGAAAGGGACGTGCTCGGGTCCGGTTCCACCGGCAGATCGCAGGCCATCCTGAGGATGCACTACTCCAACGAGGTGACCACTCGCCTCGCCTGGGACAGCCTCGCCATCTTCAAAGACTTCCATGAAATCACCGGAATGCCGTCCGGCTATACCAAGACGGGTTACTTCGTCATAGTGGGGCCGGAAGACCGCGACGCTATGCTGGACAACGTAGCGATGCAACGAGCGGCGGGCGTGGATACGTCCATCGTAACCGCGGAGGACGTGCAGGAAATAGCGCCGATGGTGCGGACCTATGACGGCGAATCGTTCGCTTACGAACCTGAGTCCGGCTACGCCGATCCCTACTCGGTGACTACCGGCTACGCCAACGCCGCCCGCGACAGGGGAGCGCGGATACTCTCCGAGTCGCCGGCCGTCGGAATCGAGATTTCAGCCAACCGCGTGACCGCCGTGCTGACCGAGAACGAGCGCATCGAGACTCCTGTCGCCGTGGTGGCCGCCGGGCCGTGGTCCGGGCCGCTGCTGGCCTCCATTGGCGTGGATGTGCCGCTGCGCCCGATTCGGCACCAGGTAATCATGCTCCGCAGACCGCAGGACATCGTTCCCGACCACCCGATAATCGGCGACGTCGTGAACGATATGTCCCCGCGCCCCGACGCCGGGAACCTGACGCTGATAGGCGTAGGCGAAGATGAGGACGCCTTACCCGACACCTTCAACCAGGGCGTTGACATGCCCATGGTCGAGGCGACGTTTGAAAAACTCGTCAAGAGAATGCCCGGAATGGGCCAGGCTCTGTTCCGAGGCGGCTGGAGCGGACTGTTCACCACGACCCCGGACTGGCACCCGGTTCTTGACAGGGTGGAGGGGATAGACGGCCTGTACGTCTCCGTGGGCTTCAGCGGGCACGGCTTCAAGCTGTCGCCGATGATCGGCGTGGTGATGTCCGAGCTCATCACCCAGGACAGGGCGACGAGCTTGGACATTTCGGAGATGAGTCTGAGCCGCTTCGCTGAGGGCCGCCTGATGCGCTCCCGCTACTCGATGCAGGTGCTGGCGTAGGGGCGTCCCTTGTGGGCGCCCGTCCCGGGATATTCAGTCGGCGACCTCGATTATCACCTCGATCTCCACCGGAATGTCGTTTGGCAGAGACGCCATGCCGACTGCCGAGCGCACGTGGCGTCCGGCGTCGCCAAACACTTCCACGAACAGGTCGGAGCAGCCGTTTATTACCGCGGGCTGCTGGTTGAACTCAGGGTCGCAGTTGACCATCCCAAGCAGCTTGACCACCCGCTTCACGTTGTTCAGGCTGCCCGCCTCGCCCCTCATGCGGGCCAGGATATTGATGCCGGTCAGCCGCGCCGCCTCGTAACCTTCCTCCTGCGTCAGATCACGGCCCACCTTGCCGGACGGCGCCGTGCCGTCCGCGCGTTCGGCGGGGCCGAGGCCGGACAGGAATATCAGGTTGCCGACGCGAACGCCGGGAACATAGTTCGCTATTGGCGGCGGCGCTTCATCAGGCAATCGGATTCCGAGTTCTTCAAGTTTTGCTTCGATGTCGGCCATGCGCTTCCTCCCCATTTGCTCAAGCGTGGAAATCTGGTCTGGTTGATGCCGTGATTCTACTGTCGCGCCGACTGAATGGCAATCGGAGTTATCGTGTCGTTGAAGATAATCGGTTATAATCGGGAACGATAGGGAGAAGAAGCGAATGGTCATCATAAACACGTCGGACGACCTTTTGATCAGGTAGATAGTTTCGGATGAAGATGAATCTTGGGAACCATGTTTTCGATCACTTTGCCGCTTCCTCTTATCGTCTCTGTCTCGGTGACCCTGGCGCTATTTCTCATGGCTTGTTCATCATCCAATTCCACACCGTCCGAAGCCTGCTCTGATGGCGCGAAAGTCCTTCAGGTCGGCTTCTACGCTTATTTCGCTCCGGTCAGCCACAGTGCCGACGAAGACCCATCCTCGGACGGCTTCAAGACGCACGCCGGTTACGAGGCCGCCCTGTTGACAGCTCTCGAAGCGATGGAAGACTCCGGACTTTCGTTTTCGCGCAGCCCAATCGAGCCATGGGAAGACATCTGGCTGAAGTCCGTGGGAGATGAGTTCGATATCGTGGGAGGCGGAATAACCATCCTGGACTCCCGAACCATGAACGCGGCGGGCGAAAAGCTGGTCAGCTTCACGTCGGGCCATATAGCATTTCGCCAGTCGCTGCTCGTGCGCTCCGAGGACGCGGGCAGAATCAGAACCCATGCCGACCTCACCAGCGACGACCGTGTTGGCGCGCTCGCCGATACTACGGGCGAGGCTCGCCTGCTCCAGATAGTAGGGCTTGCCAATGAGGACGGGGTTCTGGCCGCCGGAACCCGCGTCGAAACGCCGTCCGGTGAACTGGTCGCGGACGGCGGCGCCGACTACGCTATCACCGCTGCCCAGGAGACTACGAATCTGGATGAGAGAACCCGGCTGTATCCGCCCGATCCGAATATGCCCCAGGTCGTATATCTCGGAGACGAACTTGGCGAGATAGAGCTTCTGGACGCTCTGAAATCCGGCGACATTGACGCCGTGGCAAGGGGCGAGATAGGCAATCGCGACGCGGAATCCGCTTATGGCGGCGACTTCGCGGTCACCGCGCTCGACGACAAGGTAGAATATGGCGGCTTTACGCTCTCGGTACGAGACGCCGAACTCAGGAACTGCATTGACGAGAGGATAAACTTCCTGACGAACGACCGCGCCCTCGGCTACGCGGAGTGGAGGGAGGACTCGCTGGTGTTCATGCGCCGCGCGCAGGCCTGGAACGGCAGAGAACGATAATCTGAGGAGACACACATTGACCGATATGACGCCGATTTCCGATGAGACGCTGGAAGCGCTCAAGCAGATACCGACCCAGACTTTGATTGACGCGCTCTGGGTCAAGAACTGGCCCCAGAGCTACATCGAGGGCGCCCGCCCGCTCCAACTCGGCCAGAAGATGGCTGGGCGCGCGGTAACGCTCAGATTCGTACCACACCGCCCAGACCTCGCCGCCGACAAGCCCAAGGGAGACCAGTCCGCTGAATACGTCGCCATAGAGCTATGCGGCCCGGGCGAAGTGTTGGTGGTTGACGCGATGGGCTGGACGTACAGCTCGATAGGCGGGGACATCAAGTTCTTCCGGCTGATGCAGAGAGCGGTCGGCGGTCTGGTCACCGATGGGTCGGTGCGGGACAGTGCCGCGCTCAAAGAGTACGGCTTCCCCGTGTTCTCCGCTTCCACGACCGCCAAGCAGGGGCCGGCGGAGTTCTGGCCCTGGCAGGTCAACGACGCCATCCAGTGCGGCGGCGTCCTGGTCAGGCCCGGAGACGCGATTGTCGGGGACGACGACGGCGTCGTGGTGGTGCCGCGCTCCGAGGTTGACGAGGTCATCCGAATAGCTCACCAGCGCGAGGAGGTCGAGGAGATCGTCAAGGCGCAGCTTGAAATAGAGAAATGCTCGCCGGGCAAGTACTACCCGTTCAACGACAACACCTGGAAGTTGTACGAGGAGAAGACCGGCAGGAAGCGTCCCGGCTGAGGCCCAATCCGCTCAGTCCATCCGCGAACCGCCGTTTACGTTGATGGACTGCCCCGTGATGTTCATTGCCAGGTCCGAGGCCAGAAACACCGCCAAGTTGCCTATGTCCTCGGGTGTCTGCTCACGCCCGAGCGGTATTCTCGCCTCGACCACCTTCTCGAAGGCCCGCCTCGGCGTCAGGTCGCTGAGGTCGTCGTCCATGTTGATGTTTCTGGTGGCGATGCGGTCCCACATGGGCGTCCACAGCAGTCCCGGACAAATTGCGTTGACGTTTATGTTGAAAGGAGCGAGTTCCAGGGCGTAGGACTGTGTAATGCTGATTACCCCGGCCTTCGAGACGTTGTAAGGCGGGTTGCCGGGGCCACCCTGCCGACCCGCGCCGGAAGCGATGTTTACTATCTTGCCGTAGTTGTTGGGCTTCATGTACTCGGCTATGATGTCGGAAGCGTTCGCCACTCCCTTAACGTTGACTTCGTATATCTGGTCCCAGTCGCTCTCGTCCGGCCTGTCTCGCTGTTCCCAGCCCGGCGCGCCGATGATTCCCGCGTTGTTTACGAGAATATCAATTCTGCCGAATCGAGCGGCGGCCTCGGACGCCATACGCGCGACTGAGTCCCGGTCGGTCACGTCTACGTCAGTGGACTCTACAGCCGATCCGGGGTACGAAGCGCGTATTTCCGACGCCGCGTTTGCCGCGTTGTCTGCGCCTAGGTCCGCCACCACTACCGATCCGCCATAGGCGGCCATCTTCTCCGCTATTGCCCTTCCTATGCCGCGTCCCGCTCCGGTAACTATTGCCACCTTGTCATTCACATCCATACTCAGTCTCCCTTCGCCTCCGAGGTGCCTGGATTATAACACTGTCTCAGTATCCGCATTTTGCGCCGAAAACGTGCTAGAATGTCGGCGCCAAAATCCCTGATTCGAGACTTATCATGAAACAACTGAGCGTAGAAGATGTGCAGGAGTTAGGCAGGGTCGTCGGCCTGCAAATCGAAGATGTACCGGCGCAGACCATCGCGTCGAGGCTGTCGGGCATCATCGCGGAGTTGGATGAAATACCGGAGGCGCTCCTGATGTCGGTCGAACCGGCTCATGTCTTCTCCACGGAGGAAGAATAGCCGATGAACGACCGGGACCTTCACCTTCTCACCATCGCAGAGGCCGCCCGCCTGATCGAGTCCCGCAGCCTGTCTCCCGTGGAACTGACGCAGGCGTACCTGGAGCGCATAGAGCGTCTCAATGCAAACCTCGGCGCCTACATAACCGTCATGGCGGATTCGGCGCTCGCCCAGGCGTCCCGCGCCGAGTCGGAGATAGCGAACGGCGGCTACCGGGGCAGGATGCACGGCATACCGATAGCCGTAAAGGACATCATCTACACAAAGGGCGTCCTGACCAGCGCGGGGTCACGTGTCCTGGCCGACCACGTACCTGAATATGACTCCACAATCGTTGAGCGTCTCGACGCCGCGGGGTCGGTGCTTCTGGGCAAGCTCAACCTGAGCGAGTTCGCCATAGGCGGCACGATCAACCATCCATACGGAACGCCCCGCAATCCCTGGGATACGGGAAAGTCGGCGGGCGGGTCGAGCAGTGGGTCGGCGGTCGCGGTCGCGGGCGGACTGTGCGCCGGGTCTCTCGGATCGGATACGGGCGGCTCCATCAGGGGACCGAGCGCGTTCTGCGGCATTGTCGGGCTTCGCCCGACATACGGGAGAGTAACCCGTTTCGGCGTCATTCCCATGAGTTGGAGCCTGGACACCGTCGGGCCGATGACTCACACGGTCGAGGACTGCGCTATCATGCTCCAGGCCATAGCCGGTCACGACGAACGAGACTCATCCTCCGCGCGGGAGTCTGTGCCTGATTACTCCGATTCTCTTGGAGAGTGGCCGCGAGGCGCGCGTGTCGCGCTGCCGCGCGAAGCTATGGACTTCGATGGCCTCAACGGAGAGGTCAGAAGCGCGGTGGCGGTAGCCGCCGACCAGTTGGCGGAGATTGGCGCCGATGTAGAGGAGGCCGACCTCCCGATGCTGGCGCACAGCGGGGCGGTCTTTCTTGCGACAGCCGACGTGGACGCCGCCACCTTCCACATGCCTTGGCTGAAGTCCCGCGCCGACCTCTATGACTGGAACACTCGCACACGGCTTGAGTCCGCCGCCATCACACCCTCTCCGACGTACCTGAGAGGGCTCCGCGCAAGAACCCTCGTCAAAGAAGAGATGATGCGCGCGCTGGAAGATCATGACTTCATCGTAATGCCCGCCAGTCCTACCGCCGCTCCCCCGATAGCGCGCTCCACCGGGTCGCCCGGCGGATACTACCAGGGGAGACTCGATCTTGCCAGGCGACGCTACACCAGCCCGGCCGCTCTCGCCGGTTTGCCCGCTATATCCGTGCCATGCGGATTCACGGAATCGGGGATGCCGATAGGTCTTCAGATCATAGGCCGCCCATTCTCCGAGCCTGAGCTCTTCCGGGTAGCGCGCGCCTACGAACAGGCAGCCGATTGGCGATCCCGACGCTCCCCGGCAATGGGATGACCTTTACCTGCGATTCACAAAACCTGTAACCTTTACTATGTATCGAATCGGGGTGTAGCGCAGCGGTAGCGCGCCTGTTTTGGGAACAGGAGGTCGGCGGTTCGATCCCGCCCACCCCGACCACATCAGCGCTCTAAACCTCTCTTGCGCTCAGGGTCTCGTCTATCAATGGAGTCCGAAGGGCATACCAGTCCCAATACTCCCAGCATACGTGTTCCGGCAAACACCATCGCCGTCCATGACTGGTGGAAGCGCCCATTCGACTTGATCGCGCTTACAGCCGCGCATATCGCGTTAGCGCCGGTATGGATCGCTCTATGGACGCTGATTCCACTCGCGATATGGCTGAGCGACCGGGGTCCGGTCTTCTACACCCAGACGCGGGTCGGGAAGGGCGGAAGGATTTTCCGGGCGTACAAGTTCCGCTCGATGGTCCCAGACGCCGAACGCTATACCGGCGCCGTCTGGGCCGAAGAGGACGACCCCCGAATAACCGGAATAGGCCGCATACTCAGGAGTCGCGCCCTGGACGAACTCCCGCAGGTCATCAATATGTGGAAGGGGGACATCAGCTTGGTAGGTCCGAGGCCCGAGCGTCCGGAACTGATGGAAGAGTTCACCCGGCGGTGGCCCGAATTCGGCGGGCGGCTCGCGGTGAGGCCCGGCTTGACGGGCATCGCCCAGGTATATGGACGCTATTCCACACACCCGCGCGACAAAGTCCGCTACGACATGATCTACATCAGGCGTATGTCGCCCTGGCTGGATGTCAAGCTGCTTACCCTGTCCGTCCTGATCACCGTCCGCGCCAGGTGGCAGGGGAAAGACAGGTAGCTCCGCCCGGGGATTGGCGTCAGGGCGCGCCTCCCGCCGCCCTCAGGCTGGCCTGCGTTTCGCTCAGGATGCGGGTGTCCGGCAGATTCGGCGCAATCCGCTTCATCTTTTCCAGGCTCTCTTCGGCCTTCTCCAGATACTCCCTGTCCACTTCAGCGGCTGTCTGGTGGAGGTGTACCATCATGGCGAGGATTCTCCAGTTGTCGGGCTCGACTTCCAGAGCGTCGTCGCCCGTACTCTCCATCAACTCGACCTCGGCCCGGAATTCATCCTCCGACAGCGAAGACAGCCTGTCGAAAGAATCCCTGATCAGGTGTCTGCGCGGATAGTTGGCAAGGCCCGGGAATACGCTGATGGAATCCTGGGCATACGCCAGGCGCTCTTCCCAGGCGATCCCGGTTCCGGCCGTAAGACCAAATGACGCGATATCCGCCGCCGCGTTGTACGCTCGCAGGTTCAGCGCGTAGAGAGCGGCTATGACCACCACAGACACGAGCGCCATCAGGCAAACCGCTCCCCAGGACGCGCGAAGCGCAGCCGATACGGGCCGCAGGTTCAGCTTGCCGCTTAATCTTTCGGGTATCCAGGACCGCTCTCTCTTCTCGTCTCTCTCTCTCGCCCAGTATTCCTGTGAGACCGCGAACGCGGCAAGCATCGAGAATTGCAGCAGCGTTACCGGGGTGTCGAAGAGGAATAGGTTCTGCACGAAGTACGCCAGCATCGTTGCCGCGAGAATCAAGACCGCCAACTGGCCATTGTCGCGCCTACGCCTGATCGAGATGAACATCGCCCATGTCATGGCAAGCCAGACCAGCATATAGCTCAGGAAGCCGAGAGCACCCTTGGTCGTCAACTCTTCCACCAGCTTGTTGTGGGCCTGGTCGAAGCGGTCGCGCTCGGCGGCCTCGCTATCAACGTGTTTGCCCCAGGCGATCAGAAAGTTCTCCGGGCCCCATCCGAGCGCCGGTTTCTCTGCGAACGCGAGAAGCCCGGCCTGCGCGCCCGCGACGCGACCGCTTATGCTCGCGTCTCCAAGTCCAATCGAGGACATTCTTGCCAGCATCGTGTTGGATTCGACGACAGAGTCGAGGGCCGATGTCGTTCTGACTATTCCGAACAGCGCTATACCGGCGACGGCGATTGCTATTAGCCCGTAAGACACTGCCCTCGCTATGCGATTCCGACCCCAGATGGCGTACCCGATTGAAAACACAATAGTCGCCGCGCCAAGCCCCACGACCGCCCCGCGAGTTCCGGTCAGCCAGAGCGCCCAGAGATTCAGCATGACCGACAGCACCCATACCGACTGCAGCCACGGGAGATAGTTGAATGTCACTCCCGTCGGACTTGCTTGCCGCTCTACTCGGCGCCCGCGTCGGCGCGCTGTCCTGCTCCGGGGTGCCTGCTCAGGCTCCCCGGCTGTCCCCCCCTGGCTGAGGCCCAGGGAGTGAACGATCAGGCTGAGCCCGATCAGGGCGTTCACCATCGTGTAAGCGCCAACATAGGTCGCGTTGCCCAACGTGGACTCGATTCGGTCTGCCGACCTGATTCCGAAGTCGGTCATGTCGAATATGCCGTAGTGCTGATTTATCCCCAGGAATGAGACGATCATGCAGACTATCAGATTGACGGTGAACAGAATTCGCCAGTCCGCAAGGCTCCTGAATACAGACCCGGTTATCGCAATGAACACGAACCAGTGCGCCAGGTCAACTATGCCCTGCATCCGTTCGTAAGTTGACCAAAGGCTTCTTACCGCGCTGACGCCCGTGAAGCCGGCGACGAGAGAAATTAGCAGCCACACCGCCAGCGCTCCGAGAACAAGCGAGCGGCTGGGCCGGTAGCGTGGGTAGAAGAAGATGAGCAGCAGCCAGACGCCGAAGGTGACCTCTATGACCGATCTGGCGTATATCGCTTTGCCGACTATGAACGGAAACAGCGTGTCGTTCGACAGGATGAGCGGCATCGCCATGACGAGCAGAATGCCCACTCGGACAGTCCACAGCAGCAAATGGCCGGTATCGAATTCTTCTCCTGAGTTAGTCAGTTGTCGCTACTCCTCTTCGGAGTCCTCGGCCTCTTCGCCATCCTCCAGCTCTTCGCCCTCTTCACCCTCTTCCAGCTCTTCATCTTCCACTTCCACTTCCAGTCTCGGCGGAGCGACCCTGACCATCACGTCTCCGGGCTCGTTCAGCACTGTCACGTCTCCGGGAACTTCCACGTCGCCGACGGCAATCGTCGCGTCGAAGTCAATCAGGCTGGATATGTCCACGGTCACCTCGGCGGGCATATTCATCGGAAGGGCTTCGATTGACAGCGACTGAACGTTCTGCAGCAGCGTTCCCGCCATCTGCGTCACAGCGGGCGAAGCGCCGACAAGGATGACCGGCACCTCCGCCGCGACAGTCTGAGTTACGTCAACTCTGAGGAAGTCCACATGGATTACGGACTCGGTAACCGGGTGCCTCTGAATCTCTCGCACGAAGCAGATGTTCTCTCCGTCCTGTCCTTCGTACTCGACCGAAACGGGTATGTTGGACCCAACCTGCGGCAGGATACGGTTGAGGGTGCGGTCGTCCACCTGGAGGCTGGCGGGCTCTATGTTCGCGCCGTAAACGTGGACGGGAATGACCCCCTGTCTTCGCAGACTTCGGACTTTCTTGCCGAGCAGCGTTCTCCGGTCTAGCTTCAGAGTGGGTACATCCATCGGTATTCTCCTGTAATCGGGACGAGAGGATAGTGTGCCCGCGCGCGCCGTTCGAGGCCGCCCCGCGACACGAATAGGAATTTTAGCACACTCGCGTAGCGGATGGGTAGAAATCTACAACTCAAGCGACCAGGGCTGTCGCTCCGTCCTGAACATCCGGTCAGCCTTGGCCAGAGCGCCCGGGGCGCGCTCCGTGACGCGGCCAGCCCGCGCCAGCGTCGAGAACGAAACGCCGCCAAGATAGGTAGCCGCAAGGTCGGACGCGCCCAGTTCGATCTGCGGCTCGCCGCCGGTTGGAGAACACTCCGCCCCGTCTTCACCGGCTTCGAGCAAATATGTACCGTCGTTCCAGGGACAGAACTCGTCGCTCAGGCGGAAAGTCAGACTGGCGGGCTTGGCGTACCCTCTCATCGCCAAGGCTTCTTTCACGTCCACCAGCCGCAGCCATATATGGTCGCCGAGTCTCCTTTCCAGGCGGCGCGGGTCCTGGAGTCGCCAGGGAAGCGGATCGTCAATTGGACGCGGCCACGCCTGGATCTCCAGTATGAGGTCTATCCCGAAGCAGTATTGCCACAACTCCGCCTCGACCTCAGCGTCTTCGCCCAGCAGGTAGGGTACCAATATGGCTCGCTCGCGTCTGCGGTAGGTGCAGAGCCCGGCGATACGGTCGCCGCGCATATAGGCTACGTGAAAGAACTCGGTCCCTCCGTCGCGCTGGCCTTCGGCGTCCCACAGCGCCGCTCTCCAGTAAGCGGCATCGTAATGGATCATTCCGACACGGCTCTCGCACGCGCTGGCGTGGAGCTTCGGCCACTCTTTTCTGGCGGTATCGGCGGATACGAACCGCAGACTTCCTCCGCCGCTGGGCGGTATCTTCATCGCGGTGTGGCGACGGTCAATCTTCCAGCGATGGTACCAGGTCGCGATTCCATAGCCGAAGCGTTCGTAGATGAGACTCTCGGACGCTGAGAGAGCGGCCAGCGGCTCGCCACGCTCACGCATCTGGTCCAGCTGCGCCCGCATCATACTGGTCATTATCCCGCGCCTTCTATGAGTCGGAAGCACAGCTACGTCATCAACGAATCCCAACTTTGCCAACCCACCCGGCACGGTCATTACCGACGTGCGGGTGGTGGTTGTACCCACTATCTCTCCACGGTCGAACGCGCCAAATGTCCTGTCCATTTCCGTGCCTGAGCGTGCAACCTGAACAAGCTCGTCTGGCGCGTGATAGCCAAAGCCCCAAGCCTCGGTCCGAACCCAGGTATCGAACTCATCATCGGAAATAGTTCTGATGTTTATGGACATAAAAACCTTTCTACTGGTCTATCACCGACCCGTCTTCATGAAGACGGGTGGAAACGACTCTCGGTGTGAACGGGTGCCTCTCGTCGGCATCTTCGGCCAGCTCGATGCCTATGCCCGGCGCGTCTGGGATTATCAGGTAGCCGTTCTCCTCTGTAATAGCAGACTTTACGATCTCCGACTTCGGCGGCTCATGCTCCCCTGTCGGATACTCCTGAAGTGCGAAGTTCGGGATGCAGGCCGCAATCTGCAAGCACGCGGCGGTGCTTACTGGGCTCAGCGGGTTGTGCGGCACTACGCCGACATAGTTCGCCTCTGCCAGCGCCGCTATCTTCTTGGCGTGGGTTATCCCGCCGACCATGCACACGTCCGGCCGGACATACTGTACCGCTCCACGCTTTAGCAGCATCTCGAACTCGTGAATAGTATGCAGTCGCTCTCCCGTTGCGATGGGAATGTTGATGTGCTGGGCGACGAGCTCCATCGCGTCGAAATTCTCCGGCAGTATCGGGTCTTCGTAGAAGAACGGGTAGAACTCTTCTATTCCTCTCGCCAGCGCAATTGCCTCAGCGGGCGTCAGCCTGCGGTGTATCTCGATGCACAGGTCAACATCGTCCCCCACGGCGTCGCGGTACATTCCGACAGCCTCGATTGCTTCCTTGATCTTGTTGGCGTGGGTCTTGAAGTACGGGACGTCGCGCTCTTCGTCCAGGAACGGCGTCAGGTGGCCGACCGCAGTGAACCCCATCTCCTTGGCGTCCTTGACGCCCTTTACCAGCGTCTCCCGGGTGTCTCCGAATACGTGATAGTAAACCCGCGCCTTGTCGCGCGTCTTGCCGCCGAGCAACTGGTATGTCGGAACGCCGAAATACTTGCCCGCGATGTCCCACATGGCGATGTCCAGCGCGCTCAGCGCGCCCATTATCGCCGCACCCCTGAAGTGGGAGTAGCGGTACATGTACTGCCAGTGGTGTTCGATGCGGAGCGGGTCCTTGCCGACCAGGTATCGAGCGAACAGCTCGATAGCCGACTTGGACGCCTCAAGGTAGCCCCACGCGCCCGACTCGCCGACCCCTGTAATCCCCTCGTCGGTATGAATCTTCGCGAACAGGTAGCGGCTCACGCCGATGGCTTCCACTTTGGTTATCTTCATGGCTTCTTCTCCGTTGGGACCTGCATACAAAACCTGACACCAATAAAACTTTGTTACATACCGCTGGGGCGGAGTGGATGTTGCCACCGCAGTCCTGGGAATCGGCTGAAGTCGGAGTCGGTCGAAACCATGGTGCAGCCATGCTCGATTGCAACCGCCGCGTGCTGAGCGTCGGCGACCAACTTCCCGGTGGCCCCGGACTCACGGCACAACCTCTCGAATATGTCTAAATGATCGGGGCCGGGTCCAACGATGCGTGCGTTTGGGCGCTCTAAGAGCGCGGATACGAATGCGAAAGACTGATCGAGAGTGGATGGTGGATCGAAGACTCGGGGGTTGGTTACTATTCTGATGAAGCCGGATAGAACGAGGACGGAGAGCGCGAATGGTTCGGGTCCTGTTGCCAGGCGAGTGATCCAAGCAGCGTATTCGGCGTGGTCGGGAGTGGACGCCTCTATATGCGCGTATATCAGGACATTTACATCAGGAAGCAGCATCTTGAACTACTGACTTCTCTGCCGGTACTGTATCTCGTCATCCTGTGAATCAAGCGTCCTCGGACGTTCGAGATCAATTCCAGGACGAGTATGAACCCCACGCACCGTTATCAACCGGAATGGGGGCGGCTCCGACGGCTCGCGACGCTTTAGAGCGTCATCCAACGTCTTAGCGATGAAGGCGCTGACGCTGACCCCGCGGGCTTCGGCTGCGCGACGCACCTGCTTTGCAAGTTGGTCGTCAAGTGAGATTGTGGTTCTCATGATGCGTCAGCATAACATACCTGCATCACTGCATCAATTCTAAAGCGCCGCTATCTCCCGCGCCAGAACCAGCCCGCTCATCCCGATTATCGCCACCACGGTCACCCGCCTGAACACCACGTCGTTCATTCGCCTTACCAGATGCGTCGCAAGCCAGAAACCAAGTGTCACCGGCGCTATGGCTATTGCGATCAAGGCGATGCGCTCCGTCGTCATAAGTCCGGCGACTCCGTACCCGACAACGCCCGCCGCCTCTACGAACAGGAAGTAGAGCGACAGCGCGCCGCGCACGGCGTTCCGGGACCAGTTCTGCGTCAGAACGTACAGCGCCATTACCGGGCCGCCGATTCCCAGCGCGTTGAGGGTAACGGACACCAGGAACGCCACTACGAGCCCAGCCAGCAGGCCGCTCGGTATCCTGGCCCTGACGTTGAACGCGACGACCAGCGTGAGAATGATAGTGACCGACGTGATGGCGATCTTCAGCAGTCCGGCGTCGGAGTCTCTGAGTACCAGCACCCCTATCGGCACACCGGCGAGTCCCGCGAGCGCCAAGGGCCCGACGCTTCTGAAGGGAAGTTCATCCCGGTTCTGAGCGATTATCAGTATGAAAAGCGCGAGGGAAACCGTGTTGACGACCACTATTACGGTCTGAGGATCCAGCACGAACAAGAGAATCGGGATGGTCGTCATCCCGATTCCGAACCCGATTGTAGAGAGGACCGTCGCGCCAACGAACAGGGTGACGGCGGACACGAGCGACTCGAAGAGAGTTGGCACTTGTCAGCGGGCCAGTCGTTCGGCTGCCGCGCGGCATCGGCCTAGTAGCTCAGACTGCTCCAGAACCGCTCCTCCTTCCAGGGGTCGCCCTCCATGTGGTAGCCTCGAACTTCCCAGAAGCCCGGCTCGTCCTCGGCCATGAACTCGATGCCGTTCACCCACTTCGCGCTCTTCCAGCCATAGCGTTTTGGGACTACCAGCCGCATCGGGCCGCCGTGCTCGGGCGTCAGAGGCGCGCCGTCGTGCGAGTGCGCGAACAGCACGTCGTCGTCTTCCAGCACGTCGAGCGCGACGTTAGTCGTGTATCCACCGTAGCAGTGCGCCATCACGAATTTTGCTTCCGGCTTGGGCTTGACCAGTTTCATCAGGTCGTTGAAGAGGATGCCCTCCCAGGTATTCTGGAGCTTGCTCCACTGCGTAACGCAATGAAACTCCGCGTCCAGCGTCACCTGTTGCAGCGCGTTGAACTCTTCCCAGTCGAGCGTGATCTCTTCTTCCACCAGGCCGAATACCCTGAACTTCCAAGTGGAGAGGTCTATTCTAGGCGTTGGGCCGAATGTGAGCACCGGGAACTTCTCGGTAACGAACTGTCCCGGCGGCGCGGGCGCGCCTTCGCGTTCCTGCCTGATTCGAGTGATTCTTCCAAGTTTGTTCAGCATCATCTACTCCGCGATTGGTTGGGGATGTCTATGGCATTCTGCCATGCCATTCTACTACATCTACGAACCGCGCGGAACTTCGGATACCATTCTCAATTGACAATTGAACTCTGTGTCAGCACAATAGCCGTTGCTTTCCCAATGATTGCGGCGTTCCATGACTGACACACACACCGCTCTGAGCGGCATAACCGTTATTGACCTGTCCGACGGACTGGCCGCGGCGCTGGCCTCTATGTTCCTGGCCGATAATGGCGCCCGCGTGATACGAGTCGTCTCGGACAGCGCGGATACGCTGCGCTCGCCGGATATCTTCGCTATCTACGACAGGGGCAAGGAGGTCGCGCGGCTCGACCTGGAGAAGGACTCACGGCGATTTCACGAAATGCGCGCCGCCGCCGATGTATTGCTTGAAGACCTGCCTCCGTCCTCCTCTCTCCAGAGTTCGCTGGGACTCGATTCGATCATCAACCTGAATCCTGGGATCGTACACTGTTCCATAACTGGATACGGTCGGGGCGGCCCGATTCGGGATGAACCCGCCGACCACGACCTCGTCGCTGCTAGGATGGGCATACTCGCCAGCCAGCCCTCATACCGGGGCGGCCCGATTCACGTCGCGCATCCAGTGGCCTATGTCGGCGCCGGACTGCTCGCCACGATGGGCATGGCTGCCGCGCTCTACCGCCGTGAGAAGACGGGCAGGGGAGCGCGAGTGGAAACCTCGTTGATGGCCGGCGCTTTGTTGTACACGCCCAAGGCCGTTGGAGACGCGATACCTGTGCGTCCTTTCAGCACGACTCCGCAGGGTGGAGGCCCGTTCTACAGCGTGTTCGAATGCGCGGACGGCGAGTGGATTCAACTCGGCTGCATACATTCCGGATTCGTTGACCTGGCGGCGGCGGTCATCGGTGTCGCGGACACCATCTACTCCAATCCCGAAGAGTACGGCGACGGACGCTGGCCCAGGGACGAAGACGCTCGGAAGAGGCTGTTCGACCTTGTTGCCAAAGCGCTGAAGACCAGGCCATCCAGAGAGTGGATCGAAGACCTGCGCGCCGCGGATGTCCCTTGCGATACGGTCCGGTCAGCCCAGGAGGCAATGCGCGACCCGCAGATTCTGCACAACGGACTGGTACAGGAGTTGGACGACCCTCTGCTCGGCAATACGCGCATGGTCGGCCCGCCGATAAAATTCTCCGATACTCCCGCGCGGGTCCGCGGACCGAGGCCCGCCGCTCCAACCGGCTACGCTGAAATTGAACAGAGCCCGCCGTCATTCCGGCGAGAGGGGGAATCCACCGCCGATGACGCTCCGGACACCGAAGCCGCGCTCCCGCTATCGGGTGTGCGAGTCATGGAGATGACCAACGTCATTGCGGGTCCCGTCGCCGGTCGTCTTCTGGCCGACCTGGGCGCCGACGTCGTGAAATTCGAGTCCCCCGACGGCGACATTTCGAGGCCCGCGGGCGGCGCCGGATTCATCGCGTTCAATGCCGGCAAGCGCGCTATGTCGGTGAACACCCGTACCGGCGAAGGCAAGGACATAGCGCGCCGGCTCGCCTCCGTCTCCGACGCTATCCTCGCTAATATGAGACCGGGCGCGACCGACCGCATGGGCCTTGACTCGGACACGCTCCTTGCGCTGAATCCCGGCCTCGTTCAGTCTCACATCACCGCTTATGGGTGGGACGGCCCATACGCCCAGCGTCCTGGTGTTGACCCAATCGCCCAGGCGATAACGGGCCTGCAGCGCGCGCAGGGAGGGTACGGCTCTCCTCCGGTCTATCTGTCCGCGCTGGCCCCCTGCGATTACACGGGCGGCGCTCTTGGAGCTTTGGGAACCATACTTGCGCTCGTTGCGCGGGAACGATTCGGCATATCCCAGAAGGTGGATACGAACCTTCTCGCAAGTGGCACCGTAATGTGCGCCGACGACTTCCTCGACTACGATGGAAAACCCCCAAGGCGATTGCCCGGTAGCGCCCAGATCGGCGTGGGACCACTCCGCCGCCTGTACAGAACATTGGATGGATGGATCTACCTCGCCGCCGAAAGCCCAGGCGACCGACCGAAGTTACTCACTGCTCTGGCTGCGCTTGACGACTCAGCAAGATGGACCGAACTTTCCGAGTCTAACGTCGAATCCGTATTCGTAAGCCTGTCGTCCGACGATGTGATCAACGCCCTGCGCTCTCACGATGTGCCCTGCGCTCCAGTGGTCGAAGGCTACAACGCCGGATTCTTCTCAGACCCGCAGGCCGAGTCTAACGGAATGTCGGCCACGCTGTCGCACTCCGTCCTCGGCGAGATTCACTTCAGCGGCAACCTGGTATCGTTCGATGGGGCCGATACGCTGCCTCGACGCGCTACGCCTCTGCTGGGTGAGCATACCTCCGAGATTCTGGCGGAGCTAGGCTACGACCCGAAACGAATCCGCGAACTCTATGAATCCGACGTGGTAAGGACAGAATCGGCCACATGAGGGACTCGCGCGCGGCATCTCTCAGATTCACCCTTGTGGCGTCCGCCGTTCTTCTCGCCGTAGTCGCGCAGACCTTCATCCGGTACGGCGGCCTCCACTGGGCGGTCGCTCCGCTGATTGTGGCAGTCGCCTGCCTGGCGCTGGAATCCGTTCGCTCCCGTCGCGTCCGGCCGGCCGCCGCTCCCGGCGAGCAGTTGTCCCTCGACCTGGACGCGCGCCCTCCTCAGTGGGCGTTCAGGATATGGAGCGTCGAATTTACCCGAAGCGATCTGGGCTGGGTCTCGATCATCGCGGCTTGTCTTCTCATGGCACTTGCCCTGCGGGATTTCGGGGATGATCGAATACAGAGTCTTTCACTGGCATGGTACTGCTTCGGAGTGGCTGTAACCCTACTCCTAGTGGGAATAGCTGTCATTGACGGGCGTATTACCCGGGCAATAGACCGGGTTAGGTCGAATGGCGGCTTCAGGATTGAACTCAAGGCGGTCGTCCCCTGGTTGATACTTGGTGCGATCCTGATTCTGGGAGCCGGTGTCAGGCTGTACAACCTCGATGACGTGCCGCCCGGAATCTGGTACGACGAGGCGGACAATCTTCTGCACGCCCAGAGATACGCGCGCGACCCCGGACAGATTCCGGTGTATGAGCCTTCGACCAACCTTCCTTCTATGTTCCTGCTGCCCATCGCGGCTCTGGTCAAGCTCGCCGGCGCGGCTGTTACCACACCCAGGCTCGTGGCGGTCGCGTTCGGAGCCGCCGGCATAGTGGTCGTCTTCCTGTTAGCGCGGCATCTGTTTGGCGTATTCGCCGGTCTGATCGCGGCGTTCTTCGTGGCGTTCATGCGGTGGGATATTGTCTGGAGCCGCATAGGTATGCACGGCATTACGGGCGTCCTCTTCGCCGCTCTGACCGGCTGGCTGACGCTACGCGCGATCCGAAGCGGCAGGTATTCGGATTACGCTTTCGCCGGCGTCTCGCTTGGGCTGGGAATGTGGTACTACTCCCCGTTCCGTATGTTCCCGCTCATAGTTGGTTTCATGCTCATTCACCACCTGGCAGTCAACCGACCTCCGATTGGCAGGTTCACGCTCAGTGTCTTGCTCATGGTACTGACGTCTTTGTTCGTCGCCGCTCCGCTTACACAGTTCGCCGCAGACAACTCGGAGGAGTTCTTCAAACGAGCCGAAAACACCTCGGTTTTCAACATAACTCCGCGCGAGCAGTGGGTTGACCAGATCAATGAAAGCCTAGAAGAACACCTTATGATGTTCAACCGCAAGGGCGATTCGAATCCTCGCCACAACCTGCCCGACGAACCCATGCTCGACTTCTTCATGGCCGCGCTGTTCGCGCTGGGTTTCTTCTTCGCCCTTACCCAGTGGCGAAACACTGCGCTTATTTCTCTCCCCGTCTGGGTATTGCTCATGGTACTCCCCGGAGTTCTGACCGTCCCTTGGGAGTCGCCCCAGTCGCTGCGCTCCATACTTGTGATTCCCGCCGTGGCCGCGCTCGCCGCATACCCGGTGGAACGTTTCCTGGTCGCTGGCCGCGCCTCGTCCTGGTCCGTCGTTCGCAGGTACGCCCTGCCTGTAACTCTGGTCATTCTGGCCGTCATAGCCTATATCAACGTGGAATTCTACTTTGGCGATCAGGCCAACGACCCCAGGGTCTATGCCGGATTCTCCACTGACGAGACCCTGATGGCGCGCAGTCATACGGAGTTGCAGAGAAGGGGTTACTCGATATGGACATCGCGCCAGTACCTGTTTGGGGCGATTGGCGAGGTTCTGGGAAGCAACCCCAAGCGCGAGGTGATAATGCCGCCCAATACGTTGCCGCTGGACTCAACGCAGGTCTGGCATGGCGCGGCGATTTACTTCGAGCCCAGAGAACGAGGATTCTGGGAACTCACGCGAGCCTACTACCCCGACGGCGAGTTCCACGCCGTGACTCCGCCCATGGGAGGCGAGCCGCTGTTCTACACGGCGTTCGTCAGCCGCGAGCGACTGGCTATGCGACAGGGTTTGGACGTAGCGTACACCGTCTGGAATCAGCCGATTGGCGCAAAGCCACAGCCCTTAAGCACATCGGCGTGGCACACCCTCGACGGTCCCGAAGAATATCCATACGACTTGAATATCACGGGCGCGCTGAAGGTGGACGAGCAAGGGGAGTATGAGTTTCAGCTCGATGGAAGCCTCGACGTGTATGTTGAACTCGACGGCCTACGCATACTCGGCCCGGAGAAGCCGAGGTCGAGGGTTGCTCCGGCCATCGGAATGCACTCTCTGAAGATCATCGGCAGGGTGTCCGAGCCGGATAAATTCGCGCGCCTGCTCTGGAGGCCGCCGGGTGGCGAGCTCGAACCCATCCCATATAGTCACCTGTACAGGGGAACCGTGCGGCCTCTGGGAGCCGTGGGACGATTCTTCACGGGTGGAGATGAGTCGGAATTGCCCGACGCTGTTGAAATAGCTCCCTCGATGGACGTGTTCAACTATTTCCCGGTGATAGACGAACCTCACACTGTGACCTGGGAAGGGATGCTGAATGTCGAGGCTCTGGGAGACCACAAATTCGCGGTCGAAAGGGTGTCCGGGCCGGTGAAGTTCTATTTCGAAAACGACCTGTTGGCGCAGGACCCTCCGTCCGAGGACGTTGACAGGGAAGGGGAGGTCCTGATCGGAGCCGGCGCCTACCCAATTCGCGTGGAGTACGAGGCGAGGGATAGAGGCAGGTCAACCATGTTCAAGATACTGTGGCAGCCTCCGGGCGGAAGCGTGGCGCCCATTCCGGTGGAGACTCTTACGCCCGCCCGCGGGCATACCCTGCGGGTTATCGAGTAGCCCCGGCAGACCTACTCCGAGTGAATCGCTGGGGGACCGCCCTCCAGAAACTTCGTGCGCAGGAACGGATCCTTGGCCGGGAATACGCCCACGATTCTCGCAGGCGAGTCGCCTATCGCCTCGAACCCATGCGGCTGACCGGGCGGCACGACGACCGTGTGATCTGCGCCCACGTCAACCGTCTCGTCGCCGACTCGCACGCGCAGGGTTCCCTCGAGAATCAAGATCAACTCGTCATCCTCGTGCGTGTGCAGCGGCGCTCCGGTTCCGATACCGACTTCGCTCACGGAGGCGTCAATCGCGGTCGTGCCGTCGCCGTCCTCGGTGATGAGCCACTTTCGATAATTCGGCCTCCACGGGACTTCGGTAGCGTTCTTGTGATCAATGATCGGCATTGTTTCCGTCCTCCGCGACATTTCCGGCTTTTTGGTTACTCTTGGCATCATATCATCGGATAGAGCCTGAATTGGCTTATATTGCTAGGCTACTTATCTTTCTCTGCGCATAGCGTGTCGTCAGATGAAATGTCGAATCGCGGGTTTGAGGTGTCCCAAACGATGAATCCGTTGTCAAGATCGGTTTCGATGGGATTACCCAGGTGGACTTGTCCTATCTTGTGTGGAACGGGGTAGTGCAACGGGTCGTTGTAGATTACACACTGGAGGTTGGAAGTTGGGGGCAGCCATGTATTTCCCATGAAGATTATGTATCTAATTGGCTTGTCAAGCTCGGACGCTGTATCGAACAGGTAGCGAATAGCGTTCCCCGAATCCTCCATTTCTCTGAGGACGGATGTGTTTCCGGTGAGCATATCAGCCGCGATTATCCTGTTGGATGGGCTGAAGTACGCGAAGTATCCGGGCCAGTCAGAGACCAGAAAAGTTGTATCTTGAATATCGTGTTTGGTACTGAATTCTATGGCCTTGATAGTTCCAGATGAAGTCTCTGGAGAATCCCATCTGATATTCACAGTGACTATGGCCATTACTACTGCTATACTAAAAAGAGCTACAGTTAGAACTAATATACGGAGGGGGGTGAGATGTACGAATTGGATATTCGCAGGCGATAGTAAGTTAGCTGTGGCTAACGCTCCGGCGGTAACCGGTAGGAGATAGTACCAGTACCAGCTTGTATG
This sequence comes from Dehalococcoidia bacterium, assembly GCA_965202815.1. Taxonomy (GTDB): domain Bacteria; phylum Chloroflexota; class Dehalococcoidia; order Lucifugimonadales; family UBA1123; genus VXRN01. The sequence continues at coordinate 2,636,334 of CBDBCD010000002.1, forward strand.
GCCTCGGGTGAACAAGGCTATCTGGAGGAATTGAAGAATAGCGCCGCCGAGTATGGTGGCAATGACCAGCATCGTTCGCTTATCCCTATAGGTTGGCCACAGCGCGAGGGCGAAAGCTATCGGTATTAGCCCGAAGATTATCGAATATCCCTCGAACGAAAGTGTTAGCATTCCGGCTGGAATCTCGAATCCCCTGAGAAATACTTCGGGGAAGGTTGACTTGATATAGCCGCTGACCGGGACTGCGTGCCCAAAGATGAAATAGTTGGAAGCCAGATAGGGATGCGTAATAGCCGCGAATGTCAACGACATCACAGCCAGGCCGCGAAAGTCTCTGTCCGAAATGAACAGCAGAACGCCCAGTGCGCCTATGAGAAATATGGTGTCCAGCCGCGATAGGACCACAAGTGCGCTTAAAGCACCAATCAGTGCATATCTCAGGCGTCCACCAGAGTTCCTGCCGATAACGGACATAACAAGAAGAGACAGTGTGAAGAAGAGGAGGTGTATTTCAGAGTATAGAACGCCGAAGAAGGTGATGAACGTCAAGGGTACGAAAACCAGCGTGGGCTGGTGTATCCGAAGTATGCCGCCAATCTTCCACCAGACTACACATCCGCCAGCCAACAGCGCGACGCTCAACGGCAGGGCGAACTCAGGGATGTTCAGGGTACCGGGGCCAAATAGCGCGGATACTATCCACGAGTACGCGGTCAGAAGATACAGCCAGAGTGGGTGTGCGCCGTTGGTGGACATTATCCCCGAAAACGTCTGGTGTCCTTCGAGAGCCAGGTTTCTGGAGATTACCAGGTAGAAGTACGAATCATCCGAAATGAAAGCCTCGGTTCTCAGAAACCACATTCCGACCATGAATGTGAACAGGAACGCCACGGGAGCTGCGTGAATCAGATTGGCTGGACTGATATATCTGTTCATATGTCGTCTTCGGCGACCGGCTCCATTATCACTTGAGCTTTGGCGGCAGGGCGAACAGGAACAGGAGGCCGCCCAGCATGTTTATGGCGGCCAGGGGCGCGAAAGCCAGCGTGTAGTCGCCGGTGGTGTCCCGGATGAAGCCGGCGTACACCGGGGCCGAAAGCAGAAGAATGTTCATCGGTACCTGGGAGATGCCCATGATCTTGCCAAACGACTTGCGTCCGAAATATTCACCGCGAATGGAAACGGTGAGCGGATTGCGTCCGCCGAATCCAATTCCGAATAGCAGGGCGAATCCGTATGCCACCGGCAGGGACGCCGGGCCGAATGTCAGAAGGAATACGCCGCTCGCCTGAATCCATGTAAACACGAACAGCGCGTACCTCTTTGGAACGCGGTCGCCCACGAAGCCGCCGATGATCTGGAACAGCATTGAGACGGCGGTGTAGGCGGTTATGACGAAGGCCGAGGTCTGAAGGGAGTATCCCCGGTCGTCCATCATCGGAGCCAGGTGAGCCATCATCGCTATCAGTATCATGGACGTGAAACCGTGGCCGACGCTGATCAGCCAGAACGATGGCGTCATCAGCGCTTGTTTCAAGGTGAAGTCCTGGTCGTCCGTTCGGGGCCTGGCAGCGGACTGGCCTGTCGCCTGATCGGCCACCGGCTCCTGCGGCTTGTCGCCGTCGGGGAGAAGTCCGTAATCCTCGGGCCGGTTGCGTATGAGCTTGGTCAGAGGGAACACCGCGACCAGCACGACGACTCCGATGATGACGACCGTTCTCTCCCATCCGATTCGTTCGAATCGCGGATCTATCGCCCAGGCGATTGCCGGGATTAGCGCCAGCGTGCCTATCCTGCTGACCGAGTTAGAAAAGCCCATCGCCTTGGCCCTGTGGCGATTGAACCAGTTGTTCAGCATCGTCATGAGCGGCAGCCAGCTTCCGAGGCCCTGGCCCAGCGCGATGATCATATAGACGATGTAGAACATCCAGAGGTCGTGGAATACCCATCCGAACACGGTGATGTTCTGAATCTGGCTGAAGAGAATCCATCCGACGCCCATTATGGTCATGCCGATGAACACCAGCCGTCGCGTGCCGAACCGATCAACCAGGTAGCCCTCTATCGGGCCGAGGATGCCCCCCTCGATGCGCGTGAAGGCGAAGGCCAGGGAGAGCTGAGTCCTGCTCCAGCCAAAGGCGTGTTCCAGCGCGACGAACCACAGTCCCATAGCGTGGAACATAGGGGTTGTGGAGATGACCATGACAGAGCCGCTGACCCCGACGAGCCACCAGCCGTAGAACACTCTTCGCGGATTGAGTCGGAGACGCGCGACCTCGGTTAGCTGGCTCAATTCACTACGCTCTAGCCGCCGAGATCCATGCCCATGTCCACGGGTATGTTGCGTCGCTGGAGGGCGTCGTCGAGCTTGCCGCGGAATTCGTCCCAGAGTGCCTCACGGTCCTCGTCGCTCTGGTCTCCGTTCAGTTCCTGTATGTTCTCGCGGTACTCGTCCATAACCAGATCTTCGGACCTGCCCATCGGCATATCGAAGAAACCGGACTCGAACTTGGGTAAGCGTCCAGGAGGAAAGTAACCCTTGTCGGGCAGGCTGTAGCCCTCCAGGTTGTCGCTGTTCTTGCCGATAACGCGTCCCGTTTCCACATAGTATTTCATCACTTCCGGCAGTCCGTACCTCTGTACCGGACATACTTTCATGCAGACGCCGCAGCCGGAGTAGCGTGTCATAACGGGCCGACATCGTCGAAAGTCGAGCTTGCTCTTCTCGACACCCCTGAACCAGACCTTGTTCTGATTGATGGCCCTTCCAGGGCATCGCATCGAGCAGATATGGCATATTTCGCAGAACTTGGTAATCCCGTAGTCCACCGGCCTGTCGTGAGTGATCAGAGCGTCAGTCGTGATGACCTGAAGCCGGGCGCGCGATCCAAAGTGGGGCGACAACAGCTGTCCGTTGACCCCGAGCTGGCCCAATCCGGCCTGTACGAACAGGGGGATCATCGGGCCGAAGTGCCACGTCGGCCCCCACACCTGGGTGGAGTATCCCAGAGAGTGTATGAACTCGATGAGTTGCCTGGCCATGTCGGCCTGGCGCATGTGAGCCTCGCCATGAGCTTCTTCGGCGTCGAGGCTTGGCAGGGACTGAGTGGATATGTAGTCCTGTTCGACGGCGAGGCATATGGCGTGGCGGAGGTCCGCGCGTACATACTCGCGCTTGCTCTTGTAGATGTATCGTCGGTCGAAGTTTGTGAAACCGACCTCGCCGTAGCCCAGTTCGCGCGCCTTGGCGCGTATCGCTTCGGTCACGTCCTTGCCGGGTGCGGGTTCCGAGGTGGGCTCCATGTACCTGGTGGACTTCAGCCACTCCACGACGGGCTCGATTTCGCCCTGGTGCCTGCGGTAGAGTTCGGCGGTCTCCGGCGCGGCCTCTTCCCTGACGTCGAGCGCCCAGAGCGAGGATGCGCTGTGTTCCACAGCCACGCTTTCCAGCGGGTATTCTCGCGCGTAGTAGGTGATTTCGTTGTCCCGGGTCGGAGCGCCTGGGACCGACTTCAGGTCGGCGGCTATGGGAATCGCGACATCCTTGTCTTCATGACGCCTTCCGGGCCTGTTTACTTCATATCCGACTCTTCGCGCCATGATGAAATCCCCTTATCGCAATTGTGAACACAAAGCCGAGTGTAATTTCTGCCCTATTTTATGTCAACGAACGGGTAGCATCCTACACGACCTTTTCGTTTTCGTATTGTCGTCAGTCTTTCGTTCGCCCTGAGCTTGTCGAAGGGCCGTCCATTCATGGTTCGACAGGCTCACCACGAACGGACTACACAGGTGACACTCGAAAATGAAAAGGCTCTGTGGGATCCTGAGTGATTCTTCTGTGTCAGGGCGTCGGGATTGCGGGTTCTTCGCGGGCGGCGTAGTTCATGTGATAGAGGTGTGCGTACAAGCCGTCCTTCGCCATGAGCTCTTCGTGCGTGCCGACTTCCATTACTTCGCCGAAATTGAGGACGACTATCTTGTCCGCGCCGCGTATGGTGGAGAGCCTGTGGGCTATGACCACTGCGGTCCTGTCGTTCAGTAGCTCGGTGAGGGCTATCTGAATGAGCAGTTCGGTGTAGCTGTCTATGTTGGCGGTGGCCTCGTCGAGTATGAGTATCTTGGGATCGGCGACTATGGCGCGGGCGAAGCTGAGGAGCTGTCTTTGTCCAACGCTCAGGTTGGCTCCGCGCTCGGCGAGATAGGTGTCATAGCCGTCTTCGAGTTCCATTATGAAGTCGTGGGCTCCGACGGCGATGGCGGACTCTATCATGCGCTCTTCTGAGGCTTCGGAGTGGTTGTACTTGATGTTCTCTCTGACCGTGCCGGAGAAGAGATAGGGTTCCTGGAGCACCATGCTCATCTGGCTGGCCAGGGAGCCCCTGGCGACGGTTCTTACGTCGTGTCCGTCCACCAGCACCGCGCCGCGGTCGGGCTCTACGTCGTAGAATCGGGACATGAGGCTGATCAGGGTGGTTTTGCCCGCGCCGGTGGGACCGACGATTGCGACGACTTCGCCGGGTTCGATGTGGAGGCTGACGTTCTTTATCACGTCCTCGCCTTCGACGTAGCTGAAGCTGACGTCCTGGAGTTCTATCTCGCCCCGGATCTCGGGCAGGGTAGTGGCGCCCTCGGCGTCAACCAGTTCCGGTTCCCAGTCCAGCAGGTCGAATATGCGAGAGCCGGACGCCATGGAACGCTGGAGCTGGGTGTACATCATCGTGAGGTTCCGAATCGGGTCGAAGAAGCGCTGAATGTATAGGATGAAGGCCACAAGCACGCCCGCTTCCGCCAGTTCGCCGCTCACGACCATCTGGGAGCCGAAGAATATGGCAAGCCCGATAGCTACCGCCGTGAGGATATCAACGGCCGGAATGAGGCCGGAGGACATTCTGCCCGCCCACAGGTTCGCCTCGCGATGGTTGACGTTCAGATTGTTGAAGTTTCCGAGGTTGCGGTCCTGGCGATTCATCGCCTGAACGACGCGGACGCCGGTTATGTTCTGGTTGAGTTCGCCATTGACGATGGAGATCGTGCGCCGTATCTCCATGAAGGCTCGGCGCGCGAGAGGCTGCCAGATGATCATGGTTAGTATCAGCAGGGGCAGGACGGCCAGCGTGATAAGCCCGAGCTTGAAGTTCATTATCAGCAGCGCCGCTATGATGCCGAAGAGTCCAAGCAGTTCGCCAAGCGTCATGACGACGAGCGCGCTGAACTCCTGGAGCTGGCCGACGTCGCCCTGCGTGCGGGACATGAGGCGGCCTACTTCCATCCTGTCGAAGAAGGATACGGAATGTCTCTGAACGTGGTGGAACACGTCGCGGCGCAGGTCGTAGAGGACTCCCTGCCCGACCTTTTCCATAGAGAACTGCTGTGTGAAGTTGGTGACCCAGTTGGTGGCGGCGATGGCTATGAATATGCCGAATATCCAGGTCAAGCCCTCGAAGTCGCCCACGAAGATGTAATCGTCAATCGCGACTCCAATGATCCAGGGGACGGCGACCTGGGTCGCGGTGTATATCAGCATGGAGATGGTAGCTAATATGACCAGTCCCTTGAAAGGATATATATAGGGCAGCAGCCGAAGCACGACTCGCTGGTCGTAAACCGAGCCAAATACCTCTTCGTCAATATGTCCGCGCCTGGCTGAGTTTGTGCCAAACGCGCTTCCGCCCATCATCATAGGCGTCTAGTCCTTCCTGGATTGCAGTTTTGGTTTTCGGTCGTTAGTCTTCAGTTGCCGGCGACGGGGATGGGCGATTCGATCTCACGCATGACGTCTTCCTGCGGTTTTAGCTGAAGGTCGTAGATCTCTCTGTACAGCCCGCCCTTCATCTGGACGAGTTCGTCGTGAGTTCCCCGCTCGGCTATCTGGCCGTCCTTCATGACGATGATTACGTCGGCGCGGTGGACGGTGCTGAGCCTGTGCGCTATGACGAAGGTCGTCCTCCCGGCCATGACGGATTCCATGGCCCTGCGGATGAGTTCTTCGGTCCGCGCGTCCACGCTGGAGGTGGAGTCGTCCAGAATCAGAATGGGGGGATCGAGCAGCACCGCCCTGGCGATTGACATGCGCTGCCGCTGTCCGCCGGACAGGTTCGCGCCGCGCTCGACTATCTCGGTGTCGTAGCCGTCGGGCAGCGACTCGATGAAGTCGTGCATCTGCGCGATTCTGGCGGCTTGTTCTATCTGCTCCTGTGAAACGTCCGCGTTTCCATAGGCGATGTTCTCCCGTATGGAGGTACTGAACAGGAACACGTCCTGCTGGACGATTCCTATGTTCTCGCGCAGAGACTTGAGTGTCGAGTTTCTGATATCCCTGCCGTCAACGGTAATGCGGCCTCCGGTGACGTCGTAGAACCTTGGGATGAGGTTTACGATGCTGGTCTTGCCGCTTCCGGGCGGGCCGAGAAGGGCTATTACCTGGCCCGGCTCGGCCTCCAGGTCTATGCTTCTGAGGACTCGCTTGGTATGGTCGTAGCTGAAGGTCACGTTCTCGAATCTGACGCGGCCTTGCGGACGCGCCATCTCGCGGGCATTTTCCTCTTCCTGCACCGGGGACTTGGTGTCGAGTATCTCGAAGAGTCTCTGTCCGGCGGAGGCGGCGCGCGCGTATGAATTTACGAGCCAGCCGGCCATGCGTACAGGCATCTGGAGCATCTGGAGGTAGATGAGGAACTCGGCCAGTTCGCCCGGAGTCATGTGTCCGTCCATCACCCGGCGGCCGCCGAAGAACAGTATCAGTCCGACGGCGAGAAGGAACGTAAAGAGCATGAACGCGGTGCTGGACGCGCGCATTCTTTCGGCCTGTATGAAGTAGCCGACGAGTTCCTTGTTGCGGACGTCGAACTTGGCTTCTTCATACGGCTCGGCGGCGAACGCCTTGACCACGCGGACGCCTGTGAAGTTCTCCTGAAGCACGTTGCTCATTTCGGCCATCTTCTGCTGGACGATGAGCCAGAGCCGCCGCATCTTGAGCCTGACGATGGCGGAATAGATCATTACGACCGGCATGAAGCTGGCGCTTATCAGTCCGAGCCGCCAATCCTTGACGAACAGGATTATGGCGACAACCAGGAACAGGAGCAGGAAGTAAGGCGTTCGCACCAGACCCATGTTGATGAACATTCTGATGTTCTCGACGTCGGTGATGGCGCGGGACATGAGCGAGCCGGTGTGATGGCGGTCGTGGAATCCGAAGCTCATGTGCTGGACATGATCGTACAGCTTGTTTCGGATGTCGTAGGATACGAACTGTGAAACGGCCTCGCCAAGGTACTGCTGGAAGTATGAGAATACGCCTCTGAGAGCCATGAGGCCGAAGATGATGGCTATCGTGGTGAGTAGAGCGGACTGGGAGTATTCCCCACTGTTGCCGATTATCTCGACCACTCCGTCTATGGCCCTTCTTATATAGGGGGGGATCAGTACAAAGGAGATGAGCGCCCCGATCATGCTCAAGTAGGCGATTATGAGCCGCCACTTGTGGTTGAGGGCTATACCGATGATTCGGGCTATTTCTATCATACAGCGTTCGCTACGCGAACCTCCCTTTTGAGGAATGGGGAGGCGGGCAAATTCGATAGCGAACCTTAGTCTGCGACCCCTAAGAGGATATTGTACTACCCATGCGTAGGTGAATTGCAAGACTAATGTATAATAGAATTTCGGAAATTCGCTTCATCAATGGCTAAAACTCGTTCAGGAACAGGTCTTGTCTCTTATTCGTACCTGAGCGCCTCGATGGGATGGAGGCGGGACGCGCGTATGGCGGGATAGACGCCGAAGAACAGACCGATGCCGATGGACACGGCGCAGGCGAGCAGAGCTATGTCCGGGGGAACCGATATAGCGACCTCCGAACCTTCGCCGAATATGGGCTGTCCGCTGATTGCCGCGGTTATTCCGTATGACAGCGCGAGTCCCACGAGCCCCCCGGTGAAGCTGAGCATGGAGGCTTCGGCCATGAACTGGAACAGCACGTCGCGCCGTTTCGCTCCCATCGCCTTGCGTATGCCTATCTCCCGCGTGCGCTCGGTGACGGTTACCAGCATGATGTTCATTATGCCGATGCCGCCTACGAGCAGACTGATGCCGGCTATGGCGCCGAGGAATATCACGATGACCTGGGTAGCGCTTTGGATGGCGGCTATGGCGTCTTCCTGACTGGAGACGGTGAAGTCGTCGGTATCGGTGATGCGGTGCTGAAGTCTCAGGATCGCGCTTACCTCGTCTTGCGCGCTCTCGATGGATTCCGACGACGTCGCCTGGACGTTGATGCTGTCCACCGGAATCTTTCCCTCGGCGTTTCGCTGGAATCTCAGGCGATAGTGCGCTGTGGTGATTGGAACGACGATGCGCTGGTCCAGGAAGCTGAACAGCCCCTCCTGGCTTTCCAGAACGCCGATGATGGTGAACGGTCTTCCGTTCATCTTGATCGTCTGTCCGACCGGGTCCCTGTATCCGAATAGGAACTCGGAGATGCCCGCCCCTATGACCGCGACCGAGGCCACCTCTTCCACGTGCTTGTGTGAGATGAAATCTCCCGTAGTGACGTTGTAATTTCGGACAGTTTCGTATTCCTGCGTTACTCCGACAACCTGCGTCCAGTCTTCCTCTCGTCCGTAAACAATCTGCGCGAAGGTGCTTATCTCGGGGGCGACCCCGATCACCGAGGGAGCGTACCGGGAGTCGCGGATAGCGTAGGCGTCATCGAGCGTCAGCGTAGTTTCGTCGCCGCCTTCGCCGAAGAACGCGCCAAACCCTCCTCCTTCCTCGGATCCTGGCGTGACGGTTATCAGGTTGGCGCCCAGACCCTCGAACTCGGAGGTGATAGACGCCTGAACGCCCCTGCCCAAGGATACCAGGACTATCACGGCTGTTACGCCTATCACTATGCCGAGCAGAGTGAGACTGGCGCGCATCTTGTTAGCGGACAGGGAGGTTATCGCGGTGATCAGTATGTCCAGAGGATTCAAGTGGTCGTCTCTCCCTGCGCTTCTCTGTCCGCTTTCAGGCGCGCGACCGAACTGTCGCCCACTACCTGCCCGTCCAGCATGGAGATGATGCGGTCTGTCTCGTAAGCCACGTCGAGTTCGTGGGTTACGACGATTACCGTCTGGCCTTCGTTCCTGTTCAGGCCCTTGAGGACTCTCATAATCTCCTCGCTGGACTGGCTGTCGAGGTTGCCGGTGGGTTCGTCGGCCAGAACTATGCGGGGCCGCTTCACCAGCGCGCGCGCGATGCCTACTCGCTGCTGCTGTCCGCCGGACATCTCGGTTGGCTTGTGGTTGGCGCGGTCGGCGAGACCTACACGTTCCAGCGCTTCGAGCGCTCGCCGCTTCCGTCCGAACGCGCTCCCGTACACAAGAGGAAGCTCCACGTTGGCGCGCGCGCTCATGCGCGGCAGCAGGTTGTAGGTCTGGAATATGAAGCCTATCTGCTGGCCGCGTATCTCGGACAGTCGGTTGTCGGACAGAGATCCTATCTCCTGCCCGTCCAGGACGTAGCGCCCGCTGGTGGGCGCGTCGAGGCAGCCTATCACGTTCATCAGCGTGGACTTGCCGGAGCCGGACGGCCCCATTATCGCCACCATCTCGCCCTCTTCGATTCCGAGCGAGACGCCTTGGAGCGCACCCACCTCGATCTGGCCCATCATGTAAATCTTGGTTATGTCTTCCAGTTTTATCAGCATGGTTCTACTGCCTGCGCCGTCTGGGGGGGCCGTCGCCTCCGCCGCCGTCGTCAGGCCCGGAGGTTACGTCGAATTCGCCCTCCGAACCTTCGGGAGCCCTGGCAACTATCATGTCGCCCTCGCTCACGCCGCTTGTGACGACTGTCCAGAAGTCGTCGCTGCTGCCCAGCGTGACGGGCGTTTCGACTATCACTCCGTCTTTCATTACGTGCAGCGTTGGGCTGTCGAAACGGCCGCGCAGCGCGTCGAGAGGCGCCAGAAGCACGTCCAGCTCTTCGCTGATGGTTATCGAGGCGACCGCGCTGAGGCCGGCCGGGAGATCAACCCCGTCGGGGACGGTCAGCAGAATCTCGACCGGATAGCTCACCACGCCGCTCTGGCCGCCACCCTGGCCGGATTCCGGCTCCGCCGCGATGAACGAGACCGCGCCGACTATTTCCTGGTCGGGCAGCGCGTCAACTTTCACGGACGCCACCGCGCCCAACTGCGTCTCCAAAACGTCTATCTCGTCAACTCCGCCGTCCAGCTCGACGACGCCGGTATCCACGACCACCATGATATTGGTGCGCCGCTCCACTTCGTCGCCCTCTTCCACTTCGAGCTGCGCCACGAATCCGTCGAACGGAGCGGTGATAGTGGCTTCGGCGAGGCGTTCTTCGGCCTGGCTCAGCGCCACTTTCGCGGACGCTACCTTTACCTGTAGTGAGGCTAGGTCGAGCGACTCGGGATCCCGCTCGATGAGGTCTTGCAGGTCCTTGCGCTTCTCCTGGACGTCGAGGCGCGCGACCTCAATATCTTCGAGCAGGGCGACGCGCTGCGTCTCTTCCTTGTCCTCCATAAGCTCTTCCATGTCCTTGTTCGCCTGCCTGATATTGGCGCGAGCGAGTTCGGCCTGCGCTTCCAGGTTCTGTACCGTGAGCGAAACGTCCTCGATCTCCAGGATTTCTTCGAGTTTCTCCTGGGCGTCCGCCAAGCCTGTCTCGGCAAGCTGGACGGCGACCTGCATATCCGCTATCACGGCCTCTTCGACGGGCTTGGTGAGTTCTTCAAGCGCGTCATTGGCTTTGTCGAGCGTGTTCCGCGCTCGCTCGAACGCGGTCTGGGTGGCGGACAGGCCCTTGACGGACTGCGCCCTCATATCCTCCAGATCGTCCAGCGCTTTCACATAGGCTTTGGAGGTGGAGCGGAACTCTTCCTGGACGCAGACGCTTCCGTAGGGCGTCCTTTCGTCGGGCTCGCACAAGACCTGTATATCCGTCGGGTTGAGATTCAGCCACAGGAATATGGTCGGCTCGCTCCATGCGGTGGTCGGGTCGTCCTGGGGAAGACCGTCCGAATAGTAGCCTCCCTCCTCCAAGTCCGAGAACCTGGCCGACAGGTCGAACAGCGCTTCGAGGTCCACGCCCAGGTCGGACAGAGCCGCTTCGTAGTCGGGGTCGAGCGCATTCGCGACCGCGTCCACTCCGAGCCACCTGCTGAACGCTTCGGCGTAGGCTTCGGCCTTATCCTCGACCTCGCTCTCGGCGGCGTCCAGTCTATCCTCCCAGTCGCCGCTCACGAGGGAGAGGTCGGCCTCGGCGTTGGAGAACTCCCTCTTGGCGGCCTCGATGTCGTTGTTGGCGCTCTCCACGTCTATCGGATCGGGGCCAGCCAGGGCGTCGTCCAGCGCTTCCTCGGCGCGTTCCAGTTCAACGCGGGCGGTCGAGATATTCTTACGCGCCTGGTCTATCCGGAGTTGGGTGGGCGGTTCGCGCAGGTCTTCTATGTCCTCCGCTATCTTGTCCAGTTCGACCTCGTAGCCCGCTATCCTGGACTCGATCTGGGATATGGAGACCTCGGACGGTGGTTCGAGAAAGTCGTCCAGAGCGTCCCGCGCGTTCTGTAGGCTGGCCTCGGCGTCGGCGACGTCCTTCCGAGCGCGGGCTATGTCAAGCTCGGAGGGCGACATATAGTCCTCAAGCGCTTCCTCGGCGTCGCGGAGCGCGACCCGCGCCTCCACCGCCTGCTCCTCCAGCGCCGATATGTCTTCCTGGTCCAGGACTGCGAGCGTCTGGCCTTCCGTAACCTTGTCGCCCTCTTCGACCATTATCTCCGCGATGACGCCGGAGGAGCCGAAGGTGAGCGTTTCCCTGTTGGGCAGGCTGAGGCTACCGGTGATGGAGATTTCCTGGATCAGATCGCCGCGCCGGACGGGTATTACCTGCTGGTCTTCAGGAATGTCGGCGTTGTCCTGGTTTGACGATCTTTGAGTTGCTACGAACGCTCCGGCTGCCACGACTACAAGGATTATGACGGCGGTCACTATCTGCCATCGCCTTATTCTTCTCAGAAATCTCATCAGGTTGTGTTACTCCATTATGGCTAGCGTCCGATTTCGTAGCTTTGGACGGGAACGATGATAAATGGTCGGCGAACGGGGGAATCGGCGCGCGCGGCGTCTATGAACAGACGATACCCCAGGTCCGCCTGCCTCAGATATTGCTCCATCTGCTCTCTCTGTTCAGGGGTCAGTTGCAGCCGAACTCGCTCCGCCTTCATCTTGAATACCCTACGGTCGTTTTCCAGTCGCTCTCCGAGCCGGTTGGCATTGTCGCTGCCCATGTTTGGACTTGGCCTGAACGGCATTTCCACCGGGTTGGCGGCGACGGTGATGCCGGCGTGCTTGGCGCAGCGTTTGAGGTGAATGGTCATCCGACTCATCGTGCCGTCCGCCCTGGTGAATTCGCCTCGCAGGATTAGCTTGTTGATCTCATCGCCTCGTATCTGCGCGAGTTTCGCTTCGTAGTTTGCCCGGCTCTCGTCGGAGCGCGGCAGCCTGCTTTCGACACTCTCCTTTGTGGTCTTTACCCAGTACAGCGGCTCGCCCGGGACCGAGTTCGAGGAGGCGGCAGTGGTCGCGCCCACACCTGTGAGCATGATGGCGATTGCTATGAATCCCACCAGCGCGGGCCGCGCGATTGGCGCGAATCGCCGGTAATTTCGCCACCACGGCTTGCGCCGCTCTCTATGCCGGGACGCCTGCGAGGCGGCCTGGGCGAAGCGTTGGAAATTGCGCTGTTTGGCTGAGGGATCGGGTCGCAGTTGGTCCGCGGCCCGAATCGTCGAATCTGAAACCTCGAGGAGTGGCCTGAGCTCGTCGGCATACGCGGGATAGCGGTCCAGGCAGGCCTGGATGCTCTCTCCACTTGCGAGTCGCTCCACGCAGTCGTTCAGGGCATCTACGAATTCCCCGCTCATATCGCGCCTCCCGTCGTTCAGTTATCAGTCGTTAGTTATTAGTCGCTATATCCGGGAGTTCACAGCTTGGACTCCGTTGCCGGCGTGGGCTTGATCGCGCATGGAGGAGCCAGCGCGTCCCGCAGTTTTCTGATTCCCGCATGTTGGAGCGCCTTCACGGCATTTTCTTTTCTGCCGACCGCCTTGGCGGTCTCGGCGATTGATAGTCCGGCGGCGAATCGGAGAGTCACTACTTCCCGCTGGAGGTCGGTCAGGTTGTCCATGGCGACCACTACTTCTCTCATCGTGAGGCTAATCTCGGCGAGTCTTTCCAGGTCGCTGTGAGCGTCGCTGGCGGCGTTGACGGCGTTGTCCAGCGGGACGGTTGGCCGACGCCCCTTTCGCCTGAAGTTGTCAACCACAACGTTGTGAGCGATTCTGTACAGCCAGGAGGTGAAGGGGAAGCCCCTGAACCTGAATGTGTGAATTGACTCGATCATCTTCAGGAAAACTTCACCCGATAGGTCTTCGGCCTCTATCTGATTGCCGCATTTGAAGGAGACATATCGGTAAATCTGGTCGTAATACATTTCGTACAGTTCGGCAAACGCCGACTGTTCGCCGACCTGAGCCTGTTTCACGATGTCTTCGACCTGCCTGTCTGCGGGTCTGTTTTCCATGGCTGCCTTTCTCTCAGGGGAGCTCCAAGAGTCGAGACACATTTCCGGCCTTGGACTATAGAACGCCGGAACGCTGCGAAAGTTAGTATCGCCGATTTATGATTCGCTGTGGTAGTATTGCGCCGTTGCTTTTCATGTTTGGCTGTCGGAGTCGCGAGCGATCTTGACACGCGGGGGCATGGCGCGGATCGGGAGAAAGGCCGGATTTGCGCCAGCCGATTGGACAGTCTTGGGTCATACTTTCGGCCAATGGGCCCGCGGTCGCCGTATGCTACACTATTAGCCGGTCGCTCAGAGGGTAGGAAATGTTTGCGGATCTTCGTCTGCTGCTGAATACGCGAACTCGCAAGGAGACCCTGCTCGCGCTGACCGCCGCCTACATGCTGGTCCAGCTATCCAGCCTTCCGGTCGCTATATCATTGCCTACTCTGGCGGACGCGTTCAACACCGGAATTGACGATACCGCCTGGATAGTCATAATCTACCTCATGATGCTCGGCGCTTTCGTCCTATTGGGCGCGAGACTCGGAGACCGCTACGGACACGCGCGGGTTTTCTTCATCGGCATAGTCCTTTCCACCGCCGGATCGGGTTTCATAGCGATTTCGCAGGAACTGTGGCACATCTCGGTGTGGCGCGCCATAGCGGGACTCGGTTCGGCCATGGTAATGGGCAACGCGAACGCTATACTGGCGGCGAACTTCGAGCCGAGGGAGCGCGGACGCGCTTTCGCCGTGCCTATCATCGGCGCGCGTTTCGGCACCCTGATAGGACTCGCCTTCTTCGGCGTACTGCTCCAGTTCGTGGGCTGGCGCATGGTCTTCATGACATTCGTGCCAATCGGCCTGCTCGCCACGGTCGCCTCGATCCCCATGGTCCGCAGGCAGGCGGACGTGAAATCGGAAAGGGACGACGGCCCGATTGACTGGCTGGGCGGGATACTGCTGGTAGCCGCCGGGGTGGTCCTCGTGCTGTCCGGGTCGCACCTGCACGGCGGCGAGGAGTCCTACACCAGCCCGGACGCGCTCACATACCATCTGCCGATGCACCTTCTGTTCATCGTAATGCTTGGCGCGTTCTTCCTGGTCGAACGCAGGATGTCCAACCCGGTCGTGGACGTCAGGCACTTCAAGCAGGCGCCGTTCTCGCTGTCCCTGGCTACCAACGTCACGTACCACTTCTCGATGCTTGCCACTATGACGCTGGTTCCGGTGCTTGTGGAGGAGGGATTCGGAAAGCCGCCGCTTTACGTAACCGTAGTATTGCTTCCGAGCCAGGTGCTCGGACTCTTCATGCCGATGGTCGCGGGCTGGGTGTACGACAGGTATCAGCCGCGCCTGATGAGGCCGGTGATGATGGTGGTGATCGCGGTCGGATTCCTTGCGCTCAGCGTGGTCGCGGCCGACATACCCTTCTGGGCGCTGCCTCTGCTGATGATACCGATTTCGGTCGGGACGAATATGTTCAACCCGATCAACAACGCGACCGTCATGAATTCTCTGCCCCTGGAGCACAGGGGAGTCGCGTCCGGGATGATGGAGACGACGCGGGAGATGGGCCACGCGCTGGGCGCGACGGCGGCGGCGGCCGTGCTGGCTCTCGCTCTGCCCGCCGGAATATCGCGGCTGTCGGACTCGGCGGCGCAGGTCTTCTATATACAGGGGTTCCAGCTATCCAGCCTCATGGTCGTGTTCGTGTTGTGCTTTGGCGCGCTGCTCGCCTATATCTACCGGGCGCCCGACTTTTACAAGAGCGCCGCTAAGCCGCCGGCTCGTCCGGCTTCATCCCCAACCGGAGGAGACTGAGTCTCTCTTCCGTTGGATCAAGCGCTCCAGGTTCTTTTCATTTTCGAGTGTCACCTGTGTAATACGTTCGTGGTGAGCCTGTCGAACCATGACCGGACTGCCCTTCGACAAGCTCAGGGCAAACGAGATATTGACGACAAGACGAAAACGAAAATACCCTGTCAAGCGCCCTCGTCCAGTGTATTTCACTGGTAGCGTTTCGCTACGATGTCACTGCCTATGCTGACTTCAGACTTCGACTACCACCTTCCCCCCGGAATGATCGCGCAGACTCCGATGGAGCCCCGCGATCACTCGCGCCTGCTTGTCATGGACAGAGTGAGCGGTCGGCTGGGGCATCGTCGCTTCTTCGATCTGCATGAGTTACTTCGCCCCGGCGATCTGCTGGTGTTCAACGACAGCAGGGTCTTCCCCGCGCGGCTGCTGGGTCGCCGCGAGCCGTCGGGACGTGAGATCGAACTTCTGCTTCTGACTCGCCTTGGGGAAGGGAAGTGGAGGTCGCTTGTCAGGCCGGGACGCAGGATGCGGGAAGACGCGGAGTTTACGATAGCCGACAGGGACGGGGGCATGGAACTGCGAGGCCGGGTCATAGAAGTAGAAGAGGCGGGCACCAGGATCGTTACCTTCGAGGATGAGGGTCTGATTCGAGACGTGGGCGCTATTCCTCTTCCTCCGTATATAAGCGAGACTTTGGAAGACTCCGAACGCTACCAGACTGTCTATGCCAACGTCGAGGGAAGCGCGGCTGCTCCGACCGCCGGACTGCATTTCACGGAGGCTCTTCTGGACAGGCTGGACAACATGGGTGTGGAGAAGGCGTTCGTTACGCTTCACGTCGGCTGGGACTCGTTCAGGCCGGTCAAGTCTGAGTCCGCCGACAAACATGAAATGCACTCAGAGTACTGGGAGTTGTCGGAGTCGGCGGCGAGCATGATAAACGACGCGAAGTCGGAGGGCAGACGGGTCATATCGGTAGGAACGACGGCCGTTCGGCTGTTGGAGAACGCGGCGCTGCGGGATTCCGGGCCGGACAGCTTTCTCAAGCCAGGCTCAGGATGGGTTGACCTGTTCATTACGCCCGGATTCCGGTTCAGAGTGATAGACGGGCTCATCACCAACTTCCACCTGCCACGCTCCACCTTGCTGATGCTTGTGTCCGCTTTCGCCGGCCGCGAGAAGATTCTGGCGGCATACCGCGAGGCCGTCGAAGCGCGATACCGCTTCTACAGCTTCGGCGACGCCATGTTGATAGCATGACCCAGGCGGGAACCGAGCCTTCTGTCCTGAACGTGGACTGTCCGGCCCATGTATAGACCGGCCAGGGTAACTACGACTATCTCTCGTTTCGGGAGCGCCTTTCGCGGCAGGGACTTCCGCTATCTGTGGCTGTCGGACTCCGCGGTCTCGTGCGCCGAGCAGATGGAGTTCCTGGTTCTGGCATGGTTCATACTCCAGGAGACCGACTCGCCGTTCCTGCTCGGCCTGTATGCCGCGCTGAGATTCACGGGGACGCTATTCTCGCCCCTGTATGGAATCGTGGTTGACAGATACAGACGCGAGAGACTGCTTCGCCTGGTTCGCTTCGGATTCGCACTCTCCGCGCTCGCCATATTGGCGCTTATAACCACGGACATTCTCGACGTATGGCATGTATTCCTGCTGGTCGGGGCCGTCGGGATGGCAAGGGCGTTCGATACCATAACCCGGCAGACTGTCATTCCTGACATCGTTCCCCGCGAGGGGATAATGAACGCCGTCGCTCTCACGCGTTCCGGCAGAGACGTCATGCAGATAATCGGCCCCATGGTCGGCGGCGCGCTGCTGGCGCGGTACGGAATGGGCTTGAGTTATGTCGTGATAGTCGCCATGTACCTGTCCGGTGTCGGTCTGGCCCTGAGGCTTCATGTGCCCGGTCAACCTGCGTCGGCTCGCAGCTCGGAGTCCGTCATATCCAACCTCAGGCAGGCGCTGTCATACGTCCGCACGCGGGAGGTCGTGCTCGGACTTCTGCTCCTGGCTTTCCTCGTAAACCTGTCCGGCTTTCCGCTGAACAACGGTCTGCTTCCCGTTTACGCGAAAGACGTTCTGAACGTGGGCGCGGAGGGTCTCGGACAGCTTCTTGGAGCGTACTCCGCCGGTTCGATGGTTGGATCGGTCACGATTGCGGCGCTGCCCAGGCTGCGACGACCGGGCGTTGTCATGACGCTCGCGGGAATCGCATGGCACGTCTGTATCCTCGCCATCGCGCTGATAGCATGGTTTGGACCGGCTATGGGAGTTCTCGCTTTGACAGGACTGGCGCAGTCCTTCACGATGGTTACCATGTCAATGCTGCTGTTGAGCGTGACCTCGCCCGAAATCCGAGGTCGCGTCATGGGACTGCGCTCCCTCGCGGTGTACGGTCTGCCGCTCGGGCTGCTGGCGTCCGGCTTCCTCGCCGACATCCTGGGCGCGCCGCTCGCGCTTGCCCTGAACGGATTGGTGGGCATAGTATTCGGCTTGGCCATAGCGGTCGCTACGCGGGGGATATGGCGGTATTCATGGAGGACGTAGGGAGCGTCGGCCCGTTACCTTGACGCGCTCACACTTACGGATAGGCAATGCTATACTCGCTTGAGCGGGTAGGTCAGGCCGTCTGCTGCGGAAACGAGAGAAAACAGTGTCCATACGGATAAGAGTGGCCACCATGGAAGACGCCGCTTCCATCGCAAGGGTTCACGTGGACTCATGGCGAACGACTTATGCGGGCATCGCGCCGGCCGAGTATCTGGCCGGCCTTTCATATCGTGATAGAGAATCGGTTTGGAACAGGACCCTTTCGACTGAACGGCCTGCCGGGGGTAGTTTCATCGCCGAAACTGAAGGCGGCGATGTCATTGGCTTTGCCACTTGCGGACCGGAAAGAGAAGGCAACAAGACCTACCAAAGCGAACTGTACGCCATCTACTTGCTCGAAGAGTGTCAGCGCGTTGGGCTGGGACGTCGTCTCGTGTCAGCCGTGGCCCAAAGATTGCTGGCAGATGGATTCAGCTCGATGCTGCTATGGGTCCTGGAGGACAACCAATCAGCCTGCCGATTCTACGAGTCCCTGGGAGGAGAACGAGTAGGGCAGAAGACCATCGCTATCGGCGGCGCGGACTTGGTGGAAGTATCGTTCGGCTGGAAGGATATTTCCGTTCTGAAAGACAGACTATGATCGTGCTGTTATGCGGCGGCGACAAGGAAAGCCAGCGTCGATATATTGCGCGCGCCAGGCGGATCGCGCCGCTATGCCTGCATTCCCGCGAAAGCGTCAGCCTACTGTCTCCGATTGCGCGCGCTTATCAGGGCGACGCTGCAACTCCTTGAGCAGATTTTCCAGCGGCATATCTGAGAGGGAGTTCAGGCGAATGTCCGCTGAATCGAAGTCCATATCCTCTGTCATCGGATTTGGAACGACTACGCAGTAGAGACCGGCGGACTTCGCCGCCGACAGTCCATTGGCCGAATCCTCGATTGCCAAAGCGTCCTGCGGACGTACTCCGAGACGGCGAGCGGCTGTGGCGTATAACTCTGGGTCGGGCTTGACGTTGGACACGTCCCCCTCGCTGAGTACGAACTCGAAATAGCGCAGCAGTCCGCGCCTTTCCAGGTGATCCACGGCCCAGCCGGGTCTCGAACTGGATGCCACCGCGAGTTTGAGTCCCATGCCTCTCGCCGTAATCAGATAGTCCTCGACCCCGGGCAGGATGGGATTGCGCTCCACGCGCTCCAGGTATCGGCTTCTCGTACGCGGCCTGACTACCTCGCGCTCGATGCGCTGCCCGGATAATTTTTCCAGGAGCTGATAGATATCGAAGTCCGCTCCACCAATCGAATTTTCAAACGCCCCCCTGTCCAACTTCACGCCGTAGGAATCGAACAGTTCACTCCATGAGTCATGCAGGGGCGTCTCGGTATCTATGATGAGTCCGTCGAAATCGAACACCAGGGCCTTAATCAAATCTCGTCCTCTCCGATTGGGCTTCGGGCATGATACATAAAGGGCTGTACGTCGCGCGACGGTCAAGTGCCCATATGTGGTGTGGGAGTTCGTCTATCCTTATGTTCTAATCAGGCCGCGGTCGGCTGCGTGATCTGAGCCTCCGGCAGCGCTTTGTCGTAAGTCGCCGAAGCGGGCGTCAGATATCTTCTGCCCACTACCCACTCGTCGTGCCGCTCGGCGAGTACGGCTCCGATCAGCCGACGCACCGCAGGCCGGTTCGGGAAGATGCCCACCACGTCGGTCCTGCGCCTTATCTCCTTGTTCAGTCTCTCCTGGGGATTGTTGGACCACACCTGCTTCCAGTGAGCGCCGGGGAAGGAGGTGAAGGCCAGGATGTCAGGTCCGCCTTCGGCAAGCATCGAGGATGCCTCCGGGAAGCGGTCGTTGAGCTGGTCCACAACTCTGTCGAGTTGGGAGTGCGCCTCCTCGGAAGACGGCTGCTGGTAGATCGTACGGACCATGGTCGCCACCCAGGGCTGGGCGCTCTTGGGTACGCGGGTCAGCAGGTTGGTCATGAAGTGGGTGCGGCATCTCTGCCAACTGGCGCCAGCGAACACAGTCGCTATCGCGTCTCTGAGTCCCCGATGTGCATCCGAGGTCACAAGCTGAACACCTTCCAGGCCTCTGGCGGACAAGGATCGCAGGAACGCCAGCCAGAACGCGCCGTCCTCACTCGTTCCCACGTCCATGCCCACGATCTCACGCTTGCCCTCGACGTTCACCGCGGTCGCCACGGCCACAGATACGTTGACTATCCTGCCTTCCTCGTATCAGGTTTCCATTTCCTAAAGGATGACGCGGTGGTTTTACTTTTACTACTCCACCTACTCTCTTACACCACCTTAAGGGACGCTACTGGGTCAGTACACCCATCGTCAGCTTATGGCATAGTATCGCAACCAACTTTCTCGCTCGGAATTGTCTAGCGTTCCAGAGTTGACTATGACCGCCGTCAGCGTCCAACTGAACCGTATCGAAGTCGGCATAGACTGCGAGGCAAACAGGGACAGCGTGAACCACAGGCTTCCCATTCTGTTGTCAGGTTCGAGCATACCGACCAAGGCCATTAAGGTCACGGTTTATCCGAGAGAGTTCTTCCCTGAATATCCCGACGACTTCGAGTGCGCTGCGCCCGAGGTTGTTGA